>JASGKE010000001.1:7500-2112972 GCA_047600885.1 Pseudoxanthomonas sp. | reverse complement strand
CTGCTTCATCAGGGGCGTGTGTTCCGACTTGTCTTTGCTCACGAGGCCAGCGGGGAAGGGGAGGCAAAAGGACGCTGATTGTAGCCGCTGGGCGGTCCCACTCCGGTGCCTTGGGAAGTCCCGCGGCATCGCTGCGGATCGCCTGCCGAATCCATGCGGGGGATATTGGCGTAACCGCAGTTCCGCACGATCGTTCGAAAAATCAGTGGCTTATCCATGCCAAAGTGATGTCCTGCGTATCGACGCAGTGCAGAATGCCGCGCTGTGAAGCGGGTGTTAATTTCGCATTGACGCAAGGGGAGTTGCGTTCGTTACAGGCGGCATCGCCGCCCGTCAATATCGGGATCACTGCAAGCACCCGTCGCTCAGAACATGACCCTTGGGAGGGGAGAACATGGTCACTGCATCGCCCAGGCACAAAGCGCTTTCGCTCGCCGTCTTCGCTGCGCTCTGCAGCTCGCATGCCTATGCGCAACAGGCCGCCGCACCGACCGGTGAAGAGGAGCCCACCACGCTGGCCACCATGACGGTGACCGCGCAGAAGCGCGAGGAGGCCATGCAGGACGTGCCGATCGCGGTGACCGCGATATCCGAACAGCTGCTGCAGGACACCGGTGTACGCGACATCAAGGACCTGCAGGTCCTGGTGCCCGGCATGACGGTGACCAGCACGCAGAGCGAGGCCATCACCACCGCGCGCATCCGCGGCATCGGCACCGTCGGCGACAACGTGGGCCTGGAATCCTCGGTCGGCGTGGTGATCGACGGCGTCTACCGTCCGCGCAACAGCGTGGGCTTCGGCGACCTCGGCCAGCTTGAGCGTATCGAAGTGCTGAAGGGCCCGCAGGGCACCGTGTTCGGCAAGAACACGTCGGCGGGCGTTATCAACGTGGTGACCCGTCGCCCCAGCTACACGCAGAGCGCCGAAGGCGAAGTCACCGTGGCCAACTACGGCGGCTTGGGCGTGTCCGGCAGCTACAACGATGCCCTCGGCGAGGCGGGCGCCTTCAACATCTACGCGGCCAAGCGCAAGCGCGATGGTTGGATGGACGTGCGCACCGGCAGCGGTCCGCGCCAGGAAACCGACGACTACGACCAGAACTTCCACACGGTGCGCGGCAAGCTGCTGCTGGAACCGAGCGACACCCTCGACATCCTGGTGGCCGGCGATTTCACCAGCCGCGAAGAGAACTGCTGTACGGCCGTCCAGACTACCGTCGGCGCGACGGCCGCCATCCTCAACCGTCTGGTGAATGGCCAGGCCGTGGCCGCGCCGGGCGACAATCCGTTCGATCGCGTGGCTTACAGCAACCGCCCGACCACGCAGGACATCAAGGACAGCGGCGTGTCGGTGGAAGTCAATTGGGACTCGCCGTGGTTCGGCAACGCGACGCTGACGTCGATTACCGCGCAGCGCAAGTGGGAAGCCATCAACGGCCTGGACTACGACTTCAGCACGGCCGACATCCTGTACCGCAATGCGGATGAAGACGAATCCTTCACTGGCTTCGACACCTTCAGCCAGGAATTCCGCCTGACCGGCGCCACCGATCGAATCGACTGGATGGTGGGTGCGTTCTATTCCGATGAGGATCTCGACCGCACCGAAACCTACCGCATCGGCGCGCACTACGAGCCCTACCTGTCGGTTGCCCTGCTGTCGATCATCAATCCGGCGTTGGGCCAGTCGCCGACCGCGCCGTTGTTCCTCTCGCAGGCCACCGGCCGTCCGTTCGGCACCGTCTTCGCCGGCCTCGGTGCGCTGGACACCTACAAGCAGACGGCGAAGAGCACGGCGTTGTTCACCAACAACACCTGGCACGCGACGGATGCGCTCGACATCACCCTGGGCCTGCGCTACACCCGGGAGAAGAAGACCCTGATCTCCAACTACAGCAATCCCAACGGCGGCGCCGGCTGCGGCGCGATGTTAGCCAACCAGGCGGGCGTGGTGGGTGCGCTGATGGCGCGCGGCCTGACCCAGGCGCAGGCGGTGGCGGCGGCCCCGACGGTGATCGGCTACGGCTGCCTGCCGTGGGCGAACCCGCTGCACAACGCGCCCACGCGCGACACCGTGCAGGACCGCGAAGAGAAGGAGTGGTCGGGCACCGTGAAGGCGGCCTACCGTTGGAACGACAACATCATGACCTACGCCTCGTTCGCGCGCGGCTACAAGGGCGGCGGCTTCAACCTCGATCGCGTGCAGTCGTCCAACGGCCTGTCCAGCGGCGGTACCGGCATCGTCCCGGTGCTGGATACCTCGTTCCCGGGCGAGTTCGTCGACAGCTACGAACTGGGCACCAAGACCACCTGGCTGGACGGCAACCTGCTGCTGAACGCCACGCTGTTCCATCAGAAGTACGAGGACTTCCAGCTCAACAGCTTCCTCGGCACGAGCTTCGTGGTGCGCTCGATTCCCGAGGTCACCTCGCAGGGCCTGGATGCGGAACTGCTGTGGCAGCCGCGCTCGATCCGCGGGCTGATGTTCCAGAGCGGCCTGATGTACGCCGACACCAAGTACGGCGACAACATCCCCGGCGGTGACTTCGTCGCCCCGACGGGTGCGCTGTACAAGCTGCCGGGTGGGCAGATGAGCTTCGCGCCGAAGTGGTCCGGTTCGGCCTCCGTCACCTACGAGTGGGATATCGGCAGCCTGATGGCGCGCTTCAACATCGGCGCCAAGTATGTGTCCAAGTACAACACCGGTTCCGACCTGGACCCGGAGAAGATGCAGGACGCCTACACGGTGGCGAACGCCCGCTTCGGCATCGGTGCGCAGGACCAACGCTGGATGCTGGAGTTCTGGGGCACCAACATCACCGACGAGGACTACGTGCAGGTCGGTTTCGATGGTCCGCTGCAGAACGTCTCGCCGGCGCCCAACAATCCTTTCAACACCTTCAACGCCTTCCTGGGCGCGCCCCGCATGTACGGCGTGACCCTGCGCGTCCGCTACTGATCCCCCTTCGCTGATCGTGGCGAGCGGCCCGCCCCCTGGCGGGCCGTTTTCTTTCCGGCGCCTGCGATGGCGCGACAGGCGGTGCGGAAATGGGCTACAACACGCGTACCCCCATTTGCAGGAACCCCGATGTCCGCTCCCTCGGATGAAGCGCTGCGCGTCCTCGCCCAGGCGCTGGGCGAACAGTTGCGGCTCGCACGCGATCACCTCGTCACCGCAGAGAGCTGCACGGGCGGGTGGATCGCCAAATGCGTGACCGACATCGCCGGTTCGTCGGACTGGTTCGATTGCGGCATGGCCGCCTACAGCTATGAAGCCAAGCAGGCGCTGCTGGGCGTGCGTCCGCAGACGCTGGAAACCCATGGTGCGGTCAGTCGCGAGACGGTCATCGAAATGGTGTCCGGTGCGCTGGTCAATTCGGGCGCCAGCATCGCGGTGGCGGTGACCGGCATCGCAGGGCCCGGCGGCGGTAGCGAGGACAAGCCGGTGGGCACGGTGTGGATCGGCTGGAAGCGGCGCGGCGGGTACGCCCGTGCGGAGGTCTTCCACTTCGATGGCGACCGCGACGCCGTCCGCCGACAGACCGTCGAGCGCGCCCTCACGGGGCTGGCCAAGGTCTAGCGGCCGGTCGCCGGCGATCGTGAAGGCCCCACGATGGGGAGGGTATTGCCAGCCCATCTAGTTAGTAGTAATACTACTAACCATGGACCTGACCGATACCCAGCTCGCCATCCTCGCCCTGATCGCCGAACGGCTTGAGGCCGAAGGCATGCCGCCGTCGCAAGCCGAAATCGCCAAGGCGTTCGGCTTCAAGGGTGTCAGGGCGGCCCAGTACCACCTCGAAGCCCTGGAGCAGGCCGGCGCCATCGAGCGCGTGCCCGGCCGTGCACGCGGTATCCGCGTCCTCAAGGCGCCGCCGTCGCCGCAGCCCGATCTGGGGTTTCCGGTGGCCGCCAATGACGAGGGATTGCGCATTCCGGTGCTTGGGCAGGTCGCGGCCGGTGCCCCCATCGGGGCTGACGCGGACCACCACGATTACGTCCTGCTCGACCGCGCGTTCTTCGCCCCGGCGCCGGACTACCTGTTGAAGGTGAAGGGCGATTCGATGCGCGATGAAGGCATCTTCGATGGCGATCTGATCGGCGTGCACCGCACGCGCGATGCCCGGTCCGGCCAGATCGTGGTGGCACGCATCGACGATGCCATCACCGTCAAGCTGCTGAAAATCGGCAAGGACCGCATCCGCCTGCTGCCGCGCAACCCCGACTATGCGCCGATCGAGGTGCTACCGGACCAGGATTTCGCCATCGAAGGCCTGTACTGCGGCCTGGTGAGGCCGAACCGGTGATCGCACGCGTTTCCTTCGCGTTTTCCGGTTCCGCCGGGCGGCGATCTCCGACCGATGGATGCGGCGATCGCCGATCCATGGGCACCCGGCCGCTAATTAATCTCTTCCATGCCCGCTCCGTCGCAGCCTGTGCGATGGACCCCCTCCACACTTATCGCACCTGACCACTTTGACTAGGACCACGACGATGGACGAGAACAAGAAGCGCGCCCTTTCCGCCGCCCTGACCCAGATCGAGCGCCAGTTCGGCAAGGGCTCGGTGATGCGCATGGGCGACCGGGTCATCGAGCCCGTCGAGATCATCCCGACCGGTTCGCTGATGCTGGACTTGGCGCTGGGCATCGGCGGCCTGCCCAAGGGGCGCGTGGTCGAGATCTACGGTCCCGAATCCTCCGGCAAGACCACGCTGACCCTGCAGGCCATCGCCGAATGCCAGAAGCAGGGCGGCACGGCGGCCTTCATCGATGCCGAGCATGCACTGGATCCTATCTATGCCGCGAAACTGGGCGTCAACGTGGATGATCTGCTGCTGTCCCAGCCCGATACCGGTGAGCAGGCGCTCGAGATCGCCGACATGCTGGTCCGTTCGGGCTCCATCGACATCGTAGTCATCGACTCGGTGGCCGCGCTCACACCGAAGGCCGAAATCGAGGGCGAGATGGGCGACCAGCTGCCGGGCTTGCAGGCCCGCCTGATGAGCCAGGCGCTGCGCAAGCTGACCGGCAACATCAAGCGCTCCAACACGCTGGTCGTCTTCATCAACCAGCTGCGCATGAAGATCGGCGTGATGATGCCCGGCCAGAGCCCCGAGACCACCACCGGGGGTAACGCCCTGAAGTTCTACGCGTCGGTCCGTCTGGATATCCGCCGCATCGGCGCCATCAAGAAAGGCGACGAGATCATCGGTAACCAGACCAAGATCAAGGTGGTCAAGAACAAACTCGCGCCCCCGTTCAAGCAGGTGGTCACCGAAATCCTGTACGGCGAAGGCATCAGCCGCGAAGGCGAACTGATCGACATGGGCGTCGAGGCCAAGCTGGTCGACAAGGCGGGTGCCTGGTACGGCTACGGCGGAGAGCGCATCGGTCAGGGCAAGGACAATGCACGGACCTTCCTGCGCGAGAACCCGGCGGTGGCCGCCAAGCTGGAGGCGGAGCTTCGCGAGAAGTTCCAACCTGAGGAAGCCAAGCGTGACGAAGGCGCGGACGACGACAGCGACGAATAAGGCTGAACGTCTGGCGATGGGGTGCCCATGATGGCGAGTGAGGATGCAGGGACGCGCAACCCCCGTCGCCGGGGCGGCAAAGAGCAGACGCCACTCCAACGTGCCCTGGGCCTGCTGGTCCGACGTGAACACTCCCGGCGGGAACTATCCCGCAAACTGACCGCTCGCGGCATGGACGCGGCCGATGTGCGATCGGCCGTGGACAGGTTGGTGGACGAGGGATGGCAGAGCGACACGCGCTTTGCAGAAACCCTGGTCCGCAGCCGAGCTGCCGGTGGCCATGGCCCGCTGCGGATCCGGGCCGAACTGTCCACCCATGGGCTGGATCGTGAGGCGGTGGAAGCCGCCATGGCCACCTTCGACGGCGACTGGACCGAAACGGCGCGCGACCTCGTCCGCCGGCGTTTCGGTCCAGTTGGCCCCACCGATCTGGCGCAACGACGCAAGATTGCCGATTTCCTGATCCGTCGAGGCTTCGACGGTGCCAGTGTCAGGGTCGCCAGCCAGGCAGGGGCGGAGGACTGGGACGGGGCGGCCTGATAATCTAGCGCATTGGGTTGCTTCCGCCCGGCCGCACCCGCATGTAGCGGGTATCGCGGCGCCAGGATGCGCCTTCCAGCCAATGCCTGCCAGATGACCACGTCCAAGACCTTCAGCACCCGCCAGATCCGCCAGGATTTCCTCGATTTCTTTGCCGGCAAGGGCCACACCATCGTGCCCTCCGCCTCCCTGGTTCCCGGCAACGACCCCACCTTGCTGTTCACCAACTCCGGCATGGTGCAGTTCAAGGACGTGTTCCTTGGCGCGGAGAAGCGCAGCTACGTGCGCGCGGCCGACGTGCAGCGCTGCCTGCGTGCAGGCGGCAAGCACAATGATCTGGATTCGGTGGGCTATACGGCGCGGCACCACACCTTCTTCGAGATGCTGGGCAACTGGTCCTTCGGCGATTACTTCAAGAAAGAAGCCATCGGTTGGGCGTGGGAGCTGTTGACCGAGGTCTGGAAACTGCCGAAGGAACGCCTGCTGGTCACGGTCTACCACACCGATGACGAAGCCTACGACCTCTGGCACACCATGATCGGGCTGCCGGCCGAGCGCATCGTCCGCATCGGCGACAACAAGGGCGCGCCTTACGCGTCGGATAACTTCTGGCAGATGGCGGACACCGGTCCCTGCGGTCCGTGTACCGAGATCTTCTACGACCACGGCGACCACATCGCCGGTGGTCCTCCGGGTTCCCCGGACGAGGATGGCGATCGCTACATCGAGATCTGGAACAACGTCTTCATGCAGTTCGATCGCCAGCCCGATGGCACGCTGGTGCCGCTGCCGGCGCCGTGCGTCGATACCGGCATGGGTCTGGAACGTCTCGCGGCGGTGCTCCAGCACGTCCATACGAACTACGAAATCGACTTGTTCCAGGCGCTGATCCGCAAGGCGTCAGAGCTGACCGGTACGACCGACCTTGAGAACAAGTCGCTGCGTGTCATCGCCGACCACATCCGTGCGTGCAGCTTCCTGATCGTCGATGGCGTGCTGCCCTCGAATGAGGGACGTGGGTATGTGCTGCGTCGGATCATCCGTCGGGCGCTGCGTCATGGTTGGATGTTGGGCGTACGACAGCCGTTCTTCCACAAGATGGTCGGCACGCTGTCCGACCTGATGGGAGACGCTTATCCGGAACTGCCCGCCGCCCGCGAGCTGGTGGAAAAAGCACTGAAGGCCGAAGAAGAACGCTTCGCCGAGACGCTGGATGCGGGTATGCGCATCTTCGACGACGTCGCGTCGCGCGTGTCCGATGGTGTGATTCCCGGTGCCGATGCTTTCCGTCTGTACGACACCTATGGCTTCCCGGTTGACCTGACCGCCGACATCGCGCGCGAGCGCGGGCTGACGGTGGACATGGCTGGCTTCGACGCGGCCATGGAGCAGCAGCGCGAAACCGCGCGCGCCGCCGGCAAGTTCGCCTCCAACACCGGCTTGCCGGCCGACCTGGTCGCACAGATGTTGCCCACGGGCTTCCTCGGCTATGACCAGCTCGATGCCGGTGGCCTGCAGGTCGTCGCACTATTGAAGGACGGTCGTCCGGTGACGTCGGTCGATGCGGGCGACGAGGCGGTGGTGATCCTGGATCGCACGCCGTTCTATGCGGAGTCCGGCGGCCAAGTCGGTGATATGGGTGTGCTGGCCGAACAGGGCGTCGAGTTCGATGTCGCCGATACGCTCAAGTTCGCGGGCCAGTTCCACGGTCACGTCGGTCGCGTTGCCAAGGGCAGCCTGAAGGTCGGCGATCATGTGGTCGCATCGGTCGATGCGGCGCGCCGTGCCAGCACCATCCTCAACCATTCGGCCACGCACCTGCTCCACGCTGCGCTGCGCGAGGTACTGGGCACGCATGTCCAGCAGAAGGGCTCGCTGGTGGCGCCAGACCGCCTCCGCTTCGACTTCTCCCACTTCCAGCCGCTGACGACCGCTGAACTGGCCGAAATCGAGCGCCGGGTGAATGCGCAGGTCCGTGCCAACCACGAGGCCGAAGTTCACAACATGGGCATGCAGGAGGCGCTGGATTTCGGTGCCATGGCGCTGTTCGGCGAGAAGTACGGCGAACACGTCCGCGTCCTGAAGATGGGCGGCTATTCCACTGAGTTGTGCGGCGGCACGCATGTCGGCCGGACGGGCGATATTGGCCTGTTCAAGCTGGTCGGCGAGAGCGGCGTATCCGCAGGTGTCCGCCGCATCGAGGCGGTCACCGGGCAAGGCGCGCTGGATTACGTCGCCGACGAAGAACATCGTCTGGCCGAGGCCGCCGCGCTGCTGGGCGGTAACGCGACCGACGTGGTCGAGAAGGTTCGAGCGCTGGCCGATCGCCAGAAGAAATTGGAGCGCGAGCTGGAGTCGCTGAAGGCGAAGGCGGCGTCCAGCGCCACCTCGGACCTGGCCGGTGCGGCCGTGGACGTGGGCGGCATCCGGGTCCTGGCCTCCCGTCTGGAAGGTTTCGATGCCAAGGCGCTCCGCGACGCTGTGGACCGCCTGAAGCAGCAGCTCGGGGACGCCGTCATCGTGCTGGCCGGTGCCGCTGACGGCAAGGCGGCCCTGGTCGCCGGCGTGAACGGCGCCGCAACCGGACGGGTCAAGGCCGGGGAACTCCTCTCACACGTCGCCAGTCAGATCGGGGGCAAGGGCGGTGGTCGCCCGGACCTCGCCCAGGGTGGTGGTGAGGACGGGCCCGCCCTTGCCACGGCCCTCCAGGGTATTCCTGAATGGGTTCAGCAGCGCCTCGGTTGACCCCCCTTATTGGACCATCCGGTGCTTGCGGCCGTGCGCCTCCGGCCGCTAACATGCTTTAGGTTCATGAATGTACCAGGAAGCCGCCGACCCCTTTTCACGAGGCAGGCGCGCCCCCGGCACTATCCTTTGCCGGATTACGGAGAAGAAACATGTTGATCTTGACCCGCCGTGTCGGCGAAACCCTGATGATCGGCGATTCGGTCACGGTGACCGTGCTTGGCGTCAAAGGCAACCAGGTGCGTATCGGCATCACCGCGCCCAAGGATGTGGCCGTGCATCGCGAAGAAATCTATCAGCGCATCCAGCGTGGCGAAGAGATCGGGTCGCCGTCGGCGTCCGAGAACGTCACTTCGGAGTGAATGTGTTTGCCGCCTGCGCGGCGAGCCGCTATCCTATGCGGCCGCTGCAGCATGGCTGCGGCGAGCGAAAACCCCCGGAGTGATGCCCGAGTGGCCGAAGGGGCTCCCCTGCTAAGGGAGTATAGGGTCAAAAGCCTTATCGAGGGTTCGAATCCCTCTCACTCCGCCAGTTTGACGAGAAGGCCCCGCATTGCGGGGCCTTCTTTTTTTGCCGCCCGATATCCACGTCTCCGTATGTGGAGATGCTTTCGCGGAGACGAAAAAAAACAGGCAGACCTTAAGTCTGCCTGTTTCGAAAATGGCGCGCCCGGAGAGATTCGAACTCCCGACCGCCTGGTTCGTAGCCAGGTACTCTATCCAGCTGAGCTACGGGCGCGTTTCGTTAGACGCGGAATTCTGCACGAAGCGGTTTCACCCGTCAATAACTTCCGGGCAACATTTTTGGCTACCGCGCGGCCGGACGTGCGCGCTCCCGCCGTGATGGAAGGCGATCCAGTGCCGGATTTGAGGCGGGCGTCTCATCCGCTTTGCCGAATCGGAGCCTGGATTAGCAGGGCATTCACGCCCGTGCCGTGAGAATGGCCAGGCAGGGGATACAGAACGCGCGAAGTCGCGGGAGTCGAATTGATGCTTTTTTCCAAACCCCTGCTCGGGCTGGGGCTGCTGGCCGCTGTGCCTCTGAGCGCAGCCGCGGCGACGTACAACGTCGGACCCGGCCGTCAATACACGCAGCTCACCACGTTCTTCAACAGCGTCAACCTCGCGCCTGGCGACATCGTCGAGGTGGACGGCAACGCCACCTATGCGGGCAATATCGTGGTGGGCGACGACGACAGTGGTACCGAGGCAAGCCCGGTGACCATCCGCTGGCGCCGCGTCGCCGGTGCCACGCGGCCGGTGCTGTCGGGCGGCTCGCACACCATCAAGTTCCAGCAGTCCAACCACATCGTCTTCGAGGGCTTCGAAGTCACCGGCGGCACCAGCAGCTGCATCTTCAGCGAAGCCCACAACGCGACCGTCCGCGACGCCTATGTGCACGACTGCCCGTCGCACGGCATCCTCGCTGCCGACCAGAACTCCGGTTCCTTCACGCTGGAATACAGCGAGATCGCGCGCTCCGGGCAGGGTGATCGCCGGCACGCCCTTTACATCCAATCGGACGAGGTCGCGTACCCGGATACCGTCTTCCGCATGCGCTACAACTACGTGCACAGCGCCACCGGCGGCGTGCTGGTGCGCGTGCGCCACCAGCGTGCCGAGATCCACTACAACTGGATCGAGGGCTCGGACCTGCACGAAGTCGAGCTGATCGGACCTGACTGCGAAACGCAGAAGGCCGGCTGGACCGCCGACCTGCGCCGCGAGGACGCCGAACTCGTCGGCAACGTCATCATCCACCGCTCGACCAGCCGTTCCGGCAATGCGCTGCGCATCGGCGGCGATCTCAACGGGCGCAACCAGGGCCGTACGCGACTGGTGAACAACACGATCCTGCTGGACCGTTCCGGCTCGGCGAACGCCGTGCTGGTCCAGCTGGGCCAGGGCTCGCTGGAGATGCACAACAACGTCGTCTACCAACCGGCCTCGGGCAGTGCCCCCGCCATCGTGCGGGAGAATCCGGCCAGCAACGTCGATACGCCGTATTGCGGCCCGCAGAGCCGCGAGCCGTGGTCGGACGGGCGCAAGGTGGCCGGTTCGAACAATTGGGTGCAGTCGGCCGCGACCCTGGTGCCGACCGAATGGAGTGGCACGCTGCGCGGCACCGATCCGATGTTCGTCGATCTGGCCCAGCGCAACCTGCGCCCGCGCGCGGGCAGCCCGCTGCTCAACGCCGGCAACAACACCCCGGCCACGCCGGCCGCGTTCCCGTTCCCGTCGCCGCAGCTGTTGCCGGCCTTCGACCCGCCGCTGCGGACCAAGCTCGCCATCGGCGACGCGCACGCCCGCCTGTTGCTGGAGAACCGGATCGACGTCGGCGCGTTCGAGCAGTTCGACATCGACCAGGTCTCCGACCCGATCCGGGTGAATGGCTCCCAGCCGCTGGTCCATGGCGGCGCCTCGGGTAGCGCGGCCCAGCCGGTGACGGCCTCCCAGCCAGCGGTCGCCGCGCCCGACGCCTCCGCGCCGATCCCGCCGCGGGACCGTCCCCGCTGGCGGCAGTCGCCGGTGACCCGCTATCGCCGGGGCGTCGTCAGGCCCTGAGTCGCTGAAACCCCCGCAGTACCCAAGCCGCCCCTCGTGGGCGGCTTTTTTTTCCGGGGGTTGTCCGGCGATGGCGGCAAGTCGCGTTGGAACTGATGTGTCGGACATGTAGGCGTACTGGGACGCGGCGGTTACAGGCCCCGGAGGGGGCACCACCGCCGACGTCGGAACGAACGTAGCGCGGCCTGGCTTGGGAGTCGGGACCCGCGCCGCATCAGGGGGATGTCGATGAAGGCAACACACAAGAGCCGCAAGGACCGGGTGATCCGGTTCCTGTGGTTGGGGGAAGTGGTCGTGTTGTTCGCGGCCGTGATGGCGGCGGTGTGGATCCGCTTCCACACCGATCCGGAATACCAGGTGCAGTTCCTCGAACAGACGCCGTGGCGCGCGCTGGTCGTGGCATTGGCGCTCACCGGCGCGATGACCGCGTTCGGGCTGTACCAGACGCATGTGCGGCACACCCGGATGGATTTCGTCCTGCGCGTGGCGCTGTCCTTCGCCTTCGGCGGCATCGCGCTGGTGGTTCTCTACTACCTGCTGCCGCAGGCGTACCTGGGGCGCGGCGTGCTGGCCATTTCGTTGGCCATCGGCCTGGCGGGCATCGTCCTGGTGCGCGTGGCCTGGGTACGCCTGTTCCACTCCGACGTGCTCAAGCAGCGTGTGCTGATCCTCGGCGCCGGTCGTAATGCCGATCTCATCAATTCCTGCATGCGTCGCCGCTCGGATCGCCGCACGTTCACCGTGGTGGGCTTCGTGCCGGTCCCGGGACAGCCGGTGCAGGTGCGCGAGGATCTGCTCGTCCACCGTGGCGAAGAGGGGTTGCACGATCTCGCCGAGCGCCTGCAGATCGACGAGCTGGTGATCGCGCCTGACGAACGTCGTGGCGGCCTGCCGATGGAGCAGATGCTGCTGTGCGTGCAACGCGGCATGTCGGTCGTCGATCTGTCCAGCTTCTTCGAGCGCGAGGCTGGCATGGTCCAGCTCAATGCGGTGGATCCGTCGTGGCTGGTGTTCTCGGGTGGCTTCGACTATTCGACGCCTCGCCGCCTCAGCAAGCGGTTCTTCGACCTGGTCGCAGGCAGCGTGCTGCTGCTGGTGAGCTGGCCGCTGATGATCCTGGTGGGCCTGGCCGTGTGGCTGGAATCCGGGGGTCCGGTGTTCTACAGCCAGACGCGGGTCGGTGAGCGTGGGCGCCATTTCACCCTGACCAAGTTCCGCAGCATGCGGGTGGATGCCGAGAAGAACGGCGTGGCGGTCTGGGCCAGCAAGGACGACGATCGCAGCACGCGCGTCGGCCGCATCATCCGCAAGACGCGCCTGGACGAGCTGCCGCAGATCATCGCGGTGCTGCGCGGCGACATGAGCTTCGTCGGTCCGCGTCCCGAACGCCCGCATTTCGTGGACATGCTCAATGACGAGGTGCGGTACTACGGGGTGCGTCACAGTGTGAAGCCGGGCCTGACGGGCTGGGCGCAGCTGCGCTATCCCTACGGCGCTTCCGTGCGCGACGCGGAAGAGAAGCTGAAATTCGATCTCTTCTACGTGAAGAACCACGGACTGGTGTTCGATCTGATGATCCTGCTGCAGACCGTGGAAGTGGTGCTGTTCGGTCGTGGCGCGCGCTGAGCGCGCCCGGCTGCCGCTCCGTGCCGCCGGATCAGCCGGGCACGAGGCCGCGCAGCAGGCGCTTGATGCCGAAGGGCACGAGCGCCTTGATCTGGCCGCGCAACTCCGCGTCGCGGGTCAGGCGCCAGGCGCGTCGAGCCAGCGTGGCGCCTTCCTTCCAGCGGCCGCGGATCAGCATGCCGCGCGCGTTGCGGGCGTAGGTGCCGGCGAGCGCTTCATCCAGTTCCCGGTCGTCGACGCTGCCGCGTGCACCGGCGACGGCGGCTTCGACCACCCGCACATAATCGTCGTACGTGCTGTCGGCCGCGGACAGGCCGTCGTGGCCACGCATCGCGCGCACCAGGGCCTGTTCGACCACGCCAATCTTCCAGTGTCGCGCCACCCGCAGGTGGAACTCCAGGTCTTCGGCCGTGCGCAGTCCCTCGTCGAAACCGCCGAGCTGGTCGACGACCTCCCGGCGCATCAGCACCGAAGCGGGCGCCAAGGCCGGGTTGTGCAGCACCCAGCGCAACACCCAGCCGTCCTCGCGCAACGTGTCGCGCCGGCGGAACACGTCGATGTGTCGATACTCGCTGTCGACACGTTCGACGTCGCACACCACCATCCCGAAATCGGGGTGCGCGTCCAGGAAGGCCACCTGAAGTTCGGTTTTCGTGGGCAGCCACAGGTCGTCGCTGTCGAGCAGCGCCAGGTAGCGGCCCTGCGCCAGCCGCAGCCCGTGATTGCGCGCGGCGGATACACCGGCATTCGGCTGCCAGACGTAGCGGATGCGATCGCCGTAACGCGCACGCAGCATCTCGTCGGTGCCGTCGGTCGAGCCATCGTCGATCACGATGATCTCCTCGACGGATACCGTCTGCGCGAGCACGGAATCGAGCGCGCGCGGCAACAGGTCCCGACGGTTGTACGTCGGTATAATCACTGAAACTTCGATACGGTCCGCCATGCTGAAGGACGTCTCCAAGAAGCTGCTCTATACCAGTGGGCTGCTCGGTCTCTATCACCGGCTGCGCAATGCGGACAGCCTGACCGTCGTGATGTTCCATCGTACCCTGAGTCCGGACGATCCGCGCTGGACCACGTGCGATCCGGACTACACGCTGGCGACCGGGTGGCTGGAGCAGTCGCTGGTTTTTTTCCGTCGCCACTACAACGTGGTGTCGCTGGAACAGGTGCTGGCCTCGCGCCGCACCGGCGCTGCGCTGCCCAAGCGCGCGTTGCTGATTACCTTCGACGATGGCTGGGCCGACAACGCCGACTATGCGCTACCCGCTCTGGAGCGCGCGGGCTTGCCCGCGTTGATGTTCGTCGTGGCCGATGCCATCGGCACGCGCCAGCCCTTCTTCCAGGAGCGGCTGATCGCCGCATGGAGGCGGGGCGTGGTGACGGTGCGTGGCCTCGCCGCGGCGCTGCCCGCAGGCGAGGCGGCGGCGACATCCGCGGACGTGGAATCCATGACGGCCCTGCGATCCGTCATCGCTCGACTCGAGGCGCTGGAAGCCGGCGTCCGCAGGCAGGTCTTGGCTCCCTTCATGGCACAACTTGATGACGGACACCGGCACATGGTCACGGTCGAGGAGCTCCAGCGCTTGCAGGCGGGTGGCGTCGCGCTGGGGCTGCATGGCAAGACGCATACGCCGATGAGGCTCGCGGCTGACCTCGATGCGGAACTTTCGGGTGCTCGGATGTCGCTGGCGCACCAGCTCGGACAGGCGAACGCGAATGCCGAATCCATGTCATTCCCGCACGGGTCGTTCGATGCTGGCATCGCCCAGCGTGCGCGTGAAGCCGGTTACGAGCTGGTGTTCACCAGCGTGCCCGTACTGAACCCGACCGCAGCCGGCGTCGGCTGGCTACTGGGGCGCACGGGTTTCGAGACGGATACCGTGGTGGACGCGCAGGGGCGCTTTCGCGACGATTGGTTGGCCCTCTACCTGTTCCGTCGGCAGGCGCGCCGCCTGACGTGATCGCAGGCCCCGCGCCGCGGGGCCGTGCGTCACTCGTCCTCGTCGGCCGAGGTCAGGAAGATCGGCGCCGATGCGAAGGCGGCGTCTGGCGAGGTCCAGCGCATAAAGACCGGGCGGCGGCCGCGCTCCACGAAGTGGACCGCATGCCAACCCGCGCGTTGCGCTTCCGGCGCGCAGATTTCCACCGACACCGCGCTGCAGCCCAGCTTGCGCGCCGCACGCAGCAATTCGCCGACATGCGCCGCGGCCATGCCGCGCGCGCCGTCCACTGACCAGAAATCGCGTACATGCAGGGTACCGTCGATGCGCTGCACGGCGAACCAGGCCTGCAGTGCACGATCCTGCTCGCGTTTCACCAGCAGATAGCGCGTGGTGGCCAGCGGAGATTCATCGAAGCGCCACCGCAGGTGGGCGACGTCGCGGACGGCCATCACGCCGTCGTCCTTCGGCGATTCGGCCCACACCGCATCGATGCGCGCATCGGCCTGGTCCGCCCAGGCGGAACACAACGACGGGCCGCGCAGCCGCTGGAAGGCATCGCGGCAGGCGATGGCCACATCTGCGGCCCACCCGACGGGTCGGGTCAGCCAGCCCGGCATGCGGCCGCGCAGGTAGCCTGCGTGGCGCAGCACGCGTGCGTAGCGGACCAGGTGCGCCGGCTGTGCGTACCCGATCCGCTTGAACACCGGTGCGGCTTTGGGATTGGGGAAGCCGTACAGCACGTCCAGCGCCTCGTCGGCGGCGGCGATCAGGCCTTGCTGGAGCATCAGCGCCGGACCGAGCGAGCGGTGCTGCGGCAGCACCGCCAGGTCGACCAGCACGCCGGCACGAAGTTCGCGGTCCTGCCACACGAGGCGGCGACGACCGGCGGAGGCGGTGCCCACGTGCGTTTCGCCCGGCACGTCGAGCAGCAGCTCGAGCAGCGGCTCGCCGTGCGGGCAGCGCAGATAGAACCATTCGTACTTCGCCGTCATCCGGGCGTCCTGGCCCAGGTTGCCGCGCCACAGCGACAGCACCGTATCGCGGTCGCGCGCCGGGCGGCCGGCCTCCACGAGGTACTGCGGTGAGGTGGGCATGGCGTTCATCGCTCAGTCCAGTTCGGGAACGTCGCCGGCCAGCACCGGCGCCATGTGCAGGTACTTCGTCGTGCGACGCTTGTTGCGGACGTCGTCGTAGACGGCCTGCGCGTGCGCCGGCGTGATGCCCAGGGCGATGGCGAGTTCGCTGGCCGGACGGTCATGGTTGAGCGCCCAGATCGCGAGGTCCATCTGCTGGTACGGCAGGGCGAAATAGAACTCGTCCTGGCCCTGGCTCAGGCTGTAGGTGTCGGTGGTCGGAATCGCCGCGCAGACGCGCTCGGGCAGGCCGAGGTGGCGCGCCATGCCGTAGACCTGCGACTTGTACAGGTGCGCGATCGGCTTTACGTCGGCCGAGCCGTCGCCGTTCTTGACGAAGAAACCCTGGTCGTACTCCACCCGATTAGGAGTTCCGACGACGCCGTAGTTCAGGCGGTCGGCGTGGAAGTACTCCAGCGTCTTGCGGATGCGCTGCTTGAAGTTGGTCGCGGCGACGATGGTCAGGTAGTCGGCCAGCGCGAGGTCGCGCTCGTGCATGGCGCCGTCCGGCGACTGCGCGATCAGGCGGAAGCGGTTGATGCGGCCTTCGGTGCCGCCGTCGATGACGATCTTGAACTTCCAGCCCTCGCCGTACTCGGGCAGGGTATTGCGCACGGCTTCGTCGCGCGCGCGGTAACAGCCGATCGCCGCCAGCGCCGGGGCGATGTCCACGGTTTCGGTCCGCACACCGAGGTGCTCGGCCAGGATGCGGGCACGCGCTGCGCTGTCGTCGGAGGAATCCTGCTCGGGCAGGATCAGCGTGAACACGCGGTCGGGCCCCAGCGCGCGCACTGCGAGCGCGGCGCTGACCGAGCTGTCGATGCCGCCGGAGATCGCGACGACCAGGCCACGCCGGTGCAGCTGGCGCGCGGTGATCTCGCGCAGGCGCGCGGCGATGCGGTCGGCTTCGCTCTGGTAGTCGATGTCGAGGACGTGGTGATCGAGCTGGCTCATGGGCTTGCGGTCTGCTCCGTCAGTTGGACACGTCGGACCTTGCCGGACGCAGTGCGCGGCAGGGCATCGACGAAGGTGATGAGTCGGGGGATCTTGTAGGCCGCCAGGCGCGCGCGGCAGTGCGCCTTGATGCGGTCTTCCGCACGCGGCAGCACCTCGTCGGCGACGACGAAGGCTTTGATGACCTGGCCGAGCGCGTCGTCGTCGACGCCGACCACCGCGACTTCGCGGATGCCGGGCAGTTCGGCGATGACCTCTTCCACGTCGGTAGGGTGCACGCGGTGCGCGCCGGTCTTGATCATGTCGCTGCGGCGGCCCTGCAGGAACAGGTAGCCGTCCGCGTCCACGTAGCCGAGGTCGCCGGTGTGCAGCCAGCCGTCGCGCAGCACGGCCTGGGTGGCGGCCGGGTTGTTCCAGTAACCGAGCATGATGCCCGGCCCGCGCACGCAGACTTCGCCGCCCTGGCCGACGCCGGCGGCGGTGCCGTCTTCGGCGAGGATGCGCCAATGGGTGTCCTGCACGGGAATGCCGACCGAACCGCGCTTCTCGTCCAGGCGCTCCGGCGGCAGCCAGCTGATCCGCGAGGTCGCTTCGGTTTGTCCGTACATCAGGAACAGGCGTGCATCCGGCAGCAGGCCGCGCACGCGGTCGGCGACGGCGGGTGCCATCGCACCGCCGGCCTGGGTCAGGTAGCGCAGCGAGGCCAGGTCGTGGCCGCGCCGCTCCAGCATGTCCATGAGCAGCACGTAGGTGGACGGCACGCCCGAGAAGCCGGTCGCGCGATGGCGCTGGATCGCATCCAGCACCTGGATCGGGAAGACCATGCTCGGGCCCAGCACCAGGCAGGCGCCGCTGGCCAGGTGGGTGTGCAGCACCGACGCGCCGTACGCGTAGTAGAACGGCAGCACGCTGACCACCGTATCCTGCGCAGAAAGCCCGAGGTAGCCGATCACCGCATCGGTGTTCGCCGCCACGTTCGCTTGGCTGAGCATCACGCCCTTGGGGTCGCCGGTGGTGCCGGAGGTGTACAGCAGTTGCGCCAACGTCGCGTCGGCATCGCCGTCGACCGCGAGATCCGCGTCGTCACCCTCCCTCTGCGGCAGTGCCGTTTCCGGCGCGAGTTCGATCGCGTGCGGGGCGGGTGCAGCGCCTTCCCACTGGGCGAGCGTCTGCTCCATGTCCCGATGGCCGGCTTCCTGCACCACGAAGCGCGCGGCGGCGTGCCGCAGCCACGGGCCGAAGTCGCGCGAGCGCGCCTGCGCATTGAGCGGGGTGACGACACCACCGGCCAGCCACGTGCCGTAGATCGCGACGGCGGCCTCGATGCGGTTCGGCAGCACGAGCGCCACGCGGTCCTGCGGTTGCAGGCCGGCGCGGCGCAGGTAACGGGCGAAGCCGCACGCCTGTGCCCAGAAGTCCGCGTACGTGATCGTCCGCGCGCCGTCGATCATCGCGACGCGCTGGGGGGCGCTGCGAGCGTTCCGGGCGAGGCGGGCGGTCAGGCGCTCCATCGGCAGTCGGCTGCGCTCAGACAGCGACGGCGAGCTTGCGCGAAACGAACGCGTCGACGGTCTGGATCGAGTCGAAGTTCGCCGGCGTCATTTCCTCGGCTGCGATCTGCAGCTTGAACGCGTCTTCCAGGAAGAAGACCAGCTCATGGATGCCGGTGGAATCGATGATGCCTCCCTGGATCAGCGAGTCCTGATCGCCCACGGCGGACGGGTCGTCTGAGAACAGGAAGTTCTGCAGGATGAAGGTTTTGATCTGTTGCTTCTGCGGCATGGTGTCCCCGGCATTTCCTGTTCCGTTGCTGTCCAGATGAACGGCGGTTCGGACGTTCACCGGCCAAGCAGGGAGGGGGGCAGGGCGGACATTCCCGGTGCTACCATCGCCGCCCGACGTCACCGACAGGAGTCCACGATGCGTGCACCGTTCCTGATCCTGGCCCTCGTGGCGCTGGCCGGCTGCCGGCAGAACGCGCCCGTGGCGGAACCCGCCGCGCCGCCGCGTACGGTGCAGGATCCGTCGCCTCAGGCCTACGCCTCGGAGAAACAGGCTTTCGTGGTGGCGGAGCAAGTGGTCGGACTCGACCATCCGTGGTCGGTGGCGTTCCTGCCCGATGGCGGAATGCTCGTTACGGAGCGCGCCGGCCGGTTGCGCAAGATCAGTGCCGACGGCGGTGTCTCGGAACCGGTCGAGGGGCTGCCGAAAATCTTCGTCGATGGGCAGGCCGGGCTGCTCGATGTCGCCCTGTCGCCCGGTTACCGCACCGACGGCCTGGTGTATCTGGCCTTCGCCGAACCCACCTTCCGCGGCAACAAGGCCGGGACCGCCGTGGTACGCGGGAAGCTGCAGGGCAATGCGCTGGTCGATGCGACCGTCATCTACCGGCAGGAACCCAAGCTCTCGCACGGCACGCACGTGGGCGCGCGACTGGTATTCGACGACCAGGGCGACCTGTTCGTCACCCACGGCGACAACCGCGTGGGCGCGGCGACCGCGCAGGAACTGGACAAGCTGTCCGGCAAGATCGTGCGCATCCATCCGGACGGCAGTGTGCCGGCCGAGAATCCCTTCGTGGCCAAGGCCGGTGCGCGGGGCGAGATCTGGTCCTACGGCCATCGCAACGTGCAGGGCGCCGCGCTGCATCCGGTCACCCGCCAGCTCTGGGCCACCGAGCATGGCCCGATGGGGGGCGATGAACTCAACCTGCCCAAGGCCGGCCTCAACTACGGATGGCCGGTGGTCACCCATGGCGTGGACTACAGCGGGCGTCCGGTACCCGGATCGCAAGGCAACGCCGCACCGGGAATGGAACCGCCGCACCATGTGTGGATGAAGTCGCCCGGCCTCAGCGGCATGGCGTTCTACACCGGCGATGCGTTGCCGGGATGGAAGGGGAACCTGTTCCTCGGCGCACTCGCCTCGAAGGCGCTGATCCGCCTCGAACTGGACGGCGACCGCGTCGTGCACGAGGAACGCTTGCTGCTGGACCGCAACCAGCGCATCCGCGACGTCCGGCAAGGGCCGGACGGTGCGCTCTACGTGTTGGTCGACGCGCCGGCGCCCGACGGCAAGCTGCTGAGGATCGCGCCGGCACCGGTCGCCGTATCCGAGCCCGCACCGGCGGCACCAACCACCGGCGCGCCGTAGCGCACGGTCTTCAGCCGGCGGTCGCCGACGCCGGCTTGCGCGCGATGAAGTCCACGCTGGTGATGCAGAGCTGTTCGGCGGGCACGTCCGCGAACTGCGGATGCACCGGCATGGCGGCCAGCTGCTTCATCCGTTCCGCCCGCGTCGTGCGCGTATCGAGGTCGATGTCGAAGCCGTGCCGGCGCGCGCCGTCGACGAACCAGTGCGCGCGCAGGCGGTTCTGGTAGAGGAAGGCGTTGTTCCAGCGCTGCCATTCCTCGTCGGAGTAGCGCAGATAGTTCAGCTGGTGGACGTTGCGGTCCACATACGCGTAGTGGTCGCCGCAGTTCACCGAATGGAACATCACCCCGCGCGGCGACAGCACGCGCATCGACTCGGCGTACATCGCGTCGATGACCTCCGGCGGCACGTGCTCCAGCACGCTGTTGGAGAACACCACGTCGACATCGCCGTCCGGCAGCTGGCTGCGGGTGGCATCGGCCGGCGCGCGGTAGTGGATCACGCCATCGCTGGCCGCCTCCAGGTTCGCGCCTTGTCGCAGGGCATCGAGCAGTCGCCGATGACGGCCTTCGACCTCCGCCAGCGGCGTGCCCGCCACGGTAGCGATGCGATCGAGGAATCCGCCCAGTACTTCCGCGCACCGGATCGTCAGGTCCATGCGCAGGTGCGGGTTGAGGTCGTACGTCGTCACGCGCGCCGCACCCGCCAGATAGCAGGCGAATGGAAAGGTCGGATACCAGCCGGTACCGATCTCGAAGGCGCGCACGCCGGGCAGCACGATGCCGGCATCGCGCAGATGGCCGACCATGATTTCCCAGTCGTCGACCTTGGTCGCGAGCTCGCCGTCGAAATCGCGCAGGCCGCCGAAGCGCCGCTGCAGGTGGAAGTGCAACGTATGCCCGCCCGGCAATCCGCCGAGCACTTTCTGGATGATGCCCTTGACCCGCCAATCCATGCCTTGATCCCCTCGGTCTGCCGCGCGGCAGGTGGTTACGCGATCGCCCCGGAAGGCTGTGCGGTGGTGCCCGGCGCCAGGCGCGCTTCGACCGTCTGCCGGTGCACCAGCATCGTGGACAGCACGCCCATGAACGCCTGATTGTCGCCGAAGCCGGTGGCACGCCCCTGCCGGCATTTTTCCACCAGGCGTCCGACCGCCGCCGCATCGAAGTAGCCCGCCTCGCGGATCGCTTCCGGCGAGAGCAGGTCGGCCACGTAGTCGAGCGGCTTGCCGTCGAAGAAGAAGCTCTGGCTGTCCGGTGCGCGGTACGGCTGCTTCGTCCGCTGCGCGATGTCCGGCGGCAGCAGGTCGGCCAACGCGCGGCGCAGCAGGTACTTCTCGGTCATGCCGCGGATCTTGAAGCTCGGCGGCAGGCGGTTGGCGAATTCGATGAGGCGGTGGTCGAGGTACGGGAAGCGACCCTCGATGGAGTTCGCCATCGCCACGCGATCGCCCTGCGAGGAAAGCAGATAACCGGCCAGCAGCGACTTCGCTTCCACGTACTGGTCGCGGGCGAGGTCGTTCCAGCGCGCCATGTCCGGCGGCAGGGTCTGCTCGTAAGCCTCCAGGGGATCCCAGTGCGTGGCCGTGGCGCGCAGTTCCGGCGAGAGGAACGCGAGCGCGCGCTGCGAGGTGGTCCAGCGCGGCACGTGGGCGAAGATCGGGCGGTGCAGGTGCTCCATGCCCTGGCCGAAGAACGACTGCGCGAAGGCCGGGTTGCTGACCGGCGAGTTCGGCAGATAACCGTACAGCTTCTCCAGCAGGCGCGGGCGCATCCGCGAGCCCGGCTGGCGGGCCCAGAAGCGACGGATCTTCGCTTCCTTGAACAGGTCGTAGCCGCCGAACACTTCGTCGGCGCCTTCGCCGGTCAGGACCACCTTGTAGCCGTGCCGACGCACGCTGCCGGCGAGCAGCATCAGCGGCACGGGCGCGGTGCGCAGCACCGGCGTCTCGGTGTGGCGGATCAGCCGCGGCAGTGCTTCGCCGATGTCGCGGCGGGTGCAGGTCAGCGTGGTGTGCTCGGTGCCGAGGTGCCGGACCATCGCCTGCTGGTATTCGCTTTCGTCGAACTCGCCGTCCTCGAACGCCACCGAGAACGTACGCACCGGCGTATCGGTGAAGCCGCGGATCAGGGCGACGATGCCGGACGAATCCAAGCCACCGCTGAGGTAGGCGCCCACCGGCACGTCCGCGCGCAACTGCAGGCGCACGGCATCCACCAGCAGTTCGCGCAGCTCGGCGGTGGCCTGTTCCAGCGTCAGCGGATAGCGCGCGGGCGAAGTGTCCTGCGCGTCGGGGAAGGTCCAGTCCCAGTAGCGGCGCATGTGCTGGCGCCCGTCGCGCTCGACGGTCAGCACGTGCCCCGGCGGCAGGCTCTGCACGCCCTGGTAGAGCGTCTCCGGATCGACCGGCGCCCAGTACGTGAGCGTCTGCAGCAGTGCTTGCGATTCCAGGTGCGCGCATTCCGGCAGCACGGCGAGCAGCGACTTCACTTCCGAGGCGAACCACAAACGGCCGCGCTGGCGGGTGTAGTACAGCGGGCGGATGCCGGCGCGGTCGCGCGCGAGCACGAGGCGCTGCCTTTCGCTGTCCCACAGCGCGATGGCGAACTGGCCGTTGAGGTGCTGGACGAAATCCTCACCGTAGCGGTCGTACAGGTGCACGATCACTTCGGTGTCCGAGTGCGTGTAGAACTGGTGGCCCTTGGCTTCCAGCATCTGCCGCAGTTCGACGAAGTTGAAGATCTCGCCGTTGAAGACGGTCCACACCGTGCGGCGCGGGTTGTGGATGGGCTGGTCGCCGGTCGACAGGTCGATGATCGACAGCCGCGCGTGCGCCAGGCCGATGCTGGGCGCCGCATGGAAGCCGAAGCCGTCCGGGCCGCGATGCGCCAGCGGATGGATCATCCGCTCCAGGGCGTCGCGCGCGCTGGCCGACACCACATCGGGACCCATGAAACCCGCGATTCCGCACATGTGCCGTATCCCCTGTCCGTGTCCGTGTTGGTATCAGGCCGAATCGGCCGCGTAGCCGGTGCGTGCCGTCCGTGTGCCGGCGACCGCTTCCTCGCAGGCCTGCAGCGTGTCACGCGCCACCTGCTGCCAGTCGCGGGAGAAGCGTTGCGCGAGTGCTGCCTCGTCCCAGGGCCGGTCGAGCGCCTGCGCCAGCGCGTCGGCCAGCGCATCCGCATCGCGGGCCGGCACCAGCAGGCCGCTGGCCGCATCGACCACTTCCGGGATGCCGCCCACCGGCGTGGCGACCACCGGGCGACCGCAGGCCAGCGCCTCGACCAGCACGTTCGGATGGCCTTCGGAATAGCTCGGCAGGGTCACCAGGTCAGAAGCGACCATCCAGCGTGCGACCTCCGCGGGTGACTGGCTGCCGGCCAGGTGCAGCGGCAGGCCGGGCTCGGCGACCAGGGCTGCCGCCAGTTCGGCCTGCATCGGGCCGTCGCCGACGAACACGACTCGGGCCTGCGGCCGGGTGGTCGCTAGTCGGCGCGTGGCGTGCAGCAATTCGCGCAGACCCTTCTCCGGCACCAGGCGGCCGACGTAGAGGACGATGTCTGCCTCCTGCGGCAGCCCGAGTGCGCCGCGCGCGGCGCGGCGGTCGCCGGGGTGGAACAGGGCGGCATCGCAGCCATTGGGGATCGCCCGGATGCGCTCCGGGTCCGCGCCGTACTGGCTGACCGCCACGCGGCCCAGGTCTTCGCTCACCACCAGCAGGCGCTGCGCGGCGCGCACCACCGGCTGGGTCAGGCGACGGCTGATCGCATCGCGCACGCGCAGGTCGGAACCGCGTGCGCCCGCCACGAACGGCACCCCGGCCGCGCGCGCGGCGCGCATCGCGCCATAGCCGTCCGGGTACAGCCAGTAGGCCAGCACCACATCAGGCGCGAACGCCCGCACCGGCCGCGCCAGCGCCTGCGCGCACAGGTGGCCGTTGAACGGGCGGCTCACCGCGGGCAGGGCGGGGTAGGTGACGTAGTCCACGTCGCAGCCCGGCGCGACCTGGCCGGCGTCGGCGGCGCGGTACAGGTAGCTGCGCGGCTGCGCCCAGCGCGGGTAGGTGGCGATGGGGCTGAGTACCTTCACCTGGGCCAGGCGCGAGAGCTCGCGCACGGTCTGGTACACCGGGCGGCCGCGGTTGGGTTCCCCGGCGATCGGGAACTGGGAGGTGACGATCAGGATGCGCATGCGGGGAACGGGATGACGGCGGCGCCGGACTGTCCGCCGCATGGCGTGGTTGGCGTTGTAAAAGCCGAGTCATGCCGATGCAGGGGGATAGGGTGGGTCACGAAACGTCTTCGCCCTCGCGGATGGTGGAACTGGATGCCCTGCGCGGTATCGCCGCGGTCGCCGTGCTGGGTTACCACTTCACAACGCGTTACGAGGAGCAGATCGGCCATGCCAAGGGCATGCCGGTGGACCTGCTGGCGGGGAAGTACGGCGTCTACCTGTTCTTCCTGATCAGCGGCTTCGTGATCTTCATGACGCTGGAGCGTACCCGCACCGCGGCGGATTTCGTGGTGTCCCGCTTCTCCCGCCTGTTCCCGGCCTACTGGGTGGCGGTGCTGCTGACCGCCTGCGTGGTCTACACCGCAGGCCTGCCGCTGCAGCAGCTGCCCGCCGGGCAGGCATTGCTCAACGTCACCATGGTGCAGGAGATCCTGGGCGCGGAGCACCTGGATGGCTCCTACTGGACGCTGCAGATCGAGTTGTTCTTCTACGTGCAGATGCTGTTCTGGTACATGCTGGGGCAGCTGAAGCGGATCCACTGGATCATCGGTGGTTGGCTGGTGCTGGCGACCATCGAGGGCCTGTGCGAGAAATACCACTGGCATTTCTCGTACTGGGTGCGGGAATTGATGATCCTGCGCTTCATCCCGTTCTTCGCGATCGGCATCCTCTTCTACCGGCTGCATCGCTATCCGTCGGAATGGCGGCTCAACCTGACGATGCTGCTGTGCGCGCTGCTCGCCATCGCCATCGGCGAGCGACCGATCTTCCTGCCGGTGGCGCTGGTGTGCTGCGGAATCTTCACGCTGTTCATCCGCGGCAAGCTGGCGTTCCTGGATACCCGGTTCTTCGGGTTCCTCGGTGCGATCTCGTACACGCTGTACCTCGTCCACCAGGCCATCGGCTTCGTCGTGATCCATCAGCTGGAGCGCGTGGGCGTGCCGGCCTGGCTGGCCTGCGTGGGCGCGGCCGCGCTCTCGCTGGCGCTGGCGACGCTGCTGCACCGGCTGGTCGAGCGGCCAGCCATGGAATGGATACGCGGCAACTGGAAGGCGACCCGCATGCACACGCTGGTGAACCGATGAGGCATGCTTGCCGAGCGGCCACCGTCGCCGCCTTCGCCCCGGTCTTCCAGGACATTCGCTTGCCGCCACGCCGCAGAGCCCACCCCGCATGAGCGACGCCGGAACCGCGGCGCCGGGCCTGTTCGCCAAGATCGCTTCCTCTGCCGCCTACGGCATCGTCGGCGGCCTGCTCGGGCGCGCGGTCGGATTGGTAGGCACGCTGCTGGTCGCGCGCCACCTGACGCCCGACATCGTCGCCGAGGTCACCGTGGCGACCGTCGTCGCGCTGACCGGCAACTGGGTGGCCGCGTGGGGCTGCGGCCAGTACGTGGTGGTGAAGGGCGATCAGGGCCGCGAAGCGATCTTCGCCGCCAGCGTCGTCTACCTGATCGCCGGGCTGCTGATGATCGTGGGCCTGTGGTTCGCCGCGCCGGCGCTCGCCTCGTGGCTGCAAGCACCGCGCGTGGCCGAGTACCTGCCCGGCGCGCTGCTCGGCATCGGTATCCGCCGGATCGGTGCGATCCCCGACAAGCTCCTCGCCCGCGAGATGCGCTTCGGCCGCATCGCCGCCGGCACCGCACTCGGCGACATCGTCTACGCCATCGTGGCGGTGACCCTGGTCAGCACGACGACGCTCGGCGGACAGTCGATGATCCTGGCCTTCATCGCGCAATCGACGGTGATCGCCGCCGTCACCGTGTCGGCGACCGGCCTGCGCAGCTGGTTGGCGCCGGTGAGGATTCCGTTCGCGCGCCTGCGCGATCTGCTGCGTTTCGGCGCACCGATCACCGGCGAAGTGGTGCTGAGCGAAGGTGCGCGCTACTGGGACAAGCCGCTGATGCTGCGCCTGGTCGGCGCGCACGATGCCGGCAGCTATGGCTTGGCGTTCAACCTGGCGCAGTTGCCGGCGGTTTATGTCGGCGGCCACATCGGCACGGTGATGATGCCGGCGGTGGTGCGTGCGAACCCCGCCGAGCGCCAAGGATTGATGGTGCGCGCGTTGACCTTCACCGCGCTGGTGCTGTTCCCGATGTCGGCCGGCCTGGCGGTGTGTGCGCCGACACTGGTGGACGCGCTGCTGCCGCCCGCATGGGCGCAGGTGGCGCCGCTGCTGAGCATCCTGGCGATCGCGTCGCTGCCGGGGTCGGGCAGTTTCATCCTTTCGGCCTTCCTGGCGGCGCATGCGCGCAACCATCGCCTGATGTGGATCGAAGTCGCGACGATGGCCAGCCTCGTCGCAGCGCTGTGGTCGCTGTCGAAAGGCGGCGTGTTGTGGGCTTCCGCAGCGATCGGCGTGGCGGCACTGCTGCAATGGGTGCTGACGGTGCAGGCCTGCCGTATCGACGGGCTGCGCCTGCGCGGACTGGGCAGGGCGCTGTTGCGCATTGCGCTGGCGAGCGTGGTGATGGTGCTCGCCGTGCTGGCGTCGCGCTGGACGCTGGGCTCGGCGATGGCCGCGCCGTGGCGACTGGTCACCGAGGTATTGGTCGGCGTGGTTGTGTATGGTGTAGGCCTGTGGGGATTCGCGCGCGGCCTGGTCGGGGACGCGCTGGCAGGCATCGGGATGTCGCGCCTGCGGATCCCCGGGCGAAGGACGCGGCAAGGGGAAGGCACGTCATGATCGAATTCAACGCCATCGCGTTGTTGCGCCGGCGCGCGGCGACCAGCTGCCAGTTGGCGCTCGAGGAAAACCAGCGTTTCCTGGAGATGCGCGAAAGCGACAAGGCGCGCCTGGTCCAGGCCTATCGCGCCAACGGCATGTCCGGCAAGCCGGAGCGGCTGCAGCGTCGTTACGACCACGGCATGCGCTGCTTCGCCATCGAGGAAGGCGAACAACTCGTCGCCTGGTTCTGGGCATTGCATGGCGTGCCGCGCTATATGGACGAATTCGCCTGGCAGATTCCGTTGAACGAGACCCAGGTGTGGCTGCGCGATGCCTTCGTCGTGCCCGAACGGCGCGGGCGCCGCCTGCTGCTGGCGATGATGGGCGCGGGGATGACGGTGGAGTCCACGCCGATGGAATACTTCTCCGACGTGAGCGTATCCAACCGGCCGTCGCTGCGCGCGCATGCGGCCATGGGTTTCAGCCGCTTCGCCACGGTGCGCAGTCTGCGCGTAGGCAGCAGCCGGTGGTGGCGCAGCCTGCCGCCGGACGGCCTGCCGCCGCCCGCGCAGCTCAGGCCGGAGCAGAAGCAGCTGCGCATGTCTGCCGAAGAAATCGCCTGGCACCACGCGCAGATCGCCTGAGCCTCATGCGCTAGTCGTCGTGCCCCAGCCGATAGGCGAGTGGGCGCAGCGGTCGTGCGCCGGCCGTGGCGAAGCGGTGCAGGCGTCCCGTGTGCAGGATGCCGGAGACCATCGGCTGCCGATCGGGCAGCAGCTCGGCCATGTAGGACGTCTCATGCGCCTGGCTGTCGAACAGCGCGAGATCCGGCCATTGCCGGTCCAGCGCCTGCAGCAGGTGCCATTCGTTGAGCTTGCCCGGGCTGCTCGTGGCGAACTCGGGATCCCATCCGGTCTTGAAGCCGCTCAGGCCGTTGCCGAGGTGCAGGTTGCTGCTGCTGGCCACTACCTGGTCGCCGCACAGTGTTTCCACGAACACCATGCCGCCACTGCTGGCCAGGCGCGGCACCAGTTCCAGGAAGAACGTGCGTTCGCCTTCCGAGGCCAGCATGGAACTTCCGCGCTCACCCTTCCAACCGGCGTCTTCCAGGGTCAGGTGGCGCATGGCCGCGGCGGCATCCGCGTCCGCGCCCTGCAGGATGCGCAGGCTGACGTCACCGCGTTCCTGCAGGCGACGCAGCCGCCGGCGCAGGTCCTTGGCGGTGGTGCTGCGAACGCGCGCTGCCGCCGGCACGTCGTCGGGATGACGGCGCAGCACCGGCCGCTGCGACAGCGCGGTCTGCGTCCAGGCCAGGCCTGCCTGGTCGCGCAAGGCGGCCCAGAGTTCGCCGTCACCGGCGACGTTGTGCCAGACGATCGCGCGGTCGCGCAGGGTGCCGTCGCGCATGCGCGCGCCGATGGCGGCAGCGACCTCACCCGCTTCGCCGGGCAGGTGCAGCACGCCGGACTGGAACGCGTGCTGGTGACGGTAGGCGCGCCAGTGCGGCACCGGCACGAACAGATTCGGTGCACGGCGCTGCAGGCAGGTGAGGCCGAGCAGGGTGTCGTCGCGCTCCACTGTCAGGACGACCGGCGGTGCATCCGGGGTCAGCCACCGTGCGGCGGCGAGCACGAAGCCCGGATGCAGGAACGGCACCGATGCGGCGGAAGACTTCGCCAGTTTTTCCCAGGCGCGCAGATCGTCGTTGGACAGGTCATCCAGCGGGCGCAGCCGTGTGCGCAGGCTCACGGCACGATCTCTTCGCCGCGACGGCGACGGTAGAGGTCGACGATGCGCGCACGCCAGCCCACGCGGTCCACCGACAGCCAGCCCATGCGGCCTTCGGCCATCGCCAGCGCGCGCTTGTAGTCGACGTGGCCGGCCATCAGTTCGTAGCGGTCGAAGCCATTGCCGAGGAATTCGTTGATCGCGCTGGCGAGCAGCAACAGGCCCGGACTGCCGGCCTGGCCCACCTGCCGGTAGTCGATGCCGGCCTGGTAGAAGCAGCTCGTGCCGCGCCATACCAGGTGGTAGAGATAGCCCACCGTCGCGTCGCCGGCCTCCAGCCGCATCAGGTGTACGCCGGCATCCGAGGTGGAGGCGGCGATCAGCGCACGGTGGAACGCGACGATGCGCGGATCGCCGAACGCGCCGTGCTCGCCGCTGTCTTCGTCCCAGTGCGCCTGGTGCAGACGGACCAGTTCGTCGAAGAACGCCCGCCGGTCCGGCTGCGTCACCGCGGTGCTGCAGGCGAGCGGGCCGAACTGGTCCGCCAGCTTGCGCGCGGTGCGGCGCAGGCGTGCGCGCGTGCTGCTGCCGGGCACGGTACTCACGTAGTCCTGTTGGGTCAGCCGGAGGTTGGCCAGGTCCACGTAGGGCGTGGGACGCGCCATCATCTGCAGGCGCAGCCGCGGCGAGCGCAGGCGTTCCAGCGGAATCCCGTCCATGTCCAGGCCGGGTAGGTAAAGCGTCAGCCAGTGACGTTCGCGGTGTTCGAAGTGCGTCACGCACGCGGCCAGCACGTCGTGCTCGCACCCGTCCAGCGACAGCACGCCGTTGAACTCGATGGTGATGCTGTCCGCCACGCGATCGCCCACCTGGTGCAGGCGGACGTGCTTGAGGCCCAGCGCGAACCACCGGCGTTGCTCGACCACGATGCCCAAGCCGACGCACTCGTCATCGAGCCACACGGACATCAGGCGCGCGCGCGGCAACGGGCACAGCGTGCGCAGCCAGGTACCGATCCAGATCCAGCTCTGGAAGAAGCTGCAACGGCTGCGTGTCTCCAGCGCACGCCAACGCGCTTCCAGCACGTCCATCGCCGGCAGGCGCTCGACCCGCACGTCGTAACGTGCGGCGGGCGCGCCGGTTTCAGCCGAACGTCGCATCCAGGCCCTTCTCCACGCCGGTCCGGGGCGTCCAGCCCAGGTCCGTGCGCGCGGCAGTGGTATCGAAATTGGCGAGCGGTCGCAGCGAACGCACGCGGTAACGCGTCAGCGGCACATCGCGACGGAGGATCTTGCCCAGCTGCTCCACGCCGAAGCCCAGCAGCATGAACGTCCAGCGCGGCACGCGCACGACCTTGACCTCGTCGCCGAGCTTGCGGCGGCAGCGTGCCAGATAGTCCTGCTGGGTGACGCGCGAGGTGTCGACCACGTTGAACACGCGCTGCGTGGGCAGCGGTGCTTCCGCGGCGCAGACCAGGGCATCCACCACGTCGTCCACGTAGACCAGCGGTAGCGCCATCGCGCCATCGCCGACGGCCACCCAGCGGCCGGCCAGGCCGATGACGCCGTTCGGGGTGACCTTCTCCGCGCCCGGCCCGAAGATCTGGCCTGGGCGCACGATGACGGCGGGCAGGTCGTGCTGCGCGACCGCGTCCAGCACCATGCGCTCCGCGGAGAGCTTGGTCTGGGTGTAGGCGCCGCGCCATTCCGGATGCGGTTCCAGCGGCGAAGACTCGGTCATCACCGCGGCCGGATCGCGACCCGCGTGATCGAACACGCTCATCGAACTGACGTAGACCAGGCGCGCGGTCCCTTCGGCCACGCAGGCGTCGATCATGTTGCGCGTGCCCCACACGGTGCCCGCTTCGAAGTCGCGCGGGCCGCCACGCATCGCGGCGCCCACGTGATAGGCCAGCGGCACGCCGCGCACGGCGTGGCGGACGATGCGCGGATCGCCCAGGTCGCCGACGACGGTCTGGATGCCGGCATCGGCCGTGTAGGCCGCCACCGGGCGCCGCACCAGCACGCGCACGGTCTTGCCCTGTTCGCGCAGGCGCGCCACTACGCGCTTGCCGAGGAAGCCGGCAGCGCCGGTCACCAGCACGTCGGCGGGCGGCAGATCGACGTAGCGCGATTCCAGCAGCGCGAGGCGCTCGGCATCGGGCGCGGCGCAGGCCGGTTCTAGCAGGCGTGCGATGCGCAGCGCATCCTCGCCGGTGAACGGCGGCGAGGCGTTGTCGCGCGCGGCGCGCGCGAACTCGACGGCGCCGCGGCGGATGCCGGGCGACGGCTTGAGCATGCCGGTGGCGAAGCGCACTACGTTCCATGGCACCCGGAACACATCCTTGACCGCGCTGAAGAACGCATTGGCGACGATGCCGATGAACTTCGGCCCCGGCAGCACGCGATGGATGCGGCAGGTCTGCAGGAAGCGGTCGACTTCGATGGTGCCGCGCGTACCGCGGACGAACACACGGTTCTCCATCGGGCGCGCGTTCCACGACAGCAGCAGGCGGCCCACGCCGTCGCGGGCCTGTGCATGCGCCTGCCATTCGTCGAAGTGCAGGTTCGGATCGGTGCCGCGTGCCTGGTAGTCGACGCGCAGGTCGTGCACCGGGCCGAGGAAGGCTTCGATGGTGTAGAGACCATGCACGCCGAGGTCGCGGAACGGATAGGAGCCCTGGGTGACCGAACCCGGCAGCGGGCCGCCGGCGTAGGGCGGGTACTCGGAGTTGCGCACGATCTCCACCGACACCACGTCGCCGATGCGGCCGTCGCGCACGGCCTGCACGGCCTGCATCAGCACCGGATCGAACAGATCGGAGTGGTTGACGCCCAACTGGACCTTGCGGGTGCGCGCGGCCGCGATCATGGTCTCGCAGTCTTCGACGGTGTCGGCCATCGGCTTCTCGACCAGCACATGGCAGCCCATCTCCATCGCCTGCAACGCGATGGCGGCATGGAAGGCCGGCGGGGTCAGCACGTAGACCGCCTGCGGCTGCAGGTCGGCCAGCTCGTCCAGGCGCGCGGCGACGCGCTTCACGCCGAAGCGATCGGCCAGCGCTTGCGCGGCAGGCAACTGCGGATCGCAGATACCGACCACGTCGACGAAATCCAGCTGCTTGAGCGCGGCCAGGTGATGGGTGGCGACATACCCGGCGCCGACGAGGGCGACGCGCAGGCGGGTGGAGGCGGGTGAGGTCATGGGGAGAGGATCATCAGGAAATAAGGTGTCATCGGCCATCGAGCGCGCGCGCGACCGTGGCCAGCACGTCGTCGACGCGGCGGTCCCAGGTCTGCGCCGCGACGGCGGCCACGCGGGCCTCGGCGGCGGCGGCGTTGTCTTCGGCCAGGGCCTGCTCGAGCCCGGCGAGAAACCCCTCGCGGTCGTCGGCGATGCGGACCCACTGCGAGAACTTCGCGATCTCGGGGTTGTACGTGCTCACCACGGGCTTGCCGGTGGCCAGGTATTCGCGCAGCTTCAGCGGATTGGCGTTGGCCACCTGCCGGTTCATCCGGTAGGGGATGATCGCGGCATCGAACGCCTTCGCCCACGTCGGCAGCGTGGCATAGGGTTGCGGCCCGGCGAGGCGCACGTTGGGCAGCGCGCGCAGCGCCGATACGTCGGCAGCGGCATGGCCGACCAGCAGGAAGCTCCAGTTCGGCCGTGCTTGCGCCAGCCAGGCGATCAGCTCGATGTCGATCCATTCGTGCAGCGAGCCGATGTAGCCGATCACAGGGCCGGGCAGCTCGCGTGCGCCTTCGGCGATGGGCGTTTCCGGTGCGCGCGCGGTGAGGAACAGGTCCAGGTCCACGCCATGCGGTGCGTACGTCGTGGTCGGATTGAGCGCGAGCTTCGCGGGCAACAGCGCGGGCGGTGCGACGAACAGCTGGTCTGCCGCGCGGCTGAGCGTTTCGTCGCGCTGGCCGATCAATTGGGCGTCCACGCCGGGATGGGCGGCGTAGTCGTCGATGCAGTAATAGACGCAGAAGTCTTCGCCCAGCCGATGGGCGAGGAATCCCGGATGCGGCACGACGAACCACGACAGATAGCGGCCGATGCCGGCCTTGCGCACCGCGCGCCGCACGGCCCAGCGGCTGAAGACGCGATTGAAGGCGTCGACGCCGGGAATGCGGCGGAACGGCAACTGCGGCACGGTGCAGTGCCAGAGGCCTTCGCGCACCTGCACGGGCGGTTTCAGTGCGGCGGTCAGCTTGCGCCAGGCGCGTTTGAGGTCGCGTCCTGACGTCGTCGGTGCACGCATGCCCGGTGAGTCCACGTAGAGCACGGGCATGCGCTGCGCCAGGCGGGTGGCGACGTGATGGCTGCTGGTGCGGTTCTCCGCGTTCCAGTCGTTGCCGAAATACACCACGCCGCGCCCCTGGAGGGCGGCCGAGGGGTCACTCATCGCGCCACCAGGCGATCAGCCAGGCGGTGCCGCCGTGGTGGATCCAGGTCTTCTGCAGGCCCGGGATGGCCTCGACATGCGGGCCCACGCGGCCGCAGGCCGGTGCGAAGAACGTCACCAGGCCGCAACGGCCCAGGTGGCGCATGCGCGCGATCGTCGCGGCGGGATCGCTCAGGTAATAGAGCACTTCGCAGGCGGTGACCAAGTCGAAGCGGTGACGCTCTTCGCCCCACGGCTGCTGGAACAGATCGGCCGCCGCGAAGTGGGCCTGCGGCAGGCGCACGCGCGCGCGCTCGATCGCCGCGGGGCTGACATCGAGGCCGTACTGTTCGTCGCTGAGCTTGGCCAGGTACTGGGTCTGGTGGCCTTCGCCGCACCCGATCTCCAGTACGGAGCCGACGCGGCCGAAGGCCTGCTCGATCACCCGGTTGGTGGCCTCGAAGCGCGCGCGCTCCATCGGCGATTCCATGTTCCAGGGGTCCGGCATGCGGTACGCCAGTTCCAGGCGCGCGTGGTTGTCGTTGCCCCCCACGCCGCGCAGGGCGTACTTCATCCACAAGCGGCGCTGGGCCTTCCTCAACAGTTTGGCGGTGTCGCTCCACATGTCCCTGTCCCCTTCGCCGTCGTTCAACCGCAGGTGGCCGCGCCGTGCGGGCCTTCGCTGGCCTGGTGTGCGGAATCCCGGCCCACCTCGAGCGGGCGTGCGGGCGCGCTGTACCAGCCGGTGACCTTGCCGCACTCGAAGTCGACCCAGGATGGCCCGTACTGCCAGCGCGCGGCGTGTTCGGTGGTCGGCTCACCCAGGATCCGGCGCGCCTGGTCGAGGTCCATGCCCAGTTCGAGCTGCTTCGGCGATCGTGGCTGCCACGCGGCGGACGCGCTGTCGCCGGGGCTACCCGGGTCCAGGGTCGGGATCGAGGTGCGGTTCGCACCCAACCAGTAGAGCAGGGCGGCCAGCAGGGCGCCGATCAGCAGGTAGCGGCGGCGCGAGCGCGGGGGCTCGAAGCCATCGTCCTCGACCGGCATCGCAGGTGCGATCCGCTCCAAGCGCGGGGCATGCGGGCGCTGTGGCGCGGCCGGGGCGCCCGGCAGGCGGCCGTGCACACGATGGAATTCCATCGCCGATTCGTACAGCCGGTTCAGCCGCTGCAGGCGCGGCAGGTCGGAGGCCGCGCCCTGCGTGTCGGGATGGAGCACGGCCACGCGCCGGCGATAGGCCTGCTTGAAGGCGGCCATGCCGCATTCGGCATTCAACCCCAGTTCTTCGTACATGCTGACGAAGTCGGTATCGTCCGACATCAGTGCCGCGCCCCTGTTTCGCTGCCCACGCCGTAGCGGCGCATGATTTCTGCTTTCCCCATTCATACGTGATCCGGGGGCCGATCCGGCCATCCTACGGACTGGCCGCTGACGGGTCCTTTCTGCGTATTCAGGGGCACAGGCAAGGTTGCCGAAACTGCGGAAGATGATGACCAGGGGATCATCGATGAGCGTGGCCGCGCGCGTCGGGCGCCGGCAGTTGCTGGCACGATGGTGCCATCGGCTGGGCGCGCTGCCGTTCCTCCAGCGGGTACGGCCGAAGGCGCATGGCGAGCTACGCGTGCTGGCGTATCACCGCGTGCTCGAATCGCAGGAGCCGCAGGGCTTCAGTTTCGATCCGGAGCTGATCAGCGCGTCGGCGGACGATTTCCGCCAGCAGATGCAGCACCTGAAGAGCCACTTCGTGCCGATGCGCTTCGACCAGGTCGTGGACCTGATCGAGCAGGGCAAGCCGCTGCCCGAAGGCGCGGCCCTGGTGACCTTCGACGACGGCTACGACGATAACTACCGCATCGCCTTCCCGATCCTGCGCGAGCTGGGCATGTCGGCCATGTTCTTCGTGTCCACCGGGCACATTGATTCCGGCCGCCCCTACGCCTACGACTGGCTGGTGCACATGCTGTGTTCGGCGCCGGCCGGCACGCGCGTGCACGTGCCCGAGCTGGACGTGGACTGGACGGTCGAAGCCGACCTCCACGACCGCCGCCGCCAGGCCGCTGACCTGCTGTACCGGGTGAAGCTGCTGGACGACGACGGCCAGGCGGCGCTCGTCGCCCGACTGGAGTCCGACTGGGGCATCCCGCGCGCGGCCGGCCACCCGGACTGCAAACCCATGACCTGGGACCAGCTGCGCGAAATGCAGCGCGGTGGCATGGAGATCGGCTCGCATGGCGTGGACCACCGCATGCTGGCCAAGCTGCCGCTGGAGCGGATGGTGGCCGAGGTGCAAGGCTCCAAGGACGCGCTGGAGCGTGAGCTCGGCGTGCCGGTGCAGGTCATCTCCTACCCGGTGGGTGGCCCGGATGCGTTCAACCACGACACGGTCGAAGCCGTGCGCGCGGCCGGCTTCCGCCTGGCCTGCAGCTACGTGGCCGGCATCGGCCGGCTCGGGCCGCGTACGCAGTTCTCGCTTCCCCGGCTGCCGGTGGAGCGCCACATGGACATGCCATGGTTCAAGGCCATGATGGCGATGCCGGAATTGTTCACCTACGCCTCGCGATTGCGCACAGGCTGAGGCACGGGAGCGACAGGGGATCATGTTCTTTTTCATGTTGGTGTACCTCGTCCTGGTGCTGATCAGGCCCCAGGACTACCCGGCGGTGGCCGAATCACCGGGTCCGCCGATGCAGTCGATCGCGCTGGTGCTGGCGGCCGGGCTGTTCCTGTTCTCGCAGCGCAAGTCGTTCAACCAGCCGCAATTCCTGCTGATCCCGATCTTCCTGTTCATCGCCATGGTGTCCAAGGTGGTGAACGGCTGGGCGGGCGGCGCGCTGTTCGTCTTCTTCGTCTTCGCGCCGGTGCTGCTGGCCTACGTGCTGTTGGCCAACACGGTAGATACGCGCGCGCGCATGCAGGCGGTCATGGGCGTGTTCGTCATCTGCGCGTCGGTGCTGGCGGTGCACGGCATCGACCAGGCCAGCACGGGCATCGGCTGGACCGGCGTCGAACTGTCGCAGGGCACGCGTATCCAGTACGTGGGTATCTTCAACGACCCCAACGACCTGGGCATGCTGTTCGTGATGTGCCTGCCGATGGCGTTCTACCTGAGTACGCGCGGTGGCTGGCTGGGCCTGAAGCGGCTGTTCTGGTGGACCGCGATCGTGCTGCTCGTGTGGGGCTGCTACCTGACCAACTCGCGTGGCACGCTGCTGGCCCTGGTCGCCATGCTGGGCATATACGTCTGGCGCACGCGTGGCATGTTCTGGGCCGCCCTGTTGGGCGCAGGCGCGCTGGGCGGACTGATGATGCTGCCCTCGCGCATGCAGGAGATGGACGTCTCCGAGGCCTCGGCGATGGGCCGCGTGGAATCCTGGTACGAAGGCATCCAGATGTTCATCGGCAGCCCGGTGTTCGGCATCGGCGCGGGCGGCTATTCGGACCTGCATGAGCTGACCGCGCACAACTCGTTCGTGCTGGTGCTGGCCGAGACCGGCATCGTCGGCTTCACCGTGTGGCTGGCGATCGTGGGGTACTGCTTCCGGATGATGATGGCCATCGTCAACCGCGAGGACGACATCATCGACGACGTACCGATGGACGTGCCCGACGAGGTGGCGCTGCAAGAGTGGCGTACCGACAAGGCACTGAGCCTGTGCATGCTGATCTCGCTGGTCGGCTTCTTCACGGCGGCGTTCTTCCTGAGCCGCAGCTACGTCGTGATCCTGTACCTGCTGGTGGCGATGGTCGTCGGCCACTACACGCGCATGCGCAACACCTATCCCAGTCTTCCGGTCTTCTCCCTGGAGAAGGACATCATTCGTTGGCCCGCCTACGCCGTAATCGGCGTTATCGGTCTTTATGTGACCGTCAAGGTCTTGTTGGCGATGGCATGAACGAGCGCTCGCGCACACTCAGCAATACCTTGTTCTCCTCGGTGGGCATGTACACCGAGTACGTGCTCGGCATGCTCACGTCCATCATCATCGCCCGCCACCTGGGTCCGGACGGTTTCGGTACCTACAGCCTGGTGATCTGGCTGGTGGCGATGGGCGTGGCGACCACCAACTCGGGTACCGCCAGCGCGGCGATCAAGTTCGTCGCGGAACTGCGTGGTTCCGGCCACCTGGAACAGATTCCCTACGTATTGAGCTACCTGCGCAAGGCGCAGCGCGTGTTCATGCTGTTCGTCCTGCTGGCCGGCGCCGCGTTGTTCATCTTCGCTGGCGACCATGTCGCGCCGGGCATGAACCACACGCTGCTGCTGGGCTTCCTGATCGTGGGTGTGGCGCTGCGTTCGTCGTACATGTTCAACATCGGCGTGGCGAAGGGGTTCGAGAATTTCCGCGCGACGGCGATCGTGGCCCTGGTCTCCACCCCGATCAACCTGCTGCTGGTGATCGCGGCGTGGCAGCTGGACGCGCCGGTGGAATGGCTGCTGGCGGTGTTCTCGCTGTCCGGCATCGTGTTCTACGTGATGTCGCTGCGGCAGATCCGCCCGTTGCTGCCGCCGCGCCAGCCCGGCGTGGTGCTGCCGGCGGCGCTGCGCGCGCGGATCAGCCACCACATGCGCTGGACGGCGCTGACCGTGTCGGTCAGCTTCCTGGTCGCCAGCGAAGTGGAGGTGATGTTCCTCAACCTGTACGCGGACAGCCACGACGCCGGCCAGTTCAAGGTGGCCTACCAGCTGGCGGTCGGTGCGGCGGCACTGGTGCCGGGCGTGTTCGGCGCGCTGCTGTTGCCGATGATGGCCAATGCCCTGAGTCAGGGTCGCGAAGTCGCGGCCCGGCGGTTCGTCGGCACCACGCATTACCTGTCGCTGCTGGCCGTGCCGCTGATGGCATTCGGGCTGGTGTTCGGCGACGACGTGATCCATCTTCTGTACGGACGCGAGTACTGGGCCGCCGGGCCGCTGTTCTCCGCCTGCCTGTTCGCCACCTGCATGACGACGATGGCGCAGGGCGCCTCCAGCCTGCTGGTCAGTGCGGACCGTCAGCGCAGCATCCTGGTGCTGGCGATCACCAGCGGCACGCTCAAGCTGACGCTGGCCGCCGTGCTGATCGCGCACTTCGCCCTGGTCGGCGCCGTGGCCGCGTACCTGACCGTGGCCGCGGTAAACGCCACGCTGTACCTCTCGCTCGCGATCAAGGTCAGCCATGCACGGCCGGCCTGGGGCGCACTGGGGCGCGTGCTGCTGGCCGGTGCACTGGCCGCGGCGCTGGCGTGGCCGTTGCGCGGGCACTTGGTGCCGTGGGCAGCCGTGCTGCTGGGCGGCGTGCTGCTGGTGCTGTCGTATGCCCTCTTCACGCTGTTGTTGCGCTGCTGGACGCGCGACGACATCGAACATCTCCAGCAGCTGCACCGGCGATTCGCCGCGGGTCGCCCGCGTGCGGGCGCACGGCTGCTCGCCTGGGCGCACGATCGAGCAGGGGAGGGGATCTCATGACCGGTCTTTACGAACCGCTGTTCCGCCACGTGCTGTTCCCGGCTTACGAGTCGGGCATGCGTGGGCGCAAGACGCTGGCCTACCTGCGCGATTACGAGCGCCAGCAATGGCTCGAGCCCGAACAGATCGACGCGTTGCAGTGGCAGAAGCTGCAGCAGCTGATCCGCCATTGCTGGGACCACGTGCCCTATTACCGGGAGACGTGGAGCGCGCTGGGCATCTCGGCGCCGGACGATATCCGCGACCGCGCGCATTTCGCCCGCCTGCCAGTGCTCGACAAGCCGACGATCCGCGCCAACTTCGACCGGCTGATCGCGGCGCCGTACAAGGACGGCCTGCTGTACAAGACCACCGGCGGCTCCACCGGCGAGCCGCTGCGCTTCGGTTACACGCGTGAGAGCTACGAGCGTCGCGTGGCCGTCATGTGGCGCGGTTACGGTTGGGCGGGTGCGCGGCTGGGGCAGCGCACGCTGTACCTGTGGGGCACGCCGATCGGGGCGCAGAAGCGCAAGGACCGGCTGTACCACAGCGCGTTCAACCGCTGCATGCTGAATGCGTTCGAGATGGACCGCACGCGCATGGCCGAGTATGCCGACGCGATCGACCGCTTCCGCCCGGAGACCATCGTGTCCTACGTCGCGCCGATCGTGGAAATGGCGGACTGGCTGCTCGCCAACGGCCGGCGCGTGCATGCGCCGGCGCGCATCCTCGGGGCGGCGGAGGCGTTGCATGCGTCGCAGAAGCAGCGCATCGAGCAGGCCTTCGGTGCACCTGCCTACAACACCTACGGCTGTCGCGAGTTCATGCTGATCGCCGCGGAGTGCGAACACCGCGACGGCCTGCACGTGAACGCCGACCACCTGGTGGTGGAGCTGGGCCACGGCGCCGACACGGGCACGGACGGTCCGCGCGAGCTGGTCGTCAGCGACCTGCACAACTACGGCATGCCGCTGCTGCGCTACGTCAACGGCGACCTGGCCACGCCGGGTCACGGGCGCTGCGCCTGCGGGCGCGGATTGCCGCGGCTGGCCAGCGTGGACGGGCGCAAGCTGGATGCGCTGCGCACCCCGGACGGGCGGTTCGTGCCGGGCGAGTACATCGTCTATGCCTTCCTGGGCGCTACCGGCGTGCGCCGTTACCAGGTGGTGCAGAAGCAGTTGGATGCCTTCGAGATCCTGATCGTGCGCGACGAAGGATTCGATCCGTCGGTGATCGAACTTGTGCGACGCGAACTGGTCAAGGTGGTGGGCGACAGTGTCGCCCTGGATTTCCGCTTCACGGACGAAATACCGCTGACGCCGACCGGCAAGCAGCGTGTCACCGTGTCTGAACTAAGGGGTTAGGACAAGCGTGGAGATCGTGCATTTCGTCGAAAACCTGGATCGCGGTGGCCTCGAGCGCACCGTGGTGGACCTGATCGCAAGCCAGCGCGAAGCGGGGCACCAGTGCCGGGTGATCTGCCTGTTCAAGCTGGGCCTGCTGGCGAAGGAGCTGCTCGCCAGCGGCGTGCGCGTGGATGCCTGCGGCAAGCGCCCCGGGCTTGACCTGCGTGCGCTGAGGCGCGCTCGCGCGCTGATCCGGCAGTCGCCGGACGCCGTGCTCCACACCCACAACGCGATGGCGCATTACTACGCCGTCATCGCCTCGATGGGCCTGCCGTTGAAGTGTCGGATCAACACACGCCATGGCATGGGCGGGCGGGCGCGCAGCGGGCGGCAGGAATGGCTGTACCGCCAGAGCATGCGGTTCACCGATTACGCCGTCGCCGTCTGCGAGGCGGCGCGCGCGCGCTTCGCCACCGAGGGTGTTGAGCCGCAGCGTGGCCTGCTGTCGGTGCCGAACGGCATCCGCCTTGAGCGCTTCAAGCCTGCCGATGCGGCAGGGCGCCAGGCGCTGGCGACCGAACTGGGGTGGCCGCAGGGCAGCCGCATCATCGGTACGGTCGGACGGCTGCAGCCGGTGAAAGACCACGCGTTGCTGCTGCGTGCGTTCGCGAAGGTCCGCATGCAGGTGCCGGAAGCGGTGCTCGCCATCGTCGGCGACGGGCCGCTGCGCAGTGCGTTGGAAGCACAGGCCGAGCAGGCGGGCCTGTCGGATGCGGTGCGCTTCCTGGGCGATCGCCACGACGTGCCGCGGCTACTGACGGGCATGGACGTGTTCGCCCTCTCGTCGGCCAGCGAAGGCTATTCGATCGCATTGCTGGAGGCGTGCGCGGCGGGGTTGCCGATCGTGGCTACCGACGTAGGCGGCAATCGCGAAATCGTCCGTGACGGCATCAACGGACGGTTGGTGCCCGCGGCCGACGTGGCCGCTCTGGCGACTGCGCTGATCGCGCTGCTGCGGGGAGGCGACGAGGCCGGCAGGATGGGTCGCGCGGGCCAGGCCTGGGCGCAGGCCGAGGCCTCGTTCCGGACCATGGCCGAGCGTTACCATGGTCTCTACGATGCGCAGGAGTGCGACTCGTGCACCATGGCCGTACAGGGACGCCTGTCGTGAGCCGTCCTTCCACCCCACACGCATCGCCATGAATCCACGCCCGCGACGACTCAAACTGCTGCGCTTCCTGCCGAACGGCTGGTTGGCGACGGCGGGCCCTGCGCAGGACGGGCGTACGCTGTACCTCACCTTCGACGATGGCCCGCATCCGGAGTTCACGCCGGAGCTGCTGGACCTGTTGGCCGAGCACGACGTCAAGGCCAGCTTCTTCCTGATCGGCCGCGAGGCCGAAAAGCATGCCGCGCTGGCGCGGAGGATCGCCGCCGAAGGCCATACGCTGGGCAACCACTCGTACTCGCACCCGATCTTCGACTCGTTGACGCTTGCGCAGCAGTTGGAAGAAATCGAGCGCACGGAACGCGTGCTGCACGGCATCGATGGCCGCGCCCGGCACGCGTTCAGGCCGCCGCGCGGCGTGCTGACCCTGCCGATGCTGGCCCGCCTGGTGGGCCGGCGGCACCGGATCGACTACTGGTCCTACGACAGCATGGACTACAGTCGGCGGCCCGTCCCCGAGCTGCTGGAGACGATCCAGCACCATCCGGTTCGCCCCGGCGACATCGTGCTGATGCACGACGACAGCGCGCATTCGCTGGCGCTGCTGCGTGAACTGATCCCCGCCTGGAAGGCGCAGGGCTTCGAACTGCGCGCGCTGCCGCACATGCATTGATCGCCCCGTTGGCCGGTGTGCCGTCGTTGCCACGTTATCGATGATGACGGAGGCGTGAGCGCACGCCGGAAAAACAAGGGGGACGCTTGAACATTCTGGTGTGGCTGGCGATTCCGATCGCGATCCTCGCGGTGGCAGCGCTGGTCGTGTGGAAGCTGCTGCGTTCGCGCAACATGGAAATCTGGATCGGCAGCTACCTGCGCCGGCCGCGCGTGCCCGCATCGGCCGGTCCGGTGCACGTGATGTTCTGCTTCGTCGACCACTTCGAGCCGATGTGGCACGGCGCCGACGAAGCCAAGCAGCGCGAGCGCGTCGATCGCTGGTGCCGCGACTACCGCACGCTGGCCGGCCGCCATCGCGATGCCGACGGGCGTCCGCCGCAGCACAGCTTCTTCTACCCCGAGGAAGAGTACGTCCCCGAGTACCTCGACAAGCTGGCGGCGCTCTGCTCGGATGGTTTCGGCGAGATCGAGGTGCACCTGCACCACGACAACGACACCGAGGCGAACTTCAACGAGGGCATGGCGCGATTCTGCCGTGTCCTGCATGAGCGCCACGGCGCGCTGCCGCGCGATCCCGCCACAGGCGAGCTGCGCTTCGGCTTCATCCACGGCAACTGGTGCCTGGACAACTCGCGCCCCGACGGACGCTGGTGCGGCCTGGACAACGAACTGATCCTGCTGCGCGACCTGGGCTGCTACGCTGATTTCACCCTGCCGTCCGCGCCGAGCGACACGCAGACGCGCACGATCAACAGCATCTACTACGCGACCGACGATGCGCACGCGCCCAAGTCGCACGACACCGGCGTGCCGGTGCGCGTCGGCGGCCAGGCCACCGGCGACCTGATGCTCATCCAGGGCCCGCTGGGACTGAACTGGAAGGATCGCCGCATGGGCCTGGTGCCGCGCATCGAGAACGCCGACGTGCGCAAGGGCCAACCGCCTACGCCCGAGCGCGTCGATGCCTGGGTGCAGGCGGGCGTCCATGTGGAAGGCAAGCCGGAATGGGTCTTCGTGAAGATCCACACCCACGGCACGCAGGAAGGCGACATCGACACCTTGCTGGGGCCGCCGGTGGACGCGATGCATGATTACCTGGAATCCGCGTACAACGACGGCCAGAAGTACGTGTTGCACTACGTCAGCGCGCGCGAGGCCTACAACATCGTGAAGGCCGCCGAAGCCGGCATGCAGGGCAATCCCGGCGACTACCGCGACTTCCACCTGCCGCCGCCGCGCGCGTCGTGGGCTGGCGGTCGCCAGGCGCAGGCGGCATGACCACGGTCGCGCCCGCGACGGATGCCCGCACCGCGTTCGTCAGCGTGGTGATGCCGGTGTACAACGCGGCAGCGACCATGGAGCGCTCGATCGAGTCGGTGCTCACACAGAGTCATCGGGAGGTCGAACTGATCCTGGTCAACGATGGTTCGCGCGATGGGTCGGCCGCGATCATGGATGCTTACGCCAAGCGTGATCCGCGCGTGGTGGCGGTGCACCAGGCCAATGGCGGCGTCGCCGCCGCGCGCAACCGCGGATTGCAGGAGGCGCGGGGCACCCATGTCGCCTTCCTCGACAGCGACGACTGGTGGGACCCGGACAAGCTCGCGCTGCAGCTCGCCCACATGGCGCGCACCGGAGTCCGCGTCTGCTACACCGCCTACCAGCGCGTGGCCGAGGACGGTCGCGCGCTCACGATGGTGGTGCCGCCGGAACGCGTCGACTATGCCGGCATGCTGTACAGCAACCGGATCGGCAATCTGACCGGGATCTACACGCGCTCGCTCGGCGACGTGGCGTTCCAGAAGATGGGCCACGAAGATTACGTGTTCTGGTTGGACCGGGTGCGCCGCGCCGGCCATGCCGAGCGCGTACCGGACGCGCGCCCGCTGGCGTACTACCTGGTGCGCGGCGGCTCGGTATCGGCGAACAAGCTGCGCGCGGCCGGCTGGCAATGGCGGATCTATCGCGAGACCGAACAGTTGAACTGGCCACGATCGGCCTGGTGCATGCTGCATTACATGGCGCACGCGCTGCTCAAGCGAAGTCCCGTCTCGAGGCCCGCCTGACCATGGCTCCGTCTTCCCCCGTGACGGCTGCCGATTACACGGTCGTGATCCCCGCCTTCAATGCCTCCGCGACGCTGGCCCATGCGCTGGATAGCGTGATGGCGCAGACCGTGCCTGCGCGCGAGGTGATCGTCGTGGACGACGGGTCGCCGGACCGTGCCGACATCGCGCGCATCGTCGCCGGTTACGGGGGCCGGGTGACCCTGCTGCTGCAGGACAACGCCGGTCCGGCCGCGGCGCGTAATGCCGGCGTCCGTGCGTCGGGCGGTGAGTGGATCGCCTTCCTGGACGCGGACGACAGCTGGTTGCCGCACAAGATGCAGGCGCAGCTTGCGCTCGCCGCTGACGCGGACGTGGGTCTTCTGCATGGCGCCGCACGCATGGACCGCCTGTCGCTGCCGGCCGAAATGGGCTTCGATCTGTTGTGGCGCGCCAACCGGATCTGCACCTCGATGACCGTGGTGCGCCGGACGGCCTTCGAGCGATTGGGCGGCTTCTTCGAAGCGCCGGAATTGATCGGGGCCGAGGACTACAACCTGTGGCTGCGCATCGCGCACGCGGGCTGGCGCGTGCGGGCCTGCGAGGGCCTGGTCGGGCACTACACGCCGGCGGAAGGCAGTCTGACCAGCCGGATCGAACGCTGCGCGCTGGCCGAGATACGCAATGCGAAGGAGCTGGGCGATCTGCTGGGGCTGCCGCGTCGCGATATCCGCTGGAAGTTGCGCGCCATCCGCACCGACTTCGCGCGCCACCTGATCCACGCGCGCGACCCCTTGCCGGCCCGACGGCTGCTGGTGCGCGCCTTGTTCGAACGGCCGACCCTGGAGCGGATCGGCCTGATGTCGGTCAGTTACGTGCCGACGCCGCTGCTCGATATGCGTCGCCGCCTGCGCAAGGGCGGGCGGCGGACGCTATCCAGTCTCTGAGGATCAGATCTCGCTCAGTTCCACCACGTAGCCGGTGGTGCCGCCCTGCACGTCGATGCGGTAGCGGGCACCATCTTCCACGTATTTGCCGGTGCTGAAGTTCGAGTTGATCGTCGCGTTCGCCGGTTCGAGCACGCGCACGCGCAGGCGGCCGGCGGTGGCCTCACGGCTGTTCACCAGGGTGGGCGCGACCGGCACGTTCACCTGGAACGTCGCGGTGGTGCCGCTGGTGATGCTGAAGGTGTCGCGGACGGTCAGGCGGCGGTTGGCGAAGTTGAAGTTGCGCTGCCAGTTCGTCACGGCGTCGGCGTTGCAGAACGACGGCGTCAGGTTGGCGTCCGCGGTGAACGCGCCGCCGCTGCCCGGGTTGACCGTCATGGTCGACGCCTTCGTCGTGGATTCGCACTGGCGGGCCACGGTACCGTTGCGCACGAAGCGCACCAGGTTGTGCACGTCGGTGCCCTGGTTGATGCCGCTGTGGCTCCAGATGTTGGCGGTGACGGCCAGCCAGTCGCCGGAGAACAGGGTGAACGAACCCTGGTCCTGGTGCGCGTGGCTCTCGTTGTAGGGGCCGGCGACGATCGCCACCCACATCGCGTCACGCGTCCAGCCGGTGCGTGCGAACAGATGGCCCGTGCCGCGCGCGTGGTAGATCAGGTCGGTGGGCACGGTCGCGGTGGTGCCGGCCGGCAGCAGGTCGTAACGGTAGTTGAAGCCCGAACCCATTCGCGCGATCGAGATGTTGTTCAGCCACCAGGTCGCCTGGTTCTGGATCACCGGATTGGTGTTGACCGAACGCGCTTCGAGCACGAGGCGGCGGTGGTAGTCGTACAGGTCCGGCACCGAGCTGCGCGCCTGGTCGCCGATGGGCGCGAAGCGGTCCATCGTCGGCACGGTGGCGTGGATCCAGTACGGGATGCTGTCCGATGCATGGCTGTTGGCGTTGGCCAGGTCGTAGCCGGTCGCGTCCCGCCAGATGCGGTACAGCGAGAACAGGCGCATGTGCGAGGTGCCGTAGCCCGTACCTTCGCTGCTGCCGCCACCGGGCAGCTTGGCGAAATAGGTCTGCATCGCCGCCAGCTTGTTGTCGCGCAGGAAGTTGAACCAGGTGCTGTTGCCGCTGGCCAGCGCCCAGTACATCGTCGCTTCGACGAAGCTGTAGTAGTAGTTGTTGCCGGGATTGGTTACGGACCAACCTGACCACGGATGGCTGCGGCCGCCCCACTGCGCGCTGTTGTAGTTCCAGATGTTCCACACGGCCTGCTCGGCATAGGCCGACCAGCGGGTGCGCTGACTGGAGGTGATGCTGCCGGCGCAGGCGGTCATGGTCGAGGCCACGTCGGCGATCATCGGGCCGACTTCCAGGTACGAGTCGCCCGCCACGGCAGGGCGGCCACCGCCGGCGATCGCCGATTCGGCCGCGGTGACCTGCTCTTCGACCATCTGGATGGCCAGCGTGCAGTACTTGGCCTCAGGCGAGAGCTGGTACATCAGGGCGGCCTCGGCCGCGCTGAAGCCGTAACCGCGGCTGCCGGCCACGGCCGAGTCCACCCAGCCCTTGAAGCGGGTGTAGGCGGCAGAGCTCTTGTCCACGGCCGGCACCGGTAGGGGCAGGTTCACCACACGCGGACGTGAGGAGTTGGAACTGACCCGACCACCGCTGCTCAGCACGGGGCTGGAGTCGATGCCGGTGGAGGGAATGCCGGTGACCGGATTGCCAAGCGAGCCAGAGCCGATGGCAGGCGTTGCGGCGACCCGCTCGCGCGCCCGGCGCGAGGCCTTGGCGGAGGACGTTGTGCGGGTCCAGAAGCGGATGATGTTGTCGCGCCCTGCGTCACGCAGGTCGCCGAAGTCGTCTTCGACCTGGCTCCAGGCACCGGAGGCGAGCGCCTGGGCGCGTTGGCCGAACAGGCCACCGGCGGCGCTGGCGGCGGTCAGGGTGGTAAGTGCGGCGGCGCCCAGGAACAGGGCGATCGGCAGCCGGCGGGCAGTGCGGGGGGAAACGGACGTGCGCGACAAGGGGGTTCTCCTGGCAAGAAAACCGCGCACGAAAGAATTGGAAGACGACAGCCCTGAGGCTGGTGGCTACCCGCTGCAGCGCCCCCTCGCTACATGCGATCCGCGCAACGGCGGGGCGGATCATAACGTGGGGCATTTTCCAAAACGGACGCCCTGGGTCACAGAAACGCGCGCCGGTTCAGCTCGCGGCAGGGGAGTTCACAGGAGTGTGATGGCCTGCCCGGTGTGCTCAGGGGCGCCGGAGAGGGCGGTGACCGCCCTCATTTTTCGCTCAGTTCGACCGTGTAGCCATTCTGGCCGCCCGCCACATCCACCCGCCATCCCCGGCGGAATTCCTGCGCGTCGTCGTCGCTCCAGGTGTGCACGCGCAGGGTCGCGTTGGCCGGTTCCAGCACGCGGATGCGCAGCCGGCCCGCCACGGCCTCATTGCCCTGGACCACCGGACGCTCCGGCACGTTGACCTGGAAGATGGCGCGGGTGCCTGCGCCCAGGCGGAAATCATCGCGCACCAGCAGCTTGCGCCCGCCGAAATCGATGCGCCGTTGCCAGGACTGCAGGGCGGGGTTGTCGCGATAGACCGGGGTCAGGTCGGCAACCGCCGTCACGCCGCCATCCGGTCGGGGGGTGACGGTCACCTTCGAACGCGAGCGGGTGGACTCGCACTGATGCACGACGGTATCGCCCCGCGGTGCGGCGCACTGCTGCGCGTCGGCATTGGCCCGTTCGAAACGCACCACGTTGTGCACGGGGGTGCCCTGCTGGATGCCGCTGTGGGTCCAGATGTTCTCGGTCACCGCCAGCCAGTCGCGCGAGAACAGGGTGAAGCTGCCCTGGTCCTGGTGGGCGTGGCTCTCGTTGTACGGGCCGGCGACGAAGGACATCCACATCGCGTCCTTGCCCCAGTCCGTGCGCGCAAACAGATGGCCCGCGCCTTCCGCGTAGTAGACCAGCGCCTTCGGCGCGTCGTCCGCATCGCCGGCCGCCAGCAGGTCGTAGCGGCTGTTGAAGCCCTGGCCCATGCGTGGCACCGAGATGTTGCGCAGCCACCAGGAGGAGAGGGCGAGCGCATCGGGGTCGGTGGTCAGCTGGCGTGCTTCCAGCACCAGACGGCGGTGATAGTCGAACAGTTCCGGCACCGAGCTGCGCGCCTGGTCGCCGATGGGCGCGAAGCGATCCAGCGTGGGCACCGTAGCGTGCACCCAGTACGGGATGCTGTCGCGCGCATGCGTGCTCGCCGCGGCGAGGTCTTCGCCGGTGCTGTCCTTCCACAGGCGGTAGAGGCCGAACAGTCGCATCTGCGCGGCGCCGTAGCCGGTGCCTTCGCGGCTGCCACCGCCGGGGAGGGCGGCGTAATAAGCCTTCAGCGGCGGTAGGCGGCGTTGCCGGAGCTCCTCCATCCAGGTCGGGCTGCCGCTCACCAGCGCCCAGTACATCGTCGCTTCAATGAAGCTGAAGTAGTAGTTGTTGCCCGGGTTGTCGATCGACCATCCCGTCCAGGCATGGGTGCGGCCGCCCCACTGCGCGCGCGCCGGATTCCAGACGTTCCAGACGGCCTGCTCGGCATAGGCGGACCAGCGCTGCTGCTGGGCGGGTGCGATGTCGGTGCGGCAGGCATGCAGCGTCATCGCGAGGTCGGCGATCCGCGGACCCACTTCCAGATAGGAATCGCCCGAGATGGCGGGGCGTCCGCCCGATGCGATGGCGCTTTCGGCTTCGCCGACTTCCTGTTCGACCATGCGAACGGCCAGCTTGCAGTACTTGTCGCCACCGCCGGACAGCGCCATCAACGCAGCATCGCTGGCGGAGAACGCGTAGCCGGGATTCCCGGACACGGCGCTGTCGACCCAGCCGCGGAAGCGGCCGAACGCCGGCGACCGCCGGTCGACGGAGGACAGGTCGATCTTCAGCTGATCCGCGCCGGTCGCGACGGCCGGCGCGGCGGCTGCGGTCGGCGTGTCGGCAGGCGGTGGTGCCGCGACGGCCTTCTCGGTGGGTGTCGACGTGCTTTCGGGCGCGTCGGCGGCGCCGCAATGGCCGATGGCGGCGGCCACCAGCGCGAACCCGAGCAGGATCGCGCTGGGAATGCCGTGGGTCTTCAGCTTGGAAGGCGAGGCGCGCATGCCGGTGCCCTCAACGGTTGGAGTAGGCGACGCTCAGGTAAACGATGTTCTGCGCGACGTCCTGGTTCAGGTCGGTGCTTTCGCGCTTGTAGCGCTCGGCATTCAGACGCACCGACCAGCGACGCACCCACTGGTATTCCAGGGTCGCGCCCACGCGCGTGGTCTTGTCTTCGCGTCCGAGCTGGGTGTAGTCCAGGCGTTCCCAGGTGGCGTAGCCGCCCAGCGACAGTCCGCGCCGCATCAGCCAATGCAGGTCGAAGCGCGAGCCGCGCGTCTTCTGGTCGAACTCGTCCGAATCGACGTAGTCGCGCTTCTGCACGAACGGCGTCAGCGACAGGTTCAGGCGCGTGCCAGTGAAGCTGTAGCCCAGGTCCAGGCCACGGACCTCGTAGGGCGATGCGTTGACCACGGCATCGCCGGTCAGCACGTTCACCGGCACGGTGGATTCGGACTGGATGCCGGCCAGCGCGTCGGTGGCGGTGTCGGAGAACTGGCTGGACACAACCGCCGTCAGCTGGCTGCGCGGCGAGAGCGTCCATTCGGCGTCGGCGCGCAGCAGCGGTTCGGAGCGCGATTCGCCCTGGCGGTAGTCGATGCGCGAATAACCCAGGTCGGCGCCCAGCTGGAAGTTGGCCAGCTCGCGCACGTAGCGACCGTAGATGTCGTAGCGGTTGTAGTCGCGCGCGACGATGTCGTCGTCGAAATCGACGCGCTGCGCCTGCACGTTCAACGACACGCGGCTGGTCGGGCTCAGCTCCTTGATCGTGCGCACGGCGGCGGCCAGGCGCTGGGAGTTGAACTCCTCGGTCACCTCGGCGTCGCTGTTGACGTAGCGCAGCTCGGCCTGGCCGTGCAGCGAGGACGTCCAGTTGAACAGCAGCGTCGGGCCGACGGAGAACACGTTGACCTGCTGGCGGTTGCCGGGGCCGTCGGGCACCAGCGAATCGACCGGCTGCACCGTGAGGTTGTCTTCGGCCAGGAAGAACAGGCGCTCGGGAATGGCGACCCAGTTCAGGCGCCCGGACAGCGTGCCGTCGACGGTGTCGGCGAAGATGTCGTCCTCGTAGTCCCGATATTCCGCGCGGCCATCCAGGTTCAGCTGCAGGGCGGAGATGTTCTCGGTGATGCTGAAGCCCAGGCCTGCGCGCAGATAGCGTTGCTCGATGGGATCGCTGGGCGCCATCGTCACGTTGCTGTTGCGCTCCATGCCCAGGTCGACGGTGTAGTCGACGCGGGCGGCGACGGCATGGCCGGAAAACGCGGCCAGCACGGACGCGGTGAGGGCCGAAAGGCGAAGGCGGGTGGGTCGCATGCCGATGCTCCTTGGCGTCCTCAGGGAATTTCGTTGAACACCACGCCGGCCACCTTGTCGGCCGGGAAGCTGCCGATGGCCTTCTCCAACTTGTCGGGGGTCACCTTGCCGTAGCCGGCCACCAGCACCACCATATCGGCCAGTTCCGACAGGATGCGCGCATCCGGCGAACCCAGCACCGAGGGGCTGTCCAGCACCAGGTAACGGTCGGGGTAACGGCTGCGCAGCGAGTCCACCATCGCCCGCATGCGGAACGAACTGAACGCCTCGCCCGTCATCTCGCGCTGCCGACCGCTCGGTATCAGGCGCAGGCGCGGCACGCCGGTGCGATACAGGATCCGGCCCAGGTCGGCATCCGCGTTCTCGAGGTAGTCGATCAGGCCGCCATGGCCCGCATCGACGTGCAAGGCGGTGTGCTGGGTGGGATGCAGGGCATCGCAGTCGATCAGCAGCGAGCTCTTGGTGTCGTCGAACGCGAAGGCGGCCGCCAGGTTGCGGGCGACGAAACTGCCGCCGCAGCCGTTCGTGACCGGCGCCACCAGGGTGACGAAGTTGCGCTCGCCGCCCAGCGTCAACAGGCGCGTGCGCAGCTCGCGGAAGGCGTCGGCCTGCTCGCGCACCGAGTCGTTGCGGTGGATGACGCGACGCTCCTCGAGCTCGCGCGGCGTCAGCGCCTTCGGCTCGTCCATGAGGGCCAGCGAGCGGGAGGGTTCGGCGCGGTGGGGCACGCCGTGCAGTCGATCGTTGTCCGGGGTCACGGGCTTTTCCATGGTGGCGTGTGGGTTCATGGCGGGGGCCTCAGGCGGCAGCGAGCTGCTTGAGGCCGAACGCCAGCCCGTACGCGAGGATGACGAGCGCCAGGATGCCGACGCTCATCGCGTTACGGCTGAATTCCTGCCGGCGATCACGCGGCGAGTGGTAGGTCGGCACGACGGTCAGCAGGGGACGGTCGGTGATGCGCTGCAACTGCTGCGCCGAACGGATGCGGGGGTCGAACCGGGCGCGCAGGAACAGCAGCCCCAACGGGATGCCCACCGCCATCAGCAGCCCGCCGATGGCGAAGTGCATGAAGCGCAGGCCGGTCGGGCGCAGCGGCATCGTGGCCGGATCCTGCACGCGCAGGGTCAGGCCGCGCTCTTCGCGGTCGAGCTGCATCGAGACGCGCGCGTTCTCGCGACGGCGCAGCAGGTCCTGGTAGATGTCGCGGTTGACTTCGTAGTCGCGGGTCAGTTCGGCGAGCGCGCTTTCCGAGTCGGCGATGCGGCGGCTGCGGTTGAGCTCGTCGCCCAGCATCGATTCGGCGATCGCCATGCGCGAGGCCGTAGCGGCCACTTCACGGCGCGTCTGCGCCTGCTGGCTGCGCAGTTCCTGGTACAGCGGGTTCATCTGCGCTTCGTCGAACGGACTGGCGCCCTGCGGTGCGGCGGCGCGGCGGTTCTGCTCGTTGGTCATCGCCTGCTGCAAATCCGCCATCTGGTGGCGGATGCGGACCACGTCGGGGTGCTGCTCGGTGTAGTTCAGCAGCAGGCGGTCCAGCTGGCCCTGCAGCTCCAGCAACTGGGCGCGATACAGGCTTTCACGGGTCTGCACGGCGGTCACGGCGGACTCGCCCGACAGCTGGGATGCGATGGCGCCTTCGCGCGAGCGCTGCTCCAGCAGCGACATGCGGGTCTGTTCGACGGTCGTGCGCAGCGCGCTGATGCGGGTGTTGGCGTCGGTGGCGCTGCCCGGCTGTGCGTCGGTGTTGGCCGAGCGGTACTGGCGCAGGCGTTCTTCCGCCTCCAGCAGCTTGGCGTGGTAGTCCTGCACCTGCTTGTCGATGAACTCGTAGGCCTCGCGGCTCTCGCGTTCCTTCGCCGCCAGGCTTTCCTTGATGAACATCTCGCCGAGGTGCTCGGTGACGTCGTAGGTGCGCTTGGCATCGCTGTCGCGGTAGGTGATCTGGATCAGGTTCGGGCGCGGGCTGGTGATCGCGATGCGGCCCTTGATCTGCTCCATCAGGCGGTCCTGCTCGATGGCGCTGGGCTTGTCTTCCAGCCAGCCACCGGTCTTCATCGCGTCTTCCAGGACCTTGCGGCTGTAGATCACCTGGCGGGCGATGCCCGCGCGGTCGACGACTTCGGTGGCCACGGCACGGCCTTCCAGCAGCGGCTGGATGATGTCGCTCTCCTGCGCCAGGATCGTGGTGGATGCGGTGTAGTTCTTGGGCAGCACCAGCAGGCCCACCACCAGCGTCAGCAGCGCGACGGCGGCGAAGATGCCGACCAGCGCGACGCGATGACGGCGCGCTTCACGGATCAGGATCGGTGCCAGGTCGTTGGGCGAAAGGGCAGTGGACGGCGCAGCCGGCGCGGAATAGCCACGCCGTGCGGGAAGATTGCTCTGGCTCATCAGAAAGTACGCTCGGGAACCGTGATGACGTCGCCGGGCGACACCGTGTAGTTGGTGCTCAGGTCGCCGCGGTTGAGGATGCGGTCCAGGCGCACGGCGTAGGTGCGGGTTTCCTCGGGCGTCTTGCGGTGCAGGTCGGAGCGGTCGGCGGCGGCGAACTCGGTGACGCCGCCGGCGGCGAGCACGGCGTCCAGCACGGTCATGCCGGGGCGGTAGGGCAGCGAGACGGGCTGGCGCACGGCGCCGGTGACGCGCACGCGGGAGAGGTATTCATGGCTGCGCAGGTCGGTGAGGATCACCGCCACCTGCGGGTCGCGCACGTAGGTCGCAAGGCGCTCCTGGATGTCCTTGGCGACTTCGGCCGGCGTGCGACCGCCCGCCGAGACATCGCCCACCAGCGGCACGGAGATCATGCCGTCGGGACGCACCGGCACCGTGATGCCCAACTCGGGGTTGCGCCACACCGAGACCTGCACGATGTCGTCGACGCCGATGTGGTAGGCATCGGTGGCCAGCGTGCTGGTGGTGGGCGGAGCGCTCTCGCTGCCGGACGACGTCGCGCAGGACGCCAGGAACACGGTCAGGAGGAGGGCACTGAGGCCGGTGAAGACGCGTTTCATCGAGGATCCCCTGTATCTGCTGATGCCCACTACAACGGGGGCAACGCGGGAATCCGGCCAATGCCGGGCGCACGGCGGCGCCCGACGGGGCGGGCGTCAGACCTGGTAGAACGCGCGGTACCACTCGGCGAAACGGCGTACGCCGGTTTCGATCGGCGTCGAGGGCGAGTAACCGGTGTCGCGGCTCAGGGCCTCCACGTCGGCGTAGGTGTCGGGCACGTCGCCCGGCTGCAGCGGCAGCAGCCGCTTTTCCGCTTTCCGGCCCAGGCACTCCTCCAGGACCTCGATGTAGCGCAGCAGCTCCACCGGCTGGTGGTTGCCGATGTTGTAGACCCGGTACGGCGCCAGCGAGCTGGCCGGCGTCGGCGCCAGCGGGTCGTAGTCCGGATCGGCGCCGGGAACCCGGTCCAGCGTGCGGATCACGCCCTCGACGATGTCGTCGATGTAGGTGAAGTCGCGCGTGTGGCGGCCGTGGTTGAACACGTCGATGGGCTCGCCGGCCAGGATCTTCCGGGTGAACAGGAACAGCGCCATGTCCGGCCGGCCCCAAGGTCCGTACACCGTGAAAAAGCGCAGGCCGGTGGTGGGCAGGTTGAACAGGTGGCTGTAGGTGTGCGCCATCAGCTCGTTGGCCTTCTTGCTGGCCGCGTACAGGCTGACCGGGTGGTCGACGCTGTCCTCGACCGCGAACGGCAGCTTGCGGTTGGCGCCGTAGACCGAGCTGGACGAGGCGTAGACCAGATGCTCGATGCCGCGATGGCGGCAGGCCTCGAGGATGTTCAGGAAACCGGTGATGTTGCTGTCGACATAAGCCTGCGGGTTCTCCAGCGAATACCGCACGCCCGCCTGCGCGGCCAGGTTCACCACCCGCTGCGGCTTGAAGTCGTCGAACGCGGCGTCCAGCGCGGCGCGGTCCTCGAGGGAGCCGCGCACGAAGCTGAAGCCGTCCTTCGGCGTCAGTCGGGCCAGCCGCGCTTCCTTCAGCGAGGGGTCGTAATACGCGTTGAGGTTGTCGTAACCCAGCACTTCGTCGCCACGGGCGAGCAGGCGCTCGCTGAGGTGGGAGCCGATGAAGCCGGCAGCGCCGGTGACCAGTACGCGCATCAGGTACTCCTGGGGGAGGAAGGGATTACAGGCAGTCGTCCACCGCGTGGCGGGGCAGGGTGCGCTTCACGTCGAACACCACCGCGCCCGGCTTGCCGAAACCGCGAATGCCGTCGGCGCCGCGCTCGCTGAATTGCCGGTGGGCCACCGCGAGGATGACCGCATCGTACTGGCCTGTCTGTGGCTCTGCCACCAGATCCAGCCCGTATTCGTGCTTGGCTTCCTCGGCGCTGACCCACGGGTCGTGCACGTCGACCTGCGCGTTGTAGCTGCGCAGCTCGGCCACGATGTCGACCACGCGCGTGTTGCGCACGTCGGGGCAGTTCTCCTTGAACGCCAGGCCCAGCACCAGCACCTTCGCGCCCGCGGTGGGCAGGTTGCGGCGGGCCATCAGCTTGGCCACGCGTCGCGCCACATGGCTGCCCATGCCGTCGTTGATCCGGCGGCCGGCCAGGATCACGTCGGGGTGGTAGCCGATCTGCTGGGCCTTGTGGGTCAGGTAGTACGGGTCCACGCCGATGCAGTGGCCGCCGACCAGGCCGGGACGGAACGGCAGGAAGTTCCACTTCGTGCCCGCGGCTTCCAGCACCTCGTGGGTGTCGATGCCGAGGCGGTGGAAGATCAGCGCCAGTTCGTTGATCAGCGCGATGTTGACGTCGCGTTGGGTGTTCTCGATGACCTTCGCCGCTTCCGCCACGCGGATGCTGCTGGCCTTGTGCGTGCCGGCGGTGATGATGCTGCCGTACAGGGCGTCTACGAAGTCCGCGACCTCGGGGGTGGAGCCGGAGGTGACCTTCATGATCGACTCCAGGCGGTGCTGCTTGTCGCCCGGGTTGATCCGCTCCGGGCTGTAGCCCGCGTAGAAGTCCTGGTTGAAGGTCAGGCCTGACTCGCGCTCGATGATCGGTACGCAGGCTTCTTCGGTGGCGCCGGGATAAACCGTCGATTCGTAGATCGCCACGGCGCCCTTGCTGATCGCCTTGCCCAATGCGCGGCTGGCCGACTCCAGCGGCCGCAGGTCGGGGCGCTTGTAGTCGTCGATCGGGGTGGGCACGGTGACGATGAAAACATTGCACCGGGCCAAGGCTGCCGGATCGTCGCTGAACTCAAGCTGCGGCGTGTCGCGCAGTTCGTCGGAAGAGACTTCCAGCGTGTGATCGTGGTGCTCGCGCAGCTCCGCCACGCGCTTGCCGTTGATGTCGAACCCCAGCGTGGGGTACTTGCGACCGAAGGCCACGGCCAGCGGCAGGCCAACGTACCCCAGTCCAATCACGGCGATCCTGGCCTGATCCAGGGTGGGCAGTGGAGCGTTCATCGATGTGGAAATCCCCTGTAGGTGTCGCATGTCGAAGAGTCTATACGGTGGCGCGGTGCGGACGTTCCCCCGTCCGTGCCCCGTGTCGTGCCGATCAACGTTCAAACCGTCCAACGCAGGACAACCGGGTGCTGGGTGGCCTGATTGCGGCGCGGCTTGCGTGTTCCTCCAGTGATCGTCCACGGGAAGGGACGGCGACACGACCGGGGGAGTCGAGATGCGGATCCTGTTGTGCGGTGGCGCGGGCTACATCGGCGCGCATGCGTACGTGGTGCTCGTCGAGCGTGGCCACGACGTGGTGGTGGCCGACAACTTCAGCAACAGCTCGCCCGGCGTGCTGGCGCGCCTGCAGCAGATCACCGGCGCGCCGGTGCCGTTCCAGCCGCTGGACCTGCGCGACCGTGAAGCCGTCAGCGGCTTCTTCGCCCGGCAACCGTTCGACGCCGTGGTGCATTTCGCAGCGCTGAAGTCGGTGGGCGAATCCTGCGAGCGTCCGCTCGACTACTTCCACAACAATATCGGCGGCACCCTCAACCTGCTGCACGGCATGCAACAGGCCGGCGTGAAGCGGTTGGTGTTCAGCTCGTCCGCGACCGTCTACGGCGACCCCGCCAGCGTGCCTGTACGCGAAGACGCGCACCTGCAGGTGACCAATCCCTACGGCCGCACCAAGCTGGTGATGGAAGAACTGATCGGCGACCTGTGCCGCGCCGATCCCGATTTCCACGCGGTGAACCTGCGCTACTTCAACCCGGTGGGCGCGCACGCGTCGGGGCTGATCGGCGAGGACCCGGGTGGCATTCCCAACAACCTGATGCCCTTCATCTGCCAGGTGGCGGTGGGACGGCGCGAGCGCCTGAGCGTGTTCGGCGGCGACTGGCCCACGCTGGACGGCACCGGCGTGCGCGACTACATCCACGTCATGGACCTGGCGCGCGCGCACGCCGATGCGCTGGACTTCGTCGCGCGCGAGCGCCGCAACCTGACCGTCAACCTCGGTACCGGCCAGGGCATCAGCGTGCTCCAGCTGGTGAAGGCCTTCGCCGACGCCGCGGCGCGCGACATTCCGTATCAGGTGGTCGCACGGCGCCCGGGCGATGTCGCCGAGGTCTACGCCGATCCCTCGCTTGCCCAGCGCACGCTCGGCTGGCGGGCGGAGCTGGGCGTGGAGGCGATGTGCCGGGATGCATGGCGCTGGCAGTCGTTGAATCCGCAGGGCTACCCCGCCGCCTGATGGCGACCATGTGATCGCGGCGATGTGATCGGGTTGGCATAACCGGGGCTGCGGCGGCGCGTCGCAGGCTGGTGCCACCGGCGCGATTGGCCGAAAATCCGGCCAACCCATCCTCCTTGGATCCGCTTGCCTACCGACGCCGCGCGCGACATGGCGGAACAGAACCGCTCACGCTACGGCCTGCGCATGTACCGCATGCGCGCGCTTGGGCTCGGGTTGGGTGGTCTCTGCGTGGCGGCGGTGCTGTGGGAGCACGGCGCCTCGCCGATGCTGTGGGCCTTGCTCGTCGCCAACGCCGTGCTGTGGCCGCATCTGGCCTACCTGCGGGTGAAAGCGCACCACGAAGAGCCGCTGCAGGCCGAATTCCAGAACCTGACCTTCGATGCCGCGATGGGCGGCTTCTGGATCGCCGCGATGCATTTCGACGCGTTGCCCAGCGTGCTGCTGGCGGTGATGCTGACGATGGACAAGATCATCATCGGCGGCGGGCGTTTCGCCCAACGCACGCTCGGCGCGATGGCGCTAACCTGCCTGGCGGCGAGCGCCGCGTGGGGGTTCGCCTTCGATCCGTTCACCAGCTACCCGGTGGTGCTCGCCTGCCTGCCGTTCCTGGCGATCTATCCGATGGCCATCGGCATCGCCACCCATTCGCTCTCGCGCAAGGCGCGGCAGCAGAAGGATCTGCTGGAAAAGATGGCGCGCTTCGACGCCGCCACCGGCCTGATGAACCGCCAGCAATGGCTGCACGCGGCCACGGCCGAGCTCCAGCGCTACCAGCGGCTCACGCGGCCGGCCGTGCTGGTGCTGATCGACATCGACCGCTTCAAGGACATCAACGACGGCTATGGGCACACCATCGGTGACGAGGTGGTGGAGGAGTTCGCACGCCTGCTGAAGGCCTGCCTGCGCGATACCGATACCGGCGGACGCTACGGCGGCGACGAATTCGGCATCGTCATGCCCAACACGCGCTGGGAAGAAGCCATCGTGGCCGCGGAGCGCCTGCGGCGGCAGGTGGCGGCGTATTCGTTTTCCGCCCGCGGACTGCGCTGCACCGTCAGCATCGGGCTGTCCGAGCCGCATCCCGGCATCGCCTCGGTGTCGGACTGGATCAACAGCGCGGACGGCGCGCTTTACCGCGCCAAGGCCCAGGGCCGCGACTGCATCGTCGTCGGCTGCTGAGCGCGGGTGTCAGGCGAGCAGGGCGTCGACGACGGCCTGCGGTTGCTTCATCCAGGCGAAGTGATCCGCGCGCGTACCGAGCGCGGCATGGTGCAAGACTTCGACGCGGGTGGGCGCGTCCGGCATCTTCGCCATCAAGGCGCGCAGCGAGCTTTCCGGCGCCAACCAGTCGTCGTCGAACAAGACGCCGTCGATGGGCGTCCGCACCTGGCGCATGCCGGCTTCCAGGTCCGTCGGCCAGCCGGCCGCGCGATAACGCCCGCTGAGACCGACGCGCGCCCAGTCGCGGATCAATCCGCGCGCCTCATCGCCGCCGAAGCCGAGCCGGCGGCCGGGCAGGGCACCGCAGGCGTGGGCCAGCCACGGTGCGAACTGGTAGAACAGGGGCAAGCTGTAGCCCCGCAAACCGGGAAACGTGCGCCAGTAAGGCGTGCCGCTGCCGACCAGCCACAAGCGATCGAAGGCGGCCGGTTCCGCGCCCAGGTGGCAGGCGGCGAGTTGTCCGCCCAGGCTGTGGCCGCCGATCAGGTGCGGCAGCCCTGGCAAGCGCCGCTGCAGCTCGGTGTGGCTGAGCGGCAGGTCGATGCCGAGCAATTCGCGGTAACCCCAGTCCTGGCGCCGCCCCGCACGCAACGTGCTGCTGCCGTTGCCGCGCCATTCGTGCACGACGACCGCCGTGCCGCGCGAGGCCAGCAGGTCGGCGAACGGCAGGTAGTGGCGCGCGGCTACGCCGAGTGCGGGGATCCACAGCAGCGCGGACGTGGCCATGCGGGGCACGCGGGCGAGCAGCGTGTAGCCGTGGCCATCGGAGGCCTGCACGGGGATCTCGAGCGACGTGATGTCGGTGTCGAAGGTGTTCATGCGGCGGGCGCGGCTCCGAAGTGGTCCAGCACGAGGATGTCGCTACGGCCCGGGCGATAGCCGCCCCGTAGCGCGGCATGCACATAGTCCGACGCTGCGAGACAGGCCTGTTCCATCGGCATGCCTTGAGCGCGGCGCGCGGCGATCGCCGATGCCAGCGTGCAGCCGGTGCCGTGCGCGTCCACGGCCAGGCGCGGGTGCGAGGTGGGGGTGATGCCATGGGCGTCGATGTAGAGGTCCACCACGTCGCCGTTGCCCGGCAGGTGACCACCCTTCAGGAAAACTGCACGTGCGCCCAGCGCCACGAGGTCGCGCGCGGCGACACGCATCGCGTCGAGGTCGGGGATCGGCCGGCCGAGCAGCAGTTCGGCTTCGGGCAGGTTGGGCGTCACGACGTCCGCCAGCGGGAGCAACTCCGTACGCAACGCATGCAGCGCGCTGTCTTCAAGCAGCTTGGCGCCGCTGGTTGCGACCATCACGGGATCGACGACGATCGTCGCGGGGCGATGCTCACGCAAGGCATCGGCGACCACACCGATCACCTCGGCGGTGGCGAGCATGCCCAGCTTCACCGCACGGATATCGAAATCGTCGAAACAGGCATCGAGCTGCGCACGCAGGAAGTCCATCGGCGGCACGTTCACCGCCGTCACGCCGCGGGTGTGCTGTGCGGTGAGCGCCGCGATCGCGGACACACCGTGCACACGGTGCGCCGCGAAGGTCTTCAGGTCGGCCTGGATGCCGGCACCGCCACCGGAATCGGAGCCGGCGATGGTGAGGGCGGAAACCACGGAGGGAAGCGTCATGCGCGGATTGTGCCACCGCAGCGCGTTGATCGTGGCTTTAGGGGCCGGCTTCCGTTCCGGTCGACCGCCACTGGTGGTAGGCCACGTAACCCGTGCCCGTCAGGCCCGTCAGCAGGGACGGCGCGAGCAGGGCGTCGTAACCGAACTGCTGGTACAACAGCGCGCCGAGCACGCCGCCGCCGAGGAAGCCGCTGATGATCAGTCCGCTGAGCGTCAGTCGACGCACCTGCAGCGGCATGCCGCGCAGCAGGTGGCCCAGGCCGATGCCGAGGTCGGTGAACATGCCACTGAGGTGCGTGGTGCGGACTGCCGCGCCGCTGTAGGTGGTCACCATGGCGTTTTGCAGGCCGCACGCGGTGGCGGCCAACAGCGCGCCCCAGATCTGCTCCTGCTTGAACAACGGGATCGCCGCGAGTAGCAGCAGCGCCTCCAGCGCCAGCGCCGCGCCGTAGCGGCGACCGAGCTTGAGCGTCTGGTCCTGGATGATCAATCCGCTGAGCATGGCGCCCAGGCAGAACGCGATCAGCATCCCCCACAGGTGCATCGCCGCGCGCAGGTCGCCATGCGCGAGCGCGGCACCGAGCAGGCTGGTGGTGCCGGTCAGGTGGCTGACTGCCTGGTGTTCGAAACCCAGGTAGCCGATGACATTGACCATCCCCGCCACGCAGGCCAGCGCGACGGCGCCGATCCATACCCAGCGGGGAAGGTGCAGGCCCATGCCTTCGTCGATCGGCTACAGCACTTCCGACGCGTAGTCCGCCAGGCGGGAGCGCTCGCCACGCCGCAGCGTGATGTGCGCGCTGTGCGCCCAGTTCTTGAAGCGGTCTACCGCATAGGTCAGGCCGGAGGTGGTTTCCGTCAGGTAGGGCGTGTCGATCTGCTCCACATTGCCCAGGCAGACGATCTTGGTGCCCGGACCTGCGCGGGTGATCAGCGTCTTCATCTGTTTCGGCGTCAGGTTCTGCGCTTCGTCCAGGATCAGGTAGCGGCTCAGGAACGTGCGTCCGCGCATGAAGTTCATCGAGCGGATCTTGATGCGCGAGGCCAACAGGTCGTTGGTCGCCGCGCGGCCCCAGGCGCCGCCTTCCTGGTTGTGCGTCAATACCTCCAGGTTGTCGGTCAGCGCGCCCATCCACGGCGTCATCTTTTCCTCTTCCGTGCCGGGCAGGAAGCCGATGTCCTCGCCCACGCTGACGGTGGCGCGGGTCATGATGATCTCGCGGTAGCGTTGCTGGTCCATCGTCTGCGCCAGGCCGGCCGCCAGTGCCAGCAGCGTCTTGCCGGTGCCTGCGGTGCCGAGCAGGGTGACGAAGTCGACTTCCGGGTCCATCAGTGCGTTGAGCGCGAAGTTCTGTTCGCGGTTGCGCGCGTTGATGCCCCACACCGCGTGCTGGCTGTGACGGAAATCGTCGACGATCTGCAGCGTGGCCTTGTCACCGTCCACGCGCGCGACACGGAATTCGGATTCGTCGTCGCCCGGCAGGTAGAGGAACTGGTTGGGGTACCAGCCGGCATCCTTCTCCATCGTCACTTCGTAGTACGTGCGTCCCTTGTCGGTCCACGAGCGCAGGTCCTTGCCGTAGCGCTGCCAGAAATCCTCGGGCAGCGGATCCGCACCGGTATACAGCAGGCTGAAATCGTCCAGCGCGCGGTCGTTCTCGTAGTCCTCCGACACGATGCCGGCGATCGCCGCCTTGATCCGCAGGTTGATGTCCTTGGAGACGAACACCACCGGGATCTCGGGCTCCTGCTCCTTCAGCGCGAGGATCGCGCCGAGGATGGCGTTGTCCGGGATGACGGCACCGAAGCTCTTGCCGGCTTCGAAATGGCTGGTCTGGAAGCGCAACAAGCCGGCGCTCTTCGAGCCGCGCAGCTGCAGGCTGTTGGGCTGCACCAGCGGGATGCCGGCCGCCACATTGTCCAGGCCGGAAGCCTCGACGAGTTCGTTGAGGAAGCGGCTGACCTGCCGCGCGTTGCGGCTGGCTTCCGACGTGCCTTTCTTGCCGTTGTCCAGCTCCTCGATCACCTGCATCGGCAGGTAGACATCGTGCTCCTCGAACTTGAACAGCGCGGTGGGGTCGTGCATCAGCACGTTCGTGTCCAACACATAGATACGCTTGCTACGGGTCATTCAGGCAACCTCATGGAGGAAGATGTGTGAACACATGACGCAACAACGGATGCCGCGGAAACGCGCACAGCAGCGCGCCACCATGACCCGCCGCGGCGCGGGATGGTGGTCGGAGTGGAAGAGGATTTCGTCACTGGGCTTGGTGGGCCTTCAGGGCTTCAAGCACGGCCTCGGCGTGGCCGGCGACCTTCACCCCGCGCCATTCCTGCGCGATGCGGCCGTCGGGCGAGATCAGGAAGGTGCTGCGTACCACGCCCAGCACTTTGCGGCCGTACATGTTCTTTTCGTGGATGACGTCGAAGGCCTTGCACAGCGCTTCGTCGGCGTCGCTGACCAGCGGGAACTTGAACCCCTGCTTGGCGCAGAAGTTGTCGTGCGATTTCACCGAGTCGCGCGAGACGCCCAGCACGGTGGCGCCGAGCTTCTTGAACTTCGGCAACAGCGCGTTGAAGTCGAGGCCCTCGGTGGTGCAGCCCGGCGTGCTGTCCTTGGGATAGAAGTACAGCACCAGCCACTGGCCTGCGTAGTCGGCGAGGGAGGCGGTTTCGCCGCCGGACAGGGCCAGCGGCAGTTTCAATGTCGACTTGGGCAGGGCTTTCGCGCTTTTCGCCGTCATCGTCAGAACTTCATCGGGTCCATGATCGCGTCCAGGTTCAAGTGGTCGCAGAACTCAAGGAAATCGTCGCGCAACGCAGCGATGTGCATGTTGGCCGGCACGCCGATCGTCACCTGCGCCGAGAACATCTCCGCGCCGGTCTGCATCGCGCGGTAGCGCGTGCTCTGCAGGTTCTCGATGGTGATGCCCTGGCGATCGAAGAAATCGGCCAGCTGGAACAGGATGCCGGGCTTGTCGGCGGCCACCACTTCCACGATGTAGGGCAGCAGGTTCGACTGCACGACCTTCGGGCCGGTGCGGTAGAACACCAGCTTCAGGCCTTCGTCGCGCTCCAGGCGGGAGAGCATCGCCTCCAGCTTGGCCACCGCGTCCCAGGAACCGGTGGCCAGCGCCGTCACCGAGACGTCGCGGCCCACCGTCGACAGCCGCGCATCCACCAGATTGCAGCCGCTGTCCGCGATCCGGCGCGTCACCGACAGAAGCGGCGACTCCGGATGCGTCGTATAGGCGGTGATCAGGAGGTGGTTTTCGGTCGGCGAAGGCCGGGGCGTGGAATCGGTCAAAGGAGCTTCCGGCGTTGCGGTCTGGCTGAATGGCAGCCGGGCCAGTGCCCGGCGACGCTGGCAGCATACTTGCCCGCCCTTTGAGCCCGCAAGTAACATGCGGCGGACATTGCCGGTGGACCGGGATAACCGCGCTTACTTGCGCTGCCGGGCCCCGGATCCTCCCACCGAGAGTCATTCCCTTGCACCTTTCCGGCAGTATCACCGCACTGGCCACGCCGTTCCTGGCGTCGGGCGAACTCGACCTGCAAGCCTGGCGTGCGCTGCTCAAACAGCAGGTGGACGGTGGCACGCAGGGCGTGGTGGTGGCCGGTTCGACGGGTGAAGCCGCGGCGCTCTCCGATGAGGAATACGACACGCTGCTGCGCATCGCCGTCGAGACGGTGGGCGGCGCGTTGCCGGTGCTGGCCGGCACCGGGCAGATGAACACGGCCAAGACCATCGCCGCGACCCGTCGTGCCGCCGCAGGTGGCGCGCACGCCGCGCTGGTGGTCACGCCGCCGTACGTGCGACCGACGCAGGCTGGCCTGGTGGCGCACTACCGCGCCGTCGCCGACCAGGGCGGGCTGCCGGTCGTGCTCTACAACGTGCCGGGCCGCACTGGCTGCGATCTGTTGCCGGAGACCGTGGCGCAGCTCGTCGACCATCCGAACATCGTCGGCATCAAGGAGGCGCGCGCCGAACCCGAGCGCATGGCCGCGTTGCTGGCGCTGCGGAGCGCAGGCTTCGCGATCCTCAGCGGCGACGACCCGACCGCGGGCCGCGCGATGCTGGCCGGCGCCGACGGCCTGATCTCGGTCGGGTCCAACGCGCTGCCGCGCACGTTCCGTCGCCTGTGCGACCTGGCGCGCGGTGGGCAGGCCGACGCGGTCGCCAAGCTGGACCAAGAGCTGCAGGAGCACTACGCCTTCTTCGGTATCGAATCCAATCCCATCCCGGTGAAGGCGTTGCTGCAGCGCCAGGGCATCGGCCAGGGCCTGCGCCTGCCCCTGTTGCCGTTGTCCGCCGCCCATGTCCCCACTGCCGACAGGCTGGCCACGCTGGCCCAGTCGCTGGAAGCACAATCCAGCCGCGATACGATCGCGGCCTGAACCCAGGAGAATTTCATGCGTCTTTCGTCTTCCCTCGTGCGTCCGCTTGCCCTCGTGCTGCTGGTCGTTTCCGTCGCCGGCTGCTCGTGGTTCAAGAAGGGCGCCAAGGGCGATTACGCGCTGGCGCCGGAAGCCCGTCCGCTGGAAGTCCCGCCGGACCTCAACGTGCCCAACACCAGTGGCGCGATGCAGGTGCCGAACGTGGGTCCGGCGGCGTCCGCCGGTACGACGACGAATGCGGCCGGTGGCTTCACCGTCGCCGGCAGCCGCGATGACGCGTTCACCCGCGTCGGCGAGGCCCTGGCTGGCGTCGAAGGCGCGACGATCGCCAGCCGCGCGCAGCTGCTCGGCACCTACGACGTGAGCTATGAGGGCGCGAGCTTCCTGGTGCGCGTGAGCGCGGTGGACGCCGGTGCCTATGTGTCCGCGGTGGATCCGCGCGGCCTGCCGGCCACCAGCCCGGCGGCGGTCAAGCTGCTGGCAGCGTTGAAGGCCAAGCTCGGCGGCTGATCCCGTCGGCATCGCCGGAAAGGAAAAGGGCGCCATCGGCGCCCTTTTTCATTGCATTGCGAATGCGGCTCAGCGCTCCAGCAACGGCAGCTTGTCCGGCTTGCCTTCCCAGTCCTTCGCGTCGGGGAGCGGGTCCTTGCGCGTGGTGATCACCGGCCATGCCTTGGACAACTCGGCATTGAGCGCGACATACCCTTCCTGGCCCGCGGGCACGTCGTCCTCCGGGTAGATCGCGTTGATCGGGCACTCCGGCTCGCAGAGCGTGCAGTCGATGCATTCGTCCGGGTCGATCACCAGGAAGTTCGGACCTTCGTGGAAGCAGTCCACGGGGCAGACTTCCACGCAGTCGGTGTACTTGCACTTGATGCAGTTTTCGGTGACGACGAAGGGCATGAAGACAGGGGCTCGAACGGAAACCGCGCAAGTTTAATGCACGCGGCGGATGGGGGTGAGGGGAATCGCCGCCGCATGCCGCCGGCCTTCACCGCAACACGATGACGCGCCGCCGAAGATGCCTGCCTGTCGCGCACGGGCATCCGCGACGTGGCGGCGATGGGCGGGCAGGGTGTCCGCTCGATCCGGTTCGGCAGGCAAAAACTTCAAAAATGGAACAATCAGTTAGTTTGTGACTTATTTATTCCATTTATGTCGAAGATCATGCTGTGCGCCACATCCACCACTGAAGGAGTTCCCGCCATGATCACCCTGCGTCCTGCCCACGAGCGCGGCCACGCCAACCACGGCTGGCTGGATTCCTGGCACAGCTTCTCCTTCGCGAACTATTTCGACGACAAGCACGTCCACTGGGGCCCGTTGCGCGTGATCAACGAGGATCGCGTGGCCGCCGGTCGTGGCTTCGGCGAACACGGCCACCGCGACATGGAGATCATCAGCTACGTGCTCGAAGGCGCGCTGGGCCACAAGGATTCGATGGGCAACAGCTCGAGCATCGTGCCGGGCGACGTGCAGCGCATGAGCGCGGGCACCGGCGTGCAGCACTCGGAGTTCAACTACAGCGATTCGGGCACCACCCATTTCCTGCAGATCTGGATCATTCCCGACCGCCAGGGCGTGACGCCGTCGTACGAGGAGAAGTCGTTCCCGGCCACCGACAAGCAGGGCCGCCTGCGCCTGGCCATCAGTCCCGATGGCGCCGATGGTTCGGTGAGCATCCACCAGGATGCCCGCATGTACGTGGGCCTGTTCGATGGCAGCGAGAAGGCAGAACTGCGCCTGGCCGAAGGCCGGCTCGGCTACGTGCACATCGCGCGCGGCGAAGCGACCGTCAACGGGCAGGCGTTGAAGGCCGGCGATGCGCTGCTGTACCGCGGCGAGCCGCTGGTCAGCATCGAGCGCGGCATTGCCGCCGAAGTGCTGGTGTTCGACCTGCCGACGATGCAGTAAACATCGCCACGCGGTGAATCGAAGGGCGCGCTTGTCGCGCCCTTCTTCGTTTGCGGGTGGCCGTCAGCCGAGCAACCGGTCCGCGACCAGGAAACCCGCCGTCATCGCCACTACCAGCAACGCGCCCTGCAGGCGCGGCGGCGCGGGCACCGGAATGTCCAGCCAGCGGCAGGCGATGCCGATGGCGAGGGCGAGCGCGATGCCGACGAGGGCGGTGATCATGGTGGGTCGCTCCGTGAGGTCTGCCCGGTGGGACCCCCGCAATCGCGTCGATGCTGTGCTTCGCGTCGTGTGAGCGCACGGTCGGCCAGCATGTAGCCGCTGGTCATCGCGACCACCAGCAGCGCGCCGACGAGCACCGGCGGTGCAGGCACCGGCACGCCGAAGGCGCGGCATCCGAAACCGATGCCGAAGCCGAGCAGGAGCCCCGCGACGAATTTCCCGTTCATGCCAGGCCCTCATGGATCGACGGCGCCGTCGGTGGTGCTGTGCCCGGCGCACCGCCGATGAAGTGGCGCACCTGTGGTCGCTGGGTGGGATCGGCGAGCGTCTCCAGCAGCGCGTCCTGGAGCGCGCGCTCGTCTTCGGTCACGCGTTCGTGCTGGCGCAGGTGCTCGCGCCACGAGGCGTCGACGAAATACTCCAGGTACACGCCGGGCTGCGTGCTGTCCTCGGCCACGCCCCACTGCAGCGCACCGTTGCGGCGACGCGCATGGCCGAGCGGTTGCAGGCGATGCAGGAAGTCCTGCCGGCGGGCCGGGTCGACGCGGTACTCGATCGTCACCAGCACGGGCCCGCGGTCGTCGTGCAGATCCGCGGCGACCACCGGCTGCGGCCAGTGGCCCGACGGGGTGACGTTCACGCGCGCGGCATCGCCCAGGCGGAAGCGCGCGCCCGCGATCGCGGCCACCGCGGTTCCCAGTGCGGCCGCCAGCAGCGCCCGCGGCGTGCCGAACTGTTGCGCCAGCCAGCCCCAGCCCAGGCTGCCGGCCGCCATGCCGCCGGAAAACACCACGATGTACAGCGAGAGCGCACGCGCACGGACCCAGGCCGGGACGGCCGTCTGCGCGGCGATCTGCAGCGACGAAAGCACGGCGATCCAGGCGAAGCCGGCGAGCAGGGCGATCCCATACAGCACCGGCACCCAACGCAGCAGGGCGATGGCAAGGATGCAGCCGGCGTAGACCAGGGTCGCCCACAGCACCATGCGATCGGGATCCACGCGCATGCGCAGCCCCGGCAGCAGCATCGCGCCGCCGATGGCGCCCGCGCCGATGCAGCCGAGCAACAGACCGTACGTGCCGGCGCTGGCGTGCAGATCCTGCTTCACGACGATGGGCAGCAGTGCCGTCAATGCGCTGGCGAACGTGAAGAACCAGGCGGCCTTCACGAGCACCGCCTGCAGCACGCTGGCGCGGGTGGCGTAACGCAGCCCCGCACGCAGGGCGACGCCGAAGGTTTCCGGCGGTAACACTGATGCGGTCGGCGCGCGGCGCCAGCGCCACAACACCACGGCCACGCCGAGGAAGGTCAGCGCGTTGACGGCGAACGCCCACGCGATGCCGGCCTGCGCGACGATCAGCCCGCCCAGCGCCGGGCCGGTCGCGCGCGCGATGTTCATGCTCAGCGAACCCAGCGCGACCGCCGGCCCCAACATCGGTTTGGGCACGAGTTCCGGCGTGGTGGCCTGTTGCGCCGGCATCGCCATTGCCGCGCCGATGCCGAGCGCGAACGTCAGCGCGATGAGTGTCCAGGGGCCCAGCGCGTCGAGGTGCGCGAGCACGGCCAGCGTGCTGGCGACCAGCAGCATCCACAGCTGCGCCAGGATCAGGTAGCGGCGCCGGTCCACGATGTCGGCCAGCGTGCCGGCGACGATGGCCAGCACGACGACGGGCAAGGTGGTCGCGGACTGCACGGCGGCGACCATCAGCGGCGAGTTCGTCGTCTCGGCCATGACCCAGGCGGCGGCGACATCGTGGATCCACGTGCCGATGTTGCCGACCAGGATCGCGAGCCAGAGCGCGCGGAAGGTCGGTTGCCCCAGCGGGGACCACGGGCCGTGCGGGGCGGGCGTGGACATGGTCAGAACGCGAAGCACGCGCAGCCGAGCGTGCCCCAGAACGCCTGCAGGTCGCGCGTCGGCACGGCGTGGTGCGCCGCATGGTGGTGGCCGGCGTGGTCGTGCGCGTGCACACGGCACGTCGGGCCATGCGCTTGCGCCAGGGCCGCGCTGGCCTGCGCGAGCGTGCCGCCCTGGTAACCGCCGAAGCGGTTGACCGGCGACCAGTCGGGCATCGGCGCCGGTAGCGCGGGTGCGTGCGCTGCGAACGGTCCGGTGCCGTGCACGATGCGGCCGCCCACCACCGTCAGCACGCTGGTGATGTCGGGGATGTCGTCCTCGGCGACGGCGAAATAGTCGGCCGACAGCAGCGCGCAATCAGCGAACTGGCCGGGCGCCAGCCGGCCCTTGCGCGCCTGCTCGGTGGAGAACCATGCACTGCCGTGCGTCCACAGCTGCAGCGCTTCTTCGCGCTCCAGCCGGTTGTCGTCGCCGTACATCTGCAGGCCGCCGAGCGTGCGTCCGCTGACCAGCCAGTACAGCGCCACCCACGGGTTGTAGCTCGCGACGCGGGTGGCGTCGGTGCCGGCGCCCACCGGCACGCCGGCCTGCAGCATCCGCCGCACCGGCGGCGTGTGCCGCAGCGCGTCCTCGCCGTAGCGCGCGGCGAAGAATTCGCCCTGATAGGCCATGCGGTGCTGGATGGCGATGCCGCCGCCGAGCGCGCGCACGCGATCGATGTTGCGCGGCGAGATGGTTTCCGCGTGATCGACGATCCAGTGCAACCCATCGAACGGCACCTCGCGGTTCACCTGCTCGTAGACGTCGAGCACGCGGGTGATGCTCTCGTCGTAGGTGGCATGGATGCGGAACGGCCAGCGTTGGTCGGCGAGGAAGCGCACCACGTTCGCCAGTTCGCCTTCCAGCGTCGCCGGCAGGTCGGGGCGCGGCTCGCGGAAATCCTCGAAGTCCGCCGCCGAGAACACCAGCATTTCGCCGGCGCCGTTGTGGCGCAGCAGGTCGTCTCCCTGGCCGGGCTTGACCATGGTCGACCAGCGCTGGAAGTCGGCCAGCTCCTCGCCCTTCTTCTGGGTGAACAGGTTGTAGGCGATACGCACCGTGAGCTGCCCGTCCGCATGCAGCTGCTCGATGATCCGATAGTCCTCCGGGTAATTCTGGAAACCGCCGCCGGCATCGATCACCGAGGTGATGCCGAGCCGGTTGAGTTCGCGCATGAAATGGCGGGTGGAATTCAGCTGGTACTCGGCCGGCAGCCTCGGCCCCATCGCCAACGTGGCGTACAGGATCAAGGCGTTGGGCTTGGCCAGCAGCAAACCGGTGGGATTGCCTGCCTTGTCGCGCTGGATCTCGCCGCCGGGCGGATTCGGCGTGTCCTTCGTATAGCCCACCGCACGCAGCGCGGCGCGGTTGAGCAACGCGCGGTCGTACAGGTGCAGGATGAAGACCGGCGTGTCGGGTGCTGCCGCGTTCAACTCCTCCAGCGTGGGTAGCCGCTTTTCGGCGAACTGCGATTCGCTGAAGCCGCCGACCACGCGCACCCATTGCGGCGCCGGGGTGACGGCGACCTGCGCCTTCAGCATCGCCATGGCGTCTGCAAGCGAGCGCACGCCGTCCCAGCGCAGTTCCAGGTTGTAGTTGAGGCCGCCGCGGATCAGATGCGTGTGGCTGTCGTTGAGGCCCGGCACCAGCCGGCGGCCGCCGGCGTCGATCACGCGGGTGGCGTCGCCGGCATGCGCCATCACCTGGGCTTCGTCCCCCACCGCCAACACGCGTCCGTCGGCGAAGGCGATCGCGCTGGCGGACGGTTGCGCCGCATCCAGCGTGGTGATGCGCGCATTGCGCAGGATCAGGTCGGCCATGCGGGATTCTCCGGAGCGGGCGTCGCGGGGCAGCGCCGCGAGCGTGGCGGCGGCCGCCACGGTCTTCAGCAGGTGGCGGCGCGTATCGTCAACGGCCATGCGCGTTCCGCGCGCGCGACGTGCGCAATGCATCGAAGGACAGGTCACCCGGGCCGGTGAGCGCGACCGCGAGGTTGGCCAGCAACCACAGCGCCGGATACTCGATGCCGCCGTGCATCCAGAACCAGCCATGCGACAGGTTCAAGGCGACGGTGACGGCGAGGAACGCCGCCGAGCCCAGCGCCGCGATGCGCGTGAACGCACCGACGACGACCAACAGGCCGAGACCGGTCTGCATTAAGGCAAGCAGCAACGGCAGCGGTGCGGCAGAGGGAAGGCCGAAGTGCTGGAGTTCGGCCGCGAACCCGGCGATGCCGGGCCCACCGAACCAGCCCAGCAGCTTGCCCAGCCCATGCGGCAGCAGGAAGCCGCCCGCGGCCAGGCGCAGGATCAGCAGCCCGGCCGATGGGGCGTACGGGCGTTCGGGGGACGCGACGTGGGCGACCATCGCGGCGCCCCGTCAGTGGCCGCCTTCGGAGGCGCCGAACATGCTCTTCGCGTACTGGATGCCCAGGCCGTAGCCACCGCCGTGCAGCTTGGCGATGCCGGTGGTGAGGCCGTAGGTCGCGCTGCGCGCCCAGTCGCGCTGCAGTTCCAGCAGGTACTGCACGCTGGTCAGCGGCCGCACGCCGGCCTGGATCATGCGCTGCATCGCGCGTTCGTGCGCTTCAGCGGTCACGTCGCCGCAGGCATCGGCGATCACGTAGACCTCGAAGCCCTGGTCGAGCGCGGACAGCGCCGGCCCGACGATGCAGACGCTGGTCCACAGGCCGCCGAGCACTACGCGGCCCTTGCCGGACGCATTCACCGCGGCGATGACGGCGGCATCTTCCCAGCAGTTCATGGTGGTGCGGTCGAGCACGTTCGCGTTGGGGAAGGCTTCCGGGATTTCCGGGAACAGCGGGCCGGAGAAGGATTTCTCGGCCACCGTCGTCAGCAGCGTCGACACACCGAAGCCGGCCGCGCCCTTGGCGACGAGCGCGACATTGTTGCGCAGCATCGCCACGTCGATGGAATGGGTGGCGAACGCCATCTGCGACTGGTGGTCGATCAGGATCAGCGTGTGGTCGGTCGGCGTCAGCAGGGTCTTGCCGGCGGCGGGGGAGGCGGTAGGCATGTCGGGCTCCAGGCTTGAAGGAGAAATCGCGCCACTGTCGCGCGCCGACACGCACGCCGGCTTGCATCGGCGTGCGCGCTGCCCGCGGCCGTCATCCGTGCAGCTTGATCGCGGTCTCGGCGACCCGACGGCCTTGGTAGCGCGCGGCGTCCAGCTCGTTCTGGGTGGGCTGGCGCGAACCGTCGCCACCGGCGATCGTGGTGGTGCCGTAGGGCGAGCCGCCGGTCACTTCGTCGAGTTTCATCTGTCCGGCGAAGCCGTAGTCCAGCCCGACGATCACCATGCCGAAGTGCAGCAGATTGGTGATGATGGAGAACAGCGTGGTTTCCTGGCCGCCATGTTGGGTGGCGGTCGAGGTGAACGCCGCGCCGACCTTGCCGTGCAGGGCGCCCTTGGCCCACAGGCCGCCCGCCTGGTCCAGGAAGTTGGCCATCTGCGAGGCCATCCGACCGAAACGCGTGCCGGTGCCGACGATGATGGCGTCGTAGTCGGCGAGTTCGGCGATGGTGGCCACCGGTGCGGGCTGGTCGAGTTTGTAGTGCGACTTCTTCGCCACGTCCTCCGGCACCAGTTCCGGCACACGCTTGATGTCGACGCTGGCGCCGCCGGCGCGCACGCCCTCGGCCACGGCGTTCGCCATGGTCTCGATGTGTCCGTAGGCGGAGTAGTAGAGGATCAGGACCTTGGCCATCGCGAAACTCCAGGGAAGGGGCCGCCGCACCACGCGGCGGCGGCATGCAGGGTCACGCCGTGCGGGTTACCGGCGTGTGCAGGTGGCAGAACTCGCGCGGCGAATAGCCGGTCATCCGACGGAAGGTGCGGGTGAAGTGGCTCTGGTCGAAGAACCCCAGCGAGGCCGCGGTGGCAGAGATCTTCTGCGGTCCGCGGGCGAGTTGCTCCTTCGCCAGCGCGATCCGCTTCGCCAGCACGAACTCCATCGGGCTGCGTCCCGTGCTGATGCGGAACAGGCGGGCGAAGTGGAAGCGGCTGATGCAGGCGGCGCTGGCGATGTCGGCCAGGGTGATCGTGTCGCCGATGTGGCGTTCGATGTAGTCCAGCGCCCGCGCCAGCGCCCGCGGGCTCAGCCCGCGCGGCGCGGCATGCGGATCGCTGTCGGACCAGGGGGCGGCGGCGAACGGAGGGAGCGGGTGTGCGGCGGTCTCGTGCAGGAACAGGGACGGGGAGGCATCCACGGCGGTGTCCTCGAGCGGCGATGACGGGAAGGGGCTGCCGGAAAGCGCGATGGGGGGAGGGCAGGCCCAGGCCATGGTGCGGGGCGACGCGCCGGTGCTGAACCCCTATCGGGGCAAGCCGCGACTCCCTCGAATGGGGGTGGGCGAACGGCGACGCACGTCGCGTAGTTGCCTGTGCGACGAAGGCGCCCGTATCGTGATGCGGCCGCGCCGCCGGGCTCGCCCGTCCAGACCGTTCCCATGCCGATCCGCATCCTCACCGTCGATGACCATCCCCTGCTGCGCGAAGGCATCGCGGCGGTGATCGAAGGCCAGTCCGACATGCAGCTCGTCGGCGAGGCCGCCAACGGCGTGGAGGCGTTGCAGGTGTTCCGCGACTGCCGTCCCGACGTCACCCTGATGGACCTGCAGATGCCGGAAATGAACGGCGTGGATGCCATCGGCGCGATCCACCGCGAGTTCCCGGATGCGAAGGTGGTGGTGCTGACCACGTACCAGGGCGATGCGCAGGCGCTGCGTGCCTTCAAGGCCGGTGCGTCGGGTTATCTGCTCAAGAGCATGCTGCGCCGCGAACTGGTGGACACCATCCGCAGCGTGCACGCCGGACGCCGCCGCATTCCGCCGGAGATCGCCGCCGGCATTGCCGAACATGCGTCCGACGACGCGCTGACCTCGCGCGAGATCGAGGTGCTGCGGCAGGTGGCCGACGGCAACGGCAACAAGCGCATCGCCCACCTGCTCAGCATTTCCGAGGAGACGGTGAAGGCGCACATGAAGAACATCCTCGCCAAGCTGGACGCCAACGACCGCACGCATGCGGTCACCATCGCCGTCCGCCGGGGCATCATCGACCTGTGAAGCAGGCTTAAGGAGTTCTTAAAGAGCCTACGGGAGCATGGCGTGGCCGGATATCCGGTTCCCCCACCCCGAGGCCCCCATGAGCGCGTTGCGCGCCTGCACGCCCCTGTTGTTGCTGTTTCCCCTGTCCGCCACGGCGCAGGTCGTCGAACGCACCGATGCCAAGGCCCTGGACCAAGTGTCCTCGCGCTGGAGCGCCGGGCTCGCGGTCGTCCACCGCGACAGCGAGTACGCCGGCGAAGGCACGCGCACGCGCCTCTATCCCAACATCGCCTACGACGGTGAGCGCTTCTACCTGCGTGGCGCGGCGTTCGGCTACCGCATCCACGCGGACGACCGCTTCGAGGTGCGCGCGTTCGTCGCCGGACGCCTGGATGGCATCGACGCCGACGATTTCGGCGTGGCCGAGCTCGCCCGCCGCGGCGTCGACCGCAGCCTGCTGGAAGACCGCGACGACAGCGTGGACATCGGCATGGCCGCCAGTTGGAAAGGCACGGCCGGCAAGCTGGAGCTCGACGTGCGCGGGGATGTCACCGGCACCAGCGACGGCTACGCCGTGGCGCTGGATTACAGCTATCCGATGACATGGGGCCGCACGCACGTGATCCCGTCGGTGGGCGCCGTGCGCCTGTCGGAGGACATGGCTGATTACTACTACGGCACGCTCGACGAGGAAATCGCACGTGGCGTGGTCGCGTACCGTCCCGGTGCCGTCACCACGCCGCGCGCGAGCGTCACCGTCGTCCACCCGTTCGCCAAGCGTTGGGCGCTGCTCGGCACCGTGGAATACCGCGCGTTGCCCGACGCGTTGCGCGACAGTCCGCTGGTCGAGGAAGGCAAGGACCAGGCGGCGTCGTTGTTCATCGGCGTGTCGCGCGGTTTCTAGGCGAAGCCCGCATCCTTCATGAGGAGATCCCCATGTCATTGACCGTATCCCCCCGGCGTCGCGATGCCGCCGTCAATCCCCTCGCGATCCGCGCCATCGCGCCAGCGCCCCAGCTCCGTGTCCACCGCGTCACTCGCACGCAGGCGGCCGCGCTGATGCAGGTCTGCGACCGCCACATGGCGGAGCTGCCAGCCGGTGCCAGCGCCCAGCGCAGCACCGGTGGGCGCGTGCTCGAGCTGATGGAAGCCCTGTTCGAAGCGCCGTTGCGCGCATGGGCGTGGATCGCCGAGCGCGACGGCGTGCCGCAGGGCTACGCGTTCGGCACCGTCGGCTTCTCGATGATCGAACGTGCGTACTACTTCAACCTGGAGTCGCTGTTCGTGTCGGCGGATGCACGCCCCTCGGGCGCGGCCTCGGCCCTGTTGGACGCCGCACGTGCGATGGCCGACGAGCTGGGCTGCATCGATCTGCGCTGGCAGGTGCCGCTGGCGCAGGAGGGCGCGCTGGCGCTGCCGGGACAGGCGGCGGCCGCCACCATGATCCAGTACGTGTTCCCGACCTCGATGCGGAGCCTGCGCGATGAATGACCTGATCGACCCGAAGGTGCGACCGGGCCGTCGCCGTTGGCGGCGCATGGCCGCCGCGGTCTGCGTGTCGGCGTCGGCGGCGGCGTATGCCGGCGCATCGGGCTGCAGCACGCTCGCCTATCCGCACTCGCCGCAGTACGGTGACGATGGCTTCCAGAACGAACGCAAGCCGCGCCCGCTGGGCTGGCGCGAGACCAGCAAGCTCTGGTGGGATTTCCTGGTCGGCGGCAAGCCGAAAGGCACGGTGCCCGCGCAGGCGATTCCGGTGCAGCCGCTGTCCGCCGACCAACTGGCGCAGGCGCCGGATGGCACGGTGTACCGCCTGGGACACTCCACGGTGCTGCTCAAGTTACAAGGGCGCTTCTGGCTGACCGATCCGGTGTTCGCCGAGCGCGCATCGCCGGTGCAGTGGGCCGGCCCCAAGCGCTTCCATGCGCCACCGCTGTCGCTGGACGACCTGCCGCAGCTGTCCGCCGTGGTGTTGTCGCACGATCACTACGATCACTTGGATCGCGAAACCGTACGCGCGTTGGCGGCGAAGACCGATGTCTTCCTCGCGCCGCTCGGCGTGGGCGATCGCCTGGCGCGTTGGGGCGTGCCACGTGAGCAGATCCGCCAGCTCGACTGGTGGGAACACACGGACGTGGACGGCGTGCAGTTCACCGCCACGCCGTCGCAGCACTTTTCCGGGCGTACGCTGTTCGATCGCAACGCGACGCTGTGGGCATCGTGGGTGATCCAGGCGGGCGATACCAAGGTGTTCTTCAGTGGCGACACCGGCTACTTCGATGGCTTCCGCACCATCGGCGACCGCTTCGGGCCTTTCGACCTGACCCTGCTTGAATGCGGCGCCTACGACCGCCGCTGGCAGGACGTGCACATGCTGCCGGCGCAGACGTTGCAGGCGCACCTGGACTTGCGCGGCCGCTGGTTGGTGCCGATCCACAACAGCACGTTCGACCTGGCTTTCCATGGCTGGAGCGAACCGATGGAAACGCTGTATGCGCTGTCGCGCGACGCCGGCGTGGACATCGCCACGCCGGTCATCGGCGCGCCCCTGGCGATCCACCAGCCCGACGGCACGCAGCCGTGGTGGCGCGCCGAATAGTCCGCCGTTAGAGGGTGTCGGGTGCCGCCGTGAAGCGCACCCGGCAGCCGAAGCCGCGACCGGCGATGCCGTCGCCCGCCTCGATGCTTGCTTCGTGCGCCTGCGCGATGCGGTGCACCAGCGACAGTCCGATGCCGCTCCCGCGCTCGCCGTTGCCATGGCTGCCGCGGAAGAACCGTTCGAAGATCCGGGTGCGCTCCTCGGGCGGCACGCCCGGGCCGTTGTCGCGCACTGCCAGCCAGGCCGTGCGGCCGGCGTCCTCGGTACCGCAGGCGATCTCGATGCGGCCGTGCTCGCCGCAATAGCGCACCGCGTTGTCGATCAGGTTGCGGGCCAGGATGCCGAGGTCGTCGAGATCGCCGCGCACGCTGGCCGGCTCCGCGTGCACGCCGATCGTCTGCCCGCGCCGCGCCGCCATCGATTCGAATTCGCGCGCGACCATCGTCACCACGTCGGGCAGCTGCACAGTGGGCTGCTCATCGCGCAGCGGCGAGGCATCGACGCGCGCGGAATCGAGCAGCTGCTGGGCCAGTCGCGAGGTGCGCTGGATGCCCTGGACCAGCGGCTCAAGGGCTGCGCGCGCGTCGGCCTGCGAACCGGCACGCAAGGCCACTTGCGTCTGGGTCAGCAGGGCCGCCAGTGGCGTGCGCAGTTCGTGCGCGGCGTCTGCGAGGAACTGGCGCTCGCCGCGCATCGCGTCCGATAGCCGTTCCAGCAGCAGGTTGAACGAGTCCACCAGCGGCCGGATCTCGCGGGGCAGGCCAGCGGAGGGCAGGGGGGCGAGGTCGTGCGCTTCGCGCTGCGCCATCTCGCGACGCAGCCGGTTCATCGGGCGCAGGCTCCAGTGGATGGCCAGGCCGACGGTCATCCCGAGGATGAGCAGGATGACGATCCCGCTCCACACGCTGACCTTCACCCAGTAGGCGAGCTCGGCGCGCATCGCGGACAGCGACATACCGGCCTGCACCTGGATCCGCCCGCCGGCGTCGGTCACGGCATAGACGCGCCAGGGTTCGCCTGCCACTTCGGTCACCATGAAGCCGGGCTTGAAGTCCGCCCGCAGCGGCTGGCTCGGCGCGCCATCGGACAGCACGACCGGCTTGTCGCGCCCCAGGATCCACACCTGATAGCGCAGCGTCTCGAATTTCCGGCCAGCGATGCTGGCCCGGGTCGGCAGCTTAAGGCGAGGACCATCGCCCAATGCATCGAGATTGGCTGGCATCGACAGCAGGATCTGCTCACTGACCTCCTGCAGGAACAGGTCGTCATGGCCTTTTTGCTGGCGCGTCATCTGGAAGTGCTGGCCGCCCAGCCAGCAGCCCCATCCGAGCGCAAGCGGGGTCATCACCGCGAGCAGCAGCTTGGACTTGAGCGAATGACTCATTCGCCATCTCCCAGGCGGTAGCCGAAGCCGTGCACGGTGGCGATCACGCCGTCGCCGAGTTTCTTGCGTAGCTGGTGGATGTACACGGCGATGGTGTTGCTCTCGATCGCGCCGTCGCCGCCATAGACAAGCGACTCCAGCGTCTCGCGCGCGATCACCCGGCCGGGGCGCTCCATCAGCGCGAGCAGGGTGCGGTACTCGTGCACGCCCAGCCGCACGGGGCGGTCGCCCTGGCGCACCGAGCGGTCGGCGGGGTCCAGCACGATGTCGCCGTGACGCAGCACCGGGGCGACGCGTCCCTGCGTACGGCGGACCACGGCACGCAGGCGCGCACCGAGTTCGCCGGCTTCGAAGGGTTTGACGATGTAGTCGTCCGCCCCGGCATCCAGGCCGCGTACGCGGTCGCTCAGCTGGTCGCGCGCGGTGATGATCAGGACGGGCGTCGTGTCGTAGCGCTGACGCAGGGAGGCCAGGACATCCAGGCCGGACCCGCGGGGCAGGCCGAGGTCGAGCAGAACGGCGGTATAGCCGTGGTCCACCAGCGCCAGTCGGGCGGCGGCGGCATCTTCGGCGCGGTCGATGGACCAGCCGTCCTGCGCGAGCGCGGCGGCGAGCGCATCGCCGAGCATGCGATCGTCTTCGACCAGGAGCAGGCGCTGCACGGGGAATCCTTGGGGACGGCGGGCCCCCATGCTAGGACGAAGCGATTAAACCGTCTTTAATGCGGCCCCGACCGGCGCAAGAAACGCAAAACCCCGCCGGAGCGGGGTCTTGGTCGTTCACCTGCCGCGGTTCTCAACCCGCGACCTAAGCCGGATGGCGCTCCCTAGGGGGCTCGAACCCCTATTTTAGCCTTGAGAGGGCCACGTCCTAACCATTAGACGAAGGGAGCGTTTTTGGTGAAACCGGCGTAGCGGATTAGTATAGGCGGCGGTCAGGCTCAGGGCAATCCATCCCGCCGACCGCTTTACCCTCCTGCATGGAACTGCCGCTATTACGCCGCCCACCGCTCTGCGAACCATCCCGCGCGACCAGCACACCATCTCGCGCAAGGACATCAGCCCGAACGCGCTGCGCGTGCTTTACCGCCTGCGGGATGCCGGGTTCCAGGCCTACCTGGTGGGGGGCGCGGTGCGCGATCTGCTGGTTGGCGGGCACCCCAAGGACTTCGACGTGGCCACCGATGCGACGCCGGAGCAGGTGCGCCAGCAGTTCCGCAACTGCCGCCTGATCGGCCGCCGCTTCCGCCTCGCCCACGTGGTGTTCGGGCGCGAGATCATCGAAGTCGCGACCTTCCGCGCCAACAGCGACGACGGCAGCGGCGACCGCGAGATGGAGAACGGGCGCCTGGTGCGCGACAACGTGTACGGCAGCATCGAGGACGACGCGGTCCGCCGCGACTTCACCGCGAACGCGCTGTACTACGCCATCGACGATTTCTCGGTACGCGACTATGTCGGCGGGTTCGAGGACGTGATGGCCCGCCAGCTCAAGCTGATCGGCGATCCGGAACAGCGCTACCGCGAAGATCCGGTCCGCATGCTGCGTGCCGTGCGCCTGGCGGCCAAGCTCGGTTTCGAGATCGAGGCCGACACCGCGGCGCCGATCGCGCCGCTGGCGCCGTTGTTGGCTGAAGCCGCGCCCGCGCGGCTGTTCGAGGAAATCCTGAAGCTGTTCCTGTCCGGTCACGCGGTGGCGAGTTTCGAAGGACTGGAGCGCTTCGGCCTGTTGAAGGTGCTGCTGCCGGAGACCGCGGCGGCGCTGGCGTCCAACCGCAGCGGTGCGCTGCGCCGCATGCTGGTCGCCGGCCTGGCCGGCACCGACCAGCGCGTGGCCAACGACGAGCCGGTGTCGCCGGCGTTCCTGTTCGCCCTGCTGCTGTGGCCGGCGTACTGTCGCGCGCTGATGGGCCTGCAGGCCTCCGGCGTGCACGCGGAAGAGGCGCAGCGCCGCGCGGCCGACCGCGTGACCCTGCACCAGTTGAACACCATCGCGCTGCCGCGCCGCTTCTCGCTGCCGATGCAGGAGATATGGCTGCTGCAAACGCGTTTCGGCAACCGCCAGCGCAAGCGCGTCGTCCGCCTGCTGTCGCATCCGCGGTTCCGCGCCGCGTTCGATTTCCTCGTGCTGCGCCTGGAAGCGTCGCCGGAGCATGCCGAGGACGTCGCGTTCTGGCGCGAAGCACAGACCCAATCGGGCGATGAACTGTCCGCTGCGCTCGGCGTCGGTGCGCCCAGCGATGACCTGCAGGGCGACGACGCACCGCCGTCCAAGCGCCGTCGCCGCCGCCGCCGACGCGGTGCGGCGTCCCAAACCGAATGACCTCGCCCGTCCGGGCCTGCATCGGCCTGGGGGCCAACCTCGGGGATGCCGCCGACACACTGCGGCGCGCCTTCGATGCGCTGGCCGCATGCGATGGCATCGAGGTACTGCGCACGTCGCGCCTGTACCGCACGCCCGCTTGGGGCCGCGAAGACCAGCCCGATTTCATCAACGCCGTCGCCCTGGTGGACACGACACTCGCTCCGCGGGCGTTGCTGGAATGCTTGCTCGCGGTCGAGTCGGCGTTCGGGCGGCAGCGCGCCGAAGGCGAACGCTGGGGCCCGCGCACGCTGGACCTGGATCTGCTGCTGTACGGCGATGCCGTCGTGGACGAGCCGGGCCTGCATGTGCCGCATCCACACCTGCATGAACGCGCCTTCGCGCTCGTACCGCTGCTGGACGTTCTGCCCGAGGCCCGTATCCCGGGTTGCGGCGATGCACGGGATGCTGTGTCCGGGCTCGAAATGTCCAACATCCATCCGTTATGAGTGGATAATGCGGGGCTATGAGCACGCACGCCGACAGCAAGCCCTGGACCGTCCCCGCACTCGCTGACGCCAAGCGCGAAGGGCGCAAGCTAGTGATGCTGACCGCCTACGACAACAGTTTCGCCCGCGTGCTGGACCGCAATGGCGTGGACCTCGTGCTGATCGGCGATTCGCTGGGCATGGTGGTGCAGGGCCACGACTCGACGCTGCCGGTGACGGTGGACGACATCGCCTACCACACCCGCGCCGTCGCCCGTGGCCTCGATCGCGCGCTGCTGGTCGCCGACCTGCCGTTCCAGTCCGATGCCACGCCTGAGCGCGCGCTCGATGCCGCCATCGTCCTGCTGCAGGCGGGCGCGGAAATGGTCAAGCTCGAAGGCGCGGGCCACAAGCTCGACGTCATCCGTTTCCTGGTGGAGCGCGACATCCCGGTCTGCGCCCATCTCGGCCTGACCCCGCAATCGGTACTCGCCTTCGGCGGCTACAAGGTGCAGGGCCGTGGCGATTCGGCCGCCGCCAAGTTGCGCGCGGATGCGCGTGCCGTGGCCGACGCCGGCGCGCAGTTGCTGGTGCTGGAGTGCGTGCCGTCGCCGTTGGCCGCCGCGATCACGGCGGACCTCGCCATCCCCACCATCGGTATCGGCGCCGGCCCCGGCTGCGACGGGCAGGTGCTGGTGCTGCATGATTTCCTCGGCCTGGACACGGGCCACCGCCGGCCGAAATTCGTCAAGGATTTCCTCGCCGAAGGCGGTTCGGTGGCGGGCGCGGTGCGCGCCTACGCCGACGCGGTGCGCAGCGGGGCGTTCCCCGACGACGCCCATTCCTACTGACCGCGCCGCGCGCACCGACACGCCACAGGGGCCACGATGATCGAGACCATTACCGAACTTGACGCGTTGCGCGCACGCGTCAGGGAGTGGAAGCAGCAGGGCCTGCGGGTCGGCTTCGTGCCCACGATGGGCAACCTGCATGCGGGCCATTACTCGCTGGTGATGCTGGCGCGGCAGTACGCCGACCGCGTGGTGTCCAGCGTGTTCGTCAACCCGACCCAGTTCGGTCCCAACGAAGACTTCACCCGCTACCCGCGCACGCCGGAAGCGGACATGAGCGGACTCGAAGGCGCCGGCTGCGATGTCCTGTGGTTGCCGACGGTCGAGTCGATGTATCCCTTCGGCGTCGAACTGGCCGCCAAGGTCCACGTCCCCGGCGTCAGCAGCGTGCTGGAAGGCGCGCACCGCCCGGGCCACTTCGATGGCGTGTGCACCGTGGTTGGCCGCCTGTTCAATCAGGTGCAGGCCGACGTGGCCGCGTTCGGCAAGAAGGACTACCAGCAGTTGGCGGTGATCCGCCAATTGGTCACCGACCTGGCGTTCCCCATCCAGATCCTCGCCGGCAGCATCGTGCGCGAACCCGATGGCTTGGCCATGAGTTCGCGCAACCAGTACCTGTCCGCGGACGAGCGCCCGCGCGCCGCCGAGATCCGCAAGGTGCTGATCGCCATGCGCGAAGGCCTGCTGGCCGGGCAGTCGCGCGCCCAGGTGGAAGCCGACGCGGCGCAGCGGCTTGCCGAGGTGGGTTACGTGGTGGACTACACCGTGGTCCGTCGCCCCGACCTGAGCGAGCCGGTGGACGGCGAGCAGGGTCCGCGGGTCGCCCTGATCGCGGCCAAGCTCGGCCGTACGCGGTTGATCGACAACCTGGAATTCTGACCGCGACGGCGGTGATGCGGTGTTGCACGGGCGTGCACGCCGCGCGGGGCGCGAGGGGCTAAACTTCGCGTCCCCGATCCTGATCCCGCCCCCATGCACCTCAGCCTGCTCAAGACCAAGATCCACCGCGCGACCGTCACCCATTCGGAGCTGAACTACGAAGGCTCCATCGCCATCGACGGCCTGCTGCTGGACGCCACCGGCATCCGCGAGTTCGAGCAGGTCCACATCTGGGACGTCACCAATGGCGCGCGCTTTTCGACGTATGCGATCCGCGCCGACGAGGGCAGCGGCATCGTGTCGCTCAACGGCGGCGCCGCGCGCCACGTGCAGGTGGGCGACCTGATCATCATCGCGGCGTTCGCGTCGATGAGCGAGCAGGAAGCCGACCAGTTCCAGCCGACCCTGGTGTATGTGGACGGCCAGAACCGCATCACCCACACCAACCGCAGCATCCCCAAGCAGGCGGCCTGACATGAGCAACGGCTTCGACGCGCTGCACTCCCACGCCACGCGCCTGCGTGGTTCCTCCCTGGGTGAATTGCTGGCGCGCGAGCCCGACCGCGTCGCCGCGCACACTCTGCGTAGCGGTCCGCTGTACTTCAACTTCGCGCGGCAGTCGTACGACGCGCAGGCCGCGCAGGCCCTGCTCGCGCAGGCGCAGGCCGTGGATCTGGCGGGCGCCTTCCGTCGCCTGTTCGATGGCGAGAAGGTCAACGTCACCGAAGGGCGCGCGGCGCTCCATACCGCACTGCGCGGCCAGCATTCCGATGCGGCCATCGCGCGCGCGGCCCACGCCAGTGCACTCGAGGTCCGCCAGCGCATGGCGGTGCTGGTCGCGCAGCTGGAAGCCAGCGGCATCACCGACATCGTCAGCGTCGGCATCGGCGGTTCCGATCTCGGGCCGCGGCTGGTGGCCGATGCGCTGCGCGATCCGCTACCCAGTCGCTTCCGCGTGCATTTCCTGTCCAACGTCGACGGCGCCGCGGCGCAGCGCACGCTGGCACCGCTGGACCCCGCGCGCACCGCGGCGATCCTGATTTCCAAGACCTTCGGTACCCAGGAAACGCTGCTCAACGGCGGCATCCTCCGCGACTGGCTGGGCGGCAGCGACCGCCTGTATGCCGTCAGCGCCAATCCCGAGCGTGCCGCGGCCGCGTTCGCGATCGATGCCGCGCGCGTGCTGCCGATGTGGGACTGGGTCGGCGGCCGCTATTCGCTGTGGTCGGCCGTGGGTCTGCCGATCGCGCTGGCGATCGGGTTCGACCGTTTCGAGCGCCTGCTGGCCGGTGCCTCGGCGTTCGACGCGCATGTCATCGGCACGCCGCTCTCCGACAACATCGCCGTGCGCCATGCGCTCACCGCGGTGTGGAACCGCAACGTGCTCGGCCACGCCGCGCAGGGCGTGATGACCTACGACCAGCGCCTGGCCCTGTTGCCGGCCTACCTGCAGCAACTGGTGATGGAGAGCCTGGGCAAGTCGGTGATGCTGGACGGCAGCCCCGTCGGCGTCGACACGGTGCCGGTGTGGTGGGGTGGTGCGGGCACCGATGTGCAGCACAGCTTCTTCCAGGCGCTGCACCAGGGTACGCAGATCGTGCCGTTGGATTTCGTGGGCACCGTGCGCAACGACGATCCTTACAGCGAGAACCATCTGGCGCTGATGTCCAACCTGCTCGCGCAGAGCGAAGCGCTGGCGAACGGCCAGGCCAGCGACGATCCGCATCGCAGCTATGCCGGTGGGCGCCCGAGCACGATGATCCTGCTGGACGCGCTGACCCCTGAATCGCTCGGTAGCCTGATCGCGATGTACGAGCACAGCGTCTACGCGCAGTCGGTGCTGTGGGGTATCAACGCCTTCGACCAGTTCGGCGTGGAGCTCGGCAAGCAGTTGGCGAACGGCCTGCTCCCGGCGCTGAAGGGCGAAACCGAGGCGAAGGACCCGGTGACGCGCGCGCTGCTCGCCGAGATCGCCGCGCGCGGTTGAGGCGGGCCTGCCGCGCCTACCGCGGCGCGTGACGGTTCAGCGCCCAGGCCACGTGCTCGCGCACCACAGCTGACGGATCGTCCCGACGGCTCGCCAGCGCGGCAAGCACGTCGGGCGTCGTGGGCGCGTTGCCCAGGGCGACGGCGATGTTGCGCAACCAGCGTTCGTGGCCGCTGCGGCGGATGGCCGAGCCTTCGGTGCGGCGCAGGAATTCCTCTTCGTCCCACGCGAACAGCTGCGGCAGCGTCGCGACGTCCAGATCGTTGCGCGCGCGGAAATCCGGCTCGTCGGTGCGCTGGGCGAACTTGTTCCAGGGGCAGACCAGCTGGCAGTCGTCGCAGCCGAAGATGCGGTTGCCGATCGCCGGCCTCAGTTCTTCCGGGATCGCGCCCTCATGCTCGATCGTCAGGTAGGCGATGCAGCGCCGCGCATCCAGTCGGTAGGGCGCCGTGATCGCCTGCGTCGGGCAGACCTCGATGCAGCGCGTGCACGTGCCGCAGTGCGCGGTGGCCGGCGTGTCGACCGGGAGTGGCAGGTCGACATAGATCTCGCCCAGGAAGAACCAAGAGCCGCCATCGGGGTCGATCAGGCACGTGTGCTTGCCGATCCAGCCCAGGCCGGCGTTGCGGGCAAGCGCGCGTTCCAGTACCGGCGCCGAATCGACGAACACGCGGTGCCCGAACGCGCCGACTTCCTGCTGCAAGCGCTCGGCCAGTTTCTGCAGCCGGTTGCGCATCAGCTTGTGGTAGTCGCGCCCCAATGCATACCGCGCCACATAGGCGCGGCGGCCATCGGCGAGGGTGTCCCAGGCATCGTCGCTGTCGTTACGCCCGTAGTCCAGGCCCACCGAGATCACCCGCAGCGTGCCCGGGATCAGTTCCTGCGGGCGCGAACGCTTGTCGCCGTGGTGCGCCATCCAGTCCATCGAGCCGTACAGGCCCTGCGCCAGCCAGTCGCGCAGGTGCTGTTCGTCTTCGCCCAATTCGATGCCGGTGATGCCGCAGCGCTGGAAACCGAACTCGCGGGCCAACACGCGCACGCGGTCGGCGAGCGCGGCGGGCGAGGGGAGTGGCGAGGGTGATCCGGGGGCGGGCATGCGGAAAGTATAGGTGGGTCGGCGGCGTTCACTTCCGCGCAACCCGCGCCGGACCTAGAATCCGCGCATGTCAGGCACCGTGCCCCTGTATTCCACCCCTGCCGCGCGGGCGCTGGATGCGAACGCCACGCGTCTGTTGGGCGGCGACGCCTACACGCTGATGCAGCGGGCCGGGCAGGTGGCCTGGCAGCACGTGCTGATGCACTGGCCCGATGCGCAACGCATCGTCGTGGTGTGCGGCCCCGGCAGCAACGGAGGTGATGGTTACGTAGTGGCCCGCCATGCGCATCGCGCCGGTCGCCCGGTCGAAGTGGTGCATCTGCGCGAGCATGTGCCGGCGAATCCCGTCGCCCAGCGCGCTTGCACCGATTACGTGGCCGCAGGTGGGCGCGTGACCCTTTTCGATGGCGCGCTGCCGGCGGCCGACCTGGTGGTGGATGCACTGTTCGGGATCGGCTTCTCGCGCGCACCGGAGTCCGGCTCTCACGCGCTGATCGATGCCATCAACGCCCAGGCCGTGCCGGTGTTCTCGCTGGACGTCCCCAGCGGCGTCGATGCCGATCGCGGTGGCGTGCCGGGTGTGGCGGTGGTGGCGACGCGCACGCTGCAGTTCATCGCCCGTCATGCGGGCCTGTATACCGGCGACGCGCTCGAGTACACCGGCGTGCTGTCGCTGGACGATCTCGACGTGCCCGCCGACGCTTTCGATGGCGTGCCGTCGCACGCGTCGCTGCTCGACCAGGATGCGCTGGCGCGCTGGTTGCTGCCGCGTCGTCGCAATACGCACAAAGGCGAGTCCGGCCATGTGCTGTGCATCGGTGGCGATGACGGCAGTGGCGGTGCGGTCGCGCTGTGCGCGGAAGCCGCGCTGCGTGCCGGCGCTGGTCTGGTGAGTGTGGCGACGCGAGCGCTGCATGTCAGTGCGATCCTCGCGCGTCGTCCGGAAGCGATGGTGCGCGGGGTCGAATCGTCGGAAGACCTGGCGCCGATGCTCGCGCGTGCCGGTGTCATCGCGATCGGACCGGGCCTGGGCCAGGGCGATTGGGCACGCGCCTTGCTGCAGCAGGCGTGGCGCAGCGGGCGCCCACTGATCGTCGATGCAGATGCGTTGAATCTTCTCGCGTCGACGCCGCAGGCGCTCGACGATGCGGTGCTCACACCGCATCCCGGCGAAGCCGCACGCTTGCTCGACGTCACGACGGCCGAGATCCAGGCGGACCGCTTCAACGCTGCGCGCGCCATCGCGCAGCGCCATGCGTGCGTGGTGGTGCTGAAAGGGGCGGGCACGATCATCGCGGCACCCGACGGCACGCTGCGCGTAATCGATGCCGGCAATCCCGGCATGGCGGTGGGCGGCATGGGCGATGTGCTCACCGGCGTGATCGCTGCGTTGCGCGCGCAGGGCCTGTCGGCGTTCGATGCCGCCAGCACCGGCGCGCTACTGCATGCGCTGGCTGGCGATGCGGCCGCATGGGATGGGCAGCGTGGCTTGCTGCCGTCTGATCTGATGCCGCACTTGCGTCGCCTCGCCAATCCCTGAGCCGTGGCAGCGCGACGCGACGCCAGCGCTTAGAATCGCGGCATGCAGCTTTTCCTCTCCGACAGCGACGCCACCGAAGCCTTGGGCCAGGCGCTTGCGCGTACACGCCCGGCGACTGCGGTCGTCCATCTGCGCGGCGATCTCGGCGCGGGCAAGTCGACGCTGGCGCGCGCACTGTTGCGTGCGCTTGGCGTGGCCGGTGCGATCCGCAGCCCGACCTATACGCTGGTCGAGCGTTATCCGGTGGCGGGCGGCGAGGCCTGGCACCTGGACCTCTACCGCATCGGCGATGCCGGCGAACTCGAGTTCCTCGGCCTGGACGAGGGCGCAGCGGTGCTGTGGCTGGTGGAATGGCCGGAACGTGGGGGCGTCTCACTGCCGCCGGCCGATCTGGTGGTCTCGCTGCAGGTCGAGGACCGCGGGCGCGCGGCCGTCTGCGAAGCCGCTTCCCCGGAGGGCGAGCGCTGGCTCGCCCGGGTTTCCGCGGAAGGCCAGTTGCAGACATCAGTTGCCCAGGCTGGTTAGGAACATCTTCCAGGTTGCGGATTATTAAGGGAAAACACCTTGCATTCGTGACCTGATGGTGCTTGAATCCGCGGCATGAGCCCGGGGATGCCCACCACCGTCACGCTGCGCGCCGCCCTTGCGGGCCTGCTGGCCGTGCTGCCGGTGTCGCTGTGGGCCGGGGAAGTCACCGGCGTGAGCATCGCGCAGGGCGCCACCGGCACCCGCGCCGAGATCCAGCTGGCCGGCGCGGGGCAGTACAAGACCCTCAGCCTGAAAGGCCCGGATCGCCTGGTCGTCGACCTGCCGGCGTCGAAGGCGCGTGCGGGTCTGCGGCTGCCGGCACCCGCCGGCATCGTGCGTGCGGTGCGGACCGGCCAGCCCGATCCGAACACGCTGCGCATCGTCTTCGACCTCGCTTCGCCCGTGGCCGCACTCAATCCGCGCATGGAACAGGCCGGTGAGGCCTCGCGGCTGGTGATCGAATGGCCGGGCGATGGCGTCGTACCCGCGGCGTCGACGCAGGCAGTCGTGAGCGCGCCCTCGACGACGGCTCCGCCGCCCACGCCGACATCCGCATCGCAGGCCCAGGCCGACGCCGCACGTGCGACCGCGCTGCTGACGGCGCAGGTCGCCCAGGCAGGACAGGCGCCTGCCGCGACGCCGCCGTCGACCACGACCAGCGCGCCGCCTTCGCCCCAGGCCATCCTCAACGGGCAGTCGACGTCCATCGGGGTGCCGGCCGACGCCGGTAGCCCGCCGCCCACCTACACCATCGCCACCGGCCAGCCGACGCCGATGCCGGGCTCGGCTGCCGCGAACGCCGCGTCGGACGCCGTCGCGGCGCCCAAGGAATCGCCCGTCATCACCGCCGGCATGCGCCCGCTGGTGATAGCCATCGACCCCGGCCACGGCGGCCAGGATCCCGGCGCGATCGGCCCCAGCGGTCGCTACGAAAAGCATGCCGTGCTGGCCATCTCCAAGGAGCTGGCGCGGCAGATCAACGCCACGCCGGGCATGAAGGCCTACCTGGTACGCGACACCGACGTCTACGTCGAACGTCCGCAGCGGGCCCGCAAGGCGCGTGCGGCCAAGGCGGACATGTTCGTCTCGATCCACGCCGATGCCGCGGAAAACCGCAGTGCTTGGGGCTCGTCGGTATACGTGCTGTCCCTGCGCGGCGCGTCCTCGCAGCACGCACGTTGGCTGGCCGACAAGGAAAACGCCTCCGACCTGGTCGGTGGCGTGCGGCTGACCAAGGACACGCTGTCCAACGTCCTGCTGGATCTGGCCCAGAGCGGTCACATGAAGGCCTCGCAGGATGCCGCCGGGCACGTGCTGACCTCGCTGAAGGATCTGGGCAAGACCCACAAGCCGCAGATCGAGTTCGCCAACTTCGAAGTGCTGCGCAACTCCGACATGCCGGCCATGCTGGTGGAAACGGGTTTCATCTCGAACCCGGACGAGGAGAAGCGCCTGTTCGACACCGCGCACCAGCGTCGGGTGGCGGGGGCTGTGCTGGAGGGCATCCAGTCCTATTTCATGCGCCAGCCGCCGCCGGGCACGCTGTTCGCGGCGCGCGCCCAAGCCGAGGCCGAGGCACGCAGTGTTGCAGCGGGCGGGGCCGCCGGCGCGCCCTGATCGCGCGTTCGCTCGGCTATCATCACGGCTGAATCCCCGAGACGGCGCGCCTGCGCCGCCAGCACGTGCCGATCCGCCAGCTCCCCGACACCCTGATCAACCAGATCGCCGCCGGCGAAGTCGTCGAACGCCCCGCGTCCGTCGTCAAGGAGCTCGTGGAGAACGCGCTGGATGCCGGTGCAAGGCGCGTGGACATCGACCTGGAAGAGGGCGGCGTCCGCCTGATCCGCATCCGCGACGACGGTGGCGGCATCGCGCCGGAAGAACTGCCGTTGGCGGTGTCGCGCCACGCCACCAGCAAGATCGCCTCACTCGACGATCTGGAAGCGGTGGCCACGCTCGGGTTTCGCGGCGAAGCGCTGCCGTCGATCGCCTCGGTCAGCCGGTTTTCGTTGACCTCGCGCCGCCCGCAGGACGCGCACGGCGCCTCGCTGCAGGTGGATGGCGGCAAGCTCGGCGAGGTGTCGCCCAAGCCGCATGCGGTCGGCACCACGGTGGAAGTCCGCGAGCTGTTCTACAACGTGCCCGCGCGCCGCAAGTTCCTGCGCGCCGAACGCACGGAGATGAGCCACATCGAGGAATGGCTGCGTTCGCTGGCGCTGGCGCGTCCCGACATCGAGCTGCGCGTGTCGCACAACGGCCGGCCGTCGCGGCGCTACAAGGCGGACGAACTGGAATCCCTCGCGCGCCTGGATGAAACGCTGGGCGAGGAATTCGCCCGCAGCGCGCTGCGCGTGGATCATGCCGCCGCCGGCCTGCGCCTGCATGGCTGGATCGCGCAGCCGAGTTACTCGCGCGCCAGTGCCGACCAGCAGTACGTCTACGTCAACGGCCGTTCGGTGCGCGATCGCAACATCGCGCACGGGGTGAAGATGGCGTACCAGGACGTGCTCTTCCACGGCCGGCAGCCTGCGTACGTGCTGTTCCTGGAACTCGATCCCACGCGCGTCGACGTGAACGTGCACCCGGCCAAGCACGAAGTCCGCTTCCGCGATACCCGGCTGGTCCACGATTTCGTCTATCGCACGCTGCATGAGGCGTTGGCGGAAACGCGTGCCGGCACCGTACCGCAAGAGGTCGCGGCATCGTCGTTCGCGCCGCGTGCCGCCATGCCGATCCCGTCCGCGTGGATGCCGACACAGCAATCGCCGCTGGGACTCTCGGTGGCGGAAGCACCGGCTGCCTACGCGGCGCTGTACGCGCCCGCGCCCGATGCCATGGCGGCGGGATATCCCGCGCCCTCGCTGCCGGTGATGCCGGCGAACGATCCGGAGGGCGTGCCGCCGTTAGGCTTCGCCATCGCCCAGTTGCACGGCATCTATATCCTCGCCGAGAACGCCGACGGTTTGATCGTCGTCGACATGCATGCCGCGCACGAGCGCATCGGCTACGAAAAATTGAAGCAGGCGCACGACGGCATCGGCCTGCGTGCGCAGCCGCTGCTGGTGCCGCGCGTGCTGGCGGTCGCCGAGCGCGAGGCCGATGTGGCCGAACGCGAGGCCGCCACGCTGGCCCTGTTGGGCTTCGATATCACCCGCGCCGGGCCGCAATCGCTCAGCGTGCGCAGCATTCCGGCGCTGCTGTCCAACGCAGATCCGGAAGCCTTGCTGCGCGATGTGCTGGCCGATCTGCGTGAACACGGCGAGAGCCGTCGCGTGGCCGCGGCGCGCGACGAGCTGCTGTCGACGATGGCCTGCCATGGCGCGGTGCGCGCCAATCGTCGCCTGACGTTGCCCGAGATGAATGCCCTGCTGCGCGAGATGGAAATCACCGAGCGCTCCGGGCAATGCAATCACGGCCGCCCGACCTGGGCGCGCTTTTCCTTGAACGAGATCGACCGCTGGTTCCTGCGAGGACGTTGATATGGGGATGAAGACAGGATGGCTGGGGATGGCCATGCTGCTGGGGCTGCTGGTGGGGTGTGGCGGTGCGGACGAGAAGGCCGGCACAGCCGGCAAGGTCGTCGATGCGCGCTTCCTCGCCGACAACACGGCCTGGCGTGCAGCACGCAAGGACCAACTGCTGGCACCGGATGGCTGGACCAGCCTGGTGGGCCTGCACTGGATCGAGCTGAAATCGCACTTCATCGGCAGCAGCCCGGCCAGCGGTATCAAGTTGGTGGTGGGGCCGCCCAAGATGGGCATGGTGACGCAGCAGGACGGCCGCATTTTCTTCACGCCCGAACGCGGTGTGGACCTCACGCTCAACGGCGAACCGCTGAAGGGCCGGGTGGAACTGCAGAGCGATCGTGATGCGACGCCGGGCGTGATCGGCTTCGACGAAGGCAAGGGCGCACTGTCGGTGATCGAACGGGGTGGTCGCCATGCCCTGCGCGTGAAGTATGCCGATGCCGAGTCGCGCACCCAGTTCGTTGGCCTGGATTACTGGCCTGCGCTGGAGAGCTGGCGTGTCGAAGGCCGCTATATCCCGCACCCGCCGGGCAAGACGCTCACCATCGTCGACGTGATCGGCGTGGCCAACGAATCGCCCAACCCGGGTGCGGTAGAGTTCGAGCGCGACGGCAAGACATTCCGGGTGGAAGCGCTCGGCGCGCCGGACGGTCCGCTGTTCTTCGTGCTCGCCGATCGTACCAGCGGCCATGGCAGCTATCCGGCCGGTCGCTTCCTGGATGCCGATGCGCCGCGCGATGGCAAGGTGGTGCTGGATTTCAATCGCGCCTACAACCCGCCTTGCGCGTTCACGCCGTACGCCACGTGTCCGCTGCCGCCGGCCGAGAACCGCCTGGATCTGCTGGTCGAGGCGGGCGAGAAGGCGTACGCCAAACCGATCAAAGTGCTCTGAAGAAGGAATCGATGACCTTGCGCATGCCGCTGAAATCCCTCGTCGTGGCGGGCCTGCTCGCCAGTGCCTCCGTGCTGGCGGCCGACACCGCCAAGGCGCCCGCCGCGCCGGTGCCGCTGCTGTGGAAAGTATCGGTCAAGGACAATGCGGTCTACCTGCTGGGCTCGTTCCATCTGCTGCGGCAGAGCGACTACCCGCTGTCGGCGGATGTGGAGGCGGCGTTCGCCGATGCGGAACGGCTGATGTTCGAACTGGCGCCCGAAGAAATGCAGTCCACGGCCATACAGCAGCTGATGTTGCAGGCCGCGCTGCGTACCGATGGCAAGACGCTGCAGCAGGATCTGGATGCGGCAACGTGGAAGCGGCTCGACACTTGGGCAAGCAAGAACGGCATGCCGATGGTGGCGTTCAATAGCTTCGAGCCCTGGTTCGTCGGCCTGACGATCAGCATCGTCGAGATGACCAAGCAAGGACTGGATCCGAAGCTGGGGCTGGACAACCACTTCATGGACAAGGCCAAGGCCGCGGGCAAGCCCACAGCAGGCCTGGAGATCGCGCAGGAACAGATCGGCGTACTCGACGGCATGGAGGTCGCGGAGCAGCGCCAGTTCATCGTCGAGTCGCTGGACCAGGCGGACAAGGGATCGGTGGAGACCGAGCGTCTGCACCAAGCCTGGCGTCGTGGCGATGCCGAAGGTCTGTGGACCGGCATGGCGGCGGACATGAAGCGCCAATACCCACGCCTTTACCGGCGCATCAACGTGGATCGCAACGATGCGTGGGTGCCGAAGATCCAGCGGATCCTCACCCAGCCCGGCGACGACGATGCGCTGGTGGTGGTCGGGGCCCTGCACCTGCTCGGCGAGGACGGCGTGGTCGAGAAGCTGCGCGAACGCGGCTACAAGGTGGAGCGCATCTGCTCCGCCTGCGCGGCGGGCGCGCGCTGATCGTTCCCGCGGCGCCTCAGGAGGCCGCGGGCACCATCACGATGCAATCCACCGGGCATGCGGGCACGCACAGCTCGCAGCCCGTGCACAGCGCATCGATGACCACGTGCATGTGCTTCGCGCCGCCGATGATGGCGTCGACAGGGCAGGCCTGGATGCACTTGGTGCAGCCGATGCAGTCTTCTTCCACCACCACCGCCACGATCGGCGGCATGTGCGTGCCGCGACGGCGGTCGTAGGGGCGAGCAGGCACCTGCAGCAGGTTCGCCAGCGCCCGCGCACCGGCATCGCCGCCGGGCGGGCAATGGTCGATCCCGGCCTCGCCGCGCGCCATCGCTTCGGCATACGGGCGGCAACCTTCGAAACCGCACTGGCCGCATTGGGTCTGAGGCAACAGGCGGTCGAGGCGTTCGACGAGGGCGGCGTCCATCCTCGTAATGATGCGTCGCGCGTCAGCGCACCGGCATGCCGGGCAGCGCACCGCTGTCGGCGTCGAGCAGCGCCAGCGCGCCACCGTCGAACCCGGCCGACAGGATCATGCCTTCGCTCAGGCCGAAGCGCATCTTGCGCGGCGCGAGGTTGGCGATGAACACCACCTTGCGGCCGATCAGCGCTTCCGGCTCGCCGTAACTGGCGCGGATGCCGGAGAAGATCTGCCGCTGGCCGAGGTCGCCGGCATCCAGCAGGAAGCGCAGCAGTTTGTCCGAACCGTCGACGAAGCCGCACTCCAGCACCTGGCCGATACGCAGGTCGAGTTTGGCGAACTCCTCGATGCCGATGGTGCTGCCGGCGTCCTTGGCCTCGGCCGGCGCAGCGGCCTTGGCCTCTGCCTTCTTCTCGGGAGCGGCAGGTGCGGGGGGGGCGGCGAGGGTGTCCTTGGAAGCGTCGGTCATGGCGTCGATCAGTTTCGGGTCGATACGGGTGAACAAGGGCGAGTAGGGCTGGATGACGTGCGCCTGCAGCGGCGCGGCGACGTCGGACCAGGTCTCGACGGGCGCGCCGAGGAAGGCCTCGGCTTCGGCACTCGTGCGCGGCAGTACCGGCTTGAGCGCGGCGGCCAACACGCGGAACAGATTCAAACCCTGCGTGCAGACCGCCTGCAGTTCGGCGTCCGCGCCTTCCTGCTTGGCGATGACCCACGGCTTGGTCTCGTCGATGTACTTGTTGGCTTCGTCGGCCAGCGCCATGGTTAGGCGCAGCGCCGTGGCCGGCTCGTTGCGCTCGTAGGCATCGGCGATCGGGCCCAGTCCTTCGACGAAGCGCTGGTACATGACCGGGTCGGGCAGGACGTCGGCCAGCCGGCCGCCGAAGCGCTTGTCGATGAAGCCAGCGCAGCGGCTGGCCAGATTGACGAACTTGCCGACGAGGTCCGCGTTCACGCGGGCAATGAAGTCGCCGAGGTTCAAGTCGAGATCGTCAACGCCGCCAGAAGACTTGGCCGCGTAGTAGTAGCGCAGCGCTTCCGGTTCCAGCCCGGTGTCCAGGTAGGTGCGCGCCATGATGAAGGTGCCGCGCGACTTCGACATCTTCGCGCCGTCCACGGTCAGGTAGCCGTTGACATGCAGGCGCGTGGGCGCGCGGTGGCCGGTGCCCTGCAGCACGGCCGGCCAGAACAGGCCATGGAAATTGACGATGTCCTTGCCGATGAAGTGGTGCAGTTCGACATCGGTGCCCGCGACCAGGTGCGGCTCGAAGTCGAGGCCGCGCTCGGCGCAGAGATTGCGGAAGCTGCTCAGGTAGCCGATCGGCGCGTCGAGCCAGACATAGAAATACTTGCCGGGCGCGCCCGGGATCTCGAAACCGAAATAGGGCGCGTCGCGCGAGATGTCCCAGGCACGCAGGCCGCCTTCGGCATCCAGCCACTCGCGCAGCTTGGCCTTCACGCCGGGCACGGCCACATCGCCGGCCAGCCAGTCGCGCAGGAAGGCCTCGAAGCGACCGACTTCGAAGAAGTGGTGCTCCGAATCGCGGATCTCCGGCGTGCTGCCGGAGAGGATGGATTTCGGTTCCTTCAGGTCGGTCGGCGCATAGGTCGCGCCGCAGACTTCGCAGTTGTCGCCGTACTGGTCGGCCGAGCCGCAGTTGGGGCAGATGCCCTTGATGTAGCGGTCGGGCAGGAACATGCCCTTGGCCGGGTCGTAGAACTGGGCCACCGTGCGGCGACTAATGTGGCCGCCGGCGTCCAGGCGCTGGTAGAACAACTCGGTCAGTTCGCGGTTGGCGGCCGAGTTGGTCGAGTCGTAATGATCGAAGGCGACGCCGAAAGCCGCGAAGTCGCGCTCGTGGCCTGCCTGGATGCTCGCGATGAACGTTTCCGGGGTGACGCCGGCCTTTTCGGCCGCCAACATGATCGGCGTGCCGTGGGTGTCGTCGGCGCAGACGAAGTACACCGTATCGCCGCGCATCCGTCGCGCGCGCACCCAGATGTCGCCCTGGACGTAGCCCACCAGATGGCCCAGATGGAGGGGGCCATTGGCGTAGGGCAGGGCGTTGGTGACGAGGGCGGTGCGGCTCATGAGGGGCTTCGTGACGGGGGATTGCGATTATCGCATGGACCGGCAGGACGCCTTTCCGGGGCCCAGAAAGCAGCGGGCCCGGCATGACCGGGCCCGCAGGCATCGCGTGAGCGCGAGACTTACTGGCGGATCCAGGTCTGCGACTTGCAGATGAAGGCGATGCAGCCGGAAACCTCCAGCTTCTTGCCGCCGTCGATCAGCTCCATCTTCGACTTGTACACCTTGCCTTCGTCGGGCTTGAGAATGGTGCCGCCGGCGTAATCGCCGCCACCCTCGGACTTCATGCCGCGGATGATCTCCATGCCGGTGATCGGCTTGTTCTTGCGGTCGTCCTTGCACTTGTCGCAGGTCGGGTTCGGCTTGCTCGGGTTGATCAGCTCGACGATGCGCCCGCTGATCGCGCCGTTGGCGGCCTGGGTGATCTCGACATAGGACTTGGGCTTGCCGGTCTCGCTGTCGATGGTCTTCCAGCGGCCCACCACCGGATCGGCAGCAGAGGCCACAAAGGACAGGGCCATCAACGGAGCAGCCAGGCAGGCGGCCATCAGGGTCTTGCGCATGTTCCCCTCCCAGGGATGTAGGTCAGGCCCGCCGGCGACGCCAACGGGATGCGGCAGTTATACCGCATCCGCCAGCGTATGGAAGAAGCCTGTTCAGCCGTCCTTTCGGGTGCCGAGGCCGCTCTCGTTGACAGGGGGCGTCTCAGGCTCCTGCGTGTCCTTGGCGGGTTCGACCGAGGGGATGCGGGAGCCGCCCGGGGAGGTGCCGGGCACCTGCTCCACTTCGCCCACGGATACCCGCCCGATGCGCGGCTTCATCCAGACCTCGTCATGCCAGGCCTGGTACTGCTTGGGATCCCAGTAGCGCTCGTCGTAGAACTTGCTGCCATCGATCTGGATCTCGCCGCTCGGGCCGGGAATATAGATCTGAAGGTTCCCGGTGAACCCGGTGCGGCTGCCCGTCATCTGTCGGCGTGCCCGACGCAAGACGTTCGCCAGACGCGGCTGGGCGGCCGCATCGCCGTACTCGGCATAGACCGCCTGCCCGACTTCCAGCGCGCGGGCCCGCTCGGCATCATCCATCTGGTTCCAATAACGTTCGCGTAACCCGCTGAATCCGGCATAGCCGCGCTCGGCGGCCAAGTCCATCCACGCATAGGCCAAGGCGCGGTCCTGCGGGATGCCATGTCCCGTCCAGTACATTTCCGCCACCATGCCCTGGGATGGCTTGTCGCCATAGTAGGAAGCGCGCCGGAAGAAACGCAGCGCGTCGTCGTACTTGTTCTTGTCGTGCTTCTCGAGGCCGAGCAGTCGATAGCGAATGTCGGGATGGCTCTCCAGGAAACCTGCGGCCCGGAGAAGCGGGTCGGCTGCGGGGTCGGGCGGAGGCGCCTTGTTCGAGCGCTGCGCGGACGCATCGGGCTGCATGCACGCGAGCAGCAGCAAGAAGGGCAGGGTGTTCCTGAAACGCGCGGTCATACGGGCCTTCCGTGAAGTGAATCGATCAGTCTTTCATGATCGCCAGCACACCCCGCGAGGGGATGTGCTGGAAGCCATGCCCGCAGCCTCGATCAGCGGCTCGCTTGCGCCTTGGCCTTGCCGCCGATATGGCGATCGAAGAACGAGAGCATCTCGGTGTAAAGATGTTCGTTGTTCTCCTCCTTGTAGAAACCGTGCGCTTCGCCGGACTGGATGATCATGCCCTCGGGTGCGTTGCCAGCGGCCGTGAGCGCCTTCGCGATCGCCTCGGTGTGCTCCGGCGGGCAGCGTTCGTCACGTGCACCGGCGGCCAGGTAGATCGGCAGCTTCAATTGGTTGGCATACGTGATGGGCGACATGGCGTCCTGTTCGGCGCGCGTGCGGCCGAAGGCGCGCAGCAGATAGCGACGTCCGCTTTCGCTCCGGCTGGTGTCGCTCTTGCTGAGCTGGATCTGGGCGTCATAGAGGCCGACGTAGCCGAAGGCGCACTTGAACAGCTCAGCGTCGCGTGCCGGCGCCATCAACGAGGCGTAGCCACCGAAGCTGCCCCCATAGATGCAGACCTTGTCCTTGTCTGCCTGGCCTTGCGCGATCACATGACGGGTGCCGTCGATGATGTCGTTCATGATGCCCTGAGACCACTGGCCATAGGCTTGGTCCTGGAACGCCTTGCCGAAGCCGCCGGAACCCCGATAGTTGATCTGCAGCGTCGCATAACCGCGGCTCGCGAACATCTGTGGCTCGGTGCTGTAGCCCCAATTGTCGCGCGGGCCCATCGGGCCGCCATGCACATTGACGATCAGCGGCAGATTCTTGCCATCCGAGCCCCGCGGGATGGTGAGGTAGCCGTGGATCTTGCGGCCATCTCGCGCGGTGAAGGAGATCGCCTGCATCGTGCCCATCTTGTTGGCGTCGATCCAGGGCCTGCTCTTCATCAGGAAGCGGGCCTTGTTCGCTTTGCGGTCGTACAGGTACAGCTCACCGGGGTTGCGGTCGCTATACGTGCTCACGACGATCAACTGGCCATCCCGCGTCGCACTGCTGAAATCCACGAACTGGCCCGGGAACGCGGCGGCCAGCGACGTGTAGAGCTGTGCGTCCGCGTGCTTAGGCTCGACAAGGGAAACTTCCGGTTCGCCGGCTTCGGTGACGACGCCGAGGATCCGTTCGGAACCATCCACCGATTGGACGTAACCGGATACATCGGACACCGTGTCCTTGAAGAGTTCCGTGAACTTTCCGCTACTGGCATCCAGCGTGCCGAAGCTGGCCGGCGCCTTGCCGTCGTCGCGCAGCGCGTAGATATCGCCGTTCCGCGCAGAGCCCAGGACGCGCAGTCGCGAGCCATCGCTCTTTGACGAGCTGATTTGGTTCCACTTGCCATCGGCACCGCGCGCGTACACCTCGTTGTGCGTGTCGTAGCCAGCCTCATCATCCTTGTCGCTATAGCACACAGCGAAGGCGGGTTCCTTCTCGTGGTTGAGCACCATCGCGCAGTCTTCCTTCGGTGCGCGGCCGAGGGACTTACGTCGTCCGCTCACGGTATCCATCATCACGACTTCGGTGCCGGCGCCGGTATTCGAGCGTTGGTAGCGCGCGGCCATCATCACGTTGACGTCGTCGTCGGGCAGGGTGTCCAACAGAGAGAAGAACTGACCATCCGCCTGTTTCGCGCGCTGGGTGACGTTCTGGGTGCCGTACTCGATCAGTGTGCGCGGTTGCGATCCGTCGGCATTCACTGCAAACCACTCGCCGGTGCCGACCGGGCGCTCGAAGGAACCGATCTTCCGGACGGCGCTGAACATGAGACGCTCGGGACTGGTCCAGTGGAACGCACCGACGCTCTTCTTCTCCGGCAACTGGTTGACGTTCACGATCTTGAGGTCGCTGGTGCGCAGTACCGTCAGCACATCCTGCTCGCCGCGATCGACGCGCAGCGCCAGGTATTTGCCATCCGGCGATATCCGCGCGCTGCTGTACGTGGGGTGCTTGACGAAGTCAGCGATGGATTGCGCCTGCGCAGCGGCAGTGGGCAGCGCACACGCGGCGGCAAGCAGCCATGAGGCGGCGATGGTGGTCGGTTTCATACTTCGTTTGATCCCCTTTGTGGCCCTCCGTGGAGGGCATGTCCTTGAAGTCCTGCGATCAAGCAAGGAGTGTGGAGCGGGCTGGATGGCCCTCCGTCCCATGATGTGCTATGAGCGGAAGCTTCATCGGTCTGGCGCCGCTCGGATCCCCATTCCGAGTCTGCCGGTAAACCTACTGAAAAAAAAGCCCGGCTTTCGCCGGGCTTTTCTTGAGACCTTTCGATCGGCCTCAGAACGTGTAGCGGACGTCGGCGTACACCTGGCGGCCGATCACGTCGTGGGAGCGCCACGTGTACGGCCACGTGGTGAAGGTGACGTCGTCGGGCTGCTGGTTGTTGAGCAGGTTGACCACGGAGAAGCCCAAGGTGAGCTTGTCGGTGATCTTCTTCTGCACGTCGAGGTTGTAGCGGATGTACGGTGCGATGCGGCCGGTTTCGCCCCAGTTCGGCAGCGAGCCCATGCGGGTGGCATAGGTCGTGACGAACCAGTCATCGTTGGACCAGCTCAGGCGCACGTTGGCACGGCTACGGTAGTTGAAGTACTGCATGTGGTCGCGGATGTTCAGCGGCTCGTCGCCCTCGAAGCGCACCAGGTCCAGCTTCAGCACGTGGGTATAACCCACTTCGAAACCGAACGTGCCCAGGCGGTCCGTATCCAGCGAGTACTTCCAGTTGGCATCGATGCCCTGGGTTTCCAGGCTGGCCTGGTTGATCGGGTACGAGTTGTACTGCGAGACCTGGCCATTCGAGAGCTCGCCCCCGGCGCGGGTAACCTGACCCAGGAAGGCCTGGCACGACGGAGAAGTGGAGTCGACGGGATTGCCGTTGACGTCCTCACCCAGGCGGCAGTCGGCGTACTGGCGCATCAGGAAGTCGCTGTCCAGTTCGGCGACCTGATTCTCGAGCTTCATGTTGTAGTAGTCGACGGTCAGCGACATGCGGTCCATGATGTCCCACACCAGACCGGCGGTCCACGACTTGCTGGTCTCTTCCTTCAGGTCGGTACGACCCTCATACGTGCGGAAGACCTGGTAGTAGTAGCTCGTGTTGTTCTCGCAGCTCGGCGAGGTCGGATCGATGCCGGCGACACGGCACAGATAGGCGTCAGTGATGTACGTGTAGGCGCCCGAGTAGCCGGCGAACACATAGTGCATGTCCGGAGCGCGGAAGCTGGTGGCGTAGCTGCCGCGCAGCAGCAGCGAATCGACCGGGCGGTATTCCAGGCCCGCCGACCAGGTGAACGCACCATCGACCTCGGTCACGTCGTCATACGTGTCGTAGCGGCCGGCCAGCTGGGCCTTCAGCGAGTCGAAGATCGGGATGCTGAACTCCAGGCCGAGGGCGTAGCGATCACGCTCACCGCCACCGCCGGTGCTGGTCAGGTTGTAGATGCGGTCCGCACCGGTGTAAGCAGGCGTGGAGCGAGGGTCGGGCGTAAGCGTGTACTCCTGGTGACCGGCTTCGACGACCAGCGCTGCGCCCAGCGAACCTGCGGGCAGGTCGAACAGGTCGCCGCTCAGCGAGAACGATGCGGTGCTGTTCTCGGATTCGCCGGTGCTGTTCACGATGGTCGACAGGGACCGGTAGGTCTCCGGCGTCATCGGGCTGAAGAGGCGGTTCAGGTACGTCAGGTTGTAACCGTCATAGCGGGGATAGGTGCCCTGCACGCCGGTCTGCGTACCGAGGAAGTATTCGTTGACGCGGTTCTGCAGGAAGCGCGGACGGTTGGATTCGAACTCGAAGCGCGAGTAGGAAACGCCGAAATCCCAGTCGAAGCGGTTCTCAAGGAAGGTGCCGCGGACACCGGCGAAGAAGTTGTACGACTTCTCGTCGTACTCGGTCTTCTGAGCGCCACCGATTTCTTCGGGCGTGATGATGCGCTGGGCCTGGATGTAGCCATATGCCGGGGTGTACACCCAGCCCGGGGTCTGCCAGAACTGGGTCGAGCTCACACCCGTGTTCTGCGAGTCGGTGCCCAGGAACTGGCCGTACAGCTGCATGCCGTTGTCGAAGTCGTAGGTGCCAGACACGTATGCCGACGTCTTGTTGTAACTGTTCTGCAGAGCGGAGGTGGCCGGATAGCCGAAGTAGCCGCAACGGTTCGGGGTCGCGTTCGAGACGGTAGCCGACGTGTTGTAGGGCTCGAACTCCGAAGACGTGCGCGAGCAGGAGTAACGGAGTGCGTCCACGGAGGTTGACAGCGTGCCGCCGGGCGTCAGCCAGTTATAGGCCGCGCCGGTGTTGCGGTACAGATAGACGCCCGACGTGGCGGTCGCGAATTCCGGGCGGCCCTGGAACGCGGGGTTGTCGTAGTAGGAGTCACGATCTTCGCGTTGCGAACCCAGGATGCCTTCGCGGTTCAGGTACTCCGCCGCATAGGTGATGCTCCAGTTGTCGCCGGTCTTGCCGCCGGTCCACTGGAACAGGCCGGTGTCGCCACCGCCCATGGTGGTGGTACCGCCACGCAGGCGGACGCTGTCACCTTCGTAGTTTTCCTTGGTGATGATGTTGATCACGCCGGCCACGGCGTCCGAGCCGTAGATCGCCGAAGCGCCGCCGGTCAGGACTTCGATGCGCGAAACGGCAGCCGCGGGGATCGAACCCAGGCTCACGGCATTGGACTGGCTGTTGTAGGGGACCGGGTAGTCCGCCATGCGCTTGCCGTTGATCAGGATGAGCGTGTAACCCGGGCCAAGGCCACGCAGGTTGATGAACTGGGCATTCGGGGTGAAGCCGCTCTGCGTGGTTTCGTTCTGAACGCTGCCAGTGAACTGGTTGAGGGTATTCAGCGCCTCATAGACGGTGCTGAAGCCTTCCTTCTCGATATCGTCGGCCGTCAGGACGACCACCGGGGCCGGGCCTTCCACCTCGGCCTTCTTGATGCGGGAACCCGTGACCGTGACCTTGTCCAGCGTCGAAGTGGCCTGCTGGGTCTGCTGAGCAGGCGGCGGGGTAGTGGCTTCCTGGGCGAAGGTGGTGCCGGCGACCGGCATCACGATCGCGGCGACGAGCGCGGCAGTGAGACGGCTGCGCTTGAGCGCATTCGTGTAGCGAACTGACATGTTGTGAATCCCCTAAAGCTGTCAATGGATGCGGCCCCAAGGACTGGTCCTTCAGTCAGGTCGCACGTGAACGTCCTCGTAACCGGACGTTAACACGCGATGAAGGGGGGTAGCACAGTGACATGTTATTTAAATTACAGGAATTTATGTGATTTAGGTCACAAAAATGACCTTCCGAGGCATTTCCAACATGTCCTGCATCACGGTTCTCCTCGGCCGAAGGCGGCGGCGGTCGGGCAGTGTCGCGACATGGCTTGAGACGGGCAGCCTGTCTGGACGTCGGTCGGCAAAAAAAAGCCCGGTGTCGCCACCGGGCTCCTGAAGCGGTAGTGCGAGGAATGCTTAGAACTTGTACTCCACCTGCGCCGAGATCTCGCGGCCCATCGGGCTGAAGGCGCGCCAGAAGTACGGATAGGTGTTGTAGCCGGCGTCTTCCGGATGGAACTTGTTGAAGACGTTGTTCACGAACAGCGTCAGGTCCAGGTTCTCCGTGATTTCCTTGCCGACATTGACGTTCCAGACGATGTACGGCGCGATGCGGCCCGTTTCCTGCCAGTTCGGCAAGGAGCCGTAGCGCGTGGCGAACACGTTCGCCGACCAGTCATCCAGCGACCAGCCCACCGAGCCGCGCACGCGGCTACGGAAGTCGAAGTTGCCTGGATCATCGCGCCAATCGGCTTCCAGCGGATCGGTCGCGAAGGTCTGGCGCTGGCTCTTGATCGTGTGGGTCCACGACACCTGCCAACGGAAGTCACCCAGGCGGTCGGTATCCAGGCGCCAGTTGAACGCGGCGTCGATGCCGGTCACACGCTGGTAGGCCTGGTTGACCGGGCCGCTGCGGATGCCGGTGACGCGATCGGTCGGTTCGCCCGGAGCGGCGGTACGCGTGACGCGGCTCAGGATTTCCTGGCAGAACGCCGAGTCGGGCGCGAACTGGTAGGGCTGGCGAGCGCGCGTCAGACCGGTGAGGCAGCCGCCTTCCGCGTCGAGGATGAAGGTGCTGCTGAGCGTCGTCACCGCGCCCTCGAGACGGATGTCGTAGTAGTCCGCCGAGACGGACATCGAGTCCGTGATGTCCCACACCAGGCCCGCCGACCACGACTTGCCCTTCTCCTCTTCCAGCGTCGGCTCACCCATGCTGGTGGCGAACACCGAGTACGTATAGGTCGTGGTGTTGCACGCGGAGGAACCGGCCACCAGGCCCGCGTTCAAGCAGCGGTAGGTGTCCAGCACGGTGGAGAAGCTGCCGCTGCCTTCGTTATAGACGAAGTGCATGTCCGGGGCCTTGAAACTGGTGGCGTAGTTGCCGCGGAACAGCAGCGTGTCCAGCGGACGGAACTCGATGCCCGCGCCCCAGGTCTTGGCGTCGTCGACGTTGGTAACGTCGTCGTACTTGTCCCAGCGGCCCGACAGGCTGAGGTCGAGCATGCTGAACACCGGAATGCGGAACTCGGCGCCGATCGCATAACGGTCGCGCTCGCCACCGCCATTCGTGCCCGTTAGGTTGTAGACGGTGCGGTTGGTCGGAAGGATGCCCTCGGGCGAACGCAGCTTGTAGCCCTGGCTCGTGCCCTCGACCACCGCAGCGAAGCCCAGCGGACCGGCCGGCAGTTCGAACAGGTCGCCGGACAGCACGAAGCTGGCCTGGTTGACCCAGGAATGCGCGTCGTACTTCAGGATCGACGACATGCTGCGGTACTGCTCGGGAGTGAGCGGCGTGTACCAGCGGTCCAGGTTGATCAGGTAGCGCGGCGTGCCCGTGGTGTTCAGACGCTGGCCGAAGAACCATTCGGTGACGGCGGAACCATCCAGGCGCGGACGGGTGCGGTCCGCCTTGTAGTCCGCGCGGCCCAGCGTGAAGTCCCAATCGAAGCGTTCGCCGAACGAACCCCGTGCGCCCACGGCTACGTCCAAAGACTTCTCGGTGAACTTCTGCTGCGTGGCCTCGATGCCACCGACTTCCTGCGGCGTCAGGATGCGCTGCACGGTGACGTTGGAGTTGATCGTCGGATTGGTCGCGAAGAACGTCTGGGTGACACCCACGCCGTCGGTGTGCGGACCCAGGATGGCTTCCAGGCCGCCGGTCAGGTCCGACTTCGAATAGTAGGCCTGCGCGCTCGCCCACAGTTCCATGCCGTTGGACAGGTCGAGGTTGGCGAACAGGTAGCCGGCGTAGTCATCGTTGCCGTTGGCGATCGACTGGTAGCCGACATCCGTCCAGTAGCCGCACGCGTTGCCCAGCGTGTACAGCTGGCCTGCCTGCGGATGCGTGGCCGAATAGCGGGTGCGGAAGGTGTAGTCCACGTACTCGCCGCCGAAGCGGGCGCAGGCGCCAGCGGGGGGAGCGATATAGGTGTTCGGTACATTGGTGCCCGTACGGCTGATACGCAGCGTCGACACCGGCACCGGGCCGAGATCGGCGTCGGGCAGCGGGTTGTCCGCACGCGAATCCATGAAGTCGCGCTGGTAGGCGTACACCGTCTCGTCGTTGAACTTCTGCAGCGCGTAGGTGATCGACCAATTATCGCCGGTCTTGCCGCCGACCCATTGCAGGTCCAGATAATCGCCGCCGCCGGTGGTGGTCGTGCCCGTGCGCAGCTGCAGGACGTTGCCTTCGTAATTCTTCTTCAGAATGATGTTGATGACGCCGGCCACGGCATCGGAGCCGTAGATCGCCGAGGCACCGCCCGCGACGAGTTCGATGCGATCAACAGCAGCGGTCGGGATGTTGCCGAAGTTCTGGAAGTTGCTCTGCCCGTTGTACGGGAAGGGGTAGTCGGCGGCGCGGCGGCCGTTGATCAGCAGCAAGGTGCGGCCCGGGCCGAGGCCACGCAGGTTGACCGGACTGCCGTTGGGCGTGAAGCCGCCGGCGGAGTTCAGTTCGTTCTGCACCGTGCCGAAGTTCTGGGTCAGGGTCTTCAGCGCGTCGTTGACGCTGACGAAGCCTTCTGCCTCGATCTGCTCGGCGCTGATCACGGTGACCGGAGACGGACCTTCCACCTGTGAACGCGCGATGCGGGAACCCGTCACCGTCACTTTGTCGAGGGTCCTGGCTTCTCCCTGCGCGGGTGCCTGGGTCTGGCCGTCAGCGTTCTGAGCGAGCGCATGCCCTGCGCCCGGCAGCGCAATCGCCGCAATCAATGCCGCGCAAAGACGGCTGCGACGGAGCGCTTTCGCGTTTCCGTAGTTCATGTTGGTGAATCCCCTAAAAATCCGAACGAGAAGCGACCCCGAAGCGGATCAATCCGTGATCCAGGCCGCACAAGGGCATCCTGGAATCGACGTTAACACGAAATTAATGTAATTCGCATAACACAATCTTCTTTCTTCTGCATGACCAAAAGTCATGAGTTTGTTCGATTCGTTCAGGTTTGTATCGCGGCGGGCGTCGCGCGCCCTGAATGCGACAATGGCGCCAACGGAACGACGTTAGAGTCAAGCAAGTGACTGATATAAAAGCCATTCATGACCGTCCCCGCGCTCATGCCGTCCAAGGCAACCTGTCGCCCCATCCCCGCGTCCGCAACGTCATCGCGGTCGGATCGGGCAAAGGTGGGGTGGGAAAGTCGACCACGGCGGTCAACCTGGCCCTGGCCCTGGCGGCCGAGGGCGCCCGGGTGGGAGTGCTGGATGCCGATGTCTACGGCCCCAGCCTGCCGGCCATGCTGGGTCTGTCCGGGCGCCCCGACAGTCCGGACAACAAGTCGATCGAGCCGATGCGGGCGTTCGGGGTGGAGGCGATGTCCATCGGCCTGCTGGTCGACCAGGACACGCCGATGATCTGGCGCGGCCCCATGGCCACCTCCGCGCTGATGCAACTGTTCAACGACACGCTCTGGGGCGATCTGGACTACCTGCTGATCGACCTGCCCCCGGGCACGGGCGATATCCAGCTGACCCTGGCCCAGAAGATCCCGGTGGCTGGTGCGGTCGTCGTCACCACGCCGCAGGACATCGCCACGCTGGATGCGAAGAAGGCGCTGAAGATGTTCGAGAAGGTCGAGGTGCCGGTGCTGGGCATCGTCGAGAACATGGCCGTGCATACCTGCTCCCATTGCGGTCATGTGGAGCACCTGTTCGGCCAGGGCGGCGGCGAGCGCATGGCGGCGCAGTACGGCGTGCCGTTGCTTGGCTCACTGCCGCTGGACATCGCGATCCGCGAGCAGGGCGACGCCGGCCAGCCGGTCGTGGTCGCCGCACCCGATTCGGCGGTCGCGCAGGCCTATCGGCAGACCGCGCGGGTCATGGCCGCCACCTTGGCGCAGCGTCCGCGCGCGCCGTTGTCCATCGTCTCCTCGCTGGTCTAACGGCCGGCGCAGACGGCGGGCCGGGGCCCGCCCTACAATTCCCCGTCCGCCGCGCGCCACCCGCGCGGCCTTCGCCCCACCAGACCAGGATTTGCATGAGCATCAAGAGCGACCGTTGGATCCGCCGCATGGCCGAGCAGCAGGGCATGATCGAACCGTTCGAGCCGGGGCAGGTGAAGCAAGCCAACGGCGAGCGCATCGTCAGCTACGGCACCTCAAGCTACGGCTACGACGTGCGGTGCTCGCGCGAGTTCAAAGTGTTCACCAACATCAACTCCACCATCGTCGACCCCAAGCACTTCGACCCGAAAAGCTTCGTGGACGTCGTCGCCGACGAATGCATCATCCCGCCTAACAGCTTCGCGCTGGCGCGCACGGTGGAGTTCTTCCGCATCCCGCGCGACACGCTGGTGGTATGCCTGGGCAAGAGCACCTACGCGCGCTGCGGCATTATCGTCAACGTCACCCCGCTGGAACCGGAATGGGAAGGGCACGTGACGCTGGAGTTCAGCAACACCACGCCGCTGCCGGCGCGCATCTACGCCAACGAAGGCGTGGCGCAGATGCTGTTCTTCCAGTCCGATGCCGATGACATCTGCGAGACCAGCTACAACGACCGTGGCGGCAAGTATCAGGGCCAGACCGGCGTGACGCTGCCGCGCACCTGATCCCTCCAACGCAACGAAAGGACGCACGATGCACGCACCGCCGCCGATGCCACAGGACCCGTATCGCACCCCGGACGCGGACGTTGCGTCCTTGTCTGTTGCCGGACTCGATCCGGCCGACCGCGCGTTGCGCCTGGTGGCGGTGCTGATCGACTGGGCCATCAGCATGGTGCTGATGGTGCCGCTGATGTTCATGGGTGGCTTCTGGGAAGCCGCGTTCGAGGCGGGGCGCTCGGGCGGGTTCGGCCTGATGCCGCTGGGCACTACGGTGATGTGGGCGGTGATCGGCTTCGTGTTGTTCGTGCTGATCCAGGGCTATCCGCTGCAGATGACGGGACAGACCTGGGGCAAGAAGCTGCTGTCGCTGAAGATCGTCGACCTGCAGGGCAACAAGCCTTCGCTGGCGGACCTGTTGCTGAAGCGCTACCTGCCCACCCACGCGATCGCGAATCTTCCCTGCCTGGGCCTGATCTATGTGCTGGTCGATTCGCTGATGATCTTCCGCGCCGACCAGCGCTGCCTGCACGATCTCATCGCCGGCACGCGCGTCGTCAAGGCATCCTGACGCGTCACGCCAGGCGCTGGCGCCAGGCGTCCACCGCAGCTTCCAGCGCCGTGGGTTCATGGCGCACCGCGCTGCCGCTGCCCCACACCGGGCCGGGCCATGCGGCGTCGCTGTCGTGGCGGCCCACCAGGTGGATGTGCAACTGACGGACGATGTTGCCGAGCGCGCCGATGTTGAGCTTCTGCACGCCCGGTTGCGCGCGGACGAGCTGTCCGGCCTGGTTGATCTCCGCGAGGAGTAGGCGTTGTTGGCCGCCCTCCAGTTCCAGCCACTCGCTGACGCCGTTGACGCGCGGTACCAGGACCAGCCACGGGAAGCGCGTGTCGTCCATCAGGCGCACCTGCGAGAGTGGGCCGTCGGCGATAAAGACGCTGTCGGCGGCCAGACGGGGGTCGAGGGCGAAGTCGGTCATGCGAGGTTCCGTGCGAAGAAGTCGAGCGTACGTTCGCGCGCCAACCGCGCGCTGGCGGGATCGTAATCGGCGCGCAGGTCGCAGTTGAAGCCGTGACCGGCGGGATAGGTGAAAACCTCCATCTGCGGCAGCGCGTCCCGATGGGCCTGCACCATCTCCGGAGGGATGGAAGCATCCCGTTCGCCGAAGTGGAAGATCACCGGCGCGCGGGGCGATTCCTGCAGGAACGGCACGTTGCGTGCGCCGTAGTAACTGACCGACGGCAGCCCCAGGCGGAGCGCCGCCATCAGCGCGACCGTGCCGCCCCAGCAGTAACCGACCGTGCCGACCTTGCCATAGCCCGCCAGCGTCTCGGCCGCGGCGCGGGTGATGTCCGATGCCCGCTCCAATCCCAGCGCGGTGATGAGCGCCTTGCCGCGCGCTATTCCCTTGGCGTCGTAGTCCAGTTCCACGCCGGGTTCGACCGCGTCGAAGTAGGCCGGCGCCAGCGCGACGTAGCCGTCCCGCGCGAAGCCTTCGGCCACGGTACGGATGTGCGGATTGACCCCGAAGATCTCCTGCACCACGACCAGCGCGCCACGCGGCGTTCCCACGGGGTCCGCCCGCCAGGCGTGGAGGCGGCCGTGCGGAGCGTCGAAGGGGATCCACTGACCCATGCGGCAGGTCCGGTCGTGAGGGCGGCACAGTGTAGGGCGCCTCGTGGAAGCGGTGCGTGCAGGCCCTCAGCCTGAACGGCCCGGCCAGGGGCGCCAGCGTCCGAAGGCTATAATCCGCGCCCCGTACACGCCGCCGCCGTACTCCCCATGTCCCTGCAGAACCCCAAGGTGGGCTTCGTCAGCCTCGGCTGCCCGAAAGCCCTGGTCGATTCCGAACGCATCCTCACCCAGCTCCGCGTGGAGGGATACGACATCGTGCCGACCTACGATGCGGCTGACGTTGTGGTGGTGAACACCTGCGGTTTCATCGATTCCGCCGTGGCCGAATCGCTGGACGCCATCGGTGAGGCGATGAACCAGAACGGCAAGGTCATCGTCACCGGCTGCCTGGGCAAGCGTCCGGAGCAGATCCGCGAGCAGTACCCGGACGTGCTGGCGATCAGCGGTCCGCAGGATTACCAGAGCGTGATGGAAGCGTTGCACACCGCGCTTCCGCCGAAGCACGATCCGTTCGTCGACCTGGTGCCGGACTACGGCATCAAGCTGACGCCGCGTCACTACGCTTATCTCAAGATTTCCGAAGGCTGCAACCACCGCTGCAGCTTCTGCATCATCCCGTCGATGCGCGGCGACCTGGTGTCGCGTCCCGTCGATGACGTCCTGCGCGAGGCCGAGCGCCTGGTGCGCGGCGGCGTGAAGGAACTGCTGGTGGTGTCGCAGGACACGTCGGCTTACGGCGTGGACGTGAAGTACGCTGAGCGCGAGTGGCGAGGCAAGGCCTACCAGACACGCATGAAGGCCCTGTGCGAAGGCTTGGGCGAACTCGATGCGTGGGTGCGCATGCACTACGTCTACCCGTATCCGCACGTCGACGACGTCGTCCCGCTGATGGCCGAAGGCAAGGTGCTGCCGTACCTGGACATCCCGTTCCAGCACGCTAGCCCACGCATCCTCAAGCTGATGAAGCGCCCCGGCGCCGTGGACAAGACGCTGGAGCGCGTGAAGCGCTGGCGTTCGATCAGCCCCGACATCACCCTGCGCTCGACCTTCATCGTCGGCTTCCCGGGCGAGACCGACCAGGAGTTCGAAGAGCTGCTGCAGTTCCTCGACGAAGCGCAGCTGGACCGCGTGGGCGCGTTCGCCTATTCGCCGGTGGAAGGCGCGGCGGCGAACCTGTTGCCCAACCCGGTGCCGGAAGAGGTCAAGCAGGAGCGCCTGGCGCGCTTCATGGAGAAGCAGGCGGAGATCTCCGCCGCGCGTCTGGAAGCCAAGATCGGCACGGTGCAGCAGTGCCTCGTGGACCTGATCGAAGACGATATCGCCGTCGCGCGTTCGAAGGCCGATGCGCCGGAGATCGATGGACTGGTGCATATCCAGAACGGCGGCGAATTGGGGCTGCGCGTGGGCCAGTTCGTCGACGTGGAGATCGCCGAGAGCGACGAACACGACCTGTTCGGCGACGCCATCGTCGAAACGGCGGGCAGGCCGCTCGACGTCAAGGTGCTGTGACCGCAGTAGTGACGGACACCCACGCCGGCGAGGGCCGGCGTCGCTTCGTCGCACCGCTGCGCGGCCACGTGGATGCCGCGTGTTTCCGGCATCCTCTGTTCGACGGATACGACGAGTATCTGGAGCTGGTGACGGCCGCAGGTTGGCCGGACATCGACGCCCTCAATGCGCGCATGCCGCGGCCGGGACATCGCTTCGTGACGCAGGATGCAGCCCTGCTCGCCGACGGGTTGCACTACGAAGCCCGCATCGCCCAGGGACGCATCGCCACGCGGGCGGAGAACTGGCATGACCTGTTCAACGCACTGGTATGGATGCGCCACCCGGCCCTCAAGCAGGCCCTCAACCAGCAGCAATGCCGGCATCTCGCCACGATGGGCGTGCGCGAGCGCAGCCCTGCCCAGCAGGCACTCACCCAGTTCGATGAAACCGGCGTCATCGTGCAGGTGCGCGACGCTACGCTGCTGGAGGCGTGGGATCGGCACGACTGGATGGCACTGTTCGTTGCGGGTGCCGATCGCTGGCGCGATGGCGACATCGCATTGATTGCGGTGGTGGGGCATGCGCTGATGGAGCAGATGCTGGTGCCGGGGCGCCTGCTGGTCGGCAAGTGCGTAGTTGTGCTGGACGATTCGCTGGACGTGGTCGTGCGCGTGGCCGAATCGATTTCAACCGGCGCTATCCTCGCCGCGCCGTCGGCGCTGCGCCCGCTGCCGCTGGCCGGTATCCCGGGCTGGCACGCGGAGCAGAGCGAGGCGTTCTATGCGCAGGAGGACTACTTCCGACCGCTGCGCGAAGGTCGTGTCTACCCGTGGCCGTCGTGAGGGTCAGCCTGCGTAGCTGACATCCACGAGCATGAAGCGGGTGATGCCACCCGGCAGCTCCACGGTGAACTCGTCATCGATGCGTTTCTTCAGTAGCGCACGCGCCATGGGCGAGTCGATGCTGATCCAGCCGCGGGCTGCGTCGGTCTCGTCGGGGCCGACGATCCGGTAGCGAGATGCCTCGCCATTGGCGAGGTTTTCCAGTTCGATGGTGGCGCCAAAGAACACCGCCTCGGGATCGCTGGGTGCGGTGTCGACGACCCGCAGCACTTCCAGGCGTTTGCTCAGGTAGCGCACGCGCCGGTCGATCTCGCCGAGCTGCTTCTTCCGGTACGTGTACTCCGCGTTCTCTGAGCGGTCGCCCTCGGCGGCGGCGGCGGCGAGCGCCTTCACCACCTCCGGGCGCTTGACGCGCCAAAGATCATCCAGCTCCGCCTTCAGACGGTCGTGGCCTTCGCGGGTGATCAGGGCGGTGCTTTTCTCGCCCGGCGGACGCCAGCGCGACATGTCAGCGGTTCCCGGCGGTATCCGCGCGCCGCAGCGTGCGCCCGCGCGGATCCTCGACCGGTTCGATGCAGCTGCCGGCGGTCAGCACCAACAGGTCGTCGTCGTGGATGGCGAATTCCTGCGCTGGTCGATCATCGTCCGGGGTGAGCTGCACGCAGGTGCCGTTCCAGGTGACCGACCAGCGCCCGGCGCGCGTCGGCGCGGCCTGCAGGTCATCCTGGCAGTGCGCCTGCAGTGCGTAGCGCCCGTCAGCGCGCAGGTCCAGCCAGACGTCCTGCATCACGCAGGACGTGGACGGCAGGCTGCCGAAGAAGGGGCCGGCGAAGGTCGCCGGTGTCGGATTGGCGGCCGAGGCCGCCAGCGACACCGCGATGCCCGGCAGAAGGAGCAGCCACTTCATGCGCGTGCGGTCAGCGACGGCCGCCGAAGATGCTGCCCAGGATGCCGCGCACGATCTGGTTGCCCAGCTTGGTGCCGATGGTGCGCGTGGTCTGCTTGGCCATCGTCTCGATCATGCCCTGGCGGCGCTTGGTGCCGAACACGGCGTCCTTCACCGTCTGGCCGAAACCGCCGGCGTCCGGGTCGTCCTGTTCGGTCTTCGCAGGGGGCGCCTGCGAGGCCTGCGTCGTGGCTTCGGCACGCTGTGCGAGCATCTCCGCGGCGGACTCGCGATCCACGCGGGTGTCGTACTTGCCGCCGACGGGGCTGCCGTTGCGCACCTGCTGGCGTTCGGTCTCGTTGATGGCGCCCATCCGGCAGCGCGGCGGCGACACCATCGTCTGCTGCACGGGCGAGGGGATGCCCTTGTCCTGCAGCGTGGACACCAGCGCTTCGCCGGTGCCGAGCTTGGAGATGGCCTGACCCACGTCGAGCTTGGGGTTCGGTACGAACGTTTCGGCGGCGGTCTTCACCGCCTTCTGGTCGCGCGGGGTGAAGGCGCGCAGCGCGTGCTGCACGCGGTTGCCCAACTGGCCGAGGATGTTGTCCGGCACGTCGTCCGGGAACTGCGAGCAGAAGTACACGCCCACGCCCTTGGAACGGATCAGACGCACGACCTGCTCGATGCGTTGCTGCAGCGCCGGCGGCGAATCGTCGAACAGCAGATGCGCCTCGTCGAAGACGAACACGAGCTTGGGTTTGTCCAGGTCGCCGACTTCCGGCAGCGTCTCGAACAGCTCCGACAGCAGCCACAGCAGGAAGCTGGAATACAGGCGCGGCTTCAGGATCAGTTGGTCCGCGGCGAGGATGCCGATCACGCCGCGGCCGTCGGTGTTCGTGCGCATCAGGTCGGCCAGCTCCAGCGCCGGCTCGCCGAAGAACATCTCGCCGCCTTCCTGCTCCAGCCGCAACAGCGCGCGCTGGATCGCGCCCACCGACTGCGTGCTGACCAGCCCGTAGCTGGTGGAGATGTCCTTGCGTTCGGCGGCGACCAGGCCCAGCAGCGCGCGCAGGTCTTCCAGGTCGAGCAGCAGCAGGCCGCGGTCGTCGGCCAGCTTGAACACGATGTCGAGCACGCCGCTCTGGGTGTCGTTCAATTCCAGGATGCGCGAGAGCAGGGTGGGGCCCATCTCGCTGACGGTGGTACGGACCGGGTGGCCCAGCTTGCCGTAGAGGTCCCAGAAGATCACCGGATTCGCGCCCGGCGCATAGTCGGCGATGCCGATGTCCTTCGCGCGCTGGAGCACCTTCTCGCTGCCATCGCCGGCGGCGGCCAGGCCGGCCACGTCGCCCTTCACGTCGGCCATGAACACGGGCACACCCATCCGCGAGAAGCCTTCGGCGAGCGTCATCAGGGTCACCGTCTTGCCGGTGCCGGTGGCACCGGCCACCAGGCCGTGGCGGTTGCCGAACTTCGGTTGCAGGGTGACCGGAATGTCGTCGGTGACGCCCTTGCCCAGCAGGATCGGATCCATGTTCAACCTCGCGTGGTGATGGCGGGATTCTAGCGGCTGGACGTGAGCGGCGGTGCAACGATCCATGACTCCCGACCTTGCCCGCGGCGCGCGCCCGGGGCTACCCTCCCGACTCACACTCTGGATGCTCACCTGATGTCCTTCGCGGTTCCCGCCTGCCTGCGTTACTGGCCCGTCGTGGCCACCTTGTCCCTGTTGTTGGTGTCGCCCGTCTCCCATGCCCAGCGCGTCTCCGCACGTGACCGCGCCGCCGTCGAAGCGCTGGAGCAGCGGATGGCGGCGGCCGAGAAGCGCTACCGCGACGGCCTGGTGCTGGTGGTGAACAGCGATCCGCGCGGCGCGGCAGAGAGCGACGCGGCGCTGGAGGACATGGAGGACGTGCTGGATGCGTGCATCAAGCAGCGCGGCTGCCAGGTTCATACGCTGCTGGCGACGTACAAGCGCCTGTTGAAAGACAACGCCGACGGGCAGACGGCCGGTGCGGAGGAGGAAGGCGAGGCGATCGACGCGCTGGACGACGGGACCGATCACGCGACGCCCGCCGGCAGCGCCGTGCCGGAAACCGCGCGCACCGCCGCCCTGCTCAACGACCAGCGGCACGCCTTCGACCGCATGGTCGAATACAACCCAGCCATCCAGGCCGGTATCCGCCGCTGGTTGACCGACATGCGCCCCGCGCTGATCGACAGCTACGAGAACTACCAGAACATGCGCGCCGACCTGTATCCCGCCTGGGAGCGCAGTGGCCTGCCCGAGGCGCTGCTGTTCGGCATCATGGCCAAGGAATCCAACGGCAAGGTGCACTCGACCTCGCGTGCCGGCGCTGCTGGCCCGATGCAGTTCATGTTCAATACCGGCGCCCGTTTCGGGCTTGGCCGCGATGCCACGGGCTTCGATACGCGTTACGACCCCTATGCCTCCGGGCAGGCCAGCGCGGCGTACATCAACGAACGCATGCGGGGGCTCAACAACAACATCGAGCTGGCGTTGGCCGCCTACAACGGCGGCGAAGGCCGCGCCGCGAGGGTCTTTCGCGAGAACAGCGGCCTCGGCTTCTGGGACGACGTGGTGTACAGCCAGTTCCCGGGCGAAACCCGCGACTACGTGCCGATGGTGATCGCCGCGGCGTGGCTGTTCCTGCATCCGCGGCAATACGGCCTGGAATTCCCGAAGGTCAACGCGCAGCCCGCACCGCTGAAGCTGGCGCGCGACGCCTCGATCTACGAACTGACCATCTGCCTGGGCAACGGCGGCACCCGTGAGGGCTACATGCGCACGTTGCGCAACCTCAATCCGCGCTACCAGGCGGAAACCTGGCTTCCGGCCGGCACCACGCTGAAGGCGAACACGCGTATCGCGGGCCTCTACACGCGCTACTGCGTCACTGGCCCGCGCGCCGAACTCGCCCGCACGCTGGTCAACGCCGACCCGACCGCCGCGATCCGTCGCACGCAGCTCAGCGGCAATGTGGCCGTAGGCGACGTGACGCCCGTGGCCGGCGTGCCGACCACCGTCGCCACCGGCGAACCCAAGCCGGCCGAACCGAAGGCCAAGCAGGCCCGCGAGTACCGCGTCGCCAAGGGCGACACGCTGGGACGCATCTCGAAGCGCTTCCAGTGCGACCAGAAGAAGCTGGCGCGCGCGAACAACCTGAAGGCGCCGGCTTACGCCGTGCGGCCGGGACAGGAACTCACGCTGGAAAGCTGCAAGAAATAACCGATGACCGCGCCCAGGGACGGCACACGCATCGGATGGACGTTCGCCATCACCGCCAGCGCGGTGCTGGCGATCCTGGGGGCCGAGGTCGAAGGCCTGCGCGGCCTTCACTACGTCTTCAAGCCACTGACCACGTTGCTCGTCCTGGCGCTGGCATGGCGTCAGCCGGGCGCAGCAGGGCGATACAGGGCCTGGATCGTCATCGGCCTGGCGTTGTCCACGGCAGGCGACGTGTTCCTGATGCTGCCGTTCGACGGTTTTGTCTTCGGCCTGGGCAGCTTCCTGCTGGCCCATCTCGCCTATCTGGTGGCCCTGCGCCAACGCGGCGGGTGGTGGCGCGTGCGGTGGCCCGTCGCGGTGTACGCGGGTATCGCCGCGTTGGTGCTCGTGCGCCTGTGGCCGGGGTTGCCGAATGAGCTGAAGCTGCCGGTGATCGTCTACGTCGTCGCCCTGGCCGGCATGGCCGCACAGGCCGCGAGCGTGTGGCGTGAGCGCCCCGATGCATCGACCCGCATCGCGACGATTGGCGGCGCGTTCTTCGTGACGTCGGATGCGTTGCTGGCGCTGGACCGGTTCAGCACACCCTTGCCGATGGCGAGCACTTGGGTACTGGCGACCTACTGGATCGCGCAGGGATGCATCGCGCGATCAGTGCGAGGAGCGGTCGACCGGGATCAGGCCAGCGTCGCCAGCCGCTGACCCAAGCGCACCGGCGATTCGGCGTGCAGTTCCGGCGACAGCGTTGCCACACCCGGCGGCAGCAGCACGATGACGGTCGAGCCGTAGTTGAAGCGCGCCATCTCCGCGAACCGCTCCAGCATGATGCCCTTGCCGCGGTAGTCCTTGCGGGTGATCGCGGTGCCGTAGGCCGGGATTTCCTCGCCGCTCCACACCGTTTCCACGCCGGACACCAGCAGCGCGCCGACCATCACCGAGACCATCGGGCCGAAGTCGGTGTCGAAGTGGCAGACCAGACGTTCGTTGCGCGCGAACAGGCGCGGCACGTTCGCCACCGCGTCGGTGCCCACGCTGAAGAGTCGGCCGGGGACGTGCACGGTTTCGCGCAACGTGCCGGTCCATGGCATGTGCACGCGGTGATAGTCGCGTGGCGACAGGTACACGGTGGCGAACAGGCCGTTGCGGAAGGGTTCGGCGGCGGTGGCATCGCCCAGCAGTTCGGCCGCGGTGAACGACTGTCCCTTGGCCTGGAAGATGCGGCCGTCCTCGATCGGCCCGCACTGGCTGATGTGGCCGTCGGCCGGCATCAGTAGCGCGCGCGGATCGGCCTCCGCCACGCGGGCGCCGGGCTTCAGGGCGCGGGTAAAGAACGCATTGAAGCTGGGATAGGAACGCGGATCGGGATTCGCGGCCTCGGACAGGTCGACGTTGAACTTCTTCGTCACCGTATCGATCAGCCATTGCTTGGTGCCCGGTGACGTCGAATACGCCAGCCGGCGTGCCAGCGACGACAGGAAGCGGTGCGGCAGGACGTAGGTCAGCGAGGTCAGCAGGCTCATTTCGACGACGCCTCGGTCAGCGCGCGCATGTCCGCGGCGATCGCCTTGGGCTGGAACGGCGGGCGGATCAGGCCGGCCAGCCGGCCCTGCGGGTCGAGCACGGCGATCGCGGAGGAGTGGTCCATGCTGTAGTCGTTCGGGTTCTGGTCGAAGCCATCGCCCGGCACCTTCATGAAGACGAAGCCCAGCGACTTGGCGAAATTCTCCAGCGTCGGCACGTCGGCCGTCGCCGCCATCGTGTCCGCATGGAAGGCGTGCGCGTACTCGCCGATGCGGGTGGGCGTGTCGCGCTCCGGGTCCACCGACACGAACAGCACGCGCGGCCGGGTGGAATCGGGCAGGTCCTTCCATTGCGCCTGCGCCTGGGCCAGTTCGGCCAGCGTGGTGGGGCAGACGTCCGGGCAGAAGGTGAAGCCGAGAAAGACCAGGGTCCAGTGGCCCTTCAGCTCGCCGTCGGCCAGTTGGGTGCCGTCGGACTGGCGCAGCGAGAACGGCGGCAGCGGGCGCGCCTGCGGGAACAGGGTCACCGCTTCGGTGGCGGGCCACTGCGTGGCCGGGGTCACCGGGCCGAAGAATTTCTGCGCGGCCAGCAGGCCCAGGCCGGCGGCCAGCGCCAGGACGAGGATGAGGCCGATCTTCTTGTTGAACATGCGCTGGGATTCCCACGAAGGAGGGCACGGCCCGTGGGCCGGGGCCGCATGGGCGCGGCGGTAGGCGGCCATGATACCGGGGCAGCCCCTATAATCGGCGGCCTTCGCCGTCCCGGCGTCTTCACAAGCCTTGCCATGACCGCCGACGTCGCCGCAGAACTGCACACCATCATCGACCTGATCCGCTACGGCGCCAGCCGCTTCAACGCCGCCGGCCTGACCTTCGGCCACAGCTACGACAACGCGCTGGACGAGGCGACCTTCCTGGTCCTGCACACGCTGCACCTGCCGCCGGACCTGGGTCCGGCCTATGGGCAGGCGCGGGTGACCACGCCGGAGAAGGCGCAGGTGCTGGCGCTGTTCGAGCGTCGCGTGAACGAGCGCGTGCCGGTCGCCTACCTGACCGGGGAAGCCTGGTTTGCCGGGCTGAGCTTCAAGAGCGACGCGCGCGCGCTGGTGCCGCGTTCGCCGATCGCCGAGCTGATCGAAGCCGGCTTCGAGCCCTGGCTGGGCGGTCGCGAGGTCAATCGCGCGCTCGACCTGTGCACCGGCTCGGGCTGCATCGCCATCGCAATGGGCCACTACCACCCGGACTGGCAGGTCGATGGCGTCGACATCAGCGACGACGCGCTGGCCCTGTCGGCCGAAAACAAGACGCGCCTGCTCGCGGACAACGTCCATTTCGTGAAGTCGGATCTGTTCTCCGGCCTTACCGGCCGCCACTACGACCTGATCGTCACCAATCCGCCCTACGTCACCAACGACGAGACCGACGCACTGCCGAAGGAGTATTCCTTCGAGCCGGAACTCGGCCTGCGCGCCGGCGACGACGGCCTGGACCTGGTGCTGAAGATCCTGCGCGACGCGCCGCTGCACCTAAGCCAGGACGGCCTGCTGATATGCGAGGTCGGCGAATCCGAGCACGCGCTGGTGAAACTGCTGCCGGACGTCGAGTTCGCCTGGATCGAATTCAAGGTCGGGCAGATGGGCATCTTCGCGGTCGAATGCGCGGAGCTGATCCGCCACAACGCGCGAATCACCGCGCTCGCCGCCACGCGAAAATAACGCCGCCGGAACCTGCGCCGCGCGCGCAGCGGTTGCGCCTGCAACCGTCGCGGCCGGCGTTGGCGCACTGCACAATAGGGCGGCCGGTATGCGATGCTTGAAGACCCGGCACCGATAGTTCCCATCCGCGGAGCGGCGCTTGAGCAGCAACAGTTTCGGAAAACTCCTCACGGTCACCACGTTCGGCGAATCGCACGGACCAGCGATCGGCTGCGTCGTCGATGGCTGCCCGCCCGGGCTGGAGATCGCGCCGGAGGAATTCCGCCATGACCTGGAACGCCGTGCCACCGGCAAGTCGCGGCACACGTCCGCGCGCCGCGAGGCCGACGAGGTCGAGATCCTCAGCGGTGTGTACGAGGGCCGCACCACCGGCACGCCGATCGCGCTGCTGATCCGCAACACCGACCAGCGCAGCAAGGACTACGCCGACATCGCGCGGCAGTTCCGTCCGGGGCATGCGGACTACACCTACTGGCAGAAATACGGCATCCGCGACCCGCGCGGTGGCGGTCGCTCGTCCGCGCGCGAGACCACGATGCGCGTGGCCGCCGGCGTGATCGCCAAGAAGTGGCTGCTGCAACGCTACGGCGTCCGCGTGCGCGGCTACCTGTCGCAGCTCGGGCCGATCACCCCCGAGGGCTTCGACTGGAGCGCGGTGGAAGACAACCCGTTCTTCTGGCCCTGCGCCGCGCAGGTGCCGGCGCTGGAAACCTACATGGACGCGCTGCGCAAGTCGGGCGATTCCATCGGCGCTCGCGTCAACGTCGTGGCCGATGGCGTGCCGCCCGGCTGGGGCGAACCGATCTACGGCAAGCTGGATGGCGACCTCGCCGCCGCGCTGATGAGCATCAACGCGGTGAAGGGCGTGGAGATCGGCGACGGCTTCGCGGCGGTCACCCAGAAGGGCACGGAACATCGCGACCTGATGACGCCGGAAGGCTTCCTGTCCAACCACGCCGGCGGCATCCTCGGCGGCATTTCCACGGGCCAACAGGTCACGGCGTCCATCGTGCTGAAGCCGACCTCCAGCCTGCGCCTGCCGGGCGCCACGGTGGACGTGGACGGCAACACCGTGGACGTCATCACCACCGGTCGCCACGACCCCTGCGTGGGCATCCGCGCCACGCCCATCGCCGAGGCGATGATGGCGCTGGTGCTGATGGACCAGGCGCTGCGCCATCGCGCCCAATGCGGCGACGTCGGCGATGTGCCGCCGCATGTCCCGGGCAGTGTCGATGGCTGAGTCGCGGCCGCGCGTCTGGGTGTCGCAGCCGCTGTTCGACGATCTCGTCGGGCGGCTGGCGGCGCACTTCGACGTGCACGCGACGGACGTCGTCACCGAACACAGCCCTACGGCCATCACCGACGCGCTGCGCGACAGCGCCGGCGCGCTGGTCACGCTGAACGAGAAGATCGGTGCGCCGCAGATCGCGGGTGCATCCGGCTTGCGCGCAATCGCCAATGTCGGCGTGGGTTACAACAACCTGGACGTCCCGGCCCTGACCGCGGCCGGCATCGTCGCCACCAATACGCCGGACGTGCTTACCGAGACCACGGCCGATTTCGGTTTCGCGCTGCTGATGGCCACCGCGCGCCGCATCACCGAAGCCGAGCGCTGGCTGCGCGAAGGGCAGTGGCAGCAGTGGTCTTTCAGCACCTTGCTGGGCGCGGACCTGCATGGCAGCACGCTGGGCATCGTCGGCATGGGCCGGATCGGGCAGGGCATCGCCCGCCGCGCGCGCGGCTTCGGCATGCGCGTGCTGTACCACAACCGCAGCCGCCTGCCGGACACCGTCGAGCGCGAGTGCGGCGCGGCCTACGCCGGCTTCGACGACCTCCTCGCCCAAGCCGACCACGTGGTCCTGGTGCTGCCGTATTCGCCGCAGATCCATCACCTGGTCGATGCCGCCGCGCTGGCGAAGATGAAGCCCACCGCCACGCTGGTGAACATCGCCCGCGGCGGCATCGTCGACGAAGTCGCGCTCGCCGATGCGTTGGCGAACGGTCGCCTCGCCGCCGCCGGCCTCGACGTGTACGAGGGCGAGCCTGCCGTGCGCCCGGAACTGCTGGCCCTGCGCAACGTGGTGCTCACCCCGCACATCGCCAGCGCCAGCCTGGCCACGCGCCGTGCGATGGTGTCGCTGGCCGTCGATAACCTGATCGCCGCACTCGGCGAAGGGCCCGGATGCGGGCAAGCCCGCCGACCCCGGTCAATCCGGACGCGCTTGCCACCGCAGCGCCATCAACACCACCATCGCCAAACGACAGGGAGCCTGAGGCACGCCCGCAGGTTCCCCGAACACAGCCTTCTCCTGACTGCTGTCTTCACCCATTTCTCGCGAAAACCATCTTCCATGAGCAATCAGAACCGTACCTTCACCGTCGCCGTCGTGGGCGCCACCGGCGCCGTCGGCGAAACCATGCTGTCCATCCTCGCCGAGCGCGACTTCCCGATCGCCAAGCTCGTCCTGCTCGCCTCGGCGCGTTCCGCCGGTACCCAAGTCGACTTCAAGGGCCAGAAGGTCGACGTCCTCGACCTGGAGACCTTCGATCCCACCGGCGTGGACATCGCCCTGTTCTCCGCAGGCGGTGGCGTGTCGAAGGAGTACGCGCCGAAGTTCGCCGCCGCCGGTGCGGTGGTGATCGACAACTCCTCCACCTTCCGCTACGACGCCGACGTGCCGCTGGTGGTGTCCGAGGTGAACCCGCACGCGGCGAAGAACCGTCCGCGCGGCATCATCGCCAACCCCAACTGCTCGACCATGCAGTTGATGCCGGTACTGGCGCCGATCCACCGCGAATACGGCATCGAGCGCATCAACGTGGCCACCTACCAGTCCGTCTCCGGCGCCGGCCGTTCCGGGCTGGAGGAACTGGGCCGCCAGACCGCCCAGCTGCTGGCGTTCCAGGAGATCGAGCCGAAGAAGTTCCAGGCGCAGATCGCCTTCAACCTGATCCCGCACATCGACGAATTCCTGCCCAACGGCTACACCAAGGAAGAGATGAAGCTGGTCTGGGAGACGCGCAAGATCCTCGAGGACGACAGCATCCAGGTGAACCCCACCGCGGTGCGCGTGCCGGTGTTCTACGGCCACTCCGAAGCCGTGAACGTCGAGACCAAGAAGAAGATCACCCCCGAGCAGGCCCGCGAGCTGCTGCGCGCCGCCCCCGGCGTGGAAGTGGTGGACGAACCCAAGGCGGGCGGCTACCCGACGCCGGTCACCCACGCCTCCGGCCGCGACCCGGTGTTCGTCGGCCGCATCCGCGAGGACTTCTCGCATCCGCGCGGCCTCAACCTGTGGGTGGTCGCCGACAACATCCGCAAGGGCGCGGCCCTGAACGCCGTGCAATTGGCCGAATTGGTGGCGAACGGCGGCTGAGCGGCTATAGTCGTGCCCGGGAAACATGGGGAAGGGCCGTGAAACCGAAGCACAGACCTCGGACGGCAAGACTCCGCCTGGCCGGCATGATCGGGCTGGGGCTGGCGTTGCTGAGCAATGCCGCCCTCGCGCTCGGCCTGGGGGAGATCAAGGTCAAATCGCAACCCGGCCAGCCGCTGCTGGCCGAGATTCCGATCATTTCCAGCGAGCCGGGCGAGCTGGAGCAGCTGCGTGCGCGCCTGGCGTCGCCGACGACGTTCGAGCGCGTCGGCCTGCCGCGCCCGCAAGGGCTGGTCAACGAACTGGACTTCAGCGTCGCGCTGGATGAAGCCGGACGTCCGGTGGTGCGCGTCACCAGCCGCACGCCGGTGGACGTGCCGGCGGTCAATTTCCTGATCGAAGTGGACTGGGGCCAGGGCCGGCTGGTGCGCGAGTATTCCGCGCTGGTCAGCACGCCGGGCACGTTGGCAGCGGCGGAACAGCCGGTGATCGACGCGCCGGTCGCTGCGCCGTCGGACACGATCGCGCGCCCGGTCGAACCCGTCGTGGCGACGACCCCGGAGCCCACCCCGGCAGAGCCCCCCACGCCAGAAGCCGCCCCGACCCGTCCGACGCCGGCGCCCACGCCCGTGCCGACGGTCGCGTCTGCACCCGCGCCGCAACTTGCGCCGGGCGATGTCTTGGCACCTGTGCGCCGTGGCCAGTCGCTGTCGCAGGTCGCCGCGCCGCTGGCGCGTGCGCAGGGCTACACGCTGGACCAGGCGATGGTCGCGTTGCTGCGCGCCAATCCCGAGTCCTTCATCAACGGCAACATCAACCTGCTCAAGCAGGGTGCGGTGTTGCGCGTGCCGGAATCGGCCGAAGCACAGACCATCCTCGAGGACGAGGCCGCCGCGCTGGTGCGCAGCCAGATCGCCGAGTGGCGGCGCGCGCGCGCGCCGATCCCGCAGCCGGCCGCCGTGGTCGAACCGGCGTCCGCGCCGACGGCACCGCGCTCGGCGCCGGTCGCCGACGCGCGCCTGGAGATCGCGCCCGCCGCCGCAGGCGCGTCGGGTTCTGGAACGCAGTCCGGCGTGAGCGCCGGCGGTGAGGGCGAGATGTTGGCGAACGAACAACTGCAGCAATCCAAGGAAGACCTGGCCGCGCGCGAAGCCGAAGTGCAGGAGCTGCGCTCCCAGGTCGCCGATCTGGAGAAGCTGAAAGCCCAGCAGGAACAGCTGCTGGCGATGAAGGACAGCGACCTGGCCGCCGCGCAGCAGCGCCTGGCGCAGGCCTCGGGCAGCGAGGGTGGCGTGCCGGTGTGGGCGTGGGCCGGGTTCGGCCTGCTGCTCGTCGGTTCGCTGGCCTGGGGCTTCTCGCAGCGCCGCCGTCGGCTGGCGCCGGTTCCGCGCAGCACGGTGCTCGGCGATGCACCCGCACCCAGCCGCGCCGCGGAACTGGCAGCTGTCGTGCCGACGCCTGCCGCCGAGCCGGCGCCCGGACCTTCTCCATTGCTGGAGCCCGCGGTCGTGCCGGTTGCGGCGGCGCCAGCCCCCGCTCCCGCACCGAAGCCCGCACCGAAGCCGGAACCCGTGAAGGCGTCCGGCCCGACCTGGCACTCCGGCGGCAGCGCCTCTCCTGCGCCTTCCCCCGCACCGGTCGGCCGCGATCGCCTGGAGCTGGCGGTCGCCTACCTTGACCTAGGCGACGTCGCCACGGCCCGCGACCTGCTCAATGAAGTTGCCGCAGGCGCCGATGCCGGCGCACGCGACGAAGCGCTGCAGCTGCTGCGCGAGATCGGATGACCGGGTGAAGTCCTGATGCGTTACGCGCTGGGCGTCGAATACGACGGCGGCGGCTTCCTGGGCTGGCAGCGGTTGAGCAAGTCGGGTACCCCGGACGACACCACCGTACAGGCGGCGCTCGAGAACGCGCTGTCGTCGGTCGCCGACGCGCGGGTCGACACGATCTGCGCGGGCCGCACCGATGCCGGCGTGCATGCGCAATGCCAGGTGGTCCATTTCGACAGCGATGTCGCGCGCACGCCGCGTAGCTGGCTGCTGGGCGCGACCGCGCGCCTGCCGCCTGCCGTCTGCGTGCGCTGGTGCCAGCCGGTCGCCGACGATTTCCATGCGCGCTTCTCGGCGCGCGCGCGACGTTATCGCTACACCTTGGTGAACCGGCTCGCGCGGCCGGCGCTGGAGCGGCAGTACCTCAGCTGGGAACGGATGCCGCTCGACGCCGACGCCATGCACCGCGCCGCGCAGGTGCTGCTGGGCGAGAACGACTTCAGCGCCTTCCGCACCGTGCATTGCCAGTCGCCGCACGCGATGCGCAACCTGCACGCCATCGCGATCACGCGGCAGGGCGAGAAGGTGATCGTCGAGGTGCAGGCCAACGCGTTCCTGCATCACATGGTGCGCAACATCGTGGGCTCGCTGTTGGTCGTCGGCCGTGGCGAACGGCCCGAGGGCTGGATCGCGGAGCTGCTCGCCGGTCGCGACCGCACCGTCGCCGGGCCCACCGCGCCGCCGGACGGGCTGGTCTTCGTCAGTCCGCTGTATCCGGCCGAATGGAGCCTGCCGGCTGAAGTGACGCTGCCGGCGCCCGCCGCCTGAGCCGGCGGGTTACCCTGCCGCCATGCATACGCGCATCAAGTTCTGCGGACTGACCCGTGCCGAAGACGTCCGCCTGGCGGTCGAGCTCGGTGTGGACTACATCGGCCTGGTGTTCGCGCCGCGCAGCCCGCGCCGGCTGCTGCTGGGCCAGGCGCGCATGCTGCGCGAGCTGGTGCCGGAGGAGATCGGCGTCGTCGCGTTGGTGATGGACAACCCGCGCAACGAGATCGAGCAGATCGTCGAGTCGCTGCAGCCGGACGTGCTCCAGTTCCACGGCGCCGAAGACGATGGGTTCGCCGCATCGCTGGCGCGCCCCTTTTGGAAAGCGATCGCGATGGGCGGGCAGGGCGAAAGCGCCTTCGCCAGTCTGGCGGCCTATCCGAACGCCAGCGGCTTCCTGTTCGACGGCCATGCGGCGGGCGAGCAGGGTGGCAGTGGGCAGCGGTTCGACTGGCGGCAGATGCCGGCGACCACCGACCGGCCCTTCCTGCTGGCCGGTGGCCTGACGCCGGAGAACGTGGGCCTGGCCCTGCGCACGGCGCGGCCCTGGGGCGTGGATGTCTCGAGTGGGATCGAAGCGGCGCCGGGCGAGAAGGATCCTGACCGGATGCGGCGCTTCGTCGACGCGGTCCGTTTCGCTGAGACCCGCAGCTAAATGGCGGACGGCGCCAAGTCCTGGCGCAACCAATCGGCCAGCCGAGGCAGACGCGGGTCCGGCGTGCCGCGCGCGGCGCATAACGCCCAGGTGCCGCCCGTCCCGGTGAATCCCCATGGCGCGACCAGCCGGCCGCTGTCGAGGTCGGCCTGGACCAGTTCGCGCGGGGCGATCGCGACGCCGAGGCCGGCGACGGCGGCCTCCAGCAAATAGGTCAGGTGATCGAACCCGGTGCCCAGGCGCGGGGCATCGTGCAGCTGATGCGCCGCCAGCCAGCGCGGCCAGGCCTGCGGCCGCGAGACGGTGTGCAACACCGGCTCATCCAGCAGGGCCTGAGGCGGCGCCGCACGCAGCGCAGCGAAGCGAGCGTGCTGGGGGCTGAGCACCGGCCCGATCTGCTCCGGCGCCAGTGGCCACACCTCCCAGCCCGCCGGCCAGGGCGCCTCGCCCAACAACAGGGCGGCATCGAGGCCTGCCGCCGCCAGATCGATGCGGCCTTCCTGGGCAGACAGGTGCAGGGTCAGGTCGGGCAGATCGTGGGCCAGTCGTTCCAGGCGCGGGATCACCCAACGGGCCAGCAGGCTGCCTGGGCAGCCGAGCACGAGCGCGGTCGCGCGCGGGCCCCGCTGGAGGGCGCTCCAGCCTGCCTGCAGCACCCCAAAGGCTTCACCCGCGCTGTCGCGCAGGCGATGGCCGTCGGCCGTCAGTGCCAAGCCACGGCCGTCACGGACGAACAGGGGCCGGCCCAAGGCGTCTTCCAGCGCGCGGATGTGGCGGCTGATCGCACCGTGGGTCACGTGCAGTTCGCTGGCCGCCTGGCTGACGCCGCCTAGCCGGGCGGCCGCTTCGAAGGCGCGGAGGGCGTTGAGCGACGGGAGCGATCGGGACATGACGTGAGTTTATCTCACAGGTTAGCCCGCAAACATCGCTATTCCGGAGTGAGGGCGTGCGATAACGTGAAACATCGTCCCGCTTCGAGCTTTGCCATGTCGTCCGTCCCCGACTACCACGCCTATCCGGATGCCCGCGGCCACTTCGGCCGCCACGGCGGACGCTTCGTCGCCGAGACGCTGATTGGCCCGCTGCAGGAATTGGCCGCCGCCTACGACACCGCCCGCGTCGATCCGGCCTTCATCGCCGCCTTCGACAAGGACCTCAAGCACTACGTCGGCCGGCCCAGCCCGATCTACCACGCCGAGCGCCTGAGCCGCGAAGTCGGCGGCGCGCAGATCCTGCTGAAACGCGAGGACCTGAACCACACCGGCGCGCACAAGATCAACAACACCATCGGCCAGGCGCTGCTGGCCAGCCGGATGGGCAAGAAGCGGATCATCGCCGAGACCGGCGCGGGCCAGCACGGCGTCGCCAGTGCCACCGTCGCCACCCGGCTGGGCCTGGAATGCGTGGTCTACATGGGCGCCACCGACATCGAGCGCCAGAAGATCAACGTCTACCGGATGAAGCTGCTCGGCGCGACCGTGGTGCCGGTCACCAGCGGCTCGGCCACGCTGAAGGACGCGCTGAACGAAGCGATGCGCGACTGGGTGACCAACGTGCACGACACGTTCTACATCATCGGCACCGTCGCCGGCCCGGACCCGTATCCGCGCATGGTGCGCGACTTCAACGCCGTGGTCGGCCGCGAGGCGAGGGCGCAGATGCTGGCCGACTACGGTCGTCTGCCTGATGCGATCACCGCCTGCGTCGGCGGCGGCAGCAATGCGATCGGCCTGTTCCATGCCTTCCTCAACGATCCCGGCGTGCGGATCGTCGGCGCCGAAGCCGCCGGCGACGGCATCGAGACCGGGCGCCACGCGTCTTCGCTCGCGGCCGGCCGCGTGGGCGTGCTGCATGGCAACCGCACCTACGTGATCTGCGACGACGACGGGCAGATCATCGAAACCCATTCGATCTCCGCCGGCCTGGATTACCCGGGCGTCGGTCCCGAGCACGCCTTCCTGAAGGACAGCGGACGCGCCGAGTACGTCGGCGTCACCGACGAAGAAGCGCTCGCCGCGTTCCATCGGCTGACCCGCACCGAGGGCATCCTGCCCGCGCTGGAATCCAGTCATGCCGTCGCGCAGGCGATCAAGCTGGCGCGCGAACTGCCGAAGGACCAGCTGGTGCTGTGCAACCTGTCCGGCCGCGGCGACAAGGATGTACACACGATCGCCGCGCGCGAGGGGATCAGCCTGTGAGCCGTTTCGACGCGAAGTTCGCCACCCTCAAGGCCGACGGCCGCAAGGCGCTGGTGCCGTTCATCACCGCCGGCGATCCGTCGCTGGAGTCCACGGTGCCGGTGATGCATGCGCTGGTCGATGCGGGCGCCGACGTGATCGAGCTGGGCGTGCCGTTCTCCGACCCGATGGCCGATGGCCCGGTGATCCAGCGCAGCTCCGAACGCGCGTTGGCGCGCGGCGCTGGGCTGCGCTACGTGCTGGAGGCGGTGGAGGTGTTCCGCCAGCAGGACGACACCACGCCCATCGTGCTGATGGGTTATCTGAACCCGGTGGAGATCCATGGTCCCGTGCGTTTCGCAAAAGACGCTGTCGCGGCGGGTGTCGACGGTGTGCTGCTGGTCGACCTGCCGCCGGAAGAGGCCGAGGAGACCCGTGCGGCCTTCAACCGCGAGGGGCTGGCCCTGATCGCGCTGGCCTCGCCGACGACCTCGGCCGGACGCTTGCAGATGCTCTGCGAAACGGCCCAGGGCTATCTGTACTACGTCAGTTTCGCCGGGGTGACCGGCGCCTCCGACCGTCTCGACATCGGCGCGGCGGGCGAGCGCCTGAAACAGCTGCGCCAGGGGTCCCGTGCACCGGTCGTGGCCGGCTTCGGGATCAAGGACGCCGCCAGCGCATCGGCCATGGCGGCTGACGCGGACGGCGTGGTGGTGGGCAGTGCCTTGGTGGCGGCGCTGGCCGAGGCGGGTGCGGACGCGCCGGCGCGGGCGGCGGCCTTCCTGGCGCCGTTGCGGGCGGCGCTGGACGGCTGAGCCACCGTACGGTTGTGCATGGACGACTGAGCTAAACTGCCGCGCTAATCCATTGGGCCCCTCCCGGGGCAGGCAGCAAGACCACGCATGAGCTGGCTCAGCAAACTGATGCCGTCGGGCATCCGCACCGAAGGCAACGCAGGCAAGAGCAAACGCAGCGTCCCCGAGGGGCTGTGGGAAAAATGCGACCGCTGCGGCGCGGTGCTGTACCGGCCGGAGCTGGAGGAAAACCTGGAGGTCTGCCCGAAATGCAGCTTCCACATGCCGATCCGCGCCCGTGCCCGCATGGCGGCGCTGTTCGACCCCGGCACCACCCGTGAGATCGGCGCCGCGCTGGGCCCGACCGACGTGCTGAAGTTCAAGGACCAGAAGAAGTACGCCGACCGCATCAAGGCTGCGCAGAAGAGCACCGGCGAGCGCGATGCGCTGATCACCCTGCAGGGTCAGCTGAAGGGTCGCGACCTGGTCGCCAGCTGCTTCGACTTCGCCTACATGGGCGGCTCGATGGGCTCGGTGGTCGGTGAGCGTTTCTCGCTGGGCGCGGAAAAGGCGCTGGAGATCGGTTCGCCGTTCGTGTGCTTCTCCGCCAGCGGCGGCGCGCGCATGCAGGAGAGCCTGTTCTCGCTGATGCAGATGGCCAAGACCTCGGCCGCGTTGGGCAAATTGCGTGAAGCGGGCCTGCCGTACATCTCGGTGATGACGCATCCCACCACCGGCGGTGTGTCGGCCAGCTTCGCGATGCTGGGCGACATCAACCTCGCGGAGCCGGAAGCGCTGATCGGTTTCGCCGGTCCGCGCGTGATCGAACAGACCGTGCGCGAGACGCTGCCGGAAGGCTTCCAGCGTTCGGAATTCCTGGTGGCCCACGGCGCGATCGACCAGATCTGCGACCGCCGCGAGATGCGTGACCGCCTCGCCGACCTGCTGGCGTTGCTGATGAAACAGCCCAAGCCGCAGGACAGCGAACTGGTGACCGCATGAGCCGCAAATATTTCGGTACCGACGGTATCCGCGGCCGGGTCGGCACCGGCCCGATCTCCGCTGACTTCGTGCTGCGCCTGGGCAATGCCCTCGGGCGCGTGTTGTGCGAGAAGGCAGGCGACACCCGTCCGGTCGTGGTGATCGGCAAGGACACGCGCATCTCCGGCTACATGTTCGAAGCCGCGCTCGAGGCCGGGCTGGTCGCCGCCGGCGCCGACGTGCAGCTGATGGGCCCGATGCCCACGCCGGGCGTGGCGTTCCTGACGCGCACGCTGGGCGCCGACGCCGGCATCGTCATCAGCGCCTCGCACAACCCGCACCACGACAACGGCATCAAGTTCTTCTCGGCCGAAGGCGAGAAGCTGGACGACGCCACCGAGCTGGCGATCGAAGCCGCGCTCGACGCGCCGTTCTTCACCGCCGAATCCGAGAAGCTCGGCAAGGCGATCCGTACGCGCGACGCGGTCGGCCGCTACATGGAATTCTGCAAGGCCAGCGTGCCGCGCCGCTTCGACCTGAAGGGCCTGAAGCTGGTGCTGGACTGCGCGCACGGCGCGACATACCACATCGCGCCGCTGCTGTTCCGCGAACTGGGCGCCGACGTGATCACCATCGGCGACGAACCCAACGGCATCAACATCAACGACGGCGTCGGCTCCATGCACGTGGAGAACCTGGCCGCGACGGTGCGCGAGACCGGCGCCCACCTGGGCATCGCCTTCGACGGCGACGGCGACCGCGTGCTGATGGCGGATGGCGAGGGTGTGCCCGTGGACGGCGACCAGCTGATCTATCTGCTGGCGCGCGACTGGCAGGCCAGTGGCCGCCTGCGCGGGCCGGTGGTCGGCACGCTGATGACCAACTACGGCCTTGAGCGCGCGCTGGGCAAGCTCGAGATCCCGTTCGTCCGCACCAAGGTCGGCGACCGCTACGTGCACCAGGCGCTGGTCGAAGGCAATGCGGTGCTCGGCGGCGAAGCCTCCGGCCACTTGCTGTGCCTGGACCGCACCACCACAGGCGATGCCATCATCGCGGCGCTGCAGGTGCTGGAAGCACTGCGCCGTCGCCGGCAGACGCTGCGCGAGGCCCTCGACGGGCTGACGATGCTGCCGCAGAAGACCATCAACGTGAAGCTGACCAACGGCGCCAAGCCGACCGAGGCTGCCAGCGTGCAGGCCGCCCTGGCCCAGGCGCAGGCGGCGGTTTCCGGTCGCGGTCGCGCGTTCTTGCGTCCGTCCGGTACCGAGCCGGTCGTGCGCGTCACCGTCGAGGCCGACGACGATGCGCTGGTACGCAGCACGCTGGACACCCTGGCCGACGCCGTGCGGGCCGCCGCCGCGGCGTGAGCCGGATCAATGAATCACTGGCGCGGGAACGTTCCCATGGCGTTCCCCGCGCAACAACTTTGCTGGAGCAGAACCGCATGAGTGCCCGTATCCCCACGCTGGACATCACCCGTTTCGATACCGACCGCGAGGCGTTCGTCGCCGAACTGGGCGCGGCCTATCGCGAATGGGGCTTCGCCGGCATCCGCAACCACGGCATCCCGCAGGCGCAGATCGATGCGGCCTACGATGTGTTCAAGCGTTTCTTCGCGCTGCCGGACGAGGTGAAGAAGCAGTACCACGTGCCCGGCGGCGGCGGCGCGCGCGGCTACACGCCGTTCGGCGTGGAAACCGCGAAGGACTCCAAGCACTTCGACCTGAAGGAGTTCTGGCACGTCGGTCGCGAGATCCCCGAGGACTCGACGTACCGCGACGTCATGCCGCCGAACCTGTGGCCCATCGAGGTACCCGGCTTCAAGGAGCACGGTTACGGCCTGTACCAGGCGCTGGACCAGTTGGGCTCGCGCGTGCTGTCGGCGCTGGCACTGCACATCGGCCTGCCGGAGAACTACTTCGTCGACAAGACGAACTCGGGCAACTCGATCCTGCGCCCGATCCATTACCCGCCGATCACCGCCGACGACATCCCGAACGTGCGCGCCGGCGCGCACGAGGACATCAACCTGATCACGCTGTTGGTCGGCGCCAGCGCCGCGGGTCTGGAAGTGCGTTCCAAACAGGGCGAGTGGGTGCCGTTCACCTCCGACGCCGACACCATCGTGGTCAACATCGGCGACATGCTGCAGCGCCTGACCAACCACGTATATCCGTCGACGACGCATCGCGTGACCAACCCGCCGGGCGAACAGGCTCGTCAGCCGCGCTATTCGGTGCCGTTCTTCCTGCACCCGAATCCGGACTTCCTGATCGACGTGCTGCCGTCGACGATCACGGCCGAAAGTCCCTCGCGCTATCCGGAGCCGATCACCGCCCAGGGTTATCTGGAAGAGCGTCTGCGCGAGATCAAGCTCAAATAAGCCGCTCGCGCTACGCGCTCATGCTGTCCCACGACGCCGGCTTGCCGGCGTCGTGCGTTTCAGCACCCTCTTATTCGAGCGGACGCACCTTGCGCGAATTGCGCGCCATCAGGCCCAGTGCCACGCGGTGCGGCAGCAGCTTCACGATCGCGTGCATCACGCGGTACCGCCAGCCCGGCACCACCAGCACATCGCCACGCTCGTTGCCGTCGATGCCGGCGCGCGCGACATCGGAGGCCTGCAGCCACATCGTCGGCGACACCTGCATGCGCGCACGCGTGCCCGTGACGTCGTGGAATTCGGAATAGGTGAAGCCCGGACACAGCGCGGTGACGTGGACGCCACGATCGGCGTTCTCTAGCGCGAGCGCCTCGCTCAGCTTGAGCAGGAAGCTCTTCGCCGGTGCATACAGCGTCTGGCCTTCCGCCGCCGGCATCAGCGCCGCGAACGACGCCACGTTGATGATGCGGCCCTGGCCGCTGGCGCGGATCGCCGGCAGCAGGCGCCAGCACAGTTCGCTGACGGCCGTGACCATGACCTGCAGGAAGGCCGCATGCACGGCCCACTCGCTGCTGCGGTAGCGGCCCGGCACGCCGTAACCGGCGTTGTTGACGAGGATCCGCACCGCGATGCCGCGGCGATCGAGCTCGGCCACGAGGGCTGCCGGCGCGGCGGGGTCGGCCAGGTCGCATGCGATCACGTCCACGGGGACCTGCGCCGCCAGTTCGTCGGCCAGCGCCTGCAGCCGATCCACGCGGCGCGCCGTCAGCACCAGCGGTACGCCACGCCGCGCGTACTCGCGCGCGATCTGCTCGCCGATGCCACTGGAGGCGCCGGTGACCAGGGCGTAGCCGGAGTGCGGGGCAGGGGAGGCATCGGTCATGGGTGGTCCGGCAGGGAGGGTCGGCCTGCACGATACCGTGACGGGTAGGTCCGTCGGCCAACATCCGTTAGACTGCGCGGCCCGAACTGGACAGGAATTGGTCTTATGCGTCGCAAGCTCGTGGCGGGTAACTGGAAGCTGCACGGCAACCGCGGTTTCGCCACCGCGCTGATGGACGAGCTGGTCGCCGGCCTCCCGCTGGACGGCGTGGACCTGCTGGTCCTGCCGCCGCTGCCTTACCTGGGCGAGCTGATCGAAGACTATGGCGACCGCGGCGTCGCGTTCGGTGCGCAGGACGTCAGCAGCAACGAAAAGGGTGCCTACACCGGTGAAGTGTCGGCCTCCATGCTGGTCGACGTGGGCGCGCGTTACGGCCTGGTCGGCCATTCCGAGCGCCGCCAGTACCACGACGAGAGCAGCGAGTTCGTGGCCCGCAAGTTCGTGGCCGCGAAGAACGCCGGTCTGATCCCGGTGCTCTGCGTGGGCGAGACCGAACAGCAGCGCAAGGATGGCCAGACCGAGTTCCGCATCCTGAAGCAGCTGGAAGCCGTGTTCGACCTGGCCGGCCCGCAGGCGTTCGCCGACGCAGTGATTTCCTACGAGCCGGTCTGGGCGATCGGGACCGGCCTGACCGCGACGCCGGCCCAGGCGCAGGCGGTCCACGCGTTCATCCGTGGCGAAGTGGCCGCGCGCGATGCTAGAATCGCCGATTCACTGACCCTCCTGTACGGAGGTAGCGTGAAGCCCGACAACGCCGCGGAACTGTTTGCGCAGCCCGATGTCGATGGAGGGCTGGTGGGCGGCGCTTCCCTGGTCGCCCGGGATTTCCTGGCCATCGCGCAAGCGGCGGCCGGCCGGGGGTGACCCCGGCAACGCCGGCCCATGGGGGCCTGGCGACTCAACCGGTTGAGACTGAATCCGATGTGGATGTTGATCCTTAATGTGGTGTACGTGCTGGTGGCCATCGCGATCATCGCGCTGGTGCTGATGCAGCGCGGCTCGGGCGCGCAGGCCGGTTCCGGCTTCGGCGCCGGTGCGTCGGGCACGGTGTTCGGTGCGCGCGGCGCGTCCAATTTCCTGTCCAAGAGCACCAAGTGGCTGGCCGTGGCGTTCTTCGGCATCAGCCTGTTCATGGCCTGGTACGCGACCCACAGTGCGCGCCCGACCACCCAGCAGAACCTGGGCGTGATGTCGCAGCTGCCGGCCGCCACGTCGGACGTCCCGGCGGGCGAACTGCCCAAGCCGTCGACCGTGCCGAGCACCCCGATCCAGGCGCCGGCGCCCGCCGGTACCGTGCCCGCCGCTCCGCAGCAGGAAGCCGCGCCCGCGCCGGCCGCCGGCGAGCAGCAGGCGCCGGTGACGCCGCCGCAGGGCGGCTGAGCCCGGCTACAATGGCGCGGCGCGCAGCTGCGCAAGTTTCAAAGCCCAGGTGGCGGAATTGGTAGACGCACTACCTTGAGGTGGTAGCGACGAAAGTCGTAGGGGTTCGAGTCCCCTCTTGGGCACCAGCAGCAAACAGGACCGCCACCGTGCGGAACTGATGAAAAACCCGCCGCGAGGCGGGTTTTTTGTTGGCCTGCGCATGGGGATACACGCCGGTAATCGTTTACTACCAAGTTCACCAACCGTTACAATCTCGCCGATTCATCGGGCGCCCGGTACGTGTTGCGGAAGGGAGCCCGCGGAAGGCGGGTCGACGCAGTACGCGTCGGCATGCCGAGGTGGATGTGCCGTCGGGCTCCGGGCCGTACGGAAGTCCCGATGCCCCTGCGCCGCTGGCCAGGGCCACGGCGAACGCCGGGCCCCGGCCGAAGGCGCGAGCCCCGTTCAGGTCCGGACGCAGTCGCATGCGGTCGGGCGGAAAGGACAAGAAGAGACAAGCGAGTGCTGGCCAATTACCTGCCCACCCTGTTGTTCCTGATCGTCGCCACCGGCATCGGCATCGCGCTGATGGTGGCCGGACGCTTCCTCGGCCCCCGCCGGCCGGACATGCAGAAGCTGTCCCCGTACGAATGCGGCTTCGAGGCGTTCGAAGACGCGCGCATGAAGTTCGACGTGCGCTACTACCTGATCGCCATCCAGTTCATCGTCTTCGATCTGGAAATCATCTTCATTGTTCCGTGGACGCTGGTGTTCCAGGAACTGGGTCCGCGTGCGCTGGTCACGATGGGCCTGTTCGTGGGCATGCTGTTCCTCGGCTTCATTTACGTTTGGAAGAAGGGAGCGCTCGAATGGGAGTGATCCAGACCGTCGACCGTCTGATGAATAACCCGATCCCGGAAGGGCGGGTGGACGACATCCTGCGCCCCGAGGGCGACAACCCGCTGCTGGAAAAGGGCTACGTCACCACCAGCGTCGATGCGCTGATGAACTGGGCGCGCACCGGCTCGATGTGGCCGATGACGTTCGGCCTGGCCTGCTGCGCGGTCGAGATGATGCATGCCGGTACCTCGCGCCTGGACCTGGACCGCTACGGCGTGGTGTTCCGCCCGTCGCCGCGCCAGTCCGACGTGATGATCGTGGCGGGCACGCTGGTCAACAAGATGGCCCCGGCGCTGCGCAAGGTCTACGACCAGATGCCCGACCCGAAGTGGGTGATCTCGATGGGCAGCTGCGCCAACGGCGGTGGCTACTATCACTACTCGTACTCGGTGGTGCGCGGTTGCGACCGCATCGTGCCGGTGGACGTGTACGTGCCCGGTTGCCCGCCGACGGCCGAAGCGCTGGTGTACGGCATCCTGCAGTTGCAGAAGAAGATCTGGCGCACGCAGACCATCGCGCGCTGATCCGCCTCTCCCCCGTTCCCTTTCTAGAGCACGCCACGCCCCATGGCTGAGCAAGCTGCAAACTTCACCGACCAGTTGCGCGCGCGTTTCGCCGACGCGACGGTCAGCGTCGCCGAGCCGCGCGGCGAAGTCACCCTGAAAGTGCCGTCCGCGTCCTGGCATGCGGTGGCGCTCGCGCTGCGCGACGAGTTCGGCTTCGAGCAGGCCGTCGACGTCAGCGGCGTGGACTACCTGGGCTACGGCGACGCCGAGTGGGATACGGCCGACGTGTCGTCCGAAGGCTTCAGCCGCGGCGTCGAAGGCTTCGGTCCCGGCCGTTTCAGCTGGGAGCAGCGTCCGCGTGACGCCGCTCGGCCGAACCGCTTTGCCGTGGTCCTGCACCTGCTGTCGTACCAGCACAACCGTCGCCTGCGCGTGCGCTGCTTCGCGCCCGACGACGGCCTGCCGGTGGTGGCCTCGGTGAGCGATGTGTGGCCGGGCCTGAACTGGTTCGAGCGCGAAGCGTTCGACCTGTACGGCATCATCTTCGAAGGCCATCCGGACCTGCGCCGCATCCTGACGGACTACGGGTTCGTCGGCCATCCGTTCCGCAAGGACTTCCCGCTGATCGGCAATGTCGAAGTCCGCTACGACGAAGAGAAGAAGCGCGTGGTCTACGAACCGGTCACCTCGGTCGAGCCGCGCGTCGGCGTGCCGCGCGTGATCCGCGACGACGCGCGCTACCAGACCGCCGCCGGCGAAGCCGCCGCGCGCGAGGGCAAGGCATGAGCAATCCGCAATCCGGCATCGCGTTCGCGAGCAATCCTGCCGAAGCCAAGCAGGAGATCCGCAACTACACGCTGAACTTCGGCCCGCAGCATCCGGCTGCGCACGGCGTGCTGCGCCTGATCCTGGAGATGGACGGCGAGACCATCGTCCGCGCCGATCCCCACGTGGGCCTGCTGCATCGGGGCACCGAGAAGCTGGCCGAGTCCAAGCCGTTCAACCAGTCGATCGGTTACATGGATCGCCTGGACTACGTGTCGATGATGTGCAACGAGCACGCCTACGTGCGCGCCATCGAGACCCTGATGGGCATCGAGGCGCCGGAGCGTGCGCAGTACATCCGCACGATGTACGACGAGATCACCCGCATCCTGAATCACCTGATGTGGATCGGCTCCAACGCGCTCGACCTCGGCGCGATGGCGGTCATGCTGTACGCCTTCCGCGAGCGCGAAGAGCTGATGGACTGCTACGAAGCGGTCAGCGGCGCGCGCATGCACGCGGCGTACTACCGTCCCGGCGGCGTCTACCGCGACCTCCCGGACCGCATGCCGAAGTACAAGGAATCGCCCTGGCGCAAGGGCAAGGCGCTGAAGCAGTTCAACCAGGCGCGCGAAGGCTCGCTGCTGGACTTCCTGGAAGACTTCACCAATGAGTTTCCCAAGCGCGTCGACGAATACGAGACGCTGCTGACCGACAACCGCATCTGGAAGCAGCGCACCGTCGGCATCGGCGTCGTGTCGCCGGAGCAGGCGCGCGCCCTCGGCATGACCGGCGCCATGCTGCGCGGCTCGGGCATCGCGTGGGACCTGCGCAAGAAGCAGCCGTACGCGAAGTACGACGTCGTCGATTTCGACATCCCCGTCGGCGTCAATGGCGACTGCTACGACCGTTACCTGGTCCGCGTCGCCGAGATGCGCCAGTCCAACCGCATCATCCAGCAGTGCGTGAAGTGGCTGAAGGCCAACCCCGGCCCGGTCATGGTGCAGAACTTCAAGGTCGCTCCGCCCTCCCGCGAGGAGATGAAGGACGACATGGAAGCGCTGATCCACCACTTCAAGCTTTTCAGCGAAGGCTATTGCGTGCCGGCCGGCGAGACCTATGCCGCGGTCGAAGCGCCGAAGGGCGAATTCGGCTGCTACCTGGTGTCCGACGGCGCCAACAAGCCCTTCCGCGTGAAGTTGCGCGCGCCGGGCTTCGCGCACCTGTCCTCGATGGACGAGATCGTGCGCGGCCACATGCTCCCCGACGTCGTCGCGATGATCGGTACTTATGACTTGGTATTTGGTGAGGTGGACCGATGAGGGCCACGGGTAATTTCGAGGCGGCGCAGAACGTCGATCCGCTGGTGGCGTTGAGCGACAAGACGCGCGCGCACATCGATCATTGGCTGACCAAGTTCCCGCCGGACCGCAAGCGTTCCGCGGTGCTGCAGGGCCTGCATGCCGCGCAGGAGCAGAACGACGGCTGGCTGACCGACGAGCTGATCGCCGCGGTCGCCAAGTACCTGGACCTGCCGCCGGTGTGGGCCTACGAGGTCGCCAGCTTCTACTCGATGTTCGAGACCGAGAAGGTCGGCCGCAACAACGTCGCCTTCTGCACCAACATCAGCTGCTGGCTCAATGGCGCCCAGGACCTGGTCGCGCACGCCGAGAAGAAGCTGGGCTGCAAGCTCGGCGAATCCACCGCCGACGGCCGCGTGTACCTGAAGCGCGAAGAAGAGTGCGTGGCCGCGTGCTGCGGCGCGCCGGTGGTCGTGATCAACGGCCACTACCACGAGAATCTCACGCCGGCGAAGGTCGACGAGCTGCTGGACGGGCTGGAGTAAGCGCATGGCAGGCCATTCACACTATTCGGAAGGCTACGGCCCGGTCGGCCCCGCTCCCAAGGAGCACCAGGCCGTCTACACCACGCTGCACTTCGACAAGCCCTGGTCCTACGAGAACTACCTCAAGACCGGTGGTTACGCCGCGCTGCGCAAGATCATCGAAGAGAAGATCCCGCCGGCCGACGTCGTCGAGATGGTCAAGCAGTCCGGCCTGCGCGGTCGCGGCGGCGCGGGCTTCCCGACCGGCCTGAAGTGGAGCTTCATGCCCAAGGGCGACATGCAGAAGTACATCCTCTGCAATTCGGACGAATCCGAGCCGGGCACCGCCAAGGACCGCGACATCCTGCGCTACAACCCGCATGCGGTGATCGAGGGCATGGCGATCGCCTGCTACGCCACCGGTTCCACCGTGGGCTACAACTATCTGCGTGGCGAGTTCCACCACGAGCCCTTCGAACACCTGGAAGAAGCCACCGCCGAAGCCTACAAGCATGGCTGGCTGGGCAAGAACATCCTTGGCTCCGGCGTGGACATCGACCTGTACAACGCGCTCGGCGCGGGCGCCTACATCTGCGGCGAAGAAACCGCGCTGATGGAGTCGCTGGAAGGCAAGAAGGGCCAGCCGCGCTTCAAGCCGCCGTTCCCGGCCAATTTCGGCCTGTACGGCAAGCCGACCACGATCAACAACACCGAGACCTACGCCTCGGTGCCCGCCATCGTGCGCAACGGCGCCGAGTGGTTCATGAACCTCGGCAAGCCCAACAACGGCGGCTGCAAGATCTTCTCGGTCTCCGGCCACGTCGCGAAGCCGGGCAACCATGAGATCCGCCTGGGCACCTCGTTCGCCGACCTGCTGGACCTCTGCGGCGGCATGCGCGAGGGCCGCAAGCTCAAGGCGGTGATCCCGGGTGGCTCCTCGATGCCGGTGCTGCCGGGCGAGGTGATGATGGGCCTGACGATGGACTACGACAGCATCCAGAAGGCCGGTTCCGGCCTGGGGTCCGGTGCCGTCGTGGTGATGGACGACACCACCTGCATGGTGCGTGCGTGCCAGCGCATCGCGCGCTTCTATTACAAGGAAAGCTGCGGCCAGTGCACGCCGTGCCGCGAAGGCACCGGCTGGATGTACCGCATGCTGACCCGCGTGGCCGAGCACAAGGCCACGATCGAAGACCTGCAGACGCTGCGCGCGGCGGCGGGCCAGATCGAGGGCCACACCATCTGCGCGTTCGGCGAAGCCGCGGCGTGGCCGGTGCAGGGCATGCTGCGCCACTTCTGGCACGAATTCGAATACGCGATCGTCAACAAGCGTTTCCTCGTCGATGACGAGCGCGACGGCACGGTGGTCCGTTCCAACCTGGAGGTGGCCGCGTGAGTGCGCAGCCCGTGAATCCCAACCTGCCGCCGGACCACGTCACCGTCTTCATCGACGGACAGGAGCTGGCCGCGCCCAAGGGTTCGATGATCATCCAGGCCGCCGACAAGGCCGGCATTCCGATCCCGCGCTTCTGCTACCACGAGAAGCTGCCGATCGCCGCCAACTGCCGCATGTGCCTGGTCGAAGTGGAGAAGATGCCGAAGCCCGCGCCGGCCTGCGCCACGCCGGTGATGGACGGCATGAAGATCGCCACGCGCAGCGACAAGGCGTTGAAGTCGCAGCGCAACGTGATGGAATTCCTGCTGATCAACCATCCGCTGGATTGCCCGATCTGCGATCAGGGCGGCGAATGCGAACTGCAGGATCTCTCGCTGGGCTATGGCCGCTCGGTCAGCCGCTTCCAGGAACGCAAGCGCGTGGTGCCGGACGAGGACATCGGTCCGCTGGTCGCCACCGAGATGACCCGCTGCATCCAGTGCACGCGCTGCGTGCGTTTCACCGCGGACGTCGCCGGCACGTACGAGCTGGGCGGCATGTACCGTGGCGAGAACCTGCAGATCGGTACCTACGACGGCAAGCCGCTGACTACCGAAATCTCCGGCAACGTCATCGACGTGTGCCCGGTGGGCGCGCTGACCAACAAGGTGTTCCAGTTCCGCGCCCGTCCGTGGGAACTGATCGCACGCGAATCCGTCGGCTTCCACGATGCGATGGGTTCCAACGTGTTCTATCACTCGCGCCGTGGCCAGGTGCTGCGCACCGTCCCGCGCGAGAACGAAGCCGTCAACGAGTGCTGGCTGTCCGACCGCGACCGCTATTCGCACCAGGGCCTGTATGCCGATGACCGCGCGGTGAAGCCGCTGCAGAAGGTCAACGGTGAGTGGCGCGAAGTGTCATGGGCCGAAGGCCTCTCGGCGGCCGGCGAGATCCTGCGTGCGAACCGCGGCGACAGCCTTGGCGTGCTGGTGCATCCGGCGGTGTCGAACGAGGAGGGCGGCCTGCTCGCGAAGCTCGCCGACGGCCTCGGTACCGGCAATCTGGACCACCGCATCAACAACCGCGACTTCTCCGATGGCGCGGTCGCCCAGCCGTTCGCGCTGCCGCTGGCGGAGATCGAACAGGCCGATGTCATCGTGCTGTTCGGTACCAACATCCGTCACGAATTGCCGCTGCTGCACCAGCGCATCCGCAAGGCCGTCCGCAAGGGCGCCAAGGTGCACGCGGTCAATCCGGTCGACTTCGATTTCGCCTTCAGCATCGCCGGCAAGCACATCGTGGCGCCGTCGCAGTTGGGTGGTGCGCTCAACGCCGCCTCACTGCGCGACGTCGCCAAGGCCGGCAACCGTGCGGTCGTGATCGTCGGCGGCATCGCCGAGAACCACCCGCAGGCCGCCGCGCTGCGTGCGGCTGCCGGCGAGTTCGCCGCCGCGACCGGCGCTTCGCTGTGCCGCATCCCGCAGGGCGCCAATGCCGTCGGCCTGGCGCGCCAGGGCGTGCTGCCGAGCGGCCGCGACGTGGCGGGCATGTTCGCCGCGCCGCGCAACGCCTACGTCATCTACGGCATCGAGCCGGGCCTGGATTTCGCCGACACGCCGGCCGCCACCAAGGCGCTGGTCTCGGCGAAGGTCGTGGCGTTCAGCCACTTCGCCTGCAAGTCCACGCGCGACGTGGCCGACGTGATCCTGCCGATCGGCGCGCTGCCCGAAATAGAGGCGACGCTGACCAATCTCGATGGCAAGGACCAGTACACGCAGGCCGCCGGCAAGCTGCCGGGCGAAGCACGCGAAGGCTGGAAGGTGCTGCGTGCCCTGGGCGGTGAACTGCAGCTGGGCGGCTTCGAGTTCGCCGATGCGGCGGGCATGCGCGACGCCGTGGCTCATCCCAAGGCCGTGTCCGTGGTCACCTCCGCGGCGCCTGCCACGCAGGGCCAGGGGCTGGAGTTGGCGGTCAGCGCCGCGATCTACCGTACCGACGGCACGGTCCGTCGTGCGGAAGCCCTGCAAGCGCACCCGCTGAACACCGGCGCCCGCATCGTCCTCAACCCGGTCGATGCACAGGCTGCCGGCGTGGCGAATGGCCAGGTCGCCAAGGTCGGCAACGGCATCGGCACCGCGGCGCTGCCGGTGGTGGTGGACGCCCGCGTCGCCGCAGGCGCGGCGTGGATCGAAAGTGGCTACGGCGCCACGGCCCCGTTGGGTGCCGGACGCGTGACGGTGGTGAGCGCATGAACGAACTGTTGATCAACGCCGTCGGCCCGCTGCGCGAGTGGTTTTTCGGGCTGGGCGACATCGGCATGGTGTTGTGGATCGTGCTGAAGATCCTGGTGATCGCCATGCCGGTGATCATCTCGGTCGCGTTCTACGTGGTGTGGGAGCGCAAGCTGATCGGCTGGATGCACGTGCGCCACGGGCCAATGTACGTGGGCATGGGCATTTTCCAGGCCTTCGCCGACGTCTTCAAACTGCTGTTCAAGGAAATCATCCAGCCCAGCAGCGCGCAGAAGGCGATGTACGTGATCGCGCCGCTGATCGTGCTGGCGCCTGCATTCGCCGCGTGGGCGGTGGTGCCGTTCGACTACCAGTTGGTGCTGTCCAACGCGAATGCCGGCCTGCTGTACCTGCTCGCGATGACCTCGCTGGGCGTGTACGGCATCATCATCGCTGGCTGGGCGTCGAATTCGAAGTACGCGTTCCTCGGCGCGATGCGCTCGGCCGCGCAGGTCGTCAGCTACGAGATCGCGATGGGCTTCGCGCTGGTGGGCGTGCTGATCGCCGCCGGCAGCCTGAACCTGACCGACATCGTGATGGCGCAGGCCGGCGACGCCGGTTTCTTCGAGTGGTTCTGGCTGCCGCTGTTCCCGCTCTTCATCGTCTACTGGGTGTCCGGCGTCGCCGAGACCAACCGCTCGCCGTTCGACGTGGTGGAAGGCGAATCGGAGATCGTGGCCGGCCACATGGTGGAGTATTCGGGTGCGGCGTTCGCGCTGTTCTTCCTGGCCGAATACGCCAACATGATCCTGGTCAGCTTCCTGGTCGCGCTGTTCTTCCTGGGCGGCTGGCTGAGCCCGCTGCAGGGCTGGATCACCGCCGACGTGTCGCCCTGGATCAACTGGATCTGGACCGGCGGCTGGCCGTGGCTGCTACTGAAGGTCCTGTTCTTCGCCAGCGCGTACATCTGGTTCCGCGCCAGCTTCCCGCGTTACCGCTACGACCAGATCATGCGCCTGGGCTGGAAGGTGTTCATTCCGCTCACGATCTTCTGGATCGCGGTGACGGCGTTGCTGGTGTTCTTCGGCGTGTTCGAGAAGGGTGTGTAAGACATGAGCAAGGTTGTGCACTACTTCAAGAGCCTGATGCTGCTGGAGCTGCTCCAGGGCCTGTGGCTGACGCTGAAGTACACCTTCAAGCCGAAGTACACGCTGATGTACCCGATGGAGAAGTTCCCGCAGTCGCCGCGCTTCCGCGGCCTGCATGCGCTGCGCCGCTACCCGAACGGCGAGGAGCGCTGCATCGCGTGCAAGCTGTGCGAGGCCGTGTGCCCCGCGTTGGCGATCACCATCGACTCGGCCCCGCGCGAGGACGGCACCCGCCGCACCACGCGCTACGACATCGACCTGTTCAAGTGCATCTACTGCGGCTTCTGCGAAGAGAGCTGCCCGGTGGACTCGATCGTGGAAACGCACGTGCTGGAGTACCACTTCGACAAGCGCGGGCAGAACATCGTCACCAAGCCGCAGCTGCTGGCGATCGGAGACCGGCTGGAAGCCGAGATCGCCGAGCGCCGCGCCGCCGACGCCGCCTTCCGTTGAGGTCCGAAGCATGGATTGGGTCCTGATCAGTTTCTACGCTTTCGCCTCCGTCGCGGTTATCGCCGCCGGCGCGGTGATCAGCGTGCGCAACCCGGTGCATGCCGTGCTGTGCCTCATCCTGACGTTCTTCTCGGTGGCCTGTACCTGGCTGCTGGTGGGCGCCGAGTTCCTGGGCGTCGCCCTGATCCTCGTCTACGTGGGCGCGGTGATGGTGCTGTTCCTGTTCGTGGTGATGATGCTCGACATCGACATCGTGAAGATCCGCGAGGGCTGGGTGAAGTTCCTGCCGATCGGCCTGCTGGTGGCCGTGGTGATGCTGGGCCAGATGCTGGTGCTGATCGGCATCAAGGCGCGCACCGCCACGCCGTTCCCGGACAACGCCGCATCCGCGGCGGCCGACGTCTCCAATACCGCCTGGCTGGCGCGCACGCTGTTCACCGAATTCCTGCTGCCGTTCGAGTTCGCCGCCGTCATCCTGACCGTCGCCGTCGTGGCCGCGGTGATGCTGACGCTGCGCAAGCGCACCGGCACCAAGACCCAGGACCCGGCCGAACAGTCTCGGGTGAAGGCCAGCGACCGTATCCGCATGGTGTCGATGCCGGCCGATAAGCCGGTACGCGAAGTGCCGGCCAGCGCGCCGGTGGAAGGGGAGGGCAAGGCATGATTTCCGTAGGCCACCTGCTGGCGCTCGGCGCGGTGCTGTTCTGCATCAGCCAGGCCGGCATCTTCCTCAACCGGAAGAACGTCATCGTCCTGTTGATGTCGATCGAACTGATGCTGCTGTCGGTCAACATCAATTTCGTCGCGTTCTCGCGCGAGCTGGGCGACGCCGCCGGGCAGATCTTCGTGTTCTTCATCCTCACCGTGGCCGCAGCCGAGGCCGCGATCGGCCTGGCGATCCTGGTCACCCTGTTCCGCACGCGGCGCACGATCAACGTGGCCGAAGTCGATACGCTCAAAGGCTGATGCACCGATGACCGGTATGGAAGTCCTCCTCTCCAAGAACGTGCTGCTGGCGATCGTGCTGGCGCCGCTGCTGGGCTCGATCATCGCCGGCCTGTTCGGCCGGTTGGTCGGTCGCGCAGGCGCGCACACGGCCACCATCCTGGGCGTGGCGGTCAGCTGCGCGCTGTCCTGCTGGGTGCTGTACCAGCTGGTGGCTCAGGGCGCGTCGCCGTTCAACGAGAACCTGTACACGTTCTTCGAGGTCGGCAACTACACCGGCCACGTCGGCTTCATGATCGACAAGCTGACCGCGATGATGATGGTCGTGGTGACCTTTGTGTCGCTGCTGGTCCACGTCTACACCATCGGCTACATGGCCGAGGATCCGGGCTACCAGCGGTTCTTCAGTTACATCTCGCTGTTCACCTTCAGCATGCTGATGCTGGTGATGAGCAACAACTTCCTGCAGCTGTTCTTCGGCTGGGAAGCCGTGGGCCTGGTGTCCTATCTGCTGATCGGCTTCTGGTTCAAGCGCCCGACGGCAATCTTCGCCAACATGAAGGCCTTCCTGGTCAACCGCGTCGGCGACTTCGGCTTCCTGCTGGGCATCGGCTGCGTGCTGCTGATGTTCGGCACGCTCGACTACGCCACGGTGTTCGCCAACGCGCCGATGCTGGCCGGTAAGGTGGCGCCAGTGTGGTCCGGTGCGATCACGCTGTTCGGCCACACCACGCAGGTGCTCGACCAGCCCGTGGTCTGGTCGATGGCCACGCTGACCTGCATCTGCCTGTTCATCGGGGCCATGGGCAAGTCGGCGCAGGTGCCGCTGCATGTCTGGCTGCCGGATTCGATGGAAGGCCCCACCCCGATCTCGGCGCTGATCCATGCCGCGACGATGGTGACCGCGGGCATCTTCATGGTGGCGCGCATGTCGCCGCTGTTCGAGCTGTCGCAGACCGCGCTCGACTTCGTGCTGTTCATCGGTGCGACGACCGCTCTGTTCACCGGCCTGATCGGCATCGTGCAGAACGACATCAAGCGCGTGGTGGCCTACTCCACGCTGTCGCAGCTGGGCTATATGACGGTGGCGCTGGGCGTGTCGGCCTACTCGGCGGCCGTGTTCCATCTGATGACGCACGCCTTCTTCAAGGCGCTGCTGTTCCTGGCGGCCGGCTCGGTGATCATCGGCATGCACCATGAGCAGGACATGCGGAAGATGGGCGGCCTGCGCAAGTACATGCCGATCACCTGGATCACCAGCCTGATCGGTACGCTGGCGCTGGTCGGTACGCCGTTCTTCTCGGGGTTCTACTCCAAGGACACCATCATCGAGGCTGCGAAGAGCCACCAGCACATGGCGCATGAGTTCGGCGGCAAACTGTCGGAACTGGGCATGATGGCACCGCAGGAAATCCAGGGCCCAAGCGTCTGGATCGCGAACTACGGCTATTGGGCGGTGCTGCTGGGCGTGTTCGTCACCAGTTTCTACAGCTTCCGCCTGCTGTACCTGACCTTCCACGGCAAGGAACGCTTCCGCGACGCGCAAGACGACCATGCCCACGGGCATGACGCGCACGACGACCACGCGCACGATGAGCATGGTCACGACGACCACGGGCACCATGGCGCGCATGAGCCGCACGAGTCGCCGTGGGTGGTCACGTTGCCGCTGGTGCTGCTGGCGATCCCCTCGATCCTGGTCGGCTTCTTCACCATCGGGCCGATGCTGTTCGGCACCGACTGGACGGGCCATCATGAAGTGACGCCCTTCTTCCTGGGCGCGATCGACTTCATCACCCCCAGCTCGGACACGGTCGCCGCATTGAAGGGCGAGTTCTGGCATGGCCCGGTGGGCTACGCGGTCCACGGCATGCAGATGCCGCCGTTCTGGCTGGCATTGGGTGGCTTCCTACTGGCGACCTTCCTGTACCTGTTCAAGCCGGAACTGCCGGGCAAGATCCGCCGCAGTGCGGTGGGCGCCTTCCTGACCAACATCCTGGACAAGAAGTACTGGGCCGACCACCTGTGGATCAACGGATTCGCCGGCGGTGGCGTGAAGCTGGGCCAGGTGTCGCGCGCGATCGACAGCCATGTCATCGACGGTGCGGCGGTCAACGGCACGGCGAAGCTGGTCGACCTGGGCGCGCAGCTGTTGCGCAAGACCCAGTCCGGCTACCTGTACCACTACGCGTTCGCGATGATCATCGGCCTGATCCTGCTGCTGGGCGCGGTCATCAAGTTTTGGCAGTAACGACCTGACGTAACCGTATTCAACGGAACGTCCTGGCGAAGAACTCAACGGATACCACAACGTGTCGAACTGGCCCCTGCTTAGTGTTCTGATCTGGCTGCCCATCCTGGGTGGCGCGCTGGTGCTCGCGCTCGGCAATGCCCGCGCAGGCGCAGCCCGTTGGCTGAGCCTGGCCGTCGCGGTGCTGACCTTCGTGTTCAGCCTGGGTCTGCTGAGCGGGTTCGATTACGTCAACCCGGGCATGCAGTTCGTCGAGAGCCACGCGTGGATCCCGAGCTTCGACATCCACTACAACCTCGGCGCCGACGGCATCGCCGTGGCCCTGCTGCTGCTCAATACGCTGATCACGGTGCTGACCCTGGCCGGTGCCTGGGGCTCGGTGAACAAGCGCGTGGCTCAGTACGTGGCCGCGTTCCTGATCCTGGAGGGCCTCACGAACGGCATCTTCGCCGCCAGCGATGCGGTGCTGTTCTACGTGTTCTTCGAGGCGATGCTGATCCCGATGTTCCTGATCATCGGCGTCTGGGGCGGTCCGCGCCGCATCTATGCCTCGCTGAAGTTCTTCCTGTACACGTTCCTCGGCTCGGTGCTGATGCTGGTCGGCCTAGTGTACCTGTACATCAAGGGCGGCAGCTTCCAGCTGGCCGACCTGTACGCGATGCCGCTGACCGCGAAAGAGCAGACCTGGTTGTTCTTCGCCTTCCTGATCGCGTTCGCGGTGAAGATCCCGATGTTTCCGGTGCACACCTGGTTGCCGGATGCGCACGTCGAAGCGCCTACCGCCGGTTCGGTGATCCTGGCGGCGATCGCGTTGAAGATCGGCGGCTACGGCCTGCTGCGCTTCAGCCTGCCGATCGTCCCGGATGCCGGCCATGAGTGGTCGACCTTCGTCATCGTGCTGTCGCTGATCGCCGTGGTCTACGTGGGCCTGGTGGCGCTGGTGCAGGACGACATGAAGAAGCTGATCGCTTATTCGTCGGTCTCGCACATGGGTTTCGTCACCTTGGGCATCTTCGTCGCCTTCACCCTGGTGCGCGATTACGGCAATCTCGACGGTGCCCGCCTCGGCCTGCAGGGCGCGATGGTGCAGATGATCAGCCACGGCTTCATCTCGGGCGCGATGTTCACCTGCGTCGGCGTCCTGTACGACCGCATGCATACCCGCATGATCAAGGACTACGGCGGCGTCATCAACACGATGCCGTGGTTCGGCGCGTTCTTCATCCTGTTCGGCATGGCCAACTCCGGCCTGCCGGGTACCAGCGGTTTCGTCGGTGAGTTCATGGTGATCCTGGCCGCGTTCCAGCAGCACCCGCTGATCGCGTTCTTCGCCGCCGCCACCCTGGTGATCGGCGCCGCCTACACCCTGTGGCTGGTGAAGCGCGTGATCCTGGGCGACGTGGCGAACGCGCACGTGGCGGAACTGAAGGACATCTCCCTGCGCGAGGCGCTGGTACTGGGCGGCTTCGCAGCGTGTGTGCTGGCGCTGGGCGTGTATCCCAAGCCGCTGACCGACCTGATGGAGCCGTCGATCGCGCAACTGGCGATGCAGCTCGCCAACAGCAAGCTGTAAGGACGAACCATGACGACGCCGATGCCCATCTCCGCCGCCGACCTGCAGCCGCTGCTGCCCGAGTTGACCCTCATCGCGGGCGCGTTCGCGCTGCTGATGTTGGACCTGTTCCTGGACACTTCCCGCCGGGTGATCACCCATGCGCTGGCGCTGATCATCATGGCCGCGGTGGTCTGGATGCTGGCCACCGGCGTGGGCGGGCAGGGCAGCGTGTTCAGCGGCATGTTCGTGCGCGACACCCTGGCCGACGTCAGCAAGGTCGTGATCGTCGCGGTCAGCGCGCTGTCGCTGGTCTACGGCTGGCCGTACCTGCGCGAGCGCAACCTGTATCCGGGCGAGGCGCCGGTGCTGGTGATGTTCGCGACGGCCGGCATGATGATGATGGTGTCCGCCGGCAGCCTGGTGATGATGTACCTGGGCCTGGAGCTGTTGGCGCTCTGTTCCTATGCGTTGGTCGCGCTGAACCGCGACGATGGGCTCTCGACCGAAGCGGCGATGAAGTACATCGTGCTCGGATCGCTCGCGTCAGGCCTGCTGCTGTACGGCATGTCGCTGGTGTATGGCGCGACCGGTTCGCTGCACCTGCCGGCGATCTTCCAGGCCACGGGCGACGCGCTTGCCGGTGGCGGCGACCAGCGGCTGTTGCTGCTGACCGGCGTGGTGTTCATGGTGGCGGGCGTGGCGTTCAAGCTGGGCGCGGCGCCGTTCCATATGTGGTTGCCCGACGTCTACCAGGGCGCACCCACGCCGGTAACGCTGTTCATCAGCGCGGCGCCCAAACTGGCGGCCTTCGGCATGGCGTTCCGCCTGCTGCAGGATGGTGTGGGCCCGGCCGCGGCGCAGTGGCAGTGGCTGCTGGCCGGCCTGGCCGCCGCCTCGCTGGTGATCGGTAACGTCATCGCGATCGCGCAAACCAACCTCAAGCGCATGCTGGCGTACTCCACGGTGTCGCACGTGGGCTTCCTGCTGGTCGGCTTCGCCGGCGGCGGTGAAGTGGGCTACTCGGCCGCGCTGTTCTATGCGATCAGCTACGCGATCATGTCCGCGGCCGCGTTCGGCGCCATCATCGTGCTGTCGCGCCAGGGTTTCGAGGCCGACAAGATAGACGACTTCAAGGGCCTGAACGCCCGCAGCCCCTGGCAGGCCGGACTCGTGCTGTGCGTGATGGCCTCGCTGGCCGGCATCCCGCCGTTCCTGGGCTTCTGGGCGAAGCTGGTGGTGCTGGGTGCCGCGGTGAACGGCGGCTTCCTGTGGCTGTCCATCGTGGGCGTGCTGTGCGCGGTGATCGGCGCGTTCTACTACCTGCGCGTCATCAAGGTGATGTACTTCGACGAGCCGGTGGGCGAAGTGCCGCCGCCGCGTGCCGATCGCGTCGTGCCGCTGGTGTTCGGCGTGAACGCGCTCGGTCTGCTGGCCCTGGGCATCGCCTGGAACCCGATCATGGCGTGGTGCAAGCTGGCATTCGCCGGCTGAGGCCCTGAAACAGGCGTTTCCTGCGCCGGCGGCGTGTCGCCGGCAACGCGTGATGAACGCGATGCCTCTTTGAGGTGCACGCCAAGGCTTGCAAAGCCGCGGCGTATTCATCATAATTTCGCTTCTGCTGCGGGGTGGAGCAGTCTGGCAGCTCGTCGGGCTCATAACCCGAAGGTCGCAGGTTCAAATCCTGCCCCCGCTACCAAGTTTTCCGGTTCATCGATCGGGTTTTCCGAACCGATGTCCCGGGTAACTCGGGCACGCAACGACGCATGTTCCCGTCGTTGCACCGACATCCAGCGTTATCGGACAAGGGGCCCGCCGGGCCCCTTGTCGTTTTCTGGCGTCACCGATCCGCATCCACGACTGCATGGCGTAGACCCCCGTGAGCGAGAAGGCCCACCACATCGTCGAACTGCTGGCCCCGACCGTCGAGTCGCTGGGGCTCGAGCTGCTCGGCATCGAGTACCTGCCGGCCTCCGGCGGCGCCACGCTGCGCCTGTACATCGACGTGCAGGAAGCCGAACGCGCCACCCGTCACGTCAACATCGACGATTGCGAGTCGGTCAGCCGCGAGGTCTCCGCGCAGCTGGATGTCGAAGACCCGATCACCGGCAACTACACGCTGGAAGTGTCCTCGCCCGGCGTGGACCGTCCGCTGTTCAGCCTGGCCCAGTACGCGCGCTTCGTCGGCGAGTCGGCCAAGGTGGTCATGAAGCTGCCGCAGGATGGCCGTCGTCGCCTGCAGGGCGTGATCAGTCGCATCGAGGGTGGCGACATCGTATTCACCGTCGACGGTGCCGAGTTGAAAGTCGCCTTCGACAACATCGACAAGGGTCGCTTGGTTCCCGACTGGGCGGCTTTGGGCCTGGCGCCCGAGAAACCCGGCGGCGGCCGCAAGGCCCCCGCCAAGACTGGCGACGCCAAGCGCGCGCCGGCGAAGAAAGCCAAGAAGAAACCCAACCAACCGGCGGCCCGCAAGCCGCGCGCGGAGTGATCAATGAGTAAGGAATTGTTGCTGGTCGTGGACGCGGTGGCCAATGAGAAGGGCGTGCCGCGCGAAGTCATCTTCGATGCCATCGAGGCCGCGTTGGCGTCCGCCGCCAAGAAGCGTTACCTCGACCAAGACGTGCAGGTGCGCGTCACCATCGACCACAAGGACGGCAGCTACGAGACGTTCCGTCGCTGGGAAGTCGTCGCCGACGACGTGGTGATGGAATCGCCGGATCGCCAGATCCGCCTGATGGACGCCGAGGATGAAGCCGAAGGCGCCGAAGTGGGCGACTGGATCGAAGAGAAGATCGAGAACCCGGACTTCGGCCGCATCGCGGCGCAGGCCGCCAAGCAGGTCATCGTGCAGCGCGTCCGCGAGGCCGAGCGCGCGCAGGTGGTCGATGCGTGGAAGGATCGCGTGGGCGAGCTGGTCACCGGTGTGGTCAAGCGCGCCGAGCGCGGCAACATCTACGTGGACCTGGGCGGCAACGCCGAGGCCTTCATCCCGAAGGACAAGGGCATTCCGCGCGACGTGCTGCGCGCCGGCGACCGCGTCCGCGGTTACCTGTTCGACGTGCGCTACGAACCGCGCGGCCCGCAGCTGTTCATCAGCCGCGCTGCACCCGAATTCATGATCGAGCTGTTCAAGCTCGAAGTGCCGGAAGTGGGCCAGGGCCTGGTCGAGATCAAGGCCTGCGCACGCGATCCGGGCGACCGCGCCAAGATCGCCGTGCTCGCGCACGACACCCGCACCGATCCGATCGGCGCCTGCATCGGCATGCGCGGTTCGCGCGTGCAGGCCGTGAGCAACGAGCTCAACGGCGAGCGCGTGGACATCGTGCTGTGGAACGACAATCCGGCCACCTTCGTCATCAACGCGATGGCGCCGGCGGAAGTGCAGTCGATCATCGTCGATGAAGAGAAGCATTCGATGGACCTGGCCGTGGCGGAAGACCGCCTGGCGCAGGCGATCGGCAAGGGCGGCCAGAACGTGCGCCTGGCCAGCCGCCTGACCGGCTGGCAGCTCAACGTCATGACCGCCGACCAGGTGCAGGCCAAGAGCGAGGCCGAACAGGCCGTCGCCCGCCAGCTGTTCATGGACAAGCTGGAAGTGGACGACGAGATCGCCGCCATCCTGGTCGCCGAAGGTTTCAGCACGGTCGAGGAAATCGCCTATGTCCCGGTCGGCGAACTGCTGGCCGTGGAAGGCTTCGACGAGGACATCGTCGAGGAGCTGCGCTCGCGTGCCCGCGACGCGCTGCTGAACGAGGCGCTGGCCGAGGAAGAGGGCCTGGAGGAGAACCACCCGGCCGAGGACCTGCTGGCCCTGGACGGCATGGACGAGGAAACCGCATTCGCCCTGGCGTCGCACGGCGTCCGCACCAGCGAGGACCTGTCCGACCTGGCCGCCGACGAAGTGGTCGAATTCGGCATCGAGGGGCTGGACGAAGCGCGCGCCGCCGCGCTGATCCTGGCCGCCCGCGCCGACGAAATTGCCCGTCTGGAGCGTGGTGCGTGAGCACCACCGGGGCCTGCCTGGAACGCGGCGCATGAGCCGGCGATGAACACCGCCCTGGCACCCGCAGGGCTTAGAATCCGCGTTCCCTTCTGGGTTGGAGGGGCGCAACACAGAACCTAGGATCCGAATGTCGCAGCAAACCACCATCCGCAAGCTTGCCGAACTGGTCAATACACCGGTCGAGAAACTGCTGGAGCAGCTGGCCGAGGCCGGCATGAGCTTCAGCGGCCCCGACCAGGTCGTGACCAGCATGGAAAAAGTGAAGCTGCTCGGCTTCCTCAAGCGCTCGCACGGCAAGACCGAGAGCGCCGCGGATGATGCCGCGCCCAAGAAGATCACCCTGGCCCGCCGCAAGGTGCAGGAAGTGACGGTCGCCGCCGGTCGCTCCAAGACCACGGTCAACGTCGAAGTGCGCCAGAAGCGCACCTACACGAAGCCGACCGACGCCGAATCCGCCAGCACCAACTGGCAGAACGAGGCCGATCCGGAGCGCGCCGAGATCCTGCGCAAGCTGGAGGAATCCCGCCAGCGCAACCTCGACGAGCAGCAGCGTTTGGCCAGCGAAGATGCCAAGCGGGCCGAAGAGCTCGAGCGCCGTCGCCAGGAAGAGGCTGCTGCACGCGCTGAAGCCGAGGCCGCGCGTGCGCAGGCCGACGCGGAGGCTGCCGCGCTGGCGGCCGGTGCCGTGGCCGTGGATGGCGACGAAGCGCCGCGTCCGGCCAAGCCGGGTACGCCGGGGCACCACGTGCCGAAGATGGTCGTGCGCAAGGATCCGCCGCGCACCGACGATCGCAATAATGCCGCCGCCGCCAAGCACAAGACCCGTGGGTCGCACGCGATGGTGGCCGGCGTCGAGGACGACGACAACACCAGCCGCTTCGCCGGCCAGCTGCACCTGTCCGCAGCCGATCGCGCCCGCCGTGGCGCCTCGCGCGGCAAGCCCAAGCCGCCGCGCCGCCATGAGCAGAGCCGCGGTGGTGGCGGTGCGCACGGTTTCGAGCGCCCGACGGCCCCGATCGTGCGTGAAGTGGCGATCGGCGAAACCATCACCGTGGCCGACCTGGCGCAGAAGCTCGCGCTGAAGGGCGGCGACGTGGTGAAGGCGCTATTCAAGATGGGCGTGATGGCCACCATCACCCAGACCATCGACCACGATACCGCCGCGCTGATCACCGAAGAGCTGGGCCACAAGGCCGTGCGTGCCGACGCCAACGACGTCGAGAACGAACTGCTGGCGCATTCGGAAGAGCAGCAGGGCGAGAAGGTCGCGCGTCCGCCGGTGGTCACCATCATGGGCCACGTCGACCACGGCAAGACCTCGCTGCTGGACTACATCCGCCGTACCAAGATCGCCAGCGGCGAAGCCGGCGGCATCACCCAGCACATCGGCGCGTACCACGTCGAAACGCCGAAGGGCGTCATCAGCTTCCTGGATACCCCCGGCCACGCCGCGTTCACCGCGATGCGTGCCCGTGGCGCCAAGCTGACCGACATCGTGGTGCTGGTCGTGGCCGCGGACGACGGCGTCATGCCGCAGACCCGCGAAGCCATCCAGCATGCGAAGGCGGCCAAGGTGCCGCTGATCGTGGCGGTCAACAAGATCGACAAGTCCGACGCCGACCCGCTGCGCGTGAAGAACGAGCTGCTGGCCGAGGAAGTGGTCGCCGAAGACTTCGGTGGCGACACCCAGATGGTCGAAATCTCGGCCAAGACGGGCCAGGGCGTGGACAACCTGCTGGACGCCATCTCCATTCAGGCCGAACTGCTTGAACTGAAGGCTGTGGAAGACGGTCGCGCCAGCGGCGTGGTCATCGAATCCTCGCTGGACAAGGGCCGCGGCCCGGTCGCGACGGTGCTGGTGCAGCAGGGCACCCTGAAGAAGGGCGATTATCTGGTGTGCGGTATCCAGTACGGCCGCGTGCGCGCGCTGTTCGACGAAACCGGCAAGCAGCCTGATTCCGCCGGCCCCTCCATCCCGGTGCAGGTCCTGGGCCTGTCGGGCGTGCCGGAGGCGGGCGACGACTTCGTCGTGGTGAGCGACGAGCGCTTGGCCAAGGACGTGGCCCAGCAGCGCGACGCCAAGCGCCGCGAGTCGCGCCTGGTCCAGTCCGCCGGCAGCCGCATGGAAGACATCATGGCGCAGCTGGGCAAGGGCGAAGGCCAGCTCAGCCTGAACCTGATCATCAAGGCCGACGTGCAGGGTTCGGTGGAAGCGCTGCGTCATTCGCTGACCGCGCTGTCCAACGAATCGATCCGCATCAACATCATCAGCTCCGGCGTGGGCGGCATCACCGAGTCCGACGCCAACTCCGCGGTCACCTCCAAGGCGACCGTCATCGGCTTCAACGTGCGTGCCGATGCCTCCGCGCGTCGCATCATCGAATCCAATGGCGTGGACCTGCGTTACTTCTCGATCATCTATGACGTGATCGACCAGGTGAAGCAGGTGGCCTCCGGCCTGTTGGGCGTGGAGATCCGCGAAGAGATCATCGGTATCGCCGAAGTGCGCGACGTGTTCCGCAGCTCCAAGTTCGGCGCGGTCGCGGGCTGCATGGTCGTCGAGGGCGTGGTCAAGCGGAACAAGCCGATCCGCGTGCTGCGCGCCAGCACCGTGGTGTTCGAAGGCGAGCTGGAATCGCTGCGCCGCTTCAAGGAGAACGTCGACGAAGTGCGTAACGGCACCGAGTGCGGCATCGGCGTGAAGGCCTACAACGACGTCCAGCCGGGCGACCAGATCGAGTGCTTCGAGCGCATCGAAGTGCAGCGCACGCTCTGATCATGCCGACCAAGTCGTTCCATCGCACCGACCGCGTTTCCGCCCAGCTCCGTCGCGAGCTGGGCACGCTGGTGCACGAGGCCGTGCGTGAGCACGGCCTGCCGTCGGTCAGCGTGTCCGACGTGGAAGTCACCCGCGACATGGCGCACGCCAAGGTGTTCGTCACCGCGCTGATGCCGGAACGTTCCGCCGAAGCGGTGAAGGGCCTGAAGGAACTCGCCTGGGGCCTGCGCATGGAGCTGGCGCGCCGGGTGAAGATGCGGCACGTCCCCGAACTGCATTTCCATTACGATGATTCCGTCGATCGCGGCGAGCGCATCGAGACCCTGCTGCGCGACAACCCGCTGCTCCCCGAGTCCGACGACGAAACCTGAGTGTCGGTACGGCAAGACCGTAAAGCGGAGCTTGCTCCGCTGCTCTCCGCTCCGGCGTCCTGATACCTGTTTCGCAAGCACGTCGCGCAAGCCCGACGCTACGATGCGGCGACTCTCCGCCAAACCACGTAATCTGGGACCCATGGCAGGACGCATCCAATTCCGCCCGCTGGATGGCCTGCTGCTGCTGGACAAGCCGCAGGGCATGAGTTCGAACGCCGCCCTGCAGCTGGCCCGCCGCCTGTTCCGTGCCGAGAAAGGGGGCCACACCGGCAGCCTGGATCCCTTGGCCACTGGCCTGCTGCCGCTCTGCTTCGGCGAGGCGACCAAGATCGCCGGCCTGCTGCTGGGTTCGCGCAAGGCCTACGACACCGTGGCCATCCTGGGAACCACCACCGATACCGACGATGCCGACGGTGCGCCGCTGCGCGAGCGCTCCTTGCCGGTGCTGGATGAGGCGACCGTACGGGCGGCGCTGACGCCCCTGCTGGGCCGCATCCGCCAGCGAGCACCCATCTACTCGGCGCTGAAGCAGGGCGGCGAGCCGCTGTACGCCAAGGCCCGCCGCGGCGAGGCGATCGAGGCGCCGGAACGGGAGGTCGAGGTGCATGCCCTCGACATCCTCGACATGGCCCCGGGGCGCATTACGTTGCGGGTGGAATGCGGCTCGGGTACCTACGTGCGCAGCCTGGTTCGCGACCTGGGCGAGACCCTGGGCTGCGGCGCCCACGTCGGCGTCCTGCGCCGGCTCTGGGTGGAGCCGTTCAGGCAGCCGCGCATGTTCACCCTCGAGGCCCTGCAGGCCTTGGCGGCGGAGGGCGGGGAAGCCGCGCTCGACGCCTGCCTGCTGCCGATCGAGGCCGGCCTGGTGGGTTTCCCCCGGGTCGACGTGGACGCCGAGGGCGCCCGCCGGCTGGGACAGGGCCAGCGCCTGCGCGGGCAGCCGCCCAGCGACGGCCCTGTGGCCGTGCATGGCCCGGAGGGCCGCGTACTGGGGCTGGCGACGGTCGATCCGGCGGGCGTGCTGTCGCCGCAACGCCTGTTCACCTGGACCGCGCACGCGGCGGCTGCACCGGCCCGCAGCCAATAAAACCTTGTTTCACAAGGCCCCGGCGGCTACACTACGCCGCCGGTTTTCACCGGTGGTTTCCCATCCTTTTGCTTCACAAACGGCGAACCAGGCGGTGCGCGCGGAGGACAGCCCGCGTTCCTGCAGGTCACGCATCCAACGAGAGAACATCATGTCCGTCGATACCCAGAAAGTGATTGCCGACAACGCCCGTGGCGCCAACGACACCGGCTCCCCGGAAGTGCAGGTCGCCCTGCTGACCGCCCGCATCGAGCACCTGAGCGGCCACTTCAAGACCCACAAGAAGGATCACCACAGCCGTCGTGGTCTGCTGCAGCTGGTCAACCGCCGCCGCAGCCTGCTTGATTACCTCAAGAAGAAAGACAACGAGCGCTACAAGACCCTGATCGAGAAGCTCGGTCTGCGTCGCTGATGCAATACCCCACCGCGGCGCAGAGATGCGCCGCGGTTTGCATTTCAGGGAATGGAATGCGTTGTAACCGCGGGCCGCACCGGGCCCGCCCTCGCTGAAACACCGGCCGCTACCCCCGGCCACCTGCGCGCGGCAAGGGTCGTGCGCGGTCCAACCGAACAAGGCATCCCCAAGGAACCCACGTGGCAAAGATCACCAAAACCTTCCAGTACGGCAAGCACCAGGTCACCCTGGAAACCGGCGAAATCGCCCGTCAGGCCGGCGGCGCCGTCATCGTCAAGGTCGACGACACCGTGCTGCTGGTCACCGCCGTGGCGGCGAAGTCGGCCCGTGAAGGCCAGGACTTCTTCCCGCTGACGGTCGACTACCAGGAGAAGTTCTACGCCGGCGGCCGTATCCCGGGTGGCTTCTTCAAGCGCGAAGGTCGCGCGACCGAGAAGGAGACGCTGATCTCCCGCCTGATCGATCGCCCGCTGCGTCCGCTGTTCCCGGAAGAATTCCGCAATGAAGTGCAGGTCATCGCCACGGTGATGTCGCTGAACCCGGAAATCGACGGCGACATCCCGGCGCTGATCGGTGCCTCCGCCGCCGTCGCCCTGACCGGCGCGCCGTTCAACGGCCCGATCGGTGCCGCCAAGGTCGGCTACATCAACGGCGAGTACGTGCTGAACCCGACCGTCAGCGAGCTGAAGGACTCCAAGCTGGAGCTCGTCGTCGCCGGTACCTCCAACGCCGTGCTGATGGTCGAATCCGAAGCCGCCGAGCTGTCGGAAGACGTGATGCTGGGCGCCGTGATGTTCGGCCACCGCGAAATGCAGAAGGTCATCAACATCATCAACGAGCTGGTGGTCGAAGCCGGCACGAAGAACTGGGACTGGTCCGCGCCGGCCAAGAACGAAGCGCTGATCTCGGCACTGAAGGAAGCCGTGGGCACGCAGCTCGACGGCGCCTTCCAGGTGCGCGACAAGCTGCAGCGCCGCGACGCCATCTCGGCGATCAAGAAGGACGTGCTGGCGCAGCTGGCCGGCCGTGCGGAATCGGAAGGCTGGGCCGCCGGCGCGCTGTCGAAGGAATTCGGCGAGCTGGAATACCAGACCATGCGCGGCTCCGTGCTGGCCACCAAGGTCCGCATCGACGGTCGTGCGCTGGACACCGTCCGCCCGATCTCCTCCAAGGTCAGCGTGCTGCCGCGCGTGCACGGCTCCTCGCTGTTCACCCGTGGTGAGACGCAGGCGATCGTCGCCGTCACCCTCGGCACCGCGCGCGACGGCCAGGTGATCGACGCCGTCGGCGGCGAGTGGAAGGACCACTTCCTGTTCCACTACAACTTCCCCCCGTTCTCGGTGGGCGAAGCCGGTCGCATGATGGGCCCGAAGCGTCGCGAAATCGGCCACGGCCGCCTCGCCAAGCGCGGCGTGCTCGCCGTGATGCCGACGATGGAATCCTTCCCGTACACCATCCGCGTCGTCTCGGAAATCACCGAGTCGAACGGTTCGTCCTCGATGGCTTCGGTCTGCGGCAGCTCGCTGGCGCTGATGGATGCCGGCGTGCCGATCACCGCGCCGGTCGCGGGCATCGCGATGGGCCTGGTGAAGGAAGGCAACGACTTCGTCGTGCTGAGCGACATCCTGGGTGACGAAGACCACCTGGGCGACATGGACTTCAAGGTCGCCGGTACCGCCAACGGCGTGTCCGCGCTGCAGATGGACATCAAGATCGAAGGCATCACCGAAGAGATCATGAAGCAGGCGCTGACGCAGGCGAAGGCCGGCCGACTGCACATCCTGGGCGAGATGGCCCACGCGATGACCGCACCGCGCCAGGAACTGAGCGAGTTCGCGCCGCGCCTGATCACGATCAAGATCCACCCCGACAAGATCCGCGAAGTGATCGGCAAGGGCGGTTCGGTGATCCAGGCGATCACCAAGGAAACCGGCACCCAGATCGACATCCAGGACGACGGCACCATCACCATCGCGTCGGTGAACGGCGCTGCCGGCCAGGCCGCCAAGGCCCGCATCGAGCAGATCACGTCCGACGTCGAGCCGGGCCGCATCTACGAAGGCAAGGTCGCCAAGATCATGGACTTCGGTGCGTTCGTCACCATCCTGCCGGGCAAGGACGGCCTGGTGCACGTGTCGCAGATCTCCAACGACCGCGTCGAGAAGGTCAGCGACGCGCTGAAGGAAGGCGACGTGGTCAAGGTCAAGGTGCTGGAAGTCGACAAGCAGGGCCGCATCCGCCTGTCGATCAAGGCCGTGGAAGAAGGCGAGGGCGTGTCGGCCGAGTAAGCCGCACGACATCGCGATGCGATACGGAAAAGCGGGCTTCGGCCCGCTTTTTCTTTGTCTGTTCTTCGCCCTCGCGCCGTCGCGGGGAAGCGCGCAGGACACAGCGTCTTCATGCGCGCGCCGATGGCTGTCATGCGGTCGACGATAATGACGGGCATGGAATCCAAGAAGACACACGCCGCAGCGTCCGCGCCGCGCTGGTCCGGTCGCGGACTGGTGCTGCTCGGCATCGTGCTGTCCGCCTTCAACCTGCGCACGGCGGTCACGTCGCTGACGCCGCTGCTGGACACGCTCGGCGATACCTTCGGCTTCGGTGCGACCACGACCGGCGTGTTCGGCATGCTGCCGACGGCAGCGTTCGCGCTGTTCGGCGCCGCCACGCCGGCGCTCGCGCATCGCATCGGCCTGGAGCGCACCGCGCTGGTGGCGATGCTGCTGGCCACGCTCGGCCTGCTGTTGCGCAGTGGCGCCCACGACACCGCCGCGCTGATGGCCGCGTCGCTGACGGCGCTGGCGGGCATGGGCATCGGCAACATCGTGCTGCCGCCGCTGGTGAAGCGCTATTTCGCCGATCGCGTCGGCGCGGTCAGCACGCTGTACATCACCGTGCTGCAGGCCGGCACCATCCTGCCCGCGCTGGTCGCGGTGCCGATGATGGAAGCCGCCGGCTGGCGCATCTCGCTGGGCCTGTGGGCGGTGTTCGCCGCGGCTTCCGCCGTGCCGTGGTGCCTGGTGCTATGGCAGGAACGCCGCGCGGCCTCGCCGCTGGCACGTGCGCACGATGCCGCCGTCACCGTCGACGACGAAGCGCCCGAACTCGCCGCGCCGCGTCCCACCGGTCGTGCCTGGCGCTCGCCGGTGGCCTGGGGCATGGCGCTGATGTTCGGCATGACCTCGCTGGTGACGTATTCGATGTTCACCTGGCTGCCGAAGCTGCTGGTCGAAGCCGGTGGTACGCCCGCGCTGGGCGGCACGATGGTGGCGCTGTTCTCCACGCTGGGCCTGGTGGCCTCGCTGACGATGCCGCTGATCGCGGTGCGCATGCGCAATCCCTTCATCGTGGTCGTGGTCTGCGCGGGGTTCTACGCGGCGGCGTTCGCTGGCCTGCTGCTGGCGCCGATGGCCGCGCCCGCGCTATGGGTCGCGCTGCTCGGCCTGGGCCCGAGCACGTTCCCGCTGTCGCTGACGATGATCAACCTGCGCACGCGCACGCCGGAGGGTTCGGCCGCCTTGTCCGGCTTCATGCAGGGCGTGGGCTACACGCTGTCCTGCGCCGGGCCGCTGGCCTTCGGCCTGCTGCACGAACACACACACGGCTGGGCGTGGCCCATGGCCTTCCTCGCCGCCTGCGTCGGCGTGCTGCTGGTCGGCGGCTACCTGGCCTGCCGGCCGCGCTATCTGGAAGACACCTGGCACGCGTAGGTAGGATGGGGTGAGCCGCAGGCGATACCCATCATCGTGGCCTCCACATGGTGCTTGATGGGTATCGCCTGCGGCTCAACCCATCCTACGAACGGGCGTGGTCGTGATGCGCATAGAGAAACGCCAATTTCTGCAAACGATCATCAGCACCGGCGCCGTTGGCGCCATCTTCGGCCTTGTGCCCGTCCTGGCGATCCTGGCCTTCGAGTCGGAGTACGGCCGTCACGCGACGCCGACGCGTTCCTTGCTGATGCAGGCGCTCGATCTTGGCCTGGTCGTGGTCGCCAGCGTGGTGTTCTGCATCCTCTGCTTCGGACTCCTGCCCATGGCGCTGCAGCAGGGCTTCGTCTGGCTGGTGCGCCGCTGGACGGGGCGCGACTGACGCTTCTCGTGTCGCAGTGAGTAGGATGGGTTGAGCCGAAGGCGATACCCATCATCGTGGTCGCCATTTTGCTTGATGGGTATCGCCTGCGGCTCAACCCATCCTACGAGCTACGAGTTGGACCAACGCGTTGGGCGCGCCGATCAGATCAACCGCGCGAACCGCATCCACTCCGCCGTGCGCTGGGCGCCGAGCTCGAACGAATGCGCCGGCTTCCAGCCCAGTCGCGCCTTCGCGTGGTCGTTGGCGACCCACGCGCGGTAGGCCTCGCGCACCACGCGGCCCTCGCTCGGCATGCGCACCGACGGCGCGTCGTCGATGGGCGCAGGCGCACCACGGCCCCGCAGTCGCGACTTGATCTTCAGCTTCTGCTCGGGCGAGATCCGGCGGGCCACCATTTCCTTGGCGCCGCGGATCAGCTGGCCCAGCGAGGGGATCGTGCCCAACTGGGCATGGAACGCCGGCGAGGCCGCCAGCCGGATCGCCGCCTTGACGCTGTCGCGCGCGTTGGGCTGTTTCGACTTCCAGTACGCGGCGATGTCGTCGAGCGCATGGTCGTGGACGGTCTTCTCGCCCTCGACCATGCCGGCGAACGTGGTGATGAACTCGCCCCAGGTGAGGCGGCCATCGCCGTTGATCAGGAACACCTCGCCGACCGCGTCGTCGCGCTCGATCGCCGCCAGGATCGCTTCGCAGACATCGTCCACGTAGACCGCGTTGCACAGCCCGCGGCCGCCGTCGATCAGGCTGATCTTGCCGCCCCGCGCGTCATGGACGATGGGCGTGACGAAGAAGCTGTACGGCCCGTACACGATGGTCGGGCGGATCACCACGGTCTCCAGCGCACCGCGCTTGCCGGCGGCCACGACCACGGCTTCGGCGGCCGCCTTGGCGTCGGAGTAGGCCTCGTTCCAGCGCTCGATCGGCGCGGTGGCTTCGGTCAGCACGTCCAGCGTCGGCGACGGTCCGTGCACGGCCATCGAACTGATGTGGACGATGCGGCGCACGCCCGCGCGCGTGCATGCCTCGATCAGCTGCGTGGTCTGCTTCTGCGCGCTCTCGTCGTCGCCATGGGCGAGGTTGATCACGGCGTCGCAGCCTTCCACCGCACGGGCCAGGCTGGCGGCGTCGAGCATGTCGCCGGCGACCAGTTCGGCATCGAGCCGCGCGATGCGCGCGGCGCGTGAGAAGTCGCGGACCATCGCGCGGTACGGCAGCCGGTATTCGAGCGAGAGCAGTTCGCACAGGCGCGAACCGATGAAGCCGCTGGCGCCGGTAACCAGGATCTTCGCTGGCGTCATGCCGAAGCCCTCATCCGCGCCATCCAGGGCTGCGCCATCGAGGTCCGCCGTGCGTACGCCGTCTCGATGACGGACAGCGCCTGCAGGGCCGATTCCCCGGTGACGAACGGCGCACGGCGCTCGCGGATCGCACCGATGAAGTCATTGAGCTGCGCGCGGTAATGGCTGCGTCCGTCCCAGCGCTGAGCGCACAGGATCTGCATCTCCATCGGGCCGCGGCGCGTGCTTCGGTGCAGGGTCAGGGTGCGCGGATCGGAGGTGTGCGCTTCGAGCGTGCCGCGCTCGCCGACAACGCGGATGCTGCGGCGCAGGCGGTGCGACCAGCTGAACTCCATGCGCGCCGGCACCGCACGTCCGCCGATCTGCAGAGCGCCGGTCAGCTTCGCGTTGCTCTCGAAGCCGCCGAAGGCATCGTCCTCATAGGCGATGTCGGTAAGGTCGCCGAACAACCAGAGCACGCGGTCGAGCAGGTGCACGCCGCTGTCGAAGAGCACGCCGCCGCCGGTCGCGTTGCGGTCGAAATAGCTGTTGCTGGCCATCGGCCAGTCCAGCGGTGCGCCGTCCTCGACGATCACCTCGCGGACCTCGCCGATCTCGCCTTCCTCGACCAGGTCGGCGAGCCAGCGGTTGTGCGGGAAGAACCGCATCATCAGGGCGACGGCCAGGATCCGTTCGGTCCGGCGCGCGGCGTCCACCATCTTCCGGCCGTCGGCCGCGGTGATCGCCAGCGGCTTCTCGCACAGCACGTCGATGCCCATCTCCATCAGCTGGATCGCGATGGGGGCATGGAAGCGCGGGGGGACGGCCACGATCGCCGCGTCGACCTTGCCGGCGAGCTCGGCCACGTCGGTGGCGATCTCGGCATCGACGCCGCTGGCATGCGCGGCATGGGTGGCGTTGCGGCGGTCGCGGTCGCAGAGCACGGCCAGCTCGACCCGGCGGTCGCCGACGATCACCGGCAGGTGCGCCTCGCGGGTGATCGCCCCACAGCCGACAATGCCCAGCCGCACGGGCCGGTTCGAATCAATCTTCGTCAAGGTTTCCTTCCCCCTGTTCCACACCCGTGATACGTGGATAGGGGGGGAAACCGGCCATGGCGGCCCGGGTGTGGTGTGTTCAGCCGCCCAGCTTGATCTCCAGCTTCGCCCGCATCTGCTGGCGGAACTTGGTCGCCAGCGCGGCGAAGCCGGCACCGGTGGGGTGCATCTCGTCGAACCACTGGCTGCCGCTGGCCAGCACGCCGCGCAGGTCGACGAAGTCGAAGACCTTGCCGGTGGTGCGGTCGTCGCGCAGCGGCACCAGCACGCGGTCGACGAAGCCGTCGATCAGCAGGCGGGCGAACTCGCGTTGCTGCTCGATGCGTGGCAGCACGTGCGCGACCTTGTTGCCGATCCACGGGCCCACGCCCTTCTTGAGCAGGGCGGCGGCGCCCAGGTTGCCCAGCGTCAGCTGCGCGGCCCGGCCCAGCTCGCGCGGGTAGTCGTAGGTGTGCGCCAGGATGGGGGTGTGCGGACGGATGGCCTGGAAGGCGGTGACGAAGGCGCGGTAGCGGTCCAGCACCTCGGCGTAGCGCCCGGTGTCCACGACGCGCTGGAACGCCGCGGCCGGGCTCATCGGCGCCGCGCCGCGGAACGTGGTTTGCAGGAAGGTGTCCACGAAGTCGTTGCCGCCGGCGCTGATCAACACCAGGTCGAATTCGAAGCCGCGGTACCACGTGGACAGGTCGCGAATGCCGCGCGCCGTGAACATGTCCACGGCCAGGTCGCCGCTGTCCTCCGTGCGGAAGAACAGGCCGCCGGCGCCGAACAGCGGCACGCCCTTCTTCTCGTCCTCGGGCGCGGGGTACACCAGCCAGTCCAGCAGGTTCATCGACAGCGGCGTGGAGAACCAGGAATCGCCTTCGCAGAACACGATGGGCGTGGAGGCGAACGCCTTCGGCTTGCGGGCCAGCGCCCGGTACAACGTGCGGAACTCGCCGCGGCGGGTGGTCATCAACGACTGCGAAGCGGGCATCGTGCATCTCCATGGGGCAGGGGTCCCCAAGGGAACCAACGCACGGGAGGGGCAAAGACGGCCGTCGTTGGATGGGTCTCGATCACGATGCAGCGCGCATCGACGCTGGTAGGGCATGGGTGACGGTTCAGTCTGCGCGCTCGACTCGCAACGCAAGAAGACTCGCCGGCGACCTTCCGATTCCCGGCGTTGAGTCGGAGGTGCATCGGCGGCGACCCGAACATCCTCGAGCACGAATGTCCGCGCGTCGAGGTGCGAGCCTCGACAGGTCGGCGGCCACTCCCCGAGTATCGGCGGCAAGGCGCGACGTGTCGCGCTTGACTCGTGGCGTGTCGGCGGCGAGTCTCCGGTGTTTGACGCGACAGGCCTGTCCGGCTCGCGCACGAGATCCAGCGTGTCGCCGGCGAACCCCGGCGGGTCGCACGCGAGTTTTTTCCACTGACGTGTCAGATACCGAATCTCGCCGGCGACTCATCCGGATTCGGCGGCGAGCGTTCGTGGGTCGCGCATGACGCGCGGGGTGCGGCGCATGAGGCAGCAGGGGTCGAAGGCCAGCCTGTCGGCGTCGTGTTCCGGACCCGGACGGCCTCCGTCGTCCCTGCCATACCGACGGTTCACAGGAAGTCACAACGACTTCCGGCAGGGGTTTGCCGGCCGGGGCGGTGCTATCTAGTCGGTTTCCTGACACCGCTGGGGAGCACCGCATGACCACCCGTCGTGACCTGTTCAAGCTGGGCGCGCTGGCCGCTGCTGCGGCGGCGCTGCCGTCGTTCGCCTCCGCCGCCAGCGAGGCCAAGCCCGTGGGCAAGGCGGCCAAGCCGCTGAACATCCTGATCCTCGGCGGTACCGGCTTCACCGGGCCGTTCCAGGTCGAGTACGCGCTCAAGCGCGGGCACAAGGTCACCCTGTTCAACCGCGGCAAGCGCCCCTCGCCGGAATGGCCGTCCGCCGTCGAGCAGCTGCACGGCGACCGCAACACCGGCGACCTCGCCGCGCTGAAGGGCCGCAAGTGGGACGTCTGCATCGACAACCCCACCAGCCTGCCGTTCTGGGTGCGCGATGCGGGCCAGGTGCTGAAGGGCAACGTGGGCCACTACCTCTTCATCTCCACCATTTCGGTGTATGCCGACGGCAGCAAGCCCGGTATCAACGAGGCCTCGCCGCTGGCGCAGTACAAGGGCAAGGATGCGATGGCCGAAACGCAGCAGACGCTGCGCGCCGACATCGAGAACCTGTACGGCCCGTTGAAGGCGCTGAGCGAGGCCGAGGCGCACAAGCAGTTCGGCAAGAACGTCACCATCGTGCGTCCCGGTTACATCGTCGGCCCGCGCGACGAGACCGATCGCTTCACCTACTGGCCGCACCGCGTGGCGCAGGGCGGCGAGATCCTGGTGCCCGGCGACGGGCAGGACCCCATCCAGATCATCGACGGCCGCGACCTGGGCGAATGGATGATCCGCCTGGCCGAGGCGCGCACGCTGGGCACCTTCAACGCCTGCGGCCCGGACTACACGCTGTCGATGGACGCGATGCTGTACGGCTGCCAGGCCGTCACCGGCGGCGGCATGACGCTGACGCACGTGCCGCCGGCCTTCCTCGACGAGCAGCAGGTCGGCCTGCCGATCTGGGTGCCGTCGAAGGACAACCCGTACGCGGGCTACGGCGCGGTCAGCAACCAGCGTGCGATCGCGGCGGGGCTGACGTTCCGCCCGCTCGCGACCACGGTGGAGGACCTGCTGGCGTGGTTCCGCAGCCTGCCGGCCGAACGCCAGGCCAAGCTGGGCGCGGGCATCCCCCGCGAGAAGGAAGCCGAACTGCTGAAGGCCTGGCACGCGCGCAAGGGGTAACCCCGGCGCGTCGCACGCCGACGCTCGGGCATACCGCAACGCGGCTTGCCCGGGCTCACCTATTTGGCCACACTCGCCGCGTCCAGGAAGGCGCGCGGCGTTAGGGGTAATGCCGCCGGACCACCCGCCTGGATCGCGCGACGCGCAAGCGTCGTCCATTCCATCCAGGGGGATTTCCATGAAGCGAGTGTGGTGTGCGGCCGCGTGCCTGGCCGTCGTGTCCTTGCCCGGCCGTGCGGCCAAGCCGGAAGTGCCGGCCCTGCCGGTCGCCGAACGACTGCCCGTCGAGATCGTGCTCGCGCAGCAGGAACTGGCCATCGATGTGCCCGCCACCGGTGCCGCGACCGGCGCGGCGGTGGGCGGCCTGCTGGGCGCACTGATCGGGACCGCGATCGACAAGGCGGCGGTGTCGAACGGCGAAGAGCGCGCGGCCGAGCTGCGCAATCAGTTGGTCGACTATCCGTTCAACCCGCGAATGGAGGCCGCGCTGCGTCAGAAGCTGCCGTCCGAAGGGTTGTCTCCGCAACCGCAGATCAGCGTTTGCAACGCACCGGCGGCCACCGGCGCCCAGTTCCCCGCCATCGGCTGCAGCGTGGCGCCGGCCACCGGGGTGCTGGTCATCGTGCCGCGTTATGCCATCGACGCCAAGTTCGAGAATCTCGTGGTGCAGGTGAATGCGCACCTGATCGATCGGGAGACCAAATCCAACGGCAAGCCGAAGGTACGCAACCGATTGACCTACGCATACCACTTCAACTTCCCCATCGATGCGGTCGCTGGCGAGAAGCCCGAGCAGACCGCGGTGCGCTGGTCGGCGCTCGGCAGCGGGCCCCTGGCGATGCTGCTCGATACCGGCGTGGCGCAGGTGACCGATATGCTGGTCTATGATTTTTCCGCGGAGGGACGCGCCGAACGCGCAATGCCGAAGCGGGGCTCGACGGCATTCAACGGGCGCATGTTCAACGGACAGCAGGTACGCACGGGCAAGGACTGGGTGTGGAGCCGCATGGGCAAGCACTCCGGCGATGCGCTGCACGGTTACTACCCGGTGTCGCCCGATACGCTGCGCGCCTCCGTGGACGCCGCTGCTGCGCCGGCAGCGGCCGACGTCGTGGCCGATGCCAGCACTGCACCGACGACGTCGGCCCCGGAAGCCCCGGCTGTCGATGCCGTCGAGGCGAAGCCGGCGCCGGTGGAATCCACAGATGCCACCCAGGGGGGCACGCCGTGAGGCAGGGCACCGCGTTTGCGATGGCGGCAGGGTTGGCCTTGGCAACGAGCGGTTGCGTTAGCGTGACGGAGAAGACGGCGCTTCAGGCGCAACGGTTGGTAGCGGCGCAAGGCGCCGCCACGCTGCTGCGCTGTCCCGCCACGCTGATGGAGGTCACGGACGCGCGGCCCGCCGGCGAGTCGGCGGGCATGTTCGGCAATCGCGAACTTCGATTCGAAGGCGCGGCCCCGCTGATCAAGGACCAGTTGCTCGCCTCCGGTCTGACGGAGGGGAAGCGCTCGGGGGCCATGGAGGTCGTGGTCCGGTTGAAACGTCTGTACATGAGCCAGCAGCACGGCATCAACACGCCGGTCGTTGTGCTGGAGGTGACGGTCGACCAGACGCCGCCCGTCCTGATCCGGCCTCGCACACCCTCCGTCAACTGGTGGGGCAGCGAGGAGGAACTGTATGAGGACTTGGGCGCCGCCGTGACATGGGCTAACCGCGAGGTGATCGCAGGTTTGAACGCGCGCTGCGGCGCCTCGCCCGTCCCCGCGCGTTAGCAGGGGACGAGTGGAAGCGGCGGCGCGCCTCAACGCTCCCGGCGCACCAGCGTGCGGTCGACCGGACCGCGGCGCTGCCAGTCGGGCACGACGCGTTCGCCGATGGCATGGTCCGTGGACGTTGCCGCGGCTGCGCCCGGCACCGCCAGCGAGGGAATCGAAGCGGCAACGGCGATGTCTTCCAGCTTCGGCGCCAGGTCGGTGCCTTGCACCAGCCCCAGCGGCGCGTAACCGCTGTAGCCAGGGAACACCTGGCTGAGGTTGGCATTGCCCATGCGACGGATCAGGATTTCCGAGAGCACCCGGCGATAGTCGGTGGTCACCGGCACGTCGCCGAAGGTCGGCGAGAGGATCTCCGGATTCAGGCCAGGCCAGTTGCCGTAGAAGCGACGGCCATTCACGGCGCCACCCAGCACCAGCAGCGGATTGCCGTAGCCATGGTCGGTGCCGCCATTGGCGTTCGCTCGCACGCGACGGCCGAATTCTGACTGCACCACCACCGTCACCCGCGCCATCTCGCCGGTGCCGTTGAGTTCGGCGTAGAACGCGGCGAGCGCGGCGGAGAGTTCGTTGATCTTGTTCTGGTAGTAGTGGTAGCCGCTGCCCGCGGTGCCCTGGCCTTCGTGCGTGTCCCAGCCGCCGAGGTCGAGCGTGGCGTAACGCAGGCCCAGGTCGAAGCGGATGGACTGCGCGATGGTCCACAGCTGCTGCGCGAACGTGCCGGTCGGCCAGCTGGCGGGCAGGCTGGCATAGCCCTGCTGGCCGATCAGGCGCAGCGCGCCGTCGGCGCGCCGGCCGGTGACTTCCAGGCCGGTCTGGCCGTTCCACAGCGAGGCCACGGTCTCGGCCACGCCACGCAGGCCGGCGGGCGAGTCCGTGCGCGTGCGCTGCCAGCTCCATGCGGTGGTGTTGAGCGAGAAGTCCGAGGGACTGCTCATCGTCAGCGCGTCCACCGCGCCCATCAGGCCGGCCGGCTGCGTGCCGCTGACGCCGAGGGCGGGCAGGGTGCCGGTGCCGCCCGGACGGGTCTCCCACGCGCGCGTCATCCAGCCGCTGGGCGAGCCGTATTTCCCGGGCGTGCCCAGGTCGATGTACAGCTGTGCGTCGAAGTGGCTGCGCGTGACCGTGGTGGCCATGCCGCAGGCATGCACGATGGCCAGCTTGCCGTCGTTCCACAGGTCGCGCAGTCCGGTGGCGGAAGGGTGCAGGCCGAAGCCGGTGCTCGCGCCGCCGGAAAGCGTCAGCGGCAACGCGCCGTACGTGCCGCTGGCCTCGATCTTCAGGCTGGGCCGCGCTTCTTCGTAGAAGCCGCGGTCCACGCCGCTGGTGGGCACCACCAGGTTCAGGCCGTCCAGGCCGCCGCGCAGGAACAGGTGCACGACGGTGTCGTAGCTGTTCACGGCCGCGTCCGCGGGGTCGGCGAACATCAGCGTGCCCCCCGCCGCGCTGACGATCGCGGCGCTGCCGCAGCCTTTGACGAATTCGCGTCGGGTCAGTTTGAAATCGCGCATGGCGGGCCCTCAGCGGCTCATGAATTCGGGGGTCATCAGGATCAACGCCACCAGGCTGCGAAGGCGCTCATGGTTGTAGTGGCGCTTGAGATCGCTGCCTTGCCAGGTGTTGGTGTCGGTGATGAGGTACGTGTTGGGGTCGCCGTTCTGCGCCATGAACGCCACCAGCGCCTGCTTGCGGGCCGGTTCCGGTTGGTAACCCAGCAGCCGCGTGCACCACCAGGTGACGATGTTGGTGGCGGTCCAGTTGGCGACCGGTACGTTGGCGCGGGTGGTGTCGACCACCGGATGCAGGGGTACTTCGCCGTCCTTGCTCTCGGTCAGCCAGCCCAGCACGCGCCAGGTCATCGCAAACGAGTTGGAGCCCGACCACGCCAGGCCGCTGTCCGGATAGCCGTTCGGCGCCGGCCAGTTGTACGGCGCATGGCCGGTGAAACCGTACAGCCACATGAAGTCGTTGCTGCGGCTGTGGTCCAGGCGCAACGTCCAGTCGCCGCCCAGGGTGCGCATCGCGGCGACCGAGGCGTCGAAGGGCCGGCGGTTCTTCTGGCCGAAGCTGTTGATGAAGTCGTCGGAGTTCAGGATGTGGCGCATCACCAGCTCGATCTGGTTCGATGCCTGCCAATTGGCGCGGAAGATCGCCGCGGCGCTGTCGATCAGCGCCTGCTTGGGCGTGTCGCTGACGAAGCGGCGGATCAGCTTCTTGCAGATGAACTTGGCCACGCGCGGATGGCTGGCCAGGCGATTGAGCACGTCGCGGCCATCCTTCATCGCCGGCTGCTCGGGGTAGATCAGCATGCCGAGCAGGAACTTCGGGCCGGCGTCGTGCCACGACTGGCGGTAGACGAAGGTCCCATCGTTCTCGCTGGGGAACTGCCAGTGCGCGTTCTTCGCCGACCAGCCGGTGAAGGCGGCCGAGGTCTCGTACACGTCGATGTCGGTGTAGCCGATCGGATACGCCGGATCCTCGGGGCAGGGCGGGACCTGGAACGGGTCCATGAAGCCGAGGTAGTTCTCCGCACCGAAGGTGTGCAGTTCCAGCAGTTCGCGGGCGAAGTTCTCGTTCGGTCCCGAACGCGAATTGCTGATGTTGTCCAGGTAGTACAGCATCGCCGTGCTCTGGGCCACGCCTTCCAGCATCGTGCGGAAGTTGCCCTTGGCGTTGGCGCGGATCACGTCGCGGTCGTAGTGCACGAACACCGGACCGACGCTGAAGTCCGTGCCCAACACGTTGAAGTGGTCGTGCCAGAAATTGACCAGCACTTCGCGCAGCTGGCGGCGCGAATACACCGCACGCACGAACGCCGCGCGCTGCACCTCGTTGGCCGGGCGCATGCGGGTGTTGTATTCGGGATCGGGCACCACGTGGTCGGCCCACAGCTGGGTCAGCGACTTGTTGAGCGTGGTATAGCCGCCGGCGTTGAGGCGGTTGGTGACGGCGCTGTCGTCGATGGCATCCCAGTTGAGCTGCCAGTCCACGTAGTTGGCCAGGCGCTGGCGGTCGGTGCTGCCCAACGCGTTGAACTCGGCGACGGTGGTGGCGGTGGCGCCGTAGCTGAGGTTGTTCAGCGCCTGCACCGCGAACGGCGGGCGCGCCATCGTCAACAACCGCGGCGTGGTCTGGCCGGCCGCCACGCGTCCACCGGTGTCGACGGTGGCGGGTGCCTCGGGTGCCGGCGCGGTGTCCTTGGGGCCGGGCTGTTCGCCGCCCTTCCAGCCGTACAGGCGGTTCAGGCGCTGGCGGACCTGGGTGCCGAGGTCGGCCGCAGGTCGCAGTGAGGGTGCATCGACGTCGGCGTCACGACGGGCGACCGGACCGGCAGCGGCCCGGCGGATCGGCCCGCGCGCGGCGAACCGGCGCCACGGAAGGGTATAGCGCGCCATGCGGTGTGTCCCACATTCCCCAGAATGGCGGGAGTATTGGCCAAGACCTGCGCGATGTATGCGACCGCGCGCACAGCCCGGCTACGCGGAAAGCGCCTTCAGACCAGACCTGTGGCGTAGAACACGCCGATCACCACGAACACGGCCGCGGTCTTGATCAGGGTGATCGCGAAGATGTCCTTGTACGACTGCCGGTGGCTCAAGCCGGTGACGGCGAGCAGGGTGATCACCGCACCATTGTGGGGCAGGGTGTCCATGCCGCCGGAAGCCATCGAGGCCACGCGATGCAGCACGTCCATCGGGATGCCGGCCGCGTTCGCATTGGCGATGAAGCTGTCGGCCATGGCGGCGAGGGCGATGCTCATGCCGCCGGAAGCCGAGCCGGTGATGCCGGCCAGTGCGGTGACCGAGATGGCCTCGTTGACCAGCGGGTTCGGGATCGCCTGCAGGGCGTTGGCCACCACCAGGAAGCCGGGCAGGGCGGCGATGACGGCGCCGAAGCCGTATTCCGAGGCGGTGTTCATCGAGGCCAGCAACGCGCCGCCGATGGCGCTCTTCGTGCCCTCGGCGAAGCTGGCGAACACCGGCTTCCACGCGAACGCGATCACCGAGACGATGCCGACCAGCAGGGCGCCCTGCACGGCCCAGATCGCGGCCACCTTCGAGACTTCCTGCACCACCGGCGCCGGATTGCCGATTACCGCCGGGATGAAGGACTGGCTGTCGCCGTAGAAGCCCGGGATCCAGCGGGTGAACAGGAAGTTCGCCACGCCCACCAGCAGCAGCGGCAGGATCGCGATCAGCGGATGCGCCAGGCGGTCGCCCTTGAAGGGTTCGGGTTCGTTGCGCAGTTCCTCGCTGCCGGCATAACCCTCGCCGTTGCGCGCGGCGACGCGACGCCGCCATTCCAGGTAGGTCATGCCGACGATCAGGATGAAGATGCCGCCGATCGTGCCCAGCACCGGCGCGGCCCAGCCGGTGGTGCCGAAGAACGAAGTGGGGATGATGTTCTGGATCTGTGGCGTGCCCGGCAGCGCGTCCATGGTGAAGGTGAAGGCGCCCAGCGCGATGGTGCCCGGCACCAACCGCTTGGGGATGTCGCTCTGGCGGAACAGCTCGGCGGCGAACGGATACACCGCGAACACCACCACGAACAGCGACACGCCGCCGTAGGTCAGCAGTGCGCATACCAGGACGATGGACAGCATCGCGCGCTGCGCGCCGACCACCTTGATGGTCGCTTTCACGATCGCCTTGGAAAAGCCGGAGATCTCGATCAGCTTGCCGAACACCGCGCCCAGCAGGAACACCGGGAAGTACAGCTTCAGGAAGCCGACCATCTTGTCCATGAACAGGCCGGTGAACATCGGCGCGACCAGCGACGGATCGGTGAGCAGCACCGCGCCCAGCGCCGCGATCGGCGCGAACAGGATGACGCTGTAGCCGCGGTAGGCCACGAACATCAGGAAACACAGTGCGGCCAGCACGATCAGGAACGACATCCCACACTCCTCGGCCAGCGCCGGTTTCAGTGCGGCGAGTATCCGCAGGCCCGCGCCGGCCGTCCCACTGTACGAAGGTACGATGCCCTCCGTGCGGCCCACCCCCTAGTGTTCGCTTCAATCGGCGGCATCCGCCCGCCGCCAACGTCATACCCGGGAGGGGGAGACCCATGAAGCGCAAGCACCTGAGCCTGGCCATCGGCTGTGTCCTGTTGTCGTCCGTGCCGGTGGCATGGGCGCAGGACGCTGCGCCGGCCGCCAGCACGCCAGCCACCAACGCCACCACGCTCGATTCGGTCAAGGTCACCGCGCGCAAGCGCGAGGAGACCCTGCAGGACGTGCCGGTCGCCGTCACCGCGTTCACGCCGGAGACGCTGGACAAGCTCAACATCAAGGACCTGGGTGACCTCGATGCGCAGGTGCCGAACCTGACCGTGTACGCGGCGCGCGGCTCCACCAGCACCGTCACCGCCTATATCCGCGGCGTGGGCCAGGCCGATCCGCTGTGGGGCGTGGACCCGGGCGTGGGCATCTACCTGGACGACGTCTACATCGCCCGCCCGCAGGGCGCGCTGCTGGACGTGTTCGACGTGGAGCGCATCGAAGTGCTGCGCGGCCCGCAGGGCACGCTGTATGGCAAGAACACCATCGGCGGTGCGATCAAGTACATCTCGCGCGGCCTGCCGCAGGAGACCACCGGCTTCGCCTCGGTCACCGTGGGCAACTACAACCAGCTGGACGTGAAGGCGGCGCTGGGCGGCGAGATCGGCGGCAAGGACAGCGGCCTGCGCGGCCGCGTGGCCGTGGCCAGCATGAACCGCGACGGCTTCGGCGAGAACACCTATACCGGCCAGGAAGTCAGCGACAAGGAAATCAACGCGATCCGCGCGCAGCTGGGCGCGTATTCGGAAGACGACTTCGACGTGCAGTTCGCCTTCGATTACATGGACGACCAGTCCGGCGTGCGCGGCGCGAAGATGCTGGCGCCGAATCCGCTGGCCCCGGCCTATCCGCCGACCAGCGACCCCTACGACATCCGTAGCGGCATGAAGAACATCAACGACACCGAGATGAAGGGCGCCTCGGTGACCGTCAACTGGCGTCCGAGCGACGACTGGGCGTTCAAGTACGTCGCCGCCAAGCGCGAGTCGGATACCGAGACCAACATCGACTTCGACACCACGCCGCGTCCGCTGGTGGACGTGCGCGCGTTCTACAGCGACAGCCAGGTCAGCCAGGAGCTGCAGGCCAACTACGACGGCGGCGGCCGCGCCCGCGGCGTGATGGGCCTGTACTGGTTCAACGGCGACGCCGGCGGCCAGGTGCTGAACTACTTCTGGAACCCGCTGCTGGCCACCGGCCTGACCAACCCGCTGTTCGGCGATACCCAGGGCGTGGTCAACACCAAGAGCATCGCGCTGTACGCGGACTGGACCTTCGACCTGACCGACCGCCTGAAGCTGGACGTGGGCGCGCGCTACACGGACGAAGACAAGCACGCCATCGCGCTGAACCGCTTCTACACCAGCACCCAGTACGACACCTCGTGGGGCACCGCGGCGAACTTCAACAAGACGGTCAACTTCAAGAACGTCTCGCCGAAGGTCTCGCTGGATTTCCAGATCACCCCGGACATCATGGTCTACGGTCTGGCCTCGCGCGGCTTCAAGTCGGGCGGTTACAACATCCGCGCCAACACCACCGCGGTGCCGCGCTCGGGTGAGCCGTTCGACGACGAGTCGGTCGACAGCTTCGAGATCGGCAGCAAGATGTCGTTCCTCGACCAGCGCCTGTTCCTGAACCTGTCGGCGTTCCACAACAAGTACGAGGACATCCAGCTGTCGGTGTTCACCTCGTACACGCTGCCGAACGGTTCGCAGAGCTTCTTCGGCGACTTCACCAACGCCGGCAAGGGCACCGTGAACGGCGTGGAAGTCGAGTACCAGTTCCTGCCGACCGCCAACTGGCTGATCAGCGGCAACCTGGCCTGGCTGGACGCGAAATACGACGAATTCTTCACCAGCGGCGTCAACGTCGCCGACAGCCAGTACTTCACCAACGCACCGGAGTTCTCCGGCGCCCTCAACGTGGAGTACCGCACCGACCTGGCCAACGGCGGCAACCTGTCCGCGCGCATCGGGTACTCGTACCAGTCCGAAGTGTGGCCGACCACGGACCTGAGCCCGGTGATCAAGCAGGACGGCTACGGCCTGGTCAACGCCGGCGTGATCTGGAAGCTCGACGACGCGTGGAGCCTGTCGCTGCAGGGCACCAACCTGGCCGACGAGGAGTACCGGACCACCGGCTACAACATCGCCGCCTACGGCGTGCTGACCGGCTTCTACGGTCCGCCGCGCCAGTACAGCCTGACCGCGCGCTACGACTTCTGATAGCGCACGGGCTCCACCTTGGGGATGCAACGGCGGCGGGCGAAAGCCCGCCGTCGCTGCGTTATGCTGCCGCGATGCCGATGCATGCGCGTGACCACCGGGGGGCGAGGGAATGCTGAGCGTCGGCATGGTCGTGTTGGCCGGCCTGCTCTGGCTGGGCGTGTTGTTCGGCTCCGCGCTCTACGCCGAACGCCATCCGCGCGTGCTCGCGGTGCAATGGCCCTACATCTACGCGTTGTCGCTGGCGGTGTATTGCACCTCGTGGACCTTCTTCGGCACGGTGACGCAGGCGGCACGTTACGGCTGGCCGCTGCCGCCGACCTTCGTGGGCACCATCCTGCTGTACGCCTTCGGCGCCTTCTTGCTGGTGCGGTTGGTGCGGATGGCGCGCGAATCCAACGCGACGTCGCTGGCGGACCTGATCGCCACGCGCCTGGGCAAGGACGGCTGGCTGGCGGCCACCATCACCCTGGTCGCGGCGCTGGGCCTGATTCCCTACATCGCGCTGCAGTTGAAGGCGGTCGCGATGAGCTTCGCGCTGCTGACGCGCTCGCCGGGCAACGAGGCGCTGCCGGCCTGGCAGGACAGTGCGCTGTACGTGGCGCTGGCGATGGCGGTGTTCGCGATGCTGTTCGGCACCCGGCGCGCGAGCGCGGTGGAGCATAACCGCGGCCTGGTGTTGGCGATGGCATTCGAATCGCTGTTCAAGCTGGCCGCGATGCTGGCGCTGGGCGTGTTCGTCTGGTGGGGCCTGCCCGAACTGCCTGAAGTACCGCCCGTGCAAGCGCCGCCGTCGACCACGTACGGCTTCCTGCCATTGGTCGCACTCGGCGTGCTGGCGATGTTCACCCTGCCGCACCAGGTGCACGTCGGCGTGGTCGAATGCCGCGATGAGCGGCACGTGCGCACGGCGCGCTGGCTGTTCCCGTTGTACATGGTGTTGATGGCGGCCCCGCTGCTGCCGCTGGCGCGCGCCGGCGGCGCGATGTTCGGCGATGCGGTGCCGTCCGATCTCTACGTGCTCGCGCTGCCGCTCTCGCAGGGGCAGCAGGGGCTCGCGCTGCTGGCCTTCCTCGGCGGTCTGAGCGCAGCGACCGGCATGGTGGTGGTGAGCACGCTGACGCTCAGCCTGATGATCGGCAATCACTGGCTGGCACCGGGCCTGCTGCGCGGTGGCTGGTTGCGCGGCACCGGTGGCGACCTGCGCGGCGCGGTGCTGGCGCAGCGACGTATCGGCATCGTCGCGGTGATGCTGCTGGCGTGGGCCTACAGTCGCCTGGTCGCCGGCAACGATGCGCTGGCCGACGTGGGCGCGGTGTCGTTCTCCGCGCTGGCCACGCTCGCGCCCGCGCTGGGCTTCGCGATCTGGCGCCCGCAGACGCCGCCGCGCGCGGTGATCGCCGGCATCGTGGTCGGTTTCCTGGTCTGGGCCTGGCTGTTGCTGTTGCCGGTGACGATGGATGCGCGCGGACTGTCGCCGGCATGGTTGCAGGAGGGCCCGTTCGGCGTCGCGGGGCTGTCGCCGGACGGTTTCTTCGGCCTGACCGGGTGGAGTCGCCTGGGGCGTGCGGTCGGCGTCAGTCTGTTCTGCGGGACGGCGGTGACGTTGCTGGTGATGGGCTGGCGCGGCAACGCGCCGCGCCGTGCCGACAGCCGCGGTTTCGACAGCAAGACGTTGCGCGATGCGGGCCGCCGGTTCCTGCCGCGCGAACGGGTCGAGGAATTGCTGGCCGACGCGCCGCGTACCGGTCCCGTGCCCGGCGTGATCGAGGCGCGCCTGGAGCGCGAGTTGTCCGCGGTGCTCGGTTCCGCGTCTGCCCGCCTGCTGCTGGATGCGGCGCGCCGCGAGAGCGGCGACCTCGATACCGTGGCCGCGATCGTCGGCGAGGTCTCGCAGGACCTGCGCTTCAACCAGCAGGTGCTGGAAGCCGCGCTGCAGAACATGAGCCAGGGCATCAGCGTGATCGACCGCGAGCAACGGCTGGTGGCCTGGAACCGGCGCTACCGGGAGATGTTCGGATTTCCGGCGGAGATGTTGCAGGTCGGGCGACCGATCGCCGAGCTGACGCGCTGGGCGCTGGCGCGCATGCCTCAGCGCGGCCAGGACGAACGCGCGCTGGAGCGCAGGTTGGCCTTCATGCGCGCCGGCACGGCGCACCTCACCGAGCGCGTGTTCCCCGATGGCAGCATCGTCGAGATCCGCGGCAATCCGATGCCGGGCGGTGGGTTCGTCGCCACGTACACCGACGTGACCGCGTCGCGCCAGGCCGAACGCCAACTCAAGCAGGCGAACGAGACGCTGGAACAGCGCGTGGCCGAGCGCACCGCGCTGCTGGAAACCGCCAAGCGCGAGGCCGAGCACGCGAACGATGCGAAGAGCCGCTTCCTCACCGCCATCGGCCACGACCTGCTGCAACCGCTGCACGCGGCGCAGCTGTTCACCGATGCGCTGTCGCAGCAGTTGCCCGAAGCGCGCCAGCGCGACACCGCGCTGCAGGTGCGCGGCGCGCTGGATTCCACCACCGACCTGCTGACTGGCCTGCTGGACATGTCGCGGCTCGAAGCCGGAGGCCTGCTGCCAGAGCCGCGCGATCTGCCGCTGATGGAAGTGCTGGAACCGCTGGCATCCGAGTTCCGCGTGCTTGCCCACGAGCGCGGCCTGTCGTTCGCCATCGTGCCGACGCGCGCCTGGGTGCATACGGACCCGCAATTGCTGCGGCGCATCCTGCAGAACTTCCTCGCCAACGCGGTGCGCTACACCGCGCGCGGTGGCGTGCTGCTGGGCGTGCGCCGGCGGGGCGGTCGCCTGCGCGTTGAAGTGTGGGATACCGGCCCGGGCATCGCCGAGGCCGAGCAGCAGCGGATCTTCGAGGAGTTCCGTCGTGGCGACGACGTACCGGGGCAGGGTCTCGGCCTGGGGCTGTCGATCGCCGACCGCATCGCCGCGCTGCTGCAGGCGCCGTTGTCGCTGCGCAGTCGGCTGGGGCAGGGTGCCGTGTTCGCGGTGGAACTGGTGCGCGTGGCGACGCCGGCGCCGGTGCCCGCGTTGTCCGGCAAGCCCGGGCTCGCGGGGCGCCACGTGCTGGCGGTCGACAACGATCCGGCGGCCTTGTCGGCGCTGCAGCAGGTCCTGGCCGGATGGGGATGCAGCGTCGCCACCGCGGCGGGTGGCGAGGGCGCCGAGGCCGCGCTGCGCGCGCAGCCGGCGGACCTGTGGTTGTTCGACTACCACCTCGACGATGGCGATACCGGCGTGGCGCTGGCCGAGCGCCTGCGTGCTCTTCATGGTGTACGCCCGTGCCTGATCCTCACCGCCGACCAGACCGACGCCGTGCGCCGCGCCGTGCGTGATGCCGATCTGCCGCTGCTGGCCAAGCCGGTGCGACCGCTGGCGTTGAAGTCGGTACTGGACCGGTTGCTGGCCGCACGCGCGTCGGCCGTGGCCGCACCGTAAGCCGGCCCCGCTCGCGTCGACGCTAGAATGCGCGCCTGGATTCCGGAGTTCGCGCATGCCCTACACCCCCATCGTCGCCACCCTCGGCTACGTGCTGTCGCCCGATCGCTCGCAGGTATTGCTGATCCACCGCAACGCGCGGCCGGACGACCAGCACCTGGGCAAGTACAACGGCCTGGGCGGCAAGATCGAGCGCGACGAGGACGTGGTGGCCGGCATGCGCCGCGAGATCCACGAAGAGGCCGGCATCGACTGCGACGCGATGACGCTGCGCGGCACGATCAGCTGGCCGGGCTTCGGCAAGCACGGTGAGGACTGGCTGGGCTTCGTCTTCCTGATCACGACCTACAGCGGCACGCCCTTCGAACGCAATCCGGAGGGGACGCTGGAGTGGGTGCCGGTGGAGAAGATCATGGACCTGCCGCTGTGGGACGGCGACCGCCACTTCCTGCCGCTGGTGTTCGACGACGATCCGCGCGGCTTCCACGGCGTCATGCCGTACCACGAAGGCCGGATGGTCTCGTGGGACTACTCGCGGATCTGAGGGGCGAGGTTCCACGCGTCGCACGCCACGAGGCGTTGTCCACATTCCCTGTGGAATGACATTGGGGAAAGCATGTGGATAACCGCGTCGCCGCCTTGTGGCGCAGGCCTGTCAAGGTGTGTGGCGAATTTTTGACCAGTCGATGACCGGCGGGTGTCGAGGTTGTCCACACCGCGTGTGGATGGTCTGTCGACCAACATGTGGATAAGCGTCGACACGCGTTGTGCGGCAACGCTGTCAAGGTGTGTGGCGAAAATATGATCACGGCGCGCGACACATGATCCACGCAGGGTTCCACGTCATGACGCCGTCCTCGGGAACGGCGTGGAACCTCAGCCCTCGATCTGTCGTGCCGGGTCGGCGAGTTCAAGTTCGCGCAGCACCACGCCGGCCTGCGTGCGGTTGCGCACGCCGAGGCGGTCGAAGATGGCGGACAGGTGCGCCTTCACGGTGCGCTCCTGTACATCGAGGCGGTCGGCGATCTGCTTGTTCAACAGGCCTTGCGCCACCAGCGTCAATACGCGGAACTGCTGCGGCGACAGGCTGGCCAGGCGCCCGGCCAGTTCGGTGTCGTGTTCGGACGACTGCGCGCGCGCCACCGCGCCGCGTAGCGAGGCCGGCAGCCACTGCTCGCACGCCAGCACGCTGCGGATCGCATCGCGCAGTTCGTCCAGGCCGGAACTCTTCGGCAGGTAACCGGCCGCACCATGATCCAGCGCACGCCGCACCACGCGGGGGTCGTCGTTGGCCGACACCACCACCACGGCGACCGCCGGAAACTGCGCGCGGATCGCGGCCAGGCCGGCGAGCCCATGATTGCCGGGCATGTGCAGGTCCAGCAGCACCAGGTCGATGTCGTCGTGCGTCTCCAGCACGTCGAGCACGCCGTCCAGCGATTCGGCCTCGCGCACGGACAGCTGGGCGACGGCATCGGCGGCCGCCCCGCGCAGGGCGGCACGGAACAGCGGATGGTCGTCGGCGATCAGGAGGTTGGGCATGCGGTGCGGCTTACTGCACGGTCCAGCCGCCGTCCACGACGATCGTCTGGCCGGTGATGTTGCGCGCGGCCGGCGAGGTGAGGAAGGCGGTGATACCGGCCAGTTCGTCCAGGCCGATGAACACGCCCTTCGGCATCGGCTTCAGCATCACCTGGCTGACCACGTCGGCCTCGGAGATGCCGCGCGTGCGCGCCTGGTCGGCGATCTGCTTGTCGACCAGCGGCGTCTTCACGTAGCTGGGGCAGACCGTGTTGATGGTGATGTCGGTGTCGGCGGTCTCCAGCGCGAGCACCTTGGAGAACCCGACCAGGCCGTGCTTGGCGGCCACGTAAGCGCTCTTGTACGGGCTGGCCACCAGCGCGTGGATGCTGCCGATGTTGACGATGCGGCCGAAGCCGCGCTCGCGCATGCCGGGCAGCACCGCGCGGGTCAGGCGGGCCACGCCGACCAGCATCACCTGGACGAGGAAATCCCACTTCTCGATCGGGAAGTCTTCCAGTGGCGAGACATGCTGCAGCCCGGCGTTGTTGACCAGCACATCGATGGGGCGCGAGATCGTCGCCAGCGCCGCGTCGATGCTGTCCTGCGAGGTGACATCCAGCGCCACGGCTTCGGCGGAGCCGCCTTCGGTGCGGATCTGCGTGGCGACCGCTTCGGCGGCATCGAGGTTGAGGTCGCTGACGATGACGTGGCGGCCGGCTTCGGCCAGCTGCGCGGCGATGCCGGCGCCGATGCCGCTGGCGGCGCCGGTGATGAGGAGGGTGTGGGTGGGTCTGCATGGGGGAGCTCCTGCGTGCTGCGGCTAGGGTAGCAGGCAGGCGCGCGACGATTCGTGGTACCAAAGTACGATGACGGCGCTTCCTCGCGGAGGGTAGTTTCGTGGCACTGACCGGAACCATGGACGCAATCCACGCATGAACGCGACGATGCGCAGTTTCCTGCGGCGTATTGCTCGGCGGCGATGCTTGCCGGCTGCACCAGCGCCCCGCTCCAAGCCCGAGGCCGTGGCCCACATGATCCAGCCCCAGCGCACCACCGAGCACCGCGGCAGCGACGACCTGCTCACCGCCGGCCTGGGGCTGGACGGCCTGCGTGCGATGGCGGCGCCGGCGTTCGCCGATCCTGCGCACCCCACCGCCGCCGAGTTGCGTCGCCGCGCGATCTGGGCGAACTGGCGCGGTATCGCCGACCTGTCGCTGACCGGCGGTTATGGCCAGGCTTATGGCAGTGTCGCCAGCGTGCCCGGCCGAGAGTATTCCGCGCTGGCGAAAGTCCCGGGCGCGGCGCAACCGCATCGCGTGCTGGTGCAGGTGCCGGACAGCTTCGATGCGACGAAGCGCTGCATCGTCGTCACCGCCTCGTCGGGTTCGCGCGGCATCTACGGTGCGATCGCCGTCGCCGCGCCCTGGGCGCTGCCGAAGGGCTGCGCGGTCGCCTACACCGACAAGGGCGCGGGCACGGATTACTTCGATCTCGACGAACAGCAGGGCGCGCGCGAGGACGGCACCGTCGGCGCGCTCGGCACCGATGCGCTGGCCTTCGTGCCCGATGCGCCGGTCGGCGCCAGTGGCGTGGCGGTCAAGCACGCGCATTCCAAGGACAATCCGGAAGCGGACTGGGGCCGGCACGTGAAGCAGGCCGCCGAATTCGCGCTGGCCGCGCTGGACCAGGCCTTCCCGCAGGCGGCGCCGTTCCGCTTCGACAACACGCGCGTCATCGCGGTCGGCATCTCCAACGGCGGCGGCGCCGTGCTGCGCGCCAGCGAGGAAGAGGGTGGCTGGCTGGATGCCGTCGTCGCCGGCGAACCGAACATCCTACGCCGCCGATGCGCCGGGTGCGCGCACGCTATACGACTACACCACCGAAGCGGCGCTGCTGATGCCGTGCGCGTTGCTGGACCTGCCGGCGGAGACGCTGCCGCAGCCACCGCTGCGCGCGCAGGTGGAACCGCTGTGGACGGCACGCTGCGCCACGCTGAAGGCGGCAGGACTCGTCACCGGGGGCGATGCGAAAGCGCAGGCGGCCTCGGCACGTGCGCAGTTGAAGGCGAACGGCTGGACCGATGAAGCGCTGGTGGCCGGCGCCCTGAGCGTGGGCTTCGACCTGTGGCGCGCGGTGGCGGTGACGTACGCCTCGGCCTATGGCCGCTACGGTGTCGGCGAACATCCGTGCGGGTTTGCGTTCTCCGCACAGAACCCGGACTTCAGCGCACGCGCGGCGAGCGCCGGCGAACGGGCGGCCTGGTGGTCGGACGGCAGCGGCATTCCGCCGGGTGCCGGCGTGGGCATCGTGGATACGAAGCTCGCGCCGCCGGACTTCACCCTACCGGGGTTGCAGTGCCTGCGGGCGCTGCAGACCGGCACGACTGACGAGGCGCTTCGCGTGCAGGCCGGCATTGCGCAGACCGCGGCGCGCTTCCCGCGCACGCGTCGTCCGGTGGTGGTGATCCACGGGCTGGACGACGGGCTGGTGCCGCCGGCGTTCTCCAGCGCGCCGTACGTGCAGGCCGCGCGCACCGCCAACCCGGACGTGCGCTACTGGCAGGTGCGCAACGCGCAGCACTTCGATGGCTTCCTCGCCCTGCCGGCCTACGGTACGCGTTACGTGCCGCTGCTGCCGTACGTCTACGCCGCGCTGGACCAGGTCAGCGCCACCCTGGACGGCAGCCGCGAAGTGCCGGCCAACGCGCTGATCAACGCCAAGCCTCGCGGTACCGGCAGCGTCGAAGCAAGCCAGTTCGCGATCCCGCGCTGAGGCGGTTCCCGCCGAGGGTCGTGCGCGGCCCACGACGGTTTCACCCGGTTCGGCTTACCCTGTAGGCCGTTCCTGGTCACGCGTGCCGCCATGTCCCGACACTTCTCGATGATCCGCGACTTCCAGCTGGCCGACTGGTTCACGCTGGGCAACGCCTTCTGCGGCACCGGCGCGATCTTCGCGGCGATGCGCTTCCTGCAGGAGGGCATCCTGCGCGACCTGATGATCGGCATGGCGCTGATCCCGCTGGCCTTCATCTTCGACGCGCTCGACGGCCGGGTGGCGCGCTGGCGCAAGCAGGCGTCGGTGCTGGGACGGGAACTGGACTCGCTGGCGGACGTGATCTCCTTCGGCGTGGCCCCGGCGGCGCTGGCCTATGCCTGCGGCATGCAGGGCGGCTGGGACTGGCTGGTGCTGTCGTACTTCGTCGCCTGCGGGGTCAGCCGGCTCGCGCGCTACAACGTCACCGCCGAAACGCTGGCCGACGGCGGCGACAAGGTGAAGTTCTTCGAAGGCACGCCCATCCCCACCAGCCTGCTGCTGGTCATCGTGCTGGCCATCGCGGCCTACCTCGGCCATGTGGGGCCGCAGCTGTGGCTGGGTGCCGTGAAGCTCGGCCCCTGGCTGCTGCATCCGCTGGTCCTGCTGTACGCCGTCTCCGGCACGCTGATGATCAGCAAGACGCTGCGCATCCCGAAGCCTTGAACCGTGAGGTGAAGGCGCGTCATGCACGTGCCGCCGGCCGCGGCTAGAATCGGTCGGGAAGGGAGGGCTCATGGCAAATTTCGTTCCACCGTGGCCGGGCGATTTCGAATCGGTCACCCGTCAGTACTGGAGTCTCTGGGGCGATGCCCTGCGGCAGGCCGGCGGTGCGCCGACGATGTCCATGCCCGGCGCCGCGCCGGGGTGGCAGCAGACGGTCGACTGGTGGTCGAAGCTTGTGCCCGGCGGCCAGCCCCAGGTCAATGATGTGGTGGGCCGCTTCCAGCAGCAGGCCAGCCAGTGGTTCGGCCAGATGCAGCAGGTGGCCGCCCAGTTCACCGGCCGCGACCACGACGCCACCGACATCGGCCGCGCCTGGCGCTCCGCGCTCGGCATGGCCGATCCCACGCCCGCCCACAACCCGTTCGCCGACATCTTCCGCAGCATGCAGGGCGGCGCGCACGGCATGGACGGTTGGATGCAGCAGATGCGCCCGTGGCTGGACAACCTGCAGCGGGACGGCGGTCGCTGGCTGCACCTGCCGACCTTCGGTCTGGCGCGCGAGCACCAGGAGCGCTGGCAGCAGCTGGCGCAGGCCTATCAGGACTACCAGCACCAGGTCGTCGAATACGACCAGCTGATGCTGCACGTGGCGCAGGACGCGTTCGCGCGCTTCGAGCGCAAGCTGGAAGAACACGCCGAACCCGGCCGCCAGTTGCAGAACGCCCGCGCGCTGTTCGACCTGTGGATCGACGCGGCCGAGGAGGCCTACGCGCAGATCGCGATGTCGGACGACTTCCGCCACGTCTACGGCGGACTCGCCAACGCGCAGGCCCGCCTGCGGCTGGGCGTGCAGCGCGAGGTGGAGCAGGTCTGTGCGCTGTTCGGCATGCCGACCCGCACCGAGGTGGACTCCGCGCACCGCAAGATCGTCGAACTGGAGCGCGCGCTGCGGAAGCTGACGCGTGCGCAGGCGGCGCCCGCGCGGCGCGCACCTGCAGCGCGTGCCACGGCGCAGCCTGTCGACGTTCCCGCAGAGACGCCGGCCCCGGCGCCGGTCGAAGCGAAACCCGCGAAGGCGCCCGCACCGACGAAGCGCAAGGCCGCGAAAAAGCGCGCCCCGGCCCGTCGCAAGCCGGCACCGCCGAAGGCCGCGCCCAAGCCGCGTGCGGCGGCCAAGAAGACCGCTGCCAAGAAGCGCGCGCGACGCGCGGTCGCCGCCGTGGCGCCGGCCGTGACCAAGCAGGAGCGCGTGCCTGCGCCGACCAAGGCTGCCCCGCGCAAGCCGGCCAAGGCGGCGAAATCCACCGCCAAGTCAGTGAAGAAGGCGCCAGTGTCGAAGGCGACGAAGAAGGCGCAGGCACCTGTCGCGAAGCCAGCCTCGGTCGTGTCGATGAAGGACTGGGTGGCGCGCAATGCCACGCGCGCCGCACCGGCCGAGGTGCCGAACGCAGCCAAGAAGACGAAGCGGGGTAAAGGCAAGTGAACGGACCGCTCAACTTCACCGCCGAAGCGCTGGCCCAGGAAGCCACCACGCTGACCCAGAAACTCTCCGCCGGCCTGCACACGCTGCCGGAAGTGGAGGACGTCCACTATGGCGCCACCCAGAAGCAGGAAGTCTGGCGCGACGGCAAGGTCGTGCTGTACCGCTTCGTCGGCGAGAAAGCGCCGACGGCGAAGGTCCCGCTGCTGATCGTCTATGCGCTGGTCAACCGTCCGTACATGGTCGACCTGCAACACGATCGCTCGCTGGTGAAAGGCCTGCTGGCGCAGGGCGAGGACGTCTACGTCATCGACTGGGGCTACCCGGACCGCTCCGACCGCTTCCTCGAACTCGACGACTACATCAACCGCTTCATCGACGGCGCGGTGGATCACCTGCGTGACAGCAGCGGCCGCGATGCGGTTAACGTGCTGGGCATCTGCCAGGGTGGCGCATTCTCGCTGTGCTACGCCTCGCTGCATCCGGAGAAGGTCAAGAACCTCATCACCATGGTCACGCCGGTGGATTTCCACACGGCGGACAACATGCTCTCGCACTGGACGCGCGAGCTGGACGTGGACCTGTTCGTCGAAGCGCTGGGCAACGTGCCCGCCGACATGATGAACGCGTGCTACCTGATGCTGAAGCCGTTCAGGCTGAACCTGCAGAAGTACGTGGGCCTGGTCGACATCCTCGACGATAAGCGCGCCATCGAGGACTTCCTGCGGATGGAGAAGTGGATCTTCGATTCGCCGGACCTGGCAGGCGAGGCGTTCAAGCAGTTCATCACCCAGTTCTACCAGCGCAACGGCTTCATCAAGGGCGGCATCCGGATCGGCGACGAGACCGTGGACTTGGGCTTCGTCGACATGCCGGTGCTGAACATCTATGCCGAACAGGATCATCTGGTGCCGCCGGATGCGTCGCGCGCGCTGAAGGATGTGGTGGGCACCGCCGACTACACCGAATTGAGCTTCAAGGGCGGGCATATCGGCATCTACGTTTCCAGCCGCGCGCAGCGCGAAGTGCCCACCGCCATCCACCACTGGCTCGGCCAGCGCGCCCGGTGATCCGGGCGATGCGTGGCGTCGTCATCCTGCTGGCAGTGCTGCTGCCGGCCGCCGTGCAGGCCGCACCGTCCGCGGCGGCCCAGCGCGAGATCAAGGGCCTGATGGATGCGTTGTCGACGTCATCGTGCGAATTCCAGCGCAACGGCACGTGGCATGGCCGCGACGAGGCGCGCAAGCACCTGCAGCGCAAGTACGACTACCTGCTCAAGCGCAACCTGGCCGACACCGCCGAGCAGTTCATCGAACGCGCCGCCAGCAAGAGCAGCATCAGCGGGCGCGCCTACCAGGTGCGTTGTCCGGGACAGCCGGTGCAGCCCGCGGCCACCTGGTTCAGGACGAAGCTCGACGCGTTGCGCGGTTCAGCCGCCCCCGGCCGCTGACGCGCTAGACTGGCCACGGACAACCGTGGGGAGTTGCTGGCCATGAATACCGCATCCAAGCCGTTTGCCAGGTCGTTGAACGACCGCATGATCGCGGGCGTGATGGGCGGCATCGCCCATCGCTATGGATGGAGCGCCACGCTGCTGCGGGTGATCTTCGTGATCGTCTCCATCGCATCCGCGGCGTTCCCCGGCATCCTCGTCTACCTGATCCTCTGGCTGCTGATGCCGAACGAGCAGGACTGACGCCCATGGCGCCCGCGGGGCTATGGGTCGCGCGCGTGCTCGGCATCGTGTGGGCGGTGCCCAATACCCTGGTCGGCGTGCTCGCCGGTGTCGCCGGCATGGCGTTCGGCGCACGCGCGGAATGGAGCCGTCGCGATTTCGCCCTCGTCTTCCACCGCTGGCCCTGGGGTCCGGGCGGCGCGATCACCTTCGGCAACAGCATCCTCCACACCGGCGACACGCTGGAGTCGGAATGCATCACCTACGAACATCGCGCCGGCCGCACCCAGCATCCGCGCATCCGCCTCGGCGACCATGAACGCGCGCATGTATATCAGTACATGGTGCTGGGGCCGCTGTTCCTGCCGGTCTACCTGCTGTGCGGCGGCGTCAGCGTGCGCAACCCGTTCGAACGCGCGGCCGATCGCTACGCGCTGACCGGCAAGGGATGGTGGCCGGGCGGTTGACCGACGAACGGCACCGTATTTTTCACCCGCTCGACACGCCTTCGCGCGTAGCGTGAGCAGCGTCCGAAGACCGCAACGAATCCGTTCACTGCGGCTCGGCAAGGAGGGCCCAGCCACTCGGGAAACACCCGATGTGACTGGGCCTTCTCATATGCGCCATCGCGCGCGACGCTCGCTCACTGCGCTTCAGCGCAGTCGTTCGAACGAGAACAGCGGCCATAGCGGGTGGCGTCTCCGCTGCAGACGCGCGCTCAGCAGATCGGCGCCCAACACGCTGTAGGTGATGCCGTTTCCGCCGTATGCCATCGCGAAGTGGACGCGCGGCCCCCACTGTGGATGCACGCCGAAGAAGGGCAGTCCATCGTCCGTCTCCGCGAACGTGCCGGCCCACGAGAATGCCGGCGTGATGTCCAGCGCCGGAAATAGGCCATGCAGGCGCTTCACCAGCGTGCGCGCTTTCTTCTGCACGCGCGCATCGCGGCGTGCCGGGATATCGATGGTGTCGTCTTCGCCTCCCAGCAGCAGGCGGCCGTCGGCGGTACTGCGCGCGTAGAGGTAAGGCCGCGCGGTTTCCCACAGCAGCGTGTCCTGCAGGAAGCCCAGTCGATCGGCAGGCAGGGGATCGGTGATCAGCGCATAGCTGCTGCGGTTGCGCGCCACCCGCCGACGTAGCCACTGCTGGCTGGCGTAACCCGCCGCCACCACGACATGCGCGGCGCGCACGAGGGCGCCGGAACCGGTACGCAAGGTGACGCCGCGCGTCGTCGTATTCGTTTCGACCACGCAGGTGCGGTCGAACACCGCGGCACCGCGGCGCTCCAATCGCGCCAGCAGCCGATGCGTCAGCCGGTAGGGGTCCACGCGCGCCGCCTGCGTGCTCAACAGCGCGGCCGGTGCGTCGAAGCCGTAGTCGTCGCGGATGCGGTCGCCATCGCGCCATGCCACCGCCAGTCCATGGCGACGCCGTGCGGCGTACTCGTCCTTCAAGGACGCCACGTCGCGACGGCGGCTGGCGTAGTACAGGCTGTCGGCACGCGCGAACTCAACATCACGCCAGGGCGATGCGATATCACGCAGCACGTCGATGGCTTGCGCGCAGGCGCGATAGGCGAGGGCGGCGTCGGCCTCGCCATAGCGGCGCGCGAGGTCCACCAGGTGGGTATCGATCTCGTACTGCAGCAGGGCGGTGCTGGCCGCCGTACTGCCCCAGCCGATGTCACGCTGTTCCAGCACGGCGACGTCGAATCCCTCGGTCGCCAGCCGGTCGGCGATCAAGGCGCCGGTGATGCCGCCGCCCACGATCGCCACGTCGCAACGATGATCGGCCTGCAACGCCGGGAACGCGTGCATCAGCCCGTTCTTCACGGCCCAGTAGGGGTAGCCGCTCTTGAGATCCATGCCCTGCCCATGCGACGCGACGCCCCATGCTGGCATCGGGGCGCGCAGGCGCAGGTGAAGAGGGCGCGGATGCGCCCCGGTCGATCAGCGCGGCAAGGTGCCCTGCAGGAACAGGTCCACGGCGGCCAGCGCCTGCGCTTCCAGCGTGTCCACGTCCGGCAGCTGGGTGCTGCCCGCGGCCAGGCGGACGATCTGGTCGCCGAACAGGCTCATGTAGAACTGCGCCGCTGCCGCCTTGGGCGAGGCCAGCTGCATGCGACCGGCCGCCACCTGCTGCTCGAAGTAATCGGCCAGCGTGGAACGGATGGAGGCCACCGCGTGGTCAAAGAACCAGTCGCGCAGCGCCGGGAAGGACTGGCCTTCGCCGATCACGATGCGGTAGACCACCTGCGAGTCGGTGCGGGCCATCACCTGCGCCATACGGATGGCGACGCGGCGCAGCGCCTGTTCCGGCGGCAGCTCGGTCAGGTTGAGGTCGCGCAGCAGGTGGGTGTGCATGTCCAGCCGGCGCTCGAGGATGGCGCTGGCCAGGCCTTCCTTGTCGCCGAAGATCCGGTACAGGGTGGCCAGCGAGCCGCCGGCCCGGGCGACGATCTCGCTCAGGCGCGCGTGCTGGTAGCCCTTCTCGGCGAATACCTCGGTGGCGGCGTCGAGGAATTTCTCCGCGCGGATCTCGCCGCGACGGCACAGTTCAACTTGCGGGCGGGGGCGCAGCGGCGAGTCGCCGGCGCCGGGCGTGTCGGTGAAAACGTTTTCCAGGTAATCGGAGGAAATGCTCACGGAAAGTCCCTGCGAAGCAAGTTGTCGAACGTTCCGCAGCCTAGCAAAAGGGCGCGTGAGTGTGGCAATCACATGACACGATCCAGGCTCGGCGGACGGGGGTATTTTCGGCCGCTGTGAGAGCTACTACAGATAGCCGGTCAGCGCAGGGGCGTCCTGCCAGCGGTCATGCGCGCCATCGATGTAGATGATTGGCGCGGCGGCCAGCTCTTCCGGCGTGGCGTTCTCCAGGCAACCGAGGTTCACGCCGTAGATCCGTTCGCCGTCCGGGACGTTGTTGCCGATGCCGAAGGGCCGCACGCCGCAGGTACGGCAGAAGTGGTGCGAGTTGCGCAGCGAGTTGAACCGGTACTCGGTCAGCACCTCCTCGCCGGCCAGCAGGCGGAAGCGGTCCGGGGTGACGATGGCCGGCCAGAAGCGGTTGCGCCGGCAGACCGAGCAGTTGCAGCGGTAGGTCGGCCGGGTCAGGTCGATATCCGCCTCGAAGCGGACGGCGCCGCAGTGGCAGCTGCCGGTATAGGTCTTCAGCATGGGGCCTCCTGTGCCGATATCGCTCACGGGGTGTAGGGGTTCCCCCGCTGGTCCCGGTCGACGCCCGGGAGAATACTGGACCCCAGCCCGCCGGAGCCATGCATGCTGAGGACCCTCGACGTCGCCGACCTGCGCCCTGGGATGTTCGTCCAGAAGCTGGTCGGGCCGTGGATGCAGCATCCTTTCTGGCGGACCTCGTTCCTGCTGGACGAGGCGCGCCTGGTCGAGCTGCAGGACAGCGGGGTCGAGCAGGTCATCGTCGACCTGGCGCGCAGCGAAGTCGAGGCCGACCTCGATGGCGACGCAGCCGACGATGTCGTCGAACCGGAGGCCGCCTCGACGGAACCCGTGCCCGATGCGGCGCTCGAGCGCCGCCGCGTCATCGTGGCCGACGGCAACGCCAGCCTCGGCGCCGAGCTTGCCCGCGCCCGCCGCATCTGCGACGACGGCCGCGAGGCCGTGGAGGCGATGTTCCGGGAAGTGCGGCTGGGGCAGGGCGTGGACGCCAAGCACGTGCTGCCGCTGCTGGACGAGATCACCGGCTCGGTTGACCGCCATCCCACCGCGTTGGTCAGCGTGGCGCGCCTGAAGGACGCCGACAGCTACACCTACCTGCACTCGGTCGCCGTCGGTGCGCTGATGGCGATGCTGGCGCGCCAGCTGCAGCTGCCGGACGACCAGGTGCGCGAGGCCGCCCTGGGGGGGCTGCTGCACGACATGGGCAAGGCGCTGCTGCCGCATGAGGTGCTCAACAAGCCCGGCAAGCTGACCGAAGAGGAATTCGCCATCGTCCGCCAGCATCCCGTGCACGGCGAGCGCCTGCTGCGCGATGGCGGCATCACCCAGGAGGCGATCCTGCACATCGCCCGCCACCACCACGAGAAATTCAACGGTGCAGGCTATCCGCAGCGGCTGTCCGGCGCCGACTTGCCGTTGCTGACGCGGATGAGCGCGATCTGCGACGTGTACGACGCCATCACCTCCAACCGCCCTTACAAGGCCGGCTGGGATCCGGCCGAGTCGCTGCGCCGCATGGCCAGCTGGCAGGGCCACTTCGACGAGACCCTGCTGAAGGCCTTCGTGCGCAGCGTGGGCATCTATCCCATCGGCGCCCTGGTGCGCCTGTCCAGCGACCGCCTGGCGGTGGTGGTGGAACAGAACCCGGCCACCCTGCTGGCACCGCGCGTGCGCGTGTTCTATTCGGCCAAGTCGCGCACCCACCTGCTGATGACGGATGTCGACCTGGCCACCGCCGGCGACCGCGAGCGCATCGTCAGCGTCGAATCCCCGGCCACCTGGGGCTTCCGCGAACTCGAGAAACTCTGGCTGCCCTGAGTCCGCCGCTGCCGGGATGTCGATTCCCGCCGCCGCCATCCGTCGCTGGGGCACTTCCCATGCCCCAGGAGGCAGACCATGCGGTTCCTTTCGATGATCCGGGTCGACGAGACCACCGGACAGCAACCCAGCGAACGCCTGATGACCGAGATGATGGCGCTGATCGGCGAGATGTCCGCCGCCGGCGTGCTGCTCGACACCGCCGGGCTGATGCCCAGTGCGCAAGGCGCGCGCGTGCGCTCGCGCTTCGGCGAGATCCGGGTGACTGACGGCCCATTTACCGAGGCCAAGGAGGTCATCGGCGGCTTCGCCATCCTCAAGGCCGACTCGCTGGAGGAGGCGATCGCCCATACGCGCCGTTTCCTGCAGGTGCATGGCGAGGAGTGGGATATCGAGTGCGAGGTGCGCGCCATCGAAGAAGCGCCCGACTGCGGCATGTCCGGCGGCTGAAGGGCCCCGGCGGCCGACCAACTTCCGGCACGTGGACGCGGCGGGTGCGTGCCCCAGCATGACCCGCCCGCCGCGCCATTCCCGTGTGACCGGGCAGGCCCGAAGGCCATTCCCCCGAACAGACGCGAAGGAGTTCCGCATGTCGTTGCTTTCCCTGGTCATAGCGGCCGCCGCTGCCACCACGCCGGCCCCCACCGCCGACGCCGCCACCCTGGCCGCGATCGAGGCCACCTGCCTGGATTACATCGACGGCCAGCTCGAAGGCGACCCGGCGCGGGTGTCGCGCGCGCTGCATCCGGACCTGGCCAAGCGCGCCGTGGTCGGCGACACGCCGTACGAGCGGCTGGGCTTGCGCCGGATGTCGAAGGACGAACTGGTGGAGCTGACCCGCCAGGGCGTGCTGAAGACACCGGAGGAACAGTGGAACCGCAGCTGCCGCGTGCTCGACGTGACCGCCGAAACCGCCGCAGTGCGCCTGGAAACGCCGTGGTTCGTCGACCATTTCCACATGGGGCGCTTCGACGGTCGCTGGGTGATCGTCAACGCGCTCTGGCACAGCAAGCCGCGCTGATCCCGCCTAACGCGGCGTGGCGTCGGCCGCCTTGCGGAACAGGGCCGCGCATAGCAGCCACACGGCGACATACGCGGCGGTGAGACCCAGCAGGAATCCGCGCGGTGCCTGCACCGCGGTCCAGAAGGCCAGCCCGGCTGCCACGACCTGCAGGGCTGCCATCACGACCAGAGTGACGGCCATGCCGCGGGGCTGCCGGCGGGTGAGCAGGGCGCCCGCGATGCCGGCTAATGGGATCGCCATGAAGGCCAGGTTCGCCGGGTGTGCGGGTTCGTCGATGATCCCGACGGCCAGGTTCGCCCACACCAGCAGGAACGCCGCGCCCAGCGCGATCACGCTCGCGGCCAGATACGCCGGCGCCCGCGCCGCGCGCGCCGCGATCTCGAAAGCGACGCAGCCGGTGAGCAACATGGCGCCGAACAGGGCGAAGTCCGATCCCGTCCAGGCCACGTCGGACGTGAACCGCATCGCCAACCAGGGTGCGATCAACAGCGCAACGGCGCCGCCCCAGGCGAGAGGGCGCAGCCGGCGGATCCAGTGGGTCGTGGTGGAGGGAAGCGGCATGCTCGCCATCGTCAAGTTCCGTCAGCCTGCAGGAGTGCAGGCCTAGCGTCCATGCCGGGCGTGGGCGGGCGAGGGGCCGTGTGTGAAGCCAGTGCGAAGTCACGGCGCGTCAGGGCGCGGGCGGGGCTGGCCGATGGCCGTAGCTCAGCACCCGGGTGATCTGCCAGCGGCCGTCCTGCTCGCGCCAGACCATGGTGAAGTCGGCCATGCCGCCGCAGTCGTTGCCGCCGGTCGTGCAGAACGTGTGTTCGCCCTGCGCGATCGCGCCGTAGCCGCGGATCGGGAACACCTTCAGCGAGCCAGGCACCAGGCGGCGCTGGTACTTGCCACAGACGTTCTCGCGCGTGCGGCCGATCATCTCCTCGCGCGTCCAAGTGACCCCGCCGTTGTCGTGGTAGAACTCCACCGCCGCATCGAAGTAGTCCGCGTGGCGCGCCAGCTGCGTCGGATCCTCGCAGTGGTTGAACGCGTCGAACACGGCCGCGTCCAGCGCGGCCACCGTGCGCGTCAGGTCGTCCTGCGAGCGTTCGGCCGGCGCCGCGGCGCCGGTGCGGCCGGCGAAGGCCAGCAGCACCAGGCCCACCAGCGCTGGCATCGTGCGCTTCAACACCAGCGTCCGTGGAGTGCGCATGGCGGTCATGCCGGCGTGGCCACGACGCGCGGTCGCGCACCCAGCAGGCGCGCCGGCAGCATCAACAGCGCATGCAGGAAGGCGAACAGCGCGGAGAACGTCACGCCCACCAGTCGGAAGGGCAGCGACACCAGCCATGCCAGAGGCCACAGCACCAGCACCAGCAGGGCCAGCGGCCAGCACAGCACGAGCAGGATGCACCAGGCGACAAGCGCGACGAGGGTCTTCATGGAGGCTCCTTGGGGCGGGGCGCCGACAGCCGGCACACCCTGATCCTCGTGCCGCGTGGACGGTGCGGACAACCGGCCTGCGACGAAACGCCCCGCGTGGCGACGGAAGCAGTGTCAGTCGGCCCGAACCGAACGCGCCCTGCCGGCCGTGCCGGTCATTCGCGCAGGCCGAACGTCAGGCAGCTGCTGCCATGCCACTGGATCTCGAGCGGTGCGTCCGCGTCGGCGAGCACTTCGTCCGACGGATCCTTGCCGCTGCCGAGGTTGAGCTGGCGATCCGGCTGTTTGACCACGCCGAGCGTCAGCACCAGCCGACTGCCTGCCGCCAGTTTGCGACCCAGCAGCCGCGTGTCCTTCACGACCAGGCGTTGCGGCGCGTTCGGCTGCAACAGGCGACGCTGCCGGCGATCCTCGCTGTAGCTCGCGCGCTGCAGCCACCACGCCAGGTCGAGATACTGGCCTTCGGCGCTCAGTTCGTACACGCCGATCGCCAGGTCCACGTCATGCTTGTTGACGGTGAAATCCAGCACGCCGCCGAACGGGCCGGCAAGTTCCATGTCCTGCGCCTGTGGCTCGCCGACGAAGACCAGACCCAGCGTCGGGTCCAAATGGGCGTTGACCACCTGTTGCGGCGGCGTCCATCCCGCGTCGCGGCGATCGCCGAAATCCACGCGCTGGCTTGCCACCACGCCCGGGCGCGGCTGCGCGGACAGCGCGTACGCATCGGGCATCGCACCCGGCGCCAGGCACAGCGACTGCGTGCGCGTGGCCATCGTGTCCAGCGTGTCGGTGTGGCGCCAGGCATCGGTGCCCATGGCCTGCCAGTTCACCCGCCCCGCCAGCAACTCGGGCTTCGGTGCGCCTTTCAGCACATGGTCGAACCACGCCAGCCGCAGCGCCTGCAGGTTGATGCGCGCGGCGGCATCCGGCACGTAGCCCTGTACGTTTGGCGGCACGCCCGTCTGCATCGTGATGTGTTCGTAAGGCCCGATCACCAGCGTATGGTCGGCGTTCGGGCGGTGTCGCAGATGCTCGCGCAGATAGTGCAGCACGCCGGCCTGTCCGCCGTCGAAGTAACCCGTCGTGGCGAGCACGGGTATATCGATGCCTGCATAGTCCTCGCCTTGCGGAATCATCGCCTGCCAGTAGCCGTCGTATGCGGGATGGCGCAGCCATTCGGCGAATATCGGGTTCGCGCTGCCGTCGAGGGCGGGTCGCTCGCGGTACGCGCGACCGCTCGCGTAGGCCTCACGGTCGAGCGTCGCCCAACGCGCGCTGTCGCCGTAGCGCGCATCGTCCAACCAGCGGCTGCTCGCGGTGTACAGCGGCCATGGATACATGAAATTGAGGAAGACATTGCCTTCCATCGGGATGTCGATGCCGGGCGCCGCCGACGCCGAGGTGGCAATCGCCTTCAGCGCGGGCGGCCGGTACTTCGCCGCGGCCCATTGCGCGAAGCTGTTGTAGCTGCCGCCGAACATGCCCACCTGGCCATCGCTCCAGGCTTGCGCGGCGATCCAGCCGATCACCGCGGCCGCATCGCGGCCGTCGTGGACGAAGGGGGCGATCGCGTCAGAGCTGCGCCCCTTGCCGCGGCTGTAGGCGACCACGCCGACGTAGCCGTGCGCGGCCATCGTCTTGGCATCGTTCCACGCCACGTCGTCGTTCGCGTAGATGGTGAACTGCAGCAGCGTGGGCAACGGCGGTGCCTTTGCAGGACGCACGATGAGGGCGGCGATCCGCGCACCCTCCGGCGTGGTCACCAGGGCATCCCGATCGATGACGTAGCGGCGCGCGTCGTCTTCCTGCAGCGCAGCGGCGAACAGCGGCTGGAATTCGGCATAAGCCGTGTGCACCTGGTAGGCGCGGACCAAATCGATCGCCTCGGTCAGCGGCAATCGTGGCCGGCCGGCCACCTTCGCCAGCGCCGCATCCAGGTCGCCCCGCACCCGGGCGAGCGACGTGCCGAACGAGAACTCCGCCTGCAGCGCCGTCCGGTCGTCCAGTGAGCCAAAACGTTCGGCGAAGGTCTGGCGCCATGCCTGCGCGTACGCCATGCCATGCTGCGCCTGCAGCGCCCTGGCGCGCGCGTGGATCTCGTACTGCAGGAACTGCGGAGGTTGCGGCGGTGCATCGCCGCGCAGCCTGCGCAAGGTCAGGATGCTGTCGACAGCCTGCGGGTACTGGCCGGCGACAAGCTGCAGACGAAACCGTGTCGCGAGGTCGCGCTGGGGATCCTCGTCGCGATAGACCGCCAGCGCATCGCACGCCAGCGTGGTCATTGCCGCCTCGACCTGGCCGCGATGCAGGCCTGCGGGGACGCGGAGGTCCTTCGACTGGGCGAAGGAGGGGAGGGTGAGCGCCGTCAGCAGGAATCCCAGCAGCAGTCTCATGTCGGTCCGGTCCGTGGAGGGCGCGGGGAGCTTCACATGCGGGACCGCGGCGGGGAAGGGCGATGCGACGAAACCGGGCCCGTCGCGACGGAACGGGCCCGGGGCTGGGGTTCATCGGCCTGGGGAGGCGACGAATGCAGGAGTCGATGGCCGGGCTCCGTGCCGGCCCCTACGCATCGAGCTCGTGGCGGTCGGCCGCGAAGCGCGGACTCAGCCCGCGGCGACCTCCGCCGCATCCAGCACATGCAGGCCCACCGAGAGTCGCTTGGCCAGTCGTTTGGCGGCAGCGGCCTGCGAGGCGACTTCTTCGGCCGTGCAGAAGCGATGCGGGTTCACTTGCGCTACGCCGATGGTGAGCGTGGTCAACGGGAACGTGGTGTAGCGGCCCGCGCGGTCTTCGCCTTCCAGCACGCCGCGCGCGAGATCCTCGTCGTCGAACAGGCCGCGGCTGGCGGCATTGAACTCGGCGACCATCTCGCGGCAACGCCGCTCCCAATCGTCGCTTTGGAACAGCACCACGAAATCGTCGCCGCCCACGTGGCCGACGAAATCCCACTGCGGTTCCGCGTGACGCAGCAGCGTCGAAGCCACCAGGCGGATCATGCGGTCGCCGCGGAAGTAGCCGTACTGATCGTTATAGGGTTTGAAGTGATTGAGGTCGCAATACGCTGCCGTGAACGGCTGCTGCGCATCGATCAACCGCGCGATGTGCTCGGCGATAGGGATATTGCCTGGCAACAGGGTCAGCGGGTTGGCGTAGCGCGCAGCTTCGATACGCAGTTCGGTGACGCGTCGGACCAGGGCTTCGCCGGTGCCCACGCCCGCGTAGCGCCCCTCGCGGGTGATGATGAAGCCGTCCGAGAGATAGCGCTGGTCTTCGCCCAGCAGGATCTCCGACATCGCGTCGATGCTCTGCGCCACGTCGGCCATGATGGGCGAGGCGTGCATCAGCTTGATGCACGGCTTGCGGCCCAGCAGCTCGCGGGCGAACGGCACCGCCATACGCTCGTTGAAGACGCGGCGGTTGATCAGCCCGAGCGGAAGCCCGTTGCCGTCCACGACCGGCAGGGCCTGCAGGTCGGGATGCTGACGGAACAGTTGCTCGGCGTCGAAGTTGCTGGCGTCGTCGGTGATCGACGGTGCCTCGATCAGCAGGTGCGCCGCGGTGACCTTGGGGAAGGCCGAGCGACGTCCGCTGCGCGGCCACACCGGCAGTTTCTCGCGTGAGGCCAGACGCAGGTCGTCCGGGACGGCATCGGTCGCCCGTTCGGACGGGCGCCCCAGCAGGTAACCCTGCGCATAGCGGATGCCCAGGTCCTGGATGATGGCCAGGTCCTGCATACGCTCCACGCCCTCGGCGATCAGGTCGGTGCCCAGGCTCTCGGCCACCTGCACCAGCGCACGCACGATGCTGAGACGTCCGGGGCTCTCGGCGATTTCGTGTACCAGGTAGCGGTCGATCTTGACGTACTCCGGCCCCAGCTCGTGCCAGAGCTCGAAGTTGGAATGCCCGTTGCCGAAGTCGTCCAGCGCGATGCGGATGCCGGCGGCGCGCAGATAACCCAGCGCATCGGCCAGACGGCCCACGTCCTCGACGATGTCGCGCTCGGTGATCTCGATGACGAAGCGGCTCAGGTCGCGTCCCGCGGACTGCAGTCCTTCGATGATCTGCTGCGGCCGGAAGGCATCCTGCAGGATCGCGTGCGCACTCAGGTTGACCAGCAAGCGTCCACCGCGTTCGAAATCGAAGCCGCGCACCAGCATGCGCGCGGCGTGCGTCTCAAGTTCGCCCAGGCGTCCGGCAACGCGCGCCAGGTCCAGCAGTTGCAGCGGCGTCATCGTGCCGTGTGCGTGCCGCATCAGGCCTTCGTGCGCGACGACGCGCTGGTCTTCCAGATGGACGATGGGTTGGTATACAGCTCGCAATCCGCCCGGACGCAGGGCAGCGTCCAGCACGGCGGACATCGGGGCGGGAGCGGGGCAAGCGAGCATGGGGCCGGGACGCTAGCGCGATCGCATGACAGTGGCGTGTCAGTCGTCGTCGTCATCGTGCTGTAGCGCACGCCGCGTACAACACCTGCATCCCGGAACGCCGCACGCGTGGCGAACAAGGACATTAAAGTCCTCGCGGGAGCGGCCGATATCGATGCGTCATTCTGTCCGGAATACGCCCATGGCCTCCCCCGCATCCCTGAGTTCGACCTTTCAACGCGCGTTCGATGCTGCTGCACGCAGCCTGCGTCTTCTTCCCTCCACGCGGCTCGGTCGCATGAGCCTGGCCGGCAAGATCCAGGCCAGCCTGTTGGTGTCCGGCCTCGGCCTGCTGGTGATCGCACTGGCGTATTGGCGCGCCAGTGTAGGCGCAGAGCGCGCCGGCGACACGTTCGCCGGCTACCAGGCAAGGGCGGTGCTCGCAGGCACGCTCGCCCAGCAGGTCGCGGAGGCGCGCCGGCTGCAGACCGCGTATGGGCACAGTCTCTCCGACGACGATCGCGCTGCCCTCCAGGTGGCGCAGCGACGCCTGTCGAGCACGCTTGATGCGGAAGCCGGCGCCGCCGCCGCCGGTCCTCGCTCGCCTGCGTTGAAGGCGGTTGCCACCCAGATTGCCCAGTTCGGTGAAGGCATCGCCTCGCTCAATGCGCGCGTGGACGAGATGGGGCAGGGCGATTCCGGGCTGCGCGCGCAACTGGATGCGGCGGCCGCTGCGCTCGAGCAGCGCGTGGACGTCGCAGGCAACCCGACGCTGACCGGTCACGTGCAGCGCATGCGGCGGTTCGAGAGCCAGTTCCTGCTGACCGGCGACGCGGCGCGTACCGATCGCGTCAGCGAGGAGAAGTTGCCGTTCGATCTGGCGCTGTCCGCGTCGCGCCTTTCGCTGGAGACGCAGGACGCGTTGCGTGCCGACATGGACGCCTACCAGGGTGCCTTGCTGGCGTACACCGCCGCGCGCATCGGGCTGGATGTCGAGGCCCAGTCGCTCGAGGACATCGCGGCCGGCATCACCCCCGCACTGGACGCGCTGCAACAGGCACAGGCCGATGCGTTGGCCAACGCGCGTGCGCAGCAGCGGTCGCAAGGACGCTGGATCGACGGGTTCTTCATGCTGACCTGGCTGTTGGTGTCGGCGGCGCTGATCGCGACCTTGCTGATGGTGCTGCGTGCCGTGCGCCGGCCCATCGAAGACACGCTCCGCTTCGCTCGCGACATCGCCGACGATCGGCTGGACACCGTGCTGACGCTGCACAACCCGCACGATGAGATCGGCCGCCTCGCTGCCACGCTGACCCACATGCAGGCCCGCCTGCGTACGCGCATCGAGGCCGAACGCGCCGCGGCACGCGAGAACGAGCGCGCCCGCCAGGCACTGGATTGCGCGCAGACCGGCTTGATGATGCTCGACGCCGACGGAGCGCTCGCCTACGCCAACCGGTCCCTGCTGGCCGTGTTGCCGGGCGCCGCGACCATGGTCGGCCATCCCGGCACGCAGCTGCACGCGGCCTTCGCCGGGGCCCAACAGCGCCTGTCATCCGGCGAATCGGCGTTCGAGGAAGAGGTCGAGCATGGTGGCGTGCGCTATCAATGGGCCATCAACAGCGTGATGGTCGAGGGCGTGCGTATCGGCGCCGCCGTCGAATGGCGCAGCCGGGCAGTGGAAACGCTGGTGGAGCGCGAGATCGCCGCTGTGGTGGATGCCGCCGCGCGTGGTGATTTCGCCAGCCGCGTTCCGTTGAAGGACAAGCAGGGCTTCGTGTTGACGCTGGCGGGCAGCACCAATCGCCTGCTGGATGCCTTCCAGTACAACCTGTCGGCGCTGCAGGGCCTCTTGGCCGCGCTGTCGCAAGGCGACCTGACCGCGCGGATGGAAGGCGACTTCCACGGCGTGTTCGGGCGGATGCGCGACGACGCGAACGCAACGGTCGCCCAGCTGACCGACATCGTCGGTCGCATCCAGGACGCCTCCACCTCGATCGGCACCGCCGCCGGTGAGATCGCCTCCGGCAACGCCGACCTGTCGCGTCGTACCGAACAGCAAGCCGCGAACTTGGAAGAAACCGCCGCCTCGATGGAGGAACTGACCTCCACCGTGCGCCAGAACGCCGAGTCCGCCCGCCAGGCCAACCAGCTCGCCATCGGTGCGGCGTCGGTTGCCTCCCAGGGCGGCGAGGTCGTCGGCAAGGTGGTCTCCACCATGACCGACATCGAACAGTCGGCCAAGAAGATCGCCGAGATCATCTCGGTTATCGACGGCATCGCCTTCCAGACCAACATCCTGGCGCTCAACGCCGCGGTGGAAGCCGCGCGAGCAGGCGAACAGGGCCGCGGCTTCGCCGTGGTCGCGTCGGAAGTGCGCACGCTCGCTCAGCGCAGCGCCAACGCCGCCAAGGAGATCAAGGGCCTGATCGATACGTCGGTGGGCAAGGTCGCTGATGGCGCGGCACTGGTCCGCCAGGCGGGCAGCACGATGGACAAGATCGTGGCATCGGTCCAGTGCGTCACCGAGATCATGGCCGAGATCTCCGCGGCATCGCAGGAACAGTCCGCCGGCATCGAACAGGTCAACCAGACCATTACGCAAATGGACGAAACCACCCAGCAGAACGCGGCGTTGGTAGAAGAGGCTTCCGCGGCGGCCGGAAGCCTGCAGGTGCAGGTGGGCGCGCTGCGCCAGGCGGTCACGCAGTTCCGCACCGATCGCACACCGGGTCGTGCGTCGGTACGCCGCCCGCAGCCTGCCTAACGCAGCGGATGCGGAGGCCGTCCGCCGCGTGCGAGGCGCATCAGGCGGACGGTGGGAAGTCGGCGAGTGAGGTGCCGTCGACCGCCACCAGACGGTCGAGCCGGACACGCTCGCCTGTGCCGAGTTCGGCGTACTCGATGCCGTCGCGGGCCGACAGGGTGACGATCCGGGTGTCCCGCTCCTGCGTGATGCCATCATCGTCGACGAAACGAATGACCGTATTCGTCCGGCGCGTCGCCGTGGCCTCGAGCACGTCGTGGAACTCGCAGTTGATCGGCGTATAGGGGGCGGACGGGTCGGGCATGGCAGGCTCCGGGTGGCGTGTCGCGCAAGGGGGCGGGTCAGCGTAGCGCGCCAGGTATACGGCGTCGCCCGCTGCAGACGTACACGCGTGCGCGATACGTCGGCGCCTGGTGATCCCGGCGTGCATGGGCCCGCTTGACCCTCACCCAAGGTGAGGGTGCACCATGAAGAGATGGACTACAGCATCGGCCAACTGGCAGCACTCAGCGGCGTCACCGTACGCGCACTGCACCACTACGAGAAGCTCGGGCTGCTGCCTCCTTCCGGGCGCACGCCATCCGGTTATCGGCGCTATACCGAGGCGGATGTCCTGCGCCTGCACCGGATCCTGGTGTGCAGGCAGATGGGCGTCCCGTTGAAAGACATCGGACCGTATCTCGGCCCCGGGGCGCCGCCACTGCGCGCGCTTCTCATGCAGCAGGCCGCTGCGGTGGAGGCCAAGCTCGATCGGCTACAGAAACTGCAATCGACCCTCAAACGCATCGTCGCCGTTGCGGAAGACGATGTCCATCCCGCCCTGTCCCATCACCTGTTGAGGCTCATGACGACCATGCAATCGATCCAGCAGCACTACACCGCCGACGAACTCCACCACCTGCATTCCCTTCGCGATGCGATGACCCCGGATGTCCTCACCAGGACCAAGACCGAATTGGCTGAGCTGCTCCGTCGGTTCGGCGAGGCCGCTGCCTTGGGCACAGATCCCGCTGACCACCGCGTGGGTGAGCTCGCGCAGCGTTGGATCGCGCTAGGAACCCTGGCTGCACCGGTAGAACATCTTCGTGCGAAGACACGATCCGCCATCGACAACGACCCGCAGGTCCAGCGTGCGACGGGCATCACGCCAGACCTGAAGGCCTACATCGACGCAGCGGTGGCCGCCGCCAGGGTCGGGGACGCGTGACCGCACCACTGGGCGACAGCACGACGCGACGCGTTGGGGGGGAGGGTTCAGCCCGGAATCCGCGCGATCACCTTGATCTCGAAATCGAAGCCGGCCAGCCAGGTCACGCCGATGGCGGTCCAGTTGGGATAGGGCAGGGCGGGGAAGACCTCGCCCTTGACCTTCATGATCGTCTCGAACTGGTGTTCGGGGTCGGTATGGAAGGACGTCACGTCGACGATGTCGTCCAACGTGCAGCCGCCAGCCTTCAAGGTGGCCTCCAGATTGGCGAAGGCCAGGCGCACCTGCGCCTCGAAGTCAGGCTCGGGGGAGCCGTCGTTGCGGCTGCCGACCTGGCCGGAGACGAACAGCAGGTCGCCCGAACGGATGGCGGCGGAGTAGGTGTGGTGGGCGTAGAGGTCGTGCCGACCGGCGGGGAAAACAGCGTCGCGGGGTGCCATGGGAGTGCTCCTGAGTGAAGAGGGCCGTAAGGCCCCGGGCATGGCGATCACTCTAGGCAGCGCTTTCCGGGGGATAAACACACGGATCGCGGGATCACTGTTTGTAGAATCCAAACAATCCCGGCCGCCCTTGGAGTTCGCATGGACCGTATCGACGCGATGCAGGCCTTCGTTCGCGTGGTCGAGACCGGCAGCTTCACCAAGGCGGCCGACACGCTGCAGGCCAGCAAGACGCGGGTGACGCAATTGGTGCAGCAGTTGGAGACGCACCTGCGGGTGAAGCTGCTCCACCGCACCACGCGCAAGGTCAACGTCACCGCCGACGGCGCCGCGTACTACGAACGCGTCGTGCGCCTGCTGGCCGACCTGGATGACGCCGAGACCAGCCTGTCCGCGGCCTCCGAAGCGCCGCGCGGACGGCTGCGTGTGGATGTGCCCGCCCCCTTGGCCAGTCTGGTGCTGGTGCCCGCCTTGCCTGATTTCCATGCGCGCTATCCCGACATCCAGCTCGACCTCGGCGCCAGCGATCGCAAGGTGGGCCTGATCGACGAGAACGTGGACTGCGTGATCCGCGGCGGCGAACTGACCGATGCGTCCCTGCGCGCGCGCCACGTCGCCGACCTCGCCCTGGGTGTGTACGCGGCGCCGTCGTATCTGGCACGCATGGGGGCGCCGTTGCATCCGCAGGCACTGGAAGACGCCGCGCATCGCGTCATCGGCTATCGCAGTGCGCGGACCGGCAACCCGTTGATGTCGGCGATGCGGCGCGGCGGAGAAGAGGTGCGCGTGCAGGGCCGTCATGTGCTGTCGGTGGACGACGGCAATGCCTATCTGACGGCCGGCATCGCCGGGCTCGGCGTGCTGTGGCTTCCCACCTACATGGCGCGCGAACCACTGGCGCGGGGTGCGCTCGTGCCGTTGTTCGACGATTGGCAGATCGAGCCCATGCCGATGTACCTCGCATTCCCGCCCAGCCGGCATGTCAGCCGCAAGCTGCGGGTGTTCATCGACTGGGTCGTGGACCTGCTGGCGCAGCACGCGCCGGCCATCCGCCCGCCGCGCTGACACACGAAGGGCAGCGCGCCCCGACCTGTCCTGCCGCCGGCGCGTATCGCGTTGACGGGGATGTTTCCGGCATCCCCAGCCCTGGGCGCCTTCACGCCGACCCGGGGGCGTGGCGCCATCATCCGCTCGCGCGCCACACCGGCCCCATCGTCGACATGAACCTGTTCGAACGCGAATCGCAGCTCGACACGCTCGACACCCTGCTGCGCGACGCGCAAGCCGGGGCGGGCCGTGTCGTCCTGATCGGTGGCGAGGCGGGGATCGGCAAGACCAGCCTGGTGACCGCGCTGCGCGAACGCAGCAGCGCCACGCAACTGTGGTGGGGCGCGTGCGATGCCTTGCAGACGCCGCAGCCCCTCGCACCGCTGCACGATATCGCGCGCAACAGCGCGGTCGGCTTCGGTGCGCTCATCGATACCGCCGGACGCATTCCGCTGTTCGGGGCCGTGTTGTCCGACCTGCAGGCGGCGCCCACGCTGTTCGTCGTCGAGGATGCGCATTGGGCCGATGAAGCCACGCTCGACCTGCTCCGGTTCCTTGGGCGGCGGCTGGCGCAGGTGCCGTGCCTGCTGGTGGTGACGTATCGCGACGATGAAGTGTCCGCGCACCATCCGCTGCGTCGCCTGATGGGCGACCTGCCGCGGGCGAGCGTCATCCGCATGCAAGTGCCACGTCTGAGCGCCGACGCGGTGGAGGCCATGGCGAAAGGCGCGCTGCATGCCAGCGATGGGCTGTACGACGTCACCCAGGGCAATCCCTTCTTCGTCAGCGAGATGCTCCGGCGCGGCACCGAGGCTGTGCCGCATGGCGTGGAGGATCTCGTGCTGGCGCGCTTCGTCCGGCTCAGTGCGCCGGCGCAGGACGTCGCCCAGCTCGCGGCGATCGTGCCTCGGCATCTTCAGGGCTGGTTGCTGGACGCGGTGCTCACGCCGTCCGTCGAGGCGGTGGAGGAATGCCTGGATGCCGGGCTGCTCGTCGCCCAGCGCGAAGCGTTCGCGTACCGGCATGAACTGGCGCGCGTCGCGGTGGAGCGATCGTTGTCAGGCCCGCGTGCACAGCGGTGGCACGCGCGCGTGCTGGCGGTGCTGGACGCGCTGCCCGCCGAACGTGCACCGCTGGCCTGGCGCGTGCACCACGCGGCCCGCGCCGGCGATCGCGAGGCGGTCCTGCGCCTGGCACCCGCCGCGGCCGAGGAGGCACGGCACAGCGGTGCCCATCGCGAGGCCGCCGCGCAGCTGCGCACCGCGCTGGGCTTCGCCGATGGACAGCCTGATGGAGAACGCGCGGCGCTGCTGGAACGGCTGGCCTACGAGAGCTACCTCACCGACCAGATCGAAGAAGCGCTGACCGCACGCGAGGCAGCCCGCGATCTGTGGCGCGCGCGCGGCGACCGGCTTCGGGAAGGCGATGCCACGCGCTGGCTGTCGCGCCTGAGCTGGTACAACGGCCAGAGCGCGCACGCGCAGACCTATGCCGATGAGGCCATCCGCCTGCTGGAAGACCTGCCACCCGGGCGCGAGCAGGCGATGGCCTACAGCAATCGCGCGCAGCTGCACATGCTGCAAGGCGAAAGCGATGCAGCGGTGGCCTGGGGCGAGCGTGCGCTGCGCCTGGCCGTTGCGCTGGGCGATCGGGAGATCGAAGCGCACGCGTTGAACAACATCGGCACCGCGCAGCTCGATCTCGATGAAGGCGCGGGGGCGACGGCGCTGGAGCAGAGCCTGCGGCTCTCGCTGGAACATGGATTCGAAGAGCATGCCGCGCGTGCCTACGTGAACCTGGCCTACAACGCCGTCGTGCGCGTGCGGCTGCCCGCCGCGCAGGACTGGCTGTCGCGCGGGCTGGCGTACTGCGAAGCGCGCGACCTGGATGCCTGGGCCGGTTATCTGGCGGCGCTGCAGGCCAGTGCGTGGTTCGCGGCGGGTCGATGGGAGGAGGCCGCGGGGCAGGCGACCCGGATGCTGCGGACCTCCCGCCTGGCGCCCATCACGCGCGTCATCGCACTCACCGTGCTGGGCCACGTGCGCGTGCGGCGGGGCGATCCGGACGCGCTGCCCGTACTTGAAGAAGCGTTGCAATTGGCGCTGCCCATGCAGTCCTTCCTGCGCATCGCGCCGGTGGTGGTAGCGCAGCTCGAAGCCGCCTGGCTCGCGGACGATGCCGCGCGGGCAGGGGAGATCCTGGCCGTGCTCACCCACACCGATGCGCGCTCGCGCTACGACCGCGGTCTGGTCGACGAGATCGCGTACTACCGCGGCGCCGCCGTCGTGGATGACGATGCCGCGATGAACAGCCCCATGGCCTTGCAGGGCGCCGGCCGCTGGCGCGAAGCCGCAGACGCGTGGCAGGCATTGGGATGTCCCTACGAGCAGGCGCGTGCATTGGCCGAGGGCGACGAGGTGGCCCAACGCACCGCGCTCGTCCTCTTCGAAGAACTCGGCGCAAGCCCGATGGTCGCCCGCCTGCGCCGGGTATTGCGCGAGGCCGGTGTACGCGGGGTGCCGCGTGGCCAACGCGCCTCCACCCAGGCCAATCCCTACGCCCTGACCGCACGCGAGATCGAAGTGCTGGAACTGCTGTGCGGTGGCCTGCGCAACGCGCAGATCGCCGCGCGCCTGTCGCGCTCGGTCCGCACGGTGGACCATCACGTCGCCGCGGCCTTCTCCAAGCTCGGGGTGGGCACCCGCACCGAAGCCATGGCGGCCGCGTTGGCGGCTGGCATCCACGCCAAGAGATAGGCAAAAGATAGGCAATCGACGCGCGCAATCTGGGCAAGTCCGCCGACGCGGTGCGGAAGGCCGCTCCGTAGCCTGTGCAGCACAGCAATCCGCTGTGCCCACAACGGACTTACCCCATGAAAACCATCTTCCATCCCCTGCGTACGCTGGCCGTCGCCGCCCTGTGCGCCCTCACCCTGAGCGGCACTGCCGTGGCCAGGGACATCGGCGACACCGCCAGCACCAACCACCGCTACGTCATCCAGCGCTCGTTCCCGAAGGGCGCGCTCGACGGCCTGGACGCGGCCACCAAGGCCAAGGTCAACCAGACCAACGCCCGCTTCGGCGTGAAGTGGCTGATGTCCTTCGCGAGCGGCGACAAGACCAAGACCTTCTGCATCTACGAAGGCCCCACCGAAGCCGCCATCCGCGAGGCCGCCAAGGCCAACCACCTGCCGGTGGACAGCATCACCGAAGTGCCCGTCACCCTCGACGCGCACTGAGCCCACCGGGTGCGCGGCCACCCCGCCGCGCATCCGATCCGCCCCCTTTCTTCCGGAGACATTCCCATGCCCCGTTACATGATCGAACGCACCTTCCCGACCGGCTTGCACATCCCCATGACCGACGTGGGTGCCCGTGCCTGCCTCGGCGTCGTCGCCACCAATGCCAAGGAAGGCGTCACCTGGGTGCATTCCTACGTGAATGCTGAAAAGACCAAGACGTTCTGCGTCTACGACGGCCCCGACCCCGAAGCGATCCGCCGCGCGGCGGGCGACAACAACCTGCCGCTCGAGCGCATCACCCAGGTGAACGTGCTCGCGCCGTACTTCTACCGCTAGGCAGGTGACCGCCATGAATCGCATTCTCGCCGTGCTGTACGGCGGCGGCTGTTACACGGCGTTCCTCGCCACGTTCCTGTATGCCATCGCCTTCGTCGCCGGGGTCGGCGTGCCCAAGCACATCGACAACGGTCCCGCCGCGCCGTGGCTTGGCGCGCTGGCTATCGACGTCGCCTTGCTCACCCTGTTCGCCGTCCAGCACAGCGGCATGGCGCGGCCCGCCTTCAAACGCTGGTGGACCCGCTTCGTGCCTGCCTCGATCGAACGCAGCACCTTCGTCCTGGCCAGTAGCGCGGTGTTGGGGCTGGTGTTCTGGCAGTGGCACCCGCTGCCGCAGCTGGTCTGGCAGGTGGAATCCGCGGTGGCGAGGACAGGCCTGTGGGGCGTGTCCCTGTTCGGTTGGCTGCTGGTGCTGACCAGCTCGTTCACGATCGATCACTTCGCCCTGTTCGGCCTGCGCCAGACGTGGCGGAACGGGCAGGGTGCCGGGGGGAAGGAAGAGCCCTTCGTCATCCGGGCGATGTACCGCATCGTTCGCCATCCGCTCATGCTGGGCTTCCTGATCGCATTCTGGGTCACCCCGCAGATGACGGTCGGCCACCTGCTGTTCGCGGTCGTCGTCACCGGGTACATCGTCGTGGCCGTGAAATTCCTCGAGGAACGCGACCTGATCGCAGTACACGGCGACACCTATCGCGACTACCAGCGGCAGGTACCGATGCTGCTGCCGGGGCGGAAGCGTCGCTGAGTAGGGGGGGCGGCATGTGCGTGCTCGCCGGGCCCGCGCGATACCGCAGGGAACAAAAAAGCCCTGGATATCCAGGGCTTTGTCTTGTGCGAACCCAAGGCGAACGGTCTAGGGCGTCAGGATGGGAATGCGTGCCTGCTTTCGCGGCTTGGGCAAGGGAGCAGGTGTGCTTCGAACGCTTTCCTCTTTCTTGTGGTTGGAGTGAGCGCGCGCGTTCCGTACCGCGCGTTCCCACGCGCCGCTGCCTGCGTCGCCACGGGGCTGCACTACAAGAGAGGACGCTGAGGCGGTGCCGCCGTGCGCCGAACCTTCCATGGGGATCGGACGGGAGCAGCACGCGACAACGCGCGGAGCCGAACACCCTTGGCCATATAGAAGCACGGGTGACTGGGTCCATCGCGAGATCACCAGGTCGCCACATCCGTCATAGTTGAGGTCGCCTGTCGAGACATAGTTGTGTCGACCCAGGAACTGGTAAGCCTCGACAACAGTCTCGGCGGCCAAGCCCGTATCCGTTTGCAGGAAATAGCCGATGTAACCCCATCCACTATGCGCAATCACCAGGTCGGTCCTGCCATCGCGGTTGAGGTCGGTGGCGATGAGTGAACTGGTGCTCGCTCCCCGCTGCCTGGGGACGCCAATGCTTGGTCCGAGGTATCCCTGCGAATCCTGGAGATACAGACGGAGGCCCGCGAAATCCCTGGCTTCATCCAGCAGCAGGTCGCCGCGCCCGTCCGAATTGAAGTCGCCGACAGCGACCGACGCTGTCGGGTTGGCATCGATCGGCAGGGAAAGCACGGTTGGTGCGGCATAGCCTCCTGATGCCAAGGCGGGGTAGATGCGGAATTCCTGAAAAGGGCGGTTGAAGATCGTGGCGAGAACGAGATCGTCCAGGCCATCGCCGGTGACGTCGCCTAGCGCGCGAACCGCGGAAGAGGGCAGCGGCAGCGTCGACAAGTGCGCAATGCCGCCATGGCCATCTCCATGGATCACGGTAGCCGATGTATTGCTTGAATCGACAAGAATGTCGAGATTTCCGTCGCGATCAACGTCGGTCGCGTTCATCTCGTACAAATCGCCGATCTCGGCGGTGGTCGATGAAAAGGTGCCGTCCGCGTTCGAACGGAGAATCATGACGCCATTGGCAGTGGCGGTGACGATGTCGTCCACGCCGTCACTGTCCAAGTCGGTGACGAGGAGCTGGTACGCCAGATTGTTGCCTGACTCGCCGACTTTGACTGCGGCATCGAGGTTGCCATCGGATCGTTGGTAGGCAACGTAGATTTCCATGCGGTAATCCACCGGGATGGGTGCGTAGCGCAGCGACAAGAAGACGAGATCGTCCCGCCCGTCACCGGAGACGTCGCCAACGGCGATCGAACGCGCGGCGGCGGCTGCCGGATCCGAGAGGAACTGCGGTGCCGACATCGAATACGACACCTGCTCAAGGGGCAACGATGATATCGATGGTGGAATGGCACTTGGGCGAGTGCGCGGGCCGGCGTCGGACTCGGAGCCGGTCGGGGCATCGGCCCACGAGCCTGGGCGGCGATGGGCGAACATCAACCGAGCGGCGGGGCGCCCGTTCTCCTGCCCATCGACCCTTGGTCTGGAGGGTTGCTGAGCGAAATTCGCGACGCCTTGCGCGGCCCACACCAATCCGGTGACCACAGCGCCGGCTGCGATCACGACCCCCGCAATCCATCGCATGCGCATGCCCGTCCCCCTATTCTCCCCGGCACAGTATATGTCCGGATGAGGGGTGTCCTGTTTGCCGAATTCGGGGTGGCGTCGAACCGCAATCGCACCGGGCATGACCTATGACGGATCGACAGACGGCCCAACTTCGCCAGAATGGCATCGTGCCGCGTTGCCCGGAATGACGCCGCGTTCGAGGTCCCTACGATGATCCGATCCCTGCTCGTGCTCTTTCTGCTGTTGGCGCCCGTCGTATCCCGTGCTGCCGAGCCGGCACGCGTGATCATCGTGGGCACCTACCATTTCAGTAATCCGGGACAGGACCATGCGAACGTCGAATCCGTCGACGTGACGGTGCCCGCGCGGCAGACTGAACTCCAGGCGGTCACCGATGCCCTGGCCCGGTTCGAGCCCACCCTGGTCGGCGTCGAATGGCCGGCAGCGGCCGCCGACACGGAGTACGCCCGCTACATCGAAGGCACGTTGCCGGCGAGCACCAACGAGGTGGTGCAGTTGGGCTTCCGCTTGGCGAAGCAGCGCGGGCTGAAGCGCGTTCATGGGATCGACGTACCGGGAGATTTTCCGTTTGAGCCGCTCCAGGTCTGGGCACAGGCCAACGGAAAGGCCGATGCGCTGAATGCGCTGATGGCGCAGGCGCAAGGCATCACGGACCGTATCACCGCGCTGCAGGCCACGCATTCGATCGGCGGCGTGCTGCGCGAGATGAACACGCAACGCGCCATCGATGAAGGCGCGGCGTTCTATGCCGAGTTCCTGCGGTATGGCAAGGACGATCAACAACCCGGGGTCGCGCTCAACGCCGCTTGGGACGAACGGAACCTGGCGATCTGTGCGCGCCTGCTGCAGGCCCTCAAGCCTGGTGATCGCGCCGTGGTGTTCTACGGCCAGGGCCATGTCTATCTGTTGACGAGCTGTTTGCGCGCTGCACCCGGCGTTGAGCTCGTCGATGCCAACGCCTATCTGCCAGAGCGTTGAGCCTGCGGCCTCGTCGAGGCGGCAAGGCCGCTTCCTTGTCATCGACGTCCCAGCCGTGCACGCTGCGCCTCTGTCGTTCATTCACGCGATGCCGTTCCGCGGCTCGGCATCATCCGCGTACTCGTCGCTCATAGGTGCTTTCGCATGGGACTGCTGACCTTCAGCCTCAACCTTACCCTCGATGGCTGCGTCGACCACGAAGAGGGCATTGCGGACGAAGAGACCCATGCCTTCTTCACCCAGCTAATGGATGAGCACGGCGCCATGCTGTGGGGCCGGGTGACCTACGAAATGATGGAAGGCTACTGGCCGAGGGTGGCCAGCGGCGAAGTGGAGGCACCTCCGGCGACCCGCGAGTGGGCGGTCAAGCTGGAGGCGAAGCCGAAGTACGTGGTGTCGTCGACGCGCACGGATGTCAGCTGGGCGCATAGCCACCTCATCGCCGGCGACCTGCGCGCCGGCATACAGGCGCTGAAGGATGCGACGCCGGCCGGCGTGCTCCTCGGCAGCGGCGCGCTGGCAGCGGAATTGGATCGCCTGGACCTGATCGACGAATACCGCTTCCTCGTCCACGCCCGCATCGCCGGCCACGGCCCGACCCTGTACCAGAGCGGGCTACCCGGCACGCGACGACTGGATCTGATCTCCGCGACCCCGCTGCGCTGCGGCGCGGTCGCGATGCACTACCGGCGCGCGCACGACTGACGGTCGCCCCTCGGGCGCGTGTCGATCTGCGGCCTCCTGCTTCGTCGCCCAGACATCTACGCACTCAAGGAACTGCCATGAAGTACCTCGGCCTGGCCTATTTCACCCCCGACAGGTTCGCGGCGATGTCGCCCGGCGATGTCGAGGCCTTGGTCAGCCAGTGTCCTGCCCTGGACGAGAAGATGCGGGCGACCGGCAAGGTGCTGGTGTCCGCCTCGCTGGGCGACCTGGAAGGCTGGCGGACCCTGCGCCCGCAGGCCGGCAAGACGCAGGTCAGCGACGGGCCCTACACCGAGTCGAAGGAAGTGGTGGGCGGCCTCTTCATCATCGAGGCCGACAGCCACGACGAAGCGCTGCGCATCGCGTCCATGCACCCGGCCGCGACGCTGGGCGAGGCGGGCGGTTGGGCGGTCGAGCTGATTCCGATGGATTTCTATCTCGCCCCATAAGGCGTTCGCTCCCGGCGGGGCGGCCTTGATCTGGATCAATTGCGAACCGTTCGCATTTGATAGACTGTGTCCATCAGCCGCTGCGCCACGCAGTCAGCCACTCCCCGTGCCCTAGGCTGATTCCGTGTCGTCGACCCGCTTCCCCCGCGCGCATGCGCGCACGCCGCTGTTCCTGTCGCTCGCCCTTCTGCTTGCCCACCCGGCCACCGCGTTCGCGCAGGACGCCGCCGAGGACGCATCGGACGCCGCCGTCACGCTGGACACGGTCCAGGTGAAGGGCGAACGCCTGGGCCTGAACCTCAATCTCGATGCGAGTTCCGGTGCGCTGGGCACCAAGCGGCTGCTCGATACGCCGTTCTCGGTCACGGTGGTGGAGCAGGAGGACATCGAGCAGCGAGGCGCCACCACGCTGGGCCAGGTGTTCATCAACGATCCGTCGGTGTACGCCGCCGAGCCATCGGCCACGACCAACTGGTGGGGCACCCAGATCCGCGGCATCGGCGTGACCAACCATTACGTCGACGGCGTGCCGATGCTGATGGAGTGGGGCGGCGAATACCCCCTCGAAGCCGTGGAGTCGGTGCAGGCGCTCAAGGGCCTGGGTGGGTTCATGTACGGCTTCGGCGCGCCCGGGGGCATCATCAGCTACCGGACCAAGCGCCCGACCGCCAGTCCGTTGTTTTCCACCACCCTGGGCTGGCGCAACGACAACGCCTTCTCGCTGCATGTCGATGCCAGCGACCACCTCGGCGGACCGGATTCGCTCGGCTACCGCGCCAATCTGGTGAGGGAGGATGGCGACGCCTACAACGGGGCAGGCATCGACCGCACGTTGGTCGCGCTTGCCGTCGACCTGCCGATCAGCGACCGTGTGCTGTGGCATGCGGAGGTGCTGCACGAAGACAACAAGCTCAAGCACGAACCGATCTACTTCTACTGGGACACCTACGAAGGCGAGCGCCTGCCCACGCCGACCTACGACTACGAGAACGTCCGCGTCCGCAATTCGTACTACAAGGCCGTGACCAGCAACGTCACCACCGGCCTGGAATGGCGCATCAACGGGAACTGGAACATCGACGTCACTGTCGGCGCCGGTCGGCGCGAGCACTATTCCAACAAGATGTTCGGCAACCTGCTCAACGAGGCCGGCGACTACGAAGGCAGCGTGTACAACTTTGCCGGCGATCTGCGCAACAGCGTGGCGCAGATGCTGGTGACCGGCCAGGTCAATACCGGCCGCCTGCGCCATGACCTGGTGTTCGGCGTGTCGGCCTTGCGCACTTGGGAGCGCTGGGGCAACGACTGGTACTGGAGCAACGACTTCAACGGCAACCTCTACCAGCGGCAGGATTTCCTCTCCACGCATGTGCCGGACTTCAGCTGGGCGCCTTTCAGCTACGACGAACGCCAGCAGGCGGTGTTCGCCAGCGACACGATCCACATCGGCGAGCAGTGGCAGGCCATCCTGGGCGTGCGTTACGTGGACTACGAGCAGCGCGACCGGGATGGCGATCCGGACGTGGACTCGCGCTATGCCACGTCGGCGCTCACGCCGACGGTGGCGCTGATCTACAAGCCGATCGACCACGTCTCGATCTATGGCAGCTACGTGGAATCGCTGGAGTCGGGCAGTCGCGTGGGCTTCGACAGTGAACCGCCGTACGCCAACGCCGGCGAGGTGCTGGATGCCACGACCAGCAAGCAGTACGAGCTCGGCGCCAAGTACCAGACCGGGCGGTTCGGCTTCACCGCCGCCGCGTTCCGCGTTGAACGTGCCGCGCAGATCGATCAATGGCGCGGCGAAGAGCGCTGGCTCGTGCAGGACGGGTTGACGCTGTATCGCGGCTTCGAAGCCATCGCCAGCGTCGGCATCACCGATCGTCTGGATATCGGGCTGGGCGGGCTGTGGATGGATGCGAGCCTGGAAGCGCTGGCGGCGGAGAGCGCGGAGCTGATCGGCAACCGCCCGGCGGGATCATCGCGCCGGCAGTATGTCGCCCATGTCGAGTATCGCCCGGTGGCGGTGCAGGGACTTAGCCTGCACGGCAATGTCCGGTATTCCGGCGACCAGTATTACGAGGACGCCAACCGCGTGCTGATTCCTGGACGCACGGTGGCCAATGCCGGCATCCAGTACCGCACGACGATCGGCGGGCGCCGTGCCACGCTCAGCGGCAACATCAACAATCTGTTCAACCGCAAGTACTGGAACCTCGACACGCTGGGTGAGGCGCGCAACGCGTCGCTGGACCTGCGCATCGATTGGTAGGCCGGCGGTCGGTCTCACTCCGCCAGCGCAGCCTCCACGGCGGCGCTGGCGTGCAACGCCGTGGTGTCGAACAGCGGTACGTGTGCATCCTGCGGGCCCACCAGCAGGCCGATCTCGGTGCAGCCGAGGATGATGGCCTGCGCGCCACGCGCGACCAGATCGTCCATGACGCGGCGATAGGCGTCGCGCGAAGAATCGCGGATCAGGCCGCGGCACAGTTCGTCGTAGATCACGTCGTGGACGATGCGACGGTCGTCGGCGTCCGGCACAAGGACCTGCAACCCGTGCCGGTCCTGCAGGCGATGGCGGTAGAAATCCTGTTCCATCGTGAAGCGGGTGCCGAGCAGGCCGACGGTGCGATGTCCGGCGGCGGTGATGGCCGCGCCGGTGGCATCGGCGATGTGCAGCAACGGAATCGACACCGCCGCTTCCATCTGCGGCGCCACCTTGTGCATGGTGTTGGTACACAGCACCAGCAGGTCGGCCCCGGCGGCCTGCACGCGGCGTGCGGCGTCGGCCAGTAACTCGCCGGCGGTGTCCCAGTCGCCGTCGCGCTGCAGCTGTTCGATCTCGTGGAAGTCGACGCTGTACAGCACGACCTTTGCCGAATGCAGGCCACCCAGGCGGGCCTTGATGCCTTCGTTGACCTGGCGGTAGTACGGCACCGTCGATTCCCAGCTCATCCCGCCGATCAGTCCGATCGTCTTCATGCCTGTCCTGCTGCCTGTGTCCGAGGCAGGAAGTATGTGGGGCGGCGTGCCGCCGTGGGTTGAGCGGTTTGAGCGGTGAGGGTGCGGTCTGTTGCAGGCCTCGGGGTGGGGGGGGGCGGGGAGGGGTGCTTTACAGGGAGTTTCCTGCTGTGCATACTGTGCATATCAAGTATACACAGTGGGTGGCGGTGAGCGCGGAACTGTTCCTGTCGACGACCGACAGCACGCCGATGTACCAGCAGATCGTCGACCAGATCACGGCCAAGGTGATGGCCGGCGACTGGAAGCCGGGGCAGGCGTTGCCGTCGATTCGCGAGCTGGCCAGCGCCAGCCGGGTCAGCGTGATCACGGTCAAGCGCGCCTACGCGGACCTGATGCTCGCCGGGATCATCGTCACCCGGCATGGCATGGGCTCCTTCGTGGCCGAGTCCTCGGACTTGCCCAACGACCTGCTGCGCGCGGAATTCACCCAGCACTTCGACGCGATGCTCGCTTGCGCCGCGCGCCTCGGCATCACCCACCACGAGATCCGGCAGCTGCTCGATGACGAGCAAGCCGCTCCCACGCCCGACACCTCCGGAGGATCCACGCCATGACCGCTGCACTCGCCCTGTCCGGCGTGACCAAGCGCTACGACAGCTTTGCGCTGCAGGACATCACCCTGGACATGCCCCAAGGGCAGATCATGGGGCTGGTGGGCGTCAACGGCGCCGGCAAGACCACGCTGCTGCGCATTCTCAGCGGGCTGGCACGGGCGGATAGCGGCACCGTCGAAGTATTGGGCCATGCGATGCCGGCGCAGCAGGTGGCGGTCAAGAAGGAGCTCGGCTTCGCGTCGGAAGACATGCGCCTGTACAAGAGCCAGACGCTGCGCTGGCACATGGATTTCATCCGTTCGATCTACCCGGGCTGGGATGAAGCCTACGCCGCCGACCTGCTGCGTCGTTTCGACCTGCGGCCGCAGCAGACGCTTGCGGGGTTTTCGCACGGGCAGCGGGTCAAGGCGCTGCTGCTGCTGAACTTCGCCCGCCGCCCCAAGCTGCTGCTGCTCGACGAGCCCACCACCGGTCTCGACCCCGTCGCCCGCGACGAGGTGTTGCAGGCGCTGGCCGACATCCTGCGCGACGACGCCCGCAGCGTGCTGTTTTCCTCGCACAACACGCGGGATATCGAGCAACTGGCCGACACGATCAGCTTCGTCCACCAAGGCCGCCTGCTCGCGTCCAAGGACAAGGAGTCCTTCCTCGACGACTGGCGCCGGATCATCTGCCAGGGCACATGGTCGGCGGACGAGCATGCGTGGCCCGAGATCGCGATGACGCGCCAGAATGGCTCGCTGCTGGAACTGCGCGTGCGCCAGTTCAGCGACGGCCTGCTCGGCCGCCTGCAGGCGCAGGGGCTGGACATCCGCAGTGCCGAGGCGATGAGCCTGGAAGACATCTTCGTCACCACCGTGCGCGCGGGAGGTGCGGCATGAAGCGCTTCGAACTCAACCTGCCCGTGATCAAGCACTTGATCGCCAAAGACTGGGTGCTGTTCCAGAAACAGCTGGCCGCCTACGTGACCGGGGGCATCTTCGCGCTGTGCCTGATCGGCATGGCGAAGGGCTGGAGCTTCTACCTGGGCTCGCTGCTGCTGCTGGTCGTCATGGTCGGCATCTCCTGCTTCTCGATCTCCACCTCGTTGCTGGTCGAACGCAAGGAGCACACACTGGCCTTCGTCATGAGCCTGCCGCTCACGCCGCTGGACTTCTATCTGGCGAAGTTGCTCGGCAACCTGGTGACGTTCTTCGTGCCGTTCCTGCTCCTGTCCGTCGGCACCCTGGCCGTCATCGCGTTCACGACCCTTGCCCGATGGACTGATCGTCTTTTCGATCCTGATCTTCGGCTTCGTGACCCTGGCCTACAGCGTCTCCCTGAGCGTGGCCATGGCGGTGGAATCGGAAGGCTGGAACACCTTCGCCATGATCGGCAGCATGGTCCTGATCAATCCTTTCATCATGTTGCTGGGGCAGATCCCCGAGATCACGAACAACGTGAGCACCGAGCGCGTCGTCTGGAGCCTGCCTGCCGTTGCCATCCTGCTCGTGGAAATCGTGGGGGGCATCGCGGTACTGGTGGTCACCGGCTGGGTGCACTGCCGCAAGAAAGCGTTCTACTGACGCCGCCATGTCGGCGCCCGACCGTCTCCACGCGATGGACAACCTGCGGGCGCTCGCCATGCTGTCGGGCGTGCTGTTCCATGCGGCGCTGGCCTACAGTCCGCTCGCGCACGACGTCGTCCCCACGGCCGATCGCGTGTCGTCGACGGCGGTCGACGTGGGCATCTGGTTCCTGCATCTGTTCCGCATGCCGCTGTTCTTCGTGGTCGCCGGCTTCTTCGCGGCGATGCTGGTAGCGAAGCGCGGGGTGGGCGGGATGTTCCGGAATCGTTTCATGCGCATCGCGCTGCCGTTCGTGATCTTCCTGCCGCTGGTGCATGTGGCGCTGAAGTACAGCACGCTGCACGCCGCGGAGACGGTGCAGCACCCATCGCCCGTGCTCGCGATCATCCGGCAGCTGCTGCAGACGCAGGGCCTGCCCGAACAGCTACCCGGCACCGGGCACCTGTGGTTCCTCTACTACCTGCTGTTCTTCTACGTGTTGGTGTGGTCGGCGAAGAATTTCGGACTGGAGACGCTCGGACAGCGCGTACGCGATCTGGCCCCCGCCTGGCTGCTGGGCGTGTTGCCTTTGCTGCTGGTGCCGGCGCTTGCCTCCGTCAGCGCGCCCCATCCCGCGCCGGAAAGCCTCCTGCCGCAGTTCTGGGCCTTCGGTTACTACGGGCCGTTCTTCGCGTTCGGGTACCTGCTGTATGGCCACGACGCCATGATGGAACGGCTCCGGCCGCTCGCGCCGTGGCTGCTGGCCGCCAGCCTGATCCTCTATGGCGTGTTTTGGGTCCTGCTGGATCGGCACGCGCCCAGCGCGCAGGATCCCTCCGCTTCCTGGCCGCTCGCCGTGCTCGAGGCCTACATCGGCGTATGGATGACCTGCGCCTGCCTGGTCGCCGGAAAGGCCTGGTTGAACCGTAGATATGTCGTGCTGCGCTATCTGTCGGACGCGTCCTACTGGATCTACCTCGTCCACCTGCCGATCCTGTTCGCGCTCCAATATCGTTTGCTGGACGTGAAGGCGCCTTGGGGCATCAAGTTCGCGGCCTCGGTGCTGGCGACCTTCGCGCTTTGCCTGCTCGGTTACCACGCAGTGGTGCGCAAAACGCGCCTGGGCGGGCTGCTGGGCGCGCGATCGCCCGCGGCGATGGTGCAGGCGGGAAAGTGATGTATTGCGCGTTTCAGAAGACGATCAGACGACCAACGGCACCCCAATTTCACAGTCCTTCCACGTAGACCAATCCAGCCTGAAGGTAGGTTGCAGCAGCGGTGGCAAACGCCGCTATATTCCGTCTCCCCAGACGAAGGAGGATTTGAATGTTTACGACGAAGCGATACATGAAGGCGGCGCGTGTGCTCGGTGTGGCGTTGGTGGCGAGCGTGGCGTTGAGTGGCTGCGCGACCTACGACGACGAGTTCGCCGGCATCAATTCGCGCCTCGATTCGCTCGACACCAAGGTGCAGGGCGCCGCCCAGAGCGCCGAGTCGGCCAATCAGTCCGCGACCCAGGCCAACCAGCGCCTGGATCAGATTGAACGCCGCGTCCAGCAGCTCGAAGCCGCACCGCGCCGCGTGCCGCGCGGCTGATCGCGCTAACGCGACGTGTTGCAAAACGTGTAAAAAGAACCCGGTGGCCTTCAGGGCCACCGGGCTTCTTTCATGATCCCACCCGTGTTTTGAGGAATCGCGTCATCCGTACCTGCATCCATTCCGCGATCCGTACCGCTGGCAGCGCGCTGGTCATGACGCTGGCGTTGGCGAGTTTCGGCGCCAGTGCCGCGAAGGCCAGTGCCCAGAAGGCCAGCGAAGAGAAAGCCAGCGCAGAGAAGGCCGCTGACGAGAAGACCGCCGAAGAGAAGGCTGCCGCGCAAGCGGAAAACAGCCCTGACCAGCTGCCGCCCGGCCAGGACGTCTCCGACACGGTGATCGAGCTTGCAGGCTGGATCGTCGCGAGCAAGGACAGCCAAGGCTATCCCTTCGCGATCATCGACAAGGCTGCGGCACAGGTCTTGGTGTTCGGTGGCGACGGCAAGCTCCGCGGCGCAGCGCCCGGGCTGTTCGGCTCGGCGGTCGGCGATCACACCGCGCCGGGTGTCGCCGGTCTCGCGCTTCGCGAAATTCCTGGTCGTGACCGCACCACGCCGGCCGGTCGCTTCGTGGGCGGTTACGGTCCGTCCATCGATGCTGGACGCGTGCTGTGGGTGGACTACGAGTCCGCAGTCTCTATCCATCCGACCGCCACCGGCGTACCGGCCGAGAAGCGGGTAGAGCGGCTTGCATCGGCGACGCCGGACGACAATCGCATCACCCACGGTTGCATCAATGTCGCGCCGGGGTTCTACGAGCGCATCATGCAGCCGACGTTCGAAAAGGGCGGGGTGTTCTACATCCTCCCGGACAAGGATTCGCTCGCAGAGACGTTCCCGGAGTTCGTGGAAAGTCGCGCGACCGCGCAACGTGGCGGCGGCAAGCGCGCACGCCGCCGCTGAAGGCCGCGTCCGCAGCGGCAACGTAGTACGAGGGGTAGCGCCGCGCGCGGACCCCTCCTCCCATCCAGCAAGCCGGGGCCAGCGCGCTATTCCTCGAATAGCCAGGCTGACCCCGTGCCCGATGCGTTGTGCGGGGCTGTCCGGATCGCCGGTCAGTACGCCGATCCGCCCGGCTGGGTGGAACTCAGCACACCGGCCTCGGCCGTGACGGTGTAGGTCGTTCCGCCCACCGGCGCCCAGTTCGCCAAGTCGAAGCCGTCGCCTGCGGCGATGCGGGCGACGCCGATGTTGCGGTAGGTCAGCGGTTGCTTGGCCGCACACACCTGGGGCAAGCCTGGTGCCTGCAGGAAATACACCTTGCCCGTGCCGACCACGCTCGCATATCCGCCGTTGGCCACCAGCAAGGCGGTCGCTTCGTCGACGGCGATGCCACGCGGCGCGCTGCTCCATCCGTTGTTCGCCACGCGGCACAGGAAGGCGACGTTGCGACCCATGCGGTCGCGTGCGGCGAAGTGAGGGTCGCCGATGACGCCCTGCAGTGTCGGCACGGCGGCGAAGTCGCGCTCGAAGGTCAGGTAGCGGTTGAACGGATCGGCCAGCGCCTGGCTGCTGGTCGCGCCCTGGCTGGCGTTCGCGCTGTAGACGAACTGGGTGAGCACGTTGAGACCGGCACTGGTGCCGCCTACCGGCACGCCCTGCGCGATGCGCGCGTTGAGCGTGGACTGCACGGGCGTGCCTTTCCAGAAGTTGATGTAGTTGGACTGATCGCCGCCGGCGATCCACACCACCTCCGCCTTGGCGATGATCGCGGCCACGTCCGCATGGTTCGCTGCGGTCGCGCTGGGAATGATCAACGTGGCGACCGAGTGGATGTTCGGGCACAGGCTCTGCACGTACGGGTTGTAAGCGTCGGTGCCGGTGGCGCGGATGATCAGGAAGTCGCCGTTGCCACCCAGGGTGCACAGCCATTGGAAGGCGGCGTCGACATCGGTGCCGCCCCCCATCAGGACGGTGCCGGACGTGGTGGACGGCGAGACGTCGCTGGTACTGCCGACGCGGACATAGGTGTACGGCGGGGCCTTGGCGGCCAGGGCGGACGTGGACAGGACCGAAGCGAGCAGGAACACGAGCAGACGGCGCATGGAACACCTCATCGTTGGGGTGACCTCCATGCAGACGGTCCAGGGGTCGCGATCCCCCATGGAGAAAGGGGCCGTCAGAGCCCCTTTGTTGTCTGCAGGGTCGCTGCGGGTTCTACTCGACGCGGCGGGACGCCCGGTCGCCGACACGACGGGTCTCTTCAATCCAATCCAGGGCCTCGCGGTAGCCTTCCTCGCTCTCCAGGACGCGATCGGTCAGGGACCGCCCCGTCAGTGTGAGGTACTCATCGAGGTCCGCCGGGGTGAGTCCGGCGGCCTCGATTGCCTGGTGGAACAGGTGCCAGCGCATCGCGCGCTTCTCGAGTTCGTAGCGCGGCCAAAACGCGGGAAGGACGTCCGCACCCGCGCGCACGCGATGGGCCGGCTCTGCCTGGCGCTTGTCCTTGGGGGCGAGGCGATTGGCGGCGGCGAGGAGCAGGTGCGCCATATCCTGGCGATCTGCGGTCCCACTAGCTGTCTGCAGTAGGCCTGCACATCGATCAAGGGCGGCGGACAGCTCGCGGAGCGAGGTCTGGAGGTACGGATTCGGGTGGTCTTTGATCATCGTTCGACAGTGCACGGGCCGCGAATGGCGCCCATCCATGACGGTAGACGTCTGGCGAGGCCATTTCCCTATGGTGGTGAGCGCGATATCTCCCGTGGCGGCGAGCCTGGTGCTCGCGAACTTGATGCGTAGCCGCTACTCCGGTACGACGCGGCGCATCTTGGAAGGCTGCGGCCAGGAGCGCTTGTTCGCTTCCGATCCAAAGCTGACATCGGCGCTCGTAGCGCTGAGGAGTGAGTGCGGTTAGCCAGCAGAAGAGGGGGCGCAGTCGTGCAGCGTCGCTACAGCGATGGTGCCAAGCGGATGCAACGAAACCCTATGTCGCAAGCAGGATGATCGATCGCCCTTGCACGACGAGCAGGGGGTCGGTAGCGAGGTGAATGTTCGACGTCGCTGAGATGCGACCCGCCTTTCAGGACGCGGCGTGGCACCTGCCCACTGGCGCCGAACGCCAGGCAGCTCTCGACGGCATTGGTGACCTTGGGGTTGCGTCGGATGATGTTCGCGCGCGGGCGGTCGTGCCGAGGGCTCCAGAAATCACTGGTCCACTCCCAAACATTGCCTATTAGGTCGCAGACGCCGAAAGCATTCGGCGGATAGGCACCCACCGGTGATGTGCGGCGATAGCCATCCTCGCCGGTGTTCTCGCACGGAAAGTCCCCTTGCCACGTATTGGCCATGTGGTGCCCGCCTGGTACCAGGTCCACCCCCCATGGGTAGTCGTCCTGGCTGGCGGCCCTTGCGGCGTATTCCCACTGGGCTTCGGTGGGAAGGTCCTTGCCTGCCCAGCGCGCATAGGCGTGTGCGTCCGCGTAGGCGACGTGGACGACCGGATGATGGTCCAACCCATGGATGTCCGAGTCCCGACCCAAAGGATGTCGCCAGTTCGCCTCGGGGAGGAGTCGCCACGCGTAGGACTTGCATGCAGGGTCGTGGTCGGTGGCGACCGGAATGAAGACGTGCGATCCCTGCGACGAAAGGGGATCGGGATGGGCGGAGGGATGAATCTTCTCGGCCCCGAGTTCCGCGATCGTGAGATATCCCGTTTCCTCCACGAACGCGGCGAATTCGGCGTTCGTCACCGGATGGACATCCATGTAGAACCCATCGACCCACACCTTGTGGGCGGGTGATTCTTCAGGAAAGTGCCGGTCCGATCCCATGACGAACGTGCCCGCGGGGATCCAGGCCATCTCTGCCGGCGTGCTCCTTTTCAAGTGTCACCTCATGAGGCGTTCGCGCGTCGTTCGGGTGATCCATCGCACGAATGAAAGAAGAGCGTAATGAAAGCACCTGCGCCCGGGTTTGTATCTCCGGATTGCTACGCAAGCCGACTTCAGTAGATTTCCTCAGTCGCGGCACGCGCATCCGATGCCATGCCCAGTGCGCTCGCTCGAGCCGGTCGGTCTACTAGCTTCAGTGGGCATCCACGTCGCGCTCTCGCCGTGAAGCGCCGCGACACCTAAGTATTTCTGCGTAGTGATGTCTGTCGCTTCTCCGAATATCCGCGCCCCCGTCGCGTCTGCATACTGAAATCGAGGCTTCGCCAGCACGAATCGCCTCGCATCCGGCGCCAAGTGGCGGATGAACGCACGCAACCATCTAGACGGGAGCAATGGAAGCATGGCCAATCGAACGCTGGACCTGAAGCTGCTGGCCGCATTGGGTTTCGCATCAGTGGCGGCCCCTGCGAGCGCGGCAGACTGGGACTGGACGGTGGCGCCGTATCTATGGGCGTCCAGCATCCGTTCCGATGTCGAAACGTCACGGCCCGCGATCGAGGGATCTTCGGAGATGAAGTTCTCGGATATCCTCGACAAGCTGGACGGCTCGTTGCAGGTCCATCTGGAAGGACGCGGAGACAAGGTGGGCGTGTTCGCCGATTTCACCTACCTCGGCATCTCGGACAGCCGCACCGGCGACTTCGCCAGGACCGAGGCGGACCTCGATACCCGGTTGCTGGAAACAGCGCTGGTCTGGACGCCCGGTGGCGAACGTGATCGAGGCCTGGATGTGTTCGGTGGCATCCGCTTCATCGACGCCGACATCAAGGTGGCGATCGATCCGGTGAACACCGAATTGACCGGACGCGTGCTCGACGTCGGCGACAGCTACCTGGATGCCATGCTGGGCGCTCGCTACACCTGGGCGCCTGCCGAGCGCTGGCGCATTACCGCCCGGGGTGATCTCTCCACAGGCCAGACCGAAGGTTCTTGGAACGCGAGCCTGATGGCGCACTACAAGACCGCCCACGGCGCGGTTCTGTTCGGCTACCGCCATCTGGACGTCGAGCTCGAAGCGTCGGGCGTGCGCACGGACTTGGCCATGTCGGGCCCCGTGGTGGGCTACGGCTTCTCCTTCTGATGCATCCATCACGGGACCAGGTCCCGTGCCATTCAAGCACGCCATACAAGGACACGATCATGACGGGTACTCCCAGTGCCGCCGAGGTCTACAAGGAAGCCTATATCTACGGCTTCCCGATGGTGGACAGCTACCGCATCCAGCATTCCTACTTCGTGAACAAGAAGAGTCCCGAGTACAAGGGCGAATGGAACGTGCCGCATAGCGTGGCGCGCGTCTACACGCCGGAAGACAAGGCCATCCAGACCCCGAATTCGGATACGCCGTACAGCTTCCTGGGCGCCGACCTGCGGGCCGAACCCATCGTGATATCGGTCCCCGACGTGCCCGACGACCGCTACTACTCGCTGCAGTTCATCGATCTGTACACGCACAACTTTGCATACGTGGGCAGCCGCGCTACAGGGAATCGGGCCGGCAACTATCTGCTCGCGGGTCCGGATTGGCAGGGAAACACGCCACCCGGAATCGCAGGTGTCATCCGCTGTGAAACACGGTTCGCCTTCGTCATCTACAGGACGCAGTTGTTCGACGACGCGGACATCGAAGAGGTCAAGCGCGTCCAGAAGAAGTATCAGGTGCAGACCTTGTCCCGGTTCATGGATGCACCCCCGCCTGCCCCGCAGCCGCCGGTGGACTTCATTGCCCCGTTGACGCCTGAAGAGCAGAGGACGTCGCCGAAGTTCTTCGCCATCCTGAACTTCCTGTTGCAGTACGCCCCGACGCATCCCAGTGAGGTGGATCTCATGGCGCGGTTCGCCAGGCACGGGATCGGCGCAGGCAAGCGGTTCGACGAGAGCGGCTTGCCGGACGCCGATCGCGAAGCGTTGGCCTCGGGCATGCAGCAGGCGTGGGCGACGTTCGCCGAGTTCAAGAAGGAGCAGGTGGATACGGGAAAGAGGAGCAGCGCCGACGGGTTCGGTACGCGCGAGTTCCTCAAGAACGACTACCTCGGCCGCATGTCGGCCGCGATCCTCGGCATCTACGGGAACTCCAAGGACGAAGCGAACTACCCGATCTATTTCGTCGATGCGGAAGGGAAGCCGCTGAACGCGTCCGCCAACCGGTACACGATGACGTTCCCGCCGGGGGCGCTCCCGCCGGTGAACTCCTTCTGGTCGCTGACGATGTACGAACTGCCGGCGAGCCTGCTGACGGCGAATCCGATCAACCGCTATCTGGTCAACTCTCCGATGGAGAAGGATCTGAAGCGTGGAAGCGACGGCAGCGTGACGCTGTACATCCAGCACGATTCGCCAGGGCAGGACAAGGAGGGCAATTGGTTGCCCGCGCCTGCGGGTCCCTTCTTCGTGCTACTGCGTGAGTACTGGCCGAAGCCGGAAGCCCTGGACGGAAGGTGGCATGCGCCGCCACTCGTCCGCACCGATCGTTGACAGCACGGCGGTCGGCCGCGGGCCACGCCCGCGGCGTGACATGCGCACGTTCTCCGCACGTCATTCAACTGCACTGGCCATCCCCTCGATCGCGTCGATGGCCGGACGCAGTCCCGAGCACGAAACCCCAACCGAGGAAACCGCCTCCATGGAAACCAACTCCACAGGTAGTGCCGTTGCCACAGCAGACATCCAAGCTCCCCGATCTGACCGATCCGAAGTACCGGAAGAAGACGGCGGACGGGAAGATCATCGTCACGCCAGACAATTTCATCCGCGCCGAGTCCGACGTGTACATGTCCGTCCAGGTGGCGAAAGAGAATGCGTTCGGCAAGTTCAAGCACACGCGTGAAGCCGCGCCGGTGGACAACCAGCTGATCGTCCGTTTGAACCGGGACACCATCTATTCGTCCGGCGTTTTCGACCTGGATGCAGGACCGGTCACGATCACGCTTCCGGATGCAGGCGACCGGTTCGTCTCGCTACTCGTGATCAATCAGGATCACTTCAATCCGGCGGTGTACTACGGCGCCGGCACCTACACCCTGACGCGGGAGAACGTGGGTACACGCTACGTCATGGTGGGCATCCGGACCTTGGCCGATCCCTATGATCCCGAGGACATGAAGCAGGCCCATGCCGTGCAGGACGGCATCACGGTCAGCCAACCGGGTGGCCCGGGAACGTTCGAGGTCCCGGCGTGGGACCCGGTCAGCCAGAAGCGCGTGCGCGAGGCGCTGATCGCTGTCGCCAATACATTGCCCGACATGCGTTATGCCGCGGGCACCGACATCTCGGTGGTGGATCCCGTGCGCCGCGCTGCGGCAGCCGCGTCGGGCTGGGGCCTGAATCCGGACAAGGACGCCATCTACCTCAACGTCTTCCCGGAGCACAACGACGGCGCCACACCTTACGAGCTGGTGGTCGGTGACGTGCCCGTGGATGCCTTCTGGTCCATCACCGTGTACACGAAGGACGGCTTCTTCCAGGCCAACGAGCTGAATGCCTATTCCATCAACAGCATCACCGGCAAGAGGAATGCCGACGGCACGATCACGGTGCGGTTCGGTGGCTGTCGCGCCGACAGCACCAATTGCCTGCCGGTGACGCCCGGCTGGAACTACATGGTGCGGCTGTACCGCCCGCGCGCGGAGATCCTCGAGAGCCGCTGGAGCTTCCCCGTGGCCAAGCCGGCGACCTGATCCCCCGCCTGTCGACCTTCTGGAGCACGACATGAAGCGCCCCGCGATTCTTCTTCTGGCGTTGTTGTTGGCGGCGTGCGCAAGCACGCCTACGGTGAGCACCGACGTCGATCCCCAGGCGAGGTTCGACCAGTACCGGACCTATCGGTGGATCCAGACACCGCAGGGCATGTCGCCGCTGCTGCAGCAACGGATCGTCGAAGGCGTCAACAGCCAGCTCGCGGCACGCGGCTGGCGCGAGTCGGCCGATGCGGACGTCGCCATCGCGGCCCACGTGGCGACCCAGCAGCGCCAGGACGTCGATACGTTCTACAACGGGCCGGCCTATGCGGGCTGGGGATGGCACGGTCCGTGGGCCGTCGGCTCGGTCAGTACGTCCGTCCGCACGTACGAGGTCGGCACGCTGGTGGTGGACCTGTTCGACACGCGTACGCGCCAGGCGGTCTGGCGCGGTACCGCGAAGGGGACGATCCCCAGTTCGCAGGAGCGCCTGAATGAAGGCGTGCAGACGGGCATCGCCGAGATGTTCAAGCAGCTGCCGGTCACGCGCTGAACACAATCCATGGAGGATGAGCATGAGCGGACGTCACCCGCGCGCCGACAAGCGCGCTCTCGATCAGGCAAGGTCGCTGGCGGTCTGCCTTCTGCTGGCGGTTCCCGGGGCCGTCAGCGCACAGGAGCAGGAAAGCGCGCCCAACAATGGCACCGACCCCACCCGGCTGACGACGACCGCGGTCGTGGCCTACGAATACAACGACCTGAGCGCGGGCATGGCGCGTCATGCGCCACGCTTCGACTTGACGCTGCCGTTCGGCGAGAAGCAGGACTACAGCCTCCGTCTGCGGGTTCCGGTGGTCAGCAATGACGTCGCGGGCGACGATGGCTTCGGCCTGGGCGACGTCTCGCTGACCGGTACGCACGTGTTCGGCCTGACCCGCCAGCGCGGCCTCGTCGTCCAGGCCGAACTGGCCTTCGACAGCGCGTCGAGGCCGGAGCTTGGAACCGGGAAGCATGTGTTCAAGGGGACCTTCATCTACGCACGGTTCCTGCCCAAGGGCATCTTTGCGCCTGCCCTGGTCCACAGCGTCGATGTGGGTGGCGACAGCGACAGGGCCGACGTGAACGCCACCACGATCGATCTCTACTACGTGCCGAAGCTCTCCGATCCGCGGAACTTCATGACGCTGGATCCCGCGTTGAACTTCGACTGGGAGAACGACGCACAGTTCGCCAGTGTCGCCGTGACGGCCGGCCGCGTCGTCGGAAAGGCATTCGGCGGCGTGGCGCAGGTGTACGTGAAGCCCAGCGTGATGATGGGGCACGAACGCCCCGGTGACTGGAGCCTCGAAGTGGGGTTCAAGGTCCTCGGATTCTGAAGCCCGCCCATCGCTCGCCCTCATTCTTGTCCCCGACATCCATGATGATGCCAAGCCCATTCTCCGAACCGGGTCTTTCCCTGTTTCGCCGGGCGCTCGCGTCCGCGGCGCTGCTTGTGCTCTCGCAGAATGCCCTGGCCGCGGATGATCCGCCGGCAGTCCAGTCGTGCAGGCCCGAACCCGGAAGCAACCGGCCGTCGATCGGTCTTGCGTTGGGCGGCGGCGGCGCACGTGGCATCTCCCACGTGAGCGTGCTGAGGAAGCTGGAGCAGATGCGCATCCCCGTGGACTGCGTCGCCGGGACGAGCATCGGCTCCCTGGTCGGCGGCCTGTACGCCTCGGGAAAGAGCGTGGACGAGCTGGAGACTCTCGTCACATCGATGGACTGGATGCAGCTCTTCGATGACTCACTTGCGCGACCGGAGCGTTCGTTCCGCCGCAAGCAGGACGACCGGGACCGGTTGGCCACGATCGGTGTCGGCATCCGCGACGGCAAGATGCGTCTTTCGCCCGGCATCCTGCAGGGGCAGCGCATCCTGGCCCTGTTCGAGAAGGAAACCCTGGGCGTCAGCGCCATCGATGACTTCGACGCGCTGCCCATCCCGTACCGCGCCACCGCGACCGACCTCAACACCGGCGAAGCCGTGGTGTTGGGGAAGGGCAGCCTGGCGATGGCGATGAGGGCGTCGATGTCGCTGCCCGGCATCTTCCAGCCGGTCGACATGGAGGGCCGCGTGCTGCTGGACGGTGGGCTGGCGAACCAGGTGCCCATCGATGTCGTGCGGGCGATGGGGGCCGACATTGTCATCGCGATCGACGTCGGTACGCCGCTGACCACGTTCGGGGCCGACGCCAATGTCCTGGATGTCGTCTCGCAGATCACCACAATGATGACGACCCGCAGCGCCGCGGCTCAGCTGTCGACGCTGACGTCGGCAGATGTCCTCATCGTGCCCGCACTCGGGACCGAGGTCGGCACGGGCGATTTCACCAAGGCGAAAGAGGCGTTGCGTATCGGACACGAGGCGGCGGAAGCAGCCGAGACCGGGCTGGCCCGTCTTGCCGTGCCCGAGGCGGCTTACGCCACCTACACCGCGCAGCGACGCAGGCAGCCGCCCGATGAAGTGATCGTCAACTTCGTGCGTATCGAGAACCACACCCGGTATTCCGACGCGCTGCTGCTGCGCGGCCTGGAGGACGAGGTGGGCAAGCCGCTGGATACCGCCCGGATGGAGGAAACGCTGTTGCGCTCCTATGCATTGGGCACCCTGGCCAGCATCACCTACGAGGTGGTGGAGGACGACGGGAAGAGCGGCGTGCTGGTCCGGGCCCGCCCCAAGGCCCACGGACCCAACTACATCCAGGTCGGCATGCGGGCAGGGTCGGATTTCTCGGGGAACCACGAAAGCAATCTCCGCGCCGCGGTGTTGATGTCGCCGGTTTCGGACTACGGCGCTGAAGCACGCTTCAGCGTCGATATCGGCAGCGAACCCGCGGCGAAGGTGGAGTACTTCAGGCCGTTCGACCTGGCCAACCGTTACCAGCTGTACGGGCAGCTGGGATACCGGAACCCCAACGTCCATGTCTACAACGACGATGGCGACAAGGTCGCCACGTACAACATCCGCACCTTCGAGGCCGATGTCAGGGTGGGTCGTGAGTTCGGCAACCATGCCGCGATCTCCCTGGGCCTGCAGCGCTCGCGCGGGCGCGCCGATGTGGAGGTCGGCCTTCCGGCCTTGCGTTCGTTCGAATCGGACGATGGCGCATGGGCCGTGCGGGCCACGGTGGACAGACTCGACAGTCTCTTCTTCCCCCGTTCGGGCTACTACGCAGCGCTCGCCTACATCTCGTCGGAAACATGGCTTGGCAGCGACAGCGAGTACCAGAAGGCGGAGGTCGACCTGTTGGCCGCCAAAGACTTCGGTGCACACGCCATCCAACTGGGCGCCGCGTACCACGCGACGCTCGACGGCGTGCTTCCCCTGCAGGAACGTTACCGCCTTGGCGGTCGCGGCCGCCTGGCGGGGTTCCACTTCAACGAGCTGACGGGACAGAACTACGCGCTGCTCACCGCGGGTTACAGCTATCAGCTGGCCAAGGTCCTCGGCCGCTCGGCCAGCGTCGGCATGACGCTGGAATACGGGAATGCCTGGGAGCTGCGCTCACGCATGGCCTTCGACGAGGGAATCCTCAACGGCAGCGTTTATGTGGGCTTCGATTCCTGGCTCGGTCCGCTGGTGTTCGGCTACGGCCTGCGCGAGGGAGGAGAAGGCGTCGCGTTCCTCGAGATCGGCGCGCCGTTCTGAAAACAACCGGACCAACCCTGGAGCAGGAGATGAAGATGATCACGCGTAGATGGCAAAGGCGGGCGGCCATGGTGCCGCTGGTGCTTCTTTGTGCAGCCACGGCGGCGGCTGCGCCCCCCGCGACCTCATCCGGCGCGACGGATGAGGTCAGGCCTTCCGCCGATCTGGACCCGACCGCCGTTGCGGCCCTGGAGTCCATGGGGGCGGCGCTGAGGAAGCTGGAGAGTTTCTCGGTGCGCAGCACGTCCAGTGTGGATGTGGTGCTGGAGACGGGCCAGAAGGTGCAGCTGGACCAGACAATCAACTACCGGGCCCGACGTCCGGATGGGCTGTACGTCGAGCTGGAGAGCGATCGTAAACACCGCCGCATCTACTACGACGGCCAGGCCCTCACCGTTTACTCGCCACGCCTCGATTACTACGCCAGCGTCCCGACGCGTGCGCGATCCCTGGGTGACCTGGTGACCAACGCGGGCAGGGACTACGGCATCGCCTTGCCGCTTGCCGACCTGTTCTACTGGGGCACGCCCGACCTGCCGGTGGCGGCCTTGTCGTCGGCCATCCTTATCGGCCCGGCCACGGTTGCGGGGATCAAGACGGAGCAGTACGCATTCCGGCAGCCGGGCGTGGATTGGCAGCTCTGGGTCGCCAGCGACAGCCGGCTGCCGCAGAAGATCGTCATCACCAACGTGGACGACCCCGCGCTTCCCGAGTTCCGCGCGGAACTGCATTGGGATACCCGCACGTCCGTGCCTGCATCGACGTTCCGGTTCGAGCCCCCGAAGGATGCCGCCTCGATCGTCCTGAAGCTTCCTGCCGCCAACGGCACCACGAACTAGGGTCGCGACCATGAACCAACATCCCCTCATCCGGATCGGCGCCTGCATGGCCCTGGCCTTGCTCGTCGCACCGTTCACCGCAGACACCGCGGCACAGGCACTGAAGGCGCGCGGAGGCGCGAAGACCAGCGTCAATGCCGCTTCCAGCAGGCCGGCCATGCGCACGCCGCCACCGGGTGCGCAGAGGCCCGTGCCACCCGCGCAGGGCGGCGGCGTTCACATCAACCAGAACAACAACATCAACGTCAACGTGCAGGGCAACCATCATGGGGGTCCCGGCTATCCACCCCCGCCGCCGTCTTACCACGGCGACCATGATCACGACGACGATTGGGACGACTGGGACGATTGGGATCATCATCCCTTTGTCGTGGCATCGGCCGCCACCGCCGGCGTTGCGGTCACGAACGCAATCATCGGCTCGATCGTTCGGGAGGTGCCGGCGCAATGCGTGCCGGTGAACGTCAACGGCATCACGTACCAGCAATGCGGCAGCACCTGGTATCAACCGCAGTACGTGGGTACCACCGTGCAATATGTGGTGGTCCCGCCGCCCGGCTGATCAGGGGTGAAGCACGCACTTCCCACGACCCCAGCTGCCGCGGTCACCTGATGGGTGATCGCGGCATTCTGCTTCAAGGCTATGCGATGACCGATACCAGCCTGTTCAGTAGGTCTTCCAGCGGCATGGCGACCACGAACAACGGCAGGAACGGCGACGCCGAAACCAGCACGAACCAGACGAGCGTGGTGCGCGTCATCGGGAAGATCGACATGCCGCGGACGGTCGCGTAGACCGCGCCGTAATCCGCGATCGCCGATGGATCACCCGAGTCCAGGAGCGACTTGGGTGTCTCCGGCTGCAGCCATCGTTCGCCGAAGTCGGTGGCGGACAGGTGGCCCAGTTCCGAATAGGCCAGCAGGGCTTTCTGCTTGACCCGGAACAGGCGCCGTCCCAGCAGCAGCAACGGGGACACCAGGAACCCGACGGAAAGTAGCACGTAGCCGATCAGGATGTGCTTCTGCTGCTCGATCGTCTCGCCCAGATGGACGACGTGGTTCATGCAGTTGGCCGATACCAGGATGCCGCCAGCGAGCGCCAGGACGACGAACCGGAACTGCGATTCGCCGAGGAAGAGGATGCCGCCCGATCCATCCGGATGACCGGCATCGAGGCGCAAGTGGAGCCACGAGAATCGCCACAACAGATAGGTCCACATGGCGAAGCGCCACAGCCAGAGCAGGACGACGAACCGGAACAGCGGCAGCGCGACCAGATCCAGCCAGCCTGCGGCGAAACGGCCAGGGCCGTCGCCGACACTCCGCCAGCTGTCGATGCCTGGCATCGCGTCGAACGTGGTTTCCATGAACAGGACGGGGGTGAACGCCAGTGCGAGCAGGAGTGTTTCCGGCCAGCGCGGATCGCGCAGCGACCAGACCCGGTTCAACAAGCGGTCGAAGGCCGCCTGTTTCTCGCGCGGCACCAAACCGCACCGCGGTACGTGCGACAACGTGCGGCGCATCAACCGGTCGGATCCCGGCGCGGCCAGCACCAGGAGGGGGACGACAAGCACGAACCTGGCCAGCGTCGAGAAATCGGTCGCCAGCGGCACATCCAGGGCATCGCCGTACAAAGTGCCGTTGAGCAGGGTGGCCACCAGGATGGGGAGCAGGGCGACCACGACCAGCAGCACGGCGAGCCACACATGCAGTTTGCGGGCCCGTTCTCCGAAAGCGCGTGCGATGAGGGCGTATACCAACCCGCCGCGCATCAGCGAATAGGCCCTGCCGCCGGGATGCGCCGCTTGATCTGCAGGTGTGTCTCTCGCCGTCATGGGTGTCCGCGCATGCCGACCCGCGCGCTACTCGATAGCGCCGTGCTTGTCCGCTCGTTCGGCCACTTCGTGGATATCCCGCTCCAGGAAGTAGCTGAGGAACGTGCGGATCACCGCGATCGCGCCGAGTTGGGCGATGGCGTGCCAGGTGGGCGCAATGGACGACTCGAGGATATCCGCACCGAGCTGCAGGGTCAGTCCGGCGACCAGCCAACGGGCGTACGCCAGCCAGATACGGCGCGAATGCTCCATCCGCGACGCGGCCGGAACCGTGGCGAGCATCGCCATCCTGGCGACTGCCAGGAGCGTGGCGCCCACGATGACCGTTAGCACCACGGCTTCGATGAACAGCACTGCCGACGTGGTGGCCTCCGCGAGGAGCGATTCCAGGAATTCCATGCGCGTGCTTCCCGAGAAGAGGAGATCCGAGCCGATGCTTCAACCGAAGGGATGCACGCCGAAGACCATGCTGGAAATGGCGAGGATGCCAATCAGCAGGAGCGCGCAGGCCACCACCAGTGTCATCGAGACGGGGTACGGACTGAGTCCGCGGATCTGGCCCGAGACGACACCTTCCTCGCGGTCGGCGCGGAGCGCGCGCATGAAATGCACGTGGTACACGATGCCGACGACGAGCATGCCGATCCCGAGGGCGACCAGTGCGGTGCCGAAGTTGCGCGGGGCATTCGCGCCGATACTCACCTCGCTGAGGCTCTGGGCGCTGCTGAAGACCTGGAAGATCGTGAAGCCGAAACCGATCAGGGAAAGCGAGGTGCGGATGATGGACATCAACGTCCGTTCGGCCGCCAACCGCGTGCGCTGGTAGGCCATGCCGGTGCGGCGTGCGCCCATCTGCACCGAGGGATTCTCGGCGTGTGCCTGGGCAGCCGCGCTGGGTTCTTGATGGGAATGCATGGGGTCTCCGGAGGTCGGGATCACTGTCCTGCGGACTCGCGGCGACGGAGCACGATGCGGGCGAGTCGAGCGATCGGGCCGCGGAACAGGAGATAGGGTAGGAAGCCGAGCACGAATGCGATGGACAGGGCCTCGAGCGGGCGCACCAGCCCACCCAGTACCTTGTACTGGTAAGCACCGTCGATCAGGACGCCGAGCAGCAGGATGCGTCCGGTGGATTTCAGGCCTTCCAGCAAGGCAGCCCGTCGCGACGTCGGATCGGTGGAGGCGATGTGCCAGAGGTAGGGCGTCCTGCCCGTGCGAGCGTCCTTGATCCCGTCCCGCGTCGCCATCAGCAGCGACATCAGCGGCTGCAGGATGAACCTGAAAGCGAAGGGGCCCTCCGGCCTTGCGAGGATCTCGGCGCCGAATGTCCGCAACAGGTCGATGAAGGAATCCATGAGCGCTTCGTCCCTTGCTGATTGGCCGGATCGGACCGCGGGTGCAGTCCGGCGTCCGTTGGTCGGATCGTCATCCGACCAACGTGCAAGGATTTTCTGGTCGCTATCGACCCTGGGCAATCCGCAAACACTCACGAATTGCGCTGTTCTTTCGCGCGAGATGGCTCAGTAGAACTACTGAGTTGGCATTGGATTGCAAGGAAAACGGGGTCGGGTAAGTAGATTTACGTGGGGCTTCGTGCTTGAACGAGCGGGATGACTCTTGCAGACTCACATTCAGGGGGATCCACGGAAGACACTTTGACCATGCGCAGGAGCGGATGATGGCGGTGCGCGGGACCGTGGCGGAAAACAAAGCGTCGAGCCCCTCCAGGATGTCCGAGCTCTGGCAGTCGCGGCTGCGTGCGGTCGGTATCGGATTCGCCTGCGGGTTGGTAGGGCAGGTGGCATCGCATGCCTTGTTCGTGCGCCCGGCGGAGATCACCTCGATCTGGATTCCCGGCGGCCTGATCATGGCGTTCCTGATCTGCCGCCCAGTCAGACTCTGGCTCTTCCTGCTGGCGGGATTCATCGTGGGGGGCGTGTGTGCGTTCGCGCTGCGCTCCGGCATGGTCGGCATCCCGCTGCTCGGCTACCTGTGGTTGTCCGCCTGCATGGCGGCCGGTGCGGCGACCATCAAACGGACGTCCGGGCAAGCGATGATGTTCCCGACCATCGGGCATCTGATGCGGTTCTTCCTCTACATCGTTGTCGGTGTCTCCGCAGCATGCTCGTCCGGCTTCATCGGAGTCGTGGCCCTCATCCGCGATGACGTGCCTCTGCCCAGGTTGTGGATGCTGAGCACGACCGCGTTCGCCGTCGGCTTCATGCTGGTCACGCCACTCACCGCCGATCTGCTCCGTTCGAAGTTCCCGCCATGGCGCGATATCAGGAGGCAGGTCGTCGGGTTCGCGCTCTTCAGCATCGGCTTGTGGATCTTGTCGATCGTCGCCTGGCATGCGGTACCGTCCAACCTGAGCAATGTCCCCCTGGTGCTCTTTGCTCCCATCCCCCTGCTGATGCTGGCGGCATTCCAGTTCGGCAGGTTCGGTCCCAGCGTGGGCCTGATCGTGGCGTTCTTCCCTGCGATCGTGGTGGCGATCAAGCTGGACAAGGCACAAACCTTCGAGATCGGCCTGGTGAACAGCTACGTCATGCAGCTGTGGACATTGGCGGCCGGCGTGTTGGTGCACGCGCTGGCGATCCAGGCCAGGCAGAGGAATGACATCCTGCAGCGTCTGTTCGCGACCAGCGAGGAGAACCGGAGCCTGGCGGCGCGACTGATGCAGAGCCAGGAAGAGCAGAGCATGCGCATTGCCCGGGAGCTGCATGACGGCGTCAATCAGAAGCTCACGCTCTTTTCGATCGCCCTCAGTGCGCTGAAGCGGAGGAGCGAAGCCGACCTGCATCCTCCGATCGATGAACTGAGCACCGGGGTGCGAGGACTGATCGATGAGGTCCGGGACATCTCCCACAGTCTCCACCCCGCGGTGCTCGAGCATGCCGGCATCACCGGCGCACTCGATGATCTCGTCAGGGGGATCGAGGGCAAGTGGGGGGGCGAGATCGCGCTGAGGTTCGATGTCGATCCGGAGATGGATCCGCTGGAAGGCGAGCGCGCCCTGTGCCTCTACAGGGTGGCGCAGGAAGCGGTCCGCAACGCGATCGAGCATTCCGGCGCCAGCGACATGAAGGTCGCGCTGGTGGCACGACGAAACCGCTGGCGGTTACGGGTTTCCGACAACGGCCGCGGCTTCTCGCCGCTGGATGCAGAGGGCCGCAGCGGGTTGGGGCTCCTGAGCATGAGGGAGCGCGTCAGTTCGGCAGACGGGCGACTGTATATCCGATCGCGTCCCGGCGTGGGGACGAGCATCACCGTGGAGATGAGCGCATGACGGCACGAGAGAGACCCTTGGTATTGCTGGCGGACGACCATCGCATGGTGGCGGAAGGAATCGCCAACCTGGTCTCAAAGGACTATGACCTTCTGGACGTGGTGGGGGATGGCGAGGCGCTGTTCGAGAGTGCCGTCAAGCACCAGCCCGACGTGATCGTCACGGACGTGTCCATGCCGAAGGTCGGGGGCATCGAGGCGATCAAGCGCCTCATGTCCGCGGGCCACGATATTCCCGTGATCTTCATGACCGTGCACAACGAACCGGCGACCGTGCGGGAGGCGATTCAGAGCGGCGCGCGGGGATATGTCCTGAAGGCGGCCGCCGGTGAGGAGCTGCTGAAGGCGATGCAGGAGGTGTGCAGCGGGCGTGTGTATGTCAGTCCCGAACTGTGGCCGTACATCTCGGGCCAACGCCAGCTGCCATCGCTGACGAATATGCAGAAGCGTGTGCTCGGCCTCTTGTCTTCCGGCATGCGGTCAAGGGAGATCGCCGGCAAGCTGTGCGTGTCGGTCAGGACGGTCGACTCCCATCGGTACGCCATCATGAGGACGCTGGGCGTCACCAGCAGCGTGGCGTTGATACGCGAGGCAGAGCGGCTTGGCCTGATCAAGCACTGAGGTGTCGCGGCTCACCTATCGGCGCCCGGAATGCGCGAGGTGGTGCCGCGTCGGCCCTGCCTTGCCCAAGTAAGTAGAACTACCTATGCAGCCGGCGGTTTCCTGCCGATGCGGGCGCATGGAACGTGTGGATAGCATCATCGGACGCACACGCACGACGTCTTGTCGTGCCGTGCGCCCCCCCGCACGCCACGAATCGCCCCATGCCCCCCAGCATCGAAATCCGACTGCGACGTGACCTGGCACTGCTGTTGCTGGCGCTGACCATTGCAACGCCATTCCAGGCGTCGGCACTCGGCCCCGAAGACCTTCCAGCGACGCCTGCCGATGTCACCGCGCAGGCAGGCGAGCATGGCGCCGATCGGGGGCTGGCGATCCTTCGCGACCCTGACGATGGGCGGCTCGATGCGTCCCGCTGGCTGCTGGAGAGGAAGGGCGGCTTCCTGCCGGTGCCGATCCTCGTGAGCGATCCCGCACTGGGCAGCGGAGGCGGTATCGGAGCCGCCTTCTTCCGTCCCAATAGAGCCGGGGGCACGGCCGTCGATCCGGACCTCTATGGCGCCGGCGTGATACGGACATCGAATGAAACGGAGGCCTACGGGGTGGGCGCTTCCTTGCACTTCGCCGAGGACCGGTGGCGCTACCGCGGTCTGGTGGGCAAGGCCTCGGTCAACCTCGATTTCCATCTCGACGGCCCATTGATGGATTCGCCGCGGAGCGTCGCCTACAACATCGATGGCATCGCGACGTTCCAGCAGGTCCAGCGTCGCCTCGGTCGCGAACCGTGGTATGCCGGTGTTGCATGGATCTACATGGACATGGACGTCACCTTCAAGCGCCCGGAGGAGGGCGCACTGATCCCGGACCGGGACCTGGGTGCGACGTCCTCGGGCATCGGCGTGATGATCCAACACGATAGCCGCGACAACGCGTTCACCGCCTCACGCGGGGGATTCACGGCCATCGATGCGACGTTCTATACCGAAGGTCTGGGGAGCGACACGGAGTTCCAGAGCTACCGTGGTCGATCTTTCCGTTATTTCCCGGTAGGAGACCGGCTCGTTGCAGGGCTCCGCGCGGATCTACGGGTGGCGGACGGGCGCGTTCCGTTCTATCGGCTGCCCTATATCGAACTGCGCGGTATCGGAGCGGCTCGCTACCAGGACACGCGCGCGGCGGTCGTCGAGACCGAGGTGCGCTGGAAACTGGATCAGCGCTGGTCGCTGCTCGCGTTCGCCGGTGGTGGCCGTACATGGGGGCGGCGCGGCAGCTTCAGCGACGGCGGCACCCGGACGGCGCAGGGAGCCGGCGTTCGCTACCTGATCGCGCGGCAGCTCGGGCTGCATGTCGGCGCCGACTACGCCTGGGGACCCGAAGACCGGACCGTCTACGTGCAGTTCGGGAGCGCGTGGCGCTGACGGGGAAGCAGCAGCGCGGCCGACGCCATCATGACGACCTCGAACCAGGACCACTTCATCGACATGGCACTTCGCTGCCAGCAGGGGTCAACATGCTGATGGGGCTACCGGTCGCAGCGCTCCCGACGGATGGGGCGATGGATGCGGGCGAGCATTTCCAATGCTTCGACATCGAGGTCGAGATCGCATTCTGGATGTCGAACATCGAACGGTTGAAGTGGTCTCCCTTGGAAGCGGAGAGATCCGTGCTCATCGAGCTCATCAAGTTCGCCTACGACGGCTACATTCTCTATGGCGGCGTCGGCCAGGAATCCTCCTGGATGTTCCTCATGACGAGGTTCAAGGCTTCGAAGCTCTCTAGAAGTATTCGGGCGTCTTATGCCGAGACAGTGTTCACTGAGATTTGGAGTCGCGTGTACGGCGGATAACGACAGGCTCGATGTCCGCTTCTGGCCGTTAACGGACATTCGACTACGTATGCTCAGCCTCCCAAACGAAAAAACCCTGGAGGTCCAGGGTTTGATCTTGGTGCCGGAGGTGGGACTCGAACCCACACGCTTTTAAGGGCGGCGGATTTTGAGTCCGCTGCGTCTACCATTCCGCCACTCCGGCGCGGACGCGAAGTATAGCCGAGCGAAGGGCCTCGCTGACAGAGCGGGCCCGCGGTGGACTCAATTGACCTGGTCGGTGCCCAGCAGGCGCTCGCCGCGGCGCTGCCAGCCGCTGGTGCCGGCGTCTTCTTCCGGCGTATAGATCCCGCAGCGGACCATCGTGCGCTGGTAGACATGCAGACTGACCGCCACCGCCTTGTCGCTGGGGTTGCGGATGGTGTGGTACTCGTGCGGCGGGATCAGGCTGCCGGCCGACCCGGTGCCCGCCTCGATGGTGCCGGCCGGGATGAACCGATAACGCACCTCGTCGTGCTCGGCCAGCTCGTATTGGGTGATCTCCAGCCGCCCGCGCCACACGCCTTCCACGCACCACATGCCCGAATGATCGTGGATCTTCGTGCCCTGGCCGGGACCCCAGGTCATCGCGATGACGCTGTAGCCGTGCTCCGGGCTGGTGTACAGCTCGCGCCGCGCGTAGTGATCGGAGATCGGCTCCAGCACGCATGCCGGCAGGCGTACGTCCTCGTCGCAGATCAGTTCGCACAGCGACTTGCGCAGCGCATCGGTGATGGCTCGGTCGTCGCCCAGGGCGACGGCGGCGTCCAGCGAAGCGACCAGCTTGTCGGCGCCGGGGAAATCGAGGGTCATGGCATGGCCCGGGTCAGGATGTGGGGCCATTTTAGCCGCCCCGGCCGGGGACGGTGTCGTGCGGTGCGGAAATGGTCTGCTTGAGCCCCTCTCCCTTCGGGAGAGGGGTTGGGGTTAAGGAAATGTCAGATCCCCGCCAGGAAGTCGCGTACGGCCGGGCCGAAGCGGTCGTAATCCACCAGGAAGGCGTCATGGCCCTGCGGCGACTCCAGCGGCAGGAAGTCCGCCTGCGCACCACCGGCGGCCAGCCCCTCGGCGATCTGCTGCTGTTGCTGCAGCGGGAACAGGATGTCGGTGGTGGCGCCGATGGCCAGCGCCCGGTGGACACGGATCTTCGCCAGGCCCACCAACACATCACCGCCCGCCGGCTCCTGGGCGGCATATTCCGCCAGGTCGAACCAGTCCATCGACCGGCTGAGGTAGAGATAGCAATTGGGATCGAACCGGCGCACGAAGCGGCGCGCGTGGCCTTCCAAGTAGCTCTCCACCTGGAACTCCAGGCCGAACGGCTCCTCGTCCGGGCGGTCGGACTCCAGTCGCACGCGACCGAACCGGCCATCCCATTCCAGCGCAGAGCGGTAGGTGATCACGCCCAGCTTGCGCGCCATGCGCATGCCGGATTCCGGATAGGTGTCGTCGTCGTACTGGCCGTGGTTCCAATGCGGATCCAGCCGGATCGCCTCGCGCTGCAGCGAACGGATGGCGATGGAGAACGGCAGCGCCTGCGCACTGCCGGAGATGTTGATATGGGTGCGCGCCGCACCGGGGTGCAGCAGCAGGTAGGCCAGCGCCGTCATCCCGCCCATCGAATTGCCGATGATGCAGGCCAACTGCTCGATGCCCAGCCCGCGCACCACGTCGAAGGCGGCACGGGCGCCGTCTTCCACCGACAGCTCGGGGAAATCGAGGCGGTACAGCGCGCCGGTGTCCGGATTGATCGAGGCCGGCCCCGTGGAACCCTTGCAACTGCCCAGCGAATTCACGCAGACGACGAACCAGCGGTCGGTATCGATCGGCTTGCCGGAGCCGAGCATCGGCTCCCACCAGCCCTCGTCCGGATTGCCGGGATTGCGGGCGGCGTGCGCGTCGGGCGACAGCCCGGTGACGATCAGCACCGCGTTGTCGCGGCGTTCGTTCAACGTGCCCCAGGTTTCATACGCCACCCGCGCCCCATGCAGCTCGCCGCCGCGCTTCATGCGGAAGGGCGAGGGCAGGGGATGGAAGCGGGTGCCGGGGGGGATGAATTCGGTCATCCGGGCAGTGTAGGCAATGCCGCCGGGCGATGCCATTTCACCCGTGCATCGCGGTGTTGCGGCACGAACGCATCGTGCGCGATCCGAGCCCTCTCCTCCGCATGCGGGGGAGAGGGTTGGCTGAGGGGGATTTCTTACGGCACCACGCGGTCGATCGTCAGCGTGTAGGTGTTGCCGGCCTTCACCTCGGCGGTGATGGCGGTGGCTTCCAGGTCGCCGGCGGTGGCGGTGGCGGCGCCGCCCTTGGAAATGCGTGCGACCAGTTGCACCTGCGGCAGCTGTGAGAGCTTCAGCGTGGGCATCGGGCTGTCGCCGTCGCCCAGCGGCACCGTCATCGGGAACGCGGCCACCGGCAGGCGCTTGGCCGCCACCGGCATCGGCGGGCCGCCGACCTGGCGGGCGAACACGAACAGGGTATCGCCCGGCGCCAGCTTTTCTTTCAGTGCGGGTGCGAGGTCGACGGTCACCGTCAGCAGCGCGGCCGAAGCGTCGGCGGCAGGCGTGGCATCGGCAAGCGGCGGCAGGCCGGCTTCCGCACGCGCTTCGTTGATCTGCGTGCGCAGGGTGGCGGCGGTGTTGGGGTCCACCTGGGCGAGCAGTGGTTCCCACGTCTTCGCGGCTTCGGCCGGCTTGCCTTCCTGGCGCTGGGCCAGGCCGATGAACCAGGCGGCGCGCTGATGGCCGGGATTGATCTGGCGCGCGCGTTCCAGCAGCGCCATCGCCTGCGCGTCGAGCTTGCGCTCGGCGTTGTTGAACAGGCGGGCCTGCGCGGCTTCCACCAGCAGGTCGGCGTCGTCGGGCAGCAACTTCACCGCGCGCTCGAACGCGGCCTGCGCATCGCCGAAGCGCTGCAGCGCGGCGTACGACTTGCCGAGCAGGCGCCAGCCTTCGGGTTCGTTGGGTTGTTTCTTCAGTTCGGCTTCGAGCTGGACGATGGCGTCTTCCAGCGTGGCCGGACCGGGCGCGGTGGCCTGCGGTTCCAGCGCGGCGGGCGTGCCGACCACGCGGTACAGCGCGAAGGTGGCGATGCCGAGCGCGAGCACGCCGCCGACCACCAGCGGCTTGGCGCTGCGCCACAGCGGCCACAGCACGGCCAGCAGCACGGCGATGGACAGCACGATGGCGAGGATCACGAACGTGGTCATCACCACTCCTGGTCGGTGTCGTCGGTGGCGGGGGCCGGTTGCCTGGCGCGGCGCGCGACGATGCGCCCCACCCAGACGCCGCCGGCCAGCAACAGCAGCAGCGGGCCGAACCAGAGCACGTAGGTGCCGGGCGCGACATCGGGCTTGTACAGCACGAACTCGCCGTAGCGATCCACCAGGAACTGCTTCACCTGCGCATCGTCTTTGCCCTGGCGCATCAGGTCGAGCACTTCGCGGCGCAGGTCGTGCGCGATCTGCGCATTGGAATCGGCCAGCGACTGGTTCTGGCACATCACACAGCGCAATTCGGCGGTGAGCCTGTGGAAGCGGGCTTCCTCGGCGTCGTCGCGGAACTGCAGCGGGGTGGGGTCGCTGGCCTGGGCGAACGCGGGCGCGGCAACGGCGACCAGCAGGGCCAGCAGCAACGCGCGCAGCAGGAGGGCGGGGGAGGTGTTCATCGGCCGGCTTCGATCTTCTCCAGCGCGGGAATCAGCTGGTGGTCGATGATGGCCTGGTCGATGGCGCCGACGTGCTTCCAGCGGATCACGCCATTGCCGTCGACAAGGAAGGTTTCCGGCGCGCCGTAGATGCCCCAGTCGATGGCGCTGCGGCCTTCGACGTCGGCGATGACCATCATGTACGGATTGCCGAACTGCTCCAGCCAGCGCAACGCGTCCGGGCGTTCGTCCTTGAGGTTGTAGCCGATGAAGCGCACGCGCTTGGTCAGCGCGAACTGGGTCAGGATCGGATGCTCCACGCGGCATTCCGGGCACCAGCTGCCCCAGACGTTCATCACGTAGGGCTGGCCGGCGAGGTCGGCGTTGGTCACACGCTTGGTCGGTTCGTGCAGCAGCGGCAGGTCAAACGCGGGCGCCGGCTTGCCGATCAGCGGCGACGGCAGTGCATCGCGGCCGGCGCGGTCGGACTGCTTCACGCCGTAGTAGAGCAGGCCCATCAGGCCGACGAAGAACAGGCCGATGATGACCAGCGCAAAGGTCAGCGCGCCACGCGAACGCGGCGGCGACGGCGGAAGTTCGGACGCGTTGTTCATGCGGGGGTCGCCTCGTTCTTGCGGTGATTCCGGAAGCGGCGGTCGGCGGCGGTGACGAAGCCGCCCAGTGCCATCAGCGCAGCGCCGAGCCAGATCCAGCGGACGAAAGGTTTGATGTGGACGCGCAGCGACCACGCACCATCGCCGAGCGGTTCGCCGATGGCGACGTAGACGTCGCCGAGTACACCGGGCTTGATGCCGGCCTCGGTCATCACTTGGCCACCGCTGGCGTAGGCGCGCTTCTCCGGGTGCAGCAGCGTCACCGGCGCGCCGTTACGCAGGACCTGCACGTGGCCGCGGTCGGAGAGGTAGTTCGGGCCCTGGGTTTCATCCACGCCCTGGAAATGGAAGCCCCAGCGGCCGACGTCGACGGTCTGGCCCGGCTTCACCGCCAGTTCGCGCTGCACGTTGAGCGCTTCCACCAGCAACGCGCCCGCGAGGAACACCGCGATGCCGGTGTGCGCGAGCGTCATGCCGAGCATTTCCGGGGTGAAACGGCCGTTGGCGCGCAGGCGCGACCAGATGAAGCGCACGGTGCCCAGGCCGACCCACGCCGCGCCGAGGATGCCGGCGGCGGCCTTGAGCTTGCCCTGCGGCGCGACGAAATAGGCGACGACGGCCAGCACGATGGCCAGCAGCGCCCACGGCAGCAGCATCGCGCCCAGGCGCGACGCCTTGTCGCGCTGCCACTTGGTCAGCGGGCCGAACGGCACCAGCGCCACCAGCGGCGCCATCAGCACGATGAACAGCAGGCTGAAGTAGGGCGGGCCGACCGAGATCTTGCCCAGGTCCAGTGCATCGGCGATCAGCGGGTACAGCGTGCCCAACAGGATCATCGCGCAGGCGGCGGTCAGCAGCAGGTTGTTGGCCAGCAGCAGGGTCTCGCGCGAGTTGGCGGCGAAATACGATTTCTCCGAGGCGTCATCGGCCAGCTGTGGTGCGCGCCAGGCGTAGAGCAGCAGCGAGCCGCCGATCACGATGCCCAGGAAGATCAGGATGAAGAGCCCGCGGGTCGGATCGGACGCGAAGGCGTGCACGCTGGTGATCACGCCCGAGCGCACCAGGAACGTGCCCAGCAGCGACAGCGAGAACGCCGAAATGGCGAGCAGCAGCGTCCAGCCGCGGAAGGTGCCGCGCTTCTCGGTGGCCGCCTGCGAATGGATCAGCGCCGCACCGACCAGCCACGGCATGAAGGCCGCGTTCTCCACCGGGTCCCAGAACCACCAACCGCCCCAGCCCAGTTCGTAATACGCCCACCAGCTGCCCAGCGCGATGCCGATGGTCAGCAGGCCCCAGGCGATGTTGGTCCATGGCCGGGTCCAGCGCAGCCAACGCGCGTCGACGCGGCCATCCAGCAACGCGGCGATGGCGAAGGCGAACGGCACTGAGAATCCGGCCCAGCCGAAATACTGCATGGGGGGGTGGATGATCATCCCCGGGTCCTGCAGCAGCGGGTTCAGGTCGCGGCCTTCACCTGGCGAGGGCAGCAGGCGGACGAACGGATTGGAGGTGAAGATCAGGAAGGCAAGGAAGCCGACCGCGATGATGCCGAGCACGCCGATCACACGCGCCATCACCTCATCGGGTAGGCCGCGCGAGAACAGGGCCACCGCACCGCCCCACAGCGCCAGGATCAGTACCCACAGCAGCAGCGAGCCTTCGTGCGAGCCCCACACCGCGGTGTAGCGGTAGACCATCGGCAGCAACGAATTGGAATTGTCGGCGACGTACTTCACCGAGAAGTCCTGCTGCACGAACGCGACGGTCAACGCGATGAAGGCCAACATCACCAGCCACAGCTGTGCATAGGCCGCGGGGCGGGCGACATCTATCCACGCGGCCTTGCCACGGTGCGCGCCGGCCAGCGGCAGCACCGCCTGCAGGATGGCCACCAGCAGCGCCAGGATCAGCGCGATTTGTCCAAGTTCAGACAGCATGGTGAGTCCCGTGCTTCCCGCTGTGCGCGGGAAGGAAATGGGCGACGGAGGCCCGGATCAATTCGCCGGCCCCGTCGGTGCGGCCTGCACGTCGTGCTTCTGGTGCGCCTTGCCCATCTTGTCGGCGACTTCCTTGGGCATGTAGGTCTCGTCGTGCTTGGCCAGCACGTCTTCGGCGACGAACACGCCGTCCTGCATGGTGCCGGTGGCGACCACGGCCTGGCCCTCGCGGAACAGGTCCGGCAGGATCTTCTCGTAGCGCACGGTCAGCTGCGCATCGCCGTCGGTGACGCGGAACTGCGACACCAGCGAACCGGTCTCGCGCTTGAACGAGCCCTTCTCGACCATGCCGCCGAGACGGAAGCGGGCGCGCTCGCTGGCATCGCCGCGCAGCACTTCGGCGGGGGTGTACAGGTAGGCCACGTTGCGCTGCAGGGCCATCGCGATCAGCGCGGTGGCGGCACCGGCGACCAGCAGGGCCAGCAGCACGAACAGCAGGCGGCGGCGACGGACGGGATTCATGCGGTCAGCGTTCCAGATCGGCGGGGGCGGCGTTGCGGCGGGTCTCGCGCGATGCGCGCAGGCGGGCGGCGCGCAGTTCGCGACGCACCTGCAGGCGCGGCGCGAGGAAATCCCACGCCAGCACGAGGGCGAACACGGCGTAGGCGCCGATGACGTATTCCAGGTAACTCACGGCGCGGCTCCCTTGGCGGCGGCGAGCTTGGCCACCCAGTCCTTGCCGGCCTCGCGGCGCAGGTTGTCGGCGCGGGCGCGCGCCAGCAGCGACCCGGCGAACCAGAACTTGGTCGCCACCACCATCAGCACCAGCGGCAGCACCATGCTGTCGTCCATGCTCGACTCGCCGAACACGCGGATCGTCTGGCCCTGGTGCAGCGAGTTCCACCACACCACCGAGTAGCGGATCACCGGCAGGATGGCGACGCCGACGATGGCCAGCAGGCCGGCCGCGCGGGCGGCGTTGCGGCGGTCGTCGATGGCGCCGTACAGGCCCATCACGCCCAGGTAGAGGAACAGCAGGATCAGCTCGGTGGTCAGGCGCGGGTCCCAATCCCACCACGTGCCCCACATCGGCTTGCCCCAGATGCTGCCGGTGGCCAGGGTGATGACGGTGAACGCCGCGCCGGTGGGCGCGCACGCCATCGCCAGGATCTCGCACAGCTTGATGCGCCAGATCAGCGCGATGGCCGCGTAGACCGCCATCAGGCCGAACACGAACATGCTCATCCACGCGCTGGGCACGTGGATGTAGAGGATGCGGAAGCTGTCGCCCTGCTGGTAGTCGGCGGGGGCGACGAACAGCGCCTGCCACAGGCCCACGCCGAGCAGCACGATCGCGGCGAGGTAGCACCACGGCGTCCAGCGCGCCGCGAAGCGGTCGAAGTAGGGCGGCGAGCCGAGTTGGTGGAACCAGCGGACGAGTGGATTCATGCGCAGCGTCGGTCTTCAGGTCAGGGCGATGCGGATCGCCGCGGCGGCGGCCAGCGGGGCGAGCAGCAACGACAGCAGCAGGCCGGCGGCCAGCCAGAGGAGGGCGCCGGAGGCATCCAGGCCTTGCGCGTTGGCGGCCACGGCGCCCGCGCCGAACACCAGCACCGGCACGTACAGCGGCAGCGCCAGCAGGGCCACAAGGATACCAGAGCGCCTCATGCCGACCGTCAGGGCAGCGACCACCGCGCCCAGCAGGCTCAGCAGCGGCGTGCCCAGCGCGAGCGTGGCGAGCAGCATCGGCAGTTCGCTGCGCGGCAGGTGCAGCATCTCGCCCAGCAGCGGCGCGGCCAGCACCAGTGGCAGGGCGGTGGTGGCCCAATGGGTCAGCACGCGCACCAGCACCAGCCAGGCCAGCGGCACCGGGGCGAGGATCCATTGTTCGAGCGAGCCGTCCTCGGCATCGCCGCGGAACAGCGTATCCAGCGACAGCAGGCCGGCCAGCAGCACCGCCACCCACAGCACGGCGGGCGCCACCTTCGACAGCGCCTGCGGCGAGGTGCCCAGGCCGAGGGCGAACAGCACGACGACCAGCAGGGCGAACAGCGCCGGTTGCAGCGCATCGCCGCGGCGGCGCCACAGCAGCTGCACGTCGCGCACGACCAGGGCGCGGGCGGTCTGGAACAGGGAGGGCGCCGGGTTCATGCGAGACGCTCCAGCAACAGCATGCGGGTCTGCACTGGCGGGGCCGCGTAGGCGCCGTGGGTGGTGACCAGTGCGGCGCCACCATCGCGCAGGTGCGCGGAGATCATCCGGTTGACCAGGGTGATGCCGTCCAGGTCGAGGTTGGCGTAAGGCTCGTCCAGCAGCCACAGCGGCGACGGCGACAGCCACAGGCGGGCCAGCGAGAGACGCTTCTTCTGCCCGGCGGACAGCTGCCGCGCGAGCGCGTCCTCGTAGCCGGCCAAGCCGACCATGGCCAGCGCATTGCCCGGCATCTGGCGCGCGCGACGCCCGTGCAGGCCGCACAGGAAGTTGAGGTTCTCCAGCGCGTTCAGGTCGGCCTTCAGCGCGGGCAGGTGGCCCAGGTAGGCCATCGCGTGGGCGCGGCGCGACGGGCCGGCGGGATGGCCGTCGATGTCGATCTGCCCCGCATCGGCACGCAACAACCCGGCCAACACGCGCAGCAGGGTGGTCTTGCCGACGCCGTTGCCGCCCTGCACCAGCAGGGCCTCGCCCGCGTCCACGGCGAAATCCAGCGGCCCGAACACCGGCTCGTCGTTGCGCGAGAACGCCAGGCCGCGGGCGGCCAGCAACGGCGGATGGGAAGGAGCGGCGTCGGTCATCGGGTCGGGCGTTCCCGGGCGGGAGGCTGGGTGTCCTGGGGCTCAGCCGCCCATTCTAAACGGAGCCGCCGGTCCGGCCGCCTGCGACAGACCGTCGCGCCCCCCGCGTCGTGCTGCGTCAGCCCACCCAGTCGGTGTGCGGGTCGCCGTCGGCCCCGGTCGGGCGGGGCCACATCATCCGCAGGCGGACCGGTTCGCCGGCATGCCAGCACAGCGTGCCGCCCTGGCCGAATTCCCGGGCCAGCGCATCGGCCTGCGCCAGGGTGGCGTCCAGGACCAGGCAGCCGTACTCGACCATGCCGCCCTGGCTGTTGCAGCCCAGCGCCGGGTGCAGCGTCAGCCCCAGCGCCTGCACACGCGCCTCCAGCCGGGCCTGCGCGGCGTCGTTGTCGGCGCGCGAGGCTTCGCCGGGCGGGGGATTCCATGCGGTGATGAACAGATAGCGCTCGGCCATGACCTGGCGCTCGACCTCGGGTGTGGTCAGGCCCGCGCAGAACAGCCATTCCTTGCGGCCGATGGTGACGAAGTAGTGCGCTGCGGCCCAGGCGATGGCCAGCCGCGCGCGTTCGGCCTCGGGGACATCCCCCTTCGCGGCGCCATCGGCGGGAACGCTGTGTTCGGCCATGGCCGCATCATCGCGCGTAACGTCGAGCGCGTACACTCCGTGCTCCCCCTTCCACGAGTACCTGAACCGGGATGTTCCAGCCGCAGACCAAGCTGCCCAAGGTGGGCACCACCATCTTCACCGTGATGTCGCAGCTCGCCGCCGAGCACGGCGCGGTCAACCTGGGGCAGGGCTTCCCGGATTTCGCGGTGCCGCAGCGGCTGGTGGACGAACTGGACCGCGCCATGCGCGAGGGCCACAATCAGTACGCACCGATGACGGGCGTGGCGCCGCTGCGCCAGGCCATCGCCGAAAAGGTGCTGCGCTGCTACGGGCGCGAGGTGAACCCGGACACCGAGATCACCGTGACCAGCGGCGCCACCGAGGCGTTGTTCAACGCGATCCACGCCGTCGTGCGCCCGGGCGAAGAGGTCATCGTGCTGGACCCGGCCTACGACAGCTACGAGCCGGCCATCGACCTGGCCGGCGCGCGCGCCGTGCACGTGCCGCTGGATCCGCAGACGTTCGCGGTGGATTGGGATCGCGTGCGCGCGGCGATCACGCCGCGTACCCGCCTGCTGATCGTCAACAGCCCGCACAACCCGTCCGGCGCGATGTTCGACGAGGCCGACATCCGCGCGCTGGCCTCGCTGCTGGAGGGTACGGGAATCTACCTGATCTCCGACGAGGTCTACGAACACATCGTGTTCGACGGACGCCGCCACGAATCGATCCTGCGCTATCCCGACCTCGCCGCGCGCGCGTTCGTGGTCTCCAGCTTCGGCAAGACCTACCACTGCACCGGCTGGAAGATCGGCTACGCCATCGCACCGCCGGCGCTGAGCGCGGAATTCCGCAAGGTCCACCAGTACAACGTGTTCTGCACGTTCGCGCCGGCCCAGCACGCGTTCGCCGCGATGATCCGGCAGGAACCGGAGCATTACGAGCAGCTCGGCGCGTTCTACCAGGACAAGCGCGACCGCTTCCGCGAACAGTTGCTGGGCACGAAGTTCAAGCCGCTGCCGGTGCCGGGCGGTTATTTCCAGCTGGTCGACTATTCCGCGGTCAGCGACCTGCCGGATGCCGAGTTCGTTAAGTGGTTGACCGTCGAACATGGCGTCACCGCGATCCCGCTGTCGCCGTTCTACGAAACGCCGCCGACCGGCCAGCGCCTGGCGCGTTTGTGCTTCGCCAAGAACGAGGCGACGCTGGATGCGGCGATCGCAAGGTTGAAGACGCTCTAAGGCGGAAACGGAGACACGCATGCAGGACCTGCGCATTTCCCTGATCCAGGGCGAAACCCGCTGGCACGATCCGGCGGGCAACCGCGATTACTACGGCGGGCTGATCGCATCGCTCGCGGGGCAGACCGATCTGGTGATCCTGCCGGAGACGTTCACCAGCGGCTTCAGCAACGAGGCGATCGACCAGGCCGAAGGCATGGAGGGCGCCACGGTGGCCTGGATCCGCGAGCAGGCGGCAACACTTGGTGCTGCGGTGACCGGCAGCGTGCAGTTGCGCACCGCCGATGGCGTGTTCAACCGTCTGTTGTTCGCCACGCCCGATGGCGATCTGCAGCACTACGACAAGCGCCATCTGTTCCGCTACGCGAACGAGCACAAGCGCTACGCCGCCGGCCGCGAACGCCTGACGGTGGAGTGGAAGGGCTGGCGGATCAATCCGCTGGTCTGCTACGACCTGCGGTTCCCGGTATTCGCGCGCAACCGGTTCGATGTCGAACGCGCGGGCCAGCTGGATTTCGATCTGCAGCTGTTCGTCGCCAACTGGCCGGCGCCGCGGGCCTATCCGTGGAAGACGCTGCTGCGGGCGCGGGCGATCGAGAATCTCTGCTACGTGGCGGCGGTCAATCGCACGGGCACGGATGGCAACGGTCATGAATACAGTGGCGACAGTGCGGTGATCGATTTCCTCGGGCAGCCGGTGGTGGAGTTGCCAGCGGGCGAGGGGGTGATCACGTCGACGATTTCGGCGGAGGCGCTGGCGGCGCATCGGGAGCGATTCCCGGCGATGCTGGATGCGGACCGGTTCGAGCTGCGCTGATCCCTCGGATGTTGTGCTCGGTATCGAGCTTGCTGATGCAGCCAGCATGGTGCGCTCGCCGCGAGGCGTCACTTTCTTTGCTTGTGCAAAGAAAGTAACCAAAGAAAGCACACCCCAGGCGGCACGCCCTGCGCTTCGCTCCGGGTCCGCGAGCGGTCCGGGAATTTTCGTAAGGCACATCCATGTGCCATACGAAAACGCCGCCCATCCGGGGCGGCGCCCTTCGGGTTTTACCCGGCCCACTCGCCGTGCCTCATGGGGGCCCGAAGGCAGGAGCGAAGCCGCGGCGGCCGTCGATCTGTCCGGCGCGGCTCTTGGGGCCCCTTAGGTCCGGCAGTCCCGGCGGGTAAAACCCCGCAGGGGCGGCGCACAGGACGTGCGCCGTTTTCGGCCGGGGCAGGAGGCCCCGTCCGAAAATTCCCGCCGGGACTGCGCACCCGGCGCGTAGCGGCGGGCGGACCGCCGGGGGGTGTTTCTTTTGCCTACTTTTCTTTGCACAAGCAAAGAAAAGTAGGGCCCCCGCGGCGAGCGGCACCATCCCAAACCCATCGCCATGCCTCAGCAAACCAATGAACCCGATGCGCTCATCAACGGATGTGCGTATCGCGCTCAGCCCGCCTTCTGCGGCAGGATCTGGCACACCGCTTGGCACATCGCCAGCACACGGCCTGCCTCGTCGCGGACCTCACCGGCGAGGAACAACTGATTGCGCGTGCGTTCCACCAGACGCGCGTGGCACGTGATGTGCGGCATCTCCTGCGTCACTGGGCGCAGGTATTGCGTGTTGAGCGACGTCGTCACGCTGGGCGGTGCGATCAGGTACGAGAACGGGCCCAGCGTGTTGTCCAGCGCCGCCACGATGAAACCGCCCTGCATGTGCCCGATCGGATTCTGGTAACGCGCCAGCACCGGGAACCGCATCGTCAGCGACGCGCCTTCCACATAGGCCACCGGCTCGCCCTGCATGTCGACCAGGCAGGGCGGCGGGATCTGCAGCGGTACGCCCGCGGGCAGGCGCGCCCGCAGCAGGGCGTTGATGTCGGTGCTGTCGCTCATGGCGTGAAGCTCAGTTCGAACGAGGTGTAGAACGGCGCGCGCGGCGGCGCGGCCAGCGTCTTGCGGTTGATCTGCTTCTGCACGCAGATCGCCAGCGGCGTGCTGCCCTCGCGCCAGGTACGGCGGACCGCGCCGGCGGCATCCAGCTCGGCGACGATCACGAACGGCGCCGTGTCGGCATTGGGCGTCGCGCACTCGGCGATCGCCTCGTCGAGCACGCCCGATTGCGCATCGAGCAAGGTTTGCGACGTCGCCGCGGGCAACGATGCCTCATCGGCGTCGGCGCGCTGCTTGGCCTGCGTGTAGTCGGTCGGGCGCTTGCGCGTGCGCGGCGATGGCCGCCGGCCATCGCCCAGGCGAACAGGGCGGTGCGGAGAATCATCGGGCGCATCGTCACGGCGCCTTCGGCGGTTCGATCCGCAGCAGCTTGCCGTCTTCCTCGTCGGTGACCACGTAGACGTTGCCGTCCGGGCCCACGCGCACGTCGCGGACGCGCTCGCCGATCTCGTTGAGCAGGCGCTCCTCGCCGAGGACGGTATCGCCCTGCAGGGTCAGGCGGATCAGGTTGCGTTCGGCCAGTGAGCCGAGGAACAGGCTGTCGTTCCACGGGCTGTCGGGCTGGCCGGTGTAGAACGCCATGCCGGAGACGCCGGGGGATTTCTCCCACATATGGAAGGGCTGTTCCATGCCGTCCTTCGCCTTGCCCTCGGCCTCGGGGATCGGCTGGCCGGAATAGTTGATGCCGTAGGTGATGATGGGCCAGCCGTAGTTCTTGCCGGCTTCGGGCAGGTTGATCTCGTCGCCGCCGCGCGGGCCGTGCTCGCTCTGCCACAGCTTGCCGCTGCGCGGATCCAGCGCCATGCCCTGCATGTTGCGGTGGCCGTAGCTGAAGATTTCCGGGCGCGCGCCGGCCTTGCCGACGAAGGGATTGTCCTGCGGCACGGTGCCGTCGAGGTTCAGGCGCACCAGCTTGCCCTGCAGCTTGTCCAGTTCCTGCGACATCGGGCGCTTGTTGCGTTCGCCCTGGCTGATGAAGAGGTGCCCTTTGCCGTCGAAGACCAGGCGCGAACCGAAATGATTGGGGCCGTCGACCTTCGGTTCCTGGCGATAGATCACCTTGACGTCGCTGAGCGCGTCGCCGGTCAGCGTGCCGTAGGCGACCGCGGTACCCGCGGTGCCGTTGTCGCCGGGTTCGGCGTAGCTGAGGTAGATGCGCTGCGTGCTGGCGAAATCGGGGGCCAGCACCACGTCGAGCAGGCCGCCCTGGCCGGTGGCGAACACCTTCGGCACGCCGGTGATCGGCGCGGACACGGCGCCGTCGGTGCCGACGCGCCGCAGCGCGCCGCCGCGCTCGGTGACCAGCATCGCACCGTCCGGCAGGAAGGCCAGCGCCCACGGATGGGCGAGCCCGCTGGCCAGCTGGGTGACGCGGATCTGGCCCTTCGCGCTGGTCAGCGTCTGCGCAGGCTGGCTGGCGGGTGCGGCCTGTGCGGCGGCGGACGCTGCCGCGCCGGCGGCGTCGCCGTTGGCCGAGGAATTGCACGCGGCCAGCGGCAGCGCGAGGAGGAGGGCGGTGGCGAGTCGGTGGGGAGCGTGGCGCAACGTCGTGTCTCCTGTGGGGGAAGTCAGCGGTAGCCGGCGGCCTGCAGTTCGAACAGTTCCGCGTAGCGGCCGCCTTGGGCCATGAGGTGCTCGTGGGTGCCGCTGGCCTCCAGCCGTCCTTCGTTGAGCACCAGGATGCGGTCGGCCATGCGGACGCTGGAGAAACGGTGCGAGATCAGCACCGCGGTCCGATTGTCCGATAATTCCTTGAAGCGTTGGAAGACCTCGAACTCCGAACGCGCATCGAGGGCGGCCGTCGGTTCATCCAGGATCATGACTTGCGCGTCGCGCATGTAGGCGCGGGCGATGGCGATCTTCTGCCATTGGCCGCCGGAAAGATCCACGCTGTCCTTGAAACGCCGGCCCACGAGCTGGTCGTAGCCGCGCGGCAGTCCGTCGATCACCTCATCGGCCATCGCGCGCGCGGCGGCGGCGCGCACGCGGTCCTGGTCGTACATGGCCTCGATGCGGCCGACGCCGATGTTCTCGCCGGCGGTCAGGTGGTAGCGCACGAAGTCCTGGAAGATCACCCCGATGTTCGCGCGCAGATCGTCGATGTCGTACTCGCGCAGGTCGCGGCCGTCGAGCAGGATGCGGCCCTCGTCCGGGTCGTACAGGCGGGCGAGCAGCTTCACAAGCGTGGTCTTGCCGGCGCCGTTCTCTCCGACCAGCGCCAGCACTTCGCCGGCGTGCAGTTCGAACTCCAGGTGCCGCACGGCCCAGCGTTCGGCATCGGGATAGCGGAAGCCGACGTTCTCGAACACGAAACCGCGAGTGATCGGCTTGGGCACCGGAAGGGCGTTCGCGGGTGAGGCGATCTCCGGTTCGATCTCGAAGAACGAGAACAGATCGTCCAGGTACAGCGCCTGGCCGGCGACCTGCGAGAAGCCGATCAGCAGGCCTTCCAGCAATTGGCGCAGGCGCAGGAAGCTGCCCGCCAGGAAGGTCAGGTCGCCGATGCTGAAATCCCCGCGCACGGTGCGCCAGGCGATGTAGCCGTAGGCCACGTAATAGCCCAGCGTGCCCAGCGCGGCCAACAGCGCGCCCCAGAACGCCCGCCGCCGGGCCAGGGCGCGGTTTGCGACGAAGAACTTCTCGGCCAGCGTGCGGTAGCGGTCGATCAGGAACCGGTGGAGGTTGAAGATCTTCACCTCCTTCGCGGTCTCGACGCTGGCGCCCATCTGCCGCAGGTACTCCAACTGGCGGCGTTCGGGCGTCCACTGGAAGTTGAGCGAATAGCCGAGCGCGTTGAAGTGCGCTTCACCGACGAAGGCCGGCACCAGCGCCAGCGCCAGCAACGCGATCAGCCACGGCGCATAGACGAGCAGGCCGGCGGCGAAGCTGACCACGGTGATGGCGTCCTGCACCTGGCCGAACAGCTGGCTCATCAGGTTCATGCGCCCCATCGTCTGCCGGCGCGCGCGGTCGAGCTTGTCCTGCAGGTCGGGATCTTCGAAATCCTCCAGGTCCAGCTGCGCCGCGTGTTCCATCAGACGGATGCTGGTGGCGTTGGTGAACAGCTCCGACAGCAGCGCGTCGGCATAGCTCACCAGCCGACCAAGCAGGTCCGACACGATGGCCAGCCCGAATTCCAGCGCCAGCAGCCCCAACAGCGTGTCGAGCTGGCCGCTGCGCAAGGACTCGCCCAGCGAACCGAGGTCCAAGCCCAGCCCGACCAGGCGGATCGCTTCGTCGATGATCAGCTTGCCGATGTAGAGCGTGGCCACCGGCATCACCGCGCGCACGATGCGCAATCCGAGGCTGGCGACCGTCAGCGTGCGGCTGGTCTGCCAGATCTGGCGCAGGAACGGCCCCAGGTTGCGCATCGCATCGAAGCGCTCGCGCAGGTTGGGTCCGGTGGCTCGGGCAGTGCGCGGAGACGGCATCGTGGACGGGCAGGGGCCGGCGGCGGTGCCGCGATACGGGTAATCTAGCCCAACTCACAGGGGGTCGAGATGAAGAAGCTCGTCGTGATGGCGTGCCTGCTGCTTGCGGGCATGCCGGCGCTGGCCATGGACAAGGTATCGACGCAGGCGAAGCAGGTGGCGCAGCAGCAGGGTCGTGCGCGCGTCGTCGTGCTGTTGGAGGATGTCGAACGCAACGCACCGCCTGCACTGCGCAACATGACGGTGGCGAAGGAACAGCGCCTGCGCCGACAGGGCGATGCGGTGCTCGGCACGCTGCCGGCCGCGGGATACCGGCTGCATCGTCGCTTCGCGCGCGTGCCTGCGCTGGTGATCGAAGCCGATGCGGCCACGCTCACGCGGCTGGAGCGCAACGTCTGGGTGCGCAAGGTGGACATCGATCGCGGCGGCACCGGCGGCGCGGTCGCACCGGACGAGAGCGCAGTGCTCAATCGCGTCGACCTGATGCAAGGCGTCGGGTTGGATGGCAGCGGCATCAAGGTCGCCGTCGTCGATACCGGCGTGGACACGGACCATCCCGACCTGGCGCCGCGCGTGGTGGGCCAGCAGTGCTTCTGCTCGCGTATCTCCGGCAGCGGGGGTTGTTGTCCGAACGGACAGGCCACGCAATCCGGGGCGGGCGCGGCGGAGGACGACCACGGACACGGCACCAACGTCAGCGGCATCATCGTCGGCGCCGGTCATGTCGCGCCGCGCGGCGCGCTGCCGGCCGCGCAGCTCGTCGCCGTCAAGGTGATGGATGGCGGCAATGGCTTCTGCTGCACCTCGGACGTGGTCGCCGCACTGGACTGGATCGCGACGCAACACCCCGACACCGATGTGGTCAACCTCAGCCTGGGTACCTGGGACCTGTTCGCGGGCGCCTGCGATGCGTCGGCGTCCTACCTCACCGCGTTGAAGAGTGCCGTCGATACGCTGAACGCGCAGGGCACCGTGGTGGTGGCGTCCAGCGGCAACCAGGGCGATACTGCAACGGATGGCCGCGCCGGCGTGCCTGAGCAATGTGCTCGGCGTGGCCGCGACCTGGGATATGACGGCGGGATCGACCACATTCCTTGGCTGCACGGAGACCTCGCGGTCGCCGCGGCAGCCGACCTGCTTCAGCAATCGCAGCACGACGACGGCGCTGTTCGCCGCCGGTGCGTTCGTCCAGTCGGCCGGCTTGAACGGTGGCACGTCTTCGTACGGCGGGACGTCGCAGGCCGCGCCGATGGTGGCTGCGTGCGCGGCGGCGCTGCACCAGGCGGCGCCCTTGGCCACGCCGGCCCAACGCATGGCGGTCCTGCAGCTTTCTCCGCTGCGACTGACGGACCCGGCGACGGGAAGGAACTATCCGTTCCTGGATTGCGTGGACGCAGCGAAGCTCCTCGATCCCGCGCGCTTCCTCGTCCGCATGAACGGCTCGCAGCCGCTCATTCCCGGCGGCCCCACGCCTGCGCTGCCGGCGGCCACGATTCCGGTGTTGCGCGTGCCGGCTGAGGGTCGCGTGCCGCCGCGACCGGGCAGCGCCCGCGGAGCGCGCACCGTCGAGCGCTGACGAACGCGTCAGCGCGCCGCGAGCGCGACCGCCAGCGGCTGCACGGACACCGCCTGACCGGGTTCGACCCGTTCGCCGCCGCGCACGATCAGGCGGTCGCCGGCATGTACGTCGCCGCTGACTTCGACCAGATCGTCCACGGCCGCGCCGGTCTTTACCGGCAGGCGTTCGGCCTTGCCGGCGGCGTCCACGCGCAGCACGAAATCGCCCTCGCGGCGCAGGATCACCGCATCGCGTGGCACGGCGACGACCGTGCGGGCCGCCGCGCTGGGCAGGCCAACGTCGACCGCGGTGCCCACCGGCGCCTGCAGATCGCGCACCGCGATGCGCAGCTCCAACTGCCGTGAGGCTTCATCGCCCACCGGCACCAGCGCACTGACCGGATAGTCGCGCTCGCCACTGGCGGTGCGCACGCGGACGAGGGTGCCGCGCTCCAGGTGGCGGGCGAGGTCGACCGGCGCACGCACGCGCACTTCGGGGGCCGCGGTATCCACCAAGCGCGCCACCGACGCGCCGGTCACCAGATATTCGCCGCGCTGGGTGTGGCGCTCGGCGACGATGCCGTCGAACGGCGCGCGCACCACCATCTGCGTGCGCTGGTGGCGGATCTGGGCGAGCTGGGCCTGCGCACGCGCGCGCTCCTGCGCCAGCACGTCGCGGTCGGCGCGCAGCTGTTCGTACTGCGAACGCGCGATGTTCTGCTGCGCCGCCAGCTGCGCATACCGCTGTTCCTGCCGCGCGGCGAGGTCCAACTGGGCCTGGATGCGGGCCAGGTCCGCTTCGCCTTCGCGCTCGCGCAGGCGCAGCGTGGTGTCGTCTAGCACCGCCAGCGCCTGGCCGGCACGCACGCGCTGCCCGACCTCGGCCACCTGCAACACGCGGCCTTCGAGCTCGCTGGCTACGCGCGCGTCCTGGCGGCTGATGACGCTGCCAGGCGCCCAATGGCGCGGCGCGAAGTCGGTGCTGATCGCGGGCGCGACGCTGACGATGGCGGGAGGCGCTTCCGGCGTGGCGGCGGGAGCGCTGGCATCGGCGTCCAGGCGAAGCAGGGGGAGGGCGAGGACGCCGGCCAGCGCAAGGGCGATCAGGGATTTATGCAGGGTACGCATGGGAAGCTCCGGAGCAGGGGTCAGGACACGGGATGGGGCAGCGGTGCGTCACCGGTCGGCAATGCGGCGCGCACGGGCGCGGCGCGTCCGGCCAGGCGCAGCAGCGCGGGCACGAGCACCACGGTGAACAGCAGGCTCAGCGCCACGCCGCCGACGGACACGGCGGCCAGCCCGCGATAGATCACCGCGCCGGGGCCGGGATTGATCGCCATCGGCAGCGCGCCGAGTACGCCGGTGAGGGCGGCGATCAGGATCGGGCGCAGGCGCTGCTCGAGGGCCTGCTTCAATGCATCGTCCAGCGAAGCACCTTCGGCCTGCGCCTCGCGCGTCTGCGCGACCAGCAGGATCGCGTTGTTGATCACCATGCCCAGCAGCATGATGAAGCCGATCATCGACAGCAGGTCGAGCGTCTGCCCGGCCGCGAGGTCGAGCACGCGCAAACCCGCCACGCCGCCCAGCACCGCCATCGGCAGCGTGGCCATGACGAACAGGCTGTCGCGCAGCGAACGGAACATCGCCGCCATCAGCATGAACAGCACCACCAGCGCCATCGCGAAGTTGATGCCCATGCTGCGCACGACTTCGCCCAGCCGGTCGGCGCTGCCGGAGATGCGGATCGCGGCATCCGGCGGCAGCGCGTCGCGCAGGGTGGGCACGATCTCGTCGTTGACGATGTCGAGCGCTTCCTCCAGCGACATCGCCGCCGGCGGGTCCACGGTGAGGGTGACGGTGCGGCGACGGTCGATGCGGCGCAGTTGGTTGGGCGCCAGCACTGTGTCCACCTGCGCCAGTTCGGCCAGGCTCAGCACGCCGCCCTGCGGCGTGGCCAGCGGGGCGGCGCCCAGGCGCGCGATGTCGTCCTCGCCGTTGCTACGCAGGATGATCGCCAGGCGGCGATCGCCGTCGAAGTGTTCGCCCAGCCATTGGCCGTCGCCCAGCGTGCGCACCACGGTGCCCAGCTCGGGGCGCCGCCAACCCGCTTCGGCCAGGCGGCGGTCGTCGGGATTGACGCGCAGTTCCGGTGTACCGCCATCGGCATTCGGCCACGCCTGCACGTTGGCACCGGCGAAACGCTCCGACAGCGCCTTGCGTCCTGTCTCCGCCGCACGCGCCAGCGCATCGCCGTCGCTGTGCTGCAGGTGGATGGCGATGGCGCGTGCGGACCCGCCGAAGCTGCCGAACAGCTCGCCTTCGCTGGCGAATGCGCGCGTATCCGGGAAGCCGACCACGATCTCGTCGCGGACGATGCGCTCGAGTTCGCCGATATCGTCCGGGTCCACCACGCGTGCGCCCAGCGTGCCGCCGCCCGGCCACAGGTTGAGGTACCAGTTGCTCAGCTGCGGGCCCTTCTCGCCGTCCATGTAGGGGCGCATGCGCGCCAGCAGGACCGGCGCGATCTCGCGATTCACCCGCTCCGGGCTCATGCCGGGCGGAAAGTTGAAGAAGGCATCGACGGCCGCGCGCTTCACCGGCGGCAGGTAGTCGATCTGCGGCATCAGCAGCGCCGCGAGCAGGGCGGGCGCGAGCACCAGCGCGCCGACCCAACCCAGCTGGCGGGTCCGGCCGTCGGTGGTCTTCAGCGCCCAGTCGCTGAGGCGCGACCAGAACCGGTGCTGGCGTTCCTCGCCCGGGCGCGTACGCAGCCAGCTGCCGGCGGCCGCGGGCAGCACGGTGATGGCGATCAGCAGCGAGATGCCGACGGCTATGGAAATGGTCAGTGCGAGATCGGCGAAGAGCTGGCCTTCGACGTCCTCCATGAAGATCACCGGCAGGAACACCGCCACCGTGGTGAGGGTGGACGCGACCAGCGCACCGCCGACCTGGCGCGTGCCTTCCAGTGCGGCGTGCGTCGCCGACAGCCCTTGCTCGCGCAAGCGCACGATGTTCTCAGCCACCACGACCGCCGCATCCATCACCATGCCGACGGCGAACGCGAGGCCGGCCAGCGAGATGACGTTGAGACTGCGCCCGGTCAGCTGCAGCACGATGAAGGTGGCCAGCAGCGAGATGGGAATCGCACACGCGATCAGCGCAGTGGCGCGCACGTCGCGCAGGAACCACCACAGGCAACCCACCGCCAGCAGCACGCCCGCGGTCAGGCTGCCGGACAGCAGGCCGAGCGCGCGGTTGATGAACACCGAGGCATCGAAGCTCTGGGCGATGTCCAGGCCCAGCGGCTTCAGCTCCTGCTCTCGCACCTCGGCGACCACCTGCTTGACCTCGTCCAGCGTGTCGAGCACGTTGGCGCCGCTTTCGCGCAGGATGCGCAGGCCGATGGCGGGATTGCCGTTCTGGTAGGCGAAGAAGCGTTGTTCCGGGCGTTTGACCTCGACGGTGGCCACATCGGCCAGGCGCACCGGCCGACCGTCGCGCCAGGCGAGGATCAGGTTGCCCATCGCGTCGGGCGAATAGCGGCCGGCGAAGCGCAGCACGTACTCGCGACGCCCGGCTTCGACCACGCCGCCGGAGACGTCCGTGGCGCGCGCGGCGACCGCCGCGACCTCCGGGATCTGGATGCCGAGCGTCGCCGCGCGCGCAAGGTCCAGGGTGATGGTCAGTTCTTCTTCTGCGCCGCCGTTGATTTCCACGCCGGCCACGCCATCGACCGAGGTCAGTCGCGGCACGATGCGGTCTTCGATGAACTGCCGGTAGTCGAGGATGTCGCCGCGGGTGCCCGGCAGTTTCTGCACGAAGAAATAGGTCAACGAGTTATTGGCGTTGTCGGCGCCGGCCTGGACCACCGGCGGCGTGGCATCGCGCGGCAGCGGCTGCAGGCGGTTCATACGCGACAGCACCTCCACCAGCATCGCGTCCATGTCGCTGCCCACGGCGAAGGTCAGGTTGATGAAGCTATTGCCGGCGTTGACGTTGGAGGCCATCTCCTCCAGGCCGGGCAATCCCTGCATCACCGTCTCGATCGGCTCGACGATCTCCGATTCCATCTCCTGCGGCGAGGCGGCGCGCCAGCCGGTCTGGATCGACATCTGCGGGCGCTCGATGTCCGGAAACAGCTGCAGCGGCAGCTTGCCCAGGCTCAGCAGGCCGAATGCGCAGACCATCGCCACCACCACGGCGACGGCAGCGGGATTGCGCAGGGAGGCTTCGGTGAGTTTCATCGTGCGGGCGACCTTGGCTTCGGCGGTGCGCACGATGCGCGCAGCGGAAGACGGCGTTATGGCCCGGAAGTCATGCGAAGTGCCGCGTTGCGGCGAGTGGTGAACGCGGTGCGGCGAACCGAGGGTTGAGAATTCGCGTTACGCCGATAAGCGTGTTTGCAGGAGCGACATCAGTCGCGACCGCACGCATTGAGTGCCGGAACGGCTCGAAGTGGCCTTGATTCTGAAGCCATCGGCTCGCCTGCCGATTCGCTTGGAGTCGGGATCGGGTGGCTGTGCTGGCGTGCGGTCGCGACTGACGTCGCTCCTACAAGGGGGCAGGGTTACAGCAGTACTGCCAGCTTGTCGCGATGGCTACGGGAAAGCTTGAGTTCCTGGCCGCAATCCAGACGCAGGAAGCTTTCGCCGTTCGTGTGCGGGCGCATTTCCACCACGCGGCGTGCATTGACGATGGTGGAGCGGTGGATGCGAGGGAAGCGCTGCGGGTCCAGCTGCTTCTCCAATTCGCGCATGGTGGCGCGCAGGATCAGGGTGGTGCCGTTGGTGTCGTCGCCGTCCACATGGATGCACATGTAGTCGCCGGCGGCATCGATCCAGCGGATGCTGTGCAGGTCCACGCGCACGGTGCGGCCGCCGTCGCGCACGGCGAGCTTCTCTTCACGGCGCAGCAGGTCGAGCGCGTCGGGCTTCAGCGCTTCGTCCAGGTCCAGCGGCGGCCGGCCGCTGAGTTCGCCCAGCAGGCCGAGCAAGTGGGCGCAATGGCCGCTGGCTTCGCGCTGCGCGCGTGCCTGGCGCACACGGGCGAGCGCCTGGGCGAGGCGCGAATCCTCGACCGGCTTCAGCAGGTAGTCGGTGGCCGAGGCCTCGAAGGCGCGGATCGCGTAATGATCGTAGGCGGTGACGAACACCACCAGCGGCATCTCGTTGGCCGGAATCGCGCGCAGCGTCTGGAAGCCGTCCATGCCCGGCATCTGCACGTCGAGGAACATCAGGTCCGGGCGATGCTCGCGCAGGCCGGCGATCGCCGCGGCGCCGTCGCCGTACTGGCCGACGATCTCGATGTCCGGGTGCGCGGCCAGGCGGATTTCCAGGCCGCGGCGTGCGAGCGGTTCGTCGTCGACGATCAGGGCGCGCAGGCGCGGGACGGGCTCCAGGCGGGCGTGGCTGTCCATGCTCAGTCCCCGAGGGTCTGCGAGGTTTCGAACGGCAGGCGCAGCGACACTTCCAGGCCGCGCTCGCGGTTGCGGACGGAGAAGCCGCCGGTGTCGCCGTACAGCACGTGCAGGCGCTCACGGGTATTGCGCAGGCCGACGCCCTTGCCCGGCGGCAGGTCGCTGCCCTCCAGGCTGCTGCAGCCGGGGCCGTCGTCGATGACGCGCAGCACCAGCTGCTCGCCCTCGCGCTCGGCTTCGATGCGCAGCAGCCCGCCGGCGACCTGCTTGGCGACGGCGTACTTGATCGCGTTCTCGACCAGCGGCTGCAGCAGCAGGCTGGGCAGCAACGCGCGCCAGCAGTCCTCGTCGATGTCCGTCTCGATGCGCAGGCGCTCGGCGAAGCGGATCTTCTCGATGTCCAGGTAGAGCGTCAGCGCGTCCAGTTCCTGGCGCAGGGTCACTCGCTGCATCGGGTCGTTGTCCAGCGAGTGGCGCAGGAACGACGACAAGCCCTGCACCATGCGGTTGGCGGTGGCGTTGTCGCGGTCGAGGATCAGGGTGGAGATCGCGTTGAGCGTGTTGAACAGGAAATGCGGGTTGAGCTGGTAGCGCAGCATCTTCAGCTGCGCCTGGTGGGCCATGTTGCGCGCGGCGAGTGTGCGTTCGGTCTCGCCCTGCAGCTGACGGTAGTACTTGATGCCCATGTACGCGCCGACCCAGGCCAGCACGACGTAGATGTAACCCAGCGAATAGGCGAGGAATTCCAGCCGCGTGGACGGCCGGCAGGTTTCGCAGAAATCGACCAGGGCTTCGCGGGTGACGAAATCGATGACCGCCGAGCTGAGCAGGATGGCCGGCATCATCACCGCCAGCAGCCGGCGCGGCGGCAGGCCCCAGCAGGCGCGCAGCAGATAGCGCAGGCCCAGGGTGACCACGGCGCCGGTGATCGTCGCCGTCAGCGGCACCACCCAGTAGCCGGACGGCTTGCCGTGCGCGACCGCGTACAGGCAACCCTGCGCGAAGTAGGCGCCCCAGCCGCCCAGGTGCAGCAGCCAGAAGGCCTGCTGGTGGGGCATGTCGAGGGAGCGGGATGCAGCGATGGCCATGGCGGAAGACGGGACGGACGCAGGTGCCGCCATGCTAAAGCCATGCGCCCCGCGATGCGGCACGGCTCATCGGTCCCCGTGCACGCTTGGGCGCACGGGGACGGGATTCAGCGCAGCGGCCCGGGCGGTTCGCCGTCGCCACCGGACTGCAGGGCCACCGGCAGGTGCCAGCCGAAGGTGACCGCGGCCATCCGCAGGCCGAAGCAGACGCCGGCGCCGACCAGCGCGCAGGGCAGGGGTGGCAGCAGTAGCCAGTAGCCGAGGGCGACGATCGCGGCGCCGGCCAGCGCGGCCACGGCGTAGAGCTCGGCGCGCAGCACCAGCGGCACCTGCGCCAGCAGCAGGTCGCGGGCGATGCCGCCGCCGATGCCCGTCAGCATGCCCATCGCCGCGGCCATGGGTGGGGAGATGCCGTATTCCAGCGCCTTCTGCGTGCCGGCGACCGCGAACAGCGCCAGCCCCATCGCATCGAACATGCGCACGGGATGATGGAGTTTTTCGATCAGCGGCGCGCGGAAGAACGTCACCACGCCGGCGGCCAGCGAGGTGACGGGATAGCGCCAGTCGCTGAGCGCGGCGGGCGGCGTGGCGCCGATCAGCAGGTCGCGGGTGATGCCGCCGGCGGTCGCGGCGATGAACGACAGAACCAGCACGCCGAAGATGTCGAGCCGGCGGCGCACGCCGAGGGTGGCGCCGCTGAGCGCGAACACGAATGTGCCGACCAGGTCGAGAATGAGCACCAGGGTATCCATGGTGCCCATTGTGCCGCCTGGATCGGCTCCCGGGTCACGGCAGAACCGGCTGCATGCCGACGCCGAGGCGGTTCCAGGCGTTGATCGTCGCCACCGCCATGGTCAGCTCGGCGATGCCGTGCTCATCGAAGTGCGCCTTCAGCGCCTCGTAGGTGGCATCGGCGGGCGCGCCCGACGGCAGCGTGGTCAGTTGTTCGGCCCAGGCCAGCGCGGCGCCTTCGCGGGCGTCGAAGAAGCGGCTGTCGCGCCAGCCGGCCAGCGTGTGCAGCTTGCGCGACTCCACCCCGGCCTTGATCAGTGCGCTGCTGTGCATGTCCATGCAGTAGGCGCAGCCGTTGATCTGGGAGACGCGCAGGAAGATGAGTTCGAGGAACTCCTTTCCCAACACGCCGTTGTGGACGGCCGTGCTGGTGGCGTAGAGGCCGCGGAAGGCCTCGGGGACGTGCTTGGGGTAATCGACGCGGTGGAATTTCATGCTCATGGCAGTGCCTCAATGGTGGCCACACCGGCCACCTTCACTACCAGGACGCGCCACCGTCCTTCGCCGTGACAGCCGTGCCCAACTTGTCCGGATTGGCGACGGTGAAGATGTCGCTGATGCGTTCGCCGTCGCTCACCGCGACCATCACCGCCACCAGCACGCCATCGCGGTAGCGCAGGATCGCCGGTTCGCCATTCACCGTGCCCATGCGCCAGGCGATGGCGGGGTCTTGCCGGCGGTACGCGGCCCAGAACAGCCGCGCGATGCGGATCGCGCCCAGCAGCGGGCGGATGACGGCCAGCGCCTTGCCGCCGCCGTCGGAGACCAGTTGCGCGTCTTCCCGCAACAGGGCGGTAATCGCCGGCTGGTCGCCGCGACGTGCGGCCTGCATGAAACGCTCCAGCAGGCGTCGGTGGTTCTCCGGCGGCACGTCGAAACGCGGGCGTCCGGCCTGCACGCGTTCGCGCGCGCGGTGGACCATCTGCCGGCAGTTCGCTTCGCTTTGGCCCAGCAGCGGCGCGATCTGCGCATAGTCGTAGTCGAAGGCCTCCTTCAGCAGGAAGGCGGCGCGTTCTTCCGGGCCCAGCCGCTCCAGCACCGCCAGGAACGCCAGCGATACCTGTTCGGACACCTCGGCGGTGCGCTCCGGGCCGGGCGCCTCGTCGATCTCGGCGGGTTCGGGCAGCCAGGGGCCGGTGTAGTGCTCGCGCTGCATGCGCGCCGCGCGCAGGCGGTCGATGCCCAGGCGGGTGGCGGCGGTGACCAGCCAGGCCTCGGGGTCGCGGATGCCCGTCTTGTCGGCCTGCTGCCAGCGCAGCCAGGTGTCCTGGACGACGTCCTCGGCGTCGCTGCGGCTGCCCAGCAGGCGGTAGGAGAGCCCGAACAGGCGGGAGCGGTGAGTTTCGAAGGTGTTTTCGGCGTTCATGCGACCAAAGACGGGCGAGGGCGCCTGCCCGTGACAGCCGGGCGGGGTGTCACTTTGGCCTAAAATGGGCGCTTCCGCCCGCGACCCCAACGGCAGCTCCGGCATTCCGCTCCCATGACCTCGATCAAGCAAGAAGACCTCATCCAGTCCATCGCCGATGGTCTGCAGTACATCAGCTACTACCACCCGGTCGACTACATCCAGAACCTCGCCGCCGCCTATGAGCGCGAGGAATCTCCGGCGGCCAAGGACGCCATCGCCCAGATCCTGATCAACTCGCGCATGTGCGCCGAGGGCCACCGCCCGATCTGCCAGGACACCGGCATCGTCACTGTGTTCCTCGAGATCGGCATGGACGTGCGCTGGGACGACGCCACGATGGGCGTGGAGGACATGGTCCACGAAGGCGTGCGCCGCGCCTACAACCACCCGGACAACAAGCTGCGCGCCAGCGTGCTGGCCGACCCGGCCGGCAAGCGCACCAACACCAAGGACAACACGCCGGGCGTAGTCAACGTCAAAGTCGTGCCAGGCAATACCGTCGACGTGATCGTCGCCGCGAAGGGCGGCGGTTCGGAAGCGAAGTCGAAGTTCGCCATGCTCAACCCATCCGACTCCATCGTCGACTGGGTGCTGAAGACCGTGCCGACGATGGGTGCCGGCTGGTGCCCGCCGGGCATGCTCGGCATCGGCATCGGCGGCACCGCCGAGAAGGCGATGCTGCTGGCGAAGGAATCGCTGATGGAGCCGATCGACATCACCGACCTGCAGGCACGCGGCGCGTCCAACCGTGCCGAAGAGCTGCGGCTGGAGCTGTACGAGAAGGTCAACGCGCTCGGCATCGGCGCGCAGGGCCTGGGTGGCCTGACCACCGTGCTCGACATCAAGGTCAAGGATTATCCGACCCATGCGGCCAACCTGCCGGTTGCGCTCATCCCGAACTGTGCCGCCACCCGCCACGCGCACTTCACCCTCGACGGCAGCGGTCCAGTGATGCTGGATCCGCCCTCGCTGGAAGACTGGCCGGAGCTGACCTACGACGCCTCCAAGGGCCGCCGCGTCGATCTCGACACGCTGACGCGCGAAGACGTGGCCAGCTGGAAGCCAGGCGAAGTGCTGCTGCTCAACGGCAAGCTGTTGACCGGCCGCGACGCCGCGCACAAGCGCATGGTCGACATGCTCAACAAGGGCGAGTCGCTGCCGGTCGACCTGAAGGGCCGTTTCATCTACTACGTCGGCCCGGTCGATCCGGTGCGCGATGAGGTCGTCGGCCCGGCCGGTCCGACCACCGCCACCCGCATGGACAAGTTCACCGAGCAGGTGCTGGCGCAGACCGGCCTGCTGGGCATGGTCGGCAAGGCCGAGCGTGGCCCGACGGCGATCGAGGCGATCAAGAAGCACCAGTCGGCCTACCTGATGGCGGTCGGCGGCGCGGCGTACCTCGTGTCCAAGGCGATCAAGGCGGCGAAGGTCGTCGGCTTCGCCGACCTGGGCATGGAAGCGATCTACGAGTTCACCGTACAGGACATGCCGGTGACGGTGGCCGTCGATTCGCAAGGCACGTCGGTCCACCAGACGGGACCGAAGGAATGGCAGGCGCGGATCGGGAAGATTCCGGTGGTGGTGGCGTAGTTGCCTTTCCCTTCTCCCCTCGGGAGAAGGCGATGATCCCAGGAGTTCATGCATGTCGACGACGCTCTACTACTCACGCAGCACCGCCAGCCTGGTCGTCCACTGGCTGCTGATCGAGCTGGATATCCCGCACGAGTTGCATGAACTGGATTTCGACAAGCGCGACCAGAAATCGGACGACTACCTGAAGCTCAATCCCGCCGGCGTGGTGCCCACGCTGGTGATGGACGGGCAGGTGATCACCGAGACCGCGGCCATCCTCATGCACCTGGCGGACACGCACCCGCGCGCCGATCTGGCGCCGGCGGTGGCGAGCACGCAACGCGCGCAGTACTACCGCTGGATGCTGTTCTGCGCCAACACCCTGATGCCGGCCTACCGCGCGTGGTTCTACTCGGACGAGATCGCCGGCGAGCCCAATGTCCAGGCGACCCAGGACCATGCGCGGGCGAAGCTGGAAAAGGCGTGGGGGCAGGTGGCCGACCACCTTGAAGCGCACGGCCCTTACCTGCTGGGCACGCAGCGCACTGCGGCCGATTTCCTGCTGACGATGCTGATGCGCTGGTCGCGCAACATGCCCAAGCCCACCGACACCTGGCCGGTGCTGCAGGCTTACGCGCAGCGCATGAAGGCGCTGCCGAGCTTCAAGGACGTCTATGCCCGCGAAGGGCTGACCGACTGGACCTGAGCGGCGCGCTCAGTCCACGTACTCGTCGAACTTCTTCCCGCCCTGGAACGGCATCAGGTGCTGGCGCAGGATGCCGCGCGGCACCGTCTCCAGCTTCATCACCCCGTATTCCTCGGGCCAGTCCTCCTGCTTCAGCGGCAGCTTGAACGTGCCCATCAGCATGTCCACCAGCGGCAGGTGGATGGCGTAGTTCACGTCCAGATAGTCCTTGTGCCGCGCGTGGTGCCAGTGGTGGTAGCGCGGCAGCACCAGCAGGTACTCGAGCACGCCGAAGCGGATGCCGAGGTTGGCGTGTGCCAGCACGGCCTGCAGGCCGACGAGGATGACGTAGGCGTTCACCGCCGGCGTGGAGAAACCCAGCACCAGCAGCGGCAGCAGCACCGCGCTGCGCGTCAGCACGATCTCGACGAAGTGGATGCGCGAGCCGGCCAGCCAGTCCATCTCGCGGCTGGAATGATGGACCGCATGGAAGCGCCAGAGCCACGGAATGTTGTGGTACGCGCGGTGCAGCAGGGCCTGGGCGAGGTCGGCGACGAACACCGCGATCAGGAACTGCGCCCACACCGGCAGCGACTGGATGGCAGCCTTCAGCGCCGGAAACGCGGCCAATCCGGCGATGGTCGAGGTCGACGCCGTCACCAGGATCAGGATGAACTGCACCAGCATGTGGCTCATGAAGAAGTACGTCACGTCGGTGCGCCAGCCGGGGCGCAGCGGCGAGATCCGGCGCTTGCCCAGGTAATGCTCCAGCGGCACGAACACGAGTGCCGAGAAGAACAGCGAGATGACGAACCAGTCCAGGCCCAGCGAGTAAGGTGTCTTGCCGATCGCGTCGAACTGCACGTTGGTGCCGCCGAGCAGCACGGCCACCGTCGCGCTGCCGACGCCGATCAGCGCGATGCGCTTGTTGCGGTCGCGCAGGATGGCCCAGGTGCCCATGGCGAAGGCCGCCGCCAGTCCCACCAGCAACAGATGGCGGGCGAACTGTTCGTTGTAGGCCGCGCGGAACTCCTTGCTCGTCAGCAGCTCCGGGAAATGGAAGCAGGCCACCGCCATCAGGCTGAGCAGGCCGAGCAGAGCGGAGGCGTAGGCGAAGAACGAACGACGCGGGCGGGGCATGGCGGCTTCCTTGGCAGGCGGTACAGGTCCTGCGCCCGATCTTACGTCAGCCGATGCGATTTCCGGCCGCGTCCACGACCGGCTCGCCGTCTTCCTTGGTGAAGGCACCGCGTTGCCGCTGCGGCAGGATGTCGAGCACCACTTCCGACGGGCGGCAGAGCTTCGTGCCCAGGGCGGTGACGACGATGGGGCGATTGATCAGCACCGGATGCGCCAGCATCGCATCCATGAGCGCGGCATCCGATGCCTCGGCCAGGCCGAGATCGGCGTAGAGCGCCTCCTTCGTGCGCACGACGTCGCGCACGGGGACCTGCATGGCGGCGATCAGCGCCAGCAGCGTGGCGCGGTCCGGCGGTGTCTGCAGGTACTCGATGACGCGCGGTTCGATGCCGGCGTTGCGGATCAGTCCCAGCGTATTGCGCGAGGTGCCGCACGCGGGGTTGTGGTAGATCGTCACGTCGTCCATCAGTACCAGTCCAGCAGCGAGATGCCCAGGCCGAGGTAGGTGGCCTTGTGGTTGTAGTCGATCAGGCTTTCGCCGTAGCCGTGGAAGACCTGCACGTGGCCGCGGAAGGTGCGGTTGATCGGAAAGCCGTAATCCACCTGCAGCGCGCCGTGCGAATCGTCGCCACCGCGCAGCGAGTGGCGACCCAGCACGGTGAAGACGTGGCCGCCGCGCGCGTACGTCAGCATCGCGTCGCCGCGACCGATGTAGTCCTCGATATCCGGATTGTCGTCGTCGTTGCCGTCGGGCACGCGGTACCACGGACGCACCACGAACGCCCAGTTCTCGCGGTCCAGGCCGAAGGTGGCGATCACCCGGTTCCAGCTGCGCGAAAGCGGATCGCTGCGGCCGTTGGACTGGTGGTTGATGCCGATGCCGGTCATGCGGCCCTTCCAGCCGGCGATGCTGTAGTTGTTGCGGAACACCAGCATCACTTCCGGTTCGTAGTTCGTTTCCCGGAACGGGCGCGACTCCTCGCCGTTGAACACCTGCCAGCGCGAGCTCTGGGTATACGCGCCCCAGAGGTCGCCGTTGTCGCCGAACAGGTTCTCGGCGAACTTGGTCTTGAAGCTGAGCTGGAACTTCGCCTCGATGTCCTGCAGGTCCTGCGGCGTGGTGACCGTGTTGTCGGGGTTGGGCGAGGTGGGCGTCTCGTTGACCTGGCTGGTCCAGAACGCAGGCAGCAGGTAGACCGGCTTGTAGCCGCGCAGCTGGAACACGCCCAGCTTGGAGTCCTTGGCCAGTTCCCAGCGGCTGTCGAGCAGGGAGCCGCGGCCGGCATTGGCGATCAGGTCGGCATCGGCCGGATCGTCCGCGCGGAACCAGGCGCCCAGCCGGCGGCGGGTGCGCTCGCTCAGGGCGACGTCGGTGTCCTGCGCTTCGGCGGCAGCCCGCGCCTCGGCGCGCGCCTTGGCCCGCGCGGCGGCTTCCGCCTCTTTCGCGGCCACGGCCTCTTCATCGGCGCGACGGGTATCGGCGGCGGTGCGGCCGAGGGCCGCGTCATAACAGGCCAGGCGCGCGGCGTCGTTCTCCAGCGAGAAGCAGGCTTCCGCTGGCGTCGCCACGGGCGCGCTTTCCTGCGCATGGGCGGTCAGTCCGTAGGTAACACCGATAACCAGTGGCAGCAGTCGGATGCGATGCGTCATGCAGGGGCTCGCGCAGTGGGGGCGCCGACATTCTGCCAGCCGGCGCGCAGAAGGCGGGTGGAGATCAGAAGATCCATGCGAAGACGAACAGGCCCAACATCGCGAATGCCAGCCCCAGCTTGAGCACCACGCCCAGCACGATGCCCAGCCACGTGGCCAGGCCGACCTTGGTGGCCTGGCGGAACTCGCGCCCGTGCCACAGCTCGCCCAGCAGGGCGCCGATGAAGGGGCCGGCCAGCAGGCCGATGGGCATGAAGAACAGGCCGGCGAAGGTGCCGATGACCGTGCCCAGCAGGGCTTTCTTGCTGGCGCCCACCCGCTGCGCACCGATCGCGGTGGAGAAAATGTCGACCGCGAACGAGAGCGCCGTCAGCAGCCCCAGCACCACCAGCGTGACCCAGCCGATCTGCTGGAAATCGCCGGCCCAGGCCGCCAGCAGCATGCCGGCGAACACCAGCGGCAGGCCGGGGAGGGCAGGCAGGATCACCCCCGCGATGCCCACGAGGATGAGCACGATGGCCACGGCGTAGTACAGGAACTGGATGTCCAAACAATTCTCCTAGGGAATCAAGGGCTTGGCAGGGGGTTGACTTTATCGTTCAAGCGTTTGCATTTTGCCAAATGCCGGGTTACTGTGCGGCCGCTGTCGTTGCCAAGGTCACCGTGCACCGTGGCCTGATGGGGTAGATCCATGATCCGCTGCATCGCTTGTACCTCGTGTCCTCCTTGCAACCAGCCGCCGAGAGGCGTAACCACCACCCGTTCCAAGGAGCAACTAGATGTCCGAGCGTGAAACCGGAACCGTGAAATGGTTCAACGATGCCAAGGGCTTCGGCTTTATCAGCCGGGAAAATGGCGAAGACGTGTTCGTGCACTTCCGCGCCATCCAGACCCAGGGTTTCAAGAGCCTGAAGGAAGGCCAGAAGGTCAGCTTCACCGTCGTGCAGGGCCAGAAGGGCCTGCAGGCGGATGCGGTGCAGCCTGTCTGACATTGAGGTGATGCGTACCGCGCCAGGCGCGGGCTCCGCATGAAAAAGCCCGGCAGATGCCGGGCTTTTTCTTTGCCTGCGGGAAAGGGACCTCAGCGCAGGACCACGCGGCCGTTCTGGACGCGGACGTAGGTGTTCTCGCGGATGCCGCCCAGGTCGTGCTGGTTGATGGTCACGCGGCGACCGTCGTCCATGCGCACGGTGACGTTGTAGGTGTCGCCGGTGGTGCGCTTCTGGATGGCGTTGCCGGCGGCCGCGCCGGCCACCGCGCCGGCGACCGTGGACACGTTCTTGTTGCCCTCGCTGCCACCGGTACGGTCGGAAATCTGACGACCGGCGACGGCACCGACGATGCCGCCGAGCACGGCACCCGTGGCCGACGGCGCGCTGCGACCCGACGACACCACATCGATGCGTTCAACGATGCCGCAGTCCGCGCAATAGCGGTTGGCCGGAGCGCTGTAACCGCCGCCATACCCGCTGCTGCCGTAACCCGGGGAGGTGCTGGCGCAACCGGCGAGGGCGACGGTGGCGGTCAGGCCGATGACGAGCAGACGCGTATTCATGGGGAGCCTCCTGGTGTGCGATGGAGCCCGTGCGCCGGGTCCTCTCGCATCACATGCTCCGCAGCCACGCGTGAACGTGACGACAATCGGGCCGCTTGCGCGGCCCGGATGTCAGGTGCGATTCAGAGGCGTGACGCCGCCGTCATCCCTTGAAATCTTGATGGCACGCTTTGCAGTCCGCGCCCACCTTCTCGACCAACGTGGTGGCTGCGGCGCAATCGGTCGGCGGCGCGCTCAGGGCAGCGTCCAGGTCCGCGCGGAACTGGCTGGTGTGGCCTTTGAAGCGGGCGTCGTCGGCCAGGCCGGGGAACGCCAGCTCCAGGTCGTTCGCCATCGCGCGCAGCGTGCGCACGTGGGGAATGGTGTCGGTGGCCGCGCAGCGGTTCTCCTTCACCTTGTCCGCCAGCTGGCCGGCGTGCTTGCCCATTACATGCATGACGCTGTGCGGGAACGGATCCTGGCGCGCCTGCAGCGCGCGCATCGCCATCACCGTGCAGATGGCGCCCACCACCAGGCCGATCAGAAAGAGGAAGAAGTAGCGTGAAGCAGCGGACGGCTTCTTGGTCTCGGGCTGGCTGGCCATGCGGCGGGCTCCTGGTGGATGACAGGGCGATGGTACGACGGCCGTCACGGTTCGCGCCACGGCTTACACTAGTGAGATGAAGAAAGAACTCCGGGACCGGTTCGCCGGCATCGACCGCCTATACGGCGTGGGTGCGACGGAACGCTACGCGGCCTCGCGCGTGGCCATCGTCGGCATGGGCGGCGTCGGCTCATGGGTGGTGGAAGCGTTGGCGCGCTCGGGCGTGGGTCATCTCACGTTGATCGATGCCGACGACATCTGTGTGTCCAACACCAATCGCCAGTTGCCGGCGCTGGAAGGCCAGTACGGCCGCAACAAGGCCGAGGCCATGGCCGAGCGCTGCCGTGCGATCAATCCGCTGATCGATGTCGAGGTCGTGCCGCAGTTCCTCACGGCCTCCAACATGGGCGAGCTGCTGGATCGCGAATTCGACCTGGTGCTCGATGCCTGCGACAGCTTCCGCGTGAAGGTGGAGATGATCGCGTGGTGCCGTCGGCGGAAACTGCCCATCGTGGTCTCCGGCTCGGCCGGAGGGCGTACCGATCCCACCCAGATCCGCCTGCGCGACCTCTCGCGCACCGAGCACGACGCGTTGCTTGCATTGGTGCGCAAGAAGTTGCGCTCAGACTTCAACTTCCCGAAGAACCGCGACCGCTATTTCGGCGTGCAGGCGGTCTACTCGCTGGAGAACGTCAACTACCCGCAGGCCGACGGCACCGTCTGTGGCCTGCGTCCGCAACTGGGCGCTGATGCGGCGCTGAAACTGGATTGCGGCGTCGGCCTGGGCGCGGCCACGCATATCACCGGCGCTTTCGCGTTCGCCATGGTCGGCAAGGCGCTGGAACTGCTATTGAAGAAAGCACGCGCTACCGCGACGGCAGCTTGAACAGGCGTTCGGCGTTCTGAGTGGTGATGCGGGCGAGTTCGTCCGGTGTCAGATCCCGCAAGCCGGCGATGACGTCGCGGATCACCGGCAACCGCGCCGGTTCATTACGTTGGCCGCGGATGCCTGAGTCGGGCTGGTCCGGCGAATCCGTTTCCAGCAGCAGATACTCCAGCGGCATCGTGGCGGCGAGCGTACGCAGCCGGTTGGCGCGTTCGTAGGTCACCGGTCCGCCCAGGCCGATCAGGAAGCCGGTCTGCCACAGCTGTTTCGCCTGTTCCGGGCTGCCGGAAAAGCTGTGCACCACGCCGCGCAGGCCGCCGATGCGCCGGATCGACGCGATCACGGCATCCACCGCGCGACGCGCATGGACGATCACCGGCAGGTCGAACTCGCGCGCCACCTGCAGCTGACCATCGAAATAAAGCTGTTGCGCCTGCGCATCCAATCCCTCGACGAAAAAATCCAGCCCGCATTCGCCGACGGCCACCGGCTGCTCGCGTTGGATCCACGTGCGCAACTCATCCAGGTGCGCGGGGCGATGCTCTTCCAGATACATCGGGTGCAAGCCGTACGCCGGGAACAACCCCGCGTCCTGTGCACAGACATCGCGCAACTTCGACCAACCTGCAGCGGCGACCGCGGGCACGACCTGACGGGTGACGCCGGCTGCGCGCGCACGCGCCAGCGCCGCCCCGCGATCGGCGTCGAGTTCGGGCGCATCGAAATGGCTGTGGCTGTCGACCAGCATGGCGTCAGCGGCGGGCGTCGGGGGCCTCGAGCGAAGACGGCGGGTCTTTCCGGCGCTTCCAGTTGGCGAGCAACAACGTGCCGAGGCCGAACAGTACTTCGTCGAGCAGTGGGACCGGATCAAGGCCCGGAGGTAGCAAGACGCTGACCACGAACAGCGCGGCCGTGATCTTGAACAGCGTGGGGTAACGCAACCTGCGCGCCCACTCGAGCACGGGGAGCAGCAAGGGACTAGGCATCGTGGCGGCACCTCGGCCGGTCTGGGATGTGCATCACGCTAGCATGATCGGCAGATCACGGAACCGTTCATTTTTCGTTGTTTTTCGTGGCCGTCCGCGGGTACTTGGTTCAGGTTCGCAGTGGTGCAATGATGACCAATGTGAACCGGGCAAGGCCCGACTTGGAGGCAGCGATGAAGAGCAATACCACAACGATTCTTGTCGCCGTCGGCGCGCTGCTGGTGGGCGGTGTGGCCACCGCAGCGTTCCTCAAGGGTGGCGACAAGGGCCCGGCGGATGCCGGCCTGGTGACGGCCGCGGACGGCTCGCTGGTCGCCGATGATGCAGCCTTGACCGACAACCAGATCCCGGTCGGCACCCTCCAGTACGCCGAGGTGGTGAAGTCCGCCCCGGTGACGAGTTCGGAGAAGCTGTACGCGACGGTGATCGGCACCGAAGCGGTGCGTGAGACGACCACCAGCACCACCCCGCGCGAGGTCTGCCAGGACGTCGTCGTGCAGGAACGCGCGCCGGAACGCGACGGCAACGTCGGCGGTACGGTGGCCGGCGCGGTGATCGGCGGCCTGCTGGGCAACCAGGTGGGCAGTGGCAGCGGCAAGAAGGCCGCGACGGTCGCCGGCGCGGTGGCCGGTGGCGCCATCGGCAACCAGGTGGACAAGCGCCACGTGGGCGGCAAGGTGGTCAGCCGCACCGAGCGCCAGTGCCATACCGAGAACGCCACGTCCGAGTCCTCGCGCGTGACCGGCTACAACGTCACCTACCGCAACCCGGACGGCACCACCGGCACCATGCGCATGGACAGCAAGCCGGGCAGCCGCATCGCCCTGGGCACGACGGACAAGGTCGTCGGTTACGACGTGACCTACCGCTTCGAAGGCCAGGAAAAGACCATCCGCATGGAACAGGAGCCGGGCGCCCGCCTGCCGGTGATCGACGGCCAGGTCGTGACCCAGACCGCCAGCGTGGATACGCCCAAGCAGGGCTGAACCCGCGGTCCCTGCCGGGACCTGCGTTTCAACGTGGCACCCCTCGAAGGCCGGCGTTTCGCCGGCCTTCGCTTTGCGGACTGGCGCTTACCGCCCCTGATGGCCACCGCATACAATCGCCGGATACCTCACATGCCGGTTGAAGCGCGATGGCCCTGAACCCGTACGACCTGTTCGATGTCCGTTCCCTGCTGAGCGAAGAGGAGCGCGCCGTCCAGGACGCCGTCGCCCGATTCACCGACGAGCGCGTGCGCCCGATCATCGGCGACGCCTTCGACCAGGCCCGGTTCCCGAAGGAACTGGTACCGGAGATCGCCGAACTGGGCCTGCTGGGCTCCTCGCTGCCGGAGAAGTACGGCTGCGCCGGCCTCAATGCGGTCAGCTACGGCCTGATCTGCCAGGAACTTGAACGTGGCGACAGCGGCATCCGCAGCTTCGTCAGCGTGCAGTCCTCGCTGTGCATGTACCCCATCTACGCCTACGGCAGCGAAGAACAGCGCCAGCGCTGGCTGCCCGACATGGCGGCCGGCAAGGTGATCGGTTGCTTCGGCCTGACCGAACCGCACGGCGGCTCCGACCCGGCCAACATGAAGACCCACGCGCGCCGCGACGGCGACGACTGGGTCATCAACGGCTCGAAGATGTGGATTACCAACGGCAACCTGGCCGACATCGCCATCGTCTGGGCGCAGACCGACGAAGGCATCCAGGGTTTCCTGCTCGAGAAGGGCATGGCCGGTTTCACGGCGCAGGAGATCAAGCACAAGATGAGCCTGCGCGCGTCGGTGACCAGTGCGCTGTTCTTCGACAACGTGCGCGTGCCCGACAGCAGCCGCCTGCCCAACGTGAAGGGCCTCAAGGGCCCGCTGGGCTGCCTGACCCAGGCGCGCTACGGCATCACCTGGGGCCCGATCGGCGCGGCGATCGCCTGCCTCGACGAAGTGCTGGCCTACACCAAAGAGCGCATCCTGTTCGACCGCCCTGTTGCAGCGACGCAGAGCGCGCAGATCAAGATGGCCGAGATGGCGCGCCGGATCACCCTGGCGCAGCTGCTGGTGGTGCAACTCGGCCGCCTGAAGGACGCCGGCACGATGGCGCCGCAGCAGGTCTCGCTGGCGAAGTGGAACAACTGCCGCATGGCCATCGACATCGCGCGCGAATGCCGCGACCTGCTGGGCGGTGCCGGCATCACCACCGAGCACGCCGCGATCCGCCACGCGCTGAACCTGGAATCGGTCATCACCTACGAAGGTACCGAGACCGTGCACCAGTTGGTGATTGGTCGCGAGCTGACGGGCATCAACGCGTTCTGAGCGGGCGCCCGCACCTTGCGTGCGGGAGAAGGGAGCGCGCGGGATAGATGCCGCGCGTTGGGAGGCCTTCCGTTCTGGGATGACGTGGCAACGATGGATTTTTCCGAGCTGCAGCTTGAAACCCCCCGCCTCCTGCTGCGGCTGCCGCGGCGCGAGGACTACGAAGCCTGGGCGGCGTTCGCCACCGATGAGGAGGCGATGCGCTACATCGGTGGCCTGCAGGCGCGCTCGCCGGCGTGGCGCAGCCTGGCGGCCACGCTGGGCAGTTGGCACCTCCAGGGCTTTGGCATGTTTTCGGTGATCGAGAAGGCCAGCGGCCGCTGGATCGGCCGGGTAGGGCCCTGGCAGCCGGAAGGCTGGCCGGGCACCGAAGTGGGCTGGAGCATCGCCCGTGAAGCCTGGGGCCGCGGATACGCACCGGAGGCAGCGACGGCCAGCACGGACTGGGCGTTCAACCACCTGGGCTGGGACGAGGTGATCCATACCATCGATCCGCAGAACGCCAACTCCAAGGCGGTCGCGGCGAAGCTCGGATCGGCTTACCTGCGGATGGATCGCCTGCCAGAACCGCACCACGAGAAACCGGTGGAAGTCTGGGGCCAGACGCGCGCGCAGTGGCAGGCACGCAGGGCCGCGCACCCGTGACCGCGTCGTCCGCGCTGCACGCAGGCCTGCATCACGCCTTGCCGGAGCTCGCGCGGACCTTCCGCGATCCATGGTGGATCATCGGCAGCGCGGCGATGGCGCTCGCCGGTGTGCCCGGCATCGTGCCGCAGGACATCGACGTATTGTGCAGCCGGAACGACGCGCTCATGCTGCGCGAGCGGTGGTCAGGCCATATCGATGGGCGGTTCGTGCCGGCGGACGAAGCACGCTTCCGTTCCACCTTCGCACGCTTCACGCACCTACCGATGCCGCTCGAAGTCATGGGCGGCCTGGAGGTGATGACGGCCACCGGCTGGCAGGCACTGCGGGTGCACGATGATCTGTATATCGATGTTGCCGGCCACGCCGTGGGCATTCCGACGCTGGCCGACCAGCGCCGCATCCTGCTGGCGTTCGGTCGCGACAAGGACCTCGCCAAGGCCGCCCGCATTCCCCTGTCGCCGGAGCAATCGCATGTCGCCTGAGTCCGTCACCGTCCATGGCATGTCCACCTCCGGCAACTGCCACAAGGTGCGCCTGCTGCTGGAACAGCTGGGTCGCCCGTATGCCTGGGCGGAAGTCGACAGCGCCAACGGCGGTACGCGCACGCCTGCCTACCTGGCCAAGAATCCAAACGGCAAGGTGCCGATGCTGGAGCGCGGCGATGGTGCTGTCCTGGTGGAATCGAACGCCATCCTCTGCTGGTTGGCCGAGGGCAGCCCCTATCTGCCGGCTGATGCCTGGCAACGCGCACAGGCATTGAGCTGGCTGTTCTTCGAGCAGTACAGCCATGAGCCCTACGTCGCAGTCGCACGCTTCATCCGTGGCTGGACGCCGCTGGATTCGCCGCGTCGTGCCGACCTGCCTCGCCTGCAAGAACGAGGCGCCCAGGCGCTGGCCGTGATGGAGAAGCATCTCGACCATGCGGACTGGTTCACCGGCCAGGCCTACGGAGTGGCCGATATCGCGCTGTTCGCCTACACCCACTGCGCGGGCGATGGCGGTTTCGACCTGGCCGCCTATCCGCGCATCACCGACTGGCTGGCGCGCATGCGCGCCCAGCCGGGTTTCGTTCCCATGCCGGGCGTGAGCGACGATGTCGCCGCGCGCCTGGCGTCTTCCTGATCCGAGCGAGCATATGACGTCGAAAGCGATCCCAGCACGCATGAAAGGCCTGAACCGGGCCGAGATCTGCGACCAGAACTTCATCGAGTTCGTCAACGAATGGAACGGCCAGGTGCGTGCCGCGCCGGCATCGGGCGAGCCCGTCCTGCCGGGCAGTGCGCTGGACGCGCGCGGGTTCGTCGACCTGCTCGAATCGCAGCTGGTCAGTCGCCATCTGGACCTGATGGCGCGCGTGCTGCGCGTGCAGAACAAGGTTTTCTACACCATCGGTTCCAGCGGCCACGAAGGCAACGCGATGGTCGCGCGTGCCACGCGCCACACCGATCCCGCGTTCCTGCACTACCGCAGCGGCGGCTTCATGGCCGAGCGCTTCCGCAAGCTGCCGGGCATGGATCCGGTGATGGATTCCGCGTTGAGTTTCGCCGCCAGTGCGGAGGATCCGGCTTCCGGCGGCCGCCACAAGGTGTGGGGCAGCAAGCCGTTGTGGGTGTTGCCGCAGACCTCGACCATCGCCTCCCATCTGCCGAAGGCGTTGGGCACCGCGGTGGCGATCGAGCAGGGGCGCCGCATCGGCCATGCACTGCCCATCCCCGAAGACAGCATCGCGATCTGTTCCTTCGGCGATGCCTCGTCCAACCACGCCACCGCGCAGACTGCGTTCAATGCAGCTGCGTGGACGGCCTACCAGAAGCTGCCAGCGCCCGTGTTGTTCGTCTGCGAAGACAACGGCATCGGCATTTCGGTGAAGACGCCGGATGGCTGGATCGGCCGCAACTTCCGTGATCGCGCCGATCTGGACTACTTCCACGCCGACGGCCTGGACCTCGCGACCGGCTATGGACAGGTGCAGGCGGCCGTCGAACACTGTCGCCGCACGCGCCGGCCGACGTTCCTGCACCTGCGCACCACCCGGATCATGGGCCATGCGGGGACCGATTTCGAAATCGAATGGCGTCCGCTGGAAGAATTGTGCGCCGTGGAGGCGACCGATCCCTTGCTGCGCAGCGCGGACATCGCGTTGACGTCGGGCCTGTACACGAAGGCGTCGCTGCTCGCGCTGTACGAGGCCACGCGCAAGCGTTGCTTCGCCGCCGCCGAAGAAGCCGATCGCCGGCCCAAGATCGGTTCGCTGGAAGACGTGGTGGCCCCGCTCGCACCCTACAGTCCGCGCGAAGTCGCGAAGGAAGCGCGCCGCGTCGCACCGCACGAGGTGCGCGTGGCCGCGTTCGGCAGCGAAGACAAGCTGCCGGAGAAGCTGCCGCCGCGGCACCTCGCCATCCAGATCAACAACGCGCTGCACGACCTGTTCTGCAAGTACCCGGAGACGCTGCTGTTCGGCGAGGACGTCGCGCAGAAAGGCGGCGTCTACACCGTCACCAAGGGCCTGCAGAAGGCGTTCAAGGGCAGCCGCGTGTTCAACACGCTGCTCGACGAGACGATGATCCTCGGCCTGGCCCAGGGTTACGCCAACATGGGCATGCTGCCGCTGCCGGAGATCCAGTACCTGGCGTACTTTCACAACGCCTGCGACCAGATCCGGGGCGAGGCCGCCAGCCTGCAGTTCTTCAGCAACGACCAGTACCGCAATCCGATGGTCGTCCGCATCGCCGGCCTGGGGTACCAGCGTGGGTTCGGCGGCCACTTCCACAACGACAACTCGATCACCGCACTGCGCGACATCCCGGGCCTGGTCGTCGGCTGCCCGTCGCGGGGCGACGATGCCGCCGCCATGTTGCGCACGCTGGCCGCTCTGGCGAAGGTGGACGGCCGCGTCACCGTTTTCCTGGAACCCATCGCGCTGTACATGACGAAGGACCTCTATGAGACGGGCGACGGACAATGGCTGTTCCCGTATCCGCCGCAGGACGAGGCGATGCCGCTCGGCGAAGGCCGCGTCTACCACGGGGATGCCGACGACCTGGTGATCTTCACCTACGGCAATGGCGTACCGATGAGCTTGCGTGCGGCACGGACCATCGAACGCAAGCACGGTTGGAAGGTGCGCGTGGTCGATCTGCGCTGGCTGGTGCCGCTCAACGCGGCCTTCATCGCCGAACAGGCGAAGACGGCCAAGCGCATCCTGGTGGTCGACGAGGGCAGGCAGGCGGCCGGCGTGGGCGAGGGCGTCATCACCGCGGTTGCCGAAGCCGGGTATCGCGCACGTCCGTTCCAGCGCGTTGTGGGCGCTGATACCTATACGCCGCTGGCCGGCGCCGCCTTCCTGGTGTTGCCGGGGGACGACGACATCGTCGCCGCGGCCGACCGGCTGGCATGATGGCGTCCACGTCCGCACCAGGAACCGACATGGCCCCGCAGCGCATCGGCATCATCATCGGCAGCCTCCGCGAGGGCTCGTTCAATCGCCAGCTGGCCGCGGCGGTGCGGCGATTGGCGGGCGGGCGCTTCGTGTTCGATGTCATCGAGATCGCCGCACTGCCGCTCTACGACCAGGACGATGACGCCGATTTCCCCGCGGCGGGCGTGCAGTTCAAGCAGCAGGTGGAAGGGTGCGACGCGTTGCTGTTCGTCACGCCGGAGTACAACCGCTCGATTCCCGGCGTGCTGAAGAACGCCATCGACGTGGGCAGTCGTCCCGGCGGCAGCAACTCCTTCGGCGGCAAGCGCGCGGCGGTCATCGGCACCTCGCCGGGTGCGCATGGCACGGTGTCGGCGCAGCAGCACCTGCGCAATGTGCTGGCGGCCGTCGATGTCGCCGTGCTGCCGCAGCCCGAGATCGCGATCCAGTACCGCGAAGGGCAGATCGACGCGTCCGGTGAGATCCTCGACGAGCGCATGCGCAAGCGGTTGCAGCTCTTCCTTGATCGTTTCGAGGCATGGCTCGGCTGAGGCGTCAGCCTGGACGCAACAGCGCCAGGCCATCGCGCACCCGTTGCAGCGGGTGCCGTTCGCCCGCCGTCTCGGCGGCCAGCATGCCGGCGAGCGCACGCCGGAACGGGGTCAGGCGACGCCCCGCACGCAGCACCCCTTCGCGCACCAGCCGCGCCGGCGCGCGATCGTCGGTGTAAAGCTCGACGATCGCGCGCGTGGCAAGGTAAAGCGGGCGCGTGCCGCGCCGGTGTTGGCGCTCGTAGCGCGCCAGCCCTTCGGCGCATCCCAGGTCGCCGTTGCGTTGCAGGGCCTCGCGGGCCATCGATGCCAGACGCTCGACGCTGGCCAGGCCGAGGTTGAAGCCATGCGCGGTGACCGGATGCATACCGACCGCGGCATCGCCGGCCAACGCGAATCGGCGGCCGACGAATCGGCGCGCATACACGCCCACCAACGGATACACGTGGCGGCTGCTTTCGAGCTTCATATGGCCGAGGCGGTGGCCGTAGCGCTGCTCGATCTCGCGGGCGAAGGTGTCCACGTCCAACGCGGCCAGACGGCGGGCCACGGCGTCGGGCAGGGTGACGACGATGGAGGCCGCATGCTCCTGCAGCGGCAGCAGCGCCAGGGTCTGCCCATGGCCGAACCACTCCCACGCCACGCCCTGGTGAGGCTGTTCGTGGTGCATGCGGCAGACGAGCATGCTCTTGCCGAAGTCGTACTGGTCTGCAGCGATACCCATCGCGCGGCGCGTCTCGGAGAAGCGGCTGTCGGCGGCGATCAGCAGCGGCGCTTCCAGCCGTGAGCCGTCGGCCAGGGTGACGCCGGCATGATCGTCGGTCGCATGCACGGCGTGGATGCGCGCGCTGTCGAAGAGGTCGAGGCCCGGCAGGTCGCTGACGGCCTTCCATGCGGCTTCGCGGATGCGGTGGTTCGGGACCAGCCTGCCGAGCTGCTCCTTGCCGGCGAGCGCGGCCTCGATGCGCATGTCGTGCAGGCAGTCGCCTTCCATCACGCGCGCCGCGCGTAGGGGAGAAGCCGCGTTCTCCGGCAGCTGCTGCCAGATGCCGAGATCGCGCAGCAGGCGCATGGAGGCGTGGGTCAGGGCGATCTCGCGCCCATCGAAGGCGGGTTCGGCGATCGCGGCGCGCGATTGCCGTTCGACCAGCGCCACGCGCAGGTCCAGGTCGCACAGCGCCTTGGCCAGGCACAGGCCAGTCGGGCCGGCGCCGATGATGATGACGTCATGGTGCATGGACGCGTGCTCCTCGCGGTGTTGCCGCCAGTCTATGCACGCGCGCGACGGCGTCATTGACGTGGATCAATCGCCCGGCAGGCGAGCGCTCAGCGGCGAAGACCGTCCAGCAGGGGTTCCTGCATCAGTGCCACGCTATCGACTGTGAGGCCGTCGCCCGCGTGGTCCAGCGGCAACACGGCCAGCAGGCGCGTGCGCCCGCGTTCCCGGGCCACGCTCACCACTTCGCCGATGTCGCGCGTCTCATCGCGCACGGCGGCGCCGGGTGCGACGTCACTCTCTGCGATGAAGCCTTGCAGCGATCGCTTGGCCTTCCCGAGGAAATGCGTGCGCGCCACGATTTCCTGGCCGGGATAGCAGCCCTTCTTCACGCTGTACGCGGCCAATCGGTCGAGCGCGAGCTGCTGCGGGGTCCACTGTTCGCGCTGCGTGTCGGACAGGCGGGGCAGGCCATGGCGAAGATCGGCGTCGCGCCAGGCGGCCTGCTGGTTCGTATCTTCGGCCGCCTGTGGGCCGATGCGCCACGTGCGCGGTTCGCCGTCGCTACCGGCATCCAGCTCGACCCCATCATCGCCGCTGCCCAATGTCGGGCCCTGCGCGTGCGCTGGCACGGCGAACGCGCCGCTGATGCCCACACCTTCCGGTGCCTCGACCTTCAACTTTCGTCTAAACACGAAGCGCCGCAGCGCCTCGACGAAGGGCACGACCGGGTGGTCGGGCAGTACCAGCCACAGGCGATCCTCGGCCAGCTTGGCCAGCGCGAACACCGCGATCACCCGTCCCTTGGGCGTCAGCCATGCATTCCACTGCCAGTGTCCAGGCGCTAGGGCGGCGACGTCGTTGGCGAACTGGGCGTGGGCGAAAGCCGTCGCATCCGGGCCTTCCAGCGTCACCAACGCGTGGTCGGGCAGGGCGAAAACAGGCGTACTGGTACGGGAAAGGTTGTCAGCCAAGGGGGCGAGGATTAAAATTTTGTGCGTTGCGAGACCGCCATGATAGGTCAAACACCCCCGACTCCCGACACCGATCCCGGAACACAGCCGCCCGAAACCTCGACCCCGCCTGCGGGTGAAGGGGCAGTGGGAACGGCCGTGGCGAAGGAGATCGGCGGACGCGACGGGCCCGAGCCCACGCGTTACGGGGATTGGGAAAAGAACGGGCGCTGCATCGATTTCTGAGCAGCGTTTCAGCCAACGCGGTCACGACCGCCCAGCCGAGACAACGAGCGCGTCAATGGCGACCCCACAACGTCCGCTTTCCCCCCATCTGCAGGTCTACCGCTGGCAGATCCAGATGGTGACCTCCATCCTGCACCGCGCCACCGGCATCGTCCTCGCCGCCGGCGCGCTGCTGATCACCGCGGGCCTGCTGACGCTGATGATCGGCCCGGAAGCGTGGAACTGCTTCACCGACCTGGCCGGCGCCTGGTACGGCCAGGTGTTCCTGTTCGGCTGGACCTGGGCCTTCGCCTACCACCTGTGCAACGGCATCCGCCACATCGTGCAGGACTTCGCCATCGGCTACCGCATCGCCACGTTCGTGCGCAGCAGCTGGCTGTCGGTGTTCGCCAGCCTGGTCATCACCGCCCTGGTCTGGGGCTACGTGCTGCTGGGAGGTGGCGCATGAGCAACTTCCGCACCCCCATCAAGAACGCGCGCGGCCTGGGCTCGGCGAAGACCGGCACGGAGCATTTCGTCCACCAGCGCCTGACCGCCACCGCGCTGGTCGCGTTGACGATCTGGTTCCTGGTGTTCGTGCTGAGCCTGGTCGGCGCCGACTACGTCACCGCGACGGCCGCCGTCGCCAAGCCCTGGAACGCCGTGCTGCTCGTCGGCTTCCTGGTCGCCATGTTCTGGCACGCCCAGCTCGGCCTGCAGGTCGTGCTGGAAGACTACGTGCACAACTCGCTGCTCGCCCTGGCGGTGCAGACCACCGTCAAGTTCATCGCCGTGCTGGGCGCCATCGTGAGCGTCTTCGCTGTGGCCCGCATCGCGCTGGGGAATTGAGTCAATGTCCGCTTACAAGATCACCGAACACAAGTACGACATGGTCGTGGTGGGCGCCGGCGGCGCCGGCCTGCGCGCGACCTTCGGCCTGGCGGCCAAGGGCCTGCAGACCGTCTGCCTGACCAAGGTCTTCCCGACCCGCTCGCACACCGTGGCGGCGCAGGGCGGCATCTCCGCCGCGCTGGGCAACATGGGTGAGGACGACTGGCGCTACCACTTCTACGACACCATCAAGGGTTCGGATTGGCTGGGCGACCAGGACGCCATCGAGTACATGTGCCGCGAGGCCATCCCGGCCATCATCGAGCTGGAGCATTACGGCGTGCCGTTCTCCCGCACCGAGGAGGGCAAGATCTACCAGCGCCCGTTCGGCGGCATGACCACCAAGTACGGCGAAGGCCCGCCGGCGCAGCGCACCTGCGCGGCCGCCGACCGCACCGGCCACGCCATGCTGCACACGCTGTACCAGCAGTCGCTGGCGCACGACGCGCGCTTCATGGTCGAGTACTTCGCGCTTGACCTGATCTTCGACGAAGAGGGTGCCTGCCGCGGCGTGCTCGCCCTCGACATGGCCACCGGCACGCTGCACCTGTTCCGCGCCCATGGCGTGGTGCTGGCCACCGGCGGCTACGGCCGCGCGTACTTCTCGGCGACGTCCGCCCATACCTGCACCGGCGACGGCGGCGGCATGGTGATGCGCGCCGGCCTGCCGATGCAGGACATGGAGTTCGTGCAGTTCCACCCGACCGGCATCTACGGCGCGGGCTGCCTGATCACCGAGGGCGTCCGCGGCGAAGGCGGCATCCTGCGCAACAGCAACGGCGAGCGCTTCATGGAGCGCTACGCACCGCACTACAAGGACCTGGCCTCGCGCGACGTGGTCAGCCGCTCGATGACCATCGAGATCCGCGAAGGCCGCGGCGTTGGCGAGCACAAGGACCACATCCTGCTCGACCTGACCCACCTGGGCCCGGAAGTCATCAACGAGAAGCTGCCCGGCATCGCCGAAAGCGCCCACATCTTCGCCGGCGTGGACGTGACCAAGCAGCCGATCCCGGTCATCCCGACCGTGCACTACAACATGGGCGGCATCCCGACCAATTACCACGGCGAAGTCGTGCGCAAGGTCGGCGACAACCCCGATGCCGTGGTGCCCGGCCTGTACGCGATCGGCGAAGCCGCCTGCGTGTCGGTGCACGGTGCCAACCGCCTGGGTTCCAACTCGCTGCTCGACCTGGTGGTGTTCGGTCGCGCGGTCGCCAACCGCTGCGCCGAGACCATCAAGAGCGGTTCGTCGCACAAGCCGCTGGCCGGCGATGCCTGCGACAAGGCGCTGTCGCACCTGGACAAGCTGCGCAACGCCAACGGCGACACGCCCACCTCGGTGATTCGCGACAACATGCAGCGCACGATGCAGGCCGATGCCGCGGTGTTCCGCACCAGCAAGACGCTGAAGGAAGGCTGCGACAAGATGGCCGACATCTTCTCCAGCTTCCAGGACGTGAAGGTCAGCGACCGTTCGCTGATCTGGAACTCCGACCTGATCGAGACCTACGAACTGCACAACCTGCTGCTCAGCGCGGTGGCCACGATCAATTCGGCCGAACAGCGCCATGAGAGCCGTGGCGCGCACGCGCACGAGGACTTCCCGGAGCGCGACGACGTCAACTGGCAGAAGCACACGCTGGTCAATGTCGCCGACGACGGCAAGTGCAGCTTCGATTTCCGCCCTGTGCACATGTACACGCTCAGCAAGGACGTGGATGTGGTGCCGCCCAAGCCACGCGTTTACTGAGCCCGGGAGACCTGACACATGGCTGAATTTTCGCTCCCGAAGAACTCGCGCGTCACCAAGGGCAAACACTTCCCCGCGAAGGGCGCCAAGAACGTGCGCACCTTCAAGGTGTACCGCTGGAACCCGGACGACGGCGCCAATCCGCGTACCGACACGTACGAGATTGATCTGGACAAGTGCGGCCCGATGGTCCTGGACGCGCTGATCAAGATCAAGAACGAGATCGACCCCACGCTGACGTTCCGCCGCTCCTGCCGCGAGGGCATCTGCGGTTCGTGCGCGATGAACATCGACGGCACCAACACGCTGGCCTGCACCAAGGCCATCGGCGACTGCACCAAGGCGGAAGTGCCGATCTATCCGCTGCCGCACATGGACGTGGTGAAGGACCTGGTTCCGGACCTGACCCACTTCTACGCGCAGTACGCCTCGATCAAGCCCTGGATCCGCACGCAGACGCCGGCTCCGCCGGATCGCGAGCGCCTGCAGTCGCCGGAAGACCGCAAGAAGCTGGACGGCTTATACGAGTGCATCCTCTGCGCCTGCTGCTCGACCAGCTGCCCGAGCTACTGGTGGAACGGCGAGCGTTACCTCGGCCCGGCGATCCTGCTGCAGGCCTACCGCTGGATCATCGATTCTCGCGATGAGGACACCGGTGCGCGCCTGGACGATCTGGAAGATCCGTTCAAGCTGTACCGCTGCCACACCATCATGAACTGCGCGCGTACCTGCCCGAAGGGTTTGAATCCGGCGCTGGCGATCGCCGAGATCAAGAAGCTGATGATGGCGCGTCGCGCCTGACCGCATGAGCGACGCGTCCGCCACAGCGATCCTCTGGCCCGCAGTGGCGATGGCCGGCCTGACCTTCCTCGTGTGGGTCAGGCTGTACCAGCTCCGCCTGGGTGAAATGACCCGCAAGCGCATCCACGCGCAGGCCTTGGCGAACGCGGCTGATTCGGTGCGCCTGCTGGCCGACACCCGTGCGTCGGACAACTTCCGCAACCTGTTCGAGCTGCCGGTGCTGTTCTACGCCGGGGTGCTGCTGGCCGCGAACCTCGGCGTGGCCGACGCGGTATCGCTGGCGTTGGCCTGGACCTTCGTGGGCCTGCGTGCGCTGCACAGCCTGGTGCACTGCACGTTCAACCACGTCATGACCCGCTTCGTCGCCTACGCGCTGGCGACGCTGGTGCTGATCGCCTTCTGGGCGCGCCTGGCCTTCGCGCTGGCGGCGGCATGAGCGACGATCCCGAACTCAAGCGTATCCGCTGGCGCTGCCGGCGCGGCATGCGCGAACTGGACCAGCTGTTCGGTCGTTACCTCGACCGTCGTTGGGCGACGGATTCCGAACAGCAGCGCGCAGTATTCCTACGCCTGCTCGATTGCGAGGACGATAAGCTCTGGCGCTGGCTCATGGGCTACGAGCAGTGTCCCGATGCGGAACTCGCCACAATGGTCGAACGGATCCGTCAGCTGCCGGCTTGAGTGGCGCCCTTCGCGCCTGTTGCAGGCGTGGCTGGCCCTGTTGGGGCTGTTGGCCGCGCTGTCGCTGCTGCTCTGTGAACTGCCCGCGATGATCGCCTGGCCCGCGGCGGTATTGGCGCTGGGTCGCGGCCTGTGGCTGGCGCAGGCGCATGCGGCGCTGCCGGAGCGGGCGTTCTGGTTCCCGGGCGACGGCCGGCCGCCCACCGTTGACGGGGCGCCGCTGCACGACGTGCGGCTGACCTGGCGCGGGCCGCTGGCCTTCCTGCGCTGGCGCGACCGGCCGGATGGGGCCTGGCGCCACGCGGTCTGGTGGCCCGACACGCTGCCGGCCCGCGCCCGGCGTGAACTGAGGCTTGCTGCGGGCGGCGCCGATGCTGGGCGCCCGGCGGGCCCGGTGGCACCATAGGGGTCTATGTTCAAACCCATCCCCGTCGCCATCGGCCTGCGCTACCTCCGCGCCAAGCGCCGCAACGGTTTCATCTCCTTCATCTCGCTGGCCTCGGTCGTCGGCATCGCCCTGGGCGTGATGATCCTGATCACCACGCTGTCGGTGATGAGCGGCTTCCAGCGCGAGATCCGTGATCGCTTGCTGCAGGCCACCGCGCACGCCACCGTGATGGGGGCGGGCGAGGCCATGCAGGACTGGCCGCACGCCACCAAGATCGCGATGGACGATCCGCGCGTGTCGGGGGCGGCGCCCTTCATCCATGTGCAGGCCATGCTGAGCGGCAACGCCGACCCACAGGGCGCGCTGGTCACCGGCATCCTGCCGGGCGAAGAGCCGAAGGTCTCCGTGATCGGCGACAAGATGAAGGCCGGCACGCTGGATTCGCTGAAACCCGGCGAATTCCACATCCTGCTCGGGCAGGAGTTGGCGGCGTGGCTGCGCGTCGGGGTGGGCGACAGCGTGACGGTGACCGCGGGCGACTTCCAGGGCACGCCGATGGGTGCGATGCCCAAGATCAAGCGCTTCACCGTCACCGGCATCTTCGCGGTCGGCCACAACGACGTGGACCGGAACCTCGCGCTGGTGCACATGGGGGACCTCCAGCGCGTGCTGCGGATGGGCGAGGGCGTCACCGGCGTCCGCCTGAAGCTGCACGACATGTACCAGTCGTGGGACGTGGCGCGCGACCTCGCGCTGCGGCTGCAGGGCCCTTACCGGATCAGCGACTGGACCAGCGAAAACGCCAACCTCTATCACTCGTTGAAGATGGAAAAGACGGTGATGGGCATCCTGCTGTCCTTCATCATCCTGATGGGCGCCTTCTCGTTGGTGAATTCGCAGGTCATGCTGGTCACCGACAAGCAGGCCGACATCGCCATCCTGCGCACATTGGGCCTGACGCCGCGTGGCGTCATGCAGGTCTTCATGGTGCAGGGCGTGCTGATCGGTGTGATGGGCACGGTGATGGGTGTGATCGGCGGCATCCTGCTGACGATCAACCTGGAGTACATCCTCGCGGCCATCGAGGCGGTCTTCAACGTCACCCTGCTGCCGTCGGACGTTTACTACATCACCGGCCTGCCGTACGAACTCGACGCGGGCGAAGTGGTGGTGATCGCCACCGTCGCGCTGACGATGAGCTTCCTGGCCACGTTGTATCCGGCGTGGCGCGCCGCCCGCACCCAGCCCGCGGAGGCGCTGCGTTATGAATGAGTCCATCCGCACCGCGGTCATCCATGCCGAAGCGCTGGGCAAGACCTACGCCGAAGGCAAGCTGCGTACACCGGTCTTCGATGGCCTGGAGCTCAACGTGCAGCCCGGCGAGACCGTGGCCATCGTCGGCGCCTCCGGCGCCGGCAAGAGCACGCTGCTGCACCTGCTGGGAGGCCTCGACACGCCCACCTCCGGCGAGGTCTACGTCGCCGGCAAGAAGATGTCGTCGCTGTCCGACGCCGCGCGCGGGCAGCTGCGCAATACGTCGCTCGGCTTCGTCTACCAGTTCCACCACCTGTTGCCCGAATTCACCGCGCTCGAGAACGTCATGATGCCGGTGATGCTGGGAGGCGCAGCCACGGTCGACGCTGCTGGACGTGCAAAGGCCTTGCTGGAGTCGGTCGGCCTGGGGCATCGCCTCGAACACAAGCCCGGTGAACTGTCCGGTGGCGAGCGGCAGCGTGCGGCCGTCGCACGCGCCCTCGTCAACCAGCCGGCCTGCGTGCTCGGCGACGAGCCCACGGGTAATCTCGACGAGAAGACCGCAGCGACCGTGTTCGACCTGATGCTGGAGCTCAACCGTGCGCAGAAAACCAGCCTGGTCCTGGTCACCCACGACCGCTGCCTGGCGCGCCGGCTGGATCGCGTGCTCGAACTGCACGAAGGCAAGCTTCGCGAGCTGGCGCCTGACGCGGTCTGAGGCTTACCACCTAGTTCGGCCTTGATTCTTCCGGCGCCGAGTGGCGGGCCAGCCGCTTAGCGAGCGTGCGCGTGTGCAGTTCAGGCTGGTGACTGGGTAAGTCTTAGAAGTATGGCGACTCGCCTTCGCTTTCTGCGCGATTCCTTGAGGGCGAGTCCTGTTACCCGCACCCCTGCGGACTTGTTTGCACGCGGGTATGCGGATGTCGCGTGGGGTGCGACGTGCTGGTGCCTTCTGTTAACGGCGAGGACTCCAGCTTGCGGAGCGCGCCGCCGCTCAGCTGAACGTGCACGGCGGCAAGGCTGCGTTGTCGCGCTCTATCCGACGTCGCTTGGCGCGGATACGTCACCTGCATGATCTTCCTGCAGCCGTAATGCAGCTCTGAGCCGTGCTTCGGAAAAGCCGAACCTATAATCCTTCGCAAGTTTGATGATCTCCTGGTTTATTTCTGCGAGAAGAGGGCGCAGTTCCTGGTTGATCGCGGTTGCATGGCCCGCCCAGGGTCTTTGTCGCGCTTTCAGGTCATCGATCATCTGTGAGTAGAAGGAGATTCGGTCCCTAACCATCCCGGACATATTGACCAGTGCGGTGATCTTGCCGTTGCGCTGGATCTCCCTGCGCTGCAGGGAAAGTTGCCACCAGGCTAGGATGAGGGCGAAAAGCGCGAGAATCACTTCCATATGTCCTCCTGGTCCAACAACTCACAAGGTGTCTCGTTAGCGTAAGCGGATGCTGGCCGGCCAACTGGGCAAAGTAAAGTGCAAGCTCCCAAGTGTGACTGGAAGGCCCGCCAATCTCCCTTGGAGCCCACAAGGGTCTAGCAAGTTACTCCGCAAACCTGATCTGAGTGGGGCTGCCCACGTCGACATGCGTCTGATAGTAGTACTTGCCCGTCGGCTTGCCATCGGCAACGAAGTCGATCCGATTGCGTTTCGCTACGCCCAGAACGACCAGCCTGCGATTCTTGAGATCCTGGAATCGTACGCCGAGCCGTTGCTCCAGCTTCGGAACCAGTGAGGTCGGCATGCGGATGGTGAGGTTCCGCTGGTCGCGGTAGTCCGTCTCCGAGTTCAGGAAAGACCGCTCCGGATTGGAGTTGAGTGCCTTGACGGTAATCACGAACTCTCCTCGCACGCCATAGAGCGGGTCGTCGTTCGCCGCGCGAATAGCGTCGATCGGCTCGATCCAGCCTCTTGAGTTCGTCGGCACGGCCGAGCAGGCGCAGACAAGGAATGCAATGGCAATCGCAGCCAACGAACGCATGGAACCTCCAGTGAGTGGTGACGCCTGAATTATGCCGCGCGAAGTGGCTTCAGTCCGGCCCGGCATCAAGATCTCTCCAGTGGGATCTAACGCCTGAATTAAGCCGACCCGCGAAGCGGGTTCGGCTTGAATGAATTGTTAGGCGCTGCTGTTGAATTGCCGTTCTGCGCGCCACTCGCATGAACTTGCTAGGGTTGGGATCGCACTCTAACCCCGATAGTAGTGAATCCGAAGACGCCATACCTATGACGCCCATCATGTAAGAAGAAATCGTCGTCATCAACGGGTATGCCGAACGCGGACTGGCATTAGGCCGCATCCGGATGAATTTGGCGTAGCATCCCTGATGCAGTGCCTACGCCTCAGCTAGAGAATAGCGTTCACTGAGTGCCACGGAAATTTGGTCTAGAAGCTGATTGGTTTCTGTGTCAGCTGCGACTTGCATGGGCGCGCCTAACGCCTATTAGACCCCGTTTAGGGGTGGTAGCGCGGAGTATTGGGGGTTGTACTGAGGCGTCAATCGGGGAACTTCTTATCCCGTATCAATGACTTGCCCGACGGCAGGTGAGCCTTATTGAGCCCACGCTGTCGTTGTTATCCGCAGGGAGTGCGGTGGTATGGGTTATTGGCGCGAGGATGGGGTGGTAACGCCTAGCCATGGAGAGGCGCGTGCGCCCACGTTGTTCGATGAGGTGCGCCGGAGGATTCGGGCGAGACACTACAGCGTTCGCACCGAGCGGGCTTACGTCGGGTGGATACGCCGGTTCGTCATGGCCAATGGTCGGCGCCATCCCCGCGAACTCCAGGCGGTGCACGTGGAAGCCTTTCTGACCGCGCTGGCGGTGGAAGGTCATGTCGCGGCGAGCACGCAGAACCAGGCGCTGGCCGCCTTGCTCTTCCTATACCGCGAAGTGCTTGGGCTCTCGCTGGAGGGCCTCGAGGACATTGTTCGCGCCAAGCGGCCGCAACGCGTACCCACCGTCTTGTCCCGCGCGGAAGTGTCGGCGCTCCTGCTCCATGTCGAGGGCCGTACGGCGCTGCTTGCCCGACTGCTCTACGGCACGGGGATGCGGCTGATGGAAGGCGTGCGGCTCCGGGTCAAGGATGTCGATTTCGAACGCCACGAGATCACCGTGCGCGACGGCAAGGGCGGCAAGGATCGTCGCACCGTGCTGCCGGCCTCGCTGGTCTCCGCATTGCGCGAACAAGTGTCGTTCGCGCTCGCCCTACATGCCCGGGATAGGGAGGCGGGGGCAGGGGGCGTCTGGCTGCCGCAGGCGCTGGCACGAAAGGATCCGACCGCCGCGCGCCAACCCGGCTGGCAGTACGTATTCCCTGCGCGAGGGCTGAGCCTGGATCCTCGCGACGGCTGCCAGCGTCGCCATCACATCGATGAGGACGTGCTGTCGCGTCAACTCAAGCGTGCCCGTATCGCGGCAGGCATCGTCAAACCCGTGGGCGCACACGTACTGCGACACTCCTTCGCCACGCATCTGATCGAAGTCGGCTACGACATCCGCACCGTGCAGGAGCTGTTGGGCCACAAGGATGTAGCAACCACGCAGATCTATACGCACGTGTTGAACCGCGGCGCCGGTGCCGTATGTAGCCCGTTGGATCGCGCTGATGATGCATGACGGGTCCGAGGCGGATGCGGTACCGCCCGTCGGCTTGGCGTGCGCGCTGGGCTGGCTCGCAGGCGCTATGTGCGCGTTGTGGCGCAGTGAACTGCCCAGCGTGGCGGCGCTGTGGACGGGGCTGCTCGTTGGCTTGATCGGATGGGGATTGCCCAACCGCGGGCGATGGCTGGCGGCCGCGATGGTGGGGCTGTCGTGGACGGGCCTGCACGCGACGTGGAGCCTGCAAACGCAGTTGCCGGTGGCGTGGGAAGGGCGGGACGTCGTCGTATCCGGGCGAATCGAAGGCCTGCCAGAGCCCGAAGCGCGCCGCACGCGCTTCCTGTTCCGCGTCGACGACGACGCGAGCCAGCCGGCACCGCTGCGTGGCCGACGGTTGCGTGTGGCCTGGTACGACGAGCATGGCGCGGTCGAGATCGGTCCGCGCCGAGCGCTCGGATGCGGGCGAACGATGGCGCTTCCACCTGCGGGTGAGGGCGCCGCGCGGACTCGCCAACCCAGGGGGATTCGATGCCGAGCGCCATGCCATGGCGTCCCGGATCAGCGCGACCGGCTACGTCCGTGTGCCCGCGATGGCGACGAGGTTGGCGGCGGGCGAGGGCATCGACGCCTGGCGTGGCCGGATTTCGGGGCGTATCCAGGAGGCCGTCCCTCGCGCATCGAGTCGCTTCTTGCGCGCACTGGCGCTGGGTGACACACGTGGACTGTCGCAGGAGGACTGGCAGGTGTTGCGGGCGGCAGGACTCACCCACCTGATCGCGATTTCCGGCTTCCACGTGGGGCTGGTCGCTGGCGCATTCGCGCTGCTGGCCGTTCTCGCCTGGCGGCTCTTTCCGTCTGCAGCGCGTCGCGTACCGAGGCCGCAGGCCGTCGCGTGGCTGGCATTGTTGGGAGCATTGGCCTATGCAGCCGCGGCGGGCTTTGCATTGCCCACCCTGCGGACCGTGCTGATGATCGCGGTGGTCGTGCTGGCGCGTACGTCGCGACGGCCCGCGCGCGTCGTCGACGCCCTGGTGCTGGCGATGCTGGCGATCCTTTTGGTTGACCCCTTGTCGGTGATCGCGCCGGGGTTCTGGCTGAGCTTCGCCGGCGTGGCGTGGTTGGCGTGGTGCCTGCCGGCATCGCTGCACTGGGCCAAGGCTTTCCTACCCGCCCAGGGCGTCGCCACGGTCGGCCTGTTGCCGCTGACCGCCGTGTTGTTCGGACAGGCCTCGCTGGCGGGCCCGCTGGCGAACCTGCTCGCGATCCCCTGGTGGAGCCTGGTCGTGGTGCCGTTGGCCCTGCTCGGCACGCTGGCAGAACTGCTCCACCCAGGCGCCGGCGGGCTGGCCTGGCGCGTCGCGGCGAAGTGCTTCGATCTGACCTGGCCGGTGTTCATCTGGCTGGCGGAGAGTCGCTTCGCTTTGTGGTGGCTGCCCGAGCCCTCCCGCTGGGCCTTGCCGCTGGCGCTCGTGGCGGCCCTCTGCCTGCTGATGCCGCGGGGCATGCCGGGGAAGGCGCTGGCATCCCTGCTGTGGCTGCCGTTGCTGTGGCCCGATCGTGGCCTCCCGCGAGAGGGCGAGGCGGAGCTGGTGGTGATGGATGTCGGACAGGGGCTCGCCGTGCTGGTGCGCACCTCGCGACATGCGTTGTTGTACGACGCCGGCCCGGCGGTGGAAGAGGGCTTCGATGCAGGCGAACGTGCGGTGGTGCCCGCCTTGCGCGCGTTGGGCGTACCGCGATTGCACGCGCTGGTGGTGAGCCATGGCGACAACGACCATGCCGGTGGTGTCGACGCGGTGCGGGATACCATTCAGGTGGACACCCTGCTGGCGCCAGCAGGTTCACCGGTGGTGGGTGATGCGCCCTGCCTGGCCGGTGCCGTGTGGCGGTGGGACGGCGTGGAGTTCCGCTTCTTGCACCCGCCGTCTTACTTTCCCTATTTCGGCAACGAAGCGAGCTGCGTCCTGCGCGTCAGCACGGCGCAGGGCGCGGTCCTGCTGCCGGGCGACATCGGCACCCAGATCGAAGAGGGGTTGGTGCGCAGGCAAGCCGGCTTCCTGCGCAGCGATGTCGTGGTGCTGCCGCACCACGGCAGCGCGGGGTCCTCGGCCGGCGGCTTCGTGCGCGCAACGGGTGTGCGGCTGGTGGTGGGGTCCAGCGGGTTCGGCAACCGCTTCCGTCATCCGCGGGAGGAAGTGGTGGCGCGCTGGCGGGGCGCGGGAGCGGAAGTGCTGGACACCCAGTCCAGTGGCGCCGTCCGCATCTGGTTGGGACGCGAGGGCCTGGCGGTCCGTGAGCGGCGTCACGACCGGGCGCACCTGTGGGACGCTGTGCGGCGCCAGCGGGCCGGTGGGCTATCCTATCGGTTCGAAGACGGACGGCCCGATGTGCCGGAGGACTGAACGTGCTGGAACTGGTGAAGGCCGGCGGTTGGCCGATGATCCCACTGCTGCTGCTGGGCGTGCTGGCGCTGGCCATCGTGGTGGAACGCTTCTGGTCCCTGCGCCGCAAGGAGATCCTGCCGCCCGGACTGGGCGAGGAAGTCCGCACCTGGGCGGCCCGCGGTCAGTTGGAACCGGCCCATATCGAATCCCTGCGCCGTAACTCGCCGCTGGGTGAATTGCTGGCGGCAGCGCTGGACGTCCGCAACAAGCCGCGTGACCAGATCCGCGAGCGCATCGAGGACACCGGCCGCCACCTGGTCCACCGGATGGAGAAGTTCCTCAACGCGCTGGGCAGCATCGCCTCGGCCGGCCCGCTGCTGGGCCTGCTGGGCACGGTGGTCGGCATGATCCAGATGTTCCTGGGCATCCAGGACAGTGGCGTAGGCGACGTCAATGCGCTGGCCGGCGGCATCGGCAAGGCGCTGGTGTGCGCGGCGGCGGGCATGATCGTGGCGATCCCCGCGCTGCTGTTCCACCGCTATTTCCGCGGCCGCGTGACGGGTTACGTGATGGACATGGAGAAGGAAGCCAGCGCCCTGGTGGATGCGCTGGAGGCCCGCCATCCTCGCGTCGTGCCGCGCCCGGCCGCCGCGTCGCCGGCGGCGACGGGTTCCTGAGGCCGCCGCATGCGCATCCGTGACGACCGCGCGCAGGACGAGCCAGACCTCAACCTGGTACCGCTGATCGACGTGATCCTGGTGCTGATCATCTTCTTCGTGATCACCACCACCTTCGACGCCCGCTCGATGCTGCAGCTGCAGCTGCCCAGCGCGAACGGCGAGCCCGTGGCGGCGCAGGTGAAGGCGCTCAGCGTGTTGGTGAACGCGGACGGCCGCTACTTCGTGGACGAACACGAAGTGCTGCGCACCGACATCGACGCGCTCAAGCAGACCCTGGAGCAGGTTGCCGGCAGCGACCGCGCCCGCCCGGTGTTGTTGCGCGCCGACGCCCGTACGCCGCACCAGGCTGTGGTCACCGCGCTGGATGCGCTCGGCCAGCTCGGCTTCCGCAAGATCAACATCGCGACCGCGCCGGAGGCGCAGAAGTGAGCGATCCGCACTCGCCGTGGCAGGTCTACAAGCGGTTGATGGCGTTCGCCCGGCCGTATCGCGGACTGCTGTTGCTGGCCGGGCTCGGCATGCTGATCGAGGCGGCCGCCGGTGGCGCTTTCAGCAAGCTGATGGAGCCGGTGGTCAACGAGACCTTCATTGATCGCGACCGCGCCAAGAGCCTGCTGCTGCCGCTGGCCATCGTTGGCCTGTTCGTGATCCGCGGCATCGCCGGTTATGTCACCGACATGGGCATGGGCAAGGCGGCGCGCAGCATCGCACGCGACGTCCGCGTCAATGTGCTGGGCAAGTACCTGCGCTTGCCGGGTCTGCGCTTCGACACCGAGCCGGTGCCCGCCATGCTGGTGCGGCTGGGCTCGGATGCCGACCAGATGGCGCAGGCGGCCGTCGATGCGATGAAGGTGATGCTGCAGCAGGTGCTGCAGATCATCGCGGCGCTGGTGGTGATGTTCTGGACCAGTTGGCAGGTCACGCTGGCGATCCTGATCATGGCGCCGCCGCTGGCGTGGATCATGGACAAGGTGGCCAAGCGGTACCGGCGCATCAGTCATCGCATCCAGGAAAGCGGTGCGGAGATGATGCAGGCCGCCGACCAGACGCTCTCCAATCAGCAGGAAGTGAAGGTCTACGGCGCCCAGCGCAGCGAGCTGACGCGTTACGAGGGCCTGGCCAACGCCAACCTGAAGCTGGCGATGAAAGTGGAAGCCACGCGCAGCATCTCCTCGGCGATGGTGCAGCTGATGGGCGCGATCGGTCTGGCGCTGCTGCTGTTTTTCGCTGGCCGCGAGGCGATGGCGGGGCGGCTGACCGCGGGCGGCTTCGTCACGCTCATGATCTCGATGATGGCGATCATCCCGGCGCTCAAGCAGCTGACCAACGTGCAGAACATGCTCCAGCGCGGTGTCGCTTCGGCGCAGCGGTTGTTCTCCGTGCTTGATGCGGAGGACGAACAGGATGTCGGCACGCGCCCGCTGGACCGCGCACGCGGCCTGCTGGAATTCCGCGACATCACCACGCGCTATCCCGGCCAGGCGCGCCCGGCGCTGGAGGGCATCAGCTTCACCGCGCGGCCAGGCACCGTCACCGCGATCGTTGGTCGTTCCGGTAGCGGCAAGTCGACGCTGATCAAACTGATCCCGCGCTTCTACGAAGCCGAGTCCGGGCAGATCCTGCTGGACGGCCATCCGCTGCAGGACTATCCGCTCGCCGACCTGCGCCGACAGATCGCCCTGGTCGGCCAGCAGGTGATGCTGTTCGATGGCACCGTCGCCGCCAACGTCGCCTATGGCGAACTGCAGGGCGCGGAGCCCGCCGGCATGGACGCGGCGGTGCGCGGCGCCAACGCGATGGAGTTCGTGCAGGAGTTGCCGGATGGCCTGCAGTCGCCGATCGGCAACAAGGGCGGGCGCCTGTCGGGCGGCCAGCGCCAGCGCCTGGCGATCGCCCGCGCGATGCTGAAGGACGCGCCGATCCTCATCCTCGACGAAGCGACCGCGGCGCTCGACAACGAATCCGAACGCCTGGTGCAGAACGCGTTGCAGAAGCTGATGCCGGACCGCACCACCCTGGTCATCGCCCACCGCCTGTCCACCATCGAGCACGCCGACCAGGTGCTGGTGCTGGATCAGGGCCGACTGGTGGAGCAGGGCACCCATGCTGAGCTGATCGCCCGCGGTGGCCTGTATGCGCACCTGCACCAGATGCAGTTCCGAGAGGGCGAACCGGGGTGAGCAAGCGCGCGGCGCAGACCCCCGCTTACTGGTTCGGCGATGCCCCCGTGCCCTTCTGGGCCCGCGCGCTTTCCGCTGTTTATGCCGCGTTGATCGCCTTGCGCCTGCGCCTCTATCGTGCCGGCGTGTTGCGTCGTCTGGGGGTCGGCGTGCCGGTGATCGTGGTCGGCAACATCACCGCCGGCGGCACCGGCAAGACGCCGTTGACCATCGCGCTGGTGGAGCGTCTGCGTGCCGCGGGCTTCAAGCCTGGCGTTGCCAGTCGCGGTTACGGCCGGCGCGATGACACCACCGCGCGCTGGGTCGATGCCGCCACGCCGCCCGAGGACGGCGGCGACGAACCCGTACTGATCGCACGCCAGACCGGCACCCGCGTGCGCGTGGACCGCGACCGCGCGGCTGCGGCGCGAGCGCTCGCCGCGGCGGGCTGCAACGTGGTGGTGTGCGATGACGGCCTGCAGCACTACCGCCTGCGTCGCGATATCGAGATCGAAGTCATCGACGGCGCGCGCCGTTATGGCAACGGCCGGATGATCCCGGCCGGCCCGCTGCGCGAACCCGTGTCGCGCTCAGCCGAATGCGATTTCCGCGTGGTCAACCTCGCTTCGCCCGAGGCCGAGGCGGCCTTCGGCGAATGGCCAATGCAATTGCAGTCCGAAGTCGCGGTGCCGTTGCGCGGCGGGCGTCCGCGGCCGCTGTCGGCCTTCGCCGGCCAGCGCGTGCACGCCGTGGCCGGCATCGGCCATCCGGCGCGGTTCTTCGGCATGCTGCGGGGCTGGGGGTTGGGCGTTGTGCCGCACGCGTTCGCCGACCACCACGACTACCGCGCCGAGGATTTCGCCTTTGGCAGCGAGCTGCCCGTGCTGATGACGGAGAAGGATGCGGTGAAGTGCGCGACCTTCGCCACCGATTGGTTCTACAGCGTGCCGGTCGCTGCCCAACTGCCGGAAGCCTTCTGGATCGCGCTGCTCGACAAACTGGGCGCGCCACCGCGCCCGTCTCCCTGATCTACTTGCCGATGCCTATCGCCATGCCGCCCTTCGTCGTCGCCATCCCCGCCCGTTACGCCGCCTCGCGACTGCCGGGCAAGCCGCTGCGGCTACTCGGTGGCACGCCGTTGGTCGTGCACGTGGCGCGCCGCGCGCTGGCCGCCGGCGCCCAGCAGGTCTGGGTGGCGACCGACGATGCGCGCATCCGCGATGCACTGGCCGGCACCGAGGTGCAGGTGGCGATGACTTCCGAGCGGCATGCGTCCGGCAGCGACCGCCTGGCCGAATGTGCCGACATCGCCGGCTGGGACGACGACGCGCTGGTGGTGAATCTGCAGGGCGATGAGCCGTTCGCGCCGCCGGCCGGCATCCGCGCGGTCGCCGAAGCCCTCGCGGACAGCGGTGCGCCGATGGCGACCCTGGCGGTCCCCATCGAGGACGCGGCGACCTTGTTCGACCCCAATGCGGTCAAGCTGGTGCGTGCGGCCAATGGTGATGCGCTCTACTTCAGCCGCGCGCCCATCCCGTGGCATCGGGACGGCTTTGCCCGATCGCCCGAGGTGCTGCCGGCCGGCGAATGGCTGCGGCACATCGGCATCTACGCCTATCGGGCGGGCTTCCTGCGCCGCTTCTCGACGCTGCCGCCGGGCCGCCTGGAGCAGGTGGAATCCCTCGAACAACTGCGCGTGCTCGAAGCCGGCCACCGGATCGCCGTGGCCCTGACGCCCGCGCCGTTCCCGCCGGGCGTGGATACCCCCGAGGACCTGGCCCGCGCGGAAAGCCTCCTTCTGGGCGGCGCATGAAGCTGCTGGTGGTCTGCCTGGGTAACATCTGCCGCTCGCCGATGGCCGAGGGCGCCCTGCGTGCCCGGCTTGAGGCATCGCGGTTGGGGGGGCGAGTGGAGGTGGACTCGGCTGGGACCGGCGGCTGGCATGCGGGCGAACCGCCGGACCGGCGTGCGATCGCCTGCGCCCGTGGGCACGGGGTGGACATCAGCGGCCAGCGGGCGCGCCAGCTGCGCGCGGCCGACTTTGACGATTTCGACTGGCTGCTGTGCGCCGACGAGGACAACCTGCGCGACGTGCGGCAACGGGCGCCCGCCGGGCGCCGCGACCGGGTCGTCCTGCTGCTGGACTGGGCCGGGACGCAGCCGGGGGGTGAGGTTCCAGACCCGTACACGGGTGGCCCCGAGGACTTCCAGCAGGTCTGGCGACTGGTCGATTCGGCGGCACAGGCGGTCGTGACCCGGCTCTCCGCCATGTGAGACTTGGGCATAATCAGGGAGGATGACCGACATGACCATGGCCCCCGAGCTGCCGCGCGGCCTGCAATGGCTCAACGCGCCCGCGACCACGCTGCACGAGCAGCGGGGCCGTATCGTCGCGCTCGCCTTCGTCAACAGCGCATCGGCCTGGTGCGCGCAGCGGCTGGCCGACCTGGCCGTGCTGCAGGCTCGCTACCTGGGCCGCCTGCAGGCGTTGGCCATCCATGTGCCGCGCTTCGACAGCGAACGCGATCCGCAGCAGGCCCTCAAGCGGCTGCGCCGGCACGGCAATGCGCTGCCGCTGGCGCATGACGCCGACTGGGTGGCCTGGCAGCGCTACGGCGTGGAGTCCTGGCCGACCGTCCTGTTGATCGACGGCGAAGGCCAGGTGCGGCACCGCGTCGTAGGCGCCGATGGTCTGCAGGAGCTGGAGCGCCAGATCGCCCGCCTGTGCGACGGCCTGCACGCGCCGCCGGACGACGACCTGCGCAGCTTCCGCGAGATCCATCCGGAACCGCGGATGCCGCTGTGCTTCCCGACCGGGCTGGTGGCCACCCCGGACCGCCTGTTCGTGGCCGACAGCGGCCACCACCGCGTGCTGGAGTGCAACCACCAGGGACGGGTGATCCGCCAGTTCGGCATGGGCACCGCGGACTTCGCCGATGGCGAACTCAACCATGCGGCGTTCCGGCGCCCGCAAGGCCTGGCCCTGGTCCGCGAATCGCTCTACGTCGCCGATACCGGCAACCATGCACTGCGGCGGATCAACCTGCCTACCAGCACAGTGGACACGCTGTGCGGCAACGGCCGTGCCGGCGAGCCGACCGAAGGCGTGGTCGACGTGGCGCGGAACGTGGCGCTCAACCAGCCGCAGGCGCTGGTGGTGAACAACAACCAGATCTTCCTGGCGATGGCGGGCGACAACCGCATCTGGAGTTACGACCTGGGTACGCGAGAGTTGCGCGCCCGCGCCGGCTCCGGCCAGTTGGACGTGCGCGACGGCAGTGGGCCGATGGCCGCGTTCGCGCAGCCGGCAGGGCTGGCGGCGGTGCTGCAGACGCTCTATGTCTGCGACGCGGTGGGATCGTCCCTGCGCTCGATGCAGCTGCGCGGCGATACCGTGCAGACACTGGTCGGGCAGGACGCGTGGACCTTTGGTGCAGAGGATGGGCCGCGCGACGGTGCGCGGCTGCAGCATCCGCAGGCGATCGCGCTGAGCCCCGACTCGCCGGTCATGTGGATCGCCGACAGCGGCAACGGCAGCCTGCGCACGCTGCGTCTCGGCGGTGGTGAGGTCTCCACGGTTACCTTGCCGCGCACGCTGCATGGGCCGGCCGGCCTATCGATCGCTGCCGGTGCGGTGTGGATCGCCGAGACCGATGCTCACGCGGTCCTGCGCTACGATATCGCCACCGGCGAGTTGAGCCACGTCCCGATCGACGAATGAGTGGTAGTTCCCAGCCGGCCTTCGACGGCAAGGCCTTTGCGGCCGGCCTGAGCACGGCCCCCGGCGTTTACCGCATGTATGCCGCCGACGACGCGCTGCTGTACGTCGGCAAGGCGGGCGCGCTGCGCAAGCGCGTCACCAGCTATTTCAACAATTCGCCGAAGTCGCCGCGGATCCTGTCGATGCTGACCCAGGTCGCGCGCATGGACGTGACCGTCACCCGTACCGAGGCCGAAGCGCTGCTGCTGGAGAACCAGCTGATCAAGTCGCTGACGCCGCGCTACAACGTGCTGCTGCGCGACGACAAGAGCTATCCCTACGTGTTGCTGACGCGCGAGGAATGGCCGCGCATCGCGTTCCATCGGGGCGCGCGCGCTATCCCGGGGCGCTACTTCGGGCCGTATCCCAGCGTCATCGCAGTGCGCGAAACGCTGAATCTTATGCAGAAGCTGTTCCGCATCCGCAATTGCGAGGACAGCGTGTTCCGCAACCGTTCGCGGCCGTGCCTGCAATATCAGATCGGGCGCTGCAGCGGGCCCTGCGTGGGGCTGGTCGCCGAGGCCGACTACGCCGAATCCGTGCGCCGCGCGGGGCTGTTTCTCGATGGGCGCAGCGACGAGCTGACCCAGGAACTCACCCAGGCGATGGAACAAGCCAGCGTGGCGCTGGAGTTCGAGCGCGCGGCGCGGCTGCGCGACCTGGTGGCCTCGATCCGCACCTTGCAGGCGCGCCAGTACGTGGACGGCCATGCGGCCGACCTGGACGTGCTGGCCTGCGCGATGCAGGGTAGTCAGGCCTGCGTACTGCTGCTCGCGTTCCGGGACGGTCGCAACCTCGGCACGCGCACCTTCTATCCCAAGACCAACGGCGAAGACAGCGCGGAGGAAGTCCTGGGCGCATTCGTCTCGCAGTACTACGCCGAGCAGCCCGCGCCGCAAGAGATCGTCCTCGACCGCGAAATTCCGGACGCGGAGCTGATCGAGCACGCGTTGGCCGCATCTGCCGGGCGAAAAGTTCAACTGAAGTGGAACGTGCGCAGTGAGCGCGCCGGCTACCTGGACCTGGCCAAGCGCAATGCCGAAATCGCGTTGACCACCGAGCTCACCAGCCGCAACGCGCAGACCGCACGCAGCGAGGCGTTGAGGGATCTGCTGGGGTTGCCCGACGTCGCTAAGCGCATCGAGTGCTTCGACATCAGCCACACGATGGGTGAAGCGACGGTGGCGTCGTGCGTGGTGTTCGATGCCAACGGCGCGGTGCGCTCGCAGTACCGTCGCTACAACATCACCGGCATCACGCCCGGCGACGACTTCGCGGCCATGCACCAGGCGATCGAACGTCGCTTCCGCCGCGCGGTGGAGGAGGGCGGGGTGATGCCCGACGTGCTGCTGATCGACGGCGGCGCCGGCCAACTCGCACAAGCACAGGCGGCATTGGCGGACTTGGGCGTGGCAGGCGTCACCCTGGTGGGCGTGGCCAAGGGCGTGGAGCGGCGGGCGGGGCACGAAGCTCTCGTGTTACCCGACGGACGCGAACTGCGCCCCGGCGCCGCGTCGCCGGCCCTGCAGCTGATTCAGCAGGTGCGCGACGAAGCGCATCGCTTCGCGATCACCGGGCATCGCGGCAAACGGCAGAAAGCCCGCATGACCAGCAAGCTGGAGGACATCCCCGGTATCGGGCCGCGTCGTCGCGCCAGCCTGCTGAAGCATTTCGGCGGCCTGGCGGGGCTGAAGGCCGCCGGCGTGGACGAGATCGCGCGCGTCGAGGGCGTGAATGCCGCGCTGGCGGAGCGAATCTACGCTAACCTGCACGGGCTGCCGTCGCCCGAGGCCGGAACCGAGTAAGTTCGATGAAGTTGACCGTCCCCACCTGGCTCACGCTGCTGCGGATCGTGCTGATCCCGGTGCTGGTGCTGGTGTTCTACCTGCCGTACACGTGGACCAACTTCGCGGCGGCCTTCATCTTCATCCTGGCGGCGGTCACCGACTGGCTGGATGGCTGGATCGCGCGTCGGTATCACCTGTATTCAGCTTTCGGTGCCTTCCTGGACCCGGTGGCGGACAAGCTGATGGTGGCCGTGTCGCTGTTCCTCATCGTCCAGGACACCCCCACGATGTGGATGGCGATCTGGGCCGCGGTCATCGTCGGTCGCGAGATCGCGGTCTCCGCATTGCGCGAATGGATGGCCGAACTGGGTCAGCGCGCCACGGTCAAGGTCGCCGCACTGGGCAAGATCAAGACCATCGTGCAGATGGTGGCGCTGTCCTGCTTGCTGTACGCCTCCACGCCGGGTTCTCAGGACCTGGCCGACATCTGGATGGGGCGGTGGGTATTCGTACTGGGCGACTGGCTGCTGGCCATCGCGGCCCTGCTGACCCTGTGGTCGGGCATCCAGTATCTGCTCGCGGCATGGCCGATCCTCCGCGAAGGCGAGAAGAAGACGGTTGACAGTTCCGAACAAGCCGCTACAATTTCGCCTCTCACGACGCGGGAATAGCTCAGTTGGTAGAGCACGACCTTGCCAAGGTCGGGGTCGAGGGTTCGAGTCCCTTTTCCCGCTCCAGTTTTATCGTCCCGAGAGGGGCGGCCCACAAAACCCCGCTAGCGGGGTTTTGTGTTGTAGGGCGCCAGGAAGGCTTGCCCTGAGTGCGGTTGTCGGTCGCGGTCGCCGCCGGGCAGCTGCCAGAGTGGTAATTCGGTGGATTGCAGCGCAATATGGATCTGCTGAAGAAGTTCGGCCTCGTGGCAGAGTGGTGATGCACCGGATTGCAAATCCGTTTACAGCGGTTCGATTCCGCTCGAGGCCTCCAATGTAGAATCGGCGATGCATGCATCGTCCATGCGGGAATAGCTCAGTTGGTAGAGCACGACCTTGCCAAGGTCGGGGTCGAGGGTTCGAGTCCCTTTTCCCGCTCCATATTCGCTCCCTTCGGGGAGTACGCCGAAGCCCCGCACGCGGGGCTTCGTTGTTTCTGGCGATCGGAAGGTGCCGCTTTCCAAGCCGGCGCGACTGAGGCAGGCTATCCGCGTGCCCGGATGGCGAAATTGGTAGACGCATCGGACTTAAAATCCGCCGGCCGCGAGGCCATGCCGGTTCGATTCCGGCTCCGGGCACCAGCTCTTCCGTGGTTCAGCGCCGCCGACGCTTTTCCTCTTCGCGCACCTTCCTGCGCACGAACATCGCCACCGCGAAGGCGATGCCTACCATCACGATGCTGCCGCCGATGGCCAGCCAGCCCACCGGCTCGAGCAGGATTTCGCGAAGGATCGGATGCATGTCGGTCTCCCCTTGGGTTGTGGTGCCGCCACGCTCGCACCGCGTCCGACGCGCGGCATTGATCCGGATCAACCCTCGGCGCGCGCCTGTTCGCAGGCTGCGGCGTGCGGTCGCAGGGCTTGGCATAGAATCTCCGCTGGCCCACGGGAGACTGCCGATGCAGCGTTACCTCGCCTATGCCGTCGTCCTGCTGCTGGCGGCGACCATGCTCGTACTGGCCCTGTCCTGGCCGGTGGCCTGGTGGGGCGTGGCGCTCTTCGGCGCGCTGTCGTTACTGGGAACGTGGGATGTGCTGCAGACGCGCAGCACCTTGCGCCGCAACTATCCGGTGCTGGCGCACTTCCGCTACGGCCTGGAGTCGGTCGGGCCCGAGATCCGCCAGTACTTCATCGAAGGCGACACGGCTGAAGTGCCGTTCTCGCGCCAGCAGCGTTCGCTGGTCTACCAGCGCGCCAAGGGCGTGATGGATGTCGTGCCGTTTGGCAGCCAACAGGATGTGTACAGCGTCGACTACGAATGGATCAACCATTCGATGGCGCCGACGCATGTCGATTCGCACGATTTCCGCGTGGTCATCGGCACGGGCTCCGCGCAACCGTATTCGGCCAGTGTGTTCAATATCTCGGCGATGAGCTTCGGTGCCTTGTCGGCCAACGCGGTGCGAGCGCTGAACGAAGGCGCGCGACGCGGCAACTTCTACCACGACACCGGCGAAGGCTCGATCTCGCCCTACCATCGCGAGAAGGGCGGGGACCTGGTGTGGGAGATCGGCTCGGGCTACTTCGGCTGCCGCGACGAGCAGGGCCGCTTCAGCGAGGCGCGCTTCATCGAGAACGCGCACGCGCCGCAGGTCAAGATGATCGAGCTCAAGCTCTCGCAGGGCGCCAAGCCCGGTCACGGTGGCGTGCTGCCCGCCGCGAAGGTGAGCGCCGAGATCTCGGCCACGCGCGGCGTGCCGATGGGGCACGACTGCGTCTCCCCTGCGAAGCACTCGGCTTTCTCCACGCCGGTCGAACTGCTGCAGTTCGTCGCCCGGCTGCGCGAGCTGTCGGGGGGCAAGCCGACCGGGTTCAAGCTCGCCATCGGCCACCCCTGGGAATGGTTCGGCATCGCCAAGGCCATGCACGAGACCGGGCTGCTGCCGGACTTCATCGTGGTGGACGGTGCGGAAGGCGGTACCGGCGCGGCGCCGTCCGAATTCATCGACCACGTGGGCGTGCCGATGCACGAGGCGTTGCTGCTGGTCCACAATACGCTGGTGGGTCTGAACCTGCGCGACCGCGTGCGGGTCGGCGCGGCCGGCAAGATCATCAGCGCCTTCGACATCGCCCGCACGATGGCCATGGGCGCCGATTGGTGCAATGCCGCCCGTGGCTTCATGTTCGCGCTGGGCTGCATCCAGTCCCAGAGCTGCCACAACGACCGCTGCCCCACCGGCGTCGCCACCCAGGACCCGGCGCGCTGGAAGCACCTGGACGTGGGCGATAAATCGGTGCGCGTGCAGCAGTTCCACGACAACACCCTGAAGGCGCTGCGCGACATGCTGTGCGCGGCGGGCCTGGACCATCCGCAACAGCTGGGGCCTGAACACATCCTCCGTCGGGTATCGCCCATCGAAGTGCGCTCGCTGGCCTCGCTCTACCGGTTCCTGGAACCGGGGGAACTGCTGGACCGGGTGCCGGCGCACGCGGTGTTCCGGGACTTCTGGGCCGAGGCGCGCAGCGATGCGTTCGCGCCGCCGCGCCGGGTCAGCGCCCTGTGCGATACCAAGGACCGCTGACCCTGGTGCGTTGACCGGCTCCCCGGTCCCCGTTTATCATGCGCGCCCCGACGAATTCGGGCGGTTAGCTCAGCGGTAGAGCACTGCTTTCACACGGCAGGGGTCACAAGTTCGAAACTTGTACCGCCCACCAGTTCCAGCGAAAAGCCCGGCCTTGGCCGGGCTTTTTCGTATCCGGCGCCGGCCATCCAGGGCCTGCGCGCCCGGGGAATCCGGCAGCCCTCGCGCGATGGCCGCAGACGGGACCCATAAGTGCTTGTTTCTCGGGCTGAAACGGTCGGTCTGGTACGTCCGTTGTGATACACTCGGCAGGTTGCAGAACCCGCCGGAATCCCCGCCTGTCGCTGCCTCGCTGGCCCACGCCGGCTAGGCCCGTTTTGGCCCGGATTCAGGCCCGAGACAATCAAAGAAGCACGGAACCCGAATGGCCGAGACCGCCAAGGAAATCATCCCCGTCAACCTCGAAGACGAGATGCGTCGCAGCTATCTCGATTACGCGATGAGCGTGATCGTGGGGCGCGCGCTCCCGGATGTCCGCGATGGCCTGAAGCCCGTCCACCGGCGCGTCCTGTTCGCGATGAACGAACTGGGCAACCACGCCAACAAGCCGCACGTGAAGTCCGCCCGTATCGTCGGTGACGTGATCGGTAAGTACCACCCGCACGGCGACCAGTCGGTCTACGACACGCTGGTGCGCATGGCGCAGCCGTTTTCGCTGCGCTACATGTTGGTTGATGGCCAGGGTAACTTCGGTTCGGTCGACGGCGACGCCGCAGCGGCCATGCGATACACCGAAGCGCGCATGGCGCGGCTCACCCACGAGTTGCTGGCCGACATCGACAAGGAAACCGTCGATTTCCAGCCCAACTACGATGAAAAGGAACAGGAGCCGACGGTCCTGCCGACGCGCTTCCCGAACCTGCTGGTCAACGGTTCGGCCGGCATCGCGGTGGGCATGGCCACCAATATCCCGCCGCACAACCTGTCGGAAGTGGTCAACGGCCTGATCGCGCTGATCGACAATCCCGAGCTGGATGTCGACGGCCTGATGCAGTACATCCCCGGCCCGGATTTCCCCACCGGCGGCATCATCAACGGCACCGCCGGCATCGTGGCGGGCTACCGCACCGGCCGCGGCCGCGTGCGCATGCGCGCCAAGGCCGACATCGAGGTCAACGACGACAACGGCCGCGAGTCGATCATCGTCACCGAGATCCCGTACCAGGTGAACAAGGCGCGGTTGATCGAGAAGATCGCCGAGCTGGTGAAGGAAAAGAAGCTCGAGGGCATCAGCGAGCTGCGCGACGAGTCCGACAAGGACGGCATGCGCATCTACATCGAGGTCAAGCGCGGCGAGTCGGCCGAGGTCGTCCTCAACAATCTTTATCAGCAGACGCCGATGGAATCGGTGTTCGGCATCAACATGGTCGCCCTGGTCGATGGCCGCCCGCAGTTGCTGAACCTGAAGCAGATGCTGGAAGCGTTCGTGCGCCACCGCCGCGAAGTGGTGACCCGCCGGACCATCTTCGAACTGCGCAAGGCGCGCAACCGCGCCCACATCCTGGAAGGCCTGACGGTCGCGCTCGCGAACATCGACGAGATGATCGAGCTGATCAAGACGTCGGCCAACCCGCAGGAAGCGCGCGAGCGCATGCTGGCCAAGACCTGGGAACCGGGCCTGGTCGGCTCGCTGCTCGCGGCCGCCGGCGCCGAGGCGTCGCGTCCGGAAGACCTGCCGGCCGCCATCGGTTTCGTCGATGGCCGCTACCAGCTCAGCGAGGCGCAGGCCACGCAGATCCTGGAAATGCGCCTGCACCGCCTGACCGGCCTGGAGCAGGAAAAGCTCACCGAGGAATACCGTCAGCTGCTCGAGGTCATCGCCGGCCTGATCCGCATCCTCGAGAACCCGGACGTCCTGCTGCAGGTGATCCGCGACGAGCTGCTGAACGTCAAGACCGAGTTCGGCGACGAGCGCCGCAGCGAGATCCGCCATAGCGAAGAAGACCTGGACATCCTTGACCTGATCGCGCCGGAAGACGTGGTCGTCACGCTGTCCCACGCCGGTTACGCCAAGCGCCAGCCGGCCAGCGCCTACCGTGCGCAGCGCCGTGGCGGCCGTGGCCGCAGCGCGGCCGCGACGAAGGAAGAGGATTTCATCGACCAGCTGTGGCTGGTCAACACGCACGACACGCTGCTTACCTTCACCAGCAGCGGCAAGGTGTTCTGGCTGCCGGTGTACCAGCTGCCGGAAGCCGGTTCGAATGCACGCGGCCGCCCGATCATCAACTGGATCCCGCTGGAACCCGGCGAGAAGGTCCAGGCCGTCGTGCCGGTGCGCGACTACGAAGAAGGCAAGTTCGTCTTCTTCGCCACCAAGGACGGCACCGTCAAGAAGACCCCGCTGACCGAGTTCGCCTTCAAGCTGGCGCGCGGCAAGATCGCCATCAACCTGGACGAAGGCGATGCCCTGGTGGGCGTGGCCCTGACCGACGGTGAGCGCGACGTCATGCTGTTCGCCTCCAACGGCCGTGCCGTCCGCTTCTCCGAAGCGCTGGTGCGCGCCATGGGCCGTACCGCCACCGGCGTGCGCGGCATGCGCCTGGCCGAAGGCGCCGACGCAGAGGCCGAGGGCGAGCAGGACGAGGGTGAGGCTTCCGAAGGCGAGGCTACCGCGACCGTGGTCGATACCGGTTCCGAAGTGGTCAGCCTGGTCGTCGTCGACGGCGACGGCGACATCCTGACCGCCAGCGAGCGCGGCTATGGCAAGCGCACCCCCGTCGCGGACTACCCGCGCAAGGGCCGCGGCACCCGCGGCGTGATCGCGCTGAAGACCACCGAGCGCAACGGCCGCCTGGTCGGCGCCATCCAGCTGTCCGACCACCACGAGGTCCTGCTGATCTCCGATGGCGGCACCCTGGTGCGCACCCGCGCGGCGGAAATCTCGCAGGTGGGCCGCAACACCCAGGGCGTCACCCTGATGCGCCTGTCCGACGGCGAGACGCTGCAGGCCGTCGAGCGCCTGGACGCCTCGCTGGACGAGGACGACGGCGCCGAAGGCGGCATCGCGGCCACCCCGGCGGCGACCGACGCCAGCGACGCCGCACCGGAGGCCTGACCGGCGCACGAGGCGCGCGGGCGTTGACCCCGCCGCCTCGATCCCTGCGTTCTATACTGCCGACACGACCACGGCAGGGAATGGCACATGGGATCGGTACATCGGAACGGGACGAACGCGCGTAACCGCTGGGTGCGCGCGTTTTTTATTGCCTGCCTGGCCGCAACGGCACTGGCGGGCTGTAAGCGCAACGAGACCGGCCAGCTGCCGGAGGCCAGCGGCGAACCGATCAAGGCCGAGGCGGCCAAGGTCGAGGGCTTCGCTCTCGTAGGCGCATATCCCGACCAGCACGACGGCGATCTGGCGATCGCGCTGGAATTCAGCCGCCCGCTGGTGAGCTCGCAAGATTTCGATGACCTGCTGGTGGTGAAGGACGCCAACGGCGCGGCGGTGAAGGGCAGCTGGGTGCTGGACGACAAGGGCCTCATCCTGCGCTTCCCGTCGGTGGAAGCGGCCAAGGATTACGACGTCACCCTGAAGGCCGGCCTGTCGGCGGCCGACGGCACGCGCCTGGGCAAGGACGACACGCGCAAGGTGCATACCGGCGAGCTGGATCCCGCCGTGGGCTTCGCCTCGCAGGGCAGCGTGTTGCCGGCGCGCGAGAGCCGGGGCCTGCCGGTGGTGTCGATCAACGTGCCGGAAGTGGACGTGGAGTTCCTGCGCGTCAGCGAGAAGCAACTGCCGAAGTTCTTCGCCGAGTACCAGCGCGGCGGCCGTCGCGGCAGCTGGGACCTCGACAGCGAGTACGGCGACAACACGCCCATCGGCGAGCTGGCCGAGCCGGTCTACGTCAACCGCTTCGTGCTGGGCGGCAAGCCCAACGAGCGCGTGCTGACCTACCTGCCGATCCAGGACATCCGCGAGCTGCAGGATCCGGGCCTGTACTTCGCCGTAATGAAGCGCACCGGCAAGTTCGCCGGCGAATTCGAGACAGCCTTCTTCACCGTCAGCGACATCGGCCTGCACACGCGCGCGTACAAGGACACCGTGTTCGTGCACACCGCATCGTTGCAGGACGGTGCCGCGATCGGCAGCGTCGAGCTGAAGGTGCTGGATGCGCGCGGCGAGGCCGTGCTCGCTGGCAAGACCGACGGCAACGGCAACGCCTTGCTGAAGTACACGCTTGATGCCGGCCACGTGCTGGTCGCCACGCGCGGCAAGGACGTGTCCATGCTGCCGTTCAACCAGCCGGCGCTGGACCTGTCCGAGTTCGCCGTGGCAGGGCGCGAGCAGGCCTGGTTCGACGTGTTCGCCTGGTCCGGCCGTGACCTGTACCGCCCCGGCGAGACGGTGCGCATATCGGCGCTGTTGCGCGACAACGACGGCAAGCCCGTGCCGGCGCCAAAGTCGGGCGCGGGGCAGCCGATCTTCCTGCGGCTCAAGCAACCGGACGGCAAGGTGTTCCGCGAGACGCGCCTGCAGCCGGGGACGCAGGGGTATTTCAGCTTCGAGCAGACGATTCCGGTGGAAGCGCCGACCGGGCGCTGGCTGGTCGAATTCCGTACAGATCCCGCCAGCAAGGAAGCGGTGCAGGGCATGACCCTGCGCATCGAGGAGTTCCTGCCCGAGCGCATGAAACTGGACCTCGACGCGGGCCAGACGGTGCTGAAGCCCGGCGAGCCCTTGAAGCTCAAGGCCACGGCGGCGTATCTCTACGGCGCGCCGGCCAGCGGCAACCGCTTCACCGCCAAGCTGGCGGTCGCGGTGGAGCAGCATCCGCTGGAACAGTTGCCAGGCTACTTCTTCGGTGACCCGACGCTGGAGTTGCCGAAGGAGGCCAAGGACGTCATCGATGCCACGCTGCCCGAGAACGGCGTGCTGCAGGAGGACATCACGCTGCCCGCCGAGGCCAAGCCGCGCAGCACCATCGCCGCCATCGTGTCCGGCAGTGTTTACGAGACCGGTGGACGCACGGTGAACCGCACGCTCAAGCGCGTGCTGTGGCCCGCCGGTGCGCTGGTCGGCATCCGTCCGCTGTTCGACGACAAGGACGGCGCCGACGCCAACGCCAAGGCCGGCTTCGAACTGGTGCGCGTGGATGCCGCCGGCAAGCCGCAGCCAGCGAAGGGCCTGAAGGCCACGCTGGTGCGCGAACTGCGCGACTACCACTGGAACTATGACGAGGACGGTGGCTGGGATTACGACTTCACCCGCCGCTTCGAGAACAAGGACACCCGCACGCTCGACATCGGCGCGGGCGCGGCGAAGATCGACTTCCCGGTGGAGTGGGGCGAGTACCGGCTGGACGTGTTCGATCCGGCCACCGGCCTGACGACGCGTTATCCGTTCCGTGCGGGCTGGAGCTGGGACGACCAGAACCGCGGGCTGGATGCGCGCCCCGACAAGGTCAAGCTGGCGCTCGACAAGACCGGCTACAAGGCCGGCGACACACTCAAGGTCACCGTCACGCCGCCGCACGCGGGCAAGGGCCTGCTGATGGTGGAAGCCGATCGCATGCTGTACGTGCAGGCGATCGAGGCCAAGCCGGGCAGCACGTTCTCGATCCCGGTGACGAAGGAGTGGGAGCGCCACGACGTCTACGTCACCGCGCTCGTGTTCCGCGGCGGTTCGGCGCCGAGCAAGATCACCCCGGCGCGCGCCGTGGGTGTGGCGCACGTGCCGATGGACCGTCGCGACCGTCGCGTCGCGGTCGGCCTGTCGGTGCCGAAACAGATGCGACCGGAGCAGGATCTGCGGGCCAGCGTCAGCGTGCCGGAACTCGCCGGCCAGACTGCGCACGTCACCGTGTCCGCGGTGGACGTGGGCATCCTCAATATCACGCGGTTCCCGGTGCCGGACGCCAACGCGCAGTTCTTCGCGCAGCGGCGCCTGGGCGTGGATGCGTACGACATCTACGGGCGCGTGATCGAGAGCTTCGAGGGCGGCAGCGCGAAGATCCGCTTCGGTGGCGATATGGCCTTGTCCGCGTTGCCGCAAGCGAAGCGTCCGACCGCACGGGTGCAGACGGTCGACCTGTTCTCCGGACCGGTGAAGCTGGATGGCAAGGGCAATGCGCGGATCGCGTTGAGGGTGCCCGACTTCAATGGCACGCTGCGCGTATCGGCACTGGTCTATTCGGACACACGCTACGGCAACCGCGACCGCGAGACCGTGGTGCGCGCGCCGATCGTGGCCGAAGCCAGCCTGCCACGTGTGCTCGCGCCCGGCGACAAGAGCACGGTGACCCTCGATGTGCAGAACTTCACCGGCAAGACCGGCGCCTTCAAGGTGCAGGTCAATGGCGAAGGCCCGCTCAACATCGGTGAGGGCAGCCGTACCGCTGACTTGGCCGTAGACGCCAAGCGCACGCTGACCTTCCCGATCACGGCGGGCGAGGGCTACACCACCGCCCAGGTGCGGGTGCGCGTGGAGGGCAACGGCTTCAAGGTGGATCGTCGCTACGACATGCCCGTCCGCGCGGGTTGGCCGGCGGTGCTGCGTTCCCGCACACAGGTGTTGGACAGCCTGGCGCCGGTGGACATGGGCGCGGGCTTTGCCGACGGGCTGATGCCGGGTTCGGTGACCGCACGCATGACGGTCAGCGCGCTGCCGCCGATCCCGTTCGCCAGTGCCCTCAAGGGCGCCCTGGAGTATCCGTACGGATGCGCCGAACAGACGACCAGCAAGGGCTATGCAGCGCTGGAACTGGACGACGCTACGGCGAAGCTGCTCGGCATCGACGGCCTGGAGGCGAAGAAGCGGCGCGAACGCATGGAGGGTGCCTTCGGACGGCTCGCGTCGATGCAGGTGGCCAATGGCCATTTCTCGATGTGGGGCAACGACGACTACGTCAATCCGGGCCTGACCCCGTACATCGCCGAATTCCTGCTGGACGCGCGCGAGGGCGGCTTCGCCGTCCCGGATACCGTGCTGCAGAAAGCACTCACGCGGCTCAACGAGGACCTGCTGGCCGGTGGCGCGCAGTTCTACGGCTACGACCGACGCGACCACCTCAAGTTCGCCAACCAGGCCTATGCCGGCTACGTGCTCGCGCGGGTCAACCGTGCGCCGCTGGGGACGCTGCGCGCGCTGTACGACAACGAGCGCAGCAAGACGCTGACCGGCCTGCCGCTGGTGCACCTGGGCATCGCGCTGTCGTTGCAGGGCGACCGCAACCGCGGCGCGAAGGCGATCGCGGAAGGCTTCGCCAAGACCGGCGATCGCCCCGAGTACCTCGGCGATTACGGCACCAAGTTGCGTGACGACGCGCTGATGATCGCGCTGGTGCACGAGCGCAAGCTGGCCAAGCCCGAGTACGACCGCCGCACGATCTCGCTGGGACGCGAACTGGATGCGCGCCGCAACAGTGGGTGGATGTGGCTGAGCACGCAGGAGCAGGTCGCGTTGGCGCGCCTGGGCAAGGCACTGATGGTGGACCAGAAGAAGCTGGTCTCCGGTCAGTGGAGCATCGGCGGCGACGCCGAGGCAGTGGCGCCGGTACGCCTGTTCGGCCGCAGCGTCGATCATGCCGCGCTCGCCCGTGGCGTGCGCTTCGTGCCCGAAGGCTCGCCGCCGCTGTATGCCTCGTTGGACGTCGCCGGCATCCCGCGCAGCGCGCCCGCGCCGGACAACCGCCAGATCGGCATCGAGCGCCGCTACTACACGACCGATGGCCAGGAGTGGAAGGGCGGCACGCTGAAGGAAGGCGAGGCGCTGATCGTGCGGGTCGGCATCACCGCGCACGCCGAGATGCCCGACGCGCTGTTCACCGACCTGCTGCCGGCCGGCCTGGAGATCGAGAACTTCAACCTGGGCGACGCCAAGCAATGGGCCGAGGTGGTGGTGGACGGCATCGCCATCAGCGACCGCGGCAGCGCCGCCGACGTCAAGCACGAAGAGTTCCGCGACGACCGCTACGTAGCGGCGCTGAAGCTCGAGCGTGGCGGCACGGCGAAGCTGTTCTACCTCGTCCGCGCGGTAACGCCTGGCACGTACACGGTGCCGCCGTCGCTGGTCGAGGACATGTACCGCCCGGATATCCGGGGCGTCGGCAAGGCCTCGCCGGCGACGATCACGGTGGTGCAGCCGTGATCGCGATGCGCGTGCACATGCAGCCAGGGGGCACGATCAAGTCATGAAGCAAGGGCGACTGCGGGCGGCCTACGTTGTGTTCGGATTAGCCCCCGTTGCCCATCTGTTCTGGTGGCTGTGCCGAAGAGGGATAGATGATTGGTTTGAAGGGATCGTGCTTGCTGCGGCGGCAGCCTGTCTGGCAGGAATGGCGCTGGCATGCGTCGTTGCGTTACCGGCGAGGGGCCGAGCCTACTGGCCCATCGCTGCGCTCCTGGCATTGAGCGCGGTGGGTCTGTCGTCGATGGCGTTCCTGGGGTTGATGGTGTTCGGTCGGCGGATCGATGCGACCTTTCTCAACGCACTGCATCTGGGCTGGTCCTGCGTCGCGCCCGTGGTGATGGCCCTTCATTTCATTCTCCGGGCGCAGGACATCGGTGCGGTGGACGACGGCCAAGCTTCTGTATGAGTGCTGTTGAACCGCGTTGGATGCGAATACTGACGACACTTCGCTGGACGACCGTCGTGGTACTGGTCGCCATGCTCGCGTTGGATTTCATCTTTCCGCCCCCGCTGCCCAAGACGCGCGATACCAGCACGCTGGTCACCGCCCGTGATGGCACGCCCCTGCGCGCCTTCGCTGATCGCGATGGCGTGTGGCGCTATCCCGCTTCGGTGGACACTGTGTCGCCGCTCTACCTGCAGGCGCTGCTGAACTACGAAGACCGCGGGTTCTGGAAACACCCCGGCATCAATCCCTGGGCGCTGGCACGCGCGGCCGGCCAGCTCGTTCGGCATGGACGCGTCGTGTCGGGCGGCTCCACGCTGACCATGCAGGTGGCGCGCATGCTGGATCGGCACTCGCGCACGCCGTGGGGCAAGGCCAAACAGATGTTGCGCGCGGTGCAGCTGGAGGCGCACTTGTCCAAGCGCGAGATCCTGACGCTGTACCTGGAGCGCGCGCCGTTCGGCGGCACCATCGAAGGCGTGGAGGCCGCCAGCTGGGCGTACCTCGGCAAGCCGGCCTCGCGCTTGTCGCACGCTGAGGCCGCGCTGCTCGCAGTGCTGCCGCAGTCGCCCAGCCGCCTTCGCCCGGACCGCCATCCCGATGCGGCACGCGTGGCGCGCGACAAGGTCCTGCAGCGGATGGTGGACCTCGGCGTCTGGTCGTCGGCGGAGGTGAAGGATGCGCGCATCGAGCCGGTCGTCGCGCGCGCGCTGCAACCACCGCTGCAGGCGGCGTTGCTTGCTGAGCGTCTGCGGCGCGCGCATCCGCAGGCGGCGCAGATCGCGTCCACGCTCGATGCCGGACTCCAGCGGACGTTGGAAGAACGCGTGCAGAGTTACTTCTCGACGCTGCCGCCGCGCACGTCGGCCGCGTTGCTCGTGGTCGACAACGTCACGATGGAAGCGCGCGCGTACGTGGGTTCGGTGGCCTTTGGTGACCGCGAGCGGCTCGGCCACGTCGACATGGTGCAGGCGTGGCGCTCGCCAGGGTCGACGCTGAAGCCGTTCCTGTATGGCCTGGCGCTGGACGACGGGCTGATCCATTCCGAGAGCCTGTTGGTCGACGCGCCGCAGGCGTTCCATGACTACCGGCCCGGCAACTTCGACGCCGCGTTCAACGGGCCGGTCAGCGCCGCGGATGCCTTGCGCCTGTCGCTCAACGTGCCGGCGGTGGACCTGCTGGACCGGGTCGGGCCGGAGCGTTTCTCCGCACGCCTGGCGAACAATGGCCTGGTGTTGCGGTATCCGCGCGGCGCCAAGCCCAACCTCTCGCTGATCCTCGGGGGCACCGGCGCGCGCCTGGAGGATCTCGTCGGCGCGCACGCGGCCCTCAACCGCGACGGCTTGTCGGGGCGGGTGCGCTACACCACGCAGGATCCGCAGGCGGACCGTCGGCTGCTGTCGCCGGGCGCGGCGTGGATCATCCGCGAAGTCCTCGAAGCGCACCCGCGTCCCGGGTATGGCGGCGGCGTACTCGACACCGGGCTGCGGCCGCGCGTGGCGTGGAAGACAGGCACCAGCTACGGCTTCCGCGACGCATGGGCGCTGGGCGGGACACGCCGCTACACCGTCGGTGTGTGGGTGGGGCGTCCCGATGGCACGCCCTTGCCGGGCCAGTACGGCGCCGTCACTGCGCTGCCGTTGATGTTCGAGGTGATCGACAGCCTGCCACGCGCACGCGCCGATGCCGAGCCGCGTGCGCGTCCGGCCGACGTCGCCGCGGCCGAGATCTGCTGGCCGCTGGGATTGCCGCCCGAGCCCGAGACGCCAGGGCTCTGCCAGCGCAAGCGCGACGCGTGGACCTTGGGCGGCAACGTGCCGCCGACGTTCGCCGAACGCGACGCGCGGCTGTGGAGCGTCGGACGCGAGCGCTTCGAGATCGATGCGCGCAGCGGCCTGCGCCTGTCGGGCGAGTGCGCGCGTCCGCACGAAGCACGCAGCGCCGAAATCGCGCGTTGGCCGGCGTTGGCGTCGCCGTGGCTGCCGGCGCAGACCCGCGCCGCTTCACGGCTGCCGGCGCTATCGCCGGATTGCCAGCCCGACGGTCGCGATGCCATCGAGGAACTGCGCATCGAAGGCCTCAACGACCGCGCCATGCTGGCTCGTGCGCCGGGCAGTCCGCACGGCGTGCGGTTGCAGCTGCGCGGCCTTGGCACCGACGCGCGCATCCAGTGGCTGCTGGACGGTCGCTGGATCGCCGAGACGCGTGGCGCGCAGGCATTCCAGCGCGATTTCGACGAACCCGGCGAGCATCAGCTCACCGCGCTCGCCGACAGCGGCGCGTGGACGCGCGTGCGGTTCAACGTGCTGCGCTGAAACGTCAGCGGTAGTGGGCCAGAAACTCGCCCAGCGACGTGGCGCCCGGCACCAGCAGGCTCATCAAGATTCCCGCGACCAGCAGAGAAAACGTGGCGGCGAGGAACGGTCGTCCGGTATGGCGCAGTGTCGTGGCCAGCCAATGGGCGCCGTCGGGTGATCGCTTCAATCGCCGATAGAGGCCCGCCGACAGCACGGCATCCAGCGCTAGCTCGGCCAACAGCGCCGGCGCGATCCAGATGACCCAGCCGACCGCGAGCAACGCGCCGGCCAGCAGCAGGGCGACCAGTACGACAGGCAAGCCTTCGTCGACATCGAGCACGGCGTCCAGTGACGGTGCATCGAGGGGAGCGGGGGTCGGATCGAAGGCGGTCACCGGAGACGGCCCATCGAATGCCGCGCTCGCGCCACCGCCACCGGAGCTGCCACCGCCGCCCTGCCAGTCAGCCTGGCCCTGCGAAGGCGGCGAAGAGCCGCCGCCCCCTGGTCCGTCGGTGGGCAGGTCCCATTCGCGGTGGCGACGCCAGGCCCAGATCAGGCCCAGGAATGCCGCGTACGCGATCATGACGCACAGCGGGTAACGCAGCCAGAGGGCATCCATGCCCGCGAAGACAGCGCTACCGATGCGAGGAATCCCGTGGCCGCGGTCAGCAGGACCAGCAGACTCATCTGCAGTCGCGGAACGCTGACTTGGGCCGCGACCAGCGCCTTCAACGCATCATGCGATCGGTCGCGACGACGCATGCGTCAGCCGAGCTGTTCCAACATGTGCTCCGCGCCGGACACCTTGTATTCGCCGGGCGCTTCGACGAAGACATGCTTCACCACGCCGTCCTCGGCGTACAGCGAGAAGCGCTTGGCGCGGACGCCCATGCCGTAGGCGCTGGCATCCATGTCCAGGCCCAGGGCCTTGGCGAGGTCGGCGTTGCCGTCCGCCAGCATCTGCAGACCGTCGGGCACGTGCTGGGTCTTGCCCCAGGCCTGCATGACGAAGGGGTCGTTCACCGAAACACAGAACACCTCGATGCCGCGCTTTCGGAACTCCTCGAAGTGCTGCACATAGCTGGGCAGATGCTTCTCCGAGCAAGTCGGGGTGAACGCGCCCGGCACGGCGAACAGCACCGCCTTGCGGCCATCGAACAGGGCGATGGTGTCGACGGTCTCCACGCCTTCACGGATGCGCTTGAGGGTCACTTCGGGGATGCGCTCGCCAACCTGGATGCTCATGGGACTGCCTTGTAGGGGAATTTCAGGCAGTGTAGCGCGTCGGTGTGGCGGGCCCGTTCCCGCGGCCTCGACGCAGCCTGGCGTCGCGGGCGATTAGAATTGCGGCATGGGCGCCCGCCGGGCGGGCGGCCCCGGAAACGGCGGAGTACGCATGCAGTTCAAAGACTATTACGCGGTGCTGGGCGTGGAGCCTTCGGCCGGCGACGCTGAGATCAAGACGGCGTACCGCCGCCTGGCCCGCAAATACCACCCGGACGTCAGCAAGGAGCCGGGCGCGGAAGACCAGTTCAAGGCCGTCAACGAGGCTTACGAGGCGCTGCGCGATCCGCAGAAACGCGCGGCCTACGACCAGTTGCGCGCGCGCGGCTATCGCCCGGGCGAGGAGTTCCGCCCGCCGCCGGATTTCGGTCGCGGTGGACCGGGCGCGCAGGACTTCGATTTCGAAGAGATCTTCGGTGGCGCGGGCGGTGGCGGTGGCGGGTTCAGCGACTTCTTCGAGGGCCTGTTCGGTCGTCGCGGTCGGGCGGAGCAACCGACACCGCGCGGACCGCAGGGGCCGCGCGACTCGCGCGCCAAGCTGGCGGTCCCGCTGCAGGCGGTCCACGACGGCGGCAGCGTGCGGGTCAACGTCAACGGCCGCCAGCTCGACGTGCGGGTGCCGACCGGCGTGAAGCCGGGCCAGGTGATCCGCCTGGCCGGGCAGGGCAGCCAGGGTGGCAACCTGCTGCTGGAAGTCGAATATGCGCCGCATCCGCAGTTCGAGGTGGATGGCCGCAACATCATCCACGTGCTGTCGGTGACGCCGTGGCAGGCGGCGCTGGGCGCTTCGCTCAGCGTGCCTACCTTGGGCGGCGCGGTGGAACTGAAGATCCCGCCGGATTCGGATTCCGGGCGCAAGCTGCGCCTGCGTGGCCGCGGCCTGCCGGGAACGCCGCCCGGCGACCAGATCGTCGAACTGGAAGTCACCACGCCGCGCGCGGAGACCGACGAGCAGCGCAAGGCGTACGCCCAGTTGGCCCAGGCCTTCGGGCAGTAACACGTGGGCGGGTTGGCGAAAAAAACGCCAGCCCGCTTGACACGTCCGGTACGCAAGGGCGTGCGCCGGTTATCCACAGATTCGTGCAGCACTCATCCACACGCGATGTGGACAACCTCGTCCATGCCGCGCCCATAAAAAACCACGCCACCCGAAGGTGGCGTGGCCGGGCGACGAGGAAGTCGCTTACTTGACCTGCTTGGCGGCCGGCGCAGCCGCCGGTGCCGTCAGGCCGCGCTTCTCCAGCAGCGGCTCGATCTTCGGATCGTGGCCGGCGAAGTCGCGGAACAGCTTCATCGCATCCTGGCTGCCGCCCTGCGACAGCAGCGTCTTGCGGAAGTGGTCGCCGTTCTCGCGCTTCAGGCCACCGTGGCTCTTGAACCACTCCACGCTGTTGGCGTCCAGCACTTCGGACCAGATGTAGGCGTAGTAGCCGGCCGAGTAGCCGCCCATGATGTGGCTGAAGTAGGGGGTCTTGTAGCGCGGCGGCACCGGTGCGTAGTTGATGCCGTCGGCGGTCAGCGCGGCGGCCTCGAACTTCATCACGCCGGCGGCGGCGGGCACCTGGTCGGCGGTGATCTGGTGCCAACGCTGGTCCAGCATCGCGGCGCCCAGGTACTCGGTGGTCTTGAAGCCTTCGTTGAACTTGGAAGCAGCGATCACCTTGTCCAACAGCGCCTGCGGCAGCGGCTCGCCGGTCTTGTGGTGCTTGGCGTAGTTGGCCAGGATCGACGGCCAGTCGGCCCACATCTCGTTGACCTGCGACGGGTACTCGACGAAGTCGCGCGGCACGCTGGTGCCGCTGAAGTACGGGTACTTCACGTCCGAGAACATGCCGTGCAGGGCATGGCCGAACTCATGGAACGTGGTGGTCACTTCGTCCCACGTCATCAGCGTGGGTTCGCCGGCCGGCGGCTTCGGCACGTTCAGGTGGTTGGCGACCACCGGCTTGTCGCCGGTCAGGCCCGACTGCGACACGTAGGAGTTCATCCACGCGCCGCCGCGCTTGGAGTCGCGCGCGTACGGGTCGAAGATGAAGATCGCCAGCTGCGAACCATCGGCGTTGAACACGTCGTAGGTCCAGGTGTCGGCGTGGTACTTCGGCAGGTCGGTGCGTTCCTTGAAGGTCAGGCCGTACAGCTGGTTGGCGGCGAAGAACACGCCGTTCTCCAGCACGTTCTTCATCTCGAAGTACGGCTTGAGCTGCGACTCGTCGAAGTTGTACTTCGCGGCGCGGACCTTCTCGGAGTAGAACGCCCAGTCCCACGGCGCCAGCGCGAAGGTCGGCTGGCCCTTGGCCTTCTGTTCCTGGTCGATCATCGCCTGCAGGTCGGCGGCTTCGCGCTTGGCGTTGGCCACGGCGGCCGGCGCCAGCTTGCCCAGCATCGCGTTCACCGCTTCCGGCGTGCGCGCGGTCTGGTCTTCCAGGCCGTACGCGGCGTGGTTGGGATAGCCCAGCAGCTTCGCGCGGTCGGCGCGCAGCTTCATGATGCGGGAGACCAGCGCGGTGGTGTCGAACTCGCCGCCGTGGCTGCCACGCGCGACCGAGGCTTCGTGCAGGCGCTGGCGCAGCGCGCGGTCGGTCAGCTGCGACTCCGGCGGCTGGCCGGTGGTGTTGAGCAGGGTCAGGACGTACTTGCCTTCCAGGCCGCGCTTCTTGGCGACTTCGGCGGCGGTGGCGATCTGCGCTTCGGTCAGGCCGTCGAGCTGCTTCACGTCGTCCACGACCACGGCCGAGGCGTTCACGTCCTTCAGCACGTTGTCGCTGAAGGTCGTGGCCAACGAAGCCAGTTCGCCGTTCATCGCCTTCAGCGTCGCCTTGTCGGCGTCGTTGAGGTTGGCGCCCGAGCGCACGAAGCTGGTGTGGTAACGCTCGATCAGGCGCACGCTTTCCGCGTCCAGGCCCAGGTCGTTGCGCTTGTCGAACAGCGCCTTGATGCGGGCGAACAGCTTCGGGTTGAGGCTGATGGCGTCGCCGTGGGCGGCGAACTTGGCCGAGTAGTCGGCGCGCAGCTTGTTGCGCGCGTCGTTGGTGTCGGTGCCCACCAGGTTGAAGAACACGGTGGTGGCGCGGTCCAGCACCTGGCCGCTCTTCTCCATCGCGATGATGGTGTTCTCGAAGGTGGGCGCGGCCGGGTTGTTGGCGATCGCGTCCATTTCCTTCAGCTGCTCGGCCATGCCGGCATCGAAGGCGGGTGCGAAGTCGCTGTCCTTGATCTTGTCGAACTGCGGGTAGTGCAGCGGCAGCGGGCTTTCCGCGAAGAAGGGATTGGCGGCCTGGGCGGTCTGGGTGGCCGGCGTGGCGGCCTGGCTGTAGGCGGGCATGGCGAGTCCGAGGGTCGCGGCGAGCGCGATGGCGAGGCGGGTGGTCATGAAGCACGACGTCCTGACAGGGTAGATACCCAAGGGTAACCCAGGGGGGGAGGCCGGACCCATGACGAAAGGCATGGGCGGCCCCCCGGAAAGCCCGTCAATCTCCGGCAGAATGCCCCGAGCGCCCCCTGACGGAGAGTCCTGTGAAGCCTGTCCTTGCATTGTGCTGCGCGCTGCTGCTGGCGCCCTCGGCGATGGCCGCCGAGACCCTGAAGTACGTCGCGCTGGTGGATGGCGGCAAGAAGGCGGGCGAACAGACGGTCACCGTCGGCGACGACGGCGTGACGCGCGTGGATTTCATCTTCAAGGACAACGGCCGCGGGCCGGAGCTGAAAGAGGAATACCGCCTCGCGGCGGATGGCACCTTTCAGCAGTACCAAGTGAAGGGTGTGTCGACCTTCGGTGCGCCGGTGGATGAAACGTTCACCCGCGACGGCGATCGCGGCCAATGGAAGAGCACGTCCGACGCGGGCACGCACACGTTCACCGGCACGGCGATGTACACGCCGCTCGGCGGCACGCCGGCGACCACCTCGGTGGCGTTGGCGGCGCTGGCCAAGCGTGCCGACGGCAAGCTGCCGCTGGTGCCGAGCGGCACGCTGACGCAGCGCAAGCTCGCCTCGTTGGATATCCGCAGCGGTACCCAGTCGCGTACCGTGGACCTGCTGGCGCTGACCGGCATCGGCTTCACGCCAAGCTTCGTCTGGGTGACGCGCGATGCCGAGCCGCGCCTGTTCGCCTTCATCTACCCGGGCTTCCTGCAACTGATCGAGGACGGTTGGCAGGCGTCGGCCAATACGCTGGAGGCGCGGCAGAAGATCGCCGAGCGCGAAGCGCTGGTGGCGATGCAGAAGCGTCTGGCGCACCCGCTGCCGGGCACCACGCTGATCCGCAATGCGCGCGTCTTCGACAGCGAGAAGGCCGTGCTGGGTCCCGCGGCGGATGTCGTCGTGCGCGATGGCAGGATCCTGTCGGTGTCGCCGGTGGGGCTGTCGAGGGTCGCGGCCGACAACGTGGTCGATGCCGGCAATCGCGTGCTGCTGCCGGGCCTGTACGACATGCACGTGCACGCAGGCAGTTGGGAGGGCGGCCTGCACCTGGCGGCCGGCATCACCAGCACGCGCGACATGGGCAACGACAACGCGACGTTGCAGCAGCTGATGGCCGAAGAAAAAGCGGGCACGCTGATGCACCCGCGGGTGATCCCGGCCGGTTACATCGAAGGCCAGAGCCCGCATTCGTCGCAGGGCGGCTTCGTGGTGAAGGACCTGGCCGGCGCGAAGCAGGCCATCGACTGGTATGCCGACCACGGCTACCCGCAGATCAAGATCTACAACTCCTTCCCGAAGGAGATCCTGCGCGACACCACCGCGTACGCGCACCAGCGCGGCCTGCGGGTCAGCGGGCACGTGCCCGCGTTCCTGCGCGCGCAGGACGTGGTGGAGCAGGGCTACGACGAGATCCAGCACATCAACCAGGTGATGCTGAACTTCTTCGTCACCCCCGAGACCGACACCCGCACGCTGGCGCGCTTCTATCTGGTCGCCGACAAGACCGACGCTCTGGACTTCGACAGCAAGCCGGTGCAGGACTTCATCGCCGAACTGGCGAAGAAGCAGATCGTCATCGATCCCACGCTGGCGACGTTCGAGTTCATCCACCAGCGCGAGGGCCAGTTGTCGCCGATCGTCGCCGACGTGGCCGACCATCTGCCGCCGGACGTGCAGCGCAGCCGGCGCGCGGCCGAGATGGACATCAAGGACGACGAGACGGGTGCGCGCTACAAGCGCAGCTTCGACAAGCTGGTGGAGTTCACCGGCCGCATGTACCGGGCCGGCGTGCCGATCGTGGCCGGTACCGACGAGCTGCCCGGCTTCACCTTGCAACGCGAATTGGAACTTTACGTCCAGGCCGGTCTCACCCCTTCGCAGGTGTTGCAGGTGGCCACGTGGAACGGTGCCAAGTACACGCGCACGCTGGAGGACGCCGGTTCGATCGTGCCGGGCAAGCGTGCCGACCTGGTGCTCGTTGACGGCGATCCCACCGCCAACATCGCCGACGTACGCAAAGCCGCGTTGGTGATCAAGGGCGGACAGGCCTACTACCCGGCGGAAATCCACGAAGCGCTGGGCATCGCGCCGTTCGCCACGCCGGTGAAGGTGCAGCCGGCGCGCTGAGGGACAGGGCGGCGATTACATCAGGACGTCGTAGCGCCGCCAGATCCAGCTCAGTTCGTACAGCAGCGCCGTCACGGCGAAAGTGCCGTGGAAGCGCGGGCTGCGGGTCACGATGGCGATCAGGCTGCCGGCGATGTAGACGGCATTGCGCACCCAGTACTCCGCGCCCAGCTGGTGCGCGTACGTACCGCCCTTGATCAGGGTGTCGCCGGCATCGACGACGAACATCAGGGCAAGCAGGCCGAAGAACCACTGGCGGCGTCCGTAGTAGTACTCGCGGTAGCCGCCGCCCTCGGGCAGCGATTCCGGGAAGACCAGTGCGCACAGCAGGTAGAGCAGCAGCGCGTACAGCGTGACGTACAGGTACAGGCTGAAGTTCCAGTGCGCCTGATGGGACAGGCTGAACTCCCACCACCAGAAGTGCAGCAGGTAGACGAACATGAAGCCCGCCCAGACGAGGTGGACGCCGTAGACGCGATGCGCGGTGGGTCGTTCGACCAGCCGCGCGACGTGGCGCAGCAGGTGGGTCAGGCCCAAGCCCACGATCATGCCCAGCAGGATGCGGACATGGATGTAGAGGTTGGCGTGACTGGCGGGATCGGCGGCTTCTGGCATGGGCAGCGTCCTGGATCCGGTGCGCGGCCACGTTAGCCGATCATCGGAGGCTTTGACAGCGGTCGGGGCGGTCGCCTTGCCCTGCGCGCGCGGGAGGTGTCTGATAGCGCCTTTCCCGGAGAGCACGCATGACCACCGCTTACGACTTTTCCGCCCAGGACATCGATGGCCGGGAGCGCTCGCTTTCGGAATACCAGGGCAAGGCGCTGCTGATCGTCAACGTGGCGTCCAAGTGCGGTTTCACGCCCCAATACACCGGGCTGGAAGCGTTGTCGCGTGAGTTCGGCACACAGGGTCTGGTGGTGCTCGGGTTCCCGTGCGATCAGTTCGGCCACCAGGAGCCGGGCGACGAGGCCGAGATCCGCAATTTCTGCTCGCTGAACTACGACGTGACCTTCCCGATGTTCGCCAAGATCGACGTCAACGGCGATGCCGCGCATCCGCTGTGGAAGTGGTTGAAGCAGGAGAAGAGCGGCTTGCTGGGCATCAGCGCCATCAAGTGGAACTTCAGCAAGTTCCTGGTCGGGCGTGATGGCAAGGTGCTCAAGCGTTACGCACCCACCGACACCCCGGAATCCCTCGCGGGCGACATCCGCGCCGCGCTCGCGTGAGCGACGTGCCCGCCGACAGTGCGCCGCTGTTCCATATCGAGTTCGCGACCACCGACTACGGCCTGCGTGCCTGGGTAACCGGCGTCAACGGCACACTGGACACCACGCTGGCGTACTGGCGCACGATCGCCGAGGAGATACGCCGCCTGCAGCCCAAGGGCCTGCTGGTCGTGGATGACATGGACGGCGAACCGCCGCCGCCGGGACAGCTGCTGGAATTCGTGCAGGCCATGCAGGGGCAGGGCATGGAGGCGGTGCGGATCGCCTATGTGGAACGCCATGCCGAACAGATCCCGCAGGTGGAGTTCGCCGGCCTGCTCGCCAACGAACACGGATTCAACGCGCAGATCTTTGGTGACGAGGCTGCCGCCGTGATCTGGTTGCGTTACGGCGGCGGCTAGTCCTGGCCCTCAGCCGCCCTGTGCAGGCGGTTGTTCGATCCGGCGTTGCAGCGCTTCTTCGGGCAGCAGATCGAGCAGCTCTTGCGTGAAGGACTGCAGCACATCTTCCGAATACCCGCGGTGGGTCTGTGCGATCACGCCGTCCTGGCCGATGATGAACATGTTGGGCAGGGCCGTGACGCCATAGCGATCACTGACCACGCCACGTTCGTCGTGCACATAGGTGACCTTCAGGTCTTTGTTGGCGCGGACCACCGCATTGAAGTCGCGGCGCGGTTCCTTGAAGTTGACCGCGATGACTTCCAGATGCTCGCGACCGACGATCTCCTGGACCCTACCGAGCATGGGCAGCTCACGCCGGCACGGCCCGCACCAGGAGGCCCAGAAAGTCACTACCACCACCTTGCCCTGCAAAGCGGCCAGGTCGATGGGGTTGCCTTCGCGATCCTTCAGGCCGATGGGGGGTGGCGTTTCCCCGATTCCGGGTTGCTTCACCGGTTCGTCGGCATGGGCATACGTCGTGACGGCCAGCAGGACCGCCAGCCACAGGCTACGCATCATTCGCAAGTCCTCCCCAGGACGTTGCGGGCGAGCGTAGCACCAGTGCGGCGCGTTGTGCGGGCCGGGCAACGTGCCCCGGGCCGCTGGGCGTCCGGGGACTTACTTCTCGACGAACGCGCGCTCGAACACGTACTGCCCCGCCGTGCCGATGCGCGGCGCCGCAGTGAAGCCGCGGCCATCGAGCAGTGCGCGGAAGTCGGCCAGCATCTGCGGGCTGCCGCAGATCATCGCGCGATCGTGTTCGGGGTCCAGCGCCTCGATGCCGAGCGTCTTCATCATCTCGCCGCTGGCCATCAGGTCGGTCAAGCGACCGCGGTTCGGGAAGTCCTCGCGGGTCACCGCGGGGTAGTACAGCAGCTTCTCGCGGATGGTCTCGCCGAGGAATTCGTGCTGCGGCAGTTCCTTCTCGAAGTAGTCGCGGTAGGCGAGGTCCTCCACGCTGCGCACGCCGTGGGTCAGGATCACCTTGTCGAAGCGCTCGTAGGTCTCCGGGTCCTTGATCACCGAGAGCCAGGGCGCTAGGCCGGTGCCCGTCCCGAGCAGGTACAGATTGCGGCCCGGATGCAGGTCGCTGATCAGCAAGGTGCCGGTGGGCTTGCGGCCGATCAGCACGGAGTCGCCGGGCTTGATGTGCTGCAGGCGCGAGGTCAGCGGGCCGTTAGCCACCTTGATGCTGAAGAACTCCAGCTGCTCTTCCCAGTTCGCACTGGCGATGGAATAGGCGCGCAGCAGCGGCTTGCCGTCCACTTCCAGGCCGATCATCACGAACTGGCCGTTCTCGAAGCGGAAACCGTCGTCGCGGGTGGTGGTGAAGCTGAAGTAGGCGTCCGTCCAGTGACGGACATCGAGCACCGTCTCGGTGCCGAACGCGGAGGACATGAGGGGGTCTTGGCTATTGAATCAACGGCCTATTGTAGCCGACGTCGCCACGCCGGCCTTGATCGAACTCAATCGTGTCGCGCGGGTGTGCCCACGACCGACCCGGGAACCACGTGGCCGCGCTGGTGGAAGTACAGCTGCTCGGCGACCCTGCGCATGAAGGGCGTCCTCATCGCCAGGTCGAACGGTGCGTCGAACTGCAGGCGATCAAAGGCCCAGCGCAGCGCGCGCTTGGTCCGGAAGGCCGGCACGGCATCCGCCGCGACGCGGAGATCGCCGTCGCCGGGGTGGCACAGGCGGTGCGCGATGGCCTCGCCCACCGCACTGCCATGGCGCAGGCCGGCGTGGATGCCGCCGGCGGTGACCGGCGAGACCATCCCTGCCGCGTCGCCGGCGAGCATGAGCCCTTCCCGCTCCCGCGGATGGACAGGGCCGCCACAGGGGATCAGGCCGGCGCGGATGCTGGAAGGGCGCCGCGACGCGGGGAGTCCGGTCATGGCAGCGGTATGGCGAAGGAAGCCGTCGATGTCGGGCACGGTGGCCGAGCCGGGCAGATGCCGGCGCGCCAGTCCCGCTTGCACCCCGGTCGGCGTCTGCGCCACCCAGCCGATGTAACCCGGTGCGTAGTGCTTGCTGATGAAGCAATGCAGAGCATCGGGCTCGCGCAAGGCCACACCATCGAACTCGTGTTCGACGCCATACAGCCAGTCGGTCACCTGTCCCACGCCGAGGCGCGCCGCCACACGCGACGTCGCGCCATCCGCACCGACCAGCCATCGCGCTCGGCCGATCCCCGGTAGTCGCCAGTGCTCGCCAACGCGCACCGCATCGCGGAACGGTGTGCCTAGCCGTAAGGCGATACCGCGATCCACAAGCCCTTCGCCCAGCCAGCGCATCAGGGCAGGGGTGTCCGTGGTGTAGAAGCGGTAGCCCGGCGCGGCGAGCAGCAAGCTCCGGAGGTTGGGCGCATACAACCGTGCGTGCGGTACGGCACGCATGAGCGGCGCAGGCAATCTGGCTAGGCAAGGATGAAGCAGGGCTTCGGCCACCAGGATGCCGGTCGTGTGGAGGCGTTCGCCAAGGTCGCGCTTGCGGTCGATCACGCAGACGCGCGCGCGGTGCCGCGCAAGCGCATGCGCGCAGGCGACACCAGCAAAGCCGGCGCCCACCACGATGACGTCGTAGGTCGTTTCCTGCATGCGTGCGAACGCTCCATCCACGGGGGAGCGCAGCGTGCCGCGCAGGTGCGGGGTCGCCATGAAGCGACGGTGAAGCGGGCGGAGGCTCGCCTGTCGGCCTCCAAGAAGAAAGGCGCCCCGAGGGGCGCCTTTGCTTCACTCAACCGTGGCCGCCACCGCGCGGACCGCGCTGGCCACCGCCACCCGGACGTCCGCCCGGGCCCCGGCCGCCGGCCGGACGACCGCCGGGACGCGGGCCGGCATGCTGCGGCCGGTTGCCGCCGCCACCGGGACGACCCTGCGGCCGCGGGCCGCGGGGCTGCTGGCCGTACGGGTTGAAACCAGGATTCGCGTGGTCCGACGGGAAGCTCGGTGCGTTGCCGGGGTGACCGTACGGGCGCGCCGCGCGCTGCGGCTTGCCGGTACCCGCGCCCTGCGCACCACGCGGGCCGCGCTCGGCGGCGAAGCCACCGCCGCGGTCGTTGCCGAAGCGATCGCCACCGAAGCCACCGCCTGCACCGGCACCCGCGCCGGGACCCCGCTTGCCACCGGGCTTGCCGCCGGCGCCAGGACGGCCACCGGGCTTGCCGCCGTAGGGCTTCTTCGGGCCGCCGGGGCCGGCATTGCGATGACCGGCAGGACCGGTGTCGACACCGTCCGGGACGTACCAGCTACGGAACGCAGCGGGATTGCCATCCGGCAGCGGCTTCGGGCCTTTCGGCGCGCGCTGCTTGAACGGCTTCTGCGACTGCTTGGCGGCCTGTTCGCCGCTGACGGTCAGGCCGCCATGAGGCTTCTTGCCGCGGCCACGGCCGCGGTCTTCGCGCACGTGGTCGAAGCGGCGCAGTTCGCGACCTTCGTCGGCGGTGTTGTGGCCGTTGACGTAGGCGCTGCCGCTACGGCCGCCGCCCAGGTGCACGGTGGACTTGGAGGCCTTGCGCTGGCCGATCACCGGCTGCAGCGTGAGCGCGGCGGGCGCGCCGTCTTCCAGGCCCAGGTCCTTGCGCAGCGATTCGACCTGCGCATCGGCCAGTTCCTGCGACTGGCCGCGCAGCAGCGGCTGCGGCAGGCTGACCTTGCCGTAACGCACGCGCTTCAGGCGGCTGACCTGGCAGCCCTGCGATTCCCACAGGCGGCGCACTTCGCGGTTGCGGCCTTCCTTGACGACCACACGGAACCAGTCGTGCGAGTCGGTGCCGCCGATGCGTTCGATCTCGTCAAACTTGGCCGGGCCGTCGTCCAGCGCCACGCCGCGGCGCAGACGGTCGACGACGTTGTCCGGCACGCTTTCCTGACCTTCCGGTGCGCGCACGCGCACCACGTATTCGCGCTCGACTTCGTACGACGGGTGCATCATCGCGTTGGCGAGTTCGCCGTCGGTGGTCAGCAGCAGCAGGCCGGTGGTGTTGATGTCCAGGCGGCCGATCGCGATCCAGCGCGCGCCCTTCAGCGCGGGCAGGGCTTCGAAGATCGTCGGACGACCTTCGGGATCTTCACGGGTGGTCACTTCGCCTTCGGGCTTGTTGTAGATCAGTACGCGGGCCGGCTCGGTCAGCGCGCTGGCGACGAAGGTCTTGCCGTCCAGTTCGATCTTGTCGCCGGCCTTCACCGACAGGCCGGTCTGCGCGGTCTCGCCGTTGACCTTGACCAGGCCATCGGCGATGCGCTGCTCCAGCGCGCGCCGCGAGCCCAGGCCGGCCTGCGCCAGCACCTTGTGCAGGCGCTCTTCCAGGCGGGCGGCTTCGACCGGGGCGCTCTCGCGCTTCAGGGACAGCTTGCCCAGGGTCGTCTTCTTCGGGGTGTTGCTCATTGCTTCTGCTCCGACGGTGCCCGGTCTTCCTCGTCGGAAGCAGCGGCGTCGTCATCTTGGGGGTGGGAGTCATCGGGTTCGCCGACGCTGTCGCCGGTGTCGTCCGATGGGTTGTCTTGGGTGTCTTCGTTGTCGCCGGCGTCGTTCGATGCGGCGGTCTCGTCATCACCGTCGTCGGCGTCGTCGTCATGCTCATCCACCGGCGCATCGCCGCTGGCGATGCTGACCGGCAACGGGGCGCCGTCCAGCGGCAGCTGCGGTTCCAGTTCGCCGATGTCCTTCAGTTCGGACAACGGCGGCAGTTCGTCCAGGCGCTTGAGCCCGAAATAATCCAGGAAGCCCTTGGTCGTGCCGAACAGGGCCGGCTTGCCCGGCACGTCGCGATGGCCGACCACGCGGATCCATTCGCGCTCTTCCAGCGCCTGGATGATGTTGCTGCTCACCGCCACGCCACGGACCTGCTCGATCTCGCCGCGCGTGATCGGCTGGCGGTAGGCGATCAGGGCCAGCGTCTCCAGGGTGGCGCGGGTGTACTTGGTCTTGCGCTCGGTCCACAGCCGGGCGACCCAGGCGTGCACGTCGGCCTTGACCTGGTAGCGGTAGCCGGACGCCACTTCGACCAGCTCCACGCCGCGGTCGGCGCAGGCATCGGCCAGATGCAGCAGGGCGGCTTCGACGCTGCCTTCCGGTGCCGGTTCCTCTTCGGGGAACAGGCCGTGCAGCTGCGCCAGCGTCAGCGGCTGGGTGGCGGCCATCAGCGAGGCCTCCACGATGCGGTTGATGAGCGATTGATCCATGCGGTCCTGTCGTTCGGGCAAGCAGCGGGCGCGGGCGCCGGCTGCGTCAGGGGGTATCGTTGGCGGCGTCGGCGTCATCGAATTCGCTGGAGAACTGCAGCGGTTCGTTGGTGTTGTTCAACGCCAGCGACTTGACGTAGATCGGAGCGAGCGGGGCTTCCTGCACGATATCGAGCAGCTGTTCCTTGGCCAGTTCCAGCACGGCCAGGAAGGTCACCAGGACGCCCAGCTTGCCTTCCTCGGCAGTGAACATGCTTTCGAAACGGTGGAACTTGCCGTCGTCCAGCCGCGTCAACACATCGCCCATGCGCTGGCGCACGCTGAGCGCCTCGCGCCGGATGGCGTGGCCGCTGAAGAGCTCGGCGCGCTTGAGCACGTCGTGCAGCGCCAGCAGCATTTCCTTCAACTCCACCGGCGGCGGCAGCTTCACCGCCGCGCGGTCCGGCACGTCCGCACTCACCGGCGTGGTGTCGCGGTCTTGGCGGGGCAGGGCGTCCAGGTCCTCGGCGGCTTGCTTGAAGCGTTCGTATTCCTGCAGGCGGCGCACCAGCTCGGCACGCGGGTCGCCTTCGTCGCCTTCCTCGGACACCGGCCGGGGCAGCAGCATGCGTGACTTGATCTCGGCCAGGATGGCGGCCATGACCAGGTACTCGGCGGCCAGTTCGAACCGCAGTTCCTGCATCACATTGATGTAGTCCACGTACTGCCGGGTGATCTCGGCGACGGGGATGTCCAGGATGTCCAGGTTCTGCCGGCGGATCAGGTACAGCAGCAGGTCGAGCGGGCCCTCGAAGGCGTCGAGGATGACTTCCAGCGCATCCGGCGGGATGTACAGGTCCTGCGGGATCTGCAGCACCGGCTGCCCATGCACGACCGCCAGCGGCATTTCCTGCTGCTGCGGATGCGTGGACGGGTTGGACGGAGTCGCGTCGGACGCGAGTTCTGGGCTCATCAAGAAACAGCCATCGTGCTAATCACAGCCTCGGCATGCGTACGGCGCGCGGCAGGGGCGGCGCGGTTCCGGCAATGCGCTAACAACATCATGCGTCGCAGGGCGAACGCTTCCCTTACAGCAACCAGCAATGCACACCGCGGGGGCCGCGGGGGCGGACAGCGAGAGGTCGTCGGGCGCGGGCGGGTGGGGGCAGCGAATCGAACGTCCCGGTGGTCCCCGTGGAGGGGTGGGCGGACCGTGGTGGCCGGTGCCTCCCCTGGACGGGCCGCTGCTTCCGGCCGTGCAATGGAGGACAGGGTAAGCGCTGACCGGGACCGTGTCCAGCGCCGTGCGGCGGCAGGGCACGTACAATTCAGGCTTCGACTCCGGAGTGAAGACCATGTGGTATGCCATTGAAGGCCATGACGCGGCCGACGTCCTGCCCAAGCGCCTGGAAGCCCGTGCGGCCCACTTGGCCCGGCTGACCGCCTTGCGCGACGAGGGGCGCCTGCTGCTGGCCGGCCCCTGTCCTGCCATCGATGCCGAGGACCCGGGTCCGGCCGGTTTCAGCGGCAGCATCGTGATCGCCGAGTTCGAGTCCCTCGAGGATGCCCGTGCCTGGGCCGATGAGGACCCCTATGTCGCGGCCGGGGTCTATGCCCGGGTGGACGTGCGCCCGTTCCGCAAGGTCCTGCCGTGACCCGGATCGAGCGCATCCGGACAGCGCTGGAGGAGGCCCTGCACCCGGTCTCGCTGGAGGTTCTGGACGACAGCCACAAGCACGCCGGGCACGAGGGAGCACGGGACGGACGTGGCCATTTCACGGTACGGGTCGTCAGTCCGGTGTTTGCCGGCAAGCCGCCGCTCGCCCGCCACCGCGCGGTCTACGCCGCCCTGGGCGAGATGATGCAGACCGACATCCACGCGTTGGCCATCGAGGCCCGGACCCCGGACGAGGCCGGCTGAGCTGCGTCGGGTTTTCCGGCACTGCGGCATGCAGTGCGCTGTGAAAACGTTTACATTCGCCCACTTTCGCATCGCCGGGAGGGCGCCATGAGCCGAAACCACCACCCCCTTGCTCCCACACCCTTGCGGGTCGGCCTGCTGGCCGCGCTGCTGGCCGCCCCCGTCGCGGCCAAGCCGCCGGTGTACGCCACCCCGGCCGAAACCGCCTTCGTTGACGCCCTGCTGGCGAAGATGACGGTGGAGGAGAAGCTGGGCCAGCTGAACCAGCCCCCGGGCGTCGGCAACAACACCGGCCCGGCCGCGATGGCGGGCAACGAGGACCAGATCCGCCGCGGCGAGATCGGCTCCTACCTCGGCACCCAGGGCGCTGCGCTGACCTGCCGCCTGCAGAAGATCGCCGTGGAGGAATCCCGGCTCGGCATCCCGCTGCTGTTCGGGTACGACGTGATCCACGGTCACCGGACAGTGTTCCCGGTGCCGCTGGGGGAGTCGTCCAGTTTCGATCCGCAAGAAGTTCAGAACGCCGCGCATATCGCCGCGATCGAAGCCGCGGCGCATGGCATCCACTGGACCTACGCGCCGATGGTCGACATCGCCCGCGATCCGCGCTGGGGCCGCATCGTCGAAGGTGCAGGCGAGGATCCGTACCTGGGCTCGATCCTGGCGGCGGCGCGCGTGCGCGGCTTCCAGGGCGACGACCTGCGCAAGCCGGATGCGGTGCTGGCGACCGCCAAGCACTTCGTCGCCTACGGTGCAGCTGAAGCCGGGCGCGACTACAACGTGGCCGACATCTCCGAGCGCACGCTGCACGAGGTCTACCTGCCGCCGTTCAAGGCGGCCGTCGATGCAGGCGCGCAGTCGATCATGGCCTCGTTCAACGAGATCGCCGGCGTACCGATGCACGCGCACCGGCCGCTGATCCAGGACCTGCTGCGCAAGGCGTGGGGCTGGGACGGTCTGCTCGTCAGCGACTACACCGGCGTGATGGAACTGATGCCGCACGGCGTGGCCGCCAATCCGGAACAGGCCGGTACGCTGGGCCTGCGCGCCGGCGTCGATGTCGACATGGTCAGCCAGATCTACGTCAAGGACCTGCCGGCCGCGGTCAAGGCCGGTCGCGTGCCGATGGCCGAGGTGGATGCCTCGGTCCGCCGCGTACTCAACGCGAAGTACCGGCTGGGCCTGTTCGACGATCCCTACCGTTCCTGCACGCCGGACGGTGCGCGCGAGCGCGCGCTGACGCTGACGCCGGAACACCGCGCCGCGGCGCGCCGGATGGCGCAGAAGTCGATGGTGCTGCTGGAGAACGAGGGCAACGTGCTGCCGTTGTCCAAATCGGTGCGCACGCTGGCCGTGATCGGCCCGCTGGCCGACCACCGCCGGGCGATGCTCGGCAACTGGGCCGTGGCCGGGCGCGAGGAAGATGCGATCACGCCGGTCGAAGGCCTGAAGGCCGCGCTGGGCGACAAGACGCGCCTCATCGTCGCCAAGGGTGCCGACATCGACAGCCAGGACACCTCCGGCTTCGCCGACGCCGTCGCGGCGGCCAAGCAGGCGGACGCGGTGGTGATGTTCCTCGGCGAACACCCGGACATGAGCGCCGAAGCCAACAACCGCACCACCCTCGACCTGCCGGGCGTGCAGGAGCAACTCGCGCTCGCCGTGGCCGCGACCGGCAAACCCGTCGCGCTGGTCCTGCTCAACGGGCGACCGCTGTCCATCGGCGGCCTCAAAGGCAAGGTGCCGGCGATCCTCGAAGCCTGGTTCCCGGGTGTGGAAGGTGGTCCGGCGATCGCCGACGTGCTGTTCGGCGACGTGAACCCGTCGGCCAAGCTGCCGGTGACGTTCCCGCACAACGTCGGCCAGGTACCGATCTATTACGCGCACAAGAACACCGGCCGTCCGCCGCGCGAGGAAGAGAAGTACACCAGTAAGTACCTCGACGTGCCGTGGACGCCGCTGTACGCGTTCGGCCATGGCCTGAGCTACACGACGTTCCGCTACGACGCGCCGGTCGTGTCGAAGAAGACACTGGCGCCGTCGGCGCTGCAGCAACAGGTCAGCGTGCGGGTCACCAACACCGGCAAGCGGGCAGGCGAAGAGGTGGTGCAGCTGTATGTGCGCGATGACGTGGCCACCATCACCCGTCCGGTGAAGCAGTTGCGCGGCTTCCAGCGCGTCGCGCTGAAGCCGGGCGAGTCGAAGGTTGTCACCTTCGCGCTCGGCTTCGACGACCTGTCGATGCTCGACGACCGCATGCAGCGCGTGGTGGAGCCGGGCACGTTCACCGTCTTCGTCGGCGGCAGTTCGGATACGACGCGCGAGGCGAAGTTCGAGGTCGCGGCCAAGTAAATGTGAGGCAATGGGGCGTTGCAGCAGGCGTGAATATGCTGCAACGCAAAATACTTGCGAATACCTATCGGCTTACGCAAGTGCCTGAATTTCAGGTGTTTTCGGGTTTGAATAACGCGGGCTTTACACGTTTCCGTGAAAACGGTTACAGTCCGCGCCACTTAGTGCAGTCATCACCGCGGAGGGGCGGGGAATGGCGCGAACCTCGGTCACCATCAAGGATGTCGCACGCGAGGCACGGGTTTCCGTGGCCACCGTGTCGCGTGCCTTGAACGGACACGAGAACGTCGCCGAAGCCGTGCGCCAGCAGGTCCTGGCCACCGCCGACCGCCTGCGCTACCAGCCCCACGCTGCCGCCCGCAGCCTCAGCAGCCGCCGCACCCAGACCATCGGTGTGGTGCTGCCCGACCTGTACGGCGAGTTCTTCTCCGAACTGATCCGCGGTATCGATCAGGTGGCGCGTGCGCGCCGCCAGCACCTGCTCGTCTCGAGCTACCACGGCCATCCGGAAGAGCAGGGCGAAGCCTTGCGCGCGATGCGCGGACGCGTGGATGGCCTGCTCGTGCTCTCGCCTTACACCGACCAGCCCGGTTTCCTCGTGGACAACCTGCCGTCTGTCGCTGCCCGTCGTCCTGATCAACACCGACGTGCAGGAAGCGGCGTACCCCGCACTGACCATCGACAACTACAGCGCCGCCGTCGCCATGGTCGAGCATCTGGCGCAGGCCGGTCATCGCCGCATCGCCTTCATCGGTGGGCCGGAAGGCAACTTCGACGCGCGCGAGCGCCTGCGCGGCTACCGTGACGCGCTCGCGCGCTTGGTGCCCGGCGCAATGCCGCTGGAGTTCGCGGGTGATTTCAGTGAATCCGCCGGCTACGAGGCTGGCAAGCGGATCGCACAGATGCAGGAAAAGCCACAGGCCGTGTTCGCCGCTAACGACATGACGGCGCTCGGTTGCCTGTACGCCTTCAATGAAGCCGGCGTGCGTGTGCCGCACGACATCGCGCTCGCGGGCTTCGACGACATTCCTTTGGCGCGCTTTGTTCACCCGACCTTGACCACGATGCGGGTCAGTATTGCGGAGTTGGGTGGACAGGCGATGAGCCGGCTGCTGGACACGATCGATTCCGATGGCGAGCGCGTGGCGCCGTCGGCGACGCTGGTTCCCGAACTGATCGTCCGGGAATCGAGCATCGGAGCGGTGCCCCAGGCGAAAAAGTAGAAAGGGAGAGGCACCCGCTTTTTTTTGGGCGGGCTTGTAACCGATTACAGGCGGCCACAAGCCGGCCAGCAATGAAACAACTTTTGGAGGGAGAGCCAATGAAGTATCGCAACCGCAACACATTCCAACCCAAGCGCAAGCTACTGACCTGTGCCCTGACCGGCGTGCTGGTGATGGCCAGCGGCCACGCCATCGCGCAGTCGTCCAACGCCACGTTGCGTGGCAAGGCCGAAGCCGGTGCACAGGTCACCGCCGTCAACACCGCCACGGGCACCAAGCGACAAGTGACCGCGACCTCCGACGGCAGCTACGCGCTCGTCGGCCTGGCGCCGGGCACCTATAAGGTCACCTCTGGTGGAGCCGAACGCACGGTGACCCTGCAGGTCGCCACGTCGGTCAACCTGGATCTTGCTGGCGCCGCGCCGGCCGCTCCGGCGGGCGATGCGACCACGCTGGATACCGTGCGGGTCACCGCACCGCCGCTGCAGGAAGTGAAGACGTCCGAAGTCGGCACCAACGTGTCGCTCAAGCAGATCAACACCGTCCCGCAGTTGACGCGCAACTTCCTCGAATTCGCCGACACCGTGCCGGGCATGCAGTTCACCACTTCGCAGGGCAATGGCCAGTCCCAACTGCGCGGCGGTGCTCAGAAGACTAGCGCGATCAACGTCTACATCGATGGTGTTGGTCAGAAGAACTACGTGCTGACCGGTGGCGTGTCGGGTCAAGACCAGAGTGCGGGTAATCCGTTCCCACAGCTGGCGATCGGCGAGTACAAGGTTGTGACCTCCAACTACAAGGCGGAATTCGATCAGGTAGGCTCCGCCGCCGTCATTGCCCAGACCAAGTCGGGTACCAATGAATTCAAGGGTGAAGTGTTCACGCGCTACACCAATACCTCGATGCGCCAACGGACTGTCGGCGAAGAAGCCGCTGGTACCGAGAAGGACAAGACCAAACAGAATGAGTACGGCTTCGCCTTGGGTGGCCCTATCATCCAGGACAAGATGCACTTCTTTTTCAGTTACGAGGCCAAGGACTTCGTGCTGAACGTCGATCCCGTGGCGGTACCTGCGAATCGCGCCAGTTATCAGGATTTCCTGCCTGATCGGATCCGAGCGCAATACGGGCCGACGACATCGCCGTTCGCCGAAGACCTCTACTTCGGAAAGATTAGCTGGGATATCGGCGATAATGACCGTCTGGAGCTGTCTGCGAAATATCGCGATGAGGAGGCTGTAAGCGGCAACGGCGGCACCACCACGGACAGTGCCGCGAAAGTCAACTTCAACACTGAGAAGCGTTACGACCTGCGCTGGATGCACTACGGCGAGTCGTTCCTAAATGAAGCGCGCGTGACGTATGAGGATGCGCTGTTCAATCCCGCTGCTTACATTATTGGCAACCAGTCCGTCTTTACGCGCGGACTGCGCGAGAGCGAGGTCCTGATTACCAGCGACTCCACCAGCGCGCTGTCGATCCAGCGCAAAGGACAGAAGGGTCCCGCGTTCCAGAACGACCTGACGTTCAACTCGTTCGAGTGGATGGGCGACCATGTCGTCAAGATGGGCGTGAAGTACAAGTCGGTCGAATTGACGCAGAGCGAGAACTCCGCCATCAATCCGACTTTCCGTTACGCCGTCAACGACGGCTCGGAGACTCCGAGCGCGTACCTGCCGATCGGCACGAACACGATCCCTTACCAGGTGAACTTCAACGCTCCGTTCGAAGGGGCCTCGCCAATCGTCACGACCACGTCTAAGCAGTACGGTATCTACATCCAGGACGACTGGGATGTCACCGACCGCTTGCAACTGAACCTCGGCCTGCGTTGGGATTACGAAGAAATCCCGTCCTACCTGGACTTCCAGACCCCGCAGGAAGTGGTCGACGCGTTGTACGGTCCCGGAACGGGCGGCAACTCGGGCGGCGTATACGCCGATCAGTTGCGCGCCGGCGGCGTCAACATTGAGGACTACATCAGCACCGGCAACAACCGCAAGGCCGACAAGAATAATTGGGCGCCACGCCTGGGCTTCTCCTACGACCTGACCGGCGACGAACGCTGGGTGCTGTTCGGCGGTGCGGGCCGCAGCTACGACCGCAACCTGTACGACTACATGGGTCTGGAGCAGGTCAAGTCGGCGCTCTCGACCTACCGGATCAACTTCGTAGAAAGCTCGGGTTGCGCTCCAATCTCCGCCACCTGCGTGAACTGGGATCCGCGCTACCTCAATGGCATGGATGAGCTCTATTCGCTGGTCGACGTCCGCAACCGCAATGGCGAGATCGACTTGATGAACAACGATCTGGTCACGCCGTACTCCGACCAGTACTCGTTGGGTATCCGTGGCACCATCGGCGAATGGAATACGTCGGCGACCGTGGCATACGTTCACAGCAAGGAAGGGTTTGTCTTCACCCTGGGCAACCGCTACCCCAATGGCAACTTTTACGACGCGCCGTCCTGGAACGCCAACGATATCGCGCAGCCGTGGGAACACTCGCCGCCAGGCTTCGGTTCGCTGATTCTGGGTGACAACGGCATCGAAACCAAGACAACGCAACTGCTCCTTTCGGCTGAGAAGCCGTATACCGAAGAATCCGGTTGGGGCTTCACCGCCGCATACACGTTCTCGCGCGCCAAGGGCAACCGCGGTGGCGACGAGCACTATTCTTTCGACGCAGCCACCATCGAGGAATATCCCTTCATCGACCTGAAGGCGGTTTCGCGCCATCGTTTGGTGATGACCGGCATTTACGATCTGCCGTGGGGCGTCACCGCCTCCGCTAAAGTCACGCTGGCCACACCACCGCCGGGTAATCTTGTCGTGGGCTGGTGGGAGTACGGTTCGGCGACGGCCGTGCCGCCGCTGATCGTGTCGGTCGACTCTCCCGGCACGCTCGGCACCAAGCAGCTTGACCTGTCGCTGTCCAAGCGCTTCGATATTGCCGAGGACATGGCGTTCGAAGTCCGCGCGGACATGATCAACGTGACTAACGCTGCGAACTACAGCACTTACCGCACGACTTTCGGTTCCGGTGGTGTTTACGATCCGGAAACGAGCGTGGTCAGCTCCGGGCTCGGCGTCACCAGCTACACGCCGCCGCGTACGCTGTTCGTCAGTGCGCGTCTGACCTGGTAACAGGCGACGTCATCGGCCATGTTCGGGACCCGCGCAAGCGGGTCCCGTCATTTGGGGGAGGGGAGATGGACGGGAATTCGATTCGCGAAGTCGTCGTGGTGGGCGGCGGTTCGGCCGGCTGGATGGCCGCATCGGCCCTGGTCAGGCATCTCGATCGCAGCTGCAAGGTCCGGCTGGTGGAGTCCGATGAGATCGGCATCATCGGTGTCGGCGAGGCCACGGTGCCACACATCCGCACGTTCAACGCGCAGGCGCTGGGGCTGGATGAAGCCGAGTTCGTGCGGGCCACGCAGGGTACGTTCAAGCTCGGTATCGAGTTCCGTGACTGGGCGCGCATCGGCGATCGCTACATGCACGGCTTCGGTATGGTCGGTCATGATCCGGGGCCGGCAGCCTTCCATCACTACTGGTTGCGCCTGCTGTTGGCGGGCAAGAACGTCGGCGACATAGGCTCCTACCAGCTGCAGACGGTGGCGTCGCGCGAGGATCGGTTCCTCCCCGGTGCGAACGACGTTCCGCCCACCTCGCCGCTGGCTTCGGTGGCTTACGCCTATCACTTCGACGCCACGCTCTATGCGCGCTACCTGCGCGGATTCGCGGAGGGGCAGGGCGTGGAGCGCATCGAAGGCAAGGTCGTCGATGTCGAACTTCGGCCTGAAGATGGATTCGTTTCGGCCGTGGTGATGGCCGACGGTCGCAGGGTCGCAGGCGATCTGTTCATCGATTGCTCCGGCTTTCGCGGCGTGCTGATCGAGCAGGCCCTGAAGACCGGTTACGAAGACTGGAGCCACTGGCTGCCGTGCGACCGCGCGGTGGCCGTGCCGTGCGCGCGCGTGGGCGACCCGACGCCGTACACGCGCTCGACGGCGCGCACCGCAGGCTGGCAGTGGCGGATCCCGTTGCAGCACCGCACCGGGAACGGGCTGGTGTATTGCAGCCGCTTCCTCAGTGAGGACGAAGCCGCCGGCACGTTGCTGGCCAACTTGGATGGCGAGGCGCAGGCCGAGCCGAGGCCCCTGCGATTCGTGACTGGCAAGCGGAAGCAGTTCTGGAACCGCAACGTGGTGGCGGTCGGGCTTGCAAGCGGCTTCATGGAGCCGTTGGAGTCGACCAGTTTGCTGCTGATCCAGACCGCGATCCTCCGCTTGCTGGACATGTTCCCTCGCCAGGGCATCGATCCCGGCCTGGTCGCGCGCTACAACGAGCGCACGCATTTCGAATACGACCACATCCGCGACTTCCTAATACTTCACTACAAGGCAGTGGAGCGCGATGAGCCGTTCTGGCGGGAATGCCGCGAGATGACCATCCCCGACACGCTGCAGGCCAACATCGACCTGTTCCGCAGCAGCGGGCGCTTCTACCGCGACGGCGAGGAGTTCTTCGCCCTGCAGAGCTGGATCCAGGTGATGCTGGGTCAGCGCATCGTGCCGAAGGCGTATTCGCCGCTGGTGGATCGCCTGTCGGAAGCCGAGGTCGAGGCCTTCGTGGCCAACGTCCGGCAAACCCTCGAGCGCTGCGTGCAGGCCATGCCCAAGCATCAGGCCTTCATCGAACGGCATTGCCGCGCACCGGCGGTGGGCTGAGCCGGTCATGGTCCCCGTTGACGTTGCGGTGCAGCATCGTCTTTGCTGAATTTCCCTCGAAGAAACAGGCATTTGCGATCTGCGCAGACCACGCATGGCCGTTTTTGCCATGGGCGATGAAAACGGTTACATTTTCGTGGTGAGATGTCATCCGTGGAGGGCGGACATGACGCACGAGAGGCTGACCCGAGGCGTGTCGCACGCAGGTGCGACAGCGCAGCAGCAAGAGACACCGGGATATCCGGTGACGGGTGCCCGTGTCTTCTCCGCCCCTTGCCTTCCAGGCGACGGACTCCCCCTTATTTCTTGAACCGTCGGCGAACCCGGTCCGCCGATCTGGCGTGCCGTGTTTCGCTCCCGTATGTAAACGTTTACAGCCCAGCATGATGACCACGAACGAAGCTCGCTTTCCGTTGGCCCGCTGCATCACGGCGTTCCTTTTCACCGTTGCGATCGCCGCCTGCCAGAAGACGCCGGAGCCGGAGCCGGCGCCGGCCCCTGCCGCCAAGCCGGCTGCACCGGCGGTCGCCGCCAAGCCGGAGCCGCCGGCCAAGCCCGAGCTTCCGCCGCTTTTCCGCGACATCGAGCGCCGCACGTTCCAGTTCTTCTGGGACACGACCAATGAAGTGAACGGACTGACGCCCGATCGCTACCCGTCGCGTCCTTTCGCGAGCATCGCCTCCGTCGGTTATGCGCTGACGGCATATCCGATCGGCATCGAGAACGGCTGGGTCAGCCGCACGCAGGCCGTGGACCGCACTCTGACCACGCTGAAATTCCTGCGCGATGTGCCGCAGGGCGTGCAGAAGGATGGGCGCGGCGGCTATAAGGGGTTCTACTACCACTTCCTCGACATGGACACCGGCCAGCGCTTCAACAGCTGGGTCGAGCTGTCCAGCGTGGATACCTCGCTGCTGATGATGGGTGTGCTGTTCGCGCAGTCGTACTACGACCGCGACGATGCGCGCGAGAAGGAGATCCGCGAGATCGCCGATACGCTGTACAAGCGCGTGGACTGGACCTTCCTGCAGAACAACAAGCCGTTGATCTCGATGGGCTGGTTCCCCGAGAGCGGCACCATCCCGCACGACTGGAAGGGCTACAACGAAGCCATGATGGTCTACGTGCTGGCGATGGCCTCGCCGACGCACCCGGTGGGCCAGGACGCGTGGGAAGTGTGGACGCGTAGCTACGGCGAGCTCTGGGGTGTTTTCCAGGGCCAGGAGTACCTGACCTTCGCGCCGCACTTCGGCCATCAGTACAGCCATGTCTGGATCGATTTCCGCGGTATCCAGGACGCGTACATGCGCGAACGTGGCATGGACTATTTCGAGAACAGCCGCCGTGCCACCTACGCGCAGCGCGCCTACGCGACTGAAAACCCGATGAAGTGGAAGGACTACGGCGAGAACGTCTGGGGCCTGACCGCCTCGGATGGCCCGCAGCAGACCCTGCAGGAATACCGCGGCGAACAGCGCCAGTTCCGCCACTACTCCGCGCGTGGCGCCGGCTTCCGCGAGAATTTCGACGACGGCACCATCGCGCCCACCGCGGCGATCGCTTCGCTGCCGTTCGCGCCCGAGATCGTGATCCCGGCCACCGAGGAGATGCACCGTCGCTATGGCGACTACCTCTACTCGAGCTACGGCTTCCTCGATTCGTTCAACCCCAGTTTCGACTACGACATCCCGCTGAAGACCGGCCGCATCGTGCCGGGCAAGGGCTGGGTGGCCAGTGACTACATCGGCATCGACCAGGGCCCGATCCTCGCGATGATCACGAACTACCGCAGCGAGTTCGTCTGGAACGTGATGAAGAAGAACCCGTACATCCGCGACGGCTTGAAGAAGGCCGGCTTCGAAGGCGGTTGGCTGGAGGCCAAGACCGAGCAGGCGGCGCAGACCGCGCCGACGGCACCGACCGCGCCGCCTGATCTCGATGCGGCCGCAGCACGTGCGTTGGGCACCGCGGAATCGCGCGCGAACCAGGCGGCTCAGCCCGAGGCGGCGCGTCCGCAGCAGCCGGAGTAAGCTGCACGCATGATCGAGCGCGTGCCAGCGTCGTTCTCTCCAGCACGCATCAGGGCCTCCTTCGTAGGAAGGCGGACCTTGATGCGCTGCTGTTCCTGTTGGTTGTCGTGGGCCTCGTCGCCGTGCTCGCGGGCTGCGCGCGCACCGAAGAGCCGCGCACGACGGTGCGTTTCTGGGTGATGGGTTACGAAGGCGAGGTGGTCGCCAAGCTGCTGCCCGAATTCGAACGCCAGCACCCGGACATCCATGTCGACCTGCAGATCGTGCCGTGGTTGTCTGCGCACGAGAAGCTGCTGACCGCCTTCGCGGGCGATTCGCTGCCCGACGTGTGCCCGATCGGCAACACTTGGATCCCGGAGTTCGCCGCGCTCGGTGCGCTGGACCCATTGGACGACGAGATCGCGGCGACGGCAGGCTTCGATGCAGCAGATTTCTTCCCGGGCGTCTGGGACACCGGGGTGATCGACGGACGCGCCTACGCGGTGCCGTGGTATGTGGAGACGCGGCTGCCGTTCTACCGTCGTGACGTGCTCGCCAAGGCCGGCGTGAAGACGCTGCCGACCAGCTGGGCCGAGTGGCGCATCGCGTTGCGCAAGGTCAAGCAGGTGGCGGGCGAGGGCAACTACTCGATCCTGCTGCCGCTCAACGAGTTCGAACCCTTGTTGAGCCTGGCCATCCAGCAACCCGAGCCGCTGCTGCGCGACGGTGGACGCTACGGTAACTTCCGCAGCGAAGGCTTCCGCCAGTCGCTGGGCTTCTACAAGGAGATGTTCGACCAGGGCTGGGCACCGGTGGTGACCAACAACCAGATCTCGAACGTGTGGGACGAGTTCGGCAAAGGCTTCTACTCGTTCTACATCTCCGGTCCCTGGAACATCGCCAAGTTCAAGGAGCGGCTACCTGCCGCCCAGCAGGATGACTGGATGACGATGCCGCTGCCCGGGCCGAACGGTCCCGGCGCATCGTTGGCCAACGGCACCAGCTTCGTGGTGTTCAAGAACTCACCGAACAAAGATGCAGCCTGGAAGCTCATCGCCTGGTTGTCGTCGCCGCAGGTGCAGACCGAATTCCATGCCCTGACGGGCGACCTGCCGCCGCGCCGTTCTCCGTGGCTGACGCCGGCGTTGGCCGAGGATCCTTATGCCAAGGCGTACCGCGAGCAGTTGGAGCGCGCCGTGTCGACGCCGAAGGTGCCGGAGTGGGAGCGCATCGCCACGGAGATGCGGCTGGTCGGCGAGCAGGTGGCGAACGGGCGCATGACGGTGGATCAGGCGGTCGAAGAGCTGGATCGTCGCGCCGACCGCATCCTCGAGAAACGTCGTTGGATGCTGGACCACGCGAAAGCCGGGGCTGCACCATGAGGTCTTCGCACGCGCTCGCGGGATGGTTGTTTGCCGCGCCGGCCCTGACCGTCATCGTCGTGTTCTTCGGGTTGCCGGTGCTGGCCGCGTTCGTGCTCAGCCTCACCGACTTCGACATCTATGCGCTTGCCGACATCGGCAACCTGCGTTTCGTCGGCCTCGACAACTACCTCGGCCTGCTGCAGAACCCGCTGTTCTGGAAGTCGCTGGGCAATACCGTCTATTTCGTCGTCGTGGGCGTGCCGCTTTCCGTGGCGGTGTCGCTGGGTGCCGCGCTGCTGCTGCATTCCAAGCTGGGGCGCTTCAAGGGTTTCTTCCGCACCGCGTTCTTCGCGCCCGTGGTCACCACGGTGGTGGCGGTGGCGGTGATCTGGCGCTATCTGTTCCACACGAAGTACGGCCTGGTGAACTGGGGCCTGTCGGGGGTGGGCGTCGATGCGGTGGACTGGCTCGGCGATCCCACCTGGGCGATGCCGACCATCATCCTGTTCGCGGTGTGGAAGAACTTCGGCTACAACATGATCATCTTCCTGGCCGGCTTGCAGAGCATCCCCGAGGATCTCTACGAAGCCGCGCGCATCGATGGCGCATCGCGCTGGGCGCAGTTCCGCCACGTCACCCTGCCGCAGCTCGGCCCGGTACTGTTGCTGGTCGGCATCCTGACCATGGCCGGTTACTTCCAACTGTTCGCCGAACCCTACGTAATGACCCAGGGCGGTCCGCTGGAGAGCACCAAGAGCGTGCTGTACCTGATGTACGAAGAAGGCTTCAAGTGGTGGAACCTGGGCAACGCATCAGCGGTGGCGTTCCTGCTCTTCATCCTGATGACGGTCGTCACCAGCGGCCTGCTGTGGTTCGCCCGCAAGCGGGGCGTGGAATGAACAACCGTCTCGCCGCGATCGCCGTGAACGGCCTGCTAGTGGCCCTGGCCATCGTCAGCCTGGGGCCGCTGCTGTGGATGCTGTCGGTGTCCTTCATGCAGACCGGCGAAGCCGGCCATTTCCCGCCGCCCCTGCTGCCGTCCCCGCCCACGCTGGACAACTACCGCGACCTGTTCGTGCGCGCCGGCATGGGCCGCTACTTGGTGAACAGCTTCATCGTCTCGACCAGCGTCATGCTGCTCTCGCTGCTGTTCAACACCATGGCTGGCTACGCGTTCGCCAAGCTGCGCTTCAAAGGCCGCGATAGCACCTTCAGCGCCTTGCTCGCAGCGCTGGTGATCCCGGCGCAAGTGGCGATGATGCCGCTGTTCCTGCTGCTCAAGCAGATGGGCTTGGTGAATACCTACGCTGGCGCCATCGTGCCGGGCATGGCCGCGATCTTCGGCATCTTCCTGGTGCGCCAGTACGCGCGCTCGATCCCTGACGAACTGCTCGAGGCCGCCCGCATCGACGGCGCCAGCGAAGCGCGCATCTTCTTCCAGATCGTGCTCCCGGGCCTGAAGCCCATCCTGGTGACGCTGGCGATCTTCAGCTTCCTCGGCGCCTGGAACGATTTCATGTGGCCGCTGATCGTGCTGAGCGACGACGCGCTGCAGACCCTTCCCGTGGCGCTGGCGGCGTTGTCGCGCGAGCACGTGATGGACTACGAACTGATGATGGCCGGCTCGGTCGTCACCATCCTGCCGGTGCTGCTGCTGTTCCTCGTGCTGCAGCGCTACTACATCCAGGGCTTGCTGCTGGGCAGCGTGAAGGGCTGAGTCCCGCCACGCCTGCCGCCCGTGTCTGACGGAGATGACAACATGGTGTCGACTTTCGCCCGCCTGACGGCCGGGTGGGTATTGCTTCCGGCGGTGTGCGTCGGTGCCCAGGCCGCTAACCCCGTGCGCGTGCTGGACGCATTCGATGACGCGTCCACGTGGCGGGTGGTGACCTCCAACCAGGTGAGCGCCGCGCTGCGGCCGGTGGACGGCGTGGAAGGCAAGGCGCTGTGCCTGGATTACGACTTCAACGGCGTGTCGGGCCATGCCGGCATCCAGCGCGATCTGGTGCTCGAGTATCCGCAGAACTACCAGTTCGATTTCCAGCTCCGTGGTGATTCGCCGCGCAACGACCTGCAGTTCAAGGTCATCGACGCCAGCGGCGACAACGTGTGGTGGGTCAACCGGCCGAAGTACGACTTCCCGACCGCGTGGACGCCGGTGCGCTACAAGACGCGCCACATCGACAAGGCCTGGGGTCCGGATCCGGATCGCGTGCTGCGCAAGAGCGTCAAGCTTGAGTACACGATCTACAACAACGTCGGCGGTAAGGGCTCGGTCTGCTTCGACCAGCTGACGTTCCAGCCGCTACCGGTCGATGACGGCGCGCCGCTGACGGGCAAGGCGAGCGCGAATGTCGCGTTCCCTGCGGGTGCGGCTGCACTGGCGGTGGACGGCAAATCCGATACCGCCTGGTCCGCGGACCTGCACGGCAACAAGGACCCGCAGCTGACGCTGGACTTGGGCAAGGTGCGCGAGTTCGGCGGCCTGGTGCTCGACTGGAAAGCGGGTCAACACGCATCCGACTATCTCGTGCAGGTCTCGGACGATGGGGCGCGCTGGCGCGACGTGCGCACGGTGGTGGACGGCAATGGCGGACGCGACTACCTGGCGCTGCCGGAATCCGAAGCACGCTACATCCGCCTATCCGTCGGCGATGGTCCGGGCACGTCGTTCGCGCTCGCCGGGCTGGAGGTCAAGCCGCTGGCGTTCGCGGCGCATGCCAATGATCTGATCAAGGCGATGGCCGCCGACGCGCCCAAGGGGTGGTTCCCGCGCGGATTCAGTGGCGAGCAGCCGTACTGGACCATCGTCGGCCTGGACGGTGGACGCGAACAGGGGCTGATCGGCGAAGACAGCGCCATCGAGATCGGCAAGGGCGGTGTCAGCGTTGAACCCTTCGTGCAGGTCGACGGGCGCTGGCTCGGCTGGTCGGATGTGCAAGCGGCGCAATCGTTGCAGGACGGTTACCTGCCGATTCCCACCGTGACCTGGACACATCCGCAGTTCTCGCTGGCGACCACGGCATTCGCCGCCGGCACGCCTGGCGATTCGCGCGTCGTTGCCCGCCATCGTCTGACCAACACCGGCACGGCGCCACGCGCGTATGCCGTCGCGCTGGCCGTGCAGCCCTGGCAGGTCAACCCGCCCAGCCAGTTCCTCAATACCACGGGTGGCTTCAGCCCGATCAACGCGATCGCGCTGGACGACGGCGTGGCGACCGTGAATGGACGCGCCAGCCTGCGCTTCGCTTCGCCGGATAGCGTAATTGCCTCGCGATTCGACGAAGGCTTCGTGCGCGAACGCATGGACGGACTCGCCACGTCGACGGCCGGTGGGGCATCCGTCGACGGCGATGCGACGGGCCTGGCTTCAGGCGCCGTGCTTTATCGCTTCACCCTGGCGCCGGGCGAGAGCCGGGACATCGACTGGGTCGCACCGCTGGAAGGCCCCTTGCCGGCGCGCATTGATGCCGCGCGCGACCAGCAGGTGATGGCCGGCGTCTGGCGCAAAAAGCTCGACGAAATGAAGCTGCAGGTGCCGGCCGAAGGCCAGCCTGTCGCCGATACGCTGCGCACCGCGCTGGCGCACATGCTGATCTCGCGGATCGGGCCGCGCCTGCAGCCGGGGACGCGCTCGTACTCGCGCAGCTGGATCCGCGATGGCGCGATGATCTCCGAGGGCCTGCTGCGCCTCGGTCGCCCGGAAGTGGTGAAGGAGTACGTCGAGTGGTACGCGCCGTACCAGTTCAAGAACGGCAAGGTGCCGTGCTGCGTGGACGATCGCGGCAGCGATCCCGTGCCCGAGAACGACAGTCACGGTGAGCTGATCTTCAACATCGCCGAGTACTACCGCTACACCGGCGACAAGGCCTTCCTGCGGGCGATGTGGCCGCACGTGCAGGGCGCTTTCGCCTACATGGAGGAGCTGCGCCTCAGCGAGCGCACCGAGGCCAACCGCGCCGTCAACGCGGCGTTCTACGGGATGATGCCGGCCTCGATCAGCCACGAAGGCTACTCGGCCAAGCCGATGCATTCGTACTGGGACAACTTCTGGGCGCTGCGCGGCTACAAGGACGCCGTCGAGGTGGCCGAGGCGTTGGGCGAGGCGGGCGAAGCAAAGCGCATGGCCGCGTCGCGCGACCAGTTCCGCGATGACCTCTACGCATCACTGCGCGCGGCCACGGCGCGCAACAAGATCGACTACCTGCCGGGTGCGGCCGAGATCGGCGATTTCGATCCGACCTCGACCACTATCGCACTCGCGCCGGGCGGCGAGCAGGGCAAGCTGCCGGCCGATCTGCTGGACAACACGTTCCAGCGCTATTGGCGCGAATTCGTGCAGCGCCGCGACGGCCAGCGGGAGTGGAAGGACTACACACCGTACGAATGGCGCAACGTCGCCGCGTTCGTGCGCCTGGGCTGGCGCGAGCGGGCGTGGGAGGTACTGGACTTCTTCTTCAAGGATCGCGCACCGCAGCCCTGGAACCAGTGGGCGGAGGTCGTCTCGCGCACGCCGCGCAAGCCGTTCTTCGTCGGCGATCTTCCGCACGCCTGGGTCGCCTCGGATTTCGTGCGCTCGGCGCTGGACATGTTCGCGTACACCCGTGAGGTCGACGACAGCCTGGTGTTGGCAGCGGGCGTGCCGGCGGCGTGGCTCGATGGCCAGGGCATCGCGATCGATGGTCTGCGCACGCCCGACGGCGTGCTGGGTTACCAGCTGCGCAATGCCGATGGACGACTCCAGCTGGACGTGAAGGCGGGCATGACGCTGCCCAGCGGTGGCCTGGTGCTGCCATGGCCCTACGCAGGCGAGCCGGGCGAGACCCGCATCAACGGCAAGCCCGCGCAATGGACGAACGGCGAGCTGCGCATCACGACGTTGCCGGCCAAGGTCAGCATCCGCACACGCTGAACGGTAGGGGTTGGCGATAGAGTAGGCGCGGCTCCCGACCGCGCCTGCTGCCATGCCTGCCGATGACGCCCGCATCCCGCTCTGGCCGCTGCCGCTGCTGATCGCGCTGCTGTTCCTCATCGCGGCGCATGCGGCTTACTTGCTGTCGATCCACGCGGGTCACGTGCCGGCCTGCGTGCCGTATCTGGAGGGCTGCGTCTCGATCAGCCGGGCGGCACGCCATGGCGTGGGGAACCATCTCTTCCGGTTGCTGGTGATGCCTTGCGCGGTGCTGCATGCGCTGGTCTGGCTGCTGGCGCACCGTTGGTTGCGCGGCGGCCGCGGGATGGTCGTGCTGGGCGTGGTGTCGGCCATCGCGCTTGCGGTCTACGCGACCTTCCTCGGCACCGATGGCGAGACCTACCGCTTCCTGCGCCGCTACGGCGTGGTGGTCTACTTCGGCTTCGGCTATCTCGCGCAGCTGGCGCTGATGCGTCGTGCGTCGCGGACGGATGCGTTGCCGACCCGTGTCATCACGTGGATGTCGTGGATCGCCGCCGCGATGCTGGGGTTGGGCATCGCGAATGTCGTGGCGGGGCTGGTCGTTGTGGACGCGTCAGCGAAGGATCGCTGGGAGAACGTCTTCGAATGGTGGCTCGGCCTGCTGATGGTCGGCTGGTATGTCGTGCTGGCAATGGGATGGCGGCGACAGAGCCTGGTAGCGACTGTTCGCACCGGTGATCCACTGTAGGAGCGACGTGAGTCGCGACCGTACGACGACAGCGTCCCGTAACTCCAGACCACGCAGAACTGTTTCATCGGCATGGGAAAGCCGCCGGCACCCCGATGCCAGGACGGCTCGCTCTCGCGGTCGCGACTTACGTCGCTCCTACAAAGATCGTCAGCCGCGAACGCGCTGCACGATACCGGCGGCTTTCGCCGAGCTCTCTGTGACCTTGTCCCACTCGCCGTTGTCCAGCCAGCCCTTCGGTACCATCCACGAACCGCCGATGCAGACCACGTTCGGCTGCGACAGGTAGTCGGCCGCGGTGTCTTCGGTGATGCCACCGGTGGGGCAGATCTTCAGCTCCGACAGCGGGCCGGCCAGGCCCTTGAGCATCGCCAGGCCGCCGACCGCGGTGGCCGGGAACAGCTTGCAGACGCGGAAGCCGCGCGCCATCAGCGCCAGCAGTTCGGTCGGTGTGGCGGCGCCGGGCACCACCGGAATGTCGGCGGCGGCCAGCGCATCGGCCAGCGCCGGCGGCGTGCCGGGCGTGACCAGGAAGTCGGCACCCGCATCGATGGATTGCTTCATCTGCTCCGTGGTCAGCACCGTACCGGCGCCGATCACGATGTCCGGCAGCTCCTTCTTCAGCATCGCCAGCGCTTCCATCGCCACCGGGGTGCGCAGCGTCAGTTCGATCGCCGGCAGGCCGCCCTTGAGCAGGGCCTCCGACACGCGACGTGCCTCATCCAACGTGTGCACGGTGACGACCGGCAGGATGCCGGCAGCGTGGAGGAGGGAGGCGGCTTTCTGCTGGCGGGCTTCGATGGTCATGGTGTGTGCAGTCGGTGGAGGATGAGGACGCTCAGGCGTCCTTGGCTTCGTGCGGGGCTTCGGCCGCCAGCGCGGTGTCGCCGAGTTCGTATTCCGCGTCGTACTCCCAGGTGCCATCGTGGAACGGCAGGCCGCAGGAGATGGACATGCCGCCGCGATCGGCGGAGGTAACGACATCGCGGTTCACCGCGAACAGGTTGCGGCCCAGGTCGAGGCCAGCCGGCGTGGTGTTGGGCGCCAGCTCACGCGCGGCCCACTCGTCGGCGTCGACGAGCGCTTCCAGCGTGCCGGCCTCGGCATCCAGGCGCAGGATGTCGCCTTCGCGCAGCTTCGCGAGCGGGCCACCGCGCGCGGCTTCCGGGGTCAGGTGGATGGCGGCCGGAATCTTGCCGGAAGCGCCGGACAGACGACCGTCGGTGACCAGCGCGACACGGCGGCCCTGGTTCTGCAGCAGGCCCAGCAAGGGGGCGAGCGAATGCAGTTCCGGCATGCCGTTGGCGCGCGGTCCCTGGTAGCGGACGACGGCGACGAAATCCTGCGGCAACGCGCCGGCGGCGTGCAGCTTGTTGAGCGCGCGCGGATCGTCGACGACGACGGCGGGCGCTTCGATGAAGCGGTACTCCGGCTTCACCGCCGACGTCTTGATCAGCGAGCGGCCGAGGTTGCCGCGCAGCAGGCGCAGGCCGCCTTGCGCTTCGAACGCGCGCGCCACCGGACGCACCACGTCTTCGTCCGCGCTCTGGGCGATGCCCGGTGCGTAGGCGAGGCCGCCGTCCTGCAGGCGCGGCTCGTCGCAGAACGCGCGCATGCCGCCCGGCACGATCGTCGGCAGGTCGTGCATCAGACCGGCGTCCAGCAGTTCGCGGAACACGAACTGGGTACCGCCGGCGGCAGCGAAGCGGTTCACGTCGGCTTCGCCGTTGGGGTACACGCGTGCCAGCAGCGGCACGGTCTGGGCGATCACGTCCATGTCGTCCCACGTCAGCACCACGCCCGCCGAACGCGCGACGGCGATCCAGTGGATCGTGTGGTTGGTGGAACCGCCGGTGGCCATCAGCGCGGCCATCGCGTTGACGATGGCGCGCTCGTCGATGAGGCGGCCGATCGGACGGTAGTCGTCGCCCAGCGCCGTGATGCGCAGCGCGCGCTCGGCGGCGGCGCGCGTCAGTACGTCGCGCAGCGGCTGGTCGGGATTGACGAACGAGGTGCCCGGCAGCTGCAGGCCCATCGCTTCCAGCAGCACCTGGTTGGAATTCGCGGTGCCGTAGAACGTGCAGGTGCCGGCGGCGTGGTAGCTCGCGGCCTCGGCTTCCAGCAGTTCTTCGCGCGTCGCCTGGCCGGCGGCGTAGCGTTCGCGGACCGCGGCTTTCTCCTTGTTCGGAATGCCAGGGGACATCGGACCGGCCGGCACGAACACCGCGGGCAGGTGGCCGAACGCCAACGCGCCGATCAGCAGGCCGGGGACGATCTTGTCGCACACGCCCAGGTAGAGCGCCGAATCGAACATGTCGTGGCTGAGCGAGATCGCCGTGGCCTGCGCGATCACATCGCGCGAGAACAGCGACAGTTCCATGCCGGGACGGCCCTGGGTCACGCCGTCGCACATCGCCGGCACGCCGCCGGCGACCTGCGCGGTGCCGCCGAGATCGCGCGCCACCTGGCGGATGATCTCCGGGTAGTGCTCGAACGGCTGGTGCGCCGACAGCATGTCGTTGTAGGCGTTGATGATGCCGAGGTTGGGCGTGGCATCCGCGCGCAGGCGGCCCTTGTCGGTCGGGCCGCACGCGGCGAAGGCGTGCGCGAGGTTGCCGCAGCTCAGGCGTTCGCGCTGCGGGCCTCCGCGGTGCGCGGCGTCGATGCCGTCGAGGTAGGCGCGGCGCAACGGGGCGCTGCGCTGGCGGATGCGTTCGGTGACTTCCTGGATGCGGGGGTGCAGGCTCATGGGCGTAGGGCTAGGCTGCAGACGTAGGCATTCTGCATGGCGTGGCGGAAGAGGGCCGTGAGGCGCACCCTTCGCGCGACTCCGGCGTGCGGAGCGGAAGGGCGGCGTGGGACGGCGACGGCATGCTGCTTTCTACTGCCTTTGTTGCAGGCGCGAAAGTGACCAAAGCCAGACCAGTCGGTGGTGTGCGGCGCGCAGCGTGTTGCGTTGCAGCGCGCATCTGCGCAAAACGGTCAGGCGTGCGTGGCGGTCTTCGAACCGAACAGTTCGACCGCATAAGCCGCCGCACCCAGCAATCCGGGGCGCGGATGCACGTTCGCCAACGTGGGCACGCGCGCCATCGCCGGCGAGAAACGACCCTTGTGTTCGAAGCGCTGGCGGAAGCCGGAGTGCTGCAGCGACGACAGCAGCTTCGGCACCAGGCCACCGGTGAGGAACACGCCATCCCAGGCGCCGGTGGTGAGCACCAGATCGCCCGCGATCGCGCCGAACACCGCGCAGAACACATCCAGCGTGCGCACGCAGCGCGGATCGCCGGCGGCGGCACGCGCGGTGACGTCTTTCGGTTCCAGCGGACCGCCCGGATCTTCGCCGGCGATCTCGCTCAGCGCGCGATACAGGTTGACCAGGCCGGGGCCGCAGATCAGGCGCTCGTTCGACACGCGGCCGAACTGGGCGGAGAGGATTTCGAGGATGCGGATCTCTTCCGGCGTACCGGGCGGGAAGCTGACGTGTCCGCCTTCGGTTTCCAGCGGATACGCGCGGCCATCGCGAATCACCAGCGCGGCCACGCCCAGGCCGGTGCCCGGGCCGATCACGGCATAGGTGCGCGGCACCGACAGCGTCGCGGGTGTCCACTGCGTGCCGCCGATGGCGACCACGTCGCGCGGCGTCAGCAGCGACACCGCCATCGCCTGCGCGGCGAAATCGTTGACCAGCTTCAGGCCCTGGAACCCGAGCGCCTGGCGCGTGCGATTTACCGAGATCACCCACGGGTGGTTGGTGATGCGGGCCTCGTCGCCATCGACGCGGCCGGCCACAGCGAACACGCCGTTCTGGGCAGTGGCGCCGGTTTCGTCCAGGTAGTGCAGGGCGGCGTCCGCGAGCGACGGAAAGTCGGCCACCACGAACTCACGCACGCTGTCGTCCAGCAACGGGACGGAGGAGGCGACGTCGGCCAGCGCGAAGCGCGCATTGGTGCCGCCGATATCGGCGAGGAGGACGCGGTCGGCGTGGCTCATGCGGAAAACATCCTGTTCGCTGCAGTGTGGCTTCCGAGACTGATCCGCTGCATTCGCCTGGTCGATCCTGTGTTGCCGTGGAGAGCCCACGACGCGTGGGCGGCGCATGATAGCGCGCACCCGCGCCACGGGGATGTCGCCATTCCCGCGTATGCGCCATGCGTATACGTATTCGCGATTCCGGCATAGGCCGGTGCAGATGCGGGCGAACGGGAGACGGTTGGACGCATGGGCGACAGGATGTGCGGTGGAGACTTCAGGACATCGGCACCGGGGCCGCTTGCGCCGTGAAAACGGTTACATGGCAGAATAGCGCAACTTCCCCGCCCACGGAACGGGAAGCGACACGTCGCCCGCGAGGGTGGCGGCTGCGACCGGGAGGGGCCCGGCGGCGGCAACCCAGCAGACGGGCGATGCCCGACCGGAGCAGTGATGGCCAGTGTCCAACTCGACCGCGTGCGCAAGGTGTACGACAACGGCCAGGTGGCCGTGCACGGGGCCAGTTTCGAGATCGCCGACGGCGAGCTCATGGTGCTGGTGGGGCCGTCCGGCTGCGGCAAGTCCACGCTGTTGCGGATGATCGCCGGCCTGGAAGACATCACCGACGGCAACCTGCTGATCGGCGGTCGCCGGGTGAACGACATGGCGCCGAAGGATCGCGACATCGCGATGGTGTTCCAGAGCTACGCGTTGTACCCGCACATGACCGTGGCCGAGAACCTCGCATTCGGGCTGAAGCTGCGCGGCGTGCCGCGCGCCGAGATCGACCGCCGCGTCAACGCCGCGGCCGACACGCTGGGCATGACCCACATGCTGGGCAAGCTGCCGCGCGAGATGTCCGGTGGACAGCGCCAGCGCGTGGCGCTCGGGCGTGCTCTGGTGCGCGAACCGTCGGTGTTCCTGCTGGACGAGCCGCTGTCCAACCTCGATGCCAAGCTGCGCCATTCCGTGCGGACCGAGATCGGTCGCCTGCATCGCCAGCTCGGCGCGACGATGGTCTACGTAACCCACGACCAGGTCGAGGCGATGACGCTCGGCCAGCGCATCGTGGTGCTGAAGGACGGCGAGATCCAGCAGATCGATACGCCGATGGCGCTGTACGAACGGCCGGCGAACCTGTTCGTCGCCGGCTTCCTTGGCAGTCCCGCGATGAACGTCGTGCAAGGCACGCTGCGGCATGAGGACGGCCTGCGCCTGGTGCTCGACGACGGCGCAACGCTGCCGCTGGCGCCCACGGTGGTCGCCGATGCCTGGCTCGGCCGCCGCGTGGCGATGGGCCTGCGTCCGGAACACCTGCAGCCGGCGGGCATCGGCAAGCCGGCGTTCGAGGCGCAGGTCGAGTTGATCGAACCGGTGGGCAATGAGGTCTTCGTCAATCTGTCCTATGCCGGGCACGCGTTGGTCGCGCGCATGCCGCCGCAACACCTGCCCGAACCGGGCCACGTGTTGCGGGTGACCGTCGAGAACGCCGTGCCGCATTTCTTCGACCCGGACAGCGGGTTGCGGTTGGGGTGAAGAAAAGGGAGGCCGAAGCCTCCCTTTTTCGTTGCGTTGGCGTCTTTCGTCAGCCGCGGCTGACGGTGTGGACGGCCTGTGCCACGTAGTCCAGGTTCTGCTGGTTCAACGCCGCCACGCAGATGCGGCCCGTGCCGACGGCGTAGATGCCGAACTCGTCGCGCAGGCGGTCCACCTGCGGCTTGCCCAGCCCGGAGTACGAGAACATGCCCGCCTGCTGCTGGATGAAAGCGAATTCCGGTGCACCGAGCGCCGCCAGCTTGTCGACCAGGCCGGCACGCAGGGCGTGGATGCGCTCGCGCATGCTGCCCAATTCGATTTCCCACAGCGCACGCAGCTCCGGGCTGGCCAGCACGCCGGCCACCAGCGCGGCGCCGTGCGTGGAAGGGCTGGAGTAGATCGTCCGGATGATGCGCTTGACCTGCGACTGCACCGCCTTGGCGGCGGTGGCATCCGGGGCCACCACGGACAGCGCGCCGACGCGCTCGCCGTACAGCGAGAACGACTTGGAATAGGAGTTGGCGACCACGAAGCTGTCGATGCCGGCCTCGGCGATGATCCGCACGGCCGCGCCATCCTCGGCGATGCCCTTGTCGAAGCCCTGGTAGGCCATGTCGATGAAGGGGAACAGGCCGCGCTCCTTCAGGACGCCCGCGACCTGCTTCCACTGCTCGACCGTCAGGTCGGCACCGGTGGGGTTATGGCAGCACGCATGCAGCAGCACGACGGTGCCGGGCGCGAGCTTGCCCAGGTCGGCGAGCAGGCCGGTGAAATCCAGGCCGTGGGTGGCGGCGTCGAAATAGGTGTAGTCGACGATGTCGAAGCCGGCGGCGCCGAACACCGCGCGGTGGTTCTCCCAGCTGGGGTTGCTGATCGCCACGGTGGCGTGCGGCAGCAGCTTCTTCAGCAGGTCCGCGCCGACGCGCAGCGCACCGCTGCCGCCGACGGTCTGGGTGGTGGCCACGCGGCCGGCGGCCACGAGGGCCGACGCTTTCCCGAACACCAACTCACGGGTCGCGGCGTCGTACGCGGCCAGGCCGTCGATCGGCAGGTAGCCGCGCGGTTTGGCGGCGGCGGCCAGCGCCTGTTCCACCTGGCGCACGCAATCGAGCAGGGGAATGCGGCCCTGTTCGTCGTAGTAGATGCCGACGCCCAGGTTGACCTTCTGGGTACGGGAATCGGCGTTGAAAGCCTCGGTCAGCCCCAGGATGGGGTCGCCGGGCACCAGTTCGACGGATGAAAAAAGAGACACGGAATGTGGGCCGTTGCTGTGGGAGAGGGGGAGGGGTGGAGCGGCCTGCGATGCTAACAGGCGCGGGGGTTTCCCGTACTTTGCGGCGGGGGCGGCGTACGGCGTCGGGAGGCCCGGGCACAGCGTGGCGGGGGCCGCTATACTCATCGGTTGGTGCGCCGTTGGGTGCATCGGATTGCCATACAAATCAATAGATTGGCAATCAAAGCTGATCCCATTACACACTTGCGGCAGCGCGCCGGCCCGGTCCGGTCGCGGTGCCCGGAAGACACCGCCGCATGCGCCTTTCCACCATCAAGCTGTCCGGTTTCAAGTCGTTCGTCGATCCCACCGTGCTCCACCTGCCGACCAACATGACCGGCGTGGTCGGGCCGAACGGCTGCGGCAAGTCGAACATCATCGACGCCGTGCGCTGGGTGATGGGCGAGAGCTCGGCCAGCCGCCTGCGCGGCGACTCGCTGACCGACGTGATTTTTTCCGGCAGCTCCGCGCGCAAGCCGGTCAGCCAGGCGACGGTGGAGCTGATCTTCGACAACAGCGACCACGCCATCAGCGGCGAGTTCGCGGCGTTCAACGAAATCTCGGTCAAGCGCCAGGTCAGCCGCGACGGCCAGAGCAACTACTACCTCAACGGCACCAAGTGCCGCCGCCGCGACATCACCGACCTGTTCCTCGGTACCGGCCTGGGCCCGCGCAGCTACTCGATCATCGAGCAGGGCATGATCAGCCAGATCATCGAAGCGCGCCCGGAGGACCTGCGCATCTACCTGGAAGAGGCCGCCGGCATCTCCAAGTACAAGGAGCGTCGCAAGGAAACCGAGACCCGCATCCGCCACACCCGCGAGAACCTGGACCGCCTCAACGACCTGCGCGAAGAGATCGGCAAGCAGCTTGAGCACCTCAAGCGCCAGGCCAAGCAGGCCGAGCAGTACAAGGCGTTGCAGGAAGAGCGCCGCATCAAGGACGCCGAGTGGAAGGCGCTGGAGTACCGCGGGCTGGACGGCCGGCTGCAGGGCCTGCGCGAGAAGCTGAGCCAGGAAGAGACCAAGCTGCAGCAGCTGATCGCCGAACAACGCGAGGCCGAGCGCCTGCTGGAAACCGACCGCGTGCGTCGCGAAGAAGCCGCCGACGGCCTCAACAAGGCGCAGGGCGAGGTCTACCAGGTCGGCAGCACGCTGGCCCGCGTCGAACAGCAGATCCAGCACCAGCGCGAACTGGCCGAACGCCTGAAGCGCGCGCGCGACGAAGCCCACAACGCCTTGCAGGAACTCGGCCAGCACATCAGCGGCGACGAGACCCGCCTGTCGGTGCTGCGCGAGTCCGTCGCCGATGCCGAACCGCAGCTGGAGCAGCTGCGCGAGGAAGACGTCATGCGCCAGGATGCCCTGCGCGAGGCGGAAACCGCGCTGGCCGACTGGCAGCAGCGCTGGGAAACCCACAGTCGCGACACCGCCGACGCCTCGCGCGCCGGCGATGTGGAACGCACGCGCGTCGACTACCTCGACCGCCAGGCCTTCGAAGCCGAGCGTCGTCGTGAGGCGCTGGCCGGCGAACGCACCGGGCTGGACCTGGACGCGCTGGCCAGCGCGTTCGAACAGCTGCAGCTGCAGCACGACACCCAGAAGGAATCGCTGGAGACGCTGACCGAGCAGGTCGAGGCGCGCAAGCAGGGCGCTGCCGACGTGCAGGAACAGCAGCGAGGCACGCAGACCGAATTGTCCGACCTGCGCAAGCGCGCGCAGGAAGCCCGCGGCCGCCTGGCCTCGCTGGAGACGCTGCAGCACGCCGCGCTCGGCCAGGAGCAGGGCGCGGCGATGAGCTGGCTGCAGGCGCGCGGCCTGGACAGCGCCGCGCGCGTGGGCGAGAAGCTCACGGTCGAGCCGGGCTGGGAGAACGCCGTCGAAGGCGCGCTGGGCCAGTTGATCGAAGGCGTGCTGGTCGATGCCCCCGAATCCCTGGTCGACGCGCTGGGCGAACTCGGCGAAGGCCGCATCGCGCTGGTGTCGGGCGAAGCGGGTGAGGTCGCCTTCGCGCCCACCTCGCTGGCCGCCAAAGTGCAGGGCCCGGCCGCCATCCGCCGGCTGCTGGCCCGCCTGCATGTCGCCGACGATCTGGCCGAGGCGCGTCGCCTGCAGGCGCAGCTCGCCGACGGCGATTCCGTCATCACCCGCAACGGCGAGCGCCTGGGCAGCGGTTGGGTGCGCGTGCTGCGTTCCGGTGCGGCCAAGCAGGGCGCATTGCTGCGCGAGCGCGAGATCCAGTCGCTGCGCGGCGAGATCGAAACGCTGCAGGCACGCGAAGCCGAACTGGAAGAGCGTCTGGCCAACCTGCGCGACCAGCTGCTGGCCGCCGAACAACAGCGCGAAGACGCCCAGCGCACGCTGTACGTCGCCCATCGCGGCGTATCCGAACTGGCCGGCCAGCTGCAGAGCCAGCAGGGTCGCGTCGACGCCACCCGGACCCGCATCGAACGCATCGACGGCGAGATCGCCCAGCTCGTCGAAACCCTGGACGCCAGCCGCGAGCAGGCGCGCGAAGCCCGCACCAAGCTGGAAGACGCCGTCGACCGCATGGGCGATCTGGAGTCCGCCCGGCAGGCGCTGGAAGGCGAGCGTCGCGAACGCGTCGACGCCCGCGACCAGGCCCGCGAAGCCGCCCGCACCTCGCGCGACACCGCCCACGCCCTGGCGCTGACGCTGGAATCGCAGCGCGCCCAGATCGTCTCGCTGAGCCAGGCCCTGGACCGCATGGGCGGCCAGCGCGGCCAGCTGGATTCGCGCCTGGAAGAACTCACCCTGCAGTTGAACGAAGGCGATTCGCCGGTGCAGGAACTGGATGCCCAGCGCCAGGCCGCGCTCGAGCACCGCGTCACCGCCGACCGCCAGCTGGCCGAGGCGCGCGCGCTGCTGGACGGCATCGACAACGAGCTACGCCAGTACGAACAGACCCGCCAGCAGCGCGACGAGCAGGCGCTGGCCCAGCGCGAACGCATCTCGCAGCGCAAGCTGGACCAGCAGGCGCTCGCGCTGAAGGCCGAGCAGCTGTCCGAAGCGGTCGTGGCCGGCGGCTTCGTGCTGGAAGACGTGGTCAACACGCTGCCGGAGGTCGCCGACATCCGCGAGTGGGAGCAGGCCGTCACCCAGATCGACGGCCGCATGCGCCGCCTGGAGCCGGTCAACCTGGCCGCCATCCACGAGTACGGCGAAGCCAGCCAGCGCTCCGAGTACCTGGAAGCCCAGAACGCCGACCTCACCAGCGCGCTGGAAACGCTGGAAGAGGCCATCCGCAAGATCGACCGCGAGACCCGTGGCCGCTTCAAGGACACCTTCGACCGCGTCAACGCCGGCGTGCAGCAGCTGTATCCGCGCCTGTTCGGCGGCGGCCACGCCTACCTGGAACTGACCGGCGAGGACCTGCTGGATACCGGCGTGTCCATCATGGCGCGCCCGCCGGGCAAGCGCGTGTCCAACATCTCGCTGCTGTCCGGCGGCGAGAAGGCGATGACCGCGGTGGCCCTGGTGTTCGCCATCTTCCAGCTCAATCCCGCGCCGTTCTGCCTGCTGGACGAGGTGGACGCGCCGCTGGACGAGGCCAACGTGGGCCGCTTCACCAACATGGTGAAGGAGATGAGCGAGAAGGTGCAGTTCCTGTTCGTGTCCCACAACAAGGCCACGATGGAGGCCGCACACCAGCTCAGTGGCGTTACCATGCGGGAACCCGGTGTCAGCCGCCTGGTGTCGGTGGACCTGGAAGAGGCCGCCCGCCTGGCTGGCGCCGCCTGACCCTGATCGATCCCAACCTGCCGGAGAATCCCCTGTGTCCGACATGGCCATGCTTCGTATCGGAATCCTCGTCGCCGGCGTCCTGCTGCTGGCGGCGATCTTCCTGTTCGGACGTCCCAAGAAGCCCAGCCAGGGCCGCCGCATCGAAACCACCGAGCGCGACACCGCGCGCGTCGAACCGAGCATCGCCGGCGACGACACCAGCGAGCAGGTGCAGGACTACAGCGGCGAACGCGTCAGCCAGCCGCAGCTCGGCCTGGCCGGCGGCACGCCGGTCGCCGGGGTGGAAAGCGACCTGGGCAAACGCCCCAGCCAGGATTTCGACAAGATCGTTTCGCTCTACGTCGCGGCCAAGGCCGGGCATGTGCTGCGTGGCGAAGACATCGTGGTCGCCGCCGAGAAGACCGGCCTGACCTTCGGTCACATGAACGTGTTCCACCGCCTGGTGGAAGGCCACCCCGAGCGCGGCCCGGTCTTCAGCATGGCCAACATCATGCAGCCGGGCAGCTTCGACATGGCCCACATCCGCGAACTGGAAACCCCGGCCATCGCGTTCTTCCTGACCCTGCCGGCGCCGATGACCGCGCTGGAGGCCTGGGAGAAGATGTTGCCCAACGTCGAGCGCATGGCCGAACTGCTGGGCGGCGTGGTCCTCGACGACAGCCGCAACACCCTCGGCCGCCAGCGCATCCAGCACATCCGCGAAGAACTGCGCGCCTACGACCGCCAGCACGAAGCACCGCCGCTGACGAAGGCGCCGCGGTGGTAGCAGCCGGCAGCAACCGTCATGGGCACCGTCGGTGGTGCCGACGGTCGTTGCTCGCGATGGCGGTGAGCTTGGTCTCTCCGCTGGGGATCGCAGGAAACAGCGGTATCCAGGACGTCTGGCAATGGCGGAGCGATTGCGCCCAGCCCACGATCCTCCGCATCGAAATCCATACGGATGCAACTCGCCTGCTGGAAACGCGCCTGCCGCTATGCAGGGCGCCGCGCGCGTCTGGCACGGCACGGCAGACGCCGATCGCCTTCCCGGCGACGCACATCGCGGACACGCTTGAAGCGTCGCCGGAGACAGCCGTCACCGGTGATGTCTGGGTGGCCGGGAGTGAACCGGACGGCGTGACGCTCGGGGTTTCGTTCCAGACGGAAGACCGCGTGTTGCTCAACACGCTAAGGTTCGTTCCCGCATCAGGGGCGTCGCAAGCGGACCTCGCGACCGGCGTCAGGCTCGTCACGACCGTGGAAGACGGTCGTCAGCAGTAAGCAGGAAGAAAAGCGCGGCGTTTGGCGCAGCGCGGACGACCCATAGCGGGTTCACCGGCGCGAGGATGCCGGCAATGGCACGTGATTCTGGGGGGCGGGCGATGACACGCAAGCGGGTCGCTACATGGATGGGGGTTCTGCTCGGTCTGGCGGCCGCTGCGCTGGCGCTTCCGTTGTTGCAGGAAAGGCCGCCCGTGCTGCCGCCGCCACCGGAGGACATCCCGCCCTTCGTGCTCACGCGCGCGTTCGCGGCCGAGCACGATGCCACCGTGCTGCGACTGGCGTTGAATGACCGCTGTCGCATGGAAGGCGAATTCCTGATCGCGGCGTCTCCCCCGAAGGACCGGATGGACGGGCGGCGGGAGCTCGGCCTGCTGGTGTTGCCTGAGGACTGGGGATGTCCGTCCGTGCGAAAGGAAGCGCAAGCCAAGTTCCGCGCAGACCTTGATCGTTGCTCGAGCCAAATGGTGCGTGAGCGTCAGCACTCGCCCCTGCCGTGCCTCCAGCAGGCCTATCCCGGGCTGACCGCCTGGATGTCACTGGAGATGCCGCTGTACCGACGGGACGCGCAGGGCCTGTCCGCCACCGTCGATTTCGGAATCCATTGCGGTCCACATTGCGGTGCCGGCTGGCGGTCCACGCTCCGTCTCGAGGAGGGCGCCTGGCGCTTGGTCGACATGAAACCGACATGGATTTCGTGAAGCCGCAGGACAAGTGAAATACGTAGGATGGGTTGAGCAAAGCGATACCCATCGCCGACGGCAAGGACGGCTCACGATGGGTATCGCCTCCGGCTCAACCCGTCCTACGGCTACTCACCCATCCCAGCGTCGCAGCAGGAATGACGATGACCACCCACCGCATCTTCACCACCTCCTTCGCCAGCGTGTATCCGCTCTACGTGCAGAAGGCCGAGCGCAAGGGGCGTACGAAGGCCGAGGTCGACGAGGTCATCGGCTGGCTGACGGGATACGACGCGGTCGGGCTGGCGCGGCAGATCGAGGCGAAGACGGATTTCCAGACCTTCTTCGCCGAAGCCCCCCGCCTGCATCCCCACGCATCGCTGATCACCGGCGTGGTCTGCGGCGTGCGGGTGGAAGAGGTTGAAGATCCGTTGATGCAGAAGATCCGCTACCTCGACAAGCTGGTGGACGAGTTGGCGAAAGGGAAGGCGATGCAGAAGATCCTGCGATAGGGCCAGGGGACATCAGCTTGCAAACACTTACCATCCTGCTGCCAGCATTCTTCATCGCCGGGTTCGTACACCACCTTGTTTTCTGGCTGCTCTTCTTCTTCGTCGTGAAGGTTCGGATCGCCGACAAGGCGCTCGTGGTCGATGAATCGCCGAGGTTCTCGTTCCTGTGGACCAAGTGGCCGCACGAGGAGATGCGGGCATATCGGCGAAGCCTCAGCAGCGAGGAGAGGAAGCGGTGGATCAACCGGTACCTCTGCAATGCGAATTTCCTTGGGCTGCTGCTGATGGTGCCTTTCCTGCTGGGCGTGTTGTTCATGATCATCGCCGGGGATTGAGCCGACGGCGGGGCCTTGGCCCACCCCCTCGCGATCCCGCACACTGCGTCCATGCCCCGCAACGTCCTCTTTATCTGCACCCAGAACCGCCTGCGCAGCCCGACGGCGGAGCAGGTGTTCGCCGATTGGCCGGATGTCGAGACCGCGTCTGCAGGGTTGGGTAACGACGCCGAAGTTCCGGTTTCGCCCGAGTTGCTGGCGTGGGCGGATATTGTCTTCGTGATGGAGAAGGCGCATCGAAACCGCCTGTCGGCGAAGTTCGGTTCCCACCTCAAGGGTGCGCGCGTGATATGCCTGGATATCCCGGACGAGTACGAATACATGGACCCGGAGCTGGTCCGCCTGTTGAAGCAGAAGGTCACGCGTTTCCTGCCCGCTGGATGATGCCTCCCGATGATCGACCTGAAACTCACCGACGTCCGCCCCTTCATCGGCAGCAAGGACTTCGACGTCTCACGGGCTTTCTATGAAGCCCTCGGCTGGACGACGGACTACCTCGACGACCAGCTCGCCCTGATGACGAACGGCGGCCACGGTTTCTACCTGCAGCGCTACTACCAGAAGGACTGGCTGGAGAACACGATGCTGCACATCGCCGTGGCCGATGCCGCCGCGTGCCACACGCAGGTCGCCGCGGTGTTGGCCCGCGGTGCGTTCGGTGAAGCCCGCGTCGCGCCGCCCAAACACGAAGACTATGGTGCGTTGGTAACGTATGTCTGGGACCCGGCGGGGGTTCTGCTGCATCTGGCGGAATGGAGTGAGCGATCATGAGAAGCCTGTCGTTGCTGTTCGGAATCAGTCTGTTGGCCAGCGCCGGCATCGCCACCGGGCAGGAGGCGGTCCGCGTCGAGCGCGAGGCCTATGTCCGTGCAAGGCTGGTCCTGGTCGAGCGACAGCCTCACTGTGGCATCACCTATGCAGGCTCGCGCGCGCTCTACATGGTCCAGGAAGGACCGGAGGGGCTGCAGGGCGAACCGCTGGAGGTCATCGTCGGTTGCATCGAGATGCCGATGACGACCTGGGAAGGCATGGGGGACTTGAAGGCCTTCATCCCTGGCGACACCCACTACCTGCGTGTCAGCCGGGCCAACCTGCGCGGCGTGGGGACGTATGACGACAAGGGTGGCCGCGCGTGGCACCTGCTTGCCGCATCCCTCCAGCCGCTGGCGGCCGGAGCGGACGCTCAGAAGCCCTGAGTACCGATCGTCGTCTAGCCTGCTGATCCCGCCAGGACCGCGTCTCCCATGTCATTGCGCCCCCTGCAGACCTACACCGGCCGCTGCCATTGCGGCGCCATCCGCTTCGAGATCGAGAGCGACTTTCCCGAGCTGACGCAGTGCGACTGCTCCATCTGCCGCAAGAAGAACGCGCTGATGGTGAAGGTGCACGAGAGCGCGTTCCGCCTGCTGGCGGGAACGGAGGCGCTGGCCGAGTACCAGTTCCACACCCATACCGCGCACCACCACTTCTGCAAGGTGTGCGGCATCTACCCGTTCCACCGCAAGCGCGTTACGCCGGACTACTACGGCATCAACGTCTATTGCCTGGACGGGTTCGACCCGGTGGGCATCCCGGTGCGGATGACGGTGGGCGCGGGCATGCCGTGACCGTCGCCGCTAGGTCGACCCTGTGACATGACGCAGGACCTCCTGTACCTGTTCCACGCCTGACCTGGCCCACATCGAGCGTTCCACGCGCCGCGCTTCTCACATTTCTAGCGGGAGATGGCACGCGGCGCTCCATCGATGGAGCTCGGAGCCCCATCCGCGGGGCTCGGAATCCCATCGATCGAGCACAAGCGCCCCATCGATGGCTTTCAGAGCCCCATCGATCACACTCCGAGCTCGGTCGATCACATTCCGAGTTCCATCGATCGCCTTCCGAGCGCGATCGATGGAGCACAACAGCCCGATAGATCACAGTCCGAATGCCATCGATGGCTTCCCGAGCCCCATCGTTCGGGCGTTGAGAGCCATTGATGGCTCTGCGAGGGCCATCGATGGGGCAGGTGCGCCTTGCGGTTGGGATTCCGAGCGCTATCGATGGGGCTCCCAGCGCCATCGCCCGACCGTGGACTCGGCAACGCCACGCGACGGAGGGCAGGGGCGGCCCTCGACTCGCCCGGCTTGCACCTCCCGTCACGGCCCGCGGCCTTAGAATTCACACATGACGCCGCCGACCCCAGCCGCCCGTATCGCCGACCTCCGCCGCCAGCTGGAGGACGCCAACTACCGCTACCACGTCCTCGACGAACCCAGCATCCCGGACGCCGAGTACGACCGCCTGCTGCGCGCCCTGGACGAACTGGAAGCCGCGCACCCCGAGCTGATCACCGCCGATTCGCCCACCCAGCGCGTGGGCAACGCGCCGGCCGGCAAGTTCGCCGAAGTGCGCCACGCCATCCCCATGCTGTCGTTGGGCAATGCCTTCAGCGACGAGGAAGTGCAGGACTTCGTCCGCCGCATCGCCGACAAGCTCAAGCGCCCGGCCTTGCGGTTCTCCGCCGAACCCAAGCTCGACGGCCTGGCCATCAGCCTGCGCTACGAGAACGGCACCTTCGTCCAGGGCGCGACCCGGGGCGACGGCGCCACCGGCGAGGACGTCACCCTCAACCTGCGCACCATCAAGGCCATTCCCTTGACCCTGCGCGGCACCGGCTGGCCCGCCGTGCTGGAAGTGCGCGGCGAGGTCTACATGCCGCGCGCCGACTTCGAAAAGTACAACGAACACGCGCGCAAGCACGGCGGCAAGGTGCTGGCGAACCCGCGCAACGGCGCCGCCGGCTCGCTGCGCCAGTTGGACCCACGCATCACCGCGCAGCGGCCGCTGGCGTTCTTCGCCTACGGCACCGGGTTGGTCGAAGGCGGCGAGCTGCCGGATTCGCATTCGGCCACGCTGAAGCAGCTGCGCGGCTGGGGCTTCCCGGTCAGCAGCCTGAGCGACGTGGTGGAAGGCGTGGACGGCCTGCTCGATTACTACCGCCGTATCGGCGAGGCGCGCGATGGGCTGCCGTTCGACATCGACGGCGTGGTCTACAAGCTCGACGACGGCGACGGGCAGCGCGAGATGGGCTTCGTCTCGCGCGCGCCGCGCTGGGCGATCGCGCACAAGTTCCCGGCGCAGGAACAGATGACGGTGCTGGAATCCATCGAGGTCAACGTCGGCCGCACCGGCGCGGTGACGCCCTGGGCGCTGATGCAGCCCGTGCACGTCGGCGGGGTGACCGTCACCCGCGCCACCCTGCACAACGCCGACCAGGTGGCGCGCCTGGATGTGCGCAACGGCGATACGGTGATCGTGCGCCGCGCCGGCGACGTGATCCCGGAAGTCGTCGGCGTGGTGCCGGAGCGGCGCCCGGCCGACACCGTGCCATGGCAGATGCCGACCGAATGCCCCGTATGCGGCTCGGAGATCGTCCGCGAGGAAGGCGAAGCGGTCTGGCGTTGCAGTGGCGAACTGACCTGCCCGGCGCAGCGCAAGGAATCGATCATCCATTTCGCCTCGCGCCGCGCGATGGACATCGAAGGCCTGGGCGAGCGCTTCGTCGAGGATCTCAGCGACCTGGACTTCGTCCAGAACGTGGCCGACCTCTACAAGCTGACCGTGGACGACCTGCTCGAGATGAAACGCCGCGTGGACGAACGCGACGGCACCACCCCCGAGACCGTCAAGGCCGGCAAGGTGGCGACGAAGTGGGCCGAGAACCTGATCGAGGCCATCGACCGCAGTCGGCAGACCACGCTGGAGCGTTTCCTGTTCGGGCTGGGCATCCAGCACGTGGGCGAGAGCACGGCCAAGGCGCTGGCGCAGTGGTTCGGCGACCTGCAGCTGATCCGTCGCCTGCCGTGGCCGCTGTTCAAGCGCGTGCCCGACATCGGCGGCGAAGTGGCGCGTTCGCTGGGCCACTTCCTCGACCAGCCGGGCAACCAGCAGGCCATCGACGACCTGCTGGCGCGCGGCGTGGTGATCGGCGACACGCGTCCGCCATCGGGCAAGCTGCGCGCGGGCCTGGACCTGGCCACGCTGTTGGTGGACCTGGAGATTCCCAAGGTCACCCGCGTGCGCGCCGAGCAGCTGGCCTCCGCGTTCCCGTCGGTGCAGGCGCTGCTGGACGCGCCGGTGCACAACTTCGTCACCGCCGGCCTGCCCAGCGACTCGGCCAACGCGTTCGCCGCGTGGCTGGAGGACGACGCCAACGCGCAGCTGCTGTCGCGCAGCGGTGACGCGTTGGAAGAGCTGCTGCGGGTCACGCCCGAAGACGTCGCCGCGTCCGCGGGCCCGCTCGACGGCAAGACCGTGGTGCTCACCGGCGGCCTGGCCGCGATGAGCCGCGACGAGGCCGGCGAGAAGCTAGAAGCGCTGGGTGCCAAGGTCGCGGGCAGCGTGTCGAAGAAGACGCACCTGGTGGTCGCCGGCGAAGCGGCCGGTTCCAAGTTGGCCAAGGCGCAGGAACTGGGCATCGAGATCTGGGATGAAGCGCAGTTGCTGGCGTTCCTGGAGAAGCACGGGAGCGGTGCGTGAGTCGCTGGCGGCCGGGACCGGCCTGGGCCGACGGCGTCATCGACCAGGCATGGGCCCCCTCCGGGTCGCGCGACGCGTTGCGTCTGCGCGCCTGGGTGAACCGCCTCGTCCGCGAGTTCTTCTTCGCGCGCGATGTGCTGGAAGTCGAGACGCCGATCATGTCGCGCGCCGGCAACACCGACGCGAACATCGCATCGTTCTCGCTGGCGTTCTCCGGTCGCACCGACGGTGCGCCGCGCACCCGTTGGCTGCGCACCTCACCGGAGTTCCCGCTGAAGCGACTGCTCGCCGCCGGCGTGGGCGATTGCTTCGAACTGGGGCGGGTATTCCGCGATGGCGAGGCGGGCGGGCGCCACAACCCGGAGTTCACCATGCTCGAGTGGTACCGCGTGGGCTGGACGCTGGAACCGTTGATGGACGAGACGGTGGCGCTGGTGCAGGCGGCGCTGTCGATGATCGGTCGCGAGGCGACCGTGTCGCGCGTGAGCTTCCGCGATCTGTACCGGCAGCAGCTGGGCTTTGATCCGATGACGGCCGACCTGGACGTGATCCGCAACGCCGCGGCCGGCATCGCCATCGACGGCGAAGGCCTGACCCGCGACGACTGGCTCGACCTGCTGATGACGCACGTGCTACAGCCCGGCTTCGGCCGCGACGAGATCCGCGTGGTGCACGACTATCCGGCCACGCAGTCCGCGCTGGCACGCGTGGTGGAACGCGACGGCGTGCCGGTGGCGGAGCGGTTCGAGCTGTACCTCGGTGCGCTGGAGCTGGCCAACGGCTACCACGAGCTCACCGACGCGGTGGAGCAGCGGGCGCGCTTCGAGCGCGATGTCGCCGTGCGGCGGGCGCGGGGTGATGTCGCGCCGCCGATCGACGCCGCGCTGCTGGACGCGCTGGCGCACGGCATGCCGGCGTGTGCGGGCGTCGCGCTGGGCGTGGACCGCCTGCTGATGGCGATGCTCGATACGCCGCGCATCGCCGACGTGGTGGCGTTCGACTTCGCGCGCGCCTGAAAGCCAGCCAAACACGCCGTGCGTGCGTGTTCGCCTGCAAACGATTACGTGGGCGCGCGTTCATCATCGCTGCGTAGATTGCGTTCCAACACCCACGAGGACGCACGCCATGGAACGCTCCCTGATCGCGACACTGGTACTGGGCACCGTCGCCCTGTTCGGCACGGCCGCGGCCAAGGCGGCGCCGCAGTACGACGACCGTTATTACGGTAACGGCCAGATCGTGCGCTGCGACTCCAACGACAACCGTTACCGCGAGTGCCGCATGGACACCCGCGGCGGCGTGCAGGTGGTGCGGCAGATTTCCAAGACACGTTGCGAGGAAGGCCGCACCTGGGGACGCACGCGCGACGGCGTGTGGGTCGACCGCGGCTGCCGCGCCGAGTTCGCCAGCGGTCGCGGTGGCTATGCGGGTAACGCCCAGCGCATCCGCTGCGAGTCCAACGATGGGCGTTCGCGCACCTGTCCCATCAACGGTCGTGGTGATGTGCGCCTGGTCCGTCAGCTGTCCAAGGCGCAGTGCGCCGAAGGCTACAGCTGGGGCCAGGACCGCAACGCGATCTGGGTCTCGCGTGGCTGCCGTGCCGAGTTCGAGGTCTACGGCCGTGGCAACGGCTGGAACGGCGGGGGCTGGAACAACGGCGGCTACAACAACGGTGGTTACAACAATGGCGGCTACAACAACGGCGGCTATGGCAACGTCTACGGCCGGACCTTCCGCTGCGAGTCGGAGAAGGGGCGCACCCGGACCTGCGGCGTGGACGGCCGTGGCGGCGTGCAGCTGGTCCGCCAGCTGTCCAATGCCGCCTGCATCGAAGGCCGCACCTGGGGCCGCGATGCCCGCGGCGTTTGGGTCACCGACGGCTGCCGGGCCGAGTTCCGCAGCTGGTGATCGCCCGGGTGTGAGGAGAGGCGGGGAGGGGGCCGGTACAATGGCCCCATGACCGACCCCATCGATTACGCCCGCTACGACCGCATCCGCCCCATCCGCTGGACCGGGAGCGCGCTGGAACTGCTGGACCAGCGCAAGCTCCCCTTCGTGGTGGAGTACCTGAGCTGCACGACCAGCGACGAAGTGGCCGCGGCCATCCACGACCTGGCCGTGCGCGGTGCGCCGGCGATCGGCATCGCCGCCGCCTGGGGCGTGGTGCTGGCCTCGCGCGAGGTGATGGCGGCCACGCCCGCCGAAGCGGCCGAGAAGCTGGAGCCCGCGTTGCAGCGTCTGAACGCCGCGCGCCCCACCGCCGTCAACCTGGCCTGGGCGCTGGCCCGCATGCGCGGTGCGTTGAAGACCGCCGGCAGCGACTGGCGCGGGGTGCTCGAACTCGAAGCGCTGGCCATTGCCGAAGAAGACCTCGCCGCCAACCGCTACATGGGCGAACTGGGCGCGGCGCTGATTCCCGCCGGCAGCGGCGTGCTGACCCACTGCAACACGGGCTCGCTGGCCACGGCCGGCTTCGGCACCGCGCTGGGCGTCATTCGCGCCGGCGTGGCGCAGGGCAAGATCGGCAAGGTGTTCGCGGGCGAGACCCGGCCCTGGCAGCAGGGCGCGCGCCTGACCGCCTGGGAGCTGCTGCAGGACGGCATCCCCGCCACCCTGATCGCCGACTCGGCCGCCGCCCACCTGATGAAGACCGGCGCCGTGCAGTGGGTCATCGTGGGCGCCGACCGCATCTGCGCCAACGGCGACACCGCCAACAAGATCGGCACCTATCAGCTGGCCATCGCTGCGCGCCACCACGGCGCGAAGTTCATGGTGGTGGCGCCGTCGTCCACGGTGGACATGGCCACGCCGAACGGCGACGCGATCCACATCGAGGAGCGCGACCCGGCCGAGCTGCTGGGCATCGGTGGCACCCGCATCGTGGCCGAGGGCGTGCCGGCCTGGAACCCGGTGTTCGACGTGACCCCGGCGTCCCTGATCGATGCCATCGTCACCGAGAAGGGGGTCATCGAGCAGCCCGACGAAGCGCGCATGCGCGCGGCCTTCGGCGGCTAGGGCTCGCCATGGGGGAGGGGCACGGGGAGCCTGAAAACGACGCAGCGCGTCAGTCCGACGTGGCCCGGAGCCGCGTCCGATGAGGCGCCGACGCCGACGAAACCCTGCTGCGACGGCCACAAGCCCACTGGCACGGGAGTTGCACCGCCTGGGTGACATTGGCCAGGAATCGCGCATGCGCGCACGCTCTCTTCCCGCTTCGCCCGTGGTGGCGCCCGGCATGCTGCGAAGCTTGCGGGGCCTGCTTGCGCGCGATTCCACGCGCGGCCTGAATGCCGCCGAGCGCGAAGACCTGACCCAGGCGCAGCTGCGCGCGACCCGCCCCATCGTCAGCGGCGTGCTGCTGTGTGGGGCCGTGCTGCTGGCGATCATCGCCGCTTTCGAAGTGGTGGGCCTGACGCCCACGATCGGCTACCCGGCCTGGCTGGAGTTGATCGTGGCTGGCGTGGTGGCCGGCTGTGCCGCCGGCGTGGCCCGCCTGAGCCAATGGCAGCAGCGCCTGATCCTCACGCTGGTGGCGACGCTGCTGACCGGCATCTTCATGAGCATGCCGCTGCCGGGCGCGACCGGGCAGCTCGCGCTGCGCACGGGCCTGTTCCAGCTGCTGCCGCTGGCGCTGATGGCGCTGATGGTGCGGCCAGTGTCGCTGCTGGCGTTCGCGTTGCTGATCGTGGTGATGGCGCAGCTGCGCATCGTGCTGCACGGCGCACCGGGCACCGGCAGTGCGCTTTACTGGCTGTACACGCTGACGACCATTGGCTTCGGCCTGGTGCTGGCAGGCTATCGCACGGACTTCGCAGTGTCGGCTTGGCAGATGCGCCGCCGCCTGGTGGAGCAGGCGCATACCGATGCGCTGACCGGCCTGCTCAACCGCAATGGCTGGAGCGAGCGCGCCGACGCCGCGCACGCACGCGCCACGGCGGCCGGTGTGCCGGTCGCGCTGGTGGTGCTGGACATCGACTTCTTCAAACACATCAACGACCGCCTGGGACACGACGGCGGCGACCTGGTGCTGCAGCGTCTGGGCGCGATCATGCGTGCCCGCACCGGCGGCGACGAAGGCTGCGCCGCGCGCATCGGCGGCGAAGAATTTGCGGTATTGCTCGATGGCGACGACGCGTTGTCCGCGTCGGCATTCGCCGAGCGCGTGCGCCGCGAGTTCGGCAAAGAGCACGACGGCGTGGTCGCGACGCTGTCCGCGGGTGTCGCCGCGCACGTGAAGGGCGAATCGCTGCGCGAACTGATGCGCCGCGCCGACCAGGCGCTTTACGAAGCCAAGCGCGAAGGGCGCGACCGCGTCTGCGTGGCGCCGCTTCCCTGAACGCCAGCCTGAACGGCGGCGTCTTCATTCCCAATGTGACGATCCTGCGCTAGCATCCCTCGGACCTTTCGCGTGGGCGCTGTCGGAGTCGCCTGCGCGTTCATCTGATGCCAGGGGACCATGAACGACGACCGTGCCCGACTTATGTGGGGAAAGTGGCGCTTGCCCCTGCTGGGGCTCGTGATCCTGCTGATCGTCGTCGGCCCGGTGATCCTGCTGCAGCAGTTGGCACGCTCAACCCAGCAGGCCGCCGACGAAGTCGTCCACACCCATGAAGTCGAGGCCACCGTGCTGGGCCTGGCCTTGGACGTGCGCGAGATGGAAAGTTCCGCGATGCTGATCGCACTGGGTGCCGATCATCCGCTGGCGCGCGAGCGATTGGCCACGGGAAGGGGATCCCTGCCCGAACGTTTCGAAGCGCTGGCGCGACTGACGGCGGACAACCCCGAGCAGTTGGTGCGGGTCGGACGCTTACGCGAGCTGGTCGATGCACGCATCGAAGTGGTCGACCAGTTGCTCGAGGCACCGGAAGCCTATCGCGGATCGGTGGTGGCCCCGTTGGCGACACGCTTCCCCATCCGGGGCCTGCTGAACGAGATCCTGACCGACGAACGCGCGCTGCTGGATGCACGCAGTCGCGATGCGGACAACCAACGTCGGCGCATGGAGTGGATCCGGATGGCGGCGCTGGGGGCCCAGCTGCTGCTGATCGTGCTGGTGGTGATGTCGTTGGGCCGGCAGGTGGCCCGCCGGCTGAACGCGGAAAAAGAGACGGTGCGGGCCAGCCAACGCGCGCTGGTGATGCTGGATACGGTGCGCGAACCCATCGTGCTGGTGGATGGCGAGCAGCATATCCAGATGCACAACATGGCGTTTGCCGAGTTGTACGGCATCGAGAAGGGACGGGCGGTCGCCAGCCTCGACGACCTGGGGAACGCCTGGAGCGACAAGGTGATGCGCAAGCGCCTGGACGACGTGCTGGCGCGCGGCCGCGAGCTGTGGGACTACGAACTGCAGCAGGAGACCGTGGACGGCCTGCGCCGCACCGTGTTGATCAATGCGCGCCGGATGCCATTGCCCGACAAGGACGACCATGCGGTGTTGGTCACCGTCAGCGACATCTCGCTGCAGAAGACCGCCCAGCAGGAGATCGCCGCGCTGAACCGCCAGCTGGAGGGCAAGGTGGAACAGGTGTCGGAAGTGAACCGCGAGCTGGAGGCCTTCAGTTACTCGGTCTCGCACGACCTGCGCGCACCGCTGCGCCATGTCGCGGGCTTCTCGGACAAGTTGTCGCGCCACCTGGGCGAGGCGGTGGACGACAAGAGCCGCCACTACCTCGACGTGATCGGCAGCTCCGCACGCCGCATGTCGCAGCTGATCGACGACCTGTTGGTCTATTCGCGCCTGGGCCGCAGCGCGCTGCGCCTGCAGGCGGTGGACATGCAGTCGCTGGTCGCCGAAGCGCGCGCCATGCTGGATGCCGGCGATGGCAGCGAAGGGCGCGCCGCGCGGGTCGACTGGCGCATCGGCCCGATGCCCATCGTGCTGGCCGACGAGAACATGATGCGGCAGGTGTGGAGCAACCTGCTGGGCAACGCGCTGAAGTACAGCAGCCAGCGCGAGCCGTCGCTGATCGAGGTCGAACACCGCCTGCAGGCGGACGGCAGCCACCTCTTCAGCGTGCGCGACAACGGCGCCGGCTTCGACATGGCCTACGCCGGCAAGCTGTTCGGCGTGTTCCAGCGCCTGCATAAGGCCAGCGATTTCCCCGGTACCGGCATCGGCCTGGCCAGTGTGCGCCGCGTGCTCGGCCGCCATGGCGGCCGCATCTGGGCCGAATCGGCGCCCGACCAGGGCGCGACCTTCTTCTTCTCCCTTCCCGCGGCGCTCGACGCCGCGCCTTCTCGAGATCACGACGCATGAGCGACATCCGCACCATCCTGCTGGCCGAAGACAGCCTGGCCGACGCTGAAATGGCGATCGATGCGCTGCGCGAGGCCAACCTGGCCAATCCCATCGTGCACGTGGAGGACGGCGTGGAAGCGCTGGACTACCTGCTGCGCCGTGGCGCCCATGCCGGCCGCGAGCCCGGCCTGCCGTCGGTGCTGCTGCTGGACATCAAGATGCCGCGCATGGACGGGCTGGAAGTGCTGAAGAACATCCGCAGCCACGAGCAGCTCAAGCACCTGCCGGTGGTGATCCTGTCGTCCTCGCGCGAAGAGAGCGACCTGGCGCGCAGCTGGGACCTGGGCGTGAACGCCTATGTGGTGAAGCCGGTGGACATCGACCAGTTCTTCCAGGCGGTGAAGACGCTGGGTACGTTCTGGGCCGTCATCAACGAAACGCCGGCACGGGACTGATCGATGCCGCGAACCGGGACACCGCTGGGGCGCGTGAGGATCCTCCTGGTCGAGGACTCCGAACTCGATGCCGAACTGCTGGTCGAGCAGCTGCAGGAGGCCGGCCTCGATGCCGAGTTCCAACGCGTCGACGATGCCGCGAGCATGACGGCGGCGCTGGGCGGCGATCCGTTCGACCTGGTGATTTCGGACATGGAACTGCCGGGCTTCTCCGGCTACCAAGCCCTTGAGATCGTGCGCTCCCACGACGGGCGCCTGCCCTTTGTGTTCTTCTCCGGCACCATCGGCGAGGAAGCGGCGGTGAAGGCGTTGCAGGAAGGCGCCAGTGACTACGTGCTCAAGCACAGTCCCGTGCGCCTGCCGTCGGCGGTGGCGCGCGCTATCCGCGAAACCCGCCTTGAGCGCGAGCGCGAGTACGCGGAACGCGAACTGATGCGCTCGCAGCGGCTGGACTGCCTGGCGATGCTGGCCGCGGGGCTCAGCCACGACCTGCGCAACATCCTGCAGCCGCTGCTGATCGTGCCGGACCTGCTGTCCACCTACAGCAACGACCCGAAGATCCTGCGCCTGGGCGCGGTGATCTCGGAGAGCGGCAAGCGCGGCCACGAGATGGCCGACTCGATGCTGTCGTTCGTGCGCGGTTCGCGCAAGGCGAGCGAGCGGATCGAAGTGGCGGCGCTGTTCCAGGCCGTGCAGTTGCTGATGCAAGGCTCGCTGACCAAGCGCGTGCGCCTGGCGATCGAAGCGCCCGAGGACGGGCTGCAGATCGAAGGCAACTACACCGAATTCCAGCAGTGCCTGATCAACCTCTGCCTCAACGGCATCCAGGCGATGGCCGAGCAGGGCGGTGCGCTCACCTTGTCGGCGCATCGCGTGGCGGATGCGGAGGGGCGCGACCACGTGGTGATCCGCGTGGCCGACGAAGGCAGCGGCATGGACGAGACCACCCGCCAGCAGCTGTTCACCCCGTTCTTCACCACCAAGTCCAGCGGCACCGGCCTGGGGTTGATGTCGTGCAAGCGCATCGTCGAGTCGGTGCAGGGACGCATCCAGGTGGAGAGTACGGCGGGTCAGGGCACGACCTTCGAGCTGTGGCTGCCTGCTCCGGCGGCGCTGGAATGGAGCGCACCGGAAGGCGCCACGTTCCACGACGGCGAAGGTCGCCGCATCCTGTTGGTAGATGGCGATGCTACGCGGCTGTCGCTGCTGGGCAACGCGCTGGCCGCACAGGGCTACGACCCGATGATGGCGCCCGATGGCGCGATCGCGCTACAGCAGATCGCCCGCATCGGCCTGCCGGCGCTGGCGATCCTGGACGACGACATCCTGCTGCTGTCGGCGGCGGACGTGCTGGCGGTGCTGCAGGAAGCGGGCTTCGATGGCCCGGTGATCCGCCTGCGCGAGCCCGGCATGCAGGCCGACAGCCACGATTGCGCGGCCGTGGTGACCAAGCCGGTGCAGATCCAGTCGCTGTTCGGCGCGATCGAGCACGCCCTCGGCCTGCGCGCCTGAGCGGCAGGCCGCGGCATCGCCTGAAGGTCAGACGTGGCCGGCGGTGGCGGGCTTCAGCCGCTGCCAGACGGCGCGCATGATGGGTTGCGCGCGGTACCAGCCGATCGGCGTGTCCGGGCAATAGCGCTGCAGGCGGTCGCGCAGCGCGGGGGCGATCTCGTCGAACTCGTGGTGGTGATGCAGCAGGTAGGCGTCGTAGCCCACCTTCAGGCACTGCTCCAGGTCACCCACCGTGGCGCCGACGACCTGGAACGTGTCCTCGTTGAGGCGCGTTTTCCAGTAGGCCAGTTCGGCATCGATATCGACGATCTGCGCGGTCGCTTGGGTGCTGCGGGCGTACTGGCTGGCCATGATGATCCCCGTGTCGGTGTGGTGGTCTGACACGGCGAGTGTTGGTTCGCCAGAGTGATGCTTAAGTGAAATAAAGGCCGTTTTAACCGGCATTTAACCGCGTGCGGGCGTTTTCATTCACCTTTGCATGCGATGCGTGAGGACGTCATCGCTGGCGCATCGCGGCCGCAAGAATCGCGCGTTCGTCCATCAGGGCGACGGGCGAGGGCGGAAACAACGGCGGGTCGTCTTCGAGCGGGGCGTTGAGCCGTTCCCACACGCGTTCGATCACGGCCTGCGCCAGCGGCCAGTCCAGGCGCACGCCGCGCACGATGCCGGTGTGGTAGCGCGCCGGCAGCGATGGCATCAGCTCGTGCAACGACTGCCGGTGCGAGAGCAGGTAGACGTCGTAGGCGAACTTCAGCGTGGGCACGTAATGCCGGAACGGCGTGCCGGGACGGTGGAACGGCTGGCTGGCGTAGGTGTCTTCCCAGAACAGCAGTTCGGCGTGGATGTCGATGACGGCGCACGGTGCGTGCACGTCCGCCCAAGCTGGGGCGATCGGGTGGTTGAGCTGTGGCATGCGATCCCACTCCCTGGCGCAAGGCCTGACGGAGCATGGACCCGCTGGGTGAAACACGGCTTACCAACGCGTGACACCGCCGCGTCCCCGTCCCCGCCGCGCGATCCGACCGCGCAGCCCCCCGTGGCAACGTTTCCCTCCCGCGTCCGCACAGGTACGCGGTCCATGATCCTGCCGGTTCTTGTCGTTATCGGCCCCTGCCTACAGGGACACGCGTCGCTGCGCAGGGGCCGGCCAACCGTTCGTCGTCAAGTCACAAAAAAAAGATCAGTGCATGCGCACCGGGCCGGGTTCATGTTCGTCGAGCCAGCGCCATGCTTCGCGCAACAGCGTGCGCGCGACGGGCCACTCGGGGCCGGCATCGCCACGCAGGTGTTCCCAGTGGTCTTCGAGTTCGAGTTCGGTATCCAGGTCGAGATCCTGGCCGCCATGGTCCGCGTACGACGCCGCGGCGAATGCATAGGCGCGGCAGGCGTCTTCCCACGCGACATCGGGATGCAGGCGACGCCGGCGGCCGTAGTCGTAGGCAGTGAAGGCTGAGAATGCGTCGTCGGCCAAGTCCGGGGAGCGGAACGGCGTCTGGCGCAGGGTGTCGAGGTGCTCGCGATAGAGGTGTCGGTTCATGGGCGGGCGCTTCCGGCGGGGGTGTTGCCGTGGTAACCCGGCGCGCGTTACCCGTGGGTGACAAATCCCTTCAAACGCTTATCACAAAGCTGAGACGCCGCCGAAGCGATCAGCCACTGCTCAGTCTCAGCGGCTGAGACACGTACGGCGTCAGATGGCGGCTGTCCTGCAACGAGATGCCCCATGCCTGCCCAGACTTCGCTGGTCCGCCACTACGCCCGCGATGCCGCCGTCCTGCCTGCGGAGCCCGGTGACGGCAACGCGTTGGCGGAACGGTTGGCGGGCAAATACCACGACCGCGTGACGGGGCGTTTCGTCATTCCGGGACGTGAAGGCCGGTATGCCGAGTTGCCCGACGATCTGCCGCCGTTGCTCGCGGCGGCGTTGCGGGCGCGCGGCATTGGCCGGCTGTACTCGCATCAGGCCGAGGCCTGGCAGGCCGCGCAGGCGGGTCGGCACCTGGCCATCGTCACGCCGACCGCGTCGGGCAAATCGCTGTGCTACACGATGCCGGTGGTGGCCTCGGCGCTGTCGCGCAAGGGCAAGGCGCTGTACCTGTTCCCGACCAAGGCGCTGGCGCAGGACCAGGTGGCCGAGCTGCTGGACCTCAGCCGTGCCGGCGACCTCGGGCTGAAGGCGTTCACCTTCGACGGCGACACGCCGGGCGATGCGCGCCAGGCGATCCGCCTGCACGGCGACATCGTGGTCAGCAATCCGGACATGCTGCACCAGGCCATCCTGCCGCACCACACCAAGTGGGCGCAGTTCTTCGAGAACCTGCGCTACGTGGTGATCGACGAAGTGCATACCTATCGCGGCGTGTTCGGCAGCCATGTCGCCAACGTCCTGCGACGGCTCAAGCGCGTGTGCGCGTTCTACGGTGCGGACCCGCAGTTCATCCTGTGCTCGGCGACCATCGGTAATCCGAAGGCGCATGCCGAAGCGCTGATCGAGGCCGACGTGGACGCGATCACCGAATCCGGTGCGCCCACCGGCGACAAGCACGTGCTGTTGTGGAACCCGCCGGTGGTCAATCCCGACCTGGGCCTGCGCGCCTCGGCGCGTTCGCAGAGCAACCGGATCGCGCGCGTGGCGATCAAGGCGGGGTTGAAGACGCTGGTGTTCGCGCAGTCGCGCACGATGGTGGAGGTGCTGACGAAGTACCTGAAGGACGTGTTCGACCACGATCCGCGCAAGCCGGCGCGCATCCGCGCCTACCGCGGCGGCTACCTGCCCACCGAACGCCGCGAGGCCGAGCGCGCGATGCGCGATGGGCGCGTGGACGGGATCGTGTCCACTTCGGCGCTGGAACTGGGCGTGGACATCGGCAGCCTGGATGCGGTGGTGCTGAACGGCTATCCCGGCTCGATCGCCGCGACGTGGCAGCGCTTCGGCCGGGCCGGCCGTCGGCAGCAGGCGTCGCTGGGCATCCTGGTGGCCAGTTCGCAACCGCTGGACCAGTACGTGGTGCGGCATCCGGAGTTCTTCGCCGACAGTCCGCCGGAGCACGCACGCATCGCGCCGGACCAGCCGATGATCCTGCTGGACCACATCCGCTGCGCGGCCTTCGAGCTGCCGTTCCTGGCCGGCGAGATGTATGGACCGGTCGATCCGTCGCCGTTCCTGCAACTGCTGGACGAAGACAGCGTGGTCCATCGCGAGGGCGACCGCTACGAGTGGATCGCCGACAGCTATCCGGCCAACGCGGTCAGCCTGCGCTCGGTAGCGGACGGCAACTTCGTCGTGGTCGACCGTACCGACGGGCGCCAGGTGATCATCGCCGAGGTCGATTTCAGCGCCGCGCCGCTGACGCTGTACGAAGGCGCGATCCACATGGTGCAGTCCACGCCGTACCAGGTGGAGCGGCTGGACTGGGAAGGCCGCAAGGCCTACGTCACCCGCACCCACGTGGACTACTACACCGATGCGATCGACTACACCAAGCTGAAGGTGCTCGAGCGCTTCGACGGTGGCATCGCCGGGCAGGGCACGTGCCACCACGGTGAAGTGCACGTGGTCCGGCGCGTGGCCGGCTACAAGAAGATCCGCTACTACACGCACGAGAACATCGGCTACGGCCCGGTGAACCTGCCGGACCAGGAGATGCACACCACCAGCCTGTGGTGGCAGGTGCCGCCGTCGTTGCTGGACGCGTCGTTCGGCTCGCGCCAGGAGGCGCTGGATGGCTTCCTCGGCGCCGCGCATGCGCTGCACATCGCGGCGACGGTGGCGGTGATGGCCGAGGGGCGCGACCTGCAGAAGGCGGTCGGTGATGGCGACGGTGCGTGGTTCGCACTGCCGGATACGCAGGGCAGGGGACAGTTGCGCGGTGGCGAAGGCCAGCTGCTGTCGCCGACGTCGGGCGATCGCTTCGTGCCGACGGTGTACCTCTACGACAACTACCCCGGTGGCATCGGTCTGAGTGAACCGTTGTGGCGACGCCAGGCCGAGCTGGTGCGTCGCGCCGCAGACCTGGTCGGCCGCTGCGACTGCAAGGCCGGGTGTCCGGCCTGCGTGGGCCCGGTGCTGGCCACCGATGAGGACGCGGACACGACACCGCGTGCGCTCGCGATGCGGGTGCTGCAGCTGCTGGATGCCGCATGAGCGTCAGTCTGGAGAAACTGCAGCGGTTGCGGCGGCAGGCCGGGCATGACGGCTCCGCTTCGCCCTCCAACGCGTTGCCGCCGGTGCACGATCCACTGCCTGCCTTGCGTCGCTTGCTGGGCATCCGTGAGCGCGCTCGCCCGTCTTCGGTGGTACGCGCCTGCGATCGGGCATTGCCGGGCGACGAGATCGCGCCGGGGTTGTTGTTGCTCGAACAGGTGCTGCCGTTCGATCCGGTGCCGGACGACGTGGACGGTGCGTTCGCGCGCACCGGCCTGTTGCCGACCCGCGGCATGCTGTTCTTCGATACCGAAACCACCGGCCTGTCCGGCGGCACCGGCACGCGCGCCTTCATGGTGGGCGCGTCGGATTTCGTGCCCGGCGGCCTGCGCGTTCGCCAGTTGCTGATCACCCACCTGGCGGCCGAACCGGCGATGCTGCGCGAATTCTCGCGCTGGCTGGCCGAGGACACGCGTCTGGTCAGTTACAACGGGCGCTGCTACGACGCGCCGCTGCTGGCCACGCGTTACCGCCTGGCACGGCAGGGCACGCCGCTGGCCGGCCTCGAGCACCTGGACCTGCTGTTTCCCACGCGCCGCCGATATCGCGGCGTGTGGGAGAACTGCCGGTTGGCGACCATCGAGCACCATGCGCTCGGCATCGTGCGCGAGGACGATCTGCCAGGCTCGGAAGCGCCCAGCGCGTGGTTGCAGTATCTGCGCGGAGGTGATGCCGGCCTGCTGCGGCGCGTGCTGCTGCACAACTTCCAGGACGTGGTGACGCTGGCGCGATTGCTGCTGCATCTCTCGGCGCCGGAGGACGTGGCGCCGGATGGAAGCGTATTTACCTGCGCCGCGCCTTGACCCTGCGCGGTGGCGGGCGGATGCTGGCCCCGTCGGAACCCCACGAAGACGCACTGCCTGTCCGCCCTGCCACAGGAGCCGTCCCATGCCTCGTCCCGTCGTCCTCTGCCTACTGCTTGCCGGCACGTCGTTCACCGCCGCCGCACAGGACCGCTTGCCGGCCGTCGATCGTTTCTACATCGGGGCAGGCCGTTACTGGGCCGACCACGACCTGGATACGCGCTGGGATGCCAGCGATGGCGCGATGGGCACGCACGTCAATTTCCAGGACGCGACCTGGGCTTCATCGACCGCCAGGATGCGTTGGTCTGGAACATCGGCGGCAGCTTCGGCGAGGAGCGGCGGCACAAGCTCGATGCGTTCGGCTACGACTACGACGATGACACCCGCCGCCTGCTGGACCGCACGCTGCAGATCGGCGACAACGCGTACCCCGTCGATGCCGACCTGACCGGTCGCCTGGACCTGAAGATCACCGGCGTGTCCTACACCTGGTTCTTCCATCAGGACGGCCAGCGCGCAGCCGGCGTGGGGCTGGGCGCGATGCGCTACGACATCGCCGCCGAACTGGACGCCACCGCCACCGTGGCCGGCTCACCGGTGGCCTATGCGAACGACCTGTCCGAGGCCGAGTGGGCGCCGATGCTGCGCGTCGAGTACGCGCACGTCGCTGTCGGCGCACTGGCGCTGGGGCGCGTCGCTCGCCTACACGCGCAAGAACAGCGGCAACGTCACCGGCGATGCGCTGGACGCGCAGGTGGAGCTGGAATATTTCCCGTGGGAGCGCTTCGGCTTCTCGTTGCGCTACAACTACAACGATGTGGACCTCGATTTCGAGCGCACCCGCTTCGACGGCAACCTCAACCTCAACAACCGCGGGCCGCAATTACTGGGCCTGTTCCGCTTCTGAACCGCGGCGCTGTCGGGGATCCACCGACAGCGGAGTGTGAAGCGCTGCGCACTCCGCCACATCGCCCTTCAAGAAGCGGCGGCGGCGGCCGACATCCTTGCTAGATTTCATCCGTCCGTGCCCCGCAACCGCGTGGGCACGCATCGAACCTGCAAGAAAAGGGGCCGTGCCTTGCGCATTCTGTACGTTGGCGATACCGCCTGCCTGCCTGACGATCTGGCCGACTACATCGGCGACATGGGAGACGAGTGGACCGTGGAGACGGTCGCCGATGGCAAATCGGCGATGTTCGCGGTCGCCAACGGGCCGGTGGACGTGGTGATGGTCGGCCCCGGCTTGCCGGACCTGCCGCCGGCCACGCTGCTGGGGCAGATCCGCACGTTGCGTCCCGAGACGATCCGCATCGCCCTGCTGGAAGGCAGTGCCGAGAGCCTGTCGGCACCGATCAAGCTGATCGGCGTGGCGCACCGCTTCCTGCCGCTGCCGCTGTCGTCGGAGACGGTGCTGGAATCGATCCACAGCCTGGAAGAGCTGCGTGATCTGCTGGACAGCCCGCGCCTGCGCCGGGCGATCGGCCGCGTCGAGCACCTGCCGTCGCCGCCGCACCTGTACTTCGCGCTGACCCGCGCGCTGGAGGAAGACGAAGGCACCGCCAACGACATCGCCACGCTCGTGGCCGGCGATCCGGCCATCGCGGCCAAGGTGCTGCAGCTGTGCAACTCGGCGTACTTCTCCAATGGCCGCTCGGTCACCGACCTGCGCGCGGCGGTGACTCGCCTGGGCCTGGGTACGCTGCGCGACCTGGTGCTGGCCAGCGAGGTGTTCTCGATGAAGACCACCTCCAGCGTCGACCGTGCCGCGCTGCAGAACCGCGCGCTGCTGGCCTCGCGCCTGGCAGCGAAGATCCTGCCGCGCACCAGTTCCGAGCTCGGCGCCACCGCGGCGCTGCTGGCCGACATCGGTCTGCTGCTGCCCGGCGTGCGCGACGAGCGCGATACCCCGGCGACCAAGGACGATGACCGTCCCGGCCACACCGAGGCGGGCGCGTACCTGCTGGGCCTGTGGGGCCTGCCGATGCCGATCGTCGAGGCGGTGGCGTTCCATCGCCAGCCGCAGCGCTCCAGCTTGCGCAGCTTCTGGGTGCCCGGCGCCGTGCACGTGGCCGGCGCGCTGGCCAGCAACGAGCCGGTGGACGAGGGCTATCTGAAGTCACTGGGCGTGCTGGACCAGTTGCCCAACTGGCGCCAGATGGCCGAAACCCTGGTCGAGCGGGCCGAGGAGCAGGCGGCCTGATCGCCCGACAGGCAGGGGTTCGCTAGCCGATACACGGCGCCCCTGCCAGTCTCGCCTTGTGCGACGGATGGGTGTACAAATGTACACCCATGAACCCCGCCGACCTGCCTCCCCAACGTGCCGCCGTCCTGGCCTTCCTGCGCCGGGAGCTGGCGGCCGGGCGCGCCCCGAGCCTGGCGGACATCGCCGATGCGTTCGGCTTCGCCTCCCGCAATGCCGCGCAGAAGCACGTGCAGGCCCTGGTGGCCGACGGCCTGCTGGAGCAGGCACCCGGCCAGAAACGCGGCCTGCGCCTGCCGGGCGGCACGGCCGACCTGCTGCCGCTGCCGGTGCTGGGCCGGGTGGCCGCCGGCCAACCGATCGGGGCCGATATCGGCCTGGACGAACAGCTGTGGCTGGACCGCCGGCTGTTTTCGCCGCAGCCGGATTACCTGCTGAAGGTGCAGGGCGATTCGATGATCGACGACGGCATCGTCGACGGCGACCTGGTCGGCGTGCATCGCACGCCCGACGCGCGCGACGGGCAGACCGTCGTGGCCCGCATCGACGGCGAGCTGACCATCAAGCGCCTGCAGCGCGAACGCAAGCGCATCCGCCTGTTGCCACGTAATCCCGCGCACGCGCCCATCGACGTGCAGCCGGGGCAGGAGTTCGCCATCGAAGGCGTCTACTGCGGCCTGGTGCGGCGCGGCTGACATGGGTGCGGTCGTCGCCCTCGATACGTTGCTGGCCGCGCGCACGCTGTGGCACGCAGGCCGCAGCGCGGCCATCGCCGCCGATGGCGAACCCACCGGCCATGCCGCGCTCGATGCGCTGCTGCCGCAGGGCGGCTGGCCGCGCCGCGCGTTGACCGAATTGCTGCTGCCCGCCGACGGCGTGGGCGAACTGACGCTGCTGCTGCCGACGCTGGCGCGGATGACCCAGGCCGGCAGCACGGTGGCGGTGATCGCGCCGCCGTACATTCCGTATGCGCCCGCCTGGCAGGCCGCAGGCGTGGACCTGGCGTTGCTGGAGATCGTCGAAGCCGCGCCGCGCGATGCGCTGTGGGCGTTCGAACAATGCCTGCGCAGCGGCGCCTGCGCGGCCGTGCTGGGTTGGCCGGTGCACGCCGATGGGCCCGCGCTGCGTCGCCTGCAGGTGGCGGCCGACAGCGGCGAATGCCTGGGCTTCGCGCTGCGCGACCGTCGCCATGCCGCCAATCCGTCGGCGGCCGCACTGCGCGTGGAAGCGACCCGCGATGCGCAGGGCAGTACGCACTGGCAGGTGCGCAAATGCCGCGGCGGTCCGGCGCCCGCGCAATCGTTCGCGCTGGTCGCGCATTGAGGCCCGCACATGCTCTGGGCCTGTGTACTGCTGCCGCAGCTGGCGCTGGACGCCGTCCTCCGGCGTTTGCCCGAGCCTGAGGCGCCGCTGGCGCTGGTCGGTGGCGCCGCGCAGCTGCGCACCCTGCATGCGGTGAATGCTGCCGCGGCACAGGCGGGCCTGCGCGGCGGCATGAGGCTGACGGCGGCGCATGCGCTGCTGCCGGATGTCGCGATGGTCGAATACGACCCGTCCGCGGAAGCGCGCTGGCAGCGTTTCCTCGCCGCGTGGGCGTACCGGCACAGCTCGCTGGTCAGCGCGCAGTGGCCGGGTTGCCTCGTGCTGGAGGTGCGCGCCAGTTTCCGCCTGCTGGGGCCGTGGCCGCGCATCGAGGCGCGGTTGCGCGAGGAATTGTCGATGCTCGGCTTCGCCCATCGCATCGCCCTGGCGCCGACGCCGCGCGCGGCGCATGTGTTCGCCGGCTTGCGGGACGGCCTGGCGGTGATGCAGCCGGCCGCGATGGCGGACATGCTGGACCGCGTGCCGGTGCGGCGCGCACGCCTGCCGGACGACGCCGGCGAGCGCCTGCACCGCATGGGCATCCGCGACCTGCGCACGCTGCGCGGGCTGCCGCGCGACAGCCTGCGTCGCCGCTTCGGTCTGCCGGTGCTGGAGCACCTGGACCGGCTGTACGGGCAGGCCGACGATCCGCTGGCGTACTACGCGCCACCCGACCATTTCGACGCGCGCATCGAACTCGGCTACGAAGTCGAGAGCCACATGGCGCTGCTGTTCCCGCTGCGCCGGTTGATCGGCGACCTGTCCACCTACTTGTCGATCCGCGATGGTGGCGTGCAGCGTTTCGTCCTGCGGCTGGAGCACGAGGAAGGCCACACCGATGTCGAGGTGGGCCTGCTCGCCGCCGAACGCGAACCGGCGATGCTGTTCGAGCTGACCCGCAACCGGCTGGAGCGCGTGCAGATCGCGCAACCGGTGGTGGGCGTGCGCCTGCTCGCGCGCGAGCTGCCGCCGTTCGTGCCGGCGGCGCGCGATCTGTTCGACACGCGGCCGCAACAGCAACTGCCGTGGCCGCAATTGCGCGAACGCCTGCGCGCACGCCTGGGCGACGAGGCGGTGCATCGCGTGGCCCCCGCCGGTGATCCGCGCCCGGAGCGCGCGTGGCGACGCATGCAGGGCGATAGCGGCCGAATCGGGCAGGCACCGGTGCGTCCTCCACGGCCCGGCCTGGCTGCTGCCGCAGCCGGTGCCGCTGCGCGATCCGCATCCGCGCATCGTGTCCGGCCCGGAGCGGCTGGAAAGCGGCTGGTGGGACGGCGAGGACGCGCGTCGCGACTACTACGTGCTGGAAACCTCGCAAGGCCAGCGCGCCTGGGCGTTCGCGCCGCCGGGCGAGCAGGGTGGCTGGATGCTGCACGGGTGGTTCGCGTGAGCCGCGAGGAAGAGCGCGGCGACTATCCCGGTGCGCACGTGCCGCGTGCGTGGGAGACCGCACACCGGCTGCGCGCGCATGCGGCGGCCAATGACGACGCGCCGGTCGACGACGGCCTGCCGGCCTATGCCGAACTGCATTGCCTCTCGGATTTCTCCTTCCTGCGCGGCGCTTCCAGCGCGGAGGATCTGTTCCTCCGTGCGCGGCAGTGCGGCTACGAAGCACTGGCGATCACCGACGAGTGCTCGCTGGCCGGCATCGTGCGCGGGCTGGAAGCTTCGCGCGCGACGCAGCTGAAGTTGATCGTCGGCAGCGAGTTCACCCTGGTCTGCGGCTTGAAGTGCGTGCTGCTGGTGGAAACCCTGCATGGCTACACGCGCCTGTGCGAACTGATCACCACCGCACGCCGTGCCGCCGCCAAGGGCACGTACCGGCTCACGTGCCAGGACGTGGAACAGGTGTTGGGAAACGAAGATCCGGAGGCCGGCGGCCTGTTCGCGCTGTGGCTGCCTGACCGCACGCCGGACGATGCGCAGGGCCGCTGGCTGCAGCAGGTGTTCGGTGCGCGTGCGCACCTGGCGGTGGAGTTGCACCGCGAGCAGGACGACGCGACGCGCCTGCAACAGGTGCTGGCGCTGGCGCAGCAGTTGTCGATGACGGCCATCGCCAGCGGCGACGTGCACATGGACGTGCGTCGGCAGCGGGCGTTGCAGGACACGATGACGGCGATCCGCCACAGCCTGCCGCTGTCGGAGTGCGGCGAACACCTGTTCCGCAACGGCGAGCGCCACCTGCGCACGCGGCGGGCGCTGGGCAACATCCATCCCGCCGCCTTGCTGGAGAACGCTGTCGCCCTGGCGCAGCGCTGCACGTTCTCGATGGAGGAGGTGAAGTACAAGTATCCGGCCGAACTGGTGCCGGACGGCCATACGCCGGCCAGCTGGCTGCGTGCGCTCACGGAGCGGGGCATGCACGAACGCTGGGAGGAAGGCGTGCCGCCCGCCATCGTCGCGCAGATCGACGAGGAGCTCGCCCTCATCGCCCGGTTGAAGTACGAAGCCTTCTTCCTGACGGTCGAGGATATCGTCCGCTTCGCCAGGTCGAAGGACATCCTCTGCCAGGGCCGCGGTTCGTCCGCCAATTCCGCGGTCTGCTTCGCGCTCGGCATCACCGTGGTGGATCCGGCCGAAAGCCGCCTGCTGATGGCGCGCTTCCTGTCAGAAGAGCGTGGCGAGCCGCCGGACATCGACGTGGATTTCGAGCACGCACGCCGCGAGGAAGTGCTGCAGTACGTCTACGGCAAGTACGGTCGGCGCCGCGCGGCGCTGGCCGCCACCGTCATCCGCTACCGCGGCAAGAGCGCGGTGCGCGACGTGGCCAAGGCGTTCGGCCTGCCGCCGGACCAGATCGCGCTGTTGGCCGAGTGCTATGGCTGGGGCAATGGCGAGACGCCGATGGAGCAACGCCTGCGCGAAGCCGGCTTCGATCCGGAGAATCCGCTGATCCGCCGCGTGCTGGCGGTGACGACCCAGCTGCGCGGCCATCCGCGCCATCTCTCGCAGCATGTCGGTGGCTTCGTCATCAACGACGGTCCGCTGTCCGAGGTCGTGCCGGTCGAGAACGCCGCGATGGACGACCGCACCATCATCCAGTGGGACAAGGACGACCTGGAGACGATGAAGCTGCTGAAGGTCGACTGCCTAGCGCTGGGCATGCTGACCTGCATCCAGAAGGCCGTGGACCTGGTGGCGAAACACCGCGGCTATCCGATCGACCTGGCGAAGATTCCCGGCGGCGACGAGCCGACCTACGCGATGATCCAGGCGGCCGATACGGTGGGCGTGTTCCAGATCGAATCGCGCGCGCAGATGAGCATGCTGCCGCGCCTGAAGCCGGCGAAGTTCTACGACCTGGTGATCGAGGTGGCCATCGTCCGTCCCGGCCCCATCCAGGGCGGCATGGTGCATCCGTACCTGCGGCGACGGCAGGGCAAGGAACCGGTGACGTATCCGTCCGAGGGCATCGAGGCCATCCTCGGCAACACGTTGGGCATCCCGCTGTTCCAGGAACAGGTGATGGAACTGGTGATCCACGCCGGCTACACGCCGTCGGAAGCCGATGGCCTGCGTCGCTCGATGGCGGCCTGGGGACGCGGCGGCGACATGGCGCCGCACCGCGACAAGATCCGTCGGCTGATGGAAGAGAAGAAATACTCATCCGAGTTCATCGACCAGATCTTCGAGCAGATCAAGGGCTTCGGTTCCTACGGCTTTCCGCAAAGCCATGCGGCTTCGTTCGCCAAGCTGGTCTACATCAGCTGCTGGTTGAAGCGGCATGAGCCGGCCGCCTTCGTCTGCGCATTGCTCAACGCGCAGCCGATGGGGTTTTACTCGGCAAGCCAGATCGTGCAGGACGCACGTCGCGGGCAGGGCGGGCGCGTCGGCATCGAGATCCGCCCGGTGGACGTGACGTGCAGCGGCTGGGACAACACGCTGGAAGGCGGCCATGCGCGACGCGGCGTCGACGATGGCGGACAGGCGGCGTTGCGGCTCGGCTTCCGCCAGGTCGGCGGGCTGTCGGAGGCGGTCGGCGAGGCGATCATGGCGGCGCGCGCGCAGCGGCCGTTCGCGGATGTGCGCGACCTGTGCCTGCGCGCGCATCTCGACGAGAAAGCCCGCAACGCCCTGGCCGAAGCCGGCGCACTGCAGTCGCTCGCCGGCCATCGCCACGCCGCGCGCTGGGCCGTCGCCGGGGTGGAGCGCCAGCGTCCCCTGCTGCCGGGCAGTCCCGACGAAGACGACATCGTGCTGCCTGCACCGAACCTGGTCGAAGACGTGCTGTCGGACTATCGCGTCACCGGGCTCACCCTGGGCGTGCATCCCATGGCCTTGTTGCGCGAGCGTCTGCGTCGCGAGCGCGTGGTCGATTCGCGCCAGCTGCAGGACCTGCCGCACGGCCGCGGCGTGCATGCGGCCGGCATCGTCACCCAGCGGCAGCGCCCTGGCACCGCCAGCGGCGTCATCTTCGTCACCCTGGAAGACGAACACGGCGTGATCAACGTGGTGGTTTGGGCGCGCATCGCCGAGCGTCGGCGCAAGGCGCTGCTGGGCGCGCGCCTGCTCGGCGTGCGCGGACGCTGGGAGCACGTCGACGGCGTGCGCCACCTGATCGCCCAGGACCTGCACGACTTCAGCCATCTGCTCGGCGAGCTGCAGACCAGTTCGCGCGATTTCCACTGAGGCCGCCATGCACGCCCTGTCCACGTTGACCGACGATCTGTTCGCCCCCGGCGTGGTGCCGCTGGTGGACGATGCCGAGGGCGGCATCCGCTACTGGCCCGGCGTGATCGATCCCGTCACGGCAGGGCGCTGGTTCGACATCCTCCACGCCCGGGCCGCGTGGACGCACCTGCAACGTCCGATGTACGACCGCATCGTCGACGTGCCGCGGCTGCTGGCGAACTATCCCGTCGACGTGCTGCCGGACGACCTGCCGCTGGCGGCGCTGCTGGCCTGCGTGCAGACGAAGGCGCCCGCGCCCTATTCGCGCATCGGCATGAACCTCTACCGCGACGGCGACGACAGCGTGGCCATGCACGGCGACAAGCTGCATACCGTGGCGGCTGGCCATCCGATCACCCTGGTCTCGCTGGGCGCGCCACGGCGCATGCTGATCCGCGCGCGCGAAGGAAAACGCGAGACGCTGGCGGTGGACCTCGCGCCGGGCAGCGTGTTGTCGATGAGCCATGCCTCGCAGACCACGCACGAGCATGGCATCCCGAAGACCCGGCGTTCGCAGGGGCCACGGATCAGCGTGGTGTTCCGGGTGAGGCCTGCCGCCTAAAAAAATCGCCGCGAGGGTTCGCGGCGGGAGGGCAAGGACTGCTTGAAAAGGGAGGGCGCTGTCGTCAGCCCATCAGCTTGAACAGCGACAGCGACTGCATCTGCATGAAGACCGTCTGTGCGGCCTGCAGGGCGGTGTTTTCCATCTGGTAGCGGCCGATGGCCTCGGCCCAGTCCAGGTCGCGCAGGGTGGACAGCGTGCCCTGCAGGGTGACGTTGTTGGCTTCGCGCAGCGCCGCGGCATCCTCGATGGCCGACAGCTGCGCGCCGCCACTGGCGCGCGCGTCGATCATCTTGCCCTGCGCGGTCGCCACGTCGCGCATCGCGGCCTGCAGGTTGTTCTGCATGGCGGCGCGTTGCGCATCGGTGGTGGGGTTGGTGTCCAGCGTGGTGATCAGGCCCTGCACGGTGGCGAAGATGTCGCGCGATCCGGCCGGGCCGAGGGTGAAGCTGTCGCCATTGGCCGGTTGCCCGTCGATCTTCATCTGCACGCCAGCGAAGGCGATGCTCTCGCCCTTGGCGTAGGTGCCGGAGGCGACCGGATTGCCGCCGCTGTCCAGCACCTGATAGGTGTCGTTGGCGCCGAAGCTGAGCGTGTAGGTGCCGCCATCCCACGCCGTGGAATCGGTGACGCTGAAGCCCATCAACAGGCCGGTGCCGGTGTTGCCCGGCGCGGCCTGGCCGTCGATGCGGCCGTCGCCGGTGCGCAGGCGCAGGAACACCTCGCTGCCGGGCAGGGTGTCGGCGACGAACATGTCCGGCGCCACTTCCACCTGCCGCTGCGTCTGGTCGCCGCTGTAGATCACGCCGCCACCGGAGATCGCGAACGGCGCGCTGCCGTCGCTGGTGCCGCCGAACAGGTAGCGCCCGGCGCCGTCGGTACTGTTGGCCAGATCCAGCAGGCCGGCGTAGATCGCCTTCAGTTCCGTGCTGATCGCTTTTCGGCTGTCTTCGCCCATGGCCGCGTTGTTGGCCTGGATGACCAGTTCGTTGACGCGCGCCATCGCATCGCCGACCTGGGTGAGCGCGTTTTCCTGCAGGCCGAGACGGTTCTGCACCGCATTGGCGTTCAGGCCGAAGCGTTCGAGTTCGGCCACGGCACGATCCAGGCCGACCGCGGTGCCGGCGGCGACGGGATCGTCCTTCGCGGTGACCAGGCGCTGGCCACTGGCCAGCTGCTGCTGGGTATGCGCCAGCTTCGCCTGCTTGGCCAGCATCGTCGTGATCGACTGCTGGTACATCATGCCGGTGGAGATGCGGTAGTTCATCGGCGGGTCGCAGCCAGGAGGGATTGGAAGAGCGTGTCGGCGGTGGCGATGATCTGCGACGCCGCCTGGTAGGCCTGTTGCAGGCGCATCAGGTCGGCGGCTTCTTCGTCGAGGTTGACGCCGGAAATCGCATCGCGCGCGGCCTGTGCCTGGTCGTGGATGACCTGCTGGGCCTGCGCGGAGTAGTCCGCCTGGCGCGCCGCCGAACCGACCTGCGTGGTCAGCCCGCCGATCGCGCCGTTGAGCGTCAGCGTGCCGCCATTGAGCACGCGCGCATCGTCGAGGTTGGACAGCAGCTTGGCGTTGCCGTTGTCGCTGGAGTTGGCGCCGGTGGGGCCCACGCTGAAGGTGTCGCCGGCGGCGGGCGCGCCGTCCAGCACCACACTCCAGCCGTTGTAGGCGATGGTCTGGCCCGGCGTGTAGGCGAACGGGCCGGTGCCGTTGATCGTGTACTGCGTGGCATCGAGGAACTCGATGTCCACCGGCGCCAGCAGGCCGGCATTGGCGGCATCGGTGACCTTCAGGCCACTGAGCTTGCCGCTGCCGGTGTTGGCCATGTCGGTGGTTGCCTTCACCGGCGTGGCGGCGGCGATGCGGCTGGGATCGGTGATCGCCACGCTCAGGCTGCCGGCCGCGCCGGCGGTGGGCTGCAGCAGGAAGCGGTCGTTCGTCGACGGCGTGCCGGAGGCGAGCACGACTTCGATGCCGTTGACGACCAGCGGATCCGCAGCCGTGCCGGTGCCCGTCATCGGAATGCTGGCGCCGGTATCCGGATGCGTGGCCACCCAGCCGGTGCCGTCAAAGCGCAGCAGCACGTTCTGCGCATTGAGGCCGGCGACACTGCCGACCGAGGTGGTCAGGTTGGCGTTGCCGGTGTTGTTGGCGTTGGAGGAGATGCGCGGGGCGGGCAGGGTGAAGAAATCCGCGCCCATCTGCCCGTACTGGTCCATGCCCGCGCGGTGGCCTTCGTTGAAGGTCTGCGCAAGCGAGGTGGCGATGCGCCCGAGCTCGGCCATCGCCGGATCCAGCACGGTGGTGCGGAACTCGACCAGGCCGCCGATCTGGCCGCCGAGGGCGCGCTTGTCGAGCGTGACGCGCTGGCCGTTCGTTTCGAGTGCGACCTGCAAGCGCTCCGGCCGATACGGATCGGCGACGGTCACCAGCGTGCTCGCCGAGGTGCCCACCACCAGCGGCTGGCCGCCGGCGCTGAACACGTTCACGAGACCGCCGTCCTGGGTGATCGCATTGCCGCCGGTGAAGGCGACGAGTTCGCTGATCAGCTGGTCGCGGCGGTCCAGCAGGTCGCCGGAAGGGCTGCTGCTGCCGCCGATCTGGCCGTTGAGCTGCGCGATTTCCTTCGCCAGCCGGTTCACTTCGCCGGTCGCCGCGGTGAGGCCGGCGTTGACCTCGGTATCCAGGCCGTCGAGATGCTGGTCGATCTGGCGGAAGCGGGTGACCAGCGCATTGGCCTGCGCCAGCACGCTTTCGCGGTCGGCCGAGCCGGCGGCGTTGGACGACAGCGCGTTGACCGAATCGAAGAAGCTGGACCACGGTGCGCTGATGCCGGTGGCCTTCTCCGAGAACAACTGGTCCAGGCGCGTGGACATCACCGACAGCTGCTGCAGGCGCGAGAGTTCGCCGCCGCTGTCGAGCAGGCGCGAGGTGGCCAGCGAATCGGCCATCCGGCGCACGTCGACGATCTGCACGCCGTTACCCTGGTAGCCGTAACCGAAGTAGGTGCCGTCGCGCGCTTCGAACTCGGTGCGCTGGCGCGAGTAGCCCGGCGTGTTGATGTTGGCGACGTTGTGGCCGACGGTGGACAGCGCTCGCTGGAACGCGATCAGGGCGCTGCTGCCGGTGGCGAGTAGGTTCGACATACGTTATCCCCTGGTCAGCGCCGCAGCGCGTTGCCGATGGCGTTGCCCACGACGTTGCCGACCGGGCCACCCACCGTGTTGCCGATCGCCGACAACACCCTGCCCAGCGTTGGGCCATTGGCGATGGACGCGATCTTGTTGGCGTAGGTCGGGTCGGTGGCGTAGCCGGCGCGCTGCAGGCCGCGCGCGAAGCCGGCGATGTCCTTGCCGGCGGACAATGCCTGCTGGTAACGCGGGTTGTTCTTCAGCAGCCGCACGTAGTCGGCGAAGCTTTCGGCCGGCGACGAATACGCGCGGAAGTCCGCGGTCTCGGTGCGCTTCACGCCGTTGCTGTATTCGTGGGTGGCGGTGCGCGCGCGCTCGCCCTTCCAGCCGGTGGCCTTGATGCCGAACAGGTTGTGCGCGCTGTCGCCGTCGCCGGTCTTGATCTGGCGCTTGCCCCAACCGGTTTCCAGCGCGGCCTGCGCGACCAGTGCGCGCGGATCCACGCCCAGTTCCTTGGCGGCCTTCTGCGCATGGCCCCAGATCTCGGCGACGAAACGCTCGGGCGTGTTGCGGGCGTACTGGGACGGATCGGCCGAGGCGACCTGTTCGACCTCATCGCACGCCGCATCCGGGCGCACGGTGATGGTGTCGAGGGTGATCGTGTCCGGCATCGAAGCGCTGCCCTGCGTGTCGCGGCTGCCGATGCCGCGGCCGGCGATCGCGTCGAGCATGGAATCGGCATCGGTGCCCGGCAGCAGACGCTTGTACGCCGACAGCGCCGTGGTCGCCGGTACCGCGGGCGTGGCCGCGTCGGTGGCGCCCAGCTGGCGCGCGATCATCGGGGCCAGGCCCAGGCCGCGGCCCTGCGACATCGCGGTGGCGATCTGCTGGTCGTACATGTCGCGGAAAACCTGGTTCTCGCCCGGGAACAGCGAATCGCCGAAGCCCGCTTCGCGCATGCACTTGATCATCATCTGCGCGAACTGGCCCTCGAGCTTGCGCGCGACCTCGTGGATGCGGGCGTTGTCGGCCTTCGCGCCGGCGTCGGCCAGCGGCAGTGAGGGATTGAGGGCGCTGAGCGGTGCACTGGCCATGTCAGATCACCTCGAGCTCCGCGCGCAAGGCGCCGGCCTGCTTCAGGGCTTCCAGGATCGCGATCAGGTCGCCGGGCGCGGCGCCGACTTCGTTCACCGCGCGGACGATCTCGTCCAGCGACGTGCCGCCCTCGAACTTGAACATGCGGTTGCCTTCCTGGCTGACCGAGACACTGGACTGCGGGGTCACCACGGTGGTGCCGCCGCGGGAGAATTCGTTCGGCTGGCTGACGTTCGCCGATTCGGTGATCGTCACCGTCAGCGAACCGTGCGTCACCGCCGCCGGCATCACCTGCACCTGCGCGCCGATCACGACGGTGCCCGTGCGGGCGTTGACGATGACCTTCGCCGGCGCGCTGCCGGGCGTCAGCTCCAGGTTTTCGATCTGGGCGAGGAAGTTCACCCGGCGCGAGATGTCCGCCGGCGCGCGTACGGCGACCGTCACCGCGTCGATGGCGTAGGCGCTGCCGCTGCCGAAGCTCTGGTCCAGCGCGGCGACCATGCGCGATACCGTGGTGAAGTCGGCGCGGTGCAGGTTCAGCGTGACGGTGCCTTCGCCGCTGTCCAGTGCATTGGGAATCGCGCGTTCGACGGTGGCGCCATTTGGAATGCGGCCCACGCTGGGCACGTTGACCGACACGCGCGAACCATCCTTGCCTTGCGCACCGAAGCCGCCGACCACCAGGTTGCCCTGGGCGATCGCGTAGACCTCACCGTCGGCACCGCGCAGCGGCGACATCAGCAGGCTGCCGCCGCGCAGCGAGGTGGCGTTGCCGATCGAGGACACGGTGATGTCGATCGGCTGGCCGGGTTTGGCGAAGGCGGGCAGGTCGGCGTGGATGGCCACGGCGGCGACGTTCTTCAGCTGCGGATTGACGTTGGCCGGGACGTTGACGCCCAGCTCGCCGAGCATGTTCTTCAGGCTCTGCACGGTGAAAGGCGCCTGGCTGGTGCGGTCGCCGGTGCCATCCAGGCCCACGACCAGGCCGTAGCCGACCAGCGGATTGCTGCGCACGCCGCCGACCTGGGCCAGGTCCTTGATGCGCTCGGCGCGCGCGGCCGGCGCCAGGCAGATCAGCACCAGGCCGATCCAGGCCAGCAGGCCCAGCAGCGTGTAGGTGTCGATGCGGCGCGGCTTCTTCGTCGGCGCGGCGTTGGAACGTTCGGGGTTCGGCGTGTCCATGGCGCGCGGCTCAGTTCGGGAAGATCGGGGAGTTGAAGAAACGGCCCAGCCAGCCCATCGAGTTGGACTGCGCGATCGCGCCGCGGCCGCCGTAGGCGATGCGCGCGTCGGCGACCTTGCCGGAGGAGATGGTGTTGTCCGGGTTGATGTCGGCCGGGCGGACGATGCCCTGGATCTGCACCATCTCGTCGCCCTGGTTCAGGCGCATGTTCTTCTGACCTTGCACAACCAGGTTGCCGTTGGGCAGGCGCTGGATCACGGTGACCGTCACGCTGCCCTGCAGCTTGTTGCTCTGCGCGCTGTTGCCGGCGCCGCTGAAGCCGCGGTCGCCATTGATCGACGCGCTGAGGATGTCGCGGCCGTTGAGGGTGACCGGCGCGCCTGCGATGTTCGGTGCGGCCAGGCTGACTTCGCTCTGCTTGTCCACCGAGGTCGTGGCCGAGGTCTGCGCGGTGGTGTTCTCCACCAGGTTGATCGTCAGCAGGTCGCCCACGTCGCGCGCGCGGCGGTCGGCGTACAGGTTCAAGCCGGGGCCGGCGCGATAGATCGAACCCGCGGTGGCCGGCGCCTGTGCGGCGACGACCGGCTGGATGGGCTGCATCGGTGCGTAGGGACGCACGTCGCCGTAATAGCGCGCGCAACCCGGCAACAGGACCAGGGCGCAGGCGAGGGTGGTGGCGGACGTGGAGCGCTTCATGGCGAGCCTCGTGGTGTCTCGTGGGGGCGTCAGGCGGATCAGACGTTGTTGTTGAGGTAACCGAGCATCGAGTCGGTGGTGGAGATGGCCTTGGCGTTCATTTCGTAGGCGCGCTGGGTTTCGATCATGCTGACCAGCTCTTCCACGACATTGACGTTGGAGCCTTCCAGCGAGCCCTGCACGACGCTGCCCAGGCCGTTCAGGCCGGGCGTGCCGTTCTGCGCGGGACCGGAGGCGGTGGTTTCGACGTAGAGGTTTTCGCCCTTGGCCTGCAGGCCCGACGGATTGACGAAGTCGGTCAGCGTCAGCGAGCCGATCTCCAGCGCCTGGGCCTGGCCGGCCATGGTCACGCTGACGGTGCCGTCGGCGCCGATGGTCATCGACTGCGCGCCTTCGGGAATCTGGATGCCGGGCTGCACGGGGTAGCCGCTGTTGGTGACCAGTTCGCCCTGGGCGTTGATCTGGAACGAGCCGTCGCGGGTGTAGGCCGGCGAGCCATCGGGCAGCAGCACTTCGAAGAAGCCGCGGCCGTTGACCATGACGTCCAGCGAGCGCCCGGTCTGCTGCGGGTTGCCTTGCTGGAAGTCCTTGGAGGTCGAGACGACGCGCACGCCGGTGCCGAGCTGCAGGCCGGACGGCAGTTGGGTCTGCGAGGAGGTGGAGCCGCCCGGCTGACGCACCTGTTGGTACAGGAGGTCTTCGAAGCTGGCGCGGTCGCGCTTGAAGCCGGTGGTGTTGGTGTTCGCCAGGTTGTTGGAGACCACGGACATGCGCGTCTGCTGCGCATCCAGTCCGGTCTTGGCGACCCAAAGGGCCTGGTTCATGGCGGGATTCCTCGCGGGTGAAGGGGTGGAACCGCGCGATACGGTTCCTCGCCCCCTCTCAGGCAAGTCCTGTGCCGAAACGGGTGTCGTAAGTCCGGCGCGGGCGCCGGGCGGGGGATGGGACGGGGGTCACGGTCGCGCGGCGGAAAGATGGCGGGCGGCGGAGCCGGCGGTGTCTTGGCGTCTTAGACATGGTGCCGCTCGCCGCGGAGGCCTTCTTTCTTTGCTTGTGCAAAGAAAGAAGCAAAGAAACACACCCCAGGCGGCACGCCCTCCGCGCTTCGCGCTCCGGGTCCGCGAGCGGTCCGGGAATTTTCGTAAGGCACATCCATGTGCCATACGAAAACGCCGCCCATCCGGGGCGGCGCCCTCCGGGTTTTACCCGGCCCACTCGCCGTGCCTCATGGGGGCCCTGAAGAGCCACGTCAAAAGCTTGCACACCGGATCTGTCCGTGTCGGCTTTCGGGGCCCCTTAGGTCCGGCAGTCCCGGCGGGTAAAACCCCGCAGGGGCGGCGCACAGGACGTGCGCCGTTTTCGGCCGGGGCAGGAGGCCCCGTCCGAAAATTCTCGCCGGGACTGCGCACCCGCCGCATAGCGGCGGGCGGACCGCCGGGGGGTGTTTCTTTTGCCTACTTTTCTTTGCACAAGCAAAGAAGTGCTCTTCAACAGCCAAATGGCTGGTCAAAGTAGGGCCCCCGCGGCGAGCGGCACCATGCTTGAAGCGAGTGAACGCATCCGACGAAGAAACGTCTTGCGTTCAAAAATGATGAGCGCATCGCGCTCATGTTGGGTGTTGATGGTTTCGGAGTAGACGGGACGCACTGGCTTCGTTGCCCCTCACCCCAACCCCTCTCCCGATGGGAGAGGGGCTTGTGCAGCGTCCTCGTCTCCCGGAGGGAGAGCGGCTCAAGCGGCGTCAGCCGCCGAGACGCAGCAGTTGGTTCGACGACTGCGCCATCTCGTCGCCCGTGCGGATCACCTTCACCTGCATCTCGAACTGCCGCTGCAACTGGATCATCTGTACCAGCGCACCGGCAGCGTCCACGTTGCTGCCTTCCAGCACGCCCATCGTCAGGCTGTTGCCGGTGGCCGTGGGCAACGCGGGAGCCTGCGGATCGGAAGGGCGCATCAGACCGTCGCCGCCGCGGGCCAGCTGCGACTGCGCTGCTTCCACGATGCGCATGCGGCCCACGACCGCCATCGTCTGCGGACCTTCGCCCTGCGGCACGATCGAGACCGTGCCGTCGGCGCCGATGTCGATGGACTGCGCCGGCGGTATCGCGATCGGATTGCCGTTCTCGTCCAGTACCGCACGACCGCCGGCCGTGACCAGCTGGCCGTTCGGGGTGACGTTCAACTCGCCGTTGCGCGTGTACGCCGTGCCACCGTCGGCGGCCTGCACGGCCATCCAGCGGTTCGGCTGCAGCGAGACATCGAGCGAACGCCCGGTGACCATCTGCGAACCGGTCCGGCCGTCGAAGCCCGGATCGATCAGTACCGCGTCCACCCGCGACGGGAATCCCGGGCCTTGGATCTTGAACGCCTCGGTGCCGGCCAACGCGGCCTTGAAGCCCTTGGTGTCCACGTTGGCCAGGTTGTGCGACACGGTGCCCTGCGCCTGCAGCGAGGCGCGTGCACCGGTCATCGCGACATAAAGGGCCTTGTCCATGCGTCAGTCTCCGTCGACGTGCGCCGCGTCAGCGGATGTTGATCACCGCCTGGGTGATCTGGTCCTGCGTGGACAGCGCCTGCGAGTTCGCCTGGAAATTGCGCTGCGCCACGATCATGTTCACCAACTGCTCGGTCAGGTCGACCGTCGAGGACTCGAGCGCGCCCGAGGCCACCTGGCCGAAGTCCGACGTGCCCGGTGCGCCGATGCGCGGCTCGCCCGACGCGTAGCTGTGCGTCCAGGTGTTGTTGCCCTGCGACACCAGGCCCTGCGGGTTGGAGAAGTTGGCCAGTGCGACCTGGCCCAGCGCACGGTCTTCGCCGTTCGAGTAGCGGGCGTAGACGACGCCGGTCTCGGACACGCTGAACTCGTTGAGCTTGCCGGTGGCGTAGCCGTCCTGGTTCTGGATGCGCTTGGAGAACTGTTCGCCGTACTGGGTGGTGCCGCTGATGTCCAGGGTCATGTTCAACACGCCGGCGCCGGTGCTCGGCGTGAACGGCGCCAGCGCGACCTGGCCGTTGGCCGGGGCGGTCAGCGCGCCGTTGTTGTCGAACTGCACCGTGGTCGCCGCACCCATCGAGGTGCCGTCGACGTAGACGTGCATGTTCCACTCGTTCGGGTTGGGCGTCTTCACGTAGTAGACGGTTTGCTGGTGGGCCACGCCCAGCGAGTCGTACACGGTGACCGAGGTGGTCTCGTTGTAGCTGGCGCTGTCCGCCGGCGAGAACGGCGTGATCGTCGGCTGCGCCGCGTTGCCCGGCAGGGTGACGCCGAGCTCGACGTTGGTGGTCGGCGAAGGCGGGCTGTCGGTGGTCAGCAGGCGCAGGTCGGTCATGTTGCCGGTGTCGAAGCCCACGCCGTCGGCGCGCGGCGGGAACACCTGCAGGCGGTAGCCTTCCGGCGTGGTCACGTAGCCGTTGGGATCGCGCTGGAAGTTGCCCGCACGCGTGTAGACGTTGGTGCCGTTGTTGCTGACCGTGAAGAAGCCTTCGCGATCGATCGCCATGTCGAGGTAGCGGCCGGTCTGGTTGATGTCGCCCTGCGAGAACTGCTGCGCGACGTTGGTCAGGCGCACGCCGGCGCCGATGCTGTTGCGCGTCAGGCCGTAACCGGTGGTGGAGAACACCTCGGCGAACTCCGCGCGCGACTCCTTGAAGCCGGTCGTGTTGACGTTGGCGATGTTGTGCGAGGTCACGTTGAGGTCGGCATTGGCCGCCCTCATGCCGGACAGCGAGCTGTTGAATGCCATGGAAGACTCCTTGCGGGTACGGTGGGAGCGTGAGGGTCAGGTCGCCGACTTGCCGATGCGCAGCACGTAGTCGAGCGGGGCGGTGCCCAGGCCGGGCAGGTTGAGGTACAGCCCATCGGAACCGATGGTCACGCTGTCGACGGTGGCGTCGACGTAGGTGTTCAGGGCGGTGGCGGTGCCGTCGGCGGCCGTGTGGGTGGCCTTGATCGAGTACTTGCCTTCCGGCGCGCGTTCGCCGTTGGCCTTCAGGCCATCCCACGCGAACGTGGTTTCGCCCTTGGCGGTGGCATCGACCTCGATGGTGTCCACTACGACGCCACTGGCGTCGGTGATCTCGAACTTCACCGTGCCCGCACTCGGCGCCATCACCAGGCCGGTGGCGTTGCCGGTGGCCGGCAGGGCGACCGAATCGGACGGCACCACGACGGAGTGGCCGACCAGCGAGGCGCCCTTGAGCACCTGGTCGCCGGTCAATGCGGCGGTGAAGCCGGTGACGGTGCCGTTGAGGTCGCTGATGCCCTGCACGGTGGAGAACTGCGCCAGCTGGGCGACGAATTCGCTGTTGGACAGCGGCTTCAGCGGATCCTGGTTGGCCAGCTGCTGCGTCATCAGGCGCATGAAGTCGGCCTGGCCCAGCGTATCGGCCTTCTTGGCCGTGGTCGCTGCGCCGGTGGTGGCGGTATTGATGGCGGCGAAGGGATCGCCGTTGACGGTGGTCATGTGCGTGTTCGCTCAGTCGGCGGGGCGTCAGCGGCCCATGGTCAGGGTGGCCAGGGCGAGTTCCTTGGCGGTGTTCAGTACTTCCACGCCGGCCTGGTAGCCACGCGAGGCGGAGATCAGGTTCACCATCTGCGCCACCGGATCCACGTCCGGTGCGTAGACGTAGCCATCGGCGTCGGCCATCGGATGGCCGGGCTCGTAGCGCTTGATCGGCGGCGCTTCGCTCTGGGTGATTTCCTTCACCTGCACCGAGGTCAGCGAGCCGTCGGCGTTGAGCGGACGGGCCTGGAAGATCGGTTCGAGCGGCTTGTAGACCGCCTCCGGCGAGGACGCGATGGAATCGGCGTTGGAGAGGTTGCTGGCGATCGTGTTCAGGCGCACGGACTGCGCCTGCAGCGCGGAGCCGGCGACGTCGAAGATGGGCAGGTTGCTCATGGCGCGTCCCCTTACTGGCCGGTGATGGCGGTGAGCATCGTGCGCACCTTGGATTCGATGAAGCTCAGCGAGGCGCGGTACTCCAGCGCGGCCCGGCCGTAGGCGGCGCGCTCGGTATCGGCATCGACGGTGTTGCCATCCAGGCTGGGCTGCACGCCGGCGCGTTCGAACACGCGCGGGCCGGCATCAAGTAGGGTGAGGTGCTGCTCGTGGGTGGTCTGCAGGGGCGAAGCCTTGGCGGCGGCCTGCTCCAAAGCGGCCTGGAAGTTGAGGTCCTTGGCCTTGAAGTTGGGCGTGTCCGCGTTCGACAGGTTGCTGGCGATCAGCTGCATGCGCTGCTCACGCAGCGGCAGCGCCGCGGCATGGACGCCCAGATAATTGGAGATGGGATTGGACATGGCACCGCTCCGGCAGACCGTTGCCGGGGCTGCTGCAAGGCGTGTGCCAGAACGCGGTAGGCGCTTGACCAAAGCGCGCCACGCAGGCCTCGATCGAGGCCGTAGAGTCGAGCTTGCTCGACTGCTTCCCGGTCCGGTCCGGGATTTGCGAGGCGAAAGGCAGCGGAGCAAGCTCCGCTCTACGCCATCAGGCCGCCATTTGCGCCGCGGCGACCTGATTGAGGCGGAACAGCACGTGCTCGGCCAGCTCGTGCGGGCTGTACTTCGCCACGAAGGCGTTGGCGCCCACGCGTTCGACCATGGCGTTGTTGAACACGCCCGACAGCGAGGTGTGCAGTAGCACGTACAGGCCGGACAGGCCCGCGTGGCGCCGGATTTCCGTCGTCAGGGTGTAGCCGTCCATGGCCGGCATCTCGATGTCGGAGATGACCATCGCGTACCGCTCGGCCGGGTTTTCGCCGGCGGCGTGCACCTGCAAGAGGTGGTCCAACGCCTGGCGGCCGTCGGAAAGCAACGTGGCGGTGACGCCCAACTGCTCCAACACGCTGCGGATCTGCGAGCGCGCCACGCGGGAGTCGTCGACCACCAGCACCTGCATCGGCGGGGCATCCGGGGACAGGGCCATTTCGGGCGCGAGGGTGGCGTCCATGCGCGACTGGCAGATGTCGGCCAGCACGCTTTCCACGTCGATCACCTGGATCAATTCGCCCTGGAAACGCGTCACCGCGGTCAGGAAGCTATTCTCGGCCCCCAGTTCCGGCGGCGGATGGATGTCTTCCACCGCGATGTTGACGATGCGCTCCACGCCGCTGACCAGGAAGCCCTGGATGGACCGGTTGAACTCGGTGACGACCAGGTAGTTGGGCGCGTTCTCCGGGCTGGGGTCGCGCTCGGGGTGGCGGATGCTCAGGCCCAGGTCGAGCACGGGCACCGAGCGCCCGCGGACATCGGCCACGCCGACGAATTCGGGTGGCAGGCCGGGCAGCTGGAACAGGTCCGGCCGGCGCAGGACTTCCTGCACCTTGAAGACGTTGACGCCAAAAAGCTGACGCCCGCCCAGGCGGAACAGCAGCAGGGCGAGGCGGTTGTGGCCGGCCAGGCGGGTGCGCTGGTCGATGCGGTTGAGCAGGTCCTGGGTCATGTCCAGCATATCGGCCGGGGGGTAGGGGTCTTGAGGGATCGCAGCTCTGCGGTCTCGGACGGATGGTGCCGCTCGCCGCGGGGGCCCTACTTTTCTTTGCTTGTGCAAAGAAAAGTAGGCAAAAGAAACACCCCCCGGCGGTCCGCCCGCCGCTGCGCGGCGGGTGCGCAGTCCCGGCGAGAATTTTCGGACGGGGCCTCCTGCCCCGGCCGAAAACGGCGCACGTCCTGTGCGCCGCCCCTGCGGGGTTTTACCCGCCGTGACTGCCGGACCTAAGGGGCCCCGGAAGCCGACACGGACATATCCGGCGTGCACGCCTTTGACGTGGCTCTTCAGGGTCCCCATGAGGCGCGGCGAGTGGGCCGGGTAAAACCCGAAGGGCGCCGCCCCGGATGGGCGGCGTTTTCGTATGGCACAAGGATGTGCCTTACGAAAATTCCCGGACCGCTCGCGAACCCGGAGCGAAGCGCAGGGCGTGCCGCCTGGGGTGTGTTTCTTTGCTCCTTTCTTTGCACAAGCAAAGAAAGGAGGCCCCCGCGGCGAGCGGCACCATGCTGGAGTACCCAGAAAATTCGAGAAGGACCTCTGAGGCGCACCTTCTGGCACACCCCTTGCACCTCCTCCGCCGATGAACCGCCGGAGCCTGCCCATGCTGCGCCTGACCACCGCCCTGATCGGCGGCCTGACCGCGTGCGCGGTGATGGCGGCGGACTTCCAGCCGGTCGACACCATCAAGGCCGCGGCCCTCGGCGCGATGCCGGCGGGCGCGGAAGCCGACGCCACGCTGGATCCCGCGCTGAGGCTGCCGCGCTGCAGCGCGCCGCTCGCCGCCCGCGTACAGGGCAGCAACAGCGTGGAGGTCAGCTGCCCGAATGGCTGGCGCCTGTTCGTGCCCGTGCGCGTGCGCCGCAGCCAGACCGTGCTGGTGCTGAGCCGTGGCATTGCACCGGGCGAAACGATCACCGCCGACGCCTTCATGGCCGAAACCCGCGACGCATCGCGCATCGTCGGTGCCGCCGTCGCCGATCCGTCCCAGGCCGTGGGCCGCGTCGCCCGCCGCACGCTGAGCGCGGGCGCCGTGCTGTCGGCGTCCGACCTGGTCGCACCGCGCCTGATCCGGCGCGGCGACAACGTCGCGCTGGTGTCCCGGCGCGGCGGGGTGGAAGTGCGCGTGGTGGGCAAGGCGCTGGGCGATGCCGGCGAGAACGAACGCGTGACCGTGGAAAACCTCTCGTCCCGCCGCGTCGTGCAGGGCGTGGTCGGGCCGGGCGGCGACGTCTGGGTCAGCCGATGAAAAAAAGTTCGCATCGCCCCTCAAGTTGTCCGAAAGGGGGCCGATACCGACGCTGGGTGGAAGAACCGGCGACAATCCGGCCTTCTGCGGAAATGTGGAATCCGTCACTAAAGTTGGCGCTTCCACGGCCGATAACCTCGATGAACCCTGTTACAGGTGAACCAACATGAGCCAGAAAATCGAAGGCACTCCCCCTGCCGCCGTACGCAGCACCGGCCCCGTGGGCGGCCGCGTTGCCCCGGCGGGTGCTGACCGTTCGCAGGCGGTGGAAGCCAGCAGCGGCAGCGACAGCTTGCGCCTGACCGGTGAGGCCGCCAGCCTCCAGGCCGTGCAGCGCGAACTGTCGACCGCCCCGGCGATCGACCAGGCGCGCGTGCAGGCGGTGCGTGAAGCGCTGCAGGCCGGCACGTACCAGATCAACGCCGAGGCGATCGCCGACGGCATGCTCGGCCTGGAAGACCAGCTGGGCGGTTGAACCGGATGAGCCACGCGCCCCTCCAGCGACTGTCCGCGGCCCTGGAAGAGGAGCGTCGCGCCATCGTCGAGCACGACGTGGAAGCGCTCGTCCGCTCCACCCAGGAAAAGCTCGACGCACTGCGCGCGCTGGAAGCGGCCGCCGCCGGTTTCGGCTTCCCGGCCGAACTGCAGGCGCGCCTGTCCGAGCTGGCCGAGTTGAACCACGCCAACGGCATCCTGCTGGCGCGTCGCCGCCGCGAAGTGAACTGGGCGCTGCGTCACCTGGGCCGTAGCGAAAGCACCGGCGCCTACGACGCGCAGGGCCAGACCACCGCGGTGTCCGCGGTCCGTCCGCTGGCCGTCGCCTGAGCAATACGCCGCCCGCGTCGCGAACTGCGACGCCGCAACTTGCCGGCATCCCGGCACCGCACGATACTGGCCCCCCCTCGCCGCCGCCGATCGCGACCGTGGCCAGCGCGCCTTCTGCCAATCCTTCCCACGATACCCACCCGCACGAGCGGGCGCCGCGCTTCGCCGACCTGATGGCGTTGGGCGAACTGATGGACGACGGCTACCTGCTGTGCAGGGGCGACGGCGATCCCATGCACGCCAATGCCGCCGCGCGCGCGCTCGTGCCCGAACAGGGCGATGCGCTGAGTGCGCTCGTCGCGCTGCTGCCGGCGGATGCGATCCGCACGGCGCGCGAGGACGGGCGCTGGAACGGCGACCTCACCCTCGCCGACGGCCTGGTCCTGCAGGTGCGCGCCTACTGCCACGACACCGGCGATGGCGGCTACTGCCTGATCGTCTTCCACGACGTCAGCGAGGCGCATGCGCGCCAGCAGGAACTGCAACGCCGCCATGCGCAGCTGCGGCAGACGCTGGTGCGCCTGGCGGGCGCACAGGAGCAGCTGGTGCAGTCGGAGAAGATGGCCTCCATCGGCCAGCTCGCCGCCGGCGTGGCGCACGAGATCAACAACCCGATCGGTTACGTGCACTCCAATCTCGGCTCGCTGCAGGAATACCTGCACAGCCTGTTCTCGCTGATCGAGGTCTACGAGCGCGCGCTGCGCCTGCCGGACCCGAAGGTGATGCTGCCCGAGATCCAGGAGATGCGGGACCGCTACGACATCGACTTCATCACCGGCGACCTGCCGCAGCTGATGTCCGAGTCGCGCGAGGGCATCGAGCGCGTCACCGCGATCGTGCGCAACCTCAAGGATTTCTCCTATTCCGGCCGCGACGACAGCTGGAAGTCGACCGACCTGCACGCGGGCCTGGATTCCACGATCAACATCATCTGGAACGAGCTCAAGTACAAGGTCACGCTGGAAAAGCACTACAGCCAAGCTGCCGCTGGTGCAGTGCCGTCCCTCGGAGTTGAACCAGGTGTTCATGAACATCCTGCTCAATGCCAGCCACGCCATCGACGAACGCGGCACCATCACCGTCAGCACCGGCGTGGAAGGCGACGAAGTGTGGATCGACGTGCAGGACAGCGGTCACGGCATTCCGGATGAGATCCTGCAGAAGATCTTCGATCCGTTCTTCACCACCAAGCCCGTCGGCAGCGGCACGGGTCTGGGCCTATCGATTTCCTACGGCATCGTGAAGAAGCACAACGGGCGCATCGAAGCGCGCAACATTCCCGGCGCGGGCGCCTGCTTCCGCATCACCCTGCCGATCCGCCAGCCGACCGCCGACGCGGCGTGAGCCGCGAACGCGCTCCCCCTGTAGGAGCGACGTAAGTCGCGACCGTGGGGGCGCAGTTGGCGTGAGCACATGACCGGGCGATCAACCGCCAGCGATGGTTTGATTTCCGCGGTCGCGACTTACGTCGCTCCTACAAGACGCCTAGTCGAAAAACGCGAGCTTCTTCGCGCGCGGCAGCCGCTTGAGCTGCGCTTCCGCGCGCGAGGCCGCGCTGCGGTCGGGGTAATCGCGCTGGGCCAGCAGGCGCACCGGCGGGTTGGCCCGGGTGTACTTCGCGCCGGTGCCGGCGACATGCGCGGCGTAGCGCGCGTCGAGACGGTTGGTGATGCCGGCGTAGTACGCGCCGTTGCGGCATTCCAGCAGGTACAGCCACCAGCCCCGTGCGGGCGCAGCCTCAGGCATGCGCGCGGTGGTGCGGTTGGTTCTCGTGGGTGGTGAAGGCCTGGCGGATGTGTTCGCGCAGGTCGTCGTCGTTCCACGGCTTGGTCAGGAAGCGGTAGATCTCGCCGCGGTTGATCGCCTCGGTGACCGTGGCCAGGTCGGTGTAGCCCGACAGCACCAGGCGTACCGTGTCCGGATACAGCATGCGTACGCGGCCAAGGAATTCGGTGCCGCTCATGTCGGACATGCGCTGGTCGGACAGGATGACCTGCACGTCGTTGGTGGCCAGCAGCTCGAAGGCATCGGTGACGTTGCTCGCGGCCAGGATGCGGTAGCCGTCGCGGCGGAACAGGCGCACCAGCGAGCGCAGGATGTTCTCTTCGTCATCGAGCAACAGCAGGGTGCGGTCGGGCTTGGTGGCGGCGAACGCGTCGGCGCGCAGGTAGCGGCGGCGCAGCACGGCGCCGGCCTCTTCAGCCGTCATCGGTTCGCCGAACAGATGGCCCTGGAACATGTCGCACTGGTTGCGGCGGAGGAAGCCCAGCTGCATGTCGGTCTCCACGCCGTGTGCGATCACCTTCATGCCGAGCTGGTGCCCCATCGCGATGATGGCGCAGGTGATCGCCACTTCGCGGTTGCCCGAAGGCACGCCCTTCACGAAGTTGCGGTCGATCTTGATCTTGTCCACCGAGAAGCGCACCAGCGAATCCAGGTTGGAATCGCCCATGCCGAAATCGTCGAGGGTCAGCCGCACGCCCTCGCGGTGCAGCTGGGCTAGCGTGCGGTGGACCAGGTTCATGTCCTTGGCCAGCGCGTTCTGGCGCACTTCCAGCACCACCATCTGCGCGGGGATGCCGGCTTCCTGCAGGGCTTCCAGAACCTCGGAAACGAAGGTCGGCCGCAGCAGCTGCAGGGTGGAGACGTTGACCGCGATCTCGAAGTCGTCGAAGCCCCAGTCGCGCCACACGCGCGCCTGCTTGAAAGCATTGCGCAGCACCCAGTCGCCTATCTGCACGATGACGCCGAGCTTCTCGGCCACGTGCATGAAGCGCTCCGGCACCAGCAGGCCGAGCGCCGGCGAGTACCAGCGCAGCAGGGTCTCCATGCCGACCACGCGGCCGTCGTGGGCGTTGATCTGCGGCTGGTAGAACAGCCGCAGCTCGTTGTGCTGGATGGCGTTGACGATCTGGCGGGCGATGATGCTGTCGCTGCGCGCGGTGATCGCGGCGCCGCGGCGGTACAGCCGCACCAGGTTCATGCCTTCGTGCTTGGCCTGTTCCATCGCGCTCTCGGCGCACTGGAGCAGGCTGGAGGCGTTGTCGGCGTGTTCCGGGCACAGCGCGATGCCCAGCGTGCCGGTCAGGAACAACGTGTACGGCAGCACCGTCATAGGCAGTTCGATCTGCTCGCGCAGGAAGTCGCCGAACGCCTCCGGCGCCAGCGCGCCCGGCAGGCGCGGCACGGCCACGACGTACTCGTCGCTGCCATGGCGCCAGGCGCGCGCTTCGGGGCCGAGCACACGCTGCAGGCGGTCACTGAGGATCGCCAGTGCCTCGTCGCCGACTTCGACGCCCATGTTCTCGTTGATCGAGCGGAAGTGGTCGATGTCGAGATACAGCAGCATCAACGGCGTGCCGCCCGCGTTGGCGGCGTCGATCATCCGCTGCAGATCGGGTTCGCCGGCGCCGAGGCGCGGCAGGCGGGGCAGGTGGGCGTGCTCGGTGTTCACGCAGGATCGAGGGGGCTCGCGGGGGCAGGCGCATAGGGTAGGCGAAGTCGCCAGCGCGTGCCGTGCGCGCCGTCATCCTGGTCCAGGCGCCCGCCCACGGCGTCGGCCAGAGCGCGCCACAGCGCGACGTCCGGCGGATCGCCGGCGGCGTCCTCTACCGCCAGCAGGAAACCGTCGCCATCGTCGTCCAGCGCGACATGCGCCCGGCTTCCGGCGTGTCGCAGCAGCGCCTGGCCGATGCGGAAGGCGACCAGGGCGATGTCGGCGTGCGGCGCCTGCGGCAACGGTGCCAGTGAGAACGCGACGGTACCGGGCTCGAACATGCGTTCGATCTCCGCGCGCAGCGCCGCGTCCAGGCCGATGGATTCCAACTGCGGCGGATGCAGGGTGGCGTGCAGGTCGCGCAGGATGGCCACCGTCTCGTCGCTGGCGCGCACGATCTCGCGCAGGTCTTCGGCGCGCAGGTCGGCGTCGTCCTCGGACTGCACCAGGTGTGCGCCCATCTTGATCGCCGACAACGCCTGGCCCACCTGGTTGTGCAGGGCGCGACCCACCCGCGCGCGCTCGGCTTCCTGCAGGCGGAACAACTGGAGCAGCAGCGCGGTGGAGGGCGGCGTGGACATCGGCGTCGTCGACGGGGCGGACGCCGCAGTATGCCAGCCGTCGCGCGGCTGGCCGAGCGTCGCCGGGCCCTGCAACGCGAACGGGGCGACCGCATCGCGATCGCCCCGTGGCGGGTTCAGCCGGATCGGGCGGGCAGGATCAGAACAGCTCGACCGTGCCGGCGCCCATGTTCTGCTGTGCCACCGGCTTGTGCGGCGGACGCTCCCACTCCGTGCGCTGGTCGCGCAGGCGGTTGCCGATCAGGCGCAGCGCGCTGAGCAGCTCGTTGTCGGTCGCACCGCCGGAGCGATGCAGCAGCTCCTGCAGGGCCAGAGCTTCCTTGTTGATCGCGGTCAGGCGATCCAGGTGGGTCACTGCGCTGCCCAGCGACTGGGTGGCGATGTCCTCGAACTGCAGCGAGCGGACCGCGTCGGCGACGCTGGCGTCGATGGCGTGGCCGCACATCGAGACTTCGCGCATGCCGTCGCCCAGCGAGGCGTTGATCGCGGCCACCTGGTTCAGCATGCCGGCGGCTTCGGAACGCGCCTCGCGGGAGCGGTCCAGGTCGCGCGACGCCATGTTGGACACCGTGTCGCGCACCTTGGCGATGGATTCCTTCGAACTATGCGCCAGCTTGCGGATCTGCTCGTTGAACGCGGTGGAACGCTCGGACAGGTTGCGTACTTCGTCGGCGACCACCGCGAAGCCGCGACCGGCCTCGCCGGCGCGGGCCGCTTCGATGGCGGCGTTCAGCGCCAGCAGGTTGGTCTGGTCGGCGATCGACTTGACGTCCTCCAGCAGTGAGAAGATCCCATCCAGGTGCTGGGCCATGTCGTCGATGTGGTGCACGGTGGTGCCGCTCTGGCCGGCGACCTGTTCCAGCGCCTCCACCAGCTGTTCCATCCGCTGGCTGGCGTTCTGGGCGAAGCGCGCGACGTCCACGCCGGCACGGTCGCCGTCGCCGTTGCGGTCGATGATGCGCGAGATCGCCGTGCTCTGTTCACGCGACTTGCGGTTCATTGCGTCGAAGCTGCCGCCGAGGCTGTTGACGGCCTCACGGATCAGTTCGCGGGCGCGGTCGATCTCGTGGCGGGAGCCCTCGATCTCGTTGTTGACGAAACGGCGCAGCTCGGTGAGCAGCGCGTCCTGCTCGCGGATGACGCTGGCGTGCTCCGGGGAGACGACATGGCTGTTGACCGCCGTCAGCCAGGCGAAGATCAGCCAGGCCAGTGTCAGCGACGTCAGCAGGGCCCATTGCAGGGCGTTGGGCCAATCGAAGCCGACCGACAGCGGGAACAGCAGGGTCAGGATGAGGGGTGCCGCCAGACGAACCAGGATGCGCGAGTACATGGATGCTCTCTAGTGAAGCTCACTGTGGAGTATCGGCCGTGGCCAACCGCTCTTTAGGTGAAATAACGCGGGATTCCCGGGGTTCCGTGAAACTGTGATGACCGTGCGGAGCGGATCCGGTGGACCCTGTCAGGCGATCTGCGCAGCCAGATCGAGCAGGCGCTGGGCGATACGTTCCAGCGGCACGGCTTCTTTCGCGGCACCAAGCCGCATGGCGGCGCCCGGCATGCCCCAGACCACGCTGCTGGCTTCGTCCTGGACCAGGGTCGGTGCACCGGCCTGGCTCATTTCGAGCAGACCGCGCGCGCCGTCGTCGCCCATGCCGGTGAGGATGGCGCCGACCGCATTCCCCGCCGCGCTCTGCGCAACGGACCGGAACAGCACATCGACTGCCGGCTTGTGCCGGTTTACCGCCGGGCCGTCATCGATGCGGCAGCGCCAGCGGGCACCGTCGCGGATGACGCGCATATGCTGGCCGCCAGGCGGCAGATAGGCGTGGCCGGGCAGGATGGCTTCGCCGTCGGTGGCTTCACGCACGGCCATCGCCGAATGGCGATCCAGGCGCTCGGCGAACGCGCGGCTGAAACCGGCCGGAATGTGTTGCGTCAGAACGATGGCCGGCGCGTCGGCCGGCATCTGCTCCAGCACCACGCGCAGGGCCTCGGTACCGCCGGCGGAGGCGCCGATGGCGATCAGGCGGTCGGTGGTGCGGAAGCGCAGGGCAGGCGGTGCCGGCAGCGTCGCGTCCAAGTCCACGCGCGGTGCGCTGGTGCGGGCCAGCGGGCGCACGCGTGCCTTGGACGCCGCCTTGACCTTGGCGATGATCTCGTCGCCGTACGCCTGCAGGCCGCTGGCGACATCGAGCTTGGGTTTGGAGACGAAATCCACCGCGCCCAGGGCCAACGCCTGCAACGTGGTGTCGGCGCCGCGCTCGGTCAGCGAGGAAATCATCACCACCGGCATCGGACGCAGGCGCATGACGTTCTCGAGGAACGCCAAGCCGTCCATGCGCGGCATTTCGACGTCCAGCGTCATCACGTCCGGATTGAGGCGCTTGATCTTGTCGCGGGCGAGCAACGGATCGGCGGCGGAGCCGACCACCTCGATGCCCGGGTCGCGCGACAGGATTTCGGTCAGGATCTGGCGCACGACCGCCGAGTCATCGACGATCAGGACGCGGCAAGGAGAGGCACTACTCATCAGAACAACTCCACGCCTCCGGTGACGGGGGCCTTGGACAGGCGGGCACGGGCGGCCGACTCGGCGGCCAACACCTCGGCATCGTGGGCATGCGGCAACCGTTGCACGACCGCGCGACCGGTGTTGGGGAAGTACCAGACCTTGCGCGGATGGATCCCGCGCAGGTCTTCGGCGATGACGGGGATGCGCTCGGCTTCCAGGTAGCGGCGGACGAACTCGGCGTTGCGCGTGCCTACCGGGTTGCTGGTGAAGCCTTTCAGCACGTTGGCACCGCCGAAGACCTTGGCTTCCAGGCGACTGCGCGCGGCACCCCGCTTGAGCAGGTCGTTGATCAGCAGCTCCATCGCGTAGCTTCCATAGCGCGCGGGCGCGCCATCGCCGACGTTGCCGTCGGGCAGCAGGAAGTGGTTCATGCCGCCGAGCTTGAGCAGCGGATCGCGGATGCAGGCGGCGACGCACGAGCCGAGCACGGTGACCAGGGCGGTGTCGTTGTCGATCACCAGGTATTGCGTGGGCAGCAGCTTGGCGGCCTCGGTCTTGAAGCGCGCATCGTGGTAGCGCATCACGCTGCCTTCGGCGATCGCGGCGGCGGCGGCGCTCATGCCGACCTCGTCGCGCGCCGGTACAGCGTGCGCCCGCAGGGCTGGATGATGTCCGCCGCGTGCAGGTAGTTCTCCGAATGCCCCGTATAGAGCATGCCGTCGTCGGCCAGGTGCGGCACCAGGCGCGTCAGGATCGCGCGCTGGGTCGGCTTGTCGAAATAGATCATCACGTTGCGGCAGAACACCGCCGTGAACGGTCCGGACACCTCGTAGCGCGAGGCGAGCAGGTTCAGCGGCCGGAACTCGATCAGCTGGCGCAACGCCGGGTGCACGCGGCAGAAGCCTTCGTTCGGACCGGTGCCGCGCTGGAAATAGCGCTTCTTCAGGGCGGGGTCGAGGCTGGCGATGCGTTCGACGGGATACACCCCGCGCTCGCCGGTGGCCAGCACCTGGGTGTCGACGTCGGTGGCAAGGATGCGGACCGGCGGCGTCAGCGTGCCGTAGGCCTCGCAGGCGGTGATCGCCATCGAGTACGGCTCCTCGCCGGTCGACGACGCGCACGACCACAGCTTGAGCGGACCGTCGTTGGCGCGGCGCTGCAATTCCTCGTGCAGGCGCTCGAAGTGGTGCGGCTCGCGATAGAACGAGGTGAGGTTGGTGGTCAGGGCGTTGGTGAACGCCTGCCATTCGTCGCCGCCATCGCGTTCCAGCTGATCCAGGTAGTCCTTGAATGTACGCAGGCCAAGCGCGCGCAGGCGCCGGGACAGGCGGCCATAGACCATGTCGCGCTTGCCGTCGGCGAGGGCGATGCCGACGCGCTGGCGGATCAGCTCGACGACACGACGGAAATCGCGGTCGTCGAAATCGAAGTCGCGCGCGGCGTTGGGCGCTTCACCCTCACGAGGGGGCAGGGTGGTCGTCCGTCGGGTCGTGGCAGCCGGGGCAGGGAGGCGGGTACTGACGGACATCGGAGTCTCGGGACGAGGGGGCTAGGGCCTATCCATGGCCGGTTCCCTGCCGTGCGGGCAGGGAACCGGGGGTGCTGCTGTCCAACGGTGATGCAAGCGCCGTGCCTCAGAATTCCTGCCAGTCGTCGCCGTCCGCCAGGGCCGGTTCCAGCGCGGCCGGGGCCGACTTGGCGACAGGCTTGGCCGCGGCGACCACCGGCCGGGCAGCCGCGGCGGGCTTGCCGGCGACCGGCGAGACCGCGTGGTGCAGCTTGAAGACCGACACGGACTCGGACAGCACCAACGCCTGCTCCTCCATCGAGCGGGCGGCGGCGGAAGCTTCCTCGACCAACGCGGCGTTCTGCTGGGTGGTCTCGTCCATCTGGGTGATGGTCTGGTTGACCTGTTCGATGCCCGCCGACTGTTCCTGCGAAGCGGCGGAGATCTCGGCCATGATGTCGGTCACGCGCTGCACCGAGGCGACGATCTCGCCCATGGTGGCGCCGGCCTGGTTCACGAGCTTGGAGCCGTCGGCGACCTTGTCCACCGAGGTCTCGATCAGGCCCTTGATTTCCTTGGCCGCGTTCGCCGAGCGCTGCGCCAGCGTGCGTACTTCCGAAGCCACCACGGCGAAGCCGCGCCCCTGTTCGCCGGCACGTGCGGCTTCCACCGCGGCGTTCAGCGCCAGGATGTTGGTCTGGAAGGCGATGCCGTCGATGACCGAGATGATGTCGGAGATCTTCTTCGACGAATGCTCGATGTCGCGCATCGTGGTGACCACCTTGCCGACGACCTCGCCACCCTGGGAAGCAACACCGGCGGCACCGATCGCGAGCTGGTTGGCCTGGCGGGCCGATTCGGCGTTCTGGCGCACGGTGGAGGTCAGTTCCTCCATCGAAGCTGCGGTTTCTTCCAGGTTGGCGGCCTGCTGCTCGGTGCGACGCGACAGATCCGAGTTGCCCGAGGCGATCTCGCCGGCGGCGGTGTTGATCGAGGTCGAGGCATCCTGGATGCGACCGACGATGTCGGTCAGCTGGGCGACGGTGGCGTTGGCGTCGTCGCGCATGGTGGCGAACACGCCGTGGAAGTCGCCTTCCATGCGCGCGGTCAGATCGCCGCGGGCGATGGCCTGCAGCAGTTCGGACACTTCACCCAGATTCTCGTCGGTGGTCTCCATCAGCTGGTTCAGACCGTCCACCATGTCGCGGAAGTCGTACTGGTACTTGTCCACTTCACCACGCTGGGTGAAGTCGCCGGACGCGGCCGCCATCGCCAGGCGCTTGATCTCGGCATTGATCGCCGACAGGTTGGCCTTGGTGGCGTCCATCGTTTCGGTGAGGTTGGCCTTCTCGCCCGGCAGCTTCGGCATGTCCTGGCTCAGGTCGCCGACGGAGTAGCGCTGCATGATCTTCAGCGCATCGCCGATGGCCTGCAGGTGCGAGGCGACCAGCGCGTTGGTATCGCGCACCATGCGGCCGTATTCGCCCGGGAACTGGCTGTCGTCCATGCGGTAGCTGATCTGGCCTTCGTCGTGGCGCGTGGCCATCTCGCTCTGCGCGGCGATGACCGACTGCACCTGGCCCTGCATGCGCTGCATGGCGGTGAGCAGCTGGCCGACTTCATCCTGGCGGCTGGTGTCGATCTTTCCGTCCAGCTTGCCGGCGGATACGTCGTTAGCCACGCGAACCGCTTCACCGACGGCGTTCGCGATCGCGCGGGCGAAGAACCAGGCAAGGGCCAGGCCGCCCACGATGCTGACCAGCAGCATGACGATCATCAGCGTGCTGGAGGCCGTGAAGGTGCTGTCGGCGTCGGCGCTGGCGGTCTTGGCCTGCTGGTCGACCACGTCGATCAGCGTGGTAAGCGCACCGGTGGCTTTGCGGTGCTGGTCGCGGGTGGCGCCGATGAAGGTATCAACGGCGTCGTCAGGCAGGCCCAAGTCCAGCATCTCCTGAACATCCGCATAGGACTGCTTGGCCGCCTTCCATTCCTTGACGAAGGCGTCGTACGCCTTCTGCTCCTCGGGGCTGGCGATTAGTTTGGTGTAGCTCTTGATGTCTTGTTCAATCTTCTTCTCGGTGCTGGCTGCCAAGGTCTTGGCTTCAGCCTTCACCGCGTCGCTAGCGCGGACGTGCTGGCGGTAGGAATTGGTCCGATACTCGCCCATGAGGCTCTTCAGGTCGCCGGCTGCCTTCACGCTGGGCAGGACGTTGCCGGTGACATCCGTGGTGACATGATTCAACGAGTTCAGGCCGACGAACGCCGTCACGCCCTGGACGAGCATCAGCGCCAGGAGGACGCCGAACGCCAGCATCATCTTCGTCGTCAGTTTGAGGTTCTTGATCCGCTGCATGGGATTCTTTTTCCTTTACCGGGGCGCAGGCCGCGCCGCTATCAGATGCGACCAGGGCAGGGCGGGGCAGCGCGCCCCGCCCATGAAACAGATCAGCGGATCGTGGCCAACTTCAGGTTGGACGGCGAGTTGACGACGATTTCCGCGCGCGAGGCATCGCGCTCGATCGTGCCGATCACGCACACGTCCTTGCCTTCCAGCTCTTCCGGCGCCGGCTTGAACTTGGCGCGGGCGTCGCCCGGGATGCGGGCGGTGAACGTGTGGCGCGGGAAGTTGCCGCCCATGTACAGGAAGGTCGGGGTGCCTTCGGTGTTCTCGGCGAAACGCGCCTTGCCGACCTTGCCGCACACCGTGCCGGCCTTGCCGGTAAAGCGGGTGGCCATGTCCGCCGGGATCGCGTTGTCGACCTGCGACTGGCTGTTCGCCGGGGAGGCTGGCATCAACAGGGCGGCGCCGACAGCGACGATGGACAGGGTCAGGACGGAAGCGATTTTCATGGTGGTGTCTCCGGAGGGACAGAAGGGAGGTAAGGGCTCACTGCCTGAGATCGGCGGAGGCGGGGCAAACTTGAGACCGCGCTTCTACGGGGGCCGGTAGTGAGGTCGTGATTGCGAGAGGCATCACACTTTCCGCGCCGGAAGGCCGGCGCGCGGGTCAGGCCATGGCGATCGGTTCGCCGGCGTTTTCGGGTGCGGCGGTGTACTGGTGCGCCTGCAGCCACTGCTCGAGCGGGCCCGGCGGCAACGGCGGCGAGAACAGGTAGCCCTGAAGCACCGGGAAGCGCTGCTCGGTCAGGAAGCGGTGCTGCGATTCGGTCTCAACGCCTTCCGCCACCACCTTCATGCCCAGGCTTTCGCCGATGCGCAGGACGGAGGTGGTGAGGGTGCGCGCGATCGCGCTGGTGTCGATGTCCCGCACGAAGCTCTGGTCGAGCTTGAGTTCGCTGATCGGCAGGCGGTGCAGGTGACTGAGGCTCGAGTAGCCGGTGCCGAAGTCGTCCAGCGACAGGCGCACGCCCAGCACGTAGATCGCCTCGATGTTCTCCAGCACGTCGGGATCCGGGTCCAGCATGACGCTTTCGGTGATTTCCAGCGTCAGGTGGTGCGGCTCCAGGCCGTGCTCGTCGAGCAGCTCGGAGATCTGCAGCGACAGCTGCGGGTCGCGGAAATTGATCGCGGAGATGTTCACCGACACGCGCGGGATATCCACCCCGCGACGTCGCCAGTCGGCCATCTGCACGCAGGCCTGGCGCAGCACCCACAGGCTCAGGTCGGCGATCAGGCCGCATTCCTCGGCCACGGGCACGAAGCGCGACGGTGGGATCACGCCCAGATCGGGGTGTTGCCAGCGCAGCAGCGCCTCGACGCCGTACAGTTGGTGTCCGTCACTGCCACCGACCTGCGGCTGGTATTGCAGCTTCAGCTGGTCCAGGCGCAGGGCTTCGCGCAGCGCGGTCTCCAGCGACACGCGTTCCTGCGCCAGGCGGTTCATGTCCACGCTGAAGAAGCGGAATCCTCCGCCACCGTCGCTCTTCGCGCGGTACATCGCCATGTCGGCGTGGCGGACCAGCAGATCGATGTCGCGGCCATCGTCGGGGAACATCGCCACGCCGATGCTGGCGCTGGGATGCAGGGTCATCAGGCCGGCGGAGGTCGGCGCGGCAACGGCGCCGAGCAGCCGTTCGGCGACCGAGCCGGCCTGTTCGGCGCTGCACATCGGCAGCACCGCGACGAATTCGTCGCCGGCCTGGCGACCGACGATGCTGACGCCGCCGAGTTCTTCACTCAGGCGCGCGGCGATATCGCGCAGGAGGCCGTCACCGGCGGAATGGCCTTGCGCATCGTTGACCCGCTTGAAGCGGTCGAGGTCGATGAAGAGCACGGCGGCGGTGCCGTTGGCCTGGGCGACGTTGGCCAGCGCCTGTTCGGCCTTGGCGCTGAACATGATGCGGTTCGGCAGCCCGGTCAGCGTGTCGTAGAAGGCGAGCTGGTGCACGCGCTCGTTGGTCTGTTCGCGCTCCAGCGTCAGCGAGCACAGGTGCAGGCAGGTGTCGGCCAGGCGCTCGTGTAGTTCGTCCGGGCCGCGGTTCTCGCGGTAGTAGAACGACAGCGTGCCCAGCACGCGGCCGCTGCTGGACTTGATCGGGTGTGTCCAGCAGGCGCGCAGGCCCAGGGGCGTGGTCAGGTGGCGGGTATTGGCGCACAGCGGATCGCTGGCGATGTCCTTCACCAGTACGGTACGACCGCGCCAGGCAGCGGCGCCACAGACGCCGGCGCGCGGGCCGATCGCCATGCCGTCCATTTTGCGCGCCCACGCTTCCGGCAGGCTGGGCGAGGCGAGGGCATGCATCAGCCCCTCGTTATCGACCGTGATGATGGAGACCACCAGCTCCGGTGCGATGTGCTCCACCTCGCGGCAGATCAGCGTCATCACGTCGGCGACGCTCCACTCGTGCACCAGGGCGTCCAGCACCTTGTTGTGCAGCACCTGGTGCATCTTGGTCTGGGTGATGTCGCTGAGCACGCTCACCAGGCCCAGCAGCGAGCCGTCCTCGTCGTGCACCGGATTGATCGCGGCCGACAGCCACAACGGCCGGCCGGCCTTGGTGTAGAGCAGGACTTCCGTCTGCAGGCCTTCGCCTGCGGCCATCGCACGGCTGATGCGCTCGTCCAGCGTGCCATCGGTGTGCGGGCCGGACAGCAGGTCCGCCGGCCTGATGCCGCGCAGTTCCTCCAGGCGGTAGCCCAGCATGCGGGTGAAACCACTGTTGACGTAGACGACCTCGCGGTCGGGCGAGCTGACGAAGATCGCGTTGTCGCTCTTGTCCACGACGATGGACAGCTGGCGCAGGCGCTCGAGCTGCCGTTGCTGGTCGCTGGTGTCGCGCACGAAGGCGGTGTGGAAGACCTGGTGGTCGACCACCATCTTCGACATCGACACCGAGCACGCACCCTCGCTGCCGTCCGGGCGACGCAGCAGCGCATCGCGATGGCTGCCCATCAGCTGGGCCAGGATGTCCTCGGGGCTGGCGCCGACGTCCGCCTGCGGGCTGGCGAGCAGGCGCATGAAAGGGATGCCGTGCACGTCTTCGCGACGGCAGCGCCAGAGCGCTTCGGCGGCCGGGTTGAACAGGACGATGCGATGGCGTCCGTCGATGACGAACGCGGCATCCACCGATTGCTCCAGCACCTGCCACAGGCTGCCTTGCGGGGCCTCCGCGGGCGCGGCCGGTGCATCGCGCAGCGATGTCAGCGACGTCAGCGTACGACGGAGCATGCAAGGTCCTTGCAGGGTGCGGGTGCCCAGGGGCTGGCGTCGGCGTTGGCGGGAAGTGCGACGGTCATCGTGGGCCAGGGGAGAGTGCCTTCTGGTGACATATCGGCCGGAGCCGGCGTTACTTGAAGGCGGTCACAGGACGGGAAGGGGGCGGCGGGGTCGGTTCCGCCGCCCGGCGGACTCAGAACTCCTGCCAGTCGCCGTCGGCGAAGGCCGGTTCCGGCTTGCGTGCGACCGGCTTGCGGGCCACGGCCTTGGGCGCGGCCGGCTTCGGCGCTGCCGCTTCGGCGGTGACGCGGCGCACTGGCGCACTGACCGTGGCCTGCAGCTTGAACACCGACACCGACGCCGTCAGCGCCTGGGCCTGCTCTTCCATCGAGCGGGCCGCTGCGGTCGCTTCTTCCACCAGCGCGGCGTTCTGCTGGGTGGCTTCGTCCATCTGGGTGATGGTCTGGTTGACCTGCTCGATGCCGGCGCTCTGTTCCTGCGAGGCGGCGGAGATCTCGGCCATGATGTCGGTGACACGCTGTACGCTGGCGACGATCTCGCTCATGGTCGTACCGGCCTGGTTCACCAGGGCCGAACCGTCGGCCACCTTGTCCACCGACGTTTCGATCAGGCCCTTGATCTCCTTGGCGGCCGCGGCGCTGCGCTGGGCGAGGGTACGTACTTCCGAGGCAACGACCGCGAAGCCGCGGCCCTGTTCACCTGCGCGTGCGGCTTCCACCGCCGCGTTGAGCGCCAGGATGTTGGTCTGGAAGGCGATACCGTCGATGACCGAGATGATCTCGGCGATCTTCTTGGACGACTGTTCGATATCGGTCATGGTGGAGACCACCTTGCCGACCACGTCACCGCCCTGCGAGGCGACCGACGCCGCGCCGATGGCAAGCTGGTTGGCCTGGCGGGCCGATTCGGCGTTCTGGCGCACGGTGGAGGTCAGTTCCTCCATCGACGCGGCCGTTTCTTCGAGATTCGCCGCTTGCTGCTCGGTGCGGCGCGACAGGTCGTCGTTGCCGGCGGCGATCTCACCGGCGGCGGTGTTGATGCTCAGCGACGCCATCTGGATACCGCCCACGATCTCCGTCAGCTGGCCGACCGTCGCGTTCGCATCGTCGCGCATGGTGGCGAACACGCCATGGAAGTCGCCTTCCATGCGCGCGGTCAGGTCGCCATCGGCGATCGCGCGCAGCAGGGCGGACAATTGCGCCAGGTTGCGGTCGCTGGTGGCCATCATCGCGTTCAGGCCCTTCACCATTGCCAGGAAGTCGTCGCGGAAGCGGGCTTCGTCGCCGCGGACGCCGAAGTCGCCAGCGGCTGCGGCCTGGGCCAGGCGGTTGATCTCGGCATTGATGGCCAGCAGGCTGGCTTTGGCCGTGTCCATCGCTTCGTGCAGGAATGCGCGGGTGCCGGGCAGGCGGCGCGCATCCTGGCTGAGGTCGCCGTTGGCGTAGCGCTGCAGGATGCCGATCGCATCGCGGAAGGCATCCAGGTGTTCGAACATCATCGTGTTGATGCCCGCTGCGAGCTCGCCGTACACGCCGGGGAAATCCTCCGGCATGCGGTGGCTGATGTCCTCGGCTTCGTGCAGGCGGATCATCTCGCGGGTCTCCAGCGAGAAGCGCTCCAGCATGTGGACCATCTCGTCGGTCGCCTTGAGCATCTGGCCGACCTCATCGCGGCCGTGGTGGCCGATGCGCACGCTCAAGTCGCCGCGCGAGACGCCCTTGATCGCAGTGAGCGCGCGTGAGACCGGTTGCAGGACGGACTGGCCGATGACGAAGCCGATCAGCATGTTCAACAGCACCAGCACGCCGCCCGCCAGGGTCATGATGAGGGTGAACTGCAGGGCCTGCGCCTGGGTGTCATCGATATAGACGCCGGTGCCGATCACCCAGCCCCACGGCTGGTACAGCGCGGCATAGGACGTCTTCGGCACGGGGTCTTCTTCGCCGGCCTTGGCCCAGCTGTAGTCCACGGTGCCGCCGCCGGCCTTCGCCACGCGCACGAACTCAGGGAAAATGTGCTTGCCGTCGGGGCTCTGCACGTCCTGCAGCGGCTTGCCGATCAGGTCCGGCCGGGTGGGATGCATCAACATCACCGGTACTTCGTCGGTGACGAAGAAATAATCCACGCCCTTGTTCGCCTGCATCGTGGCGAGCCTGGCCAGCGCGCCTTCCTTCGCCGCGGACTCGTCGAGCGTCCCGGCCTCCACCTGCTTGGCGTAGCCCTCGATCACGCCCAGCGCCATCTCCGTCTGCGCTTTCAGGCCCGCCTGGCGCGTGCCGGTCAGGTCCAGGTACTGCATGCGGGCGGCGACGACGGCCAGCGCGATGGTGCCGACGGCGACGAGGATGGTCTGGAGGAAGAACTTGCGCTTGAGAGGAACGTTGGAGAGGGCGTGGGCGAGCTTGGCGTTGATGTTCATGCGGGATCTCGGGGGTCAGGCGTGGCGCCTGCGCGGGCGGGATGCCCGTACCAGCAATAGCGGCGGCGGTTGAAGGAAATTCAGGGTGTTTTGCGGTTCTTACGACGAAAGACGGGCATGCCACCGGTGGTGCGCGCAGAAAAAAGGGGACAGCGGACCTTGCGGTCCGCAGTCCCCTCAGGGAGTTCCTCTTGCGTACGGATCAGGCCGCCGCCTGCTCCGGCAACGGCTGGCCAAAGTCGGCGCTGTCGATCAGCGTCTCGATGTCGAGCAGGATCAGCATGCGGTCGTCGACGGTGCCGATGCCCGAGATGAAACGGGTGTCGACGCTGGCGCCGAACTCCGGCGTGGGGCGGATCTGCTCCGCGGCCAGGCCGATCACGTCCGACACGCTGTCCACGACGATGCCGACGACACGGTCCTCGACGTTCAGCACGATCATCACGGTGAAGGCGTCGTAGCGCGCTTCCTTCAATCGCAGCTTCAGGCGCAGATCGATGACGGGCACGATGGTGCCGCGCAGGTTGATCACGCCCTTGATGTAGTCCGGCGCATCCGGCAGGCGGGTGACCGAATCGTAGCCGCGGATTTCCTGCACCTTCAGGATGTCGACACCGTAGTGCTCGTCTCCCAGGGTGAAGCTGAGGAATTCCTCGGCGGTCGCCGTGGCCTGGCTCTTCTTGTCGCTCATTCGTCTGGCTCCTGTTGCAGCCGGTAAGAGGGTGGGTTGCCCGGTATGGGGCCTGTCACGGCCTAGATCGGCCCCGGGCGGGGTTTCTTTAGGGTCAGTAGGGGTGATGGGCCGGCGTGGAACGGGGAGCCGCATCCGCTGCGATCCGGGTCACACGTTCCTGGACCAGCCGCGCCACCTGGCTGCCGCTGTCCAGCTGGAAGGTCGAGACCGCCTCGGCCAGCGCCTGGGCCTGCTCTTCCATCGAGCGGGCGGCGGCGGAGGCTTCTTCGACCAGCGCAGCGTTCTGCTGGGTGGTTTCGTCCATCTGGGTGATGGTCTGGTTGACCTGTTCGATGCCGGCCGACTGCTCCTGCGAGGCCGCCGAGATCTCGGCCATGATGTCGGTCACGCGCTGCACGCTGGCGACGATCTCGCCCATCGTGGCGCCGGCCTGGTTCACCAGCTTGGAACCGTCGGCGACCTTGTCCACCGAGGTCTCGATCAGGCCCTTGATCTCCTTGGCCGCGTTCGCCGAGCGCTGGGCCAGCGTGCGGACTTCCGAGGCGACCACGGCGAAACCGCGGCCCTGTTCGCCGGCACGTGCGGCTTCCACCGCGGCGTTCAAGGCCAGGATGTTGGTCTGGAAGGCGATGCCATCGATCACGGAGATGATCTCGGCGATCTTTTTGGACGACTGTTCGATGTCGGTCATGGTGGAGACCACCTTGCCGACAACCTCGCCACCCTGCGAAGCGACACCGGCCGCGCCGATCGCAAGCTGATTGGCCTGACGGGCCGATTCGGCGTTCTGGCGCACGGTGGAGGTCAGTTCCTCCATGGAAGCGGCCGTCTCCTCCAGGTTGGCGGCCTGCTGCTCGGTGCGGCGCGATAGGTCGCTGTTGCCGGAGGCAATCTCGCCCGCAGCGGTGTTGATGGACGTCGACGCATCCTGGATACGGCCGACGATGTCGGTCAGCTGGGCGACGGTGGCGTTGGCGTCATCGCGCATGGTGGCGAACACGCCGTGGAAGTCGCCTTCCATGCGCGCGGTCAAGTCGCCGGCAGACAAGGCGCGCAGCACGCCGGACACGGCGTCGACGCTACCGCCGATCGTGCCCAGCAGGCTGTTGACCTGCTGCGACAGGCCGAGCAGGAAGCCCTGCTTGCCCGCCTCGCCGATACGGCCGGTCAGGTCGCCTTGCACGGCAGCCTGCACGATGCGGGTGACTTCCTGTTCCACCATCACCTCAGCGGTGCGGTCGGCCCATTCGACGACGTAACCGATGCGCTGGCCGCCGGCGTCGTTCACGGGGTTGATGATGAGCTGCATGATGCGTCCGCCCACGGCGATCTGCGCGCGGTGCGTGCCTTGCAGCTGCGCCAGCATGCGCGACTGGTGTTCGGGCTTCTTGTGGAAGATATCGATGCGGCTGCCGACGACGGTACGCACGTCGAAGGCGGGCAGGTCGCGGCGCAGGTCCTGTTCGACATCGGCGAGCATCTTCATCAGCGGCCGGTTCGCATAGACGATGGTGCGGTCGGCGTCGGCGATCATCACGTTGGTCGTCACTTCCTCCAGCGCGGTGCGGATGCGCAGGCTCTCACGCGCGACCACTTCGTCGCGCTCGATGCGCTCGCGCAGGTTGCCCTGCATGGTGCGCATGGCCTGCATCAGCGTGCCGATCTCGTCGCCACGCCCGGTCTCGATCACGCTGTCCAGCTTGCCGCGGGCGATATCGTCGGCCACGCGGACGGCGCCGGCCAGCGGGGCCGCCACCTGCCGGCGCAGCAGCCAGTAGAGGGCGCCGCACAGCAGCAGCGCGCCGAGCAGACCGACCGTCACGATCGTCCACAGCACCGCGCGCGCATCCTGCATCACCACGCTGCGCGGCACGATCACGCCCAACATGAAGCGCTCCTGGGCCTGGCCGATCTGCAGCGGCACGTAGGCCTCGACCATGGCTTCGCCGTCGTCGCTCTCGACTTCGCGGAAGACCGACTCGCCGGTGGCGATCTGCTTCAGCACCGCGCCGGCGCTGCCGTCGTCGAACGGCTTGCCCACGCGGGCGGCGTCGCGATCGGCGATGAGGACGCCGCCCGGGGTCACCAGGCGGACGAAGCCGGCCCCCATCGGGGTCAGCTTGCCGACGCGCTCCTGCAGCGACTGCAGGGCGACGTCCACCGTCATCACGCCGAGGTAGGTGCCGTCCTGCACCACCGGCGTGGACAGCGTGGTCATCAGCACGTCCTTGCCGGCGATCTTGTAGACGTAGGGCTCGGCGACGACGGCACGCTTGAGTTCGCGCGGACGCAGGTACCAGTCGCCCGCGCCCGGCACTTCGTAGTCGCGCAGCGCTTCCAGCAGCGGTGCGCCGTCGCTCCAGGCCCAGTAGCTCATGAAGCGGCCGGTGTCGTCGTGGCCTTCGGCCGTCGTGAAGTCGGCGTCCTTGCCGTCGAACGCGTCGGGTTCCCACAGCGTGCCCACGCCGACCCACTCCGGATGGGCTTCGAGCTGGCGCTTGAAGATGGCGCTGGCGCTGGCGCGGCTGATGCCGTCGCCGGCGCGCTGGGCCAGCAACGCATGCGCCAGCGCGTCGTTGGCGTCGAAGGCGCTGGTCAGTTCGCCGGAAATGCGCTCGGCTTCCAGGCTCGCCAGGCCATCCATCGACGTGCGCGCCGCGGCCAGCAGCGACTCGCTGCTGCGCAGGTAGCTGGCCGTGGCGGCGACGCCGAAGGCCAGCAGGGCCAGGATGGCGGTGCCCGCCATCACCCGGGTGGCGATGCTGCGGGAAGAGGAACGGAGGGACAGGGGCATGGCGACCTCGATGGGGCTGTGCGACAGGATGTGGCGTCGCGCCGTGACGTTCCGGTAGGGCCGGACCGTCACAGCAGCGTCACATGGGGTATCGGCGAGCCCTCTGCGAGGTTGAGCGGATGAGACGACGAGTCGACGAAAGGTCGACGGGGATCACGCCGCGCCGCGGTCGCGGGCGCTGCGCTGGCGTTCGAGGCGGAAGATATACCGCTGCAGCAGCGCATCCGCGCCGCGGGGCAGGTCGGTGAACTGGCAGCCGGCGCGCCAGCTCTCGGTCCCGTTCTGGTTGAGCTGGCTATGCAGGCTCTTGACCATCAGGCGCAGGCTGAGCGGCCCGGTCTCGGGCAGGTACAACAGGCAGCCCGGGAACTCCTTGTACGGGCGCAGCAGGGGGTTCTCCGCCTGCACCGCCAGGGCGAGTCCGCCACCGCTGATGTCCAGCACGCGGAAGCGCTCGTAGGTCGTTTCGCCGTCGGGGTGGTGTTGTGGAATGGCGCATTCCAACGGCTGCGTGATCGGTACCTGTAGTCGGTAGAACTCGCGCCGCTGCAGTCTCAATACGCTCGCCGGAAGGTCGGCGCGAAAGGCGATCTGCCCGCCCTGCGTGACGCGCGTGAGGCCCTGCAGGCGGAACTGGACGTGGATGCGGTCCAGGCGCGAAACGCAGGTGACGTGGGTGGCTTCCTCGATGCTGCGATTGATCGTTTCGCTGGCGCTGCCGTCGATCAGGACCGCGTCCTCGTCCTCCAGCACTTCGACCATCGAGGTGGGGAAGGTGTGGTTGCGCGGCATGGCGCACCCGCTGACGAGCGCGCGCTTGTCGATCAGCGACTGCATGATCTGCCGGATCGCGTGCTCACCGCGCACCAGGTACTTTTCTTCGTCCTCGTAGCGGATCGGCTCGGCCAGCGGTGCGTCGGTGGAGTCGGTCATACGGGCAGGGACAGGGTCACAGGCCTGGCGGAAGGCGTCACAGGCTGTATCGGCGTGCGTCGCACGATCTTTAGCGACACCCAGAATGGCGGCGGCCCGGACGTACCGGGCCGCAGGTGTGGAGCGGATGGCGTGGTGACGCTCAAAACTCCTGCCAGTCGCCGTCGGCGAGCGCAGGTTCCGGCTTGCGTGCGGCCGGCTTGCGGGCCACGGGTTTCTTCGGTGCGACCACGTCGGCCGCAACGCGACGTGCCGGCGCGCTGACCGCGGCCTGCAGCTTGAACACCGAGACCGAGGCCGTCAGCGCCTGGGCCTGCTCTTCCATCGAGCGGGCGGCGGCGGAGGCTTCTTCGACCAGCGCGGCGTTCTGTTGGGTGGTCTCGTCCATCTGGGTGATGGTCTGGTTCACCTGTTCGATGCCGGCGCTCTGCTCCTGAGAGGCGGCGGAGATCTCGGCCATGATGTCGGTGACACGCTGTACGCTGGCGACGATCTCGCTCATGGTCGTACCGGCCTGGTTCACCAGGGCCGAGCCATCGGCCACCTTGTCCACCGAGGTCTCGATCAGGCCCTTGATCTCCTTGGCCGCATTGGCCGAGCGCTGGGCGAGCGTGCGGACTTCCGAAGCGACCACGGCGAAGCCGCGGCCCTGTTCGCCGGCACGCGCCGCTTCCACCGCGGCGTTCAAAGCCAGGATGTTGGTCTGGAACGCGATGCCATCGATCACGGAGATGATCTCGGCGATCTTCCTAGAGGACTGTTCGATGTCGGTCATGGTGGACACTACCTTGCCGACGACGTCGCCACCCTGCGAAGCCACGGAGGCCGCACCGATGGCGAGCTGATTGGCTTGACGGGCCGAGTCCGCGTTCTGGCGCACGGTGGAGGTCAGCTCCTCCATCGAGGCGGCCGTCTCTTCGAGATTCGCTGCTTGCTGCTCGGTGCGGCGTGACAGGTCTAGATTGCCGGAGGCGATTTCACCTGCTGCCGTATTGATGTTGCGCGAGGCATCCTGGATATGGCCGACGATCTCGGTCAACTGGGTTACCGTCGCGTTGGCATCGTCGCGCATCGTGGCGAACACGCCGTGGAAGTCGCCTTCCATGCGGGCGGTCAGATCGCCGCGGGCGATGGCCTGCAGCAGTGCAGACACGTCGCCCAGGTTGCCGTCGGTGGTCTCCATCAGGCGGTTCAGACCGTCGACCATCTCGCGGAAGTCGTACTCGTATTTGCCGGCATCGCCGCGATGCGAGAAGTCGCCTGCGGCGGCGGCTGACGCCAGGCGCTTGATCTCGCCATTGATCGCCGACAGGCTCGCCTTGGTCGCGTCCATCGTCTGCGTCAGCACGGCCTTCTCGCCCGGCAGGCGATCCATGTCGACCGACAGGTCGCCGACGGCGTAGCGCTGCATCACTTCGACCAGGCGCATCTTGACCGCGATGTGCGAGGCGACCAGGGCATTGGTGGCGCGCACCATGCTGCCGTATTCACCAGGAAAGCGGCTGTCGTCGATGCGATAGCTGATCCTCCCCTCGTCGTGCTGACGCGTCATCTCGGTCTGCGCGCCGATCACCGACACGACCTGCGTCTGCACGTGGTGCATTGCGGTCAGCAGCTGGCCGACTTCGTCCTGGCGGGTGGTGTCGATCCGGCCATCCAGCTTGCCGGCGGCCACATGCTCGGCGATGCCGACCGCGGCGCGTAGCGGGTGCGAAACCACGCGACGCACGCCGATCCAGGTGAGCACGGCGATGACGACGAGGGCCGCCAGCGAGAGCGCCAGGATGCTGATCGTCAGTGCGTGGCTGGAGGCGACCACGGTCGAGCGAGGCTCGACCGCGACGAGCGCCCACTTCCACGGGGCGAAACGCTTCACCGCCACCAGCGCGGGTTCGGCGGCATCACCGGCCTTGGGGGCGATGTCGAGCACGGCGTGGCCATGCTCCTGCTCCAGCAGGGCCTTCATCGCGGGTAGCGAATCCGCGCCCACGATGGAAGCGAACGGTGATTCCTGGCTGGACGGGTGCGCCGCGAGCATGCCCTGGTGGTCGCCCTCGGCCATGTCGACGACGAAGAAATAGCCGGCCTCGCCGAGCTGCGTGGTCCGCAGCTTGTCCTTCAGCGCGGCCAGGCCATCGCCATAGTTCTGGCCCACGAACAGGATGCCCACGGTCTTGCCTTCCGCATCCTTGAGCGGCTCGTAGTGAGTCATGTAGTCGCGACCGAACAGGCGCGCGCGCCCGGTGTACGGCTTGTCCTCGAGGATCAGCGCGTAGGCAGGGTGCTTGTGGTCGAGCGCCGTGCCGATGACACGCTCGTTCTCGGTGTTGCGCAGCGACGTGGTGGCGCGGATGAACTCATCGCCCTGGCGCACGAACAGCGTCGCGACCACCTCGGTGGCGTCGGTGAAGCGGTCCACGGCGGTGAAGTCGAGGTTGACGCTCTGCTGCCCGAAGCGCAGCTCGGGCACATTGGCCTCGCCGATGAGGGTGGTGTGCGCCGGGTCGACCGACACGTCGCCGACCGGCAGCGATGCGCGGAAGCTCTGCGCCATGCGTTGCGTGGTTTCCGTCAGCGTCCGGTCGTAGAGGGCGACGGACTCCAGCATGATCTGGGCGGTGACATCGAGGTCGCCGAGGGCGCGCTCCTGGATCGCGTGGCTGGACTGGCGCTGGACCACCAGCGCAAGCAACAACAGGACGACGGCGACGGCGAGGGTGACCTGGAGCGAGAGTTTGCTGCCGAGCGAAAGACGGGCGAATCGGTTCATGGGGCAGGCGACGGGCTAGGGGTACCAGAAGCGATATCGGCGTCACGCTTTCCGGATTTAGCTACATGCGTGTATTTCCCGACGAACGGTAGGGAGCCCCATGACAGGGCCGGCCGGAAACGACGCGGCCCGGGGGATGCCCGGGCCGCGAGGGTGCAGCAGAGAGAGCAGGGCGAAGATCAGAATTCCTGCCAATCGCCGTCGGCGAAGGCCGGTTCCGGCTTGCGTGCGACCGGCTTGCGGGCCACGGCCTTGGGCGCGGCCGGCTTCGGCGCTGCCGCTTCGGCGGTGACGCGGCGCACTGGCGCACTGACCGTGGCCTGCAGCTTGAACACCGACACCGACGCCGTCAGCGCCTGGGCCTGCTCTTCCATCGAGCGGGCCGCTGCGGTCGCTTCTTCCACCAGCGCGGCGTTCTGCTGGGTGGCTTCGTCCATCTGGGTGATGGTCTGGTTGACCTGCTCGATGCCGGCGCTCTGTTCCTGCGAGGCGGCGGAGATCTCGGCCATGATGTCGGTGACACGCTGTACGCTGGCGACGATCTCGCTCATGGTCGTACCGGCCTGGTTCACCAGGGCCGAACCGTCGGCCACCTTGTCCACCGACGTTTCGATCAGGCCCTTGATCTCCTTGGCGGCCGCGGCGCTGCGCTGGGCGAGGGTACGTACTTCCGAGGCAACGACCGCGAAGCCGCGGCCCTGTTCACCTGCGCGTGCGGCTTCCACCGCCGCGTTGAGCGCCAGGATGTTGGTCTGGAAGGCGATACCGTCGATGACCGAGATGATCTCGGCGATCTTCTTGGACGACTGTTCGATATCGGTCATGGTGGAGACCACCTTGCCGACCACGTCACCGCCCTGCGAGGCGACCGACGCCGCACCGATGGCGAGCTGGTTGGCCTGGCGGGCCGATTCGGCGTTCTGGCGCACGGTGGAGGTCAGTTCCTCCATCGACGCGGCCGTTTCTTCGAGATTCGCCGCTTGCTGCTCGGTGCGGCGCGACAGGTCGTTGTTGCCGGCGGCGATCTCACCGGCGGCGGTGTTGATGCTCAGCGACGCCATCTGGATACCGCCCACGATCTCCGTCAGCTGGCCGACCGTCGCGTTCGCATCGTCGCGCATGGTGGCGAACACGCCATGGAAGTCGCCTTCCATGCGCGCGGTCAGGTCGCCGCGGGCGATGGCCTGCAGCAGCTTGGAGACTTCTGCAAGGTTGCCGTCGGTGGTTTCCATCAGGCCATTGAGGCCGCCGACCATTTCGCGGAAGTCGTACTGGTACTTCTCGACGTCGCCGCGCTGGGTGAAGTCGCCGGACGCGGCGGCCGTCGACAGGCGCTTGATCTCGCCGTTGATCGCCGACAGGTTGGCCTTGCACATGTCCATGGCTTCGGTGATGACCGCCTTCTCGCCGGGCAGGCGGTCCATGTCGACCGACAGGTCGCCCACCGCGTAGCGGCGCATCACGTTGACGGCGCTCATCTTCACGCCGATGTGCTGGGCCACCAGGGTGTTGGTGTCGCGCACCATGCGGCCGTAATCGCCGGGGAACGTACTGTCGTCGATGCGGAAGCTGATCTGGCCTTCGTCGTGGCGGCGGGTCATCTCGGCGAGCGCGGCGATGACCGACTTCACCTGTGTCTGCATGCGCTGCATGGAGCCCAGCAGCTTGCCGGTCTCGCTGCGGTCATCGATGACGATCTCGCGATCGAGCTGGCCACGCGCCACGGCGTCTGCGACGCTCGTGACCTCGGCCATCGGCAGCACGATCGAACGCGTGATGAGGACCGCGGCCGCGATGGCCAACAGCATCGCCACCACCACCAGCACGCCGATGGCCTTGATGTTGGTGCTGTAGCCGGCCTCCTGGGCGGCGACCGCTTCGTCCAGCACCTTCATCTTCGTGTCCAGCATCCGCGCGACGGCATCGGCGGTGGCCTGGCGTAGGTCGCCGGCGCCACTGGCAGGCGTCAGGTCGCCGACCTTGACCGACTCGATCAGCCGGCGGCTGTTATCGAAGTACAGCGCGGATTTCGCCATCATCTCCTGGTGCAGTGCCTGGTCCTGCTTGTCGGTAAGGCCGGCGCCATACGCCTTGGAGAGCTCGTCGAAGGCCTTGCCGCCCGCGATCAGTTCGGCCGTGTATTCGGCGACCTTCTCCGGGTCTTCGTAGCCGGCGACCAGGCCGCGCTCGCTGACACGGTATTCGGCCAGCATCGTGGCCATGCGCCCCAGATCACGGATGGCCGGGACTTCCTTCTTCGTGATGTCCAGCACCACGTCCTGCGCCGCGCCCATTCGCAGCGCGGAAAAGACGCCGGTGGTCACGATGAGTAGGACGAGGACGGCGAAGCCGATGGCCAAGCGTTTGCCGATGTTGAGGTGCTTGAACATGAAGATGGTCTCGATAGGGTTCAGCGGTTAGGGCGGGCGCATCAGGACGAGGGCACGTGGTGCCCGCAACTTCTTGGTGCGGCGTCTTCTTTGGAGTAACGGCGCTGGCGACCGCTTCTTTACATCGGTCCGGACGAAAGGTAAGCGTGCTTACGAAACTGTCGCCGGCACCCCGCGCGAACCGTGACCGACAGCGCGGGGCAGGGCGGCGAAGCGGTCAGAAGTGCAGCTGTGCGCGCAGTTCGAACACGGACGGATCGGCGGAGAACGCACCGCGCGTGGCGTCCGTCCTTACGTAGTTCGCCTGGAATTTCAGGTACGGCGTCAGGTACCAGTTCGCGCCCAGGGTCCAGTCGGACTGGCGGCCACCGGCGATGCCGTCGCTGTCCAGGTCGATGCGGCTGTAGCGCGCCAGCAGTTCCACCGCACCGTGCGCGGCCTTGGGTTTCGGATTGGCGACGTTACCGCCGCTGTAACCGCGCGATTCGCCGGTGACGAACCAGCTGCCGAACACGTACGCGCCATCGGCCAAATATGACGGCAGGCCGAGGTCGCGCGAGGTGGACTGGTGCAGGTATTCGCCCTGCACCGACCAGGGGCCATGGATCCACAGCAGTTCCAGGCCCGTGCGGTCGATGTGGTCGACGCGGGTCAACGTGCCCGAATCTGCCAGGCGCACGGCGGTCAGCGCGGCCTCCGGCTTGGCGCGCCAGCGCACGCTGGGATGCACCGTCACGCCGAGGCCGTTGACCTCGCTGTCCGGCTCTTCGCGAGAGGCGGCGATACCCAGGTGCAGCACATCGCCCGCAGCCTTGCGCGGCGTCCACGCCGCGCGCAGTGCGCTCGTGTCGCCCTTGTTGTTGCCCAGCAGGTCGGATTCGAAGAAATAGCCGGCGTTGACGAGGTAACGGTCGCGTTCGAACGCCCAGTCGATGCCGCTGCGGCGGTTCTCGTAAAACGCCTGCGTGGGCAGCGAGGCTTCCAGGAAGCTGACCGCACGCGTGGCGGTGTTGCCTTCGAAGCCGAGCGGAACCTTCATCTGGCCGATGCGCACTTTGCCCAGGTCGTGGCCGAACAAGGCCTTTGTTTCCAGGCGCAGCGCCACGTCGTTCCAGCTCTTGGCCTGGAAATCGTAGGTCACGCCGAGGTCGTAGACGCCCTTGCGGCGCAGGGTGAAGCCGAGTTCCTGGCGGCGCCACGCGTCGTCGTCTTCCAGGGCGGCGCCGTTGTAGCCCTCACCGGAGAAGCGGTTGAGGTCGTACTGGATGTTGCCGCCGAGGCTGAGTTCGGTGCCGTCGGCGAAGCTGATCTTCGGCGGCCAGGCAGCGGCCTTCGTCGTGCCCTCGGCGGCGTGCGCCGGGGCATGGGTGGCCGCCAGGGCCAGGGCAAGCAGGGAAAGTGCGTACTTCATGCGGATACCGGGAGTGTAAGGGCGTGCGCCACCGACGTCGCCGGGAGTACGGCGACGGTGGGGATCACGCGAGGAAGAGGGGTCAGGCGGCCTGCTGCATTCGGCGCGTGCGCACCAGCCCGCCGATGTCGACGATCAGGGCGACGCGACCGTCGCCCAGGATGGTGGCGCCGGAGATGCCGTCGATGCGGCGGTAATTGTTCTCGAGGTTCTTGACCACCACCTGCTGCTGGCCGATCAGTTCATCGACTTCCAGTGCAAGTTTCTGGCCATCGGCTTCGACCACGACGACGAGCGGGTCTTCGGCGCGCGCGTCGCCATAGCGGTAGTACTCGTTGAGCGCGACCATCGGCAGGTACTCGCCACGCACGCGCAGCACGCGGCCGTCGCCGGCGACCGTGCGCACGTCCTCGGCCACCGGCTGCAGCGCTTCCAGCACGTAGCTCAGCGGCAGGATCAGGGTTTCGTCGCCCACCGACACCGCCATGCCATCGAGGATGGCCAGCGTCAGCGGCAGGCGGATCACCACGCGGGTGCCTTGGCCGGCCGCGCTCTCGAGCTGCACTTCGCCGCCGAGGGCCTGGATGTTGCGGCGGACCACGTCCATGCCCACGCCACGACCGGACAGATCGGTGACGGCGTCGGCGGTGGAGAAGCCCGGTTGGAAGATCAGGTCCCAGACCTGGGAATCGGTCGGGTTTTCCGGCACGGCGAGGCCGCGTTCGGCCGCCTTGGCGAGGATGCGTTCGCGATTCAGGCCACGGCCGTCGTCGCTGACTTCGATGACGATGTGGCCGCCCTGGTGCGAGGCCGCCAGCGTGATCGTACCGGTCTCGTCCTTGCCGGCCTGCGCGCGCACGTCCGGCATTTCCAGGCCGTGGTCGATCGAATTGCGGACCAGGTGCACCAGCGGATCGGCGATGCGTTCGATCAGGCCCTTGTCCAGCTCGGTGCCTTCGCCGACGGTGCGCAGGCGCACCTGCTTGCCGAGGCGGGCGGACAGGTCGCGAACCAGGCGCGGGAAACGGCGGAACACGGCGTCGACGGGCAGCATGCGCACGCCGATGACGGCTTCCTGCAGATCGCGCGTGTTGCGTTCCAGCAGGTCCAGGCCGGCGAACAGGCGTTCGCACTGCGCCGGGTCGAGCACGCCCGACACCTGCTTGAGCATGGCCTGGGTGATGACGAGTTCACCCACCAGGTTGATCAGGCCGTCGATCTTGTCGACGCTGACACGGATGGAGGTTTCGGCGGTGTCGTTGGCCGCGGCCTGGGCCGGTGCGGCGCCGGCCTGCGCGGGCGTGGCACCGACGACGACGGGCGCGGAGACCGCGGCTTCGACGGCGGCCACCGCCGCGACCGGGATGGCGTCGCGCTGCATCGGCTGGATGTCGAGTTCGCAGTCGTCGACGACCCAGGCGAACACGTCGTCCACCGCGCTGCGCGGCACCTTGCCGATCAGGCCGAGGTCCCACGCGAGATAGGCTTCCAGCGGATCAATCTGGTCGAAGCCGGGCAGGCGTTCCAGCCGGCAGGCGACTTCCAGCGGACCGAGGTGTTCGAGCTCGCGGATGATACGCAGCGGATCGTTGCCGCTCATGAACAACGACGGCGCCGGGGTGAAGCCGATCTTCCAGCCTTCCGGCGTTTCGTCAGCTTTCGGTGCGGCGGCGACGACGACCGGGGCGTCCTGGCCGGTCAGCACCGCGTTCAGGCGATCCTTGATGGCTTGCACGGCAGCGGGGTCGGCGGGCGTGCCGTGTTCGGCTTCGGCCAACAACGCGCGCAGCACGTCAACCGACGCCAGCATCGCGTCCACGGCCGGCGGACTGACGGCGCGCTGGCCGGCGCGCAGTTCGTCCAGCAGCGTTTCCAGCACGTGGGTCAGGCCGGCGATGGCATCGAAACCGAACGTGGCCGAGCCGCCCTTGATCGAGTGGGCGGCGCGGAAGATCGAGTTGATCAGGTCACCGTCGCGGCTGCCCTGTTCCAGTGACAGCAGGCCCGCTTCCATGGCCTCCAGCCCTTCGCGGCTTTCCTCGAAGAACGTGGCGTGGAAGCGCTGCATGTCCATGTTCATTGCGACGGAGACCTGTGGCGGAAGGCGAAGTACGGGGGAGGAGGGGCGGGGCGATCAGCCCAGGACTTTCTGGACGGTGGCGACCAGCTGTTCCGGATTGAACGGCTTGACCAGCCAGCCGGTGGCGCCGGCGGCCTTGCCTTCGGCCTTCTTGTCGGCGGCCGACTCGGTGGTCAGCATCAGCATCGGCGTGAACTTGTAGTCCGGCAGGCCGCGCAGCGCACGGATCAGCGAGATGCCGTCCATGTTCGGCATGTTGACGTCGGTGACGACGGCATTGAAGCGCTGGCCCTGCGCGCGTCCCAGCGCGACCTGGCCGTCTTCGGCCTCGTCCACGGAGAAGCCCGCCGAGCTGAGGGCGAAGGCGACCATCTGTCGCATCGAGGCCGAATCGTCCACTACCAGAATGCGTGCGCTCATGCGGCGTTCTCCACTTGTTGCGTATTGATGTTGGTGTCGTCGATGGCCGCCAAGCCCAGCTGGCGTCCCACGCCCAGCAGGCGTGCGGCGTCGCGGAAGCTCTGGCTGACCGCGCCGAAGTCGGTGGCCAGGCCGGCCTGCTGGCGCTGCCGCACGAAGCTGCACAACACCTGCAGGCTGGCCGTGTGGATGCGCTGCACCGTGCCGGCATCCAGCACCAGCGGCGCCGCATCGGCGACGTGCATGGCGAGATGCTGTTTGAGGTCGGTGGCGGCCTCGATACCGAGGTCGTCACCCAGGGGCACTGCGCTCATCGTGTCTCCGGAAGGGCGGCTCTAGAGCAGGTATCGGCGCGGGCCGATGGCTCTTGAGGGGCGTGCGTGAATGTGTGACGCGCGTCGGACTGTCGCAGGGGATGGACCATGGCTCAGGTGAGCAGCTGCGAGGCGTCGAGCAGGATCACCGCGCGTTCGTTGAGCCGCGCGACGCCGCGGAACAGCGGGTTGGCGATGCGGCCCACGCGGGCGTTGTCCGGCGATTCGATCTGGTTGTCGGTGAGGTTGGCCACGTCCTCCACCGCGCTGACGCGCAGGCCGAGGATCTCGCCATGCTCTTCCAGCACCACGATGCGGGTGGCGGCGTCGAGTTCGATCGGCCGACGGCCCAGGTACAGGCCCATGTCGATGACCGGAACCACCTGGCCGCGCAGGTTCATCACGCCCAGCATGTGCGGCGCGGCGCCGCGCAGCGGCAGCAGGGTCGCCGGCAGGACGACTTCCTGCACCTTCAACAGCTCGAGTCCATAGTGCTGCTGGTCGCAGCGCAGGCGCAGCCAGCGCGTCTTGCGCTCGGTGGCGCGGCGGCGCTCGCCGGTGTCGACGGGCGTCTGCAGGTAAGGGTGCGTGGGCAGCGGCGGCAGCGCGCGCGGAACCAGCGGACGCGCGGGTGCGACCGGCTCGGGCGCCGGAGCCGGCGCGGTCACGCGCGCGGTCGGCGCGGCACCGCCGTGCAATTCATCCAGCAGCGCTTCGAACTCGTCGTCGGAGATGACATCGCCCGCAGGCGCGCGCGACGGTGCGATGGCGAGCGCAGGCGCGGGTGTTTCCACCGGCGGTGCGACGACGGCTTCTGGCAGGGCTTGCGGTGCGCCGTCGCCATGCAGCTGGTCGAGCAGCGCTTCGAACTCGTCGTCGGTGATCAGGTCGGCATCCGCGCGCAACGGTGCGACCGCTAAGGTCGGTGCGGGCACGACGGGTGCTTCCACAACACGTGCTTCCACCACAAGCGCTTCCACCACAAGCGCTTCCACGACCGGGGCTTCGACGACGGGCGCAGGCTCGGCGACGACGGATGCCGGTGTGTCGGCCGCGGCCGGGCTAGCCGCCGGGGCGAGGGCGACGTCGCCCAGCAGGTCCTGCAGGTAGTCGTCGAGAACGGCGGGCGTGGTCATGCGGCCTGCTCCGTGGCGCGGGCCTCGCTCAGCAGCAGCCAGTCCAGCGCGCGGCGGTAGGCCGACAGGCCGCGACCGGGATACTGCGCGGCCGGCGCGGAATGCGTCAGCGCTTCGACACTGCAGATGCGGGTGTCGTTGGGGATAGCGTCGTTCCAGACGGCATCGCCGTGCTCGTCCTGCATCGCCTTCAACGTGTCGGCGCCCGTACGCGTGCGCTTGTCGTGCAGCGTAGGCAGGATGGAAACCGGCAGCGCGCGGCGGCGCGAACGCTCGATCATCTCGCTGGTGCGGCACATGCCCTTCAGGCCGTGCAGCGCGAGCGGTTCGGTCTGGGTGGGGATGATCACGTGGTCGGCGGCGGCCAGCGCATTGACCATCAGCAGGCCGAGCGTGGGCGGGCAGTCGAACAGCACGTAGTCGTAGGCGGCGCCGGCGCGCGCGAGCGCGTTCGACAGCGCCAGGCCGAGGCCGGGCTGGGTCGCGCTGCGGCGTTCCAGCGTGGCCAGCGGGGTCTGCGCGGCGACGAAGGCCAGGTTCTCGATTTCGGTGGTGCGCGCCAGGCGCACCAGTTCCGCAGGATTCTCGTCGAACAGGTCCAGCACGCCCGAGGGCTGCGGATCGGCCGGTACGCCGAACGCGCGCGTCAGCGACGCATGCGGGTCCAGGTCCACCAACAGCACGCGGTAACCGCGCATCGCCAACCCGCGCCCGAGGGCGAGGGTGGTGGTCGTCTTGCCAACACCGCCTTTCTGGTTGGCGATCGCCCACACGCGCATCACTGGACTCCTTCATGGACCTGGGGCGCCGGCGGCGCTCCGGGCATGGGCGTCGCGGCGTTCGTCGGCAGCGGCGGCAGCGAGATCACTGACGGCGGAGCGACGGCTTCCTGCTGGGCATGCAATTCCGGTGCCGGACCGCCCGGGCTGGCCAGGATGATCAGCAGCACGCGGCGGTTGGCGTTGCGGCCTTCGAGGGTGGTGTTGTCGGCGATGGGGCGGAACTCGCCATACCCGATCATCGCCAGCCGCTCCGGCGGGATCCCGTCGCGGACGAACAGGTGGACCACGCTGGCCGCGCGTGAGGAGGACAGCTCCCAGTTCGACGGGAACTGCGCCGTCCGGATCGGGCGGTCGTCGGTGTAACCCTCCACGCGGACCGAGTTCGGCACGCCGGCCAGGACCGCGCCCAGCTTGCCGACGGTCTCCTGCGCCTGCGGGTCCAGCGTGGCCGAACCGGTGGCGAACAGGATGTCGCTGTTGATCTGCACTTCCAGCCACAGGGTGGAGCGCTTGATGGTGACCAGCTTCTCGTCGATCAGCGGCGCCAGCGCGCGCTCCAGGTCGTCGGCGATGCGCTTGAGCTCGCCCTGGGCGCTCTGCAGGCCCTTGGCGTCCAGCGACATGTTCATCTGCGAGGCCATCGCCGCCAGCAGGGTGACGTTGGGCGACGGCGACGGGGCCGACGGTCCTTCCTTGGCGCCGGACTTGATCGGCGAAGGACGGTCGAAGTCGGCGCCCTGCAGCTGGTGGTTGCCCACCTGGACCGGGTTGATCGTGCGCGGCGCGCCGCCGAACGCGGCGGTCAGCGCGTCGGCCATCACCCGGTACTTGCCTTCGTTGATGGTGGAGATGGCGTACATCACCACGAAGAAGGCGAGCAGCAGGGTCATGAGGTCGGCGTAGGGGATCGCCCAGGCCTCATGGTTGGCGTGTTCCTCGTGCTTGTGCCGGCGTGCCATCGTCGCGCCGGCTCAGTGCAGGAAGCCGGCCAGCTTGGCCTCGATGTTGCGCGGGTTCTCGCCCTGCGCGATGGCGATCAGGCCTTCGATGATCATTTCCTGTTCGCGGCTGCGGCCACCGATCACGCTCTTGAGCTTGCTGGCGATGGGCAGGAAGAACAGGTTGGCCGAGGCGATGCCGTAGATCGTCGCGGTGAACGCGGCGGCGATGCCGTGGCCCAGCTTGCTGGGGTCGGCGAGGTTCTTCATCACCGCGATCAGGCCGAACACGGCGCCGATGATGCCCAGCGTGGGCGCGTAGATGCCCATGGCTTCGAAGACCTTCGCGGCCGCCAGGTCCTGGTGTTCCTGGCCGTTGAGGTCGATTTCCATCATGTGCCGGATCGATTCCGGCTCCACGCCGTCGACCAGCATCTGCAGGCCCTTCTTCAGGAACGGGTCGTCCTGCTGGTTGACCAGCGGCTCCAGGCCCAGCAGGCCCTGCTTGCGCGCGATGTTGCTCCAGTCGACGATCTCGGCGATCAGCGCCTCACCGTCGTTGCCCGGCGGACGGATCACCCAACGGACGATGGCGACGGCGCGCTTGAACACCGGCGGCGGCGTGTGCACCAGGATCGCGGCGATGGTGCCCAGGATCACGATGACGAACGCCGCCGAGGACCACAGCGACGAGACGCCTGCGCCCTTGAGGATGCTGCCACCGACCAGCGCGACCAGCGCCAGGATGAGTCCGATGAGGCTGAAGATGTCCATGTAGCGATCTATCGGCCCGGTTCAGGTCTACTTGAGGTGCGATTCCCGGAGGAGCGACGCAAGTCGCGACCGGGATCACACGGACATCTGCTTGTCATGTCGTGCTGGGCGTGTGTCATGGGTTGCAGGCGGCCTTTGTAGGAGCGACGTGAGTCGCGACCGCCATGTCACCGACGTCGGGCTGTCTTGATGTGGATGGCGTGCGGTCGCGACTTACGTCGCTCCTACAGGAAGCCAGCGACTCGGCTGCTCACGCCGTCGCGCGCAGGCCGTCCACATCGAGGATCAGGGCCATGCGGCCATCGCCGATCAGGGTGGCGCCGGCGTAGCCCGGCAGGCCGCGCACGGCGCGCGGCAGCGGCTTGATGACCACTTCCTCGCGGCCGCGGACCTGGTCGACGACCAGGCCGAAGCGTTGGTCGCCCATCTGCAACACCACGATGGTGAGCAGCGTGGCGGCGGCGGGCTCCACCTGCAGCCAGTCGCGCAGGTCCACCAGCGGCAGCGTATGCGACTGGCGATCCAGCACGGCGCGGCCGTCGAACCAGCGCAGGCTGGCGGCGGGCGCGTGCAGCACTTCCATCACCCGCGCCAGCGGCAGCGCGTAAACCGGCTCGCCGGCCTGCACCAGCAGGGTGGGCAGGATGGCCAACGTCAGCGGCACGCGGATGACGAAGCGGCTGCCGCGGCCCACGTCGGAATGGATGGTGATCTGGCCGCTGAGCTCGCGAATGCGCGACTGCACCACGTCCATGCCCACGCCGCGGCCGGAGATGTCGGTGACTTCGGCCTTGGTCGAGAAGCCCGGTAGGAAGATCAGCTGCAGGCATTCGTCGTGAGTGAGACGCGCCGCGGCTTCTGGATCGATCAGGCCTTTTTCCAGCGCCTTGACGCGCAGACGCTCGGGGTCGATACCGGCGCCGTCGTCGCGGATCTCGATGGTGACGAAATCGCCTTCCTGCTGCGCGGACAGGCGCACGTGGCCCTGGCGCGGCTTGCCGCTGCCTTCGCGCAGCGTGGGCACTTCGATGCCATGGTCGATGGCGTTGCGGACCAGGTGCACCAGCGGATCGGCCAGGGCCTCCACCAGGTTGCGGTCCAGTTCGGTGTCGGCGCCGACCAGTTCCAGGTCGACTTCCTTCTGCAACTGGCGAGCGACATCGCGCGCCACCTTCGGGAATCGCGAAAACACTTTGCCGACCGGCTGCATGCGCGTGCGCATGACGGCGTTCTGCAGGCGCGCGGTGGCGATGTCCAGACTGCTCACCGCGCGATCGAGCTCTTCGTCGCGGATGCGCGCGCGCAGGGTCTTCAAGCGGTTGCGCGACAGGACCAATTCGCCGACCAGATTGACGATGGCGTCCAGGCGCTTGGTGTCGACGCGGATGGTCTGCTCGGCCTCGCCACCGGCTTTCGCCGCTGGTTTCGCAGCCGACGCCGGCTTGGCGGGGGCGGCTGCAGGGCGCGGCGCCGCGACGGGCGCCGGGGCGGCGACCTGGGTCGGCGCGGCGTCGCCGTGCAGCTGGTCGAGCAGCGCTTCGAACTCGTCGTCGGTGATCAGTTCGCCGGCAGACGGTGCAACTGCCAGTGCAGCGGCAGGCGCTGCGGCTGGCGCGCTGCCATGCACGTCGAACTGGTCGATCAACGCCTGCGGCGCGTGCGGCGGTTCTTCGCCGGCGCCGATCGCATCCAGCATCTGCTGCAGGTAATCCAACGATTGCTGGGCAGCGTCGAAGTGGTGCGCTTCCAGCGCGGCCTGGCCGGCGCGCACCAGGCCGAGGGTCTCTTCCGCCGCGTGGCAGAGATTGACCATCGCCTGGATGCCGAGGAAGCCGGCACCGCCCTTGAGCGTGTGGAAGCCGCGGAAGACCGCGTTGAGCTGTTCGCTGTCGGTCGGGTCCTGCTCGAGCGTGACCAGCTGTTCGCCCAGGCGGTCGAGGATTTCCTGGGCTTCGATCAGGAAGTCGGCGGCGATTTCAGGCGTGACGGCGGACATGGACGGGCGGCTTACCGGGAGCGGTCGATCAGCGGGCGGGGTGGACCAGGCGCGGCGCGGCCGCGCGGCGCGCGGTGAGGCGCCGGGCGATCACGTCGCAGGCCAACAGCAGCCCGACGAACAGCAGGAGGAGGGGATGGCGATGGACGGAACGGTGGCGCATGGAGGTCTCCGGTTCCGCAGCGCCCGGCCGTGGGCTACAGGCCCAGGCCGGAGAGCAGGTCGTCGGCGTCGTCCTGCGAGAACGCGTTGCGGTCTAGACCAGCAACGGCCGGACCGGCGAGTTCTGAAGTCTCTTTCTTCTCCGGCGGCGGCAGGCCGAGCGCACCGAAGCCCTCGTGCACCCGGCGGACGATGCCGGCGACCCGGCGGATGATCTGGCCGGTGAGGTCCTGGTAGCTTTGCGCCAGCGCCATTTCCGACAGGCCCTTGCCGATGCTGTCCACCAGCGCGGCCTGTTCGGCCGACAGGGCGGTGCCCTTGAGCTGGGTGGTGTAGCCGCGGCACTGCTCGGCCAGGTCCAAGGTCTTGTGGCTGGCCTGTTCGGTCATCTCGACCACGTGGTCCAGGCGCGAGCAGGCGTCGTCGAGCTCGCCGGCGTCGGTCGGCGGCAGTTCGCCCAAGGTCTGCGCCAGTTCGCGGGCGAGGCGGCCCAGGCCCTGCATCATCGGCTGCGTGCGCCAGGCGGCGATGGTGTCCAGTTCGCGGCGCCAGCCGGCTTCGTCGCCCTGTTCCAGGGCATCGAGCGCGTGCTGCAGCCGCTCAACCAGCGCGGCGCGCGCACCGGCGATGTCGGCGACGGCATTCATCAGGCGGCCGCTCCCAGGCGTTCGAAGATCTTGCCCAGCTTTTCTTCCAGCGTCTGCGCGGTGAACGGCTTGATGATGTAGCCGTTCACGCCGTTCTGCGCGGCTTCGATGATCTGCTCGCGCTTGGCTTCGGCGGTGACCATCAGCACCGGCAGGGTCTTGAAGCGTTCGTCGGCGCGGATGGCCTTCAGCAGCTCGATGCCCGTCATGCCGGGCATGTTCCAGTCGGTGACCACGAATTCGAAGCTGCCCTGCGACAGTGCCGTCAGCGCGCTGTTGCCGTCTTCGGCCTCGGCGGTGTTGGTGTAGCCCAGGTCGTTGAGCAGGTTCTTGATGATGCGGCGCATGGTGGAGAAGTCGTCCACGATCAGGATGCGCATGTTCTTGTTGGCGGTCACATCGAACTCCAGTAAAGCGTGCCCGGTCAGGGGCGAGGGCAGGGCAGGGGCTGCACGCGGCGGCCTACCGGAGCCTTATCGGCAGGCCGCAAGAAATCTTCAGTCTTCGTCTTCCAGGCCGGCATCGGCCTTCTCGAACACCTGCAGGCGGCCGCGCAGGCGGACCATGGCCTGGCCGTGGATCTGGCAGACGCGGGACTCGCTGACGCCGAGCACCGCGCCGATCTCCTTCAGGTTGAGTTCCTGTTCGTAGTACATCGACAGGACCAGCTGTTCGCGCTCGGGCAGGTGGCCGATGGCCTTGACCAGCTGCTGGCGGAATTCGCTGCGCTCGAGGTTCTGCTGCGGCGACGGGCCGCCGGTGCGGGCGGTGTTCGGCTCGCCATGGTCGTCGATGTGCGATTCCAAGCTCAGTACCTGGCCACGCGCGGCGTCTTCCATCAGACGCAGGTATTCCGGCAGCGGCATCTCCATCGCCGAGGCGACTTCGGTGGCGATAGCGGCGCGGCCGGTGCGCTGTTCGATCTCGCGCACGGTGGCGGCGGCCTGGCGGGCGCGGCGGTGGACGGATCGCGGCACCCAGTCGCCACGGCGGATCTCGTCGATCATCGAACCGCGGATGCGGATCGAGGCATACGTTTCGAACGAAGCACCCTGCTCGGCGTCGTAGCTGCGCGAGGCTTCGATCAGGCCGATCATGCCGGCCTGGATCAGGTCGTCGATCTCCACGCTGGCCGGCAGGCGCGCCGCCAGGTGGTGGGCGATGCGGCGCACGAGGTCGGCGTGCTGGGTGACGCAGTCCGTGGCGGCGCTGCGCTGCACGGCGCGGTATTGGGCGGCGGCGGTGTTCATGCGGCCACCCCCCGCTGGATCAGGCGTTCGACGAAGAACTCCACGTTGCCGCGCGCGCCCTGCGGCGGCTGCCAGCGGGCGGCGACGCGGGCGATGTCGGTGATCGCGCGTGCCGATGGGCTGCCCGGGTAGGCTTTCACGACGGCCTGCTGGCGCTGCACCGCGCGGCGCAGCCAGTCGTCCTGCGGTACGGCGCCCAAGTAGTGCAGGGCGACGTCGCCGAGGAAGCGCTCGCAGACGCGGGCCAGCTTCTCGTACAGCTTCCGGCCCTCGTTGGGGTCGCGGACCATGTTGGCGATGACGTGCACGCGGTCCAGGCCGCGTTCGCGCGCCAGCACCTTGATCAGGGCGTAGGCGTCGGTGATCGAGGCCGGCTCGTCGCAGACCACGACGACCGTGTCCTGCGCGGCCTGGCAGAAGGTCAGCACGCTGTCGGTGATGCCGGCGGCGGTGTCGACCACCATGACGTCCAGGGCGCGCTGCAGTTCGGAGAACACATTGACCAGGCCGACGTGTTCGGCCGGCGTCAGTTCGGCCATGTGGCGGAAACCCGACGAGGCCGGCACCACCATCAGGCCTTCAGGGCCTTCCAGCAGCACGTCTTCGAGCTGGCAGCGGCCGGCGACGAGGTCGGCGAGGGTGAACTTCGGCGACAGGCCGAGCAGCACGTCGACGTTGGCCAGGCCGAGGTCGGCGTCCATCAGCAAGGTGCGCTTGCCCATCTCCGCCAGCGAGATCGCCAGGTTCACGGACACGTTGGTCTTGCCCACGCCGCCCTTGCCGCCGGTGATGGCGATGACGCGCACCGGATGGAACGCGGACGGGATCGGCGGGGTGCTGCGTGGATTGGTCTGCAGCAGGTGGTCAGGCGACATGGGTGGCCTCGGTCGAGCAGGGTTCGTCGGCTTCGCGGCGCAGCTGGTCCAGCCGCAGCACGAGGTGGGCGCTGTTGGCGCGGTGGAGGTCGTCGGGCACGCGCTGGCCGTCGGTCACCCAGGCCATCGGCAACTGGTGGTCGACGACCACCGACAATGCGCTGCCCAGGCGGCCGGTTTCGTCCAGCTTGGTCAGCACCACGCCTTGCGGCTGCACGGTGCTGAAGCGGCGGACGACTTCGTCCAGGTCGGAGAAATGGGAGTTGGCCGGCAGGCAGAGCAGCGTCTGCACCTGGCCGGACGCGCGCAGCCAGTTGAGCTGGCCGACCAGGTTGCGGTCGCGCTGGCCCAGGCCGGCGGTGTCGATCAGCACCAGCTTGTAATCGCGCAGGCGCTCCAGCACCAGCGCCAGGCTCTGCGCGCTGTCGGCTTCGTGCACCGCGATGCCCAGCTGGCGGCCGTAGCCGTGCAGCTGTTCGCGGCCGCCGACGCGCACGGTGTCGGTGGTGACCAGGGCCACGTCGCGCGCGTTGTGGCGCTGCGCGAAGCAGGCCGCCAGCTTGGCGATGGTGGTGGTCTTGCCGGCGCCGGTCGGGCCGACCAGGGCGATCACGCCGCCGGCTTCCAGCGGGTCGATCTCGGTGACGGGCAGCTTCTTCGACAGCAGACCCAGCATCAGGCCGCGGCCGCGGTGGGCTTCGGTGTCGGCGGGAATCTGCAGGGCGATGTCGCGGGTGATGCCGGCGTCGAAGCCGTAGTCCTCCATCAGTTCCATCGCCTGCATGCGCACCGGCGAACCGCGCAAGCGTTCGTCGGTGAGGCGGTGCATCTCGCGTTCGATCATTTCGCGCATCGCGGCCAGCTCGCCGCGCATGTGCACCAGCTGCTCGTCGCTCTCGCGCGCATCGGCCGTCTCGTCGGTCACGACGGTCAACGTCGGCACGGTGACGGCGGTGGGCGCTCCGGTGCGGCAACGGGCGCAATCACGGGCGCGCGCGCGGCGGGCAGGGTGGCGACCTTCGGTGCGGGCGTCGGTTCCGGCAGCGCGACCGGCGGCGCGATCGACGGCAGCAGTGCGTCCAGGTCCAGGGTCTCGTCGGCCTCGGCACGCACGGTGGTCGGAGCGCGCGGCGGCGCCACCGGGGCAGCGATCGGCGCGATGACCGGCGCCGGTTCGTTGGCGGGCGGTTCCGGCAGGCACGCAGCCAGCTTGGCGGCGAAGGATTCGGGTTCGATCAATTGCGGCGCGATCTCGCGCACCGTCAGGTTGGGGGTGAAGCGCGCCGGCGCTTCATTGGCGGCCGCCACCGGCGCGGTGATCACGGGCGCGGCGGGTGCGACCGGCGGGGCGATGGGCGTTTCGGCGCGGACGGGGGCCGGTGCGGCCGGGGCCGTTGGTGCCGCGGTGGCTTGGCGGCGCGCGAAGTAGCTCGCGGCAGCTTCGGCCGGCGACAGCGCCGGTGCAGCGGTGTGGGCGTTCGCGTTCGCGGCGCGGGCCGGCGCGGTCGCTTGCGGTGCCGGGTCCAGCAGCGGATGCAGCGGCGCGGTACCGGTGGCGGGGCGCATGGCGTCCAGCGTGTGCTTCACCAACGCTTCGTCGTAATTGCTGGCGGCGACGATCTCGACGCCGTCCTCGGTGACGCGGTTGGACAGGATCACCGCGTCCGGGCCGTGTTCCTGGCGGACCATGGCGAAGGCGGTGCGCATGTCGGGAGCGACGAAGCGTTTGATTTTCATGGCGTGCTATCCGGTTCGATGTCGCGTCGGGTTCTGCTGCTCCCGGTCTCAGCTGATCGTGCCGACCAACTTCAACCGCTTGTCTTCGGGAACCTCGCTGTAGGCCAGTACCGACAGCGTGGGGACGCTGTGGCGGACCAGGCGGGCGAGGGCGGCGCGGACCGAACCCGGTACCAGCACCACCGCAGGCTCGCTGCGGGCTTCCTGTTTGGTCACCACGTCGGCGAGGCTCTGGTGCAGGCGTTCCGCCAGTCCCGGTTCCAGCGCCGCGCCGGTTCCCTGAGTGCTGTCCTGCAAGACGCGTTCCAGATTCGGCGCCAAGGTGTAGACGGGCAGCTCCGGGGTCATGCCGGAGATCTCCTGCACGATGAAACGGCCCAGCGAGGTGCGTACGGCGGCGGTGAGCGCGGCCGGATCGGCGTTCTGCGGGGCGAACTCGACCAGCGCTTCGACGATGCGGCGCAGCTGGCGTATCGGCACGCGTTCGACCAGCAGGTTCTGCAGCACGCGCACCACGGTGGCCAGCGGCAGCGCCTTGGGCGTGAGGTCCTCGACCAGCTTGGGCGCGCTGCGGCCGAGCTGGGACAGCAACTGCTGCACTTCCTCGTGGCCGAGCAGTTCCGGGGCGTGCTCGCGCACCAGGTGCGACAGGTGGGTGGCCATGACCGTGGCCGGATCGACGACGGTGTAGCCCAGCGACTCGGCGGTGGCCTTCTGGTGCGCCTGGATCCAGACCGCGTCCAGGCCGAACGCCGGGTCCTTGCCGGGGATGCCGTCGATGGTGCCGAAGGCGCCGCCCGGGTCCAGGGCCAGTTCGCGGTCCGGATGGATCTCGGCCGTGGCCACCGGCACGCCGTGCACCAGCAGGCGGTAGCCGTTGGACGGCAGCTCGAGGTTGTCGCGGATATGGACCGGCGGAATCAGGAAACCCAGGTCCTGGGTAAGCTTGCGGCGCACCGCCTTGATCCGCGACATCAGTTCGCCGCCCTGGTTCTTGTCCACCAGCGGAATCAGCCGGTAACCCACTTCCAGGCCCAGCGGATCGACCGGGCGCAGTTCGTCCCAGGTCAGTTCGGCGTTGCGGTCCGGCGCGCCCGGCGCCGGCAGGGCGGCGATGTCGCCGCCGGCGGCCTCCGGGCCTTCCTGGGTGCGCTTCCACATCTTCCACGACACGTAGCCGAGGATCGCGGCCAGCGTCAAAAAGGCGACGTTGGGCATGCCGGGCACCAGCCCGACCAGGCCCAGCACGCCGGCGGCCACCGCCAGCGCCTTGTGCTGGCCGAAGGCCTGGCCCATCACGGCCTGGCCCATGTCTTCCGAGCGCGAGGCGCGGGTGACCAGCATGGCCACCGCGGAGGAGACCAGCAGCGCCGGCAGCTGCGCCACCAGGCCGTCGCCGATCGACAGCAGGGTGTAGGTGGAGGCCGCGTCGGCCGCCGGCATGCCGTGCTGGAACATGCCCACGGCGAAGCCGCCGATGAGGTTGATGAACAGGATCAGGATGCCGGCGATGGCGTCGCCGCGGATGAACTTGTTGGCACCGTCCATCGAGCCGTAGAAGTCGGCTTCCGCGCGGACTTCCTCGCGCCGGGCCTTGGCTTCCTCACGGGTCAGGATGCCGGCGTTGAGGTCGGCGTCGATCGCCATCTGCTTGCCGGGCATCGCGTCCAGGATGAAGCGCGCCGACACCTCGGCGATGCGCCCGGCGCCCTTGGTGATGACCACGAAGTTGATGATGGTCAGGATCGCGAAGACCACGATGCCGACCGCGTAGTTACCGCCCACGACGAACTCGCCGAAGGCCGCGATGACCTTGCCGGCAGCCTCGTGGCCGTCCTGGCCGTTGAGCAGGATCACGCGGGTGGACGCCACGTTCAGCGCCAGGCGCAGCATCGTGGTCATCAGCAGGACGATCGGGAAGATCGTGAAATCCAGCGGCCGCTTCACGTAGATCACGGCCAGCAGCACCACCAGCGAAATGGCGATGTTGAAGCTGAAAAGCGCGTCCAGCACCGCCGGGGCCAGCGGCACGACCACCATCGCCAGCAGCGCCAGCACGACCAGGGGCGCGCCCAGGCCGTTCTTCAGCATGTCCATCCAGCGCAGGCCGCCGGTCGCCGGTTGCGCGCTCATGCCTTGCCTCCGTGCTCATCGACGTCCACGGCCGGCATGTCCGGGTGCGGCGCATCGCCCACGCGCCAGGCGCGCAGCTGGTACACGTAGGAGAGGATCTGGGCGACAGCGGCGTACAGTCTCACGGGGATTTCTCGGCCAAGCTGACCTTCGCGATACAAGGCGCGTGCCAAAGGCGGTGCGGACACGATGGCGATGCGGTGGGCGTCGGCCACTTCGCGGATGCGCAGGGCCAGCTCGTCCACGCCCTTGGCCACGACCCGGGGTGCGCCCATCTGGCCGGCCTCGTACTTCAGGGCGACGGCGTAGTGGGTCGGGTTGACGACGATCACGTCGGCGGTGGGGACGTCTTCCATCATCCGGCGCTGCGACAGCTGGTGCTGCATCTGCCGGATGCGGCCCTTCACCTCCGGGCTGCCCTCGCTTTCCTTCATCTCCTGGCGCAGCTCTTCGCGGGTCATCTTCAGCTTCCGCAGCCAGTTCCACTTCTGGTACGGCGCGTCCAGGGCGGCCAGCAGGATCAGGCCGCCGGTGGTGGCCAGCAGCAGGGTGCTGGTGAAGCCCAGGCCGCTGCGCACGGCCTGCTCCAGCGGCATCGTCAGCAGTTCGCGCAAGGGGTTCAGGCCCAGCTTCAGGCAGATCGCCGCCGCGCCGCCGATCAGGGCCACGCGCAGCAGCGACTTCAGCAGTTCGGCCACGCTCTCGGCGCCGTACAGGCGTTTCAGGCCGGCGGCCGGGCTGAGCCGCTTGAAGTCGGGCATCAGCGCCTTCTGCGAGAACTGGAAGCCGCTCATCGCGATCGGCGCGGCCAGGCCGGCCAGCACGCAGATGCCGGCCACCGGCGCGACGACCGCCAGCAGCTTGAGCAGCAGCAGGCCGACGTAGCCGAACAACTGGTCCGGCTGGCGCATCAGGGCGGGGTCGGGCGTCAGCGCGATCTTCATCCAGCCCAGCGTGTTGCGCGCCAGGGAAGGCCCCATGGCGGTGATCGCCAGTACGCCCGCACCGAAGACGGCCGCCGTCGCCAGCTCGCGCGAGCGCGGGATGTTGCCCTGTTCGCGGGCTTCGCGGCGGCGTTTTTCGGTAGGAAGTTCTGTGCGTTCGCCGCTTTCGTCCTGCTCAGACATGGCGCGTTTCCGACGGGGTCGGAGGCCTGTCCTGCAAGAGTCGTTCCAGCGCGGCGACGCGTTGCCGCCGCCGGGCGAGGGGGGCTACTTCAAATAGCGGCGCATCAGGTCCGCCACCAGCGCGGCTTCCTGGGCGCGGCGCGGTGCGTCGGCTTCTTCGACCACATGCGCCTGCAGGTGCTCGTTCAGCACTTCCATCATCAGACCATGGACTGCGCCGCGCACGGCGGCGACCTGAGTCAGCACGTCGGTGCAGTCGGTGTCTGACGCGAGGGCTTTCTCAAGCGCGGACACCTGGCCGCCGATGCGGCGAACGCGGGCCAGGAGCTTGTTCTTGTGCGAATGGATGTGCGCCATAGGTTCGGATCATATACCCTAGGGGGGTATTTAGGAATCGCGTCCATGAACATCGATCTGTTAGCCAACGAAGCCCGGTCCCGCGTCCACCCGCACCGGTTCGACACCGGCAACCCGCTCGCCGAACGCAACACCCGGCGCGCGCTGTACCTGACCGCGGCGATGATGGTGGTCGAGATCGCCGGCGGTTGGTGGTTCAACTCGATGGCCGTGCTGGCCGACGGCTGGCACATGAGCTCGCACGCGATCGCCTTGGGCCTGGCGGTGTTCGCCTACGCGTGCGCGCGCCGCTGGTCGCAGGACGCACGCTTCACCTTCGGCACGTGGAAGATCGAGATCCTCGGTGGCTATACCAGCGCCCTGCTGTTGCTGGCGGTGGCGGCGGTGATGGCCGTGCAATCGGTCCAGCGCCTGGCCAATCCCAGCCCGATCCACTACGACCAGGCCATCGCCATTGCCGTCGTGGGCCTGGCCGTCAACCTGGTGTGCGCGTGGCTGCTGCGCGGCCATCACGACCATGACCACCACCACGGCCACGGGCCGGATCATGGCCATGCGCATCACGAACCGCACCACCACGACCTCAACCTGCGCTCGGCGTACCTGCACGTCCTCGCCGATGCCGCCACGTCGGTGCTCGCGATCGTGGCGCTGGTAGGCGGCAAGGTGTGGGGCGCGGCCTGGCTGGACCCGGCCATGGGCATCGTCGGCGCTGTCCTGGTGACAGTGTGGGCGTGGGGCCTGCTGCGTGATTCGGGCCGCGTGCTGCTGGATGCGGAGATGGACGCGCCAGTGGTCGACGAGGTCCGCGAGGTGATCGAGCGCGGCGCCGTGCCAGCGCGCATCACCGACCTGCACGTATGGCGCGTGGGCCGCGGCCACTACGCGTGCGTGGTGAGCCTGGTGACGACCGCGGCGGTCGATGCGGCCTTCTTCCGCGACGCCCTCGGGGTGCATGAAGAGCTGGTCCACGTGACGGTCGAAGTGGTGAACGTGCCGGCCGCGACCGTGATTGCCTAACACCGGAAGGCTTGGTTAGCATCGCTCCCCGATGACGCATCGCCTGATCCAGCGCTTGTCCCGCGTGCTGCGCCTGCCGGCGTTGGCGGTGCTGCTGTTGGCGGTGCTGGTCAACCCGGTGTTCGCTTCGCTGGGCGACCTGCACGAACTGGGCAACGGCGGCGATCACCTGCATGCGGTCAGCGACCATGGCGATGCCGCCGAGGCGCATGACCATGCCGACGGTGACGCAGGCGAAGGCGACCTGCTGCATGCGCTGATGCATGCCAGCCACTGCTGCGGCCACCTGACCGCCATCGTGCCGGCCGTGTTCGCTATGCCCGGCATGCCGCCGGCGTCTGCGGCGCCGCTGGCCGATCCCGTTCCCGTGCCGCTCTCGCGGCCGGCGTCGCTGCTGCGTCCTCCGATCGTCGCGTGATGTCCGTGCCGGGCTGAGTTCCATCGCCCGGCGTTCGATCACCGACTTCCCGGAGATTTCCCCATGTGGTTGCGACTGGCGGCGTTGGCCGCCTTCGCGATCGCGCCGTGCGTGCACGCGCAGGCGCCATCGCCCGCTGTTTTCATCTGAATCCCTGACGCTCGACGACGCCATCGCCCGGGTTGCCCGCGTCCATCCCGACCTTCGCCTGATCGACGCCCGCCGCGGCGTGTTGCAGGCCGAGTACGACGCTGCCTCACTGCGGCCGGCCCTGCGCGCGGGGCTGGAGATCGAGAACGTCCTCGGCAGCGGCGAGGCGCGTGCTTTCCGCCAGGCCGAAGCGACGCTGACCCTGGCCGGCGTGCTGGAGCGCGGCGCCAAGCTGGACGCGCGGCGCACGCTGGCCCAGGCGCGCATCGATGCGCTCGCCCTGCAACGCGAGACGCAGCGCCTGGATCTGCTGGCCGATGTCGCGCGCCGGTACCTGGCCGTCGCCGCGGCACGCGCCCAGAGGACGATCGCCGAACAGGACATCGCCCAGCGCCGGCGCACCGTTGCCGCCGCGCGGCAGCGCCTGCAGGCGGGCGCATCGCCCGAGTCGGTCGTGCTCACCGCGCAGGCGGCCCTGGCGCGCGCCGAACTAGCACTCGCGCGCGCCGAGCAGCAGGACATCGCCGCACGCCAGCACCTGGCCGCGCTGTGGGGCGAACGCGCGCCGCGGTTCGAGATCGCGCCGGCCGATCCGCTGGCGCTGCCGGCCATCGCCGATGCGACGGACCTGGTCGCATTGCTGGACGGCACGCCGGAACTGGCCCAGTTCGCCGACGAGCGCCGCCTCCGCGAGGCGCGTGTCCGCTTGGCGCGCAGCGCGTCTTCGCCGGACCTCGACTGGCAGGTCGGCGTGCGACGCATGCAGGACAGCGGCGACATGGCCCTGGTCGGTGGCGTCTCGTTGCCGTTGGGAAGCGCACGTCGCGCCGGCCCGGAGATCCGCGCCGCGGAAGCCGAGCTCGCGGCGTTGGAAATCGAACGCGAAGCGCGCGACGTGGCGTTGTACTCCACGCTGGCTGATGCGCACGGCCGCTACCGCGTGGCGCAGCTCGACGTCGCGCGCACCCGCACCGACGTGCTGCCGCGCCTGCTGCGTGCCGAACAGGCCGCCGAGCGTGCCTACCGCGGCGGCGCCATCAGCTACCTCGAATGGGCGCAACTGCAGTCAGAGACCACGGCGACCCGTCGCCAGCAACTGGACGCCGCGCTCGACGCGCAGGCCGCCCTGATCGAAATCCAGCGGCTCACCGGGCAGGCGTTCGTCGCCGCCCCCGCCGCCTCACCGGAAGGAACGACCCCATGATCCTGCGACCCCTGATCGGCGCGCTCGCGCTTTCCCTGTTGCTGGTCGCCTGCGGCGGCAAGGACGACCACGCCGAAGATGGTCACGGCCACGAAGGCGAGGAACACGGCGCGGAAGAAGCCGCGCGCGGCGAACACGGCGGCCGGTTGCTGGCACAGGACGGCGTCACCGTTGAGCTCGCCATCGCCGAGAGCGGCACGCCGCCGACCTACCAGGCTTGGCTCTACCGCGAGGGCAAGCCGTTGCCGGCGACGGCGGGCACCGTCGAAGTTCGGCTCGTCCGCCTGGGTAACGTGCGCGAGACCCACACGCTCGTGGCGCAGGCCGATGGCAGCCTGTTGGCGAAGAGCGTGGTCGGCGAACCCCATTCGTTCGATGTCGAGGTGGTCGCGACGGTGGATGGCAAGCCGCTGCGCTGGACCTATGACAGTTACGAGGGCCGCACCACCATTGCCGCGAAGATCGCGGAGGATTCAGGGATCCGCGTTGCCCCCGCGCAGGCGGGCGTGATCGCCGACGAGCACGAGGTGCAGGGCCTGCTGACGCCGGTGGAAGGGCGGGTGGCCAACATCGCCGCGCGTTTCCCGGGGCCGATCCGTCGCCTCGCCGCCAACGTCGGCGATCGCGTGCAGGCCGGCCAGGCGCTGGCGACGGTGGAAAGCAATCTGAGCCTGACGACGTACCCGGTCACCACGCCGATCAGCGGCGTCGTGCTGGCGCGCAACGCCAGCGTGGGCAGCGTGGCGACCGAAGGCGCGACGCTGTTCGAAGTCGCCGACCTGTCCTCGCTGTGGGTGGATCTGCACGTGTTCGGCGCGGATGCGCAGCACATCGTGCCGGGCGTGCCGGTGACGGTGACGCGCCTGAGCGATGGCGCCACGGCGCAAACCACGCTCGAGCGTGTGCTGCCCGGCACCGCGACCGCGAGCCAGAGCACGGTCGCGCGCGCCACGCTGGCGAACGCCGACGGCCTGTGGCGGCCCGGCTCCGCGGTGAAGGCGCGGATCACGGTGGAACAGCAGCCGGCCGCGCTGGTGGTGCCGGTGGCGGCGCTGCAGACGTTCCGCGACTGGACCGTCGTGTTCGTGCGCGTCGGCGAGACGTACGAAATCCGCCCGATCGAACTGGGCAAGCGCGATGCCGAACGCGTCGAGGTGTTGTCAGGCCTCAAGGCTGGCGACCAGGTGGTGGTGGAACAGAGCTACCTGGTGAAGGCCGACATCGAGAAGTCGGGGGCCTCGCATGACCACTGATGCCACGATCCCGACGCCGCAGGGCCTGCTCGAACGCATCCTGCGCTTCGCCATCGCCCATCGCTGGCTGATGCTGGCGCTGACGCTGGCGCTCATCGCGGTCGGTAGCTGGAGCTTCTCGCGGCTGCCGATCGACGTCACCCCGGACATCACCAACGTCCAGGTGCAGGTCAACACGCAGGTGGACGGCTATTCGCCGCTGGAGGCCGAACAGCGGGTGACCTTCCCGATCGAGACCGTGTTGGCCGGCCTGCCGGGCCTGGACTACACGCGGTCGATCTCGCGCTACGGCCTGTCGCAGGTGACGGTGGTGTTCGAGGACGGCACCGATCTGTACTTCGCGCGCCAGCAGGTGGCCGAGCGGATCCAGCAGGTGAAGTCGCAGCTGCCCGACGGCCTGGAGCCGGAGATGGGGCCCATCGCCACCGGCATGGGCGAGATCTTCATGTACACGGTGGAGGCCGACGGCAAGGCCCGCAAGCAGGACGGCACGCCGTACACGGCCACCGACCTGCGCACGCTGCAGGACTGGGTGGTGCGGCCGCAGTTGCGCAACGTGCCGGGCGTGACCGAGGTGAACACCATCGGCGGCTTCGCGCGGCAGATCCACATCACGCCCGATCCCGCGCGCCTGGTCGCGCTGGGCTTCACTCTGCACGACGTGGTCACCGCCGTGGCGACCAACAACCAGAACGTCGGCGCCGGTTACATCGAGCGCAACGGCCAGCAGTTCCTCGTCCGTGCACCGGGACAGGTGGCCGATCTGGACGGCATCCGCGACATCGTGCTCGACCGCCGCGATGGCGTGCCGATCCGCGTGCGCGACGTGGCGCAGGTGGGCGAGGGGCCGGAACTGCGCACCGGCGCGGCGACGATGGACGGGCGCGAAGTCGTGCTGGGCACCACGTTCATGCTGATCGGTGCCAACAGTCGCGACGTCGCGCAGGCGACGGCGGCCCGCCTGGCCGATGCGAACCGCAGCCTGCCCGCGGGCGTGCGCGCGGTGCCGGTGTACGACCGCACGTCGCTGGTCGACCGCACCATCCGCACCGTGGCGAAGAACCTGGTGGAAGGCGCGTTGCTGGTCATCGCGGTGCTGTTCCTGCTGCTGGGCAACGTGCGCGCCGCGCTCATCACCGCGGCCGTGATCCCGCTGGCGATGCTGTTCACGCTGACGGGCATGGTCCGTGGAGGCGTGTCCGGCAACCTGATGAGCCTGGGCGCGCTGGACTTCGGTCTGATCGTCGATGGCGCGGTGATCATCATCGAGAACTGCCTGCGCCGCTTCGGCGAACTACAGCAGGTACTCGGGCGCGCGCTGACCGAGGAGGAGCGACTCGACGCCACCGCCTCGGCGACGGCGGAGATCATCCGGCCCAGCCTGTTCGGCCTGGGCATCATCACCGCGGTCTACCTGCCGATCTTCGCGCTCACCGGCGTGGAGGGAAAGATGTTCCATCCGATGGCGATGACGGTGGTGTTGGCGCTGACCGGCGCGATGGTGTTGTCGTTGACGTTCGTGCCCGCCGCCATTGCGCTGTTCCTGCGCGGCAAGGTGCAGGAGAAGGACACGCGGCTGATGCAGTGGGCGCGTCGTACCTATACGCCCGCGTTGGCGTGGGCTTTGCGGCGGCGGGTGCCGGTGGTAGCCGGGGCGGTGGCGACGGTGGTGCTGTGCGGCATGCTGGCCACGCGGCTCGGGTCGGAGTTCGTGCCCAGCCTGGATGAAGGCGACATCGCGATGCATGCCATGCGCATCCCCGGCACCAGCCTGGATCAGGCCGTGCACATGCAGTCCACGCTGGAGGCGCGGATCAATGCAGTTCCCCGAAGTGCATCGCGTGTTCGGCAAGCTGGGCACCGCCGAGGTCGCGACGGACCCGATGCCGCCGTCGGTCGCCGACACCTTCATCATGCTCAAGCCGCGCGACCAGTGGCCCGATCCGCGCAAGACGAAGGCGGCGCTGGTGGCCGAGATCGAGACGGCGGTGAAGCAGATCCCGGGCAACAACTACGAGTTCACCCAGCCGATCCAGATGCGCATGAACGAGCTGATCTCCGGCGTGCGGGCGGATGTCGCCATCAAGGTCTACGGCGACGACCTCGACACGCTGGTTGCGCTGGGAGAACAGGTGGAAGCCACGGCGAAAGCGGTTGAGGGTGCGGCCGATGTGCGGTTGGAACAGGCCACGGGCCTGCCGTTGCTGACCATCACGCCGGATCGGCAGGCGCTGATCCGCTACGGCCTGAATCCGGGCGATGTGCAGCACACCGTCGCCACCGCCGTCGGTGGCGAAGTCGCCGGCCAATTGTTCGAGGGCGACCGGCGTTTCGACATCGTCGTGCGCTTGCCGGAGGCCTTGCGCCAGGATCCGGCGGCGCTGCACGACCTGCCCATTCCTCTGGGTGGCGACGGCAACCTGGACGAATCCACGCGCAAACCGGGCTGGGATTCCGGCGCACCCGGCACCGTGCCGCTGCGCGAGGTCGCCACGATCGCGACGACGCTGGGGCCCAACCAGGTGAACCGCGAGAACGGCAAGCGCCGCGTGGTGGTCACTGCCAACGTGCGCGGCCGTGACCTGGGCGGCTTCGTGAGCGAGCTGCGGCAGAAGATCGACGCGGACGTCGAGGTGCCCGCCGGCTATTGGGTGGACTACGGCGGCACCTTCGAGCAGCTGATCTCCGCCGGCAAGCGCCTGGGCGTGGTGGTGCCGGTTACGCTGGTGCTGATCTTCGCGCTGCTGTTCTGGGCGTTCGGTTCGGCGAAGGACGCGGCCATCGTGTTCACCGGGGTCCCCTTGGCGCTGACCGGTGGCGTGGTGGCGCTGGCGCTGCGCGGTATCCCGCTGTCGATCTCGGCCGGCGTGGGATTCATCGCCTTGTCCGGCGTAGCCGTGCTCAACGGCCTGGTGATGATCGCCTTCATCCGCAAACTGCGCGAGCAGGGCACAAGCCTGGACACCGCGGTGGTCGACGGTGCGCTGGGGCGGCTGCGTCCGGTGCTGATGACCGCGCTGGTCGCATCGCTCGGTTTCCTGCCGATGGCGTTGAACGTCGGTGCCGGGTCTGAAGTGCAGCGTCCGCTGGCCACGGTGGTGATCGGCGGCATCGTCTCGTCCACGCTGCTGACCCTGCTGGTACTGCCGGTGCTGTACCGGTGGTGGCACCGCGGCGCCGAGGCACGCGGATGAAGTAAACCTAGAAAAGGTCGTCCGCGATGACGTAGTTGTCGCGGCCGGCCGACTTGGCGCGGTATAGCGCGGCGTCCGCGCGCGAGAACCAGTCGTGCCAGGTCTTTTCCTGTTCGCGCAGCAGTGCGGAACCGAGCGAGATGGTGATGCGACCGCCAGGGCCGCGCAGCGCGCCGCGCACGGCCTTCCGCAGGCGCTCGGTGGCGGCTTCGAGGTCCGCGCTGGAGTCCACTTCCAGCAGGACGACGAACTCCTCGCCGCCGAAGCGGAACACCTGGTCGTTGCGCCGCATCTCGAAACGCAGGATCGACGCGAGGTCGGCGATCGCCGCATCGCCGGCGGCATGGCCGTAAAGGTCGTTGACTTCCTTGAACTTGTCCAGGTCCAGCACGACCAGGCCGAAGCGGCGCCCGCTGCGCTGGAAGGTATCGACCGCGTCGGACAGCACGCGTTCCATGCTGCGGCGGTTCGGCAGGCCCGTCAGGGCGTCGAGCGCGGCGAGGCGCTCCAGGCGGGCGCGATCGTCCTGCGTGCGTGCGGCGAACACGTGCGAGAAGCCGGTGACCAGCAGCGCGCTGATCAGTACCGACGCGGCGTGCACGCCGTCATGGAAGAAGCCCGGTATCAGCTGCATGCCGAGGATCAGCGCGACGTTGCAGCCCACCGCCAGCCAGCGGTGGGCGATGAAGAAGTTGGTCAGCAGGACGAGGTAGGTCCAGCTGAGCGCCGTGTGCCCGGTGACCAGGCACGCGGCGAACGTCGCGAGGGAGTTGAGGACGGCCAACGCGTTGCCCGCGCGCACGCTATCGCCGGTGCGCCGGGCATAGATCACGGGCAGGCACACGACGGCGACGATGGCGAGGTCCAGCCACGCCATCGGCCACTGTCCCTTCAATGCGCGGTAAGCGCCGAACACCGCGATGGTGACCGCCGTGATGGAACCCAGCAGGACGATGATGTCCAGGCGGAAGTCGCGGCGTTTCGGCTTCATCTCGAGGGCCGGATGCGGGCGGAGGAGGTCGTTGGGTTCGTCGCTCAAGGGAACGGGATCAGGCGGCTGCGCCACCCCGGCGCCCGCGCAGTGTAGGCGTTGGCCGGAAGACGGGAGTGATGCCGGTCACGCTTGCCGAACCACCGGCCTGCGTACGTTTGCCGTGTCTCACAGTATGCCGAGGCCCTCATTTCGTATTCAGGCGGCCGCGCCAAGACTCTCGCCACCGCATCCAAGGAGGCTCGGACATGAAGACGTTGAAGACAGCTGTGATGGTGGCGTCGCTGGGTTTCGCCATGGCCTCGGCCATGCCCGCTCTCGCGCAGACGGTGGGCTACAACATCCGCACCGGTGACGTGTGGGTGGACACGCGCCTGGGCGAGATCAACGATTACGGTCGACGCTACCGCGACCCGTTCGTGTCGGAAATGACTGGCTATTACGGCGCGCCGCGTTCGCTGGTGCTGGATCTGCTCGACCGCCGCGGTTGGGCCCCCGGCGATGTGTACTTCGCTTGTTCCATCGCGCGTGCGCTGGGCATCCCGTGCCTGGATGTCGTGCAGCGCTACGAGCGCAATCCCGGCATCGGTTGGGGCAACCTCGCCAAGCAGATGGGCATCAAGCCCGGCTCGCGCGAGTTCCACGCGCTGAAGAACGGTGCTGTGGGTACGTACGACCGCTGGGGCTATCCGATCCGCGTCGACCAACGCGTCAGCGTGGACTGGTCCAAGCATGGCCCCGGCCATGGCAAAGGTGGCAACAGCAGCAACAATGGCAAGCCGGCGCAGGCCGGTCCCGCCAAGCAGGACCACGCCGGCCATGGACAAGGCAACAGTGGCAAGGGGCCTGGCAACAGCAACAAGGGCAATAGCGGCAAAGGCAACGGAAAGGGCAACGGACGCGATTGAGTCCATCCCTCCCAATGCTTGATCGAACGGCCTCCGAAAGGAGGCCGTTCCCGTTTCGGGCGATCGCTAGCGCGTGCGCTGCGGAGGCATCTTCGCGCTCAGCGCCAGCGCCGCATCAGCCAGATGCCCGCCACGATATTGAGCGCCATACCCATCGCGAGCAAGGCCAGCACGAGACGGGCGCCGAGGGGAGGCAGCGCCTGCAGGGTCAGGCTCCACGGCAAGGCCAGCACGATGGCGAACACGGCCGCCAGGGGGTCCGGTGCGAGCCCGTACAGGCCGCGCTGACTGACGACGATCAGCCCGAGCGCGCCCAGGCAGCAGAGGACGTAGAACACCAGCAACGCGAGCAACGCCTTGCGCATGGGAATGCCCCGCCAGGAATGCGAGCTCTCACCTGTGCGGACGGACGAACCGGCCGCCGTCGGCCAGGCCTGGCCGACGGCGTCAGGCCGTCAGCGCTTCCAGCGTCTTGAACACCTGCGGTACGGCCATCGCGGGCGTGCCGCCGTTGACCGACACGGCGCGCAAGCCGTGCTGGTAGCTCTGCCAGATCATGTCGTCGGCATGCTGGATGTCCACGCCGCGGAATTCGCCCGCGGCCATGCCGCGGCTGAGTTCGTTGCGCACCGGCTCGCGCATGCGACGCAGCGCGGCGTTCATTTCGGCTTCGACCGTGGGCGACCAGCGTGCGGAAACGCTCCACAACGCCGGGAAGGCGATGAAGTTGGCGGCATCCTCGCGCGCCATCCAGAAATAGAAATCCAGGATGCGCTGCGCGTGGGTCGAACCCTGCGGGCGCTCCACCATCGGCGCCCGCCGCGCGGTGTAATCGCGGATCAGCAGGGTGGCGATGATGTCGGCCTTGGTTTCGAAGTGGAGGATGACGCCGCGTGCGCTGAGTCCGGTTTCCTCACCCAGGTCCATCAGCGTGGTCTGGTCGAACCCCTTGGTGAAGAACAGGCGGCGGGCGGCGGCCAGCACGGCTTCCCGCGTCTCCTGGCTGGTGCGTCGCTTGTGCGTAGGGTTGGAACTCACAGGCATCCTCCGGTTTCGCGTGGAAAGGCGTTCCGGCAGCGGCGTGGGCGCGTGCCCATTCCGTTCGCTGGCGTATGTTGCCCCTCCCTCTGTCGCATTCTGCCCGGATTCATGCATTTATTGGAACAGGTTCCGCACATCCGCCGTGAAACGCGCACGCGCATGCCGCGATTCGCGCACGCGGGCACGTTTTAACAAGGTAATTGCGATTTCGCTAGGCGCTGATTTGCCGCGCTGCATCAAACGACAGGTCGAAGACGCGCTGGACAGGCGGGCCCAGTTCCCCGGCCAGTAGGGCCAGCAGGAACAGACCCAGCAACAGCGCTGTCGGCAGGCCGAGCTGGATCGGGTTGAGGGCGGGCGCGGCCCGGCCGAGCACGCCGAACGCCAGGTTGACCGCCAGCATCGCGACCATCACCGGCAACGCCAGGCCCACCGCGGCGCGCAAGATGTGGGTGAACAGCATGGGCGCCACTTCCAGCATCTGCTGCACGTCGGGTAATGACGTGCCGATGGGCAGTGAGCGGTAACTGTCGACCAGCAAGGACACCATCGCCAGGTGGCCGTTGAGGGTGAAGAAGATCAGGCCGAAGGCGAGGTAGAACCATTGGCCGACGACACCGGAGTTCACACCGCGCAGGGGGTCGGACATTTGCGCGAACGCCAGGCCGGTGCCTTGCGAGATCAGTTCGCCGGCCAGCGCGCCGGCTTCGAACGCCAGCCGCAGCATGAAGCCCATGCTGGCGCCGACCGCGAGTTCGCGGGCGACGTTGAGGACGGTGGAGGCGTCGAAGGCGATGCGGTCCGGCGTGCCGGGCAGCAGCGGCGCGAGCGCCATCGCCAACGCGCCGGCGATGATCACGCGCACCCGCACCGAGACCGCGCGCGTGCCGATCAGCGGTGCCGCCATCAGCAGCGCGCCGGTGCGCAGCATCGTCCACAGGATGGCGTTGATCATGCCGAAGGCCTGCTGGCCGTCGATCACCATCTGGGTGGCGGCATCCATCGCGTCGCGACCGTCGTCAGCCGATCAGGTGCGGCAAGCGCTGGAACAGGGCCGTGGTGTATTCGACCAGCACGCCGAGCAGGTAGCTGCCGGTAGCGAACAACGCGGCCGTCAGCGCGATGGCCTTGGCGACGAAGGCGATGGTCGGTTCGTTGAGCTGGGTGGCCGCCTGGATCACGCCGACGACCACGCCGACCACCAGCACGACCAGCAGCAACGGACCGCCGACCCACAGGGCGACTTCGAGGCCGCCGCGCAGTTCGGTGAGGGCAAGTTCGGGACTCATGCCGGTCTCCTCAGACGCCGTTGAAGCTGGCGGCCAGCGAACCGACGATCAGCACCCAGCCGTCCACCAGCACGAACAGCAGGATCTTGAACGGCGCGGACACCAGCATCGGCGAAAGCATCATCATGCCCATCGACATCAGCACGCTGGCGACGACCAGATCGATGATCACGAACGGGATGAAGATCAGGAAGCCAATCTCGAACGCGGTCTTCAGTTCGCTGGTGATGAACGAGGCGACGACGATCGGGAAGGGCACGTCCGCCGGGCTCGCGTAGGCGCCATGGCCGGCCAGGCCGGCGAAGGTCATCAGGTCGGTCTCGCGCACCTGCGCCAGCATGAAGTCGCGCAGCGGGCCGGTGGTCAGCGTCCACGCGGTGGAGAAATCGATCTGGCCGTTGAGGTAGGGCGCCATGCCCTGGGCCCAGGCTTTTTCGCCCACCGGCATCATCACCAGCATCGTCAGGAACAGCGCCAAGCCCACCAGCACCTGGTTGGACGGCGTCTGGCCCGTACCCAGTGCCTGCCGCAGCAGGCCGAGCACGATGATGATGCGGGTGAACGCGGTCATCGCCAGCAGCGCAGACGGGATCAGCGTGATCGCCGTCATCAGCAGCAGGGTCTGCAGCGGGAGGCTGACGGTGTTGTCGCCCACCTGACCCACGTTGACCTTCGGGAGCGCGGGCAGGGTGGGGGCGGTCGGTGCGGCCGGCGTCGCGGTCGGTGCAGGCGGGGTTGCGGCGGGCGCGGCCTGGGCCAGCGCCAGCACCGGCGCGCACAGCCACAGCAGGCAGATCAGGGAAAGGACGAAACGGCGCATCTCAGGTCTCTTTGCGCAGGCGCTTGGCCAGCAGCTCGGCGAAGTTGGGCATCGTCGGCGCGGGGGCGACGACCAGCGGTTCGGGCAGGGTGTGCAGGGCGGTGATGCCACCGGCGCTGACGCCGATCAGCAACTGCTCCTTGCCCACCTCGATCACCAGCACGCGCTCCTTGGCGCCGACCGACAGCATCGACACCACGCGAAGCTGCTCGCTGGGACGGATGCCCATGCCGACGCCCGGGAGTCGCTTGAGCAACCAGGCCATGCCGAGGATCAACCCCAGCACCAGGATCAATCCGACCAGCGCGCCGCCGATGCCGGGCGTGGACGGCGCGTGTTGGCCGATCTTCTGGGCGGGTGCCGCAGCGGCGGCGAGGAGGGCGAAGGCGTGCATCATCGGGCTCAGCGCAGGCGGCGGATGCGTTCGCTGGGGCTGACCACGTCGGTCAGGCGCACGCCGAAGCGGTCGTTGACGACGACGACTTCGCCATGCGCGATCAGCGTGCCGTTGACGAACACGTCCAGCGGTTCGCCGGCGCCGCGCTCCAGTTCCACCACCGAGCCCTGGTTGAGCTGCAGCAGGTTGCGGATCGGCATGCGGGTGCGGCCGACTTCCAGCGACAGGGTCACCGGCACGTCGAGGATGACGTCCAGGCTCATGTCGGATTCGGCGGTGTGGGCCTCGGCCGACGCGTCGTCGAGGGTCGCGAGGTCTTCGTTCTCGGGCATCATGGTGTGGCGTCCTGGAAAGCGAACGGGGTGAGGGCCTGGCGGGCGGCCTGCGGGGCCTTGCCGCTGCCGGGCGGGTGCTTGGCGACGATCTTCACGGCGTTGTGGCCGTTGGAGATCCCGAATTCGCCGGTGAAGACCGGCACCTGCTCGACGCAGACCGGCACGGAACGGGGCAGTTCGATCGGCAGGATGTCGCCGACCTTCAGCTGGGTGAGCTGGCGCAGGTTGATGCGCTTCTCGGCCAGCACGCTGGAGAGGGTGACTTCGGCCTGGCGCAGCTGCTGCTGCAGCGTTTCGCGGAAGCTGTCGTCGTCGTGCACGCGGTCGGACTGGATGCCGGCGTCGAGCAGTTCGCGGATCGGCTCGAGCATCGAGTACGGCAGGGTGACGTGCAGGTCGCCGCCACCGCCATCCAGCTCCACGTGGAAGCGGCTGACCACCACGTACTCGCGCGGACTGACGATGTTGGCGAAATGCGGATTGACTTCGCTGGTGATGTACTCGAAGTCCACCGGCATCACCGGCGCCCAGGCGTCGATCAGGTCGGTGAAGGTCTGCTTCAACAGCAACTGGATCACCCGCATCTCGGTCTGGGTGAATTCGCGGCCTTCGATCTTGGCCGGGTAACGGCCGTCGCCGCCGAAGAAGTTGTCCACCATGGTGAACACCAGCTTCGGTTCGAACACGATGAGGCCCACGCCGCGCAGCGGCTTGAACTTGATCAGGTTGAGGTTGGTCGGCACGTACAGCGAGTGCAGGTAGTCGCCGAACTTGACCGTCTCGATGCCACGCACCGACAGTTCCGCCGAGCGGCGCAGCAGGTTGAACAAGCCGATCCGCCACGTGCGCACGAAACGCTCGTTGATCATTTCCAGCGTCGGCAGCCGGCCGCGCACGATGCGGTCCTGGCTGGCGAAATCGTAGGTGCGCGCGACCGCGGGGTCGTGCGGCGGTTCCTCGGTCTCGATCGCGCCGGAGTCGACGCCGTTGAGCAGGGCGTCGATTTCGTCTTGCGACAGCAGGTCACTGGTCATGGCGGCGGGTTCCCGTCACTGCATCACGAAGCTGGTGAACAACAGCGATTCGGCGGAGGGCTTGCCGGTCTCGGCGACCAGCAGGGCCTTCACCTCGCCGAGGGCGGCGTTCTGCAGGCGCTCCTTGCCTTCGCGCGACATCAGGCCGGCGGCGTCCTGCTGGGCGAACAACATCAGCAAGCGCGCACGGATGGCGGGGGCGTGCAGCTCGATGGCCTTGAGCGACTCGGGGTCGCGGGTCATCAGCTGCACTTCGACCTGCAGATAGCGGGCGCCACCGGTCTCGCCGACGAGGTTCACGACGAACGGCGGCTCGAGCGCGAAGTACTGCGCGGGCGCGGGCACGGTGCCGGGGCTGGCGGCCTTCGGGCCTTCGGGCTTTTCTTCCTTCGCACCGTGGCTGGTGAAGTACCAGGCGCCGCCGCCGGCCGCACCGGCCGCGATGATCGCGACCAGACCGATGGTCAGCAGGGACTTGCCGCCCTTCGGCTTGTCAGCCTTGTCGGACTTGGATTTGCTGGCGTTCTTGTCGGCGGCTGCCACGGCGGTGGATCTCCTGAGGGGTCTCCCCAGGGAATGCAAGCGGTGTGCCGTGGCGTTGCGGCGGGGCCGACGGGGTTTTGACGGGGCCAGCCCGGGCGGGCTGGCCGCCCGCTCAGGCGTAGGCGTCCAACAGACCCAGCGCGGTCATGCGAACGGCGCGCGGCGTCTCGATGGCGGTGTCGGCGGCATCCCCACCGCCAGCCTCATGGCGCGGCGTGGCGTCCTGGGAAGGCGGCGCATGCTGGTGGCCCACGTCGGCGTGTGCCAACTGGAAGCCCTGCTGGCCCAGCATCTCGCGCAGGCGCGGCAGGCTGCTTTCGAGCGCCTGGCGGACGTCGGCCTGGGTGCTGGCGAAATCCGCGTGGACGCGGTCGCCTTCCAGCCGCAGGCGGATCTCCACCGTGCCCAGTTCGTTCGGCGTGACCTTGATGTGGGCATGGCCGATCTTCTGGTCGGCCATCCAGCGCACGGCGTCGCCGATGTCCTCGTCGAAGTGGCCGCCGTGCAAGTCGGCGGTCGGGGCTTCGGTCGCGTTGACCGTCTCCAGCCGCGACAGGCCGAGCGGCGCATGCGAGGCGCCGACGCCGGCCAGGACGTTGCCGGTCGGGACGGTGCCTTCACCGTCTTCGCTGCGGAAGGCGTCGACGATGTCCCGTCCCAGCGCGACCACGTCGGGCAGCGCCGCCGCGACCTGGCCGGTCGCCAGGTGGGTGGCGAAGGAGAGCACGTTCTGCAGCGGCGCCTTCGCGGGTGCCTCGGCGGCGGGCGTGGTCGGCGCCGCCGTTGGCGTCGCGGCGTCGGCTGCCGCGGCTTCCGCCGTGGGTGCGGTCGGCAGGGCCTCGACAGGCAGCGCGACGCGCGCGGTGCCCTGTCCGAGCACGGCATCGGTCACCGGGGTAAAGGGAGTGGGCGAGGGCGTAGCCGATGCGGGCGCGGCGGCCGTGTCAACGAGCACGGCGGTGCCTGCTGCCAGCGCAGGGGTCGGCACGGCCGGCGCGGCGTCGAGCAGGGCGAGCAGCGTCATCGGCGCGGTGTCGTCCTGTTTGATGTCGTCTTCGGCCGGCGCGGTGTCCTTCAGGTCGTCCTGGGGGCGAAGCGTGCGTGTGTCGCCCTTGGCCACCTCGCGCGGTTCGCTGTCGCGCGCCACGGGCTTGCGCACCGGGGCGTGGTCGCGTGCGGCGGGGCGGCGGACCATGTCGTCGAAGGCAGGCTTGGCGGCGTCCTTCGTGCTGTCCTGCGGCGACGTCGTATTCGCGCCCGATGCAGCAGCGGCGCCACTCGCGGCCGGAGCGAATGCGGTCATCGGCGACGGCATCAGGCGTCGCCTTCCGGCGTCGCGGTGGCGGCCAGACGTGCGCGGCGCGCACCGAGGTCGTCCATTTCGCGCTGGTCGCGGCGGTCGACGATCTGCTTCTCCTGCACGCGGTAACTGGCGGCGAGCTGTTCCAGCACCTGCTTGTCGCGGCTGGCCAACAGCAGGCGGTCGCGCTCGATATCCACGTTGGCGCGGCTGCGATCGACGGTCTGCAGCTGCTGCTTCAGCGCCTGGTCGATGCGATCGAGGAAGGCGCGCCGGTTGGCCAGCTGCGCCGGGCTGGTGGCGGCCATCTGGCTGTTCGCGTAGTCCTCGGCGTACTGCCGCAGTTCCTCCAGCCGCGATTCCTGCAGCGCGAGCGCGCGTTGGCGGTCGGCCAGCTCGCGGGCGACGGAATCCTCGTGCTCCTGGGCGCGGCGCAGCAGGGGATCGATTCGGCGGGACTGCATCATGGCGGGGGTCCTTTGCGTTACTGCAGACCGTCAGGCAGCGGGATGCCGACGGGGGCGTTGCGTTGGATCAGGGCTTCCAGGGCGGCACGGCTGCTCGGCAGGTCGGCGGAGCGCGCCACGTCCTGGCCGAGGAACTCGACGATCTCCGGCCAGCGTTCCAGCGCTTCGTCCACGGTCGGATCGTTGCCGCGCTGGTAGGCGCCGATCGCGATAAGGTCGCGGTTGCTGGTGTACGCCGACAGCAGGCGCTTGAGCTTGCGGATGCGGTCGCGCCAGGTTTCGTCGGCGATTTCGGTGACCACGCGGCTGACCGACGATTCCACGTCGATGGCCGGATACAGGCCGCTGTCGGCCACACGGCGCGAGAGCAGGATGTGGCCATCGAGGATGGCGCGCGCGGCATCGGCGATCGGGTCCTGCGGATCGTCGCCTTCGGTGAGCACGGTGTAGAACGCGGTGATCGAGCCGCGGCCCTTGGCGCCGTTGCCGGCGCGCTCGACCAGCGCGGGCAGGCGCGCGAACACCGACGGCGGATAGCCGCGCGTCGTCGGCGGCTCGCCGACCGACAGGCCGATCTCGCGCTGCGCCTGGGCGAAGCGGGTCAGCGAATCCATCAGCAGCAGGACATTCAGGCCCTGGTCGCGGAACCACTCGGCGATGGCGGTGGCGCGGTAAGCACCCTGCAGGCGCGCCAGCGGCGGCCGGTCGGCGGGACTGGCGACGACGACGGCACGCGCCAGGCCGGCGGGGCCCAGCGTGGTCTCGACGAAATCGCGCACTTCGCGGCCACGTTCGCCGATCAGGCCGACGACGATCACGTCGGCGGCGGTGTACTTGGTCATCATGCCCAGCAGCGTGGACTTGCCCACGCCCGAGCCGGCGAACAGGCCCACGCGCTGGCCGCGACCGATCGGCAGCAGTGCGTTGATCGCGCGCACGCCCACGTCCAGCGGCTGGGTGATGGGCTCGCGCGAGAGCGGGTTGATCGCCACGCCGGCCAGGCCGACGCTGCCTTCGGCCCGGATCGGGCCGCGGCCGTCGAGCGGCACGCCATCGCTGTCGATGACGCGGCCCAACAGGCCTTCACCGACCTCGACGCCGCCACGACGGCGCGAGGGCACCACGCGCGCGTTCGGCAGCAGGCCGTGCAGCTCGGCGCTGGGCATCAGGTAGGTACGTTCGCCGGCGAAGCCGACGACTTCGGCATCGACCCAGCCGCCGTCGACGACTTCCACCTTGCAGGTGGCGCCCATCGGCGCTTCGCAGCCGATGGCTTCCAGGGTCAGGCCGACGGCACGGCGCAGGATGCCTTCGCGGATCAGGCCGCGGCCGCCGAGTTCGGGATTGATCTGCGACAGCCGCGCCGAGAGGCGCAGGTCGCGCGCGGTCAGCCATTCCAGCGGCTGTGCGCTCATGCGCGGGCTCCGCGGTTGAGCACGGTTTCGAGCGCGCCGCGCAGGCGGGCTTCCAGCGTGCCGTCGATGCGGACGCTCTCGGCGTGCACGCGCAGGTCGCCGCGGCTCAGGCTGGTGTCGGCGGTCAGGCGGGTGGTCGGCGTCAGCGCCAGCACCGGCGTCAACGCCGCGATGTCGTCTGGATGCAGCCGCAGTTCGACTTCGCGCTGCGCGCCGCCGACGGCGTCCAGCGCGCTGGTCGCCAGCTCCTGCAGCAGCACAGGATCGGTCTGGTAGGCGCGGCCGACGAGCGCACCGGCGATGCGCACGGCGAGTTCGGACAAGGCCGCGACGACTTCATTCTCGAGACGGTCCAGCGGACGCGAGAAATTGTCGAGGATGCCTTCCATCTGCGCGCCGAGCCGACGCACCTCGGCCTGGCCGTGGGAGAAGCCTTCGGCATGGCCTTCGGCCAGACCGCGTTCCAGCCCTTCGCGATACGCCGCGTCCTGGATGGCCTGGATCTCTTCCAGCGTCGGCGGTACCGGCGGCGGAACTTCCTGCGCGGCGGCCGCGGCCGAGACCACGACGTCGAGCGGGGCGGGCATCCAACGCATCGGCGCAGGCGTGCTCATACCATTTCCTCGGCGCCGGCCATCAGCGAGATGACGCCCTGGTCAGCCAGGCGTCGGACGATGGCGAGGATCTCCTTCTGCGCGCCTTCCACATCGGACAGGCGCACGGGGCCGCGGGCTTCCATGTCTTCCAGCAGGATCTGCGCGGCGCGCTGGGACATGTTGCGGGTGATCTTTTCCTTCACCTTGGCGTCGGCGCCACGCAGCGCCAGGCCCAGGCGATCGTTGGGGACTTCGCGCAGCAGCGCCTGCAGTTCGCGGTCGCCCAGGTCGGCGAGGTTGTCGAACACGAACATCAGGTCCTGGATGCGCGCGCCGAGATCGGCGTCGACCTGGGTGATGTTGCCCAGGATGGCCTGGTCCTGGCCGGAATCCATGAAGTTGAGGATGTTCGCCGCGACCTTCACGCCGCCGATGCTGGAGGCCTTGAGGTTCTGGTTGCCGGCGAACTGGCGCTCCATGATCTCGTTGAGTTCGTTCAACGCATTCGGCGGAATGCCGTCGAGCGTGGCGATGCGCAGCAGGACGTCGGTGCGGGTGCGCTCGGGCAGCAGCTTGAGGGTGTCGGCGGCCTGGTCGCTGTCCAGGTGGGCCAGCACGATGGCAATGATCTGCGGATGTTCGTTGCGCACCAGGTCGGAGATCGCGCGTGGATCCATCCACTTCAGCGTGTCCAGGCCGGTGGTGTTTCGGCCCAGCAGGATGCGGTCGATCAGGCCGCCTGCCTTATCGGCGCCCAGCGCCTGCACCAGCACGTTGCGCACGTAGTCGTCCGCGCCCATGCCCAGGGAGGTCTGCTTGTCGAGCGCTTCGCCGAAGGTGGACATGACCTGCATGACCTGCTCGCGGCTGACGCCGGAGATGGTGGCCATGGCGATGCCGAGCTTCTGCACTTCCTTGGCGTTCATGTGCTTGAGCACTTCGGCGGCATCCTGCTCGCCGAGCGAGAGCAGGAGCACGGCCGCGCGCTGCACGCCGGTCAGGCTGTGGTCCTGGTTATTCATCGCTGGCCACCCAGTCCTTGACCACCTGCGCCACCTGCTTGGAATCGGTCTTCACCGCTTCGCGCGCCTGGCGCAGCCGGTCCTCGTAGGCATCGGAGGGCAGGGCGCGCATTGGCGGCAGTTCGTCGTGCGACAGGGCGGCGACCGCGCGGGCGTCGGTATCGTCATCGTCGATCACGGTGACGTCGATGCCGTCGTCGTCGTTGCGCAAGGCCTTCTTCGCTTTCGGGTCGATGATCTGGCGCATGGCCGGGCGCAGCACGCCGAACAGCAGCAGGATCACCACCAGCGCGCCGATGCCGTAGCGGGCGATGTCGCGCACCATAGGGTTGTGCAGCCAGGGGCTTTCCCAGAACGGGACGTCCTCGGGCTTGTCGGTTTCGCGCACGAACGGGGCGTTCATTACCGAGACCGAGTCGCCGCGCGCGGCGTCGAAGCCCACGGCTTCCTTCACCAGCGCTTCGATGCGGGTCAGGGTGGCGGCGTCCAGCGCGGTCATGACGACCTTGCCGTTCTCGCCGGTGCGCGGCACGTGGTCGACCAGCACGGCGGCGGTGACCCGGCGGACGCGACCGGCCGGCTGGCGGGTGTGCTGCAGCGTGCGGTCCATCTCGAAGTTGCGGGTCGCGCTGCTCGAGGTTTCGGTCGGCGCGGCCGGGTTCGGCGCGGCGGCGGCGTTCGGGCCGGGCGGCGTGTTGCTGGTCGCGCCGGGCACGCCTTCGGGACCGGCGGCGGCGACGGTGTTCTGGCTGACCTGCTCGCTGCGGATCTTGGCCGGATCGTTGGCGAAGGTTTCGCGGGCTTCCTCGGTGACCGAGAAGTCCATGTCCACCGCGACTTCGGCGTTGATGCGGCCCGGGCCGGTCAGCGGCTCGAGCAGTTCGCGGATGCGATCATTGAAGGAGGTTTCCAGCTTGCGCACGCGCTCGAACTGGGCGGCGTTGAGTGCGGCCTCGCTGTTCGGATCGCTGATGGTCAGCATGCGGCCGCTCTGGTCGACCACGGTGACGCGCTCCGGCGCCAGGTCCGGGATCGAGGACGAGACGAGGTGGACGATCGCATCCACCTGGTTGCGCTCCAGCATCGCGCCGGAGCGCAGGTCGAGCACGACCGACGCGCTGGCGACTTCGCGCTGGCGGGTAAATGCGGACGGCTTGGGAATGGCCAGGTGCACGCGCGCATCGCGCACCGGGCGAAGCGTGGTGATCGTGCGGACCAGTTCGGTTTCCAGCGCGTGCTGGTAGCGCGCGTTCTCGACGAACTGGCTGACACCGAAGCCGGGATCGCGCTCCATCATCTCGAAGCCCAGGCGGCCACTTTCGGCCAGGCCGGCACCGGCCAGTTTCAGGCGGGCGTCGTGCAGGTTTTCTTCCGGCACCGAGATGGCGCCGGTGCCCTGGTCCAGCTGGAACGGGATCTGCGCCGCGCGCAGCATGTCGGTGGCTTCGGCGGTGGCCTTGGCGTCCAGACCGGTGTAGAGCGGGGTGTAGGCCGGCTTCTGCGACCAGAAGAACACGAACAGGCCCAACGCGACCGCGCCGGCGATCAGCAGCAGCGTGCCCATCTGCTTGAACACGCGCGCATCCTGGATCTTGGTCAGCGCTGCGCCTGCCTTGTCGGCGGTCAGCGATTCCTTCAGGGCTTCCTTGGACAGCGTGAGGGCCATGGCGATGGGTCGGTTCGTGGAAGGGGCAGGTCAGTGGGTACGGCTTACAGCGGCATGTTCAGAACGTCCTGGTAGGCCTGCACCAGGCGATTGCGGACTTCGACGGTGGCGCGGAAGGCGACCTGCGATTGCTGCGCCGCCACCATCACCCGGGCCAGGTCCGCGCGCGGATCGCCGAGTTCGAAGGCCTGGGCCAGCGCGCCGGCGTTCTTCTGCGCACCGTTCACGCCTTCCAGCGCGTTCTGCAGCGTCTCGCCGAAGCTCGGCGCCTTGACGCCGGGCTGTTCGAGACCGACCCCGTTGGGCGTGAAGGCGCCCGGGTTCGGCATCGGTTCCAGGGCGCGGGTGCCCAGCTGGTGCTGGTAGCTGCGGATCTGCGAGAGGATGGAGGTGACGTCGGACATGGGCGGGTGCTTCGGTCGTCGGTGTGTCTTGCCGTATCAGCTGCAAGACCTGTGCCGGAACCGCGGCCCGCCGCCAGTCAGTTTTCCGTCGCCAGGGCGGTGTCTTCGCGTTCGACGCCGTACTTGCGCAGCTTTTCCACCAGGGTGGTGCGGCGCAGGCCCAGCAGCTGGGCGGCGTGGGCAACCACGCCACCGGCGCGGTCCAGCGCGTCGCGGATCAGGTTCAGTTCGATCTGGGCGATGTGTTCGCGCAGGTCGATCCCCGCCTCGGGCAGGCGCTCCGCGGTCGGTGCGGCGGCCACGGGTGCGGCGACGCTTTCGACCGGGGCGGCCACCGCGGCCACCGGCATGGCGTCGAGCGCAGGCAGGTGTTCCGGCTGGTAGCGCTTGGGCAGGTCGTGCACGCGCACCAGGCCACCCGGATGCAGCACGGCCAGGCGCTCGACCAGGTTGGTCAGCTCGCGCACATTGCCCGGCCAGCTGTACTGGCGCAGCGCCTGCAGGCTGTCGTGGGCGAACTGCACCTCGCCACGGCCGGTGCGGGCCAGCTGCGCGGCGATGGTGGCGACCAGCGACGGCAGGTCGTCGGCGCGTTCGCGCAGCGCCGGCATTTCGATCGGGAACACGTTGAGGCGGTAGAACAGGTCTTCGCGGAAGTGGCCGTCGGCGATGCGCTGTTCCAGGTTGCGGTGGGTCGCGGCGATCACGCGCACATTGCAGCGGATCGTCTGGTTGCCGCCGACGCGCTCGAAGCTGCGCTCCTGCAGCACGCGAAGCAGCTTGACCTGCATCGGCAGGCTCATGTCGCCGATCTCGTCCAGCAGCAGGGTGCCGCCCTCGGCCATCTCGAAGCGGCCCTTGCGGGCGGTCAGCGCGCCGGTGAAGGCGCCCTTCTCGTGGCCGAACAGCTCGCTTTCCAGCAGCTCGGCGGGGATCGCGCCGCAGTTGATCGCGACGAACGGCCCGTCACGGCGCGGGGACTGGTCGTGGATGGCGCGGGCCACCACTTCCTTGCCCGTGCCGGATTCGCCCAGCACCAGCACGGTGGTGTCGAACGCGGCGACCTGGTCGATCATCCGGCGCAGGCGGGTCACGGCCGGGCTGCTGCCGGTCGGGCCGCTGGTGCTGACCTGCTGGGCCTGGTGTTCGGTGTCCAGCCGCTTGAGGCTGGCGCGGCGCAGGCAGGCTTCCAGCTGCGCGTGGCGGATCGGGCTTTCCAGCGCCCAGACGCCGGCCTCGTGCAGACCGTGGGCGGCGGCGAAGGCGGCGGTGTCGCCCTGCAGCAGCAGCACCGGCGGCGGCAGCTGGGCCTTGCCAAGCCAGCCGAAGAAGGCGTCGGCGGCCTTCTGGTCGTCGATCGAGCCGACCACGACGGCCAACCAATCGTGCGGGCGTTGCCGCTGCACATCCACGTCACCGGCACTGACGACCCAGCGCGGCGTGAGGTCCATGAACTCGAGCAGGCCGGCCAGGCGTTCAGCGCGGGCGGCGTCGGTGTCGATGACGAGGATGCGGGATTCACTCATGGCGGCGCTCTTTGAATCGTTCGAGGATGGGCAAGACTTCCTGGATGTAGGAAAGCTTGCTGACGAAATCGTCGGCGCCGGCCCGCATGGCGTGCTCGCGGTGTTCGGCGTCGTCGAAGTGGCTGGCGATCACCACGAAGGGGGGGCGTCCTGGGTCTTGATCAGGCGCGTGGCCTGCAGGCCGCCCATCTCCGGCATGGCCAGGTCCATCAGCACCACGTCCGGACGCAGGGTCTCGGAGCGTTCGATGGCTTCCAGGCCGTTGCTGGCGCGGCCCACGACGTCCAGCCACTCCACCTTGCGCAGGTGGCGCAGGGCGGCGTTGATGAAACCTTCGTGGTCGTCCACCAGCAGTACGGTGATCTTGCTCATTGCAGTCGTGCTCCGTTATCCGGCCTTGGCCAAGACGGATACGGTAGCGCGTCGGCGTTCCCGGGCGGGAGCGATATCGAGCTGTTCCCGGTACTTCGCCACAGTTCGGCGGGCAATATGAATGCCCTGGCGGGCCAGCAGGCCGGCGATCGCCTCGTCGGCCAGCGGCTTGCCGGCCGGTTCGGAATCGATCAGGCGGCGCACCATGGCGCGCACGGCCGGGCCGGACACGTTGGCGCCTTCCAGGCGCACGGCGAAGAAGTGCTTCAGCTCGAACGTGCCCCGCGGGGTCTGCATGTACTTGCCGGTGGTGATGCGCGAGATCGTGGATTCGTGCATGCCGATCTCGTCGGCGATCTCCTTCAGCGTCAGCGGCGCCATCGCCTCGTCGCCGTGGGCCAGGAAGCCGGCCTGGCGCTCGACGATGGCGCGCGCGGTGCGCAGCAGGGTGTCGTAGCGGATCGACAGGCCGCGGGTCAGCCAGCGCGCTTCCTGCAGCAGTTCGCGCAGCTTGCCGGCGCCGGGCGAGGCCTCGGCCTGCTCTAGCGCGCGCTCCTGCATCGCGTTCACGCGGATGCGCGGGGTGCTGGCCGGGTTCAGGGCCACGCGCCAGGCGCAGTCGGCGTGCCAGGCGACCACGTCGGGGATGATGTAGCCCGACGGGGCCGGGGCCAGCGAGGCGCCCGGGCGGGCGTCCAGCGACAGGACCAGGCGCACGCCTTCCATCACCTGCTCAGTGTCCAGGTCCAGCAGGCGGGCGAGGGCGTCGTATTCGTGGGCGGCCAGCAGGGCCAGGCCCTCAGCGATGATGCGCTGAGCGATGCGGCGGGCCGGCACGCGGCCGTCCAGGCAGTACAGCTGGACCAGCAGGCACTCGCGCACGTCGGCGGCGCACAGGCCGGGGAATTCGCCGTGCAGCAGGAGGTCGCGCAGGCCGAGCACGACCTCGGTGCGCAGGTCGAAGCGGGCCGAGGCCAGCAGGGCCAGCGCATCGGGGGTCTGTTCCAGGTAACCGGCGTCGTTGGTGTGCTCCAGCCAGAACGCGACGACTTCCAGCGCGCGTTCGTCCAGCTCCAGGGCCAGGCGGTCGAGCACGCGGACGTGCGGATCGGTGGATTCGCAAGCGGCGACGCGCTGCATGCGGTCGTCGTCGCCATCCTGCCAGCCGGCGCCCGGCACGTCCCACAGGTTGGACTCGGGCAGTTCGTCGAACGCGGCGGTTTCGGTGGCGGCGACGTCCTGCGCGGGCATGTCGTCGGCGTCGCTGGCGCTGGTCGCGTCGTGCGACTCTTCGATCTCCAGCAGCGGATTGAGCTCCAGCGCGCGGCGCACTTCCATTTCCAGCTGCAGACCGTCGAGCTGCAGCAGGCGGATGGACTGCAGCAACTGCGGCGTCAGGTGGAGCTGTTGGCCCAGCTGGGTGGAAAGACCCGTCTTCATCCCCGAAATCCCCGATTCGATGGTGCGCCAGGGTGGCGTCGCATCGTGGGGATACTTTCCGCCCCGGGTGACGGAAAAAAAATCGGGGCGTTTCTGGTTGTGATACGGGCAAGCCGGACCTGCCGTCAGGGTTTCCCCTACAGCGTCGGTTTAATGTCGAAGGAGCGCGCCTGACGGGGCGCTGCGATCACGGGATTCCGTCACGGACGGGGCGTCGCCCCGGGGTTACTGCAAGGCTCAGGCCAATTCGTTCTGGTGGCGCGCGGCCAGCAACAGCAGGTCGTTGGCGCGGCGGCAGCCGAGCGATTCCATCATGCGCGCGCGATGCGTTTCCACCGTCTTGACGCTGATGCCGAGCTGCGCGGCGATTTCCTTGCTGCTCATGCCGCTGCCCAACTGGCGCAGGATCTCGCGTTGGCGAGGCGAGAGGGCGGCGATGCCGGTCGGACGCTGCGGATTGAGCATCGGCGCGAGCATTTTCGAGGACACCTGCGGGCTCAGGAACACCTGGCCGCTGGCGGCGGCGCGCAGGGCGAGCTCGAGTTCCATCGGCGCCGCTTCCTTGACAACGAAGCCCGCGCAGCCGCGGTCGAGCGCCACGCGCACCTGGGTGGGATCGTTGTGCATCGACATGATCACCACGCGCACCTGCGGCAGCGATTCGTGCAGCAGCGGCAACAGGTCCAGGCCACTGCGATCGGGCAGCGAGAGGTCCAGCAGGATCAGGTCCGGGCGGTGGATGGCCGCCATGTCGAGCGCCTGCTGGGCATTGCAGGCTTCGGCCACGACGTCCACGTCGGGCAATGCCTGCAGCAGCCGGCTGATGCCGGCGCGGACCAGGGTGTGGTCGTCGACGATGAGTACACGCACAGGGAGAACCAGTTGTTGCCGCTTTGCTAGGTCATGTCACGATAGCGGCCACGCATCGTCGAGCCAATTCACAATCGCGATGGAGACGTAAAACCACGACGCGAGTCACATTTGTGCGGCAAGCGGGCCCGGCGAACGCGGGCATGACGCAATCGCCGCCTGTGATGGCGGCACGTTCCGCGCGGCGTGGAAACCGTGATTGCGCGAAACGCGTTTACCTGCGCGGCGCCAGCTGCGCCTGGCGGGCCTCGGCGACCTGGCGGCGATGCAGCCGGAAGAGGTGGCGGTCCATGGCCTCGGCGAGCCCGCCATTGAGGCCTTCGAACTGCAGCCACAGGTGGTGCACATGCGTGCCTTCGACCTGCGCCAGCACGCGCGCGGGCAGTTCGATGTGATCGCTCAGCCAGGTGGCCGGCTGCAGCGTCACCACACCCTCGGCACCGACGGTCGCATCGATCGGCGTCGCGATATCCAGCCGCAGGCCGCGATGCGACCAACGCAGCGTGGTGACGGGCAGCATCTCGTCATGGCGGCGGGCGAGACGGCCCAACAGCGACAGCACCAGATCGAGCTTGGCCTCGATGCGCTGCTGGCTGGGCGTGGCTTCCTTGCGGTCGTCCGGATCTTCGCCGCGAACATCTTCGGCCACGGCCAGGCCCTGCAGGAGGGCTTCCGCCGGGGCCTGCATGACGGGACGCAAGCCGAGGGAGAAACGCGCCGGCAGGACGATGTCGCAGGTCAGCGCACCATCGAACAGCGCGTGTTCGGCCGGGTGTTCCACCAGGACGACCGGCGCGATCATGGATTAGCCTCCGACGACGGAGAGATAGGCGCGCGCGGCGCGGTCGGCGCGCTGGGTGGACTGCATGCGGATGCGCGCCTGTTCGCGCGCGGCCTGCATGTCCTGCTGGAGTTCGAGTTGCGCGCGCAGCAGCGTGGCCATCGCGTCGTAGCCGGCGCTTCGGCCGCCGTCGGCGTGCAGGAACGCACGCACGTCGCGGTCGTGGCGGTTGAGCAGGGCTTCCACGCCATCCAGTTCGTCGGCATGCAGCGCAGCGCGCATCGCATGCAATTGGTCGAACAGGTCGGCGAGGGCCGGTGTCTCGTTCATCGTGCGGCCGCCATCGCCGGCGCCTGGCGCTGTTCGGCGGGGATCGCGTTCCAGGCCGATTCGATCTCGCCCAGCAGTTCCAGCGATTCGCGCAGGGCCGAGGCGTCGTTGTGCAGGTTGGCTTCGATCAGGCGGGTCTGCACGTAGTCGTATAGCGCCGACAGGCTGCCAGCGATCTCGCCGCCGGCTTCATGGTCCAGCGAGCCGTTGAGGTGGCCGATGATCGCGCTGACTTCGCCGATCGCCTTGCCCTTGCGCGCCAGGTCGCCGCGTTCCACGCAGGCTTCCGCCAGGCGCAGGCGCTCGCAGGCGCCGCCCAGCAGCAGGGCGACGAGGCGATGCGGGTCGGCCTCCATCACGGCGCTGCTGAGGCCGGTGTTGCGGTACTGCGCGGCATACGATTGAAGTGACATTCCATTTCTCCTGGGACCCCGGGTGCCCGGATGGGCGCCGACGCGGGCCCGGCGGTTTATCCGGTCTGGGCGGTGAGCGAAGCGAGCTGCTGCGAAAGCGCCGAGCTGGTGGTGTTCATCTGCGAAATCAGGCTGTCCAGGGCAACGAACTGCGCCTTGTAACGGTTGCCGACGGCTTCCATGCGGGCATCGAGCGCGGTGCGCTGCGTGGCGACGTCCTTGATCTGCGCGTTGAGGCCGTTGGTGCGCAGGGTGAACGCGCCATCGGTGCCGATATAGCTGCTGACAGCCTTCTGCAGGGTGCCGGCGAAGGCGGTCTCGCCGGTGAAGGCGGCCTGGATCTTCTGCGGATCCGCCGCGAGCGCGGCGGTGAACTTGCTGCTATCGAATACCAGGGTGCCGTCGGAGGACGGATAGCCCTTCGTCTGCAGGCCCAGCGTCTTGGCATCGAGCCCCTGCGCGGCGAGGTCGCCCAGCAGGTTGCCCATCATGTTGCGCAGCTGACCGGCCGCGCTGCGCATCTGCGCGTCGCCGGTCAGGGCCGAAGGCTCGTTGTTCTCGGCGTCGTACTTGGTGGACGCGCTGATCGCGCCCAGCGCGGTGTTGTACGCCGTCACGAAGTCCTGGATCAGCTTGCTGGCCGCCGTGGTGTCGGTCGACACGGTGACGGTGCTGGTGCCTTCCGCCTTCAGGTCCAAGGTCAGGCCGGGCACGGCCTCGGTGATCTTGTTGCCGCTGGCGGTGACGGTCAGGCCGTCGATGTTCACTTCGGCATCGGCCGCCGGCACGCGCTCCTGCAGGCTGGTGACCAGGCCCTGCAGATCGGCAGCGCCGGACGCGAACGCCAGGGTGAGGCCGTTGGCTGCACCGGTCTTGTCGGACGACACCGACAGGTACTGGCCGTCGTTGGAGGTCAGCACCGTGGCTTGCACGCCCTTGCTGCGCGCCACGTTGTTGATGGCGCTGCGTACGTCCTGCAGGGTGGCGCCTTCGGCCACGTCGATGGCGAGCGATTCGCCGCCGACGGTCAGCGTCAATTGGCCGGCGCCGAAGGTTTCGCCGCTGGCGACCGGGGTGTTGGTGATCCACTTGTTGGCCGTGGCCAGCGAGACCACTTCCACGTTGTAGATGCCGTTGGGCGTGCCGGTGGCGACGCTGGCGCCCAGCACCGTGTCGGTACCGGACTTGACCGTGCGCACGTCGAAGGCCGTCGCGGATTTGAGCGCCTTGAGCGCGGTGTCCAGGCTGCTGAAGGCGGAGCTGACCGTGCCGATGGCCGAGAGCTTGAACTTGGCCTGGGTCTCGATGCGGTTCAGGCGGTTGTCGGCGGGTTTGCGGTCGGCCGCGACCAACTGTTCGACCATGCCGGTGATATCCAGCCCCGAACCGATGCCGCCGTAACCGAGCGAGTAGTCTGCCATTGCCGTTTCTCCTGTCGCGCCCTTTCCGCAAAAGGGTGGCCGGGCGGGCCGTCATCCGTTGGCGAATGCGGCCCGCCCGTACAGTTCCAGTAACGGCCTGCGGGAGCCGTTCTTTAGCCCGCATTTCTCCGTCTCCCACCGCCGCCGTGGGTCCGGCGGCTGGTGAGAAATGCGTGCGCGCGGGTCCATGCAGGGTTTGTGCCAGACCGGCGCCGGGCAGGCATAAAAAAACCCCGCCATCGCTGGCGGGGTTGGGGTACTGCCAAACGGAGGGAGACGAATCCGTCCGTGGACGACAGAGAACTAGGAGGAACGGCGGCCGCGCGTCAGCGCAGCAGGGACAACACGTTTTGCGGCACCTGGTTGGCCTGGGCCAACATGGCCGTGCCGGCCTGTTGCAGGATCTGGGTGCGGGTCAGCTCGGCGGTTTCCTTGGCGAAATCCGTGTCGCGGATGCGGCTGCGCGAAGCCGCCAGGTTTTCCGAGCTGGTCTGCAGGTTGCCGACCACCGAGGTGAAGCGGTTCTGGATCGCGCCCAGGTCGGCACGCGCGGAGTTCACGGCGGTCAGCGCCTTGTCGACGATGGTGACCGCACGCGAGGCGTTGAGGAACGTGGTGACATCCAGGTCGGACAAGCCCTTGACCTCGCCGGCGCCGGGTGCGCCGCCAGTGACGCCGACACCCGAGGTGATGCCCGCCGCACCGCTGGTGCCGTAGACGATGGTGATGCCGGCCGCAGCGCCGCTGCCGTTCAAGGCATCGCCAACGGTGTAGTACGAGCCCGTCGTGCCGGTCGATTCGGCATAGACGCCGGTTTCGCCCATCTTGGCGTTGATCGCGCCCATGATCCGGGCCGTGACCTGTGCGCCGGTATCGCCGACCTTCACGTCGACATCGTCGATCGCGACGGTCTTGCCCATCGGGTTGGTGACCGAGATGCCCGTGATCTTGCCGTCGGCGGTGGCCGTGCCCGTCGCGACGCCGACACCGGCGGTCGAGCCGAACTGCACTTTGCCCAGCGCCGTCGAGCGCGCATCGACGGTCTTGTCGATGGCGATGGCCTGGCCGGCGTTGGCGCCGACCTGGAACAGCTGGCTGGAGAAGGAGCCGTCCAGCAGCTTGGTGCCGTTGAAGTCCGACTGCTTGGCCACGCGATCGATCTCGGACGTCAGCTGCTTGACTTCGGCATTCAGCGCGGCGCGGTCGGACGAGGAATTGGTGGCGTTGGCCGACTGCACGGCCAATTCGCGGATACGTTGCAGGTTGTTGCCGATCTCGGTCAACGAACCTTCGGCGACCTGGGCCAGCGAAATGCCGTCGTTGGCATTGCGCACGGCGACGTCGAGGCCGCGGATCTGGGTGCTGAAGCGTTCGGAGATCGCCAGGCCGGCCGCATCGTCCTTCGCGCTGTTGATGCGCAGGCCGGACGACAGCCGCTGGATGGTGGTGGCGAGCGAAGCGCCGCTGGTGCTCAGGTTGCGCTGGGCATTTAGCGAGATGGTGTTGGTGTTGATGACCTGTGCCATGACGCCGACCTGAAAGAAGAAAAGGGTGAGAAGCAGAAGGAACGCCCGGCGCCCGCCACCAAGGCGGTGGAGGGCGGATGGATGGCTGGGCCATCCATCCCGGCGCCAATCGGAGGGAGACGAATCCGTCCGGGACGCCCGCGTCGGGCAACGATTCCTGTGAAGCGGTTTAGCGGAGCAGCGACAACACGTTCTGCGGCACCTGGTTGGCCTGGGCCAGCATGGCCGTACCGGCCTGCTGCAGGATCTGGGTGCGGGTCAGTTCCGCCGTTTCCTTGGCGAAGTCGGTGTCGCGGATGCGGCTGCGCGAGGCGGCCAGGTTTTCCGAGCTGGTCTGCAGGTTGGCGACCACCGAGGTGAAGCGGTTCTGCACCGCACCCAGGTCGGCGCGGGCCGAGTTGACCGAGGTCAGCGCCTTGTCGACGATTTCCAGCGCCTGCTGCGCGCCCTTGAACGTGGAGATGTCCAGGTTCGAGGCGTACTGCTTGGTCGTAGCGACCGTGCTGGCGGTGACGTCGGCCGGAGCGGTGCCGCCGGTCCAGGTGCCGGTTTCGATGGCGATGCCCTTGAACGCGCCGTTGCTGCCCACGCTGTCCTTGACCGAGGTCAGGCTGACCGCGCCGGCGGCGCCGAGTTCGGCGTACACGCCGCTCTCGCCGATCTTGGCGTTGATCGCCGTGACCAGCGCCTTGGCGGCGGCGTCGCGGGTGCCCGCGGCCGTGCCCTGCGCCGCGACATCGACGGTGTCGATGGTGACCGTGGCGCCGTCGGCGTTGGTCAGCTGCAGGCCTTCGATCTTCAGCGCGGTCACGCCGTCGGCCGGGGTGGCGGTGGTGAAGGTGGCGGTGGCGAACATCGCGCCGCCCAGCGAACCGGCCTTGGCGTCGACGACCTTGTCGATGGCGATGGCCTGGCCGGCATTGGCGCCGACCTGGAACAGCTGGCTGGTGAACGAGCCGTCCAGCAGCTTGGTGCCGTTGAAGTCGGCCTGCTTGGCGACGCGATCGATTTCGGAGGCCAGCTGCTTGACTTCGGCATTCAGCGCGGCGCGGTCGGACGAGGAGTTCGTCGCGTTGGCCGACTGCACCGACAGCTCACGGATGCGCTGCAGGTTGTTGCCGATTTCCGTCAGCGAGCCTTCGGCGACCTGGGCCAGCGAGATGCCGTCGTTCGCGTTGCGCACGGCGACGTCGAGGCCGCGGATCTGGGTGGAGAAGCGCTCGGAGATGGCAAGACCGGCGGCGTCGTCCTTGGCGCTGTTGATGCGCAGGCCCGACGACAGGCGCTGGATGGTGGTGGCGAGCGAGGCGCCGCTGGTGCTCAGGTTGCGCTGGGCATTCAGCGAGATGGTGTTGGTGTTGATGACCTGTGCCATGGGAAAGTCCTGAAGTGAAGCGAGGAAGGAATGCCTGGCCGGAGCGGGCGGGAGAGACGCCCGCCCCGGTGCCTAGCGCCGGATTAGCGGAGCAGGCTCAGCACGTTCTGCGGCACCTGGTTGGCCTGGGCCAGCATGGCCGTACCGGCCTGCTGCAGGATCTGGGTGCGGGTCAGTTCGGCGGTTTCCTTGGCGAAGTCCGTATCGCGGATGCGGCTGCGCGAAGCGGCCAGGTTTTCCGAGCTGGTCTGCAGGTTGGCGACCACCGAGGTGAAGCGGTTCTGCACCGCACCCAGGTCGGCGCGGGCCGAGTTGACCGAGGTCAGCGCGGCGTCGACGATTTCCAGGGCCTTCTGCGCGCCTTCGAAAGTGGTGATGTCCAGGTCCTTGGCGAACGAAGCGGTGGCGGTGGCGGCGGCCGTGGTGGTCGCAGCGGTCAGGCCGGAGCCCGTCACCGTGCCACCGACGACCAGGTCCTTGCCGGCCTTCACCGAGTTCAGGGTCACCTGATCGGCCGTGACCGAGGCATACACGCCGGTCTCGCCCATCTTCGCGTTGATCGCCGTGGCCAGCGACTTGGCGATGTCGTCACCGCTGGTGCCGGTGGTGTAGGCGACGGTGTCGATGGCCACCGAGTTGATCGTCAGGCCAGCGACGCTGCCGTTGGCGGCGGCATCGGCGATCGCCGTGCCGGTGACGTCCGCGGCGAACTTCACGTTGCCCAGCGACTGCGAGCGGGCATCGACCACCTTGTCGATGGCGATCGCCTGACCGGCGTTGGCGCCGACCTGGAACAGCTGGCTGGTGAACGAGCCGTCCAGCAGCTTGGTGCCGTTGAAATCGGCCTGCTTGGCGACGCGGTCGATTTCCGAGGTCAGCTGCTTGACTTCGGCGTTCAGCGCGGCGCGGTCGGACGAGGAGTTCGTCGCGTTGGCCGACTGGACCGACAGCTCACGGATGCGCTGCAGGTTGTTGCCGATTTCCGTCAGCGAACCTTCGGCGACCTGAGCCAGCGAGATGCCGTCGTTCGCGTTGCGAACGGCGACGTCCAGGCCGCGGATCTGCGTGGAGAAACGCTCGGAGATGGCCAGACCGGCGGCGTCGTCCTTGGCGCTGTTGATGCGCAGGCCGGACGACAGCCGCTGGATCGTGGTCGCCAGCGAGGCGCCGCTGGTGCTCAGATTGCGCTGGGCATTCAGCGAGATGGTGTTGGTGTTGATGACCTGTGCCATGAGTTCGATTCCTTAGGCGTTTTCTGCACGGGGGATGATGTGTCCAACGATTCCCCGCCGTGCCGCCGGGGACGCTAGGTTCAGCCTTGCAACAAGCTCAATACGTTCTGCGGCACCTGGTTGGCCTGGGCCAGCATGGCCGTGCCGGCCTGCTGCAGGATCTGGGTGCGGGTCAGTTCGGCGGTTTCCTTGGCGAAGTCCGTGTCGCGGATGCGGCTACGCGAAGCGGCCAGGTTTTCCGAGCTGGTCTGCAGGTTGGCGACCACCGAGGTGAAGCGGTTCTGGATCGCGCCCAGGTCGGCGCGGGCGCCGTTGACCGAGGTCAGTGCCTTGTCCACCACTTCCAGAGCGCGCTGGGCGCCGGCGAAGGTGGTGATGTCCAGGCCCTGGACGAAGCTGTTCGTGGTGGCCAGGTCGCCGCCGTTGGTGCTGGTTTCGGTCAGGCCGAGGTTGGCGGCCGTGGAGACCGTGGCGCCGGTGACGACCGGGCCGCCGAAGGCCAGGGCGAATTCCTGCCCACCCTTGACCGAGGTCAGGTTGATGACGCCGGCCTTGACCTCGGCGTACACGCCGGTCTCGCCCAGCTTGTTGTTGATCGCGGCGGCGGCGGCCTGGGTGATGGACTGGCCGGCCTTCACCTCGAAGGCGCCGATGTCGACGGTCGTCGCGCTGCCGCCGGTCGGGGTGACCGAGATCTGCAGCTGCGAGTAGGTCGTGTCGGCCGCGGCCGCGTCGGTGCCCAGCGCCGTACCGGCGTAGACGTTGGCGAAGGTCACGCCGCCCAGGGTCTGGGCGCGGGCATCGACGACCTTGTCGATGGCGATGGCCTGGCCGGCGTTGGCGCCGACCTGGAACAGCTGGCTGGTGAACGTACCGTCCAGCAGCTTGGTGCCGTTGAAGTCGGCCTGCTTGGCGACGCGGTCGATTTCCGACGTCAGCTGCTTGACCTCGGCGTTAAGCGCCGCGCGGTCGGAAGCGGAGTTGCTGGCGTTGGAGGACTGCACCGCCAGTTCGCGGATGCGCTGCAGGTTGTTGCCGATCTCGGTCAGCGAACCTTCCGCGACCTGGGCCAGCGAGATGCCGTCGTTCGCATTGCGGACGGCGACGTCGAGGCCGCGGATCTGCGTGCTGAAGCGTTCGGAAATCGCCAGGCCGGCGGCGTCGTCCTTCGCACTGTTGATGCGCAGGCCCGACGACAGGCGCTGGATGGTGGTGGCCAGAGAGGCGCCGCTGGTGCTCAGGTTGCGCTGAGCGTTGAGCGACATCGTATTCGTGTTGATTACCTGTGCCATGTTCGTCTCCTCTTATTTGGATTCACGGCGTTGAAGGGAAAAGACGCTGCCGGTTTGTTTTGTTGGGCTAGTCGTCTTCGTGTTGCGAAATGAATAACGGCGCTGCCAAAAAAACCTTTAGGGCAGCTGCGAAAAAATGTGTTAGGGCGCCGAAACCCCTGCAATGCAAGGGTTTGCGCGAAGCATCAAAAGCGTGACGGCGGCCCTAAAGTTGGCCCGGGGCGTGCCGTTAAGGCCGCCCCGCGGGTGCGGCAGCACGTCTGGAGCGCGTGCGGCAGGCGCCGCGTGCTGCACGGAGGCAGGAAGGGGATGTCGTCGTGCGCGCGGCGCGCACGCGCCCGGTCACGGCGTGGGCGTGCGCCAGGCGTCGTCGGGATTGGCGAGCAGCGACAGCGCAGGCATGCGGTACTCGCATCCGATCAGCGTGCGTTCCTGCATGCCGGGATGTTCGCCGGCGTACACCACCAGCGCATGCAGATCATCGAGCGCGCCGGAGAGCGGCGCGTCGCGGCTGTCTTCCAGCGATTGCTCGAGTCGCGCACTGGCGGTGTCGATGGGCGCGTTCACCAGCAACAGCACGCGGTTGTCGGTGATGACAATGGCGTCGCCCTCGTTGCCCCACGCGTCCACGGGCTCGTCGAGCCGGTAGAGGTCCATCTTCGGCGTGCCGTACTGGCGCTCGGTTTGCACGAATTCGGCGGGACGTTCGCGCCGCAGCCGCGCCAGCAGGCCGGTGATGTCGGCGGTTGAGGTGCGGCAGGTCAGGGCATCCACCAGCGTGTCCGTCGCCTGCACCGGCGAGGGCGGGGCAGGCGACGCGGGTGCGACGACCTGCGCCTGGAGCGTCGCGCTCGCGGCCAGCAGGGCCGAAGCGAGCGCGAGGGCGACGTTTCTATTCGATCTGCGCATTGGCATGCGCCGCGTCCAACGCTTCCATCGCGTCGCGGGGCTTGAGCTTGCCGGCCTTCTCGTAGGCGGCGGCCGCGGCATCTTCCTTCTTGTCCCCATGCAGGAGTAGCAGCACGTTGGCGTACTCCACGTGCGCGATGGGGGATTCGGGCGTCAGTTTCAGCGCGTTCTTGATGTGGGATTCGGCTTCGCTCGCCTTGGCGCCATAGGTCAGGCCGCCGATCATCGCGCCGATCTTGCCGATGATCTCCGCATGGTAGAGCGCCAGCGCGGTGTGCGCCTCGGCGTGCTTCGGGGCGAGTTCCAGCGTGGCGTCCAGCGAGGTGCGCACCTTGCCGGCGATGCCCTGCTTGAGCGCCTTGGCGATGCTCAGGCCCTGGCTGTAGCGGCCCAAAGCGAAGGCGTGGCGGTAGTGGCTATTGGCTTCGTCCGGCAGCGCCTTGATCGCGGCCTCGGCCAGCTTGGCCGCCTGCTCGAAGCGCTTGAGCTGCTCGGCCTCGTCGTCCACCAGATAAGTCGCGTGGATGCCCAGGGCCTTCACCGCCACGGAGGCTCCCAGCGGCCCCAGCGCCTCACCGGTCTCGTAGGCCGTCTGGAAGTCGCCCCGGTGGAACGCGCGCCAGGCGTCCTGCAGTTGCTGCGCGAGATCGTCGGGCGTGATGCCCTTGGCCGCCTTGCCGGCCGCCGCGATCAGCGCCTTGGCGCGCTTCTCGTCGGGGTAGGGTTCCTGGTCGCCGGCATGCAGGGCCGGCCAGGCTTTCTTGAGCGCATCGCCCGCGTAGGCATAGGCCTTGGCGTCATGCGGAAACGGGGCCCACTTCGAAGACTTGCCTGCCATCTGTTCGTCCCTCCCAGGATGCCGCGAGCATGGCGGCGAACGCCGTCCTCAGGCAACCCCTACGCAATCCAAGCGGAGAGCGGCCAATAGTGTGATTGCTCGACGCCGCCGGGACAGCATCGCTTCATCGAAGCCGGCCACCGTGGTGCGGCACGTGGAACTGAACATGGCCACCAAGAAGAATGCCCGCAAGCCCCTCGAGCCGACCCTGCGCCATGTCTGGTTGGCAGGACTGGGCCTGATCGCCGTGGGCCGTCGCGAAGCCCTGAACGCCGTCGCCGACGCGGGCCAGCGATTCGACGCCGCCCGCCAGCAGGCCGCGACGTTCGCCAGCACCGCGCAGCGCGATGTGCTTGGCCGCCTGGCCGATGTCCGTGAGCAGGGCGAAGCCCGTGTCGGGCAGTTCAGCGCCGACGTGGAAGCACGGCTGGAGCCTGTGCTGGTGAAGCTGGGCCTCAAGAAGAAGCCCGCGCGCAAGGCATCGCGCACCCGCAAGGCTGCGACCGCCAAGACGGCCCGCAAGCCCGCCGCGCGCAAGGCCGTGGCACGCAAGCCGGCGGCTCGCCGCACGCGTCGCGCCTGATCCAGCGCGCCAGGTGGAGCCTCGAACGCCCCGGCTTGCCGGGGCGTTTCTGTTAGAGATGCCGGGTGACCGCCGGTTCGGAGAACCAGTCGTTGTCGCGTCCGTTGAAGTAGCGGATCGGTACCTCGGCCATCGTCTCTGGCGCAACGTCGTCCAGGCAGGCCAGGTTCACCGACACGTAGCGGCCGCCCAGCACCTCCAGCTCGCCGCGGCCGAAAGATTTGACCCCGCAGTGCCGGCAGAACAGGTGCTCCGTGGCGTGGGTGCCGAACCGGTAGCGGCCCAGGTCGTCCTCGCCTTGTTGCAGGCGGAAGGCCTCCGGGCGGACCACGACGCCCCAGAACCGGGTCTTCGTGCAGATAGAGCAGTTGCAGCGGCCGCTGCCCGCGGCGAGGTCGAGGTCCGCTTCGTAGCGGACGGCGCCGCAATGGCAACTCCCGCGATAGGTCTGGATCGCCATGGACACCTGCTCCTTGTGGACGAGTCGCCAGTCTGCCGTCCATCGAGGACAGAATCAGTCCTCAATAGGCGCCATACTGCGCCCATGCTCAGCACCTCCAACCGCCTGCTTCGCCTGCTGTCGCTGCTGCAGTCGCGCCGTCACTGGACGGGCGCCGACCTGAGCCAGCGGCTCGGCATCGACCGCCGCACGCTCCGTCGCGATGTGGAGCGGCTGCGGGAGCTCGGCTACCCCATCGATGCCTCGCCTGGCCTGGGCGGCGGCTACCGGCTCGGGTCGGGCAGCGCCATGCCGCCCGTGCTGTTGGAGGACGACGAGGCCGTGGCGGTCGCGGTCGCCTTGCGGACCGCCGCCGCCAGCGTCGGCCGGATGGAGGACACATCCCTGCGGCTGCTGTCCAAACTGGACCAGTGGCTGCCGGCGCGCCTGCGCAAGCGCGCCAGTGCGCTGTACTCGGTGACGCTGTCGCTGGCCGGCGGCGCGCCCACCTCGGACGTGGATGCATTGCTGCGCATCGCGGGTGCATGCCGGGACGGGTTCAGGCTGCGCATGCAGTACCGCGATCGCAGCCAGCGCGCCAGCGAGCGCGTCATCGAACCCTTGCGGCTCGTCCATACGGGCAGCCGTTGGTACCTGGTGGCGTGGGATCTCAAGCGGGAGGATTGGCGAACGTTCCGGGTCGACCGCGTGCAGTCGCTGCACGACACCGGCACGCAGTTCCCGCCGCGCGCCTTCCCGGGGGACGTCGTCGACTACGTGGCCAAGTCCATCACCCAGCCGTTCACCCGCTTCCAGGTGCGGTTGCGGCTGCCGGGCCCGATCGAGGAGCAGGCCACGCGCGTCCCGCCGTGGTGCGGCATCCTCGAGGCCGGCGATGCGCACCATTGCGTGCTGGAGCTCGGCGCCGAGTCGGTGGAAGCGTTGCTGGCGCTGATGGCGCTGGTGGGGCCGGACTTCGAAGTGCTCGACGACCGCGGCTTGCTGCCGCAGCTGCGCGCGGCGTCCACGCGCCTGGGTGACGTGCTCGCGACCGCCTGAGCGCGATTCAGTCGGTGTAGGCCTGGGTCAGCGTGTTCAGGTGCACCCGTTCCGCATCGCGCAGGAACGGCGCCACTAGCATCATCACCTGCACGATGCCCTGGCGGATCGCGGCCTGTTCGTCCTTCTCGCCCCGCGTGGACGCGTAGTTCAGCCAGAACGTGGACACGACCAGCACGTTGGTGGCCGTGGCAGCCAGCTCCGCGGCCGAGGCGCGCATCACGCCGGCATGGCCCATGCCGCGCATCACTGCGTGCGCGCTGTCGTCCGCGCGCTTGAGGATGCGCGCGAAACGCAGGCGCAGGCGGCGGTTGCGGCTGAGTATCTCGACCAGGTCGCGGTAGAGGAAGCGGTAATCCCAGATGCACTCGAACACCAGGTGCAGCTGCAGCCAGATGTCTTCCAGGCCGGGCAGGCGATCGGTGGGCGGGGTGAGTGCGGCATCCATCCGCTCTTCGTACTTCGCGAAGAGCTGCTCGATGATGTCGTCCTTGTTGCGGAAGTGGTAATACAGGTTGCCCGGGCTGATCTCCAGCTCGTCGGCGATGTGGTTCGTCGTGACGTGAGGCTCGCCCTGCGTGTTGAACATCGCCAGGGCGGCGTCAAGGATGCGCTGGCGGGTGTCGCGCGCCACGTCCGCGTCAGGCCAGCAGCTTCTTCACCAGGTCCACGTACTTCTTCTGTGCATCTTCCTGCGCGGTGCCCTTGAGCTTGGCCCAGGCTTCGTACTTGGCGGTGCCGACGAAGTCGAAGAAGCCGGGCTTGTCGCCCTTCACGTCGCCTTCGGCGCCCTGCTTGTACAGGCCGTAAAGCCGCAGCAACGTGTCGTTGTCCGGGCGCTCCGAGAGCGTCTGGATGTCCTTGGATGCCTGTTCGAACGAACTCTTCAGATCTGCCATGGATGATCCCTCCCAGTGATCGCGGCCATCTGACCACGGGCGGTGGAGGCGGTCAATCCGTGACGGGATTGTCGAACCGCAGCGGCTCTGGCAAGTTAGCGCGAAGGGCGGTCGGAGGGGCTGGCCCACACAACTCGAGGGATGGGGTCGTCATGAGCTATTTCGTCACGGGCGCCACGGGATTCATTGGCCGTTACCTGGTCGGCAACCTCCTCAAGCGCAGCGGGACGGTCTACGTTCTGGTCCGGAAGGACTCGCAGAAGAAGTTCGACGCCATCGCCAAGAAAGCCGGCTGGGACATGAAGCGGGTCACCGTGGTGCACGGCGACATGACCCAACCCAAGTGCGGCGTGAGCGCCGCGCAGCTGCGCAACCTCGCCGGGAAGGTGAAACATTTCTTCCATCTGGCGGCCATCTATGACCTGACCGCCAGTCGCGAATCGCAGCAGGCGGCCAACATCGACGGTACCCAGCATGCGCTGGACCTCGCGGCCGCGCTGAAGACCGGCTGCTTCCATCACACCAGCTCCATCGCCGCCGCCGGCCTGTACCCGGGCATCTTCCGTGAGGACATGTTCGAGGAAGCCGAGGGCCTGGACGATCCGTACCTGCGGACCAAGCACGACTCCGAGGGGCTGGTGCGCAAGGAAAAGCGCATCAAGTGGCGCATCTACCGCCCGGGCATGGTGGTCGGCCACTCCAAGACCGGCGAGATCGACAAGATCGATGGGCCGTACTACTTCTTCACCCTGATCAAGAAGCTGCGCGAACTGCTGCCGCAGTGGGTGCCGGTGCTCGGTATCGAGGGCGGGCGCATCAACATCGTGCCGGTGGACTTCGTCGCCGACGCGATGGACCACATCGCGCACAAGCCGAAGCTGGATGGCCATACCTTCCATCTGACCGACCCGGAGCCGATGCGCGTCGGCGAGGTGCTCAACGCCTTCTGCCGCGCCGGCCATGCGCCCGAAATGACCATGCGCATCGACGCGCGCATGTTCGCTTTCGTGCCGGGCAGTATCCGCATGGCGGTGGGCAACCTGCCGCCGGTGCGGCGCTTCATCGGCATGCTGCTGCGCGACTTCAAGATCCCGAAGGAAGTGCTGAAGTTCATCACCTATCCCACGCGCTTCGACAGCCGTGAGACCGAGCGGGCCCTGAAGGGGACCGGCATCGCGGTGCCGCGCCTGGACGACTACGCGTGGCGCCTGTGGGATTACTGGGAGCGCCACCTGGACCCGGACCTGTTCGTCGACCGCTCGTTGAAGGGCAAGGTCCGCAACAAGGTGGTCGTCATCACCGGCGGTTCGTCGGGCATCGGTCTGTCCACCGCGCAGCGGGTGGCCGAGGCGGGAGCCACCACGATCATCGTGGCGCGTGGCGAGGAAGAACTATTCAAGGCCCGCGACGACATGAAGAAGGCGGGCGGCAAGGTGTTCGCCTACACCGCGGACCTTTCCGACATGGCGGACTGCGACCGGCTGGTGAAGACCGTGCTGGACGAACACGGGCACGTGGATATCCTGATCAACAACGCCGGCCGTTCGATCCGCCGCTCCATCGAGGCCAGCTACGACCGCTTCCACGATTTCGAGCGCACGATGCAGCTGAATTATTTCGGCAGCATCCGCCTGATCATGGGCTTCCTGCCCAAGATGACCGAACGCCGCAAGGGCCACATCATCAACATCAGTTCGATCGGCGTGCTGGCCAACTCGCCGCGCTTCTCCGCCTACGTCGCCTCGAAGGCCGCGCTGGACGCCTTCAGCCGCTGTGCGCAGGGCGAGTTGTCGGGCAAGGGCATCAGCTTCACCACGATCAACATGCCGTTGGTGAAGACGCCGATGATCGCGCCCACCAAGATGTACGACAGCGTGCCCACGCTGTCCCCGGACGAGGCCGCTGACCTGCTGGTCAAGGCGATCATCGAGAAGCCCAGCCGCATCGCCACCCGCCTGGGCATCTTCGCCGCCCTGGTCAATGCTGTCGCGCCGAAGGCCTACGAAGTGGTGATGAATACCGCCTTCGAACTGTTCCCGGACTCGGCCGCCGCCAAGGGCGACCGCAAGGCGCTCAAGGAAGCGGCGCCCAGCCAGGAGCAGATCGCCTTCGCCGCACTGATGCGGGGCGTGCACTGGTAACCGCTCATGGCCGGTGTACGGGCATCCGCGGTTCTCAAAATGGCGGTTGGTGCGGCATTGCTGGTCGCATCCGCGTTCGTCGCCGCGCACGGTTACCTCGCTTGGCGTGGAGCACGTGTCGCGGAACAGGCTGCTGTCGAGAGTTTGGCGATGGAGTCCAGGCAGGGTGTGCAGATGCTTCGAGAGTTCATGAGCCTGCCCCCTGCGAGGCTTGATTGCGCGGGTGGGGAAACCGTCATCGTACTGGCGGACATGGGATGCGGTACGGGTGGCAGCATCCAAGTGCGATTGCGCCCCGAAGCTGAAGCTACGTTCGAAACAGAACAAGACTCTGTCTATCGCGTTGCTGGCGGCACCCATCGAACACACAAGATTCCGTTGTCGCCAGAGCAGCGCGACCGGTTGGTTTACCTAGTTGCCCAATGGCCAAAGTCCATTCCTGCTGATCGCAAGCGCTGTCTCCGGATACCGAGTTTTCCGGATGCGATGACGATCTGTGATGCCGGCCTTTCTTACGGCGTCGATCAGGGCGATGGCTGTGGATCAGGCGGACGTCGCCCCGCTGGCGAGTTGCTCGACATTCTCGGCGCGACTCTTGAGAGAGCGCCGGAAGCGGGCCCAATCATGTGTCTCTAGTAGAGCCGAGCTTGCTCGGCTCCGCCATCGATCACCATGCCAGAACAATGCGAGGAAGCAAGGAGCAAGCTCCGCTCTAAGCGTTCTGCGGATTCGCCCACCGCAATGGCACGGCCTGCATGTTCCGCATGTGCAGCGCCAGCGGTTCGATCCGCGACCAGAGGAACTCGCGCAGGTCCGCGTCTTCGACGGTCTCCGTCATGGCGCCGTGGAAGCAGGCCAGCCAGCCGCTGGCTTCCTCCATCCCGATCTGGAAGGGCAGGTGGCGCGCGCGCAGCATCGGTGCGCCGTGCTTCTGGGTGAACAGCGGGGGGCCGCCCAGCCAGCCGCTGAGGAATTCGAACAGTTTCTGCTCGCTACCCTCGAGCGAGGCCGGATGCTGCGCGCGCACGGCCGCCGCTTCCGGCAGCGTGTCCATCAACGCGTACATCCGCTGGGTCATCCGGCGCAGGCCGGCTTCGCCGCCGATGCGATCGTAGGGAGTAGGCGCGGGCGTGTCGGTCATCGGGTCGGGAGGTAGGGCCGGTACGGGATCATCGATGCGATCCCCGGCGGTGCACAGCGACGAAGTGTCGCGGTGCGGCTCCTCACATGTTCTTGCACTGGCGCCAGCGCACCGGTTCGCTGCTGCCCGGCGGCGGGTTGAGTTGCACGCGGGTGGTGCGCAGGGCGGGATAGCGCTCCAGTTCCAGGCAGATCCACGGCCAGACTTCCTTCTCGCTGGCGATGCGGTCCACGCTCAGGGTCAGCTTGGTCTGCCAGACGCCGCGGGTGATGCCGGGCGTCTTGGCGAGTGCCTTCAGCACCTCGCGCATCTGCGCTTCCAGCTCTTCCTCGGTGGGTTCCTTGAAATTGCCCGGGGCCACGGGCGCAACGCTGGTCGCGACAGGTGCGGAAACCGCTGCCGGCGCCGCGGCGGGCATGGCGCGCTCGACGCGCGCGGCGGGGCCCTGGCCCGACCAGGTCGCCATCGCGGCGGCACCGAATGCGACGGCGCCCAGCCAGGCGATGCCGATATGGCGCTTGGCGCGCGCCGCGGCGTAGGCCGTCACCTGGTCGCGCAGGCTCGGTTCGATCAGATCCACGACCTCGGGCCACAGGCGGGGGCCGTCGAGGACTTCGATGTTGTTGCCCTGCGCGGCGTCGCGGCCTTCCTTCTCCACGTTGCCCTCGGTGGCGAGGATGCCGCCATGGGCCGTGCCCAAGCGGATGCTGGCGGCCAGTTCGAGCACCGGCGCTGCGGCGATCCGGTACGCGGAGCCGTGCTTGCAGGACAGCAGCCAGCGCTCGTCGCCACGGGACAGCAGGAAGGTGGATTGCGGTTCGCGCGACTCGTGCGGTTCCGGGCTGGTTTCGACCAGGCCGCGACGCTCCATGGCGGCGAGCACCAGCTTGGCGAACTCGCGCCAACGCAGGCCCGACAGGGCATGCAGGCCGTAGGACATTTCATCGCGGGGTCGGCGGACCAGCCAAAGGTAGGCGGTTGCCGCCATGCCGATCACCAGGGTGACGGCCAGGCCAAGGAGCCAGATGGACATGCGTCGCGGAGGCGTTTTTGTTATTCGAGGTCGCGATTCTACCCGGCGCGCCGGCAGAGTGTCTGGTGCCGTGTCACGCCAGGCCGATGGATGCGCGATCGACGGGCATAGAAAAGCCCGCCAGTCCGAAGTCGTAAGGGGAGGGGAGCAAACGAACTTCGATGGACTGGCGGGCTGGAATGATTGTTACGCCATTCGATGGTGCCGCGCAACAAAAAATCATTCAGGAAAGCGCACGAATAAGCCTATGCAACCTTATGGTGCAGCCTTCTTGCGCGATGCACGCTTGGCGGGCGTTTTCTTGGCCGCCGGTGCCGGTTTTTTGGCGGCGGTGGCCTTGCGGGCCCGTGCCGGCTTCGCTGCGGGCGCGCCGCCCAGCTTGCGCAGTTCGGCATTCAACGCATCCACGCGATCAATCAGTGCCGAGAGGTCCTCGCGGCTCGGCACTTCCAGTCGGCGCAGGGCGCGATGCACGCGCTCTTCGAAGACCTTTTCCAGTCGATCCCATGTGTCGGACGCGCGTTCGCGCGCCTGGCCCACGGTGCTCTCCACCGCATCGCGCATGGCCTGCGCCTTGCCACCGGCAGTCTTGCGGGTGATCTGCTCCAGCGAGAGACCTTCCTTCACCAGGGTCTCGAACAGCTTCGTACCCTCGGCCTGCGCGCGCCCGAAGGCGCCGACGCCCGCCAGCCAGACCTGCTGCGCGGATTCGCCGAGGCGCTTGGACAGCTGCTCGGCTTGGGCCTGGAGGTGTTCGTTACTGGAGGAGGAAGCGGAAGCGGTCTTCTTGCGTGCGGATTTCTTCAGCGTGGCCATGGCGTTCCGTCGGCGGTGGGGTGATGGGATTGCGCGCCAGAATCGGAGCGCCGTCTAGAGTTTTCACACCAGCCGGTGACGCGCCCGTGATCGGATCAGGGGCGGCGGGCGGCCCGGCGGCTGGAAACAAGCTGATCCACGTCGTCCAGTGCGCGCCGCAGGCGGGCCGTGGTTTCGGTCATGCGCGGGGTCACGTCCAGGCCGTCGAGGATCGAGCGGTGGCGGTCGTTGACGATGTCCTCGTTGTAGCGGATGCCGTGCGCCGCGAGCATCGGCTTGAGCACGGCGGCGCGCTTGCGCAGGTCGGCCAGCGTGTTGCGATAGGCCAACTGGCAGACACGGTGGCGCGAGGAGAAGCTGAAAAGGTTGGTGAAGAACAGCTCGCTGTCGTCCGAATTGGGTTCGAACACCAACTGGTCGATGTCCGGATAGCGATGCGGATACTTCTCCATGCCGATCTGCATGCGCGACTGCAGCAGGGTGCGCAGCGTCTGCGACAGCACCGCCGGCAGGCCGCCGCTGGCCAGGCCCACCTGCTCGGCCTCGTCGGCCTGCGGTGCTGCCTGATTGGCGTCGAACGGCACCAGTGGGTTGATGCCGATCATCAGGTCGATGCCGCGGTCCAGCACGGTGCTCGCGTGCATGGTCCGGCGCAGCGCGCCATCGAGGAAATGGCGGCCGCCGATCTCCACCGGCGGGTACAGGCCGGGCAGGGCGGAACTGGCCTGCACGGCACGCGAGATCGGGATGTCGTCCCAGCCTTCTTCGCCGAAGCGCACGGCTTCGCCGCTGTCCAGGTCGACCGCCACCACGAACAGGTCGGCGTCCAGGGTCCGGAAATCGTTGCTGCGGCCGCGACGGCTGAAGATGTCGCGCAGGAAGCGCTCGACTTCCTCGTTGTCGAAAATCCCGGTCGGCACCAGGCCGCCGAAACGCAGGAACAGGTCCGACCAGCGCGTGGCCCGGCGCGGGTTGCGGACCAGACGCGCGAGCCAGTCGGCATACAGGCCGGGCAGGCTGGCCGCCCGACGTAGGTACTCGCTCACGTTGGGGCGCAGGAAGGTCTCGGGCCGGAACTCGGCATCGTCGCTGGTGCCGGTGATGAAGATGCGGCACATCTCGGCGGTGCCCATCCGGTTGGCCAGGCCGGCAGCCAGAAACGCCCCGGAGCTGACGCCGACATAGCAATCCATCCGGGTCAGGTCCAGGCCATCGAGCGCCTCGTCCAGGGCCCGCAGCGCGCCGAGTTCGTACATGCCGCCGATGGGGCCGCCGCCGGCGATGGCCAGTCCGATCTTGCCGTTGTGGCCCCGTTGCCGCGCGCTGTGGATCGAAAGCATGTACTACCCGTGATGACCTTGCCGGCCGAGTGTAGCCGACCGGCCTGTGGGTTGCGGGGCGCCCGGCCGGCCCGGATCATGTCACCCATGGCCCGAGGAAATCCGCTGATCGAACGCGTGGGCAGGCGCCTGGCCTGGCACCAGGCGCTGCACGATCCGGACATCGAACCCCGGAACCGCCTGCGCTGGCTGCCCGAGCTGCGGCGCTGGCAGGCCGCGCGGCTGGAGACCAGCTTCACCCACTTCCTGAACGACCCCAAGCGCCGGGCCGCGGCGATGTTCTTCCTGACCGATGTCTACGGCGACCACGACTTCAGCGGTCGCGACGCCAATGTGGCCAAGGTGATGCCGATGATGCAGCGGCTGTTGCCGGCGGCCGTGCTGGAGACGGTGGCCCATGGCATCGAGCTCGGTGCGCTGACCCACGCCTTGGACATGCGGATGGCCGAGGCCCTGCACCGGCTGGCACCGCAGCGCCGCAAGCTGGACGCCGAGCTGTACGGTCGCGCCTATCGCGAGGTCGGGTTGCCGCGCCTGCGTTCGCACCAGATCGACCTGATTGCCGAGGTGGGTGTGGGTCTGGCACGCGCGGTGAAGACCCCGGGTGTGGCGACCCTGCTCAAGCTGTCGCGTGGACCGGCCAAGGCCACTGGCCTGGGCGAGTTGCAGGGGTTCCTGGAGCGGGGATTCGCCGCGTTCGCTGCGCTCGGCGACGGTAAGGCCTTCGTGCGCGATATCGAAAAGGCCGAGCGCACCGTTTCGCGCCGCCTCTTCAAGGCCGACGCGGATCCGTTCCGCGATTAGTCGAACTTCTCGCTCAGTACGCGGCGGATTTCGGCCTCGATCGGTCCTTTCATCGCCGACAGCAGGAAGCCCAGGTTCGCGGTGACCCGCAGCTTGTCGGCCAGCAGCGCGATCTTGCCCTCCACGCCGGAACGACTGAAGTTCAGCGTATCGCCATCCCAGCCGTAGTCCATGTCGAAGCGTTCGGCGAGTTTCTTCGCGACGTCCTCCACGGCCTTGCGGGCCTGCTTCGGCGACTTGGAATGCGCGTGCTGGATATCGATGCTGGCCATGCGTGTACTCCCTCGGTTCGTCGGTATTGTGCGCAGCCGCGGCGCGCGATGCCACCCCGGGGCTGCCGCGCGCACGCCAACCTGATAGGCTCCCCCGGCGTGCAGAACCTCCGACTTCACTTCACCAACCGCCCTTCGCCGGACCGTCCGTTGACCACGGGCGTGCACCGCATCGTGCGCGAAGCGGCCGGCACGATCGGCGTCGGCGATGCGCTGCAGGGCGCGTTGCTCGCGCAGATCTGCGTAGACCGCCGGGGCCTGTGGCTGCAGGTGGCCAACGGCATGCGCGGCGTCCACATCAACGGCCGTCCGGTGAAGCGGATGGCCGTGCTGCGTCCCGGTGACGCGATCTATGTGGAAGGCGTGGAGTTGCTGTTGCAGTCCGGCTTCCAGTCAGCGGCCGACGTGCGCGAAGCCGATGCCGGCCAGGGCGATGCGCGGGTGGTCCTGCGCGGCCTGGGCGGCAAGTACCACGGCCGCAGCGTGTCGCTGGAACACCCCTGCGTGGTGGGCCGCGCGCGCGACGCGCAGATCCGGGTGGACGATCCCGCCTTCGCCGAGCGGCACGCGCGCCTGGAACTGCGCGGCGACCGCGTGCTGCTGCGCGACCTGGGCTCGGCCGATGGCAGCCGCGTCAACGGCGTGGCCGTGCGCGATGCGATGCTGGTGGCGGGCGATCAGGTGGTTTTCGACGCCCAGCACCGGTTCGTGCTGGAAGTGCCGTGGGCCCCCAGTGCCCAGGCGGCCGACGGGTTGCCGATGGAGACGGGCGAGGGCGCCGAAGCGTCCGAACTTCCCATCCGCGAGCGCGTCCGTGCCGCACGTCGCTGGCCGTGGCTGCTGCTCGCGGCGTTGCTGATGGCGGCCGCGCTCAGCGCGCTGCTGCTGTTCGGCGCCGGCTGAGCGATTTCCACAGGCGCCAACCCAGCAGTACCGCCAGGATGCCGGCATAGAGCAGCGGCTCGCGGATGTCGGACTTCACCAGCCACCAGAAGTGCAGCACGGCCAGCACGCCGATCGCGTAGACGAGTTTGTGCAGCTGGCCCCAACGCCGGCCCAGGCGGCGCATCCAGCCCTGGGTCGAGGTGATCGCCAGCGGCACCAGCAACAGCCACGCGGTGAAACCGACGGTGATGTAGGGGCGCTTGACGATCTCCTCGAAGATCTGCGTCCAGTAACCGCGCAGGTCCAGCACCAGATAGGCCGCCAGGTGCACGCTGGCGTAGAAGAACGCATACAGCCCGATCATCCGGCGGAAACGCAGCAGTACCGGCTGGCCGGTCAGCTGCCGTAACGGGGTGATCGCCAGCGCCAGCATCAGCAGGCGCAGCGCCCACAGGCCCGTGCGGTGTTCGATCTCGGCCACCGGATCGGCGCCTAGCGCATCGCTGCCGGTCCGCCAGACATCGACGAACTGCCAGGCCAGGATCGCCAGCGGCACCAGCGCGAGCGCATGGACGGCGGCCTTGGCGGCGACCAGGCCGGCGGAGGTCTTACGCATCGGTGCGGCTCAATACCACTTCTTCAGGTCCAGGCCCGCGTACAGCGAGCCCACCTGGTCCGCGTAACCGTTGAACATCCGCGTGGGGATCCGTTCGGCGAACAGCTTGCTCTGCGTGCCGGCGATGCGCCGCTCGGTCTTCTGGCTCCAGCGGGGATGGTCCACATTGGGGTTCACGTTGGAGAAGAACCCGTACTCGGACGGCTGCAGATCGTGCCAGGCGGTCTCCGGCATCTTCTCCACGAAGCGGATCTCCACGATCGACTTGATGCTCTTGAAGCCGTACTTCCACGGCACGACCAGCCGCAGCGGTGCACCGTTCTGCTGCGGCAAGGGCTTGCCGTACAGGCCGGTGGCGAGCAGCGTGAGCGGGTGCATGGCCTCGTCGATCCGCAGGCCTTCGCGGTAGGGCCAGTTGATGGAGGAATAGCGCACGCCGGGCATCTGCACTGGGTCGGCCAGCGTGGTGAAGGCGACGTACTTGGCCTTCGCGGTGGGCTGGAATTTCTTCAGTACCTCGCCCAGCGGGACGCCCAGCCACGGGATCACCATCGACCAGCCTTCCACGCAGCGCAGCCGGTAGATGCGCTCTTCCGGCGTGAGCCCCTTCAGCAGGTCGTCCAGCGCGATCCGTCCCGGCTTGGCGCACTCGCCGGCCACCACCACGGACCAGGGCGAGGTCTTCAGCGTCTTGCGCGCGGTCGAGGGGTCGGCCTTGCCGGTGCCGAACTCGTAGAAGTTGTTGTAGCTGGTGACGTCCTCGTAGCGGGTCAGCGTTTCGGCGGTGCGGAAGCCGGAGCGCGCCTGTTCCGGGGTCACGACGACCTTGGGCGGTGCCGGAGGTTCGGCCTCGGCGCAGCCGGCCAGCGCCAGGGCGGGTGCGGCGGCAAAGGCCTGCAACAAGCGCCGCCGATCCCGGTAAACCGACTCGTCGGTGATCTGCGAGGCAGGAATCCTGAGGACATCGCGCAGGGACATGGACTTCTCCGGCAAGGGACGCTGGCGGTTGGACGCTTCTCGCGCCCGAAAATTCCCGTGGTCGCGATGCACCACCAGCCTATACGCACCACGATGATCGCAGGATGCAGGACGTACGGGATTCATGCCCTAGCGTCCGCTTCGTTGCCCCTGCAACTGATGCGCTGCGGCATACTAGCCGTCCTCCTGTTCAGGTGCCCCATGACCCGCGCGTTCAACTTCAGTGCCGGCCCCGCCACGTTGCCTGAGTCCGTGCTGCGGCAGGCCCAGGCCGAGATGCTCGACTGGAACGGCATCGGCGCGTCCATCGTGGAAATCAGTCACCGCAGCCAGGACTTCATCGCGGTGGCAGCCGAGGCCGAGGCGGACCTGCGCCGGCTGGTCGGCATCCCGGACGACTACGCCGTGCTGTTCCTGGCCGGCGGCGCGACGACCCACCAGGCGCTGCTGGCGCTGAACTTCGCCGGCCCCGGCCAAGTGGTCGACTACGTGGTCACCGGCCACTGGGGCAAGACCGCGATCAAGCAGGCCAAGCCCTACTGCACGGTCAACATCGCCGCCGACGGCGAAGCCGGCGGCTTCCACGACATCCCGTCGCGCGACAGCTGGAAGCTCACGCCCGGCGCCGCCTACGTGCACATCACCGCCAACGAGACCATCCACGGCGTCGAGTTCCGCGACACGCCCGACGTGGGCGAGGTGCCGCTGTTCGCCGACTTCAGTTCGTCGATCGCCTCCGAGCCGCTGGACGTGTCGAAGTACGGCGTGATCTATGCCGGTGCGCAGAAGAACCTGGGCCCTGTCGGCGTGGCGGTGGTGATCATCCGCAAGGACCTGTTCGAGCGCGCCGGCCAGCCGCGCGCCGACATCTTCGACTACCGCTCGCATGCCGCGCGCGCCTCCATGCTCAACACGCCGCCGACCTGGAACTGGTACCTGGCCGGCCTGGTGTTCAAGTGGATGCTGGCCGAGGGTGGCGTGGCCGAATTCGCGCGCCGCAACGCGGAGAAGTCGTCGCTCGTCTACGACGCCATCGATGCCTCGGGCGGCTTCTACCGCAACGACGTGGTGCCAGCAGCGCGGTCGAGGATGAACATCCCGTTCTTCCTGCCCGACGACACCCTCAACGCGCGCTTCGTGGCCGAGTCCAAGGCCGCCGGCCTACTGGCATTGAAGGGCCACAAGGCGGTGGGCGGCATCCGCGCGTCGCTGTACAACGCGCTGCCGGTGGAAGGCGCGCAGGCGCTGGTGCAGTTCATGCGCGACTTCCAGCAACGCAACGGATGAATCACCCGCATCGCTCCCATAAGGACGCGATCGGATCACGGAAAAACGTCATGGCCACCAAACCCACCCCGCCCAAGAAAACCGCCAAGCCCGCCAAGGGCAAGAAGACGGAAACGGCCCCCACGCCCGCGCCGGTGCTGTCCGACGTGCGCGCCAAGATCGACGGTATCGATCGCCAGATCCAGTCGCTGATCGCCGAACGCGCCGTCTTCGCCCACCAGGTCGGCAAGGCCAAGGGCAAGCTGGCCGCGGCCGTGGACTATTACCGTCCCGAGCGCGAAGCCCAGGTGCTGCGCATGGTCGTGGATCGCAACGAGGGCCCGCTCAGCGACGAAGTGCTGGTGCACGTCTTCCGCGAAATCATGTCCGCGTGCCTGGCGCAGCAGGAGCCGCTGAAGATCGGCTACCTCGGCCCGGAGGGCACCTTCAGCCAGCAGGCCGTACTCAAGCATTTCGGCCGCTCCGCGCATGGCCTGCCGTTGGCGAGCATCGAAGAGGTCTTCCAGGAAGTGGCCAGCGGCAACGCCGATTTCGGCGTGGTGCCGGTGGAGAATTCGGGGCAGGGCACGATCCAGATCACCCTGGACATGTTCCTCACCTCCGACCTGAAGATCTGCGGCGAAGTCGAGTTGCGCGTGCACCAGTTCCTGATGTCGCGCACCGGCCGCATCGACGACATCGAGCGCATCTACGCGCATCCGCAGTCGTTCGCGCAGACGGCCGGCTGGCTGCGCGCGAACCTGCCGAAGGTGGAGAAGGTGCCGGTGTCGAGCAACGCCGAGGGCGCGCGCCGTGCGCGCGGCAACGACGACGCCGCGGCCATCGGCGGCGAGAGCGCCGCCCACGTGTACGGCCTGAAGAAGGTCGTCATGAGCCCGATCCAGGACGACAAGGACAACACCACGCGCTTCCTGGTGATCGGCCGCAGCATCTTCCCGCCGTCGGGCCACGACCGCACCTCCGTGCTGGTCTTCATCCACGACAAGCCCGGCGCGCTGTTCGACGTGCTCAGCCCGTTCGCGCGCCACGGCATCAGCATGAACCGCATCGAATCACGGCCCTCGCACCACGCGAAGTGGGAATACGGCTTCTTCATCGACCTGGCCGGCCACATCGACGACGAGGCGATGAAGCAGGCGCTGGCCGAACTGAAGCAGCATTCGGCGCAGATCAAGGTGCTGGGCTCGTACCCCGTCGCCGTGCCCTGATCCGTTGCCCGGGCCCGCGCGCGGGCCGATGAACCCGAGAGACCTGATGAGCAGCAAGCAAGACTGGATCGCCTCCGCCGGCCGCGCGCTGGGCGGCACCCTGGACATCCCCGGCGACAAGTCGGTATCGCACCGCGCGGTGATGTTCGCCGCGCTGGCCGACGGCACCTCGACGATCGACGGCTTCCTGGAGGGCGAGGACACCCGTGCCACCGCCGCGATCTTTTCGCGACTGGGCGTATGCATGGAAACGCCGTCGCCGTCGCGCCGCATCGTGCATGGCGTGGGCATCGACGGACTGAAGGCCGCGGACGGCGCGCTGGACTGCGGCAATGCCGGCACCGGCATGCGCCTGCTGGCCGGCTTGTTGGCGGCACAGCCGTTCGACAGCGTGCTGATCGGCGATGAATCCCTGTCCAAGCGGCCCATGCGCCGCGTGACCGGCCCGCTGTCCAAGATGGGCGCGCGCATCGACACCGAAGAAGGCGGCCTGCCGCCGCTGCGCATCCAGGGCGGCCAGGCGCTCGCCGGCATCGATTACACGCTGGAAGTCGCCAGTGCGCAGGTGAAGTCGGCGGTGCTGCTGGCCGGCCTGTACGCCGACGGCGACACCGTGGTGCGCGAGCCGCATCCCACCCGCGACTACACCGAGCGCATGCTGAAGGCATTCGGCGTCGACATCGACTTCTCGCCCGGCTACGCGCGCCTGCGCGGCGGGCAGCGGCTGACGGCCACCGACATCGCCGTGCCGGCCGACTTTTCGTCGGCAGCGTTCTTCCTGGTCGCGGCCAGCGTAATTCCCGGGTCCGAACTGCGCCTGCGCGCGGTCGGCCTGAACCCGCGACGCACCGGCCTGCTGCAGGCGTTGCGTCTGATGGGCGCCGACATCACCGAGGAGAACGCCAGCGAGCACGGCGGCGAGCCGGTCGCGGACCTCGTCGTCCGCCACGCACCGCTGCACGGCATCGAGGTGCCGGAAGCGCTGGTGCCGGACATGATCGACGAGTTCCCGGCGCTGTTCATCGCCGCGGCCTGCGCGGAGGGCCCGACGGTCGTGCGCGGCGCCGCCGAATTGCGGGTCAAGGAATCCGACCGTCTGGCCAGCATGGCCAACGGCTTGCGCACGCTCGGCCTGCGCGTGGACGAAACGCCCGACGGCGCAACGATCTTTCCGGGGCCGCTGCACGGCGGCACGGTGGATTCCCATGGCGACCATCGCATCGCGATGGCGTTCTCCATCGCCGGCCAGGTCGCGACCGGTGACGTGCGCATTGGGGATGTCGCCAACGTGGCGACCTCGTTCCCGAACTACGACGGCCTGGCGACCGGCGCGGGATTCGCGTTGCGCAAGGCGTAAGCCTGCCGACGCACGCATGAAAAAAGGGGGACGCCTGCCCGCGTCCCCCTTTCCTTTCCTCGTCAGCTCCGTGTTCGGAGCGATGCGGCGCTTAGATGGGCTTGAAGTCCACCGGCACCTTCACGCTGGTGGCGATCGCCTTGCCATTGCGCATGGCGGGCTCGAAACGCCACTGGCGCACGGCCGCCAGCGCGGCGCGATCCAGGTCGCGTTCGCCACTGCGCTCGACCACGCGCACGTCGATCGGCTGGCCGTTGGCATCCACCTCAGCCAGGACCACGACGGTGCCGCCGACACCGGCGCGCAGCATCGAGGCCGGGTACTTCGGCTCGGCGTTGCTGGCCAGCGGACGGGCATCGCGGCTGATCGAAGCAGGACGGGTAGCCGCGGCGCGTTCGGCGCGCTTGCGATCGGCCGTGGCGGCCGCGCGTTCATTCGCCGGTGCATTCGCTGCGTCATCCGCCACCGGGGCAGGCAGCGCGGCGACCGGCGTTTCGGTGCCGGCATGGCGCGACTGCGTCCACCACACCAAGCCGGCTGCCGTGACCGCGAAGGCCAGCAGCATCAGCAGCACGGGCGAGGTGGTGCGGCGCGGCTCGACCGTGGTGTCTTCGACGGTGTCCGGCGTGCGGTATTCGTTGTTCGTGGGCGTCGACATATGAACCTCCGTTTCGCGTTGTGGGTTCCGCGTTGGAACGGGGCCGAGTCTTGGCGCAGCGATGTTTGCGAGACGTGAGTGGGGGATGAAACGAGCAGGTTGAAGTTCAGCTACTGAAACGCTGGTTCAGGCTTGTGCGTGCGATGCCTAGTTCCGCAGCATCATGGCGATGAGCGTAATGAAGTACAGGGAGGCCAGCACGCGCAGAATCGTTCTCGCGTTGAACAGATACCAGTTGAACCAGCGCGTCGTTTCTTCGGGTGCGAGCTGTTCGCGATAGGCGCGCAATTGAATGGTTGGCCAGTTGCGGAAGACCGGGTCCCATTCGTGCTCGTCCGTGACGACAACGCCGTCGTCTACCAGTCGTGTGCAGACCACCACGCCATACAGCAGCCAGAAGCCGCCGAGAGCAATCGCGCATATGGCGAACCCCACCATCAACACGGTCATGTCGCTGGCAGGCCTCCGTAATGCATGCCGTGTCTACGGATGCTGGATGCTCACCGCATCTTGAAATCGATCGGAACCGTCACCGCACCGACCACAGGCTGGCCATCGCGTTGTGCGGGCTGGAAACGCCACTGGCGCACGGCGTCGACCGCGGCGCGGTCCAGGTCGCGGGAGCCGCTGCGCTGGGCCACGTCGACGGACAGCGGCACGCCATCGGTGCCCACTTCCACGCGCACCATCACCGTGCCCTGGTCGCCGTTGCGCATGGCGGACTGCGGATACTCGGGCGCCGGGGTCTGGCCCGGGATCGGCACCGGCACGTCGCCCGGGGCGAGGGTGACGGTTTGGGTCGTCGGGGTGGCGTCCGTCGGCGCGACCGGCGCGGTGGCTTCTTCCACCGGGGTGGGCATCGGCGCTTCTTCCACCAGTTGCGGGCGCTCGTCGCTGGCCGGGCGCGGGGCCGGCTCTTCCATGCCGCTGGCACCGTCGCCGGTGGACAGCGGCTCGGGCAGCGCCTCGATCGGCGCGGCCTTGCCGGGGAGCGTGGGCTCGGCGGTGTAGAACCCGTCGTCGCGGCTGGCCCACCAGACGATCACGAAGAGCAGCAGGCCGGCGCCGAAGGCGATGGCGGCGTTGCGCAGGGCGGTGCGGGGCAGGCGGAAGGTGAAGTGCGGGTCGTTCTGTTGCGGGGCCGACATGGGAATCACCGGTGGGATCGCGACGATTCTTGCACAGCCGGCGTTAAACGCACGGGCAACCGGTCGCGATTGGGCGATAATGGCCGCTTCCCACGCCAGACCGCTGTTTCCATGCTCGATCCCGTCCTGCTCCGCACCCAGCCCGCCGAACTCGCCCAGCGCCTCAAGGAGAGCCGCGGCTTCGACCTGGACGTATCCCGCATCGCCGACCTGGAAGCCTCGCGCAAGCAGATCCAGAAGCGCACCGAGGAACTGCAGAACCTGCGCAACACCCGCTCCAAGGCCATCGGCCAGGCCAAGGCCAAGGGCGAGGACGTGTCCGCGCTGATGGCGGAAGTGGCCGGCTTCGGCGACGAGCTGAAGGCATCGGAAGTGAAGCTGGACGAGATCCGCGCCGAGATCGAAGCCATCGCCCTGGGCATTCCCAACCTGCCGCACGCCAGCGTGCCGGTCGGCAGCGACGAGGCGGGCAACGTCGAACAGCACCGCTGGGGCACCCCGCGCACGTTCGATTTCCCGGTGAAGGACCACGTCGAACTTGGTGCCCGCCACGGCTGGCTCGACGCCGACACCGCGGCCAAGCTGTCCGGCGCGCGCTTCACCGTGCTGCGCGGCCAGCTGGCCCGCCTGCACCGCGCGCTCGCGCAGTTCATGCTCGACCTGCATACGAACGAACACGGCTACGAAGAGACCAGCGTGCCGGTGATCGTCAACGCCGATTCGATGCGCGGCACCGGCCAGCTGCCGAAGTTCGAGGAAGATCTGTTCGCCACCCAGTTGGGCGAGCACACGCGCTACCTCATCCCGACCTCGGAAGTACCGCTGACAAACATCGTGCGCGACGAGATCCTCGACGACGCCCGCCTGCCGCTGCGCATGACCGCGCATTCGATGTGCTTCCGCTCCGAAGCAGGCAGCGGCGGCCGCGACGTGCGCGGCATGATCCGCCAGCACCAGTTCGAGAAAGTGGAACTGGTCTCGATCGCGCGCCCGTCGGAGAGCTACGACGAGCAGGAGCGCATGACCCGCGCCGCGGAAACCGTGCTGGAGAAGCTGGGTCTGCCGTACCGCCGCATGCTGCTGTGCACGGGCGACATGGGCTTCGGCGCCACCAAGACCTTCGACCTGGAAGTCTGGCTGCCGTCGCAGGACATGTACCGCGAGATTTCCTCGTGCTCGAACTGCGAAGACTTCCAGGCCCGTCGCATGCAGGCGCGCTGGCGCAACCCGGCCACCGGCAAGCCCGAGCCGGTGCACACGCTCAACGGCTCCGGCACGGCCGTCGGCCGTGCGCTGATCGCGGTGATGGAGAACTACCAGAACGCCGACGGCTCGATCACCGTGCCCGACGCCCTGCGCCCGTACATGGGCGGCGCAGCGCAGATCGCCTGATCCTGTCTCCCGCGTCCGGCGGGCGCTCTAGGTCTTCTTTGCGCGCCCCTTGGTGGCCTTGGCCACCTTCGCAAGCACGGCCGCGCGGCTCAGGTCGCGCAGCGCATCCTTGCCGACCCAGCGTCGCGTCGGGTCGTCCGACGCCGCCAGCGCGGTGGCGTGGGCGATCGCGGCGGCATGCAGCGCGGCGTTGCGATGGCCGATGGCGCGCAGCGCCCAGCTCACGCCCTTGCTGACGAAGTTGCGGTCATCGCCCGCGGCTGCGTCCACGTGGGCCAGCCCGGCGAGAAAGGACGCATCGGGCGTGTGGCGGTCGTGCACCGCCAGCCCGGCCAGCAGCGCGAATGCCGCGCGTTTCTCGAATTCGCCACGCTTGCGTGCCCACGCATCGATCCGCCCCCACGCGTGCGGGCTGCGGTCGAACAGGTGCAGGCACAGGGTGTCGCAGACCGCCCAGTTGTCGAACTGGCGGCACCAGCGGTCCATCTGGGTCGTGGTGAGTTGCGCAGGGTCGGCGATGAAGGCCACCAGCAGGCGCGCTTCGTAGATACCGCTCTCCCAGAGCGGCTGGGCCAGCGCAGGCTGGCGGCCGATGCGTTTGCCCAGCGCCTGGATCTCGCGCATGGGCACGCCGAGGGCGTGGGTGTCGGGGATGCCGTACCGCGCCAGGCCGGCGCGATGCTCGGCGCTGGCGGCGGCCCTCAGCAGGGCGAGGGCACGCGGGGCGTCGATCAGTTCCGGGGCAGGGGTCCGGGCGGGCATCGGCAGGTCGGCAGGACGGGTGCCGGCAGCATACCGGCCCCGTCCCGCGACCCGGGGGAATCAGGCAGCCTTGCGCACCGGCGTCGGGATGCTCGCCAGCGCGGCTTCGATGGCCTCGGCCTTGTGCTCGGGCGAGTAAGCCACGCGCTCGGCGCGGATGAATTCCACGTCGGTGATGCCGAGGAAGCCGAACACCTGCTTCAGGTACGGGGCGACGAAGTCGATCGCGGTGCCGGCGTACTCGCCACCGCTGGCCTCGGCCACGATGACCTTCTTGCCGCCGGCCAGGCCGACCGGGCCGTTCTCGGTGTACTTGAACGTGCGGCCGGCCACGGCGACGCGGTCGATCCAGGCCTTCAGGGTGGACGGCACGCCGAAGTTGTAGCGCGGGGCGCCCAGGACGATGACATCGGCGGCCAGGAATTCCTGCATGGCCGCTTCGCCGGCTTGTGCGGCGGCGGTATCGCCCCCACCCAGTACGGCATTGGTCAGGTGGGCCAGCGGGGTCGTGTCGAGGTCGCGGTAGGTGACCTCCAGGCCGGGCACGCTGTCCTGCCAACGGGCTACGATGGCGGCGGTGAGCTGGCGGCTGACCGAATTGGCGGCCAGGGCGCTGCTGTCGATATGCAATAGTTTCATGGAGTGTCTCCGGGGCGGATGCGGCCTCGGCCGCGTTGGAGCGCACTCTAGGTCGTTGCATTGATGGGATAAACGTGGTCTTACGTCACTGATTGTTCTAAAGGCGGAATTATAGTCATGCAGCACGACCTCAACGACCTCTATTACTTCGCCATGGTGGTGGACCATGGGGGCTTTGCGGCCGCCGAGCGCGCCCTGGGCATTCCCAAGTCCCGCCTCAGCCGGCGCATCAGCCAGCTGGAAACCGACCTGGGCGTGCGCCTGCTGCAGCGCTCCACGCGCCGCTTCGCGGTCACCGATGTGGGCATGAGCGTGCACCGCCATGCGCAGACGATGCTGGCTGAGGCGCAGGCCGCGCGCGAAGTGGTGGACCGCCTCAGCGCGGAGCCGCGCGGTGTGGTCCGGGTCAGCGTGCCGGTCGCGGTGGCGCAGATGCAGCTGCCGAAGATCCTGCCGGCCTTCCTCGATAAGTACCCGAAGGTGCGCCTGCAGCTGCACGTCAACAACCGCCGCGTGGACATCATCAACGAGGGCTACGACGTGGCCCTGCGCGTGCGCGCCAAGCTCGACGACGACGGCAGCCTGGTGATGCGCAGCTTCGGCCAGATCCAGGAGCTGCTGGTCGCCAGCCCGAAGTACCTCAACCGCGCCGGCCGCCCGAAGGTGCCGGAAGACCTGGCTGAGCACGTCACCCTGAGCATCAGCGAGGACGAGGCGCGCCAGCGCTGGGAGCTGCACGGCCCCAACGGCGAGGTGCGCCGGATCGAACTCAATCCGCGCCTGGCCGGTTTCGACTTCCCGCTGCTGCAGTCGATGGCGAAGGATGGCTACGGCATCACGCTGCTGCCGGAGACGGTGTGCGCGGAGGCTGTGCGCAAGGGCGAGCTGGAAGTGGTGCTGCCGGAATGGAGCCTGCCGCAGGGCATCTGCCACGCGGTGTTCGCCTCGCGCCGGGGCATGTTGCCGGCGGTGCGGGTGTTCATCGATTTCCTGGCCGAGCATCTGCCGCAGCAGATCGAGTCCTCGCGCCTGGATTGCGGCGGCAAGTGTTCGGAAGAGAAGGACAAGGCCATCGCGGTGGCCATCGACAACGCCAAGGCCGCCAAGGTGAAGAAAGCCTCGTAGGCCACGGCCGCGGGGTTCGTGCGAAAATGCGCTCCAGCCTGCAACGGGCCGGGCGCGCTGCTGGGGTAAGGCGGCAATGCCTCGCGACCGGGTCGCGGGCAGTTCCAGAAAACGGAGAGATGGCCGAGCGGTTTAAGGCAGCAGTCTTGACTGCGTAGGCCGAAGGCCGAAGCGAACATCGACCGCAGGTCGATGGTAAAACTGCCGTACGGCGCGCAGCGCCGCGGTAGGGTAGTTGAAACGGAGAGATGGCCGAGTGGTTTAAGGCAGCAGTCTTGAAAACTGCCGTAGGTGCAAGCCTACCGTGGGTTCGAATCCCACTCTCTCCGCCAGATCAATGCGCAAGTCATTGATTTATAAAATAAAAATATTCAGCAATAACAAATTACCAACAACAATGCCAACAACCTACCGTGTTGTTGAGGACATGCCCCTGCGCCAGAATGCCTTCACACAATAAGAAGGAATCGCAGTGGGTACTAGCTGGAAGGAACTAGAAGCGTTTGTACGGAGTTTGGCGGCGTTGCGCTTCAATGCGCCTTGCCAGAGCGAGGCCGTCAGTGGTGTAAATGTCGACGGCGTTGTTCATCTTGGCGCCCACGAACTAATTCTGGTCGAGATAACGGAAGAGTTCACGCTCGATAAAGTGCGCGGCGACATCCAGAAGATCGCTTCGGTGCGGATGGGACAGCTCTTGAAGGGTGTGAGCTGCAAAGCTTTTGTGGTACTCCCGCGCGATCCAACTCCTGGCATGGCGCAGCAGGGAAGCGATTCTGCAGTCACGGTGCTATCTGTAAAAAGTTTTGAGAGCGAATTCTTTGACTATGGATCTTATGTTCGTCTCAGAACTGCGCAAGCATTTGGTAGCGCGGTAGACAGTGAGACGGGGCAGAATGATCCGAGAAAGTACGTTGATGTTACGTTCGCTTCAAAGAGCGGAGACAAGACTTTTGATGTTGAAAGCATTTGCGCTTCTCTGAGAAAGGGGGAGAAGATCGTCGCAGTCGGTGACTACGGTACGGGAAAGAGTCGTTTGGTTAGAGAGGTGTTCAAGCGGCTTTCCGAGATGTCGCGCGACGCAGGCGCTTACGCACTAGCTATAAACCTGCGAGATCACTGGGGGAGTGGCAACTTTCTAGAGATACTTGGCGGGCATCTTCAGCGAATTGGGCTTTCTGGAAGCGTCGATAATGCAATCAAGCTGCTTAGGTCAAAAGGGCTGATCTTGCTGCTCGATGGCTTCGATGAGATAGGGGCGCAATCGCACGATACTCAAATGGTCGAACGGAAAGCGTTGAGACGATCGGCGCTAAAGGGAGTGCGTGATCTGGTTCTTGCCTCTGGCGCTGGAATCTTGGTTACCGGAAGATCGCATTATTTTGATGATGACCAAGAAATTCTTGACGCTCTGGGTCTCGGTGCTAGCGCAAAAGCACGGTTCATCGAAGTGCCTCCAACATTCAATCAGGATCAAGCCCGCTCCTATCTGCAAGGGATTGGTCTAGATATAAATCCTCCCGAATGGTTGCCGAAAAAGCCCTTGGTCTTTCAGATTGCGGCTGAGCTTGATCCGGAAGATCTAAAGAAGATCCTTGCGAAGGACACCGGCTCTTTCGAATTCTGGGGCGTATTTTTAGGTGCGGTGACGCGGCGAGAAGCTAAGGGTGTTCAGGACTCGATCACGCCTTACGCGATTCGTAGGATTCTCATGGAGTTGGGCGGACTGTCTCGCGGTTCCAAGGAGTACTTGGGCCGATTTCGGCCGACGGATATCAATGAGGCTTATCGACTATCGACAGGTACGCTTCCAGATGCTGTTGGTCAGCAGTTGTTGGCGCGAATGTGCACGCTTGGACGGATCGAACCGGAATCACCGGATCGGCAGTTCCTTGATCCGAATATCGCTGAGGTGATTCGGGCGGAACATCTCATTTCCAAGATTGCATCTCTAGATGACTCGATAACTAAATCTAAGTGGACCACAGGGCTGAGGTTCATCGGTGCAATGCATGCTGCAACCTCTGTTCGCCAGTACGACATGGCGCAGCACTGTCATGCAATGCTGGCAAAGTTCGCTACTTCGCTCAATACGACATTACTTGGAGAGATCGTAAGTATCTTGACGATCGTGGATGACGATCTTGATTTTAAGGCTATATCACTCAAGCATGCCTACCTCCCAGTGCTCTATCTGCAATCGGGAAGAGTAAGCAATCTTGAGATCTTGTCGTCGGAAATTATGATTCTGGCGTTGGATCTCAGCACATTAGCGCGCTCTAAGAATATTTCTGTCAGAGATTCAGTCGTGTCGCTTGCCACTGGAATCTCGACTTCTAGTGCGCTTCCGGATTGGATTCGTGACACAGAGGTCATCAACTACGATCAGAACGTGTCGAATTCCGCTAGCATCAAGGCTAGTAGCATTCCGGATGGTCAAAAATTGTTGCTTTCGGTCATTCACAAGTTGTTCTTTCAGCCGGGGAAGGGGCGAGAAGAAGCTGCTTTGCTCAAGGGTGGTTACGGAAAGAAGTTTGATCATGGAACATTGAAGGACATTCTAAGGCGCATGAGAAGCGAGGGATTAATTAACTCCTTCAAGGGCGATGACGGCGAGGTTTACACGCCGGTCCGTCACTACACGGAGCGAATGGCGCGAATCAGAAGCGAACTAACGCTCTCCGAAGATCCACTATGGGTTTGGGCTGCAGATCTCCACTAGTGCATTGCGTTAGTCTTCGCTCCTTACGACATGTAGCGTCGGCGGAGCTTTGGGCCTTGCGAACTTACCGTCGCGAGCCGCTTCCCGAGCGCCGTCCTTCTTTGTTTCCTTCTTGCCTTTCTCGCCCATCCGGGCGTGTTGATAAGGTAGAAGTTGCTTCGCCGCGTCCGCGCGCACAGCCATGGGAAGGCCGGCGTGATTCATCACGTCCTGGAGGAACGACATCGGATCGTCATAACGATCACGGGGCATCGCCAGCTTGTCGGGACTTGCAGCGCCTGCCTGGTCCTTCGTTGCCGCCTTGATCGCCGTGCGGATCGCGGGATTTCGCATGAGTTTGTCGGCAGCCACGGCCGCGCCTGCCACCGAATAGCCTGCGGCAATGGCAGCATCCCGGTTGGCGACGCCCGCAACCTTGTTCACGACGAACGCGCGCTGTTTTTTGGTCAGTTCGGGCATGGTGGGTAAGCTTTCGAAGGGGGAAAATTCTGCAAATGCGGGAACGGCGGGTCTAGAAAGCCGAAGGCTGGCAGCGATTTTTTCAATCGCCGCTGGTCTGTAGTGCAGGAAGATTTTCCAGCTTGCGAACCTCATCGACTGTCATCCAGCCCGACGTGATCGCCTTGCCGTAGAAGTCCGCGCGCGCTTCGGGATTGCCACGCATCAGCCCTTCCACGCTGTGTTCCGCGTAGTAGCGACGCCTTGCGATGGGGCCGATCAGCGAGCGTTGGATTTCTGATTCCCACATGGCGATCCAGCGCGCCAGGCTGTAGCGCACGAATTGGCTGCCGAGTTCAGCCGTGTTGCTGTAGCTGCCATGCCGAAGGTCGGCAACCATCGTGGGCGGGACGCGGTAGATGCGGCAGATTTCCTCAGTGTTGAATTGCTGGGCGGCAATCCACTGCATGTCTTCCAAGTTGAAGGAAATCGGGGTGAACGTCATTCCTCCGGTCAGGATCATGGTCTTGCCGGAATTTTCCGTTCCTTCGTAGACGTTACGGACGTGCTTCTTCGCCGCCTCCATTTGTTCCAGCGTCATCACCTTGTCGGTAGAAATCGCACCGGACGGACGCGCGCCATTGCGGAAGATCGCCGCGCCGTGCGCTCGCATCGCAAGGCCTAGCCCCAGGGTGTCGCGGGCTACCGCGATACGACTTTTGCCGATGACGCTGCCCGGTTCGGTGCGGTCGCGAAGGTGGAAGACCTCTTCCTGTAGCAGTCGCGTCACTGCGCCGCCTTCTTCGGTGTAATCGAAGCGATGACGCCCGCTGTCCAGTTTGACGATGGTCATGCGCTGCGGATTCAGCGGATGCAGCGCCGTGATGTCGCCAGCGCCGTTGTATTCCTTCCGAGCGTAGCCGTTGCCGTGCATCAGGACCGATGCCGTCATGGATTCCCGGAACGCCATGCCCGATTGGTAGCTGTTAGGTTCCCGTAGAACACGGGCCAGCGGATGGTCGTCGGCCCGTTCCCGGTCGCCGCCGTCCGCGCGCTGGTAGACGTGCAGCGGCAGGCACGCCGTGGATTCGCTAAGGGCTTGGACGCAGCCGAAGACGGCCGCGATGGTTTCGGCAACCTTGGCGTCCACATGCTGGCCGGACGCACTCATCGCGTTGCCATTGGAAAGCGCGGTCCAGGAAGGATCGGCGGCGCGGTTCTCTCGCCGGAAGAAATCCAGAATTTTCATTTGCACGTCTCCAGCCAAGCGCGGCGAACCGCCAGCCCGTTGTCGGCTTGGCTGCTGCGCAGGGAAATTTCAGTGTCTCGGTAGGCAGGCCATGCGCTCACGATGGAGACCTCGTGGAGCTGGACGCTACGAAGTTCGCGATGGTTGCCCTGCCAGCTATCGCCGCCCTCCGGCACGATGAAGCCGAAGGAAGCGCCGCCAAGGTCGCCACGCGCCGCCAGTGCGATCAGGTCGCGTCCGGTTTGCGTGTCGGGCATGGACAGGATGAACGCCAGGCCGGCGTCGTCTTCGCGCAGTTCCAGCGTTCCGCTGCGGGTTCGGCCCAGCACACGGCTGGGATCGTGATCAGCCAGCGCCAGAATGTCCACGCCAGCTTTCAGCGATGCAGCGAAGGCACCGCGTCGGACAATTTCGGTGAATCCGCCGATGGTGGTCGGGGAATCGAATTTTGCTATGTAGCCGGTCAATTTCCGGCCGTCGGCGGTTACGCCCGCCGTAGCGCGTTTCTCGATCATGGGGGCGTCTCCGAAAAATACGGCCCGCCGCTGGGACGGGCCGTATGGGCTGGCAGTTACAGGGCGATGTCGGAAGCGACGACGAACGCCTGCGGATGGCGCAGGGCAACGTCTACCGTGGACATCGCGCGGACCAGCACGCCGCCGCGACCGTAAGCCGGCTGGGCGTAGGGGTTCACGAGGATGTCGATTTCCGACCAGATACCCAGCAGCACTTGCGACCAGTCGCCGAGGATGGCGATACCGGCGTCCGGGTCCGGCGTGGCGTTGTTCGGTACCTGATTCGTGCTGTAGGACTGGATACCGGCCATGCGGCCGTCGTCACCCAGCAGGTAGATGCCCGTACCCGTGGATTTTTCCGTGCCGGCGAACTTAGCCGCGACGTTGGGATTGAACAGCCAGGACGACGCATCCACGTTCGCCACCTCCGCCTTGGCCTTCATCGCCAGCACGTTCGCCCAGTTGAGCGTGGCGAGGTTGGCGGTCTGGATGCCGGCCGTGGACAGCACGCCGGACGGTTCATTCGCGCCGCCGCCCCTGATCAGCGCCGAGTCGATCGCTTGCGCCAGTACGGCCGCGAAGTCATCGCGGACAAGCTGTTCCACGTCCGGGCTGGACTGCATGATCAGTTGCCGGCTCAGTTCCGTGACGCCACCTGCGTGCTTCGGGGACAGGGTGACGTTCGACGGGTTCACGTCCGAATCGGGCACGGCGTTACCTTCGGCGACCCAGCCCGTGGCGACGCCGGTACCGTGCTTCGGAATCGTGACGTTGCCGTGCAGGCCGGACAGCACACGAACGCCCAAGCGACGCGCCAGCAGCTTGTTACGCAACGGCTGGATGTAGAGGTCGCCGCGATGGTCCGTCGGCACCATTTCCGGGGCGCTGGTCGTGGTGTTGACGCGGGTCTCCAGCGCACGCATCGGGACGAACACGCCCTGCGCCTTGCGGCCGGTACGGCGTTCGGTTTCCTGTGCGTATTCCAGTTCCGGGCCAGTCAGTCCGCGGCCCTCGACGCCGGCCTGTAGGACGCGCATCAGGGAGACGCGGCTTTCCAGTGCTGAGATGGTGTCACCGCCGTTGCCGGTGATGATGGTCACGCCAGTGGCGCGGCGCTCCTGGTCATCGACGAACTGCTGACGCTGTTCCTGCGCTTCCAGATCGGTGATTTCCGATTTCAGCGTGTCGAACTTGGCCGACTCATCGGCGTTGAGCGCACGGTTTTCGGTTTCGGCCTTCGCCAGCAGCGCTCGGGCTTCGGCGGTCTTGGCAGCCTTGCGCTGCCGGATTTCTGCGAGGGTCATGCTTCTACTCCGGGTGTGAGGGATCAATCCCGGACAAGAAATTTAAGCAGCAGAAGAGGGCTGTAAAGGAAGACGCGATATGGGATGACTTGAAAGAACTCGCGTCGCTGGGAAATTCGGGGAAGTGCGCAAGTCGCGCGCACGATCCCCTGTTACACGTGTTACACGGTTATACCCGTTACAAACCGCTCTAACACCTATAACGCTATAACAGGTGTAACAGGTAGTGTGTGGTACCACACCTACACGCCTGGAATCGGCGGCGGCGCGAAATTTTCCGGGAGCATGTAAATTCCGCCTGAGCAGATAAGTTCCCCGGCTTTTACCATGCGAGACAAGCGCATCCTTATCGCCTCAATCTTCACCCCATCGCCGATAGCTGCGTGAATTTCTCGTGCGGTGCCGGAACGAATCTGTGTCAGGGCTTCCATGACGGAACTCCGTTCCTTGGAGCGCTGCACGTCTGCCAGGTTGCCTACGCAGCGCCACAAGCCATTCTCCAAGCGCATGGCAAGCTCCGCCTCTTCCTCGATGTCTCGACCGTTGACGTGCAGCGACGCGTCCATGTCGCCGCGTGTCCGTTCCAGGACTAGCACGTTGTCCACGCTGCCGGTCATGCCTTGGGTGCCGCTAACCTTGTGCATAACGTCGCCTGACGCCTGTTTTCGGTTATGCATCACAAGAACGATGGCGCAATTGAACTCGCGTGTAAGGGGCTTGAGCATTTCGCCTACCGCGTAGTCGGTCGCGTATGCCGATTTTCTGCCGGGGTCGGGATCACGGAATGCGCTGATAGTGTCGATCACCACTACGCGTGCTTCCGGGTGCTGACGTAGCCAAGCCGCAATCTGCTGCACGCCTTCCTCCGCACGCGGCCACTCGGTCGCATAGTGGAGTCGCGATAGATCGGCATTGGGGAAGGCAGGCAGCAAGACTTCTAGGCGTCGCTTGAGTCGCCGGTCGTTGCCCTCCAAGTCGAGATACAAGGCGTCACCCTTAATTTCAGGTAGGCGCGTGCCCCAAAGGATGGAGCCGGACGCCACTGCGACGCATATCTGATAGACAAGCCAGCTCTTGCCGATCTTGGGGTCACCGGAGAGGATAGTCACGCCTTCGGGGAGAAGATCGCGAACGGCCCACTGGACAGGAAGGAAATCAAGCTTCATTAGGTCCGAAGCGTTGCGGACAGCGGGTAGGGTGGCGAGTGGCTTGGGCGCTGCGCGTGCCGGTTCCTGGTACACATTCGCGCATCCGGAAATGGCTTTGTTGATCGTCAGGGTCAAGTAGGTACGGTGCGCTGTCCACTTGCCGCGCACCATCCCGCTGCGTAGCATCAGCCGATGCATCCGCTCTTCATCGCATCCAGTCCAGAACGCCAAATGTGCTGCCAGCGCCATGTCGTGCGAACTGTTCTTCTCCGCATCGCCACGCCATAGCTGTGACAAGGAAGCCTTGCGTCCGAACGCCGCTTCCGCTGACTCGCGAGCAGCTAGCATCCGGTGAATCAGTTCGTCATCGTCAGACGGACCACGCCATTCAGGGCGAACCACTTCGCCAGGGGTGGGGGCGGTGAACACTTCGGCGATGAGGTTTCGCACCGCTGCGTCATGGATGCTGTCAGCGCTACCGTTTGCCTCGCCGGTCAAACCAAAGGCAATCCCACGTCCTCCCGTGTAGAACTCGTAAGAGAAGTCCGCTCCGCGCTTAGGGCGGGTCCGGTGGCTGGGCGGAGGGGAAAGCGTGCGGCCGATGATGTGCAGCCCTGTTCCGCTGCTGCTCCATTCCATAAGCGCACCCGGAAACTGTGCGACGCGGGCGCTAGCATCACTGGTAAGGACGCCAGCATTAGCAACGCCGTCAAGATCGAAGAAGAAGTAGCCGGTGTCGGCCGTCAGCCAAAAGCCCAGCGTGTAGCATTTCGCGCCACTGCGGGGCAGTCGCGCCAAGGCGTCACGCGCCTGGTCATAGGTCATCCAATTTGCGGAATCCGCCGCGTTGATCCGAATTTCGCGACCATCAGGCGGGCAGGGGAACTTGTCGTACTTTCCTTCCTGGGCATCCCATTGCAGCGAGTAGAGAAACCATCGGACAGCAGAGCGCATTCCGCCCAAAGCGGAGTCTAGATTCATTGGAAATCCTTGGGCGCGATGCGCGCCGCAGTTACTCGCTGTCCGTCACGTTCCAGCGAGGAAGAAGAACCATCATCGCGGCCACGCGATAGCCTTCGCGCTTGCGCCGGTTGCGGGCGTTGTTGGCGGGAGTAAGGACAAAGAAGAGGTAGAACAGACGCGCGGCTCGAATGTTCGGATGGTCATCGCCTGCGATGTGCGCGTGGTGATAGCGACACCACTCCGAGATTACGGCCGGCGCGGAGTTCCATAGCTCGGCGACTTCCTTCGGGTGCGCGCTGGGAAAGTGGCTCCGTATCGTGTCCAACTCTTCCAAGGGGATTGGTCCTTCACGCATTTGGCTGCTCCTTGGCATGGCAAGTTAGAAGCGTCAGCAGCGCGTCTTCGTAGGCCCAGGCGTGGCCGGGGTCTAGCGACTTAAGGCAGCAGAGAGTGAGTAGCGTGTGCTTCGCATTGTCCGGCAAGTGGAACTGGATGCGGGCCACATAGGCTTCGGCAGCATTAAGAAGCTGGACGATCACGTAAGGCGCAACGTCCGGGTACGCATCGCAGAGGCCGTCGAAAAGGGTGGTATTCATGCCGCCACCTCTTCCAGCCACTTGCGAACGTCACCCCAGCGCCAGGCGGTCGTTTTCTCGCCTAGCTTGATCGGCTTCGGGAATGTGCCGGCTGCGCAGCGTCGCCATACGCTTGTCGCAGATATGCCAACTACGCGAAGTAGATCGCGCTGCCTGATCATTGCCGAATCCGGCAACGTGGTGAAGTCGGTGGGGGTATTCAAGCTCGGCTCCTAGTGCTGTCTGGAGCCGTATGGTGTGGCTTGGAGCCTAGTCAGATCGCCCCGCTATGACAGGTTTCTTTATCGCTCGGCGTATCGTGTTCGGATTCGCTCCAACGGCTTTCGCAACAATTCTGGCGATAGCCGCCGCAGTTTTGGTCCGGTGTTCCGCAAGCGCCCATTTTTCATCGGCCAGCTTTTGCCACCTCATGTGCTTCTCCTTTGCACACGCTGCCTTCATCGCATTTCCTTCCGCACTGTTCTTGATGATCTTCCTCCCTGCGCGGATTGCGAGACGCTCGGACAGTCCTGCGTTTAGAAAATTCGCGGCTTCCCACATGGCTTGACCGGCCCACATCGACGCGGCGCTGTTCCCTTGTTCGAAAAGTTCAAAAGAAGCCTCTCTGAACTCGATGACGCGATCAATCTGATCGTCGTCAATGATCCCGCGAGCCGCTTTCAGCGTCGCGTCCACCTTGCGGAGGTTTACACCTTGGAGTGCGCGCAAATCTTTTTTCCATGCCTGTAGACTCACTTCGCGGCTCTCCGAAGACTGACGACATTTCCATTCTTGGCGGGCGAATCAATGAATCGCTGCCAATCCTTCATCATGTTCACGCGCTTGTCGTAGAGGTCGCCGCGACGGTACGCCGCTTCCGTCTTGTTCTGAATTGTGTGGGCCAGCGCCATTTCGGCAACGTCGCGCGGATACGCGGTGCGCTCGCTGCACCAGTCCCGGAATGTGGAGCGGAAGCCGTGTGGGACAGCATCCACTTCCATGCGGCGCATGACCGCCGATAGAGTCATGTCCGACAACTGGCCTCCGCGCGGGGCAGAGAACACATAGGGGCAGCCCGCCATCTGCGGCTGTTCCTTGACCAGTGCCAGCGCGCGGGCGCAGAGCGGGACGCGGTGTTCCTTGCCTGCCTTCATGCGCTCACCGGGGATGATCCATACGCCCGACTTCAAGTCGAACTCATCCCACGTCGCGCCGCGAACCTCGCCGCTGCGCGTGGCCGTCAGGATCAGGAATTCCAGCGCGCGGGCTGCCACGCCATCACGGCCCCTCAGGTCTGCGACAAAGGCGGGTAGCGCGTCGATGGCTAGGGCTGCATGGTGTTCGACCTTCTTTACCTTGCTGGGCTTCGCTAGCAGCACGTCCAGATTGCCCTTCCAGCGCGCGGGGTTGTCCCCGCTGCGGTAGCCCGATGCGGTCGCCCAGGCGAGGACCGATTCCACGCGCATGCGGACGCGACTAGCGGTTTCGGTCTTCGTCGTCCAGATTGGTGACAGGATTTCCAGGATGTGGGGGAGTTCCACGCGATCCACGGGTAGAGCGCCGATCCGGGGGCTGGCGTAAGTGTCCAGCGTGGCCTTCCATTGCGCCCGATGCTTCGGGTTGCTCCATTCAGGCGACTTGGCCTCAATGAAGCGGGTAGCAGCCTCGTCGAACGTGACGGCGGTAAGCAGCGCTTGGCGCGACGACCGGCGCTCTAGAACAGGGTCTATGCCTTGTTCAATCTTCTCGCGGGTCGTGCGGGCCTTGTCGCGTGCCAGCGCCAAAGGAACGTCCGGGAATCCGCCCAAGCCAATATCACGCCGCTTGCCGCCGACCATCGCACGAAGAATCCAGTTGCGTGCGCCAGCCTCATTGATCCGAAGATGCAGGCCAGCAACGCCGCCGACCGAATGGAACCCTTGTCCGGTCAGTCGAGCCACTTCCAATGCTTTCAGTTCGCGCGCCTTGCGAGGCATGAAATTCTCTCCGCCAAACTTGCCTTACCAACAACCTAACCCACAACGGGTCACGGGATTGGACGGTACGGCTTGGAGCGGGGCGCGTCAAGAAATATCAGCTAAAACAAGGATTTACACTTTGAAATGGCACGACATGGGTTGACTTGAAATGACCGGGAGGCTGACACTCTCTCCGCCACCTTTGATTCGCCCGGGGACACTTGGCTTGAAGAAGGTCGACATCGGAGTCGCAGCACTGTCGGTGCCGATCGCGATCTTCATCGGCCACATGCTGGTCATGCTCTATCTGATGTTCTTTGCCCCGGTCGACGACATCGCGTGGGCGTTCGAACATTCGTGGCGGTGGGTCCTGCTCACTGCGCTCGGCCTCTACATTCCGACCTGCATGGTGCTGAGTCGAAGGCCGCCAGGCTGGTTGAAGAAGCAGTTGAGTGCGCAGTTCGCTTTCGGTTTGGCGGTGCTGGTGTTGCTTGGTCTGTTCTTTGCGTTGAACATGCTTGCTTCGAGTCAAGGTTGAGCTGAGCGCAACGACATTCAATCTGCCGTGGTGTTCGTTGATGCGTGATGGTGGCGTGGAATTCGAAGGGGGAGCCTCCTTGAAGACTGTTCAACTGCGTTGGATGCGCATCGTGCTCACGGCGCTGGCAATCGGGCTTCCTGTTTCACTGGCGGCGCTCGTACCCCTGGCTCAGCAAGCTCTGGAAGTGCGCCGACGGTCGGCATTGGAAGCCCGTTACGAAGATGGCTTGTCGCCGTGTCATCCATTTCATCTCGACGATTACGAGCTCTTGCGTGACGAGCTTCCTCGTGCCGGGGTGTCCGCGATGATGGTGTTCCCGTCATTCTCGGACCCCTACGCGATAGGCGTGTCGGGCGACGCGGCGTACTACCTGCAGATGGATGTGGTCCGGAACGTCAACGTTCCCGGAGAGGGATTCGTGTGCGGTAACGCACCGCCGCCGCCGACCGTTCTTGTTGCGGGGCGGCCGGCGCACGTTGCGTCGGTGCCGACGCCCACTTTGGAGCGCGTGCGGTTGATCTTGGATGGTGACGTGCGGAATGCGCGAACCGAGCTGCCATTGGGGTTGGACGGAACGAGTTACGTCTTCAGAACGCCGGACGGACAATGTGCGCAAACCTGGTCCCCCAGCGCTGGCACGCGTGCAGAAGCGCTCGTCAGCATGTTCCATGCGTTGGGAGCACGAGCTACCGGCAAGCATGAGTCAACACAGGTCGATGATGAGAAGCTGGAAGCATTGCTCGAGCGTTTGGAGTAGGACGCTCCTTGCCCCTACGACCATCCGCTACCCCCATCCCAGCACACCCGCCCGCTAGACTGCGGTTACCACCCGCCGGACACCGCCCCGCATGAAGCTCACCCCCACGCCTGTCACTGCCGCCATCGCCGGTCTCTTCGCCGGCATCGTGATGCCGCTGGTCTGGCCGCGGCTGGGGGACGAGACCTTGAACTGGGTGTTCGCGTTCCTGCTGGTCATCGCGCTGCCGATGCACGTGCTGGTGGTCGGCTTCAACCAGCCGCGCGAAGCGGGGCAGGGGGGATTGAACAGTGCGCTGATCAAACGCGTGGCGATCTGGCTGGCGTCGGCGGTGGCGGCGGTGGCCCTGATGCGGATCCTGTCGCTGTAACACCGCTCGGCGAGGCCCATCGCGCCTTTTTGCCTCTCGCGCCAGCCTTAGTGAGAGAAGAACCAGTCATTTTGTCTCTCGGGCCAGGTTATGAGTGAGTAGAGGGACCGCCGGGGGCGGAATGGCCGGCCCATGACCTCTGGCGCTTAAGCCGTTCGCCCCGGTCCGTATGATTCAACTCACATAGGAGGGGTCATGCGTCCACTGATCGGAGTCTGCCTGCTCGCCATGCTGCCGTTCGCCGCGTCTGCGGCCGAACCCGTGCCGCATCCCATCCCCAGCCGTGCCGCCCTGGATGCCGAAGTGGCCCAGGCCATGACCGCCGCCCAGGCCAACGGCCTGGCCATCGCCGTGATCGACGACGGCAAGGTGGTGCATGTGGCCGCCTATGGCCGGCGCAACGCCCAGGGCGACCCGCTGCAGACCGATACCGTCATGTACGGCGCCTCGCTGACCAAGGCCGTGTTCGCCTGGACCGTCATGCAGCTGGTCGACGAAGGCACGCTCGACCTCGACCGCCCCGTCGGTGAGTACTTCCCGAAGCCGCTGACCGACTATCCCGCCGAGGACGCCTACGGCCCCTGGCCCGACCTGGCGGGCGACACGCGCTGGAAGACGATTACCGCGCGCCACCTGCTGACCCACAGCAGCGGCTTCGCCAACTTCGCCTACCTCGAACCGGACGAGAAACTGCGCATCCACTTCACCCCGGGCAGCCGCTACGCCTACTCGGGCGAGGGCCTGATCCTGCTGCAGTACGTGATCGAACGCGGACTGGGCCTGAACCTGGGCCAGGAGATGCAGCGCCGTGCGTTCGACCGCTTCGGCATGCCGAACACCAGCATGATCTGGCGCCCGGACTTCGCCGCCAACCTCGCCGATGGCTGGACCGAGGACGGCACCGCCGAGCCGCATGACGAACGCAGCCGCGTGCGCGCCGCGGGGTCGATGGACACCACCATCGCCGACCTCGCCAAGTTCACCGCCGCGTTCGTCAACGGCGAAGGCCTGTCCACCGCCAGCGCCGCCGCGATGACCACCGCGCAGCTGCCGATCACCACGCGTTCGCAGTTCCCCACGCTGCAGGACGAACTGCCCGCCGTGCAGCGCCGCCAGGATCTCGCCGCCGGCTTGGGCGTAGTGGTGTTCGACGGCCCGCAAGGCGCGGGGTTCTACAAGGGCGGGCACAACGATTCCACCGGCAACACCTGGGTATGCGTGCGCCAGCACAAGCGCTGCGTGGTGATCCTGGGCAACGATGTGCGAGCCGAACGCGCGTTCCCGCGGCTGACGGCATTCGTGCTGGGCGAAACCGGTGTCCCGTGGACATGGGAATACGGCAACAAACAATTCGTCCCCTGAGGGACGCGCGCGCTTCGCCGATGCAGCGGAACACCCCGCGCCTCGGGTAAAGTGCGCACCGAATCGCCGCGCCGTGTCCGAATGAGGACACGGCACCCTGGGGGAGGGCAGGCGGGCGTTCTTCCATCGTGTCGGCGGTGTCGAAGGGGGCAGGTTGATCAGCGTGGTGGGCAAACTGACCGGGCGGGCCGCAAGGCCGTGCCGCGTGCGCATGCGTGCGTGGCGCGTGCTGCTGGCGTGCGCGTGCCTGCTGTTCGCGCCGCGGGTGCAGGCGCTGGATGCGCAGCGCCAGATCGCCCAGTTCCACCACACGGCCTGGACCGTGCGCGAAGGCGCGCCGGGCCAGATCACCGCGTTGGCGCAGACCACCGACGGCTACCTGTGGCTGGCCACCCAGGTGGGCCTGTACCGCTTCGACGGCGTGCAGTTCGAACGCTACGACCCGCCCGGCGACCAGGCGTTTCCCGCCACCAGCGTGTCCACGCTGTACGCGACGAAGGATGGCGGGCTGTGGATCGGTTTCCGCTACGGCGCGGTGAGCTACCTGCGCGATGACCGGCTGACTCATTACGGCGAAGCGCAGGGCCTGCCGACCAGCACGGTGTTCCGGTTCGCCGAAACGCCCGATGGCCGCCTGTGGGCGGCGACGTTCAGCGGCCTGGTCTACCTGCGCGAAGGCCAGTGGCATCGCGTCGAGCCGGCATGGCGCGCGCCCGGCACACAGGCGCGCTCGGTGTTCACCGATCGCGACGGCACGCTGTGGCTGGCGACCGAGGATGGTCTGGCCCGTCTGCGCAAGGGCGCGCGCGTTTTCGAAACGGTGGACGTGCGCGTGGGCCGCATCAGCCAGATGGCGCAGGCCGCCGATGGCAGCCTGTGGGTCGCCGAGAACGAAGCCGGCGTGCGCCGCTTGCCGCTGGACGGCGCGGCCACGACGTCGGTGATCACCGCGCCGTCGGCAGGGCTGTTGTTCGACCGCGACGGCACGCTGTGGGCCAGCACCATGGGCGAAGGCGTGCAGCGCCTGGCGCATCCGCTGCCGCCGGCACGCAACGGCGACGCGGTGGAGCACTTCCGCGAGGACGACGGCCTCAGCGCCGACTACCTGCTGCCGGTGCTGGAAGACCGCGAGGGCAATATCTGGGTGGGCAGCAGCCGCGGGTTGGACCGGTTCCGCCACACCCAGGTGATCCCCGCGCTGCTGCCGGATGGCGCGCAGGACTTCGCCATCGTCACCGCCGCCGACGGTACGTTGCTGGCGGGCAGCCGCAATCGTCCGCTCATGGTGCTCGACGGCGGGCCGCTGCGTTACCTCGACCTGCCGCCTCCGCTCACCGCAGCGCACCGCGATCGCGCGGGCACGGTGTGGCTGGGCGGGCCCGGCGGGCTGTGGACGCTGCGCGACGGACGCCTGGCGCCGGTGACGCCGCTGCCGGTGAGCGGCTATTCCGGCGTGCAGGCCATCGCGCATGGCGACGACGGCGTGCTGTGGGTGTCGTTGAACACTCCCGGCATCCATCGCCTCGCCGATGGTCGCTGGCAGCAGTTGCGCGGGCGCAAGGGGCTGCCTGCGGGTTCGTCGCCGCTGGTGATGCTGCTCACCGGCGATGGCGCGGTGTGGATGGGCTACGCGCGCGACCAGATCGCGATCCTGCGTGGCGACGACATCCGTGCGTTGGGGCGCGAGGACGGCCTGGCGGTGGGCAATGTCACCGCGCTGCTGGAAAGCCACGATGGCGTGTGGATCGGTGGCGAGCGCGGGTTGGCGCGGTTCGCCCAGGGCCGCGTGCGCAGTCTGGCGTCGACCGCCGACAGTCCGTTCCGCGGCATCACCGGCATCGTGCAGACGCGCGCAGGCGATCTGTGGTTGAACGGCGCACGTGGCGTGCTGCACGTGAAGGCCGTCGACGTGGCCACGCTGTTCGACACATCCACGCCGCGTTACGAACTCTTCGATTTCCTCGACGGCATGCCCGGCGTACCGGCGCAGTTCCGGCCGATTCCGACGGCGGCGGAAGGCGGTGACGGACGATTGTGGTTCGCGACCACCAGCGGCGTGGTGTCGATCGACCCGGCCCGGATCCACCGCAATCCACTGGCGCCGCCGGTCTCGATCCTCTCGCTGGCGGCCGACGGCCAGACCCATCGCGTGGGCGCCGGCGTGCTGCGGTTGCCACCGGGCACGCGCAACCTGCAGATCGCCTACACCGCGCTGAGTCTGTCGATCCCCGAGCGCGTGCGCTTCCGCTACAAGCTGGACGGCTACGACACCGCCTGGCAGGACGCCGGCACGCGGCGGACGGCCTTCTACAACGATCCCGGGCCGGGCACGTACACCTTCCGCGTGATCGCCGCCAACAACGATGGCGTGTGGAACGAGGTCGGCGCCGCGCTGCCCGTGGTGATCGCGCCGAGGTACTACCAGACCACGTGGTTCCTGGTGCTGTGCGTGCTGCTGGGCGCGACCTTGTTATGGATCGCCTACCTGTTGCGCCTGCGCCACCTGTCCACGCAGCTCCGCGCGCGCCTGCACGAGCGTCACCACGAGCGCGAGCGGATCGCCCGCGAACTGCACGACACGCTGTTGCAGAGCGTGCAGGGGCTGATCCTGCGCTTCCATGCGGTGTCGCAGTCGCTGGGCCGCGATGCGCCCGGCCACGCCGCGATGGAGCGCGTGCTGCAGCGGGCCGACGATGTGCTGGCCGAAGCGCGCGACCGCGTGCTCGATCTACGCCGTGCGCGCATGTCGGGCGAGTTGTCCGAGGCGTTGGCCGCGCTCGGCGAAGACCTGGTGGTGGACCATGCGACCGAATTCCGGCTCGAGGTGGAAGGCGAACCGCGGGCGTTGGATGCGCTGGTCCGCGACGAGCTGTACCGGATCGCGCGCGAGGCGGTGTTCAATGCGTTCCAGCACGCGCAGGCCGCGCATGTGGAGGTGGACCTGGACTATCAGCACGATGCGTTGCACCTGCGCGTGCGCGACGACGGCATCGGTCTTCCGGACGCCGTGCTGCGCGCCGGTGGCCGTCAAGGCCACTGGGGCCTGTACGGCATGCGCGAGCGTGCGCAGCGCATCGGCGGCACGCTGGCGCTCACGTCCGCTGAGGGCGCAGGCACGACGGTATCGCTGCGCGTGCCGGCGAGCGTGGCGTATCGCGCGACGCCGCAACGTCCTTCGCATTGGCAGCGGTGGTGGCGTTGGTTGCGCCGTGGATGATGCGTGATCGGGCACCGCGAACACGAAGGCTACGAAGAAAACACGCATTTTCCGCCGCGATTTAACGTTCTTAACATCGCGTTGACTTTCATGATGTCGATGCGGACTACAATGCTGCATCGCATCAGTCGATGCTCGCGTCCGCATCTGGGGATGGACGCGCATCTGCGACGCTCTGCGCGCAGCGTGCCACGCACGCGGCCCTCCCTCTGTGCATCCGCCTTCGCGATGCCGCCTTCGATGCGTGTCCCCGCCTGCGTCCGTTGACGCGTTCGCGTCGTGCCTTGCGCGCGGCACACCACTCACTGGAGTGCACCTGCATGAGCCTGTTGGAACCCGTTTCGCCATCGCTACCCTCGCAACCTTTGTTACTCGCTACCGATCTCGACGGCACCTTCCTCGCCGGCGATGCGGATGCGCGCAAGCGGCTGTATCACCTGGTCGATGCGCATCCGGACGTGAAGCTCGCCTGGGTGACCGGTCGCGGGCGTGAAGCCATCCTGCCGCTGCTGGCCGATCCCGGCCTGCCCACGCCCGACTACGTGATCTGCGATGTGGGCGCCACCGTGCTGCGCACCGACGACATGCAGCCGATCCAGCCGCTGCAGTCGCATATCGAAGCCTGCTGGCCGGGCGAGCACGCGGTGGCCGAAGCGATGCGCCGCTTCCCGATGCTGGTGCGCCAGGAAGTGCCGCAGGAGCGCCGCTGTTCGTATTACTGCCACCCGGAACAGCTGTCGCTGATCCAGGACGAGGTGGAAGCGGTAGCGGCCTCGCTGGGCTGCGAGGTGCTGTATTCGGCCGATCGCTATCTCGACATCCTGCCGCGCGGCATCCGCAAAGGCAGCACGCTGGCAGCGTTGGTCGACGTGCTGGCGTTGCCGCCGGCGCGCGTGCTGGTGGCCGGCGACACGCTCAACGATCTGTCGATGTATGGCGAGGATTTCCCCGGCGTCTGCGTCGGTCGCTCGGAACCGGCGTTGCTCGCCGCCACCACCGGCATGGACGACGTGCTGCACGCGGACGCGCCGGGCTGCGGCGGCATCCTGCAGGCGATGGCGCACTTCGCGCTGTTGCAGGCCGACGACTACGCGCCGCCGTTGCACGAGCCCGGCAAGGCCGAGCTGGTGATGGTCTATCACCGCCTGCCGTACGAGGAGCACATTGTCGACGGTGCGCGTGTGCGCCAGCCGCACAGTTCACCCAACGGCATCATTCCCAGCCTGTTGAGCTTCTTCGCCGATGGTCGCCCGGGATCCTGGGTCGCCTGGACGGTGGAGGACGCGAAAGCGCCGCCCGCGCCGACCCATGCGGTGGTGGACCGCGTCGCATATCCGGGCCTGACCGCCACCCACGTGCCGCTGACCAAGCACGAGGTGGACGTGTTCTACAAACGCTTCTCCAAGGAAGCGTTCTGGCCCGTGATCAACAGCTTCTGGGAGCGCGCGCGCTTCAACGAGGACGACTGGGCGCTGTTCAAGCGCGTGAACCGCCGCTTCGCCGAAGCCGCCGCCGCCGAGGCCGCGCCCGGCGCGACGGTGTGGTTGCACGACTACAACCTGTGGATGGTGCCCTCGGTGCTGCGCGAGCTGCGCCCGGACGTGAAGATCGCCTTCTTCCACCACACCCAGTTTCCGTCGGCGGACATCTTCGCGATCCTGCCGTGGCGCCGCGAGATCCTCGGCAGTCTGCTGGCTTGCGACTACGTGGGCTTCCACATCCCGCGCCACGCCGAGAACTTCACCGACGCGGTGCGCAGCACGTTCCCGGTGGAGGTGGTGGCGCGGGCGGCGTGCGCGCCGCGCTTCCTGACCTTCGGCTGTGCGGTCGGCGTGGAGGACATGGCGACCGAACTGCGCATCGACGGACGCACGGTGCGCATCGGCGCGCATCCCATCGGCACGGACGTGGCGCGCATCCGCACCTGCCTGGAGACCGACGATGTGGCCGCGGACATCGCGCGCATCCGCGATGAGATCGGCGGGCGCCGGCTGGTGCTGTCGATCGAGCGGCTCGACTACACCAAGGGCATCCTGCAGAAGCTGCAGGCCTTCGAACGTCTGCTGGACGAAGCACCGGAACTGCAGGGCGAAGTGACGCTGGTGCTGGTCTGCGTGCCGGCGGCCAAGGAGATGACCATCTACCGGCCCCTGCAGCAGCAGATCGAACAGGCGGTGGGCCGCATCAACGGCCGGCTCTCGCGATTGGACTGGACGCCGGTGCGCTTCTTCGCGCGGGTGCTGCCGTTCGCCAGCGTGGTGGCGCATTACGCCGCCGCCGATGTCATGTGGATCACGCCGCTGCGCGATGGCTTGAACCTGGTGGCCAAGGAGTTCGTCGCCGTGCAGGGGCTCACGGGGGGCGATGGCGTGCTGGTGCTATCGGAATTCGCCGGCGCCGCCGCGGAACTGAAAGGCGCGGTGCTGACCAATCCGCACGATCCGGCCGATCTGGCGCGTGCGCTGCGGCAGGCGCTGGCGATGCTGCCCAACGAGCGCGAGGACCGTCAGCGCCGGCTGTACGGCATCGTGCGTCATCACGATCTGTCGCGATGGGGGCGCGAGTTCCTCGAAGCGGTAGAGGCCGGCGATAGCAGCGGCGAGGTAAATGCAACGAAGCAAGCCGCCATCGCGGCGTGAATGCATTTACCTTTGACACGCGATGCACGCGTGGCGATAGTCAGCTCACAGGAACGGGGGACGTCGACATGCGCAGTCTGCTGATACGGAGCATGGGGTGGTTGCTGATCGCCGCGACGGCGCTCGTCTTGCTGGGCCTGGCCCAGGTGCCCGAACTGTGGGCCGGCGCCTGAGTCGCATGCCGCGGGCAAAAGAAAACCCGATCAAGTGCGATCGGGTCTGAAGGGGGAGTCCCCGGCTCCGGCAGCCTGTTTCCATTGCCGTTCGGCCATGCCTGGCCAGTGCAGGGCGTGCCACCGGGGACAGGGTTATCGTCGCGGATGTGAATCACATTGGCAGTCGGGTGTAACCCCGATGGGTCGTAGGAAAATTCCTACGCGCTACACCTCACGGGAACAGCGCATTGATCGCGCCGTAGCCCATTGCCTGGGGATCGGGCAGCGCGGTCCGCGCGCCGTGCAGGAATTCGTCCATCTGCGCACCGACATGGCCGAACGCGGATTCGGCCAACGCCGACCCGGCGCTGATCCTGCGCACGCCCCATGACGCCAGCGCGTCGAAGTCGCGCAGCTGCGGCCGCAGCATCACATTGAGCGGCAGGCCGCATCCTGCCGCGAGTGCGCGGATGTCGGCTTCCTCGACCACGCCGGGCACGAACAGCCCATCCGCACCGGCCTCCCGATACTGCGCGGCGCGCGCGAGCGTTTCGGCGACGCGGGAGGCTTCGGGGGCCAGACCGCGCAGGTACACGTCGGTGCGCGCGTTGATGAAGACGTCCGTCCCGTTCGCCTCGCAGGCGTGGCGAATGGCGCGGATCTTGGCTGCCAGCAAAGCCGGGTCGCCGCTGCCGTCTTCCAGATTGATGCCGGCCGCGCCCGCCTGCACGACGCGCAGGACCGTGGCGGCCACGCGAGCCGGGTCATCGTCGTAACCGCCTTCGACATCGACCGTCAGGGGTACATGGATCACCCGCACGATGCCCGCGACCGCATGCAGGAGCGCGTCGACGGCCAGCCGGTCGCCATCGGGATAGCCCTGCGACCAGGCAAGGCCGGCACTGGTGGTGGCGATGGCAGCGGCGCCGTGGTGTTCGGCCAGGCGGGCGGTACCGGCGTCCCAGACGTTGGCGAGGCGGAGCAGGCCTTGCTGGTGAAGGTGGCGGAAGCGGGCGGCGGTGTCGGCGGTGGGCATGGGGGCGTCCGGTGCGGGAAGACGCACAGCCTGCCACGGCCGGGCGTTACGGACTCACCGTTTGCGGACAGGAACCCGGTGGATCGGCCCGCGGCTCAGGCGCAGAGGCGCCAGCCGTTGAACAACCGCCAGCGTCCGTCGCCGCCTTCGATGTTGATCGCGTAATCGAGGCCCTGCTGGTGGCGCTGGTTGGCCAGTTTGACGGCGTAGCTGAGGGCGGCCCCGCGGGTGGTGAAGCGCAGCGGCGGCGACTCGTTGATCGAGAGCTCGTACGTGCCGTCCTCGGTAGGCGTATTGAACAGGTCGAAGGTCATCATGACAGCGGGTGAAATCAGGTGCCTGCCATGCACGTTAGGCCCGTATCCGTGACGCCGGTGCGAATTCAGGCGAGCCTGTTCGCGAGGGTTAAGCCATGTGCAGCGGGTGTTACGAAAACGTGCAGTCCGGCTGAACGATCTACACGCGGTCTTCGCATCCGCCCCCTTACAACAGGCGCAGTGGTCGGGCCGACGGATCCACCCCCTCTGTCTCCCGGAACAACCCTGCTACCGAGTTGAAAGACTGACACCCAGGGCCCCACGAGAGAACCGAACGCAGCGCATCGGACACCCCCTGTTCCAATGCTGCGCCTGGCGGTGGACCGCGAGTCCGACACCGTCGCCGCCCGGAGAGCCAGGCGTGTTCTCGATCACAACGGCCCCTGCGGGGGCCGTTCTGTTAGGCAGGCGCGCACCGCCTGCAGTTCGCTGCCGAACAGCGGTGCCGAAGCGTCCACGCCGTCTTCCAATGCTTCGCCGGAGAGCTTGCGTTCGAACATGCTCAGCGACTGCTGCAGCGCCATCGCATCCGCGGCATCGAACGCGCGTACCGCGGCGTCTTCGCCGTGGCTGCGCTGCCAGCATGCGGACAACATCCGGTAGGCGAGTTGCTGGACCGCCGCCACCAAGGGCCATCGATCCTCGGCCACCGCACGCTGCCTGGGCGAGGCCACTACCGCTGCGCCGTACGCCTGTTCCAGCGCGAAAGTCGTGCGCTGCAGGTCGCGGCGCGCGGTGCGTGCGGCGACATCGTCCACCTGGCCGCTGGCCAGCATCGGCGCCAGCGTCGCCACGCCGTGCAGCACGCGCGCCATCGGTGCCGACAGGCCGCGTCCGTCGTCGCGGACGGGCAGGGCACGGTAGACCAGCAGCGCGACCGCGCACCCGACGAGGGTGTCCAGGCCGCGCGCGAGCAGGTATTCGCCCGGCGCGTCGACCGGATGGCCGCCACTGGCGAGCGTGAGCGCGGCGCCGGTGATGAAGACCACGGCAAGCGCGTAATGACGCACCACCAGCATTTCGACGACGAACTGCAGCAGCATGATCGTCAGCACCAGCCACAGGCCCTGCGGATGCCACAGCAGGATGGCGCCGGCGAGCAGCAGGCCGACCCAGGTGCCGAGCAGGCGTTCGAGTGCGCGCACCACGGTGCGCGTCCAGTCGAAGCCCTGGTGCAGCATCAGCACCGCCGCTGCGACGGCCCAGTACGCACGTTCGAGGTGGAACAGTGCGCCGAGTCCGCCGGCCAGCAAGGACGCAACGCCCACGCGCAGGATCACCTGGCGTGAGGCCGGTTCGATCAACGCCCCCTTCAACGCATGCCAGGCGCCCGGATGGCCGACCGGCACGCCGGGCGGTACGGCAGGTGCGTCGGACGATCGCTTGCGCGGTAGGCTCAGGGCCTGCGCTTCGATGCGGCGCACGTCGTCGGACAACGCGGGCGATGCCGCGCCATCGGTACCTGCGGCCCGCGCGAACACCAGGTGCAGCTGTCGATTGAGGGCGCGCAGCGTGGCGAGCCGGCCCCCAGGACGCGCCGCAACCGGTTGGTAGGTCACCAGCGCCGACCAGGCCTGATGCAGGGCCAGCGCGGCCTCATGGCGCGCTGTGGCCCGCAGCGGCGTGCCGCTGGCGTCGAGAAAGGCGAGCACCGCGCGTGCCGCCTGGGCGACCGCGGCTTTCTCCGGACCGCGTGGCCAGGCCAACGCGCCAGCCATGTGCACGGCCCAGGCGAACGCGCCGCCAGCGAGCACGAGCAGGCTGGCGTGCCACGGGTCGAACGGTGGCTTCAGCATCGAGGCCGACGCCGCACACGCCATCAGGAACAGGTAACCGCCCGGCGGCCCCACCTGCAGCGCATTGCAGAACCAGGTGGCCAGCATCGCCAGCAAGGCCACCGCGGGCACCACGACAGCCCAGCCCAACGGCGCGACCGCGAGGCCGAACCCGGTGACGGTAGCGAAGGCGAGGGCGATCAGGGCGAGTTCGCGCGCCCGACTGAGGTAGGGACGTCCGCTGCCGTACACGGCGGTGAAGCCGCCGGTCGCGGCCATCAGGCCGGCGGCGGTATGGCCCGACAACCCGCCCACCAGCACCGGCACCCCCATGCACGCGGCGGCGCGTAGGGCGAACCGCCAGCGGCCAGGCGGTCCGCGGCGCACCTTCAGCAAGCCCTGCAGCGATTGCCGGAGCGAAGGCGGAGCAGGCGGTGGAGGAGCAGGAGAGTTCACGCGGGAAAACGGGCATGCGCGCGATGCGGCATGCCCATTCTAGTCCCCGCGCGGTGATGCGCCGATGCGACGAAAGCCGCGATCAGGGCTTCGCTGTCGCGCCCTTGTCCCATGTGCGCAGGCTCTGCTCGATGACGCGCAGCGCGTCGTCCACGCGCTGGCTGTCGAGTTCGGCGGTGGTGTCGTGCGGGCTGTGGATCACCTGCATCACCTTCGGAACCTGCGAGGGCTTGCCGCCGCCGAACACCTCGAGGATCGGGCCGATCTCATCGCCCCCGACCAGCGAAAAGGACACCGCCGGCCAGCCGGCCTTGAGGAAGGCCAGATGATCGGTGGGCGGGTACTTATCGCCGGGCTTGAAGGCGAGCTTCTCGTGCTGGCTGGCCGTACGCAGCGCAGCGACCAGCCGGCTGTCGTCCTGCGGCGACATCATCCACAGCGTGTCGCCCCAACCGAAGACGTCGAAGTTGACGTACAGCGCCGGTTGCTCGCGGCCGATCGTCGCCACCCAGGCGCGCGAACCGAGCAGGCCTTTTTCTTCGAGGTCCCAGAACACGACCTGCACGCGGTGGTGCGCCAGCGGCGTGGCTTTCAGCACGGCGGCCAGTTCCAGCACCGCGGCCACGCCCGACGCGTTGTCGGTGGCGCCGTGGCCGACATCGACCTGGTCGTAGTGCGCGCCGATCAGCAGCAGCGGTGCGTCCTTGGGACCGCCGAGATCCGCCACGAGGTTCTGGCCGGCCTGTCCGTCCTGCTCGAAGGCTTCGCGCTTCCACGCGATGCCGAGCGTATCGAGCCGTTTGCCGATGGCGTCGCCACGCGCGGTGGTCTCCGCATGGGCGCTGATGTCGCCGACCTGGGCCTGCCAACGGTCGGAGACGGTATCGGCCCAGGCAGGGCCGGTGGCGAGCAGGGCGAGCAACAGCGCGGAGCGCAGACGGACGTTCGACATGTGGAATCCCCGGTGGAAAGCCCGAGTATGCCGCAGCGCCGGCAGTGCCTCGATAGGCCGAAATGCATGTACCGGGCCGGCGCCGATAGAATGTTAATTGCGCGGCGAGGGACGGCCACCTACGCTCGACCCGAGACTCCAGGTATCCGCCCCCCATGACCATCCGCGTTTTCCTCATCGACGACCACGCCCTCGTACGCACGGGGATGCGCCTGATCCTGGGCACGGAGACCGACATCGAGGTGATCGGTGAAGCCGAGACGGGCGAAGCCGCCTTGCCGCTCGTACGCCAACTGAAACCCGACGTGGTCCTGTGCGACCTGCACCTGCCGGGTTACAGCGGACTGGAAGTCACCGAACGCATCGTGCGCGCCGACATCGGCGTGCGCGTCATCATCGTGTCGGTGCTGGAGGACGGCCCGCTGCCGAAGCGCTTGCTGGAAGCCGGTGCGTCCGGTTACCTGGGCAAGGCCGGCGATGCGGCCGAACTGATCCGCGCCGTGCGCGACGTGGCACGCGGCAAGCGCTACCTGGGCAGCAACGTGGCGCAGAACCTGGCGCTGCACACCGTGGGGGGCGATGCCTCGCCGTTCGATGCGCTGTCGCCGCGCGAACTGGAAGTGGCGATGCTGCTGACCCAGGGCCTGCGCCAGGAAGAGATCGCGCGGCGGCTCAATCTCAGCGCAAAGACGGTGAACACGCACAAGACGCGCCTGTTCGAAAAGACCGGCGTGCAGGACAACATCGCACTGGCGCGCCTGGCCGCCCAGTGGGGCCTGATGGACCCGACCCGCGCACTCTGATCGCCGCGCGCATTCCCGACCGCTGAAACGACACTGGCCGCTTGCGCGGCCAGTGTGCTGTGGAGCCTGCGGAAGGACCGCAGCGCGTCAGGCGCTGCGTTCTTCGGTGCTGTCATCGTCCTGCTTGTCGACCTGGGCGATGTCATCGGCCGGCTTGGCCGGCGTCACCGGCTCGAACAGGCTGCGCGTGACCGACGGCGGGGTATCCGCATCGGCGACGAAGAACAGCGAACCGGTGGCCGGCGCGCTGGCCGGCTTCGGCGCGGGGGCCGGCGTTTCGACGACGACCTCGGCAGCCGCCTCGGCTTCCGCCGTGGCTTCGTTCACCGCGTCGACCAGATCGATCTGCACGGGCTCGCTGCGCACTTCGGCCACCGTCTCGCTGACCTGCACGGCGTCGGCCGGCGTTTCCGCGGCTTCGACCACCGCGATGACGGGGGCGGCCTCCACGATCTCGGCTTTCACGGTCTCGACGATGGCAACCGCCGCAGGGGCTTCCTGCTGCACGGCAGCGGCGACCACCGGCTGCGCGACCTCGGCTTCCGCCTTGACCTCTTCGATCACCGCGGCGAATTCGACCGGTGCCGGCGTGCTGGCGACAGACTCGACGACCGGCGCCGGTGTAGCGATCGCATCGGCAACGACGACCGCGGGCGCGACGACGGCAGCGACGGTCGCCGCGGCGGCGACAGGCGTGCGGGTCGGTGCGGGTTCTTCATCGTCGAAGTCGAACTCGGGCTGCGAGCGGTCGGCTACGGGCGCGGCGTCTTCGTCGCTGCCCATCTCGTCGATCGACAGGCCCTCTTCGCCCTGAGCGGCTTCGCCGTTGCCACGGCGACGACGACGGCCACCCCGGCGACCACGGCGACGACGGCTGCCGCCTTCGCCGTTGTCCGCAGCATCGCTGGACGCGGCTTCTTCGCCGTCGATCACGACGGCTTGGGTCGCATCGAGCTCGGCAGGCGCCACGTCGGACGTCGGGACAGCCACCGGCGGAGCGGGGCGCGCGACCTCCTGCGTGGCGACGACAGCGGCGGCGGCCGCCGTGGTCACGTCATCGACGACAGCCGGTGCGACCGGCTTGGCGACGTCCTGCTGGGGTGCACGCGGCGCCTGCTGGCGCGGGGTGTCCTGCGCCTGCTGCTTGCCACCCTGCTGACCCTGCGGCTGCTTGGATGCCTTCGGCTGCTGCTGCGCATTGCCCTGCGCGTTCTGCTGCTGGCCACCCTGCGGCTTCGGCTGCTTCTGGCCCTGTTGCGGCTGCTCGTTACGCGGCTTCTGCTGCTGGGCGTTGCCGCCCTGTGCGTTCTGGCCCTTGTTGCGTTCATCGCGGCGCTGGCCGTCCTGCTTGCCACCGCGGCCCTGGTTCTGCTGGCCACGGTTGTCGCGATTGTCACGGTTCTCGCGACGTCCCGTGCTGTTGCGGTCGTTGCGCTGACGGTTGTCCTGCTGCGGCCGCGCCTGCGGTGCCGGTGCGGCGACGGCGGGTTCACCCCCGAACAGGCGCTTGAAGAAGCCGACCACGCCACCGGAGGCGGGCGCAGCGACCGGGGCGGGCGCCACGGCGACGGGCGCAGGCGCCGGGGCGGGCTGCTCGCGTTCCTCGCGCACCGGTGCGGGCTGGGCGTGCTTGACGTGCGTGACCGCGGGTGCCGGCGGGATGTTGAGCTGCGACTTGGTCAGCGCATGCACTGGCAGCTTGCGCGGGGTGCCGCGCTGGTAGCTGGGCTTGCTGGACTCTTCGCCCAGTTCGTTCTCGCGGATGCGGGTGACTTCGTAGTGCGGCGTGTGCAGCGCTTCGTCGGCGACGATGATGATCGGCGCGTCGTGGCGCTGCTCGATTTCGCGCAGGGCACCGCGCTTCTCGTTGAGCAGGAAGTTGGCGATCTCCAGCGGCGCCTGGATCAGCACCTGGCCGGTGTTGTCCTTCATCGCGTGCTCTTCGGCCACGCGGATGATCGACAGCGACAGCGACTCGACGCTGCGCATGCGGCCATGGCCTTCGCAGCGCGGGCAGACGATCTGGCTGGACTCGCCCAGGCTCGGGCGCAGGCGCTGGCGGCTCATTTCGAGCAGGCCAAAGCGCGAGATGCGGCCGATCTGCACGCGCGCGCGGTCGTACTTCAGCGCGTTCTGCAGCTTGTTCTCGACTTCGCGCTGGTGCTTGTTCGACGACATGTCGATGAAGTCGATCACCACCAGGCCGCCCAGGTCGCGCAGGCGCAGCTGGCGGGCCACTTCCTCGGCCGCTTCCAGGTTGGTGTGGAACGCGGTCTCCTCGATGTCGCCGCCCTTGGTGGCGCGCGCCGAGTTGACGTCGATGGCGGTCAGGGCCTCGGTCTGGTCGACCACGATCGAGCCGCCGGAGGGCAGGCGGACGTTGCGCTCATACGCGCCTTCGATCTGCGATTCGATCTGGAAGCGGTTGAACAGCGGGATGTCGTCCTTGTAGTGCTTCAGCTTGCGCAGGTTGTGCGGCATCACCTGCTGCATGAACTCGCGCGCGGTCTCGTGCAGCTCCTCGGTGTCGACCAGGATCTCGCCCACGTCGTTGCGCAGGTAGTCGCGCAGGGCGCGCACGATCAGGCGGCTTTCCTGGTAGATCAGGAACGGGGCCGGCTTGGTCAGCGCGGCCTCGGCGATGGCGCGCCAGACGCTGAGCAGGTAATCCAGGTCCCACTGCAGCTCTTCGGCGTCGCGGCCGACGCCGGCGGTACGGATGATCACCCCCATGTCGTCGGGGATGTTCAGCTTGTCCATCGCCTCTTTCAGGGCGGCGCGGTCATCGCCCTCGATCCGGCGCGAGACGCCGCCGGCGGTGGGCGAGTTGGGCATCAGCACCATGTAGCGGCCGGCCAGCGAGATGAACGTGGTCAGGGCGGCGCCCTTGTTGCCGCGCTCGTCCTTGTCGACCTGGACAACGACTTCCTGACCTTCCTTCAACAGCTCACGGATGCCGGCCTTGTTGTGGTCCACGCCCGCTTGGAAGTAATCGCGGGAAATTTCCTTCAACGGCAGGAAGCCATGGCGCTCACCGCCGTAATCGACGAAGGCGGCTTCCAGGGAGGGCTCGAGCCGGGTGATGCGGCCCTTGTAGATGTTGGACTTCTTCTGTTCCTTCGACGGCTGTTCGATATCGATGTCGTACAGGGTCTGGCCGTCGACGATGGCCACGCGCAGCTCTTCGGCCTGCGTGGCGTTGATCAACATACGTTTCATTGTGCGTTCCTCGCGCGCTGCTACCGCGCGGAACGCCATGGCGTTTCGCCTCTGGAATGTTGCACCACCCCTTGCGCAGGCGCAGCGGGGCAGGTCGGGCTTCCAGCGCTACGACACCACGGCAGGCCGCGGGAGCGCTTCTTCTAATGGGTCTAGCGGGCCGGCGGCAGCTTCCCTCGAGAGGTCGCGCCGCGCGGGACATGTTCAGCACAGGTGCCGTCACGCACCCGGCGGTATCCGGGCCTGCCGATCAGCCGCTAACATGGCCGCCCCTGGGGCGGTGGCCGCGCACTTGCCGGAATCGCGGGGAGACGGGCTTCTGGCCCAACTGCAACTCCCAGCGAAATCAAACCCTTATCTCGCCCCCCGAGTTTAACAGATTACCGTTCATGACCCCTAGCCCCCCGTCCGACAAGCCGGCGGCATCGCCCAAGACCGCTGTGCGCACCGTCACCGTGCCCGAAGACCGGGGCGGCCAACGGCTGGATAACTTCCTCCTGGGCCAGCTGAAGGGCGCGCCCCGCAGCCTGGTCTACAAGCTGGTCCGCAGCGGCCAGGTCCGGGTGAACGGCGGGCGGGCGAAGGCCGAGCGCAAGCTGGAGGGCGGGGACGAGGTCCGGATTCCGCCGGTCAATCTCAGTGAGGTGGGAGAAAAGGTCGGGCCACCGGCGGGCTTCCTGAAGCGGATGGAGGCGGCCATCGTCTTCGAGGACGAGCGCCTGCTGGTCATCAACAAACCCTCCGGGGTCGCCAGCCACGGCGGCAGCGGCATCAGCCATGGCGCCATCGAGACCATGCGCGTGCTCCGCCCCCACCAGACCCTGGAGCTGGTCCATCGGCTCGACCGCGACACCTCCGGACTGCTGGTGATGGCCAAGAAGCGCTCGGCGCTATCCGAGCTGCAGGCCCTGTTGCGCGAGGACAGCGAGGACGGCACGCGCGGCATCGAGAAGCGCTATCTCACCCTGTTGGTCGGGCGCATGCCCGATGGGGTGATGAGCGTCGATGCGCCGCTGCACATTGGCCTGCGCCAGGGCGGCGAGCGCCACGTGCAGGTGCACCGCGACGGCAAGGCCTCGCTCAGCCACTTCCGCGTGCTGGAACGACGCGGTGGACATTCCTACTGCGAAGTGCGGATCGAGACCGGCCGCACGCACCAGATTCGCGTGCACGCCCAGCACATCGGCCACCCGGTGGCGGGCGACGACAAATACGGCGACCCGGCGGTGAACAAGCGCCTGCGCGAACAGGCCGGGCTGAAACGCCTGTTCCTGCACGCCGCGTCGCTGCGGTTCGCGCTGGACGGCGGCAAGACGCCGTACGTGCTGAATGCGCCGCTTGCCGACGAGCTGGTCGCCGTCCTCGATCAGCTGGGCTGACTGGGCCGCACCAGCGCGGCGGTGAAGCCCATGCCACCGCCGCTGCCGGGCTTCAGCGCCACTTCCTGCGCCAGCGCGTCCAGCAAGTCGCTGTAGCGGCCGCGTCCCTGCAAGGCCACCAGTCGGCGTCGCTGCGCAGCGAAGTCACCCGGCGCCAGTCGCGCCAATGCGACCAGCTGGCGCCGCAGGCGGACATCGTCGACATCAGCCTCCAGGCCGAACTCGTCGGCATACAGCACGAACAGGCGCTCGGCCTGGTCGACGCGCAGCCAGTCGAAGCGCAGCTTGAAATCGAAGCGGCGCAGCGCGGCCACATCCAACTGGTCGATCAGGTTGGTGGACGCCACGAACAGGCCGCGGAAGTCCTCGAGTTGGGTGAGCAGTTCGTTCACCTGCGTCACCTCCCAGCTGCTGCGGGCCTGGCGCCGGTCGCGCAGGAAGCTGTCGGCTTCGTCCAGGCACAGCACGGCGCCCTCACGCTCGGCCTGGCGGAACATCGCACTGATGCGCTCCTCGGTTTCGCCTACCCACGCGCTGAGCAGGTCCGACGCACGGCGCAGCATCAACGGACGTCCCGTGCGCCGGGCGATATGGGCGGCGAGGGCCGACTTGCCCGTGCCGGGCGGGCCGTACAGGCACAGTCGCGCGCGCGGATCGCTGTCGAGCAGCGACAGGACCGTAGCGAGAGGCGGCGCCACGTTGATCAGATCGGGCTCGAACCGTCCCGCACCGCGCGTGTCGATCCGCCGCGCACCGTGCAGTTGCGCCAATTCGTCCAGCGAGCCGCGCAGGATCTGCGCGCTCGTCGCGCCGTCGTGCACATCCAGTCGGTCGAGTACACGCGTCGCCCGTGCGTAGTGCGCGGGCGTGAAGCTGCCGTGGTCGGCGATCGCATCCAACAGGCTGTCGTCGACCTCGCGATGGCCGAGCGCACGTTGCAGGAGGGCGCGGCGGTGCGCGAACGGAGGCGCGCTGATTTCCAGCACGATGTCGAAACGACGCAGCTGCGAGGTGTCCAGGTTGCCGATCCGGTTGCCGACCCACAGGCAGGGCACCGTCGCCGTTTCCAGACGACGGTTGATCCAGCTCTTGTAGCTCGGCGCACGTTCGTCGCGACCCGACGGCGGACGGAAGACGTCTTCGATCTCGTCGAACAGCAGCAGCGCGCGGCGGTTGCCGGCGAGCGCGCGCTGGGCGGTGTCGTAGGCCTGCAGGCGCGCCTGGTGTTCGATCGGTTCGCCGTCGGCGCTCGCCGTGCGGACCAGGAACAGGTCCATGCCGAGATCGGCGGCGAGCGCGCGCGCGAGTTCGCTCTTGCCGGTGCCCGGCGGGCCATGCAACAAGAGGTTAGCGCCGCCGCCATCGCGGGCCGCTGCAGCGAGATAGTCGCGGATCCGGCGCAGCGGCGTTTCCAGGTGCGGGTAGTCGTCGAGCGACAGCGAGCCGGGATGGGCGCGTTCGAACAGCTGGTCGAGGAAGCGCGCATCCATCTCGCCATCATCGAGCAGCTGCAGCAGATGATCGGCGGGCTCCAGGCACTCCGAAGCATCCGAGTAGTTGCCGTAGTACACGCGCAGCAAGCCGCTCGCCTGCAGCGGGCCGCGTGGGCGCAGGGCATCGCGGACGCGTCGTGGCGGCAGTCGCAGGCTGTCGTCGAGCAGGCGCAGCAGGCCGGCTCGATGGCTGTGCCAACGCTTGCGTCCGTGTTCGACCGCTTCGCGCAGACCCGGGTATTCCTGCAGCGCGCAGGAGAAGGCGATCACACGGATGTCGTCGTGCGAGTACCCGAACAGTCGGGTCAGTTCGGCGAACAGCGGCGCCTCGACCCATGCGGGCGGGAGCGAGGCCTCGCGACGTTGCAGCAGCTGCCGCACCTTCTGGCGCAACGCGGCCGGCGCGGCGTCGACGGTGCGCACGCGCAGCGTGGCCAGGCCGGCGGCGAGCGCGCGACAGGTGTCTTCGTCGGGATCGGATTTCAGCAGGCAGGCATAGAGCCGCAACTGCCATACGCGCGCCCACTCGGCGCGCAACTTGCGCAGGTTCATGTCGTCTTGTCTCACCGGCGCCTTGGGGCGCCTGGAAGGGTCACGGTTCGGCGCAGGCCCTCATGGCCTGGTCGGACGGCATCCGGTCAGGATGCGGTGAACTTCTCGGGGTGGTTGACGACACGCATGACGGCGCACCTGCGCTATCTGGAAAGGTCGCGGAGTCTACGCAGCGATGTCACGCTTGGCAACACGCTGCGTCCGGGTGAGCGGACGAGCGGTGGTGCGATTCAGTGCCAGAGGCCGAGCACGAGGCCGAACAAGGCAAACTGCACCGTGTGGTAGCCGCCATCGATCAGCCACAGGCGAAGACCGCGCTGCGCGAACAGGTAGTTGATGCCGAAGCTGGCCGCGACCAAACCGAACCCGACCAGTACGCCGCGGCATACGGCGAACGACAGCGGCGGTTGCGGGCCGAGGAACCAGGCGAACACCGCGGCCGCCAGCAGCGAGAACACGAACGCCCCACCGAAGATCTTCGCCGGATGGCCCTGCTTCTGCGGATCCATGCCGGCCGCCGCATTCCACGCCTTGCCGAACAGCGGGCCGTACCACACGCCGCCGAGCAGGAAACTCGACACGGCCGCGACCAGCACGGCCCAGAGATTTATTCCGTCCATCAGTGCATCCCCTCCTGATCGGTCAGGCGCCGCTGCCTTGTGCGAAGCAGCGGGTCGGTTTCTCGAGCACCGGCGGGAACGTTACCGGCACGGTGATGGTGTGGGTCACCGGCTGGCCATTGCGCGTCGCGGCGCGGAACGTCCAGGTGCGCACCGCTTCCAGCGCGGCCTTGTCCAGCGCGTCGTTGCCGCTGCCCTGGGCCTGCGCGACTTGCGTGGGAACGCCGTCCTTCTCGATGGTCACGCGCAGGACAGTGGTGCCGCCCTCGCTGTTGCACTCCGCCTCGGGCGGATAGGCCGGCGGCGGCGTGTCGATCGCGGCGAGTTCGGTGGGCGCGATAACAGGCGCAGCGGGTGCCTCGGTCTTGCCGCAGGCGACCAGCGCGACGAGAAGGGCCGGCACCAGCGCCGGGCGTACCGCACGCAGCATATCCATCAGGCTTCTCCCAGCAGGGCGCTGGCTTTCGCCGCGCAGATGAAGTCGTTCTCGCTCAGGCCGCCGACGTCGTGGGTCGAATAGCGCACGACGGCGCGGTTGTAGTGCACGCCCAGGTCGGGGTGGTGGTCTTCGGCATGGGCGACGAAGGCGAGCGCGTTCACGAATGCCATCGTCTCGTAGTAGTTCTCGAACGGGAACGTGCGCGACAGGGCGTGCCCATCCTCCACCAGTTCCCAGCCCGCGACCTGCGGCAGCAGTTCGGCGATACGGGCGGGGGAAAGACGGTGTTCGCTACCGCGCAAGGGGACGCAGTGCGCCTGCGCCAGTGGAATGAGATCGGACATCGGCGTCTCCTGCGGGGCGGCCAGTCTGAACGAATTCCGACGACAGGCCCATGAATGTGAATGCCCGTCGGGCAGGGGGCTAGAATACCCGCATGATCCAGATTTCCGACAGCGCACAGGCGCACTTCCGCAAGCTGATCGAACGCGAGGCCCTGCCGGGCCTGGGCGTGCGCCTGAGTGCCGTGCACCCGGGCACCGCGCAGGCGGATGCGCGCCTGGAGTTCTCCGAACCCCGCGACCTGGTCGGCGACGAATGGGCGGTGGACTGCGACGGCTTCACGCTCTACGTGGACGCCGGCAGCGTGCATTGGCTGGACGGCGCCGAGATCGACTACATCGTGAAGGGCGCCGGTACCCAGCTGACCATCAAGGCGCCGCGCATCAAGGGCGAAGCGCCCGCCGACAGCGCCTCGCTGGTCGAGCGCGTGCGCTGGGTGGTCGACAACGAGATCAACCCCCAGCTGGCTGCCCACAAGGGCCGCGTGGCCGTGGAGGAAGTCGGTGGCGATGGCGTGGTCTGGCTGCGCTTCGGCGGCGGTTGCCACGGCTGCGGCATGGCCGACGTGACCCTCAAGCAGGGCATCGAGAAGACCCTGATGGGACGCGTGCCCGGCGTCACCGCCGTGCGCGACGCTACCGACCACGGGACCGGGGACGCCCCGTACATCCCGCGCGGCAACGCGGCCTGACGGACGCCAGCGCCGGTGACGAACGCCACCGACGTCATCGCGCACCTGCTGCCGCGCAAGCCGGCCACCATCGTCGAGCGTCATACCGGCCTTCCGTTTGGGTGGGGCCTGTGGTTGCGCGCCTTGCCGGAACGCTTGGGCCGGATCACCCGCGAGCGTGCGGATTCTGTCGTCGCGTTGTTCGCTGCACGCGCGCCGCGGCCAGCCGATCCGGTGCCGCCGGTGCCCGGTCGGTTGAAGGCGCTGCGCTCGCTGCTGTACCAGGGCTGGGGACCGCCTCCGCGCGAAGAGCGCTGGATGCGCTGGACGGCGGGCTTCACCAGCACGGTGATGCACGTGGCGTTCTTCCTATTCCTGCTGTGGGTGGCGTTGGTGCAGATCCCGCCGCCGGAGCCAGAGACCGGCGACGACAGCAGTCGCGTACGGTTGGAAATGATCGGTCAGGGTTCGCCCGACGAAGCCGGTGGTGCGCCGCAGGCGGGTGAAGCGGCGGCGGCCACGCCATCGCCTTCGGAGCGGCCAGCGTCTACCGCGGCGGCTTCGTCCGAAGCCGCTCCGGCGCCGTCGGAACCGCTCCCCACGTCATCGCCCGCCGAAGAAACCGCCGCCACGGCGCCCGACGTCACGCTGACCCAGCCGCAGGTGCAGACACGGGAAGTGGCGCCGCCTGAACTGGCGCAGCAGCCGGTCCGGGTGACGGAGGTTCCCGAGCCGACGCGCGCCTACGTGCTGCCGCCACCGACGCCGCGAGAGGTTGAGCTTCGCCAGCCCGCCCCGCGTGAAGCAAGCGTGCGTGCGCGCGATGTCGCCGCGCCGGTCGAGGCTCCGGTGTTGAGGAATGCAACGCCCACGCGTGTCGTCGATGTCGCGCCGATAAGTACGCGCCCCGCGGACGTGCGCGAACGCGAAGTGCTGGCGCCGGTACCGCAGCCGCGCACCGTGGCGGTCCCGACGCGCGAGGTCGCCCCCCGGGACGTCAGCACGCCGCAGCGCGATGTCAGGCAGACGCAGGTGCGCGAGCCTTCGCCGCCTGCACCGGCCGCAGCGTCCACGGCGAGCGCACCTGCGTCAGCGCCGTCGCAAGCGCCAGCGCGACCCGCATCTTCGCCTTCGAACGCACCCCGTAGCGCGGCACCCGCGGCGGGCGCATCCGCGGTCGCGCCCGCGACGAAACCCGGTGGCTGGACGACGCCCAACCGCGCGGACGATTGGGGTAACTCACGACGCAACGTCGCCGGCGACAGCGCGGCGAACGGACAGGACAAGCCCGGCCTGTACAACGCCGACGGCAGCCTGCGCGTGCCGGGTGATGCGGGCGACAACACGGCACAACGAGGCGCGCCCGGCGGCAACAACGATCAATGGACGCGCGAGCGCCTTGCAGAGTCCGGCACTTGGCTACAGCGGCCGCCTTACGACTACGAGCCGACCAGCTTCGACAAGTACTGGGTGCCCAGCGAGTCGCTGCTGGCGGAGTGGGTGCGTCGCAACGTGAAGGAAATGGAGATCTCCATCCCTGGCACCAACCTCAAGCTGAAGTGCACGATCTCCGTGCTGCAGTTGGGCGGCGGCTGCGGCCTGGGTAACTTCTTCCCGGATCCGCCAGTCGCACGGCCGCCACCGGAGATCCCGGTCAAGCGTAAGCCGATCCCCACCGACAGCTGACGCGCAGCGGCGAGGCGTACAACGAAAAACGGAGCCTTGCGGCTCCGTTTTCGCATTCCCAGCTAGGGAAAGAAACTTACTTGTCGTGCACGCGGTGCAGGTCGCGCAGCTGCAGCGGGCGCGAACCGAAGTAGGCAGCCAGGTCGGAGATGTCCTGGTCGCTCAGCGTGGCGGCCTGCGGACCCATCAGCGCATGCTGGCGATCGCCGCTGCGGTAGGCCTGCAGCGCGTGGGCCAGGTAGTCGCCGTACTGGCCACCCAGCTTGGGATAGGTGTCGTCGATGGGCGCATTGCCCTCGGCGCCGTGGCAGTCCACGCAGCTCTGGCCAGTGGCCTGGCCCTTGGCCTTGGCCAGTTCCTCGCCCTTGGCGATGTGGCCCTTGGGCAGGCCGGCGGAGGAGCTGGAGCCGTGTTCACCGCTGGCGTGACCGGGGTTCTCGGCCGAGACCTCCGTGTTTTCCACCTTCGAACATGCCACCAGGGCGAGGGCAGCGAGCAGGGCGATGGCTAGACGCTGGGCGTGCTTGGCGTTGGGCATGGTGGGCTTACTTGACGGTGGAAAGGAAAGCGGCGATGTCGGCGATGTCCTGGTCGCTGAAGCTCTGCGACTGGGCCTGCATCGTGGGGTGCTTGCGGTTGCCGTTGCGGTATTCGGTCAGCGCGTTGGCGAGATAGTCGGCCGACTGGCCGCCGATGCGCGGCACGTGGAAGTTCGGGTACGCGTTCTTGTAACCCTCGATGCCGTGGCAGCCCTGGCAGGTGTAGGTCAGGGTGCGTCCCGTCTCCGGGTTGCCGACGAGCGGCTTCGGCGCGGCCGGAGTGGCGGCAGGTGCCGCGGTCTCGGCGGCGGCCGGTGCAGCCGGCGTTTCCTGTTGGGCGGTCAGGGCGGCCAGCGGAAGGGCGGCCAAGGCAAGGCAAGCGGCGAGCGGCAGCAGTCGCATCATTCTCGGGAAACTCTCAAGTTGCGCGCGCCACGTACCACCGCAGCGCTTGGCTGAATGCAAGTATAGCCTGCGACCGAATGTCGCGCACAGACACGGCACACAGCGCCGTACGTCAGCGCAGCATCCCGCAACCGCCAGGCGGCGAACCGAGCACTCATGACCGCGGCCATCGTGCGTGCGCGACGGACCATGCCAGCCGTGTCCCGGATGCGTTCGCGTTGGCGAAGCAACCCTCCGCCGCCTCCGTGCATCGAATGCGGTGCCGCCCCCGAGCACGACGTCCGACGCAAGTCACCATGACCTTCGGCGCATGGAAGTTGTTCAGGGGTGATATACCTTCATACAACACCACCACAACACCACCACGGTACCACCCCATGTCCCGACCCAGCCCCCAATCCGGCCGTAACTACCTGCGCCTGGCCCTGGTGCCTGTCCTGTGCAGCCTGCTGGTCCTGACCGCCTGTAAGGGCGGCGGCCCAACCCCGGAGGCCCAGGCCAAAAACGGGGAGGCCCCGAAGGAACCCGACGCGGTGCCGGTCGAGGTCGCCAAGGCGACCCATCGCCCGGTCGCCGCCAGCTACAGCGGCACCGCCGCCCTCGAGGCCCTGGGCGAGTCCCAGGTGGTCGCCAAGACCTCGGGCGTGGCGCTCGCCGTGCTCGTCGAAGAAGGGCAGGTGGTCCGCGCCGGCCAGGCCCTGGTCCGGCTGGATCCGGACCGGCTGCGCCTGCAGGTGGCCCAGGCCGAGGCCCAGATGCGCAAGCTGGAGAACAACTACCGTCGCGCGCAGCAGCTGGTCGAGCAGCAGATGATCAGCGCCAACGATGTCGACCAGATCAAGTACGACCTGGAAAACGCGCGGGCGGTCTACCGCGCCGCGGCGCTGGAGCTGTCCTACACCACGGTGACCTCACCGATCTCCGGCGTCGTCGCCTCGCGTTCGATCAAGACCGGCAACTTCGTCCAGATCAACACGCCGATCATCCGCGTTGTGGACCAGTCGCGCCTGGAAGCCACGCTCAACGTGCCGGAGCGTGAATTGTCCACGCTGAAGGCCGGCCAGCCGGTGGCGCTGGTGGTCGATGCGCTGCGCGGCAAGGTGTTCCAGGGCACCGTCGATCGCATCGCGCCGGTGGTGGATTCCGGCAGCGGCACCTTCCGCGTCGTCTGTTCGTTCGGCAGCGACGGCGTGCTGCAGCCCGGCATGTTCGGCCGCATCAAGATCGACTATGACCAGCGCGCCGACGCCCTGGTGGTGCCGCGCGTCGCCCTGCTCGACGATGGCGACCCGGCCGTGTATGCCGTGCGCGATGGCAAGGCCACCCGCGTGCCGGTGAAGTTGGGTTACGTGGATGGCGAATGGATCGAGGTGCGCGACGGATTGAAGGCGGGTGACCAGGTCGTCACCGCCGGCAAGGTGGCGCTGCGCGAAGGCAGCGCGGTGCAGGTGATCGGCGCCGAGCCGGCCAAGGTGGCCGCCAAGGCCGACGCTGACAAGACCGCCGGAACCAAGCAATGAGCGCGCCTGGCCACGCACCCGGGGAGCACGATCCCCACGCAGCGGGTAGTGGCGGCACGCTGGGCGGAGGACTCGTCGAGTTCTCCACCCGCCGTCGCGTCACCATCGCGATGTTCTGGATCACGATGTTCCTGTTCGGCGTGATCGCACTGGGTTCGCTGAAGGTCAACCTGCTGCCCGACCTGAGCTACCCGACGCTCACGGTGCGCACCGAGTACACCGGTGCCGCGCCCTCGGAAATCGAAACCCTCATCAGCGAGCCGGTGGAAGAAGCCGTCGGCGTGGTGAAGAACCTGCGCAAGCTGAAGTCGGTCTCGCGCACCGGCCAGAGCGATGTGGTGCTCGAGTTTGCCTGGGGCACCGACATGGACCAGGCCAGCCTGGAAGTGCGCGACAAGATGGAAGTGCTGTCGCTGCCGCTGGAGGCGAAGGCGCCGGTGCTGCTGCGCTTCAACCCCTCCACCGAGCCGATCTTGCGCCTGGTGCTGTCGAACAAGCAGGATCCGAAGAGCGATGCCGATGCGATCCGCCTGCTGACGGAACTGCGCCGCTACGCCGATGACGACCTGAAGAAGAAGCTGGAGCCGGTCACCGGCGTGGCCGCGGTGAAGGTCGGCGGCGGCCTGGAGGACGAAGTCCAGGTCGATATCGACCAGCAGAAGCTGGCGCAGCTGAACCTGCCGATCGATACCGTCATCCAGCGCCTGCAGCAGGAGAACATCAACATCTCCGGCGGTCGCCTGGAAGAAGGTTCGCAGCGTTACCTGGTGCGCACCGTCAACCAGTTCGCGACGGTCAACGAAATCCGCGAGATGCTGGTCACCACGCAGAGCGGTGGCGACAATGCCGCGGCCTCGGCGGCGGCGCAGATGGCGGCGATTGCCGCCTCGACCGGTTCGGCCGAAGCCATGGCCGCGGCGGCGTCCGTGCAGAGTGCGTCCAGCGGCGGCGGCAGCGTCGTCGCCGGCGGCGTGCCCGTGCGCCTGAAGGACGTGGCCGACGTGCGGCAGGGATTCAAGGAGCGCGAGGCGATCATCCGCTTGGCGGGCAAGGAAGCAGTCGAACTCGCCATCTACAAGGAAGGCGACGCGAACACGGTGTCTACCGCGGAAGCGCTGAAGGAGAAGCTGGAACAGCTGAAGCAGCAAGTGCCGCCGGACGTCGAGCTGACCATCATCGACGACCAGTCGCTGTTTATCGAGCACGCCATCAGCGACGTCAAGAAGGACGCGGTGATCGGTGGCGCGCTGGCGATCCTGATCATCTTCCTGTTCCTGCGCGATGGCTGGAGCACCTTCGTCATCAGCCTGTCGCTGCCGGTGTCGATCGTCACCACGTTCTTCTTCATGGGCGAACTCGGCCTGAGCCTCAACGTCATGTCGCTGGGCGGCTTGGCGCTTGCAACCGGCCTGGTGGTGGACGATTCCATCGTGGTCCTGGAAAGCATCGCCAAGGCGCGTGAGCGCGGCCTGGGGATCCTGGAAGCGGCGATGGTCGGCACGCGTGAAGTGAGCATGGCCGTGGTGGCGTCGACACTGACGACCATCGCCGTGTTCCTGCCGCTGGTATTCGTGCAGGGCATCGCCGGCCAGTTGTTCCGCGACCAGGCACTGACGGTGGCCATCGCCATCGGCATCTCGCTGATCGTGTCGATGACGTTGATCCCGATGCTGAGCTCGCTGAAGGGCCGCCCGCCGCTGGCGTTCCCGGACGAGGCCCCGCATCCGCAGTGGAAGCCCGCCTCGCGTTGGCAGAAGCCTGTCGCGGCTACGGGCCATGGCATCGGCGCCACGTTCCGCTATGCCTTCTTCGGTATCGCGTGGGTCGTCGTGCGCGCCTGGCGCGGCCTGGTGGCTATCGTGGGTCCGGTGATGCGCAAGGCCAGCGATCTGACGATGGCGCCGTACCACCGGGCGGAAGCGGGCTACATGCGCCTGCTGCCGGCTTCGCTGCACCGGCCTTGGCTGGTCCTGGGCTTTGCCGCACTGGCGTTCGTTGCCTCGCTGGCCATGGTGCCGATGCTGGGCGCGGACCTGATCCCGCAGTTGGCGCAGGACCGCTTCGAGATGACGGTCAAGCTGCCCCCGGGCACGCCCCTGGCCAAGACCGATGCCCTGGTGCGCGAGTTGCAGAACAAGCACGCCAAGGCCGAGGGCATCCACGCGCTGTACGGCGTGAGCGGGAGCGGCACGCGCCTGGACGCCAACCCCACGGAGAGCGGCGAGAACATCGGCAAGCTCACCGTGGTGATGGCCAATGGCGGCAACGAGACGATCGAAGCCCGCGAAACCGAAGCCTTGCGCACCACGATGAAGAACCATCCGGGCGCCCAGGTCGACTTCAGCCGCCCGGAGCTCTTCAGCTTCTCTGCGCCGCTGGAAGTCGAACTGCGTGGCCAGGACCTGGCGAGCATCGAGCATGCGGGCCAGAAGCTGGCGGCGCTGCTGCGTGCGAACCCGCACTATGCCGACGTCAAATCGACGGTGGAGCAGGGCTTCCCCGAGATCCAGATCCGCTTCGACCAGGAACGGGCCGGTGCGCTGGGACTGACCACGCGCCAGATCGCCGACGTGGTGGTGAAGAAGGTGCGCGGTGAAGTCGCCACGCGCTACAGCTTCCGCGATCGCAAGATCGACGTGCTGGTGCGGGCGCAGGAGACCGACCGCGCGTCCGTCGAGAGCATCCGTCGTCTGATCGTCAACCCGGGCAGTGCGCGGCCGGTGACGCTGTCCGCGGTCGCCGACGTCGTGGCCACCAGTGGTCCGAGCGAAATCCACCGTGCCGACCAGGTGCGCGTGGCCATCGTGTCGGCCAACCTGCGCGACATCGACCTGGGTAGCGCCGTGCAGGAAGTGCAGAAGCTCGTCGCCGAGAATCCGCTGGGCGCCGGTGTCGGCATGCACATCGGTGGCCAGGGCGAGGAGTTGCAGGAATCCGTCACTTCGCTGCTATTCGCGTTCGCGCTGGCGGTGTTCCTGGTGTACCTGGTGATGGCGTCGCAGTTCGAATCGTTGCTGCACCCGTTCGTCATCCTGTTCACCATTCCGCTGGCCCTGGTGGGTGCGGTCGGGGCCTTGTTCCTGACCAACTCGCCGGTCTCGGTGGTGGTGTTCATCGGTCTGATCCTGCTGGTCGGCCTGGTGACGAAGAACGCCATCATCCTGATCGACAAGGTCAACCAGTTGCGCGAGGCCGGCGTGGCCAAGCGCGAGGCGCTGGTGGAAGGTGCGCGCTCGCGACTGCGTCCGATCATCATGACCACGCTCTGCACGCTGTTCGGCTTCCTGCCGCTGGCCATCGCGCCGCTGTTCGGCAGCCCGGGTGCGGAAGTGCGCTCGCCGATGGCGATCACGGTGATCGGCGGCCTGCTGGTCTCCACGCTGCTGACGCTGCTCGTCATTCCGGTGGTCTATGACCTGTTGGACCGTCGCGCCGACGACTACTACCTGGAGCGCGGTCGCCGTGCGCGCCGCCTGCAGGCCCTGCAGCCCGACGGGGAGGGCGAACCCGCATGAGCGTCGCGGAGTTCAGCATCAAGCGGCCGGTGACGGCGGTGATGTTCTTCATCTCGCTGTTCGTGATCGGCCTGATTGCGGCGATCCGCTTGCCGCTGGAGGCCTTCCCCGAGGTCTCGCCGCCCTTCATCTTCGTGTCGCTGCCCTATACGGGCTCCACGCCCGAGGAAGTGGAGCGCACGGTGCTGCGGCCGGCGGAAGAAGCGCTCTCGACCATGGCCGGCATCAAGCGCATGGAGTCGAACGCGAAGGCGGACGGCGCGCAGATCTTCATCCAGTTCTCGGACTGGGATCGGGATGTGGCGATCGCCGCGTCCGAGGCGCGCGAGCGTCTCGACGCGATCAGAGACGATCTGCCGGACGATCTGCAGCGCTACTTCGTCTTCAAGTTCTCGACCACCGACCAGCCGGTCCTGCGCGTGCGCCTGGCGAGCAAGACCGACCTGACAGGCGCATACGACATGATCGAGCGCGAGTTCAAGCGCCGGATCGAGCGCATCCCCGGTGTCGCGCGCGTGGACGTGTCGGGCGCACCGCCGAACGAGGTCGAGATCGCGATCAACCAGGACCGGTTGACCGCGCACAACCTGAGCCTCAACGACCTGACCACGCGGCTGCAGGCGGTCAACTTCTCGATTTCCGCGGGCGTGATCAGCGATGGTCCGCAGCGACTGCGCGTGCAGCCGGTGGGCGAGTTGACCGATCTGCAGCAGCTGCGTGACCTGGTCGTGGGTAGCGGCAATGTGCGCCTGGGCGATATCGCCGATGTGCGCCTGAAGCCTGCGCGCATGGATTATGGCCGTCGCCTGGACGGCCAGCCGGCCGTCGGCTTGGACATCTTCAAGGAACGCAACGCGAATCTTGTCGATGTCTCCAGCAAGGCGCTGGCGGAAGTGGAAGCCATCCGCGCCCAGCCCGAGATGAGCGACATCCAGGTGAAGATCATTGAGAACCAGGGCGACAACGTCACCTCGTCGTTGCTGGAGCTGGCCGAGGCCGGCCTGATCGGCTTGGTGCTGTCGATCGTGGTGCTGTGGTTCTTCCTCCGCCACTGGCCGTCGGTGTCGATGGTAACGCTGGCGATCCCGATCTGCTTCGTGATGACGCTGGGCTTCATGTACTTCGCCGGCGTCACCCTCAACATCCTGTCGATGATGGGCCTGCTGCTGGCCATCGGCATGCTGGTGGACAACGCCGTGGTGGTGGTGGAGAGCATCTACCAGGAGCGCGAGAAGTATCCGGACAACCCGATCTGGGCCTCGATCGTAGGCACGCGCCATGTCGCCATCGCGCTGTCGGCCGGCACCCTGTGCCACTGCATCGTGTTCGTGCCCAACCTGTTCGGTGAGCGCAACTTCCTCAGCATCTACCTGGGCCAGATCGCGATCACCATCTCGGTGTCGCTGCTCGCCTCGTGGCTGGTCGCGGTCAGCCTGATCCCGATGATCTCGGCACGGCTGAAGACGCCGCCGCTGGTGCGCACGGAGACCGGCATCATCCCGCGCATGCAGAGGCGCTACGCCGGCCTGCTGCGCTGGACACTGGAGCACCGCGGCTGGAGCGTGCTCGGCATCCTGCTGATCATCGTCGTCAGCTTCGTGCCGATGAAACTCACCAAGTTCGACATGTTCGGCAACGACGGCGGTGGCGAGGCGGAGCTCTACTACCAGTGGAAGGGCGCTTATACCAAGGAGCAGATGTCGGCCGAGATCCTCAAGGTCGAACAGTTCCTCGACGCCAACCGCAAGAAGTACCGGATCTCGCAGATCTACTCCTACTTCAGCGAGCAGGGCTGGGGCGGTACGCAGATCAAGTTCGACACCGAGAAATCCAGCGAGACCAAGCCGATCGTCGAACAGCTGCGCAAGGACCTGCCGAAGTCGGCGCGGGCCAATATCGGCATCGGTGGCGATGGCGGCAACCAGGGCGGCGGTGGACAGCCGGGCCAGAGCGTGTCGTTCCAGCTGGTGGGCGACTCCACCCAGACGCTGGGCGAGATCGCCAACGACCTGATCCCCATCCTGGCCAAGCGCAAGGAGCTGCGCGATGTGCGCGTGGATGTCGGCGATCAGAACAGCGAGCTCAACGTCCGCGTGGATCGCGAGCGTGCCGCCGCCTTCGGCTTCAGTTCGCAGCAGGTGGCCAGCTTCGTCGGCCTGGCGCTGCGTGGCGCACCGCTGCGCGAGTTCCGCCGGGGCGAGACCGAAGTGCCGGTGTGGGTGCGTTTCGCGGGCGCCGAGGACTATGGCACCGAGGATCTGGCCGGCTTCATGGTCCGTGCCCCCGACGGGCGCACGGTGCCGCTGCTGAGCCTGGTGGACGTGGGCATCACACCGTCGGCGACGCAGATCCAGCGTACCAACCGCCAGACCACGCTCACCGTGCAGGCCAACCTGGCCGAAAAGGTCACCGTGCCTGATGCGCGCAAGGCCATGGAGGAGACACTGAAGGGCATGTCGTTCCCGGCGGGGTACAGCTACTCCTTCGATGGCAGCGCCTTCCAGGAAGACGACGAGGCGATGGGGCAGATGATGTTCAACCTGCTGATCGCCCTGGTGATGATCTACATCGTCATGGCCGCCGTGTTCGAATCGCTGCTGTTCCCGGCCGCGATCATGAGCGGCGTGCTGTTCTCGGTGTTCGGCGTGTTCTGGCTGTTCGCGCTCACCGGTACCACGTTTGGCATCATGTCGTTCATCGGCATCCTGGTGCTGATGGGCGTGGTGGTGAACAACGGCATCGTCATGGTGGAGCACATCAACAATCTGAGGCGACGAGGCATGTCGCGCACGGATGCGTTGGTGGAAGGCAGCCGCGAACGCTTGCGCCCCATCCTGATGACGATGGGTACGGCGATCCTGGCGATGGTGCCGATCGCGATGGCCAACACCCAGATGGCAGGCGACGGCCCGGCCTATGCGCCGATGGCGCGAGCCATCGCCGGTGGCCTGGCGTTCTCGACGGTGGTCAGCCTGCTGTTCCTGCCGACCATCTACGCCATCCTCGACGACCTGCGCAGCGGTACCGCCCGGGCGATCAAACGGGCGCGCACGCGGCGCGGCGATCTGGCAGGCACCGCCAGCGTCACCGCCCTGCACGTGGACTGAGGCAGGCGCGGAAACGAAAAGAGCCGGGCATTGCCCGGCTCTTTTTATGTTGCCTTGATGCGTACTCAGCCGACCAGCTTGCCCAGCATCCGCAAGCCGCCGGTCCACACACCGATGGCGGTGCCTAGGCTGGTCAGGAAGAAGTTCAGCAGCACGCGCGCCACGCGGTTCTTCCACCAGCCGCGAGTGGTCTGCACGTCGTCGCGCAGGGCCATGAAGTCCGCATAGGTCGGTTTGCGCAGCGTGGCCTCGACGAAGGCGCTGACGGTACCGGACGCCAGTGCCGGATGCAGCGGCGTCAGCGGCGAGGCAATGAAGGCTGCGAGGATGCTCAGCGGATGTCCGCCGGCGATAGCGCAGCCAAGCGCACCCAGCAGGCCGGTGGCGAGTACCCATTGCACCAGCAAGTCGGAACCGACATCCACGCCGCCCTGCCAGAAACCCCAGGCGAAACCACCCACGAGGAAGGCGCCGATCACCAATTCCATCCACGGCATGCGCGACTTGGGCTTGACCGTTTCCAGCGAACGGCGGAGCTGCGCGGGATCCTCGGCATCGTCGCGCAGGTGACGGACCAGGCCGGGCAGGTGGCCGGCGCCGACCACCGCGAGCACGCGGTAGGGCGACGGTTGGCCCGTCGGCGCACCGGCCGCCACCTGGCGCAAGGCGGACGCCATGTACTGGTCGCGCTCAGCGATGATGGTGCGGTAGAGCTGCGGGCTTTCGGTCGCGAACTCGCCGAAGCTCGACTCCAGCATGTCGCCCTGCTTGAGCTTCTCGATCTCGTCGTCGCCCACTTCTTCGTCGGCGAACATGCCGGCGAGGATGCCGGCGCCCACCTTGGTCCGCTGCCACCAGCCCAACGACTGCAGTGCGCGCTTGAACGTCAGGCCGACCTCGCGGTCGATCAGGTGCACGGGCAGGCCCATCGCCTGCGCATCCAGTGCGCCCGCCTTGAGCTCTTCGCCCGGCTCGACGCCCAGCTGCTCGGCGAGCCGCCGCTGGTACGCCGCCAGCGCCAGGTTCGCGGCGAACAGGTGCGTCTTGCCTTCACGGATCACCTTGACCAGATCCAGCCGCGCCAGCGTGTCCGGGTCGGTCAGCGATTGCAGGCGACCGGCATCCAACTCGACCGCGACGCTGTCGTAGTCGCCGCTGGCGACCGCGGCGCGCACCGCGTCGACGCTCGCACGAGAAACATGGGCCGTACCCAGCAGGGTGAAGCGCACGCCGTCGCGCTCGACGATTTCGTAGGGTTGTCCCTGCAGCGGGTCGGCGGCAGTGGCGGTATTCGTGTCGGTCATCGTGTCATTCGTCTTGCGGAGGCGCGGTGGTCCCGGCGCCGAGGGAGCGCTGCATCTGCACGGTGTCCAGCCAGCGGCCATGCTTCCAGGCGATGCCACGGAAGATGCCGACCAGGGTGAACCCGAACTTCTCGTGCAGTCGGATGGAGGCGGTGTTGGTGGGCTCGCCGATCACGGCGATCATCTGCCGGTAGCCGCGTGCCTCGCAGGCGTCGATCAGCGCCTGCATCAGCGCGGCGCCGATGCCACGGCCCTTCAGGCCCGGCACGACGTAGACCGAATTCTCGACGGTCTTGCGGTAGCCGATGCGGGCGCGGTAGCTGCTCGCGTATGCGTAGCCGGCGAACCGGCCGTCGAGTTCGGCGACGAGATAGGGATAGCCGGCGTCCATCACGCTGCGCAGGCGCTGCGCCATCTCGGCGTCGTCCGGCACGTCGTACTCGTAGGTGTTGACGTGTTCGCGGACTTCGTCGGCGTAGAGGGCGGCGATGGCCGGCACGTCGGCCGGCGTGGCGTCACGGACGATCAGCGGCACGCGTGGACCTCAGTCGATGTAGCGCTTGAGCAGGTCGCCGTAAGCATCGATGCGGCGATCGCGCAGGAACGGCCAGATGCGGCGGACGTGTTCGCTGCGTTGCAAGTCCACCTCGGCCATCAGGATGGTTTCTTCGGTGCCGGCTTCGGCGATGAACTCGCCCTGCGGCCCGAGCACGTGGCTGTTGCCCCAGAACCGGATGCCCGACGCGCCCAGTGGCGAGGGTTCATGGCCCACCCGGTTGCAGCTCAGCACGGGCAAGCCGTTGGCGACCGCGTGGCCGCGGTGGCTCAGCACCCACGCGTCGCGCTGGCGGTCCTTCTCGGCCTGCTCGTCGTCCGGGTCCCAGCCGATCGCGGTGGGGTACAGCAACAGGTCCGCACCGGCCAGCGCCATCAGGCGCGCGGCTTCGGGATACCACTGGTCCCAGCACACCAGCACGCCGAGGCGGCCGACGGAGGTGTCGATCGGCGTGAAGCCGATGTCGCCCGGAGTGAAGTAGAACTTCTCGTAGAACCCCGGGTCGTCGGGGATATGCATCTTGCGGTACTTGCCCGCGATGCGGCCGTCCTTCTCATAGACGACGGCGGTGTTGTGGTACAGGCCGGCGGCGCGTCGCTCGAACAACGACGACACCAACACTACGCCGTGCTGCTTCGCCAGCGTGCCCAGGCGCTCCGTGCTCGGGCCGGGGATCGGCTCGGCCAGGTCGAACTCCTGCACCGATTCGTGCTGGCAGAAGTAGGCGCCGTTGTGGAGTTCCTGCAGCAGCACCAGACGGGCGCCGCGCTTGGCGGCTTCGGCCACGCGGGCCTCGATCACCGACAGGTTGGCGTCGGCGTCGCCGTGGTTCTTCTCCTGGATCAGGGCAACGGGCAGGGTGGTGCGGTTCATCGTGGGCGCGATCGGGCAGGGGCGGCGAGGGGGCGAATGGTACCGCGTCCACCCCGCGCGCAGGCGCACGCGGCGTGAACACGCCGTGCCACGCTCAGGAGGCTGCGGCGTCCTCGCGGCGGCGCTGCTGGCGCCCCAACGCCCATCCGGTCGCGGCCCAGGCCAGGGCCACGCCCGAGCCGATCAGCATGGCGACGGCGGGATGCTCGGCCAGCACATCCAGCGCGCGCTTGACCCAGCCGCTGAAGGCGTCGCCACCGCGGTACACCACGGTGTCGATGAAGTTCTTCGCCTTGTACTTCTGGCCTGCCGGGACCACGGTGTAGAGCATTTCGCGCCCGGGTCGGACGAAGGCGTACTCGCCCGCGCGACGCGCGACCATCACCACCACGAACACGCCGAATACCGGCGCCAGTGCCAGCCATAGGAAACCCGCGGCCATCACCAGCGGCACCGCCACCAGCAGCACGCCCACGCCAAGGCGCTGGGCGATACGCCCGGTGATGAACAACTGGCTGAGGATGGCGAGCGCCTGCACCACGGTATCGATCGTGCCGAACACGCGCGTCTGCTGTTCCTTGTCCGGAAAGAGCTGTTCGACCAGCTTGGCCTGCTCGAAATAAAGGAACGTCGTCACCGTGGCCAACAGCAGCACGAACAGCGCGATGCCGGCGAGGTAGGGCGTCTTGAACACCTCGGTGGCACCGGCGAAGGGATTGCCGCCCAGCGGCGCGCGTCGCTGTTCGGCTGTACTGGCGCCTTCCGGCAGGGGATGGCGGTCGCGCCATTGGTGCAACCACAAGGCCGTGACGCCGCTCGCCCCCATCAGTACCGAGGACAGCAGCATCAGGCCACCATGCCCGAGGTGTCCCACCAGCAGCGTCGTCAGCAACGGGCCCGCCAGTCCGCCAAGGCTGGCCCCGCTGGCGATCAGCGCGAACAGGCGCTTCGCCTCGCTGCTCGCCAGTACGTCGGCGAGCACGCTCCACGCCAGCGAGATCAGCAGCAGGTTGATCACCGAGACCCAGATGTAAAACCCTCGCGCCAGCCACACGTCGTCGGGTCGGGCGAGCAGGGCGGCACCGAACGCCAGCAGGCTGGCGACGACCGCGCCGAACACCCACGGCAGGATCCGTCGACGCGACACTTTCGACGCGATCCAGCCGAACAGCGGCAGCACGATCAGCGTGGCGACGAACGTGCCCGTGAACAGCCATTGCAGGTTGTCCACGCCGCCGGTCACCCCCATCGTTTCGCGGATCGGCCGCAGCATGAAATAGCCCGCGAACAGCAGGAAGAACATCAGCAGGCCCGCACCGACCGCAGGGGCCTCGTGCGGGGCGACGTTGAACAGGCGGGACAGCCAGCGTGTCATCGCGCCGCCGGGCGCGGTCTCGGGGGCAGGGGCCATGGGCGACTCAGGCGAGGGCGGCGATCAGCGCATCGCGCTGGGCGGGCGTCAGGTCCGGCCCGACGCCGGCCTTGAGGTTGTCGGTCTGCCGGTCGGGTTTGCCGGTCGCCGGAATCACCGCGGTCACCGCCGGGTGGCTGAGCGCGAATTTCAGGAAGGCCTGCGCCCACGAGGTCACCCCGGCCTCGGTCAGCGCAGTTGGCACCGGTTTGTCCTTCACCTGCGCGAACAGCCTGCCGTCCTCGAACGCGCGATTGATCAGTACGGCCACGCCCAGGTCGCGGGCCAGCGGAAGGACGCGCTGCTCGGCGCCGCGGCTCGCCACCGAATAGTTGATCTGCAGGAAATCGGGCTTCTCCGCCTGGACGACGTCGGCCAGTTGCTCCTGCGCACGCTCGACGTAATGGGTGACACCGACGTACTTCACCTTGCCTTGGGCCTTGAGCTCACGCGCCACCGCCATCTGGGTTTTCAGGTCGCCCAGGTTGTGGACCTGCAGCAGTGCGACCTTCTCCGTCTTCAGTCGGCGCAGGGTGTCGGAGAACTGCACCAGGCCGGCCTCGCGGCCATTCACGCCGGAAAGTTTGGTGGCCAGCCATGCCTTGTTCGTCAGGCCCTGTTCGGCGAGCAGCGCGCCCATCACGTCTTCGGCGACGGTGTAGGTGGGCGCGGTGTCGATCAGGGTGGCGCCAGCGGCAAAGAAGCGCTTCAGGACTTCGCGTAGCGGGTCTTGCTCGGCCGCGCTCTGGCCGACTTCGAAACTGCCCGAGGTGCCCATGCCGATCACCGGAATCTTTTCGCCGGTCGAGGGAATGATGCGCGTGTTCAACGGTCCGGCAAGGGCGTTCGACGCCCCGGTGGCGGGGGCTTGTGCCTGGGCGGCGTCCCGGCACGCGACCAGGCCGATGCCGGCGGCCGCGATGGCGGAGGTGGTCAGGAACTTGCGTCGTGTGTACACGGCCGTCTCCTTCAAGGGAAACGGTCGTTATCGGGGATCAGTGCGCGCAGGATGTAAACGAAACGTTCAATCTGCGCCCAACTGATGTCACGGTGCCACGAGTCGTGGCGGTAATCAGCCCAGCAGGCCGGCGGGCAACTGCATCGTGATGCAGTGCAAGCTGCCGTTCTGCCAGATCAGCGCACGGCATGGCACCTGCACGATGTCGCGGTCCGGATACGCCTCCTCCAACACCGCAGCGGCCGCGTCGTCGGCAGGGTCGCCATAAGCCGGCATCAGCACGGCGCCGTTGATGATCAGGTAGTTCGCGTACGACGCCGCGAGCCGGCGCCCGTTATCGATCACCGGCTGGGCCCATGGCAAAGGGAACGTCCGGTAGGGCTTGCCCTCGGCCGTGCGCAGCGCGGCGATGTCGGCCGCCATGGCCTGCAACTCGGCGTGGTGCGCGTCCGAGGCGTCATCGCAGGCCTGGTAGACGATGGCGTCATCCGGCGCGAAGCGGGCCAGGGTGTCGATATGGGCGTCGGTGTCATCGCCCTCCAGGTAGCCATGGTCCAGCCAAAGCACACGCCGCTGCTTCAGCCAGCCGGCCAGCTTGCTGGTCAGCTCCTCGCGGGTCGCATCGGGATGGCGCTCGTGCAGGCACTGCCAGGTGGTCAGCAGGGTGCCAGCGCCATCGGTCTCGATGGCGCCACCTTCCAAAGCAAAATCAATGCTTTGGACGAAATAGTTATGAAACAACTGCATGCCGGACAGCTCACCGACCAGGCGATCGTCGCGGCTGGCCTCGTACTTGCCGCCCCACCCGGTGAAACGGAAATCCAGCAGCTTGAAGCGCTGCCCGTCGCGCAGCGTGATGGGGCCGGAGTCGCGCAGCCAGGTGTCGTCGTACTCGGCCGGGACGAAGCGCACTTTTTCCATGTCCACGCGCGCCGAGCGCAGGCGCGCTTCGGCATAGGTCTGCAGATCATCGTCGGCTACGCAGATCACCGCCGGCTGGAACCGGGTGATCGCGGCGACCAGGGCCACGTAGGTTTCTTCCACGTCCGCCAGGCGATCAGCCCAGTCGGTCTCGGCGTGCGGCCACGCGATCAGGACCGCGGATTGGGGTTCCCACTCCGCGGGGAAGCGAAAGGCATCGGTCATGGCATCAATGTCGCGGCTGCGCCGCGCGGGTGTCAGCGGATGGGCGGCTTCGGGCCGATTTCCTCGGCGCTGGCCTTGTTGAGCACCACGTCGATGACGCGGCTCTTCTCAAAGTATACGGTGAAACCCGGGTACACCCAGCGATGAATCACCGGCCACTGGCGCTTCTGGCCACCGCGCGGCTCGAGCTTTTGCTGCGGGGCGCCGAAGCGGGCTTCCACGTCGGCCGCAGACTGGCCACGGACGGGCGCGGCTGATGCTGGCTTTTCCTGCGCACGCTCGACAAGCAGGGTGTCGGCCAGTGCCGGGCCGGACAGGCCGAGCAGGGCGATCAAGGGCAGGGCAAGGACGCGACGGCTCATGGTTGGGTTCCCCTAGGTGACCTGCCTTTTATAACAAAAGGACGAACACAAAAAGCCGCCGCGCCGCAAGGAATCAGAAGGGTCGGATGGGCCCTCGAGTCGCCATGCGCCCGCGCAGCGAATGGCCAGAAACAGAAAAGCCGCCTTGCGGCAGCTTTCTGAGCGTTGCCTGGGCCACCGTGGGCGGCCGGGCAGGCGGGCCGTTCTTAGCGCTGACGCGCCTTGAAGCGGGGGTTGGACTTGCAAATCACGAAGACCTTGCCGCGGCGGCGGACCACCTTGCAGTCGCGGTGACGGGCCTTCGCCGACTTCAGGGAGGACAGGACCTTCATGAGTTGAAACCTCGGCGTAAAATGTATGGGGTGAAGCGAAGCCCGACATTCTAACGGCAATTCCATAGCCGGATCAAGCGGTTGCATAGCGTGGCCAGGAAGGTGGTCCCGAGGCCCGTCGGCGTCGGCGTCGGCGAGCGTCCATAATGGCGCATCCGTCCCCTGGAAGCCCGCATGTCCGACCTAGCCCCCGTCCTGACCATCGATGGCCCTTCCGGCGCAGGCAAGGGGACCGTCAGTCGGATTGCCGCATCTCGATTGGGCTGGAATTACCTAGACTCGGGTGCCCTGTACCGGGCGGTCGGCGTGGCCGCCAGCTGGGCCGACCTGGATGTGTCTGACCCGGCGGCGCTCGTCCGCTGCGCCTTCGATACCCGGGTCGGTTTCCGTGAGACCGAGGCGGGATTGCGCGTGATCGTCGACGATCTGGACGCAACCGACGAGCTTCGTCTGGAAACGACCGGCGCGCTGGCATCGGCCATCGCGGCCATCCCGGAGGTCCGGGCCGCCCTGAAGGAGCGCCAGCGTGCTTACCGGCAGGCGCCGGGGCTGGTGGCGGACGGGCGGGACATGGGCACGGTGATCTTCCCGGACGCCCCGTACAAGGTGTTCCTGACCGCCAGCGCCGAGGAGCGCGCCGAAAGGCGGTATAAGCAGTTGAAAGACAAAGGGGTTTCCGTCACAATCGACGGTCTGCTGCGCGAGATCCTCGCTCGTGACGCCCGTGACGCCCAGCGCACGGTGGCGCCCCTGAGGCCGGCCGACGACGCCGTCCACATCGACACCACCGGTCTCGGCATCGACGCCGTCGTCGAACGCGTGCTGGCCCTGGTGCCGGCGCGCACGCGTTAGTTCACGCGCTGCAGAAGGCCCGCCGGAATCCTCCGGTGGTCATCCAACCACAACACTCACGGCCATACGCATCCCGCGCAGGCCGACAACGGGTGGACCGTCCGCATTCGCGTGTGCCGGTCTGTGTCATCAACCGAGTATTTTTCAATGACCGAATCATTTGCCGAACTGTTTGAACAGAGCCAGACCCAACTGGCCAAGCTGAAGCCGGGCGCCATCGTCACTGGCGTCGTCGTGGAAGTCCGCAACGACGTGGTGGTGATCAACGCCGGCCTGAAGTCCGAAGGCATCGTGCCGATCGAACAGTTCCGGAACGACGCCGGCGAAATCGACGTGGGCGTGGGCGACGAAGTGAAGGTGGCCCTCGACTCGATCGAGAACGGCTTCGGCGAAACCGTCCTCTCGCGCGAGAAGGCCAAGCGCGCCATGGTGTGGGACGAGCTGGAGCAGGCCCTGGAGAAGAACGAAACCATCACCGGCCGCATCAGCGGCAAGGTCAAGGGTGGTTTCACTGTCGACATCAAGGACGTCCGCGCGTTCCTGCCGGGCTCGCTGGTCGATGTGCGCCCCGTGCGCGACCCGGGCTACCTGGAAGGCAAGGAGCTGGAGTTCAAGCTCATCAAGCTGGATCGCAAGCGCAACAATGTGGTCGTCTCCCGCCGTGCGGTGGTCGAGAGCGAGCATTCGGAAGAGCGCGAGCAGCTGATGGACAAGCTGCAGGAAGGCGTGGTGCTGAAGGGTGTGGTCAAGAACCTCACCGACTACGGCGCGTTCGTCGACCTGGGTGGCATCGACGGCCTGCTGCACATCACCGACATGGCCTGGAAGCGCGTGCGTCATCCGTCCGAAGTCGTGGAAGTCGGCCAGGAGCTGGACGTCCGCGTGCTGAAGTACGACCGTGAGCGCAACCGCGTCTCGCTGGGCCTGAAGCAGCTGGGCGAGGATCCGTGGGACAACATCGCCCGCCGTTACCCGGCCAACAGCCGCGTGTTCGGCAAGGTCTCCAACGTCACCGATTACGGCGCGTTCGTCGAGATCGAGCCGGGCGTCGAAGGCCTGGTGCACGTGTCCGAGATGGACTGGACCAACAAGAACGTCAACCCGTCCAAGGTCGTGCAGGTCGGTGACGAAGTCGAAGTGATGGTGCTGGACGTGGATGAAGAGCGCCGCCGCATCTCGCTGGGCATGAAGCAGGTCGCCGCCAATCCGTGGGAAACCTTCGCGGCCACCCACAAGAAGGGCGACAAGGTGTCGGGCCAGATCAAGTCGATCACCGACTTCGGCATCTTCATCGGCCTGGACGGCGGCATCGATGGCCTGATCCACCTGTCGGACATCAGCTGGAACACCACCGGCGAAGACGTTGTGCGCAACTTCAAGAAGGGCGACAACCTGGATGCCGTGGTGTTGGCCGTCGACCCGGAGCGCGAGCGCATCAGCCTGGGCGTCAAGCAACTGGAGCAGGACCCGTTCGGTCAGTACATGGCCTCGCACCCGAAGGGCTCGAAGGTCGAAGGCACGGTGAAGGAAGTGGATGCCAAGGGCGCCACGATCGAACTGGCCGACGGCATCGAAGGCTACGTTTCGGCGCGCGACATCAGCTACGACCGCGTGGACGATGCCAGCCAGCACCTGAAGGTCGGCGACAAGGTCGAAGCCAAGTTCATCGGCATGGACCGCAAGGGTCGCACCCTGCAGCTGTCGATCAAGGCGAAGGACGAAGCCGAGACCGCCGAAGCGCTGGCCGAGTACAACAAGGGCGCCGCGGAAGCCGCCACCGGTACCACCAGCCTGGGCGCGCTGCTGCGTGCACAGCTGGATGGCGGCAAGTCCGAGTAATCGGCTGCCCGTCGTTCTACTCCTAGCAGTACAGTCCCCCCGCCGGCCCGGGTTCGCCCGGGCCGGTGCGGGTACATCCGCTCCGATCCCCAGCCGATGACCAAGTCCGAACTCATCGAAATCCTGAGCCGCCGCCAGCCCCACCTCAAGGCCGAGGATGTCGACCTTGCCGTGAAGTCCCTGCTGGAAATGATGGGGGGTGCCCTGTCGCAGGGCGACCGGATCGAGATCCGCGGTTTCGGCAGTTTCTCGCTGCACTATCGTCCGCCCCGCATGGGCCGTAATCCCAAGACCGGCGAGTCCGTCGCGTTGCCGGCGAAGCACGTGCCCCACTTCAAACCCGGCAAGGAGCTGCGCGAACGCGTCAGCGACGTCACGCCGATCGAGGAAGCCGGCGAGTAAGCCGGAAGTCCCTGGGCGCGTGTCGTTCCGCGCCGTCTCCGTTAAGCTAGGCGCCGTCCTGCACGGAGTCGCCCGATGAATACCTTCCGCCTGGTCGTTGCGCTGCTGTTCCTGGCCTACGGACTCATCATCGGCGTCCTCAACACGCAGCCGATCACCCTCAAGCTCGTCTTCTCCGAATTCCAGACCTCATCCGGCGTTGGCATCATGCTGTCGTTGCTGCTGGGCGTGGTGATCGGTGGACTGATCGTCGTTGCGACCGTCGTCTGGCCGTTGTACGCGAAACTGCGCAAGGCAACCCGCGCGTCGTCTGCGCCCGCAGGCGTCGCCTCGGACGCCGGTGCCTGAGTCATGGCCTTCCTTACCGAGTGGTTCTGGTTCTTCCTGTTCCTTCCGCTAGCCGCGCTCAGTGGTTGGATCATCGGGCGTCGCGGTGGCCAACGCCACGGCGACACTCAGGTCAGCCGCCTCTCAAGCACGTACTTCCGTGGCCTGAACTATCTGCTCAACGAGCAGCCCGACAAGGCGATCGAGTTGTTCCTGCATATCGCCGAGTTGGACAAGGAAACCTTCGAGACCCAGGTCGCGCTGGGTCACCTGTTCCGTCGTCGTGGGGAAGTGGATCGCGCCATCCGCCTGCACCAAGGGCTGGTGCAGCGGCCCGATCTCAACGACCAGCAGAAGGTGCAGGCGCTGCTAGCACTGGGCGAGGACTACATGCGGTCCGGCCTGCTGGACCGTGCGGAAACGGTCTTCAGCGATCTGGCGCGCATCGACCAGCGCGCGCCCCAGGCACTGAAGCACCTGATCGGCATCTACCAGGCCGAGCGCGATTGGGAAAAGGCCATCGACAACGCGCGTCGCTATGAAGAAGTCACCGGCGAGCCGATGGGCAAGCTGGTGGCCCAGTTCGAATGCGAGCTGGCCGAACGGCAGCGCACGGCGAACAGCATCGACGCCGCCCGCGCCGCTGTTGCGCGCGCGTATGAAGCGGATGCGGGCAGCGTGCGTGCCGGCATCATCGAGGGTCGGATCGAATCCGATGCTGGCAACGCCGAGGCGGCGATCCGCGCGTTCGAGCGTGCCGCGCGGCACGATCCCGACTACCTGCCGGAAGTATTGCCCAGCCTGCTGGCCAGCTATGACCAGGTTGGTGACCTGTCGGGTGCCCGCGCGTTCCTTTCGGAGATGTGCGAGCACTACCGGGGCATCGCCCCGGTGCTGGCGTTGACGAAGCTGGTCGAGCGCCAGGACGGTGTGGCCGCCGCACGTGCTTATCTCGCGCGCCAGCTCAAGGACCGGCCCTCCGTGCGTGGTGAGGCGGCGCTGATCGACCTGACCCTGGCCGAGGGCGCAGACGCTAATGCCACGCTCAACGATCTCAAGCACATCACCGACCAGTTGCTGGTGCGCAACCCCAGTTACCGGTGCACGCGCTGCGGCTTCGGTGCGCGCACGCACCACTGGCAATGTCCCAGCTGCAAGGAATGGGGCACGATCAAGCCGCTGCTCAACTACGCGGTGGTCTGATGCCGGCACTGCCCGTCTGGCTGCTGCTGCACTTCGCAGGTGCGGCCATCGGGACTTGGTGGGCCCGGCGCTATGCCCTCAAGGGCAACCTCATGGACCAGCCGGGCGAAAGGCGCAGTCACTCGGTGCCTACGCCGAGGGGAGGGGGCATCGCGATCGTGGCAATGGTGGTGCTGGCCGGCCTGGTCACGGGCCTCCAGTCTTCCGATGATCGCTGGCTGCTCTGGAGCTTCGTCCCCGGCCTGGTGATCGTTGCCGGCATCGGCTGGTGGGACGACCATCGGCCACTCTCACCCTGGCTGCGCCTGGGCGTGCAGGCCATGGCCGCGGGGCTGCTGGCGCTCGGGGTACTGTCGGCCACGGCCACTCCTGGCTACGCGGCCTTTGCCTTCCTGGCGGCGATGGCGCTCGTCAACGTCTGGAACTTCATGGATGGCATCAACGGCCTGGCGGCCAGTCAGGCGTGGCTGGCCGCGCTGGCCTACGCCGCGCTCATGCCGGCGGGCGGGGGCGTGTCCTGGGTGGCCTGGGCCTTGTTCGCCGCCTGTGCTGGCTTCCTGCCCTTCAACTTCCCTCGCGCGCGCATCTTCCTGGGAGATGTGGGCAGCGGCGCGCTCGGCTACACGCTGGCGATGCTGGCGACGACATCCTTTGTTGCCGCGCCTCGCGCTGTCATGCCGCTGGTACTGCTTCCGCTGTGCGCCTTTCTTGTCGACGCCGGCTTCACATTGGCGTGGCGCATGCTGCGCGGCGAACGCTGGTGGACCCCCCATGTCAGCCACCTGTACCAATGGGCGGCCCGCAGGGTCGGTCACGCCACTGTAACCGTGATTTATTTCGTGTTCGGTAGCGTTACCTTATTGTTAAGCTTCACATTGCCGAATACGACGTTTGGAACAGCAGCGGCTGTCGTGGCAGGCATTTACGGCGTCGGTGGCGTGTTGTGGGTCTTACTGCGCAGGGGATGGCGCGACTAGTATCTGGAGAAGGATCTGATGGAATCCTGGCGGGACCGAGTAAGTAGCTGGATACCCCGCGCCCTGGTGGCCGCCCATGATCTGGCCATGGTGTGGGTCTGCTGGCAGGTCCTTCACCGCGTGCGCTACGCGATGCTGGCCCATGGTCCCGAATTCCCCCTCTGGTCCAACGAGATCGCCATCGTGCTGGTGGCGCAGGGCGTGGTGTTCTGGTGGATGGGGCTTTACCGGGGGCTGTGGCGGTTCGCCAGCCTGCCGGACCTCTGGAACATCGTGAAGGCGTGTGCGCTGGGCTTTCTGGGCGTCGTGCTCGGTTTGTTCTTCTACAATCGGTTCGGCTCCACACCCCGAGCTGTGCTGGGCTTCTACCCGTTTGCGCTGGTGGGCTTTCTGGGACTGCCGCGACTCGCTTACCGGGCCTGGAAAGACAGCCAGGTGCAGCGGACGAACGAAAGCGCGTCCCGGGTGCTGATCATGGGCGCGGGGCGCGCGGGCGAAGCACTGGTCCGTGAACTGCGCCGGACCGGCGTCTACTATCCGGTGGCCTTCCTCGACGATGCAGCACGCTTGCGCGGCTCGAAGCTTCAAGGCGTCCCCGTCCTGGGGGGGCTGGAAGATGCCGCTGCGGTTGCACGTGAGACCGCTGCCCGCATGTTGGTGATCGCGATGCCCTCGCTGGACGCGCCCGCGATGCAGCGGGTGGTCGCGATCTGCGAGAGCACGGGTTTGCCGTTCCGCATGGTGCCTCGCCTGGTCAACGTGCTTGAAGGGCAGTCGATGCCGGGCGACCTCAAGGAGGTCGCGATCGAGGATCTGTTGGGCCGTAAGTCGGTGACCCCGGACTGGAAGCTCATCCGCGGCTGGCTGGGCGGCCGTACGGTCATGGTGACCGGTGCGGGCGGTTCGATCGGCTCGGAGCTATGTCGGCAGTGTGCACGGCACGGCGCGCAGCGGATCGCGCTGGTCGAAATCGACGAACTTGCCCTGATTACGATCCAGGGTGACCTGCGTCGGGCGTTCCCGGATCTCGAGGTGCTGCCGGTCCTGGGCAACTGTGGTGACCCGGCGGTGATCGCGCATGCGTTGCGCATCGCCGAACCCGATGCCGTCTTCCACGCGGCCGCTTATAAGCAGGTGCCCCTGCTGGAAGGCCACCTGCGTGAGGCGGTCGGCAATAACGTACTGGCGACAGAGACGGTGGCGCGCGCGTGCCGTGAAGCAGGCGTGGCGACGTTCGTGCTGATTTCCACGGACAAGGCCGTGGATCCGGTCAATGTGCTGGGTGCAACCAAGCGCCTGGCGGAAATGGCCTGCCAGGCACTGGACGATGCACGTTCCAGCACGCGGTACGTGACCGTCCGTTTCGGCAACGTGCTGGATTCGGCGGGCAGCGTCGTACCGCTGTTCCGCGACCAGATCCGCAAGGGCGGGCCGGTCACCGTGACCGATCCCGAGGTGACCCGTTACTTCATGACGATTCCCGAGGCCTGCCAGCTGATCCTGCAGGCGGCGTCGGGTGCGGCCCACGCGTCGATCTATACGCTCGACATGGGCGATCCGGTGCCGATCCGCCTGTTGGCTGAGCAGATGATCCGCCTGGCGGGCAAACAGCCGGGGCGCGATATCGCCATCGTCTACACGGGACTCCGCCCGGGCGAGAAGCTGCATGAAACGCTCTTCCACGCCGATGAGCGCTACCAGCCGACGTCGCACTCCAAGATCATGAAGGCCTTCGCGCGAGACGTTTCGCCGGAGTTCATCGATCTGGCGATGCAGCGCCTGCGGGCCGCCCATGCGCGCTACGACACGACCGAACTGGGGGAAGTGCTGCGGGTCGCCGTGCCGGAGTTCACGCCCTTGTCAAATGATCATGACGAGACATCCGCTAACATCGTGGTCTTCCCAGGCCGTGATGCTCGCAGGACTCGATGACCTCCACCCGTATCCGCAAGGCCGTGTTCCCCGTCGCGGGGCTCGGCACCCGCTTCCTGCCCGCCACCAAGACTGTTCCCAAGGAGATGCTGCCGATCATCGATCGGCCGCTGATCCAGTACGCGGTCGATGAAGCGATCGAGGCCGGCTGCGACACGCTGATCTTCGTCACCAACCGCTACAAGCATGCGGTGGCCGACTATTTCGACAAGGCCTACGAGCTTGAGCAGAAGCTCGAGCGGGCGGGCAAGAGCGAACAGCTCGACCTGGTCCGCAACGTGCTGCCGCCCCATGTGCGGGCCGTGTTCGTGACCCAGGCCGAAGCCTTGGGCCTGGGGCACGCGGTGCTATGCGCCAAGCCGATCGTCGGCAATGAGCCTTTCGCGGTACTGCTTCCTGACGATCTGATCTGGAACCGTGGGCCGGGCGCGCTGAAGCAGATGGCGGATGCGGCCGAACGTTCCGGTGCCAGCGTCATCGCGGTGCAGGACGTCGCGCCGGAACAGACCGGCAGTTACGGCATCGTGGCCACCGAGTCCTTCAATGGGCGCGAAGGGCGGATCGGGGCCATCGTCGAGAAGCCCAAGCCGGAAGACGCGCCCAGCACGCTGGCCGTGGTCGGACGCTATGTACTGGACGGTCGCATCTTCGAACTGCTCGAGAACACGACGCCGGGCGCGGGTGGTGAGATCCAGCTGACCGATGGCATCGCGCAGTTGCTGCAGGAAAAGCCCGTGCACGCGTATCGCTTCCAAGGCACCCGTTTCGACTGCGGCACGCATATCGGGTTGATCGAAGCCACCATCCGTTACGCACTGGACCACGAAAAGCTCAGTGATGCGGCGCGCGACACCATGCAGAACGCGCTGAGCGAACTGGGTGTGAGGGACTTGCAGTAACCTCGCGCGGGCATCGTCGCGGACGGGAGTAAAGCGCCATAATCCCGTCCGCGATGTCAGAACCTGCCTCCAGTTATTACCTGGCAACGGCTACGCCGTCCCTGCCGCACGAACCCCTCCGAGGGCGTCGCGAAGCGGCCGTCTGCATCATTGGCGGCGGTTTCGCTGGTTTGAACACAGCCCTCGGCCTGGCGGAGCGCGGTACGCGCGATGTCGTCGTACTGGAGGCCAAGGCGCCAGGTTTTGGCGCGTCCGGGCGCAACGGGGGCTTCGTCTTCGGCGGCTTCTCGCGCGGCGAGGAAGCGCTCCTGAGGGAGTTGGGCGCCCCGCGTGCGAAGGCCTTGTATGGCGGCACGATCCAGGCGGTCGAACTTATTCGTGAGCGGATCACGCGCTATCGGATCGACTGCGAGCCGACGGAGCAGGGCGTCATCTGGGCGAACTGGTTCAAGGACGATGCGGTGCTGCGCGAGCGACAGGCGTTGCTCGCCGAACACTACGACACGCAGTGGGCCTGGTGGTCGCGCGATCAGTTGCGTGCGCAGGTCAACTCGACCCGCTATCACGACGGTTTGTTCGAGCCGCAGGGATTTCATATCCATCCCTTGAACTACGCGTTGGGTCTTGCGCGGGCCGCCACGGAGGCGGGCGTGGCGGTGCATACCGCGTCGCCTGCGCGCTCGCTTGAGCGTGTGGGCGAGGCGTGGCGCGTCCGCACGCCCGAAGGCGAGGTCGAGGCGCAACATGTGGTCCTCGCATGCGGTGGCTACCTGGCCGGCCTGCGCGCGCGCGTCGATGCCGCGGTATTGCCGATCGCCACCTACGTCATGGTGACCGCGCCGCTGGGCGATCGCCTGTCGGAAGTCCTGCGCACTGGCGCCGCCATCTACGACACCCGCTTCGCCTTCGATTACTACCGGCCTCTGCCAGACACCCGCATCCTGTGGGGAGGGCGGATTTCCGTGCTGGATCGGTCGCCAGCGGCCGTGCGGCGCCTGCTTTATCGGGACATGTTGAAGGTGTTCCCGCAATTGGACGGCATCGGCATCGACTACGCCTGGTCGGGTTTGATGAGTTATGCGCGTCACCAGATGCCGCAGATCGGCCAGCTCGAGCCCGGCTTATGGCTGGCGCAGGCCTTCGGCGGCCACGGCGTGGCGCCCACCACGTTCGCAGGCGAAGTCCTGGCCGCCGCCATCGCGCACGATGACCCACAGTGGCGCGAATTCGCCGACTACGGTCTCGTGTCGGCGTTGAAACCAGCCGGTTTCCTGGGGGCGCAACTGGGCTATTGGTGGGCGGAGTCCAAGGATGCGTGGAAAGACGGGCGCGAACGGGCAAGGGGAGGCTAACGGTGGACAGCAAGGACATCAGCTGGACGGACTTCGAGAAAGTCCATCTGTGCGCCGGTACTGTGGTGCGCGTGGAGCCGTTCCCTGAGGCGCGCAAGCCGGCGTGGAAGGTGTGGGTGGACTTTGGCCCCCATGGCGTCCGCAAGACCAGTGCGCAGATCCACGCGCTCTACGCGATCGAGGACCTGGTCGGCAAACAGATCGTCGGCGTCATCAATTTCCCGCCCAAGCAGGTGGGGCCTTTCCTCTCCGAATTCCTGCTGACGGGCTTCCACACGGAGGCCGGCGTCGTGGTGACGACAGTGGAGCGCCCGGTACCGAACGGCGCCCGGCTGGCTTGAGCCCAAACAAACATGGCGCCTTGCGGCGCCATGTCGAGAGTGCCTCGTCGCGGGATCAGAGCGATTCGAAGATGCCCGCCGCGCCCATGCCGGTGCCGATACACATGGTCACCATGCCGTACTTTTTCTGCTGGCGACGCATGCCGTGCACGATCGTGGCGGTGCGGATGGCGCCGGTGGCGCCCAGCGGATGGCCGAGGGCGATCGCGCCGCCCAGCGGATTGATCTTTGAAGGATCCAATTCGCTGTCGCGGATCACCGCCAGCGCCTGCGCGGCGAAGGCTTCGTTGAGCTCGATCCAGTCCAATTGGTCCTTGGTCAGGCCAGCCTGCTTGAGCGCCTTCGGAATCGCGGCGATCGGGCCAATGCCCATCACTTCGGGACGCACGCCGGCCACCGAGAAGCTGACGAAGCGGGCCAGCGGGGTCAGGCCGTAGTCCTTGATCGCCTGCTCCGAGGCCAACAGCACGCCGGCCGCGCCGTCGCTCATCTGCGACGAGGTGCCCGCGGTGACGGTGCCACCGAACTGCGGGTTGCGGAACACGGTACGCAGTTTGGCCAGGCCTTCCAGCGAGGTGTCCGCGCGCGGGCCTTCATCCTGTTCCACCAACAGCTTCTTCAGGCGCACGGCGTTGCCGGCGAGGTCGGGCTGGCGCGAGATCACTTCGTACGGGCTGATCTCGTCCCTGAACTCGCCCGCGGCCTGCGCGGCCAGGGCCTTCTGGTGCGAGGCGACGGCGAAGGCGTCCTGGTCCTCGCGCGAGATCTTCCACTCCTCGGCCACTTTCTCGGCGGTGATGCCCATGCCGTAGGCGATGGCCACGTGGTCGTTGTCGAACACGCTCGGCGCCATCGCGATCTTGTTGCCCATCATCGGCACCATGCTCATGCTCTCGGTGCCGCCGGCCAGCATCAGGTCGGCGTTGCCGAGGCGGATCTGGTCCGCCGCCATCGCCACGGCCTGCAGGCCGGACGAGCAGAAGCGGTTGATGGTCTGCGCGGCGATCGTGTTCGGCAGGCCCGCCAGCAGCAGGCCGATGCGCGCCACGTTCATGCCTTGCTCGGCCTCCGGCATCGCACAGCCGATGATGGCGTCATCGATGCGGTTGAGGTCGATGCCAGGCGCCTGCGCCACAACCGACTTCAGCACGTGCGCCAGCATGTCGTCCGGGCGGGTGTTGCGGAACACGCCCTTGGGCGCCTTGCCGACCGGGGTGCGGGTGGCGGCGACGATATAGGCTTCTTGTACTTGCTTGCTCATGTCTCGGTGTCCTGTGTCGTCGGTCAGTTACGCAGCGGCTTGCCGGTCTTCAGCATGTGCGCGATGCGGGCCTGGGTCTTTTCCTGTTGCGCCAGTTCGACGAAGTGCTTGCGTTCCAGCTTGAGCAGCCACTCCTCGTCGACCACCGACCCGCGGTCGACCTCACCACCGCATAGCACGGTGGCGATGCGCACGGCGATCTCGTAGTCGTACGGGCTGATGAAGCGGCCTTCCAGCATGTTCACCAGCATCATCTTGAAGGTGGCGATGCCGACGTCGCCGGCCACCTGGATGCGCCGCGCCGGCAGGGGCGGGCGGTAGCCGGTTTCGGCCAGCGCCAACGCTTCCTGCTTGGCGATGTGCAGCAGCTCATAGGCATTGAAGGCGACCTTGTCGCCCGCGCGCATCAGGCCCAGTTCCTTGGCTTCGACGGCGGAGGCCGACACCTTGGCCATCGCCACGGTCTCGAACGTCTTCTTCAGTTCGGCGAACACGTCGCCACCCGGGCCGGCCGCCTGCGAGGCGCGCACGGCGAGCTCCTTCAGGCCGCCACCGGCCGGCAGCAGGCCGACGCCCGCTTCCACCAGGCCGATGTAGCTTTCCAGGTGGGCGACAGTGCGCGCACTGTGCATCTGGAACTCGCAGCCACCGCCCAGCGCGAGGCCGCGCACGGCTGCCACGACCGGTACCAGCGAATACTTGATGGCTTGGCTGGTGGCCTGGAAATTGGCCACCATCGCTTCGAACTCGGCGATCTTGCCGGCCTGCAGCGCGCCCAGCGCACCGGCCAGGTCGGCACCGGCGGAGAACGGCTCCTTCGGCTGCCAGATCACCAGGCCCTTGAAGCGACGCTCGGCGATCGCGACCGATTCCTGTACGCCGGCCAGGACTGCGTCGGAGACGGTGTGCATCTTGGTCTTGAAGCTGATCACGCCGATGCCGTCGCCGTCGGTCCACAGGCGGACGCCGTCGTTCTCGAACACGGTTTCGCCCGGGGCGAAGGCTTCACCCAGCAGCGGGTCCGGGAAACGCTGACGCGCGTAAACGTCCAGCGAGGAGCGCGGCAGCAGGGCATTGCGGGCCGGGCTGTAGCTGCCCTCGGCGCCATGCACGCCGTTGCGGCCGTCGAACACCCAGTTCGGCAGCGGGGCGCTGCTCATGGTCTTGCCGGCGACGATGTCGTCGGCGATCCACTGCGCCACCTGCTTCCAGCCGGCGGCCTGCCAGGTCTCGAAAGGCCCCAGCGACCAACCGTAGCCCCAGCGGATGGCCAGGTCGACGTCGCGTGCGGTCTCGGCGATGTCGGCCAGGTGGTAGGCGCTGTAGTGGAACAGGTCGCGGAACACCGCCCACAGGAACTGCGCCTGCGGGTGCGGGCTTTCGCGCAGCTTGGCGAACTTCTCGGCCGGGTTCTTGATCTTCAGGATCTCGACTACCTCGGGTGCCGCGGTGCGGTCGGAGGGGCGGTAGTCCTGCTTCTCCAGGTCGAGGACCACGATGTCCTTGCCGACCTTGCGGAAGATGCCGGCGCCGGTCTTCTGGCCCAGGGCGCCCTTGGCGATCAACGCCTCCAGCCATGTCGGCGACTTGAAATAGGCGTGCCACGGATCGTCGGGCAGCGTGTCGGCCATGGTCTTGATGACGTGGGCCATAGTGTCCAGGCCGACCACGTCGGAGGTACGGTAGGTGGCGGACTTCGGGCGACCGATCAGCGGGCCGGTGACGGCGTCCACTTCGTCGAAGCCGAGCTTGAACTCGCCGGTGTGGTGCGCGGTGGCAAGGATCGAGAACACGCCGATCCGGTTGCCGATGAAGTTCGGCGTGTCCTTGGCGTAGACCACGCCCTTGCCGAGCGTCGTCGTCAGGAAAGTCTCAAGGCCTTCCAGCACCGCCTTGTCTGTGGACTTGGCCGGGATGAGCTCGGCCAGGTGCATGTAGCGGGGCGGGTTGAAGAAGTGCACGCCACAGAAACGATGGCGAAGCTGTTCCGGAAGAACCTCCGCCAACTTGTTGATTCCCAAGCCCGACGTGTTGCTGGCCAGGACCGCATGATCCGCCACGAACGGGGCGATCTTCTTGTACAGGTCCTGCTTCCAGTCCATCCGCTCGGCGATCGCCTCGATGATCAGGTCGCAGCCCTTGAGGTGCTCCAGGCCGGTCTCGTAGTTGGCCGGCGTGATCGCCTCGGCCAGTGCCTTGCTGGCCAGCGGGGCAGGGCTGAGCTTGCCCAGGTTGGCGATGGCCTTCTGCACGACGCCATCCGGATGACCGTCCTTGGCGGGCAGATCGAACAGCACCGTGTCGACGCCGGCGTTAGTCAGGTGCGCGGCGATCTGCGCGCCCATCACGCCGGCACCCAGCACGGCCGCCTTGCGTACAAGCAATGGATTGGACATGGAATTTCCTTGGATTACAGGGGTTTCAGACATGGTCGGCACGCAGGCCGGCCTCGGCGAAGCGAATGAGTTCGCGGGCGGCGCGCTCACGATGCGCCGCTTCCGTGACGCCCGTGGGGCGCTTGATCAGGCCGAAATCGGCCATGGCGTAGGTCAGTGCGCCGGAGAAGAAATCCAGCCGCCAGTACAGCTCTTCCTTGCTCAGCCCCGGCACGCAGGCGGCGATGGCCTTGCCGAACTCGCGCAGGACGTGGCCGTAGTGGTCGGACAGGAACTGACGCAGGCCATCGTTCTTCTCGGCGTAGGCGCGCGCGATCACGCGCACGAAGGCGCCGCCGCCGTGGCGGTCCTGGGCCAGGGCCAGGGCGGGCTCGACGAACGCCGCGAGGATCGGGGCCAGTTCGCCCGGGTGTTCGGCCAGCGCCTTGTCCAGCTGCGAGAGGCGGGCGGCGGTCATGTCGTCCATCCGGCGGCGGAACACCTCGTTGACGAGGTTCTCCTTGCTGCCGAAGTGGTAGTTGACCGCGGCGATGTTGACGTCCGCGCGGCTGGTGACCTGGCGCAACGACGTGCCCGCGAAGCCATGCTGGGCGAACAGCTCTTCGGCCGCCCCGAGGATCCGTTCCTTGGTCGAGAAATGCGTGGTGTTGCCCATGGCCCCTCCGGCACTGAATCAAACGCTTGTTTGACTCATTGTCAGGGGTGGGTTGGGGCAAGTCATGCTGCTTTGCAGCATCGGCCCGGGGCAGGGCTGCAAACCGGTCCGCGGTACGTTAGAATCTCGCTACGCTTTCTAGTCTAAGCCCGCGTTTCGACGCGGGTTTTTCATGTTAACCTTGGGCCGTAAGTGGCCCGCCCAACGGAGAGAATCCCCATGGCGCTGGAGCGCACCCTGTCGATCGTCAAGCCCGATGCCGTCGCAAAGAACGTCATCGGCGAAATCTATGCGCGTTTCGAAAAGAACGGTCTGAAGATCGTCGCCTCGAAGATGAAGCACCTGTCGCGTCGTGAAGCGGAAGGCTTCTACGCCGTGCACCGCGAGCGTCCGTTCTTCAACGCGCTTGTCGAGTTCATGATCTCCGGCCCGGTCGCCATCCAGGTCCTGGAAGGCGAGAACGCCGTGCTGAAGCATCGCGACATCCTCGGCGCCACCAATCCGAAGGACGCTGCGCCGGGCACGATCCGCGCCGACTTCGCCGACTCCATCGACGCCAATGCTGCGCACGGTTCGGATTCGGTCGAGAACGCGAACATCGAGATCGCTTACTTCTTCGCCGCGACCGAAGTGTTCGCGCGCTGAGCGACACGCGATGAGCAGCCACGAACTGCCGCCGATCGAGTTGAAGCTGGCCACGGACGCTCCGTCCGTGGCTATCGGCGCGCCCGTGTCTGCGAAACAGAACCTGATGGACCTGGACCGCGAGGGCCTGGAGCACTTCTTCGTCGGCACGCTCGGCGAACAGAAGTTCCGCGCGCACCAGGTGATGAAGTGGATCCACCACCGGTACGTCACCGACTTCGACCAGATGACCGATCTGGGCAAGAACTTGCGCGCGAAGCTGCAGGAACATGCCGAAGTCGTCGTTCCGCAGGTGGTGTTCGACAAGCCTTCGTCCGATGGCACCCACAAGTGGCTGCTGGGCATGGGCGTGGACGGCAAGAATGCCGTCGAGACCGTCTACATCCCCGACAAGAGCCGCGGGACGCTGTGCGTGTCGTCGCAGGTCGGTTGTGGCCTCAACTGCACGTTCTGCTCCACTGCCACGCAGGGTTTCAACCGCAACCTGACCACCGCCGAGATCATCGGCCAGGTGTGGGTGACGGCCCGTCATTTGGGTAACGTGCCCGCGCAAAACCGCCGCCTCACCAACGTGGTGATGATGGGAATGGGCGAGCCGCTGCTTAACTTCGACAACGTCGTGCGCGCGATGAACATCATGCGCGACGACCTGGGTTATGGCCTTGCCAGCAAGCGCGTCACGCTGTCGACGTCCGGCCTGGTGCCGATGATCGACCGCCTGTCCACCGAGACCGATGTGTCGCTGGCGGTTTCGCTGCATGCGCCCAACGATGCGCTGCGCGAACAGCTGGTGCCGCTCAACAAGAAATATCCGATCGCCGAACTGATGGCGTCTTGCGTGCGTTACCTGCGTGCGAACAAGAAACGCGATTCGGTGACATTCGAGTACACGCTGATGAAGGGCGTGAACGACCAGCCCGAGCACGCGCGCCAGTTGGCGCAACTGATGCGCAAGTTCAGCAACGCCGCGCAGCTGAAGGACGCGGGCAAGGTCAACCTCATTCCCTTTAATCCGTTTCCGGGCACGCGCTACGAGCGCGCGCCGGAAGAGGACATCCGTGCCTTCCAGAAGCTGCTGCTCGATGCGCAGGTGCTGACGATGGTCCGCCGTACGCGTGGCGACGACATCGATGCAGCCTGCGGCCAGCTCAAGGGCCAGGTGATGGACCGGACGCGACGGCAGGCGGAGTTCCGCCGCCAGCTGCAGGAACAGGGCATCGACGATGCGGCATAAGGCGCTCTGCCTGCTGCTGATCCCCCTCCTGCTGGCGACGGCCTGCAGTCGACTTACCTTCGTCCGCCCCAAGATGGAGCGCAAGGACGGCGAACAGATCGCCCAGGACTATTCCGTCAAGGACAGTCCCGAAGTGAAACGCCGCCAGTCCGTGCAGATGATGCTGTCGCGCTCGGTGCAGCGCCTGCAGGCGGGCGACCTCGACACCGCCGAGAAGGAAGCCAAGGCCGCGCTGAAGCTGGCACCGGACTCGGCCGATGCCATGACCCTGTTGGCCGTCGTGGCCGACCGTCGCGGACAGTCCGCGCCTGCCGGTGAACACTACCGGCGCGCCGCGGAGCTGGCGCCGGCTCAGGGCGCCATGCAGAACAACTACGGCACCTGGCTCTGCGCCAATGGCTTCCAGGCCGAGTCGCTGGTCTGGTTCGACCGGGCCGTGCAGGCGCCGGGCTACGGTACCCCCGACGTGGCGCTGGCCAATGCCGGCAACTGCGCCTTGGCCACCGGCCAGGTGGAGCGTGCGGAGCGGGATCTGCGGCAGGCCCTTTCACGGGATGCATCCAACGCGACCGCGCTGGGCGCGATGGCCGAACTGGAGTTCCGTCGGCAGCAATACCTGCCGGCGCGAGCCTTCATCGAGCGGAGGTTGGCTGCGGGGCCGGCCTCCGTCGCAGTGTTGAAACTCGCATCACAGATCGAGGAAAGACTCGGCGACAAGGCCGCTGCCAGTCGATATGTTCAGCGCATTCGGGCGGAGTTTCCCGACGCGCGGGACGTCACAACCGGGGGAAATGCAGGGCCATGATGGAAACGGTGAGTGGGGGCATGCCGCAGGGGTGCGGCGATGCACTGCGGTCGGCGCGCGAGCGGGCCGGCCTGTCGATACAGGATGTCAGTCAGCGGCTGAAAATGCCGGTCAAGGTGGTCCAGGCCCTGGAAGCGGGGCAGTGGGACCAGTCCGGTGGTGCCGTGTTCGTGCGCGGGCAGCTGCGCAGCTACGGGCGCTTGCTCAAGGTGGACGTGGAGCCGTTCCTGCACCAGGCGGAGACGACGGTCGCGCCGCCGGCCGAACTGGTCAGCCACGGCCATACGCCGCCGCTTCAGTACTTCTTCGAAAGCTTCAAACGCCGGGCCATCTACGTGGTCCTGACGCTGGTGATCGTGACGCCGATCTGGATGGCGCTGCGGCCCGCCACCGGTCCCGCGCCGGAGACCGCGACGGCCTCGCTGGATGTCGTGCCTGAGGCCACGGGCGTCCCCCTGGGGACGAGCGAGTCCGCCACACCCGCCACCCGCCCGCAGGCAGCCCCGATCGTCGCGTCCATGGCGCCGATGCCGCGCAGCGCCGCGTCGTGGCTGTCGTTGACGTTCAAGGGCGACAGCTGGGTCGAGATTACCGCCCCCGATGGTCGCAGACTGGAGCAGGCGCTGATCCGTGCGGGTGAGGAACGGCGCTACGCACAGGGCGAAGTCGGCCGCATCAAATTGGGCGATGCGACCGCGGTCGAGGTTCAGCAAGCGGGGAGTACGGTGGATCTCGCGCCGTTCCAGCGAGCTAACGTCGCACGCTTTACGGTATCCTCTGAGGGTTCCCTAGCGCCGGTCGGTGACTGACCCGCGTACGGGTCTGTCCAACCTAGACCAAGACCCCGCATAAGACGGGGCAAGAGAGCGCATGGCGATTGATGATCTGCTCGACGAGCACGAACAAAGCGAACGCGTCCGTAGCTGGCTGAGGAACAACGGCGTCGGCCTGTTGGGCGGCGTGGCCCTCGGCCTGGCGGTGATCTTCGGCTGGCAGTGGTGGAAGAACAGCCAGCAGGGCAAGCAGGAGCAGGCCTACCAGGATTACCAGACAGCCGTCGAAGGGCTCGCGAAGGGCGATCTTAAGCAGGCCAAGACCGCGGTCGATGCGCTGGCCAAGGACGACGAGGTCTACGCGGATGTCGCCGGCCTGCAGTTGGCCAAGGCGCAGATCCAGGCGGGCGAGCGCGATGCCGCTATCGCCACGCTGCGTAGCTTGAAGCCCGATGCGTCGCTGCAGCCTCTGGTCAACCTGCGCCTGGCGCGCCTGCTGATAGACAGCGGTAAGCATGACGAAGCGCTCAAGCTGCTCGACAAGGCCGACGACGCCTCCAGTCTCGAAGTACGCGGTGACGCGCTGTTTGCAACGGGCAAGGCCAAGGAAGCGCAGGACGCTTATACGCGTGCCCTGACGACGCTTGATGTGGCCTCACCGCAGCGTCGCATCGTGGAATTGAAGCTTGTTCACGCGGGCGGTGCTGTGCCCAAGACGGGAGGTGCCGCGTGATGCGTTGTTCCTGGAATACTGCCGCGGCACGTCTACTGACCGCCGCCGTGCTGGTCACCGCGCTGGGTGGTTGCAGCACCATCAAGGGCTGGTTTGACGGAAAGGGTAAGGCCGATGAGAAGCCGACCGAGCCCGCCGAGCTGGTCGACATCACGCCGACCGTCAGCGTCTCCAAGCTGTGGAGTGCGAACGCCGGCAAGGGCGAGGAGCGCCTGGGTCTCCAGCAGACGCCTGTGGTCGACGGCGGCCGTGTCTACGCGGCGGCGGTGGATGGCGGCGTGCGCGCCTTCGACCTGCAGACCGGAAAGCAGGCATGGCAATACAAATCGGACCTACGTTTGTCGGGTGGTCCCGGCGCTGGGCAGGGCCTGGTCGTGGTGGGTACGCTCGATGGGCAGGTGGTTGCCCTCGACGCCGCCACCGGTGCTGAGAAGTGGCAGGTCAAGGTGCCCAACGAAGTGATTTCGGCACCCGCGATCGCCCAGGGCCTGGTGTTCGTTCGCACCAATGATGGCCGCGTGTCCGCGCTGAGTGCTGAAACCGGTGAGCGTCGCTGGTTCTGGACCAACGAACTCCCCAGTCTGACCGTACGCGGCAATGCCCCGGTCGTCGTCGGCCCCGGCGTCCTGTTCGCGGGTAGCGACGACGGCACGCTGACGGCATTGTCGGCGAACGATGGCCGTCCGCTGTGGACCCAGGCTGTCGGCACGCCGGAAGGTCGTAGCGAGCTGGAACGCATGGCGGACGTCGACGGTGCTCCTGTGCTGGAAGGCACCACGGTGTTCGCGACCAGTTTCAAGAAGGAAACCATCGCTATCGAAGGCCCGTCGGGCCGTCCGCTGTGGAAGCGCGAAAACGGTGGCGCAGGCGGCTTGGCGGTGACGAGCAGCGCGGTGCTGGTCTCTGACCCAGCGGGAACCGTGTGGGCGCTGGACAAGTACAGCGGCGGTTCGCTGTGGTCCAACACGACGCTCGCGCGTCGCTCGCTGACCGCCCCGACGATCCATGGCGATTACGCCGTGGTCGGCGACTACGACGGCTACCTGCACTGGCTGAAGACGGACAACGGCGACATCGTCGGCCGTGCCCGCGTGGGCGGCAAGGCCATCCGCGGCAAGCCGGTCGTGGCCGATGGGATCCTGATCGTCCAGGACGTGGAAGGCGGCCTGACGGCCTTTGGCTTCAAGTAATACGCCTGCCGGGGTGGCGTTTCGCGCCCCAGGCCGGATCGGAAAAGGGCCGCCTCGTCGGCCCTTTTTCGCGGGCGCGGCCCAATTCCGATACCATGGCGCGCCCTTGCCGCGCCGCTTCGCGTGCCCCGGCGCCCCGCGGCCGCTTCGCACGGCTCCGCACTTCTTTATCTGGTTGCCTCTCCATGTTGCCCCTCGTAGCCCTGGTCGGTCGTCCCAACGTCGGCAAGTCCACCCTGTTCAATGCGCTGACCCGCAGCCGCGACGCCTTGGTCCATGACCAGCCCGGCGTGACCCGCGACCGCAATTACGGCGTCTGCCGCCTGGACGAGGAAGCCCCGTTCCTGGTGGTCGACACAGGCGGTATCGCGGGTGAGGAGGAGGGGCTGGCCGGCGCGACTGCGCGGCAGGCGCGTGCCGCCGCGGAAGAGGCCGACCTCGTGCTGTTCATCGTCGACGGGCGCGAAGGTGCGTCCGCGCTGGATGACGAGATCCTGGCCTGGCTGCGCAAGACCGCGCGCCCGACGCTGCTGGTCATCAACAAGATCGACGGCATCAACGAAACCACGGCCCTGGCGGATTTCGCCCGCTACGGCTTCTCCGATGTCACGACGATCTCGGCTTCGCACCGCCAGGGCATCGATGATCTGCTGGCCGAAGTGCACGAGCGGCTCCCGGAAGAGGGGAGCGCTGAGGCGCTGGACCAGGATCCCACCCGCATGCGCGTGGCCTTCGTCGGTCGCCCGAACGTCGGCAAGTCCACCCTGGTGAACCGCCTGCTGGGCGAAGAGCGGATGATCGCGTCCGAGGTGCCCGGCACCACACGTGATTCCATCGCGGTCGACATGGAACGCGATGGCCGCCAGTATCGCTTGATCGATACCGCCGGCCTGCGGCGCAAGGGCAAGGTGGAGGAGGCGGTCGAGAAGTTCAGTGTGGTCAAGACGCTGCAGGCCATCGAGCAGTGCCAGGTGGCCGTGCTGTTGCTGGACGCCATCGAAGGCGTCACCGACCAGGACGCGACCGTGCTGGGCGCCGTGCTGGATGCCGGTCGCGCGCTGGTCGTGGCGATCAACAAGTGGGACGGGCTGACCGCCTACCAACGCGAGCAGGCTGAAGCGCTGCTGGCCCGCAAGCTCGGCTTCGTCGAATGGGCCGAGGCGGTTCGCATCTCCGCATTGCATGGCTCGGGTCTGCGCGAGCTGTTCAAGGCGATCCACCGCGCACACGCCTCGGCGACGAAGGAATTCGGCACCAGCGAAGTCAACAAGGCGCTGGAGATCGCGTACGAGACCAATCCGCCGCCGAGCATCCGTGGCCACGTCTCCAAACTGCGCTACGTGCACCCGGGCGGCGCCAATCCGCCGACCTTCATCGTGCATGGCACGCGCCTGAAGGTGCTGCCGGAGTCGTACAAGCGCTATCTCGAGAACTTCTTCCGCAAGCGCTTCAAGCTGGTCGGCACGCCGGTGCGTTTCATCTTCCGCGAAGGCGCCAACCCGTACGAAGGCAAGAAGAACGTGCTGACCGAGAAACAGATCGCCAAGAAGCGTCGTCTGATCCGGCACGTCAAGCGCGGCAAGTGACGTCCTATCCCTCCCGCATCGCCGTCGATGACGCCATCGCGCTGATCCGGGAGGCGGCGCAGTCGCGCCGGACGGGCGTCGAGGCGCTCGCCTTCAACCGGGCCGGCGGCCGCGTACTCGCGGAAGCCGTGAACGCCCCGATCGATCTGCCTTCGTTCGACAACAGCCGGATGGACGGTGTCGCGTTCGCACATGCCAGCCTGGCAGCGGAAGGCTCGACCCGGCTGCGCTTGATCGGCGAGCAGTATGCAGGCGTGCTGCGCGGGCTCCGCGTCGGGCCGGGCGAGTGCGTTCGCATCACCACCGGTGCGCCGTTGCCCGAGGGCACCGATACGGTGGCGATCCGGGAAGACATCGTCGAACGTGATGGCGGGGTCGACATCCCCGCCGGCCTGCACGCCGGTGCGGACGTGCGCCGCGTCGGCGAGGACGTCCTGGCGGGAACCGAGGTGCTGCGTGCTGGCCAAGTGCTGACCCCCGCGCGGATCGGCTTGGCCGCCGCGCTCGGCGTACCGACCTTGACGGTTGCGCGACGGCCGACGGTGGCCGTATTCACCACGGGCGACGAACTGGTGGAGCCGGGCATGCCGGTGTTGCCCGGACAGGTCTACAACAGCAACCGCGACTTGTTGATGGGGCTGTTGCGCGCCGAGGGGCTGGAGCCCACCGCGTGGCCCACGTTGCCCGATGACCCGGAGCGCATGCAGGTGATGCTGTCGGACGCCGCGTCGGCGTTCGACGTCGTGATCACCAGCGGCGGCGTGTCGGCGGGCCAGAAGGACCATCTTCCTGGACTGCTGGACGCCCACGGGCGCATCGCCTTCTGGAAAGTGCGGATGAAGCCGGGCATGCCCGTGCTGTTCGGCGAATGGGACCGCGCGCTTTTCCTCTGCCTGCCCGGCAATCCGGTGTCGACCATGGCCACGTTCCTGACCCTGGGGCGTGCGCTGCTCGATGGGCTGCAGGGGCGGGATGATCCGCGACCGGCCTGGCGAGCGCGGCTGGGCAGCGCCTGGCGCAAGGGGCACGAGCGGCTCGAGTTTCTGCGGGGCCAGCTCGCGCCGGATGGCCAGGGTGGGCTGCGGGTGCTGCCGAATGCCGCCGATGCATCCCACCAGCTCCGTGCCGCGGCGGACAGCAACGCCCTGATCGTGCTGCCAGAAGGCCTTCGCGACTACACCGAAGGCGAGGTCGTCGACGTCCTGCCGTACTGAGGCGACAGCGCGTTCCAGCAGGAGCGGCGCCATCGTGCGTGCGGTGCGTGATAATCACGGCATGCCGATCCAAGACATTCCCCCCGCCGACGTCGCCCAGTGGCTGGCGGATGGCGCGCTCTTCATCGATGTGCGCGAAGACCACGAGCGTGCCAGCGGCCAGGCCGAAGGCGCGCATGGCATCGCGAAGGCGCTGCTGCTGGCCGAACCGGCGCGCCATGTCCCCGACCGCGATGCGCCGGTCGTCCTGATCTGTCAGAAGGGTGGTCGTTCGATGGACGCCGCGCTCGCGCTCGAAGCGGCTGGCTACACGCATCTGGCTTCCGTCACCGGCGGTACGTCGCGCTGGCAGGAGGAAGGGCGTCCGACCATTCGTCCCGAGCTGCCTGCCGAGGCTAGGGACTTCAACGAGCGCTATTCCCGCCACCTGCTGTTGCCGGAAGTCGGCGTGGAGGGGCAGCGACGGCTCGAGGGTTCGCGGGTGCTCATGATCGGTGCCGGTGGCCTCGGATCGCCGGCCGCGTTCTACCTCGCCGCCGCGGGCGTGGGCCATCTGCGCATTGCCGACGACGACGTCGTGGATCGCAGCAACCTGCAGCGGCAGATCCTGCATACCGAAGCGCGCATCGGTGCACCGAAGGTGACCTCGGCGCAGGCGACACTCGGCGCACTCAATCCGCGCACGCAGGTCGACGCGGTGCAGGCGCGGGTCACCTCCGAGAATGTAGAGCAGCTGCTGGAAGGCGTGGACGTCGTGCTGGACGGTGCGGACAACTTTCCCGTGCGCTACCTGCTCAACGATGCCTGCGTGAAGCTGCGCATTCCGCTGGTATACGGCGCGGTACAACGGTTCGAAGGGCAGGTGAGCGTGTTCGACGCCGGTCGTCATCGCGGTGAACAGCCCTGTTACCGCTGCCTGTTCCCCGAACCGCCGCCTCCCGAGTTCGCACCCAACTGCGCCGAGGCTGGCGTGCTGGGCGTGCTGCCGGGCGTGATCGGCCTGATGCAGGCGACGGAAGTCGTGAAGCTCCTGCTGGGCATCGGCGAACCGCTGTCGGGTCGCCTGCTCCAGTTCGATGCACTGGCCATGCGCTTCCGCGAGACGCGCTTGCGGCATGACCCGGAGTGCGTGGTCTGCGCCAAGGGCAAGGATTTCCCCGGTTATATCGACTACGCGGCGTTCTGCCGCGCAGGCTAGTCACTCCAGCGGACGCACCCGCAGGCCGTCGCGGAACTGGCGTGGCGTGATGCCGGTGTCCCGTTTGAAGGCGGCGCTGAGATGGCTGTGGCTGGCGAAGCCGCAGGCGAGGGCGATCTCGGTGATGTCGTCGTTGCGGTTGAGCAGATGCCACCGTGCGCGGCGCAGGCGCTGCGCCAGGATGTACTGCGCCGGCGTCGTGCCGAACGTGCGGCGGAACGCGACAAGCAACTGATGCACGCTCATGCCGGCCAGCGCCGCGAGATCCGACAGCGCGATGCGCTGGCCCAAGCCGTCTTCGATATGGTCGCTGAGCTGGCGCGCCACGCGCGGCGGCAGCATCGTGGGGCCCGGCACGTTCGCGGCAGGTAGCCGGTAACCCTCATAGAGGTGCTGGCGCAGCAGCAGCTGCAGCCGTTCGGCCATCATCCCCGACAGGTCGTCAGCCTGCTGGCTCAGGCGGCCCAGCCTTGAAACGCTGTAGTGGAGGAACTCGTCCCGGTGTCCCAGCCGCGGCATCAGGCCCTCCATGGGAACGCGGCGGTCGATGCCCACATCGACATCGGCATCCGGCGACACGCGCAGCTCGGCGTAGGTGATGATTTGTCCGGTCGCTTGGCTTGCATAGCGTTTGCCTGCAGGCACCAGCCAGATGTCGCCGGGCGAGGGCGGCATGTGGGTGGCGCCCACGCCATCGATTTCGGTATCGAGTTCGCGCATCGTGCCACCGAGATGGACGATGACCGTATGTCGCGGCTGGTCGATCGCCCATAGCGTGCGCTGGCGGATGTCTTCGCGGCAGAGCAGCAATTCCACGCCGGGCCAATGCGATTGCGCGAGCACGCTGTACTGCACGCTGCCCGCCGACACGGGATCGAGGGCCGGGGCGCTCGCGTCATGCGGCTCACTAATGTGAGTTGAGCGCGGAGAATTTGATAGCGGTTCGGACATCGTGAAAGCCCGCTTTGTGACTTTCAAAGCATCTTAGTCGCGCCTCGCGGTGTTGTGCTACCGGCGTATCGAACGCACGTGCATTCACGCGATCGAGGCCTTGCCTTCGTTCCCCCTAAGGAGCTTTCCATGACCGACCATTCCATCCAGGGCAAAGTCGCCCTCATCGCCGGCGGTGCCAAGAATCTCGGCGGCCTGATCGCCCGCGATCTGGCGCAGCACGGCGCCGCCGCCGTCGCCATCCACTACAACAGCGACGCGAGCCATGCCGATGCCGAAAAGACGCTCGCCGCGGTTCGCGAGGCCGGCGCGCTCGCGGTGGCGCTGCAAGGCGACCTGACCACGGCCGCGGGCATGGAGAAGCTGTTTGCCGATGCCATTGCGGCCGTGGGCAAGCCGGACATCGCGATCAACACGGTCGGCAAGGTACTCAAGAAGCCGATCACCGAGATCAGCGAGGCCGAATACGACGAGATGACCGCGGTGAATGCCAAGGCGGCGTTCTTCTTCCTGAAAGAAGCCGGCACGCACCTCAACGACAACGGCAAGGTGGTCACCCTGGTCACCTCGTTGCTCGGCGCGTTCACGCCGTTCTACGCGTCGTACGCCGGCACCAAGGCGCCGGTCGAGCACTTCACCCGGGCGGCGGCCAAGGAGTTCGGCGCGCGCGGCATCTCGGTGACCGCCGTCGGCCCCGGCCCGATGGATACCTCGTTCTTCTATCCAGCCGAAGGGCAGGATGCGGTGGCGTACCACAAGACCGCGGCTGCCCTGTCGCCCTTCAGCAAGACCGGGTTGACCGACATCCAGGACGTGGTGCCCTTCATCCGCCACCTCGTGAGCGACGGCTGGTGGATCACCGGGCAGACCATCCTCATCAACGGCGGCTACACCACCAAGTGAGCCTTGCGCGGCGGGGTGCCCGGCGCCCTGCCGCACCCCGTTCACCGGCCGCTTCGTTTGCGCTACCTTCGCGTGGCGCGTATCCACTACCGGGAGTCGCAACATGCGGACCTTGATCTTCATCCTTGTGGGACTGGCGATCGCGGGTATCGCCATGGGCGTGGTCGGTGCCGCACGGCGCCGCCTCGCGGCGGCGATCTTCACCGTGGGCTGGTTGGCGGCCGTGCTGTGGAACCTGCGCACCGGCATGTCGCACGGGTACTCGCTGCAGGAAGAGCTGCCTATCCAACTGCTGATCTTCGTGGTGCCGGTGGCAGCGGCGTGGTGGCTGGCGCTGAAGTCGCGCAGGGGCTGACGTGCCAGGACCCACGGAATTCACGCCATGACCAGCCATCCCCATCCGCTGCTGCGCGTCGCCGGGCAGCCGGCGAAAGTGGCCAACATCGAGCTGTTCTTCGATTTGGTGTACGTCTTCGCCGTCACCCAGTTGTCCCATCATCTGCTGGAACACCTGACGCCGCTGGGCGTGCTGCAGACGGCGATCCTCTGGTTCGCTGTCTGGCTGGGGTGGCAATACACGGCGTGGGTCAGCAACTGGTTCAATCCCGAACACCTCGTCATCCGCACCATGCTGATGGTGCTGATGGGGTTGGCATTGCTGGTGTCGGCCGCGATCCCCGAGGCGTTCGGCGAACGCGGGCTGCTGTTCGCGATCAGTTTCGTTGCCATCCAGGTGGGGCGCACCCTGTTCGTGCTCGGCAGTCTCGGTCGCAGGCACGCGTTGACGCCCAACTTCCTGCGGATGCTGTGCTGGTTGCTGGTGTCGGCCGCGTTCTGGATCGCCGGCGGCGTTAACGAGGGCTCGACGCGCCTGGCCCTGTGGCTGTTGGCGGTCGCCTGCGAATACGTATCGCCGATGGCGGGTTTCCCGGTGCCAGGGTTGGGGCGTTCCAAGACCTCGGACTGGACCATCGATGGCGGCCATCTGGCGGAGCGATGCCAGCTGTTCGTCATCATCGCGCTGGGCGAGTCGGTGCTCGCTACGGGCGCGTCGTTTGCGCATGCGCATCATCCCGGGCTCGCTGTCTGGATCGCGTTCGCCGTCTCCTTCGTCGGCTGCGTGGCGATGTGGTGGATGTACTTCGACACCTCCAGTGGCGATGCGGCCCACGTGATCGAGCACTCCGACGATCCTGGCCGTCTCGGCGCGTACTTCCACTACGTCCACGTGCTGCTGATCGCCGGCGTCATCGTCAGCGCGGTCGCGGACGATCTGGTCGTGGCGCATCCCCTCGATCCGGTCTCGGCCAAGTACGCCGCCGTTCTCGTCGGCGGGCCCCTGGTGTACCTGCTGGGCAACGCGCTGTTCAAGCGTGTGGTCTATGGCCGTTTCCCGCTCTCGCACCTGATCGGCATGGCGGCGCTCGTCGCCGCCTGGCCGCTGCTGCCCCAGCTCAACCTGCTGGCGGCCGGTGGCGTGACCACGGCGGTGCTGGTGCTGGTGACGGTGTGGGCGGCGTTCTATCGTCGCCGTGGCCATCATGCAACGGTGATGGAGCACGGCTGAGACATTCGCGTCGGGCGACATCCGGTAGACTCGCGGCATGAGTGCAGAATCCGGTGCCAGCCAACTGGTGAGTGTCGTTGCCCTGCTGGGCGCGGCGGTGGTGACGGTGCCGATCTTCCGGCGCCTGGGCTTGGGCTCGGTGCTGGGTTACCTGGCTGCCGGCCTCGCGATCGGTCCGTTCGGACTGAAGTGGTTCAACGACCCGCAGTCCATCCTGCACGTTGCCGAGCTGGGCGTGGTGATGTTCCTGTTCGTCATCGGCCTGGAGATGCGGCCCAGCCACCTGTGGAGCCTGCGCAAGCAGATCTTCGGCCTGGGCGCACTGCAGATCACGGTGTGCACGGTTATGCTGACCGGCGTGGGACTGGCGTTCGGCTATCCGCTGGCCGTCTCGTTCATCGGTGGCATGGGCTTCGTGCTGACCTCCACGGCCGTGGTGATGCAGCTGCTGGCCGAGCGTGGCGATGTCGCCTTGCCGCACGGACAGAAGGTCGTCTCCATCCTGCTGTTCGAAGACCTGCTGATCGTGCCGCTGCTGGTGCTGGTCGCCTTCATGTCGCCCCAGGTCGTGCAACCGGAGGAAGGGTCGCGCTGGGTCGCCATCGGCATCGGCGTGGCCTCGCTGGCCGGCCTGATCGCGGCGGGCATCTGGCTGCTCAATCCCTTGTTCCGGGTGCTGGCGGCGGCGAAGGCGCGCGAAGTGATGACCGCGGCGGCGCTGCTCGTGGTGTTGGGCGCGGCGTTGTTGATGCAGCTGGGCGGCCTGTCGATGGCGATGGGCGCCTTCCTCGCCGGTGTGCTGCTGTCCGAATCGACGTTCCGGCACCAGATCGAGGCCGACATCGAGCCGTTCCGCGGCATCCTGCTGGGCCTGTTCTTCCTTGGCGTGGGCATGGCGCTCGACCTGGGCGTGGTCGCGAGCAACTGGCCGCTGATCGTCAGCGCCGTGCTGGCGATGATGGTGGTCAAGGCGCTCTGCATCTACGTCGTGGCGCGAGTCACGCGCAGCCCGCATGCCGAAGCGCTGGATCGCGCGGTGCTAATGGCGCAGGGCGGCGAGTTCGCATTCGTGCTGTTCGCGGCGGCCGCGGCGGCCGGCATCATCGATGCCACCGTCAACGCCAACCTCACCGCCATCGTCGTGCTGTCGATGGCGCTGACGCCGTTGTTCGTGCTGCTGCTGCGCCGCTTCACCCATCCCGATGCACCGTCGATGGAGGGGATCGAAGAGGCCAAGGGTCTGAGCGGAAGCGTGCTGATCATCGGCTTCGGTCGCTTCGGCCAGGTCATGAGCCAGTCGCTGCTGGCGCGCGACGTGGACGTGACCATCATCGATACCGACATCGAGATGATCCGCAGCGCCGAGGAATTCGGTTTCAAGATCTACTACGGCGACGGTACCCGGCTCGACGTGCTGCGGGCCTGCGGCGCGCAGACCGCCCAGTCCATCGCGATCTGCATCGACGACAAGGAGGCCGCGAGCCGGATCGTCGAACTGGTGAAGCACGAGTTCCCGCAGGCGCAGGTGCTGGTGCGTTCGTTCGACCGCGAACATTCGCTGGCCCTGATCGGGGCCGGGGTCGATTACCAGATCCGCGAAACGTTCGAGTCCGCCGTGGAGTTCGGCAAGGCGGCGCTGATGAGCGTGGGCATCTCCCGCGAGGATGCGGAGACGATTGCATTGGAGATCCGTCGGCGTGATGCCGAGCGCCTGGAGCTGGAGATCGCCGGCGGCGATCTGCGCTCCGGCATTCCTGCGCTGTACGGCAACGCCAAGCACACCAAGCCCACACCGACGCCGTTCACCAAGCCCAAGCGCGAGGCCAAGGCGCTGAACGAGGAAGCCGCCGAGATCATCGGCGAGGAAGAAGAGGAATAACCGGCGCGCTCAGTCCGCGTCGGCCTCGAGGAACGCCTGGATGGCCGGCCAGTACGCCGGATCCAGCGACAGATCGTCGTGGCCGGCACGCGGGAAATCCAGCACCGTTGCGGGACCCTTGAAGGCAGCCAGCAACCGGTCCGTATTCGGCGGCGGCACCACGGCGTCGCGCCCCGCGCGCAGGACCAGCAAACCGCCGCGGTGACGCGGCAGCCGCGCCGTCGAGTCGTAGCGATCGTGGAGCAGCAAGCGCACCGGGAACATCGGGTAGTGCGCCTGCGCGACCGCGGCCAGGCTGTCGAACGGCGTCACCAGGATCAGGGCAGGCACGTCGCGCTCGGCCGCGACATGGGTCGCCACGCCGCTGCCCAGGCTGCGGCCGGCCACGGCGACCCGGCCGTCCGGGTGCCGCTTCGCCACTTCGTCGTGCAAGGCCAGTGCATCCGCGAGCAGCGCGGTTTCCATCGGCGTGCCATCGCTGGCGCCGTAGCCGCGGTAGGCCACGAGGTAGACCGTATGCGAGGGCAGGGCGCGCATGAAGGCGTCCCGGTTGGCCTCCACGGATTCGGCATTGCCGCCGAAGTACACCAGCGCGTGTTTGTGGCCCGGATTGATCACCCACCCACGCAGCACGGCATCAGGACGCGCCAGCGAAAAGTCCGTCTGGCCCGCATCGACCCGTGTGAACTGCGGGTAGTAGATCAGGCGTCGTTGCTGCACATAGAGCAGGACGCACAGGGCGAGATAGGTGGCGAGGAGGGCGCATGCGATCCAGGCCAACATCCGCCGCGTCCTAACCATGCCGTTCCTGCGCGGCCTTGAACGCAGCGAGCTGCTCCGGTGTCGCGTCGCGCTGGTGGCGCGCCTTCCATTCGGCGAACGGCATGCCGTAGATGCGCTCGCGTGCCTGCTCCTTATCCATCGGCACGCCCGCGGCATCGGCGGCGTCCTTGTACCAGTCGGCCAGGCAGTTACGGCAGAAGCCGGCGAGGATCATCAGGTCGATGTTCTGCACATCGAGGCGGTCTTCATTGAGGTGCTTGAGCAGGCGGCGGAAAGCAGCGGCTTCCAGGGCGGTCGTGTCGGTCATCGGGGTATCCGGAGAAAGGGTGGAGGGCGCGACATCGGTCGCGGAACCGGCCCCCGCGCGGCGGGCGTGGTGCGTGCGTCAAAGACACCCATGCCGGAATCGGGGACAATACGCGCCGACTCTACACCCCACGTTCCCATGACTGCCCGAATCCTGGACGGCCGCCGCATCGCCGAAAACCTGCTGGACGAACTCAAGGTCCGGGTGGACGCGCGTGTCGCCCGCGGCCAGGCGCGACCCGGGCTGGCGGTGGTGCTGGTGGGCGGCGATCCTGCCTCGACCGTGTACGTGCGCAACAAGCGCCGGGCGGCGGAGAAGGTCGGCATCGAGGCCTTCGACTACGACCTGCCGGCCGGCACGTCCGAGGCGCAGCTGCTCGCCCTGATCGACCAGCTGAATGCGGATCCCAAGATCCACGGCATCCTGATCCAACTGCCGCTGCCGGGGATTCCCGATGCGACCCGGCTGATCGAGCGCATCGACCCGCGCAAGGATGTGGACGGCTTCCACCCGGCCAACGTGGGTCACCTGGCCCTGCGCCAGTTCGGCCTGCGTCCGTGCACGCCGCGTGGCATCACCACGCTGCTGGGCTACACGGACCAGCCCGTGCGGGGCCGCAACGCCACCATCGTGGGCGTCAGCAACCATGTGGGCCGTCCGATGGCGCTGGAGCTGCTGATCGCCGGCTGCACGGTCACCAGCTGCCACAAGTTCACCCCACGCGAGGTGCTGCAGGCCCGGGTCGGCGACGCCGATATCCTGGTAGTGGCGGCCGGCAAGCCGGGCCTGATCCCCGGGGAATGGGTGAAGCCGGGCGCCGTGGTCATCGACGTGGGCATCAACCGGCTCGACGACGGCCGTCTGGTCGGCGACGTGGGCTTCGATGCTGCCGCGCAGCGGGCCAGCTGGATCACCCCGGTCCCGGGCGGCGTGGGGCCGATGACGGTGGCCACGCTGATGCAGAACACCCTGGAAGCGGCCGAAGCGGGCGCCTGAGGCGTCCCCAGCGTTGCGGCGGCGGCACCGGGCCGTTCCATCCGCGACCGCCTGACGCAGGCCATCGCGCGGCGTTGTGCGGTACAATATCGCGCTTCCCCAACTATCCGGGCCCGCCGATGCTGCGCATCCAGGCTGAAGCACTGACGTACGACGACGTCTCCCTCGTCCCCGCCCATTCCACCGTCCTGCCCAAGGATGTCAGCCTGGAAACGCGCCTGACGCGCGACCTTCGGCTGAAGCTGCCGATCGTCTCGGCCGCCATGGATACCGTCACCGAGGCCCGCCTGGCCATCGCCATGGCCCAGCTGGGCGGCATCGGCATCCTGCACAAGAACCTGACCGTCGAACAGCAGGCCGCCGAAGTGGCCAAGGTCAAGAAGTTCGAAGCCGGCGTCATCAAGGAGCCCTTCACCGTCGGGCCCGAAACGACGATCGCCGAGGTGCTCAAGCTCACCCGCGCCCGCAACATTTCCGGCGTGCCGGTGGTGGATGGCGGCCAGCTGGTCGGCATCGTCACCAGCCGCGACATGCGCTTCGAGACGAAGCTGGACGATCCGGTCCGCCACATCATGACCAAGAAGGATCGCCTGATCACGGTGCGCGAAGGCGCCAGCGATGCCGAAGTGCTGCAACTGCTGCACAAGCATCGCATCGAGAAAGTGCTGGTGGTCAACGACGGCTTCGAGCTGCGCGGCCTGATCACCGTCAAGGACATCCAGAAGAAGACCGACAATCCCAACGCCGCCAAGGACAGCGCCAGCCGCCTCGTCGTCGGCGCCGCGGTAGGCGTGGGCGGTGATACCGACCAGCGCGTCGAAGCCCTGGTCGCCGCGGGCGTGGACGTGATCATCGTCGACACCGCGCACGGCCACTCGCAGGGCGTGCTGGACCGCGTCAGCTGGGTCAAGAAGCGCTTCCCGTCGCTGCAGGTCATCGGCGGCAACATCGTCACCGGCGATGCCGCGCTGGCGCTGATGGACGCCGGTGCCGACGCGGTGAAGGTCGGCGTGGGCCCGGGTTCCATCTGCACCACCCGCATGGTGGCCGGCGTGGGCGTGCCGCAGATCACCGCGATCGACATGGTCGCCGAGGCGCTGCAGGACCGCATCCCGCTGATCGCCGATGGCGGTATCCGCTACTCGGGCGACATCGGCAAGGCGATCGCCGCGGGCGCGTCCACGGTGATGATCGGCGGCCTGTTCGCCGGTACCGAGGAAGCCCCGGGCGAAGTCGAGCTGTTCCAGGGCCGCAGCTACAAGAGCTACCGCGGCATGGGCAGCCTGGGCGCGATGGAGAAGGGGTCCAAGGACCGCTATTTCCAGGACGCCAGCGATGCCGACAAGCTGGTGCCGGAAGGCATCGAAGGCCGCGTGCCGTATCGCGGCTCGGTCGGCGGCATCATCCACCAGCTGGTCGGCGGCCTGCGCGCCACGATGGGCTACGTGGGCTGCGCCACCATCGAAGACATGCGCAGCAAGCCGAAGTTCGTGGTCATCACGGGTGCCGGCCAGCGCGAGAGCCACGTCCATGACGTGCAGATCACCAAGGAACCACCGAACTACCGGATGGGCTGATCGTTGCCAGAGAAGGGAGACGCCAGCGTTTCCCTTCTTCGTTTATAGCCGCAGGACACCATGACGAATATCCACACCGACAAGATCCTCATCCTCGACTTCGGCGCGCAGTACACGCAGCTGATCGCCCGCCGCATCCGCGAGATCGGCGTCTACTGCGAAATCTGGGCGTGGGACCACGACCCGGAGGAAATCGCGAAGTTCGGCGCCAAGGGCATCATCCTGTCCGGCGGCCCGGAATCGACGACCCAGCATGGCGCGCCCGCGGCGCCCCAGCAGGTCTTCGACAGCGGCTTGCCGATCCTGGGCATCTGCTACGGCATGCAGACGCTGGCTGCGCAGCTGGGTGGCGCGACGGAAGCGGCCGACGCACGCGAGTTCGGCCACGCCGAAGTGCAGTTGGTCGCGCACGACGCCCTGCTGGGCGGCCTCAGCGACCACCAGGGCGCGCCGCGCATCGACGTGTGGATGAGCCATGGCGACCACGTCGCCAAGGCGCCGCCGGGCTGGACGATCACCGCCACCACCGACCGCATCCCGGTCGCGGCGATGGCGCTGGAAGAGAAGCACTGGTACGGCGTGCAGTTCCACCCGGAAGTCACCCACACCAAGCAGGGCCAGACGCTGCTGCGCCGCTTCGTGGCGGAGATCTGCGGCTGCAAGACGCTGTGGACGGCGGCCAACATCATCGAGGACCAGATCGCCCGCGTGCGCGAGCAGGTCGGTTCGGACGAGGTCATCCTCGGTCTGTCCGGCGGCGTCGATTCGTCCGTGGTCGCCGCGCTGCTGCACAAGGCGATCGGCGAGCAGCTGACCTGCGTGTTCGTCGACACCGGCCTGCTGCGCTGGCAGGAAGGCGACCAGGTGATGGCGATGTTCGCCGAGCACATGGGCGTGAAGGTCGTGCGCGTGAACGCCGCAGACCGCTACTTCAAGGCGCTGGAAGGCGTCGCCGATCCGGAAGCCAAGCGCAAGATCATCGGCAACCTGTTCGTCGAGATCTTCGAGGAAGAATCGAACAAGCTGAAGAACGCCAAGTGGCTGGCGCAGGGCACGATCTATCCGGACGTGATCGAGTCCGCCGGCAGCAAGACCGGCAAGGCGCACGTCATCAAGAGCCACCACAACGTCGGCGGCCTGCCCGAGCACATGAAGCTGGGCCTGGTCGAACCGTTGCGCGAGCTGTTCAAGGACGAAGTGCGTCGCCTCGGCGTCGAACTCGGCCTGCCGCGTACGATGGTTTACCGCCATCCGTTCCCGGGCCCCGGCTTGGGCGTGCGCATCCTGGGCGAAGTGAAACCCGAGTACGCCGAGCTGCTGGCCAAGGCCGACGCGATCTTCATCGACGAACTGCGCAAGGCCGATCTCTACGACAAGACCTCGCAGGCGTTCGCGGTGTTCCTGCCGGTGAAATCGGTGGGCGTGGTCGGCGATGCGCGCGCCTACGAGTGGGTGATCGCGCTGCGTGCGGTCGAGACGATCGACTTCATGACCGCGCATTGGGCGCACTTGCCGTACGACTTCCTCGGCACGGTATCCAACCGCATCATCAACGAACTGCGCGGCGTTTCGCGCGTGGTCTACGACATCTCGGGCAAGCCGCCGGCCACCATCGAATGGGAGTGATGGCGGCCCGCGACGACGAGCACTGGATGCGCCACGCGTTCGCGCTGGCGGACCGGGCCGAGCGCGAGTTCGACGAGATCCCCGTGGGCGCCGTGCTGGTCGGCGCCGACGGCCAGGTACTGGGCGAAGGCTGGAACCGCAACATCCTAGATCACGACCCCACGGCGCATGCCGAGATCGTGGCGATGCGCGAAGCAGGCAGGGACGACGGGCAACCACCGCCTGGTCGGCAGCACGCTGTACGTCACGCTCGAACCTTGCGCGATGTGCGCGATGGCGCTGGTGCACGCGCGCGTCGCGCGCGTGGTCTATGGCGCCACCGATCCGAAGACGGGCGCCTGCGGCAGCGTCTTCGACCTGATCGCCGACCCGCGCCACAACCACCGTGTCGAGGTCGAAGGCGGCGTGCTGGGCGAGGAGGCAGGACGCCGGCTGACCAACTACTTCCGCGCCAAGCGCGGGCGACCCCTGGTCTAGGCCTAGGCCGCGGGGACTTTCCGCTTCACCTTGCGGTGGTCCATTTCTTCATTGATGGCGGTGACCGCCAGCGTCGACTCCCGCGCCAGCAGCAGGCTGGCCGCCAGCATCGCCACCACGCCCAGCGCGGCGAGCCAGGTGGGCAACGAGCCGAGCCGGTGTCCCGTGAAGGTGTCGACCGCGACCGCCAGGCTGGTGCCGACGAAGCAGCTGATCGCCGCGTACAGCAGTTGGCCGGCGCGCAGGATGATCAGGCTGCGCAGGCGCTGTAGCCCGATCCGCTTCTCCAGCAGGCCGCGCTCCGCATCGTCCTCCACGTCCGCCAGCTCGCGCAGCAGCGTACGCGCGCGATCGATGATGCGGGCCAGGCGATTGTTGGCCGACAGCAGCAGCGAGGCTGTCGCCGTGAGGAAGAAGGCCGGTGCCAGCATCGCGGTGAGGACGGCGTGATCGGTCGAGGGATTCATGGGCCGGTCGCGGGAGGGGTCTGCGTTATCATGACATGATGCGGCAGGCCCGCATTCCCGGCGAGGATGCCCGGGCTTTCCTTCCGCCACGGACCACCGCATGACCTCGAACCACGCGCACAACGACCGCCTGATCTGGATCGACCTGGAAATGACCGGGCTGGATACGGACCGCGATTCGATCCTCGAGATCGCTACGGTGGTCACCGACTCCAAGTTGAACGTGCTGGCCGAGGGTCCGGAGTTCGCCATCGCGCATCCCGTGGCGGTGCTGGAAGCGATGGACGACTGGAACCGCAACCAGCACGGCAAGTCCGGCCTGTGGAAGCGCGTGGTGGAAAGCGAGGTGACGCTGGGGCAGGCCGAGGCGCAGACCGTGGCGTTCCTCAACGCATGGCTGCCGGCGGGTGCGTCTCCGATGTGCGGCAATTCGATCTGCCAGGACCGCCGCTTCCTGCATCGCCTGATGCCGCGGCTGGAGAAGTACTTCCACTACCGCAATCTGGATGTCAGCACGCTCAAGGAGCTGGCCCGTCGCTGGGCGCCGCAGGTGCTGGAAGGCGTGCGCAAGCAGGCCAGCCACACGGCACTGAGCGACGTGCGCGACTCGATCGAGGAACTGCGTCACTACCGCAAGCACATGGCGGCGCTGGCCGGCGAGTAAGCCGGAAGCGGATTACGTGGCCGGCTTGGCCACGTCGCCGTCGTCGGCGATGCCCTTGGTGACGATGTCGCCCAGCGGCGCACCGTCGCCGTTATGGTGGTAGACGTGCAGATCGCGCTGCGGATACGGGATATTGAGCCCCTGGCCGATGATCTCGGTGCGCACGGCCTCGGTGAGGTCGCTCTTGGTTTCGCCGAAATCCTTGGTCTTCGTCCACGCCAGCAGGATCAGGTCCACGCTGCTTTCGCTCAGTTTGCTCACGAGCACGCTCGGCGCGGGTTCGTCCAGGACGTTGGGATGATCCTGGGCGATCTTCAGCAGGATGGCCTTCGCCTGCTTGAGGTCGTCGTCGTAGCCCACGCCCACCGGGATGTCGATGCGGCGGCGCGGCTTGGCCGTGAAGTTGATGATCGGCGCGGTGGTGATCAGGCTGTTCGGCAGCACGATCAGGCGGTTGTCGAGCGTACGCATCCGCGTCTGGAAGATGCGGACTTCCTCGACGATGCCTTCCAGCCCGGCGGCCTGCACGAAGTCGCCGTCGCGGAACGGGCGCAGCACGATCAGCATCACGCCCGAGGCGATGTTGGATAGCGAGTCCTTCAGCGCCAGGCCCACGGCCAGGCCGGCAGCACCCAGCACCGCCAGCATCGAGGTGGGGTTCACGCCCAGCGACGTGAGCGCAGTGATGATGACGAGCACCATCATCGCGGCATAGCTGGCGCGACGCAGGAAGCCGCCCAGCGTGGCATCCGCGTGGGTCCTTCCCAGTACGCGCTCCAGTCCGGCGCTCAGGCGCTTGGCCAGCCACATGCCGACCAGGAAGATGACGGTCGCCGCCAGCAATTTCAGGCCCCAGGTCTCGAGCAGCTGCAGCCAATCGATCCCGCGCAGTTCCTGCATCAACGCGGCAGGCTCGGTCGGAATCTCGGGCAGGGCAGGTGGGGTCTTGGTGGGGACGGACATCGGGGCTCCTGAAAAACGGCACGCCCCATCAGGGGCGTGCAGTAGCATTCGGCGATGTTAACCGCCTTCGCGTGAAGGCGGTCGTGCGTGGCGTCAGCCCGCCTTGGTCTTCGCCAGGCGCAGCCAGGTGTCCACGACCGTGTCCGGATTCAGCGAAACGGACTCGATGCCTTCGGCCATCAGCCATTCCGCCAGGTCCGGATGGTCGCTGGGACCCTGACCGCAGATGCCGATGTACTTGCCCTTCGTGCGCGCGGCTTTGATGGCCATCGACAGCATCTTCTTGACCGCGGGATTCCGCTCGTCGAAGAGGTTGGCGACGATGGAGGAGTCGCGGTCCAGGCCCAGGGTCAGCTGGGTCAGGTCGTTGGAACCGATCGAGAAGCCGTCGAAGATGTCGAGGAATTCCTCGGCGAGCAGCGCGTTCGACGGCACTTCGCACATCATGATGATCTTCAGACCGTTCTCGCCCTGGCGCAGGCCGTGCTTGGCCAGCACGTCGATGACCTTGCGGCCTTCTTCCAGCGTGCGCACGAACGGGATCATCACCCACAGGTTGTCCAAGCCCATCTCGTCGCGCACGCGGCGCACAGCCTGGCATTCCAGCGCGAAGGCGGGCTCGAACGACGCATCGACGTAGCGGCTCGCGCCACGGAAGCCGATCATCGGGTTCTCTTCGTGCGGCTCGTAGCGGCTGCCGCCGATGAGGTTGGCGTACTCGTTCGACTTGAAGTCGGACAGACGCACGATCACCGGGTTCGGCGCCACCGAGGCGGTGATCGTGGCGATGCCTTCGGCCAGGCGATCGACATAGAAGCTGACGGGGTCGGCGTATCCGGCGGTCTTGGCATCGATCTTCTTGCGGACGTCCAGGTCCTGGCGGTCGTACTCCAGCAGGGCGAGCGGGTGCACGCCGATGTGGCTGGCGATGATCATCTCCAGGCGCGCCAGGCCGATGCCGGCATTCGGCAGCTGGCCGAAGTCGAACGCACGCTCCGGGTTGGCCACATTCATCATGATCTTCAGCGGAGCCGCCGGCATCGCCGCCAGGTCCGTGGTGGTGCGTTCGAAGGGCAGGGCGCCGGCGTAGATGAAGCCGGTATCGCCTTCGGCGCAGCTCACGGTGACTTCCGTGCCGTCCGTGATGTGGTCCAACGCGTTGCCGGTGCCGACGACGGCAGGCACACCCAGCTCGCGCGCGATGATCGCAGCGTGGCAGGTGCGGCCGCCGCGATTGGTGACGATGGCGCTGGCGCGCTTCATCACCGGCTCCCAGTCCGGATCGGTCATGTCGGCGACCAGCACGTCGCCGGGCTGCACGCGGGCCATGTCGTCCAGCGAGCGCACCACGCGGGCCACGCCGCTGCCGATTTTCTGGCCGATTGCACGGCCTTCGGCGATCACCTCGCCGCGCTTCTCCAGCGCATAGCGTTCAATCTGCGTCGCCTTGGCGCGCGACTTCACTGTTTCCGGACGGGCCTGCACGATGAAGAGCTTGCCGGTCACGCCATCCTTCGCCCACTCGATGTCCATCGGGCGGCCATAGTGCTGCTCGATGACGAGCGCCTGCTTGGAAAGCTCATGCACGTCTTCGTCGGTGATCGAGAAGCGGTTGCGCTGGTCGGCCGGCGTGTCCTCGATTTTCACGCGTTCGCCGGGCACGTCGGAATAGACCATGCGCAGCAGCTTGCTGCCGAGCGCGCGGCGCAGGATCGCCGGCTTGCCCTGCGTCAGCGTGGGCTTGTAGACGTAGAACTCGTCCGGGTTCACTGCACCCTGCACGACCATTTCGCCCAGGCCGAAGGACGAGGTGACGAACACCACGTCGCGGAAGCCGGATTCGGTGTCCAGGGTGAACAGCACGCCGGAGGCGCCCACGCCCGAGCGCACCATCAGCTGCACGCCGGCGGAGAGGAACACGTCCTCGTGCTTGAAGCCATGGTGCACGCGGTAGGCGATGGCGCGGTCGTTGTAGAGGCTGGCGAAGACCTCCTTGACCTTGTGGACAACGTCGTCGGCGCCGGTGACGTTGAGGAAGGTTTCCTGCTGGCCGGCGAAGCTGGCATCGGGAAGGTCTTCGGCGGTGGCCGAGGAGCGCACGGCGACGGCTACTTCGCCACCGCCGTTCTCGGCGCAGAGCTTCGTGTAAGCCGCGCGGATATCGGCATCCAGGTCCGGCTGCAGCGGGGCATCGATCACCCAGCCGCGGATTTCCTTGCCAGCGGCGGTCAGGGCGGGCACGTCCTCCACGTCCAGCGTGGCCAGCTTGTCGAAGATGCGCTTGGAGAGGTCGTTATGGGCAATAAAGGCCTTGAACGCCTCCGCCGTGGTCGCATAGCCGCCGGGGACCGAAACCCCCAGGTTGGCCAGGTGGCCGATCATCTCGCCCAGCGACGAATTCTTGCCGCCGACGCGGGCCAGATCGGCCAGGCGCAGCTCGTGCAGCCACAGGATGTTCTCGTTCAAGCGCATTGCTCCGAAATGGACCGCACCGCGCCGAGGACCGTCGGCGTGGGGCCGTGTCTAGGGGGAAGAAGCGATATGATGCAGTGCATACCAATTGCAGACAAGCTTGATTTAACAGGGGTTTCCATGGTGAAGCAGGGGAAGAGTGGCCATGTCTGAACTGCGCCCGGTGTTCTACGTGTCCGATGGCACCGGTATCACGGCCGAGACCATCGGCCACAGCCTGCTGACCCAGTTCGCGGGCATGCGGTTCCAGACCGACCGGTTGTCCTTCGTGGACGATGAGGAGAAGGCGCGGGATGCCGCCGACCGCATCCGGCGCACCGGCGAACGGCTGGGCGCCCGGCCCATTGTGGTCAGCTCCTGCGTGGATCCGGCGCTGAGTGCGCTGATCGCGGAAAGCGGGGCGCTGATGCTGGACGTGTTCGCGCCCTTCATCGAGCCGCTGGAACGCGAACTGGGCGAGCAGCGTCAGTCGCGCGTGGGCCAGGCGCACGGCCTGGTGGATTTCGAGACCTACCATCGACGCATCAACGCGATGAACTTCGCGCTGACCCACGACGACGGCATGGCGGTCAGCTACGACGAGGCGGATGTGATCCTGGTCGCCGTGTCGCGCGCGGGCAAGACGCCGACCTGCGTCTATCTGGCCCTGCACTACGGCATCCGCGCAGCGAACTACCCGCTCACCGACGGCGATCTCGAAACCGACCGCCTGCCGGCGCGGCTTCGCCCTTACCGGCGCAAGCTGTTCGCGCTGACGATCGACCCGGAGCGCCTGCAGCAGATCCGCCAGGAGCGGCGCCCCAATTCGACGTACTCGAAGCTCGAGACCTGCAAGCGCGAGGTTGCGGCGGCCGAGGCGATGTTCCAGGTGGAGCGTCTGCCCACGCTGAGCACGACGAACAAGTCGATCGAGGAGATCTCCAGCAAGGTGCTCTCCACGCTGGGCTTGCAGCGCGAGATGTACTGAGCCGGAAGGGAAGGGCAGCGGCCCGGAAATCCACGGGCAGCAGACCCTTAACTTAGGCCGCATGGCGGAACGCGTCAATGCTGCCGCGCGACGTTTTCCGCGTGTAGGATCAGGCCATGTCCCAGGCCTTGGCCCGCACCGCACGCATCCCCCGGCTCAGCCGTTTCGGCTGGCTGATGGCGCTGTACGCGGAGAACCATGCGCGGCTGCTGCGCCTGTTCGCGCCGGAGCACCTGACGCCCGGCGTCTACATGTCCTCGATCGGCGATGGGCTGGATGTGCGTCTGGAGGTCATCGAGACGCACCGCTACACGGTAGAGTTGCGCCTGACCTACGACCTGTGCGATCCGGTGACCGGCGAGCCGGATCCTTCCGCCTTCGTGCGGCTGTACCGCGACGCGCACCAGGCCGAGGCGACGCATTGCTACGTCGGGCGGCGCTGGCAGGATGTGATCGGCCTGTATCCACCGCCGGCGGAAGTCATCAGCCATCGCATGCGGATGAACACCTTCCTGGGCAAGTGGCTGGAATACCTGGCCGAGCAGGGCCACGGCGTTGCCACGCTGCGCCCTGTCGAAGCGGCGCGCGCTATCGCCTGAATCCCGCGGGGTTCAGGCCACCCGCATGAAGCGGATGGCATTCAAACGGCGCAGGCCGTTGCTGGCGTCCCGTGAAAGATTCATCACGTCCACCGCGCCGGCGGTTTCCAGTTCGAGCAGCCGTTGGGCGACCGCGTCGAAAGCGGCATCGTCGAGGCCCAGCGACCCCGCGGTCCAGCGGGTGTCCCGGTTAATGGGCAGTTGCGAAAGCAGTTCGTCGGTAAGCGAATCGTGGGTCATGACGGCAGGCTCCGGGCAAGGGGACACCAGCTTCGACTGCACTTGTCTCAGGACGTGCGCCCGGCCGCCGATCACGCGACGGCGGAGCACATTTCGCTTCTACGCCGTCTGCCGTCAGATTCTTGTAAATGCCTGCGAAAGCGTCGTTACGATCCGTCAGGCAAAAAGAAAGGCCCGGTTTCCCGGGCCTTCAAGAAAGATGGCGTCCCCACGGGGATTCGAACCCCGGTCGCTACCGTGAAAGGGTAATGTCCTAGGCCTCTAGACGATGGGGACACACGAAAAATTTCGCCAGATTTTCATTCCGGACGGCCTATTGTCCGAAAAGTGGTGGAGCCAGGCGGGATCGAACCGCCGACCTCCTGCATGCCATGCAGGCGCTCTCCCAGCTGAGCTATGGCCCCACGTGCTGGCAGGAGCGGAATAATAGCCAGCCTCCTTCCGATGCGCAAGCATCCGTTACGAAAATTTTCACGACTGGCGAACGCTCGGGCATGCGGGTGAAATACGCCACTTGAAGAACGACGGGACCACACGCGGCGCATGATCGGTTTTTCGGTGAAGGAATGGGCGGCGTGGGCACCGGGCCTGGCGGAGCCGGCGGCGTGGTCCGCGTGGGCGCCCGCGCCGTGGGTGCCCGTGGGCGAAGAAACGCCGGCATTGTCGGAAGTCCCGGCAATGCAGCGCCGGCGGATCGAGCGGCTGGGGCGCATGGCGATCCAGACCGCGTTCTGGTGCCAGCGTGCGGACGAGGGCGGCGCGCCGTTGGTGTTCGCTTCACGCCATGGCGATGTCGCGCGCTCGATGGAACTGCTCGAAGCGCTGGTGGCGGGCGAGTCGCCCTCGCCGACGACATTCGGCCTGTCCGTGCACAACGCCATCGCCGCGTTGTACTCCATCCTGCGGGGCGAACGCGGCAACTACGTGGCCACGGCCGGCGGCAAGGCGACGGTCGAGACCGCCTGCATCGAAGCCGCCGCATTGCTTGCCGATGGCGCGCCGGAAGTGCTGCTGGTCGTCTATGACGCACCGCTGCCCGTGGTGTATGCCGGCTTTGCGGATGAGCCGGACGCCGGGTTTGCCTGGTGCTGGCGGCTCGTGGCGACCGACGCGACCCTGCCGACCTTGCGATTGGCGTGGACGGCCGATGGCGCGGATGACGCCGCCAGCGCGCTTCCGCACGGCCTGGATGTGCTGCGCTTCCTGCTGACTGGCGACGCATCCCTTGAATGGCGGGGCGATGGCGTCCATTGGCAGTGGCGGCGCGATGCGTGAACGGCTGGGCCACGCCTGGCGGGTCGCGGGGACGGGACTGAGTTTCCTCGCGTTCGGCGTCGGTGGACTGTTCCTGGGTGTCTGCGTGCTGCCGCCGCTGTTGTGGCTGGTGCGCGACCCGGACCGCCGGCGGCGCTGGTCGCGGCGTCTCGTACAGCGCAGCTTCGCCGCCCATGTGGAGCTCATGCGCCGTTTGGGCGTGATGACCTATGAAATCCGCGGGCGAGAGCGGCTGGCGCGCGACGGGTTGCTGGTGCTCGCCAATCACCCGACGCTGATCGATGTCGTCCTCCTGATCTCCCTGCTACCGAACGCGGACTGCGTGGTGAAGTCGGCGGTGGCGCGCAATCCGTTCATGCGGGGGCCGGTCCGGGCCGCAGGTTACGTGTCCAACGACGACGGTGCGGGCCTGGTCGAGGACTGCATCGCCGCGGTCCGGGCGGGCGGCAGCCTGGTGATATTTCCCGAGGGCACGCGGACCACGCCGGGGCAGCCCCTTAAGCTCCAGCGCGGTGCGGCGAACATCGCCGTGCGTGGTGCCCTGGACGTCACGCCGGTGCGCATCAGCTGCACGCCGCTGACGCTGGGGAAAGGGGAGAAGTGGTATCGTGTGCCGCCGACGCGGTTCCATATGGTGATCGATGTTCAGGAAGACCTGCCGATCGCCCCGTTCCTGAACGGAACGGAGGGGGGGGATCCGTCGGCGGGGGGAGAGGCGCTGGCAGCCCGGCGACTCACGGACTATCTGGCTCACTACTTTGCGGGAGATCCATCGCGTGCAGGCACTTGAGCACGAGATCAAGGAATTGATCATTTCTTCGTTGTCGCTGGAAGATATCAGCCCCGACGACATCGATACCACCGCGCCGTTGTTCGTGGAGGGGCTGGGCCTGGATTCGATCGATGCGCTCGAACTCGGCCTGGCGCTGCAGAAGCGTTACGGGGTCAGCCTGTCGGCCGACTCGCAGGAGACCCGCCGGCACTTCGCCAGCGTGCGCGCACTGGCGGATTTCGTCGTCGCCCAGGGCAAGGCCTGAGCAACGGCAGGACTGGCAAGATGACCAAGAACGAACTCTTTGAACGGATCGTCACGATCCTGCACGACAGCTTCGAGATCGAACCGGCGCGCATTACGCCCGAGGCGAAGCTCTACGACGACCTCGACATCGACAGCATCGATGCGGTGGACCTGATCGTGCAACTCAAGCCGCTGCTGGGACGGAGCCTCCAGCCTGACGCGTTCAAGTCGGTGCGCACGGTGCAGGACATCGTGGACGTGCTGTACGGACTGATCCGCGACGAAGCCGCCTGACGCAGGCCGCCCCGTGTCCCGGATTGGCGCGGCCATCTTCGTGGTGTTGTCGGTGGCGTACCCCCTGGTGGTGTACTGGGCCATGGGCCGTTTCGAGCCCCGCTGGCTGGCAGTGCTCCTGCTCGTGCTCGCGCTGCTGCGCGCCGTCGCCACCCGCCAGGCTGTTTGGCTTGCGGCCGCTGGCGGCGCTGCGTTGCTGGCCACGCTGGCGACGGTGTTCAACGAAGCCTTGCCGCTGAAGCTCTATCCCGCACTGGTGAACGCGGTGCTGCTGGCGGTGTTCGCCACCAGCCTGGCCTTCCCGCCCTCGGCGGTGGAGCGCATCGCCCGCATGACCGAGCCCGACCTGCCCCCGGAAGGCGTGGCGTACACGCGGCGGGTAACCCAGGTGTGGTGCGTGTTCTTCGTCTTCAACGGCGCGCTGGCATTGGTCACCGCGTTGTGGATGTCCGACCGTGCATGGGCGCTCTACAACGGCTTGATCGCCTACGTATTGATCGGCGTGCTGTTCAGTGTCGAGTGGCTGGTGCGCCGGCGTGTGCGGGCGAGGCATTCGCATGGCTGAGTGGCGTTCGCTCATCGAAATAGCCGCGCGGCCGCTGCCCGGTCGCGTCTTCGCGCGGACGGCGGGTGGCACGGTCGAGCACGCCGCGTTCCAGCAAGACGTCCTGCGTTGGCATGCCACGTTCGACGCGGAAGCGGGCATGACGTTCGCGCTCCATTTCGACGACGCCACGCGCTTCGCGTCGGCGTTGTTCGGCGCCTGGCACGCGGGCAAGACCGTCGTGCTGCCTGGCGACGCGTTGCCAGGGACACAGGCACGGTTGCAGTCGCGCGTGGACGGGTTCGCCGGCGATTGGCCCGGTGCGTCGGCCCTTCATGAGCACGAAGCTGGCGACGGTCCGCTCGCACCGCTGGATCCGGAAGCGACGCGGCTGGTGGTGTTCACCTCCGGCAGCACGGGGGAGCCCGTGGCGATCGAAAAGCGCCTTCGCCAGCTCGATGCCGAAGTGCATGCGCTGGAATCCGCCCTGGGTGCCGGGCTGGGTGATGTCGCGATCCATGGCACGGTGTCGCACCAGCACATCTACGGCCTGTTGTTCCGCGTGCTGTGGCCGTTGGCCGCCGGGCGGGCAATCGTGCCGCGCGCCTTCTTTCCCGAAGACCTGCTGGCGGCGATGGACGGCCATGAGGCGGTCCTGGTCGCGAGCCCCGCGCATCTGAAGCGCCTTCCGGCCCAGCTCGATTGGCCCTCGGTGCACGGTCGCCTGCGCGCCGTGTTCTCGTCGGGCGGTGCGTTGCCTGCTGAGGCCGCCCACGAGGTGGCGCGGCTGCTCGGTGTGCCTCCGGTCGAGATCCTGGGCAGCAGCGAGACCGGCGGTATCGCCTGGCGTCGCTGGGACGAGGAACAGCCTGCGTGGCGGCCGCTGCCGGGCGTCGAATGGCGATTGGCCGAAGGCGTACTCGAAGTCCAGTCGCCGCACCTGGCCGAGCCCGCCTGGTGGCGTAGCCAGGACCGTGTCGAGGCCGATGGCGCCGGCTGCTTTCGCTTGCTGGGGCGTGCCGATCGCATCGTGAAGGTCGAGGAACGCCGCGTGTCGCTCGATGCGCTGGAACGCCAGATCCAGGCTCATCCTGCGGTCCGCGAGGCGCGCGTCCTGCTGCTGGGTGGCCAACGCAGCGCGCTGGCGGCCGTGGTCGCCGTGAACGCGGAAACCGGCGTTCCCGACGATGCGGCTGGGCGCCGGGCCCTGGCGAACGCGCTGTCGCGCCACCTGGCCGGTGCACAGGATGCGGTCACCCGGCCGCGCCGCTGGCGATTCGTCCCGTCGATGCCGACGAACGCGCAGGGCAAGGTGACCGAAGCGGCGCTGACGGCGCTGTTCCGTCCGGAGCGCCCGTCTGCGCACTGGACGTTGCGCGAACCCACGCATGCGCGTGTCGAATTGCCGCTCGATGCGTCGCTGGCCGTGTTCGAAGGGCACTTCACCCAGGCCGCCATCCTGCCCGGTGTCGCCCAACTCGACTGGGCCGTGCAGCTGGCGCGGGAGGTGTTTCCCTTGCCGGCGACCTTCCTTCGCATGGAAGCGCTGAAGTTCCAGCGCGTCGCGCGGCCTGGCGACCTGATCAGGCTGGATCTGGAATGGCTGGCCGAACGTAGCACGCTGGTGTTCCGCTACGTGTCGGAACACGGTCCGCATGCGAGCGGGCGCGTGGTGTTCGCCGATGGGGAATGACGCCATGGCCGCGGCGAACGGGTTCCGTCCGCTGGTGGTGATCCCGGTCTTCGACCACGAGCACGCTATCGCAACGATGGTGGACGGCGTGCGCGCGTCCGGCGTGCCCTGCCTCTTGGTCGACGACGGTTCCGGAGCGTCCTGCGCGCGCGAACTGTATCGCTTGGCGGCGCTGCACGCCCCCGAGGTGGCGCTACTGCGCCTGCCAGCGAACCAGGGCAAGGGTGGGGCGGTGCTGGCGGGCTTCAGCGAGGCGGGCAGGGCGGGTTATACGCACGTGCTGCAGATCGATGCCGACGGCCAGCACGACCCGGGCGACATTCCCGGTTTCCTCGAAGAAGCGCGCGCGCATCCGGATGCCATCATCTGTGGCGTGCCGCTGTACGACGCCAGCGTGCCGAAGGGGCGCCTCTACGGCCGCTACCTGACCCACGTCTGGGTCTGGATCAATACATTGTCGTTCACGATCCGCGATTCCATGTGCGGCTTCCGCGTCTACCCGCTGCCGCCGGTATTGCGCCTGATGGACGAAGAGACCATCGGTCGCCGGATGGATTTCGACGTCGAGGTGTTGGTGCGGCTGTTCTGGCGGGGCATCGCCGTGCGCAGCCGACCGACGCGCGTGACGTACCCCTTGGACGGGGTCTCCCACTTCGACGTCTGGCGCGACAACGTGCGGATCAGCCGCATGCACACGCGCCTGTTCTTTGGCATGGTCCTGCGCCTGCCGCGGCTGTTGGCGCGCAAGTTCGAAGGCGGCCGCGCATGAGCGATCGCTCGCACCACTGGGCCGATATCGGCGAATCCACATCCGTGCGCGGCATCCTGCTGTTGTGCTTCGTGCACCGCTGGCTGGGCCGTTGGCCGTTCCGGGTCTGCGTGTATCCGGTGGTGTTCGTACACTGGCTGCTCAACGGCACCGCACGCCGTGCGTCGCGCCAGTACCTTGCCCGCGCGCATGCCCATCTCGGCGTGCCGGCGCAGCGGCCGGGCGTGCTGCAGAGCCTGCACCACTTCGCGGTGTTCGCCGAGACACTGCTGGACAAGATCCTGGCCCTCGGCCAGCGCTATCCCGTGGACAAGGTCACGATGGAACGCCAGGGCGTACTGGCGCGCGTCCGGGCGGGCGAGGGTGGCCTGCTGGTCACCGCGCACCTGGGCTGCCTGGAGCTGTGCCAGGTGATGGCGGATCAGGTGCCCGGGTTCCGCCTCACCGCGCTCGTCCATACGGCGCATGCCGAACGCTTCAACCGACTGATCCGGCGGCTCGATGCCGGCAGCAAGGTGGAGCTGCTGCAGGTCACCGATCTGGGCCCTGCCGACGCGGTGAAGCTGGCCGAGCGCGTGGCGCGGGGCGAGTTCGTCGCCATCGCTGGCGACCGCGTGCCGGTGCGCGGCGGGCGTTCGGTGAAAGCGTCGTTCCTCGGCCACGAGGCCCCATTCCCGATCGGCGCCTACGTGCTGGGCGCGGCGTTGCGCTGCCCCGTGTTCACGATGGCCTGCACCCACGTCGGCGATGGTTATCGCGTGCGCTTCGAGTCCTTTGCCGAGCGGATCGAACTGCCGCGCGGATCGCGCGACGAGGCGCTGGCGCGCTACGCTGCGCAGTTCGCGGCGTGGATGGAACGGCAGGTCCGCGATTCGCCGTACGACTGGTTCAATTTCTACCCCTTCTGGGATCAGGTAACGCATGACGCCCGCCATGAATGAAACCGCCACGCCCGTCTTCGGCGAGGCCCCGCTGCGCATCGAAGACGTGGTGGCGCTGTCGCACCGGCGCGTGCCGGCCACGTTGTCGACCGCGCCGGTCTTCCGCGAGCGCATCGCCAAGGGTGCCGACTTCCTCGATCGCCTCCTGCACGAAGAGGGCGTCATCTATGGCGTCACCACGGGCTACGGCGATTCCTGCACGGTGAACATCCCGCCGGCGCTGGTCGCCGAGTTGCCGCATCACCTGTACACCTATCATGGATGCGGATTGGGGCGTTTCCTCGACGCGACGGAGACGCGCGCCGTGCTGGCCGCACGTCTGGCCTCGCTGGTACGGGGCATGTCCGGCGTGAGCCTGCCGTTGCTGGAAGGCCTGGAAGGTCTGCTGCGCCACGACGTGTTGCCGCTGATTCCGGCCGAAGGCTCGGTCGGCGCCAGTGGCGACCTGACCCCGCTGTCCTACGTGGCGGCCGTGCTGTGCGGCGAACGCGAGGTGCTGCACGACGGCCGCATCCGACCCGCGGCGGAAGCGCTCGCCGAAATCGGCCAGGCACCGCTGAAACTGCGTCCGAAGGAAGGCCTGGCCATCATGAACGGCACCGCCGTGATGACGGCGCTGGCCTGCCTGGCTTTCGACCGCGCGGAGTACGTCTCGCGCCTTGCCACCCGCCTGACCGCCTTCAACGTGCTGGCCAGCAATGGCAACGCCCACCATTTCGATGCCGTGCTGTTCGCGGCCAAGCCGCATCCTGGCCAGGCGCGTGTCGCGCAGCGCCTGCGCGAGGATCTGCACAGCGACCGTCCGCCGCGCAACGAGCAACGCCTGCAGGATCGCTATTCGCTGCGCTGCGCGCCGCACGTCATCGGCGTGCTGGAAGATGCGTTGCCGTTCCTGCGCCAGTTGATCGAAACCGAACTCAACAGCGCCAACGACAACCCGTTGATCGATCCGGAACGCGAACAGATCCTGCATGGGGGCCATTTCTATGGCGGCCACATCGCGTTCGCGATGGATGCATTGAAGAACACGGTCGCCAACGTCGCCGACCTGCTGGACCGCCAGTTGGCCCTGATTGTCGATGCCCGTTACAACCATGGACTGCCGGCCAATCTGTCCGGCGCGACCGGGCCGCGCGCGGCGATCAACCATGGCTTGAAGGCGCTGCAGATCAGTGTGTCGGCGTGGACCGCGGAAGCGCTGAAGCTGACGATGCCGGCCTCGGTGTTCTCGCGCTCCACCGAATGCCACAACCAGGACAAGGTCAGCATGGGCACGATCGCCGCGCGCGACTGCTTGCGCGTGCTCGAACTGACCGAACAGGTGATCGCGGCCATGCTGATCGCCGCGCGCCAGGCCGTGGGCCTGCGCCAACGCGTCGGCTTGCAGTCGACCCTGGGCGAGGCCCCGGCCGCGATGTACGAAGATCTTTGCGCGCGGATCGCCTTGATTGAAGAAGATCGCGCCCTGGACGGCGAACTGCGCCAGTTGGTAATGGACATCCGCGAAGCACGCTGGAACGTCTATGCCGGTTGAGCCGCGCGAAGACCTGCGCATCGAGGTGGCGCTGGCTCCGGCGTTCCACGATTGCGACGCCATGCAAGTGGTCTGGCACGGGCACTACTTCAAGTATCTGGAAATCGCCCGCTGCGCGTTGCTGCAGCGCTTCGACTACGACTACCCGCAGATGCAGGCCTCGGGCTACATGTGGCCCATCGTCGATACGCGGGTGAAGTACATCCGGCCGCTGCGTTACGCGCAGCCGCTTCGCGTCTCGGCGCGGGTGACGGAGTGGGAGAACCGGCTGAAGATGGAGTACGAGATCCGCGATGCGGCCACCGGCGAGGTCCTGACCCGCGCCCATACGCTGCAGGTCGCGGTCGACGCGGCTTCAGGGGAGATGCTGTATCAGTGCCCACCCATCCTGTGGGAACGCCTCGGAGTGCCCGCCCCATGATGTTGCGTCGCCTGCTGCTTCCCGTCCTGTTGGTTCTTCCTCTGGTATCCACGCAGGTGGCAGGCGCCGCCGCCGATCCGCTGGCACAGGTGCGCTCGCAGGTCGCCCAGGTCCCCCTGTTGCGCGGTAACTTCTCGCAGGAAAAGCAGGTCGCAGGCTTCCGCAACCCGCTGCGCTCGAATGGCCGCTTCGTGCTGGCACGCGAGAAGGGCGTCATCTGGACGACGGTCGCGCCGTTTCCGTCCGAGATCGTCATCACCCGCGACCGCATCGTCAGCCGCCAGCGCGACGGGAGCTCGCGGGTGGAAGTGGATGGGCGCCAGCAACCGGGGCTGCGCACGGTGAACGCAATGATGTTCGCGTTGATGAGCGGCGACATGAAGGCGCTGACCACGACCTTCGACGTCAAGAACGAGCCGGCTGACGGGAAGGGCTGGCGGATGACGCTGTCGCCGCGCTCGCGCCAGCTGGCGCAGGCGTTCACGTCGGTGCGCCTGGCGGGCGATCGCTATGTGCGCGAGGTGGAACTGCGCGAAGCCAACGGCGATGTCACCCGGTTGCGCTTCGAAGGCATGACCGAGACTCCCGCGACGCTGACGCGCGACGAGGCGGCCCGGTTTGACTGACGCGCTGGAGCCGCAGGCGGCGGACCGGAGGCTGCGCGGCTGGCGCTGGCTGGCGTTGGCGTGGCTGCTGGCCCTTGTGGGCGTGGCCTGGCACCAATGGGGCTTCTGGCAGTCGCCGCGCATCGACAGCGACATCCTCGCCCTGTTGCCGCAGGATGCGGGCGATCCCGCGGTGGGCGACGCGACACGCCGTATCGCGGGCAACAGTTCGCGCGACGTCGTGGTGATGCTCGGGGCGCAGGACGCGGACGCGGTGCTGCGTGCCCGCGCAGCATCCGAAGCCTTCATCCAGGCGTCCGCGCAGCGTGGCGTAGACCTGCTCGTGGCCGAACGCTCGCCGGAAGACTGGTTCGCTCAGGCGCGCGCTGTGCTCGCGCCGCATCGCGACCGTTTGCTAACCCCGGCGCAGCGGCAGCATCTCGAACAGACGCCACCGGATGCCCTGGCCGAATCGGCGCTGGCCGCGTTGTACGGACCCATGGGCGCGCCACGTCTGACCGAATGGCGCAGCGATCCGCTGGGCTTGTGGTCGCAATGGTGGCAGGCGCAGGCGGCGGCGTCCGGGATGGCGCTGGACGGCGATGGCCTGTTGCAGGCAGAAGACCGGCATTGGGCCGTGCTGCAGTTCACCCTGCGCGATTCCGCTTTCAAACTGGATGGCGAACGCCGGTTGCAGGACCTGCTCGATGGCGCAGCTGCGGCAGCCACTGCCGCGGCGCCCGGCGTGCAGGTGTTGAAGGCGGGCGTGCCGCTGCACGCGGAATCCGCCGCCGTGCAGGCCAATCGCGAGGTCAACACCATCGGCTGGGGCTCGCTCGCGGCCGTGTTGCTGCTGGTGTGGCTGGCGTTCCGCTCGTTGCGGCCGCTGCTGCTGGTCGCGCTGTCGTTGCTGGTGGGTTGCGCGGTCGCCATGACGGTCACCGTGCTTGTGTTCGGCAAGGTCCACCTGCTGACGCTGATCTTCGGTGCGAGCCTGGTGGGCGTGGCTGAGGACTACGGCATCCACTGGTTCGCTTCGCGGCAGGGCGAACCGAAGGCGCGGCGTTGGTCGTTGCTGCGTCACCTGCTGCCCGGCCTGTGGCTGGCCCTGCTGACCAGCGCGATGGCCTATCTCGCGCTGGGTCTGGCGCCGTTCCCCGGGCTGCGGCAGATGGCGCTGTTCTCGGTGGTCGGATTGGCCGCCGCATTCTTGACGGTGATCTTCGGCTTCCCGTGGCTCGATGGCGGGGAGGTCAGGACGACGGCGTTCTCGCGCTGGTTGGGCGGCACGCTCGCGGGCTGGCCACGCCTCGCTACCCGACGCGGCGGCCTTGTGCTCGCCGCCGTGGTCCTGCTCATCGCGGTGCCCGGGTTGCTCCAGGTGCGCGGCAATGACGACCTGCGCAGCCTGCAGTCGTCACCGCCGGAACTGATCGCGCAGCAGCGCGATGTGGGACGCCTGCTCGGCATGCCGAGCCCGGCGCAGTTCTACCTGGTGCAGGGTCGCGATGCCGAGCAGGTGCTCCAGCGCGAAGAGCAGCTGATCGCGCGTCTGCGCAAAGCGGAGTCCAAAGGTCTCGTGGGCGGCCATCGCGCGCTCAGCGATTGGCTGCCTTCGCAACACCGCCAGGATGAGGATGCGACGCTGACCGCGCGCGTCGAACGCGAGGTGTTGGCGCGATTGTCGGCCGCCACGGGAGAGACGCTGGCGCGCGGCGAATTCGCACCGCGGTCGCTCACCCTCGATGCGTTCCTCGCCTCACCAGCGGCCTTGCCCGTGCGCCATCTCTGGTTGGGTCAGGTGGGGCAGGGCGTGGCCTCGGTAGTGATGGTCAACGACCTGTCGCGCCCGGACGCGCTGGCTACGTTCGCGGCCCAGGCCGACGGTATCGAAGGCGTGCGCTGGGTCGACCGCACCGCCGACATCTCGCGCCTGCTGCAGCATTACCGCCGCATGATGACGGGCCTGCTGCTGGCGGGCGTGGTGGTCGTGTTCGGCGTGCTCGCCATCCGCTATCGCTGGCAGGCGTGGCGGGTGATCACGCCGACGCTGCTGGCGGGCGTGCTGACCGTCGCGCTGCTGGGGTGGCTGGGGCAGCCGCTCCAGCTGTTCAACGTGCTCGCGCTGATGTTGCTGCTCGGCATGGGCATCGACTACGGCATCTTCCTGGTCGAGCACCGAGGCGATGCCAGCGCCTGGCTGGCGGTCTGCGTCGGCGCGGCCAGCACGTGGCTGTCGTTCGGCCTGCTGGGATTGTCGGCGACGCCTGCGCTGCGCGCCTTCGGCCTGACCCTGTTGTTCGGCATCGGCCTGGTCTGGCTGCTGTCGCCCTTGTTCCGGCCCCCGCCGGATCTTTCCCCCACGAACGGAAACACCGCTGCATGAAGACGGAACGCACTGAAATCCTGATCATCGGCGCCGGCCCTGCGGGCTCGGTCGCCGCAGCAATGCTGCGCCAGCAGGGCCGCAAGGTCCTGATCGTCGAGCGCGAGCAATTCCCGCGCTTCTCCATCGGCGAAAGCCTGCTGCCGCAGAGCATGGAGTACATCCAGGCCGCCGGACTGCTGCAGGACGTGGTCGAAGCAGGCTTCCAGTACAAGAACGGCGCCGCCTTCGTGCGCGGTGAACGCACCACCGAATTCGACTTCCGCGACAAGTTCTCGGCGGGGTGGGGCACGACCTACCAGGTCCAGCGTGCCGACTTCGATCACGTACTGGCGAAGGGCGCCGAGCGCATGGGCGCCGAAGTGCGCTACCGCCACGAAGTGCTGTCCGCCGAGCCGGGTGAGACACCGCGCGTCACCGTGCGCTCGCCCGATGGCGAGACGTATGCCATTGAAGCCGATTTCATGCTGGATGCGAGCGGCTTCGGGCGCCTGCTGCCGCGCCTGCTCAAGCTCGAGTCGCCTTCCAACTTCCCGGTGCGTGGCGCGATCTTCACCCATGTGCGCGACCATATCCCCGTCGATGCTGGCTTCGATCGCAACAAGATCCTGATCACCACGCATCCCGAGCACGTGGATGTCTGGTACTGGACGATTCCGTTCTCCAACGGCTGCTGCTCGCTGGGCGTCGTAGCCGAGCAGTCCTTCCTCGATCGCTACACGGGCACGGAACTGGAGCGCCTGCAGGCCATCGTCGGCGAGGATCCGAACCTGACGCGCCTGTTGAAGAACGCCGAGTGGGCCGTGCTGCCGGTGCGGCAGATCACCGGTTACTCCGCGAACGTGCGCTCGCTGTGGGGGCCGGGCTATGCGTTGCTTGGCAACGCGGGCGAATTCCTCGATCCGGTGTTCTCGTCCGGCGTCACCATCGCGTTCAAGTCGGCGCAGCTCGCCAGCGAATGCCTACGCCGCCACTACGCGGGCGAAGCGGTGGATTGGGAGGCCGATTTCGCCGAGCCGCTGCGCGGCGGCGTGCAGACGTTCCGTCGCTTCGTGGAGTCGTGGTACGCCGGCGGGTTCCAGAAGATCATTTTCCACCCCGATCCGCAGCCCGACATCCGCCGGATGATCTGCTCGATCCTCGCCGGTTACGCCTGGGACAAGAAGAATCCCTACGTCGCCGAAACGCAGCGCCGGCTGCAGGTGCTGGAGCAATTGTGCAGCGGCTGATCGCCCTGCTGCTGGTGGTCCTGTTGACGGCCTGCGCGTCGCATGCCGCGCGACCGCCCGGCATGATGTTGCCACCGTTGCGGCTGGCGCCGGCGGCGCTGGGGCAGGATCTGGCCGTGCAACAGCGCCTGGTGTTCCGCTTCGGCTCGCACGTGCGCGAACTCGATGCACTGCTGGAAGTCGATGCGCAGGCGGTCCGGCTGGCAGTACAGGCGATGGGCCGTACCGGGGTGACGCTGCAGTGGGATGGCGCGCAGCTGTCCGAACAGCGTGCGTCCTGGCTGCCGGCGGCGGTGCGCAGCGAACGCGTGCTGGACGACGTGCAATTCAGCCTGTGGCCGGCCGACGCCGTCCGCGCCGCGCTGCCGGCCGGCTGGACGCTCGCCGAACACGGGCAGATGCGCGAGCTCAGCCACGAAGGGCGCGTCTGGCTGACACGTGAACGCGTGAATGCGACCACGCTGCAGGTTCGCAACCTGGCCGATGGCTATGATCTGACGATCGAATCGGTGGCCGGCGGAGACGTGCTTCCTTGAACGGCGACGCCATTTTCCTGAACGATCTCGGCATCGTGTGTGCGCTGGGCACGGGCACGACGGCCGTGCGCGAGGCCCTGTTCCGCGACGACGCGCCGACGGGCGTGGCCCTGGACGAGTCGTTGATCGCGGGGCATCGCCTGGCGCTGGGCAGGGTCGCCGCGTCGCTGCCTTCGCTCGATCATCAGCCCGTGCAGTTGCGCGGCCGCAACAACGGGTTGTTGCGTGCGGCGTACCTGCAGATCCATGACCGCGTGCAGCAGGCGATCGAGCGCTACGGACCGACGCGCGTGGCCGTGGTCGTGGGCACCAGCACCTCCGGCATCGGCGAAGCCGAGAAGGCGATGGCGCACTGGCGCCAGCAGGGCGAATGGCCCGCCGGCTTCCATTACGTGCAGCAGGAGATCGGTGCGCCTTCGCGTTTCCTCGCCGCCGAAGCCGGCGTGCGTGGGCCAGCATGGACGCTCTCCACCGCGTGTTCCTCGAGCGCGAAGGCGATGGCCTCGGCTGCGCGCCTGCTGCGCACCGGCGTGGTGGATGCCGTGATCGCCGGCGGTGCGGATTCGCTGTGCGAGTTCACCGTGCGCGGGTTCATGGCGCTGGAGTCGGTTTCAGCCGAGCGCTGCAATCCGTTTTCGCAGCATCGTCATGGCATCAATATCGGTGAAGGTGCGGCGCTGTTCCTGATGACGCGTGAGCCGGGCCCCGTGCGACTGGCGGGGTGGGGCGAGACGTCCGATGCGCACCACATCTCCGCGCCCGCGCCGGAAGGCCACGGCGCGATCGCGGCCATCGCACAAGCGCTGGAGCGCGCGGGACTGGAGGCGGGAGATATCGACTACGTGAATCTGCACGGCACCGCCACGCCGCAGAACGACGCCATGGAAAGCCGCGCAGTTGCAGCCGCGTTAGGCACACGCGTACCGGCGAGTTCCACCAAGCCGTTGACGGGACACACGCTGGGCGCCGCCGGCGCGATCGAAGCCGGCCTGTGCTGGCTGGCGATGTTGGACAATCCCGGCCACCGCCTGCCGCCGCATTGGTGGGATGGCGCGAGGGAAGCGGAGCTGCCGCCGCTCGCGTTCGTCGCACCGGGTGAGCGCGCATCGGGGCCGCTGAAGCATGTATTGAGCCAGTCGTTCGCGTTCGGGGGCAGCAACGCGGTGCTGGTGTTCGGGGGGGAATGAAGATGGACGTGCTGTACGACATCGAGCGCGTGGTGCCGCATCGCGGGACCATGCGGCTGGTCGACCGTCTGGTGGCCTGGGACGAGGACACCGTGACCGTCGAGCTACGCGTGCCGGAAGAAGGGCCGTTCAGCCACGACGACGGCGTGCCCGCCTGGGTGGGCGTGGAGTACATGGCCCAGGCCATCGCCGCCTGGGCCGGCTGCCACGCGCGCCGTGCCGGCCGCGAGCCTTCGATCGGTTTCCTGCTGGGGACGCGCCGCTACGAGAGCCAGGTCTCCTGGTTCCGGGCCGGGGCATTACTTCGGGTGGAGGCGCGGCGCGAGCTGCTGGGCGACAATGGGCTGGGAATGTTCAGCTGCCGGATCCTGGGGGACGGCGAAGAACTGGCAACCGCCAACGTCTCGGTGTTCGAACCGCCGGACGCGATGGCCTATCTGGAGAGCGTGCAGTAATGACGGGAGAGACAACGGTCCTGGTCACCGGGGGGAGCCGGGGCATCGGCCGCGCGATCGCGCTGCGGCTGGCGCAGGACGGATTCGACGTGGTCGTGCACTGCCGTAGCCGGGTGGACGAAGCCGAGGCGGTCGCCGCGCAGGTACGCGCCTTGGGGCGCGATGCCCGCGTGCTGGCCTTCGACGTCGCCGACCGTGCGGCCGCCGCGCGAGCGCTGGAGGCTGACGTCACCGAGCACGGTACGTACTACGGCGTGGTCTGCAACGCCGGTATCGCGCGCGATACCGCGTTCCCCGCGATGAGCGGCGAGGACTGGGACGCCGTGCTGGACACCAATCTCGACGGTTTCTACAACATCCTCAACCCGCTGGTGATGCCGCTGGTGCGCCGGCGCAAGCCCGGCCGCATCGTCACGCTGTCGTCGGTGTCCGGCCTGGTCGGCAATCGCGGCCAGGTCAATTACAGCGCCGCCAAAGCCGGCATCATCGGCGCGACCAAGGCGCTGGCGCTGGAACTGGCCAGCCGCGAGATCACCGTCAACTGCGTGGCGCCTGGCCTGATCGATACCGAGATGGTCAGCGGCGACGTCGTGGACGAGGCGCTCAAGATGATCCCGATGAAACGCGTGGGCAAACCCGAGGAAGTCGCCGCGGTGGTGGCGTTCCTGATGTCGCCGCAGGCGTCGTACGTCACCCGCCAGGTGATCTCGGTCAACGGGGGACTGATCGGATGAGCCGCATCGATCGACGCGTGGTGGTCACCGGCGCCGGCGCGATCAGCCCGCTCGGACACGACTGGGACAGCGTGCACCTGCGCCTGCGCGAGTGCCGCAATGCCGTGCGCCACATGGAGGATTGGGACAAGTACGAAGGCTTGAACACGCGCCTGGCCGCACCGGCCGAACCGTTCGAGCTGCCGGCGCACTACAACCGCAAGACCACGCGCAGCATGGGCCGCGTGGCGGTGATGGCGGTACGCGCCACCGAGCTGGCGCTGGAACAGGCCGGCCTGCTCGGCCATCCGGTGCTGAAGAGCGGCAAGGTCGGCGTGTCGTACGGTTCGTCGGCCGGCAGCCACGAAGCGATCGGCGACTTCGGCCGCATGCTCAACGCGTACACGACCGAAGGCATCAATGCCACCACGTACCTGAAGATGATGAGCCACACCGCGCCGGTAAACATCGGCGTCTTCTTCGGCCTGACCGGTCGCGTCTATACGACGTCCAGCGCCTGCACGTCGGGCAGCCAGGGCGTCGGCTGCGCCTACGAGGCGATCCGCAACGGCAAGCAGCTGGCGATGATCGCCGGTGGCGCCGAGCAACTGGATGCCACGGCAGCGGCGGTGTTCGACACGCTGTTCGCCACCAGCGTGCGCAACCATGAACCAGAAAGTACGCCGCGCCCCTTCGATGCCAATCGCGACGGCCTGGTGCTGGGCGAAGGCGCCTGCACGCTGGTGCTCGAGGAACTGGAGCATGCGCTCGCACGTGGCGCGACCATTCTTGGCGAGATCGTCGGCTACGGCACGAACAGCGACGGTCAGCACGTCACCCAGCCCAGCGCGGACACGATGGCGCAGGCGATGCGCCTCGCGCTGGAGGATGCGGACCTGTCGCCGGACGTGATCGGCTACGTCAACGCGCACGGCACCGCGACCGATCATGGCGACATCGCTGAGACGACCGCCACCGCAGCGGTGTTCGGCAATCGCATGCCGATCAGTTCGCTGAAGAGCTACGTGGGCCACACGCTGGGGGCGTGCGGGGCCTACGAGGCGTGGATCACGCTGCAGATGATGCGCGAGGGCTGGTTCGCTCCCACGCTGAACCTGGAGACGCGCGATCCGCGCTGCGCCGACCTGGACTACATCACGGGTGAAGGCCGCGAGCTGCAGACCGACTACGTGATGAACAACAACTTCGCGTTTGGCGGCATCAATACATCGATCATCTTCAAGCGCTGGTGATATGCGTGGGCGCCCGGTGCATACCCGGCGTGTTCACGGAGCCATGCGGTGCGAGGAAGCCGTGCACGAACCCACAACGGAATCCATGACATCATCGGCATCGAGGATCGTTACCCCACCCGCATGGAGAGACTGATGAAACACATCCTGACCGCGTCGCTGCTGAGCCTGCTGGCCGCGCCTGCCTTCGCCGCCGACACCCGCCTGGAACTGCCGTTGCAGGACCTGGTGAACTCGCCCGAAGCCAAGGCCGCCGGCATCGACGGCAGCGTGCGCTTCTACCTCGCGGGCCAGAAGACGCCCACCGTGGTGTCCCGCTTCGGTGAGGACGTGACCAACAAGAAGACCAACGGCGTGGGCAAGTCCGATGCCGAATCCTGCCGCTGGGTGGCGCTGTCGGCGCTGAAGGCCCTGCAGGAAGGCGCCAAGGATCGCGGCGCGAACGCGGTCATCGACATCGTCAGCTATTTCAAGAAGAACGAGTTCCGCAGCGCCACCAACTACGAGTGCCATGCGGGCGGCATCATGAGCGGCGTCGCCTTCAAGGCGACCTACGCCAAGGTCAAGTAAGGAACCTGGTTGATCTGCGGCCGCCTTCGAGCGGCCGCAGTCGTTTCAGTCACCCGGCAGGCGTGCGCGTCGCAGGCGCAAGGCGTTGCCTACCACCGAGGCCGAGCTGAGGCTCATCGCCAGCGCGGCGAGCATCGGCGACAGCATCGGGCCACCGAACAGACCCAGGACGCCGGCCGCCACCGGCACGCCTAGCGCGTTGTACGCGAAGGCGAACGCGAGGTTCTGCCGCATGTTGCGCACGGCCACCTCGGACAGCGCCTTGGCCCGTGCGATCCCCCGCAGGTCGCCCTTCACCAGCGTGACCTGCGCGCTCGACATTGCCACGTCGGTGCCGGTACCCATCGCGATGCCGACATCCGCAGCGGCGAGGGCAGGGGCGTCGTTGATGCCGTCGCCGGCCATCGCCACGTGCCGGCCTTCGTCTTTGAGGCGCGCCACCAGGGCAGCCTTGTCCGCCGGGCGCACGTCGCCATGGATCTCGTCGATACCGAGCCGCGCCGCGACGGCGCGTGCCGTGCGTTCGCCGTCGCCGGTAGCCATGACGATGCGCAGGGCGCCTTCGCGCAGCACGCGCAAGGCCTCCGGCGTGCTGGCCTTGATGGGATCGGCGACGGCGATGCTGCCAGCCGCCGCACCATCCACGGAGAGGAACATCACGCTGCCGCCTTCTTCGCGGACGCGATCGGCATCGGCCTGCAGCGACTCAACCGGAGCGCCTTCCTCCTGCATCAGTACGCTGTTTCCGAAGGCGAGGCGATGTCCGTCGACGGTCCCTCTAACGCCAATTCCGCTGCTGGATTCGAAGCCTTGCGCAGAGGAAAGCACCAGTCCGCGCTGTCGTGCTTCCTGCAGGACCGCCTGCGCGAGCGGGTGCTCGCTGCCCGCGTCCAGGCTGGCGGCCAGGCGCAACACGGTGTCTTCGTCGAACGGCGCGAGCGCGTGCACGGCCTTGAATGCTGGGCGACCCTCGGTCAGCGTGCCGGTCTTGTCGACGATCAGCGTGTCGACCTTGCGCAGTGTCTCGATTGCTTCCGCATCGCGGAACAACACACCGGCCTGGGCCGCGCGACCGCTGGCCACCATGACCGACATCGGCGTCGCCAGGCCCAGCGCGCAAGGGCAGGCGATGATCAGCACGGAGACGGCGTTGAGTACGCCGTGCGTCCACGACGGTTCCGGGCCGAAGAAGCCCCAACCCAGCAGGGTCGCGAGCGCCGCACCGAGCACCGCCAGCACGAACCAGAACGACACCCGGTCGGCCAGTTTCTGTAGGGGTGCGCGACTGCGCTGCGCCTGCGCGACCAGCTGCACGATCTGCGCCAGCACACTGTCGCTGCCGACTTTCTCCGCTCGGATCACCAGGCTGCCCGCGCCGTTGAGCGTGGCACCGATCACCCGGTCCCCCGGGCCTCGTTCGACCGGCATCGGTTCGCCGGTGAGCATGGATTCGTCGATGTGGCTGCGGCCCTCGATCACGGCGCCATCGACGGGGACTTTCTCGCCAGGGCGCACGCGCAGGCGATCGCCTACATGGACGTGGGTCAGCTCGATGTCCTCGTCGGTGCCGTCGTCACGCAGTCGCCGCGCGGTCTTCGGTGCCAGGCCTAACAACGCCCGGATGGCGGCCGAGGTTTGCGAGCGCGCCTTCAACTCCAGCAGCTGGCCCAGCAAGGTGAGCGAGACGATCACGGCTGCGGCTTCGAAGTAGACGCCGACATGGCCATGCTCGCGGAACGATGGCGGGAACAGCTGCGGCGCGAGCACGGCGACCACGCTGTAACCGTAAGCGGCGGCTACGCCGGTGCCGATCAGCGTCCACATGTTCGGACTGCGGTGCCGGATCGACTGTGCCCAGCGCCGGAAGAACGGGCACGCCGCCCACAGCACGACTGGCGTGCTGAAGGCGAACTCCAGCCAGGTGCGGACCGTGGGCGATACGGCGGTGATATACATGCCGCCCATTGCCAGCACCAGCGTCGCGGCGCTGAAGGGCAGCGTCCACCAAAAGCGCCGGCGGAAATCGGTCAGTTCGGGATTTTCTTCCTCGTCCAGCGACGGCAGCATCGGCTCCAGCGCCATGCCGCACAGCGGACAGGTGCCGGGGGCATCGCGAACGATCTCCGGATGCATGGGGCAGGTGTACTGCGTACCCGGTGGCGCGACGACGGAAGGGGCTGGAACTGCGGGCTGCAGGTAGCGCGCCGGATCGGCAAGGAACTTCGCGCGACATCCCGCGGAACAGAAGTGGTAAGCGTTGCCGGCGTGCTCGGCGTGATGAGGTGTACTCGTCGGATCGACCTGCATACCGCAGACCGGATCGACGGTGCCGGCCGCGTCCGTCGCATGATCGGGATGGCCCGCACAGCATCCGGGTTTCGCTGCAGGCGCGGCATGCGCCTCGTGGTGATGCGAGTGGTTCATGCCTCGCCCCCGAGCGCCGACAGGATCGGGCACTGGTCCAGTGCGCCGTGTCCCGGGCAGGCGCTCACCAGCGTCTGTAGGCCGTCGCGCACGCGCGCCAGCTCTGCGATGCGTTGTTCGACATCGATGAGCTTGCTGGCCGCCGCCGCGCGGATCGCGGCCATGTCGCCATCGTCGGCACGGCTGAGCGCGAGCAGGTCGCGGATCTCTTCCAGCGTGAAGCCCAGGGACTTCGCGCGACGGATGAAGGTGAGTCGTAGTACATCGTCGGCTTCGTAATGCCGGTAGCCACTGGCGGTACGTGTCGGGGGCGGCAGCAACTGCTGCTTCTCGTAGTAGCGCACGGTGTCGATGGGGACGCCCGTGCGTCGGGACAATTGGCCGATATTCATGCGGGAACTCCTTGAAGTGCCTGCAGTCTGCACCCTGGAGTACGCTCCAGAGTCAAGCGTGGGGCCGGCATCCGTGCCGGCCACAGGATCAGGGCGTGTGTTCGGCGTAAGGCTTCGTGCTTCCGTCCTTACCCAAGGCGAGCACGGTGTAGGGCGGCGCGTCGACACGGTCCACTTCCATGCCGGGCGATCCCATCGGCATGCCGGGCAGGACCAGGCCACGGATAGCGGGCTTGTCGCGCAGCAGGCGACGGATGTCGGATGCCGGCACATGACCTTCGATGACGTAGCCTTCGATCTCGGCCGTGTGGCAGGACGCATGCGCAGGGAGGATGCCCAGGCGCTCTTTCACCGGGCTCATCGCTTCTTCGACGCGATCGTCCACGATGAAGCCTTCCTTGCGCAGATGCTCGACCCACAGATGGCAACAGCCGCAGTACGCGTCGCGGTGGACGATGATCTTCGACGTGGTCGCTTCTGCGGCCCTACGGGGCGGCGCGGCATGCGCGCTTTCGATCGGCGTCGTCACCGCCTGCGAACAGGCGGTGACGAGGAAGGCGAGCAAGCACGCGGCGATGGCGCGGGGCAGGGGAGTGGGTTGTTTCATGGTGTGCTCCGTCAGAACCAGATCCGGATGCCCGCAACGACGCGGGTATCGCGCGTGGATTCGCCTGCCGAACGCTTGAGATCGGCGGTGTCGCCGAGCGCGCGTTCGTGCACCACACCGACGTACGGCGCGAAGCGGCGGGTGACTTCGTAGCGCAGGCGCAGGCCCGTTTCGATGCCGGTGAAGCCGCTGGCGATGCCGTGCTCCACGTCGTCCCGCGCCGCGAGATCCACTTCGACCAGGGGCTGCAGGATCAGCCGATTGGTGATGCGCAGCGTGTACTCGGCTTCGACGTTTGCGGCGACTTGGCCGCCTTCGCCGACGTACGCCGTCGCCGACACCTCGAACCGGTACGGTGCCATGCCCTGCACGCCAACCGCAGCCCACGTACGCGCGTCACCGGGCTTGAAGTCCTGCTTCACGCCGGCCACCACGTCCCACCAGGGCGACACGCTGCGTCCGTACAGCACTTCCAGGTCGGCGCTTTCGGTGTGGCCACCGATGCGCTCGCCTTCGCTGCGCAGCCACAGGCGATCGGTGTCGGTGCCGAACCACGCACTGCCTTCCCAAGCCTGGCCGGTACCTTCGTCGTCATCCCACACCTCCAGCCGGTTGAAGGTCACCTTGCTGTTGAACGCCGGCGCATGCTGCATCGCGTGGTGATCGATGTCGGGGAACGCGGCCTCCAGGTCTTCGGCGGTGACAGGCGGCACCGGCACGGGCGATGCCGACATCGCGGCGTGGTCGTGCTGAGCGTGTTGTGCGTGCGCGTCCTGTTTCGCCGCCGGTTCTTCGGTCGGTGGCGCATGCTGCGCATGGTCGTGGTGCTGTGCGAAGGCCGGCACACCGGTGCCCGTCAACAGGGCAACGACGCAGGCGAGACGGAGTGGGGTGGGGAAGGAGGTCTTCATGCTTCGATCCTCACTTCCCGCATCATCCCGGCTTCCATGTGGTAGAGCAGGTGGCAGTGGAACGCCCACCGACCGAGCGCATCGGCGCGGACGCGGTAACTGCGCCGCGTACCCGGCGGCATATCGATGGTGTGCTTGCGCAGCTGGAAGCCGCCGTCGGCGTCCTCCAGGTCGCTCCAGACGCCGTGCAGGTGGATCGGGTGCTGCATCATCGTGTCGTTGACCAGCACGATGCGCATGCGCTCGCCGTACTTCAACCGCAGCGGGTCGGCGCTGGCGAACGGAATACCGTCGAACGACCAGGCGAACTTCTCCATGTGCCCGGTGAGATGCAGCTCGACCGTACGCCCGGGTTCGCGGCCATCCGGATCGTCGAACAGGCTGCGCATCGCGCCGTAGGTCAGCACCTGGCGCCCGTTGTCGCGCAGGCCGATGCCCGGATCGTGGAGCTTGGGCTCGCTCGCGGACGACTGCATGTCGACCAGCGGATTGCCGGTCTCGCTGGCGGGATGGTTCGGTGCGTTCGATGTCGCGCCGTGGGCGCTATGGTCCATCGCGCCCATGTTCGCGCCGCAGCCACCTTCACCCATCATCGCGCCGCAGCCGCCTTCCATGCCTTTCGCCGCGCCGTGTCCACCCATGTCGTGGCCCATGTCGGCCATCGTCAGCAGGGGGCGCGGATCGCGGGACGGGATAGGGGCTTCCAGTCCGTCGCGGACGGCGAGCGTGCCCCGCGCGTAGCCGGTGCGTCCCATGTCCTGCGCGAAGATCGTGAAGGCATCCTGTCCGGTGGGTTCGACGATCACGTCGAAGGTCTCCGCCACCGCGATGCGGAACTCATCCACGCTGACCGGATGGATGTACTGCCCGTCGGCGGCGACGACGGTCATCTTCAGTCCCGGAATGCGGACGTCGAAGTAGGTCATCGCGCTGCCGTTGATGAAGCGCAGCAGCACCTTTTCGCCCGGCTTGAACAGGCCGGTCCAGTTGCCCGCCGGTGCCGCGCCGTTCACCAGGTAGGTGTAGGTATGCGCGTTGATGTCGGAGATGTCGGTCGGCGTCATCCGCATTCGCCCCCACATGCCGCGATCCTCGATCGTTTCCTTGAGGCCGTCGCGCTTCGCATCGCGCACGAAATCCACCAGCGTGCGCTGGTAGTAGTTGTCGTGCTCCGGCATCTTCTTCATGCGCCGGTACAACGCGGCCGGCTCCAAGTCCGTCCAGTCCGACAGCAGCACGACATGCTCGCGGTCGTGGTGGTAGGGCGGCGGATCCCGCGGGTCGATGACCAGCGCGCCGTAGAGGCCCGCCTGCTCCTGGAACATCGAGTGGCTGTGGTACCAGTAGGTGCCGGACTGCTTCACCTGGAAGCGGTACTGGAAGGTCTCGCCCGGTGCGATGCCGTTGAAGCTCAGGCCAGGCACGCCGTCCATGTTCGAAGGCAGCAGGATGCCGTGCCAGTGGATGGAGGTCATATCGCGCAGGCGGTTGCTGACGCGCACGGTGACCGTGTCGCCCTCGCGCCAGCGCAGTGTCGGCGCGGGCAAGCTGTTGTTGACGGTGATCGCGGGGCGCGTTCGACCGGTGATGTCGACCGGCATCGCGCCGATGCTCAGGGCAAAGTCGGTGCCGGTGACAAGGGCAGCACCGCCGCGGCGTGCGGGCGTGCCGGCGGTGGCGGGCAGCCGCGCCAGGCCAAGGCCGAGCGCAACGCCGCCGGTGGCCAGGCCGCTGACGAATTGCCGGCGTGTGGGCTGGAACGCGCCCAGGCGTCCCGGTATGGGGTCATCGTGGTTCATTCAATCTCATCCTGTGGTGCCACCGCATGGAGCCAGGCCAAGCGACGGCAACCGTCGTGATCGCGGACCGGTGCGCACTCGGCGACCGGTATTCGGACAGTGCCGCGGGTGCGGCGTCAGGCGGCCAGGATGGGAGGTCGATGCCGGTGCGACAGGCGCGCGGAGGCGTGTCCGTCCGCATGGTAGTCGGGTGCCGCAGCATGCAGCGGTGCGGCCTGTCCCAGCCAGAGGGGCCAGACCAGAACGGGCGCGTGCTGGGTGCAGAAGCCGTCGCAGGTGCCCGCCTTGCAGCAATCGGGCATGCCGTCCTGCGGGTGCTGGTCGCCGGTGTCCTGCGCCATGTTGTCTGCGGCGCCCATGTCCTCGTGGCACGGCGGCGTCGATGCTTCGTGCTGGGCCACGGCCATCTTGGGCGCGCCCTCCATCGGCATGCCGGCGGCCATGTGTGCGGACGCGCTGCCGTTCACCAGCAGGAGCAGGCAGAGCAGGGCACGCAACAGGGGCGCGAATCGGGCCATGTCGCCATGATACGCCATCGTTGACGGACATACCTTGGCGTAGGGTCAAGGCTTGTCCGCACCCGTCCACACCACGCCATGACAGGGACACGATATCCTTGTGGCGTTTCTTCGGCATTGGGCAGCGTGGCATTCGGATGGCGGGCACGGTAATGACGGGCAGGGTGCCGGCAGGCGTATCTGAGGGTCGTGTTTCGGAAGAGGCCCGTGCCCGGATCATTGTTGCCGACGTCGGCGGAACCTATGCGCGCCTGGGCTGGACCGACGGCGTCGATGCGGACCAGGTCCACGACTACCGCCGCTATGCCTGCGCCGAGCATCCGGATCTTGCCGCCATCCTGCGCGACTACGCCTCGGGCCGTCCGTGTCAGGGCGCCGTCGTCGCCATCGCCGGTGTATTGGAAGGCGATCGGCTGATCAATTCCAACCTGCCGTGGGCGGTGTCGGTGGAACAGACGCGCCAGGGCGCGGGTCTGTCCTGGGTGCAGCTGATCAACGACTTCGAGGCCGTGGCCAACGCGATGCCGGTACTGGCGCGCGACACGCTGTCGCCGCTGACCGACGTCACCGAGAGCAACGCGAATTCGCCGGCACTGGTGATCGGCCCCGGTACCGGTCTGGGCGCCGCATTGTGGATGGAAGGTCATCCGCCGCGCGTGCTGGCGACGGAAGTCGGCCAAGCCGCGCTCGCCGCCGGCAACGATCTGGAAATGGACGTGGTGCGCCGCCTGCTCGGCGAGCGTCGCCATCTCAACAACGAGCACGTACTGTCCGGCACCGGCCTGATGAACCTGTATCGCTGCCTGTGCGAGCTGCGCGGCGGCACCGCGGTCCATGCCGACGCCGGCGCACTGGTCGCCGCGGCGGAATCCGGCGACGGCCTGGCCCTGGAAACGCTGCAGGTGTTCTGCGGCTGGCTCGGCAGCCTCGTCGGCGACCTGGCGATCATCTTCGGCGCCAAAGTCGTCTACCTCGCCGGCGGCGTCACCGCCCACATTCCCACGTTCCTCCACGACGGCCACTTCCTACAGCGCTACCTCAATAAGGGCGTGATGTCCGAGCGCCTGGAGCAGGTACCGGTGTGGCGGGTGGAGCACGGACAGCTGGGATTGCTGGGGGCTGCGGCGTGGTACCAGCAGCATCAGGCGGAACGGACGTTTTCCGCGCCATGAACTGGCATGCCGCCCTCCTTATCGGTGCACTCGCGATCGGTATGGGGGTGGTGCTGTATCTGCCGTTCTTCATCTGGTTCCGTTGGCGCGGTGCAAAGGGCAAGCGTTCTTCCAGTCCGGGCTATAGGAGCGGGGAAAACGTACACCGGACCCGTTGTCGGGTTGTAATTGCGAAGTCCTGAGCTACGTTTCCTAGGGGTAGCGGCCCCTGCACGTAATAGCCTGACCGTTCACAGTCACGGACTCCCAGCCCTCTGAAGTCTTGCGCAGAAGCACGCCGCCACGGCATTCGGTGTCGCCGTCTGATGCCGGCATTGCTTCTCCGGGGCATGGTTCTCGCTGGATTACTGTGAGTGTTTCGGTGGCCGGCATCTTCGCTTGACGGGCTTCCGTGAGCATGCGATTTGCTTCAGCGAGCGCTGCCTTATTTGCAACCACGCCTAGAGCTAGGCCAACGCTGGTGATCGCTAGAATGCCCGCAGTGACTTGCCATCCGGTCTTGTCCATGCGACCCCCAAGGTTTCTGCGGATCATACCGGGGTGTAGGGGCGGGCAGCCCCTACGCAGAACGCATCACACGCGGCCAGGAGCTTGCAAGCTCTGGCGAAGGATGCGCACGCGAGGGTCCTAGTCCGAAGGACGGTTGCCACCCTGCCTAACTGCTGTGCTAGCCTCGCCCCGTCGTCATGGAGGGATGGCAATGGGGAAGGGGATAGCAGTACTGCTGCTTGTTGCTGTCGTTGCGCCGAGCCTCGCTCAAACGCGAGCTGCACAAGGAAAGGGCGCTCCTAGGGTGGGACCTGCGCCTAACGCGCATTTCAACTCCATCGCGAAAGATACGACACCTTTCAACTGCGAGAACTACGCGAATCATCCTCACCCTATGATGAGGCCTCTCTGCGAGGACTGGGAGCGCAACCATATTCAGTCGGAGGCGCGCAGGGCCGGTCGGCCAGGCCCATCATCCAGCATCGTTGATTTGCCACCCCTGGGCTCGTCCGAAGGCAAGCGAACCGGAATTATCTGCATCGGCGGACAAGCCATGCGCAGGCTTCCAAATGGCTGGGAACAGATTTGGGGAAGAGATGGTTGGCAACGGTGTAGGGGAGGCTGATTTATGTCTGACAGAATGGTGAAAATTGTTGGAGTGGTGACGATCGTTGCAGGCCTCCTGTTGCTGGCAGTCCCGCTAATTCTCTACGTCACAGTCTTTGGCTCTGAGATATCTAGTCAGCACAGTCGATGGGGTGAAATGGGGAGCGCGATGGCCGGGCTTTACACGCCTATTTTTGGCTTGTTCACGCTGATTGTCTTTCTGCGCCAAACCGGCATGCAGCTTGAGATGAATAAGTTGCAAGCTGATAGTCAGCAGCTTGCTAACGCAAGAAGCGACTTCGACTTCTTCTCAAAGGAGGTTGCGCGAGCGATGAGTTCGCGCCTGCCAGGTGGAGAACTGGTATCAGCCGTTATTCGCGATAATTTCGATCATCGTAGATTGCCCAACGGAGCGACATTTTCTTCGGTAGGCAAGGTCGAAATCGCCAAGGCACTCGCAGATCAAGTTCCTGAGCTCTGGCCAGCGTGGGGTGGCATCCAAGCTGTGCTCGATGGTATGGACGTTATCAAGGAGCCTTCATACGAGGTGGCGTACACAAGCTCGATCCAGCGGCTCATCGTGATGCTTCGGTTTGATGGGTGTGTCGCGCTCGACAACTACCTAAGCTGTCTTGCGGGAGGCAGAGAGAGGTCCACGCTCCATTTCCGTCGAACAGTTTACTAGCCGGCGCGGATTCCGAAGTGGCGCTCGTGCCAGTCCGCAAAGTCCACGACGACCACTTTAACTGGGACGTGTCGAATGTTCTTTTCAGCCTCGCGCCTTGATCGCAGGCCTGCACGACGAAGCTCCATGCTGTCCCTCCAAAGAATCCCTGCAAGGCGCTCAGGGGTGATTCTGTCGCGGTCAGGGCTGACAAGGTGCTTACCGTTAGCCGAGAAGGACCAGCCGGCCCAGGCACCGGGCACGTTAGTTTGGATTTCGACGATCTGCGGGGCACAGGGATTCAGTTGGCGCTGCATGCGTTCAAGCTCCTTGTCTGTACGGACTTGGAGCCACGCAGTGGCCATGCCAGCCACCAGCGCAGCAGGCGGGCCCACCAGCCCCAAACCCCCGGGATGCACTTTGACATAATAGGCATTATGCGAAATTACAATTAACCATCCTTGGTTCGCTTGTACGTCGCCGGTCTTTAGAAATACCTCACAGACCCCTAGGCCTTCGTCCTGACCCAGGGCACCAGAAACCGCAGCCACTGCGGTCGCCAGCTCAGGGTGAAGGCGACGGTGAGCGCGGCGCCGGCCAGGGCCATGAACCACACCAGCACGGCCATCGTGGCGTGGTCGGCGCAGAGGCACAGTGCGAAGGCGGCGAGCAGCGCCGCGCTGCCAAGCCAACGGAGTCCTTTCAGCACCGAGGATGATGGGACGTGGTTCCAGGCCTGCTGAGCGTGGACCTGCATCGAGAGCGCCAGCCAGCCCATGCCGGCCACGCTGGTGACTAGGGCGAGCGACAGCAGGCTGCCGTGGGAGGCTGGATCAGGCACGCGCCACCTCATGCGAAGCGGCACGTCCCTGCCCCGCCTGCTGCGCGCGTCGGCGCAGCCTGACGGCCGCGAGGATGGCGATCACGCCACCGGCCAGAATGAAGAGGTCGACGCCGGCCACCGGCCAGTACCCGCGTGCCAGCGTGCGCAGCAGATGGTCGCCGGTCGTCACCCAGTTCAAAACCACCACGGAGACCGCGAGTACAGCGATCGCCCAGCATTGTTCGCGCCACGCCGGATTGGCCAGGCCACGCGCCACCGGCGCGCTGCGCAAACCGGCGTGGATGAAGGCCAGCGCCCAGGTGCCCCAGAACGCGTAGCGCTCCCAGTCGCCACGCGCCGGCAGGTCTTCCGGCAACAGGCGATTGGCGGCCAGGATGCCCAGCGTCGCCAGCACCATGCCGGTCACCGTGGTGACCGCGAGCGCATCGACGATCCGCGCGCCCTGGCTGCCCATCTGGGCATGCTGACGCTTGCGCTTCTCGACGAAGAACACGAAGCCGGTCGCGATGCACACCGCGCCCGCGAGCCCGCCCAGTACGTACAGCCAGCGCAGCAGCCAGTGGCGGAAATGCTGCAGGTGCAAGCCGGTCAGGAATTCGGCCATGCGACCCACCGGCGTGGCAGCAGGATCTTCGCGGATCAGCTCGCCGCTGGAGGCCTTGTAGTGGATGCCGTCGCCGACCAAGGCGATGCGGTCAGTGCCGGCGCGGTAGACGCTGACGTAACCGTTGGCGTCACCGACGTGTTGGAGCACGAGGAAGCCCACGTCACCGGCCTTGTCGTTCGCCTTCCAGCGGCGCTGAGCATCGGCGACCATCGCATCGACGTTCGCCAGGCCCGCGGGTACGCCGGCGCGCTGGTGCGGCAGGCCGGTTTCGCGCGCTTCCACTTCGGCATGCAGATCGTGCAGTTCATGCAACTGCGTGTGACCCAGCGGGAAGTAGTACGTCGCCGCGAAGATCAACAGGCCGGTAAGCGCGAAGAAGAAGTGGAACGGCAGCGCGACCACGCCGGTGAGGTTGTGCAGGTCCAGCACGCTGCGCAGTCGTGCCTTGCCGGGGCGGAAGGTGAAGAACTCGCGGAAGATCTTGCGGTGCATGACCACGCCGCTGACCAGCGCGGCGAGCATCACCAGCGCGGACAGGCCGACGATGAAGATGCCCAGGTTCTTCCAGTCCAGCGTCAGGCTGTAGTGCATCGGATAGAAGAAACCACTGCCGATCTTGAGGCGGTCGTTTGGTAGCGGCGTGCCATCGCGCGGGTCGATCGTGGTGTCCGCCCAGATCGCTTCTTCGGGGTCCTTCGCGTTCGGCACCTGGTAGCCGGCGAACAGTGCCAGCACCGGGTCGCGGTGCGTGGTGTAGGCGCTCCAGTTCACTACGGTGTCGAACCGTTCCGGCATCGCGCCGTTGACGCGCGGCGCCATTGCATCGATGGCCTGCTGCGTGGGCTGCATGCGTTCGAACGCCGGCCGCAGCACTTTCTCGAACGACGGCATCGGTTGCGGCTCGATGCGCGTGCTGGGGATTGCCCAGCGGTCGATTTCGCGGTCGAAGACCGACAACGCGCCAAAGAAGAAAGCCGCCATCAGCACGAAACCCAGCACCAGGCCGAACCAGGTGTGGAGCCAGGCCATGGCCTGTCGGAAGCTCTGGAACATGATGCCCTCCCCCGCCTCAGACCAGCAGCGACTGCACGAAGGAGCCGGTGGCCGCGAGCGCGCCGCCACCGACGACCGTCACCAGCCACACCCAGCGCAGCCGAGGCGCTGCGATGGCCCACAGGAACACGCCGAGGAACGCCAGCACGCCGATCATGCTGCCGAGGAACTCGGCGTCATGGAAATCCATACCGGCGGCGACCATCAGACTGGCGCCAGTGGCGACGACGCCCCAGGCGAAGGCATAACCGCCGAGGATGGCGGCCGCCACGCGGGCGACCACCTGCGGGCGATGCGAACGGGATGGAATCGTGGCGGTGCTCATGGTGGCGTCGGCTACCCTCTTGCGTGCAGGCCGGTTCGGATCAGAACCGGTATTCCAGGCTCAGCGACCAGTGGCGCGGGGCGCCGTAGTAGCCGATCTGGTACAGCGTGTTGATGTACTTCTCGTCGGTCAGGTTGCCGACGTTGGCGCGCAGGGTCGCATTCTCCAGGAAATCCCACGCCGCGAACGCGTTCAGCACCGTATAGCTGCCCTGGCGTACGGTCCGCTGCGTGTAGCTCTCGACGTTGGAGATGTCGCTCTGCCAGCGGCCGCCGACGCCGAACGAGAAGGCCTCGTAGCTCGGCAGGCGTGCGCTCAGCATCAGGTTGGCGGTACGGCGCGGCACCCAATTGTAGGTCAGCGTGCCTTCCTCGCCATCCATCTTCAGGTGCGTATAACCGAACACCAGGTCGAGATGGTCGGTGAGCTTGCCGGTGGCTTCGAACTCCCAGCCCTTCGACTCCACGTCCTTGGCGACGTAGTAGTTCATCAGGGTGTCGGGGTTGTAACCCTGGTACGTCGCCAGGCCTTCCTGCTCGGCGGTGAAGTAAGCCAGCGTGGTCAGCAGTCGGCCGTCCAGCCATTCCGCCTTCACGCCGGCTTCGTAGTTCACGCCCTTCGAAGGCGCCAGGTAGAAACCGTCGAAGTCGCGCTGGTCCTGCGGCTGGTAGATGTCCGAGTAGCTGACATAGCCCAGGATGTTCTCGTTGAAGTCGTAAGTCAGGCCGGCGTACGGGCTGGTGTTGCTCTCGGTCTCGGCGAACGGCACACCGTCGTTGTTGCCATCGCGGTGGTACTCGGCGAAGTTGACGCCGACGATGGCCTTGAAGTCCTCGGTCAGCGCGATGCGGGTGGCGCCGAACGCGCGCTTCAGACGCTGGTTGAACTCGCTCGAGGGCACCTGCGCGCCCCACACGGGCTCGGGCACGGCGTTACCCGCGTACGGGAAAGCGGGAAGCAGGCCGAACGCCGGCGAATCGGACGGCGCCGGATTGAACCAGTAGCCCTGTTCGCTCTCCGCCTGGCTGATGCCGAACATCGCTTCGTGCTCGCGGCCGAGCAGCTGGAAACGGCCGTTGAGGGTCAGATCGACCAGGTCCGACGTCAGTTCGTCCTGGCCCTTGTAAGCCCAGCCCAGGAGACCGGTGCCGGTGACCGGATCGAGGCCGGTCATCGAGTAGGCGAAGAACAGTTCGTCGTCGTTGTCGCCCTTGCGATGGTTATAGGTCGCCTTCAGCTGCCAGTTGTCGCCGAGCTGGTGGGTGTACTCGACGAAAGCAGTCTGGGTGTTGGTGTTCCAGTAGGTCCAGTCGACCGTGGTGGAGGCGCCGACATCCCAGGAGGGCTGCGTGCCGTCTGCGTTCACGAACGGCAGAGCGCCCCACATGTTGCCGGTGGTGTCGGCCTGCTGCCACGAATAACCGAACGCAAGCGTGCCGTTCTCGCCGATCTGGCCATCGATGACCGCATAGCCGAAGGTGCGCTCGGTTTCGAAATCGCGCAGGTAGGAATCGCCTTCCTCGCGCGCCACGACCACGCGGCCGGCCCAGGTACCGGCATCATTGAACGGCATGGAGTAATCGAACTCCACGCGGCGCTCGCCCCAGGAACCGATCTTCACGCCTACCTTGCCCTCGGCGTCGTTCTTCGGACGCTTGCGCACGTAGTTGATCGTGCCGGCCGAGTTGCCGACGCCGGTGAGCAAGCCGTTGGCACCGCGGATCACTTCCAGCTTCTCGTAGCCGAACGCGTCCATCGCACCGGTGGCGATGCCCCAGTCGTTGGGCATGCCGACGCCGTCGATCTGGGTGCTCTTGATCTCGAAGCCACGGGCCAGGTAGTTGGTGCGGTTGGTTTCCCACTCTTCCACCTGGATGCCGGTGGCCAGTCGCAGCGCATCGTTGAGGCTGTCGGCGCCGAACTGGATCATCTGCTCGTTGCTGACCACGCTGATGGACTGTGGGGTTTCCTTGATGGCGAGATCGAGGTTGGTCGCGCCGTTGCTGACGCGGTTGGCGCGCTGACCGCGAACCAGGACGGTGTCCAGATCGGTGGCGGTCACGTCGGCGCCCTGCCCGCCTGCCGCGTCCTGCGGCGCCGCCATCGCGGTCGCCGTGCCGCTGGCCAGCGCCAGGCAGATGGCGACGCGCAGCGCGTTGCGGGCAGTCAGGGGGGAGGTCGCCGGGCGGGCGGAGAGCGGGTACGGGCGCGAAAGGCTCATTGGGTAGGGGGCTTCGGAGACGTGGGAGAAAAAAGGCGCACGCTCACGCGCGCCGGAGCCGCGTCGCCCATGGGCAGCGCGTCTTCAGCGCAAGTGGCAAGGCACTTGATGCCCCTATTAAATGCGAATGATTGTCATTTTGCAAGTTGCGCCGGGGTCGGGCCTTCAGCGCTCAGCCTCTCGGGGTGGCTGTAGACCACATGCCGGCCGGTGCGGGCGAAGCCGACCAAGGTCACGCCGCAGCCTTGGGCGAGGTCGACGGCCAAGGCGGTGGGCGCAGACATCGCCGCGAGCAGCGGAACGCCGGCCGCGGCGGCCTTGGCCACCATCTCGTAGCTGGCGCGGCTGGTGACGACGACGAAGCCCGTGCCGCCGACTATCTCGGCGCGTTGCAGCGCGCCAATCAGCTTGTCGAGCGCGTTGTGGCGGCCGACATCCTCGCGAACCAGGCGCACGGTGCCGTCTGGCGCCACGAACGCCGCCGCATGGACCGCGCCGGACGCGGCGTTCAACGGTTGATGCTCGGCCACCGCGTGCAAGGCGGCGTCCAGGGTGGACGGGGCGATCGCACTCCCCTGCCTCACGGCGTCGGGCTGCCTGATCACATCCTCCAGGCGCCGGTTGCCGCAGATGCCGCAGCCGCTGCGACCGGGCAACCAGCGGGGTTCCTCGGGCTGATGCGGTGGGCGTTCGGCGGAGACGGTGCGGATGTCCGCATGCAACCCTTCCAGCAGCGTCTGGATCTGCACGCCCGTCAACTCGCCCGCCGGGAGCCCCAGCTCCGTCAGCGCAAAGCCATAGGCGAAATCCTCCAGGTCGCACGGCGTCACCATCATCACCGCCAGCGGCTCGCCGTTGAGGTGGATGGCGAGCGGCACCTCCTCGGCCAAGAGATCTTGCCGGCCTGAGCGCAGACCGTTACGAACCACGAGGACACCACGGCGCGCGAGCCCGGGCGTGTGTTCGCCGTTACCCGTCGACATCGGTGCCAGCGTCGCGCGATTTCGTGATCCGCACGGGAATCGATTTGTATGCGGGCGTGCCCGATTGGGGATCGTGGCTATCCAGCGGCACCAGCCGGTTGCCCTCGGGGTAGTACATCGCCGCCGATCCGCGCGGCAGGTCGTATTGCACCGCGATGAAGCCGTTCACCTGTCGGGGCGCGCCGTCGCTGTTGGCCATGTGCGAGACGATGTCGATGCGGTCGCCATGATGCAAGCCGCGCGCCTGCAGGTCCTCGGCATTCATGAACACCACGTCGCGCCGGCCGCTTACGCCACGGTAGCGATCGTTGAAGCCGTAGATGGTCGTGTTGTACTGGTCATGCGAGCGCACGGTGGTCAAGGTGAGCAGATCCTGGGCACGGGTCGCGGGGTCTTCGTCGAGGCCAGGTGCCACCAGGAAGCGCGCCTTGCCCACGACGCCCCAGTCGCGCTCTGAAGCACCGATATACAGCCGGAAGCCGCCGGGCCGGCGCACGCGCACGTTGTAATCCTTGAACATCGGGAACACAGCTTCGATCGCGTCGCGGATACGGTCGTAATCCTCCACCATCCCGTTCCAGTCGACTTTCGTCTGCGGCAATGTCGCGCGCGCGATGCCGGCGACGATGGCCGGCTCCGACAGGAGGTGCTCGGAGGCAGGCGCCAGCCCGCCTTGCGAGGCATGCACCATCGACATCGAATCCTCCACCGTCACCGACTGCAGGCCGCCCGCCTGCACGTCGCGCTCGGTGCGCCCCAGGCACGGCAGCAGGAACATCTGCCCCGCCGTGATCAGGTGCGAACGATTCAACTTGGTGGCGATGTGCACGACCAGGTCGAGGTTCCGCATGGCCGGGATCGTGGTGTCCGGGTCGGGCATCGCCACGGCCAGGTTGCCGCCCATGCAGACCAGCGCACGCGAACGACCGTCGCGGATCGCGTGCACAGCTTCGACCGCATCATGGCCGTGGGTCAGCGGGAACTCGAAACCGAACCGTTGCTTGATCGCATCGACCAGCGCCTGCGTGGGCTTCTCGGTGATGCCCACGGTGCGATCCCCCTGCACGTTGGAGTGTCCGCGGATGGGCGCGATGCCCGCGCCCGGGCGACCGATGTTCCCGCGCAACAGCAACAGGTTGGCCATCTGCTGGACGTTGTGGGTGCCGCGCCGGTGTTGGGTCATGCCCATGCCGTAGCAGATGATGACGCGCTCGGCGCGTGCGTAGAGCTGCGCCGCCGCGGTGATGTCGTCGCGCGAAAGCCCGGACTGCGTGACGATGTCGTCCCATGGCGTGCCGGCCAGGTCGTCACGCAGCGCCTCTAGCCCCTGCGTGTGCTCGGCGATGAATGCGTGGTCGAGCACCCCCGAGCCGCCGGCCGCCAGATCGTCGGCATCGGCGTCGATCAACCACTTCATCATGCCCTTGAGCAGCGCGAGGTCGCCGCCGATCCGGACCTGGTAGTAGGTCTGCGCGATCGGCGTCGCACGATTGGTCAGCATCTCGGCCGGGTCCTGCGGCGAGGTGAAGCGTTCCAGGCCGCGCTCGCGAAGTGGATTCACCGCGACGATCGGCACGCCGCGCCGCGAAACCTCACGCAGCGTAGACAGCATGCGCGGGTGGTTCGTACCGGGATTGTGGCCGAAGCTGAAAAGCGCGTCGCAAAGCTCGAAGTCCTCGAGCGTCACCGTGCCCTTGCCTACCCCGATGGATTCGGGCAGGCCGACGCTCGTGGCCTCGTGGCACATGTTCGAGCAGTCCGGGAAGTTGTTGGTGCCGTATTCGCGCACCATCAACTGGTAGAGGAACGCCGCTTCATTGGAGGTGCGGCCCGACGTGTAGAACTCGGCCATGTCCGGATCGGGCAAGGCACGCAGCGCTTCACCGATGCGGGCGAACGCGTCCTCCCAGCGGATAGGAACGTACCGATCCGACGTTGCGTCGTACACCATCGGATGGGTGAGCCGCCCTTCGTCCTCGAGTGCGTGGTCGCTCCACTCCCACAGCGCGGACACCGTGTGCTCGGCGAAGAACTCCGGCGTCGCCCGCTTTCCCGTCGCTTCCCACGACACCGCCTTGGCGCCGTTTTCGCAGAACTCGAACGAGGACGTGTGGCGCGGGTCGGGCCAGGCGCAGCCGGGGCAATCGAAACCGGTCGGCTGGTTGACGCGACGCAGGGCGGCGGTTTCGCGCCCGACGGCCATCTGGCTCTTCACCGCCCGCGCAACGGCGGCCAATGCGCCCCATCCGCCGGCCGCGCCGTCGTAATCGTCGATGCCTGGAACCTTGCGCTCAGTCATCGGAGAACTCCTGCAGCATCGTCATTCGTTATGACGCGAGGATACTCCAATGCCGCGCGCAGCATGCTGCAAAGAGGTGTGTTCTCGCATGTGAACCGCCCGCTCAGGATGGGGTTGTTAGCATGCTTGCGGACCTCTTCCGAGATGCGCCGCGCCTTCGTGCTTCGTCTGCTGCTTCCCCTCACTGCGTTGTTAGCCAGTGTCGCCCTCCTTCTCGGCGGCAACGGACTGTTGGGCACGCTGCTTGCGGTGCGCAGCCAGACCGAAGGCTGGAGCGAGCGCACGACGGGCCTGGTGATGTCGGGGTATTTCGTCGGGTTCTTCCTCGGCACGTTCACCGCGCCACCGCTGATACGGCGCGTGGGCCATATCCGCGCCTTCGCCTTTCATGCGGCGCTGGCCGCGGCAGCCGTGCTCGTGTTCCCGATGTGGGCCGATCCCGTCGCGTGGATGGTCTTGCGCATCGTCACCGGCATAGCGCTGGTCGGTCTGTGCACGGTGATCGAAAGCTGGTTGAACGCGCAGGCGGCGCCGGCGCACCGCAGCCGCGTGTTCGGCGTGTACATGGTGGTGTCGCTGCTCGCGCTGGCGGCGGGACAACTGTTGCTCGATCTGCAGCCGCCGCGCAGTCCGGTGCTTTTCAGCGTGGTCGCGATCCTGTTTGCGCTGGCGATCCTGCCGGTCAGCCTCACCCGCCTGTCGCCACCGCCCATCACGACCGCGCCGCGAGCCCGCATCCTGGACATCTGCCGTGCGGCGCCAAGCGCGGCCGCGGGCGCACTGCTGGCGGGCATGGCGCTCGGAGCGTTCTGGGGCATGGGGGCGGTCTATGCCGGCGCGCTGGGATTGGATCGCGCCGGCATCGGTCTGTTCATGGCCGCCACCATCGTAGGGGGGGCCGCCTTGCAGCTGCCTATCGGTCGCCTGTCCGATCGGGGTGATCGTCGCAGCATGTTGGCGGCCGTCGCGGCGTTGGGCGCGGTGACGGCCGGCTTCGCCCTGCGCTTCGATGCGGAAGCGCACACCGGCGTGCATGCCGTGTTCTTCCTGTTCGGCGGACTCGCCTTCGCGCTCTATCCGCTGGCCGTGGCGCATCTGCTGGACCGCCTGCCCGCCGAGCAACTGCTGGCCGGGTGCAGCGCCCTGCTGCTGCTCAACGGCATCGGCGCCGCCATCGGTCCTGCTGCTGCGGGTTTGGTGATGGAGCGCGCAGGGCTTTCCGCGCTGCCGGGCTTCTTCGTGATCACGCTGGGCATGTTGGCGCTGATTGCGGGTGGACGTCGCCTGCTGAAAGCGCGCGAGCTGCTGCACCCAGCGCGCTTCCATCCGATGGTCCGCACGACCCCGGTGGCCCTGGAAATGCTGCCGGAGATTCCGGACGCGCCTGAACCGGACGCCGGGCGCCGTCGTCCGGATTGATCCCGATCAATGCGGCGGGCCGAACACGGCCCTAGCCTGTGCGACATGGGCACCGTCTCTCCTTCCCCGCTGTTCGACGCGGACCTGCTGCGGCGCTACGACACGCCGGGTCCGCGCTATACCTCTTACCCGACTGCCCCACAGTTCAGTGCGGACTTCGGCGCGCAACAACTGCGCGAACACGCCGACGCGAGCAACCAGGCCGAGCACGCGCGGCCGCTCTCGCTCTACGTGCACGTCCCGTTCTGCGCAAGCCCCTGCTTCTATTGCGGCTGCAACCGGGTGATCACCCGCGACCGGGCACGGGGCGAGTTGTACCTGGACTACCTCTACCGCGAAATCGCGCGCATGGCGCCGTTGTTCGAAAGCGGCCGGCCGGTCACCCAACTGCACTTCGGCGGCGGCACCCCGAATTTCCTGACACCCGCGCAGATCGCCGATTGCGTGGCCGAGCTCCGCAGCCAGTTCAGCTTCTTCTCGGCGGATCGGATGGACTTCTCGATCGAGCTGGATCCGCGCTCGGTAACACCCGACGACATCGCGGAACTCGCGCGCATCGGCTTCAACCGGGCGAGCCTGGGGGTGCAGGACTTCGATCCGGTCGTGCAGAAAGCGGTCAACCGCGTGCAGGGCGTCGACGAGACGCTGGCCATTCTTGCGGCCTGCCGCACGCATGGGATGCGCTCGGTGAACATCGACCTGATCTACGGGTTGCCCAAGCAGACCCGGGCGGGCTTCGAACGCACGCTGGACGTCGTGCTGGAAGCGCGCCCGGACCGCATCGCGGTCTACAGTTACGCGCACCTGCCGCAGCTCTTCAAGCCGCAGCAACGCATCGCGCTGGAGGACCTGCCGGACCCGGAAGCCAAGCTTGGCCTGCTGGAGTGCGCGATCGAACGCCTGGTCGCGGCCGGCTATGTCTACATCGGCATGGACCATTTCGCGCTGCCGGACGACGATCTGGCGCGCGCGCAGTCCCGGGGCGACCTGCATCGGAACTTCATGGGCTATACGACGCATGCCGAGAGCGATCTGATCGGCTTCGGCGTCAGCGCGATCAGCCATATCGGCGACAGCTTCAGCCAGAATCCGCGCGACATCGCCAGCTGGGAGCGGGCCATCGATGACGGCCGCTTGCCGGTCTGGCGCGGCATGCCGTTGGACCGCGACGACGTCGTGCGCGCGGACGTCATCCAGGAACTCATGTGCCATGGCCGGCTGGATTTCGCGCGCCTGGGACGCCGCCATGGGATCGACTTCGGCGACTACTTCGCCGACGCCCTGCCCCGGCTCAAGCGGCTTGAGGACGACGGCCTGCTGGAGTTCACCAAGGCCGGCATCCGCGCCACGCCGCGGGGTCGCTTGCTGCTGCGTGTGATCGCGATGTGTTTCGACCGTTACCTGCAAGCCCCGACGACGCAGGATGCACCGCGTTTCTCGCGGACGGTCTGAGTATCAGCGGCAGGCTTCGTTCACACGATCGTCAACGCGGCGACTGGTCGCGAAGTCCCGCTTCAGGCCGAGGCGTGCATAGGCGCGATCGCGCGCTACCTTGGCGCGTTGACAGGCCTCGGGGTCGCGATGGATCGAGATGACCGCGCCCTGCGCTGACGATGAGGTGCGCGCGTGTTTCTTGCGTGGTGCCGTCGCCTCTGCCCTGTTTGCCGTGGTGGGTGCGGCGGTGGTGACGATGGGTGGCGGGTCGTTCGGGTAGTCGCGCACCCACTCCGTGCGCTGCGTCGCCGCGCAAGGCGTGGCCTGGTAGGTCGTGGCCCCGTTCGTGTCCCGGCATTTGTGGATGGGATCGTCCGCCCAGGTGGACGTACCGATACACACCAGGGCGCATGCCAGCACGACGCGCGATGCGCACGAAGACGAACGGTTCATGGGAGGGCCTTGGGACGGAGGGCGCAGGATCCCGTCTCCCTGCGCTGCGTCGCGATAGGTGCAGGCCGCGATGGGCTGTCAGGGATTCCTGGCCGTTCACCGGCTCGTCACTGGTCCCGGTGCGAGATGGCGCTATCCCATTCCTCGGGTTCGCCATGACGACCGCCTATCTTTACCTCAACGCCGTGCTCTATCTGCTACTCGCGGGCTGGTGCACGTTCGCACCGGCGCGCACGGCCGCGGCCGTGGGCTACACCACGCTGAGCCGGTCCGGTCAGACCGAGTACCTGACGATCTACGGTGGCCTGCAGCTCGGCTTGGCGTTCCTGTTCGCCTGGTTCGCGTGGACACAGCAGATGCGCACGGGGCTGTTGATCGCGATCGCGGTCTATCTGCCCATCGTGATCTACCGCAGCATCGGCCTGCTGCGCTGGTGGCCGGTGGAACCGACGACGCTGCTGCTGATGGCCACCGAGTGGCTGATGCTGGTCGCGGCCCTGTGGTTGTGGTGGCAGGGCCGCTCCGTATGAAGCGCGACGTCGGTCAGAAGCTGATCGGCAGGCGCGCCGTGAAGGTCAGGTCCGGCGTGTCACGGGTGACGCCGACGCCCAAGGCGACGTTGAGCGAGGTGCGATCGCTGAAGCGATACGTACCGCCCAACAGCAACGTGCCGAGGGTTGTGCGCACGGCGCCGGCGACTTCCTGGCCATCCTGCTTGGTCTTGTCGACGATGCTCTGGTCGTAGCCGATGCTGATGGCGGCCTTCTCGTTGAGGGCCAGGCCCATGCCCAGATTGAAGCCCAGGATGTCGCCTGCCTTGATGTCGCCAAGGAATTCGGTCTGCCCGCCGAGCACGCGCCGCGACACATCGCTGCGCTTGAAGTTGTGCAGGTAGCTGAGGCTGCCGAAGAACACGACCGGGTCGGATGGATACAGCCAGGTGATGCCCGGTTGCACGGCGTTGAAGCCGCTGCCCGTGGGCAGGTCCAGCGGCAGGCCGGTGCCGGTGGTATTGGCCACGCAGCGCGTCACGCAGTCCGTCGTCACCTCGAACAGGTCCTTGCCCGTGCGGCTCTTGTAGCGCAGCCATGCGATGTAGAACGGCTTGTCGGGACCACCGCGGTTGAGCTGGTAGCGCCCGGTGATCTCGACATCGCCGATGCCGCTGCCGCGCGCGTTGAACACACGGTCCTGCGCCGAGCCGGTGAAGATCTCGCGGCTCACCGTGTCGCTGTGGATGTAGACGTAGGGCAGCTTGGCTTCCACTTCCATCCGGCGACTGACGCCATAGCGGCCGGTGAGGGTCGCGACGGCCGTCGTCGTCTTCACCTGACGCACGTCGATCAGGCCGATCAGGATCGCCGGGATGATGGTGTAACCCACCAGCGCCACGCGATCATTGGCCGAGTAGCCGTACTGCAGCGAGGGTTCCAGTACCAGTTTGCCTTTGGGCGTCAGCACGCCGGGCTGGTCGAAGATCTGGGCCACTTCCGGTGGGCGCGAATCGCTTTCCGGCGCCTGGCCGACGCGTTCGGGCGCCTGTGCCTGGGCCGTCTGCGTTCCTTGGGCCTGCGCCACGGGACGTGTCTGCGGCGCTGCGGATTGCGCATACGCTGGCGCTTGTGGCGCGTCCTGTGCTTGCGCGCCTTGTTGCGGCGCGGGCCCCACGACGATGTAAGGCTGCGAGGGTGGGACGTCGCGGAAGGTCGGGGCCTGGTTGAGCGAGGGCACGATCACCGGCGTGGGTGCGCCACGCGCGCGCGCGTTGGCGAGCACTTCTTCGTTGAGCGCGTTCTGCAGGTTGAAGATCTGCTGCTCCTGCGCCTGCATCAGGGTGCGCATCTGTTCCAGGCGCTGCGACTGCTCGTTGAGCTGCCGCTGCAACGCGTCCAGTCGCGCGTCCGCGGTGATCTCGTAGGGCTGCAGGGGTACGGGTGGCGACTCCGCCACCGGAATCGGCACGACGCCGAGCGGCTCCTGTGCCCTCGCCTGTCCCGCCACGCCCAGTCCCACGGCCAGAGCGAGCGGTGCCACCTCGATCAACGACGTCCCTTTCATGATGTTCCCCTTGTATAGGTAGGTGCCGCGTCCGGACCGGGCTCAAGGCCCGCCGGGTGCGCGGATCAGCGCGTCCGTCAGTGCGCCGTTGGCATTGAGGTTCTGGTAGGCGCCGAGCGTGTCGGTGCCGACGTCGACACGCGTCAGCGTGCGGATGTCCTGGTCATCGAGCGTGTTCTGGATGACGATGCCGCCGGCGATCTGGGCAGGATCGAAACGGTTGCCTTCGCCGATCTGCACCACCAGCCCGCGGTTGAAATCGGCCAGTGCCTGCGCCTGCTCGGGCGTGATGCGCGCTACATCGGGGACTTGCACGGCGATGCGCGCGGTGACTTCGCCATTGAGGTAGACCACGCGCTCGATGCCGAACGACAGCATCATGCCCGAGGGCATCTGGAAGCCGCCGCGCATCTGCGCCAAGCGGGCCGGGTCCACCGGACGCCATTCCGCGCCAAGCTCACCGCTCTGCCCTCGCGCGCCGGACGGCGCGAGCAACACGGCCGCCAGCAACGCGACCCGCCATGTGGGGTGTCGGATCCTGTCCATGTCAGATGTCTCCTGGGCCGCGCCGGGGCACGGTGATGTTGCGCAGGCCATCGCGCTGGATTCCCATGTCGAGCGGCGCCGGAGGTGCGGTCTGCCAGTCGCGGGCCTGGTTGAAGCGGGCTTCGTCCCGCCGGTTGTGGACGACGAACATCACCCGGTTGTCCCACAGCGCTTCGAAGCGCGAGCGCGGCATCGCCCGGGTACCGCGAGCGGGGTCGCCGAGCAGCACGCGTCCGTTGCGCAGCCCCTTCACCACCACGAAGTGCCGGTAGCCGCGGTCGTTGAGCAACACGATCGCCGGCACGTTCTCTTCCTGCAGCTTGTCCAACGGCAACTCGAAGCCATCGGCCTCGTAGCCCTTGGAGCGCAGGTAGCGGCGCATGTCGAGCAGGGAGAAGCCTTCCTTGCGGATCCTCGCCTGGTCGCCGTTGTTGTACATCTGCACGAAAACGTCCACCTCGCTGACGGGGTGGCCGTACTGGTGCGTCAGCAACGTCGCGGTAGCCGCCGAGCCGCAGCTGAAGTCGTACTGCTGCGGCTGCGTGGTCTTGAAGCGCGCTTCCTTCAGGCTGGTCAGGCGCACCTGGTAGCCGCCGTGCGGAATGCGCAGGTCGGTGGTGGCCGCCGAGGCACCGCCCAGCACCGCGAACGCGCAGGCGATCGCGACGCCACGCAGCCTGCGGCGTGGCCGCCGTGTCATGGCGGTCCGCCGCCGACGAAATCGACGGTCACGATCATCGCGTTCTGGATCAACACGTTGTTGCCGGTGTTCTGGATGACGGTGTTGATGCCGCTGGCGTTGTTGAACGCGCCGTCGGCCACGCTGTTTGTGCCCGTGGTGACGTGGTGGGCGGTATTGCCGTCCACCGACCCGTCCACGTCCACCAGGTTCTCCACCTGCGTGCCGTCGCCGCCACGCAGTCCCGCCAACCGGCCGGGGTCGACGGTGCGCCCGAGCTCACTGACGGGCTTGAACGGCACCTGCATCGGTGCGGGTTCGATGAGCGGTTCCTGCAGTGGCGCGACGCCCATCACCACATCCGCGGCCCACGCCGCAGGTGCGAAAGCGCAAGCGCCCAGGACTGCCAAACGCAGTCCCTTCCATTGATGCGTAAGCATGGTCAGTCTCCCTTGCCATGCGTTCCCCGAGCAGCCAGGCAACGTCCCGCTGTGGCGGGACGCTGGCGTCCGCGCGGGATGCCCTGGCCGATGAGGGCCAGGGCATCTGCGGAGCGCTTATGGGCCTACGGTCAGGTTGGCTTGCACGGTGATGCCTTGCTGGATCAGCGAGGCCATGCCGCTGTTCTGCGCGGCCACCATGATGCCGGCTGCGGACTGGCCGACGCTCGTCATGTTGTTGGACATGTCGAACGTGCCGGCGTCGACGGTGAGTGCACCGCCCGCGCCGCCTGCCCCACCGGTTGCGCCGTTGCCGACGCCGCCATTGCCGTCACCGCCGTTGCCGTCGCCGCCGTTGCCGACGCCGCCTGCCCCACCGGTCGCACCGACCGCACCACTGGCGCCGTCGCCTGCCGTGGCATCGCCGTTGCTCGCGCTGGACGATGCGCCGCCGTTGGTGGCGTCGCCGTTGGTGGCATCGCCACCGTCGCCGCCGTCGCCCGCGGTCGCGGTCAGCGTGCCGCCTGCGCCGCCCATGCCGGTGCCTGCGCCGCCGGTGGACGTGGCGTCGCCGCCCGTGCCACTGCCTGCGCCGCCCGTGCCCGAGCCGTCACCACCGGTCCCGGTGCCATCGCCGGACGTGCCCGCACCGGCGGTTGCCGTGCTCGCGCCACCGGTCGAGGTCGCATCACCCGAGGTGCCTGCGCCACCCGTGGCCGTGCCGTCGCCGCTCGTGCCGTCGCCGGCACCGCGTTCGCGCACATTGCCGCTGCCGGCGCCCGCATCGCCACCGGACGCACCGGCGATCGAGCCGGTATCGCCGCTCGCGCTGCCGGCATCGCCGCCGGATGCGCCACTGGCGCCGCCGCCGTCACCGCCCCAGCCACCGGCGTCGCCGCCGCGGCCACGACCGTCGCCGGCTGTCGCATCGCCGTCGCCGCCCCAACCGCCAGCGTCGCCGCCATTCGCGCCGCGGGTGTCATCGGTGTTGCCGCCGCGCCCGCCGTTGCCGGCCGTCGCGTCGCCGATGGTGGCGCTGCCGTTGGACGAATCGCCTGCGGTCGCGCTGCCATTGTTGGCGTCGCCGCCGCTGCCGCCGTCGCCGCCGTTGCCGCCGTCGCCACCGTCGCCACCGTTACCGGTACCACCGGCCGCTGAGCCGCCATAGCCCTTGCCACCGTAGCCGGCGCCGCCGCGTCCACCATCACCGCCATTGGCGTTGCCCCAGTTCTGGGCGACGTTGCCGATGCCGTACACGGTCACGCCCGAAACGCTGCCTTCGAGCCGCGTTTCGGCCACGGCCTTGCTGTGGTTGAACGAGTTGGAGAAGGTCGAGGTCGCGGTGCTGCCATTGTTGGCGGCGGTGGAGCCGTAACCTTCCGCATTCGCGCGACCGCGGTTGTTGCGGTTGTCGCCATCGTGCGTGCTGTTGTCGCTGTTGTCCGAATTGTCGGAGTTGTCGCTGTTGTCAGAGTTGTCGGAGTTGTCCGTGTTCGTGCTGTTGTTGCTCATGTCGACCGCGAGATTGACGAGGATGTCGTCGCCCCGCCCGTTCTCGGTATTGGTCTGTTGAGCGAAGGCCTGTCCCGTCGTTCCGAGCGCCAGCAACACGGCTGATGCGATCAGTGTCTTGCGAATGCACATAGTGAGTCTCCTTGTGGCCGCTCCGGAGCCCAGGGGAAGCCCTGAAAAGCGACGGTGGTCACACTCCCACAGCATTCGTTAGCCGTTTCCGGCTCAGACGTTAAATTTTCGTTTACCTCTGTGCCGCTCGTCCGCGCACTGCAGGTAACTGAAACATAGAGAATTCTGGTGGCCGCACCGTGGTTGAGCCTCCGTTTCCGCCTGCGCGGTCTCAGCCGGGTATGGATACGGCGTCGGCCAGACGCGCGCCCATCCAGACCAGCAGCAGTCCCGCGACCAGGGTGATGGCGAGATAGCCCATCATCATGGGCGGACGACCGCTTCGCGCGAACAGCAGGCACTCCACCATCAGTGCGGAATAGGTGGTCAATGCGCCCAGCACGCCGACGACCAGAAAAGCACGCCAATAGATCGCAGAGGTGCCGCGCGCTTCGAGCCAGATGACGAGGAAGCCGGCGGCGAAGGAGCCGATCATGTTCACGGCGAACGTGCCCCAAGGGAATCCGTTGCCGAGGTGCCGGAGCAACAGGCCCCCGAGTGCGAAACGCCCTGCCGCGCCCAACGCGCCGCCGGCCATCACCAGCAGCAGTTGCTGCCACCACACCATCGCGCTCACCGGCATGCAGAGCTCCCGTCGTGTCAGTCGTCGCGGCCGGCCTGCCGGCGCGCCTGGCGGCGTGCGTCGCGCAGGCGGTCGAGTTTTTCCTTCAGCTTGATCTCCAGCCCGCGTTCGACGGGCTGGTAGTACACGCGTTCGCCCATCGCGTCGGGGAACGCCGTCTGGTCCAGCGCAATGCCGCCTTCGGCATCGTGGTCGTACTGGTAGCCGGTGCCGTAACCCAGCGACTTCATCAGTTTGGTCGGTGCGTTGCGCAGGTGCATGGGCACCTCCTGCGTGCCGTGCTCGCGCACGTCGGCTTTGGCTGCATTGAAGGCCATGTACCCGGCGTTCGACTTGGCGGTACTCGCCAGGTAGATCACCAGCTGCGCCAGGGCGAGATCGCCCTCCGGGCTGCCGAGGCGTTCATAGGTGTCCCACGCATCGATCGCCATCTGCAGGGCGCGCGGATCGGCCAGGCCGATATCCTCCACCGCCATCCGGGTCATGCGGCGCGCCAGGTAGGCCGGATCGCAACCGCCGTCGAGCATGCGGGCCAGCCAGTACACCGCACCGTCCGGATTGGAGCTGCGCACCGACTTGTGCAGGGCGGAAATCTGGTCGTAGAACTGTTCGCCTCCCTTGTCGAAACGGCGCGTGCGATCGGCCAGCACCTGCACCAGCGTCTGTGGGGTGATGCGTCCACCCTCGTCGACGGCCAGTTCCGCCGCGATTTCCAGCAGCGTGAGCGCGCGCCGCACGTCGCCGTCGGCCGCGCCCGCGATTTCAAGCAGGGCCGCATCGTCGACCTGCAGCCCCTGCCCGCCCAAGCCATGTTCGGCGTCGTCGAGGGCGGCCTGCAATGCCTGCCGGATGTCGTCCGGCGAGACCGCTTCCATCACATGCACGCGGCATCGCGAGAGCAACGCGGAGTTCAGTTCGAACGACGGGTTCTCGGTGGTGGCACCGACGAAGATGATGGTGCCGCGCTCGATGTGCGGCAGGAACGCATCCTGCTGCGCCTTGTTGAAGCGATGCACCTCGTCCACGAACAACACGGTGCGACGCCCGCTGGCGAAGCGCTGCGCCGCTTCCGCCAGTACCTGGCGCACCTCCGGCAGGCCGGAGAGCACCGCGGAAATCGCCTTGAACTCGGCATCGGCGTAGCGGGCCAGCAGCAGCGACAGGGTCGTCTTGCCGCAGCCCGGCGGGCCCCACAGGATCATCGAGTGGACGCGTCCGCTTTCCACGGCGCGACGCAAAGCACTGCCCGGCGCGAGCAGCCGTCGCTGCCCGACCATGTCATCGAGGGTGCGCGGACGCATGCGCTCGGCCAGCGGGCGCAACGTCTCGGTGTCGACACTCAACAGATCGGACGGCGGTTCAATGGGAGTGCGTGTCCTGGCCACGCGTCATTGTAACGTCGCCTCCGAGCCACTTGGCTGGGTGCGCAATCAGGGGCCGCCGACCACATCCACGCCCTTGCCAGGCGCGTACTTGAAGGTGCCCGCGGCGAAGGCCGGATTGCGCTTCCATCCGGTGAAGCTGATCTCGGTGCGCTGGCCCACGGCGTCCTTCACTTCCATCTTGACCAGCGTACCGTTGGTGAAGGCCAGGCGCGCGGTCTGGAAGCTGGCATCGCCTTCCTGCTTCGGCGTCAGGGTCAGCCACTGCACGCCGCCCTGCCCTGGCGCCTCGGCGACCTTGAACTGCTGGTCGAGCTTGCCCGGGTCGATCAGCGCGGCAAGCGGGCTGTTCTCTTCCTCGATGCCCTGCTCGCGCACCGTCGCCTGCTGCAGGTCGGGGTCGTAGACCCACACCTTCTTGCCATCGGCGACGATCAGCTGTTCGTACGGCTTGTTGTATTCCCAACGGAACAGGCGCGGCGCGGACAAGGCCACGCGACCGCTCGAAGTTTCCTTGAGCTTGCCGCCCCCGTCGTAGACCTTTTGGGTGAACTGACCATCCAGGCCCTTCAGGCCGGTGGTGAAGGTCTTCAATTCGTCTCGCGCACCCGCAAAGGCGGTGGAGGCCAACAGGGCGGTAGCGAGGACGGCGTAGCGTGCGGTGCGGAGCATGGGCGTTCCGGGTTGGGGACGTGATACGGAGTGTGCGGGGATGAAACTGAACGGGCTGCAGACCCGACGGCGCGCCTGACGGGTTCGTTCAGGCGCCAGGTCAGCGCGGCGGTGGCGGCGCCAGCACCTGGCGGTCGCCATTGTGCTCGGGCGGGCTGACCACGCCGGCGGCTTCCATCGCTTCGATCAGGCGCGCGGCGCGGTTGTAGCCGATCTTCAGTCGGCGCTGCACCCCCGAAATCGACGCGCGTCGGCTCTCGGTCACGATCTTCACGGCCTCGTCGTACAGCGGATCGGACTCGTCGCCACCCCCGCCCCCGGACTCCGGCAGGCCGGTCGGGCCGACGACGATGCCGTCGCCCATGGTCTGGATTTCTTCCAGCACGCCTTCGATGTAGTCGGCGCTGCCGCTGGCCTTGAGGTGCTCGACGACGCGGTGCACTTCCTCGTCGCTGACGAAGGCGCCGTGGATGCGTTCCGGCATCGCCGTGCCCGGCGGCAGGTAGAGCATGTCGCCATGGCCGAGCAGCGTTTCCGCGCCGGACTGGTCGAGGATGGTGCGCGAGTCGATCTTGGAGCTGACCTGGAATGCGATGCGGGTGGGGATATTCGCCTTGATCAGGCCGGTGATGACGTCCACGGACGGACGCTGCGTGGCCAGGATCAGGTGGATGCCGGCAGCGCGTGCCTTCTGCGCCAGCCGCGCGATCAGTTCCTCCACCTTCTTGCCGACGATCATCATCATGTCGGCGAATTCGTCGATGAAGATGACGATGAAGGGCATCGGCTCCAGCGGGCGCGGCGCCTCCGCCAGGTCGGGGTTGGGCTTGAACAGCGGATCCATCAAGGGTTGGCCCGCGTCCATCGCGTCCTTGACCTTCTTGTTGAAGCCGGCCAGGTTGCGCACGCCCACCGCGCTCATCAGCTTGTAGCGGCGCTCCATCTCCGCCACGCACCAACGCAGGCCGTTGGCGGCCTCCTTCATGTCGGTGACGACCGGCGCCAGCAGATGCGGGATGCCCTGATAGACGCTGAGCTCCAGCATCTTCGGGTCGATCATCAGCATGCGCAGGTCTTTCGGCGAGGCCTTGTACAGCAGGCTCAGCACCATCGCATTGACCGCCACCGACTTGCCCGAACCGGTGGTACCGGCGACCAGCAGGTGCGGCATGCGCGCCAGGTCGGCCACGGTCGGGCGCCCGGCGATGTCCTTGCCCAAGGCCAGCGTCAGCACGCTGCCGGACTTGTCGTATTCCTTGGAGCGAAGCAGCTCGGAGAGGAAGATCATCTCGCGGCTGGTGTTGGGGATCTCCAGACCGATCACCGATTTGCCGGGGATCACGTCCACCACGCGCACCGACTTCACCGACAGGCCGCGGGCGATGTCCTTGTCCAGCGAGCTGATCTGGCTGACCTTCACGCCGGGGGCCGGCTCCATCTCGAAGCGGGTGATCACCGGGCCCGGGTAGGCACCGACCACCTGCACGTCGATGCGGAAATCCTTGAGCTTGAACTCGATCTGCCGCGACAGGGTTTCCAGGGTCTCTTCCGAATAGCCCTTCACCTGCGGCTTGGGGTCATCGAGCAAGGACAGCGGTGGTAGGCCGGATTCGTCGCCGCCGGTGCCGTGGAACAACGGGATCTGCTGCTCGCGCTTGGCGCGCTCGCTCTTCTCGACGACCGCCGGTGCGGGAGGTTCGATCTTGACCGGCTCGCGCTTGGCACGGGCGATGGCGTCGGTCTTGCGGACGGTCTCGCGCTCTTCGCGCATCGCGCGCGTCTGCTGCCACTCATTCGCCTGCTGGCTGCCCCGACGGAACAGGTCCGGCAGCATCAATACGTACTTGCCGATGCGCTCCATCACCGCGAACCAGGACAGGCCCGTGGCCAGCGTCACCGAGGTGAGGAACAGCACCAGCAGGAACAGGTTGCCGCCCAAGCCGCCGAACAACTTCAGCAGCGACTTGCCCACCAGGGTGCCGAGGATGCCGCCGGCGCCGGCGGAGAAATGTTCGGCGGGCACGCCGCGCAGGTGCAGCAGGCCGGTAGCGGAGATCAGGAAGGCCACCATGCCGATCAAGCGCAGTGCCGGCCCCAGATCGGCGTTGCCATCGCCATCGGTGTCCATGCCGAACAGCGCGATCCAGGCGATCGCGCCCAGGATCAGCGGCAACAAGAAGGCCACGTAGCCGAACAGCCACAACAGCATGTCCGCCAGATAGGCGCCGGCCAGGCCACCCATGTTGTGCACCGGCGCGGTCAGGCTGCCCGATTGCGACCAACTGGGGTCCTGCGGCGAAAACGTGAAGAGGCTGGCCAGCAGATACAGCAGCAAGGGCGCAATGGCGATCAGCGCGAGATCGCGCCACAGACGCTGCCGGCGCGGATTGGGCGCAGCCGCCTGCTTGCGCGTGGCGGCGGGTGCTGCCTTTGATTTGCCGTTGTCCGGGAGCTGCTTCGCCACCTTTGGACCAGACCTTAGGAAATTTCTGTTAGTGATTGATAGTAAACGAATCGTGGGTGTCGCAACAGCCGGTCCGCTTGTAGACCGCCAGCCTTGGCCGAAGGCCGGATAGCAAAAACGCCGCGCAGTCGCGCAGCGTCTTCGAACGATCCTTCCCGTGCCCGGCCTGCATCACCGCTTTCCATCTGCGCGCCTTGATTCGCCGGATACGCACCGCCACTCTATGTGCCTGCGAACGATGCGTGGCTGCGTCGTTGCCTGCCCGATCACCACCTTTTCGCGAGTATACATGAGCACTTCGAAGCACTGCCGCCTGTTGATCCTGGGCTCCGGCCCCGCCGGTTGGACCGCTGCCGTCTATGCGGCCCGCGCCAATCTCAAGCCTGTCGTGATCACCGGCCTGCAGCAGGGCGGCCAGCTGATGACGACCACGGAAGTGGACAACTGGCCGGGCGATGCGCATGGGCTCATGGGGCCGGACCTGATGACGCGCATGCAGGCGCATGCCGAGCGCTTCGAAACCGAGGTCATCTTCGACCACATCCACACGGCTGACCTGTCCAAGCGTCCCTTCAAGCTGATCGGCGACAGCGGCGAATACACCGCCGACGCGCTGATCATCGCCACCGGTGCCACGGCCAAGTACCTGGGCCTGCCGTCCGAGGAGGCATTCAAGGGCCGCGGCGTGTCCGCCTGCGCGACCTGCGACGGTTTTTTCTACCGCGACCAGGACGTGGCGGTCATCGGCGGCGGCAACACGGCCGTGGAAGAGGCGCTGTACCTGGCCAACATCGCCCGCAAGGTCTACCTGGTGCACCGCCGGGACACACTGCGTGCCGAGAAGATCATGCAGGACAAGCTGTTCGCGAAGATCCAGGCGGGCAAGATCGAGCCGGTATGGCACCACACGGTGGACGAGGTGCTGGGCAACGAGGCGGGTGTGACCGGCCTGCGGGTGAAGTCGGTACTGGACGACAGCACGCGCGAGATCGATATCCACGGCTTCTTCGTGGCCATCGGCCATACGCCCAACACCAGCCTGTTCGAAGGCCAGCTCGACATGAGCAACGGCTACCTCAAGATCCGTTCCGGCATCGAGGGCAACGCGACCGCAACCACCATCCCCGGCGTGTTCGCCGCGGGCGACGTGACCGACCAGCACTACCGGCAGGCCATCACCTCCGCCGGCTTTGGCTGCATGGCGGCGCTGGACGCGGAGCGCTTCCTGGACAAGGACGCCTGATCCCGGCACGACGGCCTCCACGGATGGACAAGCTCCAGCTCAAGTACTGCATCTATTACGGCAGCTGGCTGGTCTGGCTGTTCATGGCCTGGCTGGTCTGGCGACTACGCCAGCGCGAGCGGCGCTGGCTGGTCGCGACGCTGTTGGTGGGCTGCCTGGTCTTCGCCTGGGCGCGCTTCGTCGAGCCTCAACGCATCCGTGTGCAGGACACCATGCTCGTCGGTACCGGCGGCACCGCGCGCGTGGTGTTGATCAGCGATATCCATCTGGGGATCTACAAGGACCCCGCTTACCTCCAGCGGTTGGTCGATCGCATCAACACCCTGCAGGCGGATGCCGTGGTGATCGCCGGCGATTTCACCTACGAACCCGATGGTCAGCCACTCGCGCCGATGTTCGCCCCGCTGGCGGCGCTGCAGGTGCCTACTTACGCTGTGCTTGGCAACCATGACCAGCAAGCGCCGGGGCCGGATGTGGACGCGGAACTGCGCGCGGCCCTGGCCACGCACGCGGTGCAGGTCATCGAAGGCCGGTCGGTGACGCTGAAGGGCTTTCGCCTCGCGGGTCTCGGGGATCGCTGGGCCCACAAGGACGATCCGGCGTTCCTCTTCGCGGCGCCCTCCTCCCTACCCACGCTGGTGCTGACCCACAATCCCGATAGCGCGATCGCGCTGGGACCGGACCAGGCCGCCCTGGTCATGGCCGGGCACACGCATGGCGGGCAGATCCGCATTCCGTGGCTGTACCGGAAGGTGATCCCGAGCCGGTACGGCTTCGATCGCGGGCAACAGTACCTGCGCACGCCCCACGGTACCGTGCGCGTCTACACCACCGTCGGGACGGGCGAGATCGGCCTGCCCATGCGCCTGTTCAATCCGCCGACCATCGACGTGCTGGACCTGCGCCCGTAGCATCGCCGTGATGCCGGTCGTTCGTTTCCTCGCTTCGCTTGCCGATGTGCCCGCTCCCGCCTGGGATGCGCTGCACGATGGCCGCAATCCCTTCGTATCCCACGCGTTCCTGCAAGGCCTGGAGGCTACTGGCTGCCTGCGCGCGGACTGGGGATGGCGTCCGCACCACGCCTCGTTGTGGGACGGCGATCGGCTGGTCGCCGCCGCGCCGGGCTACCTCAAGGACAACTCGCACGGCGAATTCGTGTTCGACCATGCCTGGGCGCACGCCTATGCGCAGCACGGGCTCGACTACTACCCGAAATGGCTGGGCGCAGTACCCTACTCCCCGGTCACCGGTCCACGCCTGCTTGTGTCCGACCAGGCGCATCGCCCGGCCCTGCTGGCTGCGATCGAGGACGAGGCGCGGCGCCTGGGTTTGTCCTCGGCACACATCAACTTCCATCCCGACGAGGAAGACGTTGCGTTTCCTGACGCCTGGTCGCCCCGTCTCGACGTGCAGTACCACTGGCAGAATCCTGGCCACTGGCGGGCGTTCGATGACTTCCTGGCCGACATGGACCACAAGCATCGCAAGAACATCCGCCAGGAACGCGCCAAGGTCGAACGCGCCGGCGTAACGTTCCGCATCGTTCATGGCGACGAGGCCCAGGAGGCCGACGTGGCAGCCATGTACCGGTTCTACCTGGGGACGTTCCGCGATTACGGCAACTCGCCTGCGCTGACGCTGGCGTTCCTGCAGCATCTCGCGACCACGCTGAAGCGGGGGCTGGTGATCTTCCTTGCCGAGCATGATGGCCGGCCGATTGCCGGCGCGCTTTGCCTGCGCGGGGGCAAAACCCTTTATGGCCGTTATTGGGGCGCCGACGTCCAACTTCCCGGGCTGCATTTCGAAACCTGCTACTACCAGGGCATTGCCTATTGCCTGCAGGAAGGCCTCACGGTGTTCGAGCCGGGGGCGCAGGGCGAGCACAAGATCGCCCGTGGGTTCCTGCCCAACTTCGTGCGGTCGCGGCACTGGATCTCGCACCCGGACTTCGCGCAGGCCCTGGCCGCGTGGTGCGCCGAGGAAGCCATGGCGGTGCGTCGCTACGCACGGACGCTGCAAGGCCATTCGCCGTTCAAGCCGCACGATTGACACCGCGGGTCGGAAGGCCGCGACTACAATCCTCTGCATGCGCCAGCGGCCTTTCGTGCTTCCCTCCGACCCGTACGCCCCGTTTCCACCCGTGGACGGCGCGATGCGCGAACCCGACGGACTGCTGGCGATTGGCGGCGATCTGTCCATTCCACGTTTGCTCAATGCATACCGGCAGGGCATCTTCCCGTGGTTCTCGTCGGGTCAGCCCCCGCTATGGTGGTCGCCCGACCCGCGCATGGTGTTCCGCACCGACGGTGTCCGGCTTTCATCGCGCTTCCAGCGATCACTCAAGCGCAGTACCTGGCAGGTCCGCGCCGATACCTGCTTCGACCAGGTCATCACCGCCTGCGCTCAGTCGCCACGACCCGGGCAACACGGCACCTGGATTACCTCGGGCATGCGCCAGGCTTACATCGATCTGCATCGGCAGGGGCATGCCCATTCGGTCGAGGTCTTCGACGGCGACACGCTGGTCGGGGGCATCTACGGCGTGGCGATCGGCCGCATGTTCTTCGGCGAGAGCATGTTCAGCGCTCGCTCCGGTGGATCGAAGGTAGCGCTCGCCTCGCTGGCCGCCTGCCTGCAGGAGTGGGGGTGGCCGTTGATCGACGCGCAGGTGGAGAACGACCACCTGCATTCGCTGGGCGCCGACCTCATGCCCCGTGAGGCGTTTGTCGACGCCATTGCCGAGCTCGTGGACCTGGGGTCGCTGGAAGGCGCCTGGACGGGGCGATTCGGGGTTCGGGACGCCTCGGGTCTGGCGCAAGCATCGGGGCCATAACGGAATTTTTGCACCGGGCGCGCGTCAGGCGTACAATGCCCGGCTTCATGGCTCACGCCATCCCTCGCGGCACAGCATAGGCTTACATGTCGAAAGACGATTCCATTGAATTCGAAGGCACCGTCGCCGAGACGTTGCCCAACACCATGTTCCGGGTCAAGCTGGAAAACGGGCACGAAATCATTGCCCACATCTCCGGCCGCATGCGCAAGAACTACATCCGCATCCTGACCGGCGACAAGGTGAAGGTCGAAATGACCCCGTACGACCTGACCAAGGGTCGTATCACCTATCGCATGAAGTAATCTTCATAAGCGATTGATTTTCAAGGCGGCCAATGGCCGCCTTGTTCGTTCTGGCGCGTGTCCGCTCAACGGCTGGAAGGCCCTGTGACTTCCTTCATTGGGCCACTGGTCATTGGCCCCTCAGGCAGATTCGCGGAGCGAGCGCCGGCCCTAACGTGGGCGCCGGCCAATCCGGGCCGCCACCTGACCCCCGCCATGAACGTTCGTCCTCTCTTCTGCCTGGCCCTACTGGGCCTGGCTTCAAATGCCTTCGCGGCGTCCGCCAACGAACCGGTTACCGAGTGCGTCGACCTGGGGGCGCGCCAGGACATCGTGCGCACCGGCAGCGGTCAACAGATCTTCCTGCGCGATGGTCAGTCTCAGTACCGGATCGGCTTCGCGCGCGCGTGCAACTCCGTTCAAACCACGTCCAGCATCAAGATCAGCACGGATGGGCAGGACAACCGCCTATGCCCGTCGGGCACCAAGGTGATCACCAAAGAAGCCAATTGCGAGGTCAACGCCGTAGAAGTCATCACTGCGGAAGAGTTCGCCAAACGCAAGAAGCGCGGTTCACGCTGAGCTGATCCTTTGGTAATGCAACAAAAAAAGGCGGCCCAAGGGCCGCCTTTTCATTGCCTTATCGGCAGAGGTTCAGACCGTCGCCGGCAACAGCCGCTCAGGCTCCGCCTGCGCGTCGACCACCAGTTCGCCGTCGCGGGCGTCGATGCTGACCCGGCCGCCATTGACCAGCTTGCCGAACAGCAGTTCGTCGGCGAGCGGCCGCTTCACCTTGTCCTGGATCAGGCGAGCCATCGGGCGGGCGCCCATCAGCGGATCGAAGCCATGCTGGGCCAGCCAGTCGCGCGCCGCCGGCGTGGCCGATAGGCTGACGTGCTTCTCCTGCAGCAACATCTCCAGTTCGATGATGAACTTGTCCACCACGCGCAGGATGTGGTCGAAACCCAGGCCCTGGAACTGCACGATGGCATCCAGGCGGTTGCGGAACTCAGGCGTGAAGCTGCGGCGGATCACCTCCATCGCATCGGTGGAGTGGTCCTGCTGCATGAAGCCGATCGTCCGGCGCGACGCCTGCGCGGCACCCGCGTTGGTCGTCATCACCAGGATGACGTTCTTGAAGTTCGCCTCGCGCCCGTTGGTATCCGTCAACACGCCGCGGTCCATGACCTGGAGCAGGATGTTGAAGATGTCCGGGTGCGCTTTCTCCACTTCGTCCAGCAGCAGCACGCAATGCGGCGTCTTGACGATCTTCTCGGTCAGCAGGCCGCCCTGGTCGAAACCGACGTAGCCCGGAGGCGCACCGATCAGGCGGCTGACCGAATGCGGCTCCATGTACTCGGACATGTCGAAGCGCACCAGTTCGATGCCCAGCTGCAGCGCGAGCTGCTTGGTCACCTCGGTCTTGCCCACGCCGGTCGGGCCGGCGAACAGGAAGTTGCCGATCGGCTTATCCGGATTGCCCAGGCCGCTGCGCGCCAGCTTGATCGCCGAAGCGAGCGTCTCGATGGCCGGATCCTGGCCGAAGATCACCATCTTCAGGTTGCGCTCCAGGTGCTGCAGCACGTCCTTGTCGGACGAGGACACCTGCTTGGCCGGAATACGCGCCATCTTGGCGACGATGGTCTCGATTTCTTCGACGTCGATCAGCTCCTTGCGCGTCTCCAGCGGCAGCAACCGCTGGCGGGCGCCGGCTTCGTCGATGACGTCGATCGCCTTGTCGGGCAGCAGACGATCACCGATGTGCTTGACCGACAGGTCGACCGCCGCCTGCAGGGCGTCGTCGGCGTAGGTCACGCCGTGGTGCGCCTCGTACTTGGGCTTCAGGCCCTGCAGAATCTGGTAGGTCTCGCCCACCGTCGGTTCCACGATGTCGATCTTCTGGAAGCGACGGGCCAGCGCACGGTCCTTCTCGAAGATGCCGCGGTATTCCTGGAACGTCGTCGAGCCGATGCAGCGCAGTTCGCCGGAAGCGAGTGCGGGCTTGATCAGGTTGGACGCGTCCATGGTGCCGCCCGAGGCGGAGCCGGCGCCGATGATGGTGTGGATCTCGTCGACGAACAGGATCGCGCCGGGGATCTTCTTGATCGAGGCCAGTACGCCCTTCAGGCGCTTCTCGAAGTCGCCGCGGTACTTGGTGCCGGCGACCAAGGCGCCGAGGTCCAGTGAGTAGATGACAGCGTCCAGCAGCACGTCGGGCACCTCGCCCTCGACGATGCGCTTGGCCAGCCCTTCGGCCAGCGCGGTCTTGCCCACGCCGGCTTCGCCGACGTACAGCGGGTTGTTCTTGCGGCGGCGGCACAGGACCTGGATGGTGCGCTCGACCTCGTCGCCACGCCCCACCAGCGGATCGATCTTGCCCTGGCGGGCCAGGTCGTTGAGGTTGCTGGCGAACTCGGTCAGGGCGTCGCCCTTGCCCTCGCCTTCCCCGCCCTCGGCCTTGCCCTCGCCTTCCGGATGGCCGGCGGCGTCGTTCTCCTCGCCCTGCTTGGCGATGCCGTGGGAGAGGTAGTTGACGATGTCCAGCCGGGTCACGTCCTGCTGGTTGAGGAAGTACACCGCGTGGGAGTCCTTCTCGCCGAAGATCGCGACCAGCACGTTGGCGCCGGTGACCTCCTTCTTGCCCGAGGACTGCACGTGGTAGACGGCGCGCTGGAGCACGCGCTGGAAGCCCAGCGTCGGCTGCGTGTCACGCCCGTCGTCTTCGGCCAGGCGGGAAACCGAGGCCTCGATGGCCTGTTCCAAGTCCGCGCGCAAGCGGTTCGCGTCCGCGCCGGTCGCCTTCAGGACGGCCTGCGCCGAGGGGTTTTCCAACAGGGCGAGCAGCAGGTGCTCGACGGTCATGAATTCGTGCCGAGCTTCACGGGCGCGCTTGTAGCACTGGCCAATGGTTTGCTCGAGGTCTTTGCTGAACATGGTTGCCTCCGGGGCCTATGCCGACAATATGCGGCTTGGCGGGCGGTTTTCCATCACCCTACCGGATTTCAGTGTTCAGGGATCGTTACCTTGTGCCACGCGGCGGCGCCCCCACACCGTTCATGCCGGTCCGGCTGCCCTTGCCGGATCCCTCAGGACTTCTCCATCGTGCACAGCAAGGGATGCTGGTTCATACGGGAAAACTCGTTGACCTGGGCCACCTTGGACTCGGCGACCTCGCGGCTGTAGACCCCGCAGACGCCCCGGCCGCGGGTATGCACGTGCAGCATGACCTGGGTGGCCTTTTCCAGGTCCATGGCGAAGAACTGCTGGAGGACCGTGACCACGAAGTCCATCGGCGTGTAATCGTCGTTGAGCAACAGCACCTGGTACAGGGGCGGCGGCGCGACCTCGGGCCGGCTGGTCTCCACCAGCAAGCCGTGGTCGCGTTCGTTTTCGTTCTTGCGGGCCATGTGGCGATTATAGGCGCTGGCGCTCATCGCCGCCGCTGTCGCAGACGCGCGTGGACGCCATGCGTGACCACCGCCACAATGCACATTCCCGTATAACCGAATCCGCCACGATCATGACGCTTGCCCGATCCTCCGCTGCCGTCCTCGCCTGCGCCGCCCTCCTGGCGGGCACCGCGCATGCCGCCGACGCCTCGGTCGAGGCGCGACTGAGTGCCCGTGGTTTGAAGTTCGAGGTCGATGCCGATGGCGACTACCGGGTGATGTACTCCTACAAGCAGGAGAACCGGACCCAACTGGTGTTCGTATCCGGCGCCACCGAACAGGTCAGTGGCCTGAGCATCCGCGAAGTATTCTCCCCCGCAGGACGCGTAGGAGCCGACGGCATCGATGGCAAGAAGGCGCTCGCCCTGATGGCCGCGAGCCGGGCGCAGAAGCTCGGGAGCTGGGAGATCGAGGGCGACGTATTGCTCTTCGTGATCAAGGTGCCCGACAACGTGGACGCCGCCGCTCTGGAAGCCGCCATGGACATCGCCGCGGAAACGGCGGACAACAAGGAAATCGAACTTTCCGGCAGCAAGGACAACCTGTAATGAGCTACCGCGAAGGACGCTTCTGGCAGCCCGACGTCACCGTGGCCACCGTGGTGGTCCGCGACGGCAAGCTGCTGGTGGTCGAGGAGCGCGCCCAGGGCCGCCTGGTGTTCAACCAGCCTGCAGGCCACCTGGAGCCGGACGAGAGCCTGCTGGAAGCCGCCCGCCGGGAAACCCTCGAGGAAACCGGCTGGGAGGTCGAACTGACGGCCTTCATCGGGGCCTACCAGTGGAAGGCGGAGACAGGCAGGCACTATCTGCGCTTTGCCTTTGCCGCCACGCCCGTGCGCCACCTGCCGGAGCGTCCGCTGGACGACGGCATCGTGCAGGCGCACTGGCTGACGCCGGAAGAGCTGCAGCAGCAGGCCGATCGCCACCGCAGCCCGCTCGTGTGGCAGGTGGTGCAGGACTACCTGGGCGGCCGGCGCTCGCCGCTGTCGTTGCTCCAGCACGTGCCGTGAGCGCGCCGCGCATCATCGTGGGGGTCTCCGGCGGCGTCGATTCGTCGGTGGCCGCGCTGCAGCTCGTCCAGCAGAACGAAGCCGTCGCCGGACTCTTCATGCAGAACTGGGCCGACGACGGCACCGGGGAATGCCGGGCCGAAGACGATCGCCGCGATGCGGTCGCGGTCTGCGGACGTCTGGGCATCCCCTTCCATTTCCGGGATTTCTCTTCGGAATACTGGCAAGGTGTGTTCGAACATTTCCTGGCCGAGTACGCCGCCGGCCGCACGCCGAATCCGGACGTGCTGTGCAACCGGGAAGTGAAGTTCAAACACTTCCTCGACGCCGCCCGCGATCTGGGCGCCGAAAAGATCGCCACCGGTCACTACGCGCGCGTGGACCAGGTCGGCGGACGCTGGCGGCTGCTGCGCGGCGTCGATCGCGGCAAGGACCAGAGCTATTTCCTGCACCAGTTGGGCCAGGCACAGTTGTCGGCCACGTTGTTCCCCATCGGGGAACTGCAGAAGTCGGAGCTGCGCCGCATCGCACGTGACGCCGGCCTGCAGACGCACGACAAGAAGGATTCCACCGGCATTTGCTTCATCGGCGAGCGCGATTTCCGCGAGTTCCTCGGCCGCTACCTGCCCGCGCGGCGCGGCGAGATGCGCGACCCGCAGGGCCAGGTGATCGGCGAACATCCCGGTGTCTTCTACTTCACGCTGGGCCAGCGCGAGGGCCTGCAGATCGGCGGCGTACGCGGCCGGCCACAGGCCCCGTGGTACGTCGTGGGCAAGGACGTGGCCCACAACGTGCTGTACGTCGACCAGGACACGCAGAGCCCCTACCTCATGTCGACCCGCCTGTGGACCGAATCTGCGCACTGGGTCGTCGGCAGTCCGCCCGCCGGGCGCTTCGACTGCACGGCGCAGACCCGCTACCGGCAACCGGACGAGCCGTGCCGGGTGCAGGTGCTCGATGACGGCACGGTGACGATGGAATTCGCCTCGCCCCAGCGCGCCGTCACGCCGGGACAGTCGTTGGTGCTGTATGACGGTGACGTATGCCTGGGCGGCGCGGTGATCGCGCGCACCGACGCCCCTCTTGAATTGAAACTCGCGGAGCAAGCAGCTTGAGCAACCGATATTCCGACCGCGTGCTGGCCCTCGCCGGGCTGGCACAGGCCCTCCACCAGGTGCGGCGCATCGCCGAGACCGGCCAGTCCGAGTCTTCGGCCGTGCAGGCGTCGCTGGAAAGCGTGTTCCGCATCGATGCCGCCACGCCCGTGGCCGTGTACGGCCGCCTCGGCGATATCGCGCCCGGTTTGCGCGTGCTGCGCAACTACTTGGCCAAGGAAGGCGGTGACGAGGCCCTGCCCCGCCTGGCGATGTCGGTGTTGCAGCTGGAGCGCCGCTTCGTGAGTGAGGACGATACCGTGCATGCGGTATCGCGCGGCCTGAAGGAGATCGCGCCGCGCGCCGAACAACAGGGCAGCACCCATCCCGACGTGCTGTCCGCGCTAGGCGGCCTGTATGCCGACACGATCAGCCACCTGCGTCCGCGCGTGATGGTCCAGGGCAATCCGCACTACCTCGGCCAACCCGGCGTGGTGGCGGAGATCCGCGCGATCCTGCTGGCGGCGGTGCGCTCGGCAGTGCTGTGGCGACAGCTCGGCGGTTCGATGTGGGATTTCGTCCTCGGCCGCCGGCAGATGCTGGAAGCCGTGGACGCCTGGCTGGACTGACGCCGCGGTCAGGCACAAAAAAAGGCCCGGCATTGCCGGGCCTTTTTGTTTTCATGCAATGCCGATCAGGCGGCCACGGTCTTGGCCACGTCCTGGTATTCCTCGATCTGGTCGAAGTTCATGTAGCGGTAGATCTCGGCGCCCTTCTCGTTGATCACGCCGATATCGGCCATGTACTCCGCCTTCGACGGGATCTTGCCCAGGCGCGAGCAGATCGCGGCGAGTTCGGCCGAACCCAGGAACACGTTGGAGTTGCGGCCCAGGCGGTTCGGGAAGTTGCGGGTCGAGGTGGAGAACACCGTCGCACCTTCGCGCACCTGTGCCTGGTTGCCCATGCACAGCGAGCAACCCGGCATTTCCATGCGCGCGCCGGCGGTGCCGAACGTGCCGTAATGGCCTTCCTTGGTCAGTTCGGACGCGTCCATCTTGGTCGGCGGCGCGACCCACAGGCGGGTCGGGATGTCGCGCTTGCCTTCCAGCAGCTTGGCAGCCGCGCGGAAGTGGCCGATGTTGGTCATGCACGAACCGATGAAGACCTCATCAATCGGCGTGCCGGCCACGTCGGACAGCGTCTTCACATCGTCCGGATCGTTCGGGCAGGCGAGCAGCGGCTCGTGCACCTCGGCCAGGTCGATGTCGATGATGGCGGCGTACTCGGCGTCGGCATCCGGCTCGAGCAGCTGCGGATCGGCCAGCCATTCCTCCATCTTCTTGATGCGGCGGCCCAGCGAGCGCGCGTCGGCGTAGCCTTCGGCAATCATCCACTTCAGCAGCGTGATGTTGCTGGTGAGGTACTCGATGATCGGTTCCTTGTTCAAACGCACCGTGCAGCCGGCAGCCGAACGTTCGGCCGAGGCGTCGGACAGTTCGAACGCCTGCTCCACCTTCAGGTCCGGCAGGCCTTCGATCTCGAGGATGCGGCCGGAGAAGATGTTCTTCTTGCCCTGCTTGGCGACGGTCAGCAGACCGGCCTTGATGGCGTAGTACGGGATCGCGTTGACCAGGTCGCGCAGGGTCACGCCGGGCTGCATCTCGCCCTTGAAGCGCACCAGCACCGATTCCGGCATGTCCAGCGGCATCACGCCGGTGGCCGCGGCGAACGCGACCAGGCCCGAGCCGGCCGGGAACGAGATGCCCACCGGGAAGCGCGTGTGCGAGTCGCCGCCGGTGCCGACGGTGTCGGGCATCAGCATGCGGTTGAGCCAGCTGTGGATCACGCCATCACCCGGACGCAGCGAAATGCCGCCGCGGGTGGAGATGAATTCCGGCAGCGTGTGGTGCGTCTTGACGTCCACCGGCTTCGGATACGCCGCGGTGTGGCAGAACGACTGCATCACCAGGTCGGCCGAGAAGCCCAGGCAGGCCAGGTCCTTCAGCTCGTCGCGGGTCATCGGGCCGGTGGTGTCCTGCGAACCCACCGAGGTCATCTTCGGTTCGCAGTACGCGCCCGGACGCACGCCCTGGCCTTCCGCCAGGCCGCAGGCGCGACCGACCATCTTCTGCGCCAGCGAGAAGCCCTTGCCGCTGTCGACCGGCTGCTGTGGCTGGCGGAACAGGTCGGTCGCCGGCAACTTCAGCGCTTCGCGTGCCTTCGCGGTCAGGCCGCGGCCGATGATCAGCGGAATGCGGCCACCGGCGCGCACTTCGTCGAACAGCACGTCGGACTTCACCTGGAACTCGGCAATCACTTCACCGTTCTTCAGCGCCTTGCCGTCGTACGGACGCAGTTCGACCACGTCGCCGTGGTTCATCTGCGACACGTCGAGTTCGATCGGCAGCGCGCCGGCGTCTTCCATCGTGTTGTAGAAGATCGGGGCGATCTTGCTACCCAGGCAGACGCCGCCGAAGCGCTTGTTCGGGATGAACGGGATGTCCTCGCCGGTGAACCACAGCACGCTGTTGGTCGCCGACTTGCGCGAGGAACCGGTGCCGACCACGTCGCCCACGTAGGCGACCAGGTGGCCCTTGTCCTTCAACGACAGGATTTCCTGGATCGGGCCGCGCTTGCCGTCTTCTTCCGGCACGAACGGCGCGTCGGGGCGCTTGTTCTTCAACATCGCCAGCGCGTGCAGCGGGATATCCGGGCGCGTGGTCGCGTCCGGCGCCGGCGACAGGTCGTCGGTGTTGGTCTCGCCCGGCACCTTGAACACGGTGACGGTCAGGCTCTGCGGCACTTCCGGCTTGCTGGTGAACCATTCGGCCTCGGCCCAGCTCTTCAGCACGGCCTGCGCGTGGGCGTTGCCCTTCTCGGCCTTTTCCTGCACATCGTGGAAGCTGTCGAACATCAGCAGCGTGTGCTTCAGGCCTTCGGCGGCGATCGCGCCCAACTCGCCGTTGTCGAGCAGCTCGATCAACGGGTGGATGTTGTAGCCGCCCAGCATGGTGCCCAGCAGCTCGGTGGCGCGCTGCGCGCTGATCAGCGGGGTCTTCTCGGTGCCGAAGGCGAGCGCGGCCAGGTACGACGCCTTGACCTTGGCGGCGTCATCGACGCCGGCGGGCACGCGATGGGTGATCAGGTCGACCAGGACCTCTTCCTCGCCGGCCGGCGGGTTCTTCAGCAGTTCGATGACCTCGGCCGTCTGCTGGGCGGTCAACGGCAGCGGCGGGATGCCCAGCGCGGCGCGCTCGGCTACGTGGTGGCGGTAGGCTTCCAACATGGGTGACTCCGGTCGTTCGATGATGCGGTGGAAAGGGAAAACAGGACTTGCTTATTCGTTCGCGGGCACGATCAGTTTCAGGCCCTTGAAATAGTCGCGGTGGAAGGCGGTGTCGAAGGTGATCAGGCCGTCGCACTGCAGCAGCGCGTGCGCGCCCACCAGGAAATCGGCGATCGGCCGGGACTCGCCGGAGCGCTGCCGGTGCCGGCGCTGCATCTCGCCGGCCCGCAGCGCGGACTTGGCTTCGACGGGATTGAAATGCACGCCCATTTCCTCGACGGCAGCCAACGCATCGGCGCCATTGCGCAAGGAGGCGCACAGCTGCGCCAGCGCGGCATCGCAGACGACCACGCGCCCGCTGCCCAGACTCTGACGCAGGCCGGCCTCGACGGCGTCCGCGCGGGCGCCGTCGGTCAGCAGCTCGATCAGGACGGGCGCGTCGACGGCGATCATTCGATCGCGGTTCCCGACGCGGCGTCCGCATCAAGGGCGAACTTGCCGCGCACGCGCGAAATGGCGTCGTCGACACTCTTCCGCAACACGATGCGGCTACCTTCCAGCTCGACTTTCAGCACGCTGCCCTTGGTCAGGCCCAGGGCGTCCCGCACCGCCTTCGGCAGGGTGATCTGGCCGCGTTCTGCAACAGTGGCTTCCATCAGCGGGCCCTCTTGAGTATGGACGAATTATACATACTTCCCTAGGCATACCCCAGAACAGGACCCCACCGCCCCAGCCCGTCCCCGCCCCATGCTGCCGTGCCCCGCCTTGGGCTTTGGTCGGGTCACGGCCGTCTCAGACTTGGCGGATAATCCGGGCAAGCATCGACAAGACGCACAGGAACCGCGGCTTATGCTGCTCCTGCGCCCCTTCCCCCAGCTACAGGAGCCTCTGCGATGAGCGATTCCTTCGCCACCCGCCGTCCTCTGGACGTTAACGGCACGTCCTACACCTACTACAGCCTGCCGGCGCTGGCCGAGCGGCTGGACCCCCACGGGGGCTTCGCGCGCCTGCCCTACTCCCTGAAGATCCTGCTGGAGAACCTGCTGCGCTGCGAAGACGGCGTCACCGTGCTACCGGAGCACGTCCAGGCCGTCGCCGCCTGGGAAGCGGCCAAGGAGCCGGACACCGAAATCGCCTTCATGCCGGCGCGCGTCGTGCTGCAGGACTTCACCGGCGTGCCCTGCGTGGTCGACCTGGCCGCGATGCGCGATGCCGTGGTCAAGCTGGGCGGCAGCCCGGACCAGATCAATCCGCTGATCCCTTCCGAACTGGTCATCGACCACTCCGTGCAGGTCGACGTGTTCGGCAAGCCCGATGCGCTGGACCTCAACGGCAAGATCGAATTCGACCGCAACAAGGAACGCTACGGCTTCCTGCGCTGGGGCCAGAAGGCATTCGACAACTTCAAGGTCGTGCCGCCGAACACCGGCATCGTCCACCAGGTGAACCTGGAGAACCTGGCGCGGGTGGTGATGACCGGCGAGAAGGACGGCCAGGCCATCGCCTACCCCGACACCGTGTTCGGCACCGACAGCCACACCACGATGATCAACGGCATCGGCGTGCTGGGCTGGGGCGTGGGCGGCATCGAGGCCGAAGCCGCGATGCTCGGCCAGCCCTCGTCGATGCTGATCCCGCAGGTCGTCGGCTTCAAGCTGACCGGCAGGTTGCCCGAGGGCGCGACCGCGACAGATCTGGTGCTGACCGTCACCCAGATGCTGCGCAAGCTGGGGGTGGTGGGCAAGTTCGTCGAGTTCTACGGCGACGGCCTGCAGCACTTGCCCCTGGCGGACCGCGCCACCATCGGCAACATGGCACCGGAGTACGGCGCGACCTGCGGTATCTTCCCGATCGATCACGAGTCTTTGAACTACCTGCGCCTGTCCGGTCGTAGCGAAGCGCAGATCGCCCTGGTCGAGGCCTACGCCAAGGCGCAGGGGTTGTGGCATACGCCCGACAGCCCGCATGCCGAGTACAGCGCCACGCTGCACCTGGACATGGGCGACGTGAAGCCCTCGCTGGCCGGCCCCAAGCGCCCGCAGGACCGCGTGCTGCTGGAGGACGTGAAGCAGAACTTTCGCGACAACCTGAAGCCGTTCGCCGACGCGCGCGACAAGCGCAGCCCGGAAGTGGCCGACTTCGTTTCTGAAGGCGGCGGTTCCGCGGTCGGCAACGACGCGCTGAGCCGCGGCTACGCCGACATCGAGACGGAAGGCCAGAAGGTGCGGTTGAAGGATGGCGCGGTCGTCATCGCGGCGATTACCTCGTGCACCAACACCTCCAACCCGGCGGTGATGATCGGCGCGGGTCTGCTGGCCCGCAATGCGGCCGCGAAGGGCCTGACGCGCAAGCCTTGGGTGAAGACCTCACTCGGCCCGGGTTCGCGCGTTGTGACGGACTATCTCGAAAAGGCGGGCGTGCTGGACGACCTGGAGAAGCTTGGCTTCTACGTGGTCGGCTATGGCTGCACGACCTGCATCGGCAATTCCGGCCCCTTGCCGACGGAAGTCAGCGCGGGCATCGCCACCGGCGATCTCGTCGTGACCTCGGTCTTGTCGGGTAATCGCAACTTCGAGGGCCGCGTGCATCCCGAAGTGAAGATGAACTACCTCGCCAGCCCGCCACTGGTGGTCGCTTATGCGATCGCCGGCACCACGGACATCGACCTGAGCACCGATCCGCTGGGCACCGGCAGCGACGGCCAGCCGGTCTACCTGAAGGACGTCTGGCCCAGCAACAAGGAGATCGGCGACTTCATCGCCGCGACGATCGGGCCGGAGATGTTCGCGAAGAACTATGCCGATGTGTTCAAGGGCGACTCGCGCTGGAACACCATCGCCTCGCCCGACGGCGACCTCTACGCATGGGATGGCGATTCGACGTACATCAAGAACCCGCCCTACTTCGACGCCATGTCGATGGCGGTCGGCAGCATCGATGACGTGCACGGCGCCCGCGTGCTGGGCCTGTTCGGCGACTCGATCACCACCGACCACATCTCGCCGGCCGGCAACATCAAGAAGGATTCGCCTGCGGGCCGCTTCCTGATCTCGCGTGGCGTGCAGCCGGTCGACTTCAACAGCTACGGCAGCCGTCGCGGCAACGACGATGTCATGGTGCGCGGCACGTTCGCCAACATCCGTATCAAGAACCTGATGTTCGGCGGCGAGGAAGGTGGCAATACGCTCTACTTCGGCGGCGCCTCGCCGGAGAAACTGTCCATCTACGATGCGGCGATGAAGTACAAGGCCGACGGTGTGCCGCTGGTCGTCATCGCCGGCAAGGAGTACGGCACCGGCTCGTCCCGCGACTGGGCGGCCAAGGGCACCAACCTGCTGGGCGTGAAGGCGGTGATAGCGGAGAGCTTCGAACGCATCCATCGTTCCAACCTGGTCGGCATGGGCGTGCTGCCGCTGCAGTTCGTCGATGGTCAGAATGCGCAGTCGCTGGGCCTGGATGGTGCGGAGACGTTCGATGTGACCGGCCTGCAGGACGGTGCCGCGAAGACCGCGAAGGTCACGGCGCGCAAGGCCGATGGAGAAACGGTCGAGTTCCAGGCCAAGGTCTTGCTGCTGACGCCGAAGGAAGTGGAGTACTTCCGTCACGGTGGCCTGCTGCACTACGTGCTGCGCCAGCTGGCGGCAAGAAAAGCCGCCTGATCCATGCAGGCAAAGAAAAGGCCGCCCTTGGGCGGCCTTTTTCATGCATGTGCGTCCGGCGTTAGCGTGCGGCCGCAGGTGCTGTGCCAGCCGCCTGCCCCTTGTTCTTCACGTAGCGCTCAAGCCACTGGTCCTGCTCCCACAGCAGATGCAGGACCGATTCCTTCGCCGCATAGCCATGACTTTCCTTCGGTAGCAGGACCAGGCGCGCGGGCGCACCGAAGCCCTTGAGCGCGTTGAAGTAGCGCTCGCTCTGCATGGTGAACGTGCCCGAATTGTTGTCGGCCTCGCCATGCACCAGCAGCATGGGCGTCTTCATCTTTTCCACATGCATGAAGGGCGACATGTCGTTGTAGACACCCGGTGCCTCCCAGTAGTTGCGCTCCTCCTGCTGGAAGCCGAACGGCGTCAGCGTGCGGTTGTAGGCGCCGCTGCGTGCGATGCCGGCCGCGAACAGATCCGAATGCGTCAACAGGTTCGCGGTCATGAACGCGCCGTACGAATGGCCACCCACGGCCACACGTGAGCGGTCGATGTAGCCCAGCGCATCCACCGCGTCGATGGCGGCCTTGGCGTTGGCGACCAACTGGGTGATGAAGGTGTCGTTCGGCTCGTCCTTGCCCTCGCCCACGATCGGGAACGCGGCATCATCGAGCACCGCATAGCCGCGCGCGACCCAGTACACCGGCGAGCCGTAGCTCGGGAAGATGAACTCGTTCGGGTTGGTGGTGTTCTGGCCCGCGCTGTCGCGGTCCTTGTACTCGGTGGGATACGCCCACATCACCAGCGGCAGCTTCTCGCGCTTGGCCGTGCGGTCGTAGCCGGCCGGCAGATACAGCGTACCGGTCAGTGGCAGGCCGTCGGCGCGCTTATAGGTCAGGACTTCCTTGTAGACGCCCTGCAGCGCCTTGAACGGATTCTCGAAGCGCGTCACCGGCACCGGCGCGATCCGCTGCTTCAGATGGCGCACGTAGTAGTTGGGGAACTCGGTCGGCGATTCGATGCGCACCAGCGCCGTGCCCTGCGCGGGATCCAGCAGTGCCTGGATGCTTTCCTTCTGGCCTTCCAGGCGCGAGGTGTACAGGCGCTCCTTCTTGCCGGTGGCCAAGTCCATCCGATCGATGAAGGGGAACTGCCCCTCGGGCGTATAACCCTCGCCGATCAGATGCGCCTGGCCGTTATCCAGCGCCAGCACGGCTTCACCCGCTGCGTTGCGCCGCGTCTCGAACTGGCCCGGATCGCTGTATTGGTCCTGATAGCTGCGGCCCACCAGCTCGCGCAGCGGCGACCCCGCCTTCGACGGATCGAGCAGATAGGTGCGGGTATGGCGCGTGTTCCACCAATAGTCGGTGACGATCGCATGCGTGTCGTCGCCCCACAGGATTCCCTGCACGCGATCGACGGTCTTGAAAAGCGACTGCGGCGTGCCCGTGAACGGTGCCTGCCAAGCGAAGGCCTCGTCGCGGAACGGGACCTCCACCGCGGGATCGCCCTTGTCCAGCGCTTCGGCCCAGACCAGCGTGGCGGGCTGGTCCGCGCGCCATTCGACATCGCGACGGCCCGCGCGCACGGCCATGAAGCCCTTTGGCAGGTTTTCCGCGAGCGGCGCGTCCACGACGGTGGTCACCGGCTTGCCGGTGGTTTCCACGACCTCTGCGCGATACGGGAAGCGGCCGTAAGGCACCAGATAGGAGAACGGCTTCTTCAGCGTATGCAGCAACACGTAACGGCCATCGGGCGAGAACGACTCGCCGGTGTACATGGCCGCCGCGCGCCACAGCGTAGAGCGCCCCTTCAATGGCACACGATGCAGCTCGGACGTGGCGAGCACCGTGAAATTGCTCTCGTCCGACGGGTTCTTAAGCAGGTCCTGGTATGTGCGGTTCTGGGCCTTGCTGCCGTCGCTCACCGATACGGTCGGCCCGGTCGGCACGGCGCGCGCGGTATCGAGCAACGCAGGACGCTGCGCCGGCAGCATGCGCACCAGCAGCGCCTGATTGTCGCGGAACCAGGTGAGCGGATTGCCCACGTTGCCGTTGACGCGCGCCTCGGTCAGGCGCGTGGCCTGCGCCGTGGCCAGTTCCACCACCCAGGCCTCCACGCCGGTGCGCGTGGTGTGGGTGAAGGCCAGGCGACGCTCGTCGGGCGACCAGGCGAAGTTCGCCAAACGCGGATTGGCAGGCAGGCCCGTTACCTGGCGCGCGCCCTCGCCCTGCAGGTTCTGGATCTGCAGATTGGTGAAATACGTGGTGGTGCTGGCGATGTTGGTGCGCGGGTTCACGCGCAAGCCACCCAGGCGGAGCTCCTCGTCGGAAAGCTCGGCCAGGGACTTGAAGGTATCGCGGTAGAACAACACCAGCTGCTGCTTGCGGCTGTCCGTGACCACGCTCGGCGGGCGTTGCACGTCGGCGAGCTGCAGGATTTCCGCAGGGGGTGTCTGGTACGGCAGGGCGTCCTGCGCGACGGCATTTCCAGCGGCCAGCCACAGGCACGCCAGGAGTGTCCAGCGAATCGACATGAGTGGGTTCCCCAGTTGGATGACCCGATCATCAAGCCTTGCCGGCGTGCTGGCAAGCCAGACCTTCGGAGCGGGCGCGGTGCCGATGTTGCCGGTCGGGCACGTTCGCTACGTTCTGGATCATTGGAGGCCTTCCTCGAAGGTCATCGGGGTGCCGTCATGGGAACACTGAGCCTTCGTTCTACCCTGCTCCTTCTTGCGGCTTCGCTCTGCGCACGTGCGCACGCAGCGGCGCCGGATACGGATCAGGCCAGGCGTATCGCCGAGCAGTTCCTCGCCACCAAACAGGCGACGGCCAGCCCGCAGGAAGCCTATGAAGCGGGCGAGATCGCCACCGTAGATCTGAATGGCGACGGCGAGGCGGAAGTGGTCGTGTTGTGGACGATGCTGGGCCCGACCTACTGGCACCACGGCGTCACCGTGCTCGCACGCAGCGGACAGCGTTATGTGCCGTCCGGGGAGGCGGAGGAGCCGCTGGGCAGCGTGGAAGGCATGGTGGTGCGCAACGGGATCATCGAGCTGAAGACGAAGTGGCCCGGGCCCAACGATGCCCGTTGCTGCCCTACCGTACCCAAGACGCTGCGCTATCGCTGGAGCGTTGGCCGGCTCACGCTGGCGAAGTAGCGGTCAGCGCGGCGCGTCCCATTGCGCGTGATAGATCCGCCAGTCGCCTTCTTCCCGCCGCCACGCCGTCGTGACGTCATACGTTCGTGCCTGTTCGGGCAGGAGTCGGCCACTGCTGCCCGTTAGCAGGACGTGGAACGACACCGTCGCGTTGTCGCCATCGACACGTACCTCCAGCGGTCCGGTCGTCGCGCCCACCCGGGCATTCGCGAACGTCCGCACCCGCACGAGGTTGTGCAATGCAGCACGATCCATGCCCGCCGGCCCGGTGAACTCGGCGCTGACGCCCTCCATGAAATCGCCTACGCGCTTCTCCTCGACCGCCAGCTGCATGGCGTCGAAGCGCTGCCTCAGCTGCGCCTCTGGCGCCTCCGAGCTGCAGCCCACCAGCCCCGCCAATAGCACCAGTGCCGCGGCCACGTAGATCAGACCCTTGTTCGCCATCGAAACCTTCGCCTTTTCCATCCGGAACGGTATGCTCCCGACAGGCGCCCCTTTCGGCGCTCGCCCATAAGCATGCCGCGAGGCAGCCCGTAGACCCTGGGGAGGGAGCAGAACGATGAGTCAGGAACGTCCGTGGTTCAAGAGTTACCCGCAAGGCGTACCGCATGCGGTTGACCTGGAGCAGTACCGCTCCATCGTGTCCGTGTTCGATGAAGCGATCAGCAAGTACCGCGACCGCCCGGCGTTCCGCAACTTCGGCAAGACCCTGACTTATGGCCAGATCGACACGCTGAGCCGCCAGTTCGCGGCCTACCTGCTGGGCGAGCTCAAGCTCAAGAAGGGCGACCGCGTCGCCATCATGATGCCGAACTGCCTGCAGTACCCGATCGCGATCTTCGGCGTGCTGCGCGCCGGGCTGACCGTGGTGAACGTCAACCCGATGTACACCCCGCGAGAGCTCAAGCACCAGCTGACCGATTCCGGCGCCAGCGTGCTGCTGGTCGTCGACAACTTCGGCAAGACCGCACAGGAAGCCCTGGCTGGCACGCAGGTCAAGCAGGTCATCACCACCGCGCTCGGCGACCTGGTCGGTTTCCCGAAGGGCGCCATCGTCAACTTCGTGCTGAAGTACGTGAAGAAGATGGTGCCGGATTACGACATTCCGGGCGCTGTCCGCTTCAAGGACACGTTGACGCTGGGGCAGATGCACGCGCTGCCCGAGGTCGACATCGATTCGGGCGACATCGCGTTCCTGCAGTACACCGGCGGCACCACCGGCGTCGCGAAGGGCGCCATGCTGACGCACCGCAATCTGGTGGCGAATATGCAGCAGGCGGGCGTGTGGGTGGGCACGGGTCTGGACTACGGCAACGAAGTCATCATCACCGCGCTGCCGCTGTACCACATCTTCGCGTTGACGGCGAACTGCCTGGTCTTCATGAAGCTGGGCGGCCTCAACCACCTCATCACCAACCCGCGCGATATGCCGGGCTTCGTCAAGGAATTGAAGGCGACGCGCTTCACCGCGATCACCGGCGTCAACACCTTGTTCAACGGCCTGTTGAACACACCGGGTTTCGACGAGGTCGATTTCTCCAATCTCAAGATGACGCTGGGTGGCGGCATGGCCGTGCAGCGTGCCGTCGCCGAGAAATGGAAGAAGGTCACGGGCGTCACGCTGGTCGAGGCGTATGGCCTGACTGAAACCTCGCCTGCCGCCTGCATCAATCCGATGAACCTGCAGAACTACAACGGCGCGATCGGCTTGCCCGTGCCGTCCACCGACGCCTGCCTGAAAGACGACGACGGCAACATGGTGCCCACCGGTGAAGTCGGCGAGCTCTGCATCAAGGGCCCGCAGGTGATGAAGGGCTACTGGCAGCGCCCGGAGGAAACCGCCAACGTCATCGACGCCGATGGCTGGCTGCATACCGGCGACATGGCGAAGATGGACGAGAACGGATTCTTCTATATCGTCGACCGCAAGAAGGACATGATCCTGGTCTCCGGCTTCAACGTGTACCCGAACGAAGTGGAAGACGTCATCGCCGGTATGGAGGGTGTGCTCGAGGTCGCGGCGATCGGCGTGCCTGACGAGAAATCGGGCGAAGCGGTAAAGGTCTTCATCGTGAAGAAGGACGCGTCGCTCACCGCCGAGCAGGTGAAAGCCTATTGCCGCGACAACCTTACCGGCTACAAGCAGCCGCGCCAGATCGAGTTCCGCACCGAGCTCCCGAAGACCAACGTTGGCAAGATCCTGCGCAAGGAACTGCGGGACCCGCCGAAGAGCAGCTGATCGCCCTATTCAGCTTTGAGAAAAGGCCGGCCCTGCGCCGGCCTTTTTCTTTTTGGTCAGGACTTTAGGCTCCAATTCTAGACGCGCGTCACAAATCACGAGGCTGGTCGCACGCAGAGGGCAGTTCCTTGCTGCAAGCGCGCGCGTGCACTGGATTTTAATTATTCGTTCAGGTGTAGGATCGGCGCGTGATGCCACCTGCGTCACACAAATCCGCCTCACCCGCATCCCCTGCCGCGCGGGAAAAACCCCTCCAAGGAGCTCTCCATGAACAACGTCGAAAAACTGCAGCGCACCCGTTCCTTCCCGACCATCCGCGTCGAGTCCGAACCCAGCGGTGATGCCCACTGGATGTACATGCACTCCGATGTCGCCCCTGGCGTGCGTCCGTGCTTCCGCAGCCAGATGCTCGACGACGTGCTGAGCTTCATGAACTCGATCACCCTGCGCGAATCGCAGCGCCAGCCGGGCAAGCTGCGCCACCTCGTCGTCGCGTCCGACGCCACGGCCTTCAACCTCGGCGGGGACCTCGAACTGTTCTCGCAGCTGATCCGCGAGAACAACCGCGATCGCCTGCTGAGCTATGCGCGCCGCTGCATCGATGGCGTCCACCACCTCAACACCGGCCTCGGCGGTGACGTGCGCACGATCGCGCTGATCCAGGGCGACGCGCTGGGTGGCGGTCTCGAGATCGCGCTGTCCTGCCACACCATCGTGGCCGAGGAAGGCGTCGACATGGGTCTTCCGGAAGTGCTGTTCGGCCTATTCCCGGGCATGGGTGCCTACTCGTTCCTGTGCAAGCGCGTGTCGCCGCAGGTCGCCGAGAAGATCATCCTCGAAGGCAACATCTACACCAGCGACGAGTTGTACAAGCTGGGCGTGGTCGATGTGTTGGTGCCGAAGGGCCAGGGCGCCGCCGCGGTGCAGTCGATCATCGACAAGCAGCGCCGTTCGCCGCACGCGCACTCTGGCACTGAACGCCTGCCGCAACCTCGCGCAGCCGGTCGGCTACGACGAACTGATGGGCATCACGGAGGTATGGGTCGATACCGCGCTGACGCTGGGCGACAAGTCGTTGAAGATGATGGAGCGCATCGTGCGCGCCCAGGAAAAGCGCTCCACCCGAGCTGCATGATGCACCTGCCGTAATCCGCTGTCGCAGTACCGCACAGGGGAATACAGGGGAAATCAGGGGGTTGAAGCGCTGAGTGCGCTTCAAGGGCGAGTCCGGATCACCGTACTCGCCTGGGACCCGCCCTCGGGCGGGCCTGCCGCTTCCGTTCCGAAACGTCCGGACGCTGTCCGGAACGCTGGATCAGGACGAGGAGCCTTCGCCGCCCTTCTCGATCGCGCCACGCAACCGCTGGCGTGCGTCCAGCGCGGCACGACCATGGCTCAGATGCGAGTTCAGGGCCGCCAAACGATGGCGCCATTCGCGCGTGATCTGCCAATCCGCCAAGCGCATCATTTCGCCGGCCGCCGCGGCCAGCTTCACCAGGCCCAGGTTGCTGGCCACGCCTTTCAGCGCATGCGCGTGTTCGCGCAGGTGTTCGCCGTCGCCCCGCTCCATCGCATGCGCCATGGCCCCGATGCATCCGTCGGCGTCGTTGAGGCACTGCTCGATGAATTCGCGCTCGAACGCTTCGCCCATGCCGAGTGCGGTGAGCTCGTCCAACACGCTGACATCGAGTACGCCGTCGGAGACTTCCGCACGCGCCGGCACCACCGTCGCCGTCGCGGACGACGCGACCGGACGTGGCGATATCCGCCAGTGCGTCCAGCAGTCGCGACGCGACGACCGGCTTGGCCAGGAAGGCACGTGCACCCGCCTGTTCGCAGCGCTGGATGGATTCGGGTGTGACGTCCGCGCTCAGGATCAGCACCGGCGTCCGACTGCCGCTGCCGGCTTCCATCACGCGCAGCTGCTTCAGCAGGTCCAGGCCGCTCAAACCAGGCATGTGCAGATCGCAGATCACGGCGTCGTAGGACGCGGATTCCAGCGCATCCAACACTTCCTCGCCACCGTTCACGCAGGTGATGCGATGGCCGGCCTTCTGCAGCAGGCGCTGCACGACCATGCGGTTCGCCTCGTGGTCGTCGGCGACCAGGATCTGCATGCTGCGCACGCGGGCGCGGTGACGCAGGAACGGATCCGAGAAGGCGATGATGTTCTCGGCGCTGTTGGCATCGGGCTCTTCCTGCAGCCACTCCGCATGGCCCTGCACCGCCGGCACGATGACGCGGTCGGGCACGGCATCGAACGGCAGTTCAACCCAGAAGCAACTGCCGCGCTGTTCGTTGCTCTCGAAGCCGATCGTGCCGCCCATGGCTTCGGTGAGGCCCTTGGCGATCGTCGTGCCCAGGCCGGTGCCGCCGTAGCGGCGCGACAGGCTGACGTCGGCCTGCTCGAACGCTTCGAACAGGCGCTCGCGCAACGCGACAGGCACGCCGATGCCGGTGTCGGTAACGGTGAAACGCAGGCGCACGTGCTGGCCGTCGACCAGGGTCGGCGCCACGGTCAGTCGCACCTCGCCTTCGTCGGTGAACTTGACCGCATTGCCTGCCAGGTTCAGCAGCACCTGGCGCAGATGGCCGGCATCGCCGCGCAGCTTGGCCGGGATGGCGTCGTCGACAGCGCCTTCGTAACGCACCTGCTTGCCGCGTGCCTGCGGCATCAGGATCAGGCCGATGCTCTCCACCAGCTCGCGCGGCGAGAACTCGACCACATTGAGCTTGACCTTGCCTGCCTCGATCGCGGAGATGTCCAGCACGTCCTCGACCAGGCCCAGCAGGGTGCGGGTGGAGGCCTGGATCGTCGACAGGCATTCGCGTTGTTCGGTGTCCAGGCGCGTGGTAGCCAGCAGTTCGGACATGCCCGCCAGGCCGTTCAGCGGCGTGCGGAATTCATGGCTCATGTTGGCCAGGAAGCGGCTCTTGGCCTCGTTCGCTCGACGTGCTTCATCGGTAGCGCGGGTGAGGTCGCGCAGCAGGCCCGACAGGTACATCGGTACTGCGATCAGGCCAAGCACCAGGCCGACGCCGAGCGTCATGTTGGTGCGCCAGTAGTCGTTGGACGCCACCACCACCGCGAACGCAGCGCTGGCCATCGCGACGGCCACCACCAGGTAACGGTTGCCGTAACGCAGGCCGTTGCCGACCGTGATCCACATCAGTACGACGTAGGCCCACGACAGGGGCTCGCCCATGCCATTCATGGCGGCGGCCAGCAGGCCGTAGTCGGCGATCATGCCCAGGCCACGGCGTACGTGCGACTTGCCGGGTTGCACCAGCAACCACGCGAAGATGCCCAGGCCATTGACGAGGCCGGACGTGATGATCGTCAGGACGATGACGTACTCGTCAGCGGGCAGCGCGGCGCGCGAGGACGGCAGCAGCGCGTAAAACAGGATGATCGAGATGACCGCGATGCGGATCGCGGCCTGACCGTGTTCGCTGTCGCCGCGATGCGCCAGGCGGGATTTCACCCAGGTGAGGACGTTGGACATGGCTCACTCCATCCCTGGACGGCTCTGCACCGTCGAGTAGCGTTCGCAGATGTCGTCCAGCCGCACTCGCCCCCGGATCAGCGCGTCGACACATGCAGGATCGAACAGGCGGCCACGCTGGGCGTACAGGTAGGCCAGGGCCGCGTCCTTCTCCCAGGCTTTCTTGTACGGGCGCGGCGAGATCAGCGCATCGAATACGTCCGCAACCGCCACTATCCTTGCTTCCAACGGGATCTCGTCGCCGACGAGGCCATCGGGGTAACCGCTGCCGTCGTAGCGCTCGTGGTGGCGCAGCGCGATCACGGCGCCGGCCTGGATGAAGCGGTTCTGGCTGCCGGACAGCAGCTGGTGGCCGATCTTCGGGTGGCGACGCATGACCTCGGTTTCTTCCTCGGTCAGCGGGCCGGCCTTCATCAGGACCGAATCGGGAATGGCGATCTTGCCCATGTCGTGCAGCGGCGCGGCCATCTCGATCGCGCGCACCTCGTCCTCGGGCAGGCCGAGCTGCTCGGCGATCAGGCCGGCCACGTGGGCCATGCGTTCCAGATAAGCGCTGGTGCCGCTGTCGCGGTACTCGATCGCGCGAGCCAGGCGCGACAGCGTCTCGCGCTCGCGCTCCTCGACCTCGTGCATGCTGGACAACAGGCGCTGTTCCAGCGACAGGGCGCGCTGCTTGACGTTCTCGGATTGCTGGCGGAGTTGCAGCAGGTTGCGGCAGCGGGCGCGCAGTTCGCGCGGGCGCACCGGCTTGACCAGGAAATCGATGACGCCCGCTTCCAGGGCGGCCTGGCGGATGGGTTCATCACCCACCACGGTGATCAGGATGATCGCGATGTCGCGATGCATCGGCAGCCGACGGAACCGGCGGGCGAACTCCAGCCCGTCCATGCCCGGCATGCGGTAGTCGAGCAGCAGCAGGTCGGTACGGTTCTTCTCGCACCATTCCAGGGCCGCCAGGGGATCGCCGAAATCGTGGACGGCCAGCTCGGACGCGATGTCCTCGATGACATGGCGCAGCATCGTGCGCGCAGACGTCTGATCGTCGACGATGACGATATTCAAAGCGTTACCTACCCCTTGGGGCCACATCAAGTGGCTGTCGGGCAAGGATACTCCGGCGGTGGCAACGCTCGCATCTAGCATGTCGGCAGTCCAGTTCGACGACGCAGACCCCTGGGGGGTCCGTGATCCACGAAGGGAACCGATGCGAATCGCGGGGCCCCCTCCCCCGATCTCTATCGGCGCGGACGGCTTGAAGTTAACCGCCCTGCGTGTGAATCCACGCAGGAAGCGTGCCAGCCGGGGCCAGGGCGTCTTGGGCTGGAACAACTTGACCTCCGTCACGGAATGAGGCCGTTCCGTCCATCCGTGACGGGCGACACACCTGCGGGAGCGGCGTCCCGGCAGCGACCCTGCCGCCGGGGATGGACCCGCCGCGTCACACCGGCCGGAGCCGATACTGCCCCGGTGCGTCACTATCTTGACGCACCGGGCCTGCCCGTCAACCCTGGCTTTCGGGCCGCATGTAGGGGAACAGGAGCACGTCCCGGATCGAATCCGAGCCCGTCAGCAGCATCACCAGCCGGTCGATGCCGATGCCCAGGCCGCCGGTAGGCGGCAGGCCGACTTCCAGGGCACGGATGTAGTCGGCGTCGAAATGCATCGCTTCGTCATCCCCGCCCTCCTTCGCCTGGACCTGCGCCATGAAGCGTGCGGCCTGGTCCTCGGGGTCGTTGAGCTCGGAAAACCCGTTGGCCAGCTCCTTGCCGTTGATGAACAGCTCGAAGCGGTCGGTGTAGCCGGGGTCGTTGTCGTTGGCGCGGGCCAGCGGCGACACCTCCACCGGGTGGTCGGTGATGAAGGTCGGCTGGACCAGCGTGTGTTCCACGGTCTTCTCGAAAATCTCCAGCAGCAGCTTGCCCCAGCCGTAGGACGGCTTCACATGGATCTTCAGCCGCTCGCAATGGCGCACCAGGGCCTCGCGGTCGGTGCAGTCGGCGGCGCTGATCTCGGGGTTGTGGTGGCGCACCGCCTCGTCCATGCGCCAGCGGCGGAAGGCGGGCTCCAGGTCGATGTCCTGCCCATCCCAGGTCACCTGGCCGGTGCCCAGGACCTCATGGGCGACATCGCGGATCACGCCTTCGGTCAGGTCCATGATCTCGGTGTACGTGGCGTACGCCTCGTACAGCTCGAGCATCGTGAATTCCGGATTGTGGCGGGTGCTGACGCCTTCGTTGCGGAAGTTGCGGTTGATCTCGTAGACGCGCTCCAGCCCGCCGACGACCAGGCGCTTGAGATACAGCTCCGGTGCCACGCGCAGGTACAGGTCCAGGTCCAGCGCGTTGTGGTGCGTGGTGAACGGCTTGGCCGCGGCGCCGCCGGGGATGTAATGCATCATCGGCGTCTCCACTTCCAGGAAGCGCCGGGTGTCCAGCCACTCGCGGATCGCGCGGATGATGCGCGAGCGCTTGATGAAGACATCGCGCGCTTCCGGCGTGACGATCAGGTCCACATAACGCTGGCGGTAGCGCTGTTCGACGTCGGACAGGCCATGCCACTTGTCCGGCAGCGGGCGCAGCGACTTGGTCAGCAGGCGCAGGGCATCGGCCTTGACCGACAGCTCGCCGGTACGGGTGCGCGTCAGGCTTCCCTCGACGCCGACGATATCGCCGATGTCCCAGCCCTTGAACGCGTCGTAGGTGTCGCCCAGCGTGTTGGACTGCAGGAACAGCTGGATGCGCCCGGACTCGTCCTGGATCTGGACGAAGCTGGCCTTGCCCATCACCCGCTTGGCCATCAGGCGGCCCGCCAGCTTCACGTGGCGGCCGGCGCCCTCCAGCGCTTCGACCGTCCACAGGTCGGCGTCGCCGTACTGGGTCTGCAGGTCGCCGGCGTAATCGCTGCGGCGGAAGTCGTTGGGGAACGCGATGCCCTGACCGCGCAGGGCCGTCAGTTTGGCGCGACGCTCGGCGATGAGGCTGTTCTCGTCGGCGATAGGCGTCGCGGGGGTCTGGTCGGTCATGGCGTCAGGAAGATGGTGGCGGGGTTGGGGAACGGCGGAGGCCGCCGGTGCGACACAGCCAGGGCACGAGGCCCTGGCCGCGGAATCAGGCGTCGATGCGTTTGGCGCCGGCTTCCAGGCCGGATTTCAGGCTGGCCTCGACGAACTCGTCCAGGTCGCCGTCCAGCACCTTCTGGGTGTCCGAACGCTCGATGCCCGTTCGCAGGTCCTTGATGCGGCTCTGGTCCAGCACGTAGTTGCGGATCTGGCTGCCCCAGCCGATGTCGGACTTGGTCGCCTCCACCGCATCGCGCTCGGCGTTGCGCTTCTGGATCTCCAGCTCGTACAGCTTCGCGGCCAGCATCTTCATCGCGTTGTCGCGGTTCTGGTGCTGGCTGCGGCCGGTCTGGCAGGCCACCACGATGCCGGTCGGCACGTGGGTGATGCGCACCGCGGACTCGGTCTTGTTGACGTGCTGGCCGCCCGCGCCGGACGAACGGTACACGTCCGTCTTGAGGTCGGCCGGATTGATGTCGATATCGATGTTGTCGTCGACTTCCGGCGACACGAACACCGAGGTGAAGCTGGTGTGGCGCCGGTTGTCGGAGTCGAACGGCGACTTGCGCACCAGACGGTGCACACCCGTTTCGGTCTTCAGCCAGCCGTAGGCGAAATCGCCTTCCACGCGCAGGGTCGCCGACTTGATGCCGGCCACGTCGCCACCGCTGGCTTCCATCAATTCGGTCTTCCAGCCGCGCGATTCGCACCAGCGCAGGTACATGCGCAACAGGATTTCCGCCCAGTCCTGGGCTTCGGTGCCGCCGGCGCCAGCCTGGATGTCGACGAACGCGTTCGAGCTGTCCATCTTGCCGGAGAACATGCGCTGGAATTCGAGCTTGCCCACATGCACGGCGTAGCGCTCGACGTCGGCGACCACGGCCTGCGCGGTGTCCTCGTCATTCTCCATTTCCGCCAGTTCGAGCAGCTCCAGGCCGCCGACGAGGCCTTCGTCGATCTCGCGGATGCCGTTGACGGTCTTGTCCAGCAGCGAGCGCTCACGGCCCAGCTGCTGTGCGTACTCGGGGTTGTTCCAGATGTCCGGGCTTTCCAGCTCGCGGTTTACTTCTTCCAGGCGTTCGCGCTTGGAATCGTAGTCAAAGATACCCCCGGAGCGAAGCCAGCCTGTCCTGCAGGTCGGCGATGCGCTGGCGGATGGGGTTCAGCTCGATCATGGTGCGTATGAACGGGGGTCGGGATCGGTCGGCAAGGATACCAGAGCCCGGTGCTGCGCCGACCGGAAGCGTTTCCGGAACAGGACTTGCATCGTTATGGCCGCCCCTGCCCCGAGTCGCTGCCGGTCATGTCCACGGTCCTCCTGCCGCTACGTCCCCTGCTGTCCGCCATGCTCGGCTTGTCGATGCTGGTGGCCCTGCCCTCGTCCGCGGCCGCGCCGCCCGAGGATCGCGCCGCCCAGGTCACCCTGTGCCTCAAGCTGCGCCGGGACGAACCGGTCAAGGCCGTCGCCCTGGCTCACCGGCTGCTGCAAGCCACGGATCTTTCGCTCGAGGACGAACTGAAGACGCTCAGCTGCCTGGGCATCGCGGCCGGCCTGAGCGGCGAGCCCGAGCAGGCGCTGATCGCCGCCGAGCGGATGGAGCGCCGCGTGGGCGAGCGCCCGGACCTGGCGCCCGACCTGAAGATGCGGGCCTATTCCCACGCGGGTTCGATCTACCAGGGCGCCGGCCACATCCATGCCGCGGAGGCGGCATACCTGCGGGCGTTCGAAGTGGCCTCCCGCCTGGATGCGCACGACGCCGCCCTCGTGCAGGCCGCCACGCTGACCAACATCGGCCTCATCCACGCCGACTACCTCGATTCGCCCGACGTGGCAGACGAGTACTACCGCAAGGCGCTGGCCATCGCGGCCACCGTCGACCTGGAAGATCCGGTGATCGTGCACAACCACGCGCTGAACCTGGTGGCGCTGGGCCGCACGACCGAAGCGCTCAAGGTGATCGCGCAGGGCGAAGCCATGGCCGAACGCAAGCAGGCCCATGCCGTGGTCGACCGCCTGCGCGCCGAGCGCGCGGGGCTCTGGATCCGGCAAGGCAAGCCGGCGGAGGCCAAACCTCTGCTCGACGCGGCGATCCTGTCGCAGGAAGCGAGCAAGGACTTCCCGGGCCTGGCGGGGTCGCTGGCCAAGCGCTCGATCCTGCAGCGCCAGTCGGGCGATGCACGCGGCGCGCTGGCCACCGCGCAGCGCGCCTGGTCGCTGGTGGAAGGCCAACCGCAGCCGCAGAAACAGCGCGAAGTGCTGCTCGCCTGGATGGCCGCGCACGCCGCGCTGGGTGAAGCCGACAAAGCCTTGGCCATTGGCGCGCGCCTCCACGGCATGGAGATGGAATCGCTCAAGCAGCAGCGGATGGAGCTGCTGGCCGACCTTCAGGCACGCAGCGAAAGCGCCGATGCCCAGCGCGAACTTGAACAGATGCGCCACGAAGCGCAGATCAGTGCCCTCAACGACGACAAGGCGGAACTGGTGCGACGCGCCGGTGGCGCCCTGCTCGGGCTGCTCGTCGTCGCCGGCGTGGGCTTCGGCTTGCTGCAGCGACGTAAGAACCGCCAACTGCGCGCGGTGAGCGCGACCGATCCGCTCACCGGCCTGCGCAACCGCCGCGCAGCGGGTGCCGCTCTGCAGGCGATGTCCGCACAACGCGCGTCGCCGGGCATGCGCCATGTGCTGTTCCTGATCGACATCGACCATTTCAAGAAGGTCAACGACAGCTACGGGCACCATGCCGGCGACGACGTGCTGGTGGACATCGCCGACGCCCTGCGTGCGCTTTGCCGGCCGGGCGACGTGATCGCCCGCTGGGGCGGCGAGGAATTCCTGATGGCCTGCCCCGACCTGACCGCCGCGCAGGCCTGCACCGTCGCTGCACGCCTGCACGAGCGCCTGGGTGGCGCGCGCGAGCTGGCCCCGGGCCGCGCCTGGGACCTCACCGTGTCGTTGGGCTTCGCGCCCTTCCCGTTCTTCGAAGAGGGACGCGAAGGCTGGGAATACGCCATCCGCCTGGCCGACCGCGCGCTCTACGCCGCCAAGGACCGCCGCAATGCCTGGGCCGGTCTGTGGGGCCGGTCATTGCCCGAAGGCTCCAGCGCGGGCGCGGTACTCGAGGAACCCGAGAACGCCGTGCGCAGCGGCCACGTGGACCTGATGGCGAGCTACGCCATCGAACGCCTGCCCAAGCCCGCGCTGCGCGCTGCGTAAGCGACTAGGCCGGCTCCGCGCCGGTCCGCGCGCGCAGGTCCTGCCGGTAGCGCCGGCTGCACGGGAGCGTCGTGCCATCGCGAAGATGGACACGCGCGTCGCCGGTTTCCAGCGGCTCAATGGAGGCCACGTGGTCCAACGCGACCAGGTAGCTGCGGTGGATGCGGGCAAAGCGACGAGGATCCAGCCGGGCCTCGATGCCTGCGATGGTGCTGCGCAAGGGGTAATCGTGGCCGCGCACGCGCAGATTCACGTAGTTGCCTGCGGCCTGCAGCCACTCGATGTCGTTGGCTGCCACCAGGAACTCGCGCCCGAGCTTGCGGATCAGGAAACGCTCCGGCCGGTCCACCGGCTCCAGCGCGGGGCCCTCGTCCGGTTCGGTGAGCAGGCTGGCCTCGCCCTGCCAGCGGCGCAGCAGCAGGCGGTAGGCCTCCATCGTCAGCACAATGTAGGCAAAGCTACGGATGTCCTTCAGGTACTCGTAGAACAGTTCGCGCGGCCAGGGCCCGAAGTCGTAGGTCATGCCCTGCGTCCGGTACGCCAGCATCCGCAGCCCGACCATCCCCACCACGTGCACCAGGCAGACCACGCCGCTGGCCACCGCATAGCGCACCAGCTGCCGCCGCCAGTCGCCCCACTGGAACGGGTAGCGCCGGGTGAACCAGACCATGCCCGGAATGATGACCAGCACCCACATGAGCGCGCTGCTGGTCTCCCAGACGGCGGGCTCCCAGGCCTGCACCATGGAGTCGCCGCGTCGCAGTTCCATGAGCGTGGTGATGCTGTTGGCGATGCAGTTGGCGCCGGTGATCGCGATCCAGAAACCGGCCTCCGCCACGCGCCTCCAGGGCAGATAGCGTTCGTACGTCAGCGAGGCCGGTTCCGTCATGCGCGCATTCTAGCCTCGGCCAGCGCGCTGCCTTCCGCGATTCGTCCCCGTATCCCCACCGCTGGCCCCCAGCCCGCCACGGCGCGTCCCTTCGCCATGGCTGAGGTCACGACGGTGGGCAACGCTGGCGCCCTCGCACAACAGGAACGCCCCGATGCAACGTCGTCATGATCTGGACTGGGTGCGCGTGTGCGCCTTCGGCGTGCTCGTGCTGTACCACGTGGGCATGTACTACGTGACCTGGGACTGGCACGTGAAAAGCCCGGCGGCCAGCGACGCGCTGGAACCCTTCATGCTGCTCAGCTCGCCCTGGCGGCTGGCCTTGCTCTTCCTGGTGTCGGGCGCGGCCACCGCCTTCCTGCTGGAGAAAGCCCGTGACGCGGCCGCCGCACGCGGCACCCGGACGCGCTTCCTCGCCAGCCGCTCCTGGCGCCTGTTGGTGCCGCTGGTGTTCGGCATGCTGGTGATCGTTCCGCCCCAGTCGTACTACGAAGTCGTGGAGCAACTACCGGGCGGTTACCACGCGGGGTACCTGGCGTTCTACGCCCGCTACCTGACCGGCTACGACGGCTTTTGCGATGCGGAGGGCTGCCTGGATGTGCCGACCTGGAACCATCTGTGGTTCGTCGCCTACCTCTGGGTATACACCGTCGTGTTGTGGCTCAACTGGCGCGTGGCGCCGCGCGCCCTCGCCGCCGTCGGACGTGGCCTGGACAAGGGGCTGGCCGGCATCGGCGTGCTGGTGTGGCCCACGCTGTTCCTCGGCCTGGCCCGCATCCTGCTGGTCGGTCGCTTCGAACAGACGCATGCGCTGGTCGACGACTGGTACAACCATGCGCAGTACTTCAGCGTGTTCCTGCTGGGCTTCCTGATCGCGCGGAGCGAGTCCGTGTGGGCGGCGATGGCGCGAGTGCGCTGGGCCGCCCTGCTGCTCTGGCTGGCCAGTTGGGCGGGCCTGATCGCCTACTTCGTCCGCTTCGCCGATGGGCAGCCGCCCGAGTTGCTCCGGAACGCCATGCGCATGGTCTGGGGACTGGACCAGTGGTGCGCGATCGTCGCGGTACTCGGCTTCGCCCGTCACTGGAATCCCGGCGACAGCCGCGTGTTGCGTTACCTCGTGCCCGCGGTGTTCCCGGTCTACATCCTGCACCAGACGGTCACCGTTGTTGTCGCTCACCATCTCAAGCCGCTGGCGATTCCGCCGCTGCTGGAAGGTGTCCTGCTGGTGTTCGTCACCTTTGCCGCGTGCTTCGCGGGCTATGAGATCGTGCGCCGGGTCGGCTGGCTGCGCCCCTTGTTCGGCCTGAAGCGCACGGCCGACGCGCGGCCCGACGGATCGCCTGGGATGGCCCGCTCCAGCGAGGCGTGATGGCTCAGTCCGCCGCTTGCCAGTGGCGGATCAGCAACTGGATGCCGCGACGGTTCTGCCAGTCGTCGGTGTCCAGCTGATATGCGGCATGGATACGGGCTGGCGGGGCCTGGTCCTGCCAGCCGTTGAAGTGGATCGCGTTGAGCGGCGCGGCGTGACCTGGCAGGCGCAGCGAGAACTTCAGGTGCTTCTCGCCCAGCACGCGCCAGTCGAGCACGTCGAAGCAGCCATCGAACATCGGCTCGGGGAAGCCCTGGCCCCAGGGTCCTGGCGCCGCGCAAGGCGTCGGCATGAGCGCGGTCGAGTTCGTCGGCGCGCAATTCGCCATCGCTCAACAGCACCTCCTGCAACATCGCCTCATCGAGCAGCCTCGCTGCCTGCGCATGGAACGCCTCGCGGAACGCGGGAAGCGCGCTTTCATCCAACGACAGGCCCGCCGCCATCGCGTGACCGCCGAAGCGCTGCATGAGACCGGGCTGCACGGCGTCGATCGCAGCCAGCGCGTCGCGGATATGGAAGCCGGGGATGGAACGCGCCGAACCCCGCAACGTCGTGCTGCCGGGCTCGGCGGGCGCGAACGCGATCACCGGGCGATGCAGGCGTTCCTTGATCTTCGACGCCACCAGCCCGACCACGCCCGGATGCCAGTCGGGATCGAACAGGCACGGCGCGAGCGGGACCTCGCCCTCGGCATCGATACGGGCGAGCGCCGCATGCGCCTCGTCCACCATTTGCTGCTGCACGCCCCGGCGTTCGGCATTGATGCCGTCCAGCACGCGCGCCATCTCGTCGGCCTGGGTGGCGTCGTCGGTGAGCAGGCAGGCGATGCCCAAGGCCATGTCTTCCAGCCGGCCCGCGGCATTCAGGCGTGGCGCGATGGCGAAACCGATGTCCGATGCCGTCAACCGTGCAGGCTCACGACCGGCGACGCGCACCAGCGCCTGCAAACCCGCACACCCTTGGCCCGCGCGCAGGCGACGCAACCCCGCGCCGACGAGGGCGCGGTTGTTCGCATCCAGCGGCACGAGGTCGGCGACCGTGCCGACCGCGACGAGATCGAGCAGCGAGGTCAGGTCCGGTTCGGCACCTTCGAAGGCGCCGCGTTCGCGCAGCACGCGGCGCAACGCGAGCAGCACGTAGAACATCACTCCCACGCCGGCCAGCACCTTGCTCGGGAACGGATCGCCGCGCAGGTTGGGATTGACGATGGCATCCGCCGGCGGCAAGGCATCGCCCGGCAGATGGTGGTCCGTCACCAGCACCTGCCAGCCGCGCGATTTCGCCGCGGTGATGCCTGCATGGCAGGCGATGCCGTGGTCGACGGTGACGAGCAGGTCCGGCTTCAGCGCATCCAGTTCCTCCACCAGCGAGGGCGACAGGCCATAGCCGTGGACGATGCGATTCGGCACCGCCGGCGTGACCCGCTGCGCGCCCAACAGGCAGAGCCCACGCACACCGACGGCGCAGGCCGTGGCACCGTCGCAATCGAAGTCGCCGACGATGACGATGTGGCGGCCGTCCGCGATGGCGTCGGCGAGCAGCGTCGTCGCCGCGTCGATGCCGCCGAGCATGTCGGGGGGAACAAGTTGCGCGAGCCTGGGCTGGGCCTGCTCCATCGAACAGGCGCCCCGGGCTTCGTAGACACGTTGCAGCAGCAGGGGCACGGTCGCCGGCCAGGTACCGGCCACGCCCGCGTCGCGTCGCCGGATCCGCGCGGTGGACCTCATGCGGGCACGTGGTCCGGGCGCGCCGTGTCCAGGCGCGGCAACGCGCGACGCCAGAACCGCCAGCGCTGGTCGCGGCGCAGCGCGAACAGGGCGCCGTCTTCGAAGTCGAGCGTCAACGTGTCCAGTTCGCCCTTGCGCACCGCTTCAAGCAGCGGACGCAGTGCGTCGCGGCACAGCAGATCCAGGTTGCGCAGATGACGCAGGTCGATCAGCGCATCCACCCCACCCTCGCCGTCGGCATGGCTCGCATCGACGCCGGCAGCCTGCGCCAGCGCCTGCAGGAGGATGTCGTTGCCTTTCACCTGGCGAAAGCCGGTGCGCACGAAATCCGGCAGGGTGCCCGCGCCCCAGAACCACAGTGAATTCACCGGCGGCTTGCCCTGAGCCACGCGCTGCGCGTTCCACGGATGGTTGTGCAGCAGTACTTGCGCTTCGCTCAGCAGGGCGCGCCAGCGCCGGCCGGCATCGCCATGCGGGAGGTGGGCCAGCAAGTCGTCGCCCAGCACCTCGTCCACCGGCGTGAACGCGGGCAGTTGCGCCTCCAGCGGAAGCCGCAGGTACCAGCGCGACGGGTGCGGTGCATCCAGCAACATGCCCGCGTCGCCAAACAAGGGCTTGAGCACCGGCAGCAAGTGCCTGGTGTCTTCAAGGGACAGGCCCAGCGACTCGCCATGCGCCAGCATCCGGGCGCCGGTCATGTCCGGCGACACGCGCGCAGGATCGGCACGCAGCCAGCGGGCGCCGGCCGCGTCGCCGGCATCGCGCTGGCGGGTGAGTGCGGCGATCGGCCAGTGGTCCGGCACCAGCTGGAACTGCCGACGCAGCTGCGCGCGCTCGCCCGCCTCCACGTCGTTCCTGTCGCTGCGCCCCAGCGCACGCGCCACGTCGTCGGGCAGCGCCTGCCCGACGAGGCGGGTCCGCGCGGGCAGCAGCAGGGTGGCCTGGGCCATCGTGGCTCAGTCGTCGCTGTAAGAAACGCCGACGATTTCGTATTCGCGCTGGCCGGCCGGCGCGTCGATGGTGACCGAGTCGCCTTCGTGCTTGCCGATCAGGGCGCGGGCCAGCGGCGAGGAAATCGCGATCAGGCCCAGCTTGATGTCCGCTTCCAGGTCGCCGACGACCTGGTAGCGCTTCTCTTCGTCCGTATCCACGTCGGCCAGCACCACCTTGGCGCCGAACACGATGCGCGAACCGGCGTTGAGCTTGCTGACGTCGATGACTTCCGAGTGCGACAGCTCGCCTTCCAGCTGCTTGATGCGGCCCTCGATGAAGCCCTGCTGTTCGCGGGCGGCGTGGTACTCGGCGTTCTCCTTCAGATCGCCGTGCGCGCGCGCTTCCGCGATGGCCGCGATCACTTCGGGGCGCTTGACCGTCTTCAGCAGGTCCAGTTCCTGGCGCAGGCGCTGGGCGCCTTGCATCGTCAATGGGGCTCTCACCCTTGAAGCTCCTTGTGCAGTTCCTGCAACGCCAGCACCGGGCCCGTGCCGCGGTATTCCAGCGAATGCACCAGCGCCTTGGCGCCGGCGACGGTGGTCGAATAGGTGACGCGGTGCTGCAGGGCCTCGCGCCGGATCGAGAAGGAGTCGGCGATGGCCTGGCGTCCTTCCGTGGTGTTGACGATATACACGATTTCGCCGTTCTTGATCAGGTCCACCACATGCGGACGGCCTTCCAGCACCTTGTTGATCTGGGTGCATTCGATGCCGTGCTCACGCAGCCACGCAGCGGTGCCGGCGGTGGCGACGATGGAGTACCCGCGGCCGACCAGTTCCTGCGCCACCGGCAGCACGCGCTTCTTGTCCGGGTCGCGCACCGAGATGAACACCTTGCCCACCGGCGGTGCCTTGATGCCACCGGCTTCCTGCGCGCGCGCCATGGCGGCGCCGAAGCTGCGGCCCACGCCCATCACCTCGCCGGTGGAGCGCATCTCCGGGCCGAGGATCGGGTCCACGCCCTGGAATTTGGCGAACGGGAAAATCGCTTCCTTGACGGAGTAGTAATCCGGCACGATCTCCTTCGTCGCGCCCTGCCCGGCCAGCGTCTTGCCGGCCATGCAGCGGGCCGCGATCTTCGCCAGCGCCATGCCGGTGGCCTTGGACACGAACGGCACGGTGCGCGAAGCACGCGGGTTCACTTCCAGCAGATAGACGATGTCGTCGCTGCCGTCCTCGCTCGCCTGGATAGCGAACTGGGTGTTCATCAGGCCGACGACCTTCAGGGCCTTGGCCAGTTCGACCACCTGGCGACGCAGTTCGTCCTGCGTCTTCGCCGACAGCGAATACGGCGGCAGCGAGCACGAGGAGTCGCCCGAATGCACGCCGGCTTCCTCGATGTGCTCCATCACGCCGCCGATCAGGACGTTGCCTTCGGCGTCGGCGATGATGTCCACGTCCACTTCCACGGCGTTGTCGAGGAAGCGGTCCAGCAGCACCGGCGAGTCGTTGGAGACCTTCACCGCGTCGCGCACGTAGCGGGCCAGGTCGGATTCGCCGTAAACAATTTCCATCGCACGGCCGCCCAGCACGTACGACGGGCGCACGACCAGCGGATAGCCGATCTCGCGGGCGAGTAGCAGCGCTTCCTGGTCGTTGCGGGCGATGCGGTTCGGCGGCTGCTTCAGGCCGAGCTTGTCGACCAGCTGCTGGAAGCGTTCGCGGTCCTCGGCCAGGTCGATGGAATCCGGGCTGGTGCCGATGACCGGCACGCCGTTGGCTTCGAGCGCACGCGCAAGCTTGAGCGGGGTCTGGCCGCCGTACTGCACGATGACGCCCTTCGGCTGCTCCAGTTCGACGATCTCCAGCACGTCTTCCAGCGTCAGCGGCTCGAAGTACAGTCGGTCGGAGGTGTCGTAGTCGGTGGAGACGGTTTCCGGGTTGCAGTTGACCATGATGGTCTCGAACCCGTCCTCGCGCAGGGCGAGCGCCGCGTGCACGCAGCAGTAGTCGAACTCGATGCCCTGACCGATGCGGTTGGGACCGCCGCCGAGGATCATGATCTTCTCGCGGCCGGTCGGCTGTGCTTCGCACTCGTCCTCGTAGGTCGAGTACAGGTAGGCGGTGCTGGTGGCGAACTCGGCCGCGCAGGAGTCCACGCGCTTGTACACCGGCTTCACGCCCAGCGCCTTGCGCAACACGCGCACGGCGGCTTCGTCGGTACCGGCCAGCTGGGCCAGGCGCGCATCGGAGAAGCCCATACGCTTCAGACGGCGCATGCGCGCCTTGTCGAGCGAACCCAAGCCATCGGCGGCGAGCTCGCTGCTCGGCGGCGATGATCTCTTCCATCTGGTCGAGGAACCAGGGGTCGATGAAGGACAGCGCATGCACCTGCTCGACCGTCATGCCGGCGCGGAACGCATCGGCGACATAGAACAGACGCTCCGGGCCCGGCGCTTTCAGCTCGCGACGCAGCTTCGCCAGGTCATCCTCATCAGCCAGGTTCAGGCCGGTCGGGTCGAGGCCGACCTTGCCGGTCTCCAGACCGCGCAAGGCCTTCTGCAGGGATTCCTGGAAGGTGCGGCCCATCGCCATCACTTCGCCCACCGACTTCATCTGGGTGGTCAGACGGGCATCGGCCTGCGGGAACTTCTCGAACGCGAAGCGCGGGATCTTGGTGACGACGTAGTCGATCGCCGGCTCGAACGAGGCCGGCGTCTTGCCGCCGGTGATCTCGTTCTTCAGTTCATCCAGCGTGTAACCCACGGCCAGCTTGGCCGCGACCTTGGCGATCGGGAAGCCGGTGGCCTTCGATGCCAGGGCCGACGAACGCGACACGCGCGGGTTCATCTCGATGACGACGACGCGGCCGGTCTGCGCGTTGATGCCGAACTGCACGTTCGAGCCACCGGTATCCACGCCGATCTTGCGCAGCACGGCGATGGAGGCATCGCGCAGGCGCTGGTATTCCTTGTCGGTCAGCGTCTGCGCCGGGGCGACGGTGATGCTGTCGCCGGTGTGCACGCCCATCGGGTCGAGGTTCTCGATGGAGCAGACGATGATGCAGTTGTCCGCGGTGTCGCGGACCACTTCCATCTCGAACTCCTTCCAGCCCAGCACCGATTCTTCCACCAGCACTTCGGTGGTCGGCGACAGTTCCAGGCCGCGAGTGACGATGTCGACCAGTTCCTCGCGGTTGTAGGCGATGCCGCCGCCGCTACCGCCCAGGGTGAAGCTGGGACGGATGATGGTCGGGTAGCCGACGCGGGTCTGGATCTCCAGCGCTTCTTCCAGCGTGTGGGCGACGGCCGCCTTCGGGCACTCCAGGCCGATCTCGCCCATCGCCACGCGGAACAGCTCGCGGTCTTCGGCCATGCGGATCGCATCGCGCTTGGCGCCGATCAGCTCGACGCCGTACTTCTCAAGCACACCGTTGTCGGCCAGGTCCAGGGCGCAGTTCAACGCCGTCTGCCCACCCATGGTGGGCAGCAGCGCATCGGGCTTTTCCTTGGCGATGATCTTCTCGACCGTCTGCCAGTTGATCGGCTCGATGTAGACCGCGTCCGCCATCTCCGGGTCGGTCATGATGGTCGCGGGGTTGCTGTTGACCAGCACCACCCGATACCCCTCCTCGCGCAACGCCTTGCACGCCTGGGCGCCGGAATAATCGAATTCGCAGGCCTGGCCGATGACGATCGGGCCTGCACCGATGATCAGGATGGTTTTGAGGTCGTTGCGCTTGGGCATGGGGGACTGCTTCCAGGGTTACTGGGCCGCGGCGGTGCTCGCCTTGGGCCCGATGTACTTGTCAAAGAACGCCAGCATCTTGGTGTAGAGGTTGACGTTGTTCTGCAGGTCGCGGAATCCGTGCGCTTCCTTCTTTTCCACGATCACGTCGTCAGGCTTCTTGCCGACTTTTGCCAGCTGCGAAATCAGGAAATGCATGTTCTTGATCGGGACGCGCACGTCCTTCTCACCGTGAACCAGCAGGATCGGGGCCTTGATCCGCTCCACGCCGAAGGCAGGCGACTGCGCCATCCGCTCTGCCGCCGTAGGCGGATAGACGTCCTTCAGGTAGTTGCGGCCGCTTTCATGCTCCATGAAGTCGGCATTGCGCTGCGCATCGAGGTCGTAGACACCCACGTAGCCCACCGTGCAGCGATACAGGTCGGGTTCGCGCACTACGCTCATGAGCGCCGCGTAACCACCGTAGGAAGCGCCGTAGATGCAGACGCGATTCGGATCCGCGATACCTTGGGCGACCGCCCACTTCACCGAATCGGTCAAGTCGTCCTGCATGGTCGTACCCCACTTGCGGTAGCCCATGCCTTCAAATGCATTGCCGTAGCCGCCCGAGCCGCGGTAGTTGATCTGCAGCACGGCATAACCGCGGTTCGCGAACAGCTGCACTTCGGGGTTGAATCCCCAGTCGTCCCGCGGGCCGTGCGGACCGCCGTGCGGATTGATGATCAGCGGCAGATTCTTGCCATCGCTGTTCTTGGGGATGGTGATGTAGCCATGCAGCGGCAGGCCGTCGCGCGCCTTCACCACGATGGGCTTCATCGGCGACATTTCCTCGGGCTTGATCCAGTCCATGCTGGCGGCAAGGAACTTGGCCTTGCCCGCCTCGCGGTCGAACAGGTAAGTCTCCGAAGGCATAGTATCGGCGAACACACGCATGGCGAAGTAACGCCCGTCCTGCGAAGGACGGAGGAATCGCACGGCCTTGCCAGGGAACGCCTTCACCAGGCCTGCATAGACCTTCGTTTCGGCGTGTTCGGGTGCCACCCAGTCCCAGTACGGAACGCCGTCTTCGTACCAAACGCCAAGCAGTGTCTTCTCATCGCTGCTCCAGAGGTAGGCCGACGGGCTGACCGTGCCGTTGCTGGAGAGCGGGGTCTCTTCGCGCGTGTCCAGGTCGAGCAGCACGATGGTTTCCGGCTTTCCCTGCTCGCCCTTCGCCATGTAGACGCGCTTGTTCTCGGCGTCGAAGCCCAGCGGGAAGTACGTGGCGCCATTGCGCTCGCTTTCGTGCACCAACGCCCACTTGTCACCATCGCGGCGATAGGTGACGTTGCGACCGTCGTTCATGGCGCCCGACACGAACCGCACCTTGCGGTCGTGGTCCACCAGAAAGCTGCCCTGCTCCACGGGTGCCGTGGCCACGGTCGTCGTGCGACCGTTGTTGATGTTCAGCTTGAACAGGAACGACGTTTCGACGGAACGCTCGACGAGGATCGTATCCGGATCGTCCGGCGTCAGGTCGACGATGTTGTAGTAGTTGCCGTTCGGGATATCCAGGCGGCCGGTGCCGTCGATGTTCGAAGCGTAAAGGTCACCCTTGGATGTCTCGAAATCGAAACGGCCTGTCTTGAAGGTGACGAAGAACAGCAGGCGGTTGTTGTTGGCCCACAGGACCTGGCGGAAATGACGGTTCTCGCCGTAGTCCCACTTGCCCACGACGCCCTGATCCGACACGCGCAACACGGCCAGCACGGTACGGTCGGCCTGCGGCACGGTGACGGCCATGTGCTTTCCGTCCGGCGATATGCTCACCGACGTGAATTCCGGATCCTTGAAGAAATCCTGGATCGGCACCTCGCGCGCGAATCCCTGCAACGGCAGCAGCGCGAGCATCAGCAACAGACGGACCATCACTTTCATCTTCCACTCCCTGAGATGGGGCGGCATCCCCCGCCGCCCGGTACGGACAATCGATGGCGCAGGGCCATCCCCCTCACGATGACCGCGCCTGCTCCATGCAGGCGATGAAACGGTCGAACAGCGGTGCGACATCATGCGGCCCCGGCGATGCTTCCGGGTGGCCCTGGAACGAGAACGCCGGCGCGTCGGTCAGTTCGATGCCCTGGTTGGTGCCGTCGAACAGCGAGCGGTGGATCACGCGCACGTTGGCCGGTAGCGAGGCCTCGTCCACGGCGAAACCGTGGTTCTGCGAGGTGATCATCACGCGGCCGGTATCGAGGTCCTGCACCGGGTGGTTCGCGCCATGGTGTCCGTGGCCCATCTTCATGGTCTTCGCGCCGGCGGCGAGCGCCAGCAGCTGATGGCCCAGGCAGATGCCGAAGGTCGGCGTCTTCTTCGCGATGAACTCGCGGATGGCCGTGATCGCGTAATCGCACGGCTCCGGGTCGCCAGGGCCGTTGGACAGGAACACGCCATCGGGCTGCAGCGCGAGCACGTCCGCCGCGTTGGTCTGCGCCGGCACCACGGTCACGTCGCAACCGCGCTCGGCCAGCATGCGCAGGATGTTGTGCTTCACGCCGAAGTCGTAGGCCACGACCTTGTACTTCGCCCGTGCCTGCACGAAGGCGTTGCGGTCCAGGTCCAGCTGGCCATCGCGCCACGGATACGCCTTATCGGTCGTGACGACCTTGGCCAGATCCATGCCCTTCAGGCCGGGGAACTTGCGCGCGGCTTCCAGGGCCTTCTCGACATTGAGATCGTCGCCGGCCATCAGCGCGCCGTTCTGGGCGCCGCGCTCGCGCAGCAGGCGCGTCAGCTTGCGGGTGTCGATGCCGGCGATGGCCACGATGCCACGGGTCTGCAGCCATTCCGGCAGCGCCTGCTGGTTACGCCAGCTGCTGGGGCGGCGCGGCACGTCTCGCACGATCAGGCCGGCGCACCAGACCTGGGCGGCCTCATCGTCCTGGTCGGTGCAACCGGTGTTGCCGATGTGGGGGTACGTCAGGGTGACGAGCTGGCGGGCATAGGACGGGTCCGTCAGGACCTCCTGGTAGCCGGTCATTGCGGTGTTGAACACCACTTCGCCGACCGACAGGCCATCTGCGCCTACGGATTCGCCCTCGAATACGGTGCCGTCTTCGAGTACGAGAATTGCGGGTCGAGTCACGGGGTTCGCCTTGGGGTAGAAGGAACCCTGCCCCACCGACTTGCGGCTGCAAGAAACCGCGGACGCGGCATTTATCCGGTCCGTGGCGATGGGTAACAGGCGAGCGGGAATTGTACGGGGAAGCCCTGTTCAGCGCCACCGTTTTTTGCACCCCGCCGCTGCGGATTCGGCCGTTACCGACGCAGCGCGTTCAGGTTACGGAACGACGTGGCGCCTGCGCCAGCGCATCAATCCAGCAGATCCCGGACGCGATAGGCGCCGGGCGCTCGCTCGACCAGCGCCCGCGCCACATGCAGGGCGCCGCGGGCGAAAATATCGCGGTGGGTGGCCCGGTGGGTCAGCTCGATCCGCTCGCCGAGCCCGGCAAACTGCACCGTATGTTCGCCCACGATGTCGCCGGCCCGCAGGCTGGCGTAGTGGACCGGCTGTCCGGCACTGCCCGCCGCCTGGCCCAGCGTCAACGCGGTGCCGGAGGGCGCATCCTTCTTGTGGATGTGGTGGGACTCGACGATGTCCACGTCCCAGCCCGGCAGCGCCGCTGCCGCCCGCTCCACCAACTCGGCGAGCACCGCGACACCCAGGCTGAAATTGGTCGCCCAGACCAGCGGGATCCGTGTGGCCGCCTTCGCCAACGCGCCCTGCTGCGCGGCATCGATGCCGGTGGTGCCGGACACCAGCGGCGCCCCCCGCTCGACACACAACGCGAGGATCGGATCGAACCCCTCGGGCAGGCTGAAGTCGATCGCCACGTCGAACGCGGGCGCGCCTGACAATTCTGCCGCGGCGAAATGCGGCACGCCCTCGACCACGCGCTGCGCTGGCGCGCGGCGGGTAACGGCGGCCGCGACGCTGTACAGGGCGGGTTGTTCGGCCGCCAGGCGAAGCAGGGCCTGGCCCATGCGGCCGGAAGCACCGTGGATCAGCAGGCGTGTCGGGGAAGTGTCCATGGGGCCATGGTAGCGGCCCCCTGCCGCGCGGCGAAGCCCCCGCGCTCAGGGCACCTGCGGATACCCCAAGTGGAACCCCTGCGCGAACGGGACACCGAGTGCCTTGAGCGTCTCCAGTTGGCGCTCGTTCTCCACGCCCTCGGCGATCAGATCGGCCCGCGTGCCCTGCGCGAACGTCAGCAATGCCGCGATGAGCGCCTGCATGCGCGGCCGTTGGTCGACCTCGCGGACCAGGGTGATGTCCAGCTTGATGATGTCCGGCGCGAGGCGCAGCACGTGCCGCAGGCTCGCGAAACCGGCGCCGGTATCGTCCACGGCGATGCGCACGCCCGCATCCTGCAGGGCCGAGAGGCACTGGTTCAACCGCCCGTAGTCGTCCACCGCGGTGTGCTCGGTGATCTCCAGCACCAGCCGGCGCAGGTCCTGGCCGGCGATCAGGCTTCGCAGCCCCTCGCTGCACGCGGTTTCCGGTGAGATGTTGATTGACAGGAAGGCATCCGCCGGCAGGGAGGTCAGGTGCGCGAGCGCGGCCTCGGCCGCCGCGAGTTCGAGTTCGACGCTGAGCCCGCTGCGCGCTGCGTCTTCGAACCAGCGGCCAGTGGACAGATCGTACTCGAGCGGAAAGCGCGCCAGCGCCTCGTAACCGGCGATAGCGCCGTCAGCGAGACGGACGATGGGCTGCAGCGCGCTCGTGATCTGCTGGCCCTGCAACACCTCCAGCAGCCGCGCGCGGGCTTCGTGTACGTGCTTGCGGTCGCGCTCGCCATGCCCCATGCGGGCTTCGAGCGCGGCGCGCATCTGCGCGTGCTCGATCGCCTTGTACATGCTGGCCGCGACCAGCGTGCTCAGCTGTTCGAGCGTCTTGCAGTCGGTGTCGTCGTACGCGCTGGGCGTCGTGGCCAACACCTTCAGTACGCCGACGACCTGCCCACGGAACCGCAAGGGCGCCACCAGCATCGAACGCAGGCCCACGTTGCGACAGGCCTCGCGATTGACTCGCGGATCCTCTTCGCTGTCATCGCACCGCAGCACCCGCGCCTCGGTGATGCAGCGCCCCGACAGGCTGCCTTCGACCGGCAGCGTGAGCCCGACCTGGCTCTGCGCAATGCCGCTGGCCGACCAGTAACGCATCAGGTCGCCGTCGCGGATCTCCAGCACCGCACCTGCCGAACCCGTCAGCTCCTGAGCGCGGTAGGTAATGGCATCGACGACATCCTGCGGTTCAGGCCCGGCGGCCGCGATCTCGCCCTGCGCCGCGACGATGCGCGTCAGCAACGCGATGGCGTCCTCGTCGGAGGCGTTCTTGCCGGGTGTCGAGACCGGCACCCTGACCGACGACAACGACGTCACTTTGCGATCCCGACTCATCTCCGACACTCCTTGCGGATGATGAACATGGTGCATGCCCCCCATGCATGGAGGCTGTGATGCTAGAGCGATGCGAGTAGGGCTGTCGAGTAAACACATTTACAGTTGCGCAGCATCATGGCGCCCGGGCTACTCGTCGGGGGCGACACCGGTCAGCCGCTTACGCCAATCCTCGACCGCGCCACGTTCCAGGCGCCGTTCGAACAACACGCGCCACGACGGCACCAGCGGCAACGCCAACACGTCATGCAACACGCCGGGATCGATGGTGCGCTGGTAAAGCAACTCAATGACGCGCGCGAGCGACCATTCTTGATGCGGCCTCGCCTCGAGCGCGATGCGATCGCCCTGCTGCACGCGACCTTCCTCGATCACGCGGTAATACCAGCCGGTACGGCCGGTGTCCTGCACGCGGCGCGCCATGTCGGGAACACCAAGCCGGTCCGACAGCTTCCAGCACGGTTGCCGCGATTGCGACACCTCGACCAGCGCCGAGCCCAGACGGTAGCGGTCACCCAGGCACACGAGCTCTTCCGTCATGCCATGCGTGCTGATGTTCTCGCCGAACGCCCCCGGCCGTTCGAGCAACGGGTGCAGCCCGATATCAGACCGCCAGGGCGCGTAGTGGTCCATCGGGTAGTGATGGATGGCCTTGTCCGGGCCGCCATGCACGCGCAGATCGCCCTGTTCGTCGCCGCCGATGCCCAGCGTTGTGACCCGTTGCGGTCCGACGAGGGCTGTCTTCGCGATCGCACTGCGGCTGCCCGGCCGGGTGAACGCCACCGCCTTGCCGGCCAGCACCTCGTCCACGGCGCACGAGGGCGTCGTCATGGCAACACCTTTCCCAACCCAGAAGCATCGATTTCACGGGCCGCATCGGCAAGCGCCCGTGCATCCACGTCGGCATCGAAACCGATCCGGAAATGCACTTCGCCCTCCGGCGTTCGTGAGGAATGGATGGACGACAGACTGACGCCGTGCCGTTCGAACACATGCAGCAACGCACGTAACGAGCCCGGACGATCTTCCGGCAGGTGCACGCTGAGCGCTTCACGACCGGCCAGATCGGCCAACAGGTAGCCGATCCGTTCGTAGCTGTAGTTGCCATCGGCCAGCATGGCTGGCCCAACGGCATCGCGGTTGTCCGCCAGGAACTCCTGACGGAACGCCGTGCGCGCGGCATCACCGCCCTCGCCCACCAGCTGCGCCATCCGTTCGATCTGCTGGCCGAGCGCGCGCAATACGTCGCCCGCATAGGGATTGCCGAACTGGATGTCCTCGTAGATCGCCGGGTTTAACGAGAGGATGCGAGCCAGGATGGCAGCATCCATCTCGAACGACGCCGAGCGGTACGGCATCAGCGCCGCCAGGTCGCCGACACGCGCAGCTTCGCCACGCAAGACGCCTGCCTGCGCCAGGTGCGTGGCATGGACCATCGCCTGCACCAACGCCATCACGCGATCATGCTGCTCGGGCGTGGCCTGCACGCACTCGGCTTCGAGCGCTTGCAGCATCGACGCCACCCACGGGCGCCACGCGTCCAGCCTTGCTTCGCTGACCACCATCACCCGCCCTTTCAGCGTCGGGGCCTTCGGTGGCGCGGTCATGGGATGCAGGCCGACCACCTCGGCACGCGACGCGAGCATCGCGGATACGGGTGCAGCCTTGATCGAAGTGACGTCCAGCCACAACCGCCCCGCCTCGGTTCCCGCAGCCAGCGTGCGGTAGCGTGCGATCAGCTCGGCGGTGTGGCGAATCGGCGCCGAGAAGACCAGCACATCGGCGCGTTGGACGAGTTCGGATTCATCGACCGACGCAGGATCGGCCGGATCATGGCCGATGACGTCCAGGCCCATACGCATGCGGAAAAAGCGCGTCAGCCAGCGCCCGTAGGCGCCGGCGCTGCCGACGATGCCCACGCGCGGCGTGTCGCGGTCGCGTGTGGACATGGGGAGCGTGGAGCGGTCGATCATTCCCGGCTCATCGCGACGAGGCGCCCTCCGCCTCGCTTAGATAGACGACCTGCGCGCGAAGGTCCGGCATGATCCGGCGCATGACTTGGGAGAAACCCGCGTTGTACTCGGGTGAGCACACCGGGCCCGGTGTACGGTCGTCCAGCGTGCGACGAACGTGCAGGCGGGCGCCCTCCTGGCGGAACGTCGAGACGTAGCTGAGCGTGCCCTCGCGCAGGCTGACGTCTTTCGGCACGGCGACGATGCGCATGGAAGCGGGAAACTCGAACGTGTATTCCTCGTCCGAGTGGTAAGCACCGCAGCTGCTTTCGCCTTCCGGTTGGTCCGGGTCGCCCAGTTGCGAGGCCACCAGCATCGCGACCGGCGTGAAGCTCAGGAACCAGGGCTGCACCTGGAAGCCACCCGTCGTCGGGATCATCCGGTCGACCTCGAAGTCCGCATCCAGGTTGAAGGTTTCCAGCATCGGAACGGGATCGTCGTACTTCACCTTGCCGTTCGCAGACAGCGCGCTCCCACGGAAGTAGTTGCGGACCAGCTTGTCGGCGTCGCTTGCGCCGATGTTGCGGAACTGCGTCCGCGCCGCAACCGCCATGCGCCCGCTCAGTTCCACCCGCTGCGTCCCCTTGATCGACCCGTCAGGCTGGATGCGGATGGTCGTGCGCAGCTTCTGCCATTCCGACCCCACCTGCGTCACCGGCGTGGTGGTGCCGTCGCGATGGCCGTCCACCAGCAGCACTGGCTTGCCCGCGGCACCATCCGGCAGGCTCCCGAACGGCACGGTGGCTGCGGTGGAGTCCACGTACAGATCCAGGCTGGGGATGTAGTTGATCACGTGGTTGACGACCGATGCGACCGGAATGTCCGGCAGCGTGTACGTACCGCCCGCATTGATCAGCGCCTGGGTACTGTCGATGCCGCGCGCCTTCAGCAGCGCCTGCAGCAGGGTCGCGTGGTCCTTGCAGTCGCCCATGCGGTTGTCGAGGACCACGTCCAGGTCGCGCGGCACCACCGCCCCCAGCCCGATGCAGTTGCCGGCGTATGTGATCTTCGTGGAGACCCACTCGTAGAGCTTCTTCGCCGTCTCGCGCGGATCCGTGCTCTTGCCCGCGATCTCGGCAGCAAGCGTGCGCAACCGCGGCGTCAGGGCCGCCTTGGCATTGGCGGGACCACCATAGGCCGCGGCGATATCCGCGTAACTGGCAAACGTGGAGAACGCGTAGCCCGGGTAGCGGTCGGCGGTGAAGACGGTATCGCGCAGGCTCTCGCGGTCGACCGGCTGGCGGTTGCTCCATTGCCAGCGGACGATCCGGCGTCCATCGCGGGTTTCGACCGCGGGCTGGGTCATCTGCCAGTTGCGCCACGTCGCTTTCATGGCCTCCGGCGCGTCGATGGTCACCTGCACGTCGCCGTAGTACGACGCCGGGCTGTAGTTGCGGATCACCGAGAACTGGCCCGGGAACATCGGCTGGGTCGCCGTCACCCGGTAGGCGAACACCGTGGTGTCGCCGACGGCGAGTTCGGGAAACACCACCGTGAGCGTGGTCTGGTCCGAATAGATGGGCGAATCGCCCTCACGCCCCGAGCTGCTGCTGACCTGGTAGTTGCCCCGCGGCACGTCGACGCGGCGACCGTCGGCCTTTAATGTATAGGCCTCGACCACCTCGGCCTTCTGGATGCTGGTGCTGTAGCTCACCGAGGCGTCCTTGGCGGCCTCGAGTGCACTGTCCTTCAGCACCTTGATCGCGGTCTCCTGCTCCTGCACGAAACTGCCGTCGGCATTGAGGACGAACCGCGTCGACTCGCGCTCGACCTGCAGCGGCCGGTCATCGGCCGCCCATGCGGGCGCCAGCACGACCAACGCCAAGACCCCCCACCACTTCCCCATGTTCGTACGCACGCGACCTCCCTTCATCGTGGACGTGAATGAAAACGGCCCCGGGGTCTCCGGGGCCGTCGCAGGATGCCACAAGCCGCGCGCGTCCGCGGGCGGCCCAGGGTCGCAGGATCAGGACGTCATGCGGTCCCAGAACCCTTTTACGCCATCGAGGAATGTCGCCGACTTCGGCGAGTGCTTGCGCGCTTCTTCGCCGATGAAGGTCGCCTCGAACTTCTCCAGCAACTCGCGCTGTTCCGGCGTCAGGTTGACCGGGGTCTCCACCACCACGCGGCAGTAGAGATCACCTTCGCTGCGGCTGCGCACGGACTTCACGCCCTTGCCGCGCAGGCGGAACAACTTGCCGGTCTGCGTTTCGGCCGGCACCCGGATCTCGGCTTCGCCATGCAGCGTGGGCACGCGGACGGTATCGCCCAGGGCCGCCTGCGAGATGCGGATCGGCACTTCGCAGTGCAGGTCGTCGCCATCGCGCTGGAAGATGTCGTGCTCGCGCACGCGCACTTCCACGTACAGGTCGCCCGGCGGCGTGCCGGGCGGGCCGGCCTCGCCTTCTCCGGTCAGGCGGATGCGGTCGCCGTTGTCCACGCCGGCGGGGATCTTGACCGACAGGACCTTCTCTTCCTCCACGCGACCGGCGCCGTGGCACTCGGTGCAGGGATTCTTGATGGTCTGGCCGCGGCCGCCGCAGGCCGGGCACGCCTGCTGCATGGCGAAGATGCCACGCTGCATGCGCACGTTGCCGCGACCGCCGCAGGTGCCGCAGGTCTCGACCTTGCCGTCGGCCGAGCCCGAGCCCTTGCAGGGGTCGCAGGCGACCAGCGACGGGATCTCGATGCGTTTCTCGACGCCCGCGACCGCTTCTTCCAGGTCCAGCTCCATCACGTAGCCGACGTCGGCACCGCGACGCGCTGCACGGGCTCCACCGCCGCCGAAGATGTTGCCGAAGATGTCGCCGAAGATATCGCCCATGTCCGGGCCGCCAGGACCGCCGGCGCCGCCCATGCCGTGCTCGAACGCGGCATGGCCGTGGGCGTCGTAAGTACGGCGCTTGGACCCGTCCGACAGCACTTCGTAGGCTTCCTTGCACTCCTTGAACGCCGCTTCGGCAGCGGCATCGCCCGGATTGCGGTCGGGATGGTGCTTCATCGCACAACGGCGATAGGCCTTTTTCAGGTCTTCGTCGCTGGCGTCGCGGGCCACGCCCAGGACTTCGTAGTAATCGCGCTTGCTCATGTGCTGTCTGGCTGGTCTCGCAGGGTCGCCGGATGGCAAAACGGGAGGCCGTGGCAGGCCACGTCTCCCGTTCGCCGCATCCCGTGGGCCGGGATTACTTCTTGTCGTCCTTCACCTCGGTGAACTCCGCGTCGACCACATCGTCGGCCGGCGCAGAGGGACCACCCGTGCCGCCCGCACCGGGCTGCTCGGACGACGCGGCCGCCGCGTACAGCGACTGACCAGCCTCCTCAAGCGCCTTGGCCTTGGCTTCGATCTGGGTCTTCTCGTCGCCCTTCATCGCCGACTCGAGTTCGGCGATCGCCGACTCGACGCGACCGATCACGTCGCCCGGCACCCTGCTCCCGTGCTCGGTGATGGCGCTGCGGGTGGCGTGGATCAGGCCGTCGGCGTGGTTGCGCGCCTGGACCAGTTCCTGGAACTTCTTGTCTTCCTCGCGGTGCGCCTCGGCGTCGGCCACCATGCGTGCGATCTCGTCCTCGGACAGGCCCGAACCGGCCTTGATCTCGACCTTCTGCTCCTTGTTGGTCTTCTTGTCCTTGGCCGACACGTGCAGGATGCCGTTGGCGTCGATGTCGAACGACACTTCCACCTGCGGCATGCCGCGCGGCGCGGCATCGATGCCGGACAGGTCGAACTTGGCCAGCGACTTGTTGAAGCGGGCCTGCTCGCGCTCGCCCTGCAGCACGTGCACCGTCACCGCGGACTGGTTGTCCTCGGCGGTGGAGAAGGTCTGCGACGCCTTGGTCGGGATGGTGGTGTTCTTCTCGATGATTTTGGTGAACACGCCGCCCAGGGTTTCGATGCCCAGGCTCAGCGGGGTCACGTCGAGCAGCAGCACGTCCTTGACGTCGCCGGCCAGCACGCCGCCCTGGATCGCAGCACCCAGCGCCACGGCCTCATCGGGGTTGACGTCCTTGCGCGGTTCCTTGCCGAAGAACTCGGCCACCGCCTGCTGCACCTTCGGCATGCGGGTCTGGCCGCCGACCAGGATCACCTCGCCGATGTCGCTGGCGCGCAGGCCGGCGTCGTTCAGCGCGATGCGGCACGGCTCGATCGTCTTCTTCACCAGGTCCTCGACCAGCGCTTCCAGCTTGGCGCGGGTCAGCTTGATGTTGAGGTGCTTCGGGCCCGAGGCGTCGGCGGTGACGTACGGCAGGTTCACTTCGGTCTGCTGCGAGCTGGAGAGCTCGATCTTCGCGCGCTCGGCGGCGTCCTTCAGGCGCTGCAGCGCCAGCGGGTCGCGGCGCAGGTCGATGCCCTGGTCCTTCTGGAATTCCTCGACGAGGTAATCGATGACGCGCTTGTCGAAGTCTTCGCCACCCAGGAAGGTGTCGCCGTTGGTCGCCAGCACTTCGAACTGCTTCTCGCCGTCGACGTTGGCGATCTCGATGATCGACACGTCGAACGTGCCGCCGCCCAGGTCATAGACGACGATCTTGCGATCGGCACCACCCTCACCCTTGTCCAGGCCATAGGCCAGGGCGGCCGCGGTGGGCTCGTTGATGATGCGCTTGACGTCCAGGCCGGCGATCTTGCCGGCGTCCTTGGTGGCCTGGCGCTGGCTGTCGTTGAAGTAGGCCGGCACGGTGATGACGGCTTCGGTAACGGTCTCGCCGAGGAAGGCTTCGGCCGTCTTCTTCATCTTCTCGAGCACGCGCGCGGAGATCTCCTGGGGCGCCATCTTCTTGCCGTCGCTGGTCTGCACCCAGGCGTCGCCGTTGTCGTGCGCGACGATGCCGTAGGGCACCAGGTCCAGGTCCTTCTTCACTTCCGCGTCGGTGAACTTGCGGCCGATCAGGCGCTTCACCGCGTAGAAGGTGTTCTTCGGGTTGGTCACGGCCTGGCGCTTGGCCGAGGCGCCGACCAGCACTTCGCCGTCCTTGGTGTAGGCGACGATGGAGGGCGTGGTGCGGTCGCCTTCCGAGTTTTCGATGACGCGGGCCTTGCCGCCGTCCATGATCGCCACGCACGAGTTGGTCGTGCCCAGGTCGATGCCGATGATCTTGCCCATGATGGATGTCGCTCCCTAGCGAATGCTGATGTTGGACCCGGCGATCGGCCGGGTAGATGGTCCCGATATAGGGGTGCGATGGCGCCGTTCAAGCGCCGCCGCGGAGGCGTTCAGTCGTGCTTGGCCACGACCACCAGGGCCGGGCGTAGCAGGCGGCCATTGAGCACGTAGCCCTTCTGGAACACCTGCACCACGCTGCCGGGCGCCGCGCCGGGCGCGTCGGCCTGGCTGATGGCCTGGTGGTGTTCTGGGTTGAAGGCTTCGCCGGTGGGGTCCAGCAGGGTCAGGCCGTTGTCGCCGGCCACCTTCAGCAACTGCTTGAAGGTCAGTTCCAGCCCGTCTTTCAGCGGGCTCGGCTCGCTACCCGCGGCCGCGAGGCCGGCATCCAGGCTGTCGAACACGGGCAGCAGGTCGCCGAGCAGGCGCTCGTTGGCGAATTTGCGGGCCTGCTCGATGTCGCGCGCCACGCGCTTGCGCTGGTTCTCCAGATCCGCGCGCTCCAGCAGCGTGGTCGCGCGCAGCTGGTCCAGCTCGTTGCGCAGGGTTTCCAGCTCGGCCAGTAGGGCGGCGTCGGTATCGGAGGCGTCGGGCGCGCTGCCCGGCGTGGCGTCGTATTCGTGCTGTTCGTTCATTTCGGTTCCCTGGCGGCAGGTCCAGCCGCCCAACCGGGAACCTATGGGGCCGGCGTTTCGGGATTCAAGGCTGCGCCCAGGACATCGGCCGCCGCCTGCACCACCGGAATGACCCGGTCGTAGGCCATCCGCGTGGGTCCGATCACCCCCAGCACGCCCAGCACCTGGCCGCCGGCCATGTACGGCGCGGTCACCACGGACACGCCATCGTGCGGGGCCAGGCCGGTGTCCTCGCCGATGAAGATGCGCACGCCCGGCGCGTGGATCGTCCGCTCCAGCAGCTGCAGGATCTCGCGCTTGCGGGCGAAGGCTTCGAACAGGTCCCGTAGCCGCTCCAGGTCGGAGAGCTCCTGCACGCCCATCAGGCGGGTCTGCCCGGCCAGCACCACGTCGTCGTTGGGCGGCGTGAGCGCCTGTTCGGCCAGTTCGATGGATTCGGCCAGCAGCCCTTCCATCTCGGTCTGGGCGCTGCGCAGGTCGCGCAACAGGGTGGCGCGGATGTCCGCCAACGGCCGCCCCGCGAAGTGGGTGTTCAGGTAATTGGAGACCCGTTCCAGCTCGGAGCGTTCGTAGGGCCGGCGGGTTTCGATGACCCGGTTCTGCACATCGTTGTCGGCGAACACCAGGATCGCCATCACCCGCTTGCCGTCCAGCGGCACGAAGTCGATGTAGCGGAAGGCGAACTGCTCGCGCCGGGGCACGCTGACCACGCCGACGAAGTGGGTCATCGCCGACAGCAGCTCCGACGCGTTGCCCAGCAGGGCCTGGGTGCCGGCGCCGCTGGGCAGCTCCGAGCGCAGGCGCGCCACTTCGCCCTCGCCCAGCGATTTCACCTGCACCAGGCTGTCCACGAACACCCGGTAGCCCTGCGCCGTGGGAATCCGACCCGCCGAGGTATGCGGCGAACTGAGCAGGCCGACTTCTTCCAGCTCGGCCAGGATGTTGCGGATGGTGGCCGAACTGACCTCCAGCCCCGCATGCCGGGCCAGCGTCTGCGACCCCACCGGCTCACCGTCGCGGATATAGCGCGAGATCAGCGTGCGCAGCAGGTGGCGGGCGCGGGGATCCAGCGGCGGCGACGGCGAAGACATGGCGCACATAGATAGCGCCAACGCCGCGGCGCCTGCAAGGTCTGGCGGTTTCCCGTCTCGACCGGTGCGACGCAGGCCGGCGAGCATCGCGCGCCTTCGAACCGACATCGCCCGGCCCTACACTATCGCCATGCTGACCCACCTCGCGATCAAGGATTTTGCCGTCGTCCGCGCTGCTGAACTGGAGTTCGGCGAGGGCATGACCGTCATTTCAGGCGAAACCGGCGCGGGCAAGTCGCTGCTGGTGGATGCGCTGGGCTTCCTGTCCGGCCTGCGCGCCGACAGCGGCGTGGTCCGCCACGGCGCCGAACGCGCCGAGCTGTCGGCCGAGTTCCAGCCGACCCCCGGCTCACCCGCGCTGGCGTGGCTGGCGGAACACGAACTGGACGATGACGGCCAGTGCCAGCTGCGCCGGGTCATCCGCGCCGACGGCGGCTCGCGCGCCTGGATCAACGGCCGCAGCGTGACCCTGTCGCAGTTGGGCGACCTGGCTGGGCGACTGGTCGAGATCCATGGCCAGCACGAGCACCAGGCCCTGCTCGCCCGCCACAGCCAGCTGGAACTGCTGGACGCTTACGCAGGCAACCAGGCCGAAGCCCGCGCCGTGCGCGAGGCCGCGCGCCAGTGGAGCGCCCTGCTTGGCGAACGCGACCAGCTTTCCGGCCAGGGCGATGTGTCCGACCGGATCAACTATCTGGAACACCAGCTCGCCGAACTGCAGCGCGAAGACCTCGCCCCCGCCGCGCTCGATGCGCTGGTCGCGGGTCATCGCCGGCAGGCGCACGCGGCCAGCCTGATCGCCGCCTGCGATGCGGCGCTGGTGAGTCTGTCCGGCGAAGAAGCACCCTCCCTGGCCCGCCAGCTGCAGCAGACACGGGTCGATCTCGCCCGCCAGGTCGAGCACGAACCGCGACTCAAGGACGTGGACGGCATGCTGGAAAGCGCCGCGATCCAGATTGAGGAAGCCCTGGCGCTGCTCGGCCAGGTACGTGACGATCTGGAAGCTGACCCGGGCCAATTCGAGCAACTCGAACGCCGCTTGGCACGCGTCCACGACCTCGCCCGCAAGCACCGCGTGCCGCTGGATGGCCTGCAGGACCAGCACGACCGGCTCGCTGCCGAACTCGACTCGCTGCGCGGCGCCGGCGAACGCCTGCTCAAACTCAACGACGAGATCGAGGCCGCCCGCCAGCGTTGGCGCGACGCGGCCGGTGTGCTGAGCCGTACGCGCCAGCGCGCCGCCGGTTCGCTGGGCGAGACCACCACCGTGCTGATCGCCGAACTCGGCATGGGCGGCGGCCGCTTCGAAGTGGCACTGGAACCGCACGAGGCCGAGCGCCCCGACCCGTCAGGCGCCGAGCGCACGGAGTTTCTGGTGTCGGCGAACGCCGGCCAGCCGCCACGTCCGCTGCGCAAGGTGGCGTCCGGCGGCGAGCTCGCCCGCATCTCGCTCGCCATCGAAGTGGCTGCGCTGGGATTGGATGCCGTGCCCACGATGGTTTTCGACGAGGTCGACACCGGCATCGGGGGCGCCGTCGCGGAGATCGTCGGCCAGAAGTTGCGGGCATTGGGCGCGCAGCGGCAGGTGCTCTGCGTGACCCACCTGCCCCAGGTCGCGGCGCAGGGCCATGCCCATTACCGCGTCAGCAAGGCACCCGTCGACGGCATGACCCAGAGCGCGGTCGAGCGCCTCGGCGCCAAGCAGCGCGAGGAAGAGCTGGCTCGCATGCTCGGTGGCGTGGAAGTCAGCAAGGAAGCCCACGCCGCGGCCAAGCGACTGCTGGCCAACGCGGTCTGATGCGCCCCCTGCGGGGCGCGCGAATTAGCGCTTCTTGCGCACGTAGAGCACAAGTGAGTGCTCTTCCAGTTCGTAGCCGTGTTTGGCGGCGATCTCGCGTTGCAGCTTCTCGATCTCACCGCTTTCGAACTCGATGATCTTGCCGGTATCCACGTCCACCATGTGGTCGTGGTGGCCGCCGCGGTCAAGCTCATAGACGGCCTGGCCGCCTTCGAAGTTGTGCTTGAGCACCAGGCCCGCCGCCTCGAACTGGGTCAGCACGCGGTACACCGTGGCCAAGCCGATTTCGTCGCCGTGTTCCAGCAGCTGCCGGTAGATGTCTTCCGCGCTCAGGTGGTGCTGGGAGTTCTTCTGCTCCAGCAGCTCCAGGATGCGCATACGCGGGTGGGTGACCTTGAGGCCGACTTTGCGTAGATCCTGCGATTCCATGGCGTCTCCGTTCACTCTCGGTTTAGCGCCAGCTGCCTGAAGCTCGGTTGCGGCGGTCCGCGGGAGTGTATCATCGGCCCGGTTTCCCACCGTACCTGTCCCATGCGCAAATTCCTGCTGGTTGCCGTCCTCGCTTCCGCCACCGCTGGCTGCGGCATCCTCTACAAGCAGCCGATCTACCAGGGCAGCCTGCTCGAGAAGACGTCGGTGGACCAGTTGCAGGTGGGCCAGAGCAAGCAGCAGGTGCAGTCGCTGTTGGGCAGCCCGTCCATTGCCGATCCGTTCCACGCCCAGCGCTGGGACTACACCGCGAGCAACCGCACCAACCGCCGCGGCACGACGGAGGTGAAGAACCTCACCCTGCTGTTCAATGGCGACACGCTCGCCAGCTGGGAAGGCGAATACTTCCCGGAAGCCGACCTGCAGCTGTCGAAGGACGTGCGCAAGTTCGGCCCGAACCTGGCCAAGGAAAAGAAGAAGGGCCGTCGCCGCTAAGGCGTCACTTGCGTGCCCGTCGGCGGCGCGCCTCCTTCGGATCCAGCAACAACGGGCGCAGTACTTCCACGCGATCTCCCTCGCGTAGCGCCGTGCTCCGTTCCGCCATCAAGCCATGGACCGCCAGCGGCTGGGCGGGCGTAAGCCCGTCGAACCCGCACGCTGCGACGGCATCCGCCACGATCGCTCCGTCGGGCAACTCCAGCACCACCGACTCGACGCGGTGCGGCCAGGCCCGGATCACCTCCACCCGCATCTCAGGCCCCGCGGTCCGCGGCCCGCACGAAGTCGTCGACCATTCGGTCGGCCAGGCTCTGGAAGCCCAATGCCATCGCCGGCGCAAGCAATCGGCTTGAAGGCTCGAACTCCAGCGTCAGCGTGACCTTGCAGGCAGACTCGTCCAGCGCGTGGAAGTCCCAGCGCCCGTGCAGCTTGCGGAACGGGCCATCGACCAGGTTCATGTCGATCCGGTGCGGCCTGTCCAGCGCGTTCTCGGTGGTGAACCACGTCCGCAGCGAACCCAGGCCCAGGTCGAGTCGGGCCACCAATCGTTCATCCCCCTGCTCGATCAGCTGCGCAGCGCTGCACCAGTCGAACCGGCGCGGGTAGGCCGCCACGTCGTTGACCAGGTCGAACATCCGGGTGGCCGAGTGTTCGACCAGGGCGCTGCGGCGGATCGTATGCATGTGGCTCGCGTGGAATTCCGCCTTCGGCGACAATAGGACGGATGGCAAAGAAACCGGACAAGAATAAAGCAACGGGCACGATCGCGCTGAACAAGCGCGCCCGCCACGAGTACCACCTCGAGCAGCGCCATGAGGCGGGCCTTGCCCTGCAGGGCTGGGAGCTCAAGGCCATCCGTGCCGGTCGCGCCAACATCACCGAGGCGTACGCGACGATCCGTAACGGCGAGATCTTCCTGTTCGGCGCGCAGATCACCCCGCTGATCCAGGCCTCCACCCATGTGGTCGCCGACGACCGCCGCACGCGCAAGCTGCTGCTGCACCGGAACGAGATCGACAGCCTGATCGGCAAGGTCGAGCGCGACGGCTACACCCTGGTGCCCACGTCGCTGTACTGGAAAGGCAACAAGGTGAAGGCGGAAATCGCTCTGGCGAAGGGCAAGCAGACGCACGACAAGCGTGCCAGCGAGAAGGACCGCGACTGGGCCCGTGAGAAGTCGCGGGTGATGCGCCAGCACAATAAAGACGCGTAGCTCCATCGCGACGCAATGAAGCTCCCAAGATTTGCTTCGCAAATCTCGGGCCCCGACGCACGCTGCCTATCCCCCTTCGCGCTGACGCGCGATTCGCCCCCTGCCAAGGGGGCTTACATGCGTGGAGTTCGCGTCTCACCTGGCTGAACACTTCTGGGCACGTGCCTTGTGAAGCCTGGGGCCCGCCCCTACACTGTTCTTCGTCAGGACGTTTCTGACTCCCGGGGGTGCACTGGCTTCGACGGGGGTTGCGAAGTTGCCTGGTGCATGCCGAGGGGGCAGCTTTCCTCGTAAATCCAGCGGCAAAACTCTAGTTGCCAACGACGACAACTACGCTCTCGCCGCTTAAGGCGTAAGCCCTGAAACTGCTTGTGTCCGTGCTCGCAGCGTAAGGTCATTATCACGGAATCGCCGGGAGTGGCTGCCTGTCAGCACCCGGTCAACCTAAAACAGGCTGGTTCTGCGGTGCGCTTTGCCCACCGTGCTGCTGCAGGACGAGATCCAACGGTGGGATAAGCATGTAGTACCGGGGATGGAGTGCCTTCGGACGGCGGTTCAATTCCGCCCACCTCCACCATTCAGCGAAAAGGCCGGGCCCGAAAGGGTCCGGCCTTTTCGTTTGCGGCGCCCAGCAGCGGGTCATCGCCACGGCGGTTCCTGTAAAATCCCCGCTCTTTTGAGCCACCGTGTGACCACAGTGCAGTACCGGACGCCCACGGCGGCCCCCGCCTTCGTCCGTCTCCTCGCCCGCCTGGGCGGGACCGACCTGCCCGATGCCGGCCCGGCGCTGTCCGAGCGGCTGGGCCACTGGATCGACTGGAACCGCGCCGTCTCGCTGTCGCGGGCGCTCGATGGCGCCGTCGCGCCCGAGGCCGCCCTTCCCGCATCCGACCTCACCCACGCCGATGCCGTCGCCCGGGTCCGCGCGTCGCTGTCGGAGGCCATCCTGCGCGGGCCGCCGGCCGACGCGGGCGACGAGGACTTCGCGCCGTATCGCCGTTTCTGCCTGGAGCGCCAGCGCGCCATGCTGGCCGGCACCGGTCCCCTGCGCGGCCGTTTGCGCGATGCTCTGGCACAGCGTGGTGGCGACCCGGCCCGGCTGGCCGAGGTCGATGCCGTGATGGAAATGACCCTCAGCCCGCGCGAGCAGGCACTGCTGGCCCACACCCCCGCCCTGCTCGGTCTGCAGTTCGAACGCCTGCGCACGGCGGCGGATGGCGCTTCAGGAAGCCCCTGGCTGGCGCTGTTCCTGCGCGACCTGCAGGACGCGCTGCTGGCCGAACTCGACCTCCGTTTCCACCCCCTCGAGGCGCTGCTCGCCGCGCTTCGATCCTCGTAATGCCTGGATGCCCTTGATGAAACAGCCCCTCTCCACCGCCCTCTTCCTCATCGGCCTGGCCATCGTCGGCTGGATCGGCGTCGGCTATGTCGGCACCCATGCGCTGGGCGTGGTGGTCACCCTCGTGATCGGGGCGTGCTACATCGCCGGCGCCGTGGAGCTGCAGCGGTACCGCCAGGCAACGGCGACCCTGGCCCACGCGCTCACCGACACCTCACCCGCGGGCAACGGCCTGCAGGCCTGGCTGGCCCCGCTGCATCCCAGCCTGCGCCAGGCCGTGCGCCTGCGCGTGGAAGGCGAGCGCGTCGCGCTGCCGGCGCCGGCGCTGACGCCGTACCTGGTCGGCCTGCTGGTGCTGCTGGGCATGCTGGGCACGCTGCTGGGCATGATGGTCACCCTGCGCGGCACCGGCCTGGCGTTGGAAGGCGCGACCGACATCGACGCCATCCGCGGTTCGCTGGCGGCGCCGGTCAAGGGCCTGGGCTTCGCGTTCGGCACCTCGATCGCCGGCGTCGCCACCTCGGCCGTGCTTGGCCTGCTGTCCGCGCTCAGCCGCCGCGAGCGCGTGCTGGTCGCGCAGCGGCTCGACGACGAGATCGCGACCTCGCTGCACGTGCATTCACAGTCGTTCCAGCGCGAGACCTCCTTCCGCCTGCTGCAGCAGCAGGCCGCGCTGATGCCGGAACTCGTCGAGCGCCTGCAGGCGATGGTCGCCTCCATCGAACAGCAGACCACCGACGCCGCTACCCAGCAGGCCGCGCGCCAGGAAACCTTCCATGCCCGCACCGAAGCCGCGCAGGCGCAGCTCGCGTCCACGCTGGTCACCTCGATGCAGGCCGGCGTGGAGGCCAGCGCACGCGCGGTCGGCGCCGCGCTGCAACCCGCCGTGGACGCCACCCTCGCCGGGTTGGCGCGCGAAACCGGCGCGCTGCAACAGGCCGTCGGCGCCGCGGTGCAGCAGCAATTGGATGCCCTGACGTCCGGCTTCGGCACCGCGACCACCGCGGCCGCGGGCGCCTGGGATGCCGCACTCGTGCGCCAGCACCAGGCGCATGACGCGCTCGTCGCGCGCCTGCAAAGCGATGCCGAACGCCAGGCGACGCAGTTCGACCAACGCTCGCAGGCCTGGCTCGATGCGGCCTCCGGCCAGCTCGAGCGCACCGCAACCACGTTGGCCGACGGCTGGACCCAGGCCCTCGCCCAGCAGGCCGCCGCCGCCGATGGCATCGCCGCGCGCAACGCGGACGCGCTGGTCGCGGCCGGTGCCGATTTCCGCACGCAGGCAACCGCCCTGGTCGACGCCGTCGACGCGTCGCATGCCTCGCTGCAGCGCACGCTGGCCGAGCAGGATGAAACCCGCCTGGCCGCCTGGGCCGAGCAGCTGGCCACGATGAGCACCACGCTGCGTGGCGACTGGGAACGCACCGCCGCCGATGCCGCGCGCCTGCAGCAGGAGATCTGCGACGCGCTCGCGCGCAGCGCCAGCGACATCACCACCCAGGCGCAGACCCACGCGCAGCAGACCATCGCGGAGATTTCGCAGCTGGTGCAGGTCGCCTCGGAAGCACCGCGCGCCGCCGCCGACGTGGTGGCCGAACTGCGCCAGAAGCTCTCCGACAGCATGGTCCGCGACACCGCGCTGCTGGAAGAACGCACCCAGATGATGGGCACGCTGGAGACGCTGCTCGATGCGGTGAACCACGCCTCCACCGAACAACGCACCGCGATCGATGCGCTGGTGGCCACCTCGGCCGATCTGCTGGAACGCGTGGGCACCCGCTTCACCGACCACGTGCAGGCCGAAACCGGCAAGCTCGAGCACGTCGCCGCGCAGGTCGCCGCCGGCGCGACCGAAGTCGCCGGCCTCGGCGATGCACTCGAAGCGGTCGTCGCGCGCTTCGGCCAATCCAATGACGCGCTGCTGGAACGCCTGCAGGCCATCGAAGGCGCGCTGGAGCGCTCGCTGGTGCGCAGCGACGAGCAGCTCGCCTACTACGTCGCGCAGGCGCGCGAAGTGGTCGACCTGAGCCTGTCCGCACAGCGCCAGATCACCGTCGACCTGCAGCGCCTGGCCGGGGCCGACGCCGCATGAGCGTGGAGACCGGAGACGACGCCGACCTCGGCGCGCCCGTCTGGGCCAGCTTCGGCGACCTGATGTCGGTGCTGCTGGGCGCCTTCGTGCTGGTGCTGGTGGGCGTGATCGCCGTCCAGGCGCAACTCGCCCAGCGCCTGGACGAGGAGACCCGTCGGCGCGAGCAGGAAGCGCAGCAGCGCAAGGCACTGGAAGACGCGCTCGCCGCGCCGCTGGCCGAAGGCCGGGTGACGCTGGTGGACGGCCGCATCGGCATCCGCGGCAACGTGCTGTTCGCGCTCAACTCCGACCAGCTGCAACCGGAAGGCCGCGACCTGCTGAAGAGCCTGGCCGCGCCGCTGGCCGGCTATCTGCGCACGCGCGAAGAGATCCTGATGGTCAGCGGCTTCACCGACGATCGCCAGGTGAGCGGCAGCAACCGCCAGTTCGCCGACAACTGGGACCTGTCCGCACAACGTGCGCTCACCGTCACCCGCACGCTGATCGACGAAGGCGTGCCGTCCTCGTCGGTGTTCGCCGCCGCGTTCGGCGCGGAGCAACCGGTCAGCGCCAACACCAGCGAAGAAGGCCGCGCCCGCAACCGCCGCGTGGAGATCGCCCCCATTCCCCGCCCCACGTCCAAGCGCAGCGGTGACGATGGACGGTGACGCGCTGCCGCTGACGGCGCAGCTGCAGGCATGGCGCACCCAGGGCGCGGATCGCGCGGACCCGGCGCGCTTCGACATCCTGCAGGCGCTGGCCACGCGGGTGCGTACGCAGGAAGGCGAAGCCCGCCGCCTGCTGGAAGCGCGCCTGGCCGGGTTGATGCGGGCGTATGCAGAAGCCTTGGCGCAGCGACCGCCGGCCGTGCCCGCGACCGGAACGCGGGAGCGATGCCGCCGCCGGATTGCGGGCGCTGGTCGCCGCGCTGCAGGCGCGCGCGGGCGGCGTTACGGACCCGGCGGCCCCGCCGATGGCGCCGGCGATGCTGACCGAAGCGCGCGACACCTGGGCGCAGGTCCGTACCGACAGCCAGTTGCGCGCTTCGCTGCACGACCTGCCCGCCGATGCCGGCCCGCTCAACTCCGGCATGCTCGTGCACCGCGCCCTGCACCTGATGCGCGCGGTGTCGCCGGGCTACCTGCAGCACTTCATCGCCTATGCCGACACGCTGTCCTCGTTGGAGCAGCTCCAGCAGGCCGTGGCCCCGCTGACGACGGCCAGCGATGCGCCCGCCAAGACGAAACGCGCGCCGCGCAAACGGAAACCGGCGGCGGCGTAACGGCGTCAGACCCACGGGCAGATCACCTTCGACTGCCCTCGATGGCATTCCGAGCCCCATGGATCGCGCTCAATGTGAGACAGATCGGGCTCCGAGCGCCATCGATCGCCCTCGGAATGTCATTCGCCGGCCCCCGGAGCTCCATCGATCGCGCTCCGAATGCCATCGATGGCTCTCAATGTGAGACAGATGGCCTTCCGAGCTCCATCCACGACGCTCCGAGCTCGGCAGATCACACGCCGAATGCCATGGCATGGCACTCGGAGCGCGATCGATGACTTTCCGAGGACCATCGATGGCCCTCAATGTGAGACAGATCGCACTCCGAGCTCCATCGATGGAGCTCCCCCACCCGGCGCGTCACACGTAGAGCCCCATCGCTCACACTCGGCGCTCCATCCTCGGGGCTCTTACAGTGAGATGCCCGCGCGCTCAGGGCATCGGATACAGCAGGTGTTGCCGGCGCAGGGTGTCGAATGCCGTCAGCTCACGTTGCCACCCGGCTTCGATCGCCTCCAGCGTGTCGCCGCGCACGATCGCGGCGCGCAGATCGCCCACACCGGCGAGACGGTCGAAGAACGGCGGCTCGCCCGGCAGGAAGGCGAAGTCCTTCGGGTGCTGGTCGTGCAGGGCTTTCAGCACGGCGAGCCCGGTGCGCACGGGGCGGAAGGCCGCCGGGTCGGTCACGTGCAGCTGCACGCCGGCACACGCCTTGCCGGCGTGCTTGGAGAACGTCGGCGTGAACCAGGTCGGCCGGAAGCGCACGCCCGGCAGGTCCATCGCATTGAGCCGCGCCGCCAAGGCCTGCGCATCCACCCACGGCGCGCCCACGGTCTCGAACGGCCGCGTCGTGCCACGGCCTTCGGACACGTTGGTGCCTTCCAGCAGGCCCATGCCCGGATAGACCAAGGCGGTGTCCGGCGTGGGCATGTTCGGTGACGGCGGCACCCACGGCAGCGCGCCGCGCCACGGATCATCGCCGCGTCGCCAGCCCTGCATCGTCACCACCTGCAAGTCGGCGCCGATGCCGAAGGCGCGGTTGAACAGCGTGGCCAGTTCGCCCAGCGTCATGCCGTGGCGGATCGGGATCGGGAACTGGCCGACGAACGAGGCCAAGGCGGGATCGAGCACCGGGCCTTCGACATGTACACCGCCCAAGGGATCGGGACGATCGGCGACGACGACCGGAATCCCTGCCCGCTTGGCCGCGCGCATCACGCCGGCCAGCGTGTACGGATAGGTGTAGAAGCGCGTGCCCACGTCCTGCACGTCGAACACCAGCACGTCGATGCCGGCGAGCATCGCCGGTGTCGGTTCGCGGTGCTCGCCGTACAGGCTGTGCACCGGCAGCCCGGTGGCCGCATCGCGCGCGGAAGCGACGTGATCGCCGGCCTGCACGTCGCCGCGCACGCCGTGCTCGGGGCCGAACAGCGCGACCAGGGTGAAGTCCTTCCGTCCGGCGAAGCGGTCCACGTCGCTGCGCAGCTCGCGGTCCACGCCGGTGGCGTTCGTCACCAGGCCCACGCGCTTGCCGCGCAGCAGGTCCAGTCGCTCCTCCAGCAGCACCTCGATGCCCAGTTTCGGCGCGGCCACGGCGCAGTCGCAGGCAGGCGGCACGGTGGCCTCGCCTGACCACGCCAGGCCGTGGGCCAGCAGCAGGCCCAGGCAGGCGGCGCGCAGTGCAGCGTGCAGCGGACGACGGGACCGGGGCATAGTGTCATCACCGTTTGCTATCGTGGTCGCGACGATAGCAGCCTGCGTGCGATGCCGTGCAAGGGGAGACTCCGCCGGTATCGACGCATTCTTCCGTTGTCAGGTGAGGGATCCGATGTCCCGTAAGGCGAACCGCTTCATGCGCAGCATGTCTTTCCTCGTGATGGCCTCGGCGACGGTGCCCGCCAGCGCGCAGCCGGCGGCTAACCGCCTCGGCATCACGCCGTCCGCGCAATCGCAGGACTTCGTGGCGAACAAGCAGCAGTTCCAGCTGCACAGCCTGCTGACCGAGCAGCGCCATCCGCGCAGCTTCGACCTGAGCACGCGCATCGCCGCCGACACTGCGGACGGGCTGGCCGCCTTGCTGGCGGTGGACGAAGACATCGCGCGCGCCCTGCAGGGCGTGGCCGACGATCCGGCACGGCTGGCCGCGCTGGAAGCGGCCTCCGATGAGATCACCCGTGCACTGCGCGAGGGCCATCGCCTGTACTTCTACGGCACCGGCTCCACCGGGCGGCTCGCCGAGACGATCGAGAGCGGGCTGTGGCGGCCGTTCTGGCAGCGCACTGCGGCCACGCCGGCGATGGCGAAGATCGACGCGCGTTTCCCCGGCCTGGGCGAACGCGTGCGCGGCGAGATCACCGGCGGCGATCGCGCACTGATCGCCTCGCTGGAAGGCTTCGAGGACATCCCCGAGATCGGTCGCCTGCAACTGCAGGACAACGGTATCCAGCCGCAGGACCTGGTGTTCGCCGTCACCGAGGGCGGTGAGACCTCCGCGGTGATCGGCACCGCATTGGCCGCGGCCGAACAGGCCGGCGCGGACGCGCGCCGCACGTGGTTCGTCTACAACAATCCCGACAGCGTGCTGCGCCCGTTCGAACGCAGCCGCCGCGTGCTGGACGATGCGCGCATCACCAAGATCCCGCTGCCGACCGGGCCGCAGGCGATCACCGGTTCCACCCGCATGCAGGCCACCACTACCAGCCTGTACGTGCTGGGCGTGGTACTGGAAGACGCGACGCGCGCGCTGCTGCGCGAGGTGCTGACGGCCGACGAACTCGCCGCGCTGGGCTTCAACGACATCGGCATCGGCGACCGCCTGCGCGGCTTCGCCGCGATCCAGCGCACCGCCGCCGCCGCCGCGCCGAAACTGGCTGCGTGGACCGACCGCGAAGCCGCCAGCTACGCCGCCGGTCGCCATGCCACCTACCTGGCCACGCGCGCGCTGATGCCGGTGTTCGTCGACGTCACCGAACGCGCGCCCACCTTCCGCCTATCGCCGCTGGACACGGTGAGTGCACCGGAACGGCGGTCGTGGATCCAAGTGTGGACGCCGGCGGCCGATGGCGCGCAGGCATGGCAGGCCTTGCTGCACCGTCCCTTCCACGGTCTGGACAAGGCGCTGTACCTGCCGCCGTTCGAGACCGGCATCCAGGACCCGTACCTGAAGGAAGCCGCCCTGCGCGGGCTCTCCAATGCCGGCGACGAGCAGCAGGCGCTGTACGACCTCGCGTATTCGGCCGCCAACATGCAGCGCGGCGGTCCACAGGCGGGCGATGCCGGCGCCTTGATCCTGCTCGGCGACGAAGCGCACGACGACACCAACCGCGACTGGCTGCAGGCCTTCGCCGCCGCCGGAGCGGACCCGGTGCTGGTGTCGGTGTCGGCGCGTCCGGTGGCGAGCGACGTGCTGGCCGACGTGGCCGCCCTGCCCCGCGCGGTGCCGGTGATCGCGGTGACGGTGCCGCAGCGCGATGCCTTCGAACTCAACCAGACCATCGCGCTGAAGATGCTGCTCAACGCGCATTCCACCGGCGTCATGGCCAAGCGCGGGCGCGTGGTCGGCAACACGATGACCAGCGTGCAACCGGGCAACCTGAAGCTGATCGGCCGGGCGACGTGGCTGATCCTCTCCCACGTCAATGCCGTGCTGGAGAGCCCCGCATGGCGCGATGCGCACGGCCGCACCGCGCCGCTGGGCTATGCCGACGCCAATGCGGTGCTGTTCGAGGCGATCGAGCAGCGCCGCAATGCACCGGGTGCGAGCGGCTTGCCGGAAGTGGAGCTGTCGGTGGTGGCGGTACTGGACGCACTCAAGGCGAACGCACCGGTCGACTGGACCACGGCCGCCACGCACCTGCGCGCCGGCGGCCTGAGTCGCTACCTGGCGCCGTACGCCACGACGGCCGACGACGCGCGTTGAGAGGCGTCATCGCCTCTCCCGATGGGGAGAGGCGACGGCGCGACCTCAGTTCTTTTCTTTTGCCCTTGCGAACGCGGCGGCCAGCGCGTTGTCGGCCGGCGGTGCACTCGCCTTGGCCGGCGCCGGACCGCGTCGCGCATCACGCGGATGGCCACGATCCGGACCGCGCGGCGGCCGCGGGTCGTTTGCGCGGGCTTCGCGTGGCGCCTGCGGTGCCGGCGCGTCGTCGAGGCGGCGCGTCAGGGCGATGCGCTTGCGCGCCACGTCGACCTCCAGCACCTTCACCTTGACGATGTCGCCGGCCTTCACCACCTCGCGCGGATCCTTCACGTAGCGGTCCGACAGCGCCGAGATGTGGATCAGGCCGTCCTGGTGGACGCCGATGTCGACGAACGCACCGAACGCGGCCACGTTGCTGACCACGCCTTCCAGGATCATGCCCTCGCGCAGGTCCTTGATGTCCTCCACGCCGTCGGCGAAGCGCGCGGCCTTGAACTCGGGACGCGGATCGCGACCGGGCTTCTCCAGCTCCTTCAGGATGTCGCGGATGGTCGGCACGCCGAACGTCGCATCGGTGTACTGCTCGGCCTTCACGCTGCGCAGGAAGGCGGTGTCGCCGACGATCTGCTTCACCTGACGGCCGCTGCCGGCCAGGATGCGCTCCACCACCGGATACGCTTCCGGGTGCACGGACGAGGCGTCCAGCGGTTCGTCGCCGTCGGCGATGCGCAGGAAGCCGGCGCACTGCTCGAAGGTCTTCTCGCCCAGGCGCGGAACGCCGAGCAGCGCCTTGCGGGTGCGGAAGGCGCCATGTTCGTCGCGGAAACGCACGATGTTCTCGGCCACGCTGGAGGACAGGCCGGACACGCGCGTCAGCAGCGCGGCCGAGGCGGTGTTCACGTCCACACCGACCGCGTTCACGCAGTCCTCCACGCGCGCATCGAGCGCACGCGCCAGGCGGAACTGGTCCACGTCGTGCTGGTACTGGCCGACACCAATGGCCTTGGGTTCGATCTTCACCAGCTCCGCCAACGGGTCCTGCAAGCGACGCGCGATGGAGACCGCACCACGGATGCTGACGTCGAGATCGGGGAACTCCTTCGCCGCGAATTCGGACGCGGAATACACCGAGGCGCCGGCTTCGCTGACGACGATCTTTTCCATCTTCAGTTCCGGCGCCAGCTTGATCAGGTCCCCGGCCAGCTTGTCGGTTTCGCGCGACGCGGTGCCGTTGCCGATGGCGATCAGGTCCACCTGGTGCTTCGCGCACAGCGCCCGCAGCACGTGCAGGGACGGGTCCCACTGACGCTTGGGTTCGTGCGGATAGATCGTAGCGTGGTCGACCATCTTGCCGGTGCGATCCACGACGGCGACCTTCACGCCGGTGCGCAGGCCCGGATCCAGACCGAGCACGGCTTTCGGCCCGGCCGGCGCGGCCAGCAGCAGGTCCTTGAGGTTGTCGCCGAACACGGCGATCGCCTCGGCCTCGGCCTTTTCGCGGGCCTGGTTGAACAGGTCCAGCAGCAGGTGCATGTGCAGCTTCGCGCGCCAGGTCAGGCGGCAGGCATCCAGCAGCCACTTGTCGGCGGCGCGGCCTTGCGCGGAGACGCCGGCATGCACGGCCACCCGCCCTTCGGCCTGCAGGTGGCCGGCGTCGGCCTCCATGCCCGGGTCGAGATCGAGCTGCAGGATCTCTTCGCGACGCGCGCGGAACAGCGCGAGCAGGCGGTGCGACGGGATCTTCGCCAGCGATTCGGCGTGGTCGAAGTAGTCGCGGTACTTCGCGCCTTCGTTCTCCTTGCCGTCGGCGACCTTGGCACGGATCACGCCGACGTCGGTCATCCACGCGCGCAGTTCGCCCACGAGCGCAGCGTTCTCGCCCCAGCGCTCCATCAGGATGGCGCGCGCGCCGTCGAGCGCGGCCTTGGCATCGGCGACGCCCTTCTCGGCGTCGATGTAGGCCGCGGCAGCGGTTTCCGGCACCTGGGTGGGATCGGCGAGCAGGCCGTCGGCGAGCGGCTCCAGGCCGGCTTCCCGCGCGATCTGCGCACGGGTGCGGCGCTTGGGCTTGTACGGCAGGTAGAGGTCTTCCAGGCGCGCCTTGCTGTCGGCGCCTTCGATGTCGGCTCGTAGTTCCTCGGTCAGCTTGCCCTGCTCCTCGATGCTGGCGAGCACGGCGGCGCGACGGTCTTCGAGTTCGCGCAGGTAGGTCAGGCGCACTTCGAGGTTGCGCAACTGGGTGTCGTCCAGGCCGCCGGTGACTTCCTTGCGGTAGCGGGCGATGAAGGGCACGGTGGCGCCCTCGTCGAGCAGGGCGATGGCGGCCTTGGCCTGGGCGGTCTGCGCGCCGATCTCGGCGGCGATGGTGGCGGCGATGTGCTGGGCGATCTGGGGCGTGCGGTCTTGCATTGCGTCCGTACTGAAATACCCGATGGACCGGGTGGGACCCGGATTGTGGCAACGGATGGCCGCGCGGGAAACGGGTTGACAGCCGCGCTGGATGCGGGCTGACGAACGGACCGCCGCTGGCTATGCTCGGGCCCCCTGCCCCGGACCTTCGCCATGCGCACGCTCTACCCCGAGATCGCGCCGTACCGCACGCACCGGCTCGACGTCGATGCCCTGCATACGCTGTACGTGGAGGAATGCGGGAATCCCGACGGCCTGCCGGTGGTGTTCCTGCACGGCGGCCCCGGCGCCGGCCTGTCGCCGGTGCACCGGCGCTTCTTCGATCCGGGGCGCTACCGCATCGTCCTGTTCGACCAGCGCGGCACCGGCCGCTCGACGCCGTTCGGCGAACTGCGCGACAACACCACCGCGAACCTGGTCGCCGACATCGAAGCCGTCCGCGCGCACGTGGGCATCGAGCGCTGGCTCGTGTTCGGCGGCTCGTGGGGCTCCACGCTGGCGCTGGCCTACGCACAGGCGCATCCCGAGCGCGCCACGGGCCTGATCGTGCGCGGCGTCTACCTGGGCCGCGAAGAAGAGAACCGCTGGTTCAACGAAGCCGATGGCGGTGCGCGTTGGGTGTTTCCCGAACGCTGGGCGCGTTACGAGGCGCACATTCCGGCGGACGAACGCGGCACTATGATCGAGGCTTACTGGCGTCGCATGGACGATCCCGATGCTGCGATCGCCATGGCCGCCGCCCAAGCCTGGCTGGGCTGGGAAGACGGTGCGGCCACGCTGCTGCACGACCCGGATGCCGCTTCGGACGAGGATCCCGCCAAAGTCCTGGCCAAGGCGCGGATCGAGGCGCACTACTTCCGTCACAACGCCTTCCTCTCGCATGGACAGTTGCTGCGCGACATCGACCGCATCCGCCACCTGCCCGGCGTCATCGTCCAGGGCCGCTACGACATCATCTGCCCGCCGCGCAGTGCCTGGGACCTGGCGCAGGCCTGGCCAGAAGCACGCCTGCAGATGGTGTTGGCCGGCCATGGCGCCACCGAGGCTGCGATCACCGATGCGCTGATCCGTGCAACGGACGCGTTCGCCGACCGCTGAAACGAAGACGGGCCGCACGAAGCGGCCCGTCGGTGGTGCGACGTGCGAAGGCGCTTACGAACGCACCGGCAGCACGCGGATCTCGACGCGGCGGTTGAGCGCACGGCCGGCATCGGTATCGTTGCTGGCTACCGGATAGCGCTTGCCCATGCCGACGATCTCGAAGCGCTCGCGCTGCAGGCCCTGGCCGATCAGGTAGTTGCCGACCGACGACGCACGCTGTTCGGACAGGCGCTGGTTGACCGCATCGGTGCCGATGCTGTCCGTGTGGCCGCTGACTTCCACGATGGTCTGGTTGTACTCGCGCAGCGTCGAGGCGACGTTGTTGAGCGCCGGGTAGAACTGCGACTTCAGGTCGGCCTTGCCGAAATCGAAGGTCACGCCATCGGGCAGGTTGAGCTTGATGACGTCGCCATCGCGGCTGACGTCGATGCCCGTGCCCGCGGTCTGGCGGCGCAGTTCGGCTTCCTGACGGTCCTGGTAGGCACCGATGGAGCCACCGGCGATGCCGCCGATGCCCGCGCCGACCAGGGCGCGCTGACGACGCTCGGTGGCATCGCCGCCACTGAGCAGGCCGGCCACCGCGCCAATGCCCGCACCGATCAGGGCGCCGCTGCGGGTACGGTTCGGGTCGTTCGGGTCGTTCGTCTGGCCGGTGTAGCTGGCGCAGCCGCCGAGCAGGGTGACAGTGAGCGCCGCCAGGGCGCCGGTCTTCAGCATCGCATTCATACATCCTCCTTGGTGGCGTGCGGGGGAATACCCGGAACGGTCGCAAGCCTACCCAGCGAAATGTTTACAAGACGCGATTTGAGCCCTGTTCATTCAGGTGCCGTCGGGCTTCACCCGACCAGCGCCGCGGCGCCTTCGGCATCCAGGGTGTGCTCCCAGTTACCCATCAGCGACAGGTACAGCAGCTTCTCGAACTCGGGACCGAAGCGGCGGATCACCGCATCGGGATCCGGGATCAGCTTGGCGTCGGCGATCAGGCCGAAGTGCACGCGGCCGTTGTAGCTGAGGATGGAGACGCCGATGCCGATGGACCCCGTCTGCGGCACCCAGAACATCATCTCCCGCAGGCGCGAACCGCCCATGTAGAGCGGCTGCTGCGGCCCCGGCACGTTGGTGGCCACGGCGGTCGCCTTGCGAGAAAACAGCTCCAAGGCCACGCTCTGCAGGGCCGATGGCGCCATACCGAGCGCGGCAAGAAGCCCAAATGCAACAATGGCTTGGCGTGAATTCTTCAGATCACGCATGCACTCGGCGACCCGCTCCAGCCGACGGATCGGATTGTCCTCGCCCACCGGCAGATCGAGGAACACCAGGCCGAAATGGTTGCCCAGCTTGCGTGCATGCTCCAGCGGCCGCAGGTTCACCGGCACCGTGGCGCGCAGGGTGACGCCGTCGAGTTGCTCTCCGCGCTCCAGCATGTAGCTGCGCAGTGCGCCAGCGGCGGCGGCCATCAGCACGTCGTTGACGGTGCAGTCGCAGGCACGGCCGACGGCCTTCACGTCTTCCAGGTCCAGCGGTTCGGCCCAGGCCACGCGCTTGCTGACGCCCAACTTGCCGCGCAGCAGCGTGGGCGGATCGTCGGACAGCGACAGCGCATGCAGCAGTTCGCGGCCGATCTCGCCTCCCTCTTTCGCCAGCATCGTGGCCAGCGTCGGGTCCTGCATCATCTCCATGCCCTTGCCGATCACTTTGCCGCCAATCTGGACGTAGCGGTCGATGGCGCCGACGCGGCGGACGACTTCCACGCCGTCCTTCTTGAGCCAGGCCGAACGTAGGTCCTTGCCGGTGTCGGGCTTGCGGCTGGTATCGGTCAGCGAGAGCAGCACCTGCACCAGGGCGATGCCGTCGGCATAGCTGTGATGGATGCGGGCGACCAGCGCGGAGCCGGTGCCGTAACGTTCGATCAGGTGGAACTGCCACAGCGGCTTGGTCTTGTCCAAGGGCGTGGAAGCCATCTGGCTGGTGAAGCGCTCCAGCGCCTTCTTCTCGGACTTCGGATCGTGTCGGCCCGGCAGCGCGGACAAGCGCACATGCCAGTCCAAATCGAAGTCCGGATCGGTCACCCACGAGGCGCCCGCCGGCGTGTCGACCGCCTTCTGTAGGAAGCGCGGATAGGCGAGGAAGCGCTTCTTGATCACCTGCTTCAGCCGATCGAGCGTCATCGGCTCGTCGAACATCAGCACGCCGGTGATCATCATCGGGTTGGTCGGACGACACATCCGCAACCAGGCGGTATCCACCCGCGACATCGGCTCGCGACGCGGCTTTGCCGGCGCCTTCTTCGTGGCCATGCTTGCCCTCCTCTCCCGCGCCGAGTGAAGCACGCGGCCCCGAAAGGCGTCAACGCGGCTCAGTCGCCGGTCTTGCGGTACGCGGCCAGTGCGCCCTCGCGCCCTTGGGCAAGGTCCACCAGCGGACGGCGCGGATAGTCCGGGGCCGCACGCGCGAGCACGTCCGGCTTCTGCCACGGCGCGAAGCGCAGCGGCAGCGGCACGTCGGCCAGTTCCGGCACCCATCGCGCGATGTACTGGCCCTTCGGGTCGAACTTCTCCGCCTGGGTCACCGGGTTGAACACACGGAAGTACGGTGCGGCATCGGCGCCGGTGCCCGCGACCCACTGCCAGCCCAGCGTGTTGTTCGCCAGGTCCGCATCCACCAGCGTGTCCCAGAACCAGCGCGCCCCGTGCGACCAGTGATAGCGCAGGTGCTTGACCAGGTAGCTGGCCACGATCATCCGCACGCGGTTGTGCATGTAGCCCGTCGCCCACAACTCGCGCAGGCCCGCATCCACGATCGGCACGCCGGTGCGCCCGCGCTGCCACGCCGCGAGCGCAGCGGGGTCGACCTTCGCCCAATCGAAATGGGCGAAACGCGGATTGAGGTTCTGCGTGGGGGTGTGCGGGAAGTGGTGCAGCAGGTGATAGGCGAATTCGCGCCAGCCCAGCTCGCGGATATAGCCGTCCATGTCGGCGCTGTTGGCCGCGGTGCGTGCGCGCTGCAGTTCCGCGGTGATGCGCCAGGGCGCGATCTCGCCGAAATGCAGATGCGGGGACAGCTTCGAGGTGCCGATACGGTCCGGGCGGTCACGGTCGGTGCGGTAGCCGTTGAGCGCGCCGTCGACGAAGACCTCCACCGCTTCGCGCGCGCCGGCCTCGCCGGGTGTCCAGGTCTCCCAGAACCCGACATCCCAGCCCAGCGCCGGTGTCAGGCACCAGGCGTCGAGCGATTCGCCCTGCCAGGCGGCGTCGAACGCGGGCAACGTGTCGGGTGCATCCCACGTCGCCGGCGCCCCCCATTGCGCAAGCGCCGACCGCCAGAACGGGGTGAACACCTTGTACGGCCCACCCTGTTGCGTGGCGAGATCCCAGGGTTCGAACAGCAGGCTGCCATTGAAACTCTCCACCCGCAGGCCGTGTTCGCGCAGCGTCTTCTTCAAGGCGGCATCGCGCGGCTGGGTGGCCGGTTCGTATTTGCGGTTCCAGAACACCGCTTCGGCGCCGGTCTCTTCCAGCAGGGCGTCCAGCACGGTCGCGCTAGCACCGCTGCGCAGCAGCAGACGCGAGCCGCGTGCGCGCAGGTCGGCGTCGAGCGCGGCCAGCGAGCGATGCAGCCACGCATCCGATGCGCCACCCGGCGCCCAGTCGCCCTCTTCCGTGGGCGCGCGGATGTAGACCGGAACGGGGGTATAGCCCTCATCCAGCGCCGCGCGAAAGGCAGGATTGTCGTCCAGGCGCAGATCGTGCCGGAACCAGACCAGGGCGTGAGACATCGGCATGACCTGCGTGGAAGACCCGTGCTCTTACGGATCGCGCGGTCCGTCGGATGCAGCGCCGCCGGTGTACTCGCGCGGGATGCGCTCGTTCAGTCCGGTCAGGATCTCGTAGGGAATCGTGCCGGCGGCCTGCGCAACCGCTTCGCAGCTGATCGCCGATCCGTCCTGTTCGCCGATCAGGACCACCTCGTCCTCGTTGTACGCGGTGCCATCGGCGCCTACGTCCACCATGAACTGGTCCATGCAGATGCGGCCGATGATGGGCCGACGCACGCCGCGTACCAGCACCTCGCCTCGCGAGGACAGTGCCCGCGGGAAACCATCGCCATAGCCGATCGGCACGGTGATCACCCGGGTGTCGTGCGATGCCGTCCACGTGGCGCCGTAGCTGACGGTGCGGCCGGCCTGGACGATCTTGAAGTAGACCACCTGGGAAACGAGCGATAGCGCAGGCCGCAACTCGACCGTGGCGCGGGACGCCGGGTCGGGTAGCACGCCGTACAGCGCGATGCCGGGGCGCACCATGTCCAGCCAGGTGTCGGGGAAGTGCAGCACGCCACCGGAGTTGGCCAGATGCCGGATCGGCATCGGCGCGCCCAGACGATCGAAGTGCGCGCAGGCGGCGAGGAAGCGCTCCAGTTGTTCCCGCGTCATCGGCGAGGCGGGATCGTCCGCACAGGCCAAGTGCGAGTAGAAACCTTTCACGACGCAGTGCTGCGAAGCCACGGCGGCTTCGATGAAAGCTGCCGCGTTCTCGCTATGCACGCCGATGCGCTCCATGCCGGTGTCCACCTTCAGGTGCACCACGGCCTTGCGCCCGATGGCCTCGGCCGCCGCCTCGACCTGGCGCAGCTTGGCGATCGACGACACCGTCACTTCCAGGTCGTGGGCAAGGAACTGCGTCACCTGCGGCGCATGGATGCCGCCCAGCACGAGGATCGGCACCGTCACGCCGGCCCGGCGCAGCGCGATGCCCTCTTCCACGAACGCGACGCCGAGTTGCTCGACGCCCTGCGCTTGCAGATGGCGCGCTACCGGCACGAGTCCGTGCCCATAGGCGTTCGCCTTGACGATGCCCATGACGGGCACGCCCACGTGCGACCGGATCGCCGCAGCGTTGTGCGTCAGCGCGTCGAGATCGACCCGGATGCGCGTCGGGCGGTCGTTGGCTTCGGGACGCGTGTGCGGGACTGACAAGGCGACATCCACCGGACTATCCATGCCGCGATTGTAGCGTCCACCACTTCACTCCCGTTCATGCCGGCACGAACGCGCCTGCGCTAGGCTTGCGACGGGTCTCCAGGATCGGTCCCCATGGCGCTGCGCTCCCGGTCTATCGCATCGATCGCTGTCGCGTTGCTTGTCCTTGCTGGCGTCGCCGCATGGTGGCTGATGCGCACGCCACCTCTGGCGGACGCCCACGACGGCGACGCGCCGCGGGGCACCCTGCAATCCGCGCCTGCGGCTGACACGCCGGACACCCCTCCGGTTGCGCGCGACAGGCCCGCTGACGCCCCGCTTCCCGACGCATCCGACCCCGCGGTGAGTGCTCCCCCTGGCGCTTCGGCACTGCCCGCGCTGGGAAGCGCACGTGCACGCGCGCAGCCGCTGTCGGCCGAAGGCGAGCGCAGGCTGGAGAAATTCCTGGCCGGTCTGAGGACCACCGGCACGGACGCGCAGGACTACGAAACGCTGGGCCGCTCCGAACCCGCCGACCCGGACTGGTCGCCACGCCTGGAAGCCCTGATCCAGCAAGCGATCGATCGCCACGCGCACGAGTTCGGACGACTGGAGATCGGGCGGCCGCGCTGCAGCAAGAGCCTGTGCATGCTGACGGCGGTGGCGACGACGCGGCATCCGCAGCAGTTGCCGCAGGCCGATTTCCAGCGCCTCATCTATACCTACATGATGCCGGAACCCTGGTTCCGCGAATCGTTCTTCGATGCCAGCACGACCGTGGCCGGCGATGCCACGGGCGATGTCTACGTGACCTACTTCATCCGCAAGTAGCGGTCACTCGAAGCTGCCCACCGAATCGTGGGCCAGGTTATCGAAGCGGGTGTACTCGCCGAAGAACCGCAGCTTGCACGAGCCGGTCGGGCCCGAACGCTGCTTGCCGATGATGATCTCGGCCAGGCCTTTGTCCGGCGAGGTTTCCTTGTTGTAGTAATCGTCGCGGTAGATGAAGACGATCATGTCCGCATCCTGCTCGATAGCGCCCGATTCGCGAAGGTCGGCCATCACCGGGCGCTTGTCGGTACGCGTTTCCAGCGAGCGGTTGAGCTGCGAGAGCGCGATCACCGGCACGTTGAGCTCCTTCGCCAGGCCCTTCAACGAGCGCGAGATCTCGGAGATCTCGGTGGCGCGGTTCTCGCTGTTGCCGGGCACCGACATCAGCTGCAGGTAGTCGATGACGATCAGGCCCAGGTCGTGCTCACGCTTCAGCCGGCGCGCCTTGGAGCGCAGCACGTCCGGCGAGAGGCCCGGCGTATCGTCGATGAAGACCTTGGCCTGGTCCTTCAGGATGCGGATCGCGCTGGTGACGCGGCTCCAGTCCTCGTCCTCCAGCTGGCCGGTACGCAGGCGGGTCGCGTTGATGCGGCCCACCGAGGAGATCAGACGCATGGCCAGCTGGCCGGCCGACATTTCCATCGAAAAGATCGCGACCGCTTTCTTCGACTTGATGGCGGCGTACTCCGCCATGTTCAGTGCCAGCGTGGTCTTGCCCATGGCGGGACGGGCGGCCAGGATCACCAGATCGGTCGGTTGGAGGCCGGCCGTCATCATGTCGAATTCGGTGTAGCCCGTCGGCAGGCCGGTGACGGTGCCGCCACTCTCGGAACGGATGCGCAGGACCTCGAAGGCGTCCTTCAGCGCATCGTTCATCGCCACGAAGTCGGTGCGGCCGCGTGCGCCCTGCTCGGCGATGGCGAACACCTTTTGCTCGGCGATCGCCAGCATCTCGTCGCTTTCCTTGCCCTCGGGCTGGAACGCGTCGTTGACGATCTCGGTGCCCACTTCTATCAGCTGGCGCATCACCGCCTTGTCGCGGACGATCTCGGCGTAGGCGGTGATGTTCGCGGCGGACGGCGTGGTGCTGGCCAGTTCGACCAGGTACGCACCGCCCGCCACCAGATCCATCTGGCCCTGCGATTCGAACCACTCGCCGAGCGTCACCGCATCGAACGGGCGGTTGCGCTCGGCCAGTTCCGCGATCGCGCGGTAGATCAGCTGGTGGTCGCGACGGTAGAAGTCGTTGGCCGTGAGCTTGTCGTTGATGCGGTCGTACGCTTCCGGCGCGAGCATGAGCCCGCCGAGCACGGCCTGCTCCGCCTCGATGGAGTGCGGCGGCACGCGGAGCTGCTCGATGCGCGAATCGTGGGGGTCCTGGCGGAAACCGGTGCGTGCGGACATGGGCGGTGCAAGCTCCTGCGGCGCATGCGGGACGAAGACCCGCACGGCCGGACATGGTAGGCACTCCATGCCCAGGGGTGTTGCAGATAAGTGTGTGGATAACCGGTGGGCATCTCAGCGCCTGAGACCGGCACCGGGCCCCGGAAACAGAACGGGCGCCTTGCGGCGCCCGTCTGTCGGCATCACGGGGTGATGCGCGGGTGGATCAGGCTTCGGCCTGCACCACGACCTTGACGGTCGTCTGCACGTCGGCATGCAGCTTCACGACGATGTCGTACTCGCCGATGTTGCGCAGCGCGCCTTCGCCCATGATGACCTCGCTCTTCTCGAGCGGCAGGCCGGCGGCCGTGAAGGCGTCGGCGATGTCGCGCGGGCCGACCGAGCCGAACAGCTTGCCTTCGGTCGCGGCGTTGGCGGTGATCGTGACGCTGGCGCCCTCGAGCTTGGCGGCGCGGCTTTCGGCCTCGTCATGCACGGCCTTGGCCTTGGCTTCGTACTCGGCGCGCTTGGCTTCGAACTCGGCGACGTTGGCGGCCGTGGCCGGCACAGCCTTACCCTGCGGCACGAGGTAGTTGCGGCCGTAGCCCGGCTTCACGTTGACCTTGTCGCCGAGGACGCCGAGGTTGGTGACTTTCTGCAGAAGAATCAGTTCCATCGTATTGCTCCGTATTCGTTAGCAGGCCATGCCTGCAGCGGTTGGCTGTCCGAATGACAGTGAAAGAAAGAACCTCCCCGTGCGGGGAGGCTCTGGATTACACGTCGTGGTTGTCCGTGTACGGGATCAGCGCCAGGAAACGGGCGCGCTTGACCGCGGCGGACAGCTGGCGCTGGTAGCGCGACTTGGTGCCGGTGACACGGCTCGGGACGATCTTGCCGTTCTCGGTCAGGTACTGGCGCAGGGTGTTGAGATCCTTGTAGTCGATCTCTTTCACGCCTTCGGCGGTGAACTTGCAGAACTTGCGGCGGCGGAAGAACTTGGACATGAGCGGGCTCCTTAAGCGGCTTCGGCGTTGTCGGAATCGGTCGAGGCTTCGTTGCCGGCCTCGTCGTCGTCACGGCGGCGGCGCTCGCCACGCTCGGGCTTGTCGCCCTTCTCGTCCTTGTTCTTCATGATCAGCGACTGCTCGGTATCCGGGCCATCGCGCTTGATGACCAGGTTGCGCAGGACCGCATCGTTGAAGCGGAAGCTCTCGACCAGCTCGTTCAGCACGGCCTGATCGGCCTCGATGTTGAGCAGCACGTAGTGGGCCTTCACCAGGTTCTGGATCGGGTAGGCCAGCTGGCGGCGGCCCCAATCTTCCAGACGGTGGATCTTGCCGTTGCCGCCTTCGATCAGCGCCTTGTAACGCTCGATCATGGCCGGCACCTGCTCGCTCTGGTCCGGGTGGACCAGGAACACGACTTCATAGTGACGCATCGTTTTTACCTTTCGGATGTGGGCCCGGCGGGAGACAACCCGCAGGGCGGAACAGCCCCCCGAACGCCCGGAACGGACGCGGTGGGGCAAGGACCCGGCGCCTGACGGACGACCGGGAGCAGGAAAGTATGGCAGGTCAATCACTTAGGGGCAAGTCCTGCCCCCGGGGCGACTCAGGCGGCGTCCGCCGCGGTCGTGAAGCTCTCGCCGCAGCCGCATTCGGCGGCCGCATTGGGGTTGCGGAAGGTGAACGTCTCCGACAGACCCTGCTTGGCGAAGTCGATTTCGGTGCCGTCGACCAGCGGCAGGCTGTCGGCATCCACGTAGATGCGCACGCCCTCGAACTCGAACACCGTGTCGCCCTCGCGTTGGTCCCGGGCCAGATCGGCCACATGGCCCCAGCCCGAGCACCCAGTGCGGATCACCCCGAAACGCAGGCCGAGCGCACCCGGCGTCTGCGCGACGAAACGCTGCACGCGTTCGAGAGCGACGGGGGTGAGGGTGATGGCCATGGGGAACTCCTGCTGCGACGCGGACGATTATAGCCGCGGGGGCGCCGTCGGCTGCGCGGCTCTTGTAAACTCCGCGTTCCATAAATATGTCTGTAACCGAAGGATTCAAGCCATGACGGTGGTGAGCGTCGAACATGCGCTGGCGGGCAAGCTCCCGGCTGGCGGCGAGGTCACGGTGCGCGGCTGGGTGCGCACGCGGCGCGACTCCAAGGCGGGCCTGTCCTTCGTCAACGTCAGCGACGGTTCGTGCTTCGCGCCGATCCAGGTGGTGGCCACGGACTCGCTGTCGAACTACGAATCCGAGATCAAGCACCTGACCACCGGCTGCTCGGTCATCGCCACGGGCACGCTGGTGGCTTCCCAGGGCCAGGGCCAGAGTTTCGAGATCCAGGCCTCGTCGGTCGAGGTGGTCGGCTGGGTCGAGGACCCGCTCACCTACCCCATGCAGCCCAAGCAGCATTCGCTGGAGTACCTGCGCGAGTTCGCCCACCTGCGCCCGCGCACCAACCTGTTCGGTGCGGTCACCCGCATCCGTCACTGCCTGGCCCAGGCCGTGCACCGGTTCTTCCACGAGCGCGGCTTCTACTGGATCAGCACGCCGATCATCACCACCTCCGACGCCGAAGGCGCCGGGCAGATGTTCCGCGTGTCCACGCTGGACCTGGCCAACCTGCCGCGCAACGGCAAGGGCGAGGTGGACTTCTCGCGCGACTTCTTCGGCAAGGAGACCTTCCTGACCGTGTCCGGCCAGCTGAACGTCGAGGCCTACTGCCTCAGCCTCAGCAAGGTGTACACCTTCGGCCCGACGTTCCGCGCCGAGAACAGCAACACCACGCGCCACCTGGCCGAGTTCTGGATGATCGAGCCGGAGATCGCCTTTGCCGATCTGACCGCCGACGCCGATCTGGCCGAGGATTTCCTCAAGTACCTGTTCCGCACGGTGCTGTCCGAACGCGCCGACGACATGGCGTTCATCGCCGAACGCGTGCAGAAGGATGCGGTCACCCGCCTCGAGTCGTTCATCAACGCGCCGTTCGAGCGGATCGACTACACCGATGCGATCAGCCTGTTGCAGAAGTCGGGCAAGAAGTTCGACTTCCCGGTCGAATGGGGCCTGGACCTGCAGACCGAGCACGAGCGCTGGCTGACCGAGGAGCACGTCGGTCGCCCGGTGGTGGTGATGAACTACCCCGAGCACATCAAGGCCTTCTACATGCGCCTGAACGATGACGGCCGCACCGTCGCCGCGATGGACGTGCTGGCGCCCGGCATCGGCGAGATCATCGGCGGCAGCCAGCGCGAGGAGCGTCTGGACGTGCTCGACGCACGCATGGCGCAGTTCGGCCTGGATCCCGAGCATTACCAGTGGTACCGCGACTTCCGCCGCTACGGTGGCGTGCCGCACGCCGGCTTCGGCCTGGGCTTCGAGCGCCTGGTGGTTTACGTCTGCGGCCTGGCCAACATCCGCGACGCGATCGCCTACCCGCGCGCGCCGGGCACCGCGGAGTTCTGATGATCCTGTTCTTCGCGCTCTGCTTCGTCGGCGTGGCGATCGCCGGGTTCTGTGCCTTCGTCATCTTCTGGCCCCTCACCCTGGTCCACGTCCGCGACCGCCACGGCGCGCTCGGCGCGCAGTGGGGCGAAGGCGCGTTCCTGAAGCCGGTCGCCCTGCGTTGGCTGCTCGGCGGCGGCTACCGGGCGATCCCGGACCCGTCGCTGTCGGGGCTGGCGACGCCGGCGCGCATCTCGCTGTGCGTGATCCTCTTCGGCCTGGCGATGGCCGGCCTGCTGGCCCTGTGGGCCAAGGCGTTCGCATGAACCCGTTCCTGCGCGAAGACTGGTACCTGGCCTCGCTCGGCCGCACGCTGATCTGGGCGCGTCTGCGCCTGCTCGACGCGGGCACCGCCGAAGTACTGGACAGCGACGGCAACACCCTGCCCTACGACAGCGAAGACAGCGCCCGCGCGGCGCTGTTCGATGCGGAATTCGTGGCCTTCGATGGCCTGGACGAAGACGACGCGCTGGCGCGGGGCTTCGCCTTGAGCGACATCGCGCCGCCGCAGGGCGACGACGATGCCGCGCTCGTGCCGCAGATGGTGCGGTCGCTGGGCGCACGCGCCTGAGGTCCGCATGTACACGCCGCGCGCGTTCGCCGAAACCGATATCGCCGCACTCGATGGACTGATCGCGCGCGACGCGTTCGTCACCCTGATCACCTTCGCGGATGGCCTGCCCGCCGTGAGCCATCTGCCGGTGCTCTACGCGCGGGATGGCGAACAGGTGGTGCTCGAGGGCCACTGGGCCAAACCCAATCCGCAAGCGCGCCATGCCGGTCCTGCCCTGGTCATCGTGCATGGCCCGCACGCCTATGTGTCGCCGGGCTGGTATGCGGACAAGGAAGAAGCCGCACGCGTACCGACCTGGAACTACGCGGTCGCGCACCTGCATGGCCGCCTCGAGATCACGGACGACACGGCGCAGCTCGCCTCGATCGTCGACCGCCTCAGCCAAGTGAACGAAGCGCACGTGGGCAACGACTGGCGCTTCGAACACGACCGCGACGACCACGTGCGCCAGTTACGCGGCATCGTGGGGTTCCGCTTCGTCGCCGAACGCATCGAGCTGAAGTTCAAGCTCAGCCAGAACCATCCTGCTGCGAACGTCCAGGGCGCCGCCGATGCGCTGCAGCGGCTCGGCGGCGAGGACAACCTCGAGATCGCGGCGCTGATGCGCGACCGCCTGGATCGCCGGCCGGCCTGACCCCGCGGCGATCGCCTGCGGATCGGTACACTCGACGCATCCCGACTCCCGGATCCTCGCATGGACCTGAACCTTGCCGGCCGCCACGCGCTGGTGTGCGGTGCCTCCGAAGGCATCGGCCGCGCTGCCGCGGTCGAACTCGCACTGCTCGGCGCCGATGTCACCGTACTGGCCCGCCGCGCCACCGTGCTGGCGGACGTGGTGGCTTCCCTGCCCCTCGTTGCGGAAGGCCAACGGCACGGCGCCCTCGCGCAGGACGTGGCCGACACCGCGGCACTCGCTGCCGTCGTCAGCGCCGCGCTGGTGGACCATCCTGTCCACATCCTGATCAACAACACCGGCGGCCCACCCGGCGGTCGCGCGCTCGATGCCGGCGCGGACGACTATCTCGCGGCCTTCCAGCGCCACCTGCTGGCCAACCAGACACTCGCACAGGCGGTTGTGCCCGGTATGCGCCAGGCCCGCTGGGGGCGCATCATCAACGTGGTCTCCACGTCGGTGAAGGAACCCATCGCCAACCTCGGCGTGTCCAACACCATCCGCGGCGCGGTGGCGAGTTGGGCCAAGACGCTGTCGAAGGAACTCGGCGCCGACGGCATCACCGTCAACAACGTGCTGCCGGGCTATACGCGCACCCAACGACTGGAGCAAATCCTGCGCGACCGGGTGCAGGCCACCGGCAAGGACGAGGCCGCCGTCAGCGCGGCGATGCTGGCGTCGGTACCGGCCGGCCGCTTCGCCGAGGCGAATGAAGTGGCGGCGGCGATCGCCTTCCTCGCCACGCCCGCCGCCGGCTATGTCAACGGTGTCAGCCTGGCCGTCGACGGCGGCCGCATGCAGTCGCTGTGATCCCGCCCCGGGGGGCTTGCCAGCCGGGTTAAGCTAATGGGCATGGAACGCTACGGCCACTTCATCGATGGCGAACCGCGCCCCGGTGGCGCCTGGCGTCCTGTCTTCGAGCCGGCCACGGCCGAGGTGTACGCCGAAGTCGCAGACGGCAGCGAAAGCGATGTGCTGCTGGCCATCGAGGCGGCCGAGACGGCGCTTCCCGGCCTGGGCCGCCCTGCCGCCCAGCGCCCGCGCGCGCTGGCTCGAACGACTGGCCGATGCCCTTGAAGCTCATCTGGATGCTTTTGCCGCCGCCGAATCGCGGGATGCGGGAAAGCCGCTGGCGCTGGCGCGCGACATCGAGATTCCGCGCGCGGTCGCCAACCTGCGCTTCTTCGCGCATGCTGCTACGCAGTTCGCCAGCGAATCGCACCACGGCGAAGCCGGTCTGAACTACACCCTGCGCGCGCCGCTGGGCGTGGTGGCGGCGATCTCCCCCTGGAACCTGCCGCTCTACCTCTTCACCTGGAAGATCGCGCCCGCCCTGGCCGCCGGCAACACCGTGGTCGCCAAGCCTTCGGAGATCACCCCGGCAACCGCGACGATGCTCGGCGACCTCGCCGCGAGAGATCGGCCTGCCGCGCGGCGTGCTGAACATCGTGCATGGCAGCGGACCTGCCGTCGGCGAGCCGCTCGTGCTCCACCCGGCGGTGAAGGCCGTGTCGTTCACCGGCAGCACGGCGGTCGGGCCGGCGCATCGCCGGGCTTGCCGGCCCGCAGCTGAAGAAAGTATCGCTGGAACTGGGCGGCAAGAACGCCACCCTGGTCTTCGCCAACAGCGACTGGCGCGCGCACCTGGACACCCTGCTCCGCTCGGCGTTCCAGAATGCCGGGCAGATCTGCCTGTGCGGATCGCGTCTGCTCGTGCAGCAGGCGATCTACGAGGAATTCCGCGACGCGCTGATCGACCGCACCCGCGCTTTGCAGGCCGGTCCGCTCGACGATCCCGGCGACGCGCCTGGGCGCGATGGTGTCGCAGGCGCACTTCGACAAGGTGCTGGGCTGCATCGCCCGCGCCCGTGTCGAAGGCGGGCGTCTGCTCACCGGCGGGCAAGCGCTGGACCGGCCAGGCTGGTTCATCGCCCCCACCATCATCGAAGGCCTGGGGCCGGAAGCGGCGACCAACCGCGAAGAAATCTTCGGGCCGGTCGTCACGCTGCAACCCTTCGAAGACGAAGCCCACGCGCTGGCGCTGGCCAATGCCGGCGACTACGGCTTGGCCGCGACGGTGTGGACGCGCGATCTGGACCGCGCCCACCGCCTGGCCGCGCAACTGCGCGCCGGCATCGTCTGGATCAATACCTGGATGACCCGCGACCTGCGTACGCCGTTCGGCGGCACGGGCGCGTCCGGCCTGGGCCGCGAGGGCGGCCTGGAGGCCATGCGTTTCTTCACCGAACCCAAGAACGTCTGCGTGGCGTTGCGCTGAGGACGAACCACCGAATGTCTGACCTTTCCGAACTCGAACAACTGCTGCAGAACAACCGCGACTGGGCCGACCGCATCAAGCAGGAGGATCCCGGCTTCTTCAAGCGGCTGTCGCAGCAGCAATCGCCGCGCTACCTGTGGATCGGCTGTTCCGATTCACGCGTGCCGGCCAACCAGATCCTGGGCCTGGACCCGGGCGAGGTCTTCGTCCACCGCAACATCGCCAACGTGATGTCGCACGGAGACCTCAACGCGTTGTCGGTGGTGCAGTTCGCCGTCGACATCCTGAAGGTCGAGCACATCCTGCTGGTAGGCCACTACGGCTGCGGCGGCGTACATGCGGCGATGACCGGTCTGCGCGTGGGCCTGGCCGACAACTGGCTGCGCCACGTGGCCGACGTGGCGATGAAGCACGCCGACCTGCTGGAGCAAGTCGATACCGAATCCCTGCGCCACGCGCGCCTGTGCGAGCTCAACGTCATCGAGCAGGTCTTCAACGTCTGCCAGACCACCGTCGTCCAGGACGCCTGGGCGCGCGGGCAGCCGCTGGCGATCCACGGCTGGGTGTACAGCCTGTTCGACGGCCGCGTGCGCGAACTCGGCATGGACGTGGCCGGCGCGGACGACATCCAGCCGGCCTACCAGCGCGCCCTGGCCGGCGTGCCGCCGAAGGGCAAGCGCGATGAGTGACGTCGTCCACGCGGGCGATGCGCCGAAGCCGGTCGGCCGCTACCCGCATGCGCGACGCGTCGGCGACCTGCTGTTCCTGTCCGGGCTCGGCCCGCGCGATCCGGCGACGAATGCGATTCCAGTGGGGATCGAAGCACAGACCCGCGCCGTGTTCGCCAACGTGCGCACGGTACTGGACGCAAGCGGCGCCCGCTGGGAGGACCTCGCGGACGTCACCGTCTACCTCACCGACATGGCCGGCGACTTCTCCGGCTACAACGCCATCTGGGCCGAGCATTTCCCCGACGCGGCGACGGCACCCTGCCGCACCACGCTCGGCATCACCGCCCTGCCCACGCCCATCGCCATCGAACTCAAGTGCATCGCGCACCTGCCGGAGCGTCGCTGACATGCTGCCTAATCCGCTCAACCTGCAGGCCTGGATCGAAGAACACCGCCACCTGCTGAAGCCGCCGGTCGGCAACAAGGTGATCTACGCCGGCGACTTCATCGTCATGGTAGTGGGCGGACCGAACGCGCGCACCGACTACCACTACGACGAAGGCCCGGAGTGGTTCTACCAGTTGGAGGGCGAGATGGTGCTGCGTATCCAGGAGGACGGCGCCCCACGCGACATCCCCCTGCGCGCCGGCGACATCTTCCTGCTGCCGCCGCGCGTACCGCATTCGCCGCAGCGCATGCCCGGCTCGGTCGGGTCTTGGTGATCGAGCGCAAGCGACTGCCGCACGAGCAGGACGGCCTGATGTGGTTCTGCGAGCAATGCAACCACAGGCTCTACGAAGAATATTTCCACCCTGCAATAACATCGAGACAGACTTCCCACCGGTGTTCGAAGCGGTTCTACGCCTCGCGTGACCTCGCACCTGCAAAGCATGCGGACACCTGAACCCGGCGCCGTCCAAGTACGTGATGCCGGATACCTGATCGTCTTGCGCCGCGTCGTGCCCCTACCGGAGGCCTCGGCTACACTCCGACGATGCTGAAGATCGACACCCATGCGCACTTCCTGCCCCGTGACTGGCCCGACCTGGCCGCCAAGTACGGAGACCTGCGCTTCCCGGTGATCCACCACGGCGACGACGGACGCCATCGCATCTACAAGGACGGCAAGTTCTTCCGCGAGATCTGGCCCAAGACCTGGGACCCGGAGGAGCGCATCGCCGATTACGCCCGCTTCGGTGTGCAGGTGCAGGTCATCAGCACCGTGCCGGTGATGTTCAGTTACTGGGCCAAGCCGCACCACGCGCTGGAGCTGCACCAGGCGCTCAACGACCACACAGCGGCGGCATGCCGCGACTATCCGCGCCACTACGCCGGCATCGGCACCGTGCCGCTGCAGTCGCCGCGCCTGGCCGTGCAGGAACTGGAACGCTGCATGGACCAGCTCGGCCTGCAGGGCGTGCAGATCGGCAGCCACGTCAACGACTGGAATTTGGACGCGCCCGAGCTGTTCGAGTTCTTCCAGGCCGCGAGCGAACTCGGCGCCGCCATCCTCGTGCACCCTTGGGACATGATGGGAGCCGCGTCGATGCCGAAGTACTGGCTGCCGTGGCTGGTCGGCATGCCGGCCGAACAATCGCGCGCGGCGTGCTGCCTGATCTTCGGTGGCGTGCTGGAGCGCCTGCCTGAACTCAAGGTCTGCTTCGCCCACGGCGGCGGCAGCTTCCCCTACACGATCGGCCGCATCGAGCACGGCTTCAACATGCGGCCGGACCTGGTCGCGACCGACAACCCGCGCAACCCGCGCGACTACCTGGGCCGGGTGTATTTCGATTCCTGGGTCGCCGATCCGCGGGCGCTGCACTATCTGTTGGATACGGTCGGCCATGAGCGGGTGATGCTGGGCACCGACTATCCCTTCCCGCTGGGTGAGCAGGAACCCGGCGCCGGCATCGCCGCCCTGGGCCTGGACGAGGTGCAACAGGCACGCCTGTACCACGGCACCGCGCTCGAATGGCTGGGCCTGCCCGCCTCCCGTTTTTCATGATCCTGTTTTCCGTCCCGGCGCCTCGTCGCCGGCATCGTTCCGCCTGACCTGACTTTCCATGACCGACCCGCTGTCCCGCACCCACATCATCGCCCTGGACGCCGCCGATCCGCTGCGTCCGCTCCGCAACGAGTTCCTGATTCCGCGCCACAAGCACAACGACCAGATCTATTTCTGCGGCAACTCGCTGGGCCTGCAGCCCAAGGGTGCCCGCGGCTACGTCAACGAAGTGCTGGACAAGTGGGCCAACGAGGCCGTCGAAGGCCACTTCACCGGCAATGCGCAATGGATGACCTACCACGAACTGGTGCGCGAGCCGCTGGCGCGGCTGGTCGGCGCGCAGCCGGCGGAAGTGGTGGCGATGAACACGCTCACCGCCAACCTGCACCTGATGATGGTGAGCTTCTACCGCCCGACCGCTGAGCGCCCGGCGATCCTGATGGAAGCCGGTGCGTTCCCCTCGGATCGGCACGCCGTCGAGTCGCAGATCCGCTTCCATGGTTTCGACCCGGCCACCGATCTGATCGAGCTGGCACCGGACCAGGCCGACGGCACGTTCTCGTTGGAGGCCATCGAGCGCGCCATCGCCGAACATGGCCACCGTGTGGCGCTGGTGCTGTGGCCCGGCGTGCAATACCGCACCGGACAGGCTTTCGACCTGGCGGAGATCGTGCGGCTCGGCCATGCACAGGGCGCCGTGGTCGGCTTCGACCTGGCGCATGCAGTCGGCAACCTGCCGCTGCGTCTGCACGACAGCGGCGTGGATTTCGCGGTGTGGTGCCACTACAAGTACCTCAACTCGGGGCCGGGCGCGGTCGCCGGCTGTTTCGTGCATGCGCGGCATGCCGACACCGACCGTCCGCGTTTCGCGGGCTGGTGGGGCCACGAGAAGAACACCCGCTTCCGCATGGCGCCGGAGTTCGTGCCGACGCCGGGCGCCGACGGCTGGCAGCTGAGCAATCCGCCGATCCTCGGCCTGGCGCCGCTGCGCGCGTCGCTGGAGCTGTTCGACAAGGCGGGCGGCATGGACGCGGTGCGTGCCAAGTCGATCAAACTGACCGGCTTGCTGGAAGCGCTGATCCAGGCGCGCCTGGGCGACGTATTGAAGATCGTGACGCCGGCCGATCCGACCCAGCGCGGCGCGCAGCTCTCGCTGCGCGTCGCCGGTGGGCGCGACCGCGGGCGCGAACTGTTCGACTACCTGCTGTCGGTCGGCACTGTCGGCGACTGGCGCGAACCGGACGTGATCCGCATTTCGCCTGCTCCCCTGTACAACCGCTACATGGACGTCCATCGCTTCATCGAGGAAGTCGAAACGTGGCGGGGCTTCTGATCCGGAGGAACGACCTTGGGCGCTGACGGCACGCGGCACATCACCATCATCGGCGCCGGGCTTGCCGGTGCGCTGCTGGCCACGCTGATGGCGCGCGCCGGCTGGCGCGTCGACGTGCACGAGAAGCGCGGCGATCCGCGCGTGAAGGGTTACGAAGGCGGCCGCTCGATCAACCTCGCGCTGGCCGAGCGCGGCCGGCACGCGCTGCGGATGGCCGATGCCGACACCGCGGTGATGCGCCAGGCGGTGATGATGCGCGGCCGCATGGTGCATGCCCTGGACGGACGCCAGCAGTTGCAGCGCTACGGTCGCGACGATTCCGAAGTGATCTGGTCGATCCATCGCGGCGACCTCAACATCACCTTGCTCGATCTCGCCGAGCAGGCCGGTGCCACCCTGCACTTCCACCACCGGCTGGACCGCGTCGACTTCGACGCATCGGTGGCCGGCTTCGTCGACGACCGCGATGGCCGCCGGATCGACGCCGCGTTCTCGGCCCTGGTCGGTGCCGATGGCGCAGGCTCGGCGCTGCGCGCGACGATGCAGGCGCGCGAGGACTTGGGCGAACGCACCGAGTTCCTCGACCACGCCTACAAAGAACTGGAAATCCCGCCAACGCCCGACGGCGATTTCGTCATGGAGGCCAACGCGCTCCATATCTGGCCCCGCGGGCACTACATGTGCATCGCGCTGCCCAACGATGAGCGCACCTTCACCGTCACCCTGTTCCTGCCGAACGAAGGCGATCCGAGCTTCGCCAGCGTGCGCACGGGGGCCGAGGCGAAGGCCTTGTTCCTGCGCGACTTCCCCGACGCCGTGCCGCTGATCCCGGCACTGGAACAGGACTGGGAGGCCAACCCGGTCGGCTTGCTCGCGACCCTCTACCTTGATCGCTGGCACCTGGGCGGCCAGGCCGTGCTGCTCGGCGATGCCGCGCATGCGATGGTGCCCTTCCATGGGCAGGGCATGAACTGCGCCTTCGAGGATTGCGTCGCGCTGGCCCGGCACCTGCAGGCCAGCGACGATCGCGCCGCCGCCTTTGCCGCCTTCGAGGCCGAGCGCAAGCCGAACGCGCTCGCGATCCAGGAGATGGCGCTGGAGAACTATGTCGAGATGCGCGACAAGGTCGACGACAGCGGCTTCTTGCTCCAGCGCGAACTCGAACTGGCCCTGCAGCAGCGCCACCCTGGCCGGTTCGTGCCCCATTACACGATGGTCAGTTTCATGCGGATCCCCTACGCCCTGGCCCAGCATCGCAGCGAGCTCCAGCGGTCCCTGCTGGTTCGCCATACGGCCGGACGCGCCGGCCTCGACCAGGTGGACTGGGCGGCCGTGGATGCCGACGTGCTGGCCACCCTGCCCCTGCTGGAAGACACCGCGGCGTGACCGCGAGCTTCCTCTTCTACGACCTCGAGACGTTCGGCGCGGACCCGCGCCGCAGCCGCGTGGCGCAGTTCGCGGCGGTGCGCACCACACCGGCGCTGGACGTGGTGGAAGAGCCCATCAGCTTCTTCGTGCAACCGGCGGACGACCTGCTGCCATCGCCGGTGGCGACGTTGATCACCGGCATCACCCCGCAACACGCGCTTCGCGAAGGCGTGAACGAAGCGGAGGCCTTCGCGCGCATCGCCGATGAAATGGCCCGGCCCGAGACCTGCACCCTGGGCTACAACAGCCTGCGCTTCGACGACGAGTTCGTCCGTCACGGTCTGTTCCGCAACTTCCATGAGCCGTATGAGCGCGAATGGCGCGGTGGCAATTCGCGCTGGGACCTGCTCGATGTCATGCGGCTGATGCGGGCCTTGCGCCCGGATGGGATCACCTGGCCCCGGCGCGAGGATGGCGCGACCTCCTTCAAGCTCGAGCATCTCGCGATGACCAACCACGTGCGCGATGGCGACGCGCATGAGGCGCTGTCGGACGTGTTCGCCACGATCGGTCTCGCCCGCCTGATGCGCCAGGCCCAGCCTCGCTTGTGGGACTACGCACTGCAACTGCGAGACAAGCGCTTTGCCGCACGGCTGCTGGACACCACGGCGATGCAGCCGGTCCTGCACGTATCCCAGCGCTATCCCGCCAGCCGCCTGTGCGCCGCACCGGTGCTGCCGCTCGCCCGCCATCCGCGCTTCGACAGCCGCATCGTGGTGTTCGATCTCGACAGCGACCCGGCACCGTTGCTGGCGATGGCGCCCGAGGACATCGCCGACCGCCTCTACACACCCGCTGCCGACCTGCCCGAGGGCGAGCAGCGCGTCCCCTTGAAGGAAGTGCACCTCAACAAGGCACCTGCGTTGGTCGCATGGGCGCACCTGCGGCCTGATGACCTGCAGCGCATGGGCATCGATGGCGACCGTGTCGCCCGCCATGCGGACGTGCTGCGCCAGGCCGGCCCGCTGCTGGCGGAGAAGGTCCGTCAGGTGTTTGCCGCCGCCCAGGACTATCCGCCGGGTGACGTCGATGGCTCGCTGTACGACGGTTTCCTTGCCGACGCCGACAAGCGTCGCTTCACGGACGTGCGCACGACACCGCCTGCCCTGCTCGGGCAGCGCGACTTCGGCTTCCGCGATCCGCGCCTGCCCGAATTGTTGTTCCGCTATCGCGCACGCAACTGGCCGGGCACGCTGGACGCGGCCGAGCGTGCGCGTTGGGACGACTACCGCCGCACGCGCCTGCAGACGGACAGCGGGCTTTCCGAACTGGACTTCGCCACGTTCGATCAGGAAGTCGCTGCACTGCGCCTGGCCCACGCCGGGGATGGTCCGCGCCTGGCCCTGCTGGATCATGTGCAGCAATGGCGCAACGACCTGGGCGCCAGCCTCTGACGCGGACGGCCTCATTGAGGGCGGCGTTGTCGGCCATTTGACACCGGCCTGACTACAATCGGCACATGGCCACCTACTTCTCCGATGCCAGCTTCAAGTTCCTGCGCGGGCTGGCGCGACACAACGACAAGACCTGGTTCAACGCACACAAGGCCCAGTACGAGGACAACGTGCGCCAGCCGTTCCTCCGGCTGCTGACCGACCTGCAACCCGATCTTGCCGCGGTCAGCCTGCACTTCCGGTCGGACCCCAAGACCGTCGGCGGTTCGCTGTTCCGGATCTACCGCGATGCGCGCTTTTCCAACGACAAGTCGCCGTACAAGTCCTGGCAGGGCGCGCGCCTGTTCCACGAGCGCCACAAGCAGGTCCCTGCGCCGTCGTTCTACCTGCACCTGCAACCGGGCGAATGCTTCGTGGGCGCCGGCCTCTGGCATCCGGAACCGGATACCCAGCGTCGTGTGCGGCAGTTCATTCTCGACAACCCAGGCAGTTGGAAGAAAGCCGCGCACGAGACCGCCTTCCGGCGCAAGTTCGAATTCGAGGAAAGCGAGAAGCTCGTGCGGGCACCGCGCGGGTTCCCCGCCGACTTCGAGTTCATCGAAGACCTCAAGCACCGCAACTTCGTGTTCTGGCGATCAGTGGATGATGCGACGATGACGGGGCCACGGCTGCGCCAGACCGTCGCGGGCGACCTGAAGGCCCTCGGGCCGTTCGTTGACTACTTGTGCGCCTCGCTGGACCTGGAGTTCTGACCCGGAGACTCTGCCGATGAAGAAGTCGCTCGTGATCGGACTGCTGCTGGCCGTCATCCTCGGTCTGGCCGCCTATGTCGCCGCCGGACCGTATCTGGCTATCCATGGCATCCGCACGGCCCTGGCCGAGCAGGACACCGGCCGCCTGCAGAAACACGTCGACTTTCCCGCGTTGCGGGTGAACCTGCGGGCCCAGGTGGAGGACGCGCTGGCGCGACGCGCAGGTACCGACGTCGCGTCCAACCTGTTCGGTGCCGCCGCGCTTTCGATCGCGAACAGCCTGCTCGGCCGCGGGGTGGATACGCTGGTGACGCCGATGGGCATCGCCGCGATCCTGGAAGGCCGCGCGACCTGGAAGCGTGCCGTCGGCGAGACCGTGGGCGGGGACACGTACGCACCCGCCGTGCCGGCCGATCCGCTGAAAGCTGCCACTCACCGGTACGAATCGCCGTCGCGGTTCACCGCCACCATCCACGACGCTGACGGCGACCCACTCGTGTTCGTGTTCACCCGCCAGGGATTGCGCTGGCGGCTGACCGATATCCGACTGCCGCTGTAGCGCGGATTACCCGAACGTCAGGGATTGGCGACACCATGGGGGACGTGGCCGGCGGCGACGTGATGGCGGGCGCTGTCGATGTTGTGCTGGGAGTCGTCGAAGAAGATATCGGCGCCGAAGGCTTCCAGGAATGGCCCCTTGTGGCGCCCCCCCAGGAAAAGGGCTTCGTCCAGGCGCACGCCCCACTCGCGCAGCGTGCGGATCACCCGCTCGTGCGCAGGCGCCGACCGCGCCGTCACGAGCGCCGTGCGGATCGGCGAACGCTCATCCGCCGGAAACACCTGCTGCAACTGATGCAGGGCCGACAGGAAGTTGCGGAACGGACCGCCGGATAGGGGCTCGCGCGCGCGGGCCTGCTCGTGCTTGCCGAAGGCTTCCACGCCCTGCTCGCGCGAGATGCGCTCGCTTTCATCGCTGAAGATCACCGCATCACCGTCGAACGCGATCCGAAGCTGGTGCTCATGCCGCTGCTGTTGCGGCGCGCTGGCCGGCAGGATGGTCGCGGCGGCGATGCCGTGCTCCAGGGAGCGGCGCACCGATTCCGGATTGGCCGACAGGAACAGATCCGTGCCGAACGGTTTGACGTACGGCCAGGTCGCCTCGCCGGCCGTGAACGTGGCGCGCACGATGCCCAGACCGTGATGCTGGATCGAGTTGAAGATGCGCAACCCGGTGTCGGCGGAGTTGCGCGACAGCAGGATCACTTCCACCCGCGGCGTATCGTCGGGAGCGCCGGCGTTGAGCGCGAGCAGCTTGCGCACGACCGGGAACGCGATGCCGGGCGCCAGCACGTCGTCTTCGTGGGCCCGCTGGTAGTCGCTATAGGCCTGCACGCCTTCGCGTTCGTAGAGCGCGTGGCTCTCTTCCAGGTCGAACAGCGCACGCGAGGTGACGGCGACGGTCAGCAGTCGGGGGGTGTTGTCGGGCATGCGCACAGTATCCGCCATCCCGCGCGCACTGCGTGAGACGCTAGCTACCCGGCGCGGCCGCGATACGCAGCTGGGCGGGCGGGCCACGCCGGTTGTCCGGCGTCACCGCACGCACTTCCACCACCAGGTCGATCGGCCGCTGCTCCGCAGGCGGGCCATCCTGCCAGAGGAAGACGAACTCGCTCCGACGCCCGTCTACGCGACCGGCCACGGGCGTCTTCGGAAAGATCGACCACCGGTCCTCGCCCGCTACCACCCGGAACTCGAAACCCAGGTCGCGCAGCTTGTAGTCCGTGCCACGCGGCCACTCCACGCTGAGCGTCAGCAGGCCGCTGGCATCACAGGACGCGCGTCCGTTGATGCCGCGCGTCAGGCTGACCATCTCCAGCCCTGGCGCGCGCAGGGCATCCCCTGCGTCGACCGCGGATGAACCGGCGACGGCAAAGGGCGTGGTACCGGTGGACAGGTTGCAGGCCGCTGCGTCGGCCACGACAAGACAGGCGCAGATCGCCAAAGCGCATTTCAACTGCATCGGAACCCCTCCCCGGGCGGATGCGAACCGAACCGCTACGCGGCGCTGGATAGCATGCGCATGCAGGGGCGGCAAGCCGCAGTGCGGCGGAATCGCATTGTCCCCTGGGACAATGCGACTCAGGTCATGAATTGCTCGCTGAGAATCCGCTCTTCGAGGTTGTGCTCGCGGTCGAACAGCAGCGTGACCATGCGATCGCGGGATTCACGGATCGTCACTTCGACCACATCACGCACCTCGTGCGAATCGGCGGTGGCGCTGACCGGTCGTTTGTAAGGGTCGAGCACGCGGAAGCGCACTTCGGTGTCAGCCTTCAGGATCGCGCCACGCCAGCGGCGCGGACGGAACGGCGCGATCGGGGTCAGCGCGACGGTGTTCGAGCCCAGAGGCAGGATCGGCCCATGCGCGGAGAAGTTGTACGCCGTGCTGCCAGCGGGCGTGGCGGTCAGCACGCCGTCGCAGATCAGTTCGTCCAGGCGGGTCTCGCCGTTGAGGTCGATGCGGATATGGGCGGCCTGACGCGTTTGTCGCAGTAGTGAGACTTCGTTGTAGGCCAGCGACGATGTCGTGGTGCCGGATTCCGTCAGCGCCTGCATCTCCAGCGGGCGCAACTTGGCGGGTTCGGCCGCCGCGATCCGTTCGACCAGCCCATCGGGCCGGTAATGGTTCATCAGGAAGCCGACCGTACCCAGCTTCATGCCGAACACCGGCTTGCCGAGCGCGCCGTGCCGGTGCAGCGTCTGCAACATGAAACCGTCGCCGCCGAGCGCGCACAGCACATCGGCCTGGTCAGGCGAATGCGCACCGTGTTCGGCCTGCAGCGCGGCCAGGGCGTCCTGCGCCTCGGGCGTGGGGCTGGCGAGGAAGGCGATGCGTGGTGCGGACATCCGTGGCTCCAGTCGGCGGCGCGTGCGGTCAGGTCGTGGGGCAGCGGGCAATCATTGAGGTCGCATCGAGTGCATCCTTGATCTTCGCCGGCTCGGTGATCATGAACGCGCCATGGTCACGGGTCCAGTAATCGTATGCGGACGTCCTGGTCTCAGGGTCATTGAAGGAAAGACGGCCCTCGGCTTCCGCACGCTCGAGCATCACGCGCGTCGCATCGAACGCTTCGACACCCGCCTGCTGGAACAGCAGACGCCCCCCGCCAAACTCGGCGTACAAGCGTCGCTGGAGCGCGATGTTGCCGGCCAGCATGTCAACCACCATCACGCGCTGCGCGGCATCGTCCGGCAACCGGTAACCATTGCCGCTGCAGGTTGCGTAGCGCTCGATCGCGGCTTCGATGTCCGCGCGTTGTGCGGGGGTGGGTCTGGCGGCGTGCGCGTGAGCCCGCATCCAGGACCGGAGGATCGGTGCCATGAACAATCGACGCGCGTCTTCCGCCCGCGCCTGCGGCGTTACGCCGCCAATCTGGTCGGCATAGACCGGAACCCCCTCGACCCGACCGATCTCCCTTCGCGGTTCCGTCGCACCTGCGGCGAGCGCCATGGCGAGCAACAACACGCTTCCTGCGGTCCTGCGCATGCACCTGTCTCCTGAAAGAAAAAGGGCGACCCTAGGGCCGCCCCGATTCTAGCCGCGAAGGGCGATGCCGGGCATCAGCCCTGCGACGCCAGCTGGCCCAGTCGCTGCACCGCCACCGACGCCGTCGGGTAGTCCAGCGTCTTCTGCGCGGCCAGCTCATTGAGCATGTTGAGCGTGAAGCGCAGGCCCGCATCGTCGCGGCCCAGCCAGGCCTTGACCTTGGCGTCGGCGTTGCCGCCGGGCAGCGAGAGCACCTGGTTGGTCAGGGTGCGCTGGTGGGCGGCGAGTTCGTCGCGCAGCACGCCACGTGCCACCGCATGCCAGCGGCCATCGACCTTCAGGGCTTCGATCTGGTCCTGCAGCCACGGCAGGTGCAGCGCCTCGCCCAGACGGTAATGGACCTTCGACACCTCGACCGGCTTGAGCTTGCGCGCACGCGCCAGTTCGATGATGTCGCAGGACGGCTCCAGGTACGGCAGCGCGGCGATCTGACCGGCCAGCGCGGCCGGCAGGCCCTTGTCCTTCCAATCCTGCAGGCTGGCGTTGTACGCCGGGCGCAGCGAATCCGGCAGCACGCCGTCGGCGGCACGGATCTCGTTGAAGCCGTCGTGGTAGCGCTCCACCGCCGTGGCGATCGCCGGGATCGGACCCTGGCGGGTCAGCAGCCAGCGGGTGAAGTTGCGCTGCACCTGCCAGATCACCTGCAGGGCGTCGATCTGCACCGACTCGGGCACCAGGCCGTCGAGCGCGTCGATCTGGTTCCACAGCGCCCGCGCATCCAGCGTCTCGCGGGTGATGGTGAACGCCTTGGCGACTTCCGCCGGCGAGCGGCCGGTGTCTTCCTGCATGCGCAGCAGGAAGGTGGCGCCCATGCGGTTGATGGTCGTGTTGGTGACCGCCGTGGCAATGATCTCTCGCTTCAGGCGATGCTTCTCCATTTCCGAGGCGTACTTCTTCTGCAACGGCTGCGGGAAGTAGCGCTGAAGCTCCTTGGACAGATACGGATCCTCCGGGATGTCAGACTCCAGCAACTGCTGGAATGCGACCAGCTTGGAGTACGACAGCAGCACCGACAGTTCGGGACGCGTCAGGCCCTGGCCGCGCGCCTTGCGCTCGGCGAGCTCGGCGTCGGAGGGCAGGAACTCGATCTGCCGATCCAGCAGGCCCTGCGATTCCAGGGTTTGGATGAAGTGCTGCTTGGAACCCAGGCGCGAGACGCTCATGCGCTCCATCAGGCTGATGGCCTGGTTCTGGCGGTAGTTGTCCCACAGCACCAGGTCGGCCACTTCGTCCGTCATGTCGGCCAGCAGCTTGTTGCGGGCGTCCATCGACAGCTTCTTCGCCTGCACCACGCCGTTGAGCAGGATCTTGATGTTCACCTCGTGGTCGGAGGTGTCCACGCCGGCGGAGTTGTCGATGAAGTCGGTGTTGAGCAGCACGCCGTGCTGCGCCGCTTCAATGCGGCCCAACTGGGTCAGACCCAGGTTGCCGCCCTCGCCCACCACCTTGCAGCGCAGGTCGCGGCCGTCGACGCGCAGGCCGTTGTTGGCGCGATCGCCCACGTCGGCATGGGTCTCGCTGGCGGCCTTAACGTAAGTACCGATGCCGCCGTTCCACAGCAGGTCGACCGGCGACTTCAGGATCGCGCTCATCAGCTCGTTCGGCGTCATCGACTTCACGCCGTCGGCGATCCCGAGCGCAGCGCGCACTTCAGGCGTGATCTCGATGGATTTCGCGCTGCGCGGATGGATGCCGCCGCCCTTGGAGATCAGCTTCGCGTCGTAGTCCGCCCAGCTGGAACGCGGGACCTTGAACATGCGGTCGCGTTCCTTGAACGACTTCGCCGCGTCCGGATTCGGGTCGAGGAAGATATGGCGATGGTCGAAGGCGGCCAACAAGCGGATGTGTTCCGACAGCAGCATGCCGTTGCCGAACACGTCGCCGGACATGTCGCCGATGCCCACGCAGGTGAAGTCCTGCGTCTGCGAATCGCGGCCCAGGGCCCGGAAATGGCGCTTGACCGATTCCCACGCACCGCGCGCAGTGATGCCCATGCCCTTGTGGTCGTAGCCGACCGAACCGCCGGAGGCGAACGCGTCGCCCATCCAGAAGCCGTGCGCGATGGCCAGGCCGTTGGCAATGTCGGAGAACGTCGCCGTGCCCTTGTCCGCAGCGACGACCAGATACGGGTCGTCCTGGTCGTGGCGCACCACATCCACCGGTGGCACGATCTTGTTGCCGACGATGTTGTCGGTGATGTCCAGCAGGCCCTGGATGAACAGCTTGTAGCAGGCGATGCCTTCGGCCAGCACGGCATCACGGTCGCCGCCCACGGGCGGACGCTTGACGAAGAAACCGCCCTTCGCACCGACCGGCACGATGACGGTGTTCTTCACCATCTGCGCCTTCACCAGGCCGAGCACTTCGGTACGGAAGTCCTCGCGACGGTCGGACCAGCGCAGGCCACCACGGGCTACCGGGCCGAAGCGCAGGTGCACGCCTTCCACGCGCGGGCCGTACACGAAGATCTCGCGGTACGGACGCGGCTTGGGCAGGTCCGGCACCTTCGCCGAATCAAACTTGAAGCTGATCGTGTGGGCCGGTTGGCCGTCCTTGCCGCGCTGGTAGAAGCTCGTGCGCAGCGTGGCTTCGATCGCACCCATGAAGCCGCGCAGGATGCGGTCTTCGTCCAGGCTGGACACGCGATCCATCAGCTTCAGCAGCGACTGGTGCGCGGCATCGACCTGCTGCTCGCGCTTGCCGCCACGGGCTTCGACCAGCACCGCCAGCGTCTTCGCCGCGGCCTCGTCATCGCCAGCCAGCGGCTTCAGTTGCGCGGCAAAGCGGTCCTGGCCTTCCTTGATCTCCGCCTTGCTCTCGCTGCCGGTCGCCGGATCGAAGCGGGCTTCGAACAGCTCCACCAGCAGGCGGGCGAGCAGCGGATAGCGGTTGAGCGTCTCTTCGACGTAGCTCTGCGAGAACGGCACGCCGGTCTGCAGCAGGTACTTGCAGTAGCCGCGCAGCAGCGCGACCTGGCGCCATGCCAGGCCGGCGCCGAGCACCAGCTTGTTGAAGCCGTCGTTCTCGGCATCGCCGCGCCAGATGCAGGCGAACGCATCTTCGAAGGCCGGCGCCAGGCGTTCGACGTCGAATGCGCCGTTGACCGGCTCGACTTCGAATTCCTGGATGTAGCGTGCACCCTGCGCCGTCTCGAGGCGGAACGGGTGCTCCGAGATCACGCGCAGGCCCATGTTTTCCATCAGCGGCAGCGCGTCGGAGAGCGGGATGTCCGTCTCCTCGCGGTACAGGTTCAGGCGCAGGCGGCCCTGGCCCGGACGCTTGCGGCGCGACTCGTGCAGGCTCAGGCGCAGGTCGTCCTTGCCCCTCAGCGCGGCCAGGTGCTCGACGTCACGCGCGGCGCCTTCCGGCGACACCACTTCGATGTAGCCCGCCGGGAGCGCACGGCCGTAACCGCCCGCCAGCAACAGGCCCTTGGATTCGCCGTGGCGGGAGATCAGGGTCTCGCGCAGGTCGTCCTGCCAGTTGCGCAGCAGGTGGGCGATGTCGCTTTCGAGCGAGGCGGTGTTCACGTCGACCTGCTCACCCGCCTTCGGGCGGATGGTCAGGTGCAGCTGGGCCAGCGGCGATTCGCCGAGCAGCACGCTGCTGTCGACGTATTCGCCCCGCATGGCGTCTTTCAACAGCGACTCGATGCGCAGGCGCACGTCGGTATTGAAGCGCTCGCGCGGGATGTAGACCAGCGCCGAATAGAAGCGGCCGTAGCGATCGCGGCGCAGGAACAGCTTGCTGCGCACGCGCTCCTGCAGGCCGAGGATGCCCATCGCGGTGCGGTAGAGCTCCTCGTCGCTGGACTGGAACAGCTCCTCGCGCGGCAGCGTCTCCAGGATGTGGCGCAACGCCTTGCCGCTGTGGCCGCTGGGCGACAGACCGGACTTCTGCATCACGTACTCGTGACGCTCGCGCACCAGCGGGATTTCCCAAGGGCGACGGTTGTAGGCGCTGGAGGTGTACAGGCCGATGAAGCGCTGTTCGGCGATCGGGTTGCCCTGCGCGTCGAACTCGAGCACACCGATGTAGTCCATGTTGCCCGGACGGTGCACGGTCGAGCGGCGGTTGGTCTTGGTCAGGATCAGCGCATCCACCGAGCCGCCCTGCGGCAGGTAGTGTGCGGCCAGGGTCTTGATGTTGCGCGGCGGCGTGGTGTCGCCCTCGCGCAGCAGGCCGAGCCCGCTGTCCTCGACGGCGCCGAGGATGCCGGTGCTCTTCTCCACGCGGTATTCGCGATAACCGAAGAAGGTGAAGTGGTCGGCGGCGGCCCAGCGCAGGAATTCCTGCGCCTCGCGGCGACCGTCGTCGTCCACCGGCATGCGGCGGGTCGCGAGGTCGTCGGCCAGCGCGAGCATCTTCTCGCGCATCGAACTCCAATCACGGACGATCGAGCGCACTTCTTCCAGCACTGTGCGGATGCGCTTCTCGATCTGCGCCATTTCCTCGGCGGGCAGGCGGTCGATTTCCAGCAGCATCAGCGATTCGGGCTTGCCCTCGCCCACGGCCGACACCTTGCCGGCTTTGTCGCGGGTGAAGCGCACCAACGGATGGCCCAGCACATGCACGCCGACGCTCATCTCGGCCAACGCCATGCTCACCGAATCCACGAGGAACGGCATGTCTTCGTTGACGATCTGCAGGACGGTATGCGGCGATTCCCAGCCATGCGTCTTCTGGGTGGCGTTGAACACGCGCACATTCGCCGTGCCCGCCTTGCGGGTGCGGGCGAACGCCAGCATGTCGGTGGCGATGGCCGCCCAGCCTTCCGCGCTGTGGTGCGGGTACTCGTCCTCCTCCATGCGCTTGTAGAACGCCTCGGCGAAGGTCTGCGCCTCGGCCTGCGCCGCCGCGCCGGACGCGCGCTTGCGGATCGCATCGAGGATCGGCGACAGCGAGAACGCATCGCCCGCCTTCGCCACCACTGCCTTGCCCTTCGCGGCCTTCGCCGCCTGCACCGGTCGGGCCGCCACCTTCTTGGTGGGGGTCGCCTTCGGGGTCACTGACTTGGTGGCCTTGGAGGCGTCCGGTTTTGGCGTCTGTTTCGAGGCTTTCTTGGAGCTGCGTGCAGCGTTCATGCAGAGAGTGGCTCAACGATTGGTAGTCGAATGGTCATTGTATCCCTCGGCACCATGACAAGACTTGCTGCGCGGCCACATAAGCACGGCTTGCAAACGCACCGCGGATTTGTTTGGCACGCTGCCTCGGCCCGACGTCGGACGCCCTTCCGCAAACGTTTCGCACCATGCGGTGGCGCATGGGACGAGCCCCGTGTCGTCACGCCGTTCTAACAAGCTGGCGCGCCTGCTTTGTGCACGGAAATGCCCTGAAATCAAGGCTGTCAAATTTTTAAACTGGACGGTATAGTCTAGTCCGAATGCGCCCCTCCCCCGCCCCCTCCGCGCCCGACGAGCGTCGCAGCCGCGTCCATCAGGCCGTGCGCGAACTCATGGCCGAACAAGGCTTCCGCATCAGCATGGATGCGGTGGCGGCGCGTGCGGGTTGCTCGAAGCAGACGCTCTATGCGCACTTCGGCAGCAAGCAGGAGCTGTTGCGCAGCGTGATCGCCGAGCACCAGGAGTTGGCCACCGCGCAGCTGTCGCCCGCCACCGAGGAACCGCGCGAGGCGCTGCTGGCCTTCGCCGAGGAGCACCTGCGGCACCTGTGCGATCCGTCGGTGGTCGCCGCCAGCCAGCTGCTGGCCGCAGAAGCGCACCAATTTCCGCAGGAGGCTCGCGACCTGTACCGCGACGCCTGCGATACTCTGGTCCAGCGCCTCGCCGCCTGGCTGCAACACGCCATGGACCAGGAATGGCTGAGGCATGACGATCCGCACTACGCCGCGGAGTTGCTGCTCAGCATGATCGTCGGGATGGATTTCGAGCGCCAACGCTTCGGCGTGCCCCATCGCGCCAGCCGTCAGGCGCGCCAGCGCTGGTCCACATTCGCCGTGGATACCTTCCTGCGCGCGTTCGCTCCGTCCGACGAACACCCCGACACCGCCGCCCCGCTCCCCACGCCCGGCCGGCGCATCCGCTCACTGCATCCCCTCCCCACGTCTCCAAGAAAAAGAAACGGAGCTTCCCCATGACGTCCCCCGTCCGTTCCCTCGTCCTGGCCAGCGCCCTGCTCGCGGCCCTCGCCGCCTGCAGCAAGCCCGAACAACAGCAGATGCCGCCGCCGGAGGTGGTGGTGCTGAGCGCCACGCCGCAGAACGTGCCCCTGCAGCGCGACCTGGTCGGCAGGTTGTCGCCGTTCCGCAGCTCCGATGTGCGCGCCCGCGTGGCCGGCGTCGTGCAGAAGCGCGTCTATCAGGAAGGCAGCGACGTGAAGGAAGGCCAGGTGTTGTTCCTGATCGACCCGGCACCCCTGCAGGCCTCGCTGAGCGCGGCGCAGGCCAACCTAGCCTCGGCGCAGGCGACCTATGCCAACGCCAAGGTCTCCGCCGATCGCGCCCGCCAGCTGGCGCCGCAGAAGTTCGTCTCCAAGTCCGACTTGGACAATGCCGAAGCCGCCGAGCGCAGCGCCGCCGCTGCCGTGCAGCAGGCCCGCGCCAACGTCGAGACTGCCCGCATCAACCTGGGCTACGCCAGCGTCACCGCGCCGATCTCGGGCCGTGCCGGCAAGCAGCAGGTCACCGAAGGCGCACTGGTCGGCCAGGGCGATGCGACCCTGCTGACCACGATCGACCAGATCGATCCGCTGTACGCCAACTTCTCGATGAGCTCCAGCGAGATGCAGTCGATCCAGCAGGCGCAGGGCGAAGGCAAGGTCGAACTGGCCGGCGCCGGCCAGCGCACCGTGCAGATCGTGTTGCCGAACGGCCAGGTCATCGACCAGACCGGCACGCTGGACTTCTCCGACACCGTCGTCGATCCGGCCACGGGCAGCGTGTCGTTGCGCGCGACCGTGCCGAACCAGGGCCGCACGCTGCTGCCCGGCACCTTCGTCACCCTGCGTGCGACGCTGGGCGAGCAGAAGGGCGCGTTCCTGATCCCGCAGGGCGCGATCCAGCGCGACACCGCCAGCGCCTACGCGATGGTGGTCGGCAAGGACGGCAACGTCGTGCGCAAGAACGTCACCACGCAGCAGGCCGTGGGCGCGGACTGGCTGATCACCGACGGCCTGGCCGCCGGTGACCAGGTCATCGTCGAAGGGCTGCAGAAGGTCAAGGAAGGCGCGCCCGCGAAGGGCATCACCGCCGAACAGGCCGCCGCCGCCAAGGCCGCGCAGGCCAAGCAGGCGCCCGCGCAAGGCAAGGCCGAGTAAGAAGGACCCGCCCCCATGCCCAAGTTCTTCATCAACCACCCGGTCTTCGCCTGGGTTGTGTCGATCCTGATCTCGCTCGCCGGCGTGATCTCGATCCTCAACCTCGGCGTGGAATCCTATCCGTCCATCGCACCGCCGCAGGTCGTCGTCAACGCGACCTACCCCGGCGCCAGTGCCGAAACCACCGAACGCTCGGTCACCCAGGTGATCGAACAGCAGCTGACCGGCATCGACAACCTGCTGTATTTCAGCTCCAGCTCGAGCTCGGCCGGCCAGGCATCGATCACGCTGACCTTCCAGACCGGCACCGATCCCGATATCGCCCAGGTCCAGGTGCAGAACAAGGTCTCGCTGGCCACGCCACGCCTGCCCAGTGAAGTGACCGCCCAGGGCGTCGTCGTGGCCAAGGCCAACGCCGGCTTCCTGATGGTGGTGGGCCTGCAGTCCGAAAACCCGAGCATCGACCGCAACCGCCTGAACGACATCGTCGCTTCGCGCGTGCTGGACCAGATCGCCCGCGTACCCGGCGTCGGCAGCACCCAGCACTTCGGTTCCGAGTACGCCATGAACCTGTGGCTGGACCCGGGCAAGCTGCAGGGCTACAACCTGTCGGCGACCGAAGTGCTCACCGCCGTGCGCGGCCAGAACGTGCAGTTCGCCGCCGGTTCGGTGGGTTCCGACCCCGCGCCCGAAGGCCAGGCCTTCACCGCGACCGTGTCGGCCGAGGGCCGCTTCACCTCGCCCGAGCAGTTCGAGCAGATCATCCTGCGCGCGAACAACGACGGCTCCACTGTCCGCCTGAAGGATGTGGCCCGGGTCGAGTTCGGCGCGCAGAACTTCGGCTTCGACACCCAGTTCAACGGCAAGCCGGTCGGCGCGTTCGCCATCCAGCTGTTGCCCGGCGCCAACGCGCTGAACGTGGCCGAGGCCGTGCGCGCCAAGATGGACGAGCTGCAGCCCAGCTTCCCGCAGGGCGTCACCTGGTTCTCGCCGTACGACACCACCACGTTCGTGAAGATCTCGATCGAGGAAGTGGTCAAGACGCTGATCGAGGCCGTGATCCTGGTGTTCCTGGTGATGCTGGTGTTCCTGCAGAACTTCCGCGCCACCATCATCCCCACCCTCGTCATCCCGGTCGCCCTGCTGGGCACGTTCTGGGGCCTGAGCGTCATCGGCTTCACCATCAACCAATTGACGATGTTCGCGCTGGTGCTGGCCATCGGCATCGTGGTCGATGACGCGATCGTGGTGATCGAGAACGTCGAACGCATCATGGCCGAAGAGAAGCTGCCGCCGCGCGAGGCCACCATCAAGGCGATGGGCCAGATCACCGGCGCGGTGATCGCGATCACGGTGGTGCTGGCGGCGGTGTTCATCCCGTCGGCGCTGCAGGGCGGCGCCTCGGGCGAGATCTACAAGCAGTTCGCGCTGACGATTGCCATTTCGATGGCCTTCTCGGCCTTCCTGGCGCTGGGCTTCACCCCCGCGTTGTGCGCGACCTTCCTCAAGCAGCACGAGCACGACAGCCACGAAAAGAAGAACGTCGTCTTCCGCACCTTCGAGAAGTACTACGGCAAGATCGAGAAGACCTACGTGGGCCACATCGGCTCGGCGATCAAGCATGCGCCGCGCTGGATGGTGGTGTTCGCGCTGCTGACGGTGCTGGCCGGCTTCCTGTTCACCAAGCTGCCGAGCAGCTTCGTGCCCGAGGAAGACCAGGGCTACGCGCTGGCCATCGTCCAGTTGCCGCCGGGCAACTCGCTGCAGAAGACCAAGCAGGTCTTCAACCAGGTGCGTGGCACGCTGCAGCAGATGGACGGCTTCGACGGCGTGATGGAAGTGGCGGGCTTCAGCTTCCTCGGCCGCGGCGAGAACGTCGGCATGGCCTTCATCCGCCTGAAACCCTGGGACGAGCGCGACGTGACCGTGCCGGAGTTCATCCAGCAGGCCAATCAGCGGCTGTACGGCATCAAGGGCGCACAGATCTTCGTGGTGAACCTGCCGACGATCCAGGGCCTGGGCCAGTTCGGCGGCTTCGACATGTGGCTGCAGGATCGCGCCGGTCTGGGCCAGGATGCTCTGATGTCCGCGCGCAACCAGCTGCTCGGTGCCGCTTCGCAGGAGAAGACTCTGATGGCGGTCCGGCCGAACACGCTGGAGAACGCGCCGCAGTTGCAGCTGCACGTGGACCGCGTGCAGGCGCAGGCGATGGGCCTGTCGGTCAGCGACATCTACAACGGCATCCAGCTGATGCTGGCGCCGGTGTACGTCAACGACTTCTTCTACGAAGGCCGCATCAAGCGCGTCAACATGCGCGCCGACGCCGCCTACCGCACCGGCGCCGACTCGCTGGGCCGCATCTACACGCCCAGCAGCCAGCAGACCGATGCTTCCGGCGGGCGCGCGATGATTCCGCTGTCGAACGTGGTGCAGTCCGCGTGGGCCTCGGTGCCCCCCTCGCTGTCGCGCTACAACGGCTACTCGGCCGTGAACATCAACGGTTCGGCCGCACCCGGCAGCTCGTCCGGCCAGGCGATGACCACGATGGAGCACATCGTCACCGACCAGCTGCCGCAGGGCTTCGGCTACGACTGGAGCGGCATGTCGTACCAGGAGATCCTGGCCGGCAACAGCGCCACCCTGCTGATGGTGCTGTCCATCGTGGTGGTGTTCCTCTGCCTGGCGGCGCTGTACGAGAGCTGGTCCATCCCGGTGGCCGTGCTGCTGGTGGTGCCGCTTGGCGCCCTGGGCGCCCTGGCCTTCACCATGCTGCGCGGACTGTCGAACGACCTGTTCTTCAAGATCGGCCTGATCACGATCATCGGCCTGGCCGCGAAGAACGCGATCCTGATCGTCGAGTTCGCGGTGATGGAGCGCAAGCAGGGCAAGACGCTGCGCGAAGCGGTGATCTCGGCCTCGCACCTGCGTTTCCGCCCGATCCTGATGACGTCCTTCGCTTTCATCATGGGCGTGCTGCCGATGGCCATCTCCACCGGCGCCGGCGCCAACGCCCGCCACGCCATCGGCACCGGTGTCATCGGCGGCATGATGTTCGCCACGTTCCTGGGTCTGCTGCTGATCCCGGTGTTCTTCGTATCGGTCCGGCGCATGCTGGGCGACAAGATGGACGAGCCGTCGAAGGAGTACCTGGAGGAACAAGGCAAGCCGGCCTCCCGCTGATCGCGCTTCACGGACAGGAAGAAGCCCCGGCCATGCCGGGGCTTTTTCTTTGTATCGAGGGCATCTGATCCCTTTGCCTGACCGCGATGATCCGTTTTCCACGTGTCCGACGGGCCAGCCCTCCCTCACGCTCATGCGCGGGGATGGGCCAGGTAAACGGACCGCACTTCTAGCCGGCGCCTCAAATCGTGATAATCCGGCGCTTCATGCTGTCGAACCGGCCCCCGCCCGTTCGTCGCCCTGACGACCTCCCTGACCCGCTGAAGACCTCCCCATGACACGGAAAGACCCCAACGCACGGAAAAAGCCCTCCACCCCACTCCGCATGACGCTCATGCTGCTCGGCGTGGTGGTCGTCTTCGGCGGCGTGTTCCTCGCCAAGGCCATCATGGGCAAGGGCATGAACGAGTTCTTCGACAACATGCCGCAGCCCGCCTCCACGGTCACCGACTGGACGGCCAAGGAAGAGGAATGGGTCGACGCGCAGCAGGCCGTGGGTACCTTCGTCGCCATCAACGGCACGGATGTCACCACCGAAGCGGGCGGGGTCGTGCGCAGCCTGTCGATCGACGTCGGCAAGCCGGTCAAGGCCGGCACGGTGCTGGCCCAGCTCAACACCGCCAATGAACTGGCCGTGCTGAAGTCGCTGGAAGCCTCGGCCAAGCTGGCCGCGGTGCAGCGCGACCGCTGGCAGGCGCTCGCGCGCGACAAGCTGGTCTCGCAGGCGGAAGCCGAAGAGCGGTCCACCGTGGCCGCCACCTCGCTCGCACAGGTCGAGGCCCAGCGGGCACTGATTGCGCAGAAGACCATCCGCGCGCCGTTCGACGGCGTGCTCGGCATCCGCCAGGTCAACCTGGGCCAGTTCATCAACCCGGGCGACCCCATCGTCAGCCTGCAGGCGCTGGACCCGATCTACCTCGACTTCACCCTGCCCGAGCGCCAGGTCGGTCAGGTGCTGCCCGGTACGGCCATCCGCGCCACCGTCGACGCGCTCCCGGGCCAGGTCTTCGAAGGCAAGGTCACCGCCGTCGAGCCGCAGGTCGACGCCGCCACCCGCAACTTCAAGGTCCAGGCCACGCTCGACAACGGCGAATACAACCTCCGCCCAGGTGCGTTCGCGCACGTCGGCTTCGACACCGGCGACAGCCGCAAGGTCGTGGTGGTGCCGCAGACGGCGATCAGCTTCAACCCGTACGGCAACGCCGTGTACGTGATCCAGGAAGTGCAGCGCGCCGAGGGCGAGAAGGACATGCAGGGCAAGCCGCTGACCGGCAAGAAGCTGGTGGTGCGCCAGCGCTTCGTGAAGACCGGGGCCACCCGCGGCGACCTGATCGCCGTCACCGAGGGCCTGAAGCCCGGTGAACGGGTGGCGACCACCGGCCTGCTGAAGCTGCGCAACGACGCCGAGGTGGTGGTGAACAACAAGGTGCAGCCGGTGACCGAGGCCCAGCCGAAGCCCGAAAACCGCTGACGGAGCGCCGGCATGAAATTCACCGACATCTTCATCAACAAACCGGTGCTGGCGATCGTCGTCAGCCTGTTCATCCTGCTGTTCGGCCTGCGCTCGTTCACCGAGTTGAACGTGCGCCAGTATCCCGAGCTGCGCAACGCCGTGGTCAACATCAGCACGGTGTACTACGGCGCCGATGCCGACCTGATCCAGGGCTTCATCACCACGCCGCTGGAACGCGAGGTGGCCAGCGCCGAGGGCATCGAGTACCTCAGCTCGACCAGCTCCGCCGGCGTCAGCCAGATCCAGGCCTACATCCGCCTGGACCAGGACCCGAACGAAGCGCTGACCCAGATCGCCGCGAAGGTCAACAAGATGCGCGGCCAGCTGCCGCCGGAGTCGGAAGACCCGGTGATCGACCTGCAGCAGGGCCAGCAGATCGCGGCGATGTACGTGTCCTTCGCCAGTGAAACCTTGGACAACAATCAGATCACCGACTACCTGACCCGTGTGGTCCAGCCCAAGCTGGTCACCGTGTCGGGCGTGCAGCGCGCCGACATCCTCGGCGCCGGCACGTTCGCCATGCGCGTCTGGCTGAAGCCGGACCGCATGACGGCGCTGCAGGTGACCGCCAGCGATGTGTCCACGGCCCTGTCCTCGAACAACGTGCTGGCCGCGGTGGGCTCAACCAAGGGCCAGATGGTTGCCATCGACATGACGGCGCGCACGGACCTGCGCAATGCCGACGAGTTCCGCCAGCTGATCATCCGTGAGCAGAACGGCGCCATCGTCCGCCTCGGCGACGTGGCCGACGTGCAGCTGGGTTCGGAAAGCTACGGCACCTCGGTGCGCATCAACGGCGAGGCCGCGACGTTCATGGGCATCTTCGTGTCGCCCGACGCGAACTCGCTGGACGTCATCAAGAACGTGCGCACGCTGTGGGACAACGAGATCGTCCCGCAGCTGCCCGAGGGCATCAAGGCGACCATCCCCTACGACAGCACCGAGCAGATCCAGGACGCGATCGACGAAGTCGTGAGCACGATCGTGGAAGCGGTCATCATCGTGATCGTGGTGATCTTCCTGTTCCTGGGTTCGCTGCGCAGCGTGCTGATCCCGGCGGTGACGGTGCCGCTGTCGCTGGTGGGCGCGTTGTTCCTGATGCTGCTGATGGGCTTCACCATCAATCTGCTGACCCTGCTGGCGATGGTGCTGGCGATCGGCATCGTGGTCGACGACGCGATCATCGTGCTGGAGAACATCCATCGCCACATCGAGGAAGGCATGTCGCCCTACGATGCGGCGATCAAGGGCGCGCGCGAGCTCGCCTGGCCGGTCGTGGCGATGACCACCACGCTGGTGGCCGTCTACCTGCCCATCGGCTTCCAGGGCGGTTTAACTGGTGTGCTGTTCACCGAGTTCGCCTTCACCCTGGCCGGCTCGGTGTTGCTGTCCGGCGTGATCGCGCTGACCCTCAGCCCGATGATGTGCGCCAAGCTGCTCAAGCCGCATAGCGAAGGCGGCAAGGGCAAGCTGGAGAAGTGGCTGGACACGCGCTTCGACAAGCTCAACGCCGGCTACCAGCGGCGCCTGCACGGCACGCTGGAAACCAAGTCGGTGATCGGCGTGCTCGGCCTGCTGGTGCTGGTGTCGTGCGTGTTCCTGTACATCACCGCGCCGAAAGAGCCCGCACCGCTGGAAGACGAAGGCTTCATCTTCTCGGTCGCCAGTGCGGACCCCTACTCCACCCTGGATTACGTGGAGCGTTACACGGAGGAAGTCACCACGATCGCCAAGGGCGTACCGGAAGTGCAGGACTATTTCCTGTTCAACGGCGGCTTCGGCGGCAGCGGTGGCGGCGCCAGCCCGATGGCGATGGCCGGCTTCGTGTTGAAGCCCTGGAGCGAGCGCGACCGGTCGACGAATGCCGTGCTCCAGCAGGAACTGCAGCCGAAGATGAGCCAGGTCAGCGGCTTGAACATCTTCGCCCTGGTGCCGCCTTCGCTCCCCAGCGCGGGCGGCGACGGCGGCGGTGGCGAGTTCGTCATCGGCGGGGTCGGCGAACTGAGCCAGCTCGCCGAACTCGCCGACCAGATCCTGATGAAGGCGATGGAGAGCAAGCGCTTCATCTTCCTCGACAAGGACCTGAAGATCGACAAACCGCGCATCGAGGTCAACATCGACCGCGATAAGGCGGCCAGCTTGGGCATCGACATGCGCACGCTGGCGGCCGACATGGCGGCGATGCTGTCCGGCGGCTACACCAACCGCTTCGCGATGCAGAACCGCTCGTACCTGGTGATCCCGCAGGTGCAGCGCAGCGACCGCCTGAATGCCAGCGACCTGGAGAACTACTACACGCGCACCCGCGACGGCGAACTGATCCCGCTGTCCACCATCGTGACGCTGAAGGAAAGCGCGCAGCCGCAATCGCTGAAGCGCTTCCAGCAGCTCAACGCGGTGTCGATCACCTTCGCTCCCCGCCCCGGCGTCAGCAAGGGCGAGGCGCTGGCCATCCTCGACCAGGCGGCCAAGGAAATCCTGCCGCAGGGGTATTCGGTGGACTACGCCGGCGAGTCGCGCCAGTTCAAGCAGGAAGGCGCGGCCATGCTGGTGACGCTGGCGCTGGCACTGATCGTGATCTTCCTGGTGCTGTCGGCGCAGTTCGAGAGCTTCCGCGATGCGCTGATCATGCTGCTCACCGTGCCGATGGCGATCTGCGGCGCGCTGTTGACGCTCAACGTCTTGGCCCTGCTCAGCGGCATCCTGGGGTTCATGCAGATCGAAGCCTTCCCTGGCATGAGCATCAATATCTACACCCAGGTGGGTCTGGTGACGCTGGTCGGCGTGATCTCCAAGCACGGCATCCTGATCGTGGAGTTCGCCAACAAGCTGCAGGTCGAGCGCGGTCTGTCCAAGCGGGAGGCCATCGAAGAAGCCGCGGCCATCCGCTTGCGCCCGGTGCTGATGACCACCGCCGCCTTGGTGTTCGCGATGATCCCGCTACTGATCGCCAGCGGTCCCGGTGCGGCCTCGCGCTTCTCGATGGGCGTGGTGATCGCCTCGGGCATGACCATCGGCACGATGTTCACCCTGTTCGTGCTGCCGGCGTTCTACCTGTACCTGGCCCGCGATCATGCGCACGATCGTGATCGCGAACAGGCACGCGACGCCGATGGCACGTTGCCGGCGGAACCCGCCAGCGGCCACTGAGCCGTTCGCAAGCGGAAGGAAGAAGCCCCGGTCATGCCGGGGCTTTTTTTTACGCCTACTTCGGCGCGTTGGCGGCCGGCGCCACGTAAGCCTTGCGCGCGGCGCGGACCTCGTCGTGATGATCGGACGCCCACTCGGCCAGCATCTCCACGCGCTCGAAGAACGATTCGCCCAGCGGCGTCAGCGCATAGTCGACGCGCGGGGGTACCGTCGGGAACACCGCACGGCTGACCAGACCGTCCTGCTCCAGGTGACGTAGCGTCTGAGCGAGCATGCGCGGCGAGATATCGGCGACGCGCTTGCGAATCTCGGAGAAACGCAGGGTTCCCATCGCCAGCTCGTGCAGGACGAGCACCGTCCAGCGATCGCCGAGGCGGTCCAGCACGTCGCGGATCGGGCAGTTCTCGACAAGAATCAGGGATTGGCGGTGCAGGGTCATGCTCAGGCTCCGGCATCGGTTACCGCGCGGTAACCGGGTTACTTCCAACGCCCTGCTTGTGGGCGCGAAAGCCATTACTACCATAGGGTAACCAATGTCCTTTCCGTTACCAAGCCAAGGAGTTCCCATGTCCGACCCCACCCTGCTCGTCACCGGCGCCTCCGGCCACCTCGGCCGCGCCGTCGTGCACCACCTGCTTGAAACCCTCCAGATCCCGCCGGCTCGCATCATCGCCACCAGCCGGAAACCCGAAACGCTGGCCGACCTCGCCGCGCAAGGCGTGACCGTGCGCGCTGCCGACTTCGACCAGCCCGGCACGCTCGCCGAGGCCTTCCGCGGCGCCGACCGGGTGCTGCTGGTCAGCACCGACGCCCTGCTGGAGCCGGGCAAGCGCCTGGTGCAGCACGGCGCTGCGGTGCAGGCGGCGGCCGACGCCGACGTGAAGCATGTCATCTATACCTCGCTGCCCTCCCCGGCCACGTCGCGTGTGTCGTTCGCGCCCGACCATCTCGGCACCGAGCAGGCACTGGCGGCGTCCGGCCTCGGCTGGACCCTGCTCCGCAATGCCTGGTACGCCGAGAACCTCGCCTACACGCTGCCGTCGGCGCTCGCGTCCGGCGAATGGGTCACGGCCGCGGGCGAAGGCGGCATCGCCTACATCGCCCGTGACGACCTGGCCCGCGCGGCCGCCGTCGCCCTGGCGGCCGACAGCGCCGACAATCGCATCTTCACGCTGACCGGCACCCAGGCCCTGACCTCACGCGACGTCGCCACGAAGATCGCGGCCGCGACCGGCAAGCCGTTGTCCGTGGTCGGCGTGACACCGGAACAGTTAGCCGAGGGACTGCGCGGGCACGGCCTCCCGCCGGTGCTGGCGGATGTCTTCACCTCGTTCGACGTCGCGACCGCCGCGGGCGATCTGGGCGAAGTGACGGACGACTTCGCCGCGCTGACCGGACAAGCGCCGTCGACGTTCGACGCCTGGCTGCCCGCGCATCTCGCGCTGCTGACGACGCCGCACTGATCCCACAAACAAGAACCCCGGCCGAAGCCGGGGTTCTCGGTGTCGCACGGCGGAATGGCTCAGGCCTGCTTGGCCTTTTCCTTCGCGATCCACTGGTCCACGCGACGCTCCAGCAACGTCAGCGGCAGTGCGCCGCCACCCAGCACGGTGTCGTGGAAGCCCTTGATGTCGAACTTGTCGCCCAGTTCGGCCTCGGCCTTCTTGCGCAGTTCCTGGATCTTGATCATGCCGACCTTGTAGCCGGTGGCTTGGCCAGGGTTGGTCAGATAGCGCTTCACTTCCGATTCGATCGCCGCGCGGGGCACGGCGCTGTTGGCATCGAAGTACTCGACGGCCTGCTCTTCGGTCCAGCCCTTGGCGTGCAGGCCGGTGTCGACCACCAGGCGGATCGCGCGCCACATCTCCGAGCTCAGGCGGCCGAACTCCGAGTACGGATCCTGGTAAGTGCCCGGCATTTCCTTCGCCAGCCACTCCGCATACAGGCCCCATCCCTCCGCATAGGCGGTGGTGTTGTACTGGGTACGGAACTTCGGCACGCCCGTCAGTTCCTGGGCGATGGAGATCTGCATGTGGTGGCCCGGCAGTCCTTCGTGGTACGCGATGACTTCCAGCTCCGGCTTCGGCATCGCGTTCATGTCGGACAGGTGCGCGTAGTACACACCGGGACGCGAACCATCCGGCGTACCCGGGTAGTAGTGCTGCGCGGCACCGTCCTGCTCACGGAACGCCTCGACGCGCTTGACCACCAGATCCGCCTTCGGCAGCAGGCCGAAGTACTGGGGCAGCACCTTCTTGATGTTGTCGATGGCACGCGTGGCGTCATCGATGTAGGCCTGGCGGCCGGCATCGGTGTTCGGGTACTTGAACTGCTTGTCGCTGTCGATGAAAGCGAAGAAGGCATCCAGGTCGCCCTTGAAGCCGACCTTGTCCTTCAGTGCGGTCATCTCGCCCTTGATGCGCTCGACTTCCTTCAGGCCCAGCGTGTGGATCTCCTCGGCGGTCATGCCGGTGGTGGTCATCTGGCGCAGCTGGTACTCGTAGTACGCCTTGCCGTTCGGATGCGTGGTGCCCACGCCCGCCGCATTGACCGCAGCCTTCGGCAGTTCTTCCTCGCTCCACGCGATCACGCGGTCGTAGGCCGGCTTGAACTGCTCGAGCAGCGCCTTGCGCGCTTCGTCCTTCAATGCGGTGGCACGGGCCGCGTCGATCTTGCCCGCTTTCACGAGCTCGTCCGCCTTGGCCTGGGCGTCGGCCCAGATCGCCGCGTCCTTGCCAGCCGAAAACGGCGCACCGGCAATGACCTTCTTCGCCTGGTCGATGACGCCCTCGTAGGCGAACTTGGGCGGACGGACGCCTTGCGCGGCCGAGGCGCGCGCGCGCTCCAGCAGCTGGTCGAAGGCGCGACCGGTGGCGGTGATACGCGCGATATAGGCGGTGTAGTCGGATTCCTCCTCAACCTTGTGGAAGCTGATCAGGAACGTCGGCCAGAAGCCCTGCGCACCATTCATCTGGTCGAACGCATAGCCATCCACCATGAACGGCAGGCCGTCGCGGGCGTTCTCGTATTGCAGCTTCCACAGGTCGTAGGACAGCTTCGTCTCGTCGTCGAGCTTGGCGTAGGCGAAGGTCTTTTCCATCTCTTCGACGCTGGCCTTCTGCCAGGCGACCTGGTCGCGCGTGGCTTTCTCGGACATGTCGTCCACCTGGTCGTACAGATCCTTGCGGCCCAGGAACGTCAGCTGGATGGGGCTGAACTTGAGTTGTTCTTCGTACTTTTTGTCGAACCACTCGTTCAAGCGCTTGCTCTCGGCGGCGATGTCGGCGGCGGACGCCGCCGGGGCGGCGGCATCGGCAGCGGCGCCGGCAGTCGGGGCATTGCCCTTGTCGCAGGCGGCGAGGGCCAGCGTGAGGGCACAGACGATCAGGGTTTTGCGCATCGGGGTCTCCAGGAGGAAAACGGGGGACGCACCCCCGCATCAGCCCACTCTAGCCGACCGTTGGCCCCGGGGTCCCATGACCAAAGACGGGGGTCGCGCATGCCCCTGTCCCGGAACGAAGAACGCCGCCCTGGGGCGGCGCTCTTTTTCGGCGATGGTGTTGGACTCAGCGCAGGCCGGTCTCGTTGCGGGCGATCACCAGGCGCTGGATTTCGCTGGTGCCCTCATAGATCTCGGTGATCTTGGCGTCGCGGAAGTAGCGCTCGATCGGCATCTCCTTCGAATACCCCATGCCGCCATGGATCTGCAGCGCCTGGTGGGTGATCCACATCGCCGCTTCGGACGCGGTGAGCTTGGCGATGGCCGCTTCGTTGCTGAAACGCTGGCCCTGGCCCTTCACCCACGCCGCGCGCAGCGTCAGCAGCGTGGCGGCGTCCAGCTTGCACCTCATGTCGGCGATCTTGGCCTGGGTCATCTGGAACGTGCCGATCGGCGCACCGAAGGCCTTGCGCTCCTTCACGTAGGCGATCGTGGCCTCGTACGCGGCGCGTGCAATGCCGATGGCCTGGCTGGCGATGCCGATGCGGCCGGCGTCCAGCACGCTCATCGCGATCTTGAAGCCCTCGCCTTCCTTGCCCAGCACGTCTTCCGGGCCCACCACGTAATCGGTGAACTCGATCTCGCAGGTCGCCGACGCGCGGATGCCGAGCTTGGGCTCGGTCTTGCCGCGGTGGAAGCCCGTCTTCGTGGTGTCGATCATGAACGCGGTGATGCCGCGCGCGCCCTTGTCGGGCTCGCTCATCGCGAACAGCACAATGTATTTGGCCACCGGGCCCGAGGTGATCCAGCTCTTCTTGCCGTTGACGACGAAGCTGCCGTCGGCCTGCTTCACGGCGCGGCAGCGCATCGCGGTGGCGTCGGAGCCGGACTGCGGCTCGGTCAGCGCGAATGCACCGATCTCGCGACCTTCGGCGATGGCGCGCACGTACGTCTGCTTCTGCTCTTCGGTACCGAAGGTCAGGATGCCGTTGCAGAACAGCGAGTTGTTGACCGACACGATGGTCGAATGGGCCGCGTCGCCGGCGGCGATCTCGATCATCGCCAGCACGTAGGCGATCGGGTCCATGCCGGCGCCGCCGTACTCGGCCGGCACCTCGATGCCCATCAGGCCGTTCTCGCCGAGCAGACGGATGTTCTCCAGCGGGAACTCGCCCGTCTTGTCGTGGTGCTCGGCGCTGGGGCCGATCTTCTCCTGGGCGATCCGGCGCGCGACGTCCTGGATCATCAACTGCTCTTCGTTAAACGCGAAATCCACGGCTACCCCTCGGCAGGCAAACTTTGAATACCAATTGTAACCCGCGACCATCCGCGGCCGTATGCCGAGGGTTGACCCGAGCCATGGCGGACCGCCAAAATATCTCTATATCGCGATAGGAAGATATTTATGGATCTGGAAGCCTGGTCGACCCGACTCAAAGTCTTCGCCGATGCCACCCGAGTCCGCCTGCTGACCTTGCTGGCACGGGAGGAGCTGACCGTGGCCGAGCTGTCCGCCATCACCCAGTTGGCGCAGCCGCGCGTATCCACCCACTTGGCCAAGCTGAAGGAAGCCGGCCTGGTGCGGGACCGTCGCGCCGGCGTGTCGGCCTATTACCGCTTCGACGAGGACAACCTCGACACCGTCCAGCGCGAGCTCTGGCGCAGCCTGCGCGACGGCAGCGACGACCCCCTGCTGCGTCAAGACGCCGAGCGCGTGGCCAGCGTGCTCGCCAATCGCGCCGCGGACCAGAACTGGGCCGACAGCGTGGCCGGCGACATGGAACGGCACTACTCGCCCGGGCGCACGTGGGAAGCACTGGCGCGCACTGCCCTGCCCCTGCTGGAGACCGGCGACGTCCTCGACATCGCCTCCGGTGACGGCGTGTTGGCGGAGCTGCTCTCGCCGCATGCCAACCGCTACATCTGCATCGATACCAGCGCCCGCGTGGTCGCGGCCGCTGGCGAGCGTCTTCGCCGTTTCCCCAACGTGGAAGTGCGCGAAGGGGACATGCATGCGCTGCCGTTCAAGGACGCCAGTTTCGATCTGGTCGTGCTGATGCATGCCCTCACCTACTCCACCAAGCCGGCGCAGGCCGTGTCGGAAGCCGCGCGCGTGTTACGCCGGGGTGGCCGCCTGCTGCTCAGCAGCCTGGGGAAACACGAACACCGCTCCGTGGTGGAAGCCTACGGCCACGTCAACCTGGGCTTCTCGGAAAAGGAACTGCGCAAGTTCGCCGAGAAGGCCGGGCTGGAGATCGCCAATGCCGAAACCGTCACCCGTGAACGCCGCCCGCCCCATTTCGAAGTGCTGTCGCTGACCGCCCAGAAGCCATGAAGACCCTTCCCTGGTTGCACCCCGCCCGCGCCGCGCTGCTGCTCAAGGCCCTAGAAGAACGCATCCTGATCATCGACGGCGCCATGGGCACGATGATCCAGCGCCATGGCCTGCAGGAAGCCGACTATCGCGGCGAACGCTTCGCGGACGGCTGCGATGCGCAGCACACGCACGAACACGGCCCCGGCTGCGACCACGACCTCAAGGGCAACAACGACCTGTTGCTGCTGACCAAGCCGGAGGTGATCGCCGGCGTGCACAGCGCTTACCTCGAGGCCGGCGCCGACCTGATCGAGACCAACACCTTCAACGCGACTTCGGTCAGCCAGGCCGACTACCACCTCGAACACCTGGTGTACGAACTCAACAAGGCCGGTGCCCGCGTCGCGCGCGAGTGCTGCGATGCCGCCGAGGCCAAGACCCCTGGCAAGCCGCGCTTCGTCATCGGCGTGCTCGGCCCGACCAGTCGCACCGCCTCCATCAGCCCCGACGTCAACGACCCGGGCTTCCGCAACACCAGCTTCGATGAACTGCGCGGCACCTACCGCGAGGCCATCGAAGGCTTGATCGAGGGCGGTGCCGATACGCTGATGGTGGAAACCATCTTCGACACGCTCAATGCGAAGGCCGCCCTCTACGCCATCGAAGAGGTCTTCGATGCGCGCGGCGGTCGTCTGCCCGTCATGATCTCCGGCACCATCACCGACGCTTCCGGCCGCACGCTATCGGGCCAGACCGCGGAGGCGTTCTACACCTCGGTCGCACACAGCCGGCCGCTGTCGATCGGCCTGAACTGCGCGCTGGGCGCCAAGGACCTGCGCGAGCACGTCGACACCCTGTCGACGGTGGCCGACGCCTATGTCAGCGCGCATCCCAACGCCGGCCTGCCCAACGCGTTCGGCGAGTACGACGAGACGCCGGAAGAGATGGCCGCCACGCTGAAAGAGTTCGCCCAGTCCGGCCTGCTCAACCTGGTCGGCGGCTGCTGCGGCACCACGCCAGCGCACATCAAGGCCATCGCCGACGCCGTCGCCGGCCTGCCGCCGCGCCGCATCGGCGCGTCGCTGGAGCAGGCCGCGTGAGCGCTTCCGTCCGCCATACCCGCCTGTCGGGACTCGAACCGCTGGTCATCACGCCCGACCTGCTGTTCGTCAACGTCGGCGAACGCACCAACGTCACCGGCAGTGCGCAGTTCCGCAAGCTGGTGAAGGAAGAGCGCTACGAGGAAGCGGTCGACGTGGCGCGCCAGCAGGTCGCCAACGGCGCGCAGATCCTCGACGTGAACATGGACGAAGGCCTGATCGACTCCGAGAAGGCGATGGTCCGGTTCCTCAACCTGATCGCTTCCGAGCCCGACATCGCCCGCATCCCGGTGATGGTGGACTCGTCCAAGTGGACGGTGATCGAGGCTGGCCTGAAGTGCCTGCAGGGCAAGGGCGTGGTCAACTCGATCTCGCTGAAGGAAGGCGAAGAAGCCTTCATCGATCACGCCCGCAAGGTGCTGCGCTACGGTGCGGCGGCGGTGGTGATGGCCTTCGACGAGACCGGCCAGGCGGACACCTGCGCACGCAAGGTCGAGATCTGCACCCGCGCCTACCGCATCCTGACTGAAGAAGTGGGCTTCCCGCCGGAAGACATCATCTTCGACCCGAACATCTTCGCCGTCGCCACCGGCATCGAAGAGCACGACAACTACGCGGTGGACTTCATCGAAGCCACCCGGATCATCAAACAGACGCTGCCGCACTGCCACGTGTCCGGTGGCGTCTCGAACGTGTCGTTCTCGTTCCGCGGCAACGAGCCGGTCCGTGCGGCGATCCACTCCGTATTCCTGTACCACGCCATCCAGGCCGGCATGGACATGGGCATCGTCAACGCCGGCGGCCTGCCGGTCTACGACGACCTCGACGCCGAACTGCGCGAGCGCGTGGAGGACGTGATCCTCAACCGCCGCAAGGACGCGACCGAACGTCTCCTGGAGATCGCCGACCGCTACAAGGGCAAGAAGGGCGAAGCGCCGGTGGAGAACCTGGCATGGCGCGAGAAGCCGGTGCGCGAGCGCCTGGCGCATGCGCTGGTGCACGGCATCGACGCCTTCGTGGATGGCGACACCGAGGAAGCGCGCCAACAGGCGTCGCGCCCGCTGGACGTCATCGAAGGCCCGCTGATGGACGGCATGAACGTGGTCGGCGACCTGTTCGGCGCCGGCAAGATGTTCCTGCCCCAGGTGGTGAAATCCGCCCGTGTGATGAAGAAGGCGGTCGCCTACCTGCTGCCCTTCATCGAAGAGGAAAAACTGCGCACCGGCGACGTCGGGAAATCCAACGGCAAGATCGTCATGGCCACCGTCAAGGGCGACGTGCACGACATCGGCAAGAACATCGTCGGCGTGGTCCTGGCCTGCAACAACTTCGACGTCGTCGACCTCGGCGTGATGGTGCCCACGCAGAAGATCCTGGACACGGCCCGCGCCGAGAACGCCGACCTGATCGGCCTGTCCGGCCTGATCACCCCTTCGCTGGAAGAAATGACCCATGTGGCGCGTGAGATGCAGCGCCAGGGCTTCGACACCCCGTTGCTGATCGGTGGCGCGACCACGTCGCGCGCGCATACGGCGCTGAAGATCGACCCGCACTACAAGGCGCCCACCGTCTGGGTGAAGGATGCCTCGCGCGCGGTGGGCGTCGCCCAATCGCTGATTTCCCGCGACATGCGCACGGCCTTCGTCGCCGCCAACGATGCCGACTACGCCGAGATCCGCGAGCGCCACAAGAACCGAGGCGACGCCAAGCGTCTGGTATCGCTGGAGAAGGCGCGCGGGCAGAAGTTCGATGGCGGCTGGGCCGACTACGTACCGCCCGCGCCGCGCCAGCCGGGGCTGCACGTGTTCGAGGACTACCCGCTCGATGAGCTGGTGGACTGCATCGACTGGACGCCGTTCTTCAATGCCTGGGAGCTCTTCGGCAAGTATCCGGCGATCCTCACCGACGAGGTGGTCGGCGCGCAGGCCAGCGAGTTGTACCGGGATGCCCGGACGATGCTCGCGAAGATCGTTGAAGAAAGATGGCTGACGGCAAAGGCGGTCTTCGGACTATGGCCAGCCAACAGCATCGGCGACGACGTCGAACTGCAGGCCGATGGCAAAGCAGAGCGCCTGCATTTCCTGCGCCAGCAGGTCGACAAGCCGGTCGAACGCCCGGACTTCTGCCTCGCCGACTTCATCGCCCCGAAGGATTCCGGCCGGCAGGACTGGATCGGCATGTTCGCCGTCACCGCCGGCATCGGCATCGATGCGCACGTCGCGCGCTTCGAGGCCGACCACGACGACTACAACGCGATCCTGCTGAAGGCACTGGCCGACCGCCTGGCCGAAGCATTGGCAGAACGCCTGCACCAGCGCGTGCGTACAGAGTTCTGGGGCTATGTCGCCGACGAAACCCTCGACAACGAAGCACTGATCGCCGAGAAGTACGTTGGCATCCGTCCGGCACCGGGCTACCCGGCCTGCCCCGAGCACAGCGAGAAGGGCTCACTGTTCCGCCTGCTCGATGCTGGCGCGAACGCCGGTATGTCGTTGACGGAGAGCTTCGCGATGCTGCCCACCGCGGCGGTGTCCGGGTACTACTTCAGCCATCCGCAGAGCCAGTACTTCGTCGTCGGACGCGTCTCCAAGGAACAGGTGGCCGACTACGCCCGCCGTAAGGGCGTGGACGTCGCGCAGGTCGAGCGCTGGCTGGCGTCGAACCTGGACTACGATCCGGACTGAGGTGCGTCGCGCCGGCTAGAATGCGCCACTCCTCCCGTGGCCCGCATCCGATGCCGTCGCTCCACCCCCTCCGGATAGCGATCGGTCGGCCCCCGAGGGATGGCGGCTGATGGGCACTCACGCGCACGCCGCCGTCTATCCCGCCGCGCGGCTGTCCAGTTTCTATTTCTTCTACTACGCCACGCTGGGCGCGTTTACGCCGTACTGGAGCCTGTACCTCGAATCACGCGGGCTGAGCGTCGCCGCGATCAGCGTGCTGATGAGCCTGTGGTACGCCACGCGCATCGTCTCGCCGTCGCTGTGGACGACCCTGGCGGCGCGCTCGCCGCACCCGATCCGGTGGCTGCACCTGGGCTGTGCGCTCGCCGTCGGCAGCTTCGCCCTGTTCCTGCTGCCATGGGAGTATGTCGGGCTGTTCGCGGTGATGGCGGCGTTCTGCTTCGCCTACAACGCGGTGATGCCGCAATTCGAATCGATCACGATGTCGCACCTGGCGACGCGCAGCGACCGGTACGGACTGATCCGGGTCTGGGGCTCGATCGGCTTCATCGTGGTCGTCGCCTCGTTCGGCTGGCTGATCGATGCGCGCAGGTTGGGTGTCGGCGCCCTGCCCTGGCTGATGCTGCCCGTCCTGGCGGCGGTACTGGGCTCCGCGCTGGTCAATCGCTACGCGCACGAACCGGATGCCCACCGGGAGACGGCGCATGAAGGATTCCGTGCACGCCTGCGGCAACCGCAGGTAATCGCGTTCTTCGTCGCGGCGTTCCTCACCCAGATCTCGTTCGGGCCGTTCTACACCTTCTTCTCGATATACCTGTCCGAACACGGCTACAGCACCGGCACGCAAGGCGTGCTGTGGACCGTGGGCGTGCTGGCTGAGATCGTGGTGTTCTTCCTCTCCAGCCGGATCTTCCGCCGCTGGGACGCCACACGCGTGCTGATGCTGGCCCTGCTCAGCGCGTCCGTGCGCTGGCTGGTGACGGCGCTGTTCCCGGACAACACGCCGGTGATGATGCTGGCGCAGCTGACCCATGCGCTCAACTTCGGCGCGTTCTTCGCAGCCGCGATGCAGTTGCTGGTGCGGTTCTTCCCGGGCCGCCTCAACGGCCACGGCCAGGGGGTGTTCTACGGCCTATCGTCAGGCGTCGGCGGGGTCTGCGGCGCCTTGCTCGCCGGGCAACTCTGGCGCTTCGGTGGCGAGACCGCCTTCATGGCATCGTCCGCCACCGCGCTGCTGGCCGCCGTGATCGTCTGGCGATGGCTCGTCCGTCCCGCGGCGCCGCACGGCGCCTGACGCTTCTCCACTCAGGCGAGCGAGTCGAGAAAACGCCGGATTGCCGTAGCCGCCTCCACGGGAGCGAGCTGGAACAGGAAGTGCGGCGCCGTGATGCGCTCCAATCGGGCGTTACGCGCCAACCGCAGCACGTCGCGACCTGCATGCGGCCAGATCAACCGGTCGTGCCGCGCTTGCAGGTAAAGGACGGGCATAGGCAGGCCGGCAAGCTCCCTGCGCATATCGACACGCAGTGCGGCGAGCGCGCGCCGTCGCAGCACCTCGAATGGCATGGCATCCAGAACATCGTCGAGCTCCTTGCGTAGCGCGGGGGGAAGACCCTCCCCCGCCAGCATGCGCTCCAGCACGAACAATGGGGGTGCGATCGCAGGCGCCCGCTGCACGACGTGCGCGCACACGCCACTCGCCGGCAACGGGCGATGCACGAACGTCGCCGCCAGGACCAGCGCCTTGACGCGCTCCGGATGCCGATGCGCCAGCATGACGGCCAACGGTCCAGCAAAGGACTCCGCCACCAGCACGACACCGTCATGGCGCAGGATCGTGGGCTCCCACGCATCCGCCAACGCGGCATAACCCTCGAAGCGGGTGCTGTCGTACGTCCAAGGTTCGACGGTCGCGTCGAGACCCAGCGCCTCGATCAGCGGCCCATACAGGCGACCCGTTCCGTCCAGCCCCGGCAGCAGGCAGAGGCGCATGCGGTCGCCCGACGGGCTCACCACACCAGGTCGTCAGGCACCTGGTACTGCGGGTCGGCGTAGGGATCGTCCCCGGCGGGCGCGTTCGGATCGACCTTCAGGGCCACAGCGGGCGCGAAGATCGTTTCGGCCTCGGCCAGCACGGCGGAGGTGACCAGCAGGTAGCGTCCGTTCTGCTGCACCACGCCCAGGTCGCCGGCGTTCAGCGCTTTCAACTGGTCCGCATTGACGTAGATGCGCTTGATCTTGCCGCCGTACGGGAAGTGCCGCGCAATGTCGGCTTCGGCGTCGTTCAACGCCTTGTCCTTGAGGAAGTCTTCGAGCTTGGCTTTCGCTTCGCGACGCAGGCGCGCTTCTTCCTGCTTCACGCGCTCGGCTTCGATTCGCTCGTCCTTCTCGCGCTGCGCACGGATGGCATACGCCTTGGCGAGGTCGATGTCTTCCTGCGAGCGCGGTTTGCGCCCCTGGCCCTGGCCTTGCCCTTGGGGCGGACGCGGCTTGCCGCCGTGTCCGGCGCGCGGCGGCGGTCCGCCCTTGCCTGGCGGCCGTGGGCCGGGCTTGCGCGCATCAGGCTTGCGCGTGTCGGGTTTGCGTTCGGGCTTGGGCGCGGGCTTGAAGCCCAGGCCCAGCAGCTGGTCGCGGAGGGTATCGCTCATCGGTCTTTCAGGGGGACGTACTGTCCCGACAGCGTATCAATAATGGGGCGGTGGCGGCTCGTTGGCGGGGTCCTCGAACAACGAGGACCGCACCTTGCCCAGCTCTTCCACCATGTGCCGCAGCAATAGCGCGGTGCGCTGGTTCTCGGCCCGCGCGTCGGCCAGGGCCTCGCTCAGTTCACCCAGCGCGTGCTCCTGGAACGCCAGGCGCGTTTCCAGCTCCACCAGGCGATGCTCCAGCGCATCGCGCTGCAGCGGCAGGTCAGCCTGCATGCACCGATCTCCCTCGTCCAATCCCGTAGTAGGCGACGCCCGCGGCCTCGACTTCGCCGGGATCGTAAAGGTTGCGGCCGTCGAAGACCACCGCATCGGCCAGCGTCGCGCGCAGGCGTGCGAAATCGGGGCTGCGGAACTGCTTCCACTCGGTCACCACCACCAGCGCATCGGCGCCTTCCAGCGCGGCGCGGGCATCGGTGCACAACACCAGGTCGTCGCGCTCGCCGAAGATGCGGCCGGCCTCTTCGCGCGCCTCCGGGTCGTAGGCGCGGACACGGGCGCCCGCCTCCCAGAGTTCGGCCAGCAAACGGCGGCTGCTCGCCTCGCGCATGTCGTCGGTGTTGGGCTTGAAGGCCAGGCCCCACACGGCGAAGGTCTTGCCGCGCACGCCCTCGTCCTCGCCCCGGTCGTAGTGGCGCTGGATGAGCTCGAACAGATGGCCCTTTTGGCGTTCGTTGACGCCCTCCACCGCCTGCAGCAACTCCGGCGCGTAGCCGTACTGCTGCGCGGTCTTGGCCAGCGCCTGCACGTCCTTCGGGAAACATGAGCCGCCATAGCCGGCGCCCGGGTAGATGAAGTGCCAGCCGATGCGCGGGTCGGAACCGATGCCCTGGCGCACGTGCTCCACATCGGCGCCGACGCGTTCGGCGATGTTGGCGATCTCGTTCATGAAGCTGATCTTCGTGGCCAGCATCGCGTTGGCCGCGTACTTCGTCAGCTCGGCCGAACGCACGTCCATCACCACGATGCGTTCGTGGTTGCGGTTGAACGGCGCGTACAGCCGGCGCAACTTGTCCACCGCCTGCGGGCGCGCGGCACCGATGATGATGCGGTCCGGCCGCATGCAGTCGTTGACCGCGTCGCCTTCCTTCAGGAATTCGGGGTTGGACACCACATCGAAGGCGACGTCGACGCCACGCGACGCCAGTTCGGCCTCGATCGTGGCCTTGACCTTGTCCGCGGTGCCCACCGGCACCGTGGACTTGTTCACCACGGTGCAGGGATGTTCGATGTGGCGGCCGATGGTGCGGGCCACTGCCAGCACGTACTGCAGATCCGCACTGCCGTCTTCGTCCGGCGGCGTGCCCACGGCGATGAAGAGCACGTCGCCGTGCGCGACGGCCGCGGCGGCGTCGGTCGTGAAGTTGAGCCGGCCCGCTGCATGATTGGCCTTCACCATCGGCGACAGGCCAGGCTCGTAGATCGGCACGATGCCCTGATTCAGGCCGTCGACCTTGGCGGGGTCGATATCGACGCAGACCACGTCATGCCCGACTTCCGCCAGGCATGTGCCCGTCACCAACCCAACGTAACCCGTGCCGAAAATGGCTACTCGCATGCAGCGGCCTCCTGGACCTAGTCGTGGCTATTACAGCCGACGACTATTGCAGGATGCCCATCAACTCCACGTCAAACGTGAGCGTCGCATCCGGGCCGATCTTGCCGCCCGGCGCGCCATTCGCGCCGTAGGCCAGGCCGGACGGAATCCAGAAGCGGTACTTCGCGCCGACCGGCATCAGCGAGACGCCTTCGGTCCAACCCGCGATCACGCCATTGAGCGGGAATTCAGCCGGCTGGCCACGCTCGTACGAGCTATCGAAGACGTCGCCGTTGAGCAGCTTGCCTTCGTAATTGACGCGCACGCGGCTGGTCGCCATCGGACGCTGGCCGTTGCCCTGGCGCAGCACCATGTACTGCAGGCCCGACGGCGTGGTGATCACGCCCGGCTTGCTCTTGTTCTCGGCGAGGAATTTCGCGCCCTCGTCACGGTTGCGCTGAGCGGCGCCGGCCTGGCGCTTGGTCAGGTAGGCCTTCATCTCGGCCTGCGCCTGTTCCACCGTCATCAGCGGCGTGCCGTCCTTGCCGGCCACGGCGCGCACGGCCTGCGCGAGCACGGACGGATCGACTTCATCCTTGAACGGCAGCAGCGACGGACCGACAACGTAGGTGCCCAGGAACAGGCCCACCTTGGTCTTGTCGACCGGCGGCGGCGTGCTGCCCGGCGGCATGCCGGGGATCGCCTGACCATCGGCCACGGCCAGGTTCACGCGCAACAGCTGGTCGGTGGCCTGCGCTTCCTGTTCGGTGATCAGCGGCGGCTTGCCGGCGAAGGTGTTGACGATCGCACGCTCGAACGCGGCGGTGTCGAGGAACGGACCCACCGGCTGCAGCGAGCTGCCGACGTCCACGCCGATGGCGTAGCTGACCTTGTCGCGCTCGGTGGCCAGCGCGGTTTTTTCCTGTGCAGACACGCTGCCTCCCAGCATCGAAAACGAGATTCCCAACAACGCGGCAATGCCGCGGACCGACCGCTTCATCCTTCTCACTCCTGGAGCCCGCGCCGGGTAGATGGCGCTAACTGCTTATTGTGGCATGCCCGCCGCCCCACACGGCAGCAGATATCAGCGCTTCGCCCGGGGCGCCGCCAGTTCGCGCTCGATCGCGGCGACCAGCGCGGGATCGTCCGGCTTGATCTTGCTCGGGAAGTTGGCGACCACGCGTCCATCGCGGGAAATCAGGTACTTGTGGAAGTTCCACCCCGGCGCGGTACCCGTCGCTTCGGTGAGTGCCTTGTACAACGGCGTGGCGTTCTCGCCGATCACCGACACCTTTTCGAACATCGGGAACTTCACCCCGTAGGTGAGCGTGCAGAACTCCTGGATTTCCTTCTCCGTGCCGGGCTCCTGGCCCTTGAAGTCATTGGAAGGAAAGCCCAGCACTGCAAAACCCTTCGCCGCGTACCGCTGGTTCAGCGCTTCCAACCCCTCGTACTGGGGCGTGTAACCACACTTACTGGCTGTATTGACCACCAGCAGCACCTGCCCGGTGTACTTTTCCTTCAGGTTCACGGGGGTCTTTCCGCTCAGGGGGCGGTAGCTGACATCGAGCAGACCCGCCGCCAGGGCCGTCGCGGCGGCCCCGAGCATTGCCACAAAGGCAAAGGATTTCAGTAACTTGGACGTCATGACCCGCTCCACTAGTACGAACATGACAAGTATGCCTTCAGTTGGGTGACAAAACCCCACAAGGGAGTTGACGCCCTGTGTTTTGGTGTTATAGTTGAATACAACACCACTCACCCAACTCAGGGGGGGATGCCATGAACCAGAAACTGACCCACACCTTGCCCAGCCTGGCCGTCGGCGGCCTGCTGCTGGCGATCGGGGTGCTGGCGACCGTCACCGGCGCCCGCACGGCCGAGGTGGATTCCGCCGCGCTGGTGAGCGCGCTGGAATCCGATGCCCGCGAGATCGCAGGCGATGACCGCAACCCGGAGGCGCAGCAGCACAAGCGTCGGGCCCGGGCTTCGCTGGCCATGCCTTACTTCTCCTTTGGCCAATCGCTGCGTCCGAGGAGCTAAGCCATGACGTCCATCCAATGGAGCGACGGCGCTCCCATCTACCGCCAGCTGAAGGACCGCGTGATCGCGATGATGCTGGACGGGATCCTGAAGCCGGGCGACGCCCTGCCCTCCGTGCGCCAGGTGGCGGCGGAGTACCAGCTGAATCCGATCACCGTATCCCGCGCCTACCAGGAACTGGCCGACGAGGCCCTGGTGGAAAAGCGCCGCGGCCTGGGCATGTTCGTCACCGACGAAGCGTCCAAGAAGCTGCGCGGCAGCGAGCGCGAGCGGTTCCTGACAGAAGAGTGGCCGGCCGTCGCCGAGCGCATCGAGCGCCTGGGCCTGTCCATCGAAGAGCTGCTGCAATCCAAGGGGAACAAGTGATGAATGCCGCAATCGCCAACACCGTGGTCAACGCCCACGGTCTACGCAAGGCCTACAGGAACAAGCTCGCGCTGGACAACACCAGCTTCGAGATCGAAGCGGGCAAGATCATCGGCCTGATCGGTCCGAACGGCGCGGGCAAGACCACCGCGCTCAAGGCCATCCTCGGGCTGACGCCGTTCGAGGGCCAGCTCAAGGTGCTAGGTCTGGATCCGCGCAAGGACCGTGACGAGCTGATGAAGGATGTCTGCTTCATCGCCGACGTGGCCGTGCTGCCGCGCTGGATGAAGGTCAAGGAAGCCATCGACTTCGTCGAAGGGGTACATCCCCGCTTCGACCGCGCCAAGTGCGAGCGCTTCATCGCCAACACCCAGCTCAAGCCCAACCTGCGCGTCCGCGAAATGTCCAAGGGCATGATCGTGCAGCTGCACCTGGCGCTGGTGATGGCCATCGACGCCAAGCTGCTGGTGCTGGACGAACCCACCCTGGGCCTGGACATCCTCTATCGCAAGCAGTTCTACCAGCGCTTGCTGGAGGACTACTTCGACGAGCAGAAGACGATCATTGTCACCACCCACCAGGTCGAGGAGATCGAACACATCCTCACCGACGTGATGTTCATCCGCGACGGCAAGATCGTGCTGACCGCGCAGATGGACGAGGTGGCCGAGCGTTACACCGAGGTCCTCGTCGGCGGCGCGGAAGCGACCGACCAGGCGCGCGCCCTGAAGCCGATCGATGAACGCGCCCTGCCCTTCGGCAAGACCGTCCTACTGTTCGACGGCGTGCCGCAGGCGCAGCTCGCCCCGCTGGGTGAAACCCGTACCCCTGGCCTGGCCGACCTGTTCGTGGCCATCATGAAAGGAACCTACGCATGAACGCCGTCACTTCGACATTGGGCAAATCCTCCAAGCCGGGCGCGTTCAAGTGGCTGATCAAGCGCGAGTTCTGGGAGAACCGCGGCGGCTTCTTCTGGGCACCGGTGATCACCGGCGGCATCTTCGTCGTACTCAACGTGATCCTGGCCGTCATCGGCAGCATCGCCGCGCACGGCTCCATGGACGGCGGCGGCTTCAACGTCGATGAGGCGCCCCGGAAGGCGGAGATGATCGTCGGCGGCATCGGCGACGGCATGCTGCTCGGCGGCGTGATCCTGGCCTGCGTGGTACTGGCGTTCGTGGTGTTCTTCTACGCCTTGGGCACGCTGTACGACGACCGTCGCGACCGCAGTGTCCTGTTCTGGAAGTCGCTGCCGGTCTCGGACACCCACATGGTGCTGTCGAAGCTGGCCTGGGCGCTGGTCCTGGCCCCGCTGCTGGCGGTGATCGTCGGCATCCTGATCGGCCTGTGCATGTGGCTGATCTCGGCGCTGACCATCAGCATCAACGGCTTGCCGGCGGGTGGTGCGATCTTCACCCACTCGCATCCGCTGCGCGTCATCGGCGGGGTGCTGAGCTCGCTGCCGGTCTATGTGTTCTGGTCGCTGCCGGCGATCGGCTGGCTGATGTTCTGCTCCGCCTGGGCACGCAGCAAGCCGTTCCTGTGGGCCGTGCTGGTGCCGGTGCTGGCCTGCGTGATCATCAGCATGACCGACATCCTGCCGGGCTTGAACATCCGCCATGATCTGGTCTGGTACACGGTGGTCTACCGCGGCCTGCTGAGCGTGGTCCCCGGCGCCTGGTTCCCGACCCTGCAGGGCGGTGCGGCCAGCGCGCATGCCGAGATCAACACGCCCGATGAACTGGCCAACGCGATCGACCTGACCCGCAGCTGGCAAGCCTTCGCCTCGGCGGACATCTGGATCGGTGCGGCCATCGGTGTCGCCCTGATCGTCGGTGCGATCTACCTGCGCCGCTGGCGCGAAAGCGAATAAGCCTGGACCCGGTGGCGGCTGCGGCCGCCACCTTCTCTCTACATCCTCGAGGACGACCCATGCCCCGCACTGCCTTCCTGCGCACGCTCCCCCTGGTTGCCGCCCTGGCGCTGGTGGCCTGCCAACCGGCCCAGGACAAGAACGACAACGCCCCCACCGGCATCGCCGCGGAAGCGATGGACGAAGCCCGCAAGGGCCTGGGCGAAGCCAGTCAGGAGCTGCAGAAGGCCCAGAGCGAGATCGACGAGGCACGCAAGAAACTGGCGACCGAGAACCTCACCCTCAACCGCAACGAGAACCAGCATCTGCCGAAGGCGGAGATCACACCCACGGGCGACCTGCTGATCGAAGGCAAGTCCGTGGCGACCACGCCCGAGCAGAAAGAAAAGGTGCTGGCCTATCGCGGCGCGATGATCACCGTGGTCGGCGACGGCATGGCGATCGGCATGGAAGGCGCCAAAGTCGGCATCGATGCGGCGGCGAGCGCACTCAAGGGCGTGCTGTCGGGACAGTCCGGCGATGAGATCGGCAAGCAGGTCGGCGCGGAGGCCAAGGCCAAGATCAAGCCGATGGTCGACCAGCTCTGCAGTCGCCTGCCAGCCCTGCTCACCGCGCAGCAGGCGCTCGCGGCCTCCGTGCCGGAGTTCAAGCCCTACGCGAGCATGGACCAGGCCGACGTGGATGATTGCGCCAGCCAGACCGACTGGAACTTCTGATCCTCGCGACACGGAGACCCACCGCATGCGCCTGCCGACCAACCTCTCCCTGCTGTTCCTCGCGACCGCGCTACTGGCCGCGCCCGCCTTCGCGCAGGACGAACACTGCAAGCATTCCGCCCCGCGCCAGCTGAAGCTGGATACGGCTGGCGCCAAGGCGATCGTGTTCGACATCGCGAACAACGACCTGCGCGTGGATGCGTCGCCCGGCGCGGTTGTTTCCCTGCAGGGCAAGGCCTGCGCCTCGCAGGCCGATGCGCTGCCCAGCCTGAAGCTGACCCAGGAACGCGTCGGCGACAAGCTGGTGGTGCGCGCCTGGCGCGAGGGGCGCTTCAGTGGCGTGTTCTTCGGCAACAACTATGCCTACCAGACCCTGTCGGTCACCCTGCCCGACACCCTCCCCGTGCAGCTCAAGGTCGGCTCCGGCGATGCGGTCGTCACCGGCTCGCCGGTGTTGAGCGCCGATGTCGGCTCCGGCGATGTCGCCGCGCGCGGGATCCGCGGTCTGGCGGCGGTGTCGGTCGGTTCGGGCGACATCGAACTCGACGACGTCGGCGCGCTGCGCGTGATTTCCATCGGCTCCGGCGACGTCACCGCACGCGGCGTGCGCGGCGCGGTGCATGTCGGCAGCATCGGTTCGGGCGACTTCACCCTGGCCCGTGGCACCGGCAGCGTCGAGATCGGCTCGATCGGTTCCGGCGACGCCGAACTGCGCGATGTCGGCGGCGACGTCGTGGTCGGGTCGATCGGCTCCGGCGGCGTGGAAGCCCGCGGCGTGGCGGGTGCGCTCACCGTGCGCTCCATCGGCAGCGGTGGCGTGCACCACGAAGACGTGAAGGGCGCCATCGATCTCCCGAAACATCATTGAGTTCCAAGGAATGACCATGACACGATTCGCACCGCTCGCATTCGCGCTCTCCCTCGTCCTCCTGTCCGCCTGCTCGGGCAAGGACAAGGCGCCCGATACCGGCACCCGCATCGAAACCTCGGGCGCGCTGTGGGGCCAGAACCTCACGCTCAACGCGACCGGCCAGCCGAAGGCGGAGATCTCGGCCAAGGGCGACTTCATCATCGACGGCAAACCGGTCGACGTGAACGACGCGCAGCGCGCCCTGCTAGTGGCCTACCACCGCGAACTGGGTGGCATCGCCGATGCCGGCATCGCGACCGGCAAGGAAGGCGCGAAGCTGGCCGGCAAGGCCGTGGGTGCGGCGGTGAAGGGCATCTTCAGCGGCAACCCGGACCAGATCGACAAGGAGATCGAGGCCGAGGCCAAGAAGGTCGAAGCTGAGGCGATGAAGATCTGCGACCGCCTGCCGGGCCTGTACAAGGCGCAGCAGGACCTCGCCGCCGCCCTGCCCGCGTTCCAGCCGTACGCGTCGATGGACGAAGGCGACGTCGAGGATTGCCGCACCGACCAGACCGACAGCCACGAGGCCGGCCAGGATGTCGGCCGCGCCATCGGCCAGGCGATCAAGGGCGAAGACAGCACCGCGAAGAATGCGGCGACCGAAGCCGACGCCGCCACCGCGGAGCCGGCCAAACCCTGATGTCGGCGATCCCTGTCCGTCGTCCTACTGCGGCGGACAGGCTCAACCGCCCCCGCCACCCGCCTTGCCGTGGATCCCACCCTTGGCGAGCACGGCCGGATCCAGCAGCGGCTTCAGCGTCTTCTCCGGCAGACCGGTAACTTCGCGCGCCACCTCCAGCACAGGCCGGTTCTGCTTGTACGCCTGTTTGGCGATGGCGGCCCCCTTCTCGTAGCCGATCACCGGGTTGAGCGCGGTGACCAGGATGGGATTGCGGTCCAGCGCTTCCTTCACCCGCGCATCGCGCACCTTCAGTCCCGCGATGCAATCGTCCGCCAGCAGCCGCGACACGTTGGACAGCAACTGCATCGCCTCCAGCAGGTTGTGCGCGATCAGCGGCAAGGTGACGTTGAGCTGGAAGTTGCCGGTCTGGCCCGCCACCGTCACCGCGGTGTGGTACCCCATCACCTGCGCGCAGACCATCACGGTCGCTTCGGGGATCACCGGATTCACCTTGCCCGGCATGATCGAACTGCCCGGCTGCAGTGCGGGTAGCTCCACTTCGCCGAGGCCCGCTAGCGGCCCGGAGTTCATCCAGCGCAGGTCGTTGGCGATCTTGGTCAGGGCGACAGCCAAGGCACTGAGCTGACCGGACAGCTCCACGGCATCGTCCTGCGCGGCCAGCCCCTCGAACTTGTTGGCTGCGCTCTCGAAGCGCGTGCCGGTGGAGGACGACAGCACCTTGGCCACGCGCGCGCCGAAGCGCGCGTCGGCGTTGATGCCGGTGCCGATCGCCGTACCGCCCAGCGGCAGCCGGCGCACACGCTTGAGCGTGTCCTCAATGCGTGCCTGTGCGGACGCTAGCTGCGCCGACCAGGCCGAGAACTCCTGGCCGAAGGTCAGCGGCATCGCGTCCATCAGGTGCGTGCGGCCGGTCTTGACCACCTTGCCCAGCGCACGGCCCCGCGCATCGATCGTCTTGCGCAGGTGCTTGATCGCCGGCAGCAGGTCTTCGACCGCCGCCAGCTGCGCGGCGACGCGGATCGCCGTGGGGATGACGTCGTTCGAACTCTGGCCGAGGTTGACGTGATCGTTCGGGTGGACCTGCGCCTTGCCCGCGCGCGACGCCAGCGTGGCGATCACCTCGTTGGCATTCATGTTGGAGGAGGTGCCGGAGCCGGTCTGGTAGACATCGATCGGGAAGTGGGCGTCGTGATCGCCGCGTGCGACCTCGTTCGCGGCCACCTGCACGGCCTTGGCGACGCCCTTGGGCAGCAAGCCCAGGCTCGCGTTGACCTCTGCGGCCGCCGCCTTCACCAGGCCCAGCGCGCGGATGAACCCGCGCGGCATCGGCCGGCCGGAAATGGGGAAGTTCTGCACCGCACGCTGCGTCTGGGCGCCCCAGAGGGCGTCCACGGGGACCTGCAGTTCGCCCATGCTGTCGTGTTCGACGCGGGTGCGGCCCACGGTCTTCTTGCTGGTCATTCACCGTCTCCTGGAAGGAATTCACGGCTTGCGCGCCGGCGCGGGGCCGGTGGCTGGCGGGGCCGACAGGATACGCCAGGCCGGTTCGGGCGCTTCCCGGGGTAAAATGAAACGATCCTTTTCAGCCCTCCCCGCCCCCATGTCGGAATCGTCCCTGCTCGCCCTCTCCCCGCTCGACGGCCGCTATGCCGGCAAGGTCGACGCGCTGCGCCCGATCTTCTCCGAGTACGGCCTGATCCGCGCCCGCGTGAAGGTGGAGATCGAGTGGCTGCTGGCGCTGGCGGCCGAACCCGGCATCGTCGAACTGGCCGCGTTCTCCGACGGCGCGAAGGCCCGCCTGCGTGCGCTGGCCGATGGCTTCAGCGTCGCCCACGCGGCCCGCGTGAAGGAGATCGAGCGCACGACCAACCATGACGTCAAGGCGGTCGAGTACTTCATCAAGGAACAGCTGAAGGACGATGCAGAGCTCGCCCCCGCACTGGAGTTCGTGCATTTCGCCTGCACCAGCGAAGACATCAATAACCTGTCCTACGGGTTGATGCTGGAACAGGCCCGCCGCGAGGTGCTGCTGCCAGCGTTCGACGGCATCGCCGCCACCCTGCGCAGGCTGGCCCATGCGCAGGCGGCGCAGCCGATGCTGTCGCGCACGCATGGCCAGACCGCCTCGCCGACCACGCTGGGCAAGGAGATCGCCAACGTCGTCGCCCGCCTGGAGCGCCAACGTGCGCAGATCGCCGCGGTGGAACTGACCGGCAAGATCAATGGCGCGGTGGGCAACTACAACGCCCACGTCGCCAGCTATCCGGACATCGACTGGCCGGCCTTCGCCCAACGCTTCGTCGAAGGCCTCGGCCTGGTGTTCAACCCGTACACCACCCAGATCGAACCGCACGACAACGTCGCCGAGATCGGCGATGCGGCACGCCGTGCCAACACCATCCTGGTCGACCTCGCCCGCGACATCTGGGGCTACATCTCGCTGGGCTACTTCAAGCAGCGACTCAAGGAAGGCGAAGTCGGCAGTTCCACGATGCCGCACAAGGTCAATCCGATCGACTTCGAGAACGCCGAGGGCAACTTCGGCATCGCCAACGCGTTGTTCGAGCACTTCAGCGCCAAGCTGCCGATCAGCCGCTGGCAACGCGACCTGACCGATTCCACCGTGCTGCGTGCGCTGGGCACCGCGTTCGGCCACACCCAGGTCGCACTGGATTCGTTGGCCAAGGGCCTGGGCAAGCTGGAAGTGAACCCGCAGCGCCTGGACGCCGATCTCGATGCGGCCTGGGAAGTGCTGGCCGAAGCCGTGCAGACGGTCATGCGCCGCCACGGCCTGCCGAACCCCTACGAGCAGCTGAAGGCGCTGACGCGTGGCCAGGGCATCACCGCCGAGTCGATGCGCACCTTCATCGAATCGCTCGATCTGCCGGACGCCGACAAGCAGCGCCTGCGCGAGATGACGCCGGGCAGCTACACCGGCCTGGCAGAACGCCTCGCGCGGGACATCTGACCTGCGGAGGCGGGAACGACGATGCACCTGCTGATCAACATCGACGTGCCCGACCTGCCTGCCGCCGAGGCGCTGTACACGAGCGCCTTCGGCCTCACTGCCGGGCGTCGCTTCGGCGACGGCGGCGTAGAACTGCTCGGCGCACAGGCGCCGATCTACATACTGCAGAATCCCGCGGGATCCGTTGCCGCCGCCGACGCGCGCCGTGACTACGCACGTCACTGGACGCCGGTGCATCTGGATGTCGTGGTGGACGCCCTTGAGCCCGCGCTCGCCCGCGCCCTCACGGCTGGCTTTGTGCAGGAAACCAAGATCCGCGACGCGAACTGGGGCCGCATCGTCCGCCTGGCCGACCCATGGGGCCACGGCTGGTGCCTGCTGCAGTTCGTCAATCGCGGTTACGACGAGATCGCCACATGAGCCTGCGCTGCGCCTTCATCGCCTGCCTGTTCGCCCTCGCCTTGCCGTTTGCTGCGCTTGCGGCCGACGCGCCCGCCGCGAAGGCCTGCGCCGCCGATGCCGGTTGGAACGACCCGGCCACCCCGCTGCGCGTGTACGGCAACACGTGGTTCGTCGGCACCTGCGGCATCAGCGCGTTGCTGGTGACCTCCGATGCCGGCCACATCCTGATCGATGCCGCCACGCCCCAAGCCGGCCCGCAGATCCTGGCCAACATCCGCGCCTTGGGCTTCAAGCCCGAGGACGTGCGCGCCATCGTCTTCTCGCATGAGCACCACGACCACGCGGGCAGCCTGGCCGAGCTGCAGCGGGCGACCGGCGCGCCGGTGTACGCACGCGCGCCGGCCCTGGGCGTGCTGAAGCACGGCAAGCCTGGTCGCAATGACCCGCAATTCGACGTATCCGAGCCCATCGCCCCGGTCGAGCGCGTCATCACCCTGACCGACGATGGCGTCGTGCGCGTCGGTCCGCTGGCCCTGCAGGCCATCGCCTCGCCCGGCCATACGCCCAGCGGCACCAGTTGGACCTGGCGCAGCTGCGAAGGCGCCACCTGCCACCAGATGGTCTATGCCGACAGCCTGACGGCGATCTCCGACGACGTGTTCCGTTACAGCGACGAACGCGCGCATCCGGGCTACGTGGCCGCCTTCCGCGACACGCTGGCGAGGATCGCGGCGCTGGACTGCGACGTGCTGGTCACGCCGCATCCATCGGCGAGCCAGCTGTGGACGCGGATCGGCCCCGCCGCCCACGCGCCGCTTTCGGACACGGGTGCCTGTCGTGCGTACGCGAAGGCCGCGACCCAGCGTCTGGACAAGCGCTTGGCCGACGAAGCGGCCTCCGCTACGCCTACCCCTTGATCGGCATCAATGACGAGCCACAGGGCCCGTCGCGATCCTTGTCTCCCCTTTAACGCTGTCCCGAACGCCCCTCACCGCTCATGACCAAGAAGACCGCCGCCTCCCGTCCCGCCACCGCGCTGCCGTTCGAGATCCAGGCCACGCGCGAGCATCCGCTTGGCATGCCCGCCGAGCGCTTCCTGCGCGACTACTGGCACAAGCACCCTCTGCTGATCCGCAACGCCTTCCCGGATTTCGAAACGCCGGTGCAGCCGGAAGACCTCGCCGGCCTGGCCTGCGAGGAAGGCGTGCTGGCGCGGATGATCAGCTTCGATCGCGCCGCCGGCACCTGGGACGTCCGCACCGGCCCGTTCCAGGAAGAGGATTTCCCCGGCCTGCCCGACCACGACTGGACCCTGCTCGTGCAGGACGTCGACAAGTGGGATGCCGACATCCGCACGCTGCTGGAACATTTCCGCTTCCTGCCGCGCTGGCGCGTGGACGACATCATGATCAGCTTCGCGGCCACCGGCGGATCGGTCGGCGCGCACGTGGACCACTACGACGTGTTCCTGCTGCAAGCGCAGGGTGAGCGCCGCTGGGCGATCGACGCCCGCGTGGCGATGGGGAAGCCGGCGCCCGACCTGGGCTTCCAGGAGGACGTGGCGATCAAGCTGCTGCGCACCTTCGAACCGACCCACGAATGGGTGCTGTTGCCCGGCGACATGCTGTACCTGCCGCCGCTGGTCCCGCACCACGGCGTGGCCGAGAACCCGTGTCTGACCTTCTCGGTGGGCATGCGCGCGCCCTCGTCGGCCGAACTGATCGCCGATTACCTCGACACCCTGATTGCCGACGCCGATGAGGCGGTGCGCTACCACGACGAGGATCTGGCCGCGCCGCAGGACCCCTTCGAAATCGATGCACGGGCGATGGAGCGCGTCGTCGAGGCCCTGAATGCCTTGCGCATGAACGACCCGGACCGCCTGGGTGACTGGTTTGGCCGCTTCATCACCACGTACCGCGCCTCGGGCGATGTGATGCCGGGCCCGGACGCGCGCTCGCGGATCGAACTGGAATGGGACCTGCAGCAGGGCGCGCACCTGCTCCGCCATCCTTTCTCACGCTTTGCCTGGCGCCGCCGACACAAGGACGCGACGCTGTTCTGCAATGGCGTGGACTACGTGCTGCCGGTGAAGGACGCCCGCCAACTGGCGGCGCTCGAAGCGCTCGACGGCGCAGCCTACGCCGCGCTCAGTGCCGCCGGCCGCGACGCGGTCATGGCCCTCACCGCGCAGGGCCACTACCAGCTGGTTCTGGATGACGACGACCCGGACGGGGAGGACGAGGACGCATGAACACCGACTATCGCGTCGAGGCGGTCGACTACACCACCGCGCTGGATGACCTGCGACGGATCCGCGACGTGGTGTTCGTCGAGGAACAGGGGGTGCCTGCCGATCTCGAGCGGGACGCCCTCGACCCGCTATGCCACCACGTGATCGCCCGCGACGCGGACGGCCAGCCCATCGGCACCGGCCGGCTCACCCCTGACCACCGGATCGGCCGCATGGCGGTGCTGTCCGCCTGGCGCAACCGGGGGGTCGGGGAGGCCCTGCTGAATGCCTTGCTGGCCGAAGCCCGCCAGCGCCAATGGCCGGCGGTGTCCCTCCATGCCCAGCTGGAGGCGGAACGGTTCTATACCCGCCAGGGCTTTCTGCCGGAGGGGGAGCGCTTCTTCGAGGCCGGCATCGAGCACCAGGGCATGCGCCGGGTGTTGGGTGGCACGGCCACGATTGCCCACCGGGCCGAGGCGGTGGCCATCACCACGGCCGTCATCACCCAGGCACGACGGTCGCTGGTGATCTACAGCCGCGCGCTCGACCCTGGACTCTGGGACGCCTCGCCGGTGCTGGATGCGCTGCGCCGGTTCGCCACCCACCGGACCGGCGTGCAGGTGCAGGTACTCCTGCAGGACGCCGCCACGCCGCAGCAGGCACTCGCCCCCCTGATCGGCCTGGGCCAGCGATTGCCCAGCGTCTTCCTCTTCCGCGAAGTGCAGGACCCGGTGGACCTGCCCTACACCGCGGCTTTCGTCGCCAACGACGACCACGGTTATTACTACCGCCCGCTGGGTCATCGCTTCGATGGCGAGGCTGGCCTTGAGCATGCAGGCCGCGCCCGCCAGTTGCGCGATGAGTTCATGCAGATGTGGGAACGCGCGCGCCCGGTCACGGAATTCCGCGCACTCGGCCTCTGATCGACGCCCCAGAAACCCCGCCACGCGAGCCTTCTGGGGTATGTGCCCTGCGTCTTTAGTCCAATCCGGTTACGCCCCCTTCCCGGCATGGGGGTATAATTTCTGGGTTTTCGTCCATGTCCGTCGGACATCGCGCGACATGGACCGTAAGCGCCTCCTCGACTACCCCACAGCACGCCATCGCCATCGTGGACAATCTCCTGAAGCAGTTCGCGCAATCCTCGCAGCTCAACGGAGGCAATGCCTCCTACGTCGAAGACCTGTACGAGCAGTACCTCGTCGCCCCGGACAGCGTGGGCCCCAAGTGGAAGGCCTACTTCGACGGTTTCAAGGGCCATGAGGCCGGTGACGTCCCCCATTCGGTGGTGATCCAGCAGATCACCGAGGCCGCGCGCCAGGCCGCCAACAACGGTCATGTCGTGGCCGCCGGCGGTGACGAGCGCGAGCGCAACATCGGCCGCCTGATCACCGCCTACCGTTCGCGCGGCCACCTGGGCGCCCAGATCGACCCGCTGGGCCTGACCCCGCCGGTCAATCCGCCGGACCTGGAACTGTCGTTCCACGACCTGTCCGATCGCGACCTGGACAGCGAGTTCAGCACCGGCAACGTCGGCGGCCACGCGCGCATGAAGCTGCGCGACCTGCTGGCCCGCCTGAAGGCGACCTACACCGGCCCGATCGGTGTGGAATTCATGCACATCTCGGAAGTCGAGCAGCGCCAGTGGCTGTACCAGCGCCTCGAAACCGCCGGCGGCCAGTTCGGCCTGTCCGAGGAGGCCAAGCGCCGCACGCTCGAGCGCCTGACCGCGGCCGAGGGCCTGGAGCGCTACCTGCACACCAAGTACGTGGGCCAGAAGCGCTTCTCGCTGGAAGGCGGCGACGCGCTGATCCCGTTGCTCGACACCACGATCCGCAGCGCCGGCCAGGGTGGCGTGAAGGACATCGTCGTCGGCATGGCCCACCGCGGCCGACTGAACGTGCTGGTCAATACGCTGGGCAAGAACCCGCGCAAGCTGTTCGACGAGTTCGAGGGCAAGTTCGAACACGACAACAGCCTGGCGCACGCCGGCGACGTGAAGTACCACATGGGCTTCTCTGCCGACATCGCCACGCCGGGCGGCCCCGTCCACCTGGCGCTGGCCTTCAACCCCTCGCACCTCGAGATCGTCGACCCGGTCGTGGCCGGCAGCGTCCGTTCGCGCCAGGAACGCCGCAACGATGCCGCGCGCCAGGCCGTGCTGCCGATCATCATGCACGGCGACGCCGCGTTCGCTGGCCAGGGCGTGGTGATGGAGCTGTTCCAGATGTCGCAGGCGCGCGGTTTCGCCGTCGGCGGCACGCTGCACATCGTCATCAACAACCAGATCGGCTTCACCACCAGCAACAAGGAAGACTCGCGCTCCACGCTGTACTGCACGGACGTGGCCAAGATGGTCGGCGCGCCGGTGTTCCACGTGAACGGCGACGATCCGGAAGCGGTGGTCTTCGTGGCCCAGCTGGCCTACGACTTCCGCCAGCAGTTCAAGAAGGACGTGGTCATCGACCTGGTGTGCTACCGCCGCCATGGCCACAACGAGGCCGACGAACCGGCGGCGACGCAGCCGGTCATGTACCAGACCATCCGCAAGCACGCGACCACGCGCGAGATGTACGCCGCCAAGCTGGAAGGCGCCGGCGTGATCCCGGCCGAGGGCGGCAAGGCGCTGGCCGACGAATACCGCAACAAGCTGGACTCGGGCGAAGTCACCACCGAACTGGCCAAGCAGAAGGGCGACGAGCTGGCGATCGACTGGTCGCGCTACCTGTCCGGCAAGGTCAGCGATCCGGTCGACACCAAGGTCAAGCGCAAGTCGCTCGACTCACTGGCGAAGATCATCACCACGATCCCCGCCGGCGTGGCCCTGCACCCGCGCGTCGCCAAGATCTACGAAGACCGCGTGAAGATGGCCGCCGGCGAGCAGCTGGCGGACTGGGGCTTCGCCGAGAACCTCGCCTACGCCACGCTGCTGGCGGAAGGCAACGGCCTGCGCCTGGTCGGCCAGGACGCGGGACGCGGCACGTTCTTCCACCGCCACGCGATCCTGCACGACCAGAAGACCGACAGCTATTACTTGCCGCTGCGCCAACTGGTGGAACAGCCCGAGCAGGCGACCATCATCGATTCGCTGCTGAGCGAAGAAGCGGTGATGGCGTTCGAGTACGGCTTCTCGACCACCGACCCCAACACCCTGTGCATCTGGGAAGCGCAGTTCGGCGACTTCGCCAACGGCGCGCAGGTGGTGATCGACCAGTTCATCGCCGCCGGCGAAGCCAAGTGGGGCCGTATCAGCGGCCTGACCCTGCTGCTGCCGCACGGCTACGAAGGCCAGGGCCCGGAACACAGCTCGGCGCGCCTGGAGCGCTTCCTGCAGCTGTGCGCCGTGGAAAACATGCTGGTCTGCGTGCCGACCACGCCTGCCCAGTGCTACCACATGCTCCGCCGGCAGATGCGCATGACCACGCGCAAGCCCCTGGTCGTGATGACGCCCAAGTCGTTGCTGCGCCACAAGCTGGCCGTGTCCACGCTGGACGAACTGGCCAACGGCGAGTTCCAGCACCTGATCCCGGACGCCACCGCCGATGCCAAGAAGGTGAAGCGCGTCGTCGCGTGCTCGGGCAAGGTCTATTACGACCTGCTGGAAGATGCGCAGAAGCGCGGCCAGGACGACGTGGCCATCCTGCGCGTCGAACAGCTCTATCCGTTCCCGCGCGAACAGCTGGCCGCCGAACTCAAGCGCTACGGCAAGGCCACCGAAGTCATCTGGTGCCAGGAAGAGCCGCAGAACCAGGGTGCGTGGTATCAGATCAAGCACCACCTGCAGGCCTGCCTGGCCGACAAGCAGACGCTGCACTATGCGGGCCGTTCCCGCTCGCCCTCGCCCGCCGCCGGCCATTTCGCCGAGCACGTGGAGGAGCAGCTGAAGCTGGTCGCCGATGCACTGGTCAACAAGCTCGGCAGCGACAACGTCGCCGAGTAAGCCCGCCTTATCTTTCTTACGAACAACTACAACACCACCAGGACGCCCCATCCAATGGCCACTGAAGTCAAAGTTCCGGTTCTTCCCGAGTCCGTCTCCGACGCCACCATCGCCGCCTGGCACAAGAAGGTGGGTGATGCGGTCAAGCGCGACGAGAACCTGATGGACCTGGAAACCGACAAGGTCGTGCTGGAAGTCCCCTCGCCCGTCGACGGCGTGCTGAAGGAGATCAAGTTCAAGGAAGGCGACACGGTGACCAGCCAGCAGCTGCTGGCGATCATCGAGGAAGGTGCGGCCGCCGCGGCGCCCGCCCCCGCTGCTGAAGAAAAGAAGCCGGCAGCCGGCGCGCAGGAAGTGCAGCCGAAAGCCGAGGCCGCCAAGGCCGATGCCGCTGCTCCGGCCAGCACGAAGCCCGCACCCGCCGGCGCCGACGCGCTGCCCCCGGGCGCGCGCTTCACCGCCATCACCCAGGGCATCGACCCGGCGAGCGTGGAAGGCACCGGCCGTCGCGGCGCCGTGACCAAGGAAGACCTGGTCAACTACGCCAGCGGCAAGACCGCTGGCGTGTCCGGCGGCGCGCGTCCGGAAGAGCGCGTGCCGATGACCCGCATCCGCACCCGCATCGCCGAGCGCCTGATGCAGTCCAAGAACTCCATCGCCATGCTGACCTCGTTCAACGAGGTCAACCTGAGCAAGGTCATGGAGATGCGCAAGGAACTGCAGGACGACTTCGTGAAGGCCAACGGCATCAAGCTCGGCTTCATGAGCTTCTTCGCCAAGGCCGCCGCCAACGCGCTGCAGCGCCACCCGATCGTCAACGCGTCGGTCGATGGCAACGACATCATCTATCACGGCTATTCCGACATCTCGATCGCCGTTTCCACCGAGAAGGGCCTGGTCACGCCGGTGCTGCGCAATGTCGAGCGCATGGGCTTCGGCGACATCGAAAAGGGCATCGCCGAGTACGCCAAGAAGGCGCGCGACGGCAAGCTGGGCCTGGAAGACCTCCAGGGCGGCACCTTCACCATCACCAACGGCGGCACCTTCGGCTCGCTGATGTCCACCCCGATCGTCAACCCGCCGCAGAGCGCCATCCTGGGCATGCACGCCATCAAGGACCGCGCCATCGTCGAGAACGGCCAGGTGATCGCCGCACCGATGATGTACATCGCGCTGTCCTACGACCACCGCATCATCGACGGCAAGGACGCGGTGCTGTTCCTGGTCGACATCAAGAACCAGCTGGAAAATCCGCACCGCATGCTCCTGGGCATGTAACGACGCGCGGCTCCCCACGGGGGGCTGGAAAGGGGCCCTGCGGGGCCCCATTTCCTTCCACGAGACACCGCCACCGTCCGCTCATGGACGCACAAGGCAAAGGACACTGAAATGGCTGAACAATTCGACGTCGTCGTCATCGGTGCCGGCCCGGCCGGCTACCACGCCGCCATCCGCGCCGCGCAGCTGGGCATGAAGGTCGCCTGCATCGACGCCGCGCTGGGCAAGGACGGCAAGCCCGCGCTCGGCGGCACCTGCCTGCGCGTGGGGTGTGTGCCCTCCAAGGCGCTGCTGGATTCCTCGCGCCAGTACTGGAACATGAGCCACCTGTTCGGCGACCACGGCATCACCTTCAAGGATGCCAAGATCGACGTCGAGGCGATGGTCGGCCGCAAGGACAAGATCGTGAAGCAGTTCACCGGCGGCATCGCGATGCTGTTCAAGGCGAACAAGATCACCCCGTACTACGGCTTCGGCCAGCTGCAGCCCGGCAACGTCGTCAAGGTGAAGCAGCACGACGGCAGCGAGGTGGAGCTCAAGGGCACCAACGTCATCATTGCCTCGGGTTCGGATTCGATCGAACTGCCGTTCGCCAAGTTCGACAACGAGTACATCGTCGACAACGTCGGCGCGCTCGACTTCACCGACGTGCCGAAGCGCCTGGCTGTGATCGGCGCCGGCGTGATCGGCCTCGAGCTGGGCAGCGTCTGGAAGCGCCTCGGCGCCGAGGTCGTGATCCTGGAAGCGCTGCCGGAGTTCCTGGCCGCCGCCGATACCGAGATCGCCAAGGTCGCCGCGAAGGAATTCAAGAAGCAGGGCCTGGACATCCGCCTGGGCGCGAAGGTCAGCAAGACCGAGCTCACCGGCAAGGGCAAGAAGAAGGAAGTCGTGGTCACCTACAGCGACGCCGAAGGCGAGAAGACGCTGACGGTGGACAAGCTGCTGGTCGCCGTGGGCCGCAAGGCCGCGAGCAAGGGCCTGCTGGCCGACGGCACCGGCGTGAAGCTGACCGACCGTGGCCAGATCGAAGTCGACGACCACTGCCACACCGGCGTGGACGGCGTCTGGGCTGTCGGCGACTGCGTGCGCGGCCCGATGCTGGCGCACAAGGGTTTCGAGGAAGGCATCGCCGTGGCGGAACTGATCGCCGGCCTGCCGGGCCACGTCAACTTCGACACCGTGCCGTGGGTCATCTACACCGAGCCGGAGATCGCCTGGGTCGGCAAGACCGAGCAGCAGCTCAAGGCCGAAGGCGTGCCGTACAAGGTGGGCACCTTCCCGTTCGCCGCCATCGCCCGTGCGGTCGCGATGGGCGAACCGGCCGGCCTGGTGAAGGTCATCGCGCATGAAGAGACCGACCTGATCCTGGGCCTGCATGCCGTTGGCGTGGGCGTGTCGGAGCTGGTCCACGAAGGCGTGATCGCGATGGAGTTCAAGGGCTCGGCCGACGATCTGGCGCGCATCTGCCACGCGCATCCGACCCTGTCGGAAGCCATCCACGACGCCGCGATGGCCGTGCACAAGCGTTCGATCCACAAGGCCAACTGAGGCCCGCACGGCGGCCGTGCGAACGCGGGGCCGCCGAGACACCGCATACGCCAGGCGAAGCCTGGCGTTTTGCGTTTCAGACAATACGCACTACAGGACAGCGACATGAAGAGCATCTGCGTCTACTGCGGCTCCAACGCCGGCAGCAAACCCGCCTACACCGAACGCGCGATCGCCCTCGGCGAGCGCATCGCCAAGGAAGGCCTGCAGTTGGTCTATGGTGGCGGCAACGTCGGCCTCATGGGCATCGTGGCCGATGCGGTGCTCGCCGCCGGCGGTGAGGTCATCGGCGTGATCCCCGAGCAGTTGGTGGGTTGGGAAGTCGCCCACAAGGGCGTCACCCGGCTGGAAGTGGTCGCCAACATGCACGAGCGCAAGAAGCGCATGTTCGACCTGTCCGATGCTTTCGTCGCCCTGCCCGGCGGCTTCGGCACGCTGGACGAGATGTTCGAGATGCTGACCTGGCGCCAGCTCGGCATCGGCGACAAGCCCTGCGCCTTCCTCGATGTGGAAGGCTTCTACACGCCGCTGATGGGCATGATCGACCGCATGGTGGAGGAGCGTTTCCTGCACCCGGAACAGCGCAACGACCTGTGGCACGGCGACGACCTCGACGCGATGGTCGCTTGGATGCGCGCCTACTCCCCGGCGCAGGCCGACAAGTGGATGGACGAGAAACGACGGAAGTCGCTGCGTTGAGTTACCGTCCACGCTGATTTCTAACGACGCCGGTCCGGAAGGGGCTTCACGATGCGGAACAGTTCTCGCCGGATCCTCCTGTACGTCGCCCTCCTCGCGGGTTGCGCTGTGGCCTTCCTGTTGCTGATCTATGTTCGAGGGCACCGGGATTTCTTTCCGTCCGCCAAACCGCCGTATGTCTTGTCCCACTACGCGATGCATCTGGAGCGGACCGCGTGCTTCGGCACCTGCCCGACTTTCGACCTGAGCATCGACATAGACGGCAAGACACTGCTGACGATGCCGGCAAGCTATCCGATCGCGTCCGGCCGAGCATCCGAGATGCACCAACTGGAGTTTCGGGGCGAGGTCGGACATGAGCAACGGCGTCGCCTGATAGCCACGCTTGAGCAAGGTCGGTTCTGGGCATTGAAATCCGACTATTCGCGCATGGTGACCGACAACCCAAGTACACGTGTCGAGGTTCGAACACCGGAGCGCCGTTGGTCCGTCAATGTGTATGCCGTGCCCTGCCAATCGGATCGATGGGACCCGATCGGAGACAAGTCCGTCGAACGGGTTCCCGATGTCTTCTGCGAATTGGCGGAACAACTGGATGCGGTCGCCTGTGAGACTTATGGACAAGGCGTGAAGTCTTCCCTTGATAACCAGCTGGTGCCAATCTGGCCTCCCTATTGCGAGTCGACGCCATGAGCACCTTCAACGCCTTCCGCATCCAAAACGACGACACCGGCTATCGCAGCGGCATCGAGTCCATCGCGCTGGAGGCATTGAATCCCGGCGAAGTCGTCATCAAGACGGCTTACTCGTCGGTCAACTACAAGGATGCGCTCGCCGGTACCGGCGAAGGCAAGATCCTGCGGCGCTTCCCGCTGGTGGGCGGCATCGACGTCGCGGGGCATGTGGTGGCCTCGACCGATCCGGCGTTCAAGGAAGGCGATGCGGTGCTCGTCACCGGCTGCGGCCTGAGCGAGACGCGCGATGGCGGCTATGCCGAGTACGCGCGCCTGGAAGCGCAGTGGGTCATTCCCCTGCCCACCGGCCTGAGCCTGCGCGAGAGCATGATCCTCGGCACGGCCGGCTTCACCGCCGCGCTCGCGTTGTTCCGGATGTGCGAGAACCGGCAGACGCCCGAGTTGGGGCCGCTGGCCGTCACCGGCGCAACCGGCGGCGTCGGTTCGCTGGCCGTGGACATCTTCAGCAAGGCCGGCTTCGAGGTGCATGCGATCAGCGGGAAGCCGGAGAACACCGCTTACCTGACCTCCATCGGCGCGCGCCAGGTCCTTGGCCGTGATGCACTCGCCACGACGCGACCGATGGAGTCGGCGCGCTTCGGCGGCGGCCTGGACAACGTCGGCGGCCCGATGCTGGCCAGCCTGCTGGCGCAAACCACGCCGTACGGCAACGTCGCCACCGCAGGACTGGCCGCCAGCCATGACCTGCCCACCACGGTGATGCCCTTCATCATCCGTGGCGTCTCGCTGCTGGGCGTGGCCTCGGCCGGCACCGCGCGGGACATCCGCGAGGCGGTGTGGGCCCATCTGGCCAGCGACTGGAAGCCGGCCCACCTGGACACCATCTGCACCCGTGAAACCACCCTGGACGGGCTGCCCGAGGTCTTCCGGGCCATGCTGGCGGGCCAGTCTTTCGGCCGCACGCTCGTGCGAATGGGATGAACGGCAGTGGCGGCACGACAGGCGTCATACCCTGGCCGCCATCCCCATTTGTCTTGTCCCAAACTCGCTCTACAATCCTCGGCGGGGACAACTTGGGGAACTCCATGGCAAAGATTCTGATCGTCGACGATTCACCGTCGCAGCTGCTGGGCATCCAGCGTATCGTCGAGAAACTCGGGCACGAATCCATCACCGCCGAAGATGGCGCCGCAGGCGTGGAAGTCGCCAAGCGCGAGCTGCCGGATATGGTCCTGATGGACGTGGTGATGCCCAACCTGAATGGGTTCCAGGCCACCCGTACCCTGAGCCGCGAGGCCACCACCAAGCACATCCCGGTGATCCTGGTGACCACCAAGGACCAGGACACGGATCGCATGTGGGGCCTGCGCCAGGGCGCCAAGGCCTACCTGACCAAGCCGTTCTCGGAAGACGAACTGGCCGAAGTCATCGAGCGCATCTTCAACGCCCGCGAACTGCCCTCGCCGCCTTCGGCCTGAGGCCAGACCGCGCGGGACGCACGAAGAGCAGGCCGTCGCCTGCTCTTTTCGTTTCCGCCCTCAGCGCGGCGCCACATAGCCGCCCCGCACACCGCGCGGCGACAGCACCAACTGCCACAGTTGCGAACGGCGGCTGCGGAACGTGGCCATCGACGCGCTCAGGTAGTACCGCCACATCCGGCGGAACCGCGTGTCGTAACCGGCACCCAGCCGCTCCCACGCCGCTTCCACGTTGCTGCGCCAGGCCTGCAGCGTGCGGTCGTAGTCGGCGCCGAAGCTGTGCCAGTCCTCCAGCACGAAGCGCCCTTCCAGCGCCTGCGCGATCTGCACGGCGGACGGCAGCATCGAGTTCGGGAAGATGTAGCGCGCGATCCACGGATCGGTCCGGTGCACCGAGCGGTTCGTGCCGATGGTATGCAGCAGGAACAGGCCGTCGGCGGGCAGGCAGCGGCGGACGACATCGAAGTACGTCGCGTAGTTCTTCACCCCGACGTGCTCGAACATGCCCAGCGAGAACGCAGCATCGAAACGCTCGTCCAGGTCGCGGTAGTCCTGCAAGCGGATCTCGACGGGCAGCCCCGTGCAGAGACGGCGCGCGTACTCGGCCTGCTCGGCCGAGATGGTCACGCCGACGCCACTGACGCCGTAACGCTCGGCGGCGAACTTCAACGCCTCGCCCCACCCGCAGCCGATATCGAGCACCCGCATGCCCGGTGCTAGGCGCAGCTTCCGGCAGACGAGATCGAGCTTGGCTTCCTGGGCGGCGTCCAGGTCCTGCGCGTCGCGCCAGTAGGCGCAGCTGTACACCAGGCGACGGCCGAGCATCGCCGCATACAGCTCGTTGCCGAGATCGTAGTGGCGACGGCCCACTTCGCCGCTGCGGCGACGCGATTGCAGGTTCGTCAGACGCGCGCGCAGCGCATCGAAGACTTCACCCGGTCCATGCACGCGTTCATCCAATCGCGCATCCAGCAGGCGGAACAGCAGGCCGTCCAGCGCCTCCGCATCCCACCAGCCGTCCATATAGCTCTCGCCCAGCCCCAGTGAGCCCTGCCCGAGTACGCGCGCATGCACGCGAGGATCGCGCACCCGGAAATCCCAGGGCCTGTCGCCATCGATCCGCACATCCGCTTCGGCCAACAGGGTTCGCATCCTGTGCTCGAAGCGGGCGTGCGGCATGGCGGACTCAGCGGGCGAACAGCCCCGCGTACTCCGGCGCGACGTGCGGCAGCAGGATGCTGGCGGGGACGTCGACGGTCTGCGTGCCGTCCGCGTACGGCCCCACCTGATAAGGCGGGAACACGAAGCGCAGCGCGGTCACATGGCCAGCGGCATCCAGCACCGGCACGAATTCGCTGAAGTTGGCCGGCTCGGGCTTCGTGCCCTCATCGATCATCCGCGAGGTGCTCTTGATGAGCGCGGCGCGGTCGGTGGGCGCCAGTTCGTCCTCATCGGCCCGCGTGACCACGGCGGTATGCAGGTGCTCGCGCACGTAGTCGCTGACGGCCTGCCAGCCCTTGGGGTCCGGCACCAACGCGGCGGACGTCAGGCGCTTGTCCTGCTGCGGCAACCAGACGAAACGCGCGATCAGCGGCTGGCCGTGCGCACCGCCGGTATACCGGCTGCCGTCAGCGGCTATCGCGACGATCTGCGGCGTGTCCACGACCTGTTCGAAGGCCAGCGACAGTTCGTACGGCGCGCTTGGCTTGTCGTTGCCGAAGGCGTCCACCGCCTCCATCAGTTCGGCCCGCTCGGCGGCCGCATAGTCGGACAACGCCTTCGCCAGCCCCGGGTAGCGGTTGGCGGTCGCGGGATAGCTGATGCCGACCACGTAACGGTCGGTCGTTTCGATGGCGTCCTTCAACGCCACGGGTGCGGCGTCCGCGCCTGCCGGCGGGGTGGCCTTGGGCGGCGTCCCGTCGCCGGGCGCCGCGGGGGCGGACTCGCGCTTGCAGGCGGCCAGGGAAACCGTCGCCAACACGGCCAACAGGGCCGCGCGCGCCAGGGGGGAGGACTTGCTGGGGGACACTTCGGGCTCCTTCCGCGTGTGTGATGGCCGTCATTCTAGGGCCCACCACCCGCGTCCTCCAGCCGATTCAGCCCTCGACCAGACCGGCGTACTCAGGATGCCGCTGGACGTAGGCCGCGGAGTAGGAACAGGCCGGCACCACCCGCCATCCCTGCGCGCGCGCCAGTTCCAGCGCCGCCTTCACCAGGGCGGCCGCCACGCCACGCCCACCGATCGCGTCCGGCACCCCAGTGTGGTTGATGGTCATCCGGCCGTCCCGCAGCGAATACAGCAGTTCGGCCTCGTGGCCGTCCACCCGGGTGTGGAAACGGCGGGCGTCGGCGTCGTGATGCACATCCAGGGAAGGCGCGTCGGGGGTCATGGCATCTCCGTGGCGAGGGGCTCATGGACATTGTGACCCAATGCCCAGGGTGGACTGAGGCAAAACTGACGTAGCGCGTCACATTCATCCTTGTGAAAGGTTTCTTCGCGCAACTGAAACGTGACCAGGTTCGCGAAACGGAAGTTGGCACGATTGCTGCGTGTACAGGCCCATAGACCCGCACTTCGGAGTTCCGCCATGAGCCTGATCGAAGAAATGCCCGACGTCTCCAACGCCAGCGACTTCACGCTGCTGGAAGGCCTGTTCCAGCTCACCGTCACTGGCCACACCAGCGATTGGGAATTCGAGCGCCTCAACAACGCCGTGTACGAGCGCCTGATGTCTGCCTATTCCAGTGCCGAGATCGGCAGCGTGCACGCCGTGCACTCGCTGATGGACTGAGCAGCACCGCAAGACGCTTCACCCTACCGGGCGCTCCGGCGCGGCGCAGGGGTCCGCCTTCGGGTGCGACTGCCGCGCCGGAGTCCCGTCCCTCCTGCGATTCCGCAGGAGAGATCAGAAACACCCCTTCTCATCGCCGATAACGTGGCTTCACTCGCCGCGGTGATCGCGCTTGCCCTGATTGCGCCGGTCCTGCGTGCCGGAACTGCCCTGGATCGCCTTCATCCGGCTTTCGGCCGCGTGCAGTTCCAGCGCCTTGCCCGCGGCTTCCGTTGAAACGAAACCCGCACCCGGCACCGCGCCATGCGCATTCTCGTCGAGCTGCTGCCACGGCGCGGGCTGGCGGTCGTGCTCCTGCTTCTGTTCCAGCAGCGTGCGCGCATTCGCCAGTGCTTGTGCAGGCGTGATCTTCCTCGGCGCGCGCTTGCGAGCCGGCGCCTTGCGTTCCGGTGCAGACGAAGCGCGCACCTTTTTTAAAGGTGCCGTACGTGGGGTCTTGGCGACCGGCTTCGTCACTGTCTTCTTCGTCGCCGTCTTCTTCACGGCCTTCTTGGCGGCGCCCGCGCGCACCACCTTCTTCGCTGCCTTCTTCACCGCCTTCTTGGCCGGCGCGCGCTTGGCAGCGACCTTCTTGGTCGCGGATTTCTTGGCAACCTTGCGGGCCGCGGTCTTCTTCACCGCTTTCCTTACCGCTTTTTTCGCCGCCTTCTTCACGACCTTCTTCGTCGCCTTGGCGGCCATCTTCCTCACGGTCTTCTTGGCTACTTTCTTGGCGGCTTTCTTGGCCGCCTTCTTCACCACTTTCCTGGCGGCCTTCTTGCCGGTGGCCTTACGGGTCGCCTTGCGTGCCGTTGCCATGCGCTACTCCACGGGGGGACATGGAAACGGGATAGCACGGCCCACCTTCAGTACAGGTGAGCGTTGCCGCAATGACGGCTTAACCGAAACTGGGACGCGACAGCGCCTCGAGGAAGTGCGTCAGCACCCGCGGCTCCATCGCGATGAGGAACAGGACGCCGTACGCGGCGCCGGCGAGGTGCGCGCCGTGGTTGATGTTGTCGCCGCCGCGCTTGTCCATCCAGATGCTGTAGGCGATATAGAGCACCGCGAACACAATGGCCGGCATCGGGATGAAGAACACGCCGATCATTGCCCACGGATCGATCAGGATGTAAGCGAACAGCACCGCCGACACGGCGCCAGACGCACCCAGGCTGCGGTAGTTCGGGTCTTTCTGGTGCTTCAGGTAGGTCGGCAGGATGGAGATCACCAACGCCGAGAAGTAGAACGCCACGAAGGTCAGGCGGCTTCCGCTGAGCTGGGTGATGATCTCCTCCATCAACCGACCGAAAAAGAACAGCGTGAACATGTTGAACAGCAGGTGCCAGAAATCGGCGTGGACGAACCCGTAGGTCACCAGCCGGTCGTACTGGCGATGGCGGTCGATCGCCGGCGGCCACAGGATCAGCCGCATCAGCAGCGACGGCGTACGGAAGGCCACGAAGCTGATCACGCAGGTGACCGCGATCAGCAGCAGGGTGATCGGTGCGCTCATCGTGTCCTCAGGCCGCGGTGCGGTAGTTGTCCTGCATCGGATAAGTCCGCGCATATAGCGCGAATGCGAGTGCCGCTACAAACGCGAAGCCGGCAAAGAAGAACATCAGGAAGGCATTCTCGGTCCAGCCCTGCGACTGGATCCAGCCGATCACGGCCGGGTCGCGCACGCTGGCATTGGTCAGCAGCACCCACAACCCGCCGAAGGTGCTGGTCAGGTACCAGAACGCCATGATCACGCCCTTCATCGCCATCGGCGCCTGGCTGTAAGCGAACTCCAGCGCCGTCGCCGACACCAGCACTTCGCCGAAGGTCAGCAACAGGTACGGCAGCGTCTGCCAGGCCAGCGACACCTTCTCGCCCTCGTCCATCTGCAGCTGCAGCATGCCGGCGACGATCCACGACAGCGCAGAGATCGCGATGCCCCAGCCCATCCGGCGCAGCGCCGTGACGTTGAAGCCCATCTTTCGCAGCAGCGGGTACAGCACCAGGTTGTTGAACGGGATCAGCAGCATGACCATCAGCGGGTTCAACGCCTGCATCTGGGTGGCGTCCTTCACCAGCCGGCTAGGCCACCACCATGCGTCGTGCGGGATCACCATGTCCTTGCCCTGGATGACCCAGGTGGAGGCCTTCTGGTCGAACAACGACCAGAACGGGGTGACCAGCGCGAACACGATCAGGATGCGCAGCACCGAGCGCACGCCTTCGATGGCGGCATCCGGATGCAGGCCACGCGCGCGCTCCAGCTGCAGCGAGGCGCCGAGGCCGACACCGGCGATGATCGCGCCCAACGCAAGGCACGCGGTGATGACGAAGCCCCACGCCTCAGGCCAGATCCCGACGCCTGCGAACTTCAGCGCCCACAATGCCAGCATCACGACGGCGCCGACCATGCCGACGGCGGCGACGAACGTGCCCGCGCCGAATCCCTTCCCCAGCAACGCACTGCGCACGATGTTGAGGAACGCGTCGGGGTCGTTGCCGCGCGACGGGGGCACGTTGACGTACTTCTTGCGCCCCGCCCAGAAGATCAGCGTGGCGATGAACATCAGGATGCCCGGGATGCCGAATGCCCACGCCGGGCCCCAGCTGTTCAACACCAGCGGCATCAGCAGGGAGGCGAAGAACGAGCCGAAGTTGATGATCCAGTAGAACGCATCGAAGACGATCTTCGCCTTGCTCTTGTTGGTCTGGTCGAACTGGTCGCCGCAGAAGGTCACCACCAGCGGCTTGATGCCGCCAGATCCCAATGCGATCAGGAAGAGCCCGGTGTAGAAGCCCGTGGCGTTGCTCTCGAACAGCGCCAGGCAGGCATGGCCCGCGCAGTAGATCAGCGAGAACCACAGGACGGTGTTGTACTTGCCGAAGTAGCGATCCGACAGCCAGCCGCCCAGCAGCGGGAAGAAGTACACGCCGATGACGAAGCTGTGGAAGATGTCCTTGGCCGCGCCGTTTCTCGATGCCTCGTCCGGCAGATACGCCAGCAGCACCGAGCTGATCAGGAAGGGCACCAGGATGTTGCGCATCCCGTAGAAGCTGAACCGCTCGCACGCCTCGTTGCCGATGATGTAGGGAATCTGGCGGGGCATGCGGCCCTGGCTGGCTTCTGCGGTCGTGCTCATCCGATCTTCCGGTGAAAAATTTCTGGAAGGTTACCGTATCCCCCGGCGACGGGTCGAACCGCTACGACGTGGACGCACGGGCGCAATTGGGGACTGGGACTGACCGCGATTGCGGGGCATCATGCGCGCTGCCCTGTTCAGGATATGACCATGCTGCGCCTGCCCTGCATCACGCTGCTGCTCGCCCTCGCGCCGCTCGCGCACGCCCAGTCGGCCCTGACCACGGTGTCGGAGCGTTCCGGGTTCGTGGATACCGGCCGCTACGACGAGGTCATCGCCCTGTGCGACGCATTCGCGCGGCAATACCCCAAAGCTGTGCGCTGCACCACCTTCGGCACCACGCCCGAAGGCCGGCCGATGAAGGCCCTCGTCGCCTCCACCAGCGGCGCCCTGACACCCGAGCAGGCCCAGCGCCGGCAGTTGCCCGTCGTGCTGGTCCAGGGTGGCATCCACGCAGGCGAGATCGATGGCAAGGACGCGGGGTTCCTCGCGTTGCGCGAGGTACTGGAAGGCAAGGCGGCACCCGGCGCGCTGGACAAGCTGGTGTGGGTGTTCGTACCGGTCTTCAACGTCGACGGCCATGAACGCTTCGGCGCGTGGAATCGCCCGAACCAGCGCGGCCCGAAGGAAATGGGCTGGCGTACCACCGCGCAGAACTACAACCTCAACCGCGATTACGTGAAGGCCGACACCGCCGAGATGCAGGCCATGCTGCAGCTGGTGCAGCGCTGGGATCCGATCGTCGCGGTCGACCTGCACGCAACCAACGGCGCGCAGTTCGAACACGACATCTCCATCCAGGTGGAACCCGTGCACGCCGGCGACGCCGGACTGCGCAAGGCCGGTCTCGCGCTGCGCACCGCTGTCATCGACGACCTGGCCAAGCAGGGCTCGCTGCCCCTGCCCTACTACCCGTCGTTCGTCGTGGGCGACGATCCCACCTCGGGCTTCGAGGACGGCGTGCCGCCGCCGCGCTTCTCGCACGGCTACTTCCTGCTGCGCAACCGCATCGGCATGCTGGTGGAGACGCACTCGTGGAAGGAATACCCGGTACGCGTGCGCATCACCCGCAATACCGTCGTCTCGGTGCTGGAACACGTCGCCCGTGACGGCGCCGCCTGGCAGGCGGCCGCGAAGCAGGCCGATGCGGCCGCCACGCAGCTCGCCGGCACCGCTGAGCCCATGACCTGGGTCGCGGCGCCGACCGCACGCACGGTCGACTTCCGCGGCTATGCGTACACGCGCACGAAATCCGATGTGTCCGGCGCGCTGATGACGCGCTACGACGAAACCACACCGCAGATCTGGAAGGTGCCGCTGAAGGACGACATCCGCCCCGGCGTCGTCGTGGATGCGCCGCGCGGTGGCTATCTGGTGCCTGCAGCGGAAGCCGCATGGGTGGCGCCGCTGCTGAAGACGCACGGCGTCGACTACCGCCTGCTGGGCAGGGCCTGGCAGGGCGACGCGCAAGTGTTCCGGGCGACCAAGAGCAGCTTCGGTGGCACGTCGGTCGAAACCCACCAGCGCTTGACGGTGGAAGGAGACTGGACGCGCGAAGCCCGCAGCACGCCCACCGGTGCGCTGTTCGTGCCGATCGCCCAACCCAAGGCCCGCCTGGTGATGGCGTTGCTGGAACCGAAGGCCCCGGATTCGCTGCTCGCCTGGGGCCGCTTCAACAACGCGTTCGAGCGCAAGGAGTACATGGAAGACTACGTGGCCGAAACCGTCGCCCGCGAGATGCTGCGCGACCCGGCGGTGAAAGCCGAGTTCGAACGCCGGCTGCGCGAAGACAAGGCTTTCGCGGACGATCCCGCGGCACGGTTGGAGTTCTTCTACCGTCGTCATCCCTCGTGGGACGAGCGCTACCAGTTGTATCCGGTGCTGCGCGTGGATGCGGCGCCCTGAAGCAGCGTCGCCGCATGTAGGCGAGATCGTCAACCCAGGCGCATCACCCCGTAGCGCGGCGCCGCGTTGCCGCAGGTCGTCGCCGTCAGCGGCGCGCCCATCTCGGCCAGCACGGCACGCTGTTCCGGCAACGGCGTGCGCAGCGTGCGGTCCTCGAACGCCGCCAGTCGGGCGAATGCCGGAAGCGCCAGGGCGCGCGCGATGAAGGCCGCGACGCGCGGCCACCGCTCCGGATCCACCTGGTATTTCACGAACGCCGCGTTGCGGAAGAAGCTGGCCACGCTGATATCGGCGATCGACAGCGCGCCGAAGATCCAGCCATCCTCCGGCAGCCGCGCTTCGAGATAGTCCAGCGCGATCGGCAATTCTTCTTCGCGCGCCTTGCGGACCACGTCCTCGTCGGTGCCTTCGTTGAACAGGAAACGCCGCACGCCCTTCTGGAAGAACATCCGCCAGATCACCACATCGCCGAGATAGGAATCGGCGTACTCCTCCAGCCAACGCGCCTGCGCACGCTGCACCGGATCGGCGGGATACAGCGACGGCGTGGGGAACCGGTCCTGCAGGTATTCGCAAATGACGGTGGAATCGTTGAGCACCAGGTCGCCATCGATCAGCACCGGGATGCGGCGCAACGGACTGAGCCGGCTGAAGTCCTCATCACCCACGAATGGCGCGATCGGATCGATGCGGTAAGGGATGCCTTTCAGGTCCAGGCACACCAGCACCTTCCGCACGTAGGGCGAAATGTAGTTGCCGATGATCGTCAGCGGTTCCGTCATGTCCCTGCTCCGTCGAAGTCCGACGCAGGGTGCGCACTCCGCGCGACCGGGTCAACCCAGGGCGGTATCCAGCGTCATCATCAGGCAGAAGCCGATGGCCAGGCCCCAGGACGCGATCGCGCCATGGCCGTGCCGGTTGGATTCGGGAATGACGCTGTGCCCCACCGCGATCAGCATCGCGCCCGCGGCGAATGCCAGACCCCACGGCAGCAGGATCGACGACAGCCCCACCGCCCACGCGCTGGGCACGGCCGCCAGCGGCTCGGCCACGCCCGACAACGCGCCGATGAAGACCGCCTTGCTGCGCGCCATGCCGGCCGTTGCCAGTACCAGCGCCACCACCAGGCCCTCGGGCACGTCCTGCAGGGCGATGCCCATGGCGAGTCCTTCCGCGCCGCTCAGGCGGCCACCCGCCGAGACGCCGACCGCCATGCCCTCCGGCACGTTGTGCAGCACGATGGCCAGCACGAACAGCATGACCCGCGACGGCACCAGATGGCGCTGCGCATCCAGCGGATCGTCGACGAGCACACGGTCCATCAGCAGCAGCACGCCCGCGCCGAGCAACACGCCGCCGCTGACGAGCGCCGCGGCGCCCCAGGGCGAGTAGCCCGCGCCATTTGCCGCCTCCAGACCGGGCAGCACCAGCGAGAATGCCGTCGCCGCCAGCATGACGCCGGCACCGAAGCCGAGCAGGCCATCGGAGACACGCTGCGGGATCGCCCGCACCACCAGCACCGGCAGCGCACCGAGCGCGGTGGCCAGCGCACACAATGCACCGCCGCGCAGCGCTTGTCGCACGCCACCGGCGGCGGGGTCCGACGGGATCCCGACCACGCACCACAACGCGGCCACGATGATCGCGGCCACGGCCAGCAAATAGGGCCAGGCGGTCTGTGTGCGGGTGTGGGCGAACGGCTGCAGGACGCGGTTCATGCCGGGGGCTCCGGGGTCGCGATGCGTTTCGTCGTACGTCTGCATCCTAGCGCCGCCGTACCGATAGGTGTCATCGCAAAACTGAATCGCTGCGATGGGGGCGGTCAATCTTCGGCCACGCTCACCCGCGCCGCTCGTACTTCCAGTTGCGCGTCTTGCCCTCGGCCAGCCAGGCGATGGCCTGTTCGAGCCGGCGCGTGCGGGTCTCTGCGCGCTTGGCTTCGGTGATCCACTCGATGTAATCGCGACGCGCGCTCGGACTGAAGCCGTCGAACGACTTTTTCGCGACGGCATTCGCCGCCAGCGCATCACGCAGGTCCGCCGGCACGCGCAGCGCGGGCTTCGTGGCGCGAGGCGTGCGCGTGGCGTCGGGCTTGGCCCCGGCGTCGATCAGCGCCATGGCCTTGCGGATGAGCGAGACCAGCGTGCGCCGCGCAGGAAAGTCGCGGACCGTCGTCATCTTGCCGAAGCTGCCCATGCCCGTGCGCTCGCCGGTCTCCATCACCTGGGCGTGCTGCCAGAAGCCGAATGAAGCATGCTGCTTGAACGCCGCCATGCCGCAGAGGATGCGCCCGCCGTATTGGAAGGTCGGCATGCCCCACTTCACCGTTTCCTCCACCTGTGGGCAGGCCTCGTGCACCACGGCACGCGCATGCGTGAGGATCGGCTGGGCGAACTCGGCCGCCTTGGCGATGTAGGCATCGATGCGCGGATCGGTCGTCGGCATGTCGGACATCCCCTTGGGCTGGCGCACTGTAGCGCGGCACGCACCCTCCCCGCATTGACGATCCATTACACGAGGCATGGCTATGCTGGGCCACCTCGAACGCGGGAGCGCCCTCGATGATCCGTCCCCTGCTGGCCATCGCCTGTTTGGCGCTGGTAGCGTGCACGCCACGCCCCGCCACCGATCCGGGCCAACCCGTGCCTGGACCCGCGACCGACACGCCGCGGTCGACCGCCACCGTCGAAGGCCGGGCCACCTATCTCGAACGGATCGCCCCGCCGCCTGGCGCGCGCCTGAGCGTGCAGCTGGTAGACGCGCAGCTGGCCGACACGCCGGCCGCGGTGGTCGCCAGCCAGGAGTTCACCGACTTGTCCGGCCCGCCGTACGCATTCGCGCTGACGTACGACCCAGCCAAGCTCCGGCCCAACGGCCAGTACGGCCTGCATGCCGGCCTGCGCGATGCGCAAGGGAAGCTGTGGTTCGTGACCGATACCCGCGTGCCGGTCACGCTGGGTACGTCGTCCCCGGTGGAATTCCGCATGGTGCGTGCCGGTGGCGACCCGGCCCCGCCGACCGGCTCCCCTTGGGATCAGGCGAAGGCGCGCGGCATCGTCTTCCGCGGTATCGGCACCGAGCCCGGTTGGCTGGTCGAAGTCGGTGCCGGTGCCACGCCGCCGCTGCACGCCGAACTCGACTACGGCGAACGCAAGATCGACGTGGCGCATCTGGAACGCATCCCCGATGGCTATCGCGGCAAGACGGCCGACCAGACCGCCGTGTCGCTGACCACCCGGCGTGAGACCTGCAGCGACGGCATGAGCGACACCGAGTACCCGGCTTCCGCGACGCTCGTCGTCGGCGACCGGACCTATCGCGGCTGCGGCCGCTTCCTGACCGAATGAGCCCCTGATGAGCCGACGTTCCCGCCGCCGCCAATCCTCCGGCCTCCGCCTGCCCCTGCTCGCCTTCGTCGCCCTGCTGCTGATCGGCGCAGGCGCGTGGTGGTGGACGCAGCGGGGCGACACCCCCGATGCGCCGACACCCGAGGTCGCACAACAGCAGGTAGGCGACCCGCAACGCGTCAACGAAGCGCTGTCGCTGCCGCCGGTCGAACAGACGCGGCCAGGCGCTCTCGCGGGCGAGGTGCCGCCTGTCGCCTCGACGCCGACTCCGACCGCACCCACCGCTGCTGCACTGCCCGCCTTCCTTCCACCGGAAGCGCGCACGACGCTGGACCTGATCCAGCGCGGCGGCCCCTTCCCGCACCGACAGGATGGCGGGGTGTTCCAGAACCGCGAAGGCCGGCTGCCGCGCCAGGCGCGTGGCTACTACCACGAGTACACCGTGGACACGCCCGGCCTGGACCATCGAGGCACGCGGCGCATCGTCACCGGCGGCACGCCGCCGAGCGAGTACTACTACACCGACGACCACTACGACAGCTTCCGCCGGTTCGAGATCGGCCAGGGCAGCACGCCATGAGCGACTCCGGTTTCGATCCCGGCCTGACCGATCCCGCGCACGCCGGCGTGTTCTTCGTGACCGAGGACGACCTCGGCCCGCTCGCCGCCGTCGGCCGCGACGCCGGGTTGCTGGCCCGTCGCGTGGACCTCTCCGGCTGCGACGGCAAGGCCGCGCTGCTGCTGCGCATCGCCACGGTGCTGGACTTCCCGGACACGTCGGGGTGCAACTGGGATGCCCTGTCCGACAGCCTGCGCGATCTGTCCTGGCTGCAGGCGCCGGGCTATGTGCTGCTGTTCGAGGAAGCCCACGCGCTGCGCGAACACAACGAAGCCGACTTCGACACGCTGTTGGACATCCTGGATGAAGCTTCGCAGGCCTGGGCCGCGGACGAGGTGCCGTTCTGGGCCTTCATCGCCCTGCCGGAAGAGGATTTCCCCGACCTGCAGTAGGTTTCGGGCGGCAGGCGCGCCGATCTGCGAAAATGCCGCATGCTCGATTTCAAACATCTCCCGCTGGCGCCCGGCCTGCAGCAGGGCGTCGACGCGCTCGGTTACACCCAGCCGACGCCCATCCAGGCGCAGAGCCTGCCCGCCATCCTCGACGGCCGCGACGTCATCGCGCAGGCGCCGACCGGCAGCGGCAAGACCGCTGCGTTCGGCATCGGCCTGTTGCACCGGCTCGACCTGGCCACGGTGCGCACGCAGGCGCTGGTGCTGTGCCCGACCCGCGAACTCGCTGACCAGGTCGCGCAGCAGATTCGCAAGCTCGCGGTCGGACTGCCCAACCTGAAAGTGCTGACGCTCTGCGGCGGCCTGCCGCTGGAACCGCAGATCCGCTCACTGGAAGCGCACGACCCGCACGTCGTCGTCGGCACGCCCGGCCGCATCCAGGAACTGCTGCGCAAGAAGGTGCTGCACCTGGGCGGCGTGCGCACGCTGGTGCTGGACGAAGCGGACCGCATGCTCGATATGGGGTTCGAAGAACCCATCCGCGAAATCATCGGCAAGACGCCGAAGGATCGGCAAAGCCTGCTGTTCTCGGCCACGTTCGATGACGCGATCCGCACGATCGCCCGCAATACGCTGCGTGATCCGCTCGAAGTGACCGTCGACGGGCCACAGGAACGCGCCGCCATCGAACAGCGCTTCGTCCAGGTCGAACCCGCCCGCAAGCAACTCGCGCTGGCGGGGCTGATCGCACAGCAGCGCATCGAGACCTGTGTGGTGTTCTGCAACATGCGCAAGGACGTGGACGAAGTCGCCGGTTCGCTGCAGCACTTCGGCTTCTCCGCCCTGGCCCTGCACGGCGATATGGAGCAGCGCGATCGCGACGAAGTGCTTGTGCGCTTCGCCAACCGCAGCTGCAACGTGCTGGTGGCCAGCGATGTGGCCGCGCGCGGCCTGGACATCGAAGACCTGGGCCTGGTGGTCAACTTCGACATGCCCAGCGACGCCGATACCTACATCCACCGCATCGGCCGCACCGGCCGCGCCGGCCGCGATGGCCTGGCGATCAGCCTGTGCACGCCGCGGGAACTGCCGCGCGCCACGATGCTGGAAGAACGCCTCGGCGCGCCGCTGCTGTGGGACCGCAACGTGCCGACCGCGCCCAAGGCGCATGCCGCACCGCCGGCGGCCATGACCACCCTGCGCATCGATGCCGGCAAGACCGACAAGCTGCGCCCGGGCGATGTACTCGGTGCGTTGACCGGCGACGCCGGCTTGTCGGCCGCTGCGATCGGCAAGATCAACGTCTTTCCCACCCGCACCTATGTGGCGGTCGCCCGCGACAAGGCGGCCGCGGCGCTGGCGCGGCTGAATGCCGGCAAGATCAAGGGCCGCAGCTTCCGCGTCCGCAAGCTGTGACGCGCACAAACAAAAACGCCGGCGCTTGCGCACCGGCGTTTTCTTGAACCGTAGGGTTCAGGGCTGGATTACAGCGCCTGCACCTGGTCGGCCTGCATGCCCTTCTGGCCCTGCACGGCGACGAAGGTGACCTGCTGGCCTTCCTTCAGCGACTTGAAGCCATTGCCCTGGATCGAGCGGAAGTGCACGAACAGGTCGGGGCCGCTCTGCGGGGTGATGAAGCCGAAGCCCTTGGCGTCGTTGAACCACTTGACGGTGCCGGTCTGACGATCAGACATCTTTACTAACTCCTGAAACATGGATGAAAGGACCACGATTCCAGCATGTGCTGGAACGGGACTGGGTTTGCAGGCGTTGGTAAAGCGGGAAGATGTAGCAGATGTATCTACCGCATCAGGCTCACGATTCACGGTGACCCTGGCAAGCACAGTGCCGCGCACTCTACCGGGGTTTTGACGTAAAAGCGAATCCCCCGACGATCGAAGCTGAACAGGGCGATCCGACGCCCCCATGTAACCGGTTGCAGCCACCGCCGGGGTCCTGGCGGCGCGGCGTATCATGGCGCCCCTTTCCGCGGACCCCGCCATGGCACTCAAGGCCACCGTCGTCAAAGCCGAACTGCAGCTCAGCGACATGGATCGCCACTATTACGGCAGCCACACCCTGACCCTGGCCCAGCACCCGTCCGAGACGGACCAGCGGCTGATGGTCCGGCTGTTGGCGTTCGCCCTGTTCGCGGACGAACGGCTGGAATTCGGCCGCGGCCTGAGCGCCGACGACGAACCGGACCTCTGGCGCAAGGACTACACCGGCGAAATCACCCAGTGGATCGACCTGGGCCAGCCGGACGAATCCCGCATCCGCAAGGCCTGTGGACGGGCCAACGAGGTAGTCGTGGTGAACTACGGCGGTCGCGCCGCCGACCTGTGGTGGGAGAAGAACGCCAGCGCGCTGGCCCGCCACGCCCACCTCACCGTGATCGACATCCCGTCCGACACCGTGGACGCGCTGGAAGCCTGGATGGCCAGGACGATGCGCTTTGACGTGATGATCCAGGACGGCGAGCTGCAGTGGATCGGCGACCAGGGCACGCTCGAACTCCGCCCCACCGTGCGCCAGGCCGGTACGGCGCGCGGGCGCTGACGTGCTGGCCACCCACGACGTGCTGGTCATCGGCGGCGGTGCCGCCGGCCTGATGACCGCCCTCACCGCCGGCCAACGCGGCCTGCGCGTGCTGGTCATCGAGCACGCCAACAAGGTGGGCAAGAAAATCCTGATGTCGGGTGGCGGGCGGTGCAATTTCACGAACACCGGCACCACGCCGGCCAACTTCCTGTCGGCCAATCCCCATTTCTGCAAGTCGGCGCTGGCCCGCTACACGCCGGGCGACTTCATCGAGCTAGTCGAGCGGCATCGCATCGCCTACCACGAGAAGGAACTCGGCCAGCTGTTCTGCGACGTCTCGTCCAAGCTGATCGTGAAGCTGCTGGTCGACGAGTGCCTGGCCGCCGGTGTGCGTATCGAAACCGGCTGCAGTGTCGGCAAGGTCGAACAGGCGGACGGCGTGTTCCGCCTGGACACGACGTTGGGCCGCTTTGCCGCGCCTTCGCTGGTGGTGGCCACCGGCGGACTGTCGATTCCGAGCATGGGCGCCACCGGCTTCGGTTACGAACTGGCACGCCAGTTCGGCCACGAGGTGCTGCCCACGCGCGCCGGTCTGGTGCCGCTGACCCTGAGCGGCAAGCACCAGGAACGGCTGGCCGACCTGAGCGGCGTGTCGTTCCCGGTGGAAGCACGCTGCGGCAAGGCGCGCTTCCGCAATTTCGTGCTGCTGACTCACCGCGGCGTCAGTGGCCCGTCGATCCTGCAGATCTCTTCCTACTGGCAGCCGGGCGACGACCTGCGCCTGGACCTGCTGCCGGACCGCGACGCATTGGACTGGCTGCACGCGCAACAGCAGCAGCGTCCCGACGCCGAATTGAAGAGCGTGCTATCCGATGCGTTGCCGCGCCGCTTCGCCCAACGACTGTGCGAGGTGTGGCTGCCCAACCGTCCGATGAAGCAGTTCAACGCGCCCCAGCTGAAGGAGGCCGCGGCGCTGCTCGCCGACTGGCCGCTCGTCGCCAGCGGCACCGAGGGCTATCGCACGGCCGAAGTGACGCTCGGGGGCGTGGATACCGACGGCGTCTCCAGCAGCACGATGATGTCCAAACGCGTGCCCGGTTTGTTCTTCGTTGGTGAAGTGCTCGACGTCACCGGCTGGCTGGGCGGCTACAACTTCCAGTGGGCCTGGGCATCGGGCCACGCGGCCGGCCTGGTGGTCTGACGCACTGCGGCGTTCCCCGGGCCATCCGCCTTGCTACCCTTTTGGAAACCGGTGTCATATCAGGGTTTCCATGCCGTCCTCGCCCCGCCTGCCCGCCCGCCGCCGTTTCCTGACCCAATGCGCGGGCAGCGCCGCCCTGGCCACGATGACGGCGGCATGGCCGCTGGCGGTGTCGGCCTTCCGCGGTGCGCCGCTCGCCACTACCCGCAGTGGTCGCATCACCGGCCTGACGGAACGTGGCGTCCACGTCTTCCGCGGCGTGCCCTACGGCGCCGACACCGCGACGCGCCGGTTCCAGCGCGCCCTGCCTGAAACCGCCTGGACCGGTGTGCGCGATGCGACCCGTCATGGCGCCTCCGCGCCGCAGCGCGGCGATGCCGACGGTCAACCTATCAGCGAAGACTGCCTGTTCCTCAACGTCTACACGCCGGCACTGCGCGATGGCCGGAAGCGCCCGGTCCTGGTCTATATCCATGGGGGCGGCTACAACAACGGCTCGGGCTCGCATCCGCTCTACAACGGCAGCAACCTCTGCCGTCGCGGCGACGTCGTCGTCGTGACCGTCAACCATCGGCTCAACGCGTTCGGCTATCTGTACCTGGGCGAAAGCGCCGACCCGCGCCTGCGCGATGCCGGCAACGTAGGCCAGCTCGACCTGATCGATGCCCTGCGCTGGGTGCGCGAACATGCCGCGGAATTCGGTGGCGATGCCGGCAACGTCACGGTGTTCGGCCAGTCCGGCGGCGGCGCCAAGATCGCCACACTGATGGCGATGCCGGAAGCCGACGGCCTGTTCCACAAGGCGATGACGATGAGCGGCCAACAGGTCACCGCCGCCGGTCCGCGCGCCGCGGCGCAACGCAGCGCCTTGTTCCTCGCCGAGCTCGGGCTGGGCCCGCGCGACACCGATGCGCTGCTGGCGATGCCGATGGCGCGCCTGCTGGACGCCACGCGCGTGCGCGACCCATCGCGCGTGGAGAACACCGCGCTCTACTTCGGCCCCGTGCTGGATACGCGCAACCTGCCACGGCATCCGTTCTATCCCGATGCACCCGCGCAATCCGCCCGCATCCCGATGATCATCGGCAACACGCGCGACGAGGCACGCGCGTTCCTGGGCAACGACGAAGCGAACTTCGCCCTGACCTGGGATGCATTGCCGCAGAAGCTGCGCGAGCAGCAGTACGTGGACCTGTCGCCCGAGGTCGTCATCGCCGAGTACCGTCGCCTGTATCCCGACTACGCCCCGTCGGACGTCTTCTTTGCGGCGACCACGGCGGGACGTTCCTGGCGTGGCGCCGTGATCGAAGCCGAAGCCCGTGCGGCACAGGGCGCGCCGGCGTGGGTCTATCAGCTGGACTGGCGCTCGCCAGCCGAGGGTGGCCGCCTGCGTGCCTTTCACACGCTCGACATTCCACTGATGTTCGACAACGTGGCAGCGGAAGGCTCGAAGACCGGCGACGACGCGCGCGCACGGGCGATGGCATCGCGCATGAGCGAGGCGCTGATCGCCCTCGCCCGCCACGGCGACCCGAACCATCCCGGCCTCCCGGCGTGGTCGCCGTACACGTTGCCGCAGCGACAGACGATGGTCTTCGACGACGCCTCGCGGATGCAGGACGACCCGCGCAGTGCGGAGCGCCGGCTCTACGAACAGGCACCCTTCATCCAACGCGGGACGTTCTGACCCTCAGCCGCCGGACATCACCTCGGCGGCGATTTCGAACGAACGCAGCCGCTTGGCGTGATCGAAGATGTTAGCGGTCAGCATCAGCTCGTCGGGGCGATGCCGTTGGATGAAGTCGGCGATGCCTTTGCGCACGGTCTCGCGGCTGCCGATCACGGCACAGGCCAGCGCCTGCGCCACACCCGCCTTCTCGTGCGGCTCCCAGAACGCCTCGATATCGTCGATCGGCGGCGGGACCAGGCCTGCGCGGCCACGGCGCAGATTGACGAAGGCCTGCTGCTGGGTGGTGAACAGTCGGCGTGCCTCCTCGTCTGTCTCGGCCGCCACGACATTCAGGGCCAGCATCGCATGCGGCTTGGCCAGCCGCTTCGACGGGCGGAAATCGCGGTGATACAGCAGCAGCGCCTGGTCCATCGCGTCGGGCGCGAAGTGCGACGCGAACGCGTACGGCAGGCCCAGCGCAGCCGACAACTGGGCGCCGAACAGGCTGGAACCCAACAGCCACACCGGGACGTCGAGTCCCGCGCCCGGCACGGCACGCACGGCCTGCCCTTCCTGCACCGGCTCGAAGTAGCGCAGCACTTCCTGCACGTCCTGCGGGAACTGCTCGGCGCTGTCGAAGTAGCGCCGCAACGCGCGCGCGGTGGGCTGGTCGGTGCCCGGCGCGCGGCCCAGGCCCAGGTCGATGCGCCCCGGATACAGCGACGCCAGCGTGCCGAATTGCTCGGCCACCTGTAGCGGCGCGTGGTTGGGCAGCATGATGCCGCCGGCTCCGACGCGGATCGTCGACGTGGCGCCGGCCACGTGGCCGATCAGCACCGCCGTCGCGGCGCTGGCGATGCCCGGCATGTTGTGGTGTTCGGCCAGCCAGTAGCGTGTGTAGCCCCAGCGCTCGGCGTGCTGCGCCAGATCGCGCATGTGGACGAAGGCCTGCGTGGTGTCACTGCCCTCGCAGACGGGGGCAAGGTCGAGGAGCGAATACGGAATCATGGGACGGCCGGCAATGACGATGACATCGTCATGGGGATGCGCGGCGACGGATTCCACCGCCGCCTGCGGGATGCTGTATCCCGCTCAGCCCAGCAGGTCGAACGGCCCGCCCTGCGCCAGGGCACGCTGGTAGGCCGGCCGCGCATGGATGCGCCGCAGGAAGCCGGCCAGGTTCGGATACGTGCCCAGGCCGGCGCGCACGGCGGCGGCCTCCACGGGGAAACTCATCTGGATGTCAGCTGCGCTGAACTGTTCGCCCGCGAACCACGCCGCCTTGCCAAGTTCGCTTTCCATGTAACCCAGATGGAGCTTCACCTGCGGGCCCACGAACGTCTTCAGCGCCTTGTCGGCGATACCGCGCGCGATGGGCCGTGCGAAGAATGGCATCGGCGCTTTCTTCAGGCGCGAGAACACCAGGCTCAGCAGCATCGGCGGCATCGCCGAGCCTTCGGCGTAGTGCAACCAGTAGCGATAGCGCAGGTGCTCGGCCGTGCCAGGGGACGGCGCGAACCGGCGCGCGGCATCGTACCGTTCCACCAGATACTCGAGCACCGCACCGGATTCGGCCAGCACGTGCTCGCCGTCCACGACCACCGGCGACTTACCCAGCGGGTGCACCTTCTTCAATTCCGGCGGCGCCAGCATCGTCTGCGGATCACGCTGGTAGCGCACCACGGTGTAATCCAGCCCCAGCTCCTCGAGCAACCAGAGCACGCGCTGGGAACGGGAGTTGTTGAGGTGGTGGACGGTGATCATGCCGACGCTCCGCAGGGGATGGCGCATGCTACCGCGCGGCGGGCATCAGGAACTGCACGACAGCATCGAACATCCCGCACGGTCGCGTGCCCAATCCGGCCGGCGCTGCGCGAACCGCTCGCGGCCGGGCTGGTCGTCATAGGGCCGGCGCATGACATCCAGCAGGTCATGCACGCCGGACAGGTCGCCCGCTTCGGCGGCGTCGATCGCCTGCTGCGCGAGGTAGTTGCGTAGCACGTAGCGCGGATTGGCCAGGCGCATGCGTTCGCGGCGCGCGGCGGGATCGAGCGGATCGTCGTCGAGCCGGCGCGCGTGCGCCACCAACCAGTCGCGGAGCGCAGGTGCCACGATGTCGCGCTTCCCGGCGTCGTAGAAGGTCGCGTCGAAGGCCTTCAACGACGCATCGCCCAGGTCCGCGTCGATCAGCGCACGGAAGAACAGGGTCATGTCGATCTCGCCCTCTTGCAGCAGTCCCTGCAGCGCCTGCATGTGGTCCAGGTCGCTGTCCCGGCACGCGGCCAAGCCCAGCTTGCGCGCGACGGTGTCGCGCTCCTCGTGGGCGTAGGTGTCGGCGAAGGCCTGCAGACCGTCCTGCAGTAGGTCCACGCCGTCGAACAGCGGCGACAGCGCGTGGGCGAAGCGGGTCAGGTTCCAGCCCGCCACGCGCGGCTGCCAGCCGAAGCGATAGCGGCGGCCCTGCGCATCGGTGGTGTTGGGCGTCCAGTCCGGATCGTAGTTGTCGACCCAGCCGTAGGGACCATAGTCGATGGTCAGCCCCAGCACGGACATGTTGTCGGTGTTCATCACGCCGTGGACGAAGCCCACGCGCATCCAGTGCGCCACCATCACCGCCGTGCGCCGGCAGACTTCGGCGAACCATGCGCCGTACAGCGCCTCGCCTTCGCCGCGCAGGTGCGGAAAGTCGCGGCGGATCGTGAAGTCCACCAGCGTGCGCAGCAGATCGGTGTCCCCGCGCGACATCGGCAGCTGGTAATGGCCGAAGCGCAGGAACGACGGCGCCACCCGGCACACCACCGCACCCGGCTCGCCCACGGGATGGCCGTCGTAGAACATGTCGCGCACCACGGTTTCACCCGTGCCCACCAGGCTCAGCGCGCGCGTCGTCGGTACGCCCAGGTGGTGCATCGCCTCGCTGCAGAGGAACTCACGGATGGACGAACGCAGCACCGCGCGCCCGTCGGCGGTACGCGAGTACGGCGTCGGGCCAGCCCCTTTTAGCTGCAGCTCCCAGCGCTCGCCCTGCGCGTTGATCACTTCGCCCAGGGTGATCGCGCGTCCATCGCCGAGTTGCCCGGCCCAGTTGCCGAACTGATGGCCACCGTAATTGCCCGCATACGGCTGCATGCCCGGCAGCAGGGCGTTACCACCGAACACCCGGGCGAAGTCGGGCGATGCGACATCGGCTTCGTCGAAGCCGACGAGCGCCGCCACCTCCGGCGAATGCGCCAGCAGCACCGGTGCAGCGACGGGCGTCGGCGTCACGGCCGACCACGCGGCACCGCGCACTTCGCGACGATGCGGCGACTGTTCAGGATCGCCCGGCAATTCGTTGACGTAGCGGTTGTCGAAACGCAACGCGTGCATGCCGCTCACGCCGCGTCGGCCGCGTCGTCCATCAGCGGCGTGAGGTCGGGGCGTAGCGCCACGCGTTCGTCGAAGACGAAGCAGGCGCCGTCGTAGCCCGCGCCGCCGACCTGTTCGAAGTAACCAAGGATGCCGTCGTCCAACTGCAGCACGTTGTCCATCCCATCGGCCTGCATCCACAGCGCGGCTTTCTCGCAGCGGATACCGCCGGTGCAGAAGCTGACGACGGTGGCGTCTTTCAAGGCTTCGCGGTGCGGTTCCAGCGCCGTCGGCAGATCCGTGAATTTGTCGATCGGCAGGGTCAGCGCGCCGGTGAAGGTGCCGTAGGCCACTTCCTGCGCGTTGCGTGTATCGAGCATCACCACGCGACGGCCGTCGTCGTCGTGACCCTGTTCCAGCCAGCGCGCCACGACGTGCGGCGTCACCGTGGGCGCGCGCGCGTCTTCCGGCGTCGTGCCCGGGCGGCGGAAGCTGATGATTTCCGGCTTCAACTTGACCTTGAGCCGCGCGAACGGCACCTGCGCACTGTGGCTGTACTTGACGCGCAGGCCAGTGAAGCGCGGGTCCTCGCGCAGCGGCGCCAGGAAGGCCTCGATCGCCTGCGCATCGCCCGCCAGGAACAGATTCACACCCTCTCCCGCGACCAGCACGGAGCCGCGCAGGGCCAGCCGCTCGGCACGCGCGCGGATCTCGGCGGCGAACGCCTCCGGCTGCGCGATGGGCGTGAAGTGATAGGCGGCGATATTGGTGACCATGCGGTCATTTTACCGTCCGTCGGAGCCACGCCCTTCATTCAACCATGTGGTTGACAGTCAGTGGCGCACCGCCAATACTCAACCATATGGTTGAACATGATTCCCCCCGGCTGGACGCCGTCTTCCACGCATTGGCCGACGGCACTCGCCGCCGCATGCTGCGCAGCCTGGGCGGGCAGCCACGCAGCGTCGGCGAACTGGCCGCCCCCTTCCGGATCTCGCTGGCCGCAGCCTCCAAGCACATCAAGGTGCTGGAGCGCGCCGGTTTGGTGACCCGCCAGATCCAGGGCCGCACCCACCTGTGCCACCTGCAACCCCGGGCACTGGCGGAGGGCCAGGCCTGGCTGCAGTTCTACGAACCGTTCTGGAACGACCGGCTGGATGCGCTCGACGCCCTGCTCCAGGCCGACGCCCCACGTACCTCACCCAGCCCGCGCCATCGGAAACGCCCATGACCGCCTCATCCACGCCCGACACCGTCGACGTCACTGTGCACCGCGCCTTCCCGGTACCCGCCGAGCGCGTGTTCGACGCGTGGCTGACGCCTCGCCTGCTGGGGCAATGGATGTTCGGCCCCGGCGTGCGCGACGAAAAAGTGCTGCGGCTCGATGTCGATCCGCGGGTGGGCGGGCGTTTTTCGATGCTGGTCGAACGCCAGGGCGAGCGCATCGACCATGTCGGCGAGTACCTCGTCATCGAGCGTCCGCATCGGCTGTCTTTCACCTGGGGCATCGCTGGCGAGCCGGACCAGGATGGCAGCCGTGTGGATATCGTCATCGCGCCCACACCGATGGGATGCGAGCTCCGCCTCACCCATGCCCTCCCACGCGCCTGGGCGGACTACGCCACCCGCACGCAGCAGGGTTGGGCGCACATGCTCGACGCCCTGCACGCGCTGTTCTGATGCTGCCTGCCCCTCAGAGCAGCAACCAGGGCAAGGCCAGCGTCACCGCGATGATGAAAAGCATCGCCGCGACGACGCCGGCCACGTAGAGCGGGCGGTCGCGCAGCAGTCCGCTGAAGGTTTCCGCGCGTCCTTCGCGCTCGGCGGTGGCGCGTTCGGCCCGTGCGTGGTCGCGCCGCTGCGCCTGGTAGCCGGCCATCAGGACTTTCGCTCGAGCCAACTGGTCCGCGTCCTCGATCCACAACCCGCCCGCGGAAATGCCCCACGGGCTCGGCTGCGTTTCGTAGAAGTCGATCGCGTGCGATCGCAGCATCTCGCGCACCTCATCGGCTTCGTCGGCCGGTACGTTGCGCAGGTTGAGGAAGAGTTTCGCCATGCCGACAGTCTAGCCGGTCAGCGATGAGCGTACCGGTGTGCGGTACCCTGCACGCCCCTCACATCCGGACGAACGATGCGCTCCCTGCTGCTCGCTTTCTCGCTGACCCTGCTCGCCGCCTGCACGCCTCCCGGTCCGCCGCCCGGGGGCAGCGTGGCCGACCTGCAACGCCTCGATAAGCAGGCAGGCACCGGCACCGTCGCCACCAGCGGCAGCGACGTCACCGTGCACTACACCGGTTGGCTTTACGACGAGAACGCGCCGGACAAGCACGGGATGAAGTTCGACAGCTCGGTCGACCGCGGGGAGCCCTTCACCTTCCTGCTCGGCGCGGGCCAGGTGATCCGCGGCTGGGACGAAGGCGTGGCGGGCATGAAGGTGGGCGGCAAGCGCACCCTGCTGATTCCGGCCGACCTCGGCTACGGCAACGCCGGCGCGGGCGGCGTGATTCCGCCCGGCGCTTCGCTAGTGTTCGACGTCGAACTGCTGGACGTCAAACCGCACGAGTGAGTCATCAGTCCTTCTCTTCCACGACCGGCGCCAACCGCAGGTCGTGGAAGTCGAAGCTGAAATCGGTCAGCGGCGAAATCGCCTCCATCCGTGCTTCGCGGATGCCGCCATCCGGCTTCAACGAGAACGTCAGGAACGCATCGGCATTGAGCCAGCGTTCGCGCCAGCGGACCACGAAGGTATCGTGCTGCCACGGCTGCAGATCGCCCACGAATTCCGGCGTGCGGCTGAAGCGCAGCACCAGGCCCTCGCCTTCCTCCGTGACGACGACGTCGCCATACCACGGGTCGCGCAGCGTGCCGGCATACTTGGCCAGCGGCAACGAGGGCTTCGACGTCGCATCGCGCGCGGCCTGCAGTTTCTGCCAGTGTTCGTCGGCGTTGCCTTTGGCCTGCGCGACCTGCGCCTGGTAAGCGCCCAGCCAGTCGGTGCCGCTGTTCGCCAGGTACGCGTCCAGCACCTTCAGGGTGATCGCGTGGAACGCGGCGCCCACTTCCTGGTTCGTCAGCACGACGACGCCCAGCTTCCGCTCCGGCACCAAGGTGACGCGCGAGACCATGCCCGGCCAGCCGCCGGTGTGCCACACCAGCTTGCGGCCCTGGAAGTCGGAGACCATCCAGCCTTCGCCGTAGCCGAGGAAGTTCGGCTTGGCGGCCTTCAGTGCCTCCACCTTGGGTTCGGAAATCGGAATCGGCGTGACCAGCGACCACATCGCCTTCTGCCGCGCAGGCGTGAACAGCGCGTGCTCCCGTCCCTGCGCGTCCCGATACGTACCGCCAGCGAGCTGGGCATTCATCCACTTCGCCATGTCGTTCACGCTGGCATAGAGGCCGCCCGCGCCGGCGACATTGCGCCACGTCATCCGCGGCGCCGGCTGCAGCGTGGTGAAGTCGGCCATGGCATGCCCGGTGGCGACGTTGTCGCCCGACTTCAACGTGTCGCTGTTGTAGCGCGTCTCGCGCATGCCCAGCGGCTGGAAGAAGCGGGTTCGCAGGAACTGTTCGTAGGTCTGGCCGCTGGCCTGCTCCACCACCAGCTGGGCGACGCCGTAGAGGATGTTGTCGTAGGCATAGCGCTCGCGGAACCCGCCACTGAGCGGCACGTCGCGCAGGCGCTCGGCCACCTCGCGGTTGCTGTAGGTGGTGGTGGGCCAATACAGCAGGTCGCCCGCGCCCAGACCCAGACCGCTGCGATGGACCAGCAGGTCGCGGATGCGCATTTCGCGGGTGACGTAGGGATCGGCCATGCGGAACCACGGCAGGTGGTCGATCACGCGATCTTCCAGGGTGAGCTTGCCTTCGTCGGCCAGCATCGACAGCGAGGCCGAGGTGAAGGCCTTGGTGTTCGAGGCGATGGCAAACATCGTGTGCGCGTCGACCTTGGCCGGCTTGCCCATCTCGCGCTCGCCCCACCCCTTGGCCAGCACCACCTCGCCATCCTTCACCACCGCCACGGCGATGCCTGGCACATCGAAGGCCTTGCGTACCGACTCGACGTAGGCGTCGAGATCCTGCAACGCGGGCGGCGGCGGCTCTTTGGCGAGCGCCGCTGGTACGGCCAGGCACAGCAACAACAGGGCGCGGCGCGCGACCGCAGGCGACATCAGCATCAGTGAATCCCCTTCAAGCGTTGCGCACGACGATACCGCAGGCCATGCGCCCGCCGGGAGTGCTGGTCGGGCACGGCATACTATGCGGATGCCTTCGCCAAGCACCGACACCCCGCCTCCTGCGCCCACCGTCGCCGTCATCGGTGGCGGGCCCGCCGGCCTGATGGCCGCCGAAACGCTGCGCGCGGCAGGACTGCAGGTCGATCTGTACGATGCGAAGGGCTCGGTAGGACGCAAGTTCCTGATCGCCGGCAAGGGCGGCATGAACCTGACCCACTCCGATCCGTTCGACGTCTTCGTCACGCGCTACGGCACGCGCACGCACGATGTTGCCGCCTGGCTGCGCGACTTCGATGCCGACGCGTTGCGCGCCTGGGCGCGTGGACTGGGCGTGGACACCTTCGTCGGCACCTCGGGCCGGGTATTCCCCACCGATCTCAAGGCCGCGCCGCTGCTGCGCGGCTGGGTCCGGCGCCTGCGCGAACAGGGCGTGCGCTTCCACGTGCTGCACCGCTGGAACGGCTGGCGTGCGGACGGTGCCTTGCACTTCGCGACACCCGACGGCGATGTCGACGTGCGCGCCGATGCCGTCGTGCTCGCGATGGGGGGCGGCAGCTGGCCGGAACTCGGTTCGGACGGCGCGTGGGTCGAAGCGCTGCAGGCGCGCGGGGTCGAGATCGCGCCGCTGCAGCCGTCCAACTGCGGCTTCGACATCGGTTGGAGCGAGCATCTGGCGAGCCGTTTCGCCGGTGAACCCCTGAAGCCGGTCACCGCCCATTGGCAGGATGCGGACGGCGCGCCGCACCAACGCCAGGGCGAGTGCGTCCTCACCGCCACCGGCATCGAAGGCAGCATGGTCTATGCGCTATCGCCGATGCTGCGCGATGCCATCGCACGCGATGGCCAGGCCACCCTGGTGCTGGACCTGCTGCCGGGGCGTGAGGAACACGACCTCGTGCGCCGGTTGGCCAAGCCACGCGGTTCGCGCAGCCTGAGCGAGCACCTGCGCCGCGAAGCCGGCGTGAGCGGCGTGCGCGCGGCGCTGCTGTACGAAGTGCTCGACAAGGCGGCACTGGCCGATCCCGCGAAGATCGCCGCGACGCTGAAGCGGTTCCCGTTCCGGCTACAGCGCCCCCGTCCGATCGCGGAGGCCATCAGCAGCGCCGGCGGCGTATCGCTGGAAGCGCTGGACGCGCGCCTGATGCTGCGCGGGCTGCCCGGCGTATTCGCCGCCGGCGAGATGCTCGACTGGGAGGCTCCCACCGGCGGCTACCTGCTGACGGCGTGCTTCGCCAGCGGTCGCCAGGCCGCGCGGGGCGTGGTCGACTGGCTGGCGGAACGCAACGCCTGACTGGTCGTCCGCAGGGGCTGCGGCGCGCACCCCGGGAAGTGCGTGCCGCAGCGGCTGCGGAACGTGGGCGCACGATACGCGAGCCGTTGTTGAGGTCCGGTTAGCGTTTCAAAGCAGTTTTATTACAGACATTTACGGCCGAATGTGCATGCTGCACCTCAGGCCGCTGAATGCTCATTCAGCCTCGTCTGTCGCCGCCTTTCTTGCCTCGCCTTCGCGCCGCGCCTTGGCGGCGACGTACATGTTGTCGACCAGGTTGGGATAGCGCCTGCCCGCGGCCTCGGCCCGGGCGCGCGCCTCATCCACCTGTTCGGGCGTGAGCGTGAGGCCACCCCCACGACGCTTCGGCGCAGGACGCTGCCACGGGCCCGGCTTGCGCGTCGCCATTGCTCAGACCGCCGCGGTCACCACGATCTCGATCAGCCATCCCGGCCGCGCCAGGTTCGCCTGCACCGTGGCGCGCGGCGGCGCGTTGCCTTCCGGCACCCACGCGTCCCAGACCCGGTTCATCGCCTCGAAATCGTGCAGGTCCTTGATGAAGATCTCCGCGCGCAGGATCTTCGCCTTGTCGCTGCCGGCGCGCGCGAGCAACGCGTCGATCTCGGCCAGCACCTGCTGGGTCTGCCCCGCGATGCCCTGCGTCGCGTCATCGGCCACCTGCCCGGCCAGATAGATCACGCCGTTGTGGATCGCCATCTCGGACAGCCGCGTGCCTACGTCGAACCGCTGGATCATGAGTCGTTCTCCCGTGTGGTGATCGAAGCTTAGCGCTCCGCCCCATCGGTCGCACGACCGGCGCGCCACAGCCAGGTGCCGGCGAGCAGCATCGCCATCACGATCAGCGCGATCAGCAGCTTCTGTACCCAGCCACGACCGGCCGGCGCCCACAACGCGTGCACCCACAGCAACACGAAACACGCGAGCGACCACGTGGCCGCGACGGGAAAATGCCGGCGCCACGCGGGATCGAGCCGGAAGCGCCATGCCTGGAGCACCATGCCGGTGATCACGCACAGGAACGCGGTGATCGCGCAGGCGTGGTGGAACCAGGGGTGGAACTCCGGCGTGATCGCCGGCAGCCAGGAATCCCCGACCGCGACGCCCGCCAGCGCCGCCGCGCCGATGCAGAACAGCAGCAACGGGGCCGCGCTACGCGCCCGTGGCGCCAGCTGCATGTACAGGCCGCAGGCCAGTGCCGCGATGGCCGCGGCCAACAGGCAGTAGGTGGTGCGGAGGACAAGGCCATACGGTCCCGAGAGGTATTGGCTCAGGGTGGCCTGCGGCCAGGCCAGGTCGTGGCGGACGACCTGCAACGTGCCCGCCACGCCCAGGAACAGCAGGGCCCCAAGGATCGCCACCATTGCTGCGGCGCGGGAGCCTGGGCGGGATTCGGCCACGGGATGCGGGGAGGCGTCTTCGGACATGCAGAGGGGGCCATGGGGACGCCCCCGATTATCGTCGAGGACTCAAGAATCCCCGCTTGGGGCCGCTGTCGTGGGCAGAAGTCCGTGACGCGCCCGCCGTCACGGTTTGACCTACACTCCGCCTTCCCCGGTGCACCGGGGATGTGGCCGCCACGAGCAAGGGGACTCCACGCGCCAATGCCGTTCGACGCACCGCCATCCGGCGCCCAACCGACGCGCCACCACGCCCAGCGCCTGCCCCGCCGGATCTACCGGCTGCGCATGCTGGGCATGGGCCTGGCCGCCCTGCCCGTGGGCGCCGTGTTGCTGGAGAACGGTGCCGGTTGGGCCACCTGGGCCTGGCTGGGCTTCACCGCGCTGCTGTGGCCGCAACTGGCGTACTGGCTCGCCCTGCGCCACTCTGAGCCCTATCGCGGCGAGATCCGCAACCTGCTGGTCGATTCGACGCTGGCCGGCATGTGGGTGCCGCTAATGGCGTTCAACCTGTTGCCCAGCGTGCTGCTGCTGACGCTGGCCACCGTCGACAAGATCAGCACCGGCATTGATCGCCTCTGGCACTGGTCGATGCCCTTCATGCTAGGCGGCGCTCTCCTGGCCGGCGCGATCACCGGTTTCGAGCTGCGGCCGGTGACCAGCATGACGGTGATGCTGGCCTGCCTGCCAATGCTGCTGATCCATTCGATCGCCGTCAGCCAGGCCAGCTACCGCCTGGTGCGCAAGGTAAAACGGCAGAACCGCCTGCTGGACGAACTCAGCCGCCGCGACACACTGACCGGGCTGGACAGCCGTGGCTACTGGCAGGACCAGGCCTCGCTGCTGCTCGCGCAATGCGCGGAAACCGGCGAACAGGCCACGCTGATGATGATCGACATCGATCACTTCAAGACCATCAACGATCGCCACGGGCACGCCGCGGGCGACGACATGCTGCGCGCGGTCGCCGACGTGATTCGCCACAGCATTCGCACGCTGGATTGCGCGGGCCGGCTGGGCGGCGACGAGTTCGCGGTGCTGCTACGCGGCAGCGACCTGGTCGCCGCCGAGAAGGTCGCGCGGCGCATTCGCGAGGGCGTGGAAGCGCTGCGCCTGCAGAGCGCGCCAGGCTTGCATCCCACCGTCAGCCTGGGGCTGGCGCGCGCGGATGCGCCGTCAGCGGGGTTGCGCGCGTGGCTGGAAGCCGCCGACCGTGCGCTCTACCGGGCCAAGAGCAACGGCCGTAATCAGTGGGCGATCCACGAAGGCCTGCACACCGCCAACGTGGCGCCTTGAGCGCCACCGGTCGACTATTTGCGTGATGTCGTCAGGCCGCCTATCGGCGGCCCGATGTCAGGTGCCGACGTGGTGTTCGGCGCGGCCTTCGCGTGAGGGCAGTTCCAGCACGTTGCTGGCTTCGCGCGCCTGCTCGTGGGTCGGTTCGTAGACGCAGACGCGGTTACGACCCAAGTGCTTGGCACGGTACAGCTGCTTGTCGGCGTGCGACAGCAGCTTGGCCAGACTATAGCCGGACTGCATGCTGGAGCTCACGCCGAAGCTGCCGGTGATGGCAAACACGTGGCCGGTCTCCCGGGTGTCGATCTGGGCCAGGCGCACGCGGCAATCCTCGGCGACGCGGGCGGCGGCGCGCAGGTCGCAGCCATACATCAGGATCGCGAACTCTTCGCCGCCCAGGCGACCGATCACGTCGATGCGCCGGCAGAAGCCCTTGCTGGCCTCGGAGACTTCCTTCAACGCCCAGTCGCCGGTGCCGTGGCCGAAGCGGTCGTTGATGTTCTTGAAGTGGTCCAGGTCGAACATGATCAGCGCGGCCTGTTCGCCGTTGCGGGCGCATTCGGCCAGCGCGCGCTCGGCGCGGATGGTGAAGTGGTGGCGGTTGCAGATGCCGGTCAACGCATCGGTCTCCGCCATCTTCTTCAGTGAGAGCTGCACGCGCTTGATCTTGAACGCCCAATAGCCGATGGAAGCCACCAGCACGATCAGCAGGATCACGATCAGGCGGGTGTTCTGCGCGGCCTGCTGGTCCACCTTTCGCTGCAGCTGCAGCACCTGGTTCTCTTGGTCGAGCATGCTGATCTGCTGGGTCTTCTGCAGGATCTGCTGCCGCACGATCTGGTACGCGAGCTGGCGGGTCTTGACGTCGTTGAGATAGGCCTTGTCCGCTTCGGCGTACTGCTGGTAACGCAGCAGGGCAACCTCGGCATTGCCCTGCTTGTTGGCGATCTCGTAAAGCGACTTGTAAGCCACCACCAGGGGCAGCGAGGTCATGCCGATGCCGCGCTTCACCGCTTCATCGGCATGCGCTTGCGCGGTGCGCATGTCGCCCAGCTTGAGGTACATGCTGGCGAGCATCGCGTGGTATTCGCTGATGACCAGCGGATACCCTGTCGCCGTCACCGTCGGCAGGTAGCGTTCGAGGAGTTCGATGGCCTGGTCGATCTTTCCGTCCTCGACCCATTTCCGCGCCAGATAGGTGCGCGTCAGCCCACCGAGAATCGGTTCTTTCTGTTCCTCGCAGACCTTGATGGTCCGGAAGATCATCTCTTCCGACGGCACCGTCTTGAGTCCCAACGCGGCCTCGGCGACCAGATTGCCCGCCGCGCACTGGTTCCGCCCGTCCGGCGCGTCCGTCAGCACCTGGTTGGCATACTGCGCGCCCAATGCATATTCGCCGACCTGGTTGTAGAGCAGGCCAGCAACCAGCAGGCCACGATGGCGGACATCCTTCTTCTCGACCTTGGTCGCGAGCGGGAGGATGTCATTGAGCGTCGTGAGGCCCTGTTCGAACTTGCGCGTCAGGGCATAGGTATTGACCAGCAAAGAACCGGTCCAGAACAACATCTCCGGATCCTGCGTCTCCTGCTGGATCTGGCGGAGCTCGCGAATCGCGGGTTCCGACTTCCCTTTCATGAGGAACCCATGTGCCCGAAGCAGGCGCAGTTTCAGCCGCTGCTCCGGCGTCGCTTCCTCGACCCGCTTTTCGAGGCGCTCCAGTGCGTCGTAGAACTTCGCAGGCTGGGACGTCTTGATCGCCTCAGCCTGCTTGATCAGCGCATCGATGTCCGATGAAACCTGTGCGTGGGCCGGTGCGGCGAAAACGCACGCCAATGCAGCGGCCATCCACAAGGTACGTCCTTTTCCAAGTTTCATGTCCTTCTCCTGACCAACCGATGCGACCGGCGCGAAACGCTCCCGCAGGCTACTCCTTTTCTCCGGGGTCTTCGTCCCCACCCGTCTGTTCGTCCGCCTGCTCCTGCGCTTCGTCCTCCTTGCCCTCGTCCGGCGCGAGGATCATGCAGAACATCGCCGGGCGACCGTCCAGCAGCTGCGAAAGCGAATCGACATCCCGCTCCATCAGCGCCGCCCGCTGGGCAGGTTCGACCTCGAGCGCGGCCACGGCGGCCGCGTAATCCGCCGCCGCGCGGAACGACGCGGATGCCCCCATGGATTCCAGAAACCGAATTGCATTGGACACGCAGTTTTCCCCAAGAGAATTATGAATACGACTTGCCAGCTATCCCGCGGATCCAGCGCCCCTCGGGTACAGCCCCCCATGTATGACAATACTCACTTTTCCACGCCCATGCCACGATCAGGCTTGGCCGCTCACCCCCCCATCCCCATCAGGCGTAGACGCCGGATGATCTCTTCATTCCGACGCATCGGGACAGCAGGAGGAATCACGAGCGTGGTGGCTGCCCTCAGCTCGGCCTCGGGCAACTGGTCCAAGCGGAAGCGGTCGATCCTGGGAGCAGCGATAGGCAAGGTCGCGGCCTCATAGGCGATCACTTCGTGGGAGGACGGATAGTCCCCCAGCAAGAGGTCCACGAGCAGCCGTTTCATGCCGGCTTCCGTGGACAGGCGCCCCGTCGTCAGGTCGCCCGCCACCCCGATCTGCCACAGGACCAGATAGGCGGACGGGTCGACGCGCCGCAGGTAGAACATGAACTGGCTTGCCTCGAAGTGCTGGCACCCGACCGCCCCGGGATCGATACCCAGGTCGGCATACAGGCAGTCCTCTGCCGACACTGCTGCCTCCATGACCGCCTGGTAACCCTCCTTGCGAGCTTGGGCCACGGCTGCATGCGGCACCTGCGCGAAGACCCCGGGATGGCCGTAGAAGGCGCCGCAGACATGCTGCCCTCGCCGGACTTCCGACATCATGGCGTCCACCATTTCACGGTAGGTCTCGCGGCGCGGCTTGCCCTCCCGGTAGAGAGGTTGAAGGCTCCTGACATCCTTGTTCATGCCTTGGACCCAGAGCTCGACGATCGGGTCGGACATGGCGCTGAACACCACGTCCGCCTGCTCGATGTGGCTGCGCGCGCGCGGCGCCAGGTGGGCACCCAACGTCATGCCGATGCCTACGCAAGCCAGCAAGCCCCGTGCGTCGGAAGCGGCGTCCGACCCACTCATGCGAGGACCTGCGGAGTGGCGCATGCGCGATCCAGCCACTCCCCGCGCGTCATCTCCCAACCGCGGAAGGCCTCACCTCCGGGGACGTCCTCCATTTCGCGGAAGCCGAGCCTGCGCATCACCCCGGCGCCTGCTTGGTTGGCGCGGACGTGCCGACTGAAGGTGCGCGTCCATTCCGTATGCTGGAACAGGTAACCCGACAGGAAACCGATGGTCTCCTGTGCCACCTTCCGACCTTGCCAGTCACCCAGCACCATCACGCCGATCTCGGCGGCCGCGACATGCGGGATCAATGCCAGCAGGCCCACCGTCGATGCATCGCCCTCGCGCTCTTCGATGACCCAGCAGCAGGCGCGTTGAAGGTCAGCGCGTCGGTTGGACTGCAGGAACGCCTTGAAGGCTTCGGCCGCGCCCAGCGGCGTCATCGGCTCACCGACAAACCGCATCAGTGCCTCGTCGGAGTAGATCGACACATACAAAGGCTCGTCCGGACCCACCAACGGACGCAACTGGAAACGGGACGTCAGCAGCGTCGGCAGCACCGTGCCGTCACCGTCGACAGAACTCAAGTATTTCAACCTGCAACTCCCCAGTAGAAAGCGACGCTCCCCAGCGCCGCGTTTGGATTGCTCACCCCGCCTGCCCCCGCGCCCAGCGCACGATCGCCTCCGCGGCCATCGCGCCGCTCTGGCGGGCGATCTCGCGGCCGCCCTGCAGCAGCACCATCGTCGGGATGCTGCGGATGCCGAAGCGGTTCCCCAGCCCCGGACAGGCCTCGGTGTCGACCTTGGCCAGCCGCATCGCCGGCTCCAGCACGCCGGCGGCCTGCTGGAAGTGCGGGGCCATCTGCAGGCAGGGCCCGCACCACGGCGCCCAGAAATCCACTAGCAGCGGCAGCGTGCTGCGCAGCGCGTGGCGGTCGAAATCGGCCTCGCCCAAGGCCAGCGGCAAGCCGGTGAACAAGGGATGGTGGCAGCGCCCGCAGTTGGGGGCTTCGGCCAGCCGCGCCGGCGGCACACGGTTCATCGCCGCACAGTGCGGGCAGGCGATCAGGTGGGCGTCGACGCTCATGCGGGCATCCTACCGCCCGCGCGTCCGGCGCGTCACCGCACCGGGCGACGAGCCGCGCCTACAGACAGCCCCCCCCCGGGCGGCCGCGAAATGCCGCCATCTGGTCCAGCTCGACCCGGGCAGAGGGCCATGCCGCACTGCGATGCGGGACTAAACTCGGGCCACGCGGACGCGCCCCGAAGCGGGACCCGGAGGTGGGCAATGTGGACGAAATGGCTCGGCACCCTGCTGCTGGCATCGTCGGCCCTGTCGGCCCTCGCCCAGCCCGTTACGCCCCCTGCTCCGGACGATGTGCTGGCGGTGCCGGAGCCGCTGAAGCGCCAGTTCCGCGAACAGGTCCTTGAGCACACCCGCGTGCCGGGCGCCCGCCTGGAACGCTTGGTGGATTTCCTGTTCAGTCCGCAGGGACTGGCCATGCGCTACGAGCCGGACGCCAACCACACCGTGGCCGAGGCCTATGCCACGCGCGAGGCCAACTGCATGAGTTTCACCCTGCTGACCGTCGCCCTGGCGCGCGAAGCGGGGCTCGATGCCTATGCGCAGCAGACCGAGGAAACCCTGGCCTGGCGACAGGACCACAACACGCTCTATCGCACGCAGCATGTCAATGCCGGGATCCGCATCCGAGAACGTCGCTTCACGGTGGATGTGGCTTGGGACGAAGTCATCACCCGGGAACCACCCGAACGGGTGCGCGACAACCGTCTGATCGCCCACTACTACAACAACCGCGCGGCGGAGCTGCTCGAACAGGGCGCCCTGGAGGACGCCTTGCGCCATGCGGCGATCGCGCTGACGCTGGACCCCCTTTACGCCACCAGTTGGAGCAACGCCGGCGTGATGTACTTGCGCAGCGGCGACGGTAGACGTGCCGAGCAGGCCTACCGGCATGCACTCGACCTCGATGCCGACAACCCAGGTGCGCTGTTCAACCTGGTGTCGCTCTACTTGCGCAGGGGCGATGCAGCATTGGCCCGCCCACTGCAGAATCGCTTGGACGCCGTGCAGGCCCGCGACCCGTTCCATCATTTCCTGCTGGCCGCCGGCTTCGAGCGCGACGGCAATCTCGTGCAGGCCGCCGAGCACTACCGCAAGGCCATCCAGCTCTACGACGGCGAGCACCGCTTCCATTTCGGCCTGGCGCGCGTGTACTTCCTGCAGGGCGACCAGCGGCGCGCGAGCCGCGAGTTGGCGCGCGCGCGGGAACTCAGTCAGGGCGATACCCGGGCGCTCTACCAGGCCAAGCTGGACACCTTGCGCCGGCGGGGCCACTGAGGCGGTGCTCCGGATCGCGGGACCACGCTCGCTGCGTGGCCCCGCGAACCCTCATCACTTCAACTTCAACTCGCGGATAAGTTGGCTGCCGAGGATCTGGCGCATCGTGCCGCGATCGGCGAACGCCGTGTTCGCCTGCGCCGTGTTCTGTCCGGTGACCTTGCTGGACACGGCTTCCGAGCGATCCCGCAAGCCATCGAAGGCGGCCATGTTGGGATAGACGACCGTCAGGTACAGGTCGGGGTCTTCCGGGCGCCGCGGATCGGCGGCATAGATGGTGTAGCCGAGGATGATGCCCGCGTCCTTCTGCGCCTCCATGACGCGCTTGTACTGGGTCTGCAAGTGCTTCATGTAGTTGTCGAACTGGCCGTCCTTGATCTTGACCGCCGTGACTTCCATGACCGGCCCCTCGGTGTAGCTGCGGTCCTGCGCAGACAGCGGGAATGACAGCACGCACAGCAACAGCGCCCACAACATCGGCAAGCGTCTCATGTCGGTGTCCTCGTTCAAGGCTGCCCGGAGGATTCCGGGTGTCCTCCCGAACGCAAGCGGGCGCGGGTACCCGGCCACGCGAAGACGCCTATGCCGTGCCGGGCCGACAGACGCAACCCCAGGCAATCTTGTATTACAGATTCTCCCTGTCGACAGGCGCGAAGGGCCCGTTTAGTCCGCCAGCGACCACTCGCCGAGGCGCGTGTAGTCCGCCTCGCCATCGACGCTCTGCAGCAGATGGATCGCCTGCGGATGCAGCACCATCGGCAGCACGTCCACCGGCGCGGTACGCGGAGGAACATAGGCCAAAGTGAGGTGCGGGACGAAGCTGCGGCCCACATGCTGCTTGAAGCCCGCGCGCAACAGGCGCTGCTGCAGGCTGCGCCAGAACGCCACCACCGAAGCAGAGGGCTGCAGGGCGGCGAGCGTCAGCGCCGGGTTCTTCGGGTTGCCCAGGCACAGCAGGTGGTCGAGGGTGATGCCCACCGGTTCCGGCTGCCAGTCGCGCATGGCCTCATGCGCCGCGGCGACCATGTCGTCGCGCGGTCCGTCGCTTTCGCCGAGGAAATGCAGCGTCAGGTGGTAGCGTTCCGACCGTACCCAGCGCGCCTGCGGGAACGCCGCCCTGAGATCCTCGACCCGATGCCGCAGCGCCTCGCCTTCGCCCGGGGACGGCACGAGGGCAAAGAACAGGCGGTGCAGCCGGCCCGGTTGCGGGCCGCCGAACAGATCGCCTTGCTGGGATGGCACGGGTGTGGCGGGCATGACGCGAACGGCATGGGACGACGACGATGGGCTGCATCATCGGTGCGATAGCCATGTCGTGCAACCCATGACAGGGCGGGATGCCGACATCCCGCCCTGCTTCAGTCAACGGCTCACCAGATCCGCACGCGGTCCTGCGGCGCGATGTACAGCGGGTCGCTGGGCTTGATGCCGAATGCGTCGTACCAGGCATCGATATTGCGCAGCGGGGCGAAGGAACGGATGTGGCCCGGCGAATGCGTGCCGTTGACCAACTGCTGGCGCAGCGCGTCGTCGCGCCACAGGGTGCGCCAGATCTGCCCCCAGCCCATGAAGAAACGCTGGTCGCCGGTGAAGCCGTCGATCACCGGGGCCGGCTTGCCGGCCAGCGAGCGATGGTAGGCCTCCAGCGCGATCGTCAGGCCGCCCAGGTCACCGATGTTCTCACCCATCGCCACGCGCCCGTTGATGTGCATGCCGGGGAGTTGCGGGAACGTGTAAGCCTCGTACTGCGCGCCAAGCTTGGCGGCCTGCACTTCGAACTTGGCTGCGTCCTCGGCCGTCCACCAGTCGCGCAGCACGCCCTGACCATCGGACTTGCGGCCCTGGTCGTCGAAACCGTGGATGATCTCGTGGCCGATCACGCCGCCGATGGCGCCGTAGTTCACTGCCGGGTCGGCGTCCGGATCGAAGAACGGCGGCTGCAGGATGGCCGCGGGGAAGACGATCTCGTTCTTCACCGAGTTGTAGTACGCGTTGACGGTCTGCGGGGTCATGCCCCACTCGCCCTTGTCCACGGCCTGGCCGATGCGCGCGCGGCGGTACTCCCACTCGAACTGGGCGGCGCGCTGCGCGTTTCCGAACAGGTCTCCGTTCTTCACGACCAGCGCGCTGTAGTCGCGATATTTGTCCGGGTGGCCGATCTTGAGGCCGAAACCGGCGAGCTTGGCGTGCGCCTCCTGCTTGGTCGCCGGGCTCATCCAGGCCAGCGCATCCAGGCGTGCGCCCATGGCGGTCTTCACGTTGGCGACCAGCGCATCCATCTTCGCCTTGGCATCCGGCGGGAAGTACAGCGCCACGTAGTCGCGGCCGATCGCCTCGCCCATCGCCGATTCGGCAAAGGACACGCCCCGCTTCCAGCGCTCGCGCTGCTGCGGCTGGCCGGACAGGAACTTGTCTCGGAATTCGTACTGCGCGACCGAAAAATCCTTCGACAGAAGCGGCGCCGCGTTGTCGATCGCGTGGAACGCCTGCCAGGCCTGCAGCGTGGCGACATCAGTGTCGGCGAAGATCGCCGCGATCTTCGGGATCGCGGAATCCTGGCGGATCACCGCGCGACCTGCGCCGTCGACGCCGGCGGCCTTGAAGAAGTCCGCCCACGGGAAGCCCGGCGACGTCGTCGCGAAGTCCGCCATGGGCAGCGGGTTGTAGGTCTTGTCGCGGTTGCGGCTCTCGGCGCGCGTCCAGTGCGCGTCGGCGATGCGGGTCTCCAGCGCCAGGATCGTCTTCGCGTTCTCCTGCGGCTTGTCCCAACCCGCCAGCTGCAGCATCTGTGCGATATAGGCTTCGTAGCGCTCACGCTGCGGCTTGAAGGTGTCGCGCAGGTACATTTCGCGGTCGCCCAGGCCCAGGCCGCCCTGGCTCAGGTACAGCGTGTAGCGGTCTGGATCCTTCTGGTCGTCACTGACGCTCAGGTTGAAGAAGGTGTCGTAGAAGCCGCCACGCTGACCCATCAGCATGGCAACGGCGCGCTTGTCCTTTGCCGCGCGGATGCCGGCCAGCACCGGCTGCAGCGGCTTGGCGCCGAGGGCGTCCACGGTCGCCTCATCCATGAAGCCCCGGTAGAGCGCAGCGATCTTGGCCGCGTCGCCGTCGGTGGCCGGATCGCCCAGCGCATAGCCTTCCACCAGCACGCGCAGGCGCGCTTCGGACAGGTCGCGCAGGATCGCGAAGCCGCCGTAGCTGGAGCGGTCGGCCGGGATCTGCGTGGTGTCGGCCCAGGTGCCGCTGACGTAGCGGAAGAAGTCGCTGCCCGGCTGGGCGTTGCGGTCCATGCCGGCGGTGTCCAGGCCCCATGCGCCGAAGCGGCGCGCGGCGATCGTCGAGCCTGCGCCGCCGGTATCACCCGCCTCGGCGAACAGGGCTTGCACGGTGCAGCCATCGTCCAGGCAGCCAGTGTCGGCGTCGTGCGCAGCCAGGGGGCCGGCCAGGGTCAGGGCCAGCCACGTCGCGCTGGACAGAAGGGTCTTCTTCAAAACGGCACTCCGGAACGGTCGCGCCTGCGCGCGGGCCCGACAGGGTACCGGCTGGCCCGGATCGAAGACCGTGCCAGAGGTTGGCTGGGCGAGATCAGCCCAGCAGGCGCTTCTCGAACCAATGGTCCGCGTACGGGTTGTCGTTGTAAGCGGGGATGTCCCGATAGCCGTTGCGCGCATACAGCGCCCGTGCCTCGACCAGGGTGCGGTTGGTATCGAGCCGCACGCGCGACAGCGCCAGCGCCTGCGCATGGCCCTCCAGCGCATCGAGCAGGCGCTGCGCGACACCCAGGCCACGCGCCTCGGGCGCCACCCACATACGCTTGATCTCGCCGGTCCCCTCGCCCGCTACCTTCAAGCCGCCGCAGCCAATCGCCGCGCCATCCAGCCAGGCGAGCAGGAACACGCCCTGCGGCGGCACGAGTTCGTGCGGATTGGCCGAGACGCTGCGCGCCGCGTCGAAGCCGGTTTCGAAGCGGGCATCGAGTTCGCCCAGATAGGCGGCGATGCACGCCTGCGCCTCCGCACTGGCGGGATCGGCTACACGGATCTCCACCGCCGAGGCCCGCAACAACGCTTCCACCTCGTCCATCGCCGCCAGCATTCGGGTGCGCTGGCGCTCGGACAGCGGCGCGAGCAACGCGTCGGCCAGTGCCTGCGAATCGCGATCCAGCGCCTCCACTTCGCGCCGGCCTTTCGCCGTCAACACCACACGGCGCGCACGCGCGTCGGCGGGTGACGCCTGCACGCGGACCAGGCCTTGTGCCTCCAGCGCACGCAGCAGCCGGCTCGCATAGCCCGAATCCAGCGCCAGGCGCGCGCGCAGGTCGCGCACGTCCGCGCCATCGCGTCCGACTTCGAACAGCAGTCGCGACTCCGCCAGCGGTCGCCCGTGCCCGAGGTAGTCCTCGTTGAGCACGCCGATCCGGCGGGTCACGGTCCGGTTGAAGCGGCGCAGGCGATGGGTGTCGTCCATTGCCTGACTTTAGTCAGACAAATACTCCTGGTCAATCCGGAAGGCGGTGGGTCAACCCGTCTCCAGACCGACGGCATCACGCTCGCCCGCACTGAGCGGATAGGCCGTGCGCAGCGTCTGTCCGGTCGGTGTGAAGAACAGGCCGGGCGTCTGGCGCCGAAGCTTGGCACCCAGGATGCCGGCGGCGATGCGCGCGCCACCCATCAGGAAGAGCAAGGGTGTGCCCCTGACCTCGCCGATGGCCGATCCGGTATTGAGGGCCACGCGTCCCGCCGACCCGAATGCGGCATCCACCTCCTCCGACGGTGCCAGGCAGGCGGTCACCATGCCTACATACGCCACGTGACCATCGTGCGGGGTATTGCCCAAGGGCGTGCGACAGCAGGCGGTGTACCAGCGGTACAGGCCGCCCTTGCGCAGGCACAGGCCGGCGATGTGCTCCTCGCCGGCGGTGAAGCGCACGGCGAGCGGATTCATCGCCACGATATCGGTGCCACCGTGCGCATCCATCAGGCCAGGCTGTCCCAGATGGCGGGCGTAGGCTTGGCAGTCCCGGCAGTAGCAGGTCGCGCGCACGTAGGCGCGATCGGTGGCGACGATTCCCTTCACCTGTCCGCAACGGCAACGCAATGCCAGCGTCATCGGTGCACCTCGCGTGATCCCTGACGCTGCAGGAATACCCCAGCAAATATGAGCGCGACGTCAATCCAGAGCGTGTTGCCTGACTGGAATACAACCGCGCGATCAGGCGGCGTCGGCCACCCGGGCGGATGCTAGCGCAGCGGTCGCGTGCGGGGCGGCCACGGCCAGGGCGCGGCCCAGGCCGCTCATTCGCATGGTGTCGTCGATCGCCTGATCATCGAGGCCCTGCAACAGACGCTCGGACAAGCCCCATTCGCGCGCGACGGCACGACCCAGGCGCGGCGATGCCTCCTGCAGCAGCCTGGCGGCGATGCCGGCGTCAGGTACCCCGCCCTGCGACGCGCATGCGTCGCGAAGCGCCTGCGCCACGAGGATGGCGCCCAGCCCTTGCAGCAGTGCGAGCATCTGCGCGGCGAAGGCGTCTTCGCGCTCCACCGTCTTGGCGAACTGCGCGGCCGCCAGCGCCGTGCGTTGGGTGTGGTCCCAGATCAGGTCGGGCAAGGCACCCAGCGCGCCGCCTTCCATGCGCATGACCGGCTGCATCACCGCCATCGCCACCAGTTGGCGCAGGCCCTCGGTACCCACCACCGCAACGGCGCGATCGAGGTTCTCCACCGGCGCCGGCTGCGTGCGATAGAGCGCGCTATTGGCGAGCCGCAGCAGGTGGGCCGCCAATGCCGGATCGCGCGCGATGACGCCGGCGATCTCACGACCGGACGCATCGTCATCGTTGAGCGTGCTGAGCAACTGCGGCAGCAGTTGCGGGCGACGCGGCAGGCGTTGCGGCGCATCGGCGAAGCGTGCCAGTGCCTGCTCGGCCGCCAACCGCACCGGCGCCGTAGCCTCCGGCGACAGCGGCGCCGGTTGACCTTCATACGCCAGTTCCAGCAAGGCGGTCGCCCAGTCGCGATCGACGACCGCGGGCGCGGTATCTGTCGATGGAACGGACAGCGGGATCGTCGAAGCAACGCGCGGCGCGGCGGCCGGCGTGCGCCCGCGTTGCCACCACGATGTCAGAGCCCCCAGCAGTGCCACGCGCATCCCCCGACGTACCCGTCGAGACGGTAGCGGCCGCGTCGCGCGGAACTTGAGACCGTCAGGACGACGCCGTCACGCCCTTGCCCTGCCACGCTAACAAGGCCGGCAGGATGTGCTCCGCGCTGAGCGGCGCCACGGTCACCGGATACGGTCCGGCGGGATCGACCCACGCCAGCGCTTCGATTTCGGCCTGCGCCGCGGGCGAGCCATGCACGGTGCAGCGGTACGCATGGGCTCGTACACGCAGGCCGGGCTCGTTGACGGCATCGGCTTCGAACTCGCCCAGCCACACCGCCGAGGCATGGTCGAGCTGTACGCCCAGTTCCTCATCGAGTTCACGCGCCAAGGCGGAGAGCGGTTCTTCCCCGGGCTCGGTCTTGCCGCCGGGCTGGATGAAGATGGCCGACGCGCGCTTGCGCACCAACAGCACCTCGCCTTGCGGATTGAGGATGACGGCGGCGACGGTGTGGAGGGTACCCATGCAGGCCTGCTGGAAAGACGGTGTGGGGAAAATGTCAGCGCAGCTGGCTGTCCTTGCTGCCGCGGCGGTTGTACAGGCCGGCCGACTGCTCATCGTGGTCGGCGGCTTCCTGACACGACACACACAGGCGCACGCCCGGCACGGCCTTCTGTCGCGCCAGCGGGATCGGCTTGTCGCACTCCTCGCAATGGCTGAGGCTCGGCCCTTTCGGTAACGCACGCCTCGCCCGCTCGATGCCGTCCTTCACGGTCGCATCGATCTGGTCCTGCACCGCGCCATCACCCGCCCATCCGGTCGCCATGAGTTGCTCCCACACTGCCACTGTCCGGGCAGCGTACACCCGGCCAGCTGACTCGTGCCCGGCCGTCAAGTGAACGACCGGCAGCGCCGACTCAGGCGTGCGCCAGCGCGTAGTCGATCGCGGCGACCACCGCCGCGACCTGCGCATCGTTGCACTGGATCGGCGTGGCCTTCGGGCTGTCCGGATAGACCTCGGTGATGGTGGTGTAGCGCGCATCGGTGATGCTCGTGCACAAGCCGAGCGACTTCACCGGGTATTCGATGACCCCTTCGGCCACCACCGGCGAGCCGATGATGTCGCCCCGCGCGTCAGCGGGAGCGATGTGGGTCACCTGCGCGACGGCGGCAATCACCGCCTGCTGGAAGGCCGGCTGGCGGTTCTCGCTGTCGTCCACCAGGTAGAACCCGTCCGGGATCTCGCCCGGCTCGAACGGCTTGCCGTCGCGCGCGGCCAACGCGGGCCGGAATTCGGTCTCGTCGCTGTCGGTGGTCTCGTGCAGGTCGATGTGCATGCGCACACGGTCCTTCACCGGTGCGACCAGGGCCATCAGCGCGGCGGACTCCTGTGCCGGACTGTCCGTGCGGAAGGAGCGGTTCGGGTCCAGCGCATCCGCATTCCAGCGGTGGATGCGCTCGTAGCCCCACGGGCTCACGCAGGGCACGACCAGCAGGTTGGCACGGCCGGCATAGTCGGCTGCGCGCTGTTCGAGGAATTGCAGCGCGCCATGCACGCCACTGGTCTCGTAGCCGTGCACGCCGCCGGTGACGAGCATCAGCGGCAAGGCGTCGTCCCCGCCACGGCTGCGCACGGCGTACAGGGGGTAAGTCTCGCCCGGGCCGTAGTCGAGCGCGCCGTAGGTCTCCACGTCAAAGCGCTCACGTAGGCGATCGATGGAAGCCACCACGTCGTCCGCATAGCGCCGGCGCACCCGCTGCTGTGCGCGCCAAGCCGCTTTCTCGGCCGCGCCCCAAGGCTGGCCAGGCGTACCGATCGTGGGAGGGGTCGAAATTTGCATGCGTCGTTCACGTACAGGCGGCAGGAAGTGCGGCACTTTATCACCGTGCCGGCGGGCGACCCGCCGCCGCGGCCGGCGTGGTCCACCGGTTGCGTTTTCTCCGCGACGCTCCTGCGATGCCGAGGCCCTCCGCGCGTGATGAAGCAGCATGTCCACTATGTGGTGACCGACGACCAGATCCGCCTGGCCTGGGCGGACATGGGCCGCGGCCTGCCGTTGGTGAAGGCGGCCACCTGGCTCACGCACCTGCAGTACGACCTGGAAAGCCCGGTGTGGTCGCACTGGGCGCGTTTCTTCGGCGAGCACTTCCGCTACATCCGCCATGACGAACGCGGCTGCGGCATGTCCGACTGGAACGCCGGCCCACTGGATGCCACGCATTGGGTGGACGACCTGGAACGCGTGGTGGACGCCGCCGGCATCGACCGCCCGTTCGCCCTGCTCGGCATCAGCCAGGGCGCGGCCACCGCGATCCGGTACGCCGTGCGGCACCCACAGCGCGTGTCGCACCTGATCCTCTACGGCGGCTACGCGATGGGTGGCAACCGCAGCGAGAACCCGGAGCGCCGCAGTCTGTTCAATGCCCTGATGGACGTGATCGGCCACGGCTGGGGCAACGACAACCCGGCGTTCCGCCAGCTGTTCACCTCCCGCTTCATGCCGCAGGGCAGCCGTGCGCAGCTCGACTGGTTCAACGAACTGTGCCGACGCACCACCTCGCCCGAGAACGCGCGCGCCCTGCTCGCTGCGCGCGGCGACATCGACGTGCGCGAGGTGCTGCCGCAGGTCCGCGTACCGACCCTGGTGTTGCACAGCGCCGACGACCAGATCGCGCCGCTGGCCCAGGGCAAGCGGCTGGCGAGCGCGATCCCGGGCGCCTCGTTCGTCCAGCTGGACTCGTGCAACCACGTGCTGTTGGAGCATGAACCGGCCTGGCAGCAGTTCCAGCAGGCGGTGCTGGCGTTCACCGGCCAACCGGACACCGATTTGCCGGGCGATGGCGATGTCGCGGCATCGCTGACCGCGCGCGAGCGTGCCACCCTGTCGCTGCTGTGCGAGGGCCGCAGCAATGCGCAGATCGGCTGGCAGTTGGGCATCGCCGAAAAGACCGTGCGCAACCACATCTCCCACCTGTACCGGAAGCTGGGCGTGCGCAGCCGCGCCGAAGCCATCGTGAAGCGTTACGGGCATCGGGCCGGGCCCACGGACTGAAACCGGGACATTTGTCCCGCATCGAGCCCGGCGGTGTCGCCGACCCGGGACAAGGTTCCCATGGTGACGCCCGCGGTCGCTGCCCAGACTGCGCGCACTATCTTCCCCCGGAGATCCCGATGTCCCGCCTGCTTGCCCTGCTGTATGGCACCGCGTGTTACGCGGTGTTCCTCGCCACGTTCCTCTATGCCGTCGCCTTCGTCACCGGCGCGGGCGTGCCCAAGCACATCGACAACGGCGCCGCGACGCCGACCCTCGTCGCGCTCGCCGTCGACCTGGCGTTGATGACGCTGTTCGCCTTGCAGCACAGCGTGATGGCGCGCCCGGCGTTCAAACGCTGGTGGACGCGCTTCGTGCCCGCGCCCATCGAACGCAGCACCTACGTGCTCGCCTCCAGCCTCGCGCTGGCCCTGTTGTTCTGGCAGTGGCGCCCGTTGCCGGGCATCGTGTGGGAGGTCGACGGCGGGCTGGCGCGCGGCGCCGTGTATGCGGTATCTGCCCTCGGTTGGTTGCTGGTGCTCGCCAGCACTTTCCTCATCAGCCATTTCGAGCTGTTCGGCCTGCGCCAGGTCTGGGACCTCGCCCGCAAGCGCGCGCCCGCACCGGAGACCCCCTTCGTCGTGCGCGCGCTCTACCGTATCGTGCGCCACCCGCTGATGCTCGGTTTCCTGATCGCCTTCTGGGCCGCCCCCACGATGACCGCCGGCCACCTGCTGTTCGCGGCGGTGACCACCGCCTACATCATCGTGGCCGTGAAGTGCTTCGAAGAGCGCGATCTGATCGCCCAGCACGGCGAGGCCTACCGCCGCTACCAGCGCGAAGTGCCGATGCTGCTGCCGGGGCGGGTGCGGCTTTCCCGTGACGGAGACGCCACCGCGCATCCGCCTGGCCTCGAACGCGGCCGACCGGCGCGCTGAGCACTGCGGAGAGCGGAGGGACCGGCACATGGCGGGTTGCCAAGCGCAGATCAGGCCTCAGACTAGGGGCTGCACCGATCGAGCGCTTCCCGCATGCCCCACTACACCGGCCCCCTCCTCACCCGCGATATCGCGAAAGCGCTGCACACGGCGCGCGAGCGCGGGGACGGCAGCTGGGCGGGATCGCTGGATCTCGGGCGCACGCAGGCGGACGTTGTATTGGACGCGGAGGCCTGGCGTTGGCGCGACGCGGCTTATCCTTATCCGGAGGGGTTGAAGGACCGCACGCTGTACCACTGGGACGGCGAGGACTTCGCACCGATCTCGCGCTATGCCGGATCGCTGATCAAGCTCGTCCCCACCGAGTGGGGCGTGCCCACCTTCGAGATCGACGGCATCAAGATGCTGCCGACCTCTAAGGAATCGCCGCTGGACGATGCGCAGCGCAAGGTCACCCTGGTCGAACCGCGCGGCAAGACCGTGCTGGATACCTGCGGCGGGCTGGGCTACTTCGCCGCCTGCTGCCTGGCTGCCGGTGCGGCGCGCATCCATTCGTTCGAGAAGAATGAAGACGTGCTGTGGCTGCGCACGCTCAACCCGTGGTCGCCGGATCCGGACGCGCCCGAGCATGGCGGTCGCCTGCAGCTGGCGCATGCCGACATCTCGCAGGCCATCGCGCAGGTGGCCGACGCCTCCGTCGATGCAGTCCTGCACGATCCGCCGCGCTTCGGCATCGCCGGCGAGTTGTACTCGCAGGCGTTCTACGACCAGCTCGCCCGCGTGCTGCGTCGCGGTGGCAAGCTGTTCCACTACACCGGCACGCCCAACAAGCTCACCAGCGGGCGCGACGTCCCCGGCGAAGTCGTCAAGCGCCTGGAGAAGGCCGGCTTCAAGGCGCAGCGGGCGCTGGATGGCGTGGTCGCGCAGCGCCGCTGACAGCCACGCGACCGACCTTCACGCCGCCTGAGCGCGGCGGGGCGCACAACGGCGCCACCACCACGCCCGGGAGGGGCCGCCATGCACCGCACCACCCTGTTGTCCGTCGCCGTGACCACCCTGCTGTTTGCAGGCCCCGCCATCGCCCAGGACAAGCCACCGGCGATGACGCCGGAGATGCAGGCGATGATGGAGGCGTACCAGAAGGCCGGCACGCCCGGCATGGAACATGGTCGGCTGGCCTCGATGGCCGGCAACTACGATCTGGTCGTGAAGAGCTGGCATGCGCCCGGTGCGCCGCCCAGCGTCGATCCCGGTACCGCGACGCGCAAGATGATCCTCGGCAATCGCGTGATGCTGGAGGAAGTGACGTCGCAGGTGATGGGCCAACCATTCACCGGCCAGGGTTTGCACGGCTTCGACAACGTCACCGGCAAGTACTGGGGCACCTGGAACGACAGCATGAGCACCGGGCTGATGATCAGCGAAGGCACCTGCGATGCGCAGCTCAGTTGCACCTACACCGGCACCCACAACGATCCGGTGACGAAGAAGCCGCAAAGCAGCCGCATGACCACGCGCTGGACCGACAAGAACACCGAGGTCTTCGAGATGTACGGCCCCGGCCCTGACGGCAAGGAAGCCAAGATGATGGAGATCACCTACAAGCGGCGGCCGTAAGCGCGCCACGCGGCATCAGGCGTGCGCGGCCTGTCCGACATCGGCCAGGCTGCGCCGCCATGCCGCGGGTGGCTGCCCGTATTCGCGCCGGAACGCACGGCTGAAGGAGGTGTCGTTCTGGTAGCCCACCTCCTCCGCCACCCGCGACAGCGGCGCATTGCTGCGCCTGAGCAGGTTGGCCGCCATCAGCATCCGCCACTGGGTCAGATACTGCATCGGCGAGGTACCCACCAGCTGCTGGAAGCGCTCGGCCAGCACCGAGCGCGACGTGCCCGCCACGCGCGCGAGGTCGACGAGCGTCCAGTCGCGGCAAGGCTGCTGGTGCAACGCATTGAGCGCCTTGCCGACCACACGGTCGCCCAGTCCTGCCAGCCAACCCGCATTGCCCTCGTGCTGCTGCACGTAGCGGCGCAACACTTCGATGAAGAGCAGTTCGGCCAACTTGGCCAGCAGGCCGGCGCCACCCGGACGCGGCGTGCGTGCTTCCGCCAGTGCATACCGCACCGAGGATTCCAGCCACGCGCCCGCGTCCGAATCACGCAGGCTGATGCGAACCACCGGCGGCAGACCGTCCAGCAGCAGGCGGGCCAGCCGCGTATCGCACGCGAGGTAGCCGCAGACGATGCGCGTGGGTGCGCCACCCCCGCCGTAGGCCAGCCGACGCGGGCGACTGGAGAACAGCTTCTTCAGGTCGGCCGCGCCGCGCGGCGGCGGCAGACCCGGTGCCGAGGTCATGCGGTGTGCGCTACCCGCCGGGAACATGACCACGTCGCCTTCCCGCACGGTCAGCGGCGGCTCGCCCTCCATCTCCACCAGGCATTCGCCTTCGGTGATCAGGTGGAAGATCACCACCTGCTCTGCGGTGGGATCCAGCCACGGCGCCGCCAAGGACGCCTTCGGCGATTGGTAGCACCACGGCGCACTGAAGCGCGCGTTGACGAAGAACGCGCCCGACATCTGCACGACGCGCAGGATTTCGGAAAGCGCGTCCATGCTCAACCGGCCTTCCCGTCCGCGACCGACACCGCCACCGCGATCGGCGGCTGGCCCGCCAGCGCACCTTGCATCGGCGAGCGACGCAGGCCTTCGGCGACGAGCGCCTGCAATCGTGCGGCGTCCACGCCCGGTGCACGCAGCACGATGTCGATCTGCATCGAGGCCGGCGCCGCGGTGATCCGGGTGCCGTCGGCATCGCTCATGCCCAGCAGGCCCCGCGTGTCGGTGCGACTGCCGATTTCCACCTCGAGCGTTTCCAGTGCGATGCCCTGCTCGGCCGCGACCATCGCGATGGCCGTGGTCGCGCACGCCGCGACGCCAGCGCGGAAGAACCAGCCCGGCGATGGCCGGTCGCCAGCGCCGCCCAGTTCCATCGGCATGTCGGATTCGACCTGCACACCGGAGGCGTGCGTGGCCACCACGCGCATGTCGTCCTGCCAGCAGGCACGGGCGCTGACATCGTCGTGCAGGCCCTTGTCGGGGCGTCGGGTGAACACGCCGACGGCGCGTTGCATCGCCTCGGCGATGGCATGGGGATGGCTCATGGCGGGGGAACGTCCAGCGGATGGGAGGGGCATGGGGATTCTGGGCTCAACAACGCGGCCCGGCGCGTGCCGCGGCCAGCCGCCGGACGATCGGCAAGGAATCGCGGAGCCCCGGGAAACCCGAACGCAGTGCCGGACGCGCGGCCAGTTTCGGCAGACGTCCCGTCAAGACGGCAACGCGCCGGGACGGCCACGCTGCGCCCTCCCCAACCCCTGGTCATCCCCGCATGAATGCTGTTGCCCTCTCCCTCCCCACTCCGCCCGACCTGAACGCGCTCAAGCACCGCCAGCAGGCCGCCTGGTCCAGCGGCAACTACGCCGTCGTCGGCACCACCTTGCAGATCGTCGGCGAGCGCCTGGCCGAAGCGGTCGACCTGCGCTGGGACGAACGCGTGCTCGACGTCGCCGCCGGCAACGGCAATGCCTCGCTCGCTGCCGCGCGCCGCGGCGGCCAGGTGGTGTCCACCGACTACGTGCCGGCATTGCTGGACCTGGGCCAAGCCCGCGCCGACGCGGAGCAGCTGCAGGTCGCCTTCGCCGAAGCCGATGCCGAAGCCCTGCCCTTCGCCGACGGCAGCTTCGACGTGGTGCTGTCCACGTTCGGCGTGATGTTCACGCCCGACCACGCGCGTGCCGCACACGAACTCGCCCGCGTCTGCCGGCCCGGCGGCCGCATCGGTCTGGCCAACTGGACGCCGGAAGGTTTCATCGGCCAGATGTTCAAGGTGCTGGGCCGCCATATCGCGCCGCCCGCCGGCGTGCAGCCGCCGTCGCTGTGGGGCACCACCGCGCACGTGCAGTCGCTGTTCGGCGACAGCGCCGGCGCCATCGGCGTCACCGCGCGCATGTTCAACTTCCGCTACCGCTCGGCCGCGCACATGATCGACGTGTTCCGCACGTGGTACGGCCCGGTGCAGAAAGCGTTCCAGGCCCTGCCGGCCGACAAGGCCGCCGAGTTGGAGCAGGACCTGCATGCCTTGATGGACCGCATGGACCGCGGCAACGGCAACGGCTTGGTCATTCCGAGCGAGTACCTCGAAATCGTGGTCGTACGCCGGTGAAGGACCACGCGCGACTGCAGCGGCGCATCCAGCGCTACGGCTGGGACCTGGCCGCACCGCGTTACGACGCGCTGTGGCAGGCCCAGCTCTCGGACGCGCACCGGCAGTTGCTGGCGCGCGCGCCGGCGGCGCCGGGCGAGACCGTTCTGGACGTGGCCTGCGGCACCGGCGTCATGGCGTTGGCCGCCGCCGACGCCGTGGGTACGGACGGGCGCGTGGTCGGCGTGGACATCGCCGAGCGCATGGTCGAGGAAGCCAATGCCCGGGCACGGGCGCGCGGCCTGCACCACGCGCGCTTCCTGCGCATGGACGGCGAAGCGCTGGACACCTCCGGCGTCGGCTTCGACCTGGCGTACTGCGCGCTGGGCCTGATGTACATGCCCGATCCCGACCAGGCCATGAGCGCCATGCACGGTGCCCTGCGCCCCGGCGGGCGCGTCGCGGTGGCGGTCTGGGGCCAGCGCGCCCGCTGCGGCTGGTCGCCGGTGTTCCCCATCGTCGACGAGGAGGTAGCCAGCGATGTCTGTCCGCTGTTCTTCCAGCTCGGCCACGAAGGCATGCTCACCGATCTGTGCACGCGGGCCGGCTTCGTCGACGCGGAAGAACATCGGGTGGAAGCGGTGCTGCACTACGCGAACGATGAAGACGCGTGCGACGCCGCTTTCGTCGGCGGCCCCGTCGCGATGGCGTGGTCGCGTTTCGACGACGCGACCCGCCGGCGCGTGCGCACGCGCTACCTGCGCGCGATCCGGCCCTGGCGCGTCGGCGACGGTTACCGCATGCCGGGCGAGTTCGTGGTGGCCACGGCGCGCACGCCCGCAGCGCTTTCGCCACGGGGTGATGCCTGAAACGCGTCATGGCGGCGGCAGGATCTTCCAGAACATGCCGGCCCCCAGCTTCACCGACTGCAACGGCTTGCGCTGCGCGGCGGGCTGGTTGGCGCGGAACATTTCGCGGATGTCGCCCATCACCTTGTCCGACTCCATGAAATAGGAGTGCGCCAGCACGCTCTGGTCCACGCCGGAGACGTCGATGGTGTCCACGCCGGTCACCAGCACAACGCCTTCGCTGGTGTCGCCGGCGCGCGGCCCGCGGTTGACCTGCTTGGAGGCCTTCAGCGCCAGATCCTCCGATGAGGCGTACAGGGTGACGCGCCCGCTGGCCTGCTGCAGGGCCGGTGCCAGGTCGGTGCGGAACACTTTCGCATCGATGTCCGGCGCGGCCAGGATGATGCCGCGGAAGCGACCGCGCAGCTCTGGCCGGCGGGTGACCAGGTTGCGCACCGCCTGGGTCAGCCCGCGCGTCCCCATGCTGTGCCCGATCACGTACAGGTTCTGCGCGCCCGAGCGGTCGGCGAGGTCCGACAGGAAATTCTCGATGTATGGCACCGAGCGCGCGATGCTCTGCTCGTCGGTGAAGTAGCCGGTCAGCGCCGCCTGCGAGGGCCAGCTGTAAAAGACCGGCGCACCGTCGAAGCGCAGGTCGTAGGCCAGCTGTGCGGTACGCCGGGCGGCATCGCGGAAGCTGACGTTGTACCCGTGCACGAACACGAACGCATTGCTGCCGCGCGAGGCGCCGACGCGGCCGTACAGGCGGGCGAAGAACGGCGATTTCTCGAGCCGTCCGACGTCCTGCAGGATGACGTGCTGCTTGGGGTCTTCCTTGAACTCCATGAGGTACCAGCGCGGGGATTCCAGCTCGCCGGCGACATGGACCTTCGGAATGCTGATGCGCGCCGTGCCGTAGGTCAGCTGACGGGCCAGCGATGAGGTGAAGCGATCACCTGGCGGCAGCGACGAGAACGCGGCGGCCGGCACCCGATTGGTGGCGTAGAAGACGTCGACATTGACGAAATCCTGCGCCGGCGCCTTGCCAGACTGCGCAGCCTCACGAGCGCGTGCCGCACGCTCGGCGGCTTCCCGGGCGGTCGCATCCCGCTGCTGGCGGGCGCGTGCTTCGGCCTCGGCGGCGGCGGCACGACGTTGGGCTTCCGCGAGTGCGGCCGCTTCCGAGGCGCTGCTGGGAGGCGGAGGCGGAGGCGGAGGCGGAGGCGGAGGCGGCGGCGGCGGGGGTGGAGGCGGCGGAGGGGGCGGCGGCACCGGCGTCTCCTCCGGCGGAGGCGGCGGCAGCTCGTGGATGACGCGCTTCGAACAGCCGGCCAGCACCAAGGCCGCCAGCACCAGGCAGAGGATCCGCCGCATTCTTCACCCCATGGAAGGACGTCCTGACCGCCCCAGTCCCCGGAGGCGGCCGACGACCTGATGGTATCGCAGGGCCGGTGGCGCGGCGAGCCGGAACCGGTCCGTATTAGCCAGCAGCCGCGCCCGCGGGCTATCGTGTGAGGGTACGGACCGCCACCGGCGGGCCCCTTCCCTCACCTGGACCCCCTGCATGCCTACGCCCAACTACTCCTTCGAGAAACGACAGCGCGAGCTGGCCAAGAAAAAGAAAAAAGAAGAGAAGGACGCCAAGAAACGCGCCGAACGCGACGCGGCCCGGACCGATACCGCGCCTGAGGACGCACCGGCCGACACCGCAGAATGACGGAAGACGCGGCCCCGGCCCCGCAGGTCTGGGTCGACGCCGACGCCTGCCCGGGCCCGGTGAAGGAAATCCTGTTCCGCGCCGCGGAACGTGCGCAGGTGCAGGTCACCCTGGTCGCCAACCAGTGGCTGCGTACCCCGCCCTCGCGCTTCGTCCGCGCCCTGCAGGTCCAGGGCGGCTACGACGTGGCCGACGACGCCATCGTCGAGCGCGCGAAGGCAGGCGACCTCGTCGTGACCCAGGACATCCCGCTGGCAGCGCGCGTGCTGGCCAACGGCGCGCAGGCGATCAATCCGCGCGGCGACCGCTTCACCCCCGACAACATCACCGAGCGCCTGTCGATGCGTAACTTCATGGACGAACTGCGCGGCGCCGGCGTGCAGACCGGCGGCCCAGCCGCCTTCAACGCCCGCGACCGCCAGGCCTTCGCCAACCAGCTTGACCGCTGGCTGGCCGCGCGTCGCTGAGCCGATGTCCGACTTCGAGTTACGCCCCATCTTCCACCTGCTGCTGCACGTCATCGTGCCGCTGGCGGTGGCGCGCATTTTCTGGCCGCAGCAGTGGAAGCGCGCAGCGCTGTGGATGCTGGCCGCGTGGGTGATCGATCTGGACCACCTGCTGGCCGACCCGATCTACGCGCCCGGGCGTTGCAGCATCGGCTTCCATCCGCTGCACACCTGGCCCGCCATCGCCGTGTATGCGGGCCTGACCGTGCCGAAGAAGACGCGCTGGTTCGGCGTCGGCCTGTTGATCCACGTGGCGTTGGATGGCATCGATTGCCTGATGATGTAATCGGGCGTCGGCGCGCCTACATCTTCTCGCCCGGCAACCGGCTCGCCTGCGCGATCCAGTCGGCCAGTTGGGTGTCGTCGACATTGCCGTCTTCGCGCAGGTGCACGTAGCGCACGTCGCCCACCTTGGACGCTTCGGGCGGTACCGGGTGCAGCGACTGGCCGCGGAAGAAGGTCACCTTCAGATAGCGCTCGAAGCAGTGGAAAGAGAGGAACCAGCCTTCGGCATCCGGCGCGCCGTAGAGAGGCGAATTCCATTTCACCGCCTTGCGCACGCCAGGCACGGTCTTCACGACCAGCGCATCGAGATGCTTGGCCACCGCCTGCTTCCATCCCGGCACCGCCGCCAGGTAGGCGAGCACCGGGGCATCGCCCTCGCCTTTCAGGATCTGCGGGTTGCCGCCGGACAGCAGGCGCGGCGTTGTCGCCTTCTTCGCAGATCCCTTCTTCGCGGCGGCCTTCCGCGCGACCATCTCAGGCCTTGACCTTCTTCGCCGTATTGAACGTCACTGCGCGCAGGAACAGCGCCTTGAAGGCCGCGCCATCCAGCACGTCGCGCTCGCGCAGGTCGATCGCCCGGCGCGTACCGCCGTCCAGGCTGGCGTTGAACAGGTCGTCAGGGTCGTCGATCTTGGCGCCGTGGGCGAAGGTCAGCTTCACGTACGCCTTGTAGACCTCGCCTGTGCAGACCAATCCATCGTGCGACCACGTCGGCACGCCGTGCGGATTGGTCGGCTTGATCCACTTCACGTCCTCCACCACCGCCGGATCGGCCTGGTGGATGAGCGCCCGCACGCGCGAGAGCACGTCGCCGCGCCAGTCGCGCAGTTCATCGATGCGCGCGTCGATGCGGCGCGATGCGTCGCCGGTGTCCTTCGGGGTCGGGCTCATGCGGTGCTCCTTGCAAGGGGTGGTGGCCGGGCGGGCCGTCGTCGGGGTGGAGGATCGGATTCCGCATGTTCATGGGATGCGAAACCCTGCGCCTAGGACTGGAACACCGGCTCCAGCATCCTGAACGTCCCGGCATCGGCGTCCATCTCCACCTTGCCACCGACCGGCACGATGAACTGCTGGCGGATGTGGCCGATCATCGCACCGCGGTAAGTCGGCACCTTCAGCGGCTTGAAGTAGTCGTCGAAGATCTGCGGCAGCGTCAGCGAGCCGTAGCCGTTGCCCGGGTCGCAGTCGGTGCACTCGCCGAAGATCACGCCCGCCACCTGGTCCAACGCGCCCATCAGGCGCAGCGTGCTGAGCATGCGATCGATCCGGTACGGCGCTTCGGACACGTCTTCCAGGAACAGGATCTTGCCGCGGAAATCCGGCAGGTACGGCGAGCCCGCCAGCGCCACCAGCACCGACAGGTTCCCGCCCACCAGTTCGCCTTGCGCCTTCCCACCGGTAAGGGTGACGGTGCGATTGCGGCGCTGGACCAGTTCGTCGCCCTTGTCGGCGCTGTTGCGGTATTCCATCTGCTCGCGCTGAAAGAACACCCGGCGGAATTGGTCGGCATTGAAGGCATTCCAGCTGCCGGAGCCGATCGGACCGTGGAAGCTCACCAGCCCGGCCTGCGACAGCAGCGCGTTGTGCAGCGCGGTGATGTCCGAACAGCCCAGCAGGATCTTCGGATGGCGGCGGATCGCCGCGTAATCCAGCAGCGGCAGCACGCGCGCGGCGCCGGAACCGCCGCGTGCGCAGATGATCGCCTTGACCTCGCGGTCGGCGAACATCGCGTTGAGGTCGCCGGCGCGTTCGGCATCGGTGCCGGCCAGGTGGCCGCGGCGTGCGCCCAGGTGCGGGCCCACCTTCACCTTCAGGCCCAGCGCTTCCATTGCCTCCTGCGCCAGCTGCAGGTCCAGCGGTTCGTCGGTGGCGGCCGAGGGGCTGACCAAGCCAACGGTGTCACCGGGATTCAGCGCCGGCGGCAGCAGGCGTTTGCGTGGTGCGGCAGCGAACGCGTGCGCGTTGCCCGCGAGCGGCAGCATCAGGGCCGAGGCGGCCAGCACCGCCGTTCCGAGGAAATTCCGCCTGCTGTGCATGTCACCGCCTGTCGAGGGAAGTCGGGCCCAGCTTAACAAGCCCTGCGGATCGGCCTGAACGACGCCCGTCACTGGCTGTCGATTTCGTCCGCGCCCACTCGTCGCAGGGGAAAGGCGGACATTCCGGTCCGCGAGGACACACCGACATGCGCAAGCTCATCGTGGCCCTCATGGTCAGTCTCGACGGCGTCATCCAGGCCCCCGGCGGGCCAGACGAAGACCGCAGCGGCGGCTTCGCCCACGGTGGTTGGGCCTGGCCCTACGCCAGCGAAGACGAAGCGATGGACGGGTTGTTCACGCGTCCCTTCGCACTGGTCCTGGGTCGCCGCACCTACGACATCTTCGCCGGCTACTGGCCGCAGGTGCCCAGCGACGCCCCGCATGGCGGCATCGCCGACGCCTTCAACGCGACGACCAAGCACGTCGCCACGCACCACCCGGACACGCTGGCGTGGGCCCACAGCCATGCGCTCGGCGAAGACGTGATCGGCACGCTGCGCACGCTCAAGCAGCAGGATGGCCCCGATCTCGTCACCCAGGGCAGCAGCGACCTGCTGCACCAGCTGCTGGCCAGCGACGTGGTCGACGAACTGCGGCTGCTGGTCTATCCGGTGCTGCTGGGCCGCGGCAAGCGCGTGTTCGACGACACCACGCAGGCCGCCGCGTTCCGGCTGGCGAGCTCGCGCACCACCGCGACCGGCATCGTCATTTCCCGCTACCTGCGCGACGGCGAGGTGCGCACGGGCTCGTTCGCCGAAGACTGAAACAGCGCTCCGCCATCGCGTTCACCCCGCTTTCCCATCGGGCCGGGATGATCGGCCCTCTGCCCTGCCCCGTCCTTTCCAGGAAACCACCATGACCCCGAAGAACACGATCTGCCTCTGGTACAACCACGACGCCGAAGAGGCCGCCAACTTCTATGCGAAGACCTTCCCCGACAGCCAGGTGACCGCCGTGCACCGCGCACCCGGCGACTATCCGTCCGGCAAGGAAGGCGATGTGCTGACGGTGGAATTCACCGTGTACGGCATTCCCTGCATCGGCCTGAACGGCGGCGATGCGTTCAAGCACAGCGAGGCGTTCTCGTTCCAGATCGCCACCGACGACCAGGAAGAAACCGACCGCCTGTGGAACGCCATCGTCGGCAACGGTGGCCAGGAGAGCGCCTGCGGCTGGTGCAAGGACAAGTGGGGCCTGAACTGGCAGATCACTCCGCGCGTCCTCACCGAGGCGTTCACGAACCCGGACAAGGCCGTGGCCAAGCGTGCGTTCGCGGCGATGATGGAGATGCGCAAGATCGACATCGCGAAAATCGAGGCCGCCGTCCGGGGATGAGATCGCCCCATCCGGGGTATTGACCCTCAATCCCACGCCACCGGTGCCGCTATCAGCTGGTAGCATGACGCGACACCGGTGGGGGACCGATGCCTCGAATTCCGCATGATGCCTGACGTACGGCGCGCCTGCGCCCTGCTGGCCGTCGTGCTGTGCGCGCTCGTCGTGCTCCCCGCCCACGCCCTCGAGCCGCGCCGCGCGATCGGCCAGTTCACCCACGCCTGGTACGAGAACGAGCTGCCGCAAGGGACCGTGCTGTCCATCGCCCAGCAGGCCGACGGCGCCATCTGGCTGGCGACGTATGGTGGGCTGGCACGCCACAGCGGTGCGGGCTTCGAAACGATCGACCCGCGCGTGGCGCCGGCATTGAAGAGTTCGGCGATCACCGCCGTCAGCGCCGACCTCAGCGGCGGCGTCTGGGTCGGCACGCTCAATGGCGGCCTGTACCACCGGCAGGGCCGCCGCCTGGATCCGGTGCCGCTGCCGGACGGCATCGAAAGCGTGTTCGGCATCGTCAACGACACCGCCGGCGGCCTGTGGCTGACCACCAACGCAGGCGTGGTGCGGATCATGAGCGGCCAGCCGCGCCTGCTCGGCGACGCCGACGGCTTCCCGCCGCGCGGCTTCTACCGGGCCATCGTCGCCGACCGTACGGGCGGCATCTGGATCGCCGCCGATGGCGTCGGCGTCGTCCACTGGCAGGACGGCCGTGCACGCGTCTACGACGAGCGCGACGGCCTGCCCAGCAATGCGGTCTACAGCCTGGCCATCGCGGCCGACGGCACCGCGTGGGTCGGAACCCAGTCCGGTCCGGCGTTTTTCCGCGACGGCCGCTTCCAGCGCGATCCGCGCGCGGCCGCGCTCGACGGCCGGCGCATCTACACCCTGTATGGCGACCGCGACGGCAGCATTTGGTTCGCGCCGCTGGACATGGGCCTGTGCAGGTTAGTGGCCGACCACTTCAGCTGCGACAACACCCTGGCCGGGCTGCAGGGCGAAACCGTGCGGTCGATGTTCGAGGATCGCGAAGGCAACCTATGGATCGGCACCACGTCCAGCGGTCTGCACCGGCTGAGTCCGTCCAAGCTGGTCACGGTGACCGGGCAGATGGTCTCCAATGCCGTGCGTGCGGTGCATCAGGCACCGGGCGGCGCGCTGTGGGTCGGCACCGACGGCGCAGGCCTGTCCCGTTATGACGGCGCGGTGCTGCAACCCGCCGTGGACTACAACCGGCAGTTGCCCAGCCAGCTGATCCGCGCGATCCGCTCCGATGACCAGGGCCAACTGTGGGTGGCCGGCACCGAGGGCGTCACCCGCTTCGATGCTGCAGGACGCGCCCGCACCTTCAGCCTCGCGGAAGGTCTGCCGGGGACCATCGTGTTCGCCTTCAGCCCGGCCCGTGAGGGCGGCATGTGGACCGGCACGCTGCAGGGCGTGGCGCGGATCGACGGCGCTCGGATCGAGGTGGTGGAAGGCACCCGCGGCGACGACACCCGCGCCCTGTACGAAGACCCGAACGGCCGCCTGTGGATCGGTCTGCGCAGTGGTCTGCGCTGCCTGTACCGCGGCGTGGTGGATACCTGCGGCACCGACGGCCTAGCCGGCACCAGCGTGTTCGCCTTCCACCCTGCTGCCGACGGCAGTCTGTGGCTGGGCACCAGCGTGGGCATCGTGCGTGTCCACGGTGGCACGGTCACGCGCTATCTCCAGCGTGCCGGCTTCCATGGCGATGCCGTGTTCGCGCTGCTGGACGACGGCCGGGGCAACCTGTGGTTCAGTTCGAACCGCGGTATCGGCCGCCTCGCCAAGTCCGCTTTCGTGGCGCTCGACCGTGGCGACGTGCAGCAGATCGAGCCGCACTGGTACGGCACCAGCGACGGCATGCTCAACGCGCAGGGCAACGGCGCCTCGCAGACGCCGGCGGACCGCAGTGAAGACGGACGGCTCTGGTTCGGCACCGCCAAGGGCGTGGTCATCGTCGACCCGGACCGCATGCAGGGCAATCCGCAGCCGCCGCCGGTCGCCGTCGAGCGTTTGCTGGTGGATGGTATGGACGTGGACCCGTCGCGCGCCGCCCGGCTGGGTCCGGGTGTGGAACGCATGGAACTGCATTTCGCTGCGATGAGCTACGTGGCGCCGTCGGCCGTGCGCTACCGCTACAAGCTGGAAGGCTTCGACCGCGCCTGGAGCGAGCCCGGCACCGGCCGCGCTGCTTACTACACCAACCTGCCGCCCGGTGATTACGTATTCCGGGTGATGGCCAGCAACAACGACGGCGTGTGGAACGAAGAAGGCGCGCAGCTTCGCTTTACCCTGCTGCCGCAGTGGCACCAGACCTGGTGGCTGCGCACGCTGGCGACGTTGGTGGTGCTGGGCTTGCTGGCCGCACTGGTGCGCTTGCGCCTGCGGGCCGCACGCGCGCGCGAACTCGCGCTGACCCACGAGGTAGCGCAACGCACCGACGCCCTGCGCGAAGCCAACGAACGCCTACAGCACCTGGCCGCCAGCGATGCCCTGACCGGCATCGCGAACCGCCGCGAGTTCACCCGCCGCCTGCAGCTGGCCTGGGACGACCATGCCGATCGCGACGCGCCGCTGGCGGTGCTGCTGATCGACGTGGACGAATTCAAGGCCTACAACGACAGCTACGGCCACCTCGGGGGCGATGCCGCGTTGGCCACGCTGGCCACCCATCTGGCCGACAGCCTGCGCAGCGGTGACGACCTGGCGGCGCGTTATGGCGGCGAAGAGTTCGCCATCCTGCTGCCGGACTGCGATGCCGATGCGGCGCTCGCCCTTGCCCAGCAGTTGGTGGCGGAGGTGCAGCGCCTCGCCCTGCCGCATCGTGCCTCAAGCGTGGCGGACGTCGTCACCGTCAGCATCGGCGCCGCGAGCCTGCGTCCGGCGCAGGGCGGCACGCCCGATGTGCTGCTGCACGCGGCCGACGCTGCGCTGTACCAGGCCAAGGGCGAAGGACGGAACCGGGCGTTGCCGGCGCACACCTCAGCGTAGGGCGGGCTCAAGCCCGCCATCGCGGATCGTCCGACATCGGGGTGCTCCGCCGAACAACGCTATGACGGACACATCGACATGGCGGGCTCAAGCCCGCCATCGCGGATCGTCCGACATCGGGGTGCTCCGCCGAACAACGCTATGACGGACACATCGACATGGCGGGCTCAAGCCCGCCCTACATCAAAGCCCCAGGTGGTCGGCCAACGCGTGGCGCACGCGTTCGGCGTAGGCCTGCGAGCCGTAGCTGCCCGCGTCGAACACGCCGCCCGGACCGGCGGTGGCAGCCAGGCCCGAGAACGTGGACCGGGGCACGATGACGACCTGCCACGGCGCATCGTCGTGGTCGCTGTCCTCGCTGCGGCGCACTTCGACGGCCGCCACGTTGGTCGCGCTGAGGCGGGTGCTCGTCGACCGCCCCCAGGCACGGCGCTGCACGACGATGGTGTGAGCGGAGTACGTCCACGTGTCGCCCCAGCCGGACAACCCCGCGCGGATGAACTGCACGCCGACGTAGCACGCGCCGCCCACGATGACGGCGAAGAACGGCGAGGCGATATTGAGCGGCCACAGGCCGCGGCCGAGTTCCCACAGCGTCATGCCGATGGCGAACGCGCCGGCGAGCACGCAACCCACCCGGACCGGCCACGGGAACTCACGCCGGACCAGCGGCAGGTCGGACTCCAGGACGGTGGCGGTGTCATCCGTGGCCATGCGTCATGGTAGCCAGAATCCGCGCGTCGGACGCGGCGCGGCAGGCATGACCTCTGCGCCATGGCGCTGTCATCCGGATCGGTATACTCGGAACGGCACGGCGGGTGCCCCTTCCCGCCTCTGAATCACGGAGCGATGTCATGGGTCTTGTACAGGCGGTGGTGGGTGCGGTCGGCGGCGTGCTGGGCGACCAGTGGAAGGACTTCTACACGGTGCCGGCGGGCCTGCCGGCGACGGCGGCGCTGTTCGCCGCGGTTCCCCAGGGCACCAATGCCGGGCGCGGTTCCAACACCAGCGGCTCGACGAACATCATCACCAACGGCTCGAAGATCGTCGTGCCGGAAGGCTATGGCCTGCTGCTGATGCAGGACGGCGCGATCACCGCGTTCGTCGCCGAGCCGGGCGGTTACGAATGGCGTTCGGACGACATCAACTCCAAGTCGATCTTCGCCGGCGACGGCATCGTCTCGACCTTCATCACCCAGAGCTGGGAACGCTTCAAGTTCGGCGGCCAGCCCGGCTCGCAGCAGGCGGCGTTCTTCGTCTCGCTGAAGGAACTGCCGGAGAACCGCTTCGGCACCCAGTCCGAGATCTACTGGGACGACGGCTTCCTCAACACCCAGGTCGGCGCGATCACGCGCGGCTCGTACACGCTGAAGATCGTCGACCCGATCCTGTTCGTGAAGAACTTCGTGCCGGCGGCGTATCTGCAGCCGGGCAAGGTGTTCGACTTCACCGACCTGGACAACGCGGCCGCCGGCCAGCTGTTCAATGAAGTCGTCGGCTCGCTGGCCCCGGCCTTCAGCCTGTATACGAACGATCCGTCCAAGGGCAACCGCATCACCAAGATCCAGCAGGATTCGCTGGGCTTCGCGCAGAGCCTGTCGGCGGCGGTGGAACAGGGCTACCAGTGGAAGTCCGACCGCGGCCTGGCCATCGTCAAGACCGCGATCGTCTCCATCGAGTACGACGCCAACACCCGTGAACTGCTGAAGACCGTGCAGCGCGCCGATGCGCTGTCCGGCTCGCGCGGCAATTCCAACCTGCAGGCCAGCGTGGCCCAGGGCATCCAGTCCGCCGGCGAGACCGGCGGTGCCGCCGGCCTGGTCGGTGTGGGCATGGCCTCGGGCATGGTCGGTGGATTGGGCGCGCTGCAGCAGCCGGCCACCCCCGCCGCGCCTGCTGCGCCCGCGGCCGAGGATCCGGTGGCCAAGTTGCAGAAGGCCAAGCAGATGCTCGACCTGGGCCTGATCACCCAGGCGGACTACGACGCGTTGAAGGCGAAGGCGCTGGGCCTGTAATCCGCGCACCGTCCATGTCCAACCCGAACCGTCCGGCGCCTCCGCCGTTGCCGCCGGCCCCGCCTATGGGGCCCGGCTCGCCGCAGGAAGTGCCCCCGCTGCCCGGCACCTTCCCGGTCGATCCCGCCACCCTGCCCGACGCCATCCGCGACGAGCTGGAAGCGCCCGATCCGGTCGCCATCGACACCGCCTCGGCCGAACTGCGCGACGGGCAGAACCACTGCCCGAAATGCGGCGCCACCGACATCCGCCACAAGCCCGGCACCGACCTGCTGGTCTGCCTGTACTGCCGCCACGAGTGGGACGGCGCGCGCGTGGAGGAAATATTCGGCTTCGGCACCGGCCACGCCGAGCTGCGCGGCACGATCATCGCCTCCGGCGCGAAGGACATCGACGCCGATGCGGCGTTGCTGATGACCTTCAAGTGCACCGGTTGCGGCGCCGAGGTCACCGTCAACACCGAGAACGCGATGACGGCGCGCTGCCACTGGTGCCGCCATGTGTTCGGGGTGAACGAGCAGATCGCCAACGGCGCCGTGCCCGACGCGGTGCTGCCGTTCCACATCAGGAAGGACGATGCGGTCGCGCGGATCCGCCAGTTCGTCGACAAGCGGCGGATGTTTGCGCTGAAGGCCTTCAAGGAGCAGTTCACGCCCGAGAACGTCGTCGGCGTGTACCTTCCCTACATGATCGTGGACGGCAACGCGAGCGCCGAGGTGTCGGGCAAGGGCGAGATCCTGATCCGCCGCTACACCCGCGGCACCGAGAAGAACAAGAAGACCTACTACGACGCCGACCTCTACCAGGTCGAACGCCAGGTGGACTTCACCGTCGACGACCTGCCGCTGGAATCCTCGCGCGAGCGCGGCAATCTGGACACCAAGGTCAATACGCAGAACATCATCAACACCATCCTGCCGTTCGACACCAAGAACGCGGTGAAGTGGAACGCGTCGTACCTCTCCGGCTTCACCTCCGAGAAGCGCGATACCGACGTGGAGCAGTTGCGGCCGCGACTGGAAGACCAGTTGCTGTCGATCGCGCGGTCGCAGGTCGAGGATTCGGTGAACCGCTACGACCGCGGCGTGCGCTGGGAACGCGAACGCCTGGACGTGCATGGCACGCGCTGGGTGTCGATGTACCTGCCGGTGTGGCTGTATTCGTACCACCAGCCGGGCAGCAACGGCGGCATGCTGCACTACATCGCGGTCAACGGCCGTACGGGCGAGACGATGGGGAGCGTGCCGGTGCAGCACTGGAAGCTGCTGCTGGCCGCACTGACGGTAGGAACGTTCCTGGAGGGCATCGCCCTCGCGATCATCTGGGCGGGCGCATGAGCGACGACAACGGTCTATGGTTGCTGGCACTGGGTCCCGCGGGCGCGAGCGCGCTGTACTGGGCGCTGTACCGCTACTACCGCAACACCGACAAGTCTCACGCCTTCGAGCGTGAAACCGACGTCGTCGCCCAGCCGGTCACCGGCTCGGACCGCAAGATCGACGAGATCCGCGGCACCCAGCGCTCCGGCATCGATGGCGACAACGTCAGCGCCTACCGCCAGCGCGTGGAGCGCGTGCGCGGCGACAGCAGTTAGCGGACTCCGTCTACAAGAGCTCCAGCGCCGGTCGCCGTTCGATCTCGGCGATCACGCCTGGCAGCGCGATGGCGTCCACCGGCGGCGAGAACCAATAGCCCTGCGCGGCGAAGCAATGCATCTTGCGCAGGGCCGCGGCGGTGCCGGCGTCTTCGACGCCTTCAGCCACCACGTACATGCCCAGCTTGCGTGCGAGCCGGATCGTCGACCCCACGATGGCCGCGGTGGCGTCCTGGCGCAGCAGCTTGCCGATGAAGCTCTTGTCCAGCTTCAGCTCTTCCACCGGCATGTCCTGCAGGTAGGCCAGCGAACTGTGGCCGGTGCCGTAGTCGTCGATGGACAGGTGTACGCCACTCGCCGACAACGCACGTAATGTGTCCAGGCTGCGACCGGGATCGGACATCGCCGCCGATTCGGTGATCTCCAGCGCGAGCTGCCGGGGCGCCACCTTCGACTGCGCCAGCTGCAGGCCCACGTCGGCCGGCAGCGCCGCATCCAGCAGGCTGCACATCGACAGGTTCACCGCGACCGTCAGCCCCATGCCGCTGCGCTGCCATGCGGCGCATTGCTCCAGCGCCATGCGCAGCACGTGGCGGGTCAGTTCCGGCATCAACGCGGTGTGCTCGACCAACGGGATGAACTCGCCCGGCGGCACCAGGCCATTCACCGGATGCTGCCAGCGCACCAACGCCTCCACGCCGATCACGCGCATGTCGCGCAAGCGGACCTTGGGTTGGTACTGCAACGTCAGCTGGCCTTCGGCCAGCGCATCGCGCAGGTCGTTGAGCACCAGCAACGTGCGCGGGTCCTCGCGGCGGTGGTCGGCGGTGAACCGCACCACCCCGCCCGCCTGCTGCTGCGCCTGGCGCATGGCCAGCGTGGCGTACTGCACCAGCCCCCACGGATCGCGTCCGTCCTGCGGCCCCATCGCCAGGCCCATGCTGGCCGAGACGTTCAACATGGCGCCATCGATCCAGATCGGCGCATCCAGGGCGCTCTGCAAGCGCTGCGCCGACGCCAGCGCCTGCGCTTCGCCGTTCACCGCGCGCATCACCACGCAGAAGGCGTCCGCGCCGAGATGCGCGATGGCATCACGCGCCGGCAGGAGATCGCGCCAGCGCACCCCCAACGCACGCAGCACGGCATCGCCTATGCGATGCCCATAGGCTTCATTCACCGCGCTGAAACGGTCGATGTCGATCACCAGCACGCCCACCGGTACGCCGCTGTCCAGTGCGGCGGCGATCATCTCCTGCAAGCGGCGCCGGTTCGGCAGGCCGGTCACCGGATCGGTTTCCGCGACCAGCGTCAGCGCATCGCGCTGCCGATCCTCCCACGCACGCAAGCCACGTAGGCGCCACCACAGCAACAGCGCAGCGACACCGCTGACCAGCACCGCCGCGATCGTCGCGGTGATCGCATCCGGCCGCGACGGCGCCAGCAGGCTGACCGGCGTGGCCAGCAAGGCCAGCGCGACCAGCCACAGCCGGCCCGCCGTGCCATGCACGCGCGCGGCGTCGCGGACCGCCAACAAACGGTGTCGCGACGGATGCAATGCCGCCGCTCCCCAGCTGACATAGGAGAAGAGCCACATTAGCAACAGGGGCTGCGCAGGTGTCTCCACGCCGAAACTCATGGCGTGGTACAGCGCATCGCCCGCCGTCCAGAACACCAGTCCCAGCACCAGCAACGTCAGCGACGGCGAACGCGTTTCCGGCGCGCTGGCCAGCCAGGCGGCCAGCGCCAGCAGCGCGAGGTCGGCCGCCGGATACAGCATGCGGAAACGCTCCGGCGACGGAAACGCCGGCGCCTGGTCCAGCGTGGGTTGGACGAACAGCCACCAGCCCACCAAGCCGGCGCACAGCAGGATCACCGCGCCATCCAGAGCGCCCCGCCACGGGATGACATCACTGCGCCGATCACGGATGAAACCCAGCAGTCCCCACGCGAACATTGCCGTCGCCAGCGTGTAGAACAGGTCCGACGCCGTCAGGCCAGCCGCCGAGGTGCCCGCCTCATCGTTGCGCGCTTGCACATAGGCGCCCGAAACGAACAAGACGTGCGACATCGCCAACGCCCACCATGGCCCCCAGCGCCGTCCGTGCACCTGCACCGCGCCGATGATCATGCCCGCAGCGCCAGCCCACACCAGCAGCCGGCCATACCACGGCCACTGCAGCACGCCCAGCGCGATGCCGAACACGATGAATATCCACCACGCATGCCCGAGCGTGCCCGACGCCAGCGGAAACCACGCGCGTCGGCGCGCCTGCATCCACCGCTCGATGCGTTGCGCCATCAACACGATGGAATTCCACTGGCGCGATGCGCGGCGGTCGGCGTTGCGACCGAGTGCTGCGGGGCCATGCCTCAATCCTTGAAACGACCATGTCCGGCGCGGAATCTAGCATGCGATTCCACGCAGATCGGCTGTATTTCAAGTCACGATTGCAGCTGGAAATGTGAGGCGAAATGGAGGCGCGAGACGCATGACATGCGCACCGCGTGCGGCGCACTGCCTACGACAGTTCCAACGCACGTGCCGTCGTGCGATTCGCGGCGCGATACGCCGTCGGCGTGCAGCCCATCGCGGTCTTGAACGCGCGGTTGAACGGGCCGAGCGACGCAAAGCCAGCGTCGCCGCTGATGTCGAGGATGGTGGCGTCGTCGTCCGCATCCGCCAGGCGGCCGCAGGCGTAGCCGATGCGGTGGCGGTTGAGCATCTGGTTGAAGTTCTTCTCGCCCAGCGCCTGGGTGATCAGCCGGCTCAATTTGTGTTCGGCGATACCCAGGCGATGCGCCAGGTCGATCACCTTCAGCTCCGGCTCGCGGTAGACCTGCTGCACGTCCAACTGGTGCTTCAAGGCGCGCACTAGGCGAACTTCTTCCGCGCCCTGCGGACCGGCCGGCACGCGCGCGGGTTGCGGCGCGTCGGCCGGCGGCCACGGCACGCGACGGCGGTGCCACAGCGCGCCATGGGTGAACAGGATCATCGCCATCGCGCACACCGGGATCACCCCGCCGCGCACCTGCGCCAGCCACGGCCAGGTGCCGGCCAGCGCGCCCATCAGCGTGGTGGTCAGCACGCAGGCGGCGAACAGCGCCATGAAGGCCAGGCGCAACCGGCGTTCGGCCGGCGGCAGCGAGGACCATCCGCCGCGCAGCGCTTCCAGGAAGGTCAGCACCAGCAAGGTGGAACTGGCCAGCGTCAGCAGGCTGTCCAGCCCGGACGCCCACGGCGACACCGCCCCGTGCGTGCCGAGGGTGGTGCCGCGGTACGCGGCGATCAGCAGGGCGACGCCGGCCGCGACCAGCACATGCACGCGACCCACGCCGCCTTCGCCGCGGAACAGCGCCCGCGACACCAGCCAGAAGCCGTTGCAGGTCGCGCTGCCGCCGATCGCCACCGCCCAGCGCATCCACGTGGGCGCGCCGTCCATCCACGGCGACATCAGCGAAAGCGCCATCGAGCCGCTGACCACGGCGAAGATCACCTCAGCATCGCGCTTGGGGCGCTGCCACAGCAGTACCAGCAGCGAGGCCACCGCCACCGTGACGGCGATGCCCGTGGTGATGGTCGGCCAGGTCGGCATGGCGGTGTCCTCGTGGGGTCCGCCACAGGGTGCGGCCGCAGGCGTCCGGCGCCAAGCGCCATCGGTCATGGCCGGCGCCCTACCGCTCGCCGAATCCGCACGCACGATCCGGCTGGCCGATTTCCGATCCGGCGAGACGGCCCCGGCAGGCGCCACCCATCGTGCAGCTCCCTTCCCCGGAGCCGTTGCCATGCCCGTGTCGCCTTCCCTCCCCGCCCCGTCCCGTGTGCTCTCGTTCGGGGCCACCGCCTGGTTCGTCGCCGCCACGCTCGGGCAATGGGCCTTCGTGGCCTTCATCGTGCTGTTCTTCGGCGGACCGGTGCTGGGCGGCGATCTGTCGCCACTCAACGCCAAGCCGCACGTGACCGGTTATGTGCCGGGCGATGTCGTGGGGAATCTGCAGTTCGTCGGCCACGCGCTGCTGGCCGGGCTGGTGACCTTCGCCGGGGCCTGGCAGCTGGTGCCGGCGCTGCGACGCCGGTGGCCGCAGCTGCACCGGTGGAACGGACGCGTGTTCCTGTCGATGGCGCTGGTGGTCACGCTGACCGGCTTCTATCTGGTCTGGGTGCGCGGCTCGCAGCTGGGGCCGGCGAGCAATCTGTCGATCTCCTTGAACGGGCTGTTGATCGTGGTCTTCGCGCTGCTGGCCTGGCGCAGTGCGCGGGCGAAGGACTTCGCGGCGCATCGGCGGCATGCGCTACGCGCGTACCTGCTGGTGAACGGGGTGTGGTTCCTGCGCATCGGCATCATGCTGGCCGGGCTGGTGCTGACGCCGCTGGGCATCAAGATCGATTACACCGGCGCGCCCTTCATCCTGGTCAGCTTCGGCAGCTGGATGGTGCCGTTCGCGGTGCTGTCGCTGTACTTCACCGCCGAGCGTTCGCGGCATGCGGCGGTGAAGATGGCGATGGGCGGTCTGTTGGCGTTGCTGGCCCTGCTTACGCTGGCCGGCAGCGTGGCCGCGATGGCCTTCATGTGGTGGCCGGTGTTGTAGCGCCCGCACCGCCGTTAGCGCGAAGTGAACGCGATGCGCGCACGACGTACGGTAGGCCGTCGCCTCCCGGGTGCGGCGTTGGACCGAATGCACGGCATGTCGCCGAAGGAGTCGCATCATGGCCGACCGTCCCCGTTTCCCCGGCGGTACTTTTGGCAATCGCCTAGGCGATCCCGCCATCGATGGCGAAGTATTGCCACCACCGATCGATCCGGAACGCTTCCGGCATATCCAACTGCTCAACGAAGCGGTGCTGGTGAACTTCGCGGCGTCGCCCAATCCACGCACGCCGTGGGGCTGGTCGACGCTGGCGTGGGACGTGACGATGCCGACCACCTTCCTGCCCGGCGTGCACGTGGAGGCCGTGTTGTTCGGCGAAGGGGAACAGATCGTGCCGGCGCAGGGCACGCGGCCCGCGCGGCCGTACAACGAGACCACCTACACACTGTCGCTGCGTACGCCGCTGGCCGTGCGGATGATGGGCCAGGTGACACTGGGCATCGATTTCGGTGCGTGCTTCGAGCTGCCGCAGCGGAGCGACGTGATCCGCGACCTGATCCGCGAGGAAGTGCGCCGCGCGTTCCCGTCCTCGGGCCAGGTGACGCTGCGCGGCAGCGAGATCGGCGTGGATTTCGGCATCAACAGTTTCGTCGTGGATATCCCGCTGACCGCGGATGTACCGAACTGGTTCGATGCCGACATCGACATGACCCTGGGTTTCGAGGTATTCCCGGTGGATGGACGGGTCGCCGCGCGCTACGGATTCGCACGGACCAACGTGTCGTTCGGCACCGCGTCGGCCATCCTCTCGGGCGGCTGTTCGTCGGCCGTGGCGAAGGCGCTGGAAGCGGCCTGCGACGGATTCTTCGATGGCTTCATCGGCCCGGCCATCGCGCGGCAGCTGCGCGACCAGGTGCAGGCGGGCATGAACACCGCGCTGGCCGAGTTCAACCAGGGCCGCTCACCGCCGTACAAGGTGCACGATTTCACGCTGACCGAGTTCAACCTGTTGGTGCGCGTGTGCCCCGTCAGCGCACCGCCCCCGCCGCCGGACCCCAACCGTCCGGGCCGCGATGGCGGTTTCGAACCGCTGCATAGCTGAGCGCGCATCCGCGCACTGCCCGCGCCGTTGAATCCGACGGCGCCCGCAGCTCCGTAGGCTGGGTTGCCCAACTCGGCAAACGCGGTGCCACCCCAAATGCGCTGGGTTTATCAACCCAGCCTACGACGGCGCGTGCCACCGACCTTTTTCCTCACGCCGACCAACGGCGCTTGACACATTTCGATGTTTAGCTAACTATCACATCATGAGTCAGGTCTTCCGTGCCCTTTCCGATCCCACCCGTCGCCAGGTGCTGCAGTTGCTGCGCAAGGGGCCGATGAGCGCGGGCGAGCTGAGCGATCAGTTCGATGTCTCCAAGCCGACGATGTCGGCGCATTTCGCGGTGTTGAAAGAGGCCGACCTGGTGCATGCGGAAAAGGTCGGCAAGTCCGTGATCTATCACTTGAAGCTGTCGGTGCTGGAAGACGCGCTGCTCGGCTTCGTCCACTCCTTCGGTGCGGGCAGTACCGCGCCGAAGCCCAAGAAGGAGTCTTCGCGATGAACAGAGAAGTCATGACCAGTCTGGCGTGGGGCATCGGCATCGTGGTGCTGGCGTTGTGTGCGACGTTCGCGCGGTCGCGCGGTTACATCGACAGCGAGATGGTCGACCGCATCGTGATGGGCGCCATCGGTCTGATGGTGGCGTGGTTCGGCAATCAGATGCCCAAGCGCTTCGTGCCCTCCCTACAACTTGAGAAAACTTCCCGCCAACAAGTGCTAGCGATGCCACGCGCAGTCCATTTGGCGTGCTTGCCACTCAGTTCCGAAACGATTTGCAGCGATATCGGACAGCATGAATAGACACGCAGAAGATCGTAAGGACGCGAGCGCAAGGCGCGATTGTGATAGATCATAGTACGGGTTGTTGTCCCTCATTCTCGCCCCCCATGAAGCGCCCCCCACCCCCGCCCTCACCCCCGCATGACTGACGCGCCCAGCCGCTTGCGCGCGGCGTTGCTAGGCCCGCTGGACAGGGAAGACGTCTACATCAAACAGAGGGAGCGCCGGATCGGCGCCCTGGCGAGCCTGTTGGTGCACGTGTTGTTCGTGCTGGCCCTGCTGTACTCCTCCCAACTGGAACTGGCCCCGCCCGAGGGCAGCAGCAGCGGCGGCGCGCGGGTGAAGGTGGACTTCCTGGGCGAGACCGACCGCGACGACCAGCGCCCGCCCGTGCCGCCGACCGGCGTCCAGGCCCCGCGCGAACGCCCCAAACCCCTCAAACCCCTGGTGACCACCCCCGTCACCTCGCCCGTCGACGCCACCCGCGTGACCGAGGCCGAGAACCCCGTGGCCGAAGAAGAGACCGCCCCCCAGCCCACCTCCTCCGAACAGGCCCTGCCCAACCCCCAGACCCAACCCCCGGCCAGCCAACCCACCTGGCGCCGCTCCGCCCAATGGGGCCAACCGCCCGGCATGCTCAGCCAGGACACCGCCCCCGAGAACCGCGGCTACACCACCGGCACCGGCCGCAGCGAAGGCCGCGGCCAGGACAACGCCGCCAGCCCCAGCATGGACGTGGACGGCCACCAGATCTATTACGACCTGCGCAACGAGATCCGCGTGCAGGAATGGCAGGCGCGCGGCATGACCGAACTGTCCTTCCCCCTGCCCGGCCGCCGCGAATACATGGTCTGCCCGCTGGAGATCGTCGCCCGCCGCGGCTCCGGCGGCTGCCGCCTGGTGCAACCCAACGACCCCGCCATGGCCGGCATCGGCGACGCCCGCGACGTGGTCACCGTCGAACGCGTCTACCGCCGCGGCGAACTGATCTGGCGCGGCCCGGGCGCGTACCGCTGACGCTCCCTGTGCTTCCACCAAAGAAAAACCCCGCCGAGGCGGGGTTTTTCTTTTCATCGGCTTACATGTTCCGCCGGTACTCGCCACCCACGTCGTACAAGGCGTGGCTGATCTGCCCCAGGCTGTGGGTCTTCACCGCTTCGACCAGCGCGGCGAACACGTTGCGGCGCTCGCGGGCGGTGCGCTGCAGGTAGGCCAGGCCGTGGCCGTCGTGCACCTCGGGGTCGGCGTGCTCTTCCAGCGCCGTGGCGTGGCTGTGGTCGGTCTCGCCTTCCGGCGCCAGGCCGTTGCGCGAGGCCTGCCAGGCGCGGACGTTGGCGATCTGCTGGCCCTTCTCTTCCTCGGTCGAACGGATCAGCTCGATCTCGGTGGCGATCTCGCCGCCGTGCTCGCGCGGCAGGAAGGTGTTCACGCCCACCAGCGGCAGGCTGCCGTCGTGCTTCTTGTGCTCGTAGTACAGCGACTCTTCCTGGATCTTGCCGCGCTGGTACATGGTGTCCATGGCGCCGAGCACGCCACCGCGCTCGCTGATGGCCTCGAACTCCTTGTAGACCGCCTCTTCCACGATGTCGGTCAGCTGGTCGACGACGAAACTGCCCTGCCAGGGGTTCTCGTTGAAGTTCAGCCCCAGCTCCTTGTTGATGATCATCTGGATGGCGACCGCACGGCGCACGCTCTCTTCCGTGGGCGTAGTGATCGCCTCGTCATAGGCGTTGGTGTGCAGGCTGTTGCAGTTGTCGAACAGCGCGTACAACGCCTGCAGCGTGGTGCGGATGTCGTTGAACTGGATCTCCTGCGCGTGCAGCGACCGGCCGGAGGTCTGGATGTGGTACTTCATCATCTGGCTGCGCTCGTTGGCGCCGTAGCGCTCGCGCATGGCGCGGGCCCAGATGCGGCGGGCGACGCGGCCGATGACGGTGTACTCCGGGTCCATGCCGTTGCTGAAGAAGAACGACAGGTTGGGTGCGAAGTCGTCGATCTTCATGCCGCGGGCCAGGTAGTACTCGACGATGGTGAAGCCGTTGCTCAGCGTGAAAGCCAGCTGGCTGATCGGGTTCGCCCCGGCCTCGGCGATGTGGTAGCCGCTGATGCTCACCGAGTAGAAATTGCGCACCGCGTGGTCGACGAAGTACTGCTGGATGTCGCCCATCATGCGCAGGGCGAACTCCGTGCTGAAGATACAGGTGTTCTGCGCCTGGTCTTCCTTGAGGATGTCGGCCTGCACGGTGCCGCGCACGGTGGCCAGCGTCTCGGCCTTGATGCGGGCGTAGGTGTCTTCGTCCACCAGCTGGTCGCCGGTGATGCCCAGCAGCCCCAGGCCCAGGCCGGTGTTGGTGGGCGGCAACTCGCCGTGGTACTGCGGCCGCGCACGGCCTTCGAAGAACGCGTCGATCTTCTGCTGCGCCTCGGCCCAGCGCGCGGCATCGGCCTGCAGGTACTTCTCCACCTGCTGGTCGATGGCGGTGTTCATGAACATCGCCAGGATCATCGGCGCCGGGCCGTTGATCGTCATCGACACCGAGGTGGTGGGCGCGCACAGGTCGAAGCCGGAGTACAGCTTCTTCATGTCGTCCAGCGTGGGGATGTTGACGCCGGAGTTGCCGATCTTGCCGTAGATGTCCGGGCGCGGCGCCGGGTCTTCGCCGTACAGCGTGACGCTGTCGAAAGCGGTGGACAGGCGCGCGGCCGGCTGGCCGACGGACAGGTAGTGGAAGCGACGGTTGGTGCGCTCCGGCGTGCCTTCGCCGGCGAACATGCGGATCGGATCCTCGCCGGTGCGGCGGTACGGATACACGCCGCCGGTGTACGGATAGCTGCCGGGCAGGTTCTCTTTCTGCAGGAAGGTCAGCAGTTCGCCCCAGCCCTGGTACGGCGGCGGCGCGATCTTCGGGATCTGCTGGTGGCTGAGCGATTCGCGGTAGTTCTCGATGCGGATGGTCTTGCCGCGCACCTGGTACTCGTTGACCGGATCGGTGACGGCCTTGAAGCGGGCCGGCCACTCGCGCAGCAGCTTGAGCGCCTCGGACGACAGCGACTGGATGGCGTCGTTGTAGCGCTGGCGCAGGGTGAGCAGCGAACGGTCGCCCTCGCCCACCAGCGCATCGGCCGGATACAGCTCGAGCGCCTTCGGCAGCGCGGCGTCGTCGAGGTCCTTCAGCGCATTCCAGTAATGCTGGGCACGGCTGGCGGTCTCGGCTTCGGTCTCGATGCGACGGTTGATACCGCGGCCCTGCTCGGCGATCTCGGCCAGGTAGCGCACGCGGCTACCGGGGATCAGCACGGTGGCGCGCGGCTCCTTCAGCTCGGTATCGAGCGCGGGCGTCCACTTCTCCGCCGGCAGCTGCAGTTTCTCGCGCAGCAGGCGGCACAGGTTGGCGAACATCCAGCTGACGCCGGGGTCGTTGAACTGGCTGGCGATGGTGGGATACACCGGCACGTCGGCGTCCGCGGTCTGGAACGCCACGCGGTTGCGCTTCCACTGCTTGCGCACGTCGCGCAACGCGTCTTCGGCGCCGCGCTTGTCGTACTTGTTCAACACGATCAGCTCGGCGAAGTCGATCATGTCGATCTTCTCCAGCTGGCTGGCCGCGCCGTAGTCGCTGGTCATCACGTACATCGGGAAGTCGACCAGGTCGACGATCTCCGAATCGCTCTGGCCGATGCCGGCGGTCTCGACGATCACCAGGTCGAAGCCCAGCGATTTCAGGAAGGCGATGCAGTCCTTCAATACGGCATTGGTCGCCACGTGCTGGCGGCGCGTGGCCATCGAGCGCATGTAGATGCGGTCGCTGCGCAGCGCGTTCATGCGGATGCGGTCGCCCAGCAGCGCACCACCGGTGCGGCGGCGGGTGGGATCGACCGATATCACCGCGATGTGCATCTGCGGGAAGCACGACAGGAAGCGATTCATCAGTTCGTCGGTGACCGACGACTTGCCGGCGCCGCCGGTACCGGTGATGCCGACCACCGGCGTGGGCCGCGCGGGGAACGGCGCGTGCGGGCCCTTGGCCCACTGCGCGCGCAGCTTCTCCAACTCGGCCTCGGTGTAGCGGCCATCCTCGATGGCGCTGAGCACGCGGCCGATGCCGGCTTCGTCGGTCAACTTGGGGTGCGCGGGCGCGGCGTCACGATCGGCGGCGACCTGTACGCGGCCTTCCTCGGCGCGCTTCACCACGTCCTGGATCATTTCCACCAGGCCCATCTTCATGCCGTCGTTGGGGTGGTAGATGCGCTCCACGCCGTAGGCCTGCAGCTCGGCGATCTCTTCCGGCGTGATGGTGCCGCCACCGCCGCCGAACACGCGCACATGGCCGGCGCCGCGGTCCTTCAGCATGTCGACCATGTACTTGAAGTACTCGACGTGGCCGCCCTGGTAGCTGGACAGCGCGATGCCGTCGGCATCTTCCTGCAACGCGGCGCGGACGACGTCCTCGACGCTGCGGTTGTGGCCCAGGTGGATGACTTCCGCGCCCTCGCCCTGGATCAGGCGGCGCATGATGTTGATGGCCGCGTCATGCCCGTCGAACAGGCTGGCGGCGGTGACGAAACGCAGCGGCGTGGCGTCCGCCTGGGCTGCAGGAAACTGGGAAGCGGGTGTACTCACGCGGACTCACTCACGGTACGAATGCAGAAGCGGGATTGTAGCCGCTCGCGCGTGAGCACCTCACCTTTTGCATACCAATGGCCCGGACCGTCTCACGATACGCCCCCGTATCCTCGATGTGTCAGACCCCTGCTTCGTCGAGCGCCGTCTGCAGTGGCCGCAGGTGGTGCGCGTACCGGCGCCATTGGCCCACGTAGCGCGCGTGGATGGGTTCACGCACCTGCGCAGCACTGGCTGTCGCTACCGACGATGTGCGGGGCCCCGTAGCCAGTACGTCGGGGTGCCATGCGAGGCCGCAGAAATCGAGCACACGACGTGCTGCCGCCTCTGGCGCGCGGACGAGGTCTTCGTAGGGGATATCGAGAATCCTGCCGGGATGCCGCGAGTGCCAGTGCTGCATCAGGCCCCGGTAGCGGATGAAGTGCGCCGCCATCTCGCGCTGGTCGTACGTATGCGGATAGGCGTCGACGAAGAGCTCCTTGAGGTTGGAGAAGCACACTTCCATCGGATCGCGCACCATGTGCAGGATTCTGGCCTGTGGCAGCGCACGCGCGATGTGGTCCACCAGCAGGAAGTTGGCCGGCATCTTGTCGGTGAAGAACGCTCGCCCATTGGCGCGCCATGCGGTCTTCTCGAGATAGCGACCAGCGAGCATTCCCATATCGGCCTGTTCGGCCGCGACGCACAGCGCTTCATCCAGGTGCGGCCCACCCACACGGTCGCAGACCCAGCGCAATTGACACAGCATGTCGCGCAGTTCGCCCGCATCCTGGACGTGAGGATGACGCGCCAGAATCTGCTCCAGCAACGTGGTGCCCGATCGCGGCATGCCGACGATGAAAATGGGCGTGGGCGCGGTGGTGGACACGGCGGCACCGGTCGCGGGAACAGACCGACGTTGAAGACGGTCGAACAAGCGAGCTTCCGCCACGGCGTCGTAGGCGACCTGGCGACGCCTCGTCTGCATGCCCTGCACGAGCGCCTGCCACGCGCCTTCGATGTCATCCAGGTCGTCCAGTTCCTTGAACAGCGCGTAGTGCAGCCAAGGCGCCTCGGGATGCCCCTGGGGCATGCGCGCCACCGTGGCGCGCAATCGGTCGATGTGGTTGCGCGCAGGCGTCTGCCTGCGCAGCTTGGCCAGCAACCGGTGTACGGACGGCATCATCGGATTGCGCTGCAGGGCAGCTTCCCAGGCGCTTTCGGCCCCCGCTTCGTCCCCGTTGTAGAAGGCGGCCAGTCCAAGCAGGTATCGCGCCGGCGCTCCACCGTCGCGGATGCGTTGCGCTCGCAGCAGGAACTTCTCGGCCTGGTCAGGAAACGATTGCGACAACAGTGCCTGACCAAGACCGCGCAACACGTCCGGATCGGACGCCGAGGACAGCGCAGGAGCCTGGGCGCATGCAAGGCCCGCCTCGATCTCACCTAGATCGAACAGCTGCCGGGTGAGCGCCTCCAGGAGTGCGGCGTCGTCCTCATGCTGGCTTGGTGCCGACGCCCGCAACGCGAACGCCACGGCATCGCGCATGCGTCCCGACCGCGCGGCCAGCGTGGATAGCCGAAGCGCCGCCGGGGACTGCCACCCGTCCAGATCGATCAACTGCTGGTAGCGCACAGCCGCAGGCTCCGATTGGCCCGCGGACATCAGGTGCTCGGCTTCCTGCCAGGCCTGCAACGGATCGATGGGCATGGGACATGACGGCACGAAGGGGCGCTGAGTCTAGCAAGCGCCCCGACGCGGACGACCCTCAGCAGAGTCCGAACGGCAGGTCGTGGGTGGAGACCACGCGCTGGCCGACGGTGTCGCCGCGCAGGAAGCGCAAGGCGGCATCCAGTGTTTCCGGCGCGATGGTCACGCGGTGGTGGCCCAGGCCGGTGGTGCTGAGCAGCGTGGCCTGCGGCCAGTAGCGCGCGTAACGCTCGCCTTCGCACCACGGCACGTCAGTGTCTTCCAGGTCGTGCACGACCAGCCCCGGGCGGCCGATCTGCGGCGCGGTCGCATGCGCGTGCAGCGCGCGCACGTCGTGGGCGGTGAGTTCCTGGTATTCATCGAACAGGCGGCGGCTGAGGAACTGCGCCAGCCCGACCATGCCGCCGAAACGGCGCGCGGCATCGAACGGATCGGCGGCGGGCGCCAACAGGATCACGCGGTCGGCCTGCAGGCCACGCGCCATGGCGATGGCGGTGGCGGCGCCGCCGAGTGAATGGCCAACGACCGCGGCCAGCGGCCCGGTGTGTTCGGCCACGCGGGTGATCGCCTCGGCGAACATCGGCAAGGTGGCGCGGCGCCCACTGCTGCGGCCATGCGCGGGTTGGTCGAACGTCACCACCGCATAGCCGGCGCGGCGCAGCGGCTCCACCCACGGCAGGAAGCGCAGGCCGAAGCTCGACCAGCCGTGTGCGAGCAGCACGGTCGGCTGGCGCGCGGGGTCGCCCCACGTATAAGTGGCCAGGCGTTCGCGACCGAAGGCGAGTTCGCCGATGCGGGCACCGGCCGTTTCGCTCTGGCGCGCGCGGGCCCGGGCGCCGGGCATGGGCGTGCAGAACAGCTGGAAGGCGCGCGCCAGCGTGCTACGCGGCGCCAGCCAACTGCCGACGGCGAAGCGCGCGCTCAGCAGCGACAGCGCCAAGGGTTTACGAACGGTCGTGCTATTTTGACGGACAGTGACAGCGGCCATGGCGGTGGACCTCCGGGGTGTCAGGCGGGGGTGGAAACAGCAGGGGCGCCGTAGGACGCCAGCAGGCGGTCCAGGGAACGGCGGGCGAGCAGCGGCGCTTGTTGCGCGTCGTAGAGCCGGGCGTCGTGCAGGCCCTGGGCGACGGCGAACAGTTCGAACGCGAGCAGGACGGGGTCGGTCTTCGGCGAGAGCTCGCCGGTATCGATGCACATGCCGATCGCCTTCACCAACTGCTGGCGCAGCTGCAGCAACCAATCGACGATGCGGTCGCGCAGCAGGCCCGGGCGGGCGTCGTACTCATGGGCGGCGGCCAGGATGACGCAGCCATCCGGGTTGTCGCAGACCCACTGGAACCAGTTTTCCATGATCGCCCGCAGGCGCGGCAGGCCGCGCGGCAGGCCGACGGCCGGGCCGATCACCGCGCGGGCATACCGGTCGGCCGTCCACTCCAACACGGTGAGCTGCAGGTCCTCGCGGGAGCCGAAGTGGGCGAACACGCCGCTCTTGGACATGCCGGCCGCCGTGGCCAATTCACCGATGGACAAGCCTTCCAGTCCGTGCCGGGCGGCGATGTCGTACGCCCGCGCCACGATCATCTCGCGGGTGGCATTGCCCTTGTGGGTGGCGGCTTGGGGACTCATGGCGACAGAAATAGCACGGTCGTTCGAAACTCACAATAGGCCGGAAATCCCCCCCTCCCCACGCGCCTGTCATCTCGCCCGAGGGGGATTGGATTAAACTGGCGGCCTGCGACGACCACGGTGTGATCCGGAAACGTCGCTTTTTTCTTTTCTGACAACCCGTTAGCCGTGAAGGCAAGCCCGCGCCGGCCCCACCCGCGCACCGGAGCCCACCCATGATCTTCGAAACGCTCGACACCTCCGGCCACGAACAGGTCGTCTTCTGCCACAACCCGGATGCCGGGTTGAAGGCCATCATCGCCATCCACAGCACCGTCCTGGGCCCCGCGCTGGGCGGCGTGCGCATGCGCCCCTACGCCGACAGCGCGCTGGCGCTGACCGACGCGCTGCGCCTGAGCCGCACCATGACTTACAAGAACGCGCTGGCCGGCCTGAACGTCGGCGGCGGCAAAGCCGTGATCATCGGCGACAGCAGCCAGGACAAGACCGAGGTGCTGTTCCGCTCCTTCGGCCGCTACGTGGACTCGCTGGGCGGGCGTTACATCACCGCCGAGGACGTCGGCACCGACGTCAACGACATGGAGAACGTCTACCGCGAGACCGAATACGTGGTGGGCGTGCACCAGGTGCACGGCGGCTCGGGCGACCCGGCCCCGTTCACCGCCTACGGTGCGCTGCAGGGCCTGATGGCCACGCTGAACCGCAAATTCGGCAACGAAGAGATCGGCAAGTACAGCTACGCCGTGCAGGGCCTGGGCCACATCGGCATGGAGTTCGTGAAGCTGCTGAAGGAACGTGGCGCCAAGCTGTTCGTCACCGACCTCAACCCGGCGCTCGTCGAGCACGCCGTCGAGGAATACGGCGCCGAAGCGGTGAAGCCGGACGAGATCTACGACCTGCCGGTCGATGTCTTCAGCCCGTGCGCGCTGGAATACGCCATCAACGAGCAGACCCTGCCCCGCCTGAAGGCGAAGGTGATCTGCGGCACCGCGAACAACCAGATGTCGCACGTGACCGGCGTGGAAGCGGCCAAGCGCGGCATCCTGTACGCGCCGGATTACGCGGTGAACGCCGGCGGCGTGATGAACGTGTCGCTGGAGATCGACGGCTACAACCGCGAACGCGCCATGCGCATGATGCGGACGATCTACCACACGGTTGGCAAGATCTTCGACCTGGCCGAGAAGGAAGGCATCGCGCCGCAGTACGCCGCCGACCGCATCGCCGAAGCACGCATGAAGGCCATCGGCAAGCTGAAGCTGCCGCTGGGCCGCACCGCGCCGCGCTTCATGGGCCACCTGCGCGGCGAACACTGAGACCGAAGGCGTTACCGAAAACCTGGAAGTTGGGCCGCGGAGGAGGGAGGACCGAATGCGACCGGATACCGTCAGCGGATTTTCGCTGGGCGAAGAGTTGGATGCGCTGCGCGAGGCCGTGCAGCGGTTCGCGCAGACCGAGATCGCGCCGCGTGCGGCGCAGACCGACCACGACAACGTGTTCCCGCAGGACCTGTGGCCCAAACTGGGCGAACTGGGCCTGCTGGGCATCACCGTGGACCCGGAGTTCGGCGGCAGCGGCATGGGCTACCTGGCCCACCTGGTCGCGATGGAAGAGATTTCGCGCGCCTCGGGCTCGGTGGGCCTGAGCTACGGCGCGCACTCCAACCTGTGCGTCTCCAACCTCTACCTAAACGGCAACGCCGCGCAACGCGCCAAGTACTTGCCCAAGCTGTGCAGCGGCGAGTGGAAAGGCGCGCTGGCGATGAGCGAACCGGGCGCCGGCTCCGATGTGGTGGGCTCGATGAGCTGCCGCGCCGAGCTCAAGGACGGCGTGTGGGTCGCCAACGGCAACAAGATGTGGATCACCAACGGCCCGGAAGCCGACGTGCTGCTGGTCTACATGCGCACCGCCGGCAAGGACGCGGGCAGCAAGTGCATGACCGCCTTCATCGTCGAGCGCGGCATGAAGGGCTTCTCCACCGCACAGAAGTTGGACAAGCTTGGTATGCGCGGCAGCAACACCTGCGAGTTGGTGTTCGAGAACTGCGAGATCCCGGCCGAGAACGTGCTGGGCGATGTGAACCAGGGCGTGCGCGTGCTGATGAGCGGCCTTAACACCGAACGCCTGGTGCTGAGCGGTGGCCCGATCGGCCTGATGCAGGCCGCCCTCGACCTCACCCTGCCCTACGTGCGCGAACGCAAGCAGTTCGACGCCGCCATCGGCACCTTCGGACTGATGCAGGGCAAGCTGGCGGACATGTACACCGCGCTGCAGTCCAGCCGCGCCTTCGCTTACCAGGTGGCGCGCGGTTTCGACGATGGCCAGGGCTCCCGTGCCGCTGCGGCCGGTTGCCTGTTGCATGCCTCGGAAGCCGCCGTGCAGGTGACGCTGGAAGCGATCCAGTCGCTGGGCGGCAACGGCTATATCAACGAGTACCCGGCCGGCCGCCTGCTGCGCGACGCCAAGCTGTACGCCATCGGTGCGGGCACCAACGAGATCCGGCGCATGCTGATCGGACGCGAGTTGTTCGACGGGCGCGGTTGAGCGTCCTCGCAAGGACACAGGGCGGACCCGGAGTCCGCCCTGCCTCACGGCGCTCAATCAAGTGCGGGCCACGCCGACGCGTCGAGCGTTTCCCGATAGCCATGCCATGCGGCGTAGGCCAGCCACGGCATCAGGACCGCCAGCCCCAGCAACGCGGTGGCGAAGCCGATCACGGTCAGCACGACCAGCAGCATCCCCCACACCGCCATCACCCGCTTGTTGCGCATCACCGCGTGCACGCTGGAGACGGCGGCGGTGACCATGTCGACGTCACGGTCGGCGATCATCGGCAGCGAAAAGGCGGTCACCGCGAACGTCAGCGTGGCGAACACCGCCCCGATGGCGGAGCCCAGCGCGAGGAATTCCCAGAACGCCCCCGGGTCGCCTCCATCGAACGGGAAGAAGGCGCTGACCATCATGCCGGCGCGCGACCACAGCAGGATGATCACCCCCTGCCCCAGCGCGAATACGCCCGCCTGCCCCAGCACACGACGGGCGAGGACGAACGAATCCCGCAGGCGCGGCGTGCGCCCGCGCTCCAGCCCACGGCTCACGCAGTACAGGCCCACGCAGATCAGCGGGGCGATGAAGACGAATCCCTGACAGCAGGGTCGCCAGCAGCGCGAACCGACCCAGGGCGAACGCCAGCCAGGAAATGCCGGCACTGACCAGCACGATCACCCCGCCGAACAGCAGGGACAGGCCTGGTGCCCGGCGCAGGTCCCGCGCGCCGGCGCGGAGCCAGCGCCACGGCGCGCCGGCATCCAGGGTCGCGCACGGCACCACGAAGGCGCGCGGCACCGCATCGGTCGACGGTTCCTCTGACATATGAGGTTCCCCCTGCCGGCCGAGGATACGCCGTGACGGCGGGTCGCAGCCCTGTACGAACGGCCGATTTGCCGGCCGTCGGGCCGCGGCGGGATAATCGGCGTCTCACTCCACGCGGGAAGTCCCCCATGTCCGACATCGTCATCGCCGCCGCCAAGCGCACCGCCATCGGTTCGTTCCTTGGCCAGTTCAACGGCGTCCCTACCCCCACGCTGGGCGCGGCCGCCATCGCGGCGGCACTGGAGCAGTCGGGCATCCCGGCCGCGGACGTGTCCGAAGTCATCATGGGCTGCGTGCTGCCGGCCAACCTCGGCCAGGCACCCGCGCGTCAGGCCTCGCGCGCGGCGGGCATCCCGGACGCCGCGGGCGCCACGACCATCAACAAGGTCTGCGGCTCGGGCATGAAGGCGATCATGCTGGGCCACGACCTGATCAAGGCCGGGTCGGCCAGCATCGTGGTCGCCGGCGGCATGGAATCGATGAGCAATGCTCCGCACCTGATCCCGAACTCGCGCACCGGCAACCGCTACGGCAACTTCCAGGCGGTGGACCACATGGCGTGGGACGGCCTGACCAGCCCCTACGACGGCCAGGCCGATGGGCGTGTTCGCCGAGGCCACGGTCGCCAAGTTCGGCTTCACCCGCGAGGAGCAGGATGCCTACTCGATCGAATCGGTGACCCGCGCGCAGGCCGCGCAGGCCTCCGGCGCGTTCGACGGCGAGATCGTCCCGGTCAAGGTCGCGACCCGCAAGGGCGAAGTCGAGGTGGCCACCGACGAGCAGCCGGGCAAGTCCGACATCGCCAAGATCCCCACCCTCAAGCCCGCCTTCAAGAAGGATGGCAGCGTCACCGCTGCCAGCTCGTCCAGCATCTCCGACGGCGCCGCCGCGACGGTCCTGCTGAGCGCCGACGAAGCCGCCAAGCGCGGCCTGCAGCCGTTGGCGAAGATCGTCGGCCATGCCACCTACTCGCAGGCGCCGGAATGGTTCACCACCGCCCCCGTCGCCGCCATCGACAAGCTGCTGAAGCAGATCGGCTGGACGGTGGACCAGGTGGACCTGTTCGAGGTCAACGAAGCGTTCGCCGTGGTGGCGATGGCCCCGATCAAGGAACTGGGCATCCCGCACGCCAAGGTCAACGTCAATGGCGGCGCCTGCGCGCTGGGCCATCCGATCGGTGCATCCGGCGCCCGCCTGGTGGTGACCCTGATCAACGCGCTGCGCGTCCGGGGCCTCAAGCGCGGCATCGCGACCCTGTGCATCGGCGGTGGCGAAGCGACCGCGATCGCGGTCGAAGTGGCCTGAGGTTTTGCGCAGTTTGGGGCGAAGGCGCGCGTGTTTTCATTCGCCCCATAGGGTTTAACAACGGATTGACAAAGATAACCGGCCAACCGCTTGACAGCGGTAATGGGCTTGTCATCATGTTGCAGGCGCGCAATTGCGCGTTGCCTAACTAACGACGAGGAAATGCAAAGATGACCATGAACAAGGCTCTGATCGCGCTGGCTCTGGGTTTCGCCCTGGCTGCGTGCTCGAACCAGGAGCAGGCTGCTGACGCCGCCGCTGACGCCGCCGCCGCTTCGACCGAAGCCCAGGCTGCTGCCGACGCTTCGGCCGCCGCTGGCGAAGCCACCGCCGACGCCGCCCAGCAGTCGGCCGACGCCGCTGCCGCCGCCGCCGACGCCGCTGCCACCGCCGCGACCGACGCTGCTGCCGCCACCACCGGCGAAGCCGCTGACGCTGCTGCCGACGCCGCTGCCCAGGCTGCTGACACCGCCGAAGCCGCGACCGACGCTGCCAAGGAAGCCACCAAGCAGTAATCTGCTGGCGGTTGCCTGATTTAGCGTTAAACTGAAGAAGCCGCCAGTTCGCTGGCGGCTTTTTCTGTATCCGGGTCCGGCACCCCGGTTCGGCCTCCTCAACGGACGAACACAGTCGCCTTCCCGGCGTCACCTTCCACACACATACCGATTTGGGGATCCCTATGAAGATCAAGAGCACCGTCCTGCTGGTCGCCGCCGTCCTGGCCCTGAGCGCCTGCACCAAGAGCGAGTCCACCGACGCCGCTGCCGCCGACGCCGCCGCTGCCGCCGACCAGGCCGCCGCTGCTGCCGGTGACGCTGCCTCCGCCGCGGGCGACGCCGCTGCCGCTGCCGGCGACGCCGCCGCTGCCGCGACCACCGACGCCGCTGCTGCCGCGACCGCCGCCGCTGGCGACGCCGCCGCCGCGACCGAAGCCGCCGCCACCGACGCTGCCGCCGCCGCTGCTTCGGCCACCGCCGACGCCGCCCAGGCGACCGCCGACAAGGCTGCTGAAGTGGCCGACAAGGCCGAAGCCAAGGCTGAAGAAGTCAAGAAGTAATCGATTCGCCTCCGCGCGAATCAAGAAGGCCCGCGCAAGCGGGCCTTTTCTTTTGCACTGCGGTTTGGCGCATGCGGGGCTTTGTGGTCTGATGCCGCCTTTCCTGCATCGTCACGCCGCATGCCCGCCATCGCCTCGCAACTCGATCCGCGCTCGCCCGACTTCACCGCCAATGCGGCCTACCATCGCGTGCTGGTGCAGGAACTGGATCGCCGGCTGGCGCACGCCGCCGACGGTGGCGGCGAGAAGGCCCGTCACAAGCACACCGAGCGCGGCAAGCTGCTGGCGCGCGACCGCATCACTGCCCTGCTCGACCCAGGATCGCCGTTCCTCGAAATCGCGCCGCTCGCCGCCGAAGACATGTACGACGGCGCCGCGCCGGCGGCCGGCATGGTCTGCGGTATCGGTCGGGTGATGGGACTGGAAGTCGTCATCGTCGCCAACGACGCCACCGTCAAGGGCGGCACCTACTTCCCGATGACGGTGAAGAAGCATCTGCGCGCGCAGGAGATCGCGCGCGAGAACCGGCTGCCGTGCATCTACCTGGTCGATTCCGGCGGCGCGTTCCTGCCGCTGCAGGACGAGGTCTTCCCGGACCGCGAGCATTTCGGCCGGATCTTCTACAACCAGGCGCGGCTCAGCGCGGAGAACATCCCGCAGGTCGCCGTGGTGATGGGCAGCTGCACCGCCGGCGGCGCCTACGTGCCGGCGATGTGCGACGAGAGCGTCATCGTGCGCGAACAGGGCACGATCTTCCTCGGCGGTCCGCCGCTGGTGAAGGCCGCCACCGGCGAGGTGGTGGATGCCGAAGCGCTCGGCGGCGCCGACGTGCATACCAGCGTGTCGGGCGTGGCCGACCATTTCGCCGAGGACGACCGCCATGCGCTGGAGATCGCGCGCGGCATCGTCGGCCACCTCAACCGCCGCAAGACGGTGCCGGTCGCGCTGCGCGAGGCGCGCGAGCCGCTGTACGCCGCCGAAGAGCTATACGGCATCGTGCCCAAGGACACGCGCCGGCCGTTCGACATCCGCGAAGTCATCGCCCGCATCACCGACGGCAGCGAACTGGACGAGTTCAAGGCGCGCTACGGCAAGACCCTGGTGACCGGCTTCGCCCACCTGCACGGCTATCCGGTCGGCATCGTGGCCAACAACGGCATCCTGTTCGGCGAGAGCGCGCTCAAGGGCGCGCATTTCATCGAACTGTGCAACCAGCGCGGCATCCCGCTGGTGTTCCTGCAGAACATCACCGGCTTCATGGTCGGCCGCAAGTACGAGAACGCCGGCATCGCCAAGGACGGGGCCAAGATGGTCACCGCCGTGGCGTGCTCGTCCGTGCCCAAGTTCACCGTGGTGATCGGCGGCAGCTTCGGCGCCGGCAACTACGCCATGTGCGGGCGCGCCTACGGCGCGCGCTTCCTGTGGATGTGGCCGAACGCGCGCATCAGCGTGATGGGCGGCGAGCAGGCCGCCAGCGTGCTCGCGACCGTCAAGCGCGACGGCATCGAGGCCTCCGGCAAGGCGTGGTCGACGGAAGACGAGGAGGCGTTCAAAGCGCCCATCCGCGACCAGTACGAAACCCAAGGCAGTCCGTGGTACGCCACCGCGCGCCTGTGGGACGACGGCATCATCGACCCGGCCGACACCCGCCGCGTGCTCGGCCTGGGTATTTCCGCATCGCTGAACGCGCCGATCGAACCGGCGAAGTTCGGCGTGTTCCGGATGTAATCTGCGGGCATCGCGACCACCGTCACGCTGCGCCTCTTCAGCCTCGTGACAACGACGTGCACAACCCCGACTCATCGATGAACCGCGTGGTTCATCGATGTAGCGCGGCCGTGATTATCCGCACCGGTCACAACGCGATCCGCAGCGGGCGGCGATAGTCCGGTGTCCACGTCACCCGGAGCATCCCCTGCATGTCCATCTGGAAAGACCAAGGCCCCGCGAAGAAAGAGGCCGTCCCACCCCCCTCCGAGCCCACGCCCGCCGGCGTGCGTGAGGCCCCGGCCGTCGCCGACTTCTCCCCCACCGTGACGGCGCCGCCCGGCACCCGTGCGCCGGAACGCGCGCCGCAGGAGACGCTGAAGGAATCGCTGATCGCTTCCGACCTGACCATCGAAGGCAAGATCGAGGGCACCGGCCATATCCGCATCGCCGGCAAGTTCAAGGGCGACGTCAATGTGCAGGGCGACCTCACCATCGAGAACGGCGCCAAGCTCAACGGCGGCGTGCGGGCGAAGAAGGTCACCATCGCCGGCGAGCTCGAGGGCAACATCGAATCGGCCTCGCGCGTCGAACTGCTCGCCTCCGGCGTGCTGATCGGCGACGTCAAGGCGGGATCGCTCACCGTCGCCGCCGGCTCGCGGATGCGCGGCCAGGCCGACTTCGGCTGGGATGAGCCCGCGGCCAAGACCGGCAAGTCCGGCAGCACGGAGTCCGGCGCCGCCGCATGAACCAACCCCGCCCTGGCAGTGCCGGCGCCACCCGCACCTGCCCGCACTGCAAGGCGACCATCCTGGAGAGCGCGGCGGTCTGTCCCGGCTGCCGCCATCATCTGCGTTTCGAACCAGGCGCGGGCGCCAACGCGGCGCCTGCGCTCACCCCGCTGCGCATCGAGGGCACGCTGCAGCCGCCCGCCGAGGGCGCCGCCTGGGAATACAGCGTGGTCCTGTCCATCCGCAACGACCGCGGCGAGGAAGTGACCCGCCAGGTCGTCGGAGTCGGCGCCATGCAACCGCACGAACAGCGCAGCTTCGTCCTGTCGGTCGAACTCAATCCCGCCACCGGCAAGGCGGCCGGCCGACGCACCCGGCACTGACGCCCTCCCCGCCGCCACGTCGCCCGGCTACACTCGGCGTCGACAAGGACGCCAGCAGGGGGCTGGATGATCGTCGGCATCGATCTGGGGACCACGCATTCGTTGATCGGCTACCACGGGCCCGATGGCCCCGTGCTCATTCCGAACGCGCTGGGTGAACTGTTGACCCCATCAGTGGTCAGCGTGGACGCGGACGAAACCCTCATCGTCGGTCGCGCCGCCGTGGACCGGCTGATCACCCACCCGCAGCGCACCGTTGCGAGCTTCAAGCGCTGGATGGGCACCAATCGCGTCACCCGCCTGGGCAAGCACGCCCTGCGCCCGGAAGAACTGTCCGCGCTCGTGCTGCGCGCGCTGATCGCCGATGCGGAAAGCCATCTCGGCACGCGTGTCACCGAGGCCGTGATCAGCGTGCCCGCGTACTTCGGCGATGCGCAGCGCAAGGCCACCCGCATCGCGGGCGAACTCGCCGGCATCAAGGTGGAGCGGCTCATCAACGAACCCACCGCCGCTGCCATGGCGTACGGGCTGCAGCAGCGCGACGGCGGCGGGCGCTTCCTGGTCTTCGACCTGGGTGGCGGCACCTTCGATGTCTCGATCCTGGAAATGTTCGACGGCGTGATGGAGGTCCATGCCAGCGCCGGCGACAACTTCCTCGGCGGCGAGGATTTCCTGTCCGCGCTGCGGGACGCCTGCCTGCGCGAGCTCCAGATCGAGTCGAAGACTTTGACCGCCAGCGAAGACGCCCAACTGAGGCGCCGGCTGGAATCGGCCAAGCGCGAGTTGTCGAACACGTCCGGTGGCTCCGTCGACGTGGAGTTTCTGCTGGGCGGCGAGCCGCGGCGTTGGCAGATCGACGAAGCGGGCTTCTCGCGGCTGTGCGAGCCGTTGGTGCAGCGCATGCGCGCGCCGCTGGAGCGCGCCATGCGCGACGCGCGCCTTGCGCCGGGTCAGCTGGACGACATCGTCCTGGTCGGCGGCGCATCGCGGATGCCGCTGACCGCGCGCTTGGTATCGCGGATGTTCGGTCGCCTGCCCTTGCGGCACATCAACCCGGACGAGGCGATCGCATTGGGCGCGGCGGTGGCCGCCGGCATGAAGGCGCGCGACGAATCGCTGGAAGAGATCATCCTCACCGACGTGTGTCCCCATTCGCTCGGCGTGGACACCGCGCAGGACGACGGGCGTGGGCAGGTCACGACCGGCCTGTTCTCCCCGATCATCCACCGCAACGCGACCGTGCCGGTCAGCCGGGTCGAACGCTACCAGCCTATGCGAGACCAGCAGACGCAGGTGGAGTTCAACATCTACCAGGGCGAAAGCCCGCGCGTGGAGAACAACGTCAAGCTGGGCACGATTTCCGTGAAGGTTCCGGCGCGCGCCGCGCACGAGAACCCCGTGGACATCCGCTTCACCTACGACGTCAACGGGTTGCTGCAGGTGGAAGCCACCATCGTCGCGACCGGGCAGACCCATGAGGTGGTCCTGCAGCAGAACCCCGGCGTGCTGACCGCGGACGAGATCCGCCAGCGCCTGGCGGCGTTGTCCGAGTTGAAGGTGCACCCCCGCGACCAACAGGAGAATCTCCTGGTGATCGCCCGCGCCGAGCGCCTGTACGAGGAACTGCTCTGGGCGCGCCGCGACCTGCAGGACGCCCTGGTGCGCTTCCGCACGGTGCTGGATGGCCAGGATCCCCTGCAGATCCGTGAACACCGTGCCGACTTCGCGCGCATGCTGGAGAGCATCGAGGCGCAGGGGTGAACGACGGGCCGTATGCCCTGCTGGAGATCGATGATGACGCTGACGAGCGCACCATCAAGCGCGCGTATGCGCGCCTGCTGAAAGTCCACAGGCCCGATGACGATCCGGAAGGATTCCAGCGCCTCAACCAGGCCTACCAATTCTGTCTCAGCCAATGGGAGGGTGGTGGACCCGAAGCGCCGCAGGGCTTCGTTTTCCACGCGCCGGCCGCACCTGCCACACCCGCCCCCGAGCCTGTGCCTGTCGTTGCTCCCTCATTCGACATTGGAACGTTCGTCGTTGCCCTGTTCGACCTCTCGCAAACGGCCAGCGGTCGCGACGTCCTCAAGTGGCTGCAGGCGCACCCGGCGTTCTATTCCATCGGCGCGCGTGAAACCCATGCTTACCAGATCGTCGACGCACTGCTGCGGAAGCCGGCACTGCCGCCGCGGCACGTGGCCGCGGTCCTGCACTTCCTGGGACTGGATACGGCGGGTCCCTCGCGGGCCCAGTTCGAGCCGTATGTCGTTGCACTGGAGCGATACGCACAGATGACACTCGAAGATGCCGAAGCGATCCGGAAGCCTTACGTGGAGCCGTCCTCCCCCTCGTCCTCCGGCAACTTGGGTTGGTCCTTCGGCGTGGCCATTTGGATGATGCTACTTGCGATGCTGTCAGTGACGCGCTGTTCCGGGGCGGCACCATGACCGACGCCTTTGCCCTCCTTGGCCTGCCCGCGGACGCGGACGAACGCGCCATCAAGCGTGCCTATGCCCGCCTGCTGAAGACGACGCGGCCGGACGAGGATCCGGCGGGGTTCCAGCGCTTGCACGAGGCCTATCAGGAAGCGTTGTCGCTGATACGCGACCAGGTGCTCGAGGTGGCCGACGCGGATGGGTACATTGCCCACGCCTCGTCGGATGCACCGGCGCCGGATACCTCATCTCCCGCGCCGTATGCGGGACATTCCGACACGCTCGCGCAAGCGCCGCCCGCGCCCCGAATCGACGAGGCAACGTTGCGCGCGGAGTTGATCGCCCGAGCGGAGGGAGATCTGCCTTCTGCGTTCCGCCACTATCTTGACCACCATCCCGCCCTGTACGGCCTGGAAGTGAAACGCCGCATCGGGCAGGCGATCTTCGAGAGCATTGCGTACGAAGAAGTGCAGGTGCGGCCCGGGACCCTGGCCGTCCTCGCGGAGTTCTTCGGGTTTACCCCGCCGGAGTGGGTGGAACGACGCCAGCAGGTCCTGCAGGCGGTCTCCACGGAGAACACCGACGCCTTCGATGAAGACCGACCGCTGACCATCCGACAGCTGAAACGCGCGTTCAGATGGCCGCTCGCGCTCGTGCTGGCCTGCGTGCCCGGCTTTGCAATCCGAGCCGCGCGCCTTTCGCGGCGACTGACGGCGGATTATGGCGACGACGTGCCGGGTCTCGATGGCCGGCAGCAGGCTTTCTTCGAGCGCATTGCCGACCCTTTCTATGCCGGTCCATGGCGCTGGGCGACCGTCCTGGTTACCGCTGTTTTCGCCTCCCTGGCCATCGCCGGCCTGTGTGCGGTGGTCGGGCTCGCGCCCGAGCGCCAACAGCGCATGATGGGTCTCGCGTTCGTCGCTGTGGCGGGCATGTTGTGCATCTGGCACGCGATGCGTGCCCTGTGGGCGCTACGCGAACGGCCCGCCACCCTGCATTCGCCATGGATCGCGCTGATGCCGGCCTGGCTGGCCGTGGCCGGGTTGCTGGTGGCCTGGTGGTTGCCGCACCTGCCGGCGCTGGCGTTCGCGCTCGTGCTTCCCGCGGCCCTGCTCCACTTCCGCCAGTTCTTCGATGCGCTGCGTTTTGCGATCGGCACGAGTTGGCTCGTGCGCGCGTTGCCCGTGACCGACATGCCGTCGCCCTGGTTGCTTGCGCTGGCAGGCGCCGCCATCGGCATGACGGTATGCGACTGGGCCTACGCCAAGCGCCACCGGATCAGCATCGCGGCGGCCGCCGGCAACCGCTGGACGACGATCACCTCGTTCACGGTGTTCGTGGGGCTCGGCATCGCGGGGTTGGCGATCCGTTACGGTTGAATCGCGCGCTCAACCACACCCATCGCAGCCGCCGCAGTCCTTGCCGGCGATCCGGCCGTTTACGAGGCTGCCGGCCGGCGCGATCCACCGCCCCAGCGTCCGTTGCCAGTTGGCGCTGCCTTCCCGCAGCAATGGCAGCGCCAGTGCGATCCGCGCTTTGCGCAGCGGACCGGGGAACTGCTTCTTCAGCACCACCCACACGCTGGCCACCACCAGGACGGCGATGATGGCGTACTGCAGGGCGAGCGAAGCATCCATGGCTCAGCCGGCACCCAGTGCGCTGGCAACCTGGTACGTCAGCAGCGAGGCCAGGTAGGCCAGTGCGAAGAGATAGAACGTCGCGAAGCCCATCTGCTTCCACGAACCCGTCTCACGCTTGATGGTCGCCAGCGTGGAGATGCACATCGGCGCGTAGATAAACCACACCAGCAGCGACAGCGCGGTCGCGAGCGACCAACCATCGCTGATCACCGGCGTCAGTGCCTGGATGGCGGCATCATCGTCGGCGGCGGACAGCGCGTAGATCGTCGCCAGCGACGACACCGCGACTTCGCGCGCGGCGAGGCCGGGGATCAACGCGATGCATATCTGCCAGTTGAACCCCAGCGGTGCGAAGAACACAGCCATCGCATGCCCGATGCGGCCGGCGAAGCTGTAGTCGATTGCCGGGCCGATCGCGCCCTCGGGCGGCGCCGGGAAGTTCAGCAGGAACCACAGCAGGATGGTCAGCGCCAGGATGATGCCGCCGACGCGCTTCAGGAAGATCATCGCGCGCTCCCACAGCCCGATCAGCAGGTCGCGCGGGTGCGGGATGCGGTAGGACGGCAGTTCCAGCAACAGGGCGTGCTCGCTCTTGTCGCGACGCCATTTCTTCATCACCCAGGACACGATCAGCGCGCTCACGATGCCGGCGGCGTAGAGGCCAAACAGCACCAGGCCCTGCTGGTTGAAGACGCCCCACACGGTCTTCTGCGGAATGAACGCACCGATGAGCAGCGCGTACACCGGCAACCGCGCCGAACAGGTCATCAGCGGCGCGACCAGGATCGTCGCCAGCCGGTCGCGCGGGTCCTGGATGCTGCGTGTGGCCATGATGCCGGGAATGGCGCAGGCGAAGCTGGACAGCAGCGGGATGAACGAACGCCCCGACAGGCCGGCCGACGCCATCATCCGGTCAAGCAGGAAGGCGGCACGCGGCAGGTAGCCGCTCTCTTCAAGCGCAAGGATGAAAGCGAACAGGATCAGGATCTGCGGCAGGAACACGATGACGCCGCCGAGGCCGGCGATGATGCCCTCCACCAGCAGGCTATTGAGCGGCCCTTCCGGCAGCAGGCCGCCGGCCCACTGGCCCAACGCGCCGCTGCCGGCTTCGATCAGGTCCATGAGCGGCGTGGCCCAGGCGTACACCGCCTGGAAGATCAGGAACATCACCACCGCCAACGCCAGCAGCCCGAACACCGGATGCAGCAACCAGCGGTCCAGCGCATCGTCGATCTTGGCGGTGCGGGTCGGCATGCTGACCGCCAGCGACAGCAGGCGGCGCGTCTCGGCGTGGAGGTCGGTGCCTTCGGCCAGGCGTGCAGTGGGTTCGTGCGGTTTTGCCGCGGTGCGGTCGATCTGTTCGACCAGGGCGCGTGCTCCGTTGTGCTTCACCGCGATGGTTTCGACGACCGGCACGCCGAGTTCGCGCTCCAGCGCGGCCAGATCGATGGCGATGCCGCGGCGCTGCGCGGCATCCATCATGTTGACGGCGAGGATCATCGGCTTGCCGAGCTCCCGCACCTCCAGCGCGAAGCGCAGGTGCAGGCGCAGGTTGGTCGCATCGACCACGCAGACGAGCACGTCGGGCGCGGGTTCGCCAGGATAGAAGCCACGGCAGACATCACGCGTCACCGCCTCGTCCAGGCTCGCCGCCTGCAGGCTGTAGGCACCCGGCAGGTCGAGCACGGCGTATTGCCGCCCCGATGCCGCGGAATGCAACCGGCCTTCCTTGCGTTCCACCGTCACGCCGGCGTAGTTGGCCACCTTCTGGCGGCTGCCGGTCAGCTGGTTGAACAGCGCGGTCTTGCCGCAGTTCGGGTTGCCGACCAGCGCCAGCCGCAGCGTCGAAGCCTCGGCCGCGCTCATGCCGCGGCTCCGTTGCGCAGGCGGATGCGCGCGGCTTCGGAACGGCGCAGCGCGAAACGGGTAAAGCCCACCTGCACCAGCAGCGGCTCGGCGCCGAGCGGCCCCTTCGCGACCACTTCCACTTCCTCGCCGTTGACGAAGCCCAGTTCGCGCAGGCGACGGGCAATCGTGTCTTGGGGACCGTGGTCTTCCACGGTGTCGACGATGGCGGGGGTACGCGAAGGCAGCTCTGTCAGGATCACGCCGGGCTCTCAAATGCGAACTATTCTCATTGTAGCATCGCCGCAGTGCAGGAAGGCCGCAACGCAGCGTGCCGTTATCATTCGGCGACTTCGCAAGGAACGGTCGCAATGGCGGAATTGCCGCAGGAACACCCCCTCGTGCTGGAACGCACCGGCGCCATCGCCCGCCTGCGGCTGGACCGCCCCGCCCTCCACAACGCCTTCGATGCCGGCCTGATCTCGACCCTGACCAGCGCGCTGGAACAGCTGGCCACGGACGCCGACGTGCGTGTGGTCGTGCTGGAAGGCAGCGGCGCGTCGTTTTCGGCCGGCGCGGACCTGAACTGGATGCGCGGCATGGCCGCCGCCAGCGAGGCGGAGAACCGTCAGGATGCGCTCGCCCTCGCCCGCCTCATGCGCACGCTGGACGAGTTACCCAAGCCGACGATCGCCCGCGTGCACGGCGCGGCTTTCGGCGGCGGCGTGGGGCTGGTCGCCTGCTGCGACATCGCCATCGGCGTACCGGCCGCGAAGTTCGGCCTGACCGAAAGCAAGCTGGGCCTGCTGCCGGCGGTGATTTCGCCCTATGTCATGACGGCGATCGGTGCGCGCGAGGCGCGACGCTGGTTCGCCACCGCAGAGATCTTCGACGCCGCCACGGCGCTACGGATCGGTCTGCTGCACGAGGTGGTCGAGGCGGAGGCGCTCGATGCCGCCATCGAACGCCAGATCGCGCTGCTGTTGAAAGCGGGACCGCTGGCCGCCGCCGGCGCGAAGCGCCTGGTCGCGCGTGTCGCGGCCACCGCCGACCGCGACCGCACCGATCGCGACAACGCCGACCTGATCGCCGGGTTGCGCATCTCACCGGAAGGCCAGGAAGGCCTGTCCGCCTTCCTCGACAAGCGCGCGCCCCGCTGGGCGAAGGACTGAACCGATGATCGACCATCTGGGCATCGAAGTCGCCGACTACGCGCGCAGCCGCGCGTTCTACGAGCGCGTGCTGGCCACCCTGGGCTATGGCGTCGTCATGGACGTGACGCGCGAGATGACCGGGGGCTATGAGGGATGCGGCTTCGGCCCGCCGAATCGACCGCACTTCTGGGTCGGCAAGGGCAGTGGCGAACCCGGCCGCGGCTCGCACATCGCGTTCACGGCAGGTAGTCGCGCGCAGGTCGACGCGTTCCATGCGGCGGCGCTGGCCGCCGGCGCGCGCGACAACGGCGCGCCTGGACTGCGCGAGCACTACCACCCGAACTATTACGGCGCCTTCGCCATCGATCCGGACGGCCACAACATCGAAGCCGTCTGCCACCTGCCCGCGGATACCGACGCCTGATGTTCTCCAAGATCCTGATTGCCAACCGCGGCGAGATCGCCTGCCGCGTCATTCGCACGTGCCGTCGGCTGGGCATCGCGACCGTCGCCGTGTATTCCGAGGCGGACGCCGACGCGCAGCACGTGCGCCAGGCGGACGAGGCCTATCTGATCGGCGGGCCCCGGCCCGCGGAGAGCTACCTGCGCGACGACGCCGTCATCGCGGCGGCCAAGGAGGCCGGCGCACAGGCCATCCATCCCGGTTACGGCTTCCTGTCCGAGAACGCCGACTTCGCCGATGCGGTCGCGGCCGCGGGCCTGGTGTTCATCGGGCCCTCCGGCGCGTCGATGCGCAAGATGGGCAGCAAGGCTGGCGCGAAGGAGCTGATGGCGGCGGCCGGCGTTCCGGTCGTTCCGGGTTATACGGGCGAGGACCAGTCACCGAACACGCTGTCGCGCGAGGCCGCGCGCATCGGCTTCCCGCTGATGATCAAGGCCGCGCATGGCGGCGGCGGCAAGGGCATGCGCGTGGTGCATCGGCTGGAGGATTTCATCGCCCAGCTAGAGAGCTGCCAGCGCGAGGCCGCCAATGCCTTCGGCCGCGACCGCGTGCTGCTGGAGCGCTACGTATCGTCGCCGCGCCATATCGAGATCCAGGTGTTCGCCGATGCGCACGGTCACACGCTGCACCTCAACGAACGCGAATGCTCGGCGCAGCGCCGCTACCAGAAGGTGCTGGAAGAGTCGCCCTCGCCGTTCCTGACGCCCGCACTGCGCACCGCGATGGGCGATGCCGCGGTGAAGGCCGCGCAGGCGATCGATTACGTCAACGCCGGCACGGTGGAATTCATCGTCGATCCCGACGGGCAGTTCTACTTCATGGAGATCAACACCCGCCTGCAGGTGGAGCATCCGGTCACCGAGCTGGTCACCGGTCTGGACCTGGTGGAATGGCAGCTGCGCGTCGCCGCAGGCGAGCCCCTGCCGCTCGCGCAGGACGCCATCCGCCAGCGCGGCCACGCCATCGAAGTGCGCCTGTACGCGGAAGATCCGGAAGCCGGTTTCCTTCCCGGTTCCGGGCGCCTCGAGCGGCTCGTCCTGCCCGACGCGTCGCCGGGCGTGCGGATCGATGCCGGCGTGGTCGAAGGCGATACGGTGACGATCTTCTACGACCCGATGATCGCCAAGCTGATCGTGCATGGCGTGGACCGCACCGAAGCCCTCGCCCGCCTGCGCGAAGCACTGGCCGGGTGCGACATCGCTGGACCCAAGTCCAACATCGCGTTCCTGGAGCGGCTGGCCCGCCACCCGGCAATCGTCGAGGGCCGGATCGACACCGGCTACCTGGACCGCCACCTGGACGAGTTCATGCCGGCGCCGGGGTTGCCCGCCGGCCATCGGGTGGCCATCGCCGTGGCTGAACTGCTCCGCCAGGAAACCGAAGCGCAGGCCGCCGCGTCGCGCAGTCAGGATCCCGGCTCCCCCTGGGCGATCACCGACGGCTGGCGGCTCGGCCATGCGGGCGCCCGCCCGCTGGCGTTCCAGCACCGCGGCGAGGCCTGGGAAGGCCTGGCGCAAGGCCATGGCGGCCGCTACCGGGTCGAACTCGCCGACGGCCAGCACCAGGTGGAAGCGGCGCAGCTGACCGGCGAGCAGCTCGGATTGCGTATTCATGGACAGGCGCGGCGATTCCGCGTCCTGCGCCACGGCACCCGCCTGACGCTGCATGATGGGGAACAACGGACGACGGTGGAGACGGTGCCTGCCTACCGGCGCGGGGATGCGGCCGAGGCGACGGGCAGCGGGAAGATCGTCGCCCCGATGCCGGGACGCGTGGTGCTGGTGAAGGCGCAGCCCGGGGATGCGGTCGCGGCCGGACAGGAGTTGCTGGTGATGGAAGCGATGAAAATGGAACTTGCCGTCAAGGCGCCGCGCGATGGCGTGGTGGCGGACGTGCGCGCCAGCGCGGGCGACTTCGTCGAGGCCGACACCGTCCTCGTGGCGCTGGAATGAGGGTCGCCATGGCGCCGCTGCGTCCGTTGACCGCCCTGCTGCTCGCGGCCAGCCTGTTGACCGGATGCGTCATGTTCGAACAAGCCCCTGCCCCGCTCGCCTGCGATCCGGACCTGGTCGGTCGCTGGATTCCCCTGCCCGACAGTCCGCAGGACCGCGTGCCGCTGGGCAAGGACGATGTACGCGGAAGTCGATGCACGCTGCCACGTCCGCCTCCGCGACAACAACCGCCGTGATGAACCGGGCTTCGATGCACTCGGCTTCGAGGTGGACGGTGACCGCTACCTGGCCCTCGGCTTCAAGGAACTGGAAGGCCTGTTCGGCACCGGGAAGGCCGCCGCACCGCCGATTCCGAAAGGCATGCCCGCGGATGCCGTCACATTGCTGAAATACCGTATCCACGACGATACGTTGCAGATCGCGATGCTCGACACGGTGACCATCATGCAGCGCGTCCAACAGGGCACCCTCAAGGCCCGCGAGACCGACGCCAGCACGTATCTCTTCGAAGGCAGCCCCGCGCAGCTGCGCACCTTGCTGGGCGAGCATCCGGAGTTGTTCGAGGCCTTCGACGGCAAGGCAAAGACGCTGCGCATGCGCCGGGCCAAGGCGGACAAACGCCCATGAGCACGCAAACGCCGCCGGCCGTGGCCAACGATTTCGTGCGCATCGTCGAGGTGGGCCCGCGCGATGGCCTGCAGAACGAGAAAACGCAGGTCGCCACCGCCGACAAGGTCGAACTGATCGACCGTCTCTCGCGCACCGGCCTGCTCACCATCGAAGCCACCAGTTTCGTCAGCCCCAAGTGGGTGCCGCAGCTGGCGGATGCGGCCGAGGTGTTCGCCGCCATCACGCGACGCCCTAGGACCTCGTACCCGGTGCTCGTGCCGAACGAAACCGGCTACGACCGCGCGCGCGCCGTGGGCGTGGAGGAAGTGGCGGTGTTCACCGCCGCGTCGGAAGCCTTCAACCAGAAGAACATCAACGCGTCGATCGACGAATCGATCGAGCGTTTCCGGCCCGTTCTGGCGCGCGCCGCCGCCGATGGCGTCAAGGTCCGCGGCTACGTCTCCACCGTGCTCGGCTGCCCCTACCAGGGCGACGTGCCGCTGGCGGACGTGGTGCGCGTGGCGAAGCGATTGCACGCACTGGGGTGCTACGAGATTTCGCTGGGCGACACCATCGGCGTAGGCACGCCGCGCAAAGCCGCGGACATGCTGAAAGCGGTCGCCGACGAAGTACCCATGCCGGCGCTGGCGGTGCACTTCCACGACACCTACGGCCAGGCGCTGGCGAACCTGCTGGCCTGCCTCGACGTCGGCGTGCGCGTAGTGGATGCCGCGGTGTCCGGTGCCGGTGGCTGCCCGTACGCGAAGGGCGCGAGCGGCAACGTCGCCACCGAGGACGTGGTCTACCTGCTGCATGGCCAAGGCCTGCGAACCGGCGTGGACCTGGACCTGCTCGCCGAGACCGGACGCTGGCTGGCCGCGCGCCTGGGTCGCGAAACCGGCAGTCGCGTCGGCAAGGCATTGGCGGCCGCTGCATGACCCACGACGCGGCCAGCGACGGGTTCGACCTGCAGGCGCTCGTCGCCGCGCTGGAGAGCGCCGCGGCCGAACGCGGTGCGGACGACGCCACCGCCAGTCTTTTGCGGCAAGCGCGCGAAGCGCTGCTCGCCAAGCAGCACGAGGCCGACACCGAGCGTTCGCGCTATCGCAACCTGTTTGACGCCGTGCCCGACCCGGTCAGCATCATCGCCGAGGACGGTACCGTGCTGGACCTCAACAAGGCCGGCATGCAGGCGTACAAGCGCCCGCCGGAAGAGATCGTCGGGCGCAACATCAACGTGCTCAACCCGGACCTGCCGCGCGACCACCTGGTGCCGGTGTGGGAAACGTTGAACCGCGGCGAGACCTACGTCATCGAAGTCACCAACATGCGCGGCGACGGGACGCGGTTCCCGGTCGAAGTGCACTCGGCGAACATCAACTTCGACGGCCGCAAGAGCATCGTCGCCGTGGCACGCGACATCAGCTCCCGGCGGCTCGCGGAAATGCGCTACCGCGAACTGATGGAGACGATCGACAAGGGCATCGTGGTGAACAACCGCGACCTGGTCGTGCAGTACTGCAACGGCGCGGCCATGCGCATCTTCGGCATCCGCGAGGACCAGCGCGTCAATCACGAGCTGTCGCTGGACCGCTGGCACGTGGTCGACGAGCACGGCCGCGAAATGCAGCGCAACGAATTGCCCGCACAACGTGCCCTGGACAGCGGGCAGATGGTGGAAAGCGTGCTGCTGGGCATGTACCACCGTGAGCGCAAGCACCTGATCTGGGTGACGGCGACGTCGGTGCCGCAGTTCGCGCCCGGCGAGAGCCGCCCATCGCAGGTGACCACGCTGTTCAGCGACGTCACCGAGCTCAAGCGCGACAGCGCGCTGTTCGACCGCGCGCAATCGCTGGCCCACATCGGCGGCTGGGAATGGGACATCGGCCGCGACCGCATGTACCTGACCGACGAAGCGCAGCGCATCCTCGGTGCGGCACGTCCGCTGATCACCCTGGACGACATGCTCACCTGCCTGCGCGAGGCCGACCGCCGCCGGCTGCGCGGCGCGCTGGATCTCGTCACGGCCGGTGGCAAGGGCTTCGACCTGGAATTGCAGGGCACGCAGGCCGACGGCCATCCGTTCTGGATCCGCGTGATCGGCGATGCGGAGCCCGGCGACCCGGGCGCTTCGCGCATCACCGGCACCATGCAGGACATCTCGCAGGACAAGCAGGCGGAAGAAACGCTGCGCATCCAGGCGCGGACCGATCCCCTCACCGGGTTGATGAACCGCGACGCCGTGCTGACCGAACTGGGCGCGCGCCTGTCCGATCCCGAGCGCGCGCAGGTGGCGGTGCTCTACATCGACCTGGACCGCTTCAAGATGGTCAACGACGTCCTCGGCCACAACGCCGGCGACGAACTGCTGGTGCAGGCCTCCGACCGCATCCGCGGCGCCGTGGGCACCGACGGCATGATCGCCCGCTTCGGCGGCGACGAATTCCTGGTGATCTGCGACGCCGGCGACGACCCGCAGCTGCCGGAGCAGCTGGCGCACGCGGTGCTGGGCGCGTTCGCGGACTCGTTCCGGTTCGGCAAGGACGAATTCGCCATCACCGCGAGCATCGGCTTGGCCGTGGCGCCGGGCGACGGCCTGCGGCCGCAACAGCTGATCCAGAATGCCGACATCGCGATGTACGACAGCAAGCATCGCGCACGCAACGGATGGCAGAGCTTCACCCAGGAGCTGGCGCAGCGGCAGCAGGACCGCCTGCAGATCGAAACGCAACTGCGGCGTGCGGTGGACAACGAGGAGTTCCGCCTCGTCTACCAGCCGCAGGTCGACCTGCGCAACGGCCACATCATCGCGGCCGAAGCGTTGATCCGCTGGCAGAACCACCAGTTGGGCGAACTGCGCCCGGACGTGTTCATCAGCCATGCGGAGACCACCGGCGACATCGTGCGGATCGGCAGCTGGGTGCTGCGCGAGGCCTGCCGCCAGGTGGCCGCGTGGCGCGACCAGGGCCTGGGCATCGTGCGGGTGGCCGTCAACGTCTCGTACCGCCAGTTCGCCGGTGACGACCTCGCCGACCGCGTGCGCGCGATCCTCGCCGAATTCGACCTGCCGGGCGCCGCGTTGGAGCTGGAATTCACCGAGCGTGTGCTGATCGAGGATGCGCCCGCCACGCTGCGCACCTTCGCCGACCTGCGCCAGTTGGGCGTGGTGCTGACCATCGACGACTTCGGCGAAGGCTACAGCGCGCTGAACTACCTGCGCCGGCTGCCCATCCACGGCCTCAAGCTGAGCCCGCTGTTCACCGAAGGCGTGCCGAACAATCGGTCCGACGTGGCCGTCTGCCAGGCCGTCTCGGCCATCGCCCGCAGCCTGGGGCTGGGACTGGTCGCCGAGGGTGTCGAATCCGAGGCGCAGCGCCAATTCCTGCTCAACCTGGGCGTGCCGGTGGGCCAGGGCTTCCTGTTCGCGCCGGGCCTGTCGCCGGACGAATTCGCGCGGCGTCTGGCCGACACCCCGCTGGAACGCGCCCTGCACGCCTGAGTCCTGGGGTCTCCGGGGTCGCCTACAAGCCCGCTGCGCACATCGCGTAAAATGCCGGCTTTTCCGCAGCAGGTCCGCCGCATGCAGCTTTCCGATACCCGCGCCGTCATCACCGGCGGCGTCTCCGGCCTGGGGCTGGCCGTCGCCCGCCACCTGGTCCAGCACGGCGGCAAGGTCGCCCTGTTCGACGTCAACGACGACAAGGGTGCCGCCGCCGTCGCCGAGCTTGGCGAGGGCCATGCGAAGTACTTCCGCACCGACGTGACCGATGAGGCCGGCGTGTCCGCCAACATCGCGGCGGCGAAGGCGTTCCTCGGCGGCCTGAACGTCGCGATCAACTGCGCCGGCATCCTCGGCGCCGGGCGCGTGCTCGGCAAGGAAGCACCGATGCCGCTGTCCACCTTCCAATCGACCGTGATGGTCAACTTGGTGGGCAGCTTCAACGTGGCCAAGGCCGCCGCGGATGCGATGCAACACAACGCGCCGAACGCCGAGGGCGAGCGCGGCGTCATCGTCAACACCGCCAGCGTGGCGGCGTACGAAGGCCAGATCGGCCAGGCGGCGTACTCGGCCTCGAAGGGCGGCGTGGTCGGCATGACCCTGCCGATGGCGCGCGAGCTCTCGCGCTTCGGCATCCGTGTGATGACCGTAGCGCCGGGCATCTTCTGGACGCCGATGGTCGACGGCATGCCCGAAGCCGTGCAGCAGTCGCTCAGCGCTTCGATCCCCTTCCCGTCGCGCCTGGGCAAGCCGGACGAGTTCGCCGACCTGGTCGCCTACATCCTCGGCAATACCTACCTCAACGGCGAGACGATCCGCCTGGACGGCGCCGTGCGGCTGGCACCGAAGTAAGCCATCGCCCCCCTCTTTCCTTTCCTACCTACGGTTCATCCATGAAGGCTTTTGACATCAAGAAGGGCAACGTCGTCGAACACAACGGCGGCGTGTACCAGATCCGCGACATCGAGCGCAGCTCGCCGCAGGGCCGCGGCGGCAACGTGCGCTTCCGTTTCATCATGTACAGCGTGCCGGGCGGCAGCAAGCTGGACGCCAGCTTCGACGCCGACGACAACCTGAGCGAAGTGGAACTGCTGCGCCGCCAGGCGACGTATTCCTACAAGGACGGCGATGCGTTCGTGTTCCTCGATGACGAGGATTACACGCCGTACACGCTGGACGCCAACGTCATCGGCGACGACGCCGGTTACATCACCGACGGCCTGAGCGGTTGCTACGTGCAGGTGATCGACGAACTGCCGGTCGCGCTGCAGCTGCCGCAGCACGTCACGCTCGAAGTAGTGGAAACTCCGCCGGAACTGAAGGGCGGCACCGCCACCAAGCGCCCGAAGCCGGCCCGGCTCAGCACCGGCATCGAGATCATGGTGCCGGAGTACATTACCAACGGCGAACGCATCCTGGTCAACACGACCACCGGCGAGTTCGGCGGCCGCGCCGACTGACGCGCCGTTACGACGCGCCTGCGGCCGCCAGAGCCCGCAGGCGCGCGCCTATCGCCTCCAGATTGGCTTCGATGCCGCGCAGCGCCTCGCGCTGATCCGCGGGAAGCCAGTGCTCCAGGTTGCGACGCAGCGATGCGTCTTCGCTCCGCAGTCGCGCCACCCTCGCCTGCGCTTCCGCCACAATGCGCTCGCGTTCCGCTGATTGCGGCAACCCATAGCCCTCCGGTGCGAGTTCCGAAGGCCGGCTAACGAAGCTGGTGTCGCCCAGCCACGCCTTCAGCGCCTGCACGGCGAGCGCGGCATCTTCGGGAACGTCGCGGCCGAGGTAGCGCCGCTTCAGTTCGTCGCGTAGCAGCAGTTGCTGCCGGCGTAGCGCCGCATTCTCCAACACCAGCAGTGCGGCACTGGCTTTCAGGTCGGCGCGGGGCACCCAGCGTGCGCGCTCGGCGGGGGCCAGCGCCAGCCACGCCTGCGCATCGCGTTGCGGCAGGGCCAGTGCATCGCGGGCGACGGCGAACAAGGCGTCGTAGCGCGCGCTCGCCGGCTCGAAGTAATACCCCTCCCGCAGGGCCTGCTCTGCATCGTCGAGCGGGCTGCGATCCGCGATGCCCTCCTGCGCCAGTTTCTCCAGCAGGCCCGTGGGTGTGATGCTTGCCAAGGGCGCCTCCGCGAGTCGCGGCACGCCGTCATGCAGGAGTTTCCAGGTCTCGACGGCGCAGTTGTTGCTGATGAAGTAATAGCGTCCGTCGTAGCTCCAGTGGAGTTGCGCGGCACGCTCCAGTAGCGAGGCGACCTCGTCCTGCTGGAGCCGCAACGGAATGGATTGCAGGCCACGCAGCTCGATCTTGGTGTATTCCTCGATCACCTGGTCCAGCGGCAGCAGGAACACGCGCGACGGATACGAGCCCGTCAGTCCCCGCCAGCTCGAGATCTGCACGTCGCCCACGAACGCGCGGAACGACAGCACACGGTGATGGGACAGATCCAGGCGGCAGTCGGGACCGGGTGGACGTCCCGGTGCGCAGACCACCAGCCGTAGCATGCTGTGGCCCCAGCGGCTCATCGCCTGCGTGTTGCCTGCGGCGAGCAGGTAATCGACTTCGTAGACGCGCGCGGGATCCAGCGCCAACAGCGTCGCATCGCCACGCGCGGCGTCGGCTTCCAGGAACGGCAGCCCCGGCGCACACGCCACATCAGACGCGGAATCGCCGAAATGCAGGGCGAAATGGCGATACAGCGCCGGACGCCGGCACGCATACGTGGCGTCCAGCACGTAGTGCTCGAGGTTCACGGCAACGAACTCCGACGGCCGCGTCAGCTCGTAGGCATCGGGGCTCCGGGCGGTGAAATCATTGCGGCTGCGCCGACCTGCGGCGCGGAACACGCTGCGCTGCCATCCGGCCAGGTCGCGCAGTCGTGCATCTCCGGACAACACGTTGCGATGCGTGCGGTCGTAGGCGTGGGCAAGCTCGTGGATGAGCGCCTTGCGCGCCGCCGGAACGCGTGCGTCATCCAGCAATGCGCGATCGAGCCACAGCCGGTGGCCGACACGGCGGCCCTGCACGTCATGCGGAAGATCGGCGCGCCATCCCAGGACGAGGTCTGGCGGCAATCCCTCCCGCCACGTGCGCGGCAAGCGCGCGAGGACATCGTCGACGAGCGCCTGCGTAGTCGCGACCTGCGCCGCATCCAGCCCGGCAGGATCGACGCGGACGGCGAAGGCAGGGATTGCATGGCCCAGCAGCGCACAGGCCAGGGCCACGCCGATGCGTCGGCCCCATGGCCGACGCGGGACCATCAACGTGCCAGGATGGCCTGCGCCAGCTGCATGTCGCTGGCACGGCGCGCGGTTTCGTCCGTCTCGCGCAGGTGGCGCAGCGCGGCTTCCAGCTGCGCGCCGCGGATGCGGCCGTTGCTGGCGACGAAGCTGGCGGCATCCTCGCGCGCCTGCAGGACGATCTTGTCGTCGCCGGACGAACTATCGGACGATGCAGACGAACCGGCGGACGATGCGCCTGCGGAACTGCCAGCGAAGCTGCCCGCCAGCGCGGGAATGGAAAGCGCCAGCAGCACGCCGGCCAGGATCAAACGGGACATGGGATCTTCCGGGGGGACGCCGTCACTGGCGCGGTGCGCAAAGCCTACCCGCAAACGATGCGCGCAGGATGAACCCGCATCACCCTTGCGCGTCGAAGAGCTTGCCGGGACTCATCAGGCCATTAGGGTCCAGCACACGCTTCACGCCGCGCATCACCGCGATCTCTTCGGCGCTTCGCGTGCTCTCCAGGTAGCCCTTCTTCACCAGGCCGATGCCGTGTTCGGCGGAAATGCTGCCCTGGTGGCGCTGCAACGACGCGGCGAGCAGCTTGGTCACCTGCTCGCACTGGGTGACGAAATCGGCATCGCCGACATCGTCGGGCTTGAGCACGTTGATGTGCAGGTTGCCGTCGCCGATGTGGCCGAACCAGACCACGTCGAACTGCGGGTAGGCCTCGCCCAGCAAGGCCTGGGTCTCGGCGAGGAACGCCGGCATCGCGGAAATCCGCACCGACACGTCGTTCTTGTAAGGCTTGTAGCGCGCGAGCGCCTCGGTGATGCCTTCACGCAGGCGCCACAGTTGCGCGGCCTGGGCATCGGACTGGCTGATCACGCCATCGCTGACCCAGCCCTGCTCCATGCAGGCTTCGAAGGCCGCCATCGCCGCGGCTTCCTTCGCCTCGTCGCCGATGGCGAATTCGGTGACCACGTAGTACGGGTGCGCCTCGTCGAACGGCTTCTGCGCGCCGTGCGCCAGCACGTGGTGCAGTGCGCGGTCGGTGAAGAACTCGAACGCCTCCAGTTGCAAGCGTTCGCGGAACGCCGCGAAGACCTGCATCAGCACGTCGAAGGATGGCAGCGCCAACAGCATGACGTTGGTCGGCGGCGGCGGATCGGTCAGGCGCACGGTGGCTTCGACCACCACGCCCAGCGTGCCTTCCGAGCCGATGAACAGATGGCGCAGGTCGTAGCCGCTGGAGTTCTTGATCAGCGCCTTGTTGAGCTCCAGCACCTCGCCGGCACCGGTGACGACCTTCAGGCCGGCGATCCACTCGCGCGTGTTGCCGTAGCGGATCACCCGGATGCCGCCGGCATTGGTGGCGATGTTGCCGCCGATGGCGCAGGAACCGCGCGCAGCGAAGTCCACCGGATAGACCAGCCCATGCTCGCGCGCTGCGTTGTGCACGGCTTCCAGCGGCATACCGGCCTGCACGGTCAGCGTGCGGTCCACCGCATTGAAATCAAGCGCCTGGTTCATGCGCTCCAGGCTCAGCACCAGTTCGCCGTTCGCGGCGACGGCGCCGCCGGACAGGCCCGTGCGGCCCCCTGAAGGCACCACCGCGACGCCATGCTTGTTCGCCCAGCGCACCACCGCCTGCACCTCATCCACCGTCGCCGGCAGCGCGATCGCCAGCGGGGCCGGCGTCCAGCGCCGGGTCCAGTCGCGCCCGTAGTGCTCCAGGTCGGCAGGCTCGGTCTTCAGGCGCAGCGCGGGGGCGGCGTCGAGCAGGGATTGCAGGCGCGGATCGCTCATTGCAGGGGCAGATCTTTGGGGGCGCTCAGGGTGCCAGCGATGCTGCGCTGCGTCCAGCCGAGACGAGGTCCGTTTCAGGGGCAACCAAACCGGAAAAACAGCAACCGAGCATTCCATTCCGCGCCGCAGCATCGACGGCGTGCATCTGGCATAGTGGCGGCCCTTTCCCCTCCCCCGCTGCGACCTTCCAGCATGTCGAACAAGAAGACCTCGTACCCGAAGCAGGACATCCGCGTACTGTTGCTGGAGGGGGTCAGTCAGACCGCGGTGGAGACCTTCCGCGCGGCGGGCTATACGCAGATCGAATTCCACGAGAAATCGCTGCCGGAAGCCGAACTCAAGCAGCGCATCGCCGACGCCCACATCGTCGGCATCCGCTCGCGCACCCACCTCACCGACGACGTCCTGGCGCAGGCGCGCCGCCTGATCGCGGTGGGCTGCTTCTGCATCGGCACCAACCAGGTGGACTTGGAAGCCGCTGAACTGGCCGGCATCCCGGTCTTCAACGCGCCCTACTCCAACACCCGCAGCGTGGCCGAACTGGTCGTCGCCCAGGCCATCCTGCTGATGCGCGGCATTCCGCAGAAGAACGCCGAATGCCACCGCGGCGGCTGGAGCAAGTCGGCGGCCGGCAGCCATGAGGTGCGCGGCAAGACGCTGGGCATCATCGGCTACGGCCACATCGGCACGCAGGTCGGCGTGCTGGCCGAGTCGCTGGGCATGCACGTGCTCTTCCACGACATCGAGACCAAGCTGTCGCTGGGCAACGCGCGTCCCGCCATCAGCCTGGACGACCTGCTGGCGCTGAGCGACGTGGTGACCCTGCACGTGCCGGAGACCGCGGCGACCAAGGACATGTTCGGTGCGGCGCAGATCGCGCAGATGAAGCGCGGCGCGCACCTGATCAACGCCTCACGCGGCACCGTCGTCGACATCGACGCGCTGGCCGATGCATTGAAATCCGGCCACGTCGGCGGCGCGGCGGTGGACGTGTTCCCGGTGGAGCCCAAGGGCAATGCCGAGTCGTTCGAATCGCCGCTGCGCGGGCTGGACAACGTCATCCTGACCCCGCACGTCGGCGGTTCGACGTTGGAGGCGCAGGACAACATCGGCGTCGAGGTCGCGGCCAAGCTGGTGCGCTACAGCGACAACGGCAGCACGCTGTCGGCGGTGAACTTCCCCGAGGTCACCCTGCCCGGCCACGACGGCAGCCGACGCATCCTGCACATCCATCGCAACGTGCCGGGCGTGCTGTCGCAGATCAACGACATCTTCCGCGACCGCGGCATCAACATCGATGGTCAGTTCCTGCGCACGGACCCGAAGGTCGGCTACGTCGTCATCGACGTCACCGCCGATGAAGAACAGACCGCCAGCCTGCGCGATGCGATGGCAGCGATCCCGGGCACCCTGCGCGTGCGCGTGCTGTACTGAGGATCAGTCCGCGCCGCGTGCCAGCCACTTGCGGGCCATGCGACCGAGGGATTCATCGGTGTCATCGGCCATGGGGGTGATCTCCCGCCATGCCAGGTCCAACGACTCCTCGCTGATCGCGTAATCCTCGCTGCCGGTGGCCCGCACCACGTAACGGACGTCGTAATGCCAGTGGCCCGGCACGTCCTTGCGTTCCGGTATCCAGTGCCGGTCCAGGTCGAAGATGCCGTCTTCCACCGACAGGTCCGCGAGCCCGGACTCCTCTTCGGCTTCCTTCAGCGCTACCCGCGCCATGTCGGTATCGCCATCGGCATGCCCGCCCAGCTGCAGCCAGCGGCCGAGCTTGCGGTGATGGGTCATCAGGATGCGCCGACCGTCGCGGCTCACCAACCAGCAGCCGCTGGTCAGGTGGCCTTCCAGCCGCTCGCGTACAAAGGGGTCGGCCGGGTCGTCCAGCAGCGCCAGGAACTGCGCCACCACCGGCTGTTCGTCGGGCCAGCGGCGGCCGTAGTCGGCCAGGTCTGCGCGGAGGTGGGCGTAAGCGGCTGACACGGCGTGGTTTTTCCTTTCGAGGTGCGACGGAAGCGCGGCGATTATCGCCGGTCATGCTGCAACCGCGCTTGTGATCCCCCGCCCGCTTTGGCAAGGTACGGCCTTCCGTGGGGACGGTCCCCATGACAGTCGCCACCGCCCGGCGGGTCTTTCCGCCGGCACTCAGTCATTCTTAGGGGACGCTGCGAATGCTCAAAGCTCTGTTCAGGGTCAAGCCGGTTGCGCCGGCGGGCCACGTCGATGCCGGTGAACCCTTTGAAGGCAGCCTGGACGGCGAAGCCACCCTGAAACGGACATTGACCGCGAAGCACCTGGTGATGCTGGGCGTGGGCGCGGTGATCGGTGCGGGCATCTTCGTCCTCACCGGCCAGGCCGCTGCCAACCACGCCGGCCCGGCGATCATGCTGAGCTTCGTGATGGCCGGCTTCGCCTGTGCCCTCGCCGGCTTGTGCTACGCGGAATTCTCGGCGCTGATGCCGGTGTCCGGCAGTGCTTACTCTTATTCCTACGCCACCCTCGGCGAGTTCGTCGCTTGGTTCATCGGCTGGTGCCTGGTCCTCGAGTACCTGTTCGCGTCGTCCACGGTGGCGGTCGGCTGGTCGAGTTACCTGATCAGCTTCGTGACCACGACGCTGAATCTGCCGTTCCCCGCCGAACTCGCGCAGGCGCCGATCAACTGGGACGGCAGCAACTTTGTGGCCACCGGAGCGATCCTCAACCTGCCCGCCATCGCCATCGTCGCGGCCATCAGCGGCCTCTGCTACGTCGGCATCACCCAGTCGGCGTTCGTCAACGCCATCGTGGTGGCGATCAAGGTCACCGTGATCGTGCTGTTCATCGGCATCGGCGCGATGTATGTCGATCCGGCCAACTGGACGCCGTTCATCCCGGCCAACGAAGGGCCCGGCAAGTTCGGCTTCGAGGGCGTGACCCGTGCAGCCGCGATCGTGTTCTTCGCCTATATCGGTTTCGACGCGGTCTCCACCGCGGCCGGCGAAGCCAAGAATCCGCAGCGCGACATGCCGATCGGTATCCTCGGCTCGCTGGCGATCTGTACCGTCATCTACATCATCGTGTGTGCAGTACTCACCGGCATGACGAATTACACGCTGCTCGGTACCGCCAAGCCGGTCGTTACTGCGCTTGAGCCCTACCCGGGCCTGGCCTGGCTGAAGACGGCCACCGAGGTCGGTGCGATTGCCGGCCTGTCCTCGGTCATCCTGGTGATGCTGATGGCCCAGCCGCGCATCTTCTACAGCATGGCGAAGGACGGCCTGATGCCGAAGCTGTTTGGCAAGGTGCACTCCAAGTACCGCACGCCTTACGTCGGCACGATCATCGTCGGCGTGCTGGCAGCCGCACTCGCCGGCCTGATGCCGTTGAACGTGCTGGGCGAGTTGGTGTCGATGGGCACGCTGCTCGCCTTCGCCACCGTCTGCGCGGGCGTGCTGATCCTGCGCTACACGCGCCCCGAAATGCCGCGCCCGTTCAAGGTGCCGGCCGCCATCGTGATCTGCCCGCTGGGCGTGGTCGCGTGCCTCTACCTGTTCTGGCAGCCCTTCACCGAGCACTGGAAGATCTTCGTGGGCTGGACGATCCTCGGCCTGGTGGTCTACTTCACCTACGGCTTCTGGAACAGCAAGCTCAGGCAGCAGGCCTGATCCTCTTCAAGGCCGGCGGGCGCACCGCCGGCCTTTTTGGTTGCACTCCTCGACACCGCTCCGAGACCACGCACGATGTTCCGACAGCTCCTGGCCACCAAGCACCCCCACGCTGCCCATGACGAAGCCGAAGGCCTCAGCCTGCGACGCACGCTCGGCCCCTGGGGCCTGACCGCGCTGGGCATCGGCGCCGTGATCGGTGGCGGCATCTTCGTCATCACCGGCCAGGCCGCGGCCAACCATGCCGGCCCGGCGATCATGCTGTCGTTCGTGCTGGCCGCGATCTGCTGCACCTTCTGCGCGCTGGCGTATGCGGAATTCGCCGCGATGGTGCCGGTGTCGGGCAGCGCCTACACCTACACCTACGCGACCCTGGGTGAACTGGCCGCCTGGTTCATCGGCTGGATGCTGGTGCTGGAGTACGGCGTATCGGCGTCCGCGGTCGCGGTCAGCTGGACCGGCTACCTGCTGAGTCTGCTCGAACACGCGAACATCTATTTGCCCGAAGCCTTCGTCAGCGCGCCACTGGACGCGCAGTTGCGCCCCACCGGCGCGATCGCCAACGTGCCGGCCGCTGTCCTGGTGCTGCTGCTGACCTGGCTGTGCTACGTCGGCATCCGCAAGTCGTCGGCGATGAACATGGCGATGGTGGTGCTGAAGACCGGCCTGATCATCCTGGTCATCATCGCCGGCTGGCAGTACGTGGATCCGGGCAACTGGCAACCCTTCATCCCGGCCAACGAAGGCCCCGGCAAGTTCGGCTGGGACGGCGTGCTACGCGGCGCCGCGATGGTGTTCTTCGCCTACATCGGTTTCGAGGCCGTCTCAGTCGCGGCGCAGGAATCGCATCGCCCGCAAAAAGACCTGCCCGTCGGCATGCTCGCCTCGCTGGTGATCTGCACCATCCTCTATATCGCCATGGCGGCGGTGATGACGGGCCTGGTGCCGTATACCGCGCTGGGTACGGCCGAGCCGGTGGTCACCGCGGTGGCCGCACACCCGGAGCTTGGCTGGTTGCGCGTGACCGTGGAAATCGGCGCACTGATCGGCCTGTCGTCCGTGGTACTCGTGATGATCATCGGCCAGCCGCGCATCTTCATGATCATGGGACGCGACGGCCTGCTGCCGCCGGTGTTCACCAAGATCCATCCGGAATACCGCACGCCGCACATCAACACCGTCATCACCGGCATCGGCATCGCCCTGCTGGCGGCGCTGTTCCCGCTCGACGTGCTGGGCGAACTGACCTCGATGGGTACCCTGATCGCGTTCGCTTCGGTGTGCATCGGCGTGCTGGTGCTCCGCCGCACGCAGCCGGACCTGCCGCGTCCGTTCCGCATCCCCGCGGCCTGGTTGATCTGTTCGCTGGGCGTGCTCAGCTGCCTGGCACTGCTGTCGGCCATGACCGCGCACAACTGGATGCTGATGGCCGTGTGGACGGCCGCCGGCTTCCTGATCTACTTCCTGTACGGCTACCGCCACAGCCGCCTGCGCAAGCCGCGCTGAGCCCCGCCCGTACGCAGGCGCTAGAATGGGCGGCATGAACGCCGCCCTGCCCTACGACGCCGCCCAGCTGCGCGAACGCGCGCACTCCATCATCGCCAACGTGCGCGAGCTGTCGCAGCTCGGCTGGACGCCCGCGACCAGCAGCAACTTCTCCGAGCGCCTGGACGAACGCCACGCCGCCATCACCGTCTCCGGCCGCGACAAGGGCCGGTTGGTGGAAGGCGACATCATGGTCGTGGACTTCGACGGCAAGGCGGTCGGCAGCGATCACCGGCCGTCGGCAGAAACCCTGCTGCACACCCAGCTGTATCGCCGCTACCCCGAGATCGGCTGCGTGCTCCACACCCACTCGCTGGTGCAGACGGTCGCCTCGCGCCTGTTCGCCGGCGCCGGCCACGTCCGTCTGGAGGGGTTCGAGCTGCTGAAGGCGTTCCAGGGCAACCAGACCCACGAGATGGCGATCGACGTGCCGGTGTTCGCCAACACCCAGGACATGCCGACCCTGGCCGCCCAGGTCGACGCGCTGCTCGACCGCCAGCCGCTGTGGGGGTACCTGATCGACGGTCACGGCCTGTACGCCTGGGGCCGCACCATGGCCGAGGCACGCCGGCACCTGGAAGCCTTCGAATTCCTGTTCGCCGCCGAGCTGGAACTGCGCAAGCTCGGCTGCCGCCGCTGATAACCGCCGGTTATCGCAGCGTTCCGTTTCCGCAACAGGGCGTGGGGACCGGGTTTGCTACCCTAGCGTCCCCCTCGCCGCCTCACGCCATCGCCATGAGCCGCCTGCGCATCTTCAAGGAATCCGACCCGGCCACGCCGGAGTTCGCCAGCTACGACCCCGACTTCATCGCCACCGAGTTGAAGAAGATCGGCGTGACCTTCGAGCGCTGGAAGGCCACCAAGGCGATCGAGCCGGGCGCGACGCCGGACGACGTCATGGATGCCTACCGCGCCGATATCGACCGCCTGATCGCCGAACGCGGCTTCAAGACCGTCGACGTGGTCAGCATCGCGCCGGACAACCCGCAGCGCGATGCCATGCGCGCCAAGTTCCTCGACGAGCATTACCACAAGGAAGACGAAGTGCGCTTCTTCGTGGCGGGATCGGGCCTGTTCACACTGCACGTGGACGGCAAGGTCTACGAGATCGAGTGCGTGCAGGACGACCTGATCGGCGTGCCGGACAGCACCCTGCACTGGTTCGACATGGGTCCCGAGCCGCGCTTCGTCGCCATCCGCTTCTTCACCGAGCCGGACGGCTGGGTGGGCCACTTCACCGGCACCACCATCGCGCAGGATTTCCCACGCTACGAAGGCCTCACGCAAGGCCATCACTGAGCCATTGCGCCCGCATCCCCAAGACATCCGCACCATGCCCGTTTCCGCGATCCTCACCGACATCGAAGGCACCACCAGCAGCATCTCGTTCGTCAAGGACGTGCTGTTCCCCTATGCGCGACGCGCCCTGCCCGACTTCGTGCGCGAGCATGGGGATGATCCGGAGGTGCGGCGGTGGCTGGACGTGGTGGCGACCGAACACGGCAGCATCTGCAGCGATGACGTCATTGTGGAGACGCTGCAGGGCTGGATCGACCAGGACCGCAAGCACACCGCGCTGAAGGCGCTGCAGGGCCTGGTGTGGGAAGCCGGTTACCGCGATGCCGATTTCACCGCGCACATCTATCCCGATGCCGCGCCCGCGCTTCGCGGGTGGTACGACGAAGGGTATCCGCTGTACGTGTACTCGTCCGGCTCGGTACCGGCGCAGAAGCTGTTCTTCGGCCACAGCGACGCGGGCGACCTGACGCCGCTGTTCTCGGGATGGTTCGACACCGAAGTCGGCGGCAAGCGCGAGGCGGACAGCTACCGCGTGATCGCCGACCGCATCGGCGTGCCGGCCGGCAAGATCCTGTTCCTGTCGGACGTGGTGGAAGAGCTCGACGCCGCGCGCGAGGCCGGCCTGCAGACCGTCCTGATCGATCGCCTGGAAGACTATCCGGTGCCGCGCGAAGACGACGCCGCGCACGGCCATCCGCGCGTCGACGCGTTCGACGCGATCGAACTGCCGCACTGAATCGCGCCATGGCATCGCAACGCACGGCCACGCTGATCGGGCTGGTGGCGATCCTGCTGTGGGCTTCGCTGGCCGTGCTGACCACGGCGACCGGCACGCTGCCACCGTTCCAGGTGCTGGCGATCAGCTTCAGTGTCGCAGCCCTGCTCGGCCTGTTGCGAGCGGCATCGCGCGGACGTGCCGGCTGGCATGAGCTGCGTCAGCCCTGGACGGCACTGGCCCTGTCCACGCTGGCCCTGTTCGGCTACCACGCCTTGTACTTCATCGCGCTCAAGCGCGCGCCCGCCGTGGAAGCGAACCTGCTCAACTACATGTGGCCGCTGCTGATCGTGGTGTTCGCCGGGCTGCTGGGCGGCGTCGCCGTGCGTGCCGGGCAATGGGTGGGCACGTTGCTGGGCCTGGTGGCCGCAGTCCTGCTGGTCACGCGGGGACGGAGCCTGCAAGTGGATCCGGCGCACGTGCCCGGTTACCTCGCCGCCCTGGGCGCCGCGGTGATCTGGGCATCGTACTCGGTGCTCAACCGTCGTTTTGCCGATGTTCCCACCGCCGCGATCACTGTCGCCTGCGCCGGTGTTTCCATCTTGGGTGGCATCGCGCACCTGCTGTTCGAACGCACGGTCGCGCCGGACGCGACCCAGTGGCTGGTCCTCGCCGTGATGGGCATCGGCCCCGTGGGCGCCGCCTTCTGGCTGTGGGACCACGGCACCAAGCGCGGCGACATCGCGCTGCTGGGCAGTCTGTCGTATCTCGCGCCGCTGTTGTCGACGCTGCTATTGGTCGCGTCGGGACGCGCGCAGGCGCACTGGATGCAGGCCGTCGCGATCGCGCTGCTGCTAACGGGTGCGTGGCTCAGCGTCCGCGCCAGCCGCGCGCCACGATGAGAGCGATTCGCGTTTCTACACGTGTCGGCCGATCTGACTAGACTGCGCGCCACGTCGCCCGCCAGCCTTCGCCAGCCAGCCACGTACGCCTCGCCCGCCAGCCTCCGCTCGCCCGCCAGGTTCCAGGACGCCTCCTCCGGGAGGCGTTTCCGTTTTTCAGGACCCGTGGATCTTCTCGCCGCGCGCGAGCATGGCGACCAGCTTCTCCACGCGGGCCTGCCGGGTCTCCGGCTTCACCGCCGTCTGCACGCGCCAGCACACTGCATACCGGTTGGTCTTGTCGAGCGTCTCGAAGAAGGCCCTGGCCTTGCGGTTCTTCGTCAGGGCCTTCGCGAGCTCCGGCGGCACCTCCATCGATCTGGAGCCGTCATAGGCCGCATCCCAGCGGCCGTCTGCCTTCGCCGCCTCGACCTCGCGCAGGCCGCCCGGACGCATCCTTCCCGCGGCGACCAGCCCGTCGATCTTGGCAACGTTGATCTTGGACCACGTGCTGCGTGCGCGCCGCGGCGTGAAGCGTTGCAGGAAGCAGTGCGCATCGAAGCCCTTCTTCTGGCCATCGATCCAGCCATGACACAGGGCGACGTCGAGCGCTTCGGCATAGCTGACCGACACGACGCCCGAATCCTTCTTCGCGATCTTCAGCCACACGCCCTCGGAGGTGGGATGGCGCTCCAGCCAGCGCTCCCATGCGGCGGCGTCGACGAAGAGCTCGATGGGCAGGTCCGTGGCGGCCACGATCAGGGCTCCGCGACTTGCAGGCGGTACGAGGTGCGGGCGGACTGTTCGCCGCGCCAGCGGTCGAACGCGCGCACCTCGACCGCATGCTCGCCTTCGGCCAGATCGGTGGGCAACGCGCCCCGCCAGAGGTGCTGCGACGCCTCGGCCTCCGGCGAACGGTCATAGCCGCGCAGCGCGTCGGCGACGTCGTCGCGCATGTTTTCCTCCAGCAGGCTGGGGTCGGGCTGTTCGACGCGCTTCATCGGCTTCCACGCACCGCCATCGACGCGATACTCCACCCGTGTGTCGGAATCGCCCATGTAGACATTGCCGAACACGCCCCACGCCGGGTATGCGCCCTTGCGCAGCACGCGCGGTGCGTGCAGGCCGATGCCACTGTCGTCCGTCGCGCGCGCCGGATGCCAGGACAAGGCGTACTCGCCGCCGGCGCGCACGCGCAGCCGTGCATAGCCATTGGGCGTGCCATCGGCCATCGTCGTGTCGGGAATGCCTTCGGCATCTTTCACGCCCGACCAGTAGGCGCCGCAGGCGGCACCGACGTTGTACTCATGCAGCGGCGCCAGGCCATGCCAGCCGGTCGAGGCATCGTGGTACCAGTGGCGCTGCGTGTGCGTATGTCCGCTGAGCAGGAGGACATGCGGAAAGTCCTTCAGCAGCGCGAACAGGCGCTCGCGGTCCTGTGGACGGAAGCCGCGCGCGCCGGGTTCGTAGAACGGGATATGTACGCCGATCACCAGCAGCCGATCCTTGCGCACCGTGGGCAGGTAAGCCTGCAGGAAGGCGAACTGATCCTCGCGCAGTCCGCCGAAATACGCCGGCGACTTGCCGGGCTGGTAGATCACGTCGTCCAGGCCGATGAAGGTCGCTGCGTCTTCTTCCCAGGCGAACGTATCCGGCCCCAGGTGGTGGCGGAACGTACGCAGCGATTCCTCATCGCTGACCGCATCGAAATCCAGGTCGTGGTTACCGGGGATGAACAGCCACGGCACCTGCAGGCTCATCGTCGTGCGCAGGATCTCGGGGTACAGCGACAGGTCGTCATTGGTCACGTCGCCCAGCGTCAGGCCCAGCGAAGCGCCGTGCCGCCCCACCAACGGCTGCACGATGTCGCGCCAGTAGTAGTCCACGTCCTTCACGGACGACGTCTGGCTGTCGGCGAACAACAGCACGTCGAGTGCGTCCTGGGTGGCCACCGCACGGGGCCGCAACCCGAAGTGCGTGCAATCGGGCTGACGTTGCGGGATACCGCCGTACTTCAGCGCTGGCCCGGCGTGGTACTGCAGATTGCGCCAACGTGCCGGTAGGCCATCGCGCCGCACGGCCAGGTCGTAGCCGGCCGGCTTGATGATGAACACGGTGCGGCCGTCGACGTAGTCGAGGGTGTATTCCCCCTGCGCATTGGTCACCGCAAGGTCGATGCCATTGGAGACCTTGATGCCCGGCAATCCCGGCTCGCCGCTATCGCGGACGCCGTTCCCGTTCCGGTCCTCGAACACCTGCCCCGAGCTGCAGGGAGGCGGCAGCGCATGGGCGGGAACGGCGAATAGCGCCAGGACGACAACGATCAGCGAGGCGCGCATGGCGACTCCGGCAAGGACGACCGGCCGATTATGACCCGCGACAGCCGATGCAGTCAGCGGGCGTGGCGCTGGACCAGGACGGTCACCGCATCGTCCAGGGAAAGCCCGCGCGCACGGAGCAGCACGATCAGGTGGTACAGCAAGTCGGCACTCTCGCCGAGCAAAGCCGGCTCATCCTGGGCAACGGCCGCCAGCGCGGTCTCCACCCCCTCCTCGCCCACCTTCTGCGCGATGCGGCGCACGCCGGCGTCGAACAGCCGCGTCGTATAGCTGTCGCCCGGACGCTCGCGTTCGCGCCGCGCGATGACGGCGTCCAGTTCGGCAAGGAACGCACCGGGCGCTTCCGGGAAGCAACTGGTGCGCTGCAGGTGGCAGGTCGGGCCGCGCGGATGCGCCAGCACCAACAGGCTGTCGTCGTCGCAGTCCACATCGACCGAGACCAGTTCCAGCACATGGCCCGAGCTCTCGCCCTTGGTCCACAGGCGTTGCTTGCTGCGGCTGAAGAACGTCACCTTCCGACTCGCCAGCGTGGCTTCCAGCGCCTCGCGGCTCATGTAGCCGAGCATCAGCACCCGCAGCGTCGCGGCATCCTGGACGATGGCCGGCAGCAGCCCATCGCCCTTGGCCCAATCCAGCCGCGCGGGATCCAACCCGCGATCCGTGAATTCAGTCCCCACGTCGCACCTCGATGCCCTGTCCTGCCAATGCCTGTTTCAATGCCGGAATCCGGATGTGTCCGCTGTGGAAGACGCTCGCGGCCAGTGCACCGTCGACATCCGCCTGCTGGAAGACATCGACGAAGTGCTCTACTTCGCCCGCGCCGCCCGACGCGATCAACGGCACCTCGCAGACGGCGCGCACCGCCTGCAGTTGCGTAAGGTCGTATCCACGCCGCACGCCGTCCTGGTCCATGCAGTTCAGCACGATCTCGCCGGCGCCGAGTTGTTGCGCCTGCACTACCCAGTCCAGCGTACGCAGGCCGGCGCCCTGCATCTTCGTGGGATCGCCGGTGTAGCGGCGCACGCGCCATTCGCCATCGGCTTCCAGGATCGAATCCACGCCCACGACCACGCACTGCACGCCGAACGCCTGCGCCAGTTCGCCGATGAGCTCGGGACGTTCCAGCGCGGGCGTATTGACCGAGACCTTGTCGGCCCCGCTGTACAGCACGCGACGTGCGGTCCCGACATCGCGGATACCGCCGGCCACGCAGAACGGGATGTCCAGCAAGCGCGAAACGCGTTCGATCCAGGCGTAGTCCACGGAACGCCCCTCGGGACTGGCGCTGATGTCGTAGAACACCAGTTCGTCGGCGCCTTCGTCGCGGTAGCGCAGCGCCAGTTCGGCGATGTCGCCCATGTCGACGTGGTCGCGGAACTTCACACCCTTGACCACGCGACCTTCGCGCACGTCCAGGCAAGGAATGAGGCGCCGACTCAGCATGCCAGCGCATCCGGCAAGGCGAAGCGGCCTTCCAGCAGCGCACGACCCAGGACGATGCCGGCACAACCGGCGTCGCGCGCGGCGCTGACGTCCGTGACGGCGCTGACGCCGCCGGACGCCTGTATGGCCAGTGCCGGCACTGCGGTCCGCAGGTACGCATAGAGATCGACGTTGGGCCCACTCAGCATGCCGTCGCGGGCGATGTCGGTGCACAGCAGGTGACGCAGTCCTGCGTCGGCATAACGCGCGGCCAGCACATCGAGCGTCTCCGACGCGGTCTCAGTCCAGCCATGCACGGGCAGCCGCCACACGCCGTCCCCATCGCGGCGCGTGTCCAGCGCCACGGTAATGCGCTCGCTGCCGAACTCCGACAGCCAGGCCAAAACCGTGTCGGGCGCGCGTACTGCCAGCGAACCGATCACGACGCGCTGTGCGCCGGCATCGAGCAGGCGCGCCACGTCATCGCGCTCGCGCACGCCGCCACCGGTCTGCACCTTGAGGGACGTGTCGCGGGCGAGCGCCTGCAGCAGCGGCAGCAGCGTGTAACCGCCTGCGCGGGCCGCGTCCAGGTCGACCAGATGCAGCCACGCGGCACCCTGCCCGGCGTAGCGCGCCGCCACGTCGAGCGGCGTGCCGTCGTAACGCGTTTCGCGCGCATAGTCGCCCTGCGCCAGGCGGACGACGCGACCGTCGCGGACGTCGATCGCGGGATATACAGTGAAACCGGTCATTGCAGTCCGTACTCGATGAAATTCTTCAGCAGGCGTGCGCCCACCTCTGCCGACCGTTCCGGATGGAACTGCGCCCCGGCCACGCGCCCACGCTGCACCACGGCCGCGAAAGCGCCCGCCGTGTTCGCTGCTGCACAGGCAGTCGTCATCGACCGGCGCGGCGTAGCTGTGGACGAAATAAGCGTGGTCCCCTTCGGCGATGCCGTCCACCAGCGAGCTGTCGCGCCGGCGCTGCAGCGTGTTCCAGCCCATATGCGGCACACGGATGCCGGGCGACACCGGCAGCTTGCGGACGCGGCCTGGCAGCAGACCCAGGCACGGCGTGTCGTCTTCTTCCGAGTGGGCGAACAACAATTGCACGCCGACGCAGACGCCGAGCAACGGCGCTCCAGCGTGCGCAGCGTATCGACCAGCTCCAGCGCACGCAGACGCGCCATGCACACAGCCGCCGCGCCCACGCCCGGCAGGATCACCCGGTCCGCGGCGCGAATCGCCGCGGCGTCGCCAGTCAGTTCGCGCGTCGACACCGAGCCGCTGCAGCGCGTAACGCACCGAGCCGATGTTGGAACCGCCTGCATCGACCAGCACTACCCGCATCAGAGCGCGCCCTTGGTCGAAGGAAGCTCCGCGCCTTCGCGCTTGATGGCTTGCCGCAACGCACGCGCGAGCGCCTTGAAGCTAGCTTCGACTTTGTGGTGGTCGTTGTCGCCCTGCACTTTCAAGTTGAGGTTTAGCCCGGACGCATCGCACAGCGAACGGAAAAAGTGAGGCACCAGCTCCGTCGGCAGGTCTCCCACGCGCTCGCGCTTGAACTCGCCGTCGAATACGAAGTACGGCCGCCCGCTGAAATCCAGCGCCGCGCTGGCCAGCGTCTCGTCCATCGGCAGCGTGAAGCCGTACCGGCCGATCCCGCGCTTGTCGCCCAGCGCTTCCTTCAACGCCTGACCCAGGGCGAGACCGGTGTCCTCGACCGTGTGGTGCTCGTCGATGTGCAGGTCGCCGTCGGCGCGCACGTCGAGCGCGAAGCCGCCGTGCTTGCCGATCTGTTCCAGCATGTGATCGAAGAACGGCAAGACCGGTTTTCGCCACCGGCTCTGCGACCCGGTCCAGGTCCACTTCGACGCGGATCTTCGTTTCCTTCGTGTTGCGCTGGACCACGGCGCGCCGCGGCGCGTCGGCCAATGCATGCGCGATGCCGGCCCAATCCCACTCGCCGCCGAACTGCACGGTCTTGAGCTGGAACGCCCGGATCTTCAGGTTGTCGGCGAACTGGTTGTCCGTCGGCCGGTCGCCGACCATCGCCGAGCGCGCCCAGTCGATGCTGCGATCCTGCAGGTACGGGATCACCAGACCGATGCCCGGCTTGCGCGTCGGCTTGTTCTCGTGCGGCCAGCTCTCGTCGATCAGCACGTCGCGAAAGCGGATGCCCTGGCTCTCGAACACCTGCATCATCAGGGCGTGCGGCCCCTCGAACGAGGCACGCGGATACTGCTCCGAGCCCAGGCCATCCTGGTTGCTGACCATCACGAATTGGTAGCCCGCGTCGCGCAGTTTCAGCAGCGCCGGGATGACGCCGGCGACGAAGCGCAGCTTCACGTAGGCATCGATCTGGAAGTCTTCGGGCTCCTCGATCAGGGTGCCGTCGCGGTCGATGAAGAGGATGGGCGTCACGCGGCCTGCTCCCGAGCGTTGAGGGCCGCGATGACGCGGTCGTTCTGGGCGGGCGAGCCGACGGTGATGCGCAGCGCATCGCCCAGTTGCGGCGCGGCGCGCTGGTCACGCACCACGATACCCGCGGCGAGCAACGCACGGAACGCGCTTTCGGCGTCGTCGAAGCGCGCCAGCAGGTAGTTGCCCTGCGATGGATACACGCGCAACACAGCCGATGACTGCGCCAGCGCATCCCGCAAGCGGTCCCGCTCACCACGCACCACGGCGATCCGCTCGCGCGTCTGCGCCAGCGCCGCGTCGGACAGACCCTCCAGGGCCAGATCGGCACACGGCGTGGGCACCGGATACGGCGCCTGGCAGCGCTGCAGGACGGCGATCAGATCCTCGTTGCCGATCACGACGCCGATCCGCGCGGCCGCCAACGCGTGCGCCTTGGACAGCGTGCGCAGGACGGCGATGTTCGGATGCGCGGCAAGCAGCGTTGTCGCGGATGGGCCTACGGCGAATTCGCCGTAGGCTTCGTCCACCACCACCACGGCCTTGCCTTCCAGCGAACCCGCGAGCGCCGCAATGTCGGCAAGCGAAATGGCACTGCCCGCGGGATTGGAAGGCGAACACAGGAAGACCAGCTTGGCGCGTTGCGTCAGTGCCGCCTCTTGGATCGCCTCCAGGTCCGCGGAGAAGCCATCGGCACCGTCCAGCAACGGCACCTCGACCAGCGGTGCGCCCTGCAAGCGCGCGCAGACCGCGTACATGCCGAAGACCGGCGGGGTGACGATGATGGCGTCCTGCCCCGGCACGCACAGGGCACGCACCAGCAAGTCGATGGCCTCGTCGCTGCCACGGCCGACCAACAACGCGGCGGGCGCAACGCCATACAGATCTGCGAGGCGCGCGCGCAGGGCCGGCGGCTGCGGATCCGGATAACGACGACTGCGCCCTTGCCCGTCCGCGGGATTGGACCAGGCCGACTCGTTCGCGTTGAGCCAGACATCGCCGCGCAACGCTTCGCTGCGGGCAGACTTGTACCCGGCGAAGTCGCGCAGGTCCGGGCGCACCAGCGACAGGATGGCGCTCATGCGGCCGCCTTGCGCAGGCGCAGCGCCACCGCATTGGCGTGCGCGTCCAGCCCTTCGGCCTGGGCGAGCGTCAACGCGCAGCCCCCGATGGCGCCGATGCCGGCACGGCTGGCGGACTGCACGCTGACGAAGTTCTGGAAACTGGCGACGCTCACGCCGCTGTAGGCGCGGGCCGCGCCCGCCGTGGGCAGCACGTGGTTGGTGCCGCTGCAGTAGTCGCCCAGCGCTTCCGGTGTGTAGTCGCCCAGGAAAACGGAGCCTGCAGCCTCCACGTGCTCCAGCCACGCACGCGGTTCGCGCAGCGCGAGGATCAGATGCTCGGGCGCGTACCGGTTGCTGATGGCGAACGCCTCCTGCAGCGCGGTGACCTGCACCAAGCGCGACGCGGACAGCGCTTGGCGCGCGATGCCGGCGCGATCCAGGGCCGCGAGCTGCGTGGCCAGTTCATCCTGTACGCGGGCGATCAGGCCCGCGTCGTCGGACAACAGCAGCACCTGCGAATCAGGCCCGTGCTCGGCCTGCGACAGCAGGTCGGCGGCGACGAATGCCGGGTCGGCGCCCGCGTCGGCGATGACGAGCACTTCCGACGGGCCCGCAGGCATGTCGATGGCAGCGGCACCGCCCTGCGCCACCTGCTGCTTGGCCTCGGTGACATAGCTGTTGCCGGGCCCGAACAACTTGTCGCACTTGGGCACGCTGTCGGTGCCGAACGCCATCGCGGCGATGGCCTGCGCGCCACCGAGTTTGTACACGCGGCGAATGCCGGTCAGCTGCGCAGCGACCAACACCGCGGGATCGGCGGTGCCGTCCTTGCGCGGCGGCGTGCACAGCACCACTTCCCGACAGCCGGCCAGCCGCGCAGGCACGCCGAGCATCAAGGCCGTGGACGGCAGTGGTGCCGTGCCTGCGGGGACGTACAGGCCCACGCGTGGAATCGGGCGGATGACGCGCTCGCACACCACGCCGGGTGCGGTTTCCACCGCATACGGTTGCGCCATGCCGGCGCGGTGGAAGGCGTCGATCCGTTCGGCCGCCTCCAGCATCGCCTGCCTCAGTTCCGCGGACACGGCCGCGTGCGCCGCCGCGAATTCCTCATCGCTGACGGCGAAGTCGGCCAGCGCGACGCCATCGAATCGCGCGGTGATCTCGCGCAACGCCGCGTCGCCACGCGTGCGCACATCGGCCAGCAAGTCGGCGACGGCATCGCGCGTGCGCTGCGCGACGGTCTGCGCCGGCCGCGCGAGCAGCGCGGTGCGTGCAGCTTCGTCGAGCGTGTCCCAGTCGTAACGCGGTGCGACGGAAGCGCTCATGCCAGCGACCTCTCGACGGACAGCACCATCAGGCCTTGCGCGCCGGCACGCTGCAGCTCTTCCAACCGCTGCCAGGTGACGGTGCCGTGGCACATCGCCTGCAGCGACACGGGACCTTCGCCGTTGCCCGGCAGCGTCACCACGCCATCGCTGTCCGTCAGCAGCCGTGCCAGCGCCGGCACGGTCTCGCGTTCGGCGCGGAACATCAGCAGCTTGCTGTCCTTCAACTTCAGCACGCCATCCAGACGGCGCAGCAGCATGTCGGCCAGGCCGGCACGGGCATCGTCGAAGGCGCGCGCCGGACCGGCGAGCACGGCTTCGCTTTCGAGCAACGTCTCCACCGGCTTGAGTTGGTTAGCGGCCAGCGTGGCACCGCTGGAAACCAGATCGCAGATGAGGTCGGCGGTGCCCAGCTTCGGTGCGATTTCCACCGAACCGGACAGCTCGACCACGGCCGCGTCGATGCCGCGCGCCTGCAACCACTGGCGCAGGACGGACGGATAACTGGTGGCGATGCGCAGGCCCTGCAGTTGCGCCGGTCCGGTCCAGTCCCAGCTTTCCGGGATGGCCAGCATCAGCCGGCAGCTGCCGAAGCCCAGCGGACGCAGTTCGCGGTACGCCTCCGGCAAGCCGATCAGGGCACGTTCGCCCGCCTGTTCGTCGAGTTCGTTGCGACCCACGATGCCGAAGTCGCAGACGCCATCAGCGATCAGGCCCGGGATGTCGTCATCGCGCACCAGCAGCAGGTCCACCGGCAGCGATTCGCCGTAGCAGAACAGCTTGTCGCGGCTTTCGCGCCAGCTAAGGCCACAGGCGGCCAGCAGCGTGCGCGCCGGCTCGGCGAGCCGCCCGCTCTTCTGGATGGCAATGCGCAGACGCTCGCGCGTCGCGGGGGTCAGGGTGGGACTCATGGGGAACGCTCAGTGGGAGGCGGTAGCCGTCGCCGCCTGCTGGCGGTGCACGGCGGCCGCGTAACCGCCCGCGCCCCGCTCGAGGGTGCGGGCCACGCGGCCGATGGTGGTCACGCTGACCTGGGTGAGATCGTGGATTTCCCGGTAAGGCACGCCCTTCAGCAGCAAGGGCACCACGCGCCAGCGGTCGGCCATGGCCTCCAGCTCGGCGGGCGTGCACAGGTCTTCCAGGAAGGCGCGCACCTCGCCCGCCTCCGACAACGCCGCCAGGGCCTCGGAGAGGGCCTGGAGGGGGCCGTTTTCGGCGACTTCGTCCTGGGGGGAGCGGCGCTTCATGGGGTGGATTCACGCACTAATGTATTAACGTACTAATACATTAATTGATGCCTTGGCCGCTCGTCAACCCGGGGCATGTCTGGAATGACGGGCTTTTCCCGTTACTTCCGGCATAGCCATACCAGGGGACCGACGATGGGCTGGAGTGGGCAAGGACGATGAGTACACTGCCAAGGACGCCGCACGGCCGGCCCGGCGAGACCGCCGGCAGGCGGACAGGCCACCCGGGGGGGATGGGCATGCAGGGACGACGCACCGACACGACGAGCCACCCGCGCTGGTGGGCATGGCTGTTCGCCCTGTTGCTGTGGCCCATGGCCGCCGCGGCCTCCACGCCGGCCCGCATCGGACCCGACGCGAGCTATGCGGCGCTGGCCCCGCACACCACCTACCTGCACGACGCGGGCGGCGCGGCGACCCTCGATGAGGCGCAGCGACTGCTGGATACCGGACGCTTCGCGCCGCTGCCGAACGGCGATGCGTCCTTCGGCTTCCAGACCGGCGCCTTCTGGTTCCACGTGGCGGTCACCAACACCAACGCACGCGAGCAACGCTGGCTGCTGGTCCAGCAGTACGCACTGAGCGATCGGATCGACATCTACGCGCGCTACCCCGATGGCCGCACGGTCCACCACACGGGCGGCGACACCTTCCCGTTCGAACACCGCAGCATCCGCTACCGGCATCCGAACTTCTGGCTGGAGCTCCCCACCGATCAGCCGGTCGACCTGCTGGTCCGCGTGCAGAGCCAGAGCTCGATGCAGGTGCCGCTCTTCCTCTACACGCCCGCCGCCTTCGCCGAACTCTCGCGCGACGGCCAGCTCGGCATCGGCATCTACTACGGCATCCTGGTCGCGCTGTTCTTCTACAACCTGGTGCTGTGGCTGGTACTGCGCGACGGCAGCTATTTCTGGTACCTGTTCCACATCACCGCCTTCGGGCTGGTGCTGTTCACCCTCAACGGGCTGGGTTTCGAATACTTCTGGCCGCATTCCACCTGGCTGGCCGACAAATCGGTCCCGCTGTCGGTCTGCCTGGCGCAGATCGGCATGCAGCAGTTCGCGCGCACGTTCCTGGGACTGAACACGCGCTGGCGATGGGGCGACCGGATCAGCAAGGCGATCATCGCGTTCTTCGTGCTGCTGGGCATCGCGGCGACCCAGCTGCCGTACCACGTGGCCACGCCGATCGCATCGGCCGCCGTGTTCCCGAGCATCGCGTGGATTGCGGTGATCGCGCTGGTGGTGGTGCGCAGCGGCTACCGCCCGGCGAAGGTCTTCCTGCTCGCCTGGACGATGTTCCTGCTGGGCACGGGCATCTTCGTGGCGCTGGCGTTCGGCCTGCTGCCCAAGACCTTCATGACCGAATACGGCGTGCAGATCGGCTCCGCACTGGAGATGCTGTTGTTGTCGGTCGCCCTGGGCTACCGCTACGCGGCGCTGCGCAACGAGAACGAACGCATCGTGCGCGATGCGAAGAACCAGTTGGAGGAACAGGTCATCACCCGTACCGCCGAGCTGCGCCAGGCGATGTCGGAACTGGAGAGCGCCCACCATCGGCTGCGCGAATCCAGCCGCCTCGACGGCCTCACCGACCTCTACAACCGCACCCACTTCCGCGAAGCCTTCGAGCACCTGTTGTCGCAGTCGCGGAACTCGCAACGGCCGATCTCGCTGTTGATGATCGACCTGGACCACTTCAAGCGGATCAACGACACCTACGGCCATCTGGTGGGCGACGACTGCCTGCGTTGCACGTCGAACACGCTGGCCGAGGCGCTGCGCCCGCACGGCGCATTACTGGCCCGCTTTCGGCGGCGAGGAGTTCATCGCCGCCCTGCCCGGCATGGGCTTGGGCGAGGCCAGCGTGGTGGCGGAAGAGCTACGCCAGGCGCTGCGCGCACAACCGTGCCGCAGCGGCGAACTGGAGATCGCGATCTCCGCCAGCATCGGCGTGCACTGCGTCGACCTGGAAGCCCGCGACAGCCTGGAATCCGCGCTGCAGGTCGCCGACCAGGCGCTCTACACCGCCAAGGCCGAGGGCCGGGACTGCGTGCGGACGCTCTGAGAGGCGCTTCCGCACACCCTCACTCAGCGGTTACGCACCGCCGAGAGGATCTCGCCCGACTCCACCAACCGCACCGCGGTAGCGACTTCGCCATCGAGCGCGCGGTCGCGATCGAGGAACGGAATGCGCGCACGGATCGCCGCATGCGCCGCCGCCACGGCGTGCCCAGGATGGAACGCCTCGCTGTCCGCCAACGCGACGCGCAGCGCATCCACTTCCTGCAGGAAGCCTTCGCGACCGTCCGCGCCGGGCTGCGGGCCGCCCGCGACTTTCGTCGCCAGCCCTTCGGCATCGGTGCGATCGGCCAGCGCACGCGCGGCGTTGATCATGTCGCGACGCAGGTCCAAGGCCTGCGCGGCGGTGTAGAGCTCGAGCGCAAGCACGCGCCCCAGGTCCTGCGCCATCGCCAGCACGTGGCGCGCCTCGTTGGCGCCCATCGACACGTGGTCCTCGGCGTTCGCACTGGTCGGCACCGAGAACACGCTGGCCGGATGCGCGCGGCTGGCCAGATCGTTGACGATGGCCGCCGCGGTGTACTGCACGATCATGTGGCCCGATTCGGTGCCGTCCTCGTTGCCGATCAGGAAGGCCGGCAAGCCGTCGTTGGTGGCCGGATCGACCAGCTTGTTGAGGCGGCGCTCGGAGATCGACGCCAACGTGGGAATGGCGGCCTTCACGTAGCTCATCGCTAGCGCCAGCGGCATGCCATGGAAATGGCCGGCCGAGATCACCTGCTCCTCGACGTGCGCGGCTTCGCGATCCGGGAACACCAGCGGATTGTCGGTGACCGAATTGAGTTCGATCTCCAGCACGCGCTTGGCCTGCTCCACCGCGTCGCGCACGGCGCCATGCACCTGCGGGATGCAGCGCAGCGAATAGCTGTCCTGCGGCTGGTGTTTCTTGCCGCCGCGGAACGGCATGAAGCGCCGGTAGAACTTCTCGCGCCCGTGGCGCTGCCCCGTCGGCACCCAATCCCAGCCGATGTCGAAGCGCAGCGCTTGCGCTTCCGCCGTATCCCAGCTGCCGGGCAGCCAGGTGCGGAAGCGCGGCACCAGGTGGTACGGGATGTCGGCGAGGGTCGAACCCGCCAGCAGGTCACGCAGCCGCGCAGCGACATGCACCTGCCCGGGGTGCGGGCGCAACGCATGCACTTCTTCGGCGAACGCGCCCAGGCGGCCGGCGAAGGCATCGATGGTCATCGCGGCGGCGAGGTCCGCCGTGTCCAGCAACTGGTCCAGGCGGTACGTGGCCAGCACGCCCATGGCGAGCATCTGCGCGGTGCCGTTGTTCAGCGCCAGGCCTTCCTTGTAGGACAGCGACACCGGCGACAGGCCTGCGCGCTCGAGCGCGTCGGCGCCCGGCAGGCGCTCGCCCTGGTAGAACGCTTCGCCACCGCCCAGCAGCACGATGGCCAGGTGCGACAGCGGCGCCAGGTCGCCCGACGCGCCGACCGAACCCAGCGAGGGCACCACCGGCACGATGCCGGCGTTGAGCATCGCCGCGAGGGCCTGCAATGTCTCCACGCGGATGCCGGAGTGTCCCTTCAACAACGTGTTGATGCGGATGCCCAGCATGGCGCGGACGATCTCCGGCGCCATCGGCTCGCCCACGCAGACGGCGTGAGTGACGATCAGGTTGTACTGCAGCTCTTCATGCAGCGAACGCCCCGACTTGGTCGCACCCGGCAGTTCGTCGCGCACCGGATGCGCGCCCAGCAGCTTGTCGGCATTGCTGCCAAAGCCCGTGGACACGCCGTAGATCGGCTCCTCGCGGCGGACCTGTTCGGCCAGGAAATCCGCCGCGCGGGCCACCGCCTTCAACGCCGTCTTGTCGAGTTCGACGCTGGCGCCGAACGCGATCTCGACCAGCCTGTCGCGGGTCAGCGACGTACCATCCAGCAGGATCGGTTTCATGTCAGCGCCCCGCCAGTGCGCGTGCCTGTTCCAGCTCCACCTTCAGGCTGCTGGCCAGTTCTTCGCGCTTCACTTCGAACTGCTGCTCGCGCAACAGGTCCTTGACCGTCACCGCGCCGCGCGCGCGCTCGTCCTCGCCCGCCAGTACCACGAAGCGGATGCCCGCCCGCGAGGCGTACTGGAACTGCTTGGCCAGCTTGCGGCCTTCCATCTGCACTTCGGTATTGATGCCAGCTGCACGCAAACGACGGGCGATATCCAGCGATTCGGCGAGCTGGCCCTCATCCATAAGCGCGACCATCGCCTGCACGCTGCTCTCGTCGCTGCCGGCGATCAGGCCGGCTTCGCGCAACTGCCAGAACAGGCGCGTCAGCCCGATCGAGATGCCCACGCCGGGCAACTTCGACTTGGTGTAATGGCTGGCCAGGTCCTCGTAGCGGCCGCCAGAACAGATCGAACCGATCTGCGGATAGCCGTCCAACTGGGTCTCGTAGACCGTGCCCGTGTAGTAATCCAGTCCACGCGCGATGGAGAAATTCAGGCAGTACGCCGCTTCCGGCACGCCCAGCGCCTTCACCAGCTCCAGCACCTCGCGAAGCTCGGCAATGCCCTGGTTGAAGATCTCGCTGCCCTGCCCCAGCGCGTCCAGCTTGGCCAGCGCATCGGCGTGGCTGCTGCTGCGCATCGCGACGAACGCCAGGATGCGGTCCACGCCCTCGGCCGACATGCCGAAGCCTTCGCCGGTCAGCGTTTCGCGCACGTAGTCGGCGCCACGCTTGTCCAGCTTGTCGACCTCCCGCAGCACCAGTGCCTGCTGCTCGCCGTCGGTGACGCCCTGCGCTTCGAAGAAGCCGCGCATCAGCTTGCGGTTGTTCAACTGGATGGTGAAATCGCCGATGCCCAGGTCACTGAACACCGCGTGGATCACCGCCAGGATCTCGGCATCGAAACGCACACTGAGCGCGTCCTTGCCGATCACATCGATGTCGCACTGGTAGAACTCGCGGAAGCGGCCGCGTTGCTGGCGCTCGCCGCGGTAGACGCGTTGGATCTGGTAACGGCGGAACGGGAACGTCAGCTCGTGCTCGTGTTCGGCCACGTAGCGCGCCAGCGGCACGGTCAGGTCGAAACGCAACGCCAGCTCAGGCAGGCCCTCGCCATCCTTCGCCAGCGCACCCGTCGATTGGACGAAGTACACCTGCCGCTCGGTTTCGCCGCCCGACTTGGTCAGCAGCGTCTCGGACAGCTCGAATACCGGCGTCTCCACCGGCAGGAAGCCGAAGCGCTCGTAGTTCCGGCGGATGGTGTCCAGCATGCGCTGGAAGGCGATCTGCTCGCGCGGGAGCAGCTCCATGACGCCAGGCGGGGTACGGGGCTTGATCAAGCGGGCAACTCCGGCATTCGTGAACGGCGCATTTTACGTGGCCGGGCCCGTCCATCGCAGCTTTTGGCGACAACGGCCCATCGTTCGGGAATTCGGCTCCCACGTCTTGCCTCGGCCGGGCGGCTTCACTACAATGGCGCGCTCAGTCGGGGTGTAGCTCAGTCTGGTAGAGCGCTACGTTCGGGACGTAGAGGTCGCAGGTTCGAATCCTGTCTCCCCGACCAATTGAAAAAGCCGGCCTTGCGCCGGCTTTTTTGTGCCTGGAACCGGCCGCGGGACGGCCGGAACGCGTGCGATCGCGGTCAGAAGGCGACGAACGCCTGCAGCCGGGCGTAACGGTACGAATAACTGTCCGTGCCGTTATCAGTCAGCACGGGGGTGTCGGTGTAGCCGGCATCCAGGCGCAGCCATGCGTTCTTCCAGCGCGGCGTTTCCACCCCGACCTCGAGCATGCGCGCACGCTTGGAAGTGTCGCCTGCGCTGCGCTGCCGGCCCAAGCCCGCGCGCGCCGTGTACTGGTAGCCGCCGATATAGCGGCGCCAGCCCACCATGCCCAGGGCCTCGCCGTACCAGCGCGGGGAGTAGTAGTCCGCTTCACGCGGCTCGCTGTTGCGGTAGTAGCGCGTGCGCAGTTGCAGGCTCAGGCCCTGCTCGGGCGCCACCGCGAACACCAGATTGCCGCGCAGATGCGTACGCAGGTTGTCGCCCACGTCGAAATCCTGCACACCGGCAACGCCACTGGCCGACCACCGGTCGCCCATCGGCACATCGATGCCCGCCCCCGCGAACGTCTGCACCCAGCCCTGCGCCACGCCGTTGCGTGTCTCCAGGACGTCGCGCTCGATGAAGAATTCCTTGCGATAGGCGTCACGACTGTGGATCGACGCACGGCCGATGAGGTCGTCGCCATTCGTGCCCACGTCGCCTTCCCATTGCCACTGGCTGCCAGCGTCGCCGGCGCCGCCCAGGAAAATGCGGTCCTGGTCGTCGTGCCAGCCACGACCGGAGAAGCGCGCGTGCTCGACCTTCACCCCCCACCAGTGCTCGATGTCGCGGTGTTCGATGTCCCAGCCGAGCGCCAGCTTGCGCGCTTCGTTGCCATCGGCATCCGAGCCGACCCACACATCGGTGCGCACGGCCTGCTTGCCCTCGTCGGGCGTGGTTTGTGCCATCGCGGCGGGCGCCACGGCGGCCAGGGCCAGGGCGGCGGTCAGCATGCAGCGCTTCATCACTTGGTACCCCAGGTCTTGCGCAGGCGCAGCAGTTCGGCGGCGTAGCCCATGACGCAGACGGGTTGCAGGATCATGGTGTAGGCCAACGTGTAGAACAGGAAGCCGGAGATGTTCCGGCGCACGCGCAGGTCCTGGCTTTTGAACATGCGCGCCTGCACGCGGAAGATCACGATGTTCCACAGCGCCGCCAGCGGCAGCACCAGCAAGGTCATGATGCCGGCGATCCAGTAGTAGCCGAACAGCGCCAGCACGATGCCGGGGATGAAGGCGAACGTGTAGACCAGGTCCAGCGGCAGGAACAGCAGGTTCCACCAGATGAACAGCGTGGTCATGCGCGGCTTGAACAGCAGACTGCCGTGGCGCGCGAACGCCTCCATCAGGCCCCGCGACCAGCGCTGGCGCTGGCGGGAGAACTGGCCGACCTTGGTCGGCACCTTGGTGAACAGGCAGGCTTCCTCGCAGTAGCCGATGCGGGCACCGGTCTCGAGCAACGCCCAGGACACCACGATGTCTTCGCCGACGCACTCGGGCCAGCCGCCGACCTCGTCCAGCGCCTCGCGGGTATAGAGCGAGAACGCGCCCTGCGCCACCAGCGTGCCGTGGTACATGCTCTGCATGCGCTTCACCGCGGCGATGCCGTGGAAGTAGTCCCACTCCTGGCTGCGGGTCAACCAGTTTTCGCGCGAATTGCGGACCAGCACCGCGCCGGCGACGGCCACCGTGCCCGGCGGATCCGACAGGAAGCGCTCGACCAGCTTGCGCAGCGCGTCGGCGCGCAGGTAGGAGTCGCCATCGACCGTCACGACCAGCGCCTGAGCCGTCTCGGCCAGGCCGCGATTCAACGCCTTGGACTTGCCGCCGTTCTTGGGCTGTGCCAGCACGCGGATGTGCAGGCCCGGGCGGCTGAGCTGCGCCGCCATCGCGCGAGCGATGGCGAGGCTGTCGTCGGTCGAACCGTCGTCGATCACCACCACTTCCACCGTGCCCGGATAGTCCTGGCGCGCCAGGCTGGTGAGCGTATCGGCGATGTTCTCGCTCTCGTTATACGAAGCCACCAGCACGCAGACGTCCGGCAGGCGGTCGTACTTGCGCAGGACCGGGCGGCGATCGGACAAGATCGAGCCGATCAGGAACGCATTCATGAAACCGGGCACGTAAGCGATGAACGCGATCACGAACACGGCCAACCCGAAGCCCAGCGGCTTGGACAGCTCGGACAGCCAGGGCTGGGAAAGCTTGACCGACACGCCCGCCCACGCCAGCGAGGCCAGCAGGATGAGGGTGTACTTGACCCGGATCGGCACGTAGAAGCGCCGGCGCGCAGGCGCCTCGGCGGCGGGCTGTGTGGCCTCTAGCCCGGTATCGGGGGGCGCATCGAGCGGCTGGAAGGTGGCGGGGGTTTTGACGTCGTACATGGGGGCGTGCATCGACAAGGGTTGCCCCCTTGGTGCAAGTGCCATGCCAATCCCGCCACCTCACAATAACGCGCTCTTAACTAACTTTTGCGAACTGAATCACAAAAAAGTGACCCCTAGCGTCACTTTGCGCCGCGCTTCGGGGACGTCAAAGGCCCGGGTGCCTCACCTGTCCCTCGCCGCGGACGACGAAGCGCTCCACCGTGAGCGCTTCCAGCCCCATCGGGCCGTAGGAATGCAGGCGGGTCGTGGAGATGCCGATCTCGGCACCCAGGCCCAACTCGCCGCCGTCCGAGAAGCGGGAAGACGCATTCACCATGACCACGGCGGACCGCAGGGCCTGGATGAAGGTCTCCGCATGCGCCGGCGTGCGGGTGACGATCACCTCGGTGTGGTCGGAGGTGTGCTTGCGGACGTGGGCGATGGCGGAATCCAGGTCGTCGACGACGCCGATGGCGAGCACCAGGTCGAGAAACTCGGCCGCGAAGTCTCCTTCCGTCGCCGCCGCCGCATCGGGCACCCATGCCCGGCCCGCCTCGTCCACACGCACCTCCACGCCCCGGGCACGCAACGCCTCCACGGCGCGCGGCAGGAACGTCGGCGCGATGTCGCGATGGACCAGCAGCGTTTCCAGCGCATTGCAGGCGGACGGACGCGAGACCTTGCCGTCCAATAGCAGTCCCAACGCGACGTCCTCGTCCGCATCGGCATCGACGTATTGGTGGCACACGCCCTTGTAGTGCTTGATGACCGGCACGCGTGCGTGCTCGGCGACGAACCGGATCAGGCCTTCGCCGCCGCGCGGAATCACCAGGTCGATGATGTCGCTGAGCTGGATCAGTTCGAGGATGGTCTCGCGGCGCAGGTCTTCCACCAGGGTCAGCACGGCCTCGGGTAGTCCGGCCTCGCGCAGGGCGCGACGCAATGCACCCGCGATGGCGGTGTTGGAGTGAATGGCCTCGGATCCCCCGCGCAGGATCACCCCGTTCCCGGCCTTCAGGCACAGCGCGGCGGCGTCCGCGGTCACGTTGGGCCGCGCTTCGTAGATCATCGCGATCACGCCCAGCGGCACGCGCACGCGCTCCACGTGGATGCCGTTCGGCCGGTCGTAGGCGCGGGTGACCTGCCCGACCGGATCCGGGAGTTCGGCGACCTCGCGCACGGCAGCCGCGATGCCCTGCAGTCGTTTGGTATCCAGGCGCAGGCGATCGAGCATGGCGCTGCCGATGCCCTTTTCTTCTGCCGCCGCGATGTCGCGCGCATTGGCGGCCAGGATGCCTGTCTCATCGGCGAGCAGCGCATCGGCCATGGCACGGAGCAATGCATTCTTCGCCTCTGTCGGCAGCGCGGCGATGGCGTGCGCAGCGTCGCGGCATTGCAGGGCTTGCTGGATGATCGCGCCAGTCATGCGGACTCCGGGGGAGGCGTCAGAGAAGGACCAGATCGTCGCGATGCACGACGTTCTCGCCGTAGGTATAACCGAGGATGCCTTCGATGTCGCGCGAGTGGCGGCGCGCGATGCGGCGGATATCCACCGCCGAGTACTGGCTCACGCCGCGCGCCACCGTGCGATCACCCTCGCCATCGCGCAGCACCACCTCGACCATGTCGCCGCGGCGGAAATCGCCTTCGGCGGTGGTCACGCCACCCGGCAGCAAGGACGCGCCCTTCCCCGTCATCGCGCCGGCGGCGCCGGTGTCGACGATGATCGCGCCCGCCTCGACCGGCACGTTGCGCAACCAGTACTTGCGGGCGGCGAGGCGGTTCTGCGCCGGTCGGAAGCGCGTACCGACAAGGCCACCTCGTGCGAGCGCCGATACCGTGCCCGCCTGGGTACCGTTGAACAACAAGGTCTCGATGCCCGCCGCGGCCGCCTTGGCCGCTGCCTCCAGCTTGGTATGCATGCCGCCGGTGCCGACGCCGCTGCCCGCGCCGCCGGCCATCGCGTAAAACGCGGGCGTCAGCGCCTCGACGTCCAGGATCGGCTGCGCATCGGCGTGCGTGCGTGGATTGGCGGTATAGAAGCCATCGATGTCGGTAGCGATGAACAGCGCATCGGCGTCGATCAGCGCGGCGACCACCGCCGCGAGGTTGTCGTTGTCGCCGAGCTTGAGCTCGTCGACCGACACCGTGTCGTTCTCGTTCACCACCGGTAGCGCGCCGAGCGACAGCAGCTCCTGCAAGGTCGCCCGTGCATTGAGGTAGCGCCGGCGGTTGCGCAGGTCGTCATGGGTCAGCAACACCTGTGCGACCGGTCGATCGAAGAAGCGCTGCCACAGCGCGATCAATTGTGCTTGGCCCAGCGCCGCCAGCGCCTGGCGCTCGGCCATGGCCGCACCCGCCTGCGGCTTCCTGTGCAGCAAGCCGCGCCCGGCAGCCACCGCGCCGGACGAGACGATCACCACTTCCTTGCCTGCTGCGATGCTGGACGAGACGAACTGCGCCAGGCTCAGTGCATGACGCGGGGTAAGCCCCTCGTCGCCGCCGGCCAGCAGGCTGCTGCCGACCTTCAGCACGGCGCGGCGCCACGCCGGCAGCGGTTGTTCTTCGAACGGGAGCGGCGCGGCAAGGGTCATGGGGTCAGCTCAGCGTGTGTTCCATTCGTAGACGGTGAGCTCGGACGTGCCCTGGGTCGCGAGGGGATCGCGTGCCGCGATCGCACGGGCCTGCTCCAGCGAATCGACGTTGACGAGCACGTACGCGCCGCCGGTCTTGTCGCTGAAACCCCCGGTCATCTCCAAGTGTCCGCTGGCGCGCAGTTCGTCGAGGAACGCCAGATGCGGGGCGACCACGCCCTCGTCGAACGTGGGCCGGCGCATCGCCATGACGAGGTAGCGCCTCATAGCGCGTTCCACCGCGCCGCCAGTGCATCCAGGCGGAGGTCGGCACCCGCACCCGGCGACACCCGCGCCGCCAGGCTGCCCTCGGGCGTGCGGCCCTGCCCCGCGCTGTCCGCGGATGCCGCAGCGGCCTTGTAGGCCTCGCGGAACGGCACGCCGGCCACGGCCGCTTCCACGGCCACGTCGGTGGCGTACATGCCCGAATCGATCGCCGCACGCAGGCGATCTTCGCGCCACTCGAGATTCGCCAGCAGCGCGGGCAGCAGTTCGAGCGCCGGCAATCCACGACCGAAACCATGGAAGATTGCGCCCTTGCTCGCCTGCAAATCGCGGTGGTAGCCGGACGGCAGCGACAGCAGCTGTTCGATCTCCATCCGCGCCGCCGCGACGCTGGCGTGGGTGGCGCGCATCAACTCGATGACGTCGGGATTGCGCTTGTTCGGCATGATGGAACTGCCCGTGGTGTACTGCGCGGGCAACGCGACGAAGCCGAACTCGGCGCTGGTGAACAGCGACAGGTCCCAGGCGATGCGGCGCAGGTCCAGGGTCGCGCCACCGAGCGCTTCGAGCGCGGCCAGTTCGAACTTGCCACGCGAGAGCTGCGCATAGATCGGGCTGACCTGCATGCGCGAGAAACCGAGCGCCGCGGTCGTGTGTTCGCGGTCGAGCTTCAGGTTGACGCCGTAGCCGGCGGCCGTGCCCAACGGATTGGCGTCCACCAGTTTCAGCGTGTCGCGGGCGCGCACCGTATTGTCGATGAAGGCTTCCGCCCAGCCCGCCCACCACATGCCGGCGGACGAGACCACGGCGCGCTGGATGTGCGTGTAGCCGGGAATCGGCAGGTCGCGTTCGGCATGCGCGCGGTCCAGCGCGACCTTGGCCACTTCGCGGGACAGCACGGCCACGCGCGCGAGCTTTTCCTTCAACCACAACCGGGTGGCGACGAGGATCTGGTCGTTCCGGCTGCGCCCGGTGTGGATCTTGCGCCCGGCATCGCCGAGGCGCTCGGTCAGGCGTGCCTCGATAGCCGAGTGCCCGTCTTCGAAGCGCTCGTCCAGGACGAAATCACCGCGACGAAAGTCGTCCGCCAGCAGCGACAGTTCGCGCTTCAGGCAAGCCAGTTCGTCGCCCGAGAGGATGCCGATGCGCTGCAGGCCTTCCGCGTGCGCGGTGCTGGCCTGGATGTCGTGCAGGAAGAACTCGCGGTCCAGCACCACGTCGTCGCCGGCCAGAAAACGCTGGATTTCCGCATCCACCGCCACGCCGGGCTTCTGCCACAACAGATCGCTCATGCCGTCGTCTCCTGCGGAATGCTGTTCAGTTCGTCGAACCCGAAGGCCAGGTTGAGGTTCTGCATCGCCTGCGTCGCCGCGCCCTTGAGCAGATTGTCGAGGGTCGCGACCACGACCAGGCGCTTGCCGCCGGGGGCCAGGGTGAAGCCACCGATCTCGACGCCGTGCCGGCCGGCGATCCGGCTGACCCACGGGGCTTCGTCCAGCACGCGGATCAGCGGCTCATTCGCGTAGCGTTCGCGATAAAACGCACGGATCTCCTCCAGCTTGGCGGCCTGCTGCAGCCAGAGGTTGACCGTCATCGTGATGCCGCGGAAGTGCGGCGCGACATGCGGCATGAACTCGACGGGCACGCCCAGGTGGCGACTGACTTCGCGCTCATGCATGTGGTCGGTAAGCGCATACGGCATCAGGTTGTCGCGCAGCAGCTCGGTGTTGTTCTTGTCCGACGGCGTGGTCCCTGCGCCAGAGTAACCGGAGACGCCGAAGCACTGCGGCGGGCCCGCCAGGCGGCCGAGCAGCGGAGCGATCGCGAGCTGCATCGCCGTGGCGTAGCAGCCCGGGTTGCTGATCCGCGTCTGGCCTGCATAGTCCTGTCGGGTCAATTCCGGCAGACCGTAGTACCAGTGCGGATCGAAACGGTAGTCCGCCGACAGGTCGACGATGACCGTGTCGGGGGCCTGCGCATCGAGGGCCGCGACCAGGTCGCCGGCCTTGCCGTTGGGCAGCGCCAGGATCACGGCGTCGGCGCCCTTCACGCCGACCTGCTCGTGGCTCAGGTTCTCGTAGCGCAGCTCGCCCGTGAATCCTTCGATATGGTCGCTGACCTTCTGCCCATCCAGCTCGCGCGAAGACACGAACGCCAGCTCGAGGTGAGGATGGCGGGCGATCAGGCGGATCAGCTCCGCGCCGGTGTGGCCGCGTGCGCCGACGATGCCGACGGTCTTCGGGGTACTCATGGGGTGTCCTGTTCGTGCCGGGCGAGTTTCGCCAGCAGGTTGCGTTTCACCGCCGGCCATTCGCCATCGATGATCGAGAAGACGACGGTGTCGCGCGGTGAGCCGTCGGTATGGCGCTTGTGGTTGCGCAGCACGCCGTCCTGCTTCGCCCCGAGCCGGGCGATCGCCGCGCGCGAGCGGTGGTTGAACCAGCTGGTCTCGAACACCACGCTGATGCAGCCCAGCGTCTCGAACGCATGCGTGAGCAACAACAACTTGGTTTCGGTATTGATGCCGGTGCGCTGCACATCCGGCGCGTACCAGGTGTAACCGATGCTGAGCTTGGGCACGTCCGCTTCCAGCCCGTAGAACCGTGTACTGCCGACGACGCGGCCGCCGGCGTCCCGCACCACGAAAGGCAGCACGCGGCCGTCAGCCTGCGCCGCCAGCACCGCGTCCACGTAATCCGCGGCATCGGCCGCCTTCGGCACCTGCGTGAACCACAGTGCGGCCAGTGCATCGCCCGCCAAGGCGGCGCGCAGGCCCTCGATATGGTCGGACGACATCGGTTCGAGGCGCGCATGGCGCCCCACCAGGGTCGGAACCTGCTGCCAGACAGTAGGGAGTGCGGCGGCCATCTCAGTCCTTCAACGTGGGCAGGCGCGTGCGGCAATGCGCGACGCAGCGTTCGATGTCGGCGAAATCCTCGATGCCGTACCAGAACACCTTCCACTTCTCCTGCTTGTAGCAGCCGTCGGACTCGGCGTAGTAGAAGATGTTGACCTGATTGTTGTGGCGCGAGCGCCAGAACAGCTGCGGATTCTCTTCGCGCATCACATGCCACACGGCGCGGCCAAGACCCTCGCCCTGCGCGTCGTCGAGCACGGCGAACTTGTCCAGGTAGGCGAACCCTTCCTCCTGCGTGAGGATCAGCGCGGTGCGGTAGTTCTCGCTGATGTAGACACGGTAGGGCGTGGTGCGCTCGAAGTAGTCCGGCAGCAGGGTGCGGCCGAAGCTGGATTCGATCAGCGTCTTCAAGCGCGGCAGGTCCACGCCCCCCCAACCGCCCTCGAAGCGCAATACGCGCTCACCGCGGCGCACCAGCGTGCCGGAGCCACGGTGGGTGAACAGTTCCTTGGCCAGTTCCGCCGGCTTGGTGATGGACACCGAGGAAGTCAGCGGCAACCGGTCGAGCAGATCCTTGATCTGCTCGATTTTCACCCGCATGCCTCCATTGATCCACGGCTGCGCCATCAGCTCGTCGTACTCGGTCGACAGGTTGATGGAATCGATCACCCGCCCCTCCGCGTCCAGCAGACCGCCGGTACCGGTGAGGAAGATGATCTTGTACGGCTGCAGGACCTGCACCAGCTCGTTGGCGGCGAAGTCGGCATTGATGTTGAGGATCTGCCCGCCCACCGTCTCGCCCATGCTGGCGATGACGGGGATCGAGCCTGCCTTCAGGCTGGCCTCGATCGGCGCCTGGTTGATCCGGGTGACGTCGCCGACCAGGCCGTAGGTGGCCTGGTCCTTGTACTCGGCCTCGAACACGCCCGACACGATCGACGTGGCGCGCGCACCCACCTGCTGCAACGCCTCGACCAAGGCGAGGTTCTGCTGCAGGAACACCTTGCGCACGATGGCCAGCACTTCAGGCGTCGTCACGCGCAAACCGTTGACGGTCTGCTTGGTGATGCCCGCCGCCGTCATCTCTTCGTCCAGCTGCGGCCCCGCACCATGCACGACGATCGGCGTCAGGCCGACTTCCTGCAGGAACGTCAGCGAAGAGGTCAGCGCATCGAGATCGTCGCGCAGCACCGCACCGCCGACCTTGACCACGGCGAAGCGCTTGGCGTCCAGCTGGGAGAAACGCTTGACGTACTGCGATATCTCCTTTGCGCTGGCCATGCTGGACAGCAACCGGATGATGGTCTGGCGGGTTTGCTTGTTGGATTCCATCGTGTTGTTTAGGTGCGTGTTCGGGGTGCGTGGATCAAGCGAGGATGCGGGCGACGCTGTCGGCGTACTGCTCGAGTTGCGCCAGGGCGACCCACTCATCGGCGGTGTGCGCCTGAGCGATATCGCCCGGGCCATAGACGAAGGCGGTCAGCCCAGCGGCGGAGAACAACGAGGCCTCGGTCCAGAAGTCGACGGCGTTGCCGATCGGCAGGCCGAGCTCGTCGGCCAGGTCGCGTGCGGCCAGCCGGCGCTCTTCAGCGCGGGCGACGTCGCCGGACGGCAATGAGGGACCGCGGAAGGTCTCTTCGTACTCGGCCAGCGCATCGGCGCTGGCGAAGCCGCGGAACGTGGCGTGCAGTTCGGCGGGATCCTGCGAGGGCAACGGCCGGAAACCGAAGCGCACCTCGGCACTTGGCGCGATCATGTTCGCCTTGATGCCGCCTTCCACCCGGCCGATGTTGAAGCGCAGGCCGGTCAAGCCGCCGAAACGCAGGTGGTGCTGGGCCTGCACGAAATCCAGCGCCGACGTGCCCCAGCGCATCGCGTTGTGCAGTGCGCTGAGCGTGAGGGCGTTCTCGGCAGACGCGTGCCCGGCCTGGCCCTTGAACGCCATGCGGACGGCGCTGATGCCACGATGCGCGAGCACCGCCTGGCACTGCGTCGGCTCGGCGATGATCGCTTCGCTGAACCCATGGTCGCGCGCGAGGAACGCGGCGATGCAGCGCGCGTCGTTCGCTTCCTCGTCGGTCGTGAACAGGAAGGCCGCATCGCCATGGGTCACCTGCGCCGCGGCGACCAGCGCCGCCGCCGCACCCTTGATATCGCACGCCCCCAGCCCGATGGCGCGGTCGCCCTCGATGCGCAGGATGTGCGGATCGGCGCTCCATGCAGGTGAAGACGGGACCGTATCCAGGTGCACGTTGAACACGCGCTTGGGCTGACCGCGCACGGCGAACAGGGTCACCGCACCGGCACCGTGGTCGATGACCTCGACCTGGAAGTCCGGCAGCTGGGCTCGCAGATAGTCGAAGATGCCGCCCGTACCGATGTCGCGCGGCGGGTTGCGGGTGTCGAACGACACCAGCGCTTCAAGGTGTTTGAGCGTGGTCGCGAGCAAGGTCATGCGGTTATCGTCTCGGCGTAGATGTCCGGCTTGGACACTTCCATCAGCGTCTGCGGCTTGGCCGGCGCGGCGAAGCCGTACTGCGTGTACAACCCGTGCGCATCGGACGTGGCCAGCATGAAGCGGCGCAACCCCTGCAGCTGCGGGTGCGCCATCACCTCGGCGACCAGGGCCTTGCTGTGGCCGCGGCCGCGATGCTCCGGCACCACGAACACGTCGGCCAGGTAGGCGAACGTCGCGAAGTCGGACACGACCCGCGCGAACGCCACCTGCCCCGCGCCTTCGACGTAGCCGCCGAAGCACAGCGAGCCGGCGACCGCGCGCGCCACCGTCTCCTCCGGAATGCCCTGGCTCCAGTACGCCTGGGTCGAGAGGAAACGATGGATCAACGGCAGGTCCAGCTCCGCCTTGTCCGTGCTGATGCGCAGAGCGCTCATCGGAGCGTTCCGGTCAGCGGTTGATCTCGGCCCACAGGGTCGAGCTCATGCCGAACAGCTTGATGAAGCCTTCCGCTTCCTCCACGCCCCAGTCGGCGGACTGTGCGTACGTCGCGCCCTTGGCATTGAGGATGTGCGGCGAGGTCACGGCCACCGCATCGACGCGGCCGCCGCGGGTCTCCAGCACCACTTCTCCGTTGACGGTGGCCTGCGAGGACTGCAGGAACGCTTCCAGGTCGGCCTTCAGCGGATCGTGGTAGAAGCCTTCGTACACCAGCTCGACCCACTTGCGCGCGATCTCGGGCTTGAAGCGGTTCTGCTGCTTGGTCAGCACGGTTTCTTCCAGCGCGCGATGCGCGGCCAGCAGCGACACCAGGCCGGGCGCTTCGAACACGATGCGACCCTTCAGGCCGATCACGGTGTCGCCGGTGTACACGCCGCGGCCCACGCCGTACGGCGCGAACAAGGCGTTCAACTTCGCCAACAACGCAGCGCCGCCGATGGCCTGGCCATCCAGGCTGACCGCTTCACCGTTCTTGAAGCCGACCGTGACCCGCAGCGGCTCCACCGGCCACTCGGCGCGCGGCGCGCACCAGCCGCGGGCACCCTCGCCCGGCGCTTCCCACTTATCGATCTCGCCGCCGGACATGGTCAGGCCCAGCAGGTTCTCGTTGATGGTGTAGCTCTTCTGCTTGGCGCGCACGCCGAAGCCGCGCTCTTCCAGGTAGGCCTGTTCGTAGGCACGGGTCTGGGTGTGTTCCTTCTGGATCTCGCGGATCGGCGCCACGATGCGGTAGTCGCCGCTGGCCTTCACGGCGAGATCGAAGCGCACCTGGTCGTTGCCCATGCCGGTGCAGCCGTGCGCGATCGCGTTCGTGCCCAGCTCGGCCGCGCGCTTCAGCGCGGCGTCGACGATCAGGTAGCGGTCGGACACCAGCAGCGGGTACTGGCCCTGGTAGCCCTCGCCCGCCCACACGAACGGCTTGACGAAGCCGTCCCAGATCGCGGGACCGCCATCGACGGTGACGTGGCTGGCCACGCCCAGGTCGGCGGCGCGCTGTTCGATGTAGGCGCGTTCTTCGGCATCCACGCCGCCGGTGTCGGCGAACACGGTGTGCACGTTCCAGCCGCGCTCCTTCAGGTAGGGCACGCAGAAGCTGGTGTCGAGGCCGCCGGAGAAGGCGAGGACGATGTCTTTGGACTGGTTCATGGGGGTGCGTTCTGTTCGGGATTCAGTGGGATTACTGCTGCATCAGTGCGGCCATGATGGCCTTCTGCACGTGCAGGCGGTTCTCGGCTTCGTCGATGGCGATGCACTGCGGCGAGTCCATCACGCCGTCGGTGGCCTTCACGTTGCGGCGCAACGGCAGGCAGTGGCTGAAGACGCCGTTGTTGGTGAGCGCCATCTTGGCTTCGTCGACGATGAAGTGCTTGTACTGGTCGCGGATCGGCTTCTCGGGTTCCCAGTTGCCGAAGAACGGCAAGGCGCCCCAGCTCTTGGCGTAAACGACGTCGGCACCGCGGTAGGCGCTCTCGATGTCGTGGCTGACGCGCAGCGAACCGCCGCTCTCGGCGACGTTCTGCTCGGCCCAGCCCATGTAGCGCTCATCGAGCACATAGTCCGGCGTCGGGCACAGCAGGGTCACGTCCATGCCCAGGCGGGTGGCGATGGTCAGCGCGGAATTGGCGACCGCGGTGTTCAGCGGCTTGGGATGATAGGTCCAGGTGAGCACGTACTTCTTGCCGCGCAAGTCGGACGTGCCGAAGTGCTCCTGCAGCGCCAGCGCATGCGCCAGCTCCTGGCAGGGATGGGTGATCGTCTCCATGTTGATCACCGGCACCGGCGAGTACTTGGCGAAGGACTTCAGGACGATGTCCTCGCGGTCGTAGGCCCAGTCGACGAACTTCGGGAAGGCGCGCACGCCGATCAGGTCCACGTAACGGCCGAGCACCTTGGCCACCTCGGCGATGTGTTCCTCGGTGTCGCCGTCCATCACCGTGCCCAGGTTGAACTCGATGGGCCATGCGTCCTTGCCCGGCTGCAGCACGACCGCGTGGCCGCCCAGTTGGAACGCGCCCAGCTCGAAGCTGGTACGGGTACGCATCGAAGGATTGAAGAACACCAGCGCGATCGACTTGCCTTTCAGCGCATCACCCAGCTTGTGCTGCTTGTAGAGGGCCGCCTGCGTGAGCAAGGCGTCCAGTTCGCTGCGGCTCCAGTCCTGCGTGTTCAAGAAGTGCTTCATTACGGCATCCTGGTTTCGGGAATGTGGCATTGCGGGGATCAGAAACGAAAAAACCCAGCCTCTGGCTGGGTTCCGGTGAACAAGCGACGACGTCCGGGGTACCCAGCTAGATGCAGGATTCCGGTCGACGGGCACGCGACGTCATGCTCGAGGCCTGGGAGGCCGCGCTGGCTGCATGGGCTTGTGCGTTCATCTTCATGGCCGCGAATGCTCGCATGTGCTGCGGCGCAGCGCAAGGCTACCTTGGAAGGGTGGCAGCACTCAGGGCGTGCTGGCGGCGGGCTGCATGGGGGTGACGTAGGGCACCACCGACACACGGATCCGCAAGCGGTTGCCGGGATCCTCGGCCAGGCGGGAGCGGTATTTCACGCCCTTGTAGATGTAATCCACGTCGTAGGCGATGGGCCGCTGGAACTCACGCTCCACCGGCACGGCCCGGCAGTTGGTGCGGACCGTCGTGGTCGGCGCGGCCACCGGTGGCGACGCTGTCTCTTGCCCTCCACCGAACCAACCCTTCACCGAACTGACCACCTTCGACCAGCGACTCTCGTCCTGGGCGGCGGGTTCGGGCTTGGGCGCGGGGACCTCGTCGCAGCGCTGCTCGGTACGCGTCGCTCGCAGGGTCTGGTACACCGGCTCCACGCTGAGTACCTGAGCGTAGTCCAGCCGCACGTTCTCCGTCGGGATCACCCGCTCCTGCGCCATGGCGGGTGCGCAGGCGAGCAGGCAGGACAGGAGAAGGACGGCGCGGAAGCGGTGCATGTGGCCTGTAAGTGGTATCCCGGTGTCACAGTGTAGGCATCGCGCCTTGAGTGGGGCTGAACATCGGGCCTCGGACGCGGCCAAGTGCCGGTCCGGGGCGCAACCGGTAGAATCGACCGGGTATCCCCTGCCCCACGCCCATGACCCTGCGCCTGCACAACAACCTGACGCGCCGGGTCGAGCCGTTCGCGCCGCTCGATCCTGCCTGCCCCACGATGTACGTCTGCGGGCCCACCGTCTACAACTACGTCCATATCGGTAACGCGCGTGGCCCCGTGGTATTCGGCGTGCTGGCCGCCCTGCTGCGGCGCCGCTACGGCCAGTTGCGCTACGCGCGCAACATCACCGACGTGGACGACAAGATCAACGCCGCGGCCAAGGAACTGGGCGTGGCGATCTCGGCCATCACCGACCGTTACGCGGCCGCCTACCGCGAGGACATGGCCGGGTTGGGGGTGACGGGCGAATTCTCCCCGGACATCGAGCCGGCCGCGACCGCTCACATCCCGCACATCATCGCGATGATCGAGCAGCTGATCGTCGGCGGGCACGCCTATGCGGCCGAAGGCCACGTGCTGTTCGCCGTGGGCAGCTTCGCCGAGTACGGCAAGCTCTCGGGCCGCGATCCGGACGAGATGCTGGCCGGTGCCCGCGTCGAAGTGGCGCCCTACAAGCGCGATCCGGGCGATTTCGTGCTGTGGAAGCCCTCCACGCCGGACCTGCCGGGCTGGGAGTCGCCCTGGGGCGTCGGTCGCCCTGGTTGGCATATCGAATGCTCGGCGATGGCCGCCGCCCATCTGGGCGAGACCATCGACATCCACGCCGGTGGCGTGGACCTGCAGTTCCCGCACCACGAGAACGAAGTGGCGCAGAGCGAATGCGCACACAAGCACGCCGACGGTTCGCACAAGACGTTCGCGCGCTTCTGGCTGCACAACGGCATGCTCAACTTCGGCGGCGCCAAGATGAGCAAGTCGCTAGGCAACATCGAGAAGGTCCACGACCTGCTCCAGCAGCATCCGCCCGAAGCGCTGCGCTACGCCCTGCTCTCCGCCCACTACCGGCAGCCGCTGGACTGGTCCGAGTCGCTGGTGGAGCAGTCGAAGAACACGCTGGACCGGCTGTATGGCACGCTGCGCGACCTGGGCGACACCGCAAGCGCACCGCAGACCCCTCAGGCCATCGAGGACGCGCTGGACGACGACCTCAACACGCCGCTGGCGCTGGCTGAAATCGCCCGCATCGCCGCCGACGCCCGCAAGGCAACGACGACGCAGGACCGCGCGCGCCTGAAGAGCGAACTGCTCGGTGCCGGGCGCGTGCTGGGCCTGCTCCAGCAGGATCCCGCCGAGTGGTTTGGCCGCGGCACATCCAGTGACGACGACGCCCGCATCCAGGCCCTGATCGACGAGCGCATCGCCGCGAAGAAATCACGCGACTTCGCCCGCTCCGACGCCATCCGCGACCAGCTAGCGGCCGAAGGCATCCTGCTGGAAGACACGCCGCAGGGCGTACGCTGGAAGCGCGCCTGATCCATCCCCATCAGGGAGCCGGCGACGCCGCGCTCCCGGAATCCCCATGACCGACACGATCTTCCCGCTCGAACCGACCGCCGCCGATGCGCAAGCGGCCATCAAGGACGAATTCGCCTTCTTCAGCGACTGGTCCGAACGCTACCAATACCTGATCGACCTGGGCCGCAAGCTGCCGCCGTTCCCGGACGACTGGAAGCGCGAGGAGCATCGCCTGCTCGGCTGCCAGTCGATGGTCTGGATCGTGCCCGAGGGCGACGCGGGCAAGCTGGATTTCCATGCCGTCAGCGATTCGGCGATCGTCTCCGGGCTGATCTTCCTGGCCCTGCGCGTCTACTCGGGTCGCTCGGCCGCGGAGATCCTGGAGACCACGCCGGACTACATCGCCGACATCGGTTTGGCCAAGCACCTCTCGCCCACCCGCAGCAACGGCCTGGCCTCGCTGCTGGCCTTCATCCGCGAGACGGCCGCCAACGCGAAGTGAGCGACGGCCGGGCCCCTTCCCCCTTCTCGCTGCTGCGCAACCGCGGCTATGCGGCGGTACTGGCGTACCGCATCTGCGCGCTGCTGTCGTACCAGATCGTCGCGGTAACGGTCGGCTGGCATATCTACGAACTGACCCACGACACGTTCTCGCTTGGCCTGGTGGGCCTGGCGGAAGTCCTGCCGTTCTTCTGCGTGGCGCCCTTCGCGGGCTATCTGGTCGATCACCTGCCGCGCCGACGCGTCGGCATGGTGGCATGTGCCGCACTCGCGACGACCGCGGTGATCCTGGTGGCGGTCTCCGCCGGCTGGCTGCCTTTCCACGGGACGTGGCCTATCTACGCCGCGATCGCGCTGACCGGCATGGCGCGCTCATTTCTGAGCCCGGTCTACAACGCACTGTTCGCCAAGGTATTGCCGCGCGAGGACTTCGTGCGTGCGGCGGGACTGGGCAGCGTGATCTTCCAGGCCGCGCTGGTCACCGGGCCGGCACTGGGTGGCGTGCTGGTGGGGTTCGGCGGCAAGACGTTGTCGTATGCCACCGCGGTGGTGTTCGCCCTGCTAGCGGCCACCGTGCTTGCCCGATTGAAGGTGGAGGAGCCCGGTCCTCCGGCCGTGAGCCTGCCCGTGTTCGCGAGCATCGCGCAGGGCGCGCGCTTCGTCTGGAACAACCAGATCATGCTCGGCGCGATGGCGCTGGACATGTTCTCGGTACTGCTCGGCGGTGTCGTCGCGATGCTGCCCGCTTTCATCCACGACATCCTCCACTACGGACCGGAAGGCCTGGGCATCCTCCGCGGGATGCCGGCGGCGGGCTCGGTCTGCGTCGGGCTCTGGCTGGCGCGCCACCCGCTTCAGAAGCACGCCGGCCGCGTGCTGTTGTTCGCGGTGATGGGCTTCGGCCTGAGCGTGATCGCATTCGGCCTGTCGCGCAGCTTCTGGCTGTCGGCGGCGATCCTGCTGTTCTACGGCATGTGCGACGGCGTGTCGGTGGTCGTGCGCTCGACCATCCTGCAGCTGTCCACGCCGGACGAAATGCGCGGACGCGTGTCGTCGATCAACGGCATCTTCGTCAGCTCGTCGAATGAACTCGGCGCGTTCTACGCCGGCACGATGGCCAAACTGCTCGGCCTCGTGCCCGCGGTCATCATCGGCGGCTTCGCGATCCTGTCCGTCGCCGGCGTCACCGCGTGGAAGGCGCCGCGGCTACGGCGGCTGGACCTGCGCGAGCTGCAGTGACGGCAACACCCGCGCGCGGCGTCAGCGGCGCGCGAGCCACGCGTCGTAAAGGCCTTGCTCGCCCTCGGGCTTGAGCGCGCGCACCTGCAGCCTCCGGTGGTCGGCCGGTGGCCGCGCCATCTCCCGGTATACCTCGGCGGTGGACAAGCCATACGGCTCGCCCTCGTCGTTGCCATAGGCGTACCACGCTTCGGCGATGCCACACAGGTGCATGGCGGCCAGGCACATCGGACAGGGGTGGCCGCTGGCGTAGACCACGCAGCCCTCGAGGCGTGGCGTGCCCAGGCGGTGTGCGGTCTCGCGAATGGCCAGCAACTCCGCGTGCGCGGTGGGGTCGTGGTCGCGATGGATGCCGTTGGCCGCGCGGGCCACCACTTCGCCGGCCCTGACCACGACCGCGCCGAACGGCCGGCCTCCGTCCACGATGTTGGCGCGCGCCAACGCCACAGCCTGGCGCATGAAATCTTCGTGCTGCACGGCGCCTCCTGGCTGGAGAGGTTCCAGAAACGCAGAACCCCGCCGAAGCGGGGTCCGCGGTGCATCCGTCGGCAGGCTCAGTCGCCCTGCTGCTTCTGCAGGTGTTCCCAGCGTTCCTGGGCGTCGATGGTGCGCTCGGCAGTCAGGCGCGCCTCGAGGCGATCCAGGCCGATTTCTTCGCCGGTGTCGACGCAGTAGCCGTAGTCGCCACCTTCCAGACGCTTGAGCGTGCTGTCGATCTTGCCGATCAGCTTGCGGTAGCGGTCGCGGGTGCGCAGTTCCAGGGAGTTCTCGGTCTCGCGCGTCGCGCGCTCGGCTTCGTCGCCGATGTCACGGACTTCGTCCTTGAGGTTCTCGATGGTCTGCTTGGACTCCTCGACCAGGTCGCCACGCCACTGCAGCAGGCGCTGGCGGAAGTACTCGAGCTGCAACGGGCTCATGTACTCCTCTTCGGGCGAGGGCTTGTAGCCGGTCGGCACGATCGGGCGACCGGTGGCTTCGTCGGTCTTGTAGGGCACTTCTTTCACCTTGCCGCGCACGACCGGCGCCGCAGGCTTGGCGGCTACGGCCACCGCGACCTTGCCCACGGGGCGAGGAGTGACGGCGGGACGCGAGCTCACGGGGGCTTCGACGGGGGCTGAGGCTTTGGCGGTCTTAGTATTCGGTTTCAGGACTGGCACAGGCTTCGGGGGGGACGGAACCTTGGCGGCGGGGGCCGGAGCCGGGGCGGCTGCCTTGGGGGCAGGCGCCTGGGCGGGGGACTTGGTCGCAGCCGCGGTGGGGGCGGACTTTGCCGGAGCCGGCTTTGCAGCGGGCTTCGGTGCGGGCTTGGCAGGAGCGGGCTTCGTGGCCTTGGCCGGCGCCTTCACCGGAGCCGCCTTGGCGACGGGCGCCTTGGTGGCCGGCGCGGGCGCGGGCTTCTTGGCGACTGCGGGCTTGGCTGGCTTGGCCGCCGCCTTCTTGACCGGTGCGGCCTTCTTCGCCACCGGCTTGGCAGCCGGCTTCTTCACCGGCGCCGCCTTCTTGGCGACGGGCTTCTTGGCGACAGGCTTGGGGGCCGCTTTCTTCACCGCCGGCTTGGGGGCCGGTTTCTTGGCGACAGCCTTCTTGGCGACAGGCTTCTTGGCGACGGTCTGAGCGGGTTTCTTGGCGGCCTTGGCGGCCTTCTTCGCAGGTTTCTTTGCAGCCACGAACAGCGCTTCCTTGTTCTTCCCGAGCATCGGGAAAGCGCGCTTTTATAGCCTACCCGGGAGGCAGCGGCAACCCGACGCGGTATCATCGGGTGCATGCTCTCCCGCCTGCTCATCCTGTTGCTGAAGGGCTACAAGCGCTTCATCAGCCCGCTCCTGGGCCCGCGCTGCCGCTTCGTGCCCTCCTGCTCGGAGTACGCCATGGAGGCGATCGGCCGCTTCGGACCGCTGAAGGGCAGCTGGCTGGCCGTGCGGCGGATCGCCCGCTGCCACCCGCTGCACCCCGGCGGCCACGATCCTGTACCGTCCTCGTGCGGCCATGCGCACGCCCCCTCCCCCCGCTCCTCCAGGAATCCCTGATGCCCGCCACCGTCATCGTCAATGCCCGTCTGGTCAACGAAGGCCGCGTCACCGAGGGCGACCTGCGCATCGAGAACGGCCGCATCGCCCGCATCGCCGCCGAGATCCGCCCGCAGGGCGAGGACACCGTGATCGATGCCGCCGGCCGCCTGCTGCTGCCGGGGATGATCGACGACCAGGTGCATTTCCGTGAGCCCGGCATGCCCCACAAGGGCGACATGGCCACCGAATCGGCCGCGGCCGTGGCCGGCGGCCTGACCACGTTCATGGACATGCCCAACACCAGCCCGCCGACGCTGGATGCCGCGGCGCTGGAAGACAAGTACCAGCGGGCCAAGGGCCGCGCCTGGGGCAACTACGGCTTCTACATGGGCGCCAGCAACGACAACCTGGAGGCGATCCGCACGCTGGACCCGAAGACCGCGCCGGGCATCAAGGTGTTCATGGGCGCCTCCACCGGCAACATGCTGGTCGACGACCCCGACACCCTGGACGCGATCTTCCGCGAGGCGCCCACGCCGATCATCACCCACTGCGAAGACACGCCGATGATCGACGCCAACCTGGCGGCGTTCCAGGCCAAGTACGGCGACGCGCTCAGCGCCGAGCACCACCCGGACATCCGCAGCCGCGAGGCCTGCATCAAGTCCACCCGCCTGGCGATGTCGCTGGCACGCAAGCACGGCACCCGCCTGCACGTGCTGCACATCTCCACCGCCGACGAGCTGGCGCTGTTCACGCCGGGTCCGCTGGTGCACCCGGATGGCGCGCGCAAGCGGATCACCGCGGAAACCTGCATCCACTTTCTGCGCTTCGACCGCGCGGACTATGCGGCGTTGGGCAACCTGATCAAGTGCAACCCCGCCATCAAGGACGCCAGCGACCGCGAGGCGCTGATCAAGGCCCTGGTGGACGACGTGATCGACGTGCTCGCCACCGACCACGCGCCGCATACGCTGGAAGAGAAGGAGAAGCCCTACGTGCAGGCGCCGTCCGGCCTGCCGCTGGTGCAATACGCGCTGGTCGCCGCGCTGGAGCTGGTGCACGAGAAGCGCATGGACGTCACCCGCGTGGTGCAGAAATTCGCCCACGCCCCGGCGCAGCTGTTCGACGTGAAGGAGCGCGGTTACCTGCGCGAAGGCTATTTCGCCGACCTGGTCCTGATCGATGACGAACCGTTCACCGTGAAGCGCGAAGACGTGCTGTCCAAGGTGGGCTGGTCGCCGTTCGAGGGCCGCACGTTCCGTTCGCGGATCGGTGCCACGTGGGTCAACGGCCGCATGGTCTGGAATGGCGAACACCTCGTGGGCACGCCGAACGGCCAGCGCCTGGAGTTCGCCCGTTGAAGGCGGCGGTCGCGGCGCTGCTCGCCGCGATCTGCATGGGCGGCATGCCGCGCGTGGCGGCGCAGGACGCCCCGGTCGCGCCGGCGGCCGACCAACGCGTGATCTTCCCCACCAGCGTGTCCCAAGGCGCCCTGGTCTTCGGCAAGGTGCCGCCCGGCAGCTCGGTGCACTACGGAGCGCGGACGCTGCGGGTCAGCCGTTATGGCACCGTCGTATTCGGTGTCGGTCGCGACGAACAGGGACCGATACGGATAGGCGTGATTCTCCCCGGCCCTCCCCGCCACGACGTGGCGGAGCTGGTCACCGAGATCACCGTCACCCCGCGTGATTGGCCCGTCGAGCACGTCAACGGCGTGCCGCCGAAGACCGTCAATCCACCGCCCGAGATCGCCGCCCGCATCAAGCGCGAACAAGCGCTGGTGACCGCCGCGCGCCTGCGCGACGATGAGCGCACCGACTTCGCCCAAGCCTTCCAGTGGCCGGTACAGGGCCGCATCAGTGGGCGCTTCGGCAATGCGCGCGTCTACAACGGGCAGCCCGGCGCCGGTCATTCCGGGATGGACATCGCCGCGCCGACCGGCACGCCGGTGAAGGCGCCGGCGGGTGGTGTCGTGACGTTCGCGGCGCCGGACCTCTACCTGACGGGGGGCACGGTGTTGCTCGACCACGGGTATGGCGTCAGTTCGAACTTCCTGCACCTGTCGCGCATCGACGTGAAGGTGGGCGACCGCATCGAACCCGGACAGGTGATCGGTGCCGTCGGCGCCACCGGCCGCGCGACGGGGCCGCATCTGCATTGGGGGATGAACTGGTTCGACGTGCGCATCGACCCGCTGCTGGTGCTCGAACGCGGTAAATAGAAACCCGTTGTTCGCCCCACAGGCGCGCTGCGGCGCGTTGATGGCCCCTGACGCTTCTGATTCTGGTGGGCGCGGTTCGACGTGCGCATGGACCCGCTGCTGGTGCTCGAACGCGGGAAGTAGAAGCGCCGGTCTCGCGACCGGGGCTCCACAGACCTGGCCTCAGTCGTTGCTGCCGCAGACGCGGGCCACCGCGTCGTGCGGGTGCAGGCTCTCGTAGTGCGCCACGGTGGCGTCGTAACGGGCGATGCGCGGATCACCGGCGAGCACCGACGCCACGCGCCGGGCGGCGTCTTCGCAGAACATCAGGTTTTCGGCATTGAGCCGGGCGAAGGCCTGCTCGTCCACGCGCTTGACCGCCGTCTGCACCGGCGTGGCCAGCGCGGCCTCGAGGGCATCGACCAAGGCGACCAGCGGCAGCTCATCGAACTGCGGACGCAACTCGACGCGCACGCTGGCCCGGCTGCGCTGCGCATGCGGCGTAGCGGCTAGGCCGCGCTCGGAAGCGAGCCAGTCGTGCACCACGTTCACCGACAGCGGACGCGCGGCGGCGAAGTCTTCAGCGAAGCGCTCCGCGTTGGCCTGGCGCGACAATGCAGCCGACGCCGGGCAGGTGCTGGAATATTCGACGGCGAACGACAGCGCCAGCACGAGATGGCCATCAGTCAGCGTCGCCTCGATTTCGACCGGATAGCGCTTCCAGCCGGCGTAGTCGCTCTCCAGCGCTTTGCGCTGAAGCAGCGCCTCGTAGCGGATGCGCAGGCGGGCCTGCGTCGCCAGGCCTGCCTGGGAATCGACGCTGGTCTGCAGCAGGTGGCGCAGGCCCGCGGGAGTGATGGCTTCGCGCGCCAGGCCGTCCTGCAGCTCCAGGTAGAGCCGCGACATGTGGATGCCGCGCGCATCGGCGTTGGCCAGGTTCACCGACAGGTCGATGCTGGCCGCCACCTGCAGCTGCCCGCCCTGCCCGTCCGGAATGCGGACCGGCAACGCGATGTTCTCCATGCCGACCCAGTCCAGCGGGCGCGCCAGCGGCACGCGCTGGTGGGCGACGTCAGGCAGGTCGGCGCGGGGCGCCACGGGGAGCGAGGAAGTCATCGTCATGCACGGGGGAGTGGATGCCGCGCATTGTACCCCCTGCCCCGAATCGCTAGATGAAACAGTCCGTTACGATGCATTCCGCAGACTATCGCGACGATAGGCCGTGTGTTCAGTCGCCGCGCGCGGCACGCCAGCCGGTAAACAGCAGCGCGGCCCGCGATGGCAGCGGCGCGGGTTCACCGCGGCGGGCGAAGCGACGCAGGCGCCCCTGTGCGTAGGCCGACAACAGGCGACGCTCGCGGGCGCCCTGGCCAGGCGGCCACCCTTCGCTGAGCGACGCGGACCATGCGCGCAGACGGTCGACATCGCTCCTGCCCTGCTGCACGTCGATCGGAACCGCGCCCGGCCCCACCTCGGTGAGTCGCGTGGCCAACATCTGGGCCACGACCGCTTGCGATGCGGGCGCACGGCCGAGTACGCCGGCTTCGACGACCGCGACCGCCTCCGCGTAGCTGAGCAGGGACCCGAAGGCCGTCTCAGCACTCAGGGCGCGCGTGCGCGCGTCGATCAGTGTCGGCAGCGCGTCGGCCAGCCGCGCCCAGTCGGCGTGCACGGGTTCGAGGCGACGCCCCAGCGGATGGCGTGAGCGTTGGGTGGCCCAGCCGCGCAGCTCTTCGCCCCACCACGCCAGCTTGGCGTCCGCCGGCAGCGGATCGCCGGCGATGTTCAGCACGTCGTCGAACTCTTGCAGCAGCGCGAACCAGGCTACGGCCACCTCCCGGCGCGACGGCGCGACGAACACCTCCGCCACCGACCATTCCGGCCAGCGCACGCGCCATTTTTCCAGGAAGCTGTCGAGGGCGGCGGAATCGGACATGCCATCAAACCTTGTAGGGGCGACGTAAGTCGCGACCGTGATGCTGGCGCGCACGGGCGACTGGACGCAACACGTTCTCTATTCGCTGCTGAAACAATTGAGGACTGCAACCGTGCGGTCGCGACTTACGTCGCTCCTACAACGGCCGGGTCGAGGGCCATGCCGACGGCTCGATGAGGGCCGCAGGCAGCTCGACCATGACATCGGCCTGCCATTGCGCGGGCACTTCATGCGCCTGCCGGTACCCCCACAACGCGGCGATGGACGGCATGCCGGCGGCACGCGCCGACTGGATGTCGCGCTCGTCGTCGCCCACGTACACGCAGTCGGCGATGGCGATGCCGATCCGCTCGGCCGCGACCTGCAGCGGCAGCGGATGCGGCTTCTTCTCGGCGAGCGTGTCGCCGCCGATCAGCACGGCGCAGCGCGTCTGCCAATCCAGCTGCGGCAGGATGTCGCGCGCGAGGTACTCGGGTTTGTTGGTGACGATGCCCCACGTGCTGCCCGCCGCCTCCAGCGCGGCCAGCATGTCGGCGACGCCGGCGAACAGCACGCTGTGATGGCCCAACTCTTCCTGGTAGATCGCCAGGAACTCGGGAACCATCGCCTCGCGGGCACCCTGCTCCATCTCGGGGAACGCGGCGGCAAGCATGGCGCGCGCGCCCTTCGATACGTGCGGCCGCAGGGCCTCCAGCGTCATCGGCCCGACGCCGCGTGACGCGCGCATGCGGTTGGCGGTGGCGAGCATGTCCGGCGCGCTGTCCAGCAGCGTGCCGTCCAAGTCGAACAGCGCCGCGCGCGGGAACCCCACGGCGTTCACAACTTCACCGCACTGGCGAGGTAGTTCACGTCGGTGCGCGACGACAGCCGTGCGCGGTGGCGCCACGGCTCGTACGCCAGTCCCGTCACGTCCTCGAGCTGGAACCCGGCTTCGCGCAGCCAGCAGGCGAGCTCGGAAGGACGAATGAATTCCTGGTAGTGGTGCGTCCCCTTGGGCAGCAGGCGCGCGATGTACTCCGCACCGACGATCGCCAACGCGAACGCAGCGGGCGTGCGGTTGAGCGTGGACAGGAACAGCCGGCCGCCGGGCTTCAGCAGCGTGTGGCAGGCGCGGATGATCGACGCCGGATCCGGCACGTGCTCCAGCATCTCCATGCAGGTGACGACGTCGAAGCTGCCGGGACGCTCCTCGGCCAGCGATTCGACCGAGCGCAGCTGGTAGTCCACCTGCACGCCGGATTCGAGCTTGTGCAGCCGACCCACCTTCACCAGTTCCGGCGCCAGGTCGATGGCCGTGACCTGCGCACCCTCCCGCGCCAGCGCCTCGCTCAGCAGGCCGCCACCGCAGCCGACGTCGAGCGCCATGGCACCGGTCAGTCGTGCGCGATCGCGCACGTACTGCACGCGGACCGGGTTGAGCGCATGCAGCGCCTTCTGGGGACCGTCGGGGTCCCACCAGCGGTTGGCAAGCGCGCCGAACTTGTCGAGCTCGGCCTGGCTGAAATTGTCGTCGCGGGGCGCAGTCGTGGTCGTCATGGGGTCATTGTAGATCGGACCCGGCCATGACGCCGTCACGCACGGCTCAGGACAGGCGGATGCCGGCGATCCGCTCGCGCCACTGGCGCGCGTTCGCGATCACGCCGTCGATGTCGATATCCACCAGCGTGCGCTGCAGCAGCTTGGCCCGGCCCGCGATCCAGACATCGCTGACCTGCTGGCGACCGGTCGCGTAGATCAGCTGGGACACCACGTGGTGGAGCGGCTGGGTTTCCAACGCGGACAGATCCACGCAGACCAGGTCTGCCTGCTTGCCCGGCTCGATGGAGCCCACCTGATCGTCGAAACCGATCGCCTTCGCGCCGCCCAGCGTTGCTGCACGCAGCGCGGAGAACGCATCCAGCGCGGCGGCATCCTGCGCCACCGCCTTGGCCAGCAAGGCGGCCGTGCGGGTCTCGCTGAACATGTCCAAATCGTTGTTGCTGGCGCAGCCGTCGGTGCCGACGGCCAGGTTCACGCCGGCGCGCTCCAGCGCACAGGCCGGGCAGAAACCGGACGCGAGCTTGAGGTTGGATTCCGGGCAATGCACCACGCTGACGCCGCGCTCGGCGCACAGGTGGATCTCCGCCTCGGTCAGCTGGGTCATGTGGATGGCGATCAGGCGGTCGTTGACCAGGCCCAGCCGGTCCAGGCGCGCGATCGGGCGCTGACCGTACTGTTCGATCGACTGTTCCACTTCCTGCGCCGTCTCGTGCAGGTGCAAGTGCACCGGCACGTCCAGTTGGTCGGCGAGCATCCGCACGCGCTCGAAATTGGCGTCGTTGACGGTGTACGGCGCATGCGGAGCGAAGGCGGTCGCGATCAGGGCATCATCGCGCCACTGGTCGTGCACCTCGCCGGCCTTCTCGAAGTACTCGTCGTCCGACATCGCCCATGCGGTGGGGAAGTCGATCACCGGCAGGCCGACGCGCGCACGGAAGCCATAGCGCTTGTACGTGGCCGCCTGCACGTCCGGGAAGAAGTAGTTCTCGTTGACGCAGGTGGTGCCACCGCGAAGCATTTCCGCGATCGCCAGGGTGATGCCGTCGGCCACGAAATCCGGCCCGATCACCGTGCCTTCGATCGGCCAGATGTGCTGCTGCAGCCACACCTTCAACGGCAGGTCATCGGCGACGCCGCGCAGCAGCGTCATCGGGTTGTGCGTGTGCGCGTTCACCAGGCCGGGAATCAGCGCAGCCTCCGGGCGCGACACCGTCTCGCGAGGCGCAAAGCGCAGCCGTGCGTCCTGCAGTGGCAGGATCGCCACGATGCGGCCACCGGTGACGGCGACCGCATGGTCTTCCAGCACGACCCCGTGCGGGACGACCGGCACCACGAAGCCGGCTTCGATCAACAGGTCGCAGGCTTCGGGGGTGCGGTCGCTCATGGGGCCTCGGCTCAGAATCCCAGCGTGTAGCTCAGGCCGATGGCACCGGCGCCGAACAGCAGCCAGCACAGCAGCATCAGGGCCAGGGCACGTCCATAGCCCAGCCGCGGCACGCTGGGGAACAGCCGCGGCAGGGTCGCGTTCCAGCACAGCATCACGCCCAGCCCGGCGATCAGTACGCCGATGGCCCAGACGCCAAGGTAGATAGCCAGTTGCGGGATCACGCCGGAATCACTTGACGCGGCTGACGTATTCGCCGGTGCGGGTGTCGACCTTGATGACCTCGTCCTGGCCGACGAACAGCGGCACGCGCACGACGGCGCCGGTTTCCAGCGTGGCCGGCTTGCCGCCGGTGCCGGCGGTGTCGCCCTTCACGCCCGGGTCGGTCTCGGTGATCTTCAGCTCGACGAAGTTCGGCGGGGTCACCTGGATCGGGTTGCCGTTCCACAGCGTGACGACGCAGTCTTCTTCACCCTTTAGCCACTTCTCGGCGCCGCCCATGCCGGCCTTGTCGGCCTGCACCTGCTCGAAGGTCTCCTGCTGCATGAAGTGCCAGTACTCGCCATCGGAGTAGAGGTACTGCATGTCGGTGTCCACCACGTCCGCCGCCTCGACCGAGTCGGTGCTCTTCATGGTGATTTCCTGCACGCGGCCGCTCTTGATCAGGCGGTACTTCACGCGGGTGAAGGCCTGGCCCTTGCCCGGCTTGACGTACTCGGTGTCGCTGATGACCGCCGGGTCGTTGTTGATCAGGATCTTCATCCCGTTCTTGACGTCGTTCATGCCGTAACTGGCCATGGGTAAACTCCTTGGGTAAGACAAACCCGCCGCGGAACACGGCCGGCCGGATAGAATGGGGAGCCCGCCGGACCCGGCGGGTGCTTGTTTCCAGACCCGACATGATAACCGCAGCCCCCGACCCCCGACAGCCTGCCGCGCTGCAGCCCGCCCGCTGGCAGCAGGCCATGAGGGAGGCCGTGCGCGATCCGCGCGAGCTGCTCGACCTGCTGGGACTGGCCTCCCTGGCCCCGCGCCTGTCGGATGACGCCGCTGCGCAGTTCCCGTTGCGCGTGCCCCGGGGCTTCGTGGCCCGCATGCGCCATGGCGACCCGCACGACCCGCTGCTGCGGCAGGTGCTGCCACTGGACGATGAGATGAAACCGGCCCCCGGCTTCGGCCTGGACGCGGTCGGCGACGGCGCGGCCCGGACCGGGACCGGCGTCATCCAGAAATACCGTGGGCGCGCCCTGCTGGTCGCCACCGGCAGCTGCGCGATTAACTGCCGTTACTGCTTCCGTCGCCATTTCCCGTATGCGGACGAGACCGCGGCCCGCGACGGCTGGCGCGAGGCCGTGGACCTGATCCGCCACGACCCGACGATCGAGGAAGTACTGCTGTCCGGCGGCGATCCGCTATCGCTCTCCAACGGCAAGCTGGCCGAACTGACCGACGCCCTGGCGGGCATCCCGCATCTGCGCCGTCTGCGCATTCACAGCCGCTTGCCCATCGTCCTGCCCGAACGCATCGACGACGGCCTGCTGGCCTGGCTGGCCGCCCTGCCCTGGCCGGTCGCCATGGTGGTGCATGCCAACCATGCCAACGAATTCGACCCTGCCGTAGACGCCGCACTCGGCCGCCTGCGCGGGGCCGGCGCGCACCTGCTGAACCAGGCCGTGCTGCTCAAGGGCGTGAACGACAGCGTGGATGCGCTGGCCGCACTGAGCGAACGTGGGTTCGCGGCCGGCGTGCTGCCGTACTACCTGCACCAGCTCGACCGCGTCGCCGGTGTAGCCCACTTCGAAGTGGACGATGCGCAGGCACGCCACCTGCACGCCGCACTCGCCGCGCGCCTGTCCGGCTATCTGGTGCCTCGATTGGTGCGCGAGGTCCCCGGCGACACCGGCAAGCGCCCGCTCTAGGCCGCGCAACCTGCGACGGCGCGCCGCATCTGCGACGCCTGCATTGGACGCTCCGCGCCCCTTCGTGTATTAAACCCGCACCCCTGGCGGACCCGCTGCATGCAGATCGGCAAAGACACCACCCTTCGATTGACCCTCGTGGACGACAGCGCCGAGGACGCCGAGGCGATCGTCTCTGCGCTGCGCAACGGCGGCATCGCCGTCCGCCCGCTCCGCCCGCTGGACCCGGCCGAACTGGCGCAGATGGTCGCGTCGCAGCCGATGGACCTGCTGCTGGCCTCGCGTTCGGCCAAGGGCATCCCGTTGGCCACCGTACTCTCGCAGGTGGATGCCAGCGGCAAGGACATCCCGGTGATCGTGCTGGCCGACGGCCTGACCGAAGCCGACCTGCTCGCCGACCAGGCCGCCGGCGCGCGTGCCAGCGCCTTGCGCGGCCGCTTCGACCACGTGCTGACGGTGCTGCGTCGCGAATGGGGCGACCTGGACGCCCGCCGCTCCCAGCGCCGGCTGGAAGGCCAGCTGCGCGAAACCGAACGCCGTTGCGATGCGCTGATCTCGTCCTCGCGCGACCCGATCGCCTACATCCATGAAGGCATGCATATCCGGGCGAACGATGCGTATCTGGAGATGTTCGGCTTCGAATCCTTCGAGGACGTTGAAGGCCTGTCGCTGCTCGATCTGGTGGGTCCGCAGTACGTCACCGACTTCAAGGCGCTGCTGAAGAAGCTCAGCAAGGGCGAACCGCCGCCGCCGCGTTTCGAGCTGGAAGCGCGCAGCATCGACGGCGACAGCTTCCCGGCCACGCTGGAATTCGCCACCGCCACCTACGAGGGCGAGCCCTGCGTGCAGGTGGTGTTCCGCCGGCGCGAGGAATTCGATCCGGAACTGGCCCGCGAAGTCGAGGACCTGCGCCAGCGCGACATGGTCACCGGACTGATGAACCGCGCCACCTTCCTGCGCGAACTGGAAACCGCCGTGGCCCAGGTCGCGCGCGGCGAGGACCAGTACGCGCTGCTGTTGCTGGAGCCGGACCACTACCAGCGCTTGCTGCAGGATATCGGCATCGATTCCGCCGACGCGCTGGCCGCTGCGTTGGCCGCGCGCCTGTCGGAAAAGCTCGACGATGCCTGCACCGCCGCCCGCTTCGGCGAGCGGACCTTCGCGGTACTGCTGCGAGGCAATCACGCGCACACCGCCGCCTTGGCCGACAAGTTGCGTGCGGCTTACGCCTCGCACGTCTTCAACGTGGGCGAACGTTCGGCCTCGGTGACCACCAGCATCGGTGGCGTGCAGATCGGCGAGAAGATCGCCAGCGTGGGCCAGGTGCTGACGCGCGCGACCGACTGCCTGCAGACCGCCACCAACCTGGGCGGCAACCGCTTCGAGATCTTTGACCCCGGTGCCGTGGACCGCGCCGAGGAAGAGCGGGTGCAGAACTGGGTCAAGCGCATCCAGGAAGCGCTGCAGGATGGCAGCTTCCACCTGTACTTCCAGCCCGTGGTCAGCCTGCAGGGCGAGCCCGGCGAGGTCTACGAGACCCTGCTGCGCATGGAGACGAACGGCGAAGTGGTACCGCCGCAATCCTTCATCGGCATCGCCGAGGACAACGGCCTGCTGGACGATATCGACCGCTGGGTGGTGAACCGCGCCATCGAGGTGCTGGCCGAGCGCAAGCGCGCCGGCCACGACACGCGCATGGTGGTGAAGGTCAGCCCGGCTTCGTTCGCCGACAACCGCCTGCTCGACCTGATCGCACGCCAGCTGGCCGCGCTCGACGTGCCCGGCGACCGCCTGTGGCTGCAGACGCCGGAGGCCAAGGTGTTCACTCATCTGCGCCAGGCGCAGGCCTTCCAGGCCGCCGCGGCGAAGCTCGGCTGCCAGGTGGGCCTGGAGCACTTCGGCGCGGGCCTGGATTCGTTCCAGTTGCTCTCGCACTTCCAGCCCACCTTCCTCAAGATCGACCGTGTCTTCAGCGAAGACCTGGGCAAGACGGCGGAACACCAGCAGAAGATCCGGGAGATCGCAGAGCGTGCGCAGGCGCTGGGCATCCTGACCGTGGCCGAGCATGTCCAGGATGCGGCCACCATGGCGTTCCTGTTCACCACCGGCGTGGATTACGTGGAAGGCAACTTCCTCGCCACGCCCGGACCGGCGATGAACTACGACTTCGGCTGAGGTCGGCGCCATCCCGGGATGAAAAAAGAAACCCGCCGGAAGGCGGGTTTCTTGTTGATCGAGCCGTTGGCGCGGCTCAGGCGAACGTGCCCTGCTGCGCGCGCAGCGCGGCGATGCGCTCTTCCAGCGGCGGGTGGCTCAGGAACAGCTTCTTCATGCCCTGGCCGATGCCGCCGGCGATGCCGAAGGCCTCGACCTGCGCCGGCAGCGTGCTGGGACGCTGCTGCTGCGACAGGCGCTCCAGTGCAGAGATCATCTTCTGGCGGCCCGCCAGCGTCGCGCCACCGTGGTCGGCGCGGAACTCGCGGCGGCGCGAGAACCACATCGCGATCATCGTGGCGAACAGGCCGAACACCACCTCCAGCACCATCACGATGATGTAGTAGCCGAATCCGCGGCCGCCACCTTCGCGGTTACCGGAAAGGAAGCCGTCGACGATGCCGCCCACGACGCGGGCCAACACGATGACGAAGGTGTTCAGCACGCCCTGCAGCAAGGCCATGGTGACCATGTCGCCATTGGCGACGTGACTGACCTCGTGGCCGAGCACGGCTTCGGCCTCGTCGCGGCTCATCGAGCGCAGCAGGCCGGTCGACACCGCGACCAGCGCGTTGTTGCGGTTGGCGCCGGTGGCGAAGGCGTTGATCTCGGGCGCGTCGTAGATGGCGACTTCCGGCAAGCCGATGCCCGCCGCCTGGGCCTGGCGCTGCACCGTGGCCACCAGCCAGCGCTCGGCGTCGTTGCGCGGCTGTTCGATCACCTGCGCGCCGGTGGCGCGCTTGGCCATCCACTTGGAGGTCAGCAGGGAGATCAGCGAACCGCCGAAACCGAACACCGCCGCCATCACCAGCAAGCCCCCCATCTGGTTGGGATTGACGCCCAGCAGGGACATGACGACGCCCGCCAGGACCAACACGGCGAGATTGGTGGCGAGGAACAACGCGACACGCGTGAACACGACAGAAGCTCCAGAAGAATATGCGAAGGTATACGGACGCAGAACTGCGGTTGCGGCCACGTGAATTCAAGCAACCGCCTGACTGCGTGGTTCAGCTTTCCTCTCTTTTCGACGAATGACCGTGACCGATCCCGCCCCTCGCTATCGCGGCCGCTTTGCGCCCTCGCCGACCGGCCGCCTGCATTTCGGCTCGTTGGTCGCAGCACTGGGCAGCTGGCTGCTGGCGCGCCATCACGACGGCGAGTGGCTGGTCCGCGTGGAGGACCTCGATCCGCCCCGCGAAGTCCCGGGCGCAGCGGAAGCCCAGCTGGCGACGCTGGCCGCGTTCGGCATGACCTCGGATCTGCCGGTCGTCTGGCAAAGCCGGCGCCATGACCTTTACGCCGAAGCGCTCGGACAGCTCCTGGCGGACGGTGCCGCCTTCGAGTGCCGGTGCAGCCGCACCGACCTGACCGCCGTCGGCGGCATCCACCGTGCCTGCGTGGCCCGCGATCCCGCGCGCCCGGCTGCCTTCCGCCTGCGCGTGGCCGACGATAGCCGCGTGGCGTTCGTGGACGGCCTGCAGGGCCCTGTCGAACAAGCGGTCGACCGTGAGGTCGGCGACGTCGTGCTGCGCCGGGCCGACGGCTTCTGGGCGTACCAGCTGGCGGTCGTGGTCGACGATGCGGACCAGGGCATCACCGATGTCGTGCGCGGCGCGGATCTGCTCGATTCCACTCCACGCCAGATCCTGCTGCAACGCGCGCTGGGCCTGACCACGCCGCACTACCTGCACCTGCCGCTGATCGTCGATGCAGAGGGACAGAAGCTATCCAAGTCCATGGCCGCGCTGCCCGTGGACGACGATGCCCCGGTGCCCGCCCTGCGGGCCGCCTGGCGTGTCCTGGGACAGCCGGAAGCCGTGCTGGCCGATGCGGCTTCCACCCTCGGCGCGCTGACCGCCGCACAGCGGCATTTCCGCCCCACATCGCTGCCGAAAGTGACACATATGACGTTCGCTGCAGCGCACAACAAACCTGTCGCAGGCGCTGTCTAGAATCGAGGGGCCGTCGGCTTGCGACGGTATCTGGAGGATTCCCCACATGACAGCGCGCGTCGCCCTGGTCACCGGCGGCACCGGAGGTATCGGTACCGCCATCTGCAAGAAGCTGGCCGACATGGGCCACAAGGTCGCCACCAACTACCGCAACGAAGAGAAGGCGCGCGCGTGGCAAGCGCAGATGAAGGCCGACGGCTACGACTTCGCGCTGGTGAAGGGCGACGTAACCTCGCCCGATGAAGCGCAGGCGATGGTCAAGGAAGTCGAGCAGACGCTGGGCCCGGTCGAAGTGCTCGTCAACAACGCCGGCATCACCCGCGACGGTACGTTCCACAAGATGTCGGCCACCCAGTGGGGCGATGTCATCAACACCAACCTCAACTCGGTGTTCAACGTCACCCGCCCAGTCATCGACGGCATGCGCGACCGCAAGTGGGGCCGCATCATCCAGATCAGTTCGATCAACGGCCTGAAGGGCCAGTACGGCCAGGCCAACTATGCCGCCGCGAAGGCCGGCATGCACGGCTTCACGATTTCGCTGGCGCGCGAAAACGCCAAGCTCGGCATCACCGTCAACACGGTGTCCCCGGGCTACGTAGCCACGGACATGGTGATGGCCGTGCCGGAGGAAGTGCGCGCCAAGATCGCCGCCGATATCCCCACCGGGCGCCTCGGCAAGCCTGAGGAAATCGCCTATGCGGTGGCCTTCCTGGTCGACGAGCAGGCCAGCTGGATCACCGGCTCCAACCTCGACATCAACGGCGGCCACCACATGGGCTGGTGACCCTGGAACGGTGCCCGACGGGCACCCTCCTGGCCGTTTCTCGACGCCCCGCTCGGGGCGTCGCGTTCCTTTCCATGCTGCGCAGCATGTTTCCTTGCCTGAACAGGCACTCCCTGCCTTGTGGCCTGTTGCAAGGGCTGTTGCGCTGCGTCATGCTGGCTGTATAGGCGTTTAGAGCGAAGACTCAATGGCTGCGATCCGCATCATCAAGAAATACCCCAACCGTCGTCTGTACGACACGGAGATCTCGAGCTACATCACCATCGAGGACGTGCGCCAACTGATCGTCGACGGCGAGGATTTCGAAGTCCGCGACGCCAAGACCGGCGACGACCTGACCCGCACGGTGCTGCTGCAGATCATCAGCGAGCAGGAGCAGGACGGCGAGCCGGTCCTGTCGACCCAGCTGCTGAGCCAGATCATCCGCTTCTACGGCGACTCCCTGCAGGGCTTCATGGGCAACTACCTGGAGCGCAGCATGCAGCTGTTCATGGAGCAGCAGCAGCAGTTCCGCAGCCAGATGGGCAACCTGCTGGGCCAGACCCCGTGGACCATGATGAACCAGCTGACCGAGCGCAACCTGGAGTTGTGGCAGGAGTTCCAGCGCAACCTCAGCGGCGGCCTGGGCCGTCCGACGACGGTCAAGCCGAAGGAAACCCCGCAACGCGAAACTCCGAAGACGCGCGCGCGCTGATCGTCCCTGTAGTGAAACCCGGCCCGCGCAGGTTGCGCGGGCCTTTTTTTAGCCCGCGACACAGGAATTCCGCATGACCCAACGCATCGCCGTGGTGACCGGGGGCCTGGGCGGACTGGGCCTGGCCATCTGCCAGGCACTGGCCCGCGCCGGGCGGAAGGTGATCGCCGCCGATCTGCCCGCCTCCCCCGAACAGCTGGCCCACTTCCACGCTCAGACGGCCTCACTCGACATCGAGACCGCCGTCGTCGACGTGGCCGACTTCGAGGCGTGCGCCGCGTTCGTGCGCGGCGTCGAAGCGCAGCATGGTGCGCTCGACATCCTGGTTAACAACGCCGGCATCACCCGCGATGCAACCCTGCGCAAGATGGACAAGGCCCAGTGGGACGCCGTCATCGGCGTGAACCTGGACAGCGTGTTCAACCTCTGCCGGCATGCGGTGGACGGCATGCAGGTGCGTGGCTTCGGCCGCATCGTCAACATCAGTTCGGTGAGCGGCCAGACCGGCAACTTCGGCCAGGTGAACTACGCCGCGGCGAAGGCCGGTCTGCATGGCTTCTCGATGTCGCTGGCGCGTGAAGTGGCGCGCAAGGGCGTCACCGTCAACAGCGTCTCGCCGGGTTACGTGGAAACGCCGATGACGCGGGCGATGCCCGACGACGTCCGCGACCGCACCGTGGCCGCCGTGCCGGTGGGCCGCATCGGCCAACCCGACGACATCGCTCGCGCGGTAGCTTTCCTTACCGCTGACGATGCCGACTACATCACCGGCGCCAACCTGCCGGTCAACGGCGGCCTGTTCATGAGCTTCTGACCGGATTCCAGGTCGCACGACGACATCTTTACGAACCTTCACGAGGCGCTCCGATGAAACTCACCCCTCCCACCTTCGGCGTCTGGCTGATCGCGCTGCTGCTCGGCGGCGGCGGTATCGCCGCCAAGTTCGGCTATGTGCCGGTGCTGGCCCCGCACGCCTTCTGGCTGGTCGTCGCCGGCTTCGGCCTGCTGGTCGCGGCGACGGTCTTCAGCAAGCTCTGACAGCCCGGGCTATGCTCCCGGCGTCGAGCGTCGGGAGCCCACCATGGAACTGATCGTGTCGCTGCTCGGGGACCTGTGGTCTAGGCCCCGCCTCATCGTCCCGCTGCTCCTCGGCATTGGCGCCGGCCTGGCACTGTTCCACCTGACCGGCCAGGAACCATCCTCCGCCGCGATGGCCCTGGGCTGCGCTCTGCTCGGGCTGATCATCGGGTTCGCGCTGGAATACCTGCGCGACCCGCGCGATCCGTCGGCCTGATCGTCATTCCATCTCGAAACGTTCGAACGCGATCTCCAGCGTCTCGAACAGCGTTTCCCCCGCCGCCGCATCCATCGGCGACGGCGTGTAGGCTGCCGGCCGCGCCCGCAGGAAACGCCACCGCATCGCCGGATTGCCCTGTTCGTCCAGCAGCGTGATGGCGATGGTGCGCCGCGCGTCGCCGCCGTTGCGTGCTTCGTCCCACCACTGGTACCACGCCAGCGAACCGATCACGCCCCGCCGCAGCACCAGGTTGTCGTAATGGGTCAGCGTGGAGAGCTTCGTCGCCTCCAGCACCTTGTCGTTGCCGTTGCGGTACTCGTTGACCTGCAGGCGCGCTTCGGGAAACAGGACCTCCGACACGCCCGCGTCGGGCCCGTCGCCGAGGCCCAGGTCGACGTGGAAGTTCATTCCGGCATAGGGGCGATCGCGCTGTACGGGCATGGCAGGGTTCCATGTGGGAAGGGAGGCATGCCCGTGCCTGGGCACACTCTCTTCCAACGCGATCCTTCGCGCGCAGAGGTCAGACCGCGGTCGCCTGCCCTATCCAAAGCCTGTTGCCGTCGGGATCGTTGATCCTGAACTCGCGCATGCCATAGAACGTCGTATCCAGCGCGGGCACGTCCAGGCCGTTCGCTTGCGCCTGGGCGTGGAAGGCCTCGATGTCGTCAGGATAGAGGTACAGCACGGCGCCACGCGGCGCATCCGGGCTCACGTTGATCGACTGATCCAGCATCACCCGGCAATCGCCCCAGCGCAGTTTCGCCCAGCCCCAGTCGTCGCGGCGATCCTCGACGGTGAAGCCGAGCTTTTCATAGAACGCGATCGCCCGCGGCAGGTGGCGGACGGGCTGCATGGGAATGATGCGGGCGACCATGGAAGGGTGCTCCTACGTAGGATGGGTGGAGCCGAAGGCGATACCCATCATCATCACGATGGACGTCGAGGACTACTTGCTGAAAAGCGGGAGACTCCGGACCGACCTCTGTGTTTCATCGTCCCAAGGCCTGGAAGGGGTGCAGCCGATTTCGCTTACCGGCGTGATGCCAGGTGCATCGGCAACGACGAGGACCTGGTCCCCAGGAATGAATCGGCTTGTTTCGGCCTGGCGATAAGTCGAGCCATCGTTCGGATCGTCGTAGCGGGCGCCCGAACTCAGCTGACTGACGGTCGCGGGCTCGCCTTTGATCCGTCTGGCAACGACGAAGTCATACAAGACCTTGAATCTATCTCCATCCCTGAGCTCAGAGACGGGAACACTCGTCCTGGCTAACGTGATGGTCGCGATGAAAACCGTACTGGCTAAGGCGATGTCGTCTTCCAAGGGACGCAGAAGGCATACCGCATCGGCTCTTACGGACAACAGGGCAAGCGATATCATCGCCCACGAAACCTTGCGCGACCTCATTGGATGCACTGGTAGCGCCACCGCTGGAGTTGCAGTCGCCTCACGGCTGTTTGACAAGGCGTGCCGCCGACAAAGCACCGATTACACTTCCTCCCACACCACGTCCACGCCCTCCGACTCGCCTACCGCCGCGCGCAGGAGTGCGACGAAATCGACACTCGCGCCCAGGCTTTCCAGCGCATCGATCGCGGTGTGTTCAACGTAGTAATCCTGGTCCTTGGAGGACTCTTCTTCCATGTAGTCGACCAGCATCTGGAAGTCCGCCTCCGAGATGCTGCCCAGCGTGCGGCCACTGTCCTTTTCCGACAAACGAATGCTCATGCGGTCTTCCTTTCCTCGAACGTTGGGTGGATGTCAGCGCGGCGCGCCGTCGTTGCCTTTGCGCAGGAAGGCGGCCAGCCCACCCAGCTGCAGGCCTTGTACCTTGTCCACGACCGGCGCGAACTCGCTCATGTCATCCGGCGTGTAGCCGCCGGCGCGGTACCACAGGGTGATGCGGGTGCCGCCCTTCTCTTCGATGAAGCGCCATTCCAGCGCGCCATCCAGGCCCATGCCCTGCAGCGGACCAAGGCCGCCGGTCATGCGCATGAGCTTGCCCGGATCGGTGAAGGTCACCGTCATGTGCCAGGCCTGCTGCGCGCCGTTGAGCTCGCAGAAACAGCCGCCCACCTTGTCGCTGATGGAGAGCTTGGAGGCATCACCCCACCAGGTGTGGTCGGCGGGCCACCAGCGGCCGACGTCGTTAACCAGCGCCGCATACGCTACTTGCGGTGCGACCGGCACCCACTCGGAATTCTCGACGGTGAAACCGTTCGCTTGTGCGTCCTTGATGGCCGCCTGTGCCGGCAGCGCAAACGCTGCGGCGACCAGCAGCACGATGCCCGCCAACGCCTTCATTGCGCGGCTCCCTGCGGGCAGAATTTCTGACGGTAGGCCATCGCCTTGGGCATCAGCGCGGTGAGGTTCTGGATGCGCGTGCCGGGATTCGGATGGGTGGACGAAAATTCCGGCGGCGCCTGCCCGCCGCTGGCCTCGCTCATGCGCTGCCAGAGCGGCACGGCTTCTTCCGGGTTGAAGCACGCGGCCGCGGCCAGCATGAGGCCCACTTCGTCCGCCTGCGTCTCATGCTCGCGCGCGTAGGGCAGCAGGTAGCCATACCCCATCGCGGCCATCACCATCTGCTGTTGTTGCGGATCCATGCCGCTCATCGCGCCGGCCATCTGGCCGATCTGGGTGAGCTTCTGCTGCGACATGCGTTGCGCGCCGTGACGGAGCAGTGCGTGCGCGATCTCGTGACCCATCACCACCGCGACGGCGTCGGCGTTCTGCGCCACCGGGATCAGGCCCGTGTAAACGGCCATCTTGCCGCCGGGCAGGCAGAAGGCATTGGCCTGATCCGACTGGATAACGTTCACGTCCCACTCGAAGGACTTCCAGTTGCCGCTGGGCTGGGTGCCCTTTTCGGCCGCGATGGCGGCTTCGACTTCGGGAATCTTCGCGATCAGACGCTGGGCGATGGTGCGCACCTGCTGGGCGATCTGTGAGTTGGGATCGACCGGTTGCTCCTGCTGCAGGATCTCTTCGTAGGCCTGCAGGCCGAGGGCCTTTTCTTCTTCCACGCCGATCGAGTTGTCGATCAGCACCTTCTCGCCGGTATAGGGATCGACGACGCGGTTGTTCAGGTAGTAGCAGCCGCCATAGACCAGGAAACCCAGCAGGATCAGCCAGCGCAGGTTGCTCAGTCCGCCGCCCCGTCGCCCGCCGCCCTGCCCGTACTGCGAGCGCCCGTAAGGATCTTGCCTCATCACCCTCTCCCTGGCGGCCTCAGATGCCGCGAACGACGCGGAAACCCACCCGCGCATTAGTCATATCCGAATCCGATGACGAACGCCATGCGGCACGCACCTGCGCCGGCGAACTGGCCCAGGAGCCTCCGCGCACCACTCGCGACCGGCAACCGGGATTGAACCACGCAGCGCCATCCGCCGGGGCACGGCGGTAGCTGGCGTGCCAGCAGTCGCCGACCCATTCGCTGGTGTTGCCGTCCAGGTCCTTCAGACCGAAGGCATTGGCCCGGAAGCGGCCCACCGGCGCCGGCCCCCAATAGCCGTCGCCGTAAGCGACGAAGGCATTGTTCCAGTTGCGGCCACTCGGGGAGCGGTCGTTGCCGCCGGTCAGGTTGGCCACGCCACGCGGCGGCTGGCCATTACCCCAGGGATAGCGGCCCTGCTGGCCGGCGCGCAAGGCGTACTCGTACTCGGCCTCGCTCGGCAGCCGGTACCCGTGGCCGGTCTGGCCGGCCAACCACTCGGCATAGGCTTCGGCGTCGTAGACGCTGACGTGCAGCACCGGCATGTCGTCGCTGGCCGGGTCGCCGGCGTAGTCCGACTGCCAGTCCACCCCGCTGCGGCGGACGAAATTGCCGCTGCGCTCGTCATAGACGATGGAATGGCCCCGGCGGGTGGCACGCGGCCGGTACTGGGTGGCCTGGACGAAGCGGCGAAACTCGCCCACGGTCACCGCATGGCGCGCCATGGCGAAGCCACGGTCGAAACGCACATAGTGCGAAGGCTTCTCGGCGTCGGCGGCGTCGGCCTCTTCATCGGACGCGCCCATCAGGAAGCCGCCATGCGGCACGACCACCATTTCCGGCCCACGGCCGCCGTGGTGGAGTGCGTCGGTGAACGCTTGGCCGGGACGGAACAGGCCGTAGTACGTGGCTAGGTCGATGCGCTGGCGGAGGTCGGCCGCGACCCGGTTGCCCGGCTCGGCGATACGCAGGACCTCGGCCAGCTTCACCCGGGCAGCCTTGATGCCCTGCGGCGTGGCGATGTCGCGCACGCCGGCGTCGCGCAGTTCTACGATGCGGGCGATGCGGATAGCCTCCACCCGTACGCGCGCGTCCGCCACGGTCTGCGCGTCCTCGCGCACCTGTGCGGCGGCGTCCAGCCAGCGGCGGGCCGTGTCGAAATCGCTGGCGTGCGCGGCGTCTTCGGCGCGCCGGACGAGCGCGCTCTCGACGGCCGCCACGCCCTGCATCGCGCGGGGTTGGCCCGGCTTCCATTTGAGCACCTCGCGGAAGCCCGCCAACGCACCGCCACCCTCCTCGCCCAACCGGTCCTCGCGCAGCGCGCGTTCGGCCGCCACGTTCAGCCGGGTCAGCTGGTCCGCTTCGTCCACCCGCGCCAGATAGGCGGTGACCGCCGGATCCGCCGGCGCCAGCGTACGCGCCACCGCGGCGATCTGACGGGCACGGCGCAGGGCCTCGGTGCGGTCCTCGGCGTGCCGCAGGGCTTGCGCGCCTTGCTCCAGCAAAGCGTCCAGACTGCGTTCCAGGCCTGCCTTGGTCCGCGCATCGGCGGGGTCCAGCCGCTGCAGGGCGAGATACAACGGGATCGCATCATCCGCTCCGTCGAACAGACGGCCCTCGGCCAGCGCACGTGCTGCGCGCTGGCGTGCGTCAGCCACGTCATCGGCGGTGAGCGCGACGGGCGGCGGACGCCAGGTCAGTTCGTCCATGCTGCTGTCATCGCCGCTGACGGTGACGCGCGGCATGCGCACGCCCTCGTCGGTGGCCTGCGCATCGCGCGATGCGCCATCGTCGCGCGAACACGCAGCCACGCACGTCAGCGAGATCAACAAGGCGGCAGTGAGCGCGCGCAAACATCCTCCGTGAAGGGGGCCACCGGCACCCGTGAGAGAATGCCTGCGGACGATACCGGCAGAGACCGGACCTTAGGTTATTGTCCCCTGACTGAGCAAACGACGCATCACGCGGAGACTACGTGCCCCACTGGATCGACACCCCCACCGCGCTGGACGCGCATCTGCAACGCCGCCCGACGCGGATCGGCCTGGACACCGAGTTCGTCCGCGAACGCACCTTCTGGCCCCAGCTCGCCCTGGTGCAGATCGCCCTCGACGACGACGTGCTGCTCGTCGATCCGCTGGCGCCCGGGATGACCGACGCCCTGCGCCCCTGGCTCACCGATCCGTCGATCACCAAGGTGATGCACAGCGCCAGCGAGGATCTGGTGGCGTTCAAGGTCGCCTGTGGCGCGCTGCCGGCGCCCTTGTTCGACACCCAGATCGCCGCCGCACTGGCCGGCGTGGCGGCCGGCATTGGCTACCAGAAGCTGGTCGAACGCGTCAGCGGTGTCGCGCTGCCGAAGGGCGAGACGCGCTCGGACTGGCTGCGCCGTCCGCTCAGCGAATCACAGCTGCACTATGCGGCCGACGACGTGCGCTACCTGTTCGCCGTGCACGACGCGCTGCGGACCGAATTGGATTCCGCCGGCCGCCTCGGCTGGCTGGAAGAAGACTGCGCGCGCTTCGTCGAGAACGCGGCGCAGGACGAAGGCGAGCGCTGGCCACACCTGTCGATGCGCAGCGCGCAGTTCCTCGATGTCGAAGCGCAGCACCGCCTGGTGCGGTTGCTGCGATGGCGCGAGGTGCAGGCGCGCCACAGCGACAAGCCGCGCAGTTGGATCCTCGACAACGAACTGGCGGTAGCGTTGGCACGTACGCCCCCCATCGACAAGGCCGCCCTGCTGCGTTTCTTCGACACCCAGCCGAAGGCGCCGCGCAAGCTGGCGGACGCGATCTGGCAGGCGCTGGAGACCCCGCTGGACGACGAAGCCGACATGCCCGTGGCGCGCAACGCAACCGACGGCGACAAAGCCCGCCTGAAGCGCCTACAGGACGCCGTCGCCCAGCGCAGCAGCGAACTCGGCCTGCCCGATGGTGTGCTCGCCTCGCGCCGCTACCTGGAAGGATTGCTGGACTCCGGCCAATGGCCCGCCGCCCTCGCCGGCTGGCGACGGCATGAACTGGAGCCCATCCTGGCCCCGGTGCTGGACGGCGCAGGCTTGGCACAGCCAGCCCCTGCGGGCTAGAATGGCGCCGCTCTTGTGGGGCCATAGCTCAGCTGGGAGAGCGCGTCGTTCGCAATGACGAGGTCGGGAGTTCGATCCTCCCTGGCTCCACCAACTTCAAGTACCGGGATCTCCCGGAAACACCAAAAAGCCCCGCGAAAGCGGGGTTTTTTGTTATCTTCGCCTCACTCTGCATCCCGTCAAATACCGCCATGTCACCCACGTTTGGCGGTACTAGTGGCGGTACCGCAACTTTCAGCCCCGACCTGGTACCGCCAAAGTCCTGGCAGCCCGGCCGCAGGCGTTGACTCCTTGAACCAGGGAACGAGGAATGGCGAAGCAAATCAGGCCCTTGACCCCCTCTCAGGTCCAGAACGCCAAGGCGCAGGCGGAGCCCTCCTGGCTGACCTGGCCGACGTGCGCTTGCTGATCGTCGACCCCGTCGTGTCCGCCGTAGGCGGCGACTCGCACAAGAACGCCGAGGTACGTCGCAGCCTGCAACCGCTGGTTCATCTCGCACAGGAACACGGCTGCGCCTTGCTGGGTATCACCCACTTCAGCAAGGGCACCAGTGGGCGTAACCCGGTGGAACGTCTCACCGGCTCGTTGGCCTTCGCGGCGCTGGCGCGCCTGGTGATGGTTACGGCGCGCACCGAGGCGCAGGGCGATGAGCCGGCCCGCCAGTTCCTGGCTCGCGCCAAGGCCAACCATGGTCCCAGCGACGGCGGCTTCGCTTACGACTTGCGGCAGATGGAGGTGCCTGGCCACCAGGACGTCGAAGCGTCCTTCGTGCTCTGGGGAGAGGCGCTGGAGGGCTCCGCGGCCGAACTGCTGGCAGCAGCTGAAACCCATCAGCACGGAGCAGAACAAGGCGCCGTCGGTTTCCTGCGAACAGCGCTGGCAAACGGCGAGCGCGCGGCCAAGGAAGTGTTCGCAGAGGCTGCGCGCGGCGGCTTCTCGAAGGACGCCATGAACCGGGCCAAGCGCAAACTGGGGGTGACCACAGTCAAGTCGGGTATGGCCGGAGGCTGGACCTGGCGGTTAGCCAAGACACAAGGCGGCGATGCCGACACCGAAGACGGCGCAGGTGGCGAACAAACTGTGACGCCATCTTCGCAACCTTCGGTCGGTGAGCCGCGACCCTCGTAGGCGAGTCGAACCGCACGAGGCGAACGAGCGGGACGTCAGTGAGATAGCTGGCGTCCCCCCACACATCGGTCAAACCCGAGCAAGAAAACGCACCCGATCGGGCCTGAACTTGCGACCATCCCTCCCTGGCGTGACCTGCACGAACGAATCGCCTACAACGATCGCTACCAGTAGTCGATTAATCTGCGCAGGGACATCAATGATGTCACCTGGTGAAAAGTGCCCCCCGGGGGCGCGGAGTTCGAATCTCGAGACAACGCGCCGATCAATTTCGAAATTCGCTCGTGCTTTCCAAGCCATCGCCTTGCATTGCGAAGCTCTAACGGATCCGCTGGGAGCGTGCGCTCGATCTGCGACGCAATTCCGGCCCACACACCATTGTTGTCGGCCATCTCAAGTAACCGGATCAGCCGAGTATTCGACAGCGCTCGCTCTTCCTGCTCAGAGGTTTCCAGACTACTTCCCGACGGCGTCCACCATTCGATGCCGAGAAGCCACGCGGCCCATAGGAGCTGGCCGATCAGATGGAACACTTCTTCCGCCGTTTCTTCATTACAAAGGGCATGCACGCCGGTCTCGGAAACGAAGAGATGGTCAAGTGCGACGTCAACAAGGGGCTCGAGGTCTTCATTCCAGAACAGCGCGATGTGAGCTGTGCGCCAACGATCGGAGTTCTCAAGCCTCGACAGCTCCTGCACCAGAGCCATTACGGCTACCAACTGGACAACGATGCTTGCCGTGGCTTGCGGCGAAGCTGCTTCGGCATTCCGGATCACCTTCGCCATCTTCCCGAACAGCCCCTTCATCTTGCGGCAGACGACATCGCCAATGTCAGCGTCCGACGGGCGAGTCTGAGGCAAATCAAAATCTGGCGCTTCTCCTTCGTCATCCTGGCCGATCTGTTCCTCCTCCGTGCGCCCGGCGTGGTCCAGTCCCCGTGCCTGCGTCTGCACGCCAACATCGATGCTTCGGGTGAGAATCTCGATGAGATACGCAAGATCGTGGGAAGAGGTGAACAGCGAAGGGGTCGACTTCTTACGCGTCTCGTCGAGCGGCACGCACAGCGTGTCGGGCCTGGGGGTCGGCTCGTCAGCCGGTCGGCTGGCGGCGGCTCGCCCTGGCACGCGCACTGCGTTGGCAACGCTGTCGGCGAATATGACCTTCTCTAGCGCCGGGATAACCCGGGAGATGTCCTCCATCTCGGAGCCGAGGGCACGCAACAGGTCTGCGGTAGGCTCCTGCGCGGAACTTCGGATCTGGCGAGCGATCAGCTCGGGGTGATGCACGAGCACACGCGCAGTGGAGACGCCGCCATGGCGGAGCATCAATGACCGAACAAGGCGAAGGTCGCCAGTAACCCTTAGGTTGGCGGGTTCCGACCAGTCGAGTGTAAGCGACTCCAAGGGTCGATCGAGATTGTCGCATGCAACGATGCAGTCAAACGCGGGCAGTTTCACGACATCCAGGGAGATCAAGGCGTTCTCATGGTTAGCGATACCCACGTGCAGGGAGATCGCTTCGGGCTGCAGCGCCTGGATTTCCTTTCGCGAGCGCGTCACAACCTCGCCAAGCGCCTGCTCGGATAGCGAAGGCAACTTGGCAAGCGTCGACAAACCTAGTGCCGATGCACACTGGCGCGCATCCGCATCGAAACGCACGAGCATGGCTTCCGTATTGACGGCCTCTACGTCCGTCATCCAAGCCGGCACGCTGGGATTGGCGCTTCCACTCGCGAACAGTGCACGGCCGCTACTTCCTTCGAGATGGATCGCCTTTGCGTGCAGGTAGCCGTCGCGCTCCGCGAGCGCGCTCGCGTCGACAATCTTAAGGCGCGGGCTCTTCGGTAGACGCGACAACCAGACCGTGGCTGGCTCTATCCCAACAACGATCATCGCATTCGGCCAACGGCGCAGAAGTTCATCTACGAATCGGCCTTCCGAGTCGAAAAAGGCACCGATCAGGGTAATGCGTTCGACCTGCGCCGGAGCGAGGTCAGCAAGTTGGTCTAGCAATCCTGCTGTTCCAACGTGCTGCGCAAGCAGGCGCTGCCCGGTGTCCAGGGCTTCGTCAAACGTCGTGCCAAATTCCTTATCCAGTTGATAGGCGGACTCGCGCAGCGCGACCGGTAAGTCGGCCGACTCGATCCACCGCCGCACGACTGCCCAAGCGTGCGCAAGCGCATTACGTTCCGGCGCGCCGGGCTTCCCCTGAAGACGACTAAACGAAGTTACTTCGCGGTTGTAGCCGAACCCGGAGATCGTGAGGTTGTGGCTTCCCACGAAGATGCTCGCGCTCTTCTTTCCCGCCAACAGACAGATCTTTGGGTGGAAGGCACCGGTTGTCGCGATGGGAACTAAGGTATAGCCGACGCCTGCGAAGCTAGGGCGGGTCGCCACGCTGGCGTGCGCCAATGCGCATTGCCGCTGATCCATGAGCAGCACGTTGTTGCGACATCCAGCGGCAGTCAGGCGACGGAGGACAAGATCCTCATAGAACTTCAAGTTCGCGTTGAACGTGGTGAACATGGACGCCTGGATGTCCCCGCCCTTGATCGTGTCGAGAATCGAGAGTTTCTCAATGCGCATGGCGTTCCATCCAGTGACGGCCGATGTTGGTGACCATAACGTCACTGTGGCGCTCAGAGCCACCGGGGCACAATGCGCCCATATCGATCAGAATCTGCGTGGACTGGTTGAATCTGGGCGTTGTACGTGTCGGCAGCGGCGTGACATCGACGATCTCGATGCCTCGCTCTCCCAAGCGGAAACGAAACGTAGATCGGCTGGTTTCGCGCAACTTGCGCAGCGCTACCGAAAGGTGCGTGGCCAGGCACCAGTGGGTGATGTCCTGCAGGACTTCCCGAACGCTGGCCTTTCGCCATGTGGATAGGCGCGCACGGAAGCTCTCGAGATTGATGGGATAGCGCTGCAGATCATCCTGAGCTAGGAGGATGCCGTCGTAGGCTGAGCGACTCTCGTCGACTCGAATGGCGAGGAGTGCAATCACCCGGAAGGCTTGGACCACGAGCGCCTCACTCTCATGCCCCTCGCGCGCGCTACCGACCAGGTGATTGCCGAGCTGGTGCTCATGAGCTTCGTGCGTCCAGTCGCCCACGGACGGTGCCGCTTCCGCCAGGCGATCCAGATACTCGCCGAAGGATGGCGTCTTGCAGGCAGCTTCCAAAGCATCACCGAAGACACCCGTACTTACGTGGGATGCCAACGCTTCGATTGTCGGGAATGCAATGTCTCCTGCCTTCTGGCGCTCTGCGAGCAAGTCCAGTGTCGATGCGAAGAGGCTGAGGAATGCCACCGACAACAGCTCGTTCGATTGATAGATGTGCCAACACTCGCGGGTGGCCTGGAGCGTGCTCGGGACCTGCCACTGCTGTCCATCGGGCAGATAGCCTGAATATATCGCGCCTCGAAAAGCCATGACGTCGAAGTTCGCATCGTCAATGGTCGACAGCGACTCGGCGAGGTGTAGAAGCAATGCGAGCGACAAACGACGCTGCCGACCACCTTCAGCGGTGGCGTAGTACGCGCCTTCACTGAAGAACAACTCTTCCAGCAGCCTGTATTCCTGCGTGCCGGCGCGCAGACCGCAAGGACAGAAGGCCGCCAGGGCATTGAGGTCCGTCGCGAGAACGCTCCCGGAAGCTACCACCTTCCAAAAAAGATCGGAGGGCACAATTTCCTCGACTGCTTCGGCCAGAGGCAGGCCCAGAGTGGCCGTGTAGCGCACCCAATCGCGCTTCTCGGTATTCAGTAACGATAGTTCGGTGAGTGTGCCGACGTAATACTGACCGAGACCGCCAAGCGTCTGCTTGAAATAACGGCTGGGCACCTCCTCGCGTGTCGCGAACGTGTCGAGATCTATGACGCCGGTCTCCTGCAACTGTTTCGTAGCATTGGCCAGTTGCGAACGCCCAGCCATCGCGGCGCCATGCAGGAAGTCCGGCTCATTCAACCCGCGCGCATGGTGCTCAGCGACAAGCGTAAGCAGAAAATCTGCGCGCCTGAAGTGCTGCACGAAGTGCGCGGATTCTGTACCCTTGAAGCGCTGCTCGTACGACCAGATCACCCACGGGTAAAGCGAGTAGTAGCGCGCGCGATCCGTGACATTGGTGATCCCGGGCACGAGCTGCGCGTAGACGAGTTGGCAAGGCGTTTGCGTGCCTAGATGATCGATGCCACCGATTGCGGCCGGCGGCGCGAGCCAGCCGGTTTGGATTCCCATGCTCTCCCCCTCTGGCATGCGCAGCGAGGCTGCGTGCCGACCCCTGTTTGCCCTAGAGTATCCTAGGACCATGCCTGAGGGGAGCGGAGATGACTGGCGTGTACAAAGGGGGGAAGCGCATGGACGCATCGATGCGCCTGGAGCGCTTGGCACAAGGTGAACATTTCCCTTTCGTGCGAAGCAGACTGCGGGTTGTGCGGTTGTTCCGTTATCTGCTGAAGGCGCGGCACGACCAGTTCACGGGGCTGCCAACATTCGCCTCGCTTACCGAGTCGATTACCGCTCTTGACCAGACTTTAGATCATTGCGAGCGGTTGCTTCGGCGCTTCGCCGCCGGAGAGATGTCTGTGGTGGAGCTAAGTGAGCTCCTGCACGACGATGTTTACACCACACTGGACGAAGGCGCCTCCGATCTGTGGCCGTCAAACGATGACGAAGACCAAGCATCGATGGATGCCAATGAACTAATGGAGCGCATCTGGGAGGAAATCATGTCCCATGTGCGAACGCTTCAGGACGCGCTTTCGTCGGCTTCGGACTATGCTTCCTTTGCGGTGCCGGAATGGCGACTGCAGTTCGAGCGCGACGAGGGAGCTGTTCTTAAACGAGGCTGAGCTGTCAGTCCGCTCCTGTACTTGGAAAACCGAACGTACGCGGGCAGAGAAACCAGCAAGACTTAAGACAGGATACGAAACAACTAGTTACGAATCTTCTGCTGACGGCAAACTAGGTAGGTGATGGTCGTTTTGAAGTGCAGCGGGCATCTATGGGATGACCTCATCACCACGAGCTGACCGCCTTGAGACCACCGTGGTCATTGGCGCGTAGCGACGATGACAAGCTCTGAAGCGGCTGTCAGCGTCTCCGAAGACATGGCTCGGTGCCAGGGCTGGCGCACGACGATCTTACAGATCTAGGTAGACTGGGCACACCCGGCGGCATGGCGAGACTTGTCATCCATGCCCTCGTGTCGGCAATGTCCAACGTCGTGCTGGCTCCGGGAGCCATTTTCTGAAAGGTGTTGTCTTGGATGTCTCAAGCTCATGCCTATCGGCACCTCGGCTGAGCGCGCCGACTCTTAGCATCAGGACGCTGACGGAGTGATGACGAAGACGCCGAAGATGGCGAAGATGGCGGGTTGTAACGTTCGTACTACTGGCAACCTTCGAGACTCGACTACCGCCCCCGCCATGACTTGTTCGTGTCGGGATGTAGCGGCTGCACTGTTATCGGATACACCGTTACCCCCCCTTTGACTCAACCTCTTTAGATCGATGAGCCCACGCATGGCATGCCCCGCTCTGCGGTGAGCAACCGTGGCTCAACTCACAGATGGCGGTACTTTTGGCGGTATTCGAAATCCAGGAACACACATATATACATATATTTCGATCTCTTATCTACTTTGTTTGGTAGCCCCTGGCCCACCATCCAATACAAAAGGCCAGGCGAATGCCTGGCCTTTTTCTTTGTGCCCTCCCCTCGTCCCAAAGAAAAAGCCCGCCAGCAGAACGCCGGCGGGCTGGGAGAGCAAGGTAACCGGTGATTCAGAACTTGTAGCTGACGCCCAGCAGGTAGGTGCGGCCCCACTCGACGTATTCCAGCGGCCGGTCCTTGGTACCCGCGTAGGTCCGGTAAGCCTCGTCGGTCAGGTTGCTGGCCTGGAACAGGAAGCTCAGGCCGCTGAGGGCATGCCCGTCCGGGAACGAGTAGCTGACCTGCGCGTCGGTGATGTTCTCGCCGACCACGTAGCGCAGCGTGCGGTTGCCGTTGAAGTTGCCGATCTCGCCGATGAAGTCCGAACGCCGACGCTGGTTGATGCGTGCTTCGAAGCCGTTCTTCTCGAAGTACACCGTCAGGTTGTAGACGCGCTTGGACAGCCCCGGCAGGTCGATGTCGCCGCTACCCACGCTGGATGCACTTTCCGGGTCGCGGATCTTGATGTTGCTGTCATTGAAGGTGGCGCTGGCGATCGCACCGAAGCCCTGCAGCGCGTCGCTGAACATCTCGAACGGCAGCGAAGCTGTGAGCTCCAGGCCCTGCAGCCTGCCGCCCTTGCCATTCTGCGGCGTGGTGAGCTTGCCGATCGGGTTGACCTCGATACCGTTGATCGGGGCGAAGCCGGCCGTATATTCGGACAGATCGTGGAAGGGATCGTCCTGCGTATAGATGTACGACTTCAGGTCCTTGTAGAAGTAGGCTGCTGCCACGTACGCCCGGGTACCGAAGTACTTCTCGTAGGAAATATCGAATGCGTTGGCACGCCACGGATCGAGCTCCGGGTTGCCGCCATTGGCGAAACTGTCGCGCAAGCCGGTCTCGGTGTTCACATTGTCCGAAGCGCTCACCTCAAGCGACGCGCGCAGCTGGTCAACGCGCGGACGCGCGACCTGCCTGGCCAGGGCGACGCGCAGGGTCTGGTCGTTCTCGAATCCGAACGCCAAGTTCATGCTCGGCAGCACGTCGGTAAAGGTCTTGCCAATGCTGATCGGCTGCGGATTGCCACCGTTCGAGAGGCGGATCGCGTCGGAGGACTGATCCACGTGCTGGACCTGGACGCCCGCGTTGCCGCGCACGCTGACGTTACCCCACTGGGTGTCGATGTTGCCTCGCAGATAAGCGGTGGTGGTCTTCTCCTTGACGTCCCACGCCTTGGCGACGAGGTATGGGAAGGCCGAATCGCTCGGCTCGAAGGTCATGTAGCGCGCCACCGCACCCGGTACGTTCCAGGACGGAATGTAGCCAATTCCGGCAAACCTCAAGTCGACCGGCGCGTACTGCAGGTCGGAGGCGATCGTTGTGATGCCCTGGGCGCCAAGATTGATGTTGCCCTCGGGCTGGCGCTTGTTCTTCTCGCGGTCGGCGAAATTTACACCGAGGTCGATATCGGAGAAACCCTTGAGGAAACCCGGTGCCGGCAGCGACGCCGCAAGCTTGGCCGTCCGCAGCTCGTCGACCACGTTCGGCACCTTGCCGTAACCCGAGCCGTAGATGGTGCCGGTCAGGTACAGCGAATTGGGATCCGAGTAGTCGCGGCCCGGGTTCAACTGCGAGAACCCGTTGTTCCGGATCTGCAATCGAAGGGTATCGAGTTGCGGCGCCGGCAGGATCTGGGTGTTGTTCTCAAGATTAAGCTCATCGCGCTTGGCGCGCGACCAACCAAGATCGGCCACGATACGCGCTTGGCCCACCGTGAACTCGTTGTTCCACCCGAACGCATTGATCTCGTCCTCGCGGCGGTTGTACATGCCGCGCACCAGCGGATACACGTTGCCGACGGTGCCGCCGGTGAACGTGTTGTCGCCATTGATGGCCGGATTGGTCACCTCCAGCCGGCCATAGCCACCGTTGTAGTCGCCGATGTGGACTTCGAACTGGTTCGCCGTATCGACCTGCTCCGCTTCCGAATGGAAGAAGTCCAGCGTGCTGGTCCATGCGTTCGACGGGCGGAACTGCAACGTCGCCATCACGCCATCACGCTTGGTCTCGCCGGTGCGACGCAGCGCCTTGATGCCGTCTGAGTAGAACGTGCCAGCCGGCACGCCCGGGCGCCAGTTGTCGCCGATCGCCTGCCACGGCTCGTACAGGCCCACCTGGTTCTCCTGGATCGGCGTCGTGGTGTGCGAATAGCCGATCGAGAAACCAAACGTACGCGCTTCGTTCTGGGTGATGTAACTGGCATTGACGCGCTCGCCATAGGCGGAGGCATTCGCAGCATTGCCCAGCGAGTTGCGCTGACCGCGCACGCCCACCGTACCGACAGGCGCATCGAAGCTCAGCGGGCGCACGGTCTGCATGTCGATCGTGCCAGACAGGCCCTGGCCAATGAGGCCGGCGTCGGGCGTCTTGTACACCGTCACGCCAGCCACCAGTTCCGACGGATACTGGTCGAACTCAACGCTGCGATTGTCGCCGGTGCTGACCATCTCACGGCCGTTCAGCAGCGTGGTGGCGAAGTCGGGTGACAGGCCACGGACGCTGATCACTTGCGCACGGCCTGCGACGCGCTGAGCGGCAAGACCCGGCAGGCGGCCGATGGACTCACCGATACTGACGTCGGGCAGCTTGCCGATGTCCTCCGCGGATACCGCTTCGACGATGGAGGTGGAATCGCGCTTGACCGAGATCGCGCTCTCGATGCCGCGGCGGATGCCGGTGACGACCACCGTATCCAGCTCGGTGGCTTCGGCCTGTTCGTTCGTTTGTTCGGCGGGCTGGGCCGTCTGGGCGTTCACGCCGGTCGCGGTGAGCGCGATGGCAGACGCCAACGCCGCGCTCAGCAGGTTGCGCTTGAGTTGCATGTTCCCCTCTCCAAGGACGTTGTATGCGACGAACCGGGTACGTCGCATGGTGCGATCGCCCGGGTCTTACACGTCGGGACACGGGGCCCCGAAACGTGCGGCCATGGTAGTGGCGCGTGCAGTTGCACAAACGGGCCTGCATACGTATTCATGCATATTCCGCGCAGCGGCGTAACACGTGTTCCGTACGCCCGCGCAGGCGTGCGTATCCACGCCGCAACGATGCGCGACGCGGTTCAGTTACGTGCTGGGAAATGGCCGGGACGCCGACGGATTCAGGGCTGCAGCAGGAACATCAGGGGTACTTCGATCCTGTCGCGCCAGGCGGCCTCGTTGTGGGTGGCGCCCAGGTAACGATGACTCAACAGATCGACGCCCGGCCGATAACCGCGCGTGCGCATCAGCGCATCAATGCGCTGCTGGTAGGGCTCGTACATCGCATCGATGGCTTCGGTGCCGTAGTCGAAGTAGAAACGGTTGCTGCCCGGCGCTGGCAGGTGCTCCGCGAGATAGCCCTCGACGATGCCGCCGGCGATCGGCCAGTGCGTAGATACGCACCCTGCTCCGCCGAAAACCTGCGGGTACTCCAGCACCGCGTAGGCGGAAATCAGCCCACCCATGCTGGAGCCCATCACGAACGTGTCCTTCGGACCGGTCAACGTGCGGTAGTGCGCATCGATGAACGGCTTCAACTCGGTAGCGAGGAAGGCGAGGTAGTCGTCCGCGACGATCTCCGCCGTCGGGAAGGGCGCATCGCCCGGCGTGGGGACGAACGTGTCGCCCTCGATCGCCTTGCGCGGCATGTACTCCTGCAAGCGCTTGGGTGTGTTCCACACCGCGACGACAATGGCCGCACGCGCATGCCCGTTGGCGATCAGGCGGGTCATCGCCTCATCCAAGCCCCAGTCCACTTTCGTGTACGAGGTCGACGGATCGAACACGTTCTGTCCGTCGTGCATGTAGAGCACTGGGAACCGCGTGCCGGTCGCCTCCGTGTAGCCGGGCGGCAACCAAACATCCACGTTCCGCGCGGCCACGTGACGCGAGGGGAACTGCGCATGACGCAGCAACGTGCCGGTCACGCCGTCGCCGGTCACTGCTTGGGCGGCGGGAGCGGCGGACGGGCGTTTCGACTGCGCGTGCGCGGTCGCCGCGACGAGCATCAGCAGCGCGACGCCGAAGGTGCCCTTGCGGATGCCCATCTTCATGCCTCGTCGCTCAGTCGATCAGGGCGTAGTACACGCCGCGGGCCGGCAACACGAGCTTGCCATCCTGCAGGGTGCCGGACGGCAGGCCAGGGCCGTCCACGGGGCGCGGCGACACGCCGGTGGGCAGCGTCCAACGCGCGTCCTGCGGCGACAGGTTGAACACGACGAGCATCGAGACGCCCTCGACCTCGCGTACGAACGCGAGCACCGGCTCCGGCGCATCCAGGAAACGGATGCTGCCCACCCGCAAGTGCAGGCTGGGTACGTCGCCACGCCAGGAACCGCCGCACCTGGTTGAGAATCGAGTCGGCGTCGGCGTCCTGCACGGCGACGTTGATCGCGCGATGCTCGGCCGGGATCGGCAACCACGGAGTGGCCGCCGCTGAAGCCGGCCTGATCCCCATCCTGCCACGGCATCGGCGTGCGGCATCCGTCGCGGCCCTTGAAGTTGGGCCAGAACGTCTTGCCATAGGGATCTTGCAGGGCTTCGTACGGCACGTCGGCCTCGGGCAGACCCAACTCTTCGCCCTGATACAGGCAGACCGAGCCGCGCAGCGAGCAGACCAACGCGACCAACTGTGCGGCCAGTGCCGGCGAACGGTCGCCGCGGCCCCAACGCGTCACCGCGCGCTGCACGTCGTGGTTGGAGATCGCCCAGCAGGGCCAGCCCTCGACCATTGCGGCTTCCAGGCGCTCGACGGTGTCGCGGATGTACGCGGCGGTGCCATCGTCGGTCAGCAGCTCGAAGCTGTAGCCCATGTGCAGGCGCTCGTCGGTGACGTACTCGGCGGTGGTCGCCAGCGAGTCTTCCGACGAAATCTCGCCCAGTGCGCCCGCATCGGGGTATTGGTCCAGCAGGCCACGCAGGCGTTCGAGGAAGCCGATGTTCTCCGGCTGCGTGTTGTTGTGGAAGTGGTACTGGTAGGCGTACGGATTGTCCGGGCTGAAGCCGCGTCCCACCCGCTTTTCCTTCGGCTTGGGCGGGTTGTCGCGCAGCTGCGCATCATGGAAGCAGAAATTGATCGCATCCAGGCGCAGGCCGTCCACGCCCTTGTCGAGCCAGAACTTCACGTTGTCCAGCGTCGCGTCCTGCACGGCAGGGTTGTGGAAGTTCAGGTCCGGCTGGCTGGCCAGGAAGTTGTGCAGGTAGTACTGCTCGCGGCGCGGCTCCCAACGCCAGGCCACGCCGCCGAAGAGCGACATCCAGTTGTTCGGCGGGGTGCCATCCTCCTTCGGGTCCGCCCACACGTACCAGTCGGCCTTCGGGTTGTCGCGGCTCTCGCGGCTTTCCTTGAACCAGGCGTGCTCCACCGAGCAATGGCTCAGCACCTGATCGATCATGACCTTGATGCCCAGCGCATGCGCCTTCGCGAGCAGGCGGTCGAAGTCGGACAGCGTTCCGAACAGCGGGTCCACGTCGCGGTAATCGGCGATGTCGTAGCCGAAATCGGCCATCGGCGACTTGAAGAACGGCGAGATCCAGATCGCGTCGACGCCCAGGCCGGCGATGTAGTCGAGCTTCTCGACGATCCCCGGCAGATCACCGACGCCGTCTCCGTTGGTATCCAGGAAGCTGCGGGGGTAGATCTGGTAGATCACCGCGCCGCGCCACCAATTGTTCTTCTTCATTGCAACACCAGCTCGCATGCATGGCGCACCCCTCCGGTGCGCACGGCGGGCGCCACTATTCCACGAGCCATCGGGGCCTGTGAGCGCAAGGCGTCATGCACGCGCATGAATACGTATGCATGCGTCGTGCGCACCCACCCACTAGCGCTGCGTCCGCCGCAGCGAAATCAGCCGAAAGCGTCTGCCGAAACCCAATCACCACAAGGCTTTCCGGGCTTCGATCAAGATGAGGACCCGCCATGAGTGACGATGTCCGTCGCCCTCGCATTGTTTGCGGTGCAGCATGGAAACGCCCCCGCTTGCCTTCAAGATGCGGCCACGCCCGCGGCGTTCGCGCCGCTTTACGTCCACGCACCACCGGGAACCCTGCATGACCGCCAAGCCCCGCCTGTCCTTCTGGCAGATCTGGAACATGTCATTCGGTTTCCTCGGCATCCAGTTCGGCTTCGCGCTGCAGGGCGGCTTCATGTCCCGCATCTTCCAGACGCTTGGTGCGGAAAAGGACGCGCTGCCGCTGCTGTGGATCGCCGCGCCGCTCACCGGCTTGTTGGTGCAACCCATCATCGGTTACCTCAGCGACCGTACCTGGCATCCACGCCTAGGGCGCCGCCGGCCGTTCTTCCTGATCGGCGCCATCCTCAGTTCGATCGCCCTGGTATTCATGCCCCACTCGCCCGTGCTGTGGATCGCAGCGGGTCTGTTGTGGGTGCTGGATGCGAGCATCAACATCAGCATGGAACCCTTCCGCGCGCTGGTGGCCGATAAGCTGCCTGAGGAACAACGTTCCTTCGGCTTCGTGCTGCAGACGCTGATCATCGGCGTGGGCACGTGGGTGGCAAGCAACCTGCCCTGGTTCATCACCCAGCTTGGCGTGCCGAATGAAGCCGGACCGGGCGTCGTGCCGCCCTCGGTGAAGGTGGCGTTCGCCATCGGCGCCTTCGTCTTCATGGCGAGCATCCTGATCACCATCTTCACCACGCCCGAGTATCCGCCGGAGGATCTGCAGCGCTTCCGCGACGAAAAGAAGCGGCGCGGCAACTTCGCGGGCGAGATCGTCCACCATGTGGTCCACATGCCCGCGCAGATGCGCCGCCTCGGCCTGGTGCAGTTCTTCAGCTGGCTGGCGTTCTTCGCCATGTGGAGCATGGCCACGCCCGGCTTGACGGAGCACGTATTCAAGGCACCCGCGCCGGACCCCGCCGCCTTCGACATGGCCGTGCCTGCGCAAGCCGCCGCCTTCCAGTCGGCGAATGCCGCGTTCCAGGATGCGGCAGACCTCGTCGGCTCCTACATGGGCTACTACGGTCTGTCGTCGATGCTGGTCGCGCTGTTGCTGAGCTTCTATGCCGCGCGCTTCCCGCTCAACCGCAAGGCCGTGCACGCCGGCTCGCTGATCCTGGGCGGCATCGGCTTCCTGTCGATGGGGTTCGTGCCGCATCCGGCCTGGCTGATCGGCTCCTTCGCCCTGGTCGGCGTGGCCTGGGCCAGCATCCTGTCGATGCCCTATGCCTTGCTCTCGAGCCATGTGCCGGCCGAGAAGATGGGCATCTACATGGGCATCTTCAATATGTTCATCGTGATCCCGCAGATCGTCGCCGCCACGCTGCTGGGACCAACGTTGCGTGCATTCTTCGCGAACCAAGCGATCTTCGCCCTGGTCATCAGCGGCACCAGCCTGCTGCTCGCCGCGCTGGCCCTGTTCCGTGTGCACGAAACCTCCGCAGCTCCCGCTCCCCTTTCCTCGCAGGCTCATTGATGAAGCTCGCCCGCCACACTCTCACCACCGCCCTGGCCGCCCTGCTCGGCGCACCCGGCCTCGCGCTGGCCGCAGACGACTTCTACGGCACCACCGAACCCTTCGCGAAGGAAGCGGTTTATTTCGTGCTGACGGACCGCTTCGTCAATGGCGATCCGACCAACGATCATCGCGACCAGGGCGGCGCGAACCGCACGTTCGACCGTCCCACGCCCGGCGCGCCGGCAGGCCAGACCGACAACGTCGGCTACCTCGGCGGCGACTTCAAGGGCGTGCTGGACAACGCCGGCTACATCCGCGACCTCGGTTTCACCTCGGTATGGATCACGCCGATCATCGACAACCCGGATGAAGCCTTCACCGGTGGCGAAGAAGTGAAGTGGGCAGGCATGTTCACCGACCGTGGCAAGACCGGCTACCACGGCTACTGGGGCATCAACTTCTACAAGCTCGACGAACACCTGCCCAGCGACGGGCTGGACTTCGCCGGGTTCACGCGCGCCATGAAAGAGCAGAAGCTCGATGTGGTGCTGGACATCGTCGGCAACCACGGCTCACCCGCGTATTCCATGCCGAAGAAGCAGGCGCAGTACGGCAAGGTCTGGGACAAGGACGGGAAGCTGATCGCCGACCACCAGAACCTCGACCCGGACAAGCTGGACCCGCGCGGCAAGCCGTTGCATGCGTTCTACAACACCGGCGGTGGCCTGGCCCAGCTGTCGGATTTCAACGAGAACAACCCGGCGGTCATGGAGTACCTGGTCGGCGCCTACGAGCAGTGGATCGACCAGGGTGCCGCGGCGTTCCGCGTGGATACCATCGCGTGGATGCCGCACGCGTTCTGGAAGGAATTCGCCGATCGCATCCGCGCGAAGAAGCCGGGCTTCTTCATGTTTGGCGAGAACTTCAACTACGACGCCGCCAGCATCGCCGGCCACACCTGGGTTCGCAACGGCAACTACAGCGTGCTCGACTTCCCGCTGAAGGGAAAGCTGACCGAGGTGTTCGAGAAGCCCGGCACCAGCTACGAAGAGATCGGCAAGGCGCTATACCTCGAAGACGGCCCGTACGCCAATCCGTACGAGCTGATGACGTTCTACGACAACCACGACATGGCGCGCATGAACGCCAGCGACGCCGGCTTCATCGACGCACACAACTGGCTGTTCACCGCGCGCGGCATCCCGGTGGTCTATTACGGCTCGGAGATCGGGTTCGAGCGCGGCCGCGCCGAACACGCGGGCAACCGCAACTACTTCGGTCAGGAACGCATCGACGCCGCGCCGAAGAGCCCTATCTTTGCCCCGCTCAAGCGCATCGCCGAACTGCGCCGCGACACGCCGGCGCTGCAGCGTGGCCTGCAGCTCACTGTCCGCATGAAGGGCGACCAGGCCATCTTCTATCGCGTACTGCAGCATGACGGCGTCAACCAGACCGCGCTGGTCCTGCTGAACAAGGCGGATGCACCGGCGAAGCTGTCGGTGTCCGACCACCTGCAACCGGGCCAATGGCGTGATGCGTTCACCGGCAAAAAACAGCGCGTGCGCAACCGCCTGCAGGCCGAAGTGCCTGCGCACGGCGTGCGTGTGTTCCTGCTCGACGCACCGATCACCCGCGCCGACACCCGCGCCCGCCTGGCCGAGCTGATGGCCCGCAAGGCGCCGAAGGCGGACTGACGAGGATTTACTTCGCTGCGGTGGATCCCCGCAGTGCCAGCCTGACCGGAATCGTCTGGCTCTCGGCGGGCTCGCCATTGATCAGGGCGAGCAGCGTTTCCACCAGCAGGGCACCGGCAAGCTTGGTGTCCTGCTGAACCGTGGACAGCCCTGGGTTGACGAAGCTGGCCAGCGGGATGTCGTCGAATCCGGCGACCGCGACATCTTCGGGGACCCGCAGGCCACGCTCGAGCAAGGCCTTCATGGCCCCGACGGCGATCAGGTCGCTGGCCGCGAAGATCGCATCGAACGGCACGCCACGTGCCAACAGCGCCGTCGCCGCTTCGTGGCCGGATTGTTCGGTGGTGATGGCATCGACCTGCAGCGCGGGCTCCGCCACCAGGCCTGCGGTTTCGAGCGCCTGGCGATGGCCGAGGTAGCGCTCGAAGAACTCCGGATAGTGATTGGACGCATGACCGAGGAAGGCGATGCGGCGACGCCCCTGCGCAAGCAGATGCGCGGTGATGTCATGCCCGCCCTGGGTGTTGTCGCAGCCGATCGACACGCCGGGTGTATCCGGCTGCACCGCGCCCCAGCGCACGAAATGCGTGCCCTGCTCCACCAGGCGCTCCAACCGGCTGCGCGATTCCAGATAGTCGCCATAGCCGAGCAGGATGATGCCGTCGGCCTTCTTGCTGTCCTCGTAATCCGCCTGCCAGTCGTTGGACAGCTGCTGGAACGAGATCAGCAGGTCATAGCCGCGCAACGCGCATGCGCGGGTGATGCTGCCCAGCATCGACAGGAAGAACGGATTGATCGCCGATTCGTCCGGCGTCGGATCTTCGAAGAACAACAGAGCCAGCGTGCCCGAATGCTGCCGACGCAGGTTGGAAGCATTCTTGTCGACCTTGTAGTTCAGCTGCTCCGCGATCGCCAGGATGCGCTTGCGCGTCTCTTCGTTGACCATCGGGCTGCCGCGCAACGCGCGCGACACGGTGGGCTGGGACACGCCCGCCAGGTGGGCGATGTCCAGCGAAGTGGCCTTCCCCTTGATGGGCGCGATCACGGACGGGTTCGTCTACGGTCGGAACGGGACCCGATGATGACACGCCCCCGGCGGGGCTTCACCCCGGGCCGGCGGCGTAAGCGGTTACAGACGTTCAGGCATCGGGCGTCCGGGCCGTGCCGTGCAGTTGCACGCCGTCGGCGTCGGTGATGCTCACGGAGACGTCGATGCCGTGGCGCACGCTCTCGGTGACCACGCAGAAATTCTCGAACTGGGCCAGGATGCGCTCCAGCGACGCGTGCGCCGCGCCAGCTTCCGCCAGGCGGATATCGGCGTGAATGTGGCCCACACGCAGTCTGCCCTGCTCGTTGCGCACCAGCTCCGCGGTGGCGTGGGTCACCAGCTTGCCGGGCGTGTTCTTGAACTTGCGCAGCGCAAACAACAAGCTGGCCGACAGGCAGTTCGCCACGGCGGACAACAGCAGCCGGGTCGGATTCGGCCCCTCGCCCTGGCCCAGCGGCGGCGGTTCGTCGGTCATCAGATCGGCGATGGTGGTTTCGTCGAACCGGATGCGGAAGGCGTAGTCGTCCTCCTGTTCCAGGGTGAGGCTGATGCGCTGGGACTCACTCATCGACGGCTCCGTTCGACAGGGGGACGAGAAACAGGATCATGGCACCGCGCGGCGGTTCCAGGGCATCCACGCCAGCAAGCGTGCCATGCCGCAGAAGCCGCTGACGCCAGCGAACACCAAGCCCGCACCGACCGAACCGGACAGCAGCAGGCCCCACGGCGACACCGCCGCGGCGATCAACACCCCCGCCAGTACCAACGCGCCCGCCGCGATCTGCACCTGCCGCATCAGTTCGATGGGCTGGCGGCGATCCATCTGCACGGGCAAGCCTGCGCGACGCCAAGCGTCAAGTCCGCCCTCCAGCAGATAGGCCTGGCATCCCGCTGCGCCCGCCAGTTCGGCGGCGTACGCCTGCGTGCGTGTCCCGGAACGGCAATGGAACACCAGCGCCGTTGCGCCATCCGGCAGGTGTTCCGCCGGCTGCGTGATCGGCCACAGCACCGCGCCGGGAATATGCTCGCGAGCGTATTCATCCGGATTGCGGATGTCGACCAGCACGGCGCCCTGCGCGCGCAGTGCCTGGGCTTGTTGCGGAGAAAGGGAGGGGAGTGTCATCGGTTCCTCAGGGGCAATAGATATCCTTCAGCAGCGCGACGATCCGCTCCACGCGGGGATCGGCGATGCGGTAGTACACCGTCTGGGCTTCGCGCCGGTTGTTCACCAGCCCGTCATCGCGCAGGCGCGCCAAGTGTTGGGACAGCGCGGACGGACTCAACCCCGCCGCCTGCGCCAGCACACCCGCACTACACTCCCCTTCGGCCACCAGCGTGCACAGGACCAGCAGGCGGCCGTCATGTCCCAGCGCCCGCATCAGCGCGGCCGCGTCGGCGGCACTGGCTTGCAGCTGTTGCAGTTGGCGTTGTTTCAGGGGCACCGGCCGCGCCTTGCTTCATGCTTCACTTAATTTAGTATATTCTAAAATATATAACAACCCCACGGATGCCGCCATGACTCGTCCCCTGCTGCACGCCCAGTTCGACGACGCGACCAACACCGTCAGCTACGTGGTCTGGGATGCGGCCACGCGCCAGGCCGCGATCATCGATCCGGTGCTCGACTACGACCATCGCGCCGGCCGCGCCTCTTACCGATCGGCGGACGCTTTGCTCGGCTTCGTCGCGGACCAGGGGCTATCCGTCGCCTGGATCCTGGAAACGCACGCGCACGCCGATCACCTCAGTGCGGCGCCCTACCTGAAGGAAAACACCGGCGCCCCCATCGGCATCGGCGAACACATTACGGACGTGCAACGCACCTTTGCGCCGATCTTCGGCATGGAGGATGTCAGCGGCGACGGCCGCGAGTTCGATCGCCTGTTCCGCGACGGCGATACCTTCCTGCTGGGCGAGCTGCAGGTCGAGGTGATCCACACGCCCGGCCACACCCCGGCCTGCGTTTCGTACCGCATCGGCGATGCGGTGTTCGTCGGCGACACGCTGTTCATGCCTGACTACGGCACGGCGCGCGCGGACTTTCCGGGCGGCGACGCGCGCACGCTCTACCGCTCGATCCAGACCCTGCTCGCCCTGCCGGACGAGACACGGCTGTATCTATGCCACGACTACAAGGCGCCCGGCCGCGACCACTTCGCATGGGAAACCACGGTGGCCGACGAGAAGGCGCGCAACGTGCACGTCGGCGGCGGCGTCGACGAGGCCAGCTTCGTCGCCATGCGCGAGGCGCGCGATGCCACGTTGTCGGCCCCTGTGCTGTTGCTGCCTGCGCTGCAAGTGAATATCCGCGCCGGCCGCCTGCCGGACCCGGAAGACAACGGGCGCCGCTATCTGAAGATCCCGCTGAAGATCTGAGCGGCGCTCAGCCGCCCGCGTCCGCCGCGGCGGGACGCGCGGCCACGCCGTCGCCGCAATCGGCACTGAGCAGCGACGATCGCTTCAGCCACTCGGCGTCGGGGTAATACGCGAACACGAACGAGCCGCCGCGGATCGTGTCGATCAACGGGCGCGCCACGGCCGTACGCACGGCAGGACAGCCCAGGCTGCGGCCCAGGCGGCCCTGCGCGCGGATCAGTGCATCGCTCACGTAGGGCGCACCGTGGATGACGATCGCGCGCTCGCGTGCGTTGTCGTTGAAGCCCGGTTCCAGGCCCTGAAGGCGCAGCGAATAGCCATTGGATCCGCTATACGACTCCTGAGTCACGAAGGCGCCGAGGCTCGACATGTAGCTGCCATTGGCGTTGGAGAACTTCCGCGCGATGTTCTCGCCGGTGTTGCGGCCGTGCGCTACCCATTCCTCGAACAACAGGCGCTGGCGCTCCAGGTCGAACACCCACAGCCGCGGCTGCGTGGACGGGCGTGAGTAGTCGATCACGCTGAGCCGCTGCGCCGGCACCGGCCCGCCGCGCTTGATCGAGCAGGCCATCGCCCGCGCCGCCATGGACAGCACGTTGCGGTCCAGCGCCGGCGCGGCGCGATGGAGCGTGTCCACCAAGCGCTCGGTGTTGTCGTTGGCCGTAGCCGCCATCGCAGGCACGGCGAACGCCACCGGGCACGCGGCAACGAAGGAAAGACGACGCAGGAACGGGATCGGGCGGAGATTCATGGCGGACAGACCTGAGAACAAACGCCGACCTCCCGAATCCGTCCGCGACTCAGCGTACGGCCGTTGTGGGGGCCGCCTCGTCCGATTCCAACACCGGGACGGGCGCCTGTTCGGCCGGCGTTGCATGAACGCCCGGCAGGTCCGACAGCAGCACGGTGGTCCCCGGCGTCAGGATGCCGTACAGCCGGCGGGCGAAATCCTGCGGAATCCAGAACGAATCCCCCAACCGGCGCAGCGGCGGCATCGGCGCATCCGCTGCGCCCAGCACGCGGTGGGCGACCCAGCGATATTCCTTCTGACGCGGATCCAGGAGACTGGGAATGTCCTCCGTTTCCGTGGTCATGACCAACAACACCGTGCCGTTCAGCGCGAAGTCCTGGACCATCTGCAGCGGTGCCGAGCCGATCAGCACGCCGTTGCGCAGCACCGAGACACGCTGGTCGTACAGGCTGACGAGAATGCTCACCGGCCCCTCGGGTGAGGCGGCTTCGTTCCAGTAGACCTCATAGGCCGACAGCGACGGATGCGCGGCCTGCCCGCCGGACGTCACCGGCGCCAACACCGCCGGATGGACGATGCTCGCCGGCGATGCCTTGGCGTTGGCGACCACCACCGAATCGCCATAACGGGTGATGCCGAACAACTTCTCCGCGAACGCCTGCGGCAGGCGCACGCAGCCATGCGAGGCGGGGTAGCCCGGCAGACTGCCACCATGCAGGGCGATGCCGTCCCAGGTGAGCCGCTGCATGTAGGGCATCGGCGCGTTGTTGTAGATATTCGAGCGGTGGTCCTTGTTCTTCTGCAGGATGGTGAAGACACCGGTCGGTGTTTCCTTGCCTTCCTTGCCCGAACTGATCGTCGATACGCCAATGGCGATACCATTGCGGTACACGTAGGCGCGCTGCTCATCCAGGCTGACCACCAGGACCACCGGGCCGTCCGGCGCGATCTGCGGATACCAGAGAAACTCGCCTGGCTTCAGTGCGCGGACATCCGGCGTGGAGACGGCGGTGGCGGTGACGGGCTTCGTCTGCGCCCATGCGGGCACGGCGAAGGCCAGCAGGCAAGCGAGGGCGAGCGGCGTCAGGGTTCGGGGCATGCGTCCAGCTTACACGCCGGCCAGCACGGCATCGCTCAGGGCCGCGTACGCGTTGGGCACTGGTGCCGCGTGGGCGGGGCGGGCCAGCAGGTCAGCCAACGCCGGCGGCACGTCGACCTCCCGCCCGATCAGCGGCTCGACCACGCTCTCGAACTTGGCCGGATGCGCGGTAGCGGCCACGGCCCAGTCGCCGGTCTCGCCCTGCGCACGCAGGTCTTCCAGCACCTTGATCGCGGTGGCGGTGTGCGGGCAATGGACCTCACCGTAGTCGCGGTAGCGCCGCGCGATCACCTCGCGGATGGTGGCGTCGTCGACGCGCGTGGCGGTGAATGCCGCCCGCAGCGCCGGGTCGTCGCCGGCATACAGCCAGCGCAGGCGTTCGAAGTTGCTCGGCGCCCCCACGTCCATCGCATTGGCCAGGGTCGGCACGCTGGCAGCGGGCGCGTAGTCGTTGCCGCCGAAGAAATCCGGCAACACCTGGTTGGCATTGGTTGCCAATGCGATGCGACCCAGCGGCACGCCCAGCGCGCGCGCCAGGATCGCGGCGAGCGCATTGCCGAGGTTGCCGGTCGGGACAACCAGGTTCAACGAATGTCCGGTGGCCGCGCGGTGGGTCAGCGCCGCATGGGCGTAGTAGCTCATCTGCGGCAGCAGGCGGCCCAGGCTGATGCTGTTGGCGGAGCTCAGCGGTGCCTGCGCTTGGAGCTCAGCGTCGTTGAGCGCCCGCTTCACCAGCGCCTGGCAATCGTCGAACGATCCTGCCACGCGCAGCGCGGTGATGTTGTCGCCGAAGCATCCCAACTGGTGCGCCTGTCGCGGCGACACGCGACCGTCGGGATACAGCACGATCACGCGTAGGCCCGGCTGACGGTGGAACGCCGCCGCGACCGCCGCGCCGGTATCGCCCGAGGTCGCCACCAGGATCGTCAGCGGCTTGGCTTCGCTGCGACGCAGCCGTGCCATGCTGGCCGCCAGGAAGCGAGCGCCGAAATCCTTGAACGCCGCGGTCGGCCCATGGAACAGTTCGAGTACATGGTCACCCGGCGTGCCGAGCTCACGCAGCGGTGCAGGGAAATCGAAGGCTTCGCGGCAGATCGCCGCCAATTCGCCTTCCAGACCGTCGCCCGCGAAGAACGGGGCCAACAACGTCGCGGCGGTCTCGGCGATGTCGTGGCCCGGTGCAAGGTCGCGCGGCGCAGGCAGCGCTTCGGGCACGTACAGACCGCCATCGGGCGCCAATCCGGCGGCGATGGCCTGGCTGAGGGTGGCGGCGCGCGCGGTGTTGCGGGTCGAAATGAAGTTCATGAGCAATGAGGGTCAGGAAGCGGACACGAGCTGCGCGCCCGTGGCATTGATCGGCGACACCCAGGCCTGGCTGTCGAAACCAGCGGCGGCGAACGCGGCCTGTACCGCGGGCGCGGCCGCTTCAGCCTCGGCGCGCGACTCGAACCACGCGAACACGCTGGGGCCCGCGCCGGAGATGCTGGCACCCATCGCACCGGCCTCCAGCGCAGCCTGTTTCGCCGCGTCGAAACCGACGATCAGCGGCGCGCGGCGCGGTTCCACCAGGATGTCCTGCAGGCCGGCGCGGACCAGCGAGGCATCGCCAGCATGGCAACCGGACAGCACCAGGGACAGGTTCGCACTCTGGGCGACGAAGTCCTTCAGCGCATAGTCGCCTTGCAGTGCGGCGCGCGCGCGGCGCGTTTCCAGGATCGCGTCCGGATGCACCAGCACGCTGTGCCAGGCCTCCGGCACGGGGATGCGCACCAGGTGCTCGGCCGTGGCGAGCACCAGGCCACCCAGCAGCATCGGGCCAAGGTTGTCGCCGTGCTTGCCGCCGCTGGCCACCGCCTCGCCCACCAACGCATGCGGATACAGCGCTTCGCGCGGGAGCGGTGCATCGAGCAGCGCGTTGGCGGCCACCAACGCAGCCACGCAGGACGCGGCGGAGCCACCCATGCCCGATCCCAGGGGAATGCCCTTCTCGATCTCCACCTCGAAGCCGAACGGCAGGTCGAGCGCCTCGCGCAGCGAGATCAGCGCCGCGCCGGCGGTGTTGCCGGGCGCGTCCAGCGGCAGGTCCACGGTGGCGCCGGTGATGGACGCGATGCGTACCTCCGGCGCGTCGATGCGCCGCACGGTCACCGTATCGCCTGCCCCTTCGATCACGTGGCCCAGGATGTCGAACCCCACGCCCACGTTGCCCACCGACGCGGGCGAAAACGCACTTGCCTGCTGCCTCATGCCCACGACGCTCCCGATGGCCTGCCCAGATCGTGCCTCACAGCTTCGCGCCCTGCCCGGCCGCCACGCGCAGCACGTCGGCGAACACGCCGGCGGCCGTGACTTCCGGACCGGCGCCCGGACCCTGCACGATCAGCGGATTGTCGCAGTAACGCCGGGTGGTGAACTGCACGATATTGTCGGTGAGGCGCAGGTTAGCGAACGCGTGGCTCGCGGGGAGTTCCACCAGGCCGACGCTGGCCCGGCCTTCGGCATCCAGCCGGGCCACGTAGCGCAGCACGTTGCCGACCGCGCGCGCATGGGCCAGGCGCTCGCCAAAGGCTGCGTCCACTTCGCCCAGACGCGCCATGAAGTCGTCCACGCTCGCCTGCCGCAGGGATTCCGGCACCAGGCTTTCCACCTGCACATCGTCCAGGGCGAGTTCGCGGCCGGCTTCGCGAGCCAGGATCACCAGCTTGCGGGCCACGTCCGTGCCCGACAGGTCGTCGCGCGGATCCGGCTCGGTGTAGCCCAGGCCACGCGCCTCGGTGACCAGCTGCGAGAACGGCACGCTGCCGTCGTACTTGTTGAACAGCCAGGCCAGCGTGCCGGAGAAGATGCCTTCCACCGACACCACGACATCGCCGGTATCCAGCAGATCGCGCAGCGTGGAGATCACCGGCAGGCCCGCGCCGACCGTCGCCTCGTAGCGGAACCGCGCGCCGCTGGCCGACGCGGCCTCGCGGATGGCGTGGTAGCGATCGAGTGCGCCGGCACCGGCCTGCTTGTTCGGGGTGACCACGTGGATGCCGGCGGCGAGCCATTCCGCATAACGGTCCGCCACGAGCGGGCTTGCGCTGCAATCCACGATCACCGCGTGCGGCATGTGCGCCGACAACAGGTGCTGGGTGAAGCGGTCGAGGTCGGTGGCCTGCGCGCTGGCGTCGAAGCGTGCGCGCCAGTCGTCGCCCAGCGAGCGCTCGTCCAGCAGCATCTTGCTGCTCGAGGCGACGGCGCGCAGGCGCAGGTCGAGATTGGCCTTGGCCAGCAGTTGCGGTTGCTCGGCACGCAGCTGTTCGATCAGCGCCGCACCCACGTTGCCCGGCCCGATCACGCCGATGGCGAACGTCTGTGGCGACAACCAGAAACCGGCGTGGGCGGCACGCAAGGCCTTGGTGGCATCGGCGCTGTCGATGGCCACGGAGATGTTCCGCTCCGACGAGCCCTGGGCGATCGCCAGGATGTTGACCTGAGCGTGGCCCAGCGCGCCGAACAGCCGCGCCGACACGCCCGGCGTGCCGGCCATGCCGTCGCCGACCGCGGCCAGCACGCTGACGCCATCACGGCGCTGGACGCGCTGGATCTGGCGGGTATCGAGTTCGTGGGCGAACGCGTCCAGCAACGCTGCTTGTCCTTTCGCCGCCTCGCTGCCCCTGACCACGCAGCAGATCGAATGCTCGGACGAGCCCTGCGAAATCATCACCACCGACACGTGCGCGTTGCGCAACGCGGCGAACACGCGCTCGGCCGTGCCGGGCACGCCGATCAGACCGGTGCCCTCCAGGTTCAGCAGGGCCAGGTCGGCGCTCAGCGTCAGTCCCTTCACCGGGCCGACGGCATCGCGCTCGGCGGTGATGCGCGTGCCCGGGTGTTCCGGATGGAAGGTGTTGCGGATGATGATGGGCAGCCCGCGCTCCATCGCCGGCGACATGGTCTGCGGGTGCACGACCTTGGCGCCGAAATAGGCCAGTTCGCAGGCTTCGTCGTAGCTCAGGGCGCCGAGTTGCACGGCTTCCGGCACCACCCGCGGGTCGGCCGACAGCACGCCGTCCACGTCGGTCCAGATATGCAGTTCGGCGGCGTCGTACAGGGCGGCGAAGATGGCGCCGGAGTAATCGCTGCCGTTGCGGCCCAGCGTGGTGAAGCGCCCTTCGCGGTCGCGGGCGACGAAGCCGGTGACCACCACGCGGCGCTGCGGATGCGAAGCGCGCCACACCGCCAGGCGCTGCGCGCTGTCTTCCCAGTCGACCACCACGCCGAGTTCACCGTGATCGACGCGGAGCACGTCGCGGGCATCCAGCACGGCGCAATCTTCGCCCTGCAGCTTCAGGTACTCGCCCAGCAGGCGCGCCGAACAGACTTCGCCCAGGCCCTGCACACGCTGCAGGACCACTTCCGGCAGACCGCCGATGACGATCAGCGCGTTGAGGATTTCCTCCAGCCGCTGGAAGCGCTCGTCGACCCATTCGATCACCGGCCCGGCTTCTTCCCCCAGCAGCGCCACCGCTGCACCGCGATGCCGCGCACGCAGGGCATGCCAGCTCTCGTGCCATTCGGGGCGGTTGGCGGCGGCCAGTTCGCACAGTTCGATCAGCGCATCGGTGACGCCCTTCATGGCCGACACGACGGTGACCTGTACCTCCTCGTCGCGCGCCAGCAGCAGCTTCGCGACATGGCGATAGCGTTCGGCATCGGCAACGGACGTGCCGCCGAACTTGTGGACGACGGTGCGGGGTTGGGCGTGTTCGACGGCGGCGCTGCGGGACGACATGGGTCAGGAACCTCGGTTAGGAGGCCCGGCACGCATCAGGAATCGGGGTGGCCCTGCATCCTGATCCGGGTGCGGGGCCGTGGTTTGCGAGTTACGCGAACACGACCAGCCGCACCTGACGAGTCAGGGTGGTAATGGTCGTAATCAGGGTCGTGCGTCCGCCGGACGCGCGCACCGACGCCGGCATCGGGGCCGTGGTCGTGTTCGCAGACGCGTGGGCAAGGGAGCGCATGGGTGAAGAAAACCACGGCACCCCCGGGGGCTGTCAAGCGTTGCGACGCAACAAAGCCAATGATTTCAGTTGGATGCAACTGAAACCAATCCGCCGCGCCTACAACGTGCGGGTCATGAAGACGCTGTTCGGGTCGTCCACGTAATCACCGAACGGCCCACAAGGACGGAAGCCGGCACGTGCGTACAGCGCGCGCGCGGGCGCGAAGTAGTCCATCGAGCCGGTCTCGAGGCTCAGGCGCGCGTATCCGCGTCGGCGCGCCTCGGCCAGGATGTGCGCGAGCATCCGCGCCGCCACACCGCGTCGCAGATGCGTCTGCGCCGTGCGCATCGACTTCACTTCGCCCTGCCCTTGCGCCAGTTCGCGCAGGGCACCGCAGCCCGCCAGCGCCTCGCCGTCCCAGAGCGTCCAGAAGGTGATGTCGGGCCGTCGCAGCGCGTCCAGATCGAGCGCATGCACGCTTTCGGGCGGCGAGATGCGGTGCATCCAGTCCAGGTGCTCCTGCAGCAGCGCGATCACGGCGGGATGACGGAGGTCGTCGAGGCGGAGATCCATGGCGTCCAGGCTCATTCGGCGCAGTCGTGGTCCACGTTCAAGACAAAGCGCTGCCCCTCGCGCGTCTGTTCGAGCATCGCCAGGTCCACGCCCCTGACGCCGCCATGGTCCATCTCCCACATGGCATCAGAGACCAGTGACCGCGTGTCGGCGCGGCCTTCCAGCGTGCAGCGCCGCGCGGTGCATTGCACGCGCGTGATGTCCAGCAGCACACCCACGTGCTCGCCCAGCTTTCGGGTCAGCGGGGCGCACATCGCCACGCTGGCATCGGGCGCAGGTGCCGGCGCCTCATCCATGGCGCCGCTGAGGTATTTCTGGGCCAGCAGGCGGGCATCCCGCTGCTCCTGGGTCTGGTACGGCATGAAGACGCCGTCTTGATACATCTCACGCGCCGCCAGCGGACGGTCGTCGTTGGCCACCCACTTCGCCCAGTCGATCGGCGTGATCTCGGCAGCCGGCGCGGGCGCGGCATGCCACCAGTACTCGCGCTCGCCTTCCCCCAGATCGATGTCGGGTTTGCAGCTGTCGCCGCACCAGATGGAGAAGCTCTGCCGGACCTTGTAGCGCGTCACCGCCACCAGACCACCGTCCCGGGCCCGCGTCATCCTCACTTCGCCGCGGTCCATGTGGTCGACATCCGGCATCTCGTCACCGCTGAAGACCACCCATCCTTTCTCGCAGGTATAGGCCATGTTGCTGATCGAGGTGGTCAGCTGCTGCGTCAACATCGGTGGCGGGACACGCACCTTGCGGGGATCACGCTCCAGGCGCAGCCCGCCGACGGCCTGGCGCGCCACCAGCGATCCGGCCCACAGGGCGTACTGGTACGGCTCTTCGCGACGCCACACCTTGAACGCCTCATGCGTGTCTTCCGTGCTGCTCCAGCTGCTGAGGACGATCTGCGCCTCGTCGATGGCGTCGAGACTCCATACGCTGTAGCGATCGGGCACCCGGTCCAGCGCGTCCTCCATCGCCTTGCCGAGGAACCGCTGCCGCCGCCCCTCGGCGTGGTTGAAGGTGTAGGTACCCCGCAAGTCGGGACAGCCCTCCTTGAAGCCGGCGAACAGACCGGGATCGGGGCCCGGCATGCCGTCGGGACGCTCCGAGCACCCGGCCAGCATCACCATCATCAGCACCATCCCCCATCGCCGCATGCATCGCCCCTTTGCCGGTGTCGGACAAGATGTAACGCAAATCGCGTCCCACCGCATCGCACTGGCTGGATTTCTTGGGAGGCTTCGCGGCCATGCGCTATCCTTCCGCCGTCTTGGCCCCGTAGCTCAGCTGGATAGAGCGGTCCCCTCCTAAGGGACAGGTCGCACGTTCGAATCGTGTCGGGGCCACCACTCCTTCCTCGTGCGGGCTCCACGCCGCATCGGCAGATCGCCGACAACGCCAGTTCCGGCTCGGCAATCCGAACAGACGCCGACAGCGAATCAACGGCGCCGTAACCGATTGAAATACACAGGGTTTCCAGCAGGTCGGGCGCGGCCGCTCTGGTAGAATCATGCCCCCGCGATGGGCCTCTTCGGCCGCATCCCCTGCATTCGATCCCTGGAGCACTTCATGCCCGCAGACCTTCTCAAGGCCCTCGGCCTTGCCAGCACCAACTCCGGCACCTACCTCGGCAGCGGCGAGTGGTCCACGACCACGGACGCCGGCCTGCTGCAGTCGATCAACCCGACCACCAACGAGGTGATCGCCGAGGTCCACGCGAGCAGCCAGGCCGACTACGAGAAGGTCGTCGCCCGCGCCCAGGCCGCGTTCAAGATCTGGCGCACCACGCCGGCCCCGCGCCGCGGCGAAGCCGTGCGCCTGTGCGGCGAAGCGCTGCGCAAGCACAAGGACGCGCTGGGTTCGCTGGTCGCGCTGGAAATGGGCAAGAGCAAGCCCGAAGGCGACGGCGAAGTACAGGAGATGATCGACATCGCCGACTTCGCCGTGGGCCAGAGCCGCATGCTGTACGGCTACACCATGCACTCCGAGCGTCCCGGCCACCGCATGTACGAGCAGTACCAGCCGCTGGGCCTGGTCGGCATCATCAGCGCGTTCAACTTCCCGGTCGCCGTGTGGGCGTGGAACTCGTTCCTGGCCGCGATCTGCGGCGACATCTGCATCTGGAAGCCGTCCAACAAGACGCCGCTGACCGCGATCGCCAGCATGAAGATCTGCAACGACGCGCTGAAGGCCGGCGGCTTCCCGGACATCTTCTTCCTGATCAACGACGCCGGCGTCGAGCTGGCGCAGCAGTTCGTCGACGACAAGCGCGTCCCGCTGATCAGCTTCACCGGTTCCACCCAGGTCGGCCGCACCGTCGGTGAGCGCGTCGCGCGCCGCATGGGCCGCAGCCTGCTGGAGCTGGGCGGCAACAACGCCATCATCCTCGACGAAACCGCCGACCTGAAGCTGGCCGTGCCCGGGCATCGTGTTCGGCGCCGTCGGCACCGCCGGCCAGCGCTGCACCACCACGCGCCGCCTGATCGTGCACGAATCCATCTACGACAACGTGCTGGCCACGCTGGTCAAGGCGTACAAGCAGGTGGAAGGCAAGATCGGCGACCCGACCGACCCGGCCAACCTGATGGGCCCGCTCAACAGCCAGGGCGCGGTGCAGCAGTTCCTGGATTCCATCGCCAAGGCCAAGGCCAGCGGCGGCACCGTCGAGACCGGCGGCACCGCGATCGACCGCCCGGGCAACTTCGTCCTGCCGGCCATCGTCACCGGCCTGAAGAACTCGGATGAAGTCGTGCAGCACGAGACCTTCGCGCCGATCCTGTACGTGATGAAGTACAAGACCCTCGACGAGGCCATCGACATGCAGAACGCCGTGCCGCAGGGCCTGTCGTCGTCGATCTTCACCCAGAACCTCAAGGCGGCCGAGCAGTTCCTGTCGGCGGCCGGCAGCGACTGCGGCATCGCCAACGTCAACATCGGCACCAGCGGCGCCGAGATCGGTGGCGCGTTCGGTGGCGAGAAGGAAACCGGCGGTGGCCGCGAGTCCGGCTCGGATGCCTGGAAGGTCTACATGCGCCGCCAGACCAACACGATCAACTACTCCGACTCGCTGCCGCTGGCCCAGGGCATCAAGTTCGACCTGTGATGCACGCAAGGCCGGCATGTCCGCATGCCGGCCGCCCTGAACGGGCCTTCATCTGGGATAATCGCGCCACCCCAACGGGTGGCGCTTTTGTTTTGTGTGCCCGATCCAGCGCCATCGCGTCTCCCTGACCCCTGCACGGAGCTCCTGATGAACCAAGCCCGCACGACCAGCAGCCTCGCTATCGCCAGCCTCGTCTCCGGCATCCTCGGCTGGACCCTGCTGCCCTTCATCGGCACGCTGGTAGCCATCATCACCGGGCATATGGCACGCGGCGAGATCCGCCGCAGCGGGGGCACACTGGACGGCGACGGCATGGCCATCGGCGGCCTGATCCTGGGCTGGCTGTCGGCGCTGCTGTGGATCGTGGGCATCGTGGTGCTCTTCATGTTCCTGGGCGGGCTGGCCTGGCTGGCGACGCTGAACTGAGTCCGCCCGCCTCCATGTATCCCCTCGCCCGACCTTTCCTCTTCGGCCTGGACGCCGAGACCGCCCATGGCATGGGCCTGAAGGCGCTGGACCTCGCCTACCGCACCGGCACCACGCCGCTGGTGGCCCGGCCGATCACGCCGATGCCGACCAAGGTGATGGGCCTGACGTTCCCCAATCCCGTCGGCCTGGCCGCCGGCATGGACAAGAACGGCGCGCACATCGATGCGCTGTTCGCGCTGGGTTTCGGCTTCGTCGAGATCGGCACGATCACGCCCAAGCCGCAGCCCGGCAACCCGAAGCCGCGGATGTTCCGCCTGCCGCAACACAAGGCCGTGATCAACCGGCTGGGCTTCAACAACGAGGGCGTCGATGCGCTCGTGCGCAACGTCGAAGCCGCGCGCCGCGACCGTGGCCTGCTCGGCATCAACATCGGCAAGAACAAGGACACGTCCAACGAACGCGCCGCGTCGGACTATCTCTACTGCCTGGAACGCGTCTACCGGCTGGCCGACTACATCACCATCAACATCTCCTCGCCGAACACCGCCGGCCTGCGCGAGTTGCAGGAAGAGCAGGCGCTGCGCCAGCTGATCGGCACGCTGCGCGACGCGCAGGAAGACCTGGCGGCCCAGCACGGCAAGCGCGTACCGATGCTGGTGAAGATCGCGCCGGACCTGTCCGACAGCGATATCGATGCCGTGGCCCGCGTGTTGGGCGACATGCAGGTGGATGGCGTGATCGCCACCAACACCACCGTCTCGCGCCTCAGCGTGCAGGAACACCGGCACGCGCGCGAGACCGGCGGCCTGTCCGGCGCGCCGCTGATGGGCCAGGCCACGCTGGTGCTGCGCCGTATGCGCACGCGCCTGCCCGACACCATCCCGCTGATCGGCGTGGGCGGCATCCTGTCCGGCGCCGATGCGGTGGCGAAGATGTCCGCCGGCGCGTCGCTGGTGCAGTGCTACACCGGCCTGGTCTACCGCGGGCCGGAGCTGGTCCGCGAATGCGTCGAGGCGATCCGTCGTCGCCGCGAAGCGCCGAGCCGCGGACCGGTGGCACCCGAATGACCCAGGGGTACCGCCTCACCGCCAATGCGTCGCTGCGGGACCGCAACACGTTCGGCGTACCCGCGATGGCGCCATGGCTGGTCGAAGTGGACGACGCCTCGGCCTTGGCCGATGTGCTCGCCCTGCCGCAGGTCGCCGGCACCGACAGCCTGGTGATCGGCGGCGGCAGCAACCTGCTGTTCGCCGGCGATGCGCCGGGCGCCGTCATCACGATGGCCACGCGTGGCCTGCACGTGCTGTCCGACGATGGTCAGCAGGCACGGGTACGCGCCGACGCCGGCGTCGCCTGGCATCCGCTGGTGATGTGGACGCTGGAACAGGGCCTGTGCGGGCTGGAGAACCTCGCCCTCATTCCCGGGACTGCGGGCGCATCGCCGATCCAGAACATCGGCGCCTACGGCACCGAGGTCGGCGAATTCATCGACATCGTCGAAGCGCTCGACCGCCGCACCGGCACGCTGGTGCGGCTCGATCGCCCGGCCTGCGCGTTCGCCTACCGCGACAGCGTGTTCAAGCGCGAGGCCGATCGCTACCTGGTGACGGCGGTGGAGTTCGTGCTGCCGCGCACCCCGCAACTGCGCCTGGATTACGCCGGCATCCGCGAGGAACTGGCCGCGATGGGCATCACCTCGCCCACTGCGCGCGACGTGGGCGACGCCGTCGTCCGCATCCGCCAACGCAAGCTGCCGGACCCCGCCGTGGTCGGCAACGCCGGCAGCTTCTTCAAGAATCCGATCCTCTCGCAGGCGCAGGCCGACGCGCTGCTGGTCGATTACCCCACCCTGCCCGTGTTCCGCGGCGACGCCGAGCACAACCGCAAGCTGTCCGCGGCGTGGATGATCGAGGCCTGCGGCTGGAAAGGCCATCGCGATGGCGATGCCGGCGTCTCCGCCGCGCATGCGCTGGTGCTGGTGAACCACGGGCTGGCCACGGGCGCGCAGCTGCTCTCGCTGGCGCGGCGCATCGCCGACTCGGTGCAGGCACGCTTCGGCGTGGCCATCGAACCCGAGCCCAAGGTCATCGGCGCACGCTGGTAGGCCGCCGCACGTCCCATGCCCACCGTTCCCGCCCACTTCCGCGCCGCCGTGCTGATGCTGGGCAGCACGGTGCTGTTCGCGCTGATGGTGGTGGCGATCCGGCTCGCCTCGGCGACCCTGCATACCTTCGAGATTGCGTTCTTCCGCAATTTCTTCGGCCTGCTCGCCGCCGCACCGCTGATCCTGCGGCACGGCCCGGGCTTCCTGAAGACCACCCAGTTCCCGCGCTACCTGTTCCGCTGCCTGATCGGCATCTGCTCGATGCTGGCCGGCTTCTGGGCCATCGGCCACCTGCCGCTGGCGCAGGCCGTCTCGCTGTCGTACTCCACGCCGCTGTTCGTCACCCTCGCCGCTGCGGCGATGCTCAACGAACAGGTGCGAGCGCGACGCTGGACGGCCGTGGGCCTCGGCTTCATCGGCGTGCTGGTGATCGTGCGGCCGGGCACCACCGAGTTCACCGTGGACGCGCTGATCGCGGTGCTCGCCGCGGTGATGAGCGCGCTCGTCGCCATCCAGATCAAGCAGCTGTCCAACACCGAACCGGCCGACCGCATCGTCATCTACACCACCCTGCTATGGGTGCCGATGTCGCTACTGCCGGCGCTGGCCGTGTGGGAGTGGCCGCAGGGCATCACCTGGGTCTGGGTGGTCGCGGCCGGCGTGCTCGGCACCGGCGGCCATATGTTGTGGACGCGTGCGCTCAAGCTGGGTGAAGTCTCGGCGCTGACGCCGATCAGCTTCATGCAGCTGCCGGTGGTCGCGCTGTTCGGCTGGCTGCTGTTCGACGAATCGCTCGATGCGTGGACGCTGGTCGGCGCCGGCATCATCTTCGGCGCCAACGCCTACATCGCCCACCGCGAGGCGGTGCTGGCGCGCCGCGCGGCCTCCGAAGCGCCCAGCGCCGCGGCCAAGCCGGGCGAGTAACGGGGCCTGTCAGCCCCGCTTGGTGGGCTGCTTGCCGGGCCGCTTGCCTTCGCGATAGAGCTCGGCGAAACGGGCGTCATCATCGTCCAGCGTCTTCGGATCCGCCGCCAGCAGCGGCGCGACGTACTGGCGGTACAGCGGTTCGGCGTCCGCCTTGCGTCCCAGTTCGTTGTACGTGTCGATCAGGTTCCAGGCCGCGAAGCGTGTTTCCAGGTCGGTCTCGCCCAGCACGCGCCGGCGCAGTTCGAACAGGTGCTGGTACTCCGGCACGGCTTCCGCCGTACGGCCGAGCACGCGCAGCGCTTCGGCGCGGATGACCATCGTGATCTGCGCCTGCGGATGCTTTTCGCCGAGCGTCTTCAACGCCAGCGGCTGCACGTCGCCCAACAGGCGCAGCGCCGCTTCCGGCTGGCCTGCATTGAGCAGCGTGCCGGCATGGTTGACCAGGATCGACAGCGTGTCCGGATGCGTCGGGCCCTGGGTGCGGCTGCGCGCGGTGATCACCTGCTCTTCCAGCGGCAGCGCGGCGGCGAAATCGTCGAGCTTGGCGTAGGCCGTTGCCAGGTTCAGGCGGGTGCGCACCGTCTGCGGATGGTCGCGACCGAGCACGCGCTCGCGCGCCGCCAGCACTTCCTGCAAGGCGGGAAGCGCGGCCTTCACCGCCTTCTGGTCGCCACCATCGATCATCATGGTAGCCAGCGTGCTGCGCGCCTGCAGCGTGGTGGGATGCTCGCTGCCGAACTTGCGCGTGTAGCGCTGGGTGAGGTCGCGCTGCATCGCGATGGCCTCGTCGCGCTCGCGGTTCATGATCCGCAGCACCGCCAGGTTGCCCATCGCGGACAGGGTCTCCTCGTCGTCCGGCCCCAGCGTGGCCGTGCGCAGCGCAACCACCTGTTCCATGTTGGCGCGCGCCTCGGGCAGTTCGCCCAGGCTGCGCTGCACGGCGGCGAGGTTGTTGGTCGCCTCCAGCGTGGCGGGATCGCGCTTGCCGGCGCTGGCGAGCAAGCGCTCCTGGATGGCCTGCACGACGCCCTTGGCGCGCGGGCGGTCGCCGCGCGCAGAGATGACCTGCGCCTGGGCCAGCTCCAGCTTGACCCGCACGCGATCGTTGTCCGCCAGCGCGAAGGCGCGCGGCAGCGCCTTCTGCAATACCGCCTCGGCCTGGTCGATGTGGGCACCTTCCAGCAGCGCCTGCACCTGTTCGTTGCGCGCGCGCAGCGTCTCCGGCGCGCCGTCGCCGAGCGTCGCGGCGCGGTGCTCGGCCACCCGGCCGAAATGCTCCGCCGCCTTGTCGTAGCGACCAATGGCGGCGTACACGCGCGCCACCGATTCGCGCAGGCTGGCCGCGACATCCGGCTGGTCGGCGAAGTCGCGGGCGATCGCGTCCTCGGCGTTGGCGAGCAGCTGGCGATCCACCAGGTCGCGGGCCAGGTCGCCAGTGCTGGTCTTCGCCAGCGTCGCGCTGAACGCGGCCGACGCGGCCGGATCCGCGCTGGCCACCTGCCGCGCCAAGCCTTCCGACAGGCCCACGCCCATCGTCTCGATGTCGATGCCTTCCAGCATCGATTGCTGGAACGCAGCGACCTTCTCCAGTTCCGCACTGCGCGACTCGGCCACCGCACGCTGCGCGCGCGCCTGCTGCAGGCCGTACAGCGACAGGCCCAGTCCGGCGAACAGCGCAAGCAGCACGACCGCCGCGGCCGCCGTCGCGGTGCGGTGGCGGCGGAGAAACTTGCGCGCGGCGTAGCCACGGCTCGGCGGCACCGCACCGACCACGCGCCCGTCGAGATAGCGCTGCAGATCGTCCGCGAGCGCGGCGACCGAACCGTAGCGCGCGTCGCGATCGTGCTGCATCGCTTTGAGCACGATCCAGTCCAAGTCCCCGCGCAGGCGCTCGCGCATGCCGGACGGCGACAGCTGGCGCTCGTCGGCGACCTGCCTGGCCTGCTCCGCGGGCAAGGCCGCCAACCGGGATGAAGGCGCCACCGCGGTCGGCGTTTCCGCCGCCCAGGTCTCGCCCACCGCATCCGGGCGCACGCCGGCGATCAGTTCGTACAGCACCACGCCGAGCGAGTACACGTCGCTGCGCGTGTCGACCTGGCGCGCGTCGCCATGCGCCTGCTCCGGGCTCATGTATTCGGGCGTACCGGCACGCTCCAGCGCGGCGTCGCCGGCCAACGAGGCGGCCATCGCGATGCCGAAGTCGATGATCTTCGGCACCGGCCTGCCGTCCAGCGTATCGACCAGCAAGTTGCCCGGTTTCAGGTCGCGGTGGACCACGCCCTTGTGGTGCGCGTGCTGCACGCCTTCGCAGACGCGGATGAACAGCGCTACGCGCGCGTCCAGCGACAGTCGCTGCTCGCGGCAGTAACGGGTGATCGGACTGCCTTCGATCAACTCCATCGCGAAGAACGGAAAGCCCTCCTCGGTGGTGCCGGCGTCGTAGATCTGCGCGATGGCCGGGTGGCGCATCTGCGCCAGCACCTGCCGTTCGACTTCGAAATGCGCCAGGTGGCGGGCCCGCAGCTTCTGCGCGCGCAGCAGCTTCAGCGCCACCTCGCGACGGACCGGCTCCAGCTGCGCGGCGCGGTAGACCTCGCCCATGCCGCCGCGGCCGAGCAGGCCCTCAATGCGGTAGTGGCCCAGCCGTGCGCCGGGCGCGAGCGTGCCGTCGGGCGCGGTGGGCGCGTCCTGCAGGCGCGTGGCCAGCTGCTCGGTGGGCGCGAGGTCGTCGTAGGGTTGCGATGTCATGCCACTATCCCCGGTGGGCGTCGCCATGGTACCGGAGCCGGTGGCTGCCGGCCGATCCGGTACACTTTCGGACGCATTCGTCTGCCGTGCTCGCATGTCCCGGGACTCCCACGACCCGCATACCACGCTCCGGACCGTCCTCAGTGACGGCCCGCGCCCAGTGTCGCCCCGCTCCGCCTGCGTGGTGGTGATCCAGGGCGAGGGCCTGGGCCGGCGGGCCGACATCGAGGATCGCCGGGTGGTGGTGGGCCGCTCGCAGGAAGCCGACCTGCACATCCCGCACAACAGCGTTTCCCGCCTGCACTGCGAACTCTGGCGCGACGGCGACACCTACCGCGTGCGCGACCTCGGTGCCACCAACACCACGCGGCTGAACGACGTGCCGGTGCAGGAAGCCGCATTGACCGATGGCGATCACCTGACGCTGGGCGAGAGCATCCTCAAGTTCATCAGCCACAGCAGCGTGGAAGCTCGGTACCACGAAGAAATCTACCAGCTGGCCACCCACGATGCGCTGACCGAGATGCACAACCGGCGGCACTTCATCGAGACCGTGGAGAAGGAGATCGCACGGGCGATGCGCCACCAGCGTGCGCTGACGATGTGCATCATCGACGTGGACCTGTTCAAGCCGATCAACGACCGCTACGGCCACATCTCCGGCGACCATGTGCTGAAGCAGATCGCGGGGCTGGTGCGCCGGCACGTGCGCAACGACGATGCCGCTGCACGCATCGGCGGCGAAGAATTCGCCGTGCTGCTGCCCGAATGCGGGCCGGAGGCGGCCTACGGATTCGCCGAACGCCTGCGCGAAGCGGTGGAAGCGGTGGTGTTCCGTCCCGGCGGCGAAGCGCAGCGCATCACCGTCAGCATCGGCATCGCCGCGTTGACGCCCGAACGCGACACCGTCAGCCGGATGATGGCCGCGGCCGACGCCGCGCTGTACCGCGCCAAGAGCGAAGGCCGCAATCGGGTCTGCATCGAGCCCTGACCGGCGGCGGCGACTCAGCCCAGCTTGTCGACCCCGTAACCCGCCGCACGCCACGCATCGATGCCGCCGCGCAACGGCAGCACGTCGCGGAAGCCCGCTTCGCGCAGCCGCGCCGCCATCCAGGCGGCCGACACTTCGTCCGGGCACGCGCAGTAGATGACGATCTTCCCCTCGCGCGGATACGCGGCGAGGATGCCGTCGAGCTGGCGTTCGTCGGCGAACACCGCGCCGGGAATCACGTACGGGTCCACATCGCGGAAACCGGGCGCGCGGATGTCGAACACCACCGGCGGCTGGCCCGCGCGCACCAGCGCGTCAAGGCCTGCGACATCGATGCGGGCGGCTTCCAGCGACTTCAGCAGCGTGCGGCGGCGCCACCAGCGCCAGCCGATGTAAAGCACCAGCGCCGCGACGATCACGGCGACCGCACCGGTGCCGAGTTGCGACAACGCTTCGATCACCGACTCCACCTGGTTGGCGAACACCACGCCCAGGCCCAGCCCCAGCGCGGCCCACAAAGCGGCGCCCAGGCCGTCGTAGCGCAGGAAGCCCGGCAGGCGCGCCTGCATCGCGCCGGCCAGCGGCACCGACACCATCGACAGGCCGGGAATGAACTTCGCCACCGACAGGATGCGGATACCGAAGCGTCCGTAGAACCGCTCGGTGCGCTTCATGCAGGTGTCGCGCGACAGCGACAGCCGGCACAGCGACTGCAGCGTGCGGTTGCCGTAGCGGCGGCCCGCATAGAACCACACGCTGTCGCCGATCAAGCTGGCCAGCACCGACACGCCGAGCACGCCCGCCAAGGGCAGCCACAGCGGATCGGCATGCAGCGCCAAGCCGGCGCCGACCAGGATCAGCGTGGGCATCGCGGGCACGGGCAGGCCGAGCGACAACGCGAGCACGTTGACGAACACCAGCAGCACGCCGTATCGGTCGACCAAGTCCTGCATTGAGATCCCCGGAAGTCCACGCCGCGTCCCACGGCGTGCGTCGGCATGTTCGACCCCGCGCGTTGCGGCGGCAAGCGGTGGGCCTGCAACGATCCGTTGCCGGGCAGGATTGCGCACGCCTGTGCCACCCGACCGCGCGCCACGTCTGCTGCGCTGCATGATCCCAGGCCGCCCGCAGGTACCGTGGAACGCACCGGAAGGGGGGCAATCCGGCCAATCGAGGGGGCATCGGCAGCCAAAGCCGTCCCCCTCACGCCGGCTTAATCCCTTCGCCGCGGTACGGGCCGACCATGCGCCGCTGTACGGTCGCCGCCCCCACGCGTGCCGCACGCCAAGGCAGTCCATCCCGTTGAACGTCCACAGACTCTCGCCGGAGGATCCGATCATGGTTGCACCCGTACGACCCGCCCGCCTGTCCCTCGTCCTGGCCACCGCCGGCCTCACCCTGATGGTGGCGGCGCCGCTGAAGGCCGAGGAAGGCGACTACAGCTTCTGGCAAACCCTGGTGAACCTGGTGTCGCCGCCCAAGGCCGACAACAAGGTCACCGCTGCGCAACGCACCGGCACCTATCCGCTGCTGGCCAATCCCGCCGGCTTCAACGACGGGTTCCAGCCCGGCCGCTACGACGCCTGGCAGACCATCCAGCTCGCCCCGCAAACCGGCGCGGTGTGCGGCGACGGCTCGCCGTTCAAGTTCTTCGTCAATCGCGTGGCGAACACGCGCAACACCATCATCTACATGGAAGGTGGCGGCGCCTGCTGGGACTACGCCAGCTGCACGGGACAGAGCGGCATCCGTGGCGCGCGCAACCCGAACGGCATTCCTGACGACTACATGAGCTTGCTGAATCCCGGCGCGAGCCTGGTCAGCCCCTTCGTCACCCGCGTCAGTCCGTTCGATGCGGTGAAGACGCAGGGCTGGAACATGGTCTACGTGCCCTACTGCACGGGCGACATCTACAGCGGCGACCGTGTCGCGGTGTACAACGACCCGAGCGGTCAGAACACGCCGCTGGTGTGGCACCACAACGGCGTGCGCAACGTGCGTGCCGTCGTCGGTTGGCTGAAGGACAACCTGCCCCGTCCCACCCAGATGCTGTCCACCGGCTGCAGCGCCGGCGGTGCCGGCAGCCTGACCAGCTACCACCCGCTGCGCCGCGACCTGGCACCCACGCGGAGCTTCCTGATCGACGACTCCGGCCCGATCTTCCCCACGCTGAAGAACGGCAGCCCGGTGGACTACCCGTCGCAGCCGCTGATGGCACTGATCCGCAGCGCCTGGGGCCTGGACCAGCCCAACGGCCCATTGCCCTACCTCGCCAGCGGCCTGCCGCAGCTCGATCTCAACGAACTCGGCAGCCTGTATCCAGCGCTGTCCAGCAAGTACGCGAACGACCGCCTCGGCCACACGCACTTCTGGAAGGACCTGAACTACTCCTCGTACTCGTACGAACGGTTCTATCCCGACATCGCCAATGCGCCGGACCAGGCGACCAAGGAAGCGCGCATCCACGCCCGCTGGAACACCGACACCACGCGCCTGCGCGACCGCCTGAACACCTTGAATAACTTCGGCGGCTATTTCCCGCAATACCGTGCGCTCAACGAGAGCCACTGCACGACCATCGTCGATTTCAAGAACGCCGACGTGCAGGCGCAGAACCTGGAGCTGAAGCACTTCATCGACAGCGTGCTCGATGGCCAGGGCAAGGTGATCGACGCCAGCGAACAGGACGACAAGGCCGACAAGGCCAAGCCGTTCAATCCGCTGTACTGGCTGATCGACCAGCTGCTGGGTTGATGTCCACACCCGGGACCGTCCAGCCGCGACGGTCCCGGTGTCCAGGAAACCGCGCATGAAGAACGTGCTGACGCTGCTGGTACCCTGCCTGGTCTTCGCCGCCGCCGTGTTCTGGTGGACGCGCGAGGATGCGGGCGTGTCGGCGGATGCCCGCCCATCCTCGGCCGCCCTCGCCACGTCCTCGCCGGCATTGGCGTCGTTGCAGGCGACGCCGGAAGCCCAGGCGTACCGCGACCGTCAACACTTCGAAGCCGATGCAAAGGACTTCTTCGCACGCGCCGCCTCCCTGGGTGCCGTGGAGCGCAGCGAGCGCGCCGATGCACTGACACACCAGATCGATGCGTACGAAGCCGCCGACGGCTTGTCCGCCGGCGAAGCGGTGCTGCTGCGGACCGCCTTGGTGAGAGCGACGATCGACGACCCCGCACGACAGGCAGAGGAAGTGGCGGCCATCGCCGACCGCTACCGCACGCATGCCGATCAGCGCATGGCCGCCTTCGCCGCGCAGCAGGCGAACGATCCCCGCTTCCAGGCCTACAAGACGCGCGAAGCGCAGGTGGTGGCCGAAGTGATGGCAATGACGTCGGTGCCGGCCGGCCTCACCCGCGACCAGTACCTGCGCCAGCGGTTGCAGGAAGAACGCGAGCGCGCCTACGCGCCGTAACGATTACTCCCCTGTAGGAGCGACGTAAGTCGCGACCGCACGTCATCAGTCCCAACATCCCTGCAGGACGCCAAGAAGCAACGCCCCCTTGCTGACAGCGCACTATCGTGGAGGCAACCGGACAGGTTCGTTCTTGCGGTCGCGACTTACGTCGCTCCTACAGAAAGCGGATTGCGCTTACCCCACCTGCCACGGCCGCTCGCGAATGCGGTACAGCACCAGGTAGACGCCGGACACCCAGGCGATGCCGGCGGCCCAGCCGCCGAGGATGTCGGACGGGTAATGCACGCCCAGATAGATGCGCGAGGCACCCACCGTCACCGCGAACAACGCAGCCAGCGCCACGACCAGCCAGCGCCAGCGCGTATGCCAGCACAGCAGCACGACCACCATGGCCAGTGTCGCCGAGCCCATCGCATGGCCGCTGGGGAAACTGAAGGTGTGCTCCGGCGCAATGGATTCCCACAGGGTGGGTCGGTCGCGCTGGAAGAACTGCTTCGTCGCCAGGTTCAGCAGCGCCGACCCCGCGAACGATGCGCCAGCGAATGTGGCCTCGCGCCAGCGTCGCGCGACCAGCAGGCCCACCGTCAGCGCGATGTCGAGCGGCACCACGCCCCACTGGTAGCCGATCGCCGACATGAAGACGAAGAACCGGTCCAGCGCTGGGCCCGCCAGTGCGTGGGCGCGCCACAACAGCGGATCGTCGAAGTAGAAGACTTCCAGTTCGTGGACTTCGTCGGCGAGTTCGACGAACAGCCACAGCGGCGCCAGCAGGCACAGGAACAACAGGACCAGGCGGCCGCCATGCTCGCGCAGCAGGCTGGCGATGAAGCGCCCGCCCTGGACCAGCCTCTCAGCCGGTGACACGCGCGTACTTGGCCTCGACGTATTCGTCGATCAGGGCGACGAACTCGTGGGCGATGTTCTCGCCTCGCAGCGTCACCTTCTTCTCGCCATCGACGAATACCGGCGCCGCGGGGGCCTCGCCGGTCCCCGGCAAGGAAATGCCGATGTTGGCGTGGCGCGATTCGCCCGGTCCGTTCACGACGCAGCCCATCACGGCCAGCGTCATGGTCTCCGCGCCGGGATGCGTGACCTTCCATTCGGGCATCTTGCCGCGCACGTGTTCCTGCACGACTTTCGCCAGTTCCTGGAAGAACTCCGAGGTGGTGCGGCCGCAGCCGGGACACGCGGTGACCATCGGCGTGAACGCGCGCAGGCCGGTAGTCTGCAGCAGTTCCTGGGCGACGATGACTTCCTGCGTGCGCGACTGGCCGGGTTCGGGCGTCAGCGAGATGCGGATGGTGTCGCCGATGCCTTCCTGCAGCAGCACCGCCAGCGCGGCGCTCGAAGCGACGATGCCCTTGCTGCCGATACCGGCCTCGGTCAGGCCCAGGTGCAGGGCGAAGTCGGTGCGGCTGGCCATGTCGCGGTAGACCGCGATCAATTCCTGCACGCCGCTGACCTTGGCCGACAACACGATGCGGTCGCGCGGCAGGCCGATCTCGACGGCGCGTTCGGCCGAATCCACCGCCGAGCGGATCAGCGCCTCGCGCAGCACGCGGCCTGCGTCCCACGGCGTCTCGCGCGTGTGGTTCTCGTCCATCAGCTGCGCGGCCAGCGACTGGTCCAGCGAACCCCAGTTGGCGCCGATGCGCACCGGCTTGCCGTAGCGGATCGCGAACTCGATAAGCTGGGCGAACTGGGTGTCCCGCTTCTTGCCGAAGCCGACGTTGCCCGGGTTGATGCGGTACTTGGCCAGCGCTTCGGCGCAGGCCGGCTCACCGGCGAGCAGCTGGTGGCCGTTGTAGTGGAAGTCGCCGATCAGCGGCACCGAGATGCCCATCATCTCCAGCTTCTCGCGGATGCGCGGGATGGCGGCGGCGGATTCAGGGTTGTTGACGGTCAGCCGGACCATCTCCGAGCCGGCGCGCCAGAGTTCGGCGACCTGCTTCACGCTGCCGGCGATGTCGGCGGTGTCGGTGTTGGTCATCGACTGCACCACCACCGGGCGACCGCCGCCCACGACGGCGTTGCCGATCTGGACGGCCTGGGTGATGCGGCGCGGCCAGGGCGCGGCGTCGGTGGGGGGCGTGGGGCGGGTGACGGCGTCGTGCATGACGCCATTGTAGCGTGGGCGCCCCGCCGCCCTGCGACGTCATGCCGCAGGCCCGTCGCGCGCGCTTGCTCTAGCATGTACCGATGCCGAATACCCTGCTGACCACCACGCCGTCGTTCCTGCGCACCCTGTGCAACCTGCGCTGGGTGGCGATCGTGGGCCAGGCGGTGACGGTGCTGGTCGCGCTGGGGCCGCTGGGCATCGCCCTGCCCCGCTGGCCGCTGTGGGGCGGCATCGCCGCGCTGGCGCTGTTCAACGTCTACGCCACCTGGCGCAGCCGCCACCCCGGTGAAGAGACGCCCGCCGAGGCCTTCGCCCACATGCTGGTCGACGTGGCCGTGCTGTCGTGGCTGGTGGCCTGGAGCGGCGGCATCGGCAATCCGTTCAGTTCCATGTTCCTGCTGCTGATCGCGGTCTCCTCGCTGGCGCTGCCGCTGCGCTGGGTGCTGGCCACGGGCGTGGCCTCGTTGCTCGGCTACGTGCTGACCGCGGTGTTCGGCCGGCCGTTGCCGCATCTGCACGGGAACAATTTCAACGTGCACCTGTGGGGCATGGCGGTGAACTTCGTGCTGTCCGCCGGCGTGGTGCTGTACTTCTCCACCCGGCTGGTGGCTGCGCTGCGCCTGCGCGAACAGGAACTGGCCCGCCTGCGCGAGCGCTTCGCGCGCAACGAGGGCATCGTCGCGCTGGCCACCCATGCCGCCGCCGTCGCGCACGAACTCAACACGCCGCTGGCGACGATGACGCTGCTCACCGAGGACATCCGCGAGCATGCAAGCGAGCCGGACATTCGCGAAGACGCCGCCACGATGCGCCAGCTGATCGACCTGTGCCGCGACCGCGTGCGCGCGCTCGCTGCGTCCGCCGACATGGGCGTGCGCCAGCGCGTGGACCTGGACGACGTGGTGCAGCGCTGGCAGCTGATCCGCCCGACGGTGGAGCTGCAACGCACCGGCGCCCTGCCGCCGTGGCTGGCGACCGATGCCTCCACCGGCCACCTGCTGCAGGCGCTGCTCAACAACGCGGCCGATGCCAGCCGGCAGGCCGGTTCGCAGCGCGTGGACCTGGACCTGCGCTGCGAGGGCGACGAACTGGTCGGCACCGTACGCGATTACGGCAACGGCTTCCACGAAGCGCTGCCGTTCCAGTCCGAACAACTCTTCCGCACCAGCAAGCCCGAGGGCATGGGCGTGGGCCTGGCCCTGTCGCATGCCACGATCGAGCGGCTGGGCGGGCGCATGACCATGCGCGCCGTGCCGCCCAAGGGCGTGCAGGTGCAATTCCGCCTGCCGGTGGCAGGCCACGACGAGACACCCTGACGCGAGGTTCCGGATGAAAGGCCTGCTGGTCGACGACGACGAACTCTATGCCCGCACGCTGCAGCGCAGCCTGGCGCGCAAGGGCATCGAGACCCAGATCGCGCTGGACGCGCCGAGCGCGTTGGCGCGCGCACGCGAGTTCCAGCCGGACTTCGCCCTGGTCGACCTCAAGCTCGGCAGCGACTCGGGACTCGCCTTGATCGAACCGCTGCGCGGCATCCGCACCGACATGCAGATCCTGCTCGTCACCGGCTACGCCAGCGTGGCCACGGCGGTGGAGTCGATCAAGCGCGGGGCCGACGACTACCTGCCCAAGCCGGCCACGGTGCCGACGATCCTGCGCGCGCTCGGCCTGGAAGCGCCAACCACGCCCGTGGACGATGCCGATGCCGCCGAGGACACCATGACGCCACTCAGCCGGCTGGAGTGGGAGCACATCCAGCAGGCCCTGGCCGAAACCGAAGGCAACATCTCCGCCGCCGCGCGTCTGCTGGGCATGCACCGGCGTTCGCTGCAGCGCAAGCTGGCCAAGCGCCCGGGTCCCGAGCGCCGCTGGATCGACGAGTAGCCGTCAGCCCGGTGGGTCGCGGTCCGGATCCACCGTGAGCCCGGCGCCCAGGCCCATGCCGGCGCCCGCCCCCATCCCGGCGCCCATGCCGCCGGCACCGCCACCGCCGCGCGCGCCGCCCTGGCGATCCTCGCCCTTCCCGCCCTCGCCTTTGCCCTTCGCGTTGGGCGCCGGACGCGCCGGCCCTTGGCGGGGAATGGCGAGGCCGGTTGGAACGGGGTCAAGGTCGAGCACGCTACGGATGAAGTCGCGCAGCGAGACCACCAGCGCATGCGTATGGATGGGTTTCCCTGCGGCGAGATCGGTGGCGGCCTGCGCCGCCAGCCGCACCTGTTCATCGGTGCCCAGCAGGATGATGTCCGACAACGCGGCTTCCACCGCATCGCGGATGCGGCGTGCACGATCGCTGCCGGTCTCCGCCTCCTCGAGGCCTTCATCGCGTGCGCGCTGGCGCAGCTCGCGCAGATGGGTGGGATCCACGTCGAGATCCCCGGTGAAGGAGCCGCCCAGCGTCTTGTAGGCGGCGATCAGCGTGCGCAGGCGTTCGTTGATCTGGCGGTTCTCCCGTGCGCGCCGCTCCTGCACGGTCTGCATGACGAGCAAGCGGATGCCCACGCCGATCAGCGTGATCAGCGCCAGGCCTGCCAGCGTGGTCAGCAGGCCTTGCCACGAACTGAAATCCAGACCCCGCATGCGGTGCTCCTTCGGCGGATCGCGATGGGGGGCATCGTAACCAACACGAGGAAGGCCGGCGCGAAGACCGCGCCGACCCGCCTGACGCGGCGCGATGGCATCAGAACCGCTTGCGCAGGACGATCTCCCAACTGCGCGGATCGCCGAGATAGACCATCGTGCCGCCCGATGCGTACGCCACGTAGGTGCGGTCGCCCAGATTGCGGCCGCGCACGATCAGCTCCGCGCTGTCGTTCCATGCGAAGCCCACGTGTGCACCCCAGGTGGCGTAGCCGGCAGCGGACAGGGTGTTCGCGGCGTTGGCATAGCGCGACGAAACGCCGCGCAGGTCCACGCCTGCGCGCCAGCGGGGGTCGAAGGCGTAGTCCACCCACAGGTTGCCCACGCGCGACGGCGTGTTGATGGGCCGGTTGCCCGCACGCGACACCGCCACGCCACCGACGTTCTCGTAGAAGTCGTCCAGCGTCGCATCGACCCAGGCGAGATTGCCTTCAACGGTGAGCGCATCCGACGGGCGCCAGCCGAACGACGCTTCCACGCCGCGCGCGGATTGTTGGCCGACCGGCAACGTCTGCCCCGGGTTGGCGGGATCGGTGATGGCGAGATCGCGGCGCACGATGCGGTACGCCGCCAGCGTGGCGAAACTGCGTCCGTCTTGCGATTGCAGCTTCGCCCCGATTTCGCCCTGGCGCCCGGTGGTGAGATCGAAATCGCGCAGCGTGGCGAAGTTGGCGGTACTCAGGATGCCGGCCGGCGGATCGGCGGCGGTGCTGTACTGCGCGTACACGCTGGCCTGCGACGTAATCGCCCAGTTCAACGCGACACGGCCGGTGGTGGGCGTGTACGTCCGATCGAAGCGGGCCGGATTGGTGCTGGTCGCCGCACGATGGTTCACCACATCGAGCACGATGCGGTCGCGACGCAGGCCGGTCAGTAGCGACAGCGCTGGCGTCAGGTGCGTGAGGTTCTCGAGATAGACCGCCTGCGTATGCAGTCGGTTCGTACGGTCCGGGGTGTGGACGAGGGACGCGCCGGGCACATCAAGGAAGTGCCCCGGCGTCACCGCGCCCAGCGCCACCGTGTCGACGGTCGCCGGCAACGACAGCGGGAAGCGTGTCTGCCGGTTGTAGCTGACATCCAGGCCGGTGGCCCATTGCGAAGGCAGGCCGAACAGCGCGCCTTCGTGCGCCCATTCCAGCCGGTTGCCGTACACCTGCTGGTCGTGCCGCTGCAGCAACGCGCCGGAACGGATCACGCCGTCGTTGTCGGGGGTCAGGCGGTAGCTCTCCACATTGCGGTAATCGCGCAACGCATCGTAGTGGTACACCGTGTTGCGCACGGTATCGCGCTCGCCCGGCGTCCACTCCCACAACGAACGCGCCCATCGGACGTCCTGGCCGTAGTAGCCATCGGCTACGTTGTAGTTGCGGCCCACCGTCTCCGGCAGCACCGACAGGCGTCCGGACGCGGGTTGGCGCACCGGCGTGCCCCAATACGGACGATGGTCTTCTTCCTTCTGGACTTCCACGGCCAGCGTGTGGCGGAGCGTGGGTGCCAGTTGCACCAACCAGGAGGCCGCCAGCGTCGAGGCTTCCCGCTCCTGGCCATCGATCCCACTTTCGCCATCGCGTAGGCTGGCGTCGATCCGCAAAGCCTGGCGCGCGTCATCGCCACCGATGCGCAGGTTCGCGCCCATCGCCAGCGTGGCGTCACGGAACGCACCCCACGAGGCCTGCACGGCCGCTTCATCGCGGTCCAGGCGCGCCAGCCGGGTCACGTAGTTGATCGTGCCGCCGACCGCCCCCGCGCCGTACAGGAAGCTGGACGGTCCGCCGATGGCCTCCACCCGTTCGTACTGCCACGCGTCCACCGGGCGCGCGGCGATGCTCGCGTACTGCACGTCAATGCCGTTGAACAGCTGGGTGATCTGGCTGCCGGAAAATCCGCGGTAGGTCACCGCGTTGCCATTGCCGGGCGGCGAGGCGACGGTCAGGCCCGGGATGCCGGCCAAGGCCTCCTGCGTAGTGCGCACGCCGCGCGCGTCGAGCATGTCGCGATCAATGACGGTGATCGAGGCCGGCGTCTCCATGACGCTCAGCGCGAGCCGGGTTCCGGTGCCGGCGGCGTGATCGAGGTTGGCGTGACGGCCTTTGACTTCGACGGTATCGAGTTGGGTGGCACGCGACCCGTCCGGCAGCGTGACGCTGTCGTCCGCATGGGCAGCGAGGGAAAAGGACAGCGCCGCGACGACGGCCACGGCAAGGCGCGACGCAGGCAGCGTCGCGCAGGAAGACAGGAACATGGACACTCCAAAGCACAAGGACGCGGCGCGCGGGCCGCACGATCAACGGAAGGTCTTGTGGTTCAGAGCAGGACGGGCGGCCCCTGCCCGCCCAGGCCGCGCAGGCGCAATCGATCCACACGCGGAAGCGCCACAACGCGCGCGATGACGTCGGCGGCGTGGCGCGGGAACAGCAGCGCGAGGCAGAGCAACAGCACCGGCAGCGCCACGGCCAGCGTGCAGTACGCGCAGTCGGCACCCGATGGCAGGCCGGCGGGCGGCGGCGATTTCTTGGCGGGCGACGCGATCCGCGTATCGACCCACTTCATGCCATCGGTCGTGCACAGCTCGGTCCAGCCCGCCAGCACCTGCGACCCAGCCGTGCCCACCCAACGCGTCACCGACGGCGCGAACGCCATCAGCAGCGCGGCGAGCAAGGCCAGCTGCAGCATCGGTCGGAGGAAGGCGGACGCGCGGATCACCGCGGCATGGTAGACGGTGGCCCGGGAGAATCGGCTGCGACCCGGTGTCGCAGCCACGTCACTGCGGGAACGTCACCCGCGCGCCGCGCACCTGCGGGGCGCCATCGGCCACGTCGGTCCAGGCCAGCCAGGCGGCGCCCTGCGACCACTGCAGGCGCGGGATGCCGCTGGCGCGCCCCCGCGCGGCGAGCGTGGCGACCTCGGCACGCTGTGCGCCCGTCCACTCGCCGTCGTAGCGCGCCAGCACCAGTCGCTGCGCCTCGCCGGCCTGTTCCAGCCAGCTGACCAGCAGGTGTCCATCGCCGCGCGCCAGCCCCAGCCGTCCCAGTACCTGCTCGCCCTTGGCCAAGGTGGCCGGAGTGGTGAACGTATCGCCGGCATCGTCCGAGCGCGCTGCGCGGATTTCCGGCAGGCCCTCGGCCTCGGTGTACCACGCCACCCATACGCGCGGCCCGTCGGCCACCACGACGGGACCGTTGACCGGGCAGCCCGCAATCTCCCAGCCATCGGTGTGCACGTCGCGCGGAACGGTCCAGGCGTTGCCATCGAAGCGCACCAGGCGCGTATCGCGGACTTCGCCGGCGGTGCGGCCGCGGTAGACCACCACGGTGCCGCGGTCGGTGATCGCGGACGCCGTGGTGCAGCAGTCGCAGGTGGAGGCATCGAGCGCCCATTCGGCCTGCTGCGTCGCCTCGGCGTCGAACAGCGCCGCGCGCAGCATCATCGCGCCGCTGCCGTGATCGTCGTGATGCGCGTGGTCATCGCCGGGCGACTTCTGCCGACTGTCGAGCCAGGCGATGCCCAACCGATCGCGGCCCTGCGGCCAGAACGTCACGAAGCCGTTGTCGCCCTGCTTCGCCGTGGGCGGCACCAGCGTCGGCGCCGACCAGGTGGCACCGCCGTCGGCGGAGCGGACCAGATCGATGCCGTAATCCATCCGCGACGGCCCCGTGCTGCGCAACCAGTGCGCCCACAGCGATCCGTCCGGCAACGCGAAGACATGCGGTGTATCGGCCCAATTGACGAACCAGCCCGACCCTTCGGCGATGGTGCGCGGGGCCGTCCACGCGGCTTCGTTTTCGGCCAGGCGACTGAAGCGCAGGCGGTGGCCGCTGTCTCCGACCGGTTCCACCCAACTCAGCAGCAGCGACCCCTCCGACGTGGCGACCAGGTCGGGCTGCGCGGCGCCCGCGGCCGACGGCAACCCCTGCGCGTCCACCCGCGGCGACGTATCGGCCTTCACCGTGGGGGGCGCGTCGGCTGGACCGCACGCGGTGAGCGCGGCGAGCAGGACCGGCACCACAGGGAAACACCAGCGGGGTACGGGCATGCGGGCGACTCCAACCATCGGGACCCGCGCATTCCACCACGGAACGCGCCCGGGCGAGCGCGACCGCGTGTCGCAGCCCTTCGCGGCGGCGTCCGGCGCGAGCGTTTATCCTTCCCGCATGACCGACACCGCCCGCGACATCCTCTCGCCCAGCCAGTTGAACGCGCTTGCGCGGAACCTGCTGGAAGACACGTTCCCGCTGATCTGGGTGGAAGGCGAACTCGGCAACGTCACCCGGCCGGCATCCGGGCACCTGTACTTCACCCTGAAGGACGCGCGCGCGCAGGTGAAGTGCGCCATGTTCAAGCCGAAGAGCCAGTGGCTGAAGTTCGCCCCGCGCGAAGGCCTGCGCGTGCTCGCGCGCGGCCGGCTGACGCTGTACGAAGCCCGCGGCGACTACCAGCTGGTGGTCGACCACATGGAAGAGGCCGGCGAAGGCGCGCTGCGGCGCGCGTTCGAGGAGCTGAAAGCGAAACTCGCCGCCGAAGGCCTGTTCGACGCGGACCGCAAGCGCCCGCTGCCGGCACATGTGCGGCGCCTCGCCGTGCTCACCTCGCCCACCGGTGCGGCGGTGCGCGACGTGCTGAGCGTGCTGCAGCGCCGCTACCCGTTGCTGGAGGTGGACGTGCTGCCCGTGCAGGTGCAGGGCGAGACGGCCGCGACGCAGATGGTGGACATGCTCCAACGCGCCGCGCGCAGCGGTCGCTACGACGTGGTGCTGGTCACCCGCGGCGGCGGATCGCTGGAAGACCTGTGGGCGTTCAACGATGAACGCCTGGCGCGCACGATCGCCGCCTCGCCGGTACCGGTGGTGTCCGCCGTAGGTCACGAAACCGACTTCAGCCTGGCCGACTTCGCCGCCGACCTGCGCGCACCCACGCCGTCGGTCGCCGCCGAACTTTTGGTGCCGGATCGCCGCGACCTGCTCGCCCGTGTGCACAACCTGCAGCGCCGCCTGGCCACCGCGCATGCGCATCGCCTGCGCAACCTGATGCAGCGTGCGGATCGCGCCGCCCTGCGCTTGAACGCCCTGCGCCCACAGGCACGACTGGACCTGCTGCGGCGGCGTCAGGACGACGCGATGCGTCGCCTGCACGCGCTCTGGCGCGATCGCCAGGCACGGCGCCTGGCCGCCCTCCGGCATGCCGACGCCATCCTGCGCGCGCATGCGCCCCAGCGCCGCCTCGACCACCTGCGTGCACGCCTGCTCGCGCTTGCGCCGCGCCCGCAAGCCGCCATCGCACGCACCCTGCAACGCGAAGCCCTGCACCTGCGCGGCCTCGCCCGCTCACTCGAAGCCGTCAGCCCCCTGGCCACCGTCGCCCGCGGCTACGCACTGGTGACGAAGGACGACGGCACCCTGGTGCGGTCGGTGGCGCAGGTGGAGGCGGGAGACCGAGTCACGGCGCGTGTCGCCGATGGGCAGATGGCGCTACGTGTGGAATCGAAGACGTAGGATCAGCATGGTCTGGCGCTAGCGAGGCGCTGGCGACGAAGCGAAAGAAGATCTCCAGACGAAGGACCGACCATGCACCCCGCCACCTGGATCCCAACGTTGCTGATGAGCCTCGGCATGATGGTCGCCGTCGCATTCCCGCTGTGGTTCGCGTGGATCGTCGCCTGGCGGTCCGGCATGACACGCGGCATTCGACGGTCGTTCGCCATGGTGTGCGGGTTGCTCGCTTATGGCGTGGTGCTGATGGTCGACGCCCTGTTTCTGCCGTTCGACATGTTCGCCACCTTTACCGCGCCTTCGCTGATCGGCGCCGGACACGATGACGCGGCCAACCTCATCTTCCTGGTGTCCAGAGAAGTGGACACCTGGATGGGAGCTGCCTGCGCGCTCGTCGTTGCGGTCGCGCTCCCCCTGAAGCTCCGACTGCGTTGGCCGGCGGTGCACGCCGCCCTCCGATCCCCAGGTTAACCCCACTCCCCGACCCCGCGCGTTCGACCTTCCGTCCCCGCCACGGAGTCACGCCATGTCGTACCGTCATCTGAGCTTCACCCTGCTCGCCGTCGCCGTCCTCGCCGGCTGCAATTCGAACCCCACCGCCCAGCAGGCGCCCACCAGGAAAGCAGACACCCCCGCACCCGCGGCGGAGCCCGCGGTCGCTGAAGCCGCGGCGGACGCGGCGGCAGCGTCTGCGGTTGCGAGCGCGGAAGCCGAACACCGCGAACGCGCGACGCTCGATAGCGTCGTCGTCACCGGCGCACGCCTATCGCGGCAGGACAAGGCCGCCGTGGCCGCTCCGCCTGCTTACGCCTATGCACCTCCGCCCCCGCCTGCGCCGGCCTCGGTGGGCTACCTCCGAGGCAATGCCGTCGGCGATGTGCTCGCGTATCCGCAAGCGCAGCCCGCCAACACCGAGAAGTACGCCGAGCGCGACGACAACCCCGTGCGACGCACGCTGGATGAACCGGTCTCGACGTTCTCCGTGGACGTGGACACCGGCAGCTACAGCAATGTGCGGCGCATGCTGCGCGATGGCCAGCGACCGCCTGCCGATGCGGTGCGCGCCGAGGAGTTCATCAACTACTTCCGCTACGGCCACGCGGCCCCCACCGACCGCAGCCGGCCCTTCCGCGTGAGCACCGAACTCGCGCCCGCGCCATGGAACGCGAAGCGCCAGGTGCTGATGGTCGGCATCAAGGGCTACGACGTGCCGAAGGCGACGCTGCCGCCGGCCAACCTCGTGTTCCTGCTGGATACGTCCGGCTCCATGGAGTCGCCGGACAAGCTGCCGCTGTTGAAGCAGTCCTTTGCTCAGTTGGTGCCGCAGTTGCGGGCGCAGGACCGGGTCAGCATCGTGGTCTACGCCGGCTCGGCCGGTCTGGTGTTGCCGCCCACGCCGGGCGACCGCCACGACGAGATCCTCGCCGCGCTGGACCGCCTGCAGGCCGGCGGCAGCACCAACGGTGGCGACGGCATCCGTTTGGCCTACGCGATGGCAAAGCAGGCCTTCGTGCCCGAGGGCGTCAACCGCGTGATCCTGGCGACCGATGGCGACTTCAACGTCGGCACCGTCAGTCAGGACGCGCTGGAGACGATGGTGGCCGACCAGCGTAAGTCCGGCATCGCCCTGACCACGCTGGGCTTCGGCACCGGCAACTACAACGACGCGCTGGCGGAGAAGCTCGCTGATGTCGGCGATGGTAACCACGCCTATATCGACACGCTGCAGGAAGGCCGCAAGGTGCTGGTCGAAGAGATTCAATCCACCCTGCTCACCATCGCACGCGACGTGAAGATCCAGGTGGAGTTCAATCCCGCCGTGGTCGCCGAATACCGGTTGATCGGTTACGAAAACCGCGTGCTGGCGAACGAAGATTTCGCCAACGACAAGGTGGACGCGGGCGATATCGGCGCCGGGCATGAAGTCACCGCCCTGTACGAAATCACCCCGGTGGGTTCGGGTGCGGATCGTCTGTCCGCGCTGCGTTACGGTGGCAAGACGGTGGCCGCCGGCGCGGCGACCGACGAGGTCGCTCATCTTCGACTGCGCTACAAGCTGCCCGGCCAGGACGCCAGCCGACTGATCGAAGCGCCGATCGCACGCAGCACGCTGACATCGCAGCCCAGCGAGGCGTTCCGCTTCGCCACGGCGGTCGCCGCGTATGCGGATCTGCTCCGCGGTGGCCAGCGCATCGATGGCTGGGCCTGGACCGATGTCGCACGCACCGCGCGCGGCGCAACGGGTCGCGATCCGTACGGGCTGAAGGCCGAATTCCTCGGCATGATCGACCAGGCGCACCGCCTGGTCGCCACGCAGACGGATGCGCCGGCGATTGCGGTGGATTGAGTTTGATGGGGCGGGGCCGCATGCTCGGCCCCGCCTCTACAACAAACAGGAGCGAGCGCCATGCGCATAGGTCGGATCGTGCTGGGGGTACTGCTTGTGCTTCCCGGTACAGCGTTAGCCGAAAGCTGTGGAACGGCCGTCACCCTCGTCAACCACCGGTCTCATCCGATCACCGTGACCATGAAGACCTTCTACATGGATCGCGACCTCGCGGCTCCCGCGCCCGATGACTTCACCACGCCTGTCCCGACCCGGGAGGTACCGCCTTATTTCTCCAGGCTCCTCGATGTCGAGGTGGCCGCAGGACAATCCAAGTCCGTCTCACTACGGCGTCTGTGCACGGGCGATTTCTGGCTCAATTGGCGCGAACGGGCGACCGATGGAAAACCGGGTTCGTCAGGACAGTTGAGGCGCCCGAGCTACAACGCGCCCATCCACATCGGTGAATGAGGCTCCGCAAGCCCAGGCTTATGCGATGTCGGTGGTCGCCACGGCCATCTGTGCCGCCGGCCGACCCAGCAGGTAGCCCTGCCCCAGATGGCAGCCCAGTTCCACCAGGGACTGGCGCTGCTCTTCGGTTTCCACGCCCTCGGCGATGGTCTCGATGCCCAGGGTACCGGCCAGTGCGAGGATCGCGCGCACCAGGGCCAGGCTCTCGGGCCGCGCTTCGCTACCCAGTCCGGAGACGAAACTGCGGTCGATCTTGAGCACCGAGATCGGGAAGCGGTGCAGATAGGACAGCGCCGAGAAGCCGGTGCCGAAGTCGTCCAACTGGGCCAGGATGCCGTGCTGGCGCAGCGTGCGCAGGATGCGCAGCGTGCGCGGCGCGTCATCGAGCAGCGCGACTTCGGTGATCTCCAGGCGCAGCTGCGCCGGATCCGCGCCCTGGGCGTCGAACATCGCCAGCAGGCGGTCGGCGAAATCCGGCGAACGGAAATGCCGCGGCGAAACGTTGACCGAGATATAGCCTTCCACGCCGCGGGCGATCTGCCGCACGACCTGTTCGTAGAGCAGCCAGTCGACCTGTTCGATCAGCCCGCTGTCCTCGCCCAGGCCGATGAACTCGGCCGGCAACAGCAGGCCGCGGCGCTCGTGCTGCCAGCGCAGCAGCGCTTCGTGGCCGATCACGCGGCCGTCGTCCATCCGCCGGATCGGCTGGTAGAACGGCAGGAAGTCGCGATTGTTGATGGCGCGGCGCAGGTCGGCTTCCAGATCCAGGCTTTGCATGGCCGCTTCGCGCATCGCTTCGTCGAACAGCGCGGAACGATCGCGTCCCTGCTCCTTCGCGCGGTACATCGCCGCATCCGCGTCGCGCAACAGCTCTTCGCCATTGCGGTAGCGCGGATGCCAGATCGCGATGCCGAGGCTGGCCGACGGGAACAGCTCGCGCCCCGCCACCCACATCGGCCGGCCCAACACGGCAAGCAATCGCTGGGCGAAGTCGCGCACGTTCTCCACGCCGTCGGCGTACTCGACCAGCAACGCGAATTCGTCGCCACCCAGGCGCGCGACCACATCATCGCCGCGCACGCTCATGGTGATCCGGCGCGCGACCTCCACCAGCAGTTCGTCGCCGGCGGCATGGCCCATGCTGTCGTTGACCAGCTTGAAGCGATCCAGATCCAGGAACAGCACCGCGAACGCTTGGCCGTCGCCATGCCGCGCGCGTTCGATGGCGGCCGAGAGGCGGTCGAGCAGGTGCGGCCGGTTCGGCAGCCCGGTCAGGGCGTCGTGGGTGGCCTGGTAGGTGAGCTGCTGTTCGGCACGCAGGCGCTCGCTGATCTGGGCGCGCAGCTGAAGGTTGGCCTCGTTCAGTTCGCGGGTGCGCTCGTCGACGCGGCGCTCCAGGTCGGCATGCGCGCTGCGCAGGCGGTCCTGCGTGCGCTGCCGGTCCAGACCGTTGCCGATGTGGTGGGCGACGAACGTCAGCAGGTTCTGGTCGTGCGACGTGAACTTCACCTCGTCGGAGTAGCTCTGCACGACCACCGTGCCGACGACGTCCTCGCCGCGGAACAACGGTACGCCCAACCAGCTGTGCGCCGGCGGACCGTGCTGCAGCACCTTGCCCGCCTCGGCGAGCTGCCCAATGACCTCGCGATCGGCGAGCAGCGGACGACCGGTAGCGACCACGTACTCGGTCAGGCCGTTGGTCATCCGCCGCGACTTGCGCATCGGGTCGCGTTCGTCGATGGAGTACGGGAAGTTCAGTTCCTCGCCATCGTCGGAGACCAGCGCGATGTAGAAGTTGCGCGCGTTGATCAGTTCGTCCACCACCACGTGCACGTCGGCGTAGAAGCGCTCGAGCGTTTCGGAGGTGATGGCCAGGTCGGTGATGCGGAACAGCGCGCGCTGCAGCTTCTCGGCGCGCTTGCGTTCCATGATCTCCGCCTGCAGCTCGCGGTTGGCGCGCTGCAGTTCGTGCGTGCGCACGGCCACGCGGTGTTCCAGTTCGACGTGCGCGTGCTTGCGGTCCAACGCGGTCAGGATGTGCTGGGCCACGTAGCCGAGCAGTGCGCGGTCTTCGTCCGCATAGCTGGCCGGCGTGTCGTAGCTCTGCACCACGATGGCGCCGCAGACGCGATCGTCGCGCCGCATCGGCACGCCCAGCCAGTCCAGGCTGTCGGGGCCGTGCGACGGATCGCGGATCACGCCCAGCTTCTGCCGGATCACCGCCGAGGGACCGCGCAGCGGCTGGCCGTGGCGCAGCAGCGCGAAGGTCATGCTGTTGGCCATTTCCTCTTCGCCGAACTCGCGCTCGGGCTCGGCGATGTACGGGTCGCGCTGGTCGGCGAAGTACAGGAAGCGGACCGTGCGGCGCTGATCGTCGTAGAGGACGATGTAGCAGTTCTCCGCGTACATCAGCGAGTTCACCACCGCGTGGATGCGGCGGAGCATCTCCGGCATTTCCAGGTCGGCGCCCGCCAGGTCGGCGATCTCGTACAGCGCCTGCTGCAGGCGCTTGGACTTCTCCAGCGAAACGATCCGCGCCTGCGCGCGCGACGCGTCCAGCGTGGTGACCAACAGGGTGCGGGCGAGCAGCAGCCAGGATTCCTCTTCCACCGTCGACAGCGGACTCGGCAGCGCCACCGCGAGGGCGACCCGCGCATTGCCGTCGGCATTGTCCCAGGCGTGCACGCGCAGCTCGGGACCTTCGTGCTCCACGATGGCCTCGGCCAGGGCGTGCTCGGCGCGTCGCCGCAGCGCGGCCGAGGCACCCGGCGTGGCGCCGGCGCCGTTACCCAGCGCCCAGTCCCGCCAACAGACCGCCAGCTCGGCACCGGCCGGCAGCAGCCCACGCAGGATCGACGCGATCCGCTCTGCGGGCGACGCGGGCGTGCTGGCCGGATTGTCTGCGCTGACTGATGGCGTAGGCATGACCGTGTCCCGACAGAGACGGTGCGTGTATCTGGATATCCCCCCGCCGAGCATACCGCCTGCCGCCCCCTGAACGGAAACCGCCGCCCAACCCCATCGACGGCCGCGAGGCGTTCATTCCGTTGTGTGCCCGCCCCTCGCCCCTGCCGTGTCGTCTGGCCCCCTCGCGCGAACATCCGCGACCGGATGGCTGAACGCGTCCGCCTCGCAGCCGCGCGGCGGCTTCACGCCCGTGCACGGACCGCTTACGCTGGTGGCGGTGAACGATCTTGCCGAACCTGCCGATGAAACCCTGATGCTGGCGTACGCCGCCGGCGACGCATCGGCCTTCGAGCAGCTTTACGCACGCCATCGCGGCCCCCTCTATCGCTTCCTGCTGCGCCACCTGCGTGATGCGGCGATGGCGGACGAGTTCTTCCAGGACACCTGGCAGCGGGTGATCGCCGCGCGCCAAGGCTGGAAACCGGAAGCCGCGTTCGGGACCTGGCTGTACCGGATCGCGCACAATCGGCTCAACGACCATTGGCGCGCCCTGAAGCACCGACCGGCGACGCCGGAGGACGCCGAGGCCCGTACGGAACGCGTGCCGGACCCGGACACGCCGGAGCGGCAGCTGTCTGAATTCGAGCAGCGCCGGCGGTTGCAGGTGGCCATGGACGAATTGCCGCCCGAGCAGCGCGAAGTGCTGCTGCTGCGGCTGGAGCAGGAACTGACCCTGGAGGAGATCGGCGAGATCACCGGCGTGGGCCGGGAAACCGTGAAATCGCGGTTGCGATATGCGATGGACCGGTTGCGGACGAGATTGAACGAATGAAGACGCCCCACGAACCCCTGTCGCCCGAAGAGCGCGCCCTCGCACAGGCCCTGTCCAAGCTGGGCCCCCACGGCGGACCGTCGCCCGGCCTGGATGCCCGCATCCTCGGCGCCGCGCGTGCTGCCGTGCAGGAAGCGCCTCCCGCGCGTGGCGCGACGGTGCCGCCGACGCGCCGGCGCTGGCCGCTGGGCATGGGCGTGGCCGCATCGGTGCTGCTGGCCGCCGGGATCGCCTGGCAACTGCGGCCCACCCATCAGGTGCCGGTCGCCAGCGAAGTACCCGTGCTGGCCAAGCACGACACCGCGGTGATGTCCGCGCCCGCGGAACAGACCGCCGATGCGGCGGCCGCGCCGGAGATGGACGCGGCGGCGGCGCCCGCCGTCGAGGCCTACGAACCCCCTTCGCCCGTCCGGCAGCTCGCCCCGGCCGTCGTCGAGGCCCCGCCGGCGTCGCCCGCGCCCGCCAGCCCGGCCCGCCGGAACGCGGAGGCCGCCGCGCGCCAGGAAGCACCGCCCAAGCGCGGCCCGCTATCGATGATCCCTGCTGTGCCGGGCCTGCCCGCACCCACCGAGCCGACGCTGGCACGCAAGGCGACGGCTCCCCAGGCGTTCCCTGAAGCCGTCGAAGACCGCGCTGTTGTGGAGGAAAGCGCCCTGCAGCAGCAGGCCCGCCAACGCGCCTTGGCGGAACAGCAACGCGAACAACAGCAGCGCAGCGAAAGCGAGCGGCGGGCGAGCGAGGCCAAGGCCGCCGCCGACACCTCGAACACCCTCGACTCGGTCATGGTCACCGGATCCCGCATCTCGCGGCAGGAAGGCTACAGCGCAGCACCGGCGGCGGCGCCCCCGCCCCCGCCTCCCCCGGCTCCGGCCCTGAGTGGAGGCACCACGGCACCCAGCGTCGCGCGCAGCACCCTGCGCCGCACCGAACTGCAGGTCCCGGTGGACGAAGACACGCGCTTGGCACCGGATGAGTGGTTGGACCGCATCCGTCTGCGTCGCGACCTGGGCGACAGCGCCAATGCCCTGCGCAGCCTGCAGTTGTTCGTGCAGGAGCACCCCTTCCAGCGCGTACCGGACGATCTGCGGCCGCTGCTGGGCACGCCGTGACCGACACGCTCGCGGCACGGGCCTCCCATCTGCTGGAGGTGAAGCACAGCCGTTTCCTCGCCCTGGCCGCGCCGGTCACGGCGCCGGACGATGCGCTGGCCTTCCTGCGCGAAGTCGCCACGCCCGATGCCACCCACAACTGCTGGGCGTACCGGATCGGTAGCGAATACCGGTCCAGCGACGATGGCGAGCCGGCCGGCACCGCGGGTCGGCCGATCCTGGCCGCGATCGACGGCCAGGGCTACGACCGGGTGATGGTGGTGGTGACCCGCTGGTACGGCGGCATCAAGCTGGGCGCCGGCGGCCTGGTCCGGGCCTATGGCGGTGCCGCCGCCGAATGCCTGCGACAGGCAGAACGCCTGCCGGTGGTCGCGATGACGTCGCAGGTGCTGGCCTGCCCGTTCGACGATCTCGGCACGGTGCATGCCGCGCTGGCGGCCCATCAGGCGATGAAACGCGAGGAATCTTTCGACGAATCCGGCGCCCGGCTGGTGATCGAACTGCCCGCCGACCGCGTGGACGCCTTGAAAATCCAGTTGCGCGACGCCACCCGTAACCGGGTGCGCGTGATGCCGGCCTCGACCTGACAGCGCGCGGAGGCGCATGCGGGAGGCGTTGCGGCCGTCGATGGACCCGCAGCGCCTCCCACAACCGCCTTGATCCGACCCTCCCGATGAACGACAGCGCCAACGACACCTCCACCCCGGCGAAACCCAAGGCCAAGCTCGGCACGCTGCGCGCGCTGTGGCCGTTCGTGCGCCAGCACGGCGGCCTGTTCGCCGCCTGGTTGTGCGCACTGGGCCTGGCCTCGGCGGCGACGCTGAGTTTCCCGGTGGCGTTCAAGCAGATGATCGACGGCGGCTTCCACAGCGGCGGAAACATCGACCGGGTGTTCCTGGGCGTCTTCATCGTCGTGCTCGTCCTCGCCGTGGCGAGTGCCGCGCGTTTCTACTTCGTCTCCCTGCTGGGCGAACGCGTCGTGGCCGACCTGCGTCGGCAGTTGTACGGACATCTGGTCGGCCTGGACGCGGAGTTCCATGACCGCACCCGCAGCGGGGAACTGGTCTCGCGGCTTTCTGCCGACAGCGAACTGCTGCGCAGCGTCGTCGGCAGCAGCATGTCGGTGGCCCTGCGCAGCAGCATCACCGTCATCGGCAGCATCGTGATGCTGTTCGTCACCAGCCCGAAGCTGGCGGCCTACGCGCTGGTCGGCATTCCGCTGGCCGTGTTGCCCATCGTGCTCGGCGCACGCCGGCTGGAGAAGGCTTCGCGCGCCAGCCAGGATCGCGTGGCCGATGCCAACACCCTCGCCAGCGAGACTCTGGGCGCGGTGCGCACCGTGCAGGCGCACGCGCGCGAAGGCTATGAGCTCAAGCGTTTCGGCGACGCCGTCGCGGTCGCGGTGGAGACCGCCCGCAAGCGCATCCGCGCGCAGTCGCTGGTCACGGCCACCGTCATCACCCTGGTGTTCGGCGCCGTGGTGCTGGTGCTGTGGTCGGGCGCGCACGACGTGATCGCGGGCCGCATGACGACGGGCGAACTGGGCCAGTTCGTGTTCTATGCCCTGATCGGCGGCGGCTCGGTAGGTGCGCTGGCGGAAGTCTGGAACGAATTGCAGCGCGCGGCCGGCGGCATGGGCCGCATCGCCGAACTGCTCCACGAATCCCCGACCATCCATGCGCCCGCCACACCGCACGCTTTGCCCTCACCGGTGCGGGGCGAGATCCGCTTCGACGACGTCTCCTTCCACTACCCCTCGCGCCCCGACCTACCTGCACTGGACGATTTCAGCCTGACCATCCATCCGGGCGAGACCGTCGCACTGGTCGGCCCGTCCGGCGCCGGCAAGAGCACCGTGTTCTCGATGCTGCTGCGCTTCCATGACGCGCAGACCGGCAGCGTGCGCATGGACGGTGTGGACCTGCGCGAGCTCGACCCGGCCGATCTGCGCGAACAGATCGCGCTGGTGCCGCAGCAGCCGACGATCTTCGCGGCCAGCGCGGCGGAGAACATCCGCTACGGCAAGCTGGACGCCACCGATGCCGAACTGCAGGCCGCGGCCGAAGCCGCCGAAGCGGACGACTTCATCCGCGAACTGCCGGAAGGTTTCGACAGCCCGCTCGGCGAACGCGGCGCGCGCCTGTCCGGCGGCCAGCAGCAGCGCATCGCCATCGCCCGCGCCCTGCTGAAGAATGCGCCGGTGCTGCTGCTGGACGAAGCCACCAGCGCGCTCGACGCGCAAAGCGAACGCGCCGTGCAGCACGCGCTTGAACGGCTGATGGACGGCCGCACTACGCTGGTGATCGCGCACCGCCTGGCCACTGTGCTGAAGGCCGACCGCATCGTCGTGATGGATCGCGGCCGCATCGTCGCCCAGGGCACGCATGCCGAACTGCTGGCGCAGGGCGGCCTGTACGCCGAACTCGCGCGCCTGCAGTTCCTCGACTGAGGCCATCGCGGCACGACATCCTGCGGCGCGTGGTCTAGGATGCGGGCGTCGCCTCCGGGAGCCGTGCCCGATGTCCGAATCGTTGCCGCCGCTGCTGCGTGGCCTGGGCACGCTGCTGATCCTGCTGACCAGCGCGCTGGTCGTCACCGTGGAGCGCCGCGACAACGCGCATCAGGCGGAACAGATCCATCTCGCACGGCTCGCATCGAAGGTGGAAGCCTCCCTGCCCCGGAACCCGAGCGGCGCGAACGCGCTCGCCACCGAGGTCCGGCTGCTGCGCCTGCAGCTGCAGGACAACGACCTGGCCGATGATGTCTTCGAGAACCCGTGGTTCCAATGGCTGGGCCTGCTGGGCACCGGCCTGATCGCGTCGTCGTTCTTCGCCGAATGGCGGCTCAAGCGCCGCATCGCCGACGCAGCGCGGGCGAGCGCGCCGCCCGACGCCCCCTAGCGATCAGGCGACAGCGTCGGCCGTCACCAGCGCCGGCATGCGACGCGGCCGGCTGGGGAACGCGTGACGCACGATCCGCCAGCACACCTGGCCGAACTGGGTCAGCAGCGTGCCGGTGTTGTAGTGCTGGCCGTAGCGCGCGCAGATGGCGCGCACCTCCTTGGCCATCTCCGAATAGCGATTGGCCGGGATGTCGGGGAAGAAGTGATGCTCGATCTGGTGGCTCAGGTTGCCCGACATGACGTTCATCAGGAAACCGCCGCGCAGGTTCGACGAGCCGCGCAGCTGGCGCAGGTACCAGTGGCCGCGCGATTCGTTCTTGATGCATTCCTTCGGGAACGTCTCGGCATTGGCGGTGAAGTGGCCGCAGAAGATGATCACGTAGGTCCACACGTTGCGCAGGCCGTTGGCGACCATGTTGCCCAGCAGGACCGGCAGGAAGAACGGACCGGCCAGCGCCGGATAGATCACGTAGTCCTTCGCCAGCTGCTTGCCCATCTTGCGCACGACCGGCGCGGATTTGCGGCGCAGCTGCTTGTTGGTCATCTTGCCGCTCCACCAACGACCCAGCTTCAGGTCCTGGATGGCGATACCCCACTGGAACAGCAGCGCGAACACCACGGCGACGAACGGCTGCACCAGGTAGAACGGGCGCCACTTCTGCTCGGGGAAGATCCGCAGCAGGCCATAGCCGATGTCGTCGTCCAGGCCGCGCACGTTGGTGTAGGTGTGGTGGCGGAAGTTGTGGGTGTGCCGCCAGTTGTCGCTGGTCGCCACGATGTCCCAGTCGTAGGTCTTGCCGTTGAGCTGCGGGTCCCCCATCCAGTCGTACTGGCCGTGGATGACGTTGTGGCCCAGTTCCATGTTGTCCAGGATCTTGCCCAGACCTAGCGAGAACGCGCCCAGCGCCCACAGCACCCAGAACAGCCAGCCCACGGCGCTGTCGGCCAGCCACAGGCCGCCGGCGACGGCCGCGGCGAACAGCAGGGCGCGACCGATCAGGTTGGTGTACCGCACGGCTTTGACGACGTTGCGGATGTAGCGCGCGTCACGGTCGCCCAGCGTCGCGACGGTCTGAGCGCGCAGGGCGTCGAGCTCTTCGCCGAAGCGGTCCAGTTCTTCGACCGATAGCTTGCGATTGCGGGAGGAGGAGGTAGCCATCAGAGATCGAGCTCGAGATCGGTAGCGGCGCTGTGGATGCACAGCTTCAGCGCCTGGGTGGGTTCGTGCGCAAGGTCGCCACTGGGCAGGTGGCGGGTGCTGCCCGCGGACTTGCCGCAGGCGCAGGTGTTGCAGATGCCCATGCGGCAACCTGAGGGCGGTTTCAGGCCGTGCTGCTCCAGCGCGACCAGCAGGGATTCGCCGCGCGCCACGCGCAGCGTGCGCCCACTGCGTTGCAGGCGGATGTCGACTTCGCCGGTATCGACGATGGTCACCGGGGGCGGCGTGAAGGCTTCGGCCTGGAATGAAGTCGCTTGCGCTGCGAGCAGATGGCGCGCGGCTTCGACGAAACCGCCGGGACCGCAAGCCAGCACCTGCGACGTCGCCACATCGCCGGCATGCGCGGCCAGCAAGGCGTCGTCGATACGGCCTTCGGCTTCGTCGGCGGCCGCGGCGGCTTCGCGCGTCGTCAGCAGGCGGAAACGGAAGCGCGGCTGGGCCGCGGCGAGTGCGCGCAGTTCGTCGAGGAAGCAGGCTTCCTCGCGGCGGCGCACCCAGTACAGCAACGTGGTGTCGACCGGCATGCCCTGCGCGGACAGCTCACGCACCAGCGCGATCATCGGCGTGATGCCGCTGCCGGCCGTCAGCAACAGGTAGGTGCCCTGCGGTTGCGCCGGCAGCGTCATGTCGCCGAAGGCCTGGCCGAGTTCGACCACGTCGCCGATGCGGAGGTCATGGCAGAGATGCCGGCTGACTTTGCCGCCCTCGATCGCCTTCACGGTGATCGGCAGCAGGCCGTCCGCGCGCGGCGGTGCGGTCAGGCTGTAGCTGCGGGTCACGCGCACGCCGCCGATCTCCACGCCCACGTTCACGTGCTGGCCGGCGCGATGGCCGGCCCAGTGGCGGTTGGGCTTGAACAGCAGGGTGACGGCATCGGCCGAGGCGGCCTCGCGCGCGACCAGGCGGGCCAGCGGCCGCTCCCAGGTCCAGGTGCGGTGGAAACGGGTGGCCCAGAAGTCGAAGACATCCGGCTTCACGAGCGGCCGGATCAGACGTTTCAGGGGACCGGGCCGGCGGGGGGACGGGCGGAACTGGGCGTTCATGGCCACCACTATACCCATGTGAAGACGTTTGTGTATACAGTTGTATATTAATTTACCCGGCTATGATGCCCCTACCAACCCGTATGCCCGGCCTGCCCGCGTGACATTGCATCCGCATCCGCTGACCCACGATGACCACGGCCCCGGCCGGAAGGCCACGATTTCACGCGAGGATCTGCTGGCCGCCGCCCTGAAACTGGTGGGCCCGCACCGCAGCGTGTCCACGCTCAGCCTGCGTGAAGTGGCCCGTGAAGCCGGCATCGCGCCGAACAGCTTCTACCGCCAGTTCCGCGACATGGACGAGCTCGCCGTGGCGCTGATCGACCTGGCCGGCCGCTCGCTGCGCAAGATCATCGGCGAGGCGCGCCACCGGGCGGCCAGTACCGACCGCAGCGTCGTGCGCGGCTCGGTGGAGGCCTTCATCGAGCAGCTGCGCGCCGACGACAAGCTGCTGCACGTGCTGCTGCGCGAGGGCAACGTGGGCTCGGACGCGTTCAAGCACGCGGTGGAACGCGAGCTGCAGTTCTTCGAAGAGGAGTTGCACGTGGACCTGGTCCGCCTGGCCACGCGCGACAAGGCGCCGCTGCACGAACCGGCCCTGGTCTCGCGTGCCATCACCCGCCTGGTGTTCGCCATGGGGGCGACGGCAATGGACTTGCCGCCCGAACGCGATGGCGAACTGATCGACGAGCTCTCCGAGATGGTTCGCCTGATCCTGACCGGCTCGCGCGCCCTCGCCTCGCGCTCGGCGCCGCGCTGACACCCACGCGCGTCAGGGATCGATGTGGATAGGCGTTCCCACCGGAACGCGCTGCCAGATCGCATCCATCTCCGCGTTGGTGACCGCGATGCAGCCTTCCGTCCAGTCGGTCCGCGAACCCGGCGGCGTTGCCCCGTGGATCATGATGTCGCCACCCGGATCCACGCCGCGCGCCACGGCCTGCCGACGATCGGCCTCACTCGGATAGGAAATGCGCAGCGACAGGTGGAAGCGGCTGCGGTCGTTCCGGTAGGTGATGCGGTAATCGCCTTCCGGCGTGCGCTGGTCGCCCTGTTGCCGCTTATGGCCCACCGGTACACCGCCCAGCACGATCGCGTACGTGGCGATGACGCGCCCGCCGCGCAGTAGATCCATGCGCCGCTGCGCCTTGTAGACACGGATGGCATCGGCCTGCTGCGCCGCGGGCAGCAACGCGGGCGCCGGACGGCCGACATCGTGCGCCCGCGCCGGCAGCAGCCCCCAGGCGACCAGCAGGGCGGTCAGTCCGCTCACGAGGCGGCGGCTCACGCGGGCAGCGCCCGTTCGAGCACATCCGCTACCGCGGCATCCGCCGGCAACGTCCCGAACACCTGCCCCCGTTCACCGCCAAGGCGACTGCGAACGAACAAGGCCGCGATGGGACTATCCGCGCGCATCAGCACCGCGGCCTGCAGCGCCAGCGCCAGGCGCTCGACCAGCAGGCGCGCGCCCGCTTCGTTCGCATGCGCCAGCTGTGCCTGCAGGTGGGCCACGAAACCATCGAAGATCGCATCGCGGCCTGCGGCCGCCAGCAGCTCGATCTCCAACGCGCGTACGGCCTCCTGCTCGCGCGCCAGTGCACGCAGTACGTCCAGGCACTGCACGTTCCCACTGCCCTCCCAGATCGAATTCAGCGGCGCCTGCCGGTACAGGCGCGGCAGGATCGACTCCTCGACGTATCCGGCACCCCCCAGGCATTCCTGCGCCTCGTTGACGAAGGCCGGCGCGCGTTTGCAGATCCAGAACTTGCCCACCGCGGTCGCGATGCGCGCGAAGGCCGCCTCTCCCGCATCGCGCGGTGCGGCATCGACCGCGCGCGCGACCCGCAGCGCGAACGCCGTGGCGGCTTCCGATTCCAATGCCAGGTCGGCGAGCACGTGCTGCATCAGGGCATGCTCCACCAGCCGCTTCCCGAATGCCCGACGATGCCGCGCATGGTGCAGCGCCTGCGCCAGCGCCATGCGCATCTCGGCCGCCGAGCCCAGCATGCAATCCAGGCGCGTCAGCATGACCATCTCGATGATCGTGGCCACGCCACGCCCTTCCTCGCCGACGCGCCACGCCTGCGCGCCGGTGAACTCGACCTCGCTGGATGCGTTCGCCCAATCGCCCAACTTGTCCTTCAGGCGCATCAGCCGGAACGCATTCTTCGTCCCGTCCTCCCGGCGACGCGGCATCAGCAGGCAGGTGAGTCCGCCCGGCGCCTGGGCCAGCACGAGGAAGCCGTCGCACATCGGCGCGGAGAAGAACCATTTGTGGCCGGCGAGGGTGTAACGGCCGTCGGCCTGCGGCGTGGCGACGGTCGCGTTCGCTCGCACGTCGGACCCGCCCTGCTTCTCCGTCATGCCCATGCCCAAGGTGATCCCGGCCTTGTCGGCAATGGGCACGTCGCGCGGGTCGTAGTGCGGTGCCGCGGCTTTCGCTGCCCACACCTGCAGCGCGGGAACACGCTGCAGCACGGGCACCGCCGCGTGCGTCATCGTCAACGGGCAACTGGTGCCCGCCTCGGCCTGGTGGTGCAGGTAGCTGAGCGCGGCGCGTGCGACATGCGCACCGCGCACCGGCTCATGCCAGGACAGCCCCGCAACGCCGTGCGTCTTCGCAACCTCCATCAGCCGGTGATAGGCCGGATGGAACTCGACGGTGTCGATGCGATGGCCATGGCGGTCGTGCGTGCGCAGGCGCGGCCGGTCACGGTTGGCGTCGAAACCGAGCCGATACAACTCGTCGCCGGCCAGCACACCGTAGTCGGCGAGGCGGGAAGCGAACGCCTCGCCCCCCTCGCGCTGCACGGCCTCGCGCAACGCGACGTCGTCCGCCCACAGGTTGCGTGGCTCGAACGCCGGCGGCTGATTGTCCACGCGATGGGTTTCGAACGGAGGAAGATCGTCCATGGCCGGCTCCCGCGGCTTACGCTCGCCGACGATTGTGCCCGATGATCGGGCCTGCGCCGCGGTTACAACGCCGCGAGGAAATCGGGCTTCAGCTGCAAGGTTCCAAAGACGCCGTGCTGTGTACCACTCAGTACCCGCAGCATGTGGCCGCGTCCGCCCGGCAGGCGGCCCGCAGGCAGGAAGGCGGCATCGCGGGCATGAGCGACCCAGTCGAGGTCGGACTGGAAGATCGGCGTCAGCCAGCGGCTCCAGAACTGGTAGATGCCCACGTGCGCCTGGCGTTCGCGTTGGTAGGCGTGCAAGGCGGCCGGCACGCCCGATTGCGCGCGCAATGCGTCACGCAGCGCCAGCGCATCCATCAGCGCCATGTTCACGCCCTGCCCCAGCTGCGGGCTCATGCCGTGCGCGGCATCGCCCAGCACGACGAGGCGATCGCGATACCAGTGCCGCAGCGTCACGTCGCGATAGCTCGCGCGCGCCAGTTGGTCCGGATCGATCGTATCCGTCAGGCAGGCATCAGCTTCAGGCCACAACCGGGCGACCTCGTCACGCCATGCGGTCAGCCCGCGCGTTCGCCAGGCCTCGAAATCGCCGACCGGCAAGCTCCAGAAGAAACTCAGGCGAGGCGTGTCGTCGCCCGGCCGGGTGCCCACGGGCAGCAGGCCGATCATCTTGCGCGCGGCCACATAGCGCTGCCGCAGTTCGTCTTCCCACGCCCAGCCGCCCTGCGGCACCAGCCGCCACAACGCCCCCCAGGGATAAACGGCCTCGCGCCGAACCGCACCGGTGAACCCGCGTAGCCGTGAGGCTGACCCGTCCGCCACGATGACCAGGTCGAACGGACCATGCCAGCGACCGTGCTGATCGCGGACACGTCGTGTGTCTTCGCTGATCGCGTCGATCGCATGGCCACGATGGACCTCGCCATGGTCGGCCCACGCATCGGCCAACAACGAGAACAGCGCACCGCGCTGCATGCCCACGCCGAACAGCCGCGCGTCCAGCCCGGCGTAGCGCATATCCATGACGGCGCGACCGCACGGCGTCTCGCCGTACAGGCGGTTTACACGCCGGCCATGCACCATCACCTGGCGCAGCAGGCCCAATTCCCACAGCACCTGCAGGCCTGTCGGCTGCAGCAGGAAGCCGGCGCCCACCGGTCCAAGCTCGGGTGCGCGCTCGAACACCTCCACCCGGTGCCCATCGCGGGACAACGACAACGCCGCCGCCTGGCCGGCGGTGCCGTAACCGATGATCGCGATGTGCTGGGAATCCATGGCGCGTGGCGGCCTTTCGTCGTTCTGCCATGCGGCGTGGCAGGAAACGCGGGCGTTAAAAAACCCCGCCGGAGCGGGGTTCAAGAAAATCGTCTTGGATCAGGCGGCGGGCGTGATGTTGGACGCCTGTGCACCCTTCGGGCCCTGGGTCAGCTCGTAGCTGACGCGCTGGCCTTCCTGCAGGCTGCGGAAGCCCTTGGAATTGATGGCGGTGTGGTGCGCAAAGACATCGGCGCTGCCATCTTCTGGCGCGATGAATCCGAAGCCCTTGGCATCGTTGAACCATTTCACGGTACCGTACGGCATAGCGCTTGCGTTTCCTTTTCTGGATGCGGGTGGTGGTGTGTGACAGAGCGTCACACGCGCCGAGTATGCAAAGCCCGGCGCGCGTTGACAATCACCCGCGTGCCAGCGCCTCGACCAGGGCCGGGATGCCCGCGGAGGCCGCAGCGACATTCGCCAGCACCTCGTCCATCGTGATTTCCTCGTCGGTCCCGCACCCCGCCGCCCAGTTGGCGACAATGGCCAGGCAGGCGTATTCCAGGCCCATTTCGCGTGCGAGGCCCGCCTCCGGCATGCCGGTCATGCCGACCAGATCGCAGCCGTCGCGGCGCATGCGGCGGATCTCCGCACGGGTCTCCAGGCGTGGTCCCTGGGTGGCGCCGTAGCACCCACCATCGACCAGGGCCACGCCCGTGGCACGGGCGGCCGCGAGGATCTGCTGGCGAAGTAAATGCGTGTAGGGATCACCGAAGTCGACATGCAGCACGTCGGTGCCCGGCTCTTCGCAGATCGTCGAGATGCGGCCCCAGGTGTAGTCGATCAGCTGATCCGGGCAGGCCAGCACACGCGGACCGCAGGCATCGGTGATGCCGCCCACGGTGTTCAGTGCGAGCACGCGGGTGGCGCCGAGGTCCTTCAGCGCCTGCAGGTTGGCGCGATAGTTGACATGGTGCGGCGGCACCGAATGGCCTTCGCCATGACGGGCGAGGAAGGCCACGCGCTGCCCCCCCAGCAGGCCGACGCGGACCGGGCCGGACGGCGCACCGAAGCGGGTATCGAGGTCATACGCCTGCACATCCTGCAGGTCCGCCAGCTTGTAGACGCCGGTACCGCCGATGACGGCGAGCGCGATGTCGCCCATGGCTCAGTCCTTCAACGCGTAGATGCCCGGCAGGTTGCGGCCCTGCTCGTGGTAGTCCATGCCGAAGCCGAACACGTAGCGGTCCGCCACTTCCAGCCCCACGTAGTCGGCGCAGATGCCCGCCACGCAGCGGTCGTGCTGCTTGGTGGTCAGCGCGGCGATGCGCACGTCAGTGGCGCCCTGCTCCAGGCACCACTGCTTCACCGCGAGCAGCGTGTGGCCCTCGTCGAGGATGTCGTCCACCAGCAGCACCCGGCGCCCGTACAGGGCCGTGGCCGGCCGGTGCTTCCACACCAGTTCGCCGCCGGTGGTCTCGCCGCGGTAGCGCGTCGCGTGTAGGTAGTCGAACTCCAGATCCAGACCCAGCGCGCCGAGCTCCAGCGATAGCTGGCCGGCGAACGGTAGCGCGCCGTGCATGATGGTCAGGTAGACCGGCACCTCGCCGGCGTAGTCGCGCGCGATCGGCGCGGCCATCTGCGCGATGGCACGATCGATCGTCGCACGGTCGACCAACAGGTCGGCGTTGGCCAGCGCATCGGCCAGCTTCGGCCTCGGATTACCCAGCGATTCCATCAAGCCACTCCTTTCAGACTTTCGATCACACGCGACTGCGTATCGCCGTAGCGCGCATCCGCGATCAACCCATCCCAGCCCAGCGCGCCACGACCCAACACGCCGAGCACCGCGGCGGTGTTCAGCGCACGGCCTTCCACCGCCTTCAGCGATTCGTCGACCAGCTTCGGCGAGCAGACCAGCACCACGTCGCAACCCGCGTCAAGGTGGTCATGGATGCGCTGCTTCACCCCGCCCGCCGAGAACGCCGCCGCCATGCCGATGTCGTCGGAGAACACCACGCCGCGGAACCCCATCTCTTGGCGCAGCACTTGCTGGATCCAGAACGGCGAGTAGCCCGCCGGCTCCGGGGCGACCGCCGGATACTTCACGTGGCCCATCATCACCGCATCGGCCTTGGCTTCGATGCCGGCCACGAAGGGCACCAGGTCCTCGGCACGCAGCACGTCCAGCGAACGCGGATCCACCGCATCGTCGAAGTGCGTGTCTTCCAGCACCGTGCCGTGGCCGGGGAAATGCTTCAGCGTGGCCGCCATACCGGCGCTGTGCATGCCGCGCACGTAGGCGCGAGTGAACTCAGCAACGATCTGCGGATCGGCATCGAACGCCCGGTTGCCGATGGCACGGTTGCCGCGCGCCAGGTCCACGACCGGGGCGAAGCTCAGGTCCACGCCGCTGGCGATGATCTCGCTGGCCATCAGCCAGGCATGTTCCTCGGCGCGCTGCAGGGCGAGCGTCGGGTCCTGCGCATACAGCTTGCCGAACCCTTCCAGCGCAGGCAGGTCGCTGTAGCCCTCGCGGAAGCGCTGCACGCGGCCGCCCTCCTGGTCCACGCAGACCAGTTGCGGTCGCGGCGCGGCGGCGCGGATGGCCTGCGACAGTTCCGCCACCTGCGCGCGCGAGGCGAAGTTGCGGGTGAACAGGATGACGCCGGCCACGGCGTCGTGCTGCAGCCAGTCGCGCTCCTGGGCGGTGAGTTCGGTGCCGGCGATGCCGATGACGAGCATTTCGGGGGATCCTCAGGGAAGGTCGGTGGCGGCGCGTTCGTCGTCGGACCAGGCCGAGTACGGACGCGATGCCAGGGCCAGATTGTAATAGCGGGCCGCGTCGGTGACCTGCTTGCCGATCCAGGCAGGTTTCACGAAGGCTTCATCGGCGTGGTCCAGCTCGATCTCCGCCACCACCAGCCCGGCGTTGTCGCCCAGGAACTCATCGACTTCCCACAGGTGGCCCGCGTGCTCCACGTAATGGCGCCGCTTGTCGATCACACCGCCCACGCACAGCGCCAGCAGCGCGCGCGCATCGGCGACGGGGATCAGGTATTCGAATTCCTGGCGCGTGTGGCCCAGCTCGCGCGATTTCAGGTTGAGGAAGGCGGTCTCGCCCTGGATACGCACGCGCACCGAGGCCTTCTGCTCGCCGCGGTCCATCGCGCCCATGTCGTTGATGTAGCCCTGCGCCATCGGCACGACCTCGCGCGCGGCCGCGCGCCAGCCGTCGCCGGCCACCAGGAACTTGCGCTCGATCTCGACGCCCATCAGCGCTTCTCGAACAAGGCGATGGACTCGACGTGCGCCGTATGCGGGAACATATCCATGGCTCCCGCCGACACCAGCGTGTAACCCTGCTCATTGACCAGGTAGCCGGCATCGCGCGCCAGTGAGCCCGGGTGGCAGCTGACGTAGACGATCCGGCCGAACTGCTTGAGCGGCAGCTGCTGCAGCACCTCGATCGCGCCGGAGCGCGGCGGGTCCAGCAGCAGCTTGTCGAAGCCCTGCCGCATCCATGCCGCGTTGCGCTGGTCTTGGGTCAGGTCGGCCGCATGGAACTGCGCATTGGGCAGCGCATTGCGCTCGGCGTTCTCGCGGGCGCGGGCCACCAGGCCGGCATCGCCTTCCACGCCAACCACTTCGCGCACCAGGCGCGCCATCGGCAGGGTGAAGTTGCCCAGCCCGCAGAACAGGTCGAGCACGCGGTCATCCGGTTGCAGGTCGAGCAGGCCGAAGGTGTGCGCGATCATCTTCTCGTTGAGCGCCGCGTTAACCTGGATGAAGTCCAGCGGACGGAACGCGAGCGAGACCTCCCAAGGCGCCAGCCCGAACGCCAGCTGCGGCGCTTCCGGCCACAGCGGATGCACGCTCTCCACGCCACCGGGCTGCAGGAAGATCGCGAACCGGTGCGCTTGCCCGAAGGCGACCAGGCGCGCACGGTCGGCATCGCCCAACGGTTGCAGGTGGCGGAACACCAACGCGACGCCGTCGAAGTCGGCCGCGGCATCGCCGGCGATGAACTCGATCTGCGGGATGTGCTCGCGCGCCGCCATCCCTTCCACCAACTGCGCGAAGGCCGCAACCTTCCCACCGATCTCGGGGATGACGGTGTGGCATTCGGCGAGGTCGGCGACGAAGCGCGGATCCTGCTCGCGGAAGCCAACCAGCGTCTTGTCCTTCTTGTTGACCCGACGCACCGAGAAGCGCCCCTTGCGACGGTAACCCCAGGCAGCGCCGGTCAGCGACGGCAACACCGTGCCGGGCGTGACGTGGCCGATGCGCTCCAGGTTCTCCAGCAGCACGCGTTGCTTGGCCTCGATCTGACGGGCCTCGTCCAGGTGCTGCAGCACGCAGCCACCGCAGGTGCCGAAATGCGGGCAGCGAGGTGCCACGCGGTCCGGTGAGGCCTCCAGCACCTCCAGCGTCTTCGCCTCGTCGAAATGGCGGTTCTTGGCGGTCTGTTCGGCCATCACCCGCTCGCCCGGCAGGGCGCCGGCGACGAAGACGGCCTTGCCGTCGCGGCGGGCGACGCCGCGCCCGTCGTGGGTCAGGTCGGTGATCTGGGCTTCAAACGGGGTCTTGTCGATGCGGGGGGAGCGGGTACGTGCCACGTGGCGTCAGGCTGCGTGTGTCGGCGGGGCCGCATTGTCGCATGGCCGCCGGCGCGTCCCGCCGGCGCTAAGATGGCCGCATCCCTGCAGGAAGCCCCCATGTCCGCCACTTCCGGCACCCCGCCCCGCCTGCTGCTGGTGGAGGACGACCCCATCAGCGCCCAGTTCATGCGCGCTGCCTTGGCGGCACTGCCCGCCGACGTCGAACTGGCCACCGATGGCGCCCAGGCTCTAGCCGCGACCGGCGCATTCGACGTGTGGCTGATCGACGCCAACCTGCCCGATGGCAGTGGCAGCGTCCTGCTCCAGCACCTGCGCGCGCGTCACGCGCAGACGCCCGCGCTCGCCCACACGGCGGACGCGAGCCCAGGCCTGCGCACGGCGCTGCTGCAGGCCGGCTTCGCCGACGTGTTGGTCAAACCGATGGGTGTGCAGATCCTGCAAGGCGCCGTGCGCTCGGCACTCGGCACCCGCGCGCAGGACGAAGATTGGGACGACGCGGCGGCGCTCGCCGCACTGGGCGGCCACCGCGAGCACGCGATGCTCTTGCGCCAGCTGTTCCTCACGGAATTGCCGACGACGCGCGCGGCCTGCCTCGCCAGCTTCGAACGCGGCGATGACGCCGCACTGCGCGGGCATCTGCATCGCCTGCAGGCCAGTTGCGGATTCGCCGGTGCACGCGCACTGGCAGGCATCGCCTCACGTTGGCACGCGTCCCCCGGCGATGCGGATGCGCGTGATGCGTTCGCGACGGCGTCGGATCGCCTGTTGGCAAACCGACAGGACTAGCCCGCGCGCGGCGCCGGCGTACGGCGCAGCCGTCCCAGGTCGCCGATCATTTCCCACGACTTCAGGCCGCGCGGCCCGAGATGGTGCGCGAGCACGGCGCGCAGCGGCAGGCGCAGACTGGCGAGGTCGTCCGCCGGCGGCGGCGTATCGCCCGCAAGTGCGAGCAAGGCGCGACCGGTCGCCGCGCGACTGCGCTCTTCGTGGCCGCGGTCGCTGAGCAGGCGGCGTGGCCCCTGTTCCGGATCGAGCCGGTAGCGCGCGGCGGGATCGATGGCGTCGCCCTCGGCGTCCTGGTCAAGAGCGAAGCCGACGCCGAGCGCGTCCAGCAGATCGCGTTCGAAACGGCGCAGCGTCCACGCCAACCCCTCGCGCTGGCGCAGACCTTCGCGGGCATCCGCGTAAGCCTCGAACAGGGCCGGCAGCGAATCGTGGCGCGGCGCCAGGCGCAACACCAATTCGTTGAGGTAGAACGCGGCCAGCATCCCGTCGCCGGCGGGCTGCGGCGCGGCATCCAGCGCCTCGGCGGCCACCAGCCGCCCCAGCTCGCCGCGCAGGTCGACATCCAGGCGGATGCACTGCAGCGGCTGTAGCGCTGCGCGCAATACGTGTTTCTTCGGCCCCTGCACGCCGCGCGCGACCAGGCCGATGCGGCCCTGCTCGCTGCCCAGCACCTCGACCAGCAGGCTGGTTTCGCGCCAGGGCCGCGCGTGCAGGACGAAGGCGGTCTCGCCCGTGATGCGCATCAGCGCGTCATTCGTAACCGAAGGCCTTGAGCGCGGTCTCGTCGTCGGACCAGCCCTCGCGCACGCGCACCCAGGTTTCCAGGAAGACCTTGCGACCGAACAAGTGCTCCATCTGCTGGCGCGACTTGCTGCCGATCTCCTTCAGACGCGCGCCGCCCTTGCCGATGACGATCGCCTTCTGGCTTTCTCGTTCCACCCAGATCACCGCACCGATCCGCGCGAGCTCGCCCTTCGGCGAGTCTTCGGTGGTGAAGCGCTCGATCTCGACGGTGGTCGCGTAAGGCAATTCCGCACCGAGTTGGCGCATCAGCTGCTCGCGTACCAATTCGGCGGCCAGGAAGCGTTCGCTGCGATCGGTGATCTCGTCCTCGCCGAACATCGGCGGCTGTTCCGGCAGCAATGCCAGCACGTCCTTGACCAGCGCCTCCAGGCCGTTGCGCTTCAACGCCGATACCGGATGCACGGCCGCGAACTCGCGTTCCTGCGCGACTTCCGAGAGGAACGGCAGCATCGCCGCCTTCTCCTTGATGCGGTCCACCTTGTTGACCACCAGCACGACCGGGATGCCGGCGTCGCGCAGCACGTTGTAGGCCAGCGTGTCCTCGTCGTCCCAGCGACCGGCTTCCACGACCATCAGGGCGGCATCGACTTCCTCGAGGGCGCCGCGCGCGGCGCGGTTCATCACCCGGCTCATCGCCGAGGCCGAGAACTTACCCTGCTGCTTGTGCAGGCCCGGCGTATCCACCAGCACGATCTGCCCCGCCGGACGCTCCTTGGCGGCCGCGAACGTCGCGATGCCCAGCAGGCGGTGACGCGTGGTCTGCGGCCGGTTGGAGGTAATGCTGACCTTGGCGCCGACCAGGGCGTTGGTCAGGGTGGACTTGCCGACGTTGGGACGGCCGATGACCGCGACGCTGCCGCTGCGGTAGGAAGAGGAATCGCTCACCGGGGTGTACTCACTTCGAAATGTCGAGCTTGTCGAGCAGGGCGGCCGCGGCCACCTGCTCGGCGTTGCGGCGCGAGGTGCCCTCGCCTTCCGCCGTCAGCGGCGGATCCAGCGTGGTGCAGCGCGCGAGAAAGACTTTGGCGTGGTCGTCGCCGCTTTCGGAGACCAGATCATAGACCGGAAGCGGACGCTGGCGGCCCTGCAGCCATTCCTGCAGGCGCGTCTTGGCGTCCTTCTCGGGCCGGCCGACCGGAAGCGCGGCCAGCGAGGCTTCGAACCATGGCAGCACCACCGCGCGGCAACCCTCGAAACCGGCGTCAAGGTAGATCGCGGCGACCACGGCCTCGAGCGCGTCGGCGAGGATGGAATCGCGGCGATGCCCCCCGGACTTCATCTCGCCCGGCCCCATCGTCAATCGCTCGCCCAATTGGAGCTCGCGCGCGATGACGGCCAGCGCGGCTTCGCGTACCAGTTCGGCGCGGGCCCGTGTCAGTGCACCCTCATCGGCCTTGGGCCAGCGCTGGAACAGCGCTTCGGCGACCAGCAGGTTGACCACGCTGTCGCCGAGGAACTCCAGGCGTTCGTTGTGCGGTGCCCCCGCACTCCGATGCGTCAGGGCCTGCGCGAGCAGGCCCTGGTCGGCGAAGGCGTGGCCGATGCGGTCAACCGCCAACTCCTTATTCCGGCGCGCGGCGCGTCAGAGGCTCGGATGCTTCGAACTTGCCGACGACATCGAGGTTGCCCACCAGCGGACGACGGACCTCGTAGTTGACGTTCATCTTCCAGCCACCGTCCAAGCGCTCGATTTGGATGTTGCCCGGCTTCACGTTCTCGGAGTAGTTGATGTACAGGTTGCGGAAGAACAAGTCCTGGATCTTGGCAGGATCCATGTCGGAGACGCCGGGCTCGGACGCGACGCGCTTGAGCGAAGACTTGACCGCGTAAAACTCCTGATACATCGGGAACAGCCGCATCGCGATGAAGGCGGCGAAGCCCACCACCACCAGCACCAGCAGGAACCCCAACAACGTCATGCCACCTTGGTTGCGCTTCATTGCCATTCCCCCATGCCCCGTTGAACGTTGAAAGTTATTCGATGCCGTTGCCAATCCGCGAGGCATCGAAGCCATTCTTGCAGACCCAGCCCTCGCAGTTCAGCCAGATCAGGAAGGCCTTCCCGCGGAGATTCTCCTCCGGCAGGAAATGGTAGTCCCAGAATCGGCCATCGAGGCTGTTGTCGCGGTTGTCGCCCATCACGAAATAGCGGCCCGGGGGCACGATCCAGTCACCCTCGCCGCCGCCCGGGGGCGGCACCCCGACACCTTCCAATATCGTATGCGGACGGCCCGGCAGGTCTTCGCGCAGCAAGGTCGCCCCCGGTGCCTCGGTGTTGCCACCGGAGCCCTCGTAGGGGCCGAGGGTCTGGTACTTCAGCGGCTGGCCGTTCAGATAGACGGTATCGCCGTGGAAGCCGATCCTGTCGCCCGGCAGGCCGATCACGCGCTTGATCCAGTTGTTCTCAGGGTCGTGCGGCGGCTTGAACACCACTACGTCGCCGCGGGCCGGTTCGCCCAGGGCCAGGAATTTCTGGTTGGTGATCGGCAGGCGCAGGCCGTAGGAGAACTTGTTGACCAGGATGAAGTCGCCGATCAGCAGGTTCGGCATCATCGAGCTCGACGGGATCTTGTACGGCTCGGCGATGAAGCTGCGTAGCACCAGCACCACCGCCAGCACCGGGAAGAACGCGCGCGAGTAGTCGACCAACACGGGCTCTTCGTCCAGCAGGCCGCTCTTGGCACGGCGGCGCTTGGCGAGGAAGAGCTTGTCCGCCAGCCAGATCACGCCGGTCAGCAGCGTCAGCACCACCAGGATCGTTTCAAACCAGACCATCTGTATTCCCTTGGAACGGAATTCGTCGGAAGACCGCAGGTCGACCGAGGCCGTCCGGGCATGCCCGGCGGTCTCGTCCGCCGCTGTCGCCAGTTACTTGCTGTCCACCTGCAGCACCGCCAGGAAGGCCTCCTGCGGAATCTCCACGCGGCCTACCTGCTTCATCCGCTTCTTGCCCTCTTTCTGCTTCTCGAGGAGCTTCTTCTTGCGGGTGATGTCGCCACCATAGCACTTGGCCAGCACGTTCTTGCGCATCGCCTTGACGGTGCTGCGGGCGATGATCTGCGAGCCGACCGCGGCCTGGATGGCGACGTCGAACATCTGCCGCGGGATCAGCTCCTTCATCTTTTCGCACAGCTCGCGGCCGCGCCGATCGGCGTGGCTGCGGTGCACGATCAGGCTGAGCGCGTCGACCTTGTCGCCGTTGATCAGCGTGTCCAGGCGCACGAACGGGCCGGGCTGGAAGCGCAGGAACGAATAGTCCAGCGAGGCGTAGCCGCGGCTGACCGACTTCAGCTTGTCGAAGAAATCCAACACCACTTCGGCCATCGGCAGCTCGTAGCTGATCTGCACCTGGCTGGCCAGGTACTGGATGCCGATCTGCACGCCGCGTTTCTCTTCGCACAGCTTGATGATGGCGCCGATGTAGGCCTCGGGGGTGAGGATGTTGGCGCGGATGATGGGCTCGCGCACCTCGTCGATCAGGTTGGACTGCGGCAGTTTGGCCGGGTTGTCCAGCGTAAGTACCGTGCCATCGGTCTTGAGGACTTCATACACAACGGTCGGCGCCGTGGTGATCAGGTCCAGGTCGTACTCGCGCTCCAGGCGCTCCTGCACGATCTCCATGTGGAGCATGCCGAGAAAGCCGCAACGGAAGCCGAAGCCCATGGCCTCCGAACTTTCCGGCTCGAAGCGCAGCGCGGCGTCGTTGAGGCGCAGCTTCTCCAGCGCCTCACGCAGCGCCGGGTAGTCCTCGGCGTTCACCGGGAACAGGCCGGCGAACACGCGCGGCTGCATTTCCTGGAAGCCCGGCAACGGGCCCGGCGCCGGGTCGCCCGCCAGCGTCAGGGTGTCGCCGACCGGCGCGCCGTGGACGTCCTTGATCGATGCGGTGATCCAGCCCACCTCGCCCGCGCCGAGCTTTTTCAGCTCCTTACGCTTGGGGGTGAACACGCCGACCTTGTCCACCTCGTGGGTGCGGCCGGTGGACATCACCAGGATCTTGCTCTTCGGGCCAATCTCGCCCTGCATCACGCGCACCAGCGAGACCACGCCCAGGTAGTTGTCGAACCACGAGTCGATGATCAGCGCCTGCAGCTTGTCGGTGTCGCGCGGCTGCGGCGGCGGGATGCGCTGGACGATGGCTTCCAGCACCAGGTCCACGTTGAGGCCAGTCTTGGCACTGACGGCGACGGCGTCGTCGGCGTCGATGCCGATGACGGCCTCGATCTCGGCCTTGGCACGCTCGGTGTCGGCGGTCGGCAGGTCGATCTTGTTGAGCACCGGCACGACTTCCAGGCCCTGCTCCACTGCGGTGTAGCAGTTGGCGACGGACTGCGCCTCCACGCCCTGGGCGGCGTCCACCACCAGCAGCGCGCCTTCGCAGGCAGCCAGCGAACGGCTGACTTCGTAGGAAAAGTCCACGTGGCCAGGGGTGTCGATGAAGTTGAGCTGGTAGACCTGCCCGTCCTTCGCCTTGTATGGCAGGGACACGGACTGGGCCTTGATGGTGATGCCGCGCTCGCGCTCGATGGGATTGGAGTCGAGCACCTGCGCTTCCATCTCGCGGGCCTCGAGGCCGCCGCAAAGCTGGATGATGCGGTCGGCCAGGGTGGATTTGCCGTGGTCGACGTGCGCGATGATCGAGAAGTTGCGGATATTCCGCATGGAATCAGAAGACATGGGGGGCGGCGGCCTGTGCCGTCGTCAGGAATAACGGGCCATTATCGCACGGACCCGGCCTTGTCTCCCCGTAGGCATGCGCCCCGGACCGGAAACGCCATCGCCCCGCTGAAGCGGGGCGACAGGGGCCGGACAATGGAAATCAGCGCTTGTCCAGCGTCACGGCCAGGAAACGCGTCCCCATGCTGGGGTGCCGGACCAGCAGCATAACCGTGTCGCCCGCCTTGGCACGGGCCAGCTCCCGATCTAGCGCCGCCGGACCATCCACCTTAGTGCGACCGACCTGCAGGATCACCATGCCCGGGGAAAGCCCGGCTTCGCGGGCGGAGGCGCTGTCCACACGACTGACCAGCACACCACCCTCGCTTTCCAGACCCAGGCGCTTGCGCGTCGCCGCATCAAGCACCTGCCCCTGGATGCCCAGGGCATTGCTCCCAGACGGGGTCGCCGGCTGAGCTGACGCTGCGCGTGGCGCCTCGCCCGCATCGGTCGTTTCCTGCAAGGCACTCAGGGTCACGTCGATGTCACGTGACTTGCCCTCGCGGAACACGGTCACCACGGCCTTGCTGCCCGCACCCAACGGACCGACCAGGGGAGGCAACTCTTCCCGCGTCCCGATCTTGCGGCCGTTGAACGCCGTGATCACGTCGCCCGGCACGATGCCCGCCTTGGCCGCGCCGCTGCTCGGCTCAACCGTGACGACGAGCGCGCCGTTCGCATCCTGCAGCCCCAACGCCTTCACTTCATCCGGACCAATGTTCTGCATGCTGACGCCGAGCATCGCGCGACTGACCTTGCCCGTGCTCTTCAGCTGCTCCACCGCGCTCATCGCCAGGTCGATCGGGATCGCGAAGCTGATGCCCATGTAGCCGCCGGACACCGAGAAGATCTGCGAGTTGATGCCGACCACCTCGCCGCGCGTGTTGAGCAGCGGACCGCCGGAATTGCCCTGGTTGATCGCCACGTCGGTCTGGATGAAGGGCACGTAGCGCTGCTCCGGCGAGGCGCTGCGGCCCACCGCGCTGACGATGCCGGCGGTCACCGAATGGTCCAGGCCCAAGGGCGAACCGATCGCCACGACCCACTGGCCCGGCTTCAGCACCGCGGAATTGCCGATCCGCACCGTCGGCAGGCCCTTGGCGTCCACCTTCAGCAGAGCCACGTCGTACTGCTGGTCGCTGCCCACCACCTTGGCAGTCAGCTCGCGGCGATCCGGCAGGGTGACCTTCACTTCATCGGCGCCATCCACCACGTGGTGATTGGTCAGCACGTAGCCATCAGCAGAAATGATGAAGCCCGAGCCGATCGACGTGCCGCCGCGGCGTTGCGGCCCCTGGCCCGGACCCGGCATCTGGAACTCCGGCGGCAGCATGCGGCGGAAGATCTCCGGGATCTCGTCCTCCTCGGCCTGCGCGCTGGCGCGCGTGCCGATCTTGGCCTCCACGTTCACCACGCCCGGACCCACCTGTTCGACGAGTTGGGTGAAGTCCGGCAGACCGGTCACCAGTTGCGGGGCGGCGGATTGGGCGACGGCGGGCGCAGTGGCGGCAACCGGGGCGGGCGCCTCGGCCTGCTGGGCGCAGGCGGCCAGCGGCGTGGTCAGCATCAGCAGGGTCAACAGACCATGACGGGCGTGGGGAGTCATCGAACGCAAGCCTCGATAAGAAGTAAGGAACACGGGGGAGGGGCGCCGGCGATGGCCGGCGCCCGGGGGACTTACTCGCGCGGTGCGTCGGCGGGCAATTCGACCGACGGGGCCTGCTGAAGGCGCGGTTCGAACGGATAGAACGTCCGGCTCGCGGATTCGCTGCTGTAGCCGGTCGTCAGCGCGCCGGTGGCCGACGGATAAGCCGACAGCGCGGAGCGCGGCCAGGGCCGTGCCGGCACGGCGGACGCGTCCTGCGACGGATGGGAGAACGGATTGGCCGATGCATGCAGCGGCGCGGTAGCCAGCGCGTTCGTCGCGCTGCCCGTGACAGGCAGCGTGCCGGTGGCGCGGACGGGCGCCTCCGCACGGGCCACGCGCTGGGCGGACCGGGCAGCCTGCTGGCTGCGGGTGGCGCTGCGACGGGTGGCGTTGTCCTGGCGCCGGGGCAGGCTGGCGGCGGCGACAACGGCGGCGGCCGCATAAGCCTCGGCATCAGGCGCAGGCGCGGCGGGGTTCTGGGCGGGGCTCAGGGACGGGGTGGTCTGGGCCGAGGCCACCTGGGTCTCTTCACTTGCCGGGGCAGGTTGCGGCCCCTGCTGGCGGGCCATGAACAGGGCTACCAGGGCGACGGATGCGGCCAGCGCTCCCCCACCCCAGCGGGCCAGCAGGTTGCGCGACCGGCCGGAGGCTTGCGCGGCGGCCGGGACCACGGCGGATTCGGCGGCGACCGCCTTCGCCACGCGCTCGGCGAATCCGGTCGGGGCCGGGGCACGGCTCTGGCCGCGCAGCACGTCGGCGCACAGCTGCCAGCGCTCCCAGCAGCCGGCCAGGTCCTGGTCGTGCTGCAGGCGGCGTAGCAGGAAGCGGGCTTCGTCCGCCACCAGCTCGCCGTCCATCAGGGCGGACAGTTGCTGGCGGTGGTGGATGTCGAGCTTGTCGATGGTCGGAGTCTCGTTTCGGGCCGTCATGAGCGGGCACGCTCCCGGGTTGCACTGTCGGTGTCCAGCAAGGGACGCAATTGTTCGTCGATGGCCTCGCGCGCCCGGAAGATGCGCGAGCGCACCGTGCCGATCGGGCAATCCATCTTCTGCGCGATTTCCTCGTAGCTCAGCCCTTCCACCTCGCGCAGGGTGATGGCGGTGCGCAGTTCTTCCGGCAGGCCGTCCACGGCCTTCATCACCGTGGTCTCCAGCTCCTGGCGCATGAGCTCGCGCTCAGGCGTGTCGGTGTCGCGCAGCCGGGCGCCGATGTCGTACTGCTCGGCGTCGGCGGCATCCACGTCGTCCGTGGGGGGACGGCGGTTATGCGCGACCAGGTGGTTCTTGGCGGTATTCACGGCGATGCGGTGCAGCCACGTATAGAACTGGGAATCGCCCCGGAAGTTGCCCAGCGCGCGGTAAGCGCGCAGGAACGTCTCCTGGGCCACGTCCTGGCACTCGCTCCAGTCATGGACGTACCGCCCGATCAGCGCCACCACGCGATGCTGGTACTTGCGCACCAGCAGGTCGAAGGCCGCGCTGTCGCCGCGTTGCACGCGTCTGACCAGCTCGAGGTCCAGCTCCTGGGTTGGATCTGTTTCGGCCATGCCGGGCCGCACTCCTGTCGGCTCGGCGGTGGCCGTGCCCTGTGACCGCGCTAGCGGGGGAAAGTTCAACGCCTTGTCCAAACCGTTGCCCTATCAAGAATTTAACCAAGGCGGCAGGAACATCCCCCTGCCGCCGGTCACGCCCATGACGACGTTTCAACGGATATGTGGATTTGACGTGGGTTAAACAACCTCGGGATGATAGCGGCCTTATCCATACGTCAACGGATGGTCCTGCATGGCCGCGAACTTCGATGGGCTGCGATTCAGTCACTGGCAGACCGAGCTGCGCGAGGACGGCATCGTGGTGCTGGCCTTCGACCGCCAGGGCGCCAGCGTCAATGCGTTCTCGCAGGACGTGCTGATCGAACTGGCCGACATCATCGAGCGCCTGGCCATCGATCCGCCCAAGGGCGTGGTACTGCGTTCGGCGAAAACATCGGGCTTCATCGCCGGCGCGGACCTGAAGGAATTCCAGGAATTCGACCGCAAGGGCACCGTCAACGACGCGATCCGCCGCGGCCAGGCCGTGTTCCAGAAACTGGCCGAACTGCCCTGCCCCACGGTCTCTGCGATCCACGGCTTCTGCATGGGCGGTGGCACCGAGATTTCGCTGGCCTGCGACTACCGCGTGGCCAGCAGCGATCCGTCCACCCGCATCGGCCTGCCCGAAGTGAAGCTGGGCATCTTCCCCGGCTGGGGCGGCAGCGCGCGCCTGCCGCGCCTGGTGGGCGCACCGAAGGCGATGGACATCATGCTCACCGGCCGCACGCTGTCGGCCAGTTCGGCCAAGGCGATGGGCCTGGTCGACAAGATCGCCGAACCGGCCGTGCTGATCGACGCCGCCGTCGCGCTGATCGCCTCGCGCCCGCAACGCCCGTTCAAGCAGCGTTTCACCGGCTGGATCAGCAACAGCTGGCTCGCCCGCCAGTTGCTGGCGCCGCAGATGCTCAAGCAGGTCGCGCGCAAGGCGCCGAAGGCGCACTACCCCGCGCCGTACGCGCTGATCAACGTCTGGAAGACCGCCGGCGGCAAGGGCATCCAGGCGCGCCTGGACGCCGAGCGCAAGGCGGTGGTGAAGCTCGCCGGCACGCCGACCGCGCGCAACCTGATCCGCATCTTCTTCCTCACCGAGCGCCTGAAGGGTCTCGGCGGCAAGGACCATGGCATCGCGAACGTGCACGTCGTCGGCGCCGGCGTGATGGGCGGCGACATCGCCGCATGGTCCGCCTACAAGGGCTTCAACGTCACCCTGCAGGACCGTGAGCAACGCTTCATCGACGGTGCGCTGTCGCGCGCGCAGGACCTGTTCGCGAAGAAGGTGAAGGACGAGAGCAAGCGCCCCGCCGTGGCCGCGCGCCTGAAGGGCGACCTGGCCGGCGACGGCGTGCCGCAGGCCGACCTGGTGATCGAAGCGATCATCGAGAACCCCGAAGCCAAGCGCGATCTCTACCAGACCGTCGAGCCGCGCCTGAAGGCCGACGCGCTGCTGACCACCAACACCTCGTCGATCCCGCTGACCGAACTGCGCGAGCACATCCAGCGCCCGGCGCAGTTCGCCGGCCTGCACTACTTCAACCCGGTGGCGCTGATGCCGCTGGTGGAGATCGTGCAGCACGACGCACTCGACGAAGCCAACGTCCGTCGCCTGGCCGCGTTCTGCAAGGCGCTGGACAAGTTCCCGGTGCCGGTCGCCGGCACGCCGGGCTTCCTGGTCAACCGCGTGCTGTTCCCGTACATGCTGGAAGCCGCTACCGCCTACGCCGAAGGCATCCCCGGCCCGGTGATCGACAAGGCCGCGGTGAAGTTCGGCATGCCGATGGGCCCGATCGAACTGATCGACACCGTGGGCCTGGATGTGGCGCAGGGCGTGGGCGCGGAACTCTCGCCGTTCCTCGGCCTGCAACTGCCTGCGGCACTGGCGACGGTGGAGCCGGGCAAGCGCGGCAAGAAGGACGGCCAGGGTCTGTACAAGTGGGAGAACGGAAAGCCGGTGAAGCCGCAGGTGCCGTCCGACTACAAGGCGCCGGACGATCTGGAAGACCGCCTGATCCTGCCGTTGCTCAATGAGGCCGTCGCCTGCCTGCACGATGGCGTAGTCGCCGATGCCGACCTGCTCGATGCCGGCGTGATCTTCGGCACCGGCTTCGCCCCGTTCCGCGGCGGCCCGATCGAACACGTGAAGGCCGTCGGCCCCGACGCGCTGCTGGAGAAGCTCAAGGCGCTGCAGGCCCGCCACGGCGACCGCTTCGCACCGCGCCCGGGCTGGGACAACCCTGCCCTGCGCACGCCTACCGTCTGATCACGGGGCGCACGCCATGCCTCTCGCTTCCCTGATGCTGGCGCTGCTGCTCGGCGCCACGCCCGCCGCGGCCACACCGGACACCGCCACGCTGTCCGGCCTGCTGGAAGTGCACGAGCACGACGGCGGCTGCAGCGGCAGCGCGAATACCGACCTGCGCGTGCAAGTCGACGGCACGCGCACCACCTTCGAACAGGATGTCTGGCTGTCCGTGCGCGAATCGCTGGACCCGATGGACATCCTGGAGGTCACCCGTGAAGGCAGCGTGCTGAGCGCAACGGTGAACGTCCACGTCGCGCCGATCGAACCCGGCCGCCCGGTGCCGGCCTGCATCCGCCCGGTCAACGTGCGCCTGCACATCGACGGTCTGCCGCCGGGCGACTACACGCTGCAGCTCAAGCGCGCGGAGTCCTGAGCCGTCAGGGCGCGACCGCGCCCTGCTCTGCGCCGTCCGCCGTGCCACGCAACGCGTCGCGGAACGCCGCATCGCGCTGCATCGCATCTACCTTCTTCAGGCGCGCCTTGACGATGTCCTCGTCGTTGCCGGGCGCACCCGGGCCTGCCTGCAGCGCCGAGCGCGAACGGCTCCACGCGATGCCGCACTTGCCTGCGCGCGCCTGCATCACCGGCGTACCCTTCGGCAGCGCCTGCTCGCCTTCGAATTTGAACGCGACCGGCGTCGCGGTGGTCTGCGCACCCAGACCCACCGCCACATGGTGCGGCAAGGTATCCCACACGCGTACGTCGGCGTCGGGCTTCACCTGGTTGCCCACGCCGCCGGAGACCAGCGTGACCAGCAGGCCCGCGACCTGCAGTGGCAGCACGCCCGACTGGGTCATCAGGTAGCCGACTTCGGCGGTGTTGCGCATGCCACTTTGAAGCGACGCCTTGCCATCCAGGATCGCGTCGAACGCACGACCACCGCGCGTGGTGGCCTGGAACGCAAGATTGCTGTACTCGGCCAGCGGCAACGTCTGCCGGCTCTTGCCCGCGCCCACCGACACGCTCGCCGATTCGGTGGCGCCATGGCCTTCGGCTTCCACGAACGTCAGCAGGCGACCGCTCATGCCGCGCCCGAACTTCACCGGTCCGCGCCCCAGGTCGGCGACCAGCAGCGTGGTTTCCTTCGTCGGGCGGCGGATCGCCGGGTTCGTGCGCTCGGCCAGCGCGAACGCCTCCTCGGCCAGGCCGGCGTCGCCGGCGCAGTACGACGACCAGCCGGCCAGGTAGTTCATCAGCGCGAAATCGCCCTGGAATTCCTCCGCTTCCGACAGCGTGTCCTGGAACTCGCCGGCGACGAAGGCTGCGCGCGCGTTCTGGTAGTCGCCTTCGCGCAGGTACAGAAGCCCGCGGTAGTAGTACGCCATCACGCGTTCGTAGGGCTCGCCCTTGTGGTCCTTGATGCCCTCGCTGGTCCATTTCGAACGCGCGGCCTTGGCGGTGTCGCTGCTGCCGTAGAAGGCTTCGATGCGTTCCAGCGACTGGTCGAAGGCCCACTCGGCCTCGCCGTACGCGCCGGTTTCCATCGCGGCCAGTCCCAGGCGCTGGAAGTTCAGCACCGCGTTGTGCTCGCCATCCAGGTAAAGCGCCTCGTAGAAGCCGCGCAGTGCCTCGGGCTTGGCCAGCGCGTACGCACGCGCCTCGTCCGTGCTCGCCGGCGTGAACACCGGCGGCGGCGCCAGCGTGGGCACGAAGGGCTTGTCCTTCCATGCCTGCGCGGTCGCCAGGGTGACCGGTTCGCCCGGTGCGTCGAAGTACGCCAGCGCCTGCTCCGACAGCTTCTTGTCGCAGGTCGGCAGCGGTTCGTTCTTCGGCAGGATGAAGATCTTGTAGTTCGCCTCGACGTCGAAGTCCTGCGGGAAGATCTCGAAGCGGTAACGCCGCGTCTTGTTCGCGTCGAACGTGCTCACGCAGCGGTTCTTGCTCGAGTACGCGAAATAGCCGCCCAGTGCGACTTCCCAGCTGCGGTTGCCCTTGCGGTCGGTCTTCTCGTGGGTGATGTTGACCTGGATCGCCTTCTCCGAATCGGTCCAGAACCCGAACGTCACGTCGTCCTTCTCGTACAGGTCGATGTAGAAGTACGCCACCGGCAGCGGCGCCGGCACGTAGCGGAACGTCGACTGCTTGCGGAACGAATACTTGGTGCCGTTATCCAGCGCCAGCCGTCCCTCGTACGACTTGCCGTAGAAGATCGGGATCGCCGGCGCGTCGGCTTCCAGCCGCTTGGCGTCGTCGATCGACATCATCTCCAGGTTCGGCGTGGATGCGGGCGGTGCCGCCTCTTGCGCATGCAGCACGCCCGGCAGGGCCAGCAGCAGGAAGGCGGCGCGCAGGCCGTAGGTGCGAAGTCGCATGGTCTGTGCTCCGGTATCAGCGCCAGCGCGCGGCCAGTGTCTGCAAGGTGGCGTGGGCGACGACATCGCCGATGTCGGTCAGGGTCGGCGCCGGCGCGGCTTCGCGGACGAACCCGTTGCGGCCCGCCACGTAACGGCCCGGCCCCTGCGCCGGCGGCTTGCCATCGCTGACCACGCTGGCGACCAAGGCGCCGGTGTTCACGTCCTTGATGTCGACGCGGAAGATCACCCCGAACGGCGCGCGCGGGTCCGCGGTCTGCAGCACTTCGGCCAGCAGTTCCGACTTGCCCTGCAGGGCCTTGATCTCCATCGCCTGCACGTCGCGGCGTTCGTCCGCGCTGGTGCCGGCAGCCTGCGAACGCAGCGCCATCGTGCGGTCCACCAGCTGCACGCCCGCGCGCTGCAGGCGCGAACTGAATGCACTGGCGATCGGCCACTCGCTGCGCTCGCTGAGCAGCGAGCGCTCCGCGCCGGCATCCGGCAACGCGCGCTCGCCCTCGCGCACCGTCGCCACCGCGGCGGTCTGCTGCACGGTGCCGACGGCTCGGCCCGACGGACTGACCTCGCTCACGCGCGCGGCCGAGGTCTGCACGCTGGCCTGCTGCACCTGGTCGTACTGGGTGGTGGTCGCGTCGGTGAGCTGGCGGTTCCAGAACACGGTGATGCGCGGGCTGCCGGCCTTGGCGTACGCCGCGCGGAACGCGGTATCGTCGCGCATGGCGGCCTGCGGATCGTGCTTCGGCGCGGGCGTCAGCACCGGCGGCGTGCCTTCGCGGTACTGCGCCGCGGCCGGCAACGCCGCCAGCAGCAGCATGGAGGCCAGGGCGGACTTCATGGGCATGGACTTCATCGGGGGCCTCCGGGTGTCAGCGGCCGGGGGCCAGTTCGATGAGGTAGTACTGCACCTCGTCGCGGCTCATGGAGCGTTCGCGGTACGTGCCCGTGCCCTTCGGCGGAATGAACACCTGCGTCCACGCCGAGACCGGCTCGGTCGGCGCCTGGCTCATGTCCATGAAGGACGAACGCGCCTGCACCTGCAGCGGCTTGTCGGTGCAGTTGACGAAGCGCGCGGTCACCTCGACGGTATCGGTCTCGGTACGGCGGGCGAACAAGCCTTCCACCAGCACCTGCCGGGTCAGCGGTTTGTCGGTGAACTGCACCGCGTTGAGGTCGATCGGCGTCATCGACTTCGGCACGTTCGCCACCAGCGCGGGCCCGGCGACCGGCGCGGCGCGGCGCGCCTGCCAGGTCTTGCACTTCACCACGTTGTTCTCGGCCGCGGCGGTGGTCGCCAGCAGCGAGCCCGCCAGCGCGGCCAGCATCAGGACGCGCTTCATGGCGTCACCTGCGACTTCACCGGCGCCGGATGGTTCGGTGCGGGCACCTGGGCGTTGGGATCGGCGGGACGCGGTGTCTTGGCCGCGCACGCGGCCAGCATCAGGCACAGCAGCGGCACGGACAGCCGCAGGGCATTGGCTTTCATCGGTGGTTTCCCCTGGTGTGGCGCGGCATCTTCCCCATGACGCGCGGTAGGCGTGGCTCAGCGGTAGATGACGTCGTCGGTGGCGGCGCGGGCGATCTCGTAGCTGTTCGACCATTCGATGGCGCCCGATTCCAGGTCCACCATCTCGAACACGATCTGCGTGTAGCGCTGCATCGTGCCCGTCTTGGGGTCGCGCGCTTCGGTGCTGGCGATGTTGCCGGTCAGGCGGTAGTCGGCGCCGAACTGCGCGCGCGTCATGCCCACCGTGCCGGTGTCGGTCACGCCTTCGCGCTTGAGTTCGCGCTCGGCTTCGATCATCGCCGCGTTCTGCCGGGCCAGGAACACCATGCGGCCCTTACTGGCGCGATTGAGGCCCACGCGCAGGCGGTCGGTGATCAGATTCTTGTTGATCCGCTGCGAGCTTTCGTTGGTGAAGAACGCGCTGTCCACGATCACGCGCGGCGGCGTGGCGCGGTTGGCCAGCGTGGCGTTGCCCAGCATGTCGCGCACCATGCGGTCGGACATGGTCTGGATGTCGTGGGCCTCGATGCCCAGGCCGCTGACCGGGCCCTTCTGGCTGGGATCCAGGTCCTGCGCACCGCCCTTGTCGCGGGCCTGTGCGGGCGTGAAGGCCATGCCGGCGGCGAGTGCCGCGGCGACCAGGCAAACGTACGGGAATTTCTGCATATGGCTGATCTGCCCCGGAGGGGCCCCCTGTCAGATGTGGTGGTCACGCGGAGCGCCGGCCGGATCCCCATCCGTTCCCGCAGCCACCCCCGGCCCGGGACGCCGACGATGCCAGCCCAGCAGGCCGGTCACCGCGTTCAGGTCGAGCGTAACAGGAATTTTCGATGGAGTTCACATTCCACGCCCGTCGCGGGCATGGACCGTCACCCCGGTAGCGGCACGGGGACAGGGAACTTGAGGCCGTCGGTCAGCCGGCCGGCAGCGTCTGGGTCATCACCCAGTCTTCCTTGGGGTCGTCGCCCACGTAGAAGATCGAACGGCCGACGATCTGGAAGCCGTGCTTGCGGTAGAAGCGGATCGCTTGCGCCGACTCCTGCCAGACGTTGAGCCACACCGAACGCGACTTGCGCAGTTGCGCCGCCGCCAGCAGGTGCGAGACCAGCACGGCGGCGATGCCCTGCCCGTGGAAGGCCTCGTCCAAATAGATGCGACCCAGCTCCACGGTCGGCCGCACCAGCACTTCGGCGGGCGGCACCGTGCCCCAGCGCAGCTGCGCGAAGCCGGCCCACACGCCGTCGTGCTCGACGATCAGGGTGAGCGTGTCGGGGTCGCGGATTTCCTGCGCCTGCCGCTCGGGCGTGTACACCGCTTCAAGGAAGGCGGCCACGTTCTCGGGCGTGCTGCAATGGCCGTTGGCGGCCACGAACGTGCGCCGCATCATCGCCGAGAGTTCGGCGGCCTCACTCGCCCGCGCGGGGCGGACCACGGTACCGGCCTTCATGCCGCGAGCGATGTCCCTGTTGCCATCCATGCCGATGACAACGCGTGGTGCATGCAGAAAAGGACACACGACGATGCCGCCGATTCAGCGGCGCGCATGGACCTCGGGCGGCGCGCGCAGCGGGCGCCGGCTTTGCTCGGAATCACCGGCCGTACCCAACTGGGCGGCGAAGTCGGCCAGGCGCGACCACACATACGGCTGCAGATCGTCCGGTGCGGCGTCGTAGACCTGGCGCCACAGCTGGTCCATGAACGCGCGCGGGTCCTCGCGCAGCGCACCGCGTTCGATGCGCTCTCCCGCCAGGGCCAGGACGGCCCGGATGTCGGCCAACGTGTCCATGTCCGCAGCCTAAGGGCGCCGCATGCCCGTTGTGTTACACGAGGCCCGCTCGTCCGACGACCGGTCCGGTTCCGTGAATGCGGTTACGGTTCAGCGGCGGTCGCACCGCCTCACGACGCGTTTACGCCCCGCCGTTCAGGGTGCAGGCGACCCCCACACGAGGACCCGAGCATGACGACTCCCCTGGACAAGGCCCTGCGCCGCGAAGTGACCGTCGACGACAAGGCTTACACCCTGACCATCGATCCGCAGGGCCTGAAGCTGGTCGAGAAGGGGCGCCGCAACGGCGTCGAGCTGCAGTGGAAGGACGTGCTCTCGGGTGATGCCGGGTTGGCGGCCGCGCTGCAGGCGTCCACTCAGGGTTGAACGCCCGGCGCCCTGTCGCCGCCCCCGTACGATCGGCGTAGTCTCTTGTGACGGCGGGGACGGCAGGTCGATGAGCGTCAGGACGATCACGGACAACGGGCATTCGCTGACGGTGCAGACGGTCGAGAAGACCGACTATCTCGGCGCACGCTATTGGCAGGGCCGCGCGATGTTCCGCGTCGCGGACGCACGCGCCCGCGTGGACGTGGTCACCACCGCACGCCACGCCACCCGTGAGAGCGCCGAAAGCGCCGCGCTCGCCCTCGCCCGCAGGAACGGCTGGGGCGCCAGCTGAACGATTCAGACAGGCCATGTCACACGCGTGCTAGTGTCCGGGCCTCTGCTGCATTTCGCAGCCCTTCGCGGTCTGGACCGCACAGGTCCTTCCCATGAGACTGCACCTCTATCGCGTCGACGGAGGGTACTTCGTGTGCCCGGCCGACAAGCGCATCCCCGATTCACACGCCCTGGAACTCGAGGGTCGCAGCCCCGACATGCTGTTCCTCTCGCGCGACACCGCGGGTCGGACGTTCATCGAAGAGCACATGCGCAACAACGGCGCCGTCCTGATGGACGAGTACGTTGCCGGCGTCATGCTGGCCGGGTACCCCGGCTGGGAAACGCGCGCGTTCTGACGCGCGCTTACGCCGCGGCCCTGTTGGCCCGACGCGGCTGGTCGATCTCGGCGATCCGGTAGCCGGTGTTCTGCACGGTGTGCAGCAACGGCTGGTCGAAGCCCTTGTCGATCGCCTTGCGCAGGTTGTACAGGTGGCTGCGCAGCGTGTCCGATTCGGGCAGGTCATCGCCCCAGATCTCGCGCTCGATCTCCCGGCGCGACACCACGCGCGGCGATTCGCGCATCAGGATGGTCAGCAGCTTGACCGACACCGGCGAGAGTTCCAGCTCCTTGTCGCCGCGGCGCACGCGGTGGCAGGCCGGGTCGAAGGAAAGTTCGCCGACGGTCAGCACTTCGCGCCCGACTTCCTTCCGGTTCCGGCGGATCACCGCGTTGAGGCGCGCTTCCAGTTCCTGGGTGGCGAAGGGCTTGGTCAGGTAGTCATCCACGCCGCGCTCCAGGCCTTCCAGCTTGTCCTCCAGCGCATCGCGCCCGGTGACCATGATGATCGGCGTCGCCACGCGCGCGACTTCGCGCAGCCCGCGCACCACATCCAGCCCGTCCATGCGTGGCAGATGGCCGTCGAGCACGATCGCGTCGTAACGGTTTTCCGCCGCCAGCCGATAGCCTTCTTCGCCGTCGGCGGCGTAATCGACTTCCATCCCGCGCGTTTCGAGATAGGTGCCGACCGTTTCGGCGAGCCCTCGGTTGTCTTCGATGATCAGGACACTGGCGGTAATGGACATGAGACCCCCTGCAAGTCAGTGATGTGAACGTGCCGCACGCGGTGTCGTCAGGATGTGAACGCCGTTGCACGACCTGCCCTGGCCGCAGGCACAATGCGCCTCGCCAACCGACGCCCAGGGAGCGCGCCGCCGGTGAACCAGAGCCCTGACCTGCTCCGCCGCCTGCTGCGGGCGAAGGACCGCATGGACGCGCATCCGGACCAGGACTGGCCGGTCGAACGCCTGGCCGAGGTCAGCGCGGTGTCGCCGGCGCATTTCGCGCGCTCGTTCAAACAGGCCTTCGGCTTGCCCCCGCACCGCTATCTGCTGACCCGGCGGATCGAACGCGCCGCGGCGCTGCTGCGCGACACCGATGCGGCCGTCATCGATATCGCGCTGCAGACCGGCTGGACCAGCATCGGCACCTTCGGCCGCATCTTCCGCGACATCACCGGCGAGAGCCCGGGCGAATGCCGCCGGCGCGCACGCGAGGCGGCCGATGCGCGCAGCGCGATTCCCGAGTGCCTGGTGCGTTCGGCCGAACGCCCCGACCTGAAGACCGCAGTTTTGGAGAAGCGCCGGCAGGCCGCGCTGGCTAAGGTGGCGCCCCCGACAACGGAGGTTTCATGAGCCAGGGTATCGAAGTGATCGGCGTCTACGTCCGCGACCAGGACGAAGCCGTCGCGTTCTACGTGGGCAAGCTGGGGTTCCGCGTGCGGGCGGACGTGCGCAACGGCGACTACCGCTGGCTGACGGTGCAGCATCCGGAACAGCCCTCGGTGCAGTTGGGCTTGTTCAAACCGGGCCCGCCCGTGCATGACGCGGCCACCGCCGCGGCGCTGGACAGCCTGATCGCCAAGGGCGCGATGCCCCCGCTGGTGTTGAAGGTCGACGACTGCCAGGCCACCTACGACGCGCTGAGCGCCAAGGGCGTGGAGTTCATCCAGGCACCGATCAGCCGCTACGGCCAGGTCGATGCGGGCTTCCGCGACCCGTCCGGCAACGGCTGGAAGATGATCGAACGCCGCCACAAGGAGACGACATGAGCCTCGCCCGCTTCTCCCGGCAGAGCCACCGCTGGCTCTCCATCGTGTTCACCCTGACGGTCGTGCTCAACTTCGCCTGGCGCGCCGCCGCCGGCGGCGAACCCCCGGCCTGGGTGACCTACTCGCCCCTGCCGCCGCTGTTCCTGCAACTGTTCACCGGCCTGTACCTGTTCGCCCTGCCGTACCTGGGCCGGGGACGTGCGGGCGCGCAGCCCTGATGCCGCCATGAAAAAGGCCCCGCATGACGGGGCCTTCGTCCACAGGCGTCTTGCGTCAATTGCCGCCGGTGCCGCCTTCGGGCGTCGTCACGCGCGCCTTGCGACTGAAGCGGTTGGACAGCATCTGCCGCAGGCCTTCCAGTCCCGCGCCCTTGCCTGACACCTTCAGCACGGCATAGCCCTCCAGTGAACCGACCATCAGGTCGCTGCCCAGGGCCATCTCGCTGTCGATCATGCGTTCGAACAGGCGCTGCACGCGGGCCAGGCGCGGCCGCAGGGCATCCAGCGCCTTCAGATCGGCCAGGTAACCGGCCAGGTCGAAGTTGCGCGGCAGCACGCCGCTGTTCTCGGAGAAGACGACGACGGCCTGCCGGCAGAACGCCTCGGACTTGTCGCCCATCTTCATCAGCTGGCGGCGCTCGTCGGGCGACAGGCCGATCAGGTTCGCGAACTCGGTGTCCAGCACGGCGAGTGCGGCGTCGATGGCGTCCAGTGACGCCTGCGGATAGTCCAATGCGATGCGGTTCTGACTCATGATCACTCCTTGATTCCTTGTCATGGGATGCCGGCCTCACTGGCCGACGACCGCAGCGTAACGCCCGGCGCACGCGTCTTGCGCACCTCGGCCGCTAATGGCAAACAAGTCACGGCAAGGCTCGGAGAGTCGCCGGCAACACTCGGAATGTGAAGATTCGACGAAACCCACTCGTGTCCGATGCGATGCGTGTCGCCGACGACACGCCAGGACACGCGCACGACACAGGACCGCTTGCCGCTTCAAGCCCCGGAACCTCGCCGCCGACTCTCAATGTGAGAAGCGCGACGCGCCAAAACTCGTGGCCGAGTGCCCTCCACTGAAAACCGAGTCTTCACGACGTGCCGCCGAATCGCTTGAGCCTCGAAGGCGATTCTCCAGAACTCGCGCCCCACTCACGCGCGCATCGGGCTTGGGAATCGGAGGCTCGCCGGCGAGTTCTGGAGCATCGCCGGCGGCATGCGCAGGGGATCACTCGCCTTCTAACGGCGCACCTCTCGCTCTGCCGCCTTCGACGCTGCCTTCCGCTTTGCAGCGGGGGTCGTTGCATCGCAATGCGCTTCCATCGGCGGCAGGTGTTGCTGGTCGGCGCGATACCGCTCGCCCCACTCGCGAAGACTGAGCATCACCGGCGCCAGGGTGCGCGCCAGCGGTGTGGCTTCGTACTCGACGCGCGGCGGAACTTCCGCGTACACGTGGCGCGTGACCAGGCCGTCGGTCTCCAACTCGCGCAACTGGAGCGTGAGCATGCGCTGGGTCGCGCTGGGGATCAGCCGCGTCAGCTCCATGAACCGCTTCTTGCCGGTCAACAGATGGAACAGCAGCAACGGCTTCCACACACCGCCGATGATCGAGAGCGTCAGCTCTACGGCACAGCCACTCTTGGGATCCAGTCGCTTCGGGCGCATGACGATATCCACCGGGTGCCGATAGGCACATAATTGAAAGTACCCGCGATAATTGTGCGTTCTTACGACAAACGCGGCACGGACCTATAGTCGCACCCGCTTCCCCACGAAGGAAATGGTGCCGTGTCATTCCGTGCAATCCTCGCTACCCGTGCCGACGACGGCGTAATCAGCGCCTCGCTGCAGACCCTCGACGATGCCGTGCTGTCTGACGGCGGCGTGACCGTCGCCATCGACTGGTCGACCCTCAACTACAAGGATGCGGTGGCCCTGGCGGGACCGCAGATCATCCAGACCTTCCCGCTGGTGCCTGGCATCGACTTCGCCGGCACCGTGGTGGATTCCGATGACGCTCGCTTCAGTCCCGGCGACAAGGTCGTCGCAACGGGCTGGGGCTTGAGCCAGACACACCATGGCGGTTACGCACAGCGTGCCCGCGTGCCGGGCAACTGGCTGGTCCAACTGCCGGCGAGCCTCAGTACGCGCGACGCCATGGCGATCGGCACGGCGGGATTCACCGCCATGCTCAGCGTGTTGGCGCTCGAACATGCAGGCGTATCGCCGGACCGCGGCGACATCCTGGTCACCGGCGCATCCGGTGGCGTGGGCTCCATCGCCATCGCCCTGCTCGCAGAACTGGGCTATCGCGTGGTGGCCTCCACCGGCAAACCGGGCGAAGCGGACTATCTGCGCAATCTCGGCGCGGCGGACATCCTGGACCGCGCACTGCTGTCGGCGGAAGGCAAGCCGATGGGCCCGGAGTGCTGGGCGGGCGCGGTGGATTCGGTCGGTGGCCGCACGCTGGCCAACGTGTTGGCGCAGACGACCTATCGCGGCACGGTCACCACCTGCGGCTTCGTGGGCGGTGTGGAACTTCCTGCCACCGTGCTGCCTTTCATCCTGCGCGGCGTCACCCTCGCCGGCATCGATTCGGTCAACGCGCCGCAAGCCCTGCGCGTCGAAGCGTGGCGCCGCCTGGCCGAGAACCTGGAGCTCGCCAAGCTGGAGACGACGGTCTCCGAAGTGGGGCTCGCCGACGTGTTCAGCGCGGCGACCGACATGCGCCAGGGCAAAGCGAAGGGACGGACGTTGGTGGACGTGAATCGGTAAGAAGGCCCATTCCTCGCCATGCAGCAGGCTCGCCTGGCGATGGCACCCACCCTGTCGCGCAGCGACGTGCCTGCCCGCTATCTGCGCTAGTACCGGAGAACACCCATGACAGATGACACCTCGGTGCGCCTGGATATCCAGGCGCATGGCAACACCCTGCATGCACGCATCCACGCAGGCCCCTACCAGGCGTTCGGTGCGGCGCTCGCCTTGCTCATCGAAGCGCTGCTCGACCGCGTGGAGCAGGATCCCGATATCCGGGCTGTGGTCTTCTCCAGCGCGCACGCGAGCCGCTTCATCAGCCATGCCGACGTGAAGTGGCTGCAGGAAGGCGGCGCCCAGTACGTGGCGCGGCAGCAGGCCACGACGCCTCCGCCGGCACCGCCTGCCGACTATGTCGGCCTGGATCGCCTGCACGGCTTGCTGCTCAGGATGAACAGTCTCGGCGTGGTGTTCATCGCCGCGCTGGAAGGACATGCATTGGGCTTGGGCGCCGAGTTCGCCTGGGCATGCGACCTGCGGGTCATGGCCAGCGAAGACGCCTTCATCGGACAGCCCGAAGTCCTGCTGGGCATCATGCCCGGCGGCGGCGGCAGCCAGCGACTTTCGCGATTGGTAGGCACGCACAAGGCGCTCGTTGCCATTCTCGATGGGCGGCCGCTGACGTCCGCACAGGCACTGGAGGTGGGCGCCGTCGATGCCGTCGTGCCGAAGGCCGACGTCGTCGCCAAGGCGCTCGCCCTCGCCGACTACTCTGGCGCGGCGACACAAGCCGAGCATCGGCGCCATCAAGCGCGCGGTCTACTTCGGCAGCTCCCTGCCCTTGCAGGACGGCATCAAGCTGGAAGCCAAAGAGTTCCTGACCCTGGATGTTTCGCCGGAAGGACAGAACCTGATGCTGGCGTACCAGGCAGGCACGACATTGCTCGGCGATCTTCCGCTCTACGTGGCCGATCAGTACGAAACAGCGCTCGAGGACGGCCGGACGTCGGCTTCATACGGCTGAGGAACGGGACATCGCCGCAAGCAAAGCGGCCATCCCGACGGCGTCGACCACCCATTTCAACGCCATCGGGACGGCCATAACGATGTCTCAGAGCCGCGACTGAAAGAACGGCGCCAGTACCGACACGGCTTCGTCCACGTACTTCGGCACGTCGTACAGCGACATGTGGTTCGCGCCGTCGACGATGTGGAACTGCTTGTCCTGGCTGGCTGCGCGTGCGTACAGGTCGTCGCTCATCCATTTGCTGCCCGCCACGCTGCCCGCGACGATCTGCATGGGCTGGGTCAGGAAGGCTTCGGCTTTGTTGTACGCGTCGTAGGTGATGATCTGGTCCAGGCTGCGCAAGGTGGCATAGCCGGGCGCATTGGGGTGTTCCGCGCGGGGCGTGTGGTAGTACTCCCAGGCCTCGGCCAGTTCGGCATTCGGCGCATCTTCCTTCTTCAGCGGCGCCAGCGGCATCGTCGCGAAGCCGTTGCCGGACGCGTCGGCGGTGCGTGCATCGGAGCCGGCCTGGATGTACGGCATCGCGTCGGCGTCCTTGACGTTGTTCTCCCAGCCATTGCGGAACATCTGGCCGATGTTCACCGCGCTGACCGTGCCGATCGCCTTCAAACGGCGGTCGTTGATGGCCGCGTTGGCGGTGTAGCCGGCGCCCGCACAGATGCCCATCGCGCCGATGCGGCCGGCGTCCACGTACGGCAGCGTGGTCAGGTGGTCCACCACGGCACTGACGTCTTCCGTGCTGACGTAGGGATTCTCCAGTTGGCGCGGCTCGCCGGTGCTCTCGCCCTGGTACGAGCGGTCGAAGGCGACGGTGACCAGGCCGTTCTCGGCCAGCTTGCGCGCGTAGGTGCCCGCGGTCTGCTCCTTCACGCCACCACCGGGGTGCGAGACGATGACGGCGGCGTACTGCTTCGATGCATCGAAGCCGTCGGGGTAGTTGATGACGGCCGACAGCGTGATGCCTTGGCCGTTGCGGTTCGGGATGCTGATCTTGTCGGTTTTCATGGCGGTGTCTCCGGGGGATCTCAGTAGAAGGACGGTTTGTCGCCGTCGGTATTGGGTTTGTTGACGCCGAGATTGGCGTGCGCGTGCAGCGTGGACTTGATGAGAATCTTGGCGATCAGGTCCGCCACGCTGCGGCGCGAGACCTCGGTGCCTTTGAAGGTCTCGCCTTTGGCCGTGGTCTCGTAATCGACCTCGTCCTCGTCGGTCAGCCACGCAGGACGCAGGATCGTGTAGTCCAGACCGGATGCCTCGATCGCATCCGCCGCCCGCCGGAAGGGCTTGAGCTCCTCGCCGATCATGGCCTTGTTCCACGTCTGGAACTTGCCTGGCAGCTCGTCATAGATGCCGAGCGAGGTCACGAAGATCAGTCGCTTGACGCCAGCACTGCTCATGGCCGCGATGACGGCCCTGGCCTGCTCATCGATGTCGTCCCCGGTGAGGTTGGCGTAGACAAGACCCTGTCCTGCGACTGCTCCAGCCAACGCGACCTGGTCCAGTACATCAGCTTCAATGACCCGAGCAGCGGCAGGCTTCCGATGCAGCTTGCGCGTGTTCCTTACGAACAGTGTCAGGCGGATCTTGTCCTGGTCACGCAGCAGATCGATCACATGGCGGGCGATCTGTCCGCTGGCACCAAGGATCAGCACGTTCCTGTTCATGGCAAGGCTCCGTATCGCCTCAGGCGCCGAGATGTTGCTTGAGGAACGGCACCATCCGCGCCAATGCCAGTTTCACCGGCTCGGGCTTGTCGTAGAGGTCGTAGTGCGACCACTCGTCGAGCAGGACGAGTTGGCGATCCTTCGAGGCCGTCGCGCGTCCGTAGGCTTCCATGCCATCGCGATAGGCACCGAAGGCACCCACCTTTCCGCCGATCACCACCATCATCGGCTGGGTCAGCAGCATCTCGGTGAAGGCGAGCCCATCCCATGCCAGCGTGTTCTGCGCGTGCGAGAACAGCATCCGCGTCCAGCCGCCCGGTTGCTGCCCGCGAGGAGTCTTGTAGTAGTCGGTGGCTTCCCACACGTCGCGCTCGGTCAGCCCGGCGGCTTTGGCGGCTTCGGGGCTGGCCGGCAGCAACTCGTTGACCTGCAGGTCACCGCCGCGTGCTTCCTTCGTGCGCTGCGCGGCCATCGCGTCCAGCGCACCAAGCGGGTCGTAGCCGCTGAACCCTTCGCGGAACAGGCGACCGATGTTCACTGGGGTGATGCCGACCACGGCCTTGATCCGCTTTTCGGTGAGCGTGGCATTGAGCACGTAACCGCCACCGCCGCAGACACCGATCACGCCGATCCGGTCGGCATCGACGTAAGGCAGCGTCACCGCGTAGTCGATGACGTGGCTGATGTCCTCCACGCGCTGGGTCGGATCTTCCACCCAGCGTGGCTCGCCGCCGGACTCGCCCTGGTAGCTGGCGTCGTAGGCGATGACCACGAAGCCTTCCTTCGCCAGCGCCGCGCCGTAGACATTGCCGGAGGTCTGCTCCTTGCAGCTGCCGAAGGGGTGCACGCTGACGAGGGTGGGATAGGTCTTGGCTTCGTCGAAGCCCGGGGGCAACAGGATCAGGGCAGCGATGTCCCAGGCCATGTCGCGGTTGCGGAAGGTGATGGATGGCATGTCGGGTCTCCGAGGGGTCGGACCGGCAACGGCCCGATGGCGCCCAAGCTACGCCTGCGATTTGGCGCCCGGAAGACCGTAATGGACACATCACTGGTAAGGAGATGTTTACAATGAGAAATGGACCCCTCCCTCCTTCCTTCATTGGCGTGGTTCGCCCATATCGTCCACCACCGCAGCTTCACCCGCGCGGCGGAGGAGATGGGCGTATCGCGGGCGGCGCTGTCCCAAAACCTCAAGGCGTTGGAAAAGCAGTTGGGCGTGAAGCTGCTCTATCGCACCACACGGGACATGTCGCTGACCGAAGCGGGCCAGCACCTCTTCGACACCCTGCAGCCGAAACTTGCCGAGATCGAGCACGCCGTGCGCCACCTGGGCGATGCCAGTGGCGAGCCGACCGGCCTGATCAAGGTCAACACTTCACGCATGGCGGCCAAGGCGCTGATCGAGCCGCATCTGGCGGAGTTCTACGCGCGCTATCCGAAGCTCCGGCTTGAGCTGGTCATGGCCGAGTCGTTGTCCAACATCATTGCGGACGGGTGCGATGCCGGCATCCGCCTGGGGCGCAGCTTGGCCGATCATGTCGTCGCGGTGCCGGTGACGCCCACGCTGTCGATGGCCGTGGTGGGATCGCCTTCGTACTTCAAGCGTCATGGCGTTCCCAAGACGCCTGCCGACCTCACTCAGCACACCTGCATCAATTACCGCTACTCCGGTAGCGGAGCGCTCCACGACTGGGACTTCAACGAGCCGGGCAGGAAGGGACAACACTTCACGCAAGCCGTCACCGGAAACCTCATCACCAACGATGACGAAGGCATGACCCGCGCCGCACTGCAGGGCTTGGGCCTGATCCAGAACATCGATATCGCGATTCAGCCTTATCTGGCCGACGGCCGATTGGTCCGCGTCCTGCGCGACTGGACGCATACGCAGGCCGGCTTCTACCTCTACACGCCGACGCGCGAGCAGATGCCGGCGAAAGTCAGGGCGTTCCTGGACTTCCTCGTCGAGAAGCGCGACACGATCGTACTCACGTAGGCTTGTGCACGTCCTCAGCTTCCAGGATGCGCAGGATCCGCGGCAGTGCCGAGCCGATGGCGTCCGCAGAAGCGGGCACGGCAACCTGAGTCAAACCGGCCCGCGAAGGGGTCTCGGCTTGAATGGAATGTCAGGCCAGCCTTGGATCTCGGCGCATTAGCCCCGTAGCGACAAGGAGGCTAGCAAAGACGCTCAGCGACACCACGAAGGTGAGTGTTTGATTCAGTGACCCGACGAACGCCGTTAACGGCGCTATCAAGCCTTGGCCATCCAGCCCAATCCTGATGACTTCATTGACGATGAGCAGCGAGCCGGACACCAGCAAGGGCCACGCGTTCTTTACGTCCCTGAGGAACAGCAGCAACCCGACGACGAGGCAGACAATGCTTGCGGCCATGGCAGAGGTCTGGAACCGATGGAAGGTGCCAGGACCCTCGACTTTGAACCCGGGGACGAAGCTGATAAGCGTAAAGAACAGGGCGATGCCCAGGAAAAGGATGGCGGTGCTGAGAAGGAAGGCGCCATGGAGTTTCCGACGCCTTCTGAAGATGAAGGCGAAGAGGATCAGCAGCGCCAGCTCAAGCGTCACGGTGACGTTCTGCACAAGCAGCATGTCGCCCTTGCCCGACGCGATGCCTTTATGCGCGGAATGGACCGACAGCAGGGCGGTCGACGCCACAAGCAAGGGCGCCGCCACCATGACCAGGATCCCCAACGTGCGGTGCTTTTTGTAATCTCCGCTTCCGACCAGGTAAAGCTGGATAACCAGCAGAGAAAGCCAGAAGAAGTTCGAGACGACGTGCAGGTGATGGTACGAATTCGGGTCGGCCCCTTTACCGAAGTAGACATTCCAGAAGCCTGCAATGCTGATGGCGACAGCCACGAGCAAGAACAGGAGCTCAGGACGATAGGCACTAGGCGTCTTCACGCGGTTCCCCTGGAATCGGAGCCAATTCCTACGCGGGTCAACGAGCAATCTCGACGCCAGCGGCCAATGCACGCGGCGGGCCTGGCGACCTGCGGGCATGGAGGGTGCCCTGACGGATGTCCGCGTCGGGTCGGAAGCGCACAGGGCGCCTGGACCCGCAGGCGCGTGGGGCTGCCCGTCTGGGCCAGCCGCCTACTTCTTCAGCCCCGCGACCACTTCCCGCACGCTGAGGCCCAGTTCCAGCTGCAGGCGCACGTACTCGCGCTCCTTGCGCGATAGGGCGCGACCGACCTCGATGCGCACGTCCTCGGCTTCCAGGATGCGCAGGATCCGCGGCAGCGCGGAGCCGATGGCGTCCGGGCCGTAACCGGCTTCCCGCAAGGCGGCACTGAGGATGGCTTCGGTGTCCATGACGCGTCCAGATCGAATGAGGGCGTCGCATTGTGCGCCAGTGGATCGGGATGGGAAACCAGCGCAGACGCTCTTCGTAGGATAGGTTGAGCCGAAGGCGATACCCATCGTCCAGTTCGCGGATCGCCCGTCTCAACAGACCAATACAGAGAGACGTCACGTCCGCTATGGCGCGATCGCGCCCATCTGGACGTTTCGCGGCGATGTCGTCGATGGGTATCGCCTTCGGCTCAACCCATCCTACGCACTAGTGATACTGCCCGTACCAGGGCCCGTCCGCTTCAGGAAGGTAAGGCCAATCCTGGCGACGCGGCAGTTCGTCACGCGCCGCTTTGGCCTCTTCGGTCGTAAGGAACATGCCTCCCAGATCGTTTCCACCGTTGATCGCGTAGAACCGCACATCGCTACCGGCGAGCTGGTCGTTGACGATCTTGAAGAACACATAGGCCGCCGCGCCCCAACTCGCGCCCCCCTCCGTGTCAGGCGTATAGATGACGTACTCCCTGCGCTCGACGCGTAGCGCATAGCGGGGGGCTTCCGGGTCGAATACCTCTTCGACCGGCAGAGGCTGGGCGACGTATCGCTTCAACTCAGGCAGAAGTTGTTCGTAGGCTTCGCCGATGCCGGTCTCCGCCAGGGCTTCGGCATCAAGGAAGATCATGGTGTCGTAGTCGAGGGGCATGGCAGGTTCCTGCGCGCCGCAGCCAAGCGGCAAGATGGTTAAGAGGAGCATCAGACCGAGCTTTGCAAGATTCATGACGTGTGCCTCGGGTGTCCTGTCATCGGCGCGTTTATTGCATGGCGATGCAAGCCGCCGTCAAGGCGCGCCCAACGAGGCACCGTACCGATACCGGTAGATCAGGCGCCGGATGCCGGCGTTGCCGAACACCAGCCATAGCCCGATGGCCAGTTCGGCAAGCGTGGCGAACACGCTGGCCACCTGTTCGTGTGACCACTCGAAGTAGACCGCCTGTACTTGCCGGGTGCGGATCAACAGCGTGAGCCAATAGATCGCATCCACGAAACCGTAGGCCAGCACCCAGATGCCGATCAGGGTCAGGCCGACGGACAACGCCAGCGACGCGTCCATGGGCGGCTCGACGCGCGGTTCGCGCATCACCGGCAGCAGCCTGCGGGCGATGCTCAGCGGGAAAAACCAGAGCAGCACGCAGATGAGCGCGCCCGACAGCAGGGCCAGCGCATTGAAGATCGCCCACGCCCTGCCCTGCTCGTCGGCGACGAAGAACTGGACCACTCCCGGTACTTGCTTGATCACGCCCAGGAACAGGAACACCGAGAACAGCCGGACGGCAACGGCGACAAGGTCCTCTCTACTCAACATGCAACCCCCAACGATTCCATCAAGATGTTCGTGGCCCGGAACAATGCTGTCCCAGCGCCACAAGATTCACTGCATTCCGGCATCGACGGCATCACTCTGAATTCGCATCCTCCAGATTGATCCCGGGGAGTCGCGCGCCACACCAGGGGCAATACGCGATGGCCACCGAACGAATGAAGTAACAACCCAGGACGGGTACGAACGCGACGATGGGTGCTGGGGAAGGAGGAAGCGAAGCCGCGTCGAACCCCAGCTTTTCTGCCAATGACGCGTGCGCGGCGTCTGCCTCGTCACAGGGTCGACTGAACAGGAACATAGTGCTGCAGCAAGGTCCTTTCGCATCATCCATGGCCGCCCCCTCAACACCCCATCGGCAACGCAAATTCCACCGTCGTCACCGCCACCCACGCGCCCTTGCGCTTGACCTCCACGCGCACGCGCACTGTGCTGATGCCCACGTAGGGCGTCACCGCGCCCACGGCATCGCCCTTGTCGAGATTGGGAAGCCAGCCGTCGGCCAGTGTCGGATCACCCTGCTTTACCCCGTGGGCGCGCACGGCGGCGTCGAGTTCGGCGCGGGTGTAAGCCGGGAAGCAGCTGTGCTGTTCGGCGGTGGGCGTCGGCAGGACGAACGACACCGCATCGACGGCGTGGGCGGGCTGCCACGCCGATGTGCAGTGCTTCCAGTCGATGAGGTCCAGGTGCGGGCCTTCCGCGCCCAGGGCGAGGCTGGTTTCGTATTGCACGCGCACGCGGTAGGTCTCGCCGGACGTCGCCGGCTGCAGTTGCAGCGTGGTGCCGAACAGATCGTCGCCCAACTCTACCGGCACCGCCAGCGTCGCGGGTACGGGCCCGTCATGCGTCCAGCCGGAGAACGACGTCTCGCGATCCGCATGCGGCAGCACGCGCAGGCCTGCCAACGCGGGCGCCTGCGCAATCGACGGCGCGCAAAGCAGCACGCCCAGCAGAAGTACGACCGCGGCCAACGCGCGCGCCCGGCGCCGCAGCTGGCTTCCCTGTATCCCCTTCATCCCTGCACCCCATCGGGACGCCGACGTCCCGGGCCGATGGTAGCGCGATCGCGCACGCCCAGCCGTCGCGCGCGCTCGATGGGCGGGTTAGGATGCCGCCGGGCCCGGGAGGGGATAACCGGCGCCCGCCCCGATGACCCGACGTCTGGCCGCCTGCGGAGGGCCGCCATGGTGCGTAGTCTTTTTCTGACGGTCCTGCTGTGCGTGCTCGGCGTGCCCTTGGGCGCGCCACCAGCGCTCGCCCTGGATCCGGATACCGGCATCACCCAGCTCAAGCACAGCCGCTGGATGGCCGACGACGGCGTGCCGCAAGGCATCTATGCGCTGGCGCAGACACCGGACGGCTTCCTGTGGATCGGCAGCGACGCCGGCCTGCACCGCTTCGACGGCGTGCGCTTCGATCCCGAACCGGCCACGCTGAAAGCCGGCTACGCCCCGATCTCCACGCTGATGGTCGCGCGCAACGGCGACCTGTGGATCGGCTATCAGTCCGGCCGCATGGCGGTGCTGCGCAACGGCACGCTGCTGGACCGCTCGCTGCCTGCCAGCGACCGCTGGGTGTTCCGGTTCTTCGAAGACCGCACGGGCGCCGTGTGGGCGATGACCGGCAACACCAGCCACCCGCTGATGCGCTACCGCAACGGCCGTTGGGAAGACATCGGCGCGGCATGGGACTTCGGCGCCAACTACGCCTGGTCGATGGCCGAATCCGCCGACGGCCGCCTGTGGTTGGGCGATGGGAAAGAAACCGTGGTGCTGGTGCCCGGCGAACGCCGCTTCCGTCGGGTCGGCATCGCGGACTCGGTCGCTTCAGGCGACAACTTTGGTCTGGTCACCGATCGCGCGGGGCGCGTCTGGCGGTCCAGCCCCTTCACCGGTACGCGTCGCCTGCCCGATGCCACCACGACGGGGGAATCGGCGGGTGCGCCGACCGTGCCGGTCGCCACCGCAAGCCACTATTACCGCACCGCGCTGTTCGACCGCGACGGCGCACTGTGGGGCGTCACCTATTCGGCGGGGATCTACCGCATTGCCAGACCGCACGCGCTGTACGACGGCGCACCGCCGGTCGAAGAGAGCTTCACCGCCAAGGACGGCCTGACCTCCGACCGCGCACAAGCAATCCTCGAAGACTGCGAAGGCAACATCTGGGTCGGCACCAGCGCGGGACTGGACCGCTTCCGCGCGGCCAACATCCGCCCCGCCGCCGGGGTACCGCCACATTCGCCGCTGGGCTACGTGCTGATGGGCACGCGCGACGGCACCGTCTACATCGCCGATTCGGACAGCCTGCTGCGCATTCCCCCCGGCGGCGCCGCGACCCGCGTACTCGAAGGCCTCGCCAATCCGCAGGCGTTGTGCGAGGACCGCGATGGCGCGCTCTGGGTGAAGACCGGCGACGCGTTGTTCCGCGGCGTCGGTGGCCGCTTCGAGCGCATGCCGATTCCGGAGAAACGTCGTGCAACGCTGGACTGCGTGGTGACGGCCGATGGCCATCGCCTCTTCAGTCGCGTCCGCGGCGGCCTGATGCGCTACGAAGACGGGGCCTGGGTGAACGCGTTTCCCGAAGGCGCGGAGGAGGACGGCCCGAAGATCCCCGCGATGATCGCCGCACCCGGCGGCGGCCTGTTGCTGTACGCGCGCTCGCAAGGCCTGATGCACGCCGACCTGCCGGCGACGCGGATGCTGTGGAAGCACGCCGACATTCCCGGCAACGAAATCACCGTGCTGCACCCGGTCGGGCAGGACGTGATCGTGGCCAGCCTCGGCGGCGTGGCGCGCTTGCGTGCGGGCACGGTGACGCCGCTCAAGCGCCAGGACGCCTGGCTGCAAGGCATCACCGGCATCGCCGAGAGCCGCGACGGCCACGTCTGGCTGCAATCACGCGCGGGTATCGCCCGCCTGCCACGCGAAGCCTTCCTGCGCAGCTTCGACGATCCGTCACAGGCGCTCGATGTCGAACTGCTGGACTTCGACGACGGCCTGCGCGCACCGCCCGCGCCCGGCTACGCCCGCAACAGCGCACTGGAAGGTGGCGACGGCCGGCTGTGGTTCCTGACGACGGATGGCGTGGCGCAGATCCAGCCGACCCAGCTGGTGCGCAATCCGGTGCCGCCCCCGGTGCGGATCGTCGGACTCGCCTTTGGATCGCAGCGGCTGCGCGACCCGACCTCGGCCACGTTGCCGGCGGGCGTGTCGCGGATCGAGATCGACTACACCGCGCTGAGCCTGAGCATTCCCAAGCGCGTGCGCTTCCGCTACCGGCTGGATGGCGTGGACGAGGACTGGATCGAGGCAGGCCATCGGCGCCAGGCGTTCTACACCAATCTCGATCCGGGCCAGTACCGCTTCCATGTGATCGCGGCGAACGACAGCGGCGTGTGGAACGAGGAAGGCGCGACATTGGCGTTCACCGTGCCGCCGACGTTCGTGCAGTCGGCGTGGTTCAAGGCACTGCTGGTGCTGGCCGCGCTCCTATTGCTGTGGGGCCTGTATGCGCTGCGCCTGCGCTACGAGACCGCACGCCTGCGCGAGCGCTTCCAGGGCCAGATCGCCGAGCGCACGCGGATCGCGCGCGAGCTGCACGACACCTTGCTGCAGGAGTTCCAGGCGCTGACGCTGCGCTTCCAGGGTGCCGTCGACAGCCTGCGCGCGGACGGACGCACGCACGACGCGTTGACCCGCGCCCTGGACCGCGCCGATGAAGCCCTGAAGGCCGGCCGCGAGCGTGTGCACGACCTGCGCACGCCGCACACCGGCGACGACTTGCCGGCGGCCCTGCAGGACACCGCCGCGCATCTGATCGACGACGGCGCGCTGGACCTGCAGGTCACGGTGGAGGGCACGCGACGGCCATTGGTGGACACGGCCGCCGAAGAAGTGCGCCGCATTGCAGAGGAAGCGCTACGCAACGTGGTGCGTCACGCGAAAGCGCGCAGCGCGTGCATCGTGCTGGCTTACCGCGCGGACGGCCTGGCGATGACGATCCGCGACGACGGCATCGGCCTGCAAGCGCTCGCCGAAGCGGACAGTGGCGACGGCCACTTCGGCTGCGCCGGCATGCGCGAACGCGCGCATCAACTGGGCGGACGCCTGGAGATCGGCAACGCACCGGAGGGCGGCACGCGCGTCGAGCTCTTCGTGCCGGCACGGCATGTCTATCGCCCGCGCCGGCCCGGGTTCTGGCGAAGGTGGATGCGACGCGATACAGGCCCCGGCCACGACGCCGCCTGAGCGACCGCACCGCCGCCTGAACACCCCGCCACCGGTACACCGCTGCTTCACGGGCGCATGACCCGAGCCGACCTATGGTCGGGAAAAGCGTGGAGGACTTCCGATGACGATGATCAGACTGCGGACCACCGGCACGCGCACCGGCTTCGATGCGCTGGTGGCTGCGCTGCATGGCGTGGACGGCGTGGAGCGCGTGGAAGAACTGGCGGACCTGATGCCGCACATGGACGACGAGGATTCCAGTTCCGCCGGCCTCACCGACGATCGCGGCGGCGACGTGCACGCGCTGGAGGTGGAGGCGGCCTCGCCGTATGCGGATACCGTGCGCGAAACCGCCGACGACATCGCCGCGCGCTACGGCCTGGTGCTCGAGTTCGTCGACGAGTTCTGACGCCGCGTGGCCGGGCTGCACTACACGACCGACACCGTGCCTGGACTGCGCCGGCAGCGGCGCGGGCGCGGCTTCGTCTACCTGGATCCGCGCGGCCGTGCGGTGCGCGCACCGGCCACGCTCGACCGCATCCGCCTGCTGGCGATCCCGCCGGCCTACACCGACGTGTGGATCTGCGCCGATGCCCGCGGCCACCTGCAGGCCACCGGCCGCGACGCGCGCGGGCGCAAGCAATACCGCTACCACCGCGACTGGCAGACCGAGCGCGGCGTGCGGAAGTACGACCGCTTGCTCGCCTTCGCCGATGCCCTGCCCCGTCTGCGACGCCGCATCCGCGCCGATCTCGCCCTGCCCGGCTTCCCGCGGGAGAAAGTCGTCGCGCTCGTGCTCGCCCTGCTTGGCCAGACCCTGCTGCGCGTGGGCAACACCAGCTACGAGAAGACCAACGGCTCGTACGGCCTCACCACCCTGCGCAACGTGCACGCGCGCTTCGTCGCCGGTAGCGAGGTGCGCTTCGCCTTCCGCGGCAAGGGCGGCAAGCCGATCGAAGCGCGGGTCAGCGACGCGCGGCTGGTGCGGTTGGTACGACGCTGCCGCCAGCTGCCGGGCCAGGCGCTGTTCCAGTACCGCGACGGCGATACCGTGCAGCGGATCAGCTCGGGCGACGTGAACGCCTATCTGCAGGACGTGATGGGCGGCCCGTTCACGGCGAAGGACTTCCGCACCTGGGGCGCGACGCTGTTCGCGTTCCGCACCCTCGCGGCGACCGCGCTACCGGATACCGACGCGGCGCGCCAGCACGCCCGCATGGAGGTGCTGCGCGAGACCGCGGCGATCCTCGGCAACACGCCGCGCATCTGCGAGCGCTGCTATGTGGACCCGCGCGTGTTCGCCGGATGGGAAGACGGCCGCGCGCAACGGGCCGGTGCACATGCGCGCGGCCAGCGGCAGTGGGAGCAGGCGGCGATCCGGTTCCTCCGGCGCGCCGCGCGCACGTCATGACCGCCGGCGGGAGGTCTTCGGCGGCTCACGCGATGCCAGGGCGTCGCTGATCGCCGACAGGTCCTGCTTGCGGCGCGTGTAGTCGCCCCACGGGTGCGCGCCGAGGCGGCTCATGCGGCGCGGCGCATTCGACAGCGTGTAGGCGTCGCCGCCCTTGATGCGGCCGAGTTCCTCCCAGCGCAGCGGCATGGCGACCGGCGCGCCATCGCGCGCGCGCAGCGAGAACGAGGCCACGCTGGTCGCGCCGCGGGTATTGCGCAGGTAGTCGATGAAGATCTTTCCCTTGCGGAATTTCTTCGTGGCGGTGGCGACATAGGCCAGCGGCTCGGACGCCGCCATCGACTCGGCGAACGCGTGCGCGAAGTCCTTCACCTGCGGCCATGCGCAAGCCGGCTTCAGCGGCACCACCACGTGCAGGCCCTTGCCGCCGGAGGTGCGCACGAACGAGGCCAGCCCCAACGCGCGCAAGCGCTTGCGCACCAGCCGCGCGGCGTCGACCACGTGGGCCCACGGCACGTCGGGGCCCGGATCGAGATCGAAGACGATGCGGTCGGCCAGGTCGGGCGCGTCGGCGAGCGCGCCCCACGGATGGAATTCCAATGCGTTGAACTGGACCAGCTCCAGCAGGCCTGCTTCGTCATGCACCACCAGGTAGTCGGCGCGCGTGCCGCCCTCTTCTTCCAGCGGCACGGCTTCGACCCGGTCCATGCCGGCCGTGTGGTGCTTCTGGAAGAAACACGGCCGCCCCGCCCCTTGCGGACAGCGCACGACCGACAGCGGGCGCCCGCGCAGTTCGGCCAGTAGCCAGCGCGACATGGCGTGGTAGTAGTCGAACACCTGCCGCTTGGTGATGCCGCTGTCGGCAAAGACGACGCGCTCGGGATGGGTCAGTTCGACGGTACCGGCGTGGCGCGTGCGGGACGTGGCGGGCATGGCGGCATCTCCCGTGAGCGCGCGCGCGTCGCGCAGGTCGGTGGCGCGCTTGTCGCGACGGATGGTCTTCAGCGAGGGCTGGCGCAACAGGCCCTGGTTGCCGCGTCCGTGATGGAACACCTCGGCAACCAGGCGCGGCGTGACCCAGCGCGCGCGGCGCAGTTCCGGATCGTCGACATCAACGTGCGCGGTGGGCGTGGCGCGCGCGCCCTTGGCCAGTTGCGTCGCGAGCGTGGTGAGCAGCGCATCGCTGAAGCCGGTACCCACGCGTCCCGCGTAGCGCCACCCCTGCGCGCCGTCCGGTGAGGCCAGCAGCAGCGCGCCCAGGCCACTGCGGCTGCCCTTGGGCGCGGTGAATCCGACCACCGCGAACTCTTCCGCATCGCGCTGCTTGATCTTGCGCCACGCATCGCCGCGCCCGGCGTGATACGGCGCCTCCGCGCGCTTGGAGATGATCCCTTCCAACCCGCGCTCGAGCGCCATCTTCAGCGCTTCGTCACCGCGCCCGACGATGTGCGAGCTGTACACCAGGCGATCCGGTGGCGACTTCAGGATTTCCGCCAGCAGCGCCTTGCGCTGGTACTGCGGGCTGCCGGCCAGATCCACGCCGTCGACCTGCAGGATGTCGAACAGCACGTAGGACAGCGTGGCGTTCTTCTCGCCGGACAGGGTCGCCTGCAGCAGGCCGAAATCTTCCTGCCGGCCCGCACCGGCCACCAGTTCGCCGTCGAGCACGGCGTCTTCCAGGTGCAGGGCCTCGAGCGCGGCGACGATCTCCGGTGCCTTGTCGGTCCATTCGCGTTCGTTGCGCGACCACAGGCGCACGCGGCCGCGGCGGATCTCGGCGATCAGACGGTAGCCGTCCCACTTCGCCTCGTGCAGCCAGCCGTCGCCTTCGGGCACCTGCGCCTGCAACTTCGCCAGCTGCGGCGTGCGGAACGCCGGCCGGTGCGAGGTGGCGCGGGCGCGATCCAGCCGCGCGGCACGGCGCGCCCAGCGCTCCGGCGCAACCGTCGTGTGGGGCGTGCGTGCCGCGGTGCGCCGTCGGCGCGTGGGACGCGCGCCAGGGGGTGGCGTGACGTCGTCCAGCAGGTCGTCGGCGTCCTGCGCGGTCGCGAACGCGTCGCGCTCCTTGAACAGCAGCCACTGCGGCTGGCGGGCCGGTGTCTGCGTGCGAACCAGGTGCCAGCCGCCCTTGAGCTTCTCGCCGAACATGCGGAAGCGCAGGTGCCCTTTCGCCAGCTGCGCCTCGGCATCGCCGTCGGTGGTCCACAGGCCGCGGTCGAACGTGGCCACATGCCCACCGCCGTACTGGCCTTTCGGGATGTCGCCCTCGAAGTCGGCGTAGTCGACCGGATGGTCCTCGACTTCGGCAGCGAGCCGCTTCACCTCGGGATCGAGGCTGGGACCCTTCGGCACCGCCCAGCTCTTCAGCGTGTCGCCGACCTGCAGGCGGAAGTCGTAATGGCGATGGCTGGCATGGTGCAGCTGGACGACGAAGATGGGGCGCTGGCCGCGCGCGCGGCGGCCTTCGACCGGCGGCTCGGGCGTGCGGTCGAAGCGGCGCTTGCGGCGGTATTCCTGCAGGCTCATGGGGGATCCTCCCCCGTGTTATGCCGCGCGCGACGTCAACACGACGTGCAAGACGAAGCCCACACGCACGTAGCTTCAGCGGGGCGACAGGCTGTTGCGCGCGTGCCAGGCCTGAAGGGCCGGCGAAATGGCATCGTCGAGCGGGATGTCCAGGGCCACGTAGGCGTCGAGCGCATCGCGCAACGTGCCCCACGGCGGGCCGGCGTGCGCGGGCGGCCAGCCCTCTATCGGGCCGAAGTGCGAGACCGCCGCGTGTTCACCCGCTTCCAGCTGCTCGCGCTGGGCGCGCAGCCGCTGGGCGATCCACGGCCGCAACGGATGGACGACGAAGCCCCCGGCCTCCAGCGTGGCGCGTGCCTGCTGCAACGTGGCGTCCGCGCCGCGGAACCATTCGGTGCGCCCGGCTGCGCGCGCGGGTACCGCCAGCGGCGGCGGCGCGGCATGCGGGCGAAGGGTGCGCTTCCAATGGGTTTCCCAGGCGCGGGCTTCGCGCAGGCTGCCGGCCTCGGCGAGCCAGCCGCGGTCGAGGTCGAAGAAGGCGTAGTAGCGCGGCGAGAACGCCTGCATGCGCGCGATGGGATCGGTGGCGATGCCCAGCTTGGCGTGGTCTTCGTAGGCGCAGGGCAGCACGTACAAACAGGCGCGCCCGCTGGCGCCCGTGCCGACGCCCTCCACCGGCACGATGCGGCGACCGCCGGTCATGCGATCAGCGCGCGGCGGTCTTGCGGGCGCGCTTGGCGGGCGCCTTCTTCGCGGCCTTGGCGGCCTTGCGTGGGGCCTTCTTCGCCGGTGTTTTTTTCGTGGAGGACTTCTTTGCCGGCGTTCGCTTCTTGCTGTCCAGGCTCTTCTGCAGCAGCGCCATGAAGTCGACCACGTTCGTCGCGGCGTCCTCGTGCTCCGGCGCGTCCTCATCCTTGATCTTGGTGGTGGCGCCGCGTGCCTTGATCCGCTTCTTGATGATGGCTTCCAGTCGCTTGCGGAACTCGTCGTGGTAATCGTCGGGCGCCCAGCTCGCGGACATGGAACCGATCAGGGTCTCGGCCATCTCGCGCTCCTTGGCGGTGATGCGGTAGTCCGAGGCTTTCCCGGTGGGCAGCTTGTATTCCTCCGGGTCCACCAGTTCCTGCGGGTAGCGCAGCATCATCAGCACCAGGGCATCGCCCTCCGGCACCACCGCGCACAGGTATTCGCGGGTACGGATCACCACCCGCGCCACGCCTACCTTGCCGGTGCGGGCCAGGGTGTCGCGCAGCAGCACGTAGCCCTTCTCCGCCTTCTTGCCGGGCACCAGCACGTAAGGCTTTTCGAAAAAGCGGATGCCGATCGCATCGCGGTCGACGAAGGCTTCCACGTCCACCGACTCATGCGTCTGCGGCGCGGCCGAGGCGATGTCTTCCTTTTCCACCACCACGTAGCTGCCCTTGTCGTACTCGAAGGCCTTGACGATGTCCTTCCACGGCACTTCCTCGCCGGTCTCGGCGTTGACGCGCTCGAAGCGGATGGGGTTCTTGTCCCGCGAATCGAGCATGCGGAAGCTGATGTCGACCTTGCGTTCGCCGGACATCAGCGAGACGGGGATGTTGAGGAGGCCGAACGACAGGGTGCCGGTCCAGATCGGGCGCGCCATGGAGTGCCTGCCACGGGGAAGGAAGACCCGATGCTGGCCAGCGCGGACGAAAGCCGGTGTGAAAACAAAGGTCCGCGCGCGGCGCGGACCGGCGTCACATGGTGTGGGTGGGCTTTTCGCCGTTGAGGCTGCCGGCCAGCATCGTCTCGATGCGGTTCTTGATGGCTTCGCCTTCACTGGTCTCGGCGAACTGCACGCCGATGCCCGCCGCGCGGTTGCCCTGCGCACCGGCCGGGGTCACCCACACCACCTTGCCGGCCACCGGCAGGCGGTCGCTGGATTCGGGCAGCGTGAGCAGCAGGAAGACCTCGTCGCCGAGGAAGTAGCGCTTGGGCGTGGGGACGAAGATGCCACCGCCTTTCACGAACGGCATGTAGGCGTTGTACAGCGCGGCCTTGTCCTTGACTGCCAATGACAGGATGCCCTGCCGTCCACCTGCTGCATTCATTCCCCGTCTCCGTGCGTGTCGGTCAGCCGCGCCGCGCGCCGACAGCGCGGGTGCGGTCGTTGCCGGCCCAGGCCAGCAACAGTTCCACCATGGCCAGATCGCCGCGCACCGTGGTCCGCAACAGGTCGCGGGTGCGGTTGGCGGCGTCGAACCACGTGGCCAGCTTGGTCAATCGGGCCGGATCGGTCAAGCCGGCGACACCGGCCTGCTCCAGCGCCAGGTCCGCCGCGTGGCGCAGGCGCGCGTCGGCGAGTTCGTCGTTGGCCCAGCGCTGCGCGGTTTCCACCACGCCGATCTCGCCCTGCTCCAGCCGCGCCAGATCGCGTGCGACGGCCTGCCGCAGCGCGAGGCCATCGTGGCGCAGCCAGTCGTCGGCCAGGCCAGGATGGCCGCGTGCGGCGTCCAGCGCGCGCTCGGCATCCGCCGTCGCATGGCCTCTCGCGTTCAGCCATGCGAGCGCCTCGTCACGCGGTGGCAGGCGGAACTCGATGCGCTGGCAGCGGCTGCGGATCGTCGCCGGCAGCCGCGCGGGCTGCGCGCTGACCAACCACAGGTAGCGGCCAGGCGCGGGTTCTTCCAGGGTCTTCAGCAGCGCGTTGCAGGCAGCGCGATTGATCGCGTCGGCGGGATCAAGGATCGCCACCTGCGCCTGTCCGTACTGCGGCGTCAGCGCCAGCTTCTGCGAAATCTCGCGGACCTGGTCGATGACGATCTCGGTGCGCAGCTTGGTGCCGTCCTTGGTGGGCGCGAACGTCACCACCTGCAGGTCCGGATGCGTGCCCGCGTCGATCAGATGGGCACTGCGGTCGTTCGGTGCGGGCTCGCCCCGCGCATCGCGCTGCTGCGCCAGCACGCGCCGCGCCAGGCGATCGACCACCGCGCGCTTGCCGAGCCCGGCCGGCCCGCAGACGAGCAGGCCGTGGCCGAGGCGGCCGGCCTCCAGCGCCGCGACCGCATGGTCGTAGGCGCGCTGTTGCCAGGGCGAGAACGCGTTGCTCATGCCAGGTCGCTGTCCGTCAGCGTGCGCAGGTAAGCGGTGATCGCGGTATCGACCGACGACGCGACGCCGGCGGGCGGCTGGCCGGCATCGATCACGCGGAAGCGCTGCGGCTCACCGGCCGCACGCGCACGGAAGCCGGCACGCACGCGTTCGAAGAAATCGTCCTGCTCGCTCTCGATGCGGTCCGGCCACAGGTCGCGGCCGGCGGTGCGCGCGCGGCCTTCGCGCACGTCCAGGTCGAGCAGCAAGGTCAGGCCGGGCTTCACGCCGACGGCGCGGCGTTCCAGCGCGGCGATCCATTCCGGATCCAGGCCACGGCCCGCGCCCTGGTAGGCATAGCTCGAGTCGGTGAAGCGATCGCTGACCACGAACGCGCCGCGACGCAGCGCCGGGCGTACCACCTCGCGCACATGCTGCGCGCGCGAGGCGAACATCAGCAGCAGTTCGGTCTCCGCCGCCAGCGCTTCGTCCTGCGGGTTCAGCAGCAGCTCGCGGATGCGCTCGGCCAGCGGGGTGCCGCCGGGCTCGCGCGTCAACACCACCTCGTGACCCTCGGCCTGCAGGCGATCGCGGATCGCGGCGATGGCGCTGGTCTTGCCGGCGCCCTCGCCCCCTTCCAGGGTGATCAGGCGCGGCTGCGAGAGGAGCGCTTCGGTCATGGCGCTTCCGCCTTGCGCAAGGTCTCGCGACGCGTCACCAGGTAGCGCGCGACGGCGGCGTTGTGCTCGGCCAGCGTGGCAGAAAAGATATGGCGGCCACTGCCGTCGCCGACCGCGACGAAGAACAGCGCATCGCCATCGGCCGGATTCACCGCAGCGCGTAGCGCATCGGCGCCGGGCATCGCGATCGGCGTAGGCGTCAGGCCCTTGCGCGTGTAGGTGTTGTACGGTGTATCGGTGGTCAGGTCGCGGCGGCGGATGTTGCCGTCGTAGCTGCTACCGATGCCGTAGATGACGGTGGGATCGGTCTGCAGCGGCATGCCGATCTTCAGGCGGCGTGCGAACACGCCGGCGATGGCCGGACGCTCTTCGGCGATGCCGGTTTCCTTCTCGATGATCGATGCCAGGATCAGCGCTTCTTCGGCCGACTGCAGCGGGATGCCCTGCGCGCGCGCGTCCCAGGCCACGGCAAGCGCCTTCTCCATCGCGGCGTACGCGCGCTTGAGCACGTCTAGGTCGGACTCGCTGCGGGTATAGACGTAGGTCTCCGGCAGGAAACGGCCTTCAGGATGCTGGCCGGCATGACCGAGCGCCGCCATCAGTTCGGCATCGCTCATCTGCGCGGTCTTCTGCTGCAGTGGCGTGGCGTTGCGCAGCGCGGCGCGCAGCTGGCGGATGTTCCAGCCTTCCACCAGGGTGACGCGGTATTGCAGGGTGCGCCCTTCGCGCATTCGCTGCAGCAGTTCGCGTGGGGTCAGCGTGGGTTCGAGCGCGTACTCGCCCACCTTCAGCTGGCTGGCGGTGTTGGTCTCGCGCGCCAGCAGGCGCCACTGCAGGTCGGAGCCCATCGTCACCCCGTGCTCACGCAGTTTGCGCAGCACGGTGGGGAACGCGTCACCCCGGGCGACCTCGACCGTCGCCTCCGCCGGGCCGCCGATGGGGCTGTCGGCGAAGCCGCGGTGCCCCTGCCACAGCCACACGCCTGCGCCGACCGCCACGGCCAGCAGCAGGAAGAACAGGATGACGATGAAGCGGCAACCACGCTTGAGAGCTGACGCCACGCGATCCTCGGCAAGGGGAACAGGCCGTGCAGGATACCCGGTCGCCGTCTCAGCCGGCCACGGCCGCGGCCGTGGGAGGCCCTAAGCGGGCTCAGCCCTCCAGCGCCTTCAACACGCCCCGGGCCTTGGCGCGGGTCTCGTCGAGTTCCTTGTCCGGGATCGAGTCGGCGACGATGCCAGCCCCGGTGCGGAAACGCGCCACGCTGCCCGCGCCGTCGGCGACGATCTCGGCGCTGCGGATCAGGATGTTCAGATCGAGGTCACCATCGCGGTTGAGCCAGCCGAAGGCGCCGGTGTACGCACCCCGGGGGACCCGCTCCAGTTCCGCGATGATCTGCATGCAGCGCACCTTCGGGCAGCCGGTGATGGTGCCGCCGGGGAAGGTCGCGCGGATCACGTCGCCGGGCGTGGCGTCCTCGCGCAGGTGGCCGCGCACATTGCTGACGATGTGGTGCACGTGCGCATAGCTCTCCACCGTCATCAGCTCGTCCACCTGCACGCTGCCGGGGGTGCAGACGCGCCCCAGGTCGTTGCGTTCGAGGTCGATCAGCATCACGTGCTCGGCGCGCTCCTTCGGATGGCCGACAAGTTCGCGGATGCGCGCGGCATCGTCGTCGCCTTCGAAACGCGGACGCGTGCCGGCGATGGGCCGCGTCTCGACCACGTCGCCGCGGACCGACACCAGGCGTTCCGGGGAGGAACTGACCACCGTCCAGTCCGGTGTGGCGAACAGGCCGGCGAAGGGCGCCGGATTGGCGGTGCGCAGGCGCGCATACAACGCCGCCGGATCCAGCGGCGCACCGAAACGCGCGTGCCAGGCGCGCGACAGGTTGACCTGGAAGATGTCGCCCGCGCGCAGGTACTCGAGGATGTGCTGCACGCCATCGGTGAAGGCGTCGGGTGCGTCTTCGTCGATACGGGTCGGCGGCTGCCATGCGGGCAAACCCGGCGGCTGCACCGACGCTGCCACACCCGCGAGCGTGCGCGCGATCAGCTCGCCCTGCCCTGCTTCGGCCACCACCACGCAGTCGCCGGTGCTGCGGTCGCGCAGCACCGCGGCGGGACAGCGCAATGCAAGCGCGACGGGCTGCGTGTCAGGGGCCTGCGGCAGTTGCAGCACCGGTTCGACCTGCTGCGCCAGTTCATAGGCCAGCAGCAACGCCCAGCCACCGCGGAACGGCCAGCGCGGCTCTTCGCGCGGCGTGCGCTGCGCCTGCCAGTGACGGTCGAGCGCGGCGAGGAAATCGCCCTCCTCAGCCCGGCCCTGCAGGTCGCGGGTGACGCCATCGGCGCCCAGGCGCAGGCCGGTGCCGTCGGCCACCAGCAGGAAATCCCAGCGTCCCTGCGCGGTGCCGGAGGCGACCGATTCCAACAGAACGGGATAACGCTGCGGGTCCTGGCGATGCAGGGCCAGCAGGTCGGTGGCGGTGGGAAGCGCGCGGGTTTCGATCATTGCGTTCCTAGCCCCTCTCCCGCCGGGAGAGGGGTTGGGGTGAGGGGCGATGGAGTCCGAGTGGCTTGAGCGTCATGACTTCGTTCGCCCCTCATCCGGCGCTGAGCGCCACCTTCTCCCTAAGGAAGAAGGAAGAATCAGATCCGCTTGAACACCAGCGTGCCGTTGGTGCCGCCGAAGCCGAAACCGTTCGACACGGCCACGTCGATCTTCTTCTCGCGCGCCGTGTGCGGCACGTAGTCGAGATCGCAGCCTTCGCCCGGCTCGTCCAGGTTGATGGTCGGCGGGATGATGCCGTGGTGGATGGCCAGCACGGAGAAGATCGCCTCCGCGCCGCCCGCCGCACCCAGCAGGTGGCCGGTCATCGACTTGGTCGAGCTGACCATGATCTTGTACGCGTGGTCGCCCAGCGCGCGCTTCATCGCCAGCGTTTCGGCCAGGTCGCCCAGCGGCGTCGAGGTGCCGTGCGCGTTGAGGTACTCCACCTGGTCCGCATTCAGGCCTGCGTCCTTCAACGCCGACAGCATGCAGCGCGACGGCCCTTCGCCGTTCTCGCTGGGCGCGGTCATGTGGAACGCGTCCTGCGATGCGCCGAAGCCGGCCAGTTCGCAATAGATGCGCGCGCCGCGTGCCTTGGCGTGCTCGTATTCCTCCAGCACGAGGATGCCGGCGCCGTCGCCGAGCACGAAGCCGTCGCGGTCCTTGTCCCACGGCCGCGAGGCCCGGGCCGGATCGTCGTTGCGGGTGGACATGGCCTTCATCGCGCAGAACCCGCCCACCGACGTCGGCGACGAGCCGCGTTCGGCGCCGCCGGCGACCATCACGTCGGCGTCGCCGTACTGGATGGTGCGCATGGCGATGCCGATGGAGTGGTTCGAGGTGGCGCAAGCGGAGACCGCCGAGTAACCGGGACCCTTCAGCCCCTTCATGATGCTCAGGTGGCCCGGCAGCATGTTGATGATGGTGCTGGGGATATAGAACGGGGAAATCTTGCGCGGGCCGCCCTCGTGCAGCTTCACCGCGGTTTCCTCGATGCCGAGGATGCCGCCGATGCCGGCGCCGATGATCGCGCCAATGCGCTCTGCGTTCGCCTCGTTCACTTCCAGGCCGGCATCGTCCATCGCCATCAGCGATGCGGCCAGTCCGTAGTGGATGAACGAGTCCATCTTCTTCACGTCCTTCGGCGAAACGAAGGCCGTGGGATCGAAACCGCGGATCTCGCCCGCGATCTTCGTGGTGTAGCCCTCGGTATCGAAGCTGGTGATCGGGCCCAGGCCCGAGCGCCCGTTGACGATGCCGTCCCAGCTGGTGGCCATGTCATTGCCCAGGGGGGACACCAGGCCCATGCCGGTGATGACGACGCGACGACGCTGGCTCATATCGGATTCCTCATGAAACTTGGCGGCCGCGCCCTACGCAGGCGCATGGGGGCCGGATACGCGCGGGGCCGCATGCGCGGCCCCGACACGGTTTACTGCAGACGCGGGACTTACGCCTTGACGTGCGCCTTGACGTAGTCGATGGCCTGCTGCACCGAAGTGATCTTCTCGGCTTCCTCGTCCGGAATCTCGCACTCGAACTCTTCTTCCAGCGCCATCACCAGCTCAACGGTGTCCAGCGAGTCGGCGCCCAGATCATCGACGAACGATGCGCTGGTGGTGACTTCTTCTTCCTTAACGCCGAGTTGTTCGACGACGATTTTCTTGACGCGTTCTTCGATGCTGCTCATGGATTCGCTCCAGACGGAGATTGGGTGACTTGTTGGACTCTGCCGACGCGGTGCGAGGGCAAACCGGGGGATAGTGTAGTGGAAACCGGCGGCGTGGGGCAGCTCGCTGCAACCGTCGCCGAATCAACCACTTACAGCTATTTTTTACTACGGCATGTACATGCCGCCATTGACGTGCAGGGTTTCGCCGGTGATGTAGCTGGCGGACGGGCCGGCCAGGAACGCCACCGCGTTGGCGATATCGGCCGGTTCGCCCAGGCGACCCAGCGCGATCTGCTCGCCGAGCGCCTTCTTGGTTTCTTCCGGCAGGTCCTTGGTCATGTCGGTGGCGATGAAGCCCGGCGCGACCACGTTGACGGTGACGCCACGGCTGCCGATCTCCTTCGCCAGCGACTTGGAGAACGCGATGATGCCGGCCTTGGCCGCGGCGTAGTTCGCCTGGCCCGCGTTGCCGGTCACGCCGATCACCGAGGCGATGTTGATGATGCGGCCCTTGCGCGCTTTCATCATGCCGCGCATCACCGCCTTCGACGTGCGATAGACGCTGGTGAGGTTGGTGTCGAGGATGGCCTGCCAGTCCTCGTCCTTCATCCGCATCAGCAGGTTGTCGCGGGTGATGCCGGCATTGTTGACGAGGATCGAGATACCGCCGAAGTCCTTGGTGATCGCGTCCACCAGCGCCTCTACGGCGCCGGCCTCGGTCACGTTGAGCTCGCGCCCGTGGCCACCCGCGGCCGCGAGGCGCTCGCCGATGGCCTGCGCACCGGATGCGCTGGTCGCGGTGCCGATGACGGTCGCGCCCTGTGCCGCAAGCGCGTCCGCGATGGCGGCGCCGATGCCGCGGCTGGCGCCGGTGACCAGCGCGATTTCACCCTGCAGGGGCTTGCTCATGATGGATGTCCTCGAAACGGGTCCGCGCGATCGCGGCGGACAGGATAAGGGAACGGCGAAGGACGCGCGTCAGGCGTGCCAGTCGGCCAGGGCGGACTGGAAGTCGCCGACGCCACCGATGGCGCGTGCATCCAGGCCCTTGTCGATACGCTTGACCAGACCAGCGAGCACCTTACCCGGGCCGCACTCGGCGATGCGCGTGGCGCCGCCCGCTGCCAGCACCTGTACGCATTCGGTCCAGCGCACCGGCAAGTACAGCTGACGTACCAGCGCGTCGCGGATCGCATCCACGCCGTCGTGCACCTTCGCATCGACGTTCTGCACCACCGGCAGCGACGGCACGTGCCAGGACAGGCCCGCCATCACTTCGGCCAGGCGGTTCGCGGCTTCGCGCATCAGCGGCGTATGCGAGGGAACGCTGACGGCCAGCTTCACGACCTTGCGGATACCGCGCTCGGTGAGCAGCACGATGGCGCGCTCGACCGCATCGGTGTCGCCGCCGATCACGATCTGGCCGGGCGAGTTGTAGTTCGCCGGCACGACGACCTTGCTGTCGGAGGCGAGCGTGCAGACTTCGGCGACCAGCGCATCCTCGGCGCCCAGCACCGCCGCCATCGCACCGACGCCTGCCGGCGCCGCGTCCTGCATCAGCTGGCCACGCAGGCGCACCAGGTGGGCACCGTCCTTCAGCGAGAGCGCGCCGGCAGCCACCAGCGCCGTGTATTCGCCCAGGCTGTGGCCGGCGAGCTGCGCGGGCTGCGCGCCGCCCTGCTGCCGCCACGCGCGCCACGCCGCGATGCCGCCGGCCAGCAACGCCGGCTGCGTGTACTCGGTGCGATTGAGCATTTCCTCGGGACCGCCCTGCGACAACGCCCACAGGTCCACGCCGGCGCCGTCGGAGGCTTCGGCAAACGTTTCGCGCACGATCGGGTACAGCTCGGAGAGCTCGGCCAGCATGCCGACCGACTGCGAGCCCTGGCCCGGGAAGACGAAAGCGAGTTGCGTGGAGGCCACTCGGATACCCTGCGCGAAAAATCAGGCGGCGATGATACGGGCGAACCCGCCGGATTGTCTGTACCGGGGCGTATGCGCGCACGGAGGCGACATCGCGCCGCATGCCGCCGACGAAGGCCGCGCGCGCGGCACACGCATCGCCAGGAACGCGAAAGGCGACGCTGTGCGGCGTCGCCTTTCGTCTTGCGGATGCCTGTGGCCGTGGCTCAGTAGCGCAGCAGCACGGAGCCCCAGGTGAAGCCGCCACCGAACGCTTCCAGCAGCAACAGCTGGCCGCGCTCGACGCGACCGGAGCGGACGGCTGTGTCCAGCGCCAGCGGCACCGAACCGGACGAGGTGTTGCCGTGCTTGTCGACGGTCACGATCACCTGGTCCATCGACATGTCCAGGCGCTTGGCCGTGGCTTCGATGATGCGCAGGTTCGCCTGGTGCGGAATCAGCCAGTCCAGGTCGTGCTTGTCCAAGCCATTGGCGTCGAGCGTCTCGTCGACCACGCTGTCGAGCGCCTTCACGGCGTACTTGAAGACGTCGTTGCCCTTCATGTGGATGCGGATGCCGTTGTTCGGCTCGTCCTTGTTGAAACCGGCAGACACGCCGACCGGGTTCCACAGCAATTCCTTCTTGCTGCCATCGGCATGCAGGTGGGTGCTGAGGATGCCGGTTTCGTTGTCGGCCTTGAGCACGGCGGCGCCGGCGCCGTCGCCGAACAACACGCAGGTGGTGCGCTCGGTCCAGTCGACGATGCGGCTCAGTGTTTCGGTACCGATCACCAGCGCGGTCTTGGCGTCGCCGCAACGGATGAACTTCTCCGCCACGCTCAGCGCGTAGATGAAGCCGGAACACGCGGCATTGACGTCCATCGCGGCGCAGCCGGTCGCGCCGAGGCGCGCCTGGATCAGGCAGGCGGTGGACGGGAAGATGAGGTCCGGGGTGGTGGTGCCGACGACGATCAGGTCGATCTCGGAGGCATCCACGCCTGCGGCTTCGAGCGCGCGCAGCGCGGCCTGGTAACCCAGGTCGCCGGCAGTCTCGCCTTCGGCGGCGATGTGGCGTTCGCGGATGCCGGTACGGGACTGGATCCACTCATCGCTGGTGTCGACCAACTTCGACAGGTCTTCGTTGGTCAGCACTTTCTCAGGCAAATAGCTGCCCGTTCCGGCGATGCGCGCGTAAATGCGCCCCTTGTTACCCGGCTCGCTCATGCACGCTCCCATTGCCGGCCCGACAGCGGGCCCTGGTTGTCATCGATCATGCGGAAAGCGCGCCCTGCCAGGGGCGGGCGCGCTGCATGGATCAATCTTCCTCGACCGCCGAGGTCTTGGTGGCGATGACCTTCTTGCCGCGGTAGTAACCATCGGCGGTCACGTGGTGGCGCAGGTGCGTCTCGCCCGTGGTCGGGTCGGTGGACAGCTGCTTGGCGGTCAGCGCGTCGTGCGAACGACGCTGGCCACGACGGGACGGGGTGACGCGGGATTTCTGCACAGCCATGGGATTGCTCCAGCTCTTGTATCTGTTGGTGAACCTTGCGGTTCGTGTTGCCAGACCGCCGTAGCGGCTAGTTCTTCTTCAGCGAGGCCAGCGCCGCGAACGGACTGACCTTCGCCACCTCTTCTTCGTCCGCCGCCCACTCGCGCTCCACTGCGTCGGACGCCGGGTCCACCGCCACGACCGGCACGGCAAGGACCAGCTCGTCCTCCACCAGGTCGGCGGGCCGCAGCATGCCGTCTTCCGGCACCAGCAGCGCTTCGTAGTCGGGCGGCAGCGCGGCTTCTTCCTCTTCGCTGCGTACCAGACCCAACCGTTGCGTCAACGTCACCGGCAGCACGAACCGCTGCAGGCTGCGCTGACACACCAACGGCAGGCCGGCCTCGATCTGCAGCTCCATGTACGGGACCCGCAACGCATCGTGGTCGAACTCCACCGTGTAGCGCACGTCGCCTTCGGTATCGGCCAGAAGGCCTTGCAGGCGCGTCATGGCAGACAACGGAAGGCGGCCTTCGAAGCTGCGCCGGTTCGCGACCATGCGCCACGCATCCAGCAGCTCGGGCGTATTCGCGGACATAAGCCGCTGAATGTTAAGGATCAAACCCTGAACTGTCAAACCACCCCACCAGACCACGATGGCTTGCCCCCGGTCCAGCCGGCGGGCAGACTCCCCCGCCCTGTTCCCGCCGGTCCCCGCGCCCATGCCCCTGCTGCTCGCCTCCACGTCCCGCTACCGCCGCGAGTTGCTGGAGCGCCTGCGCCTGCCCTTCCATATCGCCCGCCCGGAGGTGGATGAGACGCCGCTGGACGGGGAGCCCGTGCCCGCCATGGCCGCCCGCCTGGCCCAGGCCAAGGCCGCCGCGATCGCCGCCCAGCACCCGGGCGCCTGGGTCCTGGGCTCGGACCAGGCCGCCGAGCTGGACGGGGCACCGCTGGGCAAGCCCGGCCACCGCGAGGCCGCCATCGCCCAATTATCGGCCATGGCCGGGCGCCAGGTCCGCTTCCATACCGCCGTGGCGCTGGTCCGAGACGACGAGGCGCTGACGATCCACGACATCACGACGGTCCGCTTCCGTTCCCTGACCCTGGCCGAGATCGAGCGCTACGTGGACGCCGAGCAGCCCTTCGACTGCGCCGGCAGCTTCAAGTCCGAAGGCCTGGGCATCGCCCTGTTCGACGCCATCGAGTCGACCGACCCCACCGCCCTGGTCGGACTGCCATTGATCGCGGTATGCCGGATGCTGCGCGAGGCCGGGTTCGACCTGCCCTGATCCGCCCCGTCAGCGCACGACGACAGGCTGTTCGGCCCAGGTCTCCACGCTGCCGTCGCCCCCGGTCACCCGCAGTCCCAGCCAGTGGCGGCCGGCCGGCAGCGCGCCGGCATCGACGTGGGCCTTGAACTGCACGCGCGGCATCCGTGGATCGCGTGATGCGTCCTTCAGGAAGCCGCGCAACCATTCGTTCGCCCCGGCGTCTTCCGCGACGGCGACCACACGGCCGTCCAGGGTGACTTCGATCTTCGCGACGCCCACGACGTCCTTCACCGCCCAGCCACCCACGCTGAATCGGCGTTCCACCGTGGCGCCTGCCGAGGGCACGTCGATGTTCGCCACGACCGGCGTGATGCATGCGCCGTCGCCGCGCGCAGCCGGCAATGAGAACAGCAGGAACCGGCGCGCACCCCGATCGATGTTCACGGGCTGCGCAGGCGGCAACGCACCAACAACGTCACACAGGTGTTGGTAGTGCGCGAGCAGCGCGCTGAACTTCACGTCGGTCGCACCAACCACCAGCAGCGTCGGCGCGCTGCGTTGGCCCGCGTCGTGCAGGCCCCACACCTCCAGCTGCGGCGCGCGCCCGTGCTTCCGGTTCAGGGGATGGTCGAGCACACGGATGTCGGCATCCCCCAGGGCGAAGCCCAGTTCCGCGCCGGTCTTGAAACTGTCGGCCAGCAACACGGTGCCGGCAGGCATCTGCGACTGTGCGGCCCGCACCTCGGCCGCCAGCGCGTCCCAGCCGGTGAAGTTCTCGGGGTAGTACTTGTTGCCGGCAAGATGCAGGCGCACGCCCGGCATCGAGACCGCCACGTAGTAGCCCAACATCAGCACCGCACCAACGGCGGTCAGCACCCAGGTCGCCCGGCGTAACGGTGTGCCCCATTCGCGAATCAAAAGGGGCACGATGATCAGCAGTGCGAGGTAGCCAGGGAGCGTCCAATGGAAGCTCACACGCTCGTTGTCGGCGAAGAAACCGAGCACGAAGAAGCCGAACGTGGAGATCGCTCCCAGCAAGGCGAAGTAACGCCACGCAGGGCCTCGGCCGTCATCGCCACGCAGCCCGCGCACGCAAAGCGCGACGAACGCGCAGAACAGCAGCGGCGTCGCCATCGCCGCCTGCACGAGCAGGAAGCGTGCGCCATCGGCGTGGAAGCGCCACGGGTGGCGATCCAGCAACTGGAAACGCAAGCCCGCGTCCGCATGCCCCATATTCCAGGCGAGCAGCGGCACCCACGCGAGCACACCCACGGCGAGCGCCGCCCACACGCGTGCGTCGCGCAATACCCGTCTGCCCTCCGGCAGCCAGAGCAGTGCGATCAAACCCACGCCGATCACGCCGACAAAGCGATAGTGGCTGAGCGCGCCCATCGCCAAGCCCAACGCGAGCTCGCTCGCCGCCCACCCATCCACACCGCGCAGCAAACGCGCGCCCGCGTCGGCGCAGAGCACGGCCGCCACCGCCATCGGCACATCCGGCAAGGCCAGCACGCCGAGCGTGCCCGTCAGCGGCATCAGCGTCGTCAGGGCCGCGGCCTGCCAACCGGTGGTGGCATCGCAGGCGCGCGTCGCGCAACTCGCAACCAGCCAAGGTAATGCCGCCGCCAACAGCAGGAAGGGCGCGCGCACGGCCAGCACATGGTAGCCACCCAGTTCGACCCCGAGGCGCGTCAACCAGGCGGTGAGTCCGGGCAAGTCCGAATAGGCCGCCGCCAGGTGCTGCCCTTCCTGCCAGTAGAAGGCTTCGTCCACGAACAAGGGAAGCCGCGCGGCAATCGCGATCTTGACCATCGTCACGATTGTCCACACCGCGATGAACCATCGTCGCGCGCGTTGTTCTTCGTCCATCTCGCTACACTTCCCGGTACCCACGATCGGAACCGAGAGCGCGATGTCCGCCATTCCCAGCACCCGCCCTATGCTATCCGAAGGCCTGGCTGACGCCCTCAAGCGGGCCCAGGCCCAGGTCAACTCGCTGGTACTGGGCAAGGCGCATGAAGTGCGGTTGGCCTTCGTCGCCCTGCTGTCCGATGGCCACCTGTTGATCGAGGACCTGCCCGGCCTAGGCAAGACCACCCTGGCGCATGCGCTGGCGGCCACCCTCGGCCTGACCTTCCAGCGGGTGCAGTTCACGTCGGACCTGCTGCCGGCCGACGTGCTGGGCGTGTCGGTGTACGACGCGCAGGCGCGCGCCTTCACCTTCCATCCCGGCCCGGTCTTCACCAACGTGCTGCTGGCCGATGAGATCAACCGAGCCCCGCCCCGCACCCAGAGCGCCCTGCTGGAGGCGATGGCCGAGCACCAGGTCACGCTGGACGGCGTGACGCATGCGTTGCCCGAACCGTTCTTCGTCATCGCGACGCAGAATCCCGTCGACCTGTCCGGCACCTATCCGCTGCCGGATTCCCAGCTCGACCGCTTCCTGCTGCGCCTGGCGCTGGGCTATCCCAGCGCGGAATCCGAGCGTGCCCTGCTGGCCGGCACCGACCGCCGCATGCTGATCGCGCAGGCGATGCCCTTGCTGTCTTCGGACGAGGTCATGGCGCTGCGCCAGGCCGTCGGCGACGTGCACGCCAGCGATGCGCTGATCGACTATGTGCAGGCTCTGCTCACCCGCAGCCGCCAACACCCCGGCGTGCGGGTGGGCCTGTCGCCACGCGCGGGTATTGCGCTGCTGCGGGCGGCCAAGGCCTACGCCCTGCTGCTCGGTCGTCACCATGTGTTGCCCGACGACGTCCAAGCCCTGTTCGCGGCCGTGGCCACGCATCGTCTCGTACCGGAAGCCGAAGCCGCCTCTGCCGCGGCGCTGGCCAAGGCGATCCTGCACGCGGTGCCGGTGGATTGAGGATGGCGGGTTTACGCGCATCGCTGGCACGCCGGCTGGCCTTGCTCGCCCGGCCACGCGCAGCAGAAGTGTTGCCCGTCCAGTTGGACCGTCGGCGCGTGTACGTGCTGCCGACGGGTTTCGGTCTCTTCTATGCCGTGCTCGTGCTGGCGATGGCGCTGGGTGCGCTGAACTACAACAACAACCCCGCGTTGCTGATGGCGCTGTTGCTGGGGGCGACGGCGATGGCGAGCCTCATCTTCGCCCACCTGCAGTTGTCCGGCCTGCGCATGGACGCGGTGTCGGCCGATCCGGTCCACGCCGGCGAATCGCTCATGTTGCACATCGCGCTGTCCGCGCACGACGGCCGCCTGCGTCGGGGCCTCAGGCTCGATGGTGAGGAGGCGGTGGCATTCGCACCTGCGATGTCGGCCGAGGGCACGGTCGTGGAATTGGGCCTGCCCACGCACCGTCGCGGCTGGCACGACATCGGCCGGCTGCGCGTGTCGACCACGCAGCCCCTCGGCCTGGCGCGCGCCTGGTCGTGGATCTGGCCGCCGCCGTTGCTGGTCTATCCCGCACTCGAAGTCCACGGGCCGCCGCTGCCGGAAGGTGGACGCACCGGCCAGCGCGCGAAACTCGACCCGGCCGGTGACGATGTCCATCACCTGCGCGGCTATCGTCCCGGCGATGCCCCGCGCACGATCGCGTGGAAGCCGTCGGCGCGGCGCGACATGCTGCTGGTTCGCGAGTACGAACAGCCGGTCGGAGTGGAAGTCCGGCTGGACTGGGATGCGCTGGGCGCGCTGGCGCACGAGGAACGCATCCGGCGCCTCGCGCACTGGGTGGAACTCGGAGAACGCGAAGGACGGCGCTACCGGCTCAGCCTGCCCGGCCAACCACCCCTGGGGCCCGCGAACGGCACCCTGCACCGCCACCTCTGCCTGCGCGCCCTCGCGCTGATGCCGCATGCCGACCGCCCGGCCTGACGCGCTCGTCCCCGACCGCACAAGCCGGCTGTGGACGCTGGGGAGTGCAGCGCTGTGCTTGGTGGCGCTGCTGCTGCAGTTACCCCTGTCACTGTCCCTGGCACTCGGTGCCGTCGGCTTCGCCTTGGGCCTGGCGTCCTGGTGGCGTCCGTTGCCGGCCTGGCTTCGCGTCCTGTTGGCGCTGGCGATGTTCGCTGCGGTGCTCTATGTCACCGGCCTGCGCTTCGGCCGCGACACCGGCTGCGCGCTGCTGGCCGCGATGCTCGCCCTCAAACCCACCGAAACGCAGGGCTTGCGCGACAACCGCAGTCTGCTCGGTTTCGCGTTCTTCGCCCCGTTCGCGGCGTTCCTGCTCGACCAGGGGCCGTTGACGATGACGCTGGGCCTGCTCGGCCTCTGCGCCGGGCTCATCGCGCTGCAGCGACTGGCCGATGTCGAAGCCCGCGCGACCGCCGAGTCGCCCACGGTGCTGCCGCGTCTGGCGCTGGTCGGCCGGCTGGTGCTGATCGGATTGCCGCTGGTGTTGGCGGCGTTCTGGTTGTTCCCCCGTTTCGCTTCGCCGCTGTGGGGCGTGCCGGAGCGCGCGCTGGCCAAGCCCGGTCTGAGCGACGAGATGTCGCCGGGTGGCTGGCTGGACCTCATGGCCGACGAAGACCCTGCGTTGCGCGTGCAGTTCTTCGGCGCCACGCCCTCGCTCGACCAGATGTACTGGCGTGGGCCCGTCCTGTGGACCTACGACGGCCGCACCTGGACCCAGGCGCCGTGGCTGCGCGGACTGCCTCCCGCGCAGACCACCCGCGGCCGCGCCCTGTGGGACTACCAGCTGGAAGTGGAGCCCACCGACCGTCGCCAACTGGTCGCCCTGGACCTGCCCACGACGGCGCCGGACGGTGCTCACCTGGCGAACGATTACGCGATGACCGTGCGCACGCCACTGAGCGCTCTCACGCGCTGGCGCATGCAGTCTTCGGTGCCAGAGCGCTTCGAGTCGACACTGCCGATGCTGCTGCGCCAGCAGGCCCTGCAGCTGCCCAACGGATTCAATCCGCGGACACGGCAATTGGCCTTGCAATGGCGGCAGGAAAGCGGCGACAACGATGCCGCACTCGTGCAGCGTGCATTGGGCTGGATCCGCGCGGAATTCGCCTACACGCTGGAAACACCCTTGCCCGGCAGGAACGCCGTGGACGAGTTCCTGTTCGACCAGAAGCAGGGGTATTGCGAACACTTCAGTTCGTCATTCGTTTTCCTGATGCGCGCCGCGGGCGTGCCTGCGCGCGTGGTCACCGGCTACGCCGGCGGCGTTTACAACCGGCTGGGCGGTTACTGGGTGGTCCGGCAGATGGATGCCCATGCCTGGGCCGAAGTCTGGCTGCCCGAGCGTGGCTGGGTCCGCGTCGACCCCACCGCCGCGGTCGCACCCGAACGCATCTACGACACGCTGGAAGACCAACTGGGTGACGGCGCGGGCACGGGTCGACTCACACTGGAGGGCTTCGGCAGCGTCAGCGATTGGTTGCGGCGCGGCTGGAACGACCTCGTGCTCGGTTTCGATGCCCGCCGACAGGCGCAGTTGCTCGAGCGACTGGGTGCGAACGGGCTCGGCGGCGCCGGGCTGGGCCTGCTGTTCGGCCTCGCGGCACTCGGCACATTGGGCTGGATGGCGTGGTGGCTGGCGCGCGCCGAGCGCGAGCGAGACCCCCTGCTCCGTGCCTGGCATCGACTGGGCCGACGGTACGCGCGCTTCGGCCTGGGCCGTGAACCGCATGAAACCGCCACGGACTGGGCGCGCCGGGTCGCCGCCCGACGACCACAGGGCGCGAACCTGCTGTTTTCGCTCAGCCGGCGTTTCGCCGCCGCGCGCTACGCTCAGGATGAGGGGGATCACCGCGCACTGATCGAAGACCTGCGCCGGCACCGCCCGTGACTCACTGGAGACTGGCCATGAACCTTCGTTTCGCTGTCCTCGCCGCTTCCGCCGCTGTGCTGCTGTCGGCCTGCGCGTCCGCGCCCAAGCCACTGCAGGGTAGCTTCACTCCCGTCAACCCGCGCGACTCGGTCGCGGCTCCGCAGGTGGGCGCGTCCGTCCGCTGGGGCGGCCGCATCATCAGCACCACGCCTGCGCAGAACAGCACCTGCTTCCAGCTGGTCTCCCGCCCGCTGGCCGGCACGGGCCGTCCGCTCTCGAGCGCACCGGATGCCACCGACGGCCGCTTCATCGCCTGCCGCGCCGGCTTCTACGATCCGGCCGTGTTCGCCGAAGGTCGCGAAGTGACCTTCGTCGGCAAGATCGATGGCTACGAGAGCACGCGCATCGGCGACTACGACTACCAACTGCCGCGCGTGGCGGCCGAGGTGGTCTACCTGTGGCCCGAAGTGCGCGAAGTCGAAGTGGTGCGCCCCTACCCGTACTACGACCCCTTCTGGGGTCCGCGCTGGGGCCGCTGGGGTTGGTGGTGAGCGCCACCCTCACCGCATGAAAAAAGCCGCCCTCGGGCGGCTTTTTCTTTGGGCCTGATGATGCGTCAGCCCGGCGTGCCGAAACGCCCCAGGTGCGCCCCGGCCAGTAGGTGCAGGTGGATGTGGAACACGGTCTGCCCCGCATGCTCGCGGCAGTTCATCACCACGCGATAACCATCTTCGGCGAAGCCTTCGCGACGTGCGTACTCGGCGGCCGCCAGGACCAGCTTGCCGACCAGCACGGCCTGCTCCGGACGCACGTCGTCGAGTGTCGGGATGGCGTCGTGCTTGGGAATGAAGAGCACATGCACCGGCGCCTGCGGCGCGATGTCCTTGAAACCCAGTACATCGTCGTCCTCGTAGACGATCGTGGCGGGAATCTCGCGGCGGATGATGCGGGCGAAGATCGTGTCGGTCATGGGTCGTCTTCCAGGGCAGGGTCAGGTCATTTCGCTGCGGCCACCGAACGCATGCGCCAGCGTGCCGCGATCCACGTACTCCAGCTCGCCCCCCAACGGCACGCCATGCGCCAACCGGCTGGGCCGGACGCCGTGCTGCCGCGCCAGCTGGGCGAGGTAGTGCGCCGTCGCCTCGCCTTCCACCGTCGGATTGGTGGCGATGATGAGTTCGACCGCTTCGCCCGCACCCAGTCGGTCCGCGAGCGCATCGAGGCCCAGCTCGCGCGGGCCGATGCCATCGAGCGGCGACAGGCGCCCGTGCAGGACGAAGTAGACGCCGCGATAGCCGGTCGCCTGCTCGATGGCCAACCGGTCCGACGGCGATTCCACCACGCACAGTTGGTGGCGGTCGCGGCTGCCGCTGGCGCAGATCGCACACAGCGAGCCCTCGGTGAAATCGCGGCATTGCGCACAGTGACCGATGCGCTCGAGCGCATCGGCGAGCACGGCCGCCAAGCGCTTGCCGCCGTCCCGCTCCCGGTCGAGCAGGTGGTAGGCCATGCGCTGCGCCGTTTTCTGCCCGACACCGGGCAGCACGCGCAGCGATTCGATGAGCTGTTCGAGCAGCGGACTGGACATCGTCATCCCCGGCCCTCGCCCGCCGACAACGCAGGCGCCAGGCCGGCGCGGGTCAGAACGGCAGCTTCATGCCCGGCGGCATCGGCATGCCGGCCGTGGCTGCGCCCATCCGCGACTTCGACTCGGCATCGACCTTGTTGGACGCGTCGTTGAACGCGGCCGCGATCAGGTCTTCCAGCATCTCCGCATCGGACAGCACCGACGGATCGATGCGGACCTTCCGGCACTCCTTGGCGCCGGTCAGGGTGATGCTGACCATGCCGGCGCCGGCATTGCCGGTGACTTCCAGCTTGGCGAGTTCTTCCTGGGCGCGCTGCAGGTTCTCCTGCATCTTCTGCGCCTGCTGCATCAGTTGGGCGATGTTTCCACGCATGTCGTGATCACTCTTCGTAAGGACGGATGGAATCCGGGACGAGCCGTGCGCCGTGCTGTTGCACCAGGCGTTGCACGTCCGGATGGTTCATGAAGGTTTCCTCGGCCTCGCTCTGCCGCTCGCCGCGCTGCCGGTGGCTGCGCTCCTTGAGCGTTTCGGCATCCGCGGCAGCCGTGGTGGCGGCGAACGCCAGCCGGGGCGCGACGCCGTAACGCTCGGCGATGGCGTCGGCCAGTTCGCCCAGCGTGCGCTCGGAGCGCAGGTAGTCGAATCCGCTGTCCAGCGCCAGCGTCAGCGTGCCGTGGGCGTAACCGGAGAAGGAGACGTTCTCGACCAGCTGCTTGCCGACGCCTTTCAGGCCGCAAGTGCTGGCGAAATGGAGCCAGGTCTCGGCATCGACGATGCCGATGTCGGCCGGCATCGCCGTGCGTGCAGCAGGCGGCGGCGCCACCGGGGGCTCGGGCGCCCACGGCGGATCGTCAGACGAAGGCGGCGGTGAGACGGCCGCCATCGCTTCACGGGGCGCGGCCGGCGTCGGCATCGCCTCGCGAACGGGTTCGGGGGCGCGCACCGGCTTGGGAGGCGCCGCGGATACGGCAGCACCCGTGTCGGCTGCCGCCGGCGTCGGCTTGCCTTCGCCACGCATCTCGCCGTTCTGGGCCGGACGGAACGCCAGCATGCGCAGCAGGCTCATCTCGAAACCCGCGCGCCCGCTGGGGGCCAAGTGCAGGTCGCGCCGGCCGTTGATCGCCATCTGGTACCAGAGCTGGACCACCTCCGGCCGCAGCTGCCCGGCGAACGCTTCGACATCCACGCCTTCGGCTTCCACCGCCGCGGACGGCACCAGCTGGCGCACCTGGATGCGATGAAGCGCTTCGGCCACGGCATCCAGCACGCCGCTCCAGTCGGGGGAGAACTCCGCCAGGCCCGCGATCACGCGCAGCAGCGTGTCGCCGTCACCTTGCGCCAACGCGGCGAGCATCGCATTGACCTGGGTGCGATCCACGGTGCCCAGCATCGTGCGCACACCGTCGTCGCTCAGGGCGCCGCCCGCATAGGCGATCGCCTGGTCGAGCAGCGACAGGCCGTCACGCAGCGAACCGTCGGCCGCGCGTGCGAGTTGGGCGATCGCCCCGGCATCGGCCTCGATCTGCTCGGCGCCGAGGATCTTCGTCATCTGGCCGCGGATTTGTTCCTCGTCCAGGCGCTTCAGGTTGAACTGCAGGCAGCGCGACAGCACCGTCACCGGCAGCTTCTGCGGGTCGGTGGTGGCGAGCAGGAACTTGACGTGCTCCGGCGGCTCCTCGAGCGTCTTCAGCAGCGCGTTGAACGCCGCCTTCGAGAGCATGTGGACTTCGTCGATCAGGTAGACCTTGAACTTGCCGCGCGACGGCATGTACTGCGCGTTCTCGATCACTTCACGCACGTCGTCCACGCCGGTGTTCGACGCGGCGTCGATCTCCAGCAGGTCGATGTAGCGGCCCGCGTCGATGTCCAGGCAGGCCGCGCACTGGCCACACGGATCGGCGCTGGTGCCCTTCTCGCAGTTCAGCGACTTGGCGAAGATGCGCGCTATGGTGGTCTTGCCGACGCCGCGGGTGCCGGTGAACAGGAAGGCGTGGTGCACCCGCCCGGAATCCAGCGCGTTGGTGAGCGCGCGGACCACGTGTTCCTGGCCCACCAGTTCGACAAAACGCTTGGGGCGCCACTTGCGGGCGAGGACAAGGTAGGACATGCCGACATTGTGCCACGGCCGGCAAGCGGCCCCGGCCGAAAGCCGTCCGCGACGGCTTCGCTTGTGGCGAGCTTCGTCGGAGGCTAGAATTCACGCCCCTGAAAGCGGCCCGCGGCTGCGTTCAGGTCCCGGAGAGGTGTCCGAGTGGTTGAAGGAGCACGCCTGGAAAGTGTGTAAGCGTCTAAACCGCGCTTCGGGGGTTCGAATCCCCCTCTCTCCGCCAGATTAAAAGAGATTCGATGCATCCCAGCGTATTGGGATGACGACGAACCGCGCTCTGGCGCGGTTTCGTTTCTATGGTGGCCCCGTCGGCCCCTCGCGACGCTAGGTCGAAAATCCCGCCAGGGCCGGAAGGCAGCAACGGTATCGATCGACGCGGGCGCCGAGGTCAGCCGGCGGGGCCACCGCCTTTTCCGCCACGGGCTATTCGTTGACCCCTGCCGTTGCGACGGCATCTTTCTCCGCGCAGCGGAACTACCGCGGGGCGCGGGCCACCGCGTTTTCTGCCCGACGGGATGCGTGCGACTCAGTCGGCGATGATGCCCAGTGCGTCGGGTTCGCGTCCGGTCACCCAGTAGTCGATGACCTGCCAGCGCTGGGTGTCGATGACGGCGACCCGGTCGCCGCCACTGATCGCCACGTAGGCGCGCGGGCGGTCCGACGCGACCACCACCCCGATCGGGAGCGCCGCGTTGCCCAGCATGGTGGGCTGGTAGTCCATGTCCTCGCGCGAGAGCGGGACCGTCGCTACCGGCACCTTGGTCTTGGCGTTGAAGACGGCCAGGGTGGCCGCGCGCGCATTGGTGACGAAGGCCAGCGCACCGTCGGCGGCGAAGGTCACGCGGATCGGGAAGCCCTTGCTGCTCATGCGGCGCTTGACCGCCAGCGTGCGCGGGTCGTGCACGGTGAGCGTGCCGTCCTCGCGGTTGGTCACCCAGACTTCGGTGCCGTCCGGCCGAACGGCTACGCCTTCCGCGCCCTTACCGGCGGGTTTTTCGATCCTCGCGCCCGTGGCCAGGTCGATCCGGCTGATCGTGCCGGCCTGAATCTTGGTCAGGTAGGCGACCTGGCCATCCGGCGACAGCGCCACCATGTGCCCGGTGCCACCGCCGACCTCGATGCTGCGTTCCACCTCGCCCGAGGCCACATCGACGACGACCAGGCTGGCCGACGCTTCCGTGGTGACCAGCACGCGACGCCCGTCGGCGAGGAAGCGGACGCCATGCGGCGCGCTGTGCTGGCCCAGGTCGATCACGCGCGTCGGCTTGCCGCCGACGAGGTCCAGCACGGACAGCGTGTTGCCGGACTTCGCACCGCCGTAGTTCGTCACCACGGCCACACGGCCATCCGGCGCCACCGCGATCTCATGCGGCGCCTCGCCGGTCCGGTATTCGCCGACGCGACGGCCGTCGCGCAACGACAGGCGCCACACGGTATCGGCGGACTTGTTGCCGACCAGCAATTCGGCCGACCGTGCGTTCTGTGCGCACAGGCACACCAGGGCGACAGCCGTACCGAACAGCGCGCAACGCAGCACGCTCACGGTCCGTCTCCCACGGGATGCAGCCAGTCCGCATCGCCTTCACGGTAATGCTCGCGCTTCCAGATCGGCACGCGCTGCTTCACTTCATCGATGATGTAGCGACATGCGTCGAACGCGGCCCCCCGATGCGCGGCGCTGACGCCGACCCAGACCGCGAGGTCGCCCACCGCCAGCGCCCCCACGCGGTGCGCGCAACAGGCGGCCAGCACGTCGAAACGTTCCATCGCCTCGGCAACGATCCGTTCGCCCTCACGCTCGGCGAGCGCGTCATAAGCCTCGTAATCCAGGCCATCCACCGCGCGGCCGGCGTGATGGTCGCGGACCCAGCCTTCGAACGTCGCATGGCCGCCGGCACGCGGATCGCGCAAGGCGGCGCCCAGGGTGGCGACATCCAGCGGTTCGGCGGAGAGATGGAAGCGCGACATCGGTCAGCCCCCGCTCACGGGCGGAATGAAGGCCACTTCGCTGCCGGCCTGCGGGGCGTCCTGCCAGCGCGCGAATTCGCCATCGACAGCAACACGCAGGTGTTCGCGCGGCCAGTCGATCCCATGGCGGATCTGGACCTCCGCATACAGGCCGGAAAGATCGGTCGCGCTGGTGGTGACCGATTCGCGGGCCGCGCCCGCGCGTTCGCGCAGGCTGGCGAAATAAAGCACGGTGAGCGTCACCGTCATGGCGACCCCACGTCGCGCTTGCCGCCGCGCTTGGCCACCAGCTTCGCCGGCCCCAGCACGATGGCGTGCGACAGCGCCTTGCACATGTCGTACACGGTCAGGGCGGCGACGGTAGCGCCGGTCAGCGCTTCCATCTCTACGCCCGTGCGGTGCACGGTGCGCACCTGACATTCGATCAACAACGCGGTCTCGCCGTCCCAGTCGATCGCCAGGCGGCAGCCGTCGATAGGCAGCGGGTGGCAGAACGGGATCAGTTCGTGAGTCCGCTTGACCGCCATCGTCCCGGCGATGATCGCGGTATCGACGATGCCGCCCTTCGCGCTGCGTAGCCCGTTGCGCTTCAGCTGCCTTGCGACCTCGGCGGGAAAGCGTACGCGGCAGGTCGCCCGCGCCTCGCGCGCGGTGGCGGTCTTGCCGGACACATCCACCATCGCGGGCCGGCCGTCGGCGTCGAGGTGGGTCAATGCGGTGCGGGGCATGCGGGTCCTGGGAAATCAGCCGCCGATAAGATACATCTCGACGCGGCGCCGGTCCCGCACTTCCGGGCGGCCGCGCAGTTCGCTGTACCGGTCGTCGCGCGCCGACCACAGGCCGGCCACGTGCGCGACCAGCGCGTCTTCGCCCTGGGACAGGACCGTCCGCAGGTCGGCGCCTTCCGATGCGAACAGGCAAGTGAACAAGCGGCCATCCGCCGACACGCGGGCGCGATGGCAGTCGCCGCAGAACGGCACGCTGACGGAACTAACGAACCCCACTTCGCCGCCGCCATCGTCGAATCCATAGCGCTCGGCCACCTCGCCCCGGTACTCCGCCTGCAGGGGATGCAGGGGCCAGCGCGCCGCGATCCGGTCGCGCAGCACCGACGAGGGCACCATCCGGTCCAGCCGCCAATCGTTGCTGTCGCCGACGTCCATGAACTCGATGAAACGCACCACGTGTCCGGTACCGCGGAAGCGTTCGACCAGCGGAAGCACCTCCGCTTCGTTCACGCCCCGCTGGACGACGGCGTTGATCTTCAAGCGCGCGAAACCCGCCGCCACCGCCGCATCGATGCCGGCGAGCACGTCGCCGACCTGTCCGCGCCGGCCGGACATCTCGGCGAACACGGCGGGATCCAGCGCATCCAGGCTGACGGTGATGCGTCGAAGTCCGGCGTCATGCAACGCCTGCGCCTGGTGCGCAAGCAGCACGCCGTTGGTGGTCAGCGCGATGTCGTCCAGGCCGGGGATCACGGCCAGCCGTCGTACCAGCTCGGGCAAGCGCTTGCGCAGCAGCGGCTCACCGCCGGTAAGGCGCAGCTTGCGCACGCCCAGCCGCACGAAGGCCCGCACGAGGGTGTCGATCTCGTCGAACGACAGGCGCTGCGAGGCGTCGGTACCGTAGTCCTCGGGCACCCGGTCGGCGGGCATGCAGTAACCGCAGCGGAAATTGCAGGCGTCGATCACCGACAGCCGCAGGTCGTGCAGCGGACGCCCGAGCAGGTCGTGCGGCAGGGGCGAGGCGCTCACGGCAACTCGATGGGCGATGGCCCGGACAGCGCGATGCCTTCGCCGGGCAAGGCGACGCGATGGCCGCGTGCGCGCAAGGCGTCGCCGTCCCCGGCGCTGGCGTAGTGGTAGAGCACGCAGCGGGCGAGAAGAGCCGACGAATACTCGCGCTCCAAATCGTCGATGCCGCTGTGCGAGGGATTTCCATGCAACCCACAGTCGTGCGCGATCAGTTCGCCGGCATCGGCGTGGCGGGCCAGCATCTCCGGGATCGGACGCGTGTCGCCGGTCCACACCACGCTGCCACGCAGGCGCAGGCCGAAAGCCGTCTCGGGCCAGTGGTGCCGCACCGGGAACACCTCCAGCCGCTGCCCGTCATGCCAGAAGGCATCACCGACCGGCACCAGGTGGAACGCATCCCAGAAGTTCGCTCCGCCCTCGGCCAGTACGTTCGGATAGCTGGCGATGCGTTGGTGAAGCAGCGGCACCAGCGGCGCTGGCACGTACAGGCGGACCTTGCCGCGTCGGGCCGGATCGAAATATGTAGCCACGAACAGCCGTTCCATGCCGGCGACGTGGTCCAGGTGCAGGTGGGTGATGAAGACCGCGTCGGGCATGTCGCCGTAGCGGGCGTGGTACGCGGTCAGGCCTTCACCGCCGCAGTCGATCGTCAGCCACGGGGCGCCGGCGCGCTCGAGCGTGGCCATGGCCGAGCCCAGCTCGACCGCACTGGCGTTGCCCACGCCGTGGAAGCGCAGCACCCACGTCATCTCAGTAACCCCGCGACCAGGCGTGGTCGTAAGCACAGCGCAGGTGGGCGAAATCCACGCCGACCTCGTCGACGCTGCGCGCACCCCGCAGTTTCAGCAGCGAACGCTTGAGGCGGGCCAGGTTCTGTTCCCGCCACGCCGTCGCCGGGATGCGCAGGCGGCCCGCGGTCGAAGTCGATCAGCCAGCCGTGGCCGCTACCGTCGAAGAGGATGTTCTGCGCATTGAGGTCCGCATGGTCCAGGCCAGCCCGGTGGAAACGCGCCACCAGCCGGCCCGTGCTCTCCCAGGGTGCCCGGCTTTCGTCCTGCGACGCGATGTCGGCCAGCGTGCTCACGTCCATCAACCGCTCGACCAGGATGGCCGCACGGTAGAACATGCCGTCGCGCACATAGCTGGCCGCGACCGGTCGCGGCACCGGCAGGCCCCGGGCCAGCAGCGCACGGGTAAGGCGGAATTCGGCGAAGCTGCGCGTGCGGTCCGGGCCGTGCCAAAGGTAGCGATCCTGGCTGAAACGAGACGCCAGGCCGCCGCGGCGGTAGAGACGCAGGACACATTGGCTGGAGGGCGCATCGATGAACCAGGCACCGCCGCGCCCGCCGCTGTCGACCGGTCGGGCACGTTCGCCCCACTTCTCCGGCAGGAACCAGTCCGGGCTCGCTTGCCGCAGGTGTTTGCGGTCGAACAGAATCGCACCGTATCCGCTGCCTTCGCGGAACGGCGTCAGGGATTCCGAGGCGTCAAAACCGACCATTCAGCGAGTCTAACAACACTTGTCCACGATTCCCCAATCGCTCTGCCTGCTTCGCCTGTCCGCACTCGGCGACGTGACCCATGTCGTACCGCTGGTGCGCACGCTGCAACGCCATTGGCCCCAGGTGCGCCTGCACTGGGTCATCGACAAGGGCGGCTTCAAGCTGCTCGAAGGGCTGGAGGGCGTGACCTTCCATACCTACGACAAGAAGAGCGGATGGGCCGGCATGCGGGCGCTGCGCGCGGAACTGCCAGCGGAGGGCTTCGACGCGCTGCTGCAGATGCAGGTAGCCCTGCGCGCCAACCTGCTGTCGGCCTTCATCCGCGCGCGCCGGCGGGTCGGCTACGACCGCAGCCGCTCGAAGGACCTGCACGGCCTAGTGATCAACGAGCGCATCCCCGACCGACCCGGCATCCATGTGCTGGATGCGATCGGCAGCTTCTGCGAACCGCTGGGCCTGAGCCAGGACGAGGTCGTCTGGCGCCTGCCTGTTCCCGAGGACGCATACGCCTGGGCGGCGGCGCAATGGCCTACGGATGGACAGCGCACGCTGATGATCTCGCCGTGTTCCAGCCATGAGCGCCGTAACTGGTTCGCCGACCGCTATGCCGCGCTCGCCGACCACGCGGCCACGCAGGGCTGGCGCGTGGTGCTGTGCGGCGGCCGCAGCGATCTCGAACGCCGCACAGCCGATGCCATCATCGCGGCGATGCGCGCCCCCGTGCTCGACCTCGTCGGCAAGGACACGCTGAAGCAGCTACCCGCCCTGCTCGCCCGCGCCGACCTGGTGGTGACGCCGGACTCGGGCCCCATGCACATCGCCAACGCGATGGGCAGCGCGGTGCTGGGCCTGCATGCCGCCAGCAATCCGCATCGCAGCGGCCCCTACTCCACCACGCGCTACTGCGTGGATCGCTATGACGATGCCGCCCGCAAGTACCGCGGCAAGCCGGCCGCCGACCTGCCCTGGGGCACGAAGATCGAACACGACGGCGTCATGGGCCTGGTGACGGTGGAAGACGCGGTGGCGGCGTTCGAGCGGCGACGCGCCGACCTGGACGGCTGACGTCGTGGACCTGGCCGGCCTGCTCGGGATCCGCTGGCCGCTGCTGCAGGCGCCGATGGCGGGTGTACAGGGCAGCCGGTTGGCGCTGGCCGTGTGCGAAGCGGGCGGCCTGGGCGCGCTGCCCGCCGCCGCGTTGGCGCCCGAGGCGCTCGACGCGGAAGTCCGGCGCCTGCGCGCAGGCACGGACCGGCCCTGGAACCTCAACTTCTTCTGCCACGCACCCCCGACCTCCGACGTCGTGCGCGAGCAGGCTTGGCGCGAACGGCTACACACCGACTACGCGCGCTTCGGCATCGACGCTGCGGCCATCGTCGCCACGCCGGGTCGCCGTCCCTTCGACGCGGATGCCCTGGCCTTGGTCGTGGCGCATCGGCCGGCGGTGGTGAGCTTTCATTTCGGCCTGCCGGCGGAGGCGTTGCTGGCCGGCGTGCGCGAAGCCGGCTGCCGCGTGCTTGGCAGTGCGACCAGCGTGGACGAGGCGCGCTGGCTGCAGGCGCGCGGCGTGGATGCCGTGATCGCACAGGGCTGGGAAGCCGGCGGCCACCGGGGGCATTTCCTGTCCGATGACCTGGACCTGCAGGCAGACCTTGCCATGCTGTTGCCGCAGATCGTCGCGGCCGTCGACGTGCCGGTGATCGCGGCCGGCGGCATCGCCGACGCACGCGACGTGGCGGCCGCGATGGCACTGGGCGCGGCCGGCGTGCAGGTGGGGACCGCTTACCTGCTGTGTCCGGAAGCCGACACCCGCGCGGTTCACCGGCAGGCCCTGCGCGAAGCGCGTGCGACCGCGGTGACCAACGTGTTCACCGGGCGTCCCGCGCGCGGCATCGTCAATCATGCGATGGCCGCCTGGGGCCCGTTGGCGACGGATGCGCCCGCGTTTCCGCTGGCGACCGCCTTCTCCGCCCCACTGCGCGAGGCGGCCGAGCCACACGGCCTGGACGACTATTCCCTGCTGTGGGCGGGCAAGCGCTTCCGAGCGTGCCAGGAGGTGTCTGCGGCAGCGATCACCGAAAGCCTGGCACAGGGCTTTGGCGCAGCACCTTAAGGTGCGTCGCCGGTGCGGTAGTCCTGGTACGACTTCTCTTCGACGTAGCTTGAGCCCAGTGCCAGGTTGATCGCCTTCTTGATACGGGCGCGCTCGTCGTTCTCGATGTAGACGCTGCGCGCCAGGCGCACGAAGGCGTCGTCGAAGGCCTGCGCCTTCTCCTTCAACCGCACCTCGTCCTCGATCTCCCACAGCCGCTCGTTGACGGCCTTCAGCTGGGCGCGCAGTTCGACAATCGAATGACCCGCCGCCGGGTGGGCCATCCACGCCTGCTCCAGTGCCGTCAGCTCGTCGCGCACGTTCGCGAGCTTCGCCGGATCGGTCATGCGCTCGGACTTGATCTGGAGGATGGCGATCTTGTCCAGCAACTCGCCGAACGACACGGGGACGAGGATCTCGGACATGGCGGGCTCCCGGCAAAGAACGCCATTCTAGGCGGCGACTTCCATCGCAGCACCCCTCGCACGGACGCCAGAACGCAAAAAGCCCCCTTTCGGGGGCTTTTTGCGAAACTGGCGGAGAGGGAGGGATTCGAACCCTCGATACGCTATTAACGTATGCCTGATTTCGAGTCAGGTACATTCAACCACTCTGCCACCTCTCCGGTGGCCCCGGACGCGTCCGGGGCCGTGAATGATACGTGGCGGGCCGCTTCCGGACAAGCCGACGGACACGATTGACGTGCCTCCGCGGCCATCAGCATGCACGTCGATGAACCCCGACCGCCCTCCTGGATGCGTCGGCCTTGCCGGTTGTCCTGTCCGTCCGGATCATTGCGTATGAACGGGTAGGCGAAGACCGTCCCACAGCGCAGGACACCATGATCGAATTCGGCCACATCTCCCACGTCGGCCTCCGCAGGGAGCTGAACGAGGACACCTACTACGGCGACAGCGAGCTGGGCCTATGGCTGGTGGCCGACGGCATGGGCGGTCACGCCTGTGGTGAGGTGGCCAGCGCATTGGCCCGCGAGACCATCGTCCGCGAGGTCCGCGACGGCACGCCGCTGGCGCAGGCGATCCGCATCGCTGATGAGGAAATCATCCGCACCTCGCGCCGCCGCAACGACACCCTGCCGATGGGTACCACGGTGGTGGCGGCCCGCATCCAGGGCAACCGTTTCGAAGTGGCCTGGGTCGGCGACAGCCGCGCCTATCTCTGGCGCGAGGGCCAGCTGGCCCAGCTCAGCCAGGACCACAGCTACGTGCAGGAACTCATTGCACAAGGCGCGCTGACGGCCGAACAGGCGCGCTCGCACCCCCACCGCAACGTCGTGACCCAGGCGCTGGGCGTCACCGACCCCAACCATCTGAACGTGGAAACGATGACGGGCGAGCTACGCCCCGGCATGCAGCTCTTGCTGTGCAGCGATGGCCTGACCGAAGAAGTCGACGACCGCAGCATCGCCGTCACGCTCAAGCACGACGACTGCAGCGCGCAGGAATGCGTGGACACCCTCATCGCCGCAGCGTTGGACGGCGGCGGCTCGGACAACGTCACCGCGATCCTGGTGCGCTGCCACTGACGCGATTCAGGCGCCGGCCTGCTCCAGTGCCGGCGGATCCCACAGGCAGCGCCCGCCCGCCTTCTTCCTGAGTTTCTCCAGCCGCGCCTCGTGCGCGGCTTGCTCCTCATCCGACACCACGACGCGCGGGCGATGGCCCGCGACGGCTGCATCGAACTGGATGACGGCTGCGGCGGGCGTGCCGGCAGCGGTCTCGTCCGCACCACCGAAGCCGATCTCGCTCTGGCCGGCGGTCAGGTTGAGGTAGACGTCGCACAGCAGCTGGGCGTCAAGCAGCGCGCCGTGGAGTTGGCGATGGGTGTTGTCCACGCCCAGGCGCTTGCACAGCGCGTCCAACGAATTGCGCTGCCCGGGAAAGCGCTGGCGCGCCAGCAGCAGCGAGTCCTCGACCGTGGCGCGGTCGGCCAGCCGGCCATATCGCTCACCCAGGCGCGACAGCTCGTAATCCAGGAAGCCGACGTCGAACGCCGCGTTATGGATCACCAGTTCCGCCCCTTCGATGAAGGCCAGGAACTCATCGGCGACGTCGGCGAACAACGGCTTGTCGGACAGGAACTCGAGGCTCAGGCCGGTGACTTCGGCCGCACCCTGTTCGAACTCACGCTGCGGGTTGATGTACTGGTGGTAGGTGCGTCCGGTCGGACGGCGTTCGAGCAACTCGACGCAGCCGATTTCGACGACCCGGTTGCCTTTCTTCCATTCCAGGCCGGTGGTTTCGGTATCGAGGATGATCTGGCGCATCAGGCGGACGTTTCCGGGACAGGGTTCAGGTGGAACAGGCCGACCTCACGCTCCACGTGGGGCAGCGTGGTCATTCTCTCAAAGACGAATCCCAGCTTCTGCAACAGGCGGATCGAGGCGGCATTGTCGGGATTGACGATGGCGAGCAGGCGACGTGCGTGCAGCCGCCCGCGCGCGTCCGCCATCACGGCACGCGCGGCTTCTTCGGCGTAGCCCTGCCCCACGTACGCCGGTAGCAGCGCATAGCCGATGTCAGGCGCATCCAGGCCCTCGCGGCGCACGAGGCCGCAATTGCCGATCAGCGCGCCCGTTTCCTTCACCTCGACGGCGTACATGCCCAAGCCATGGTCGGCATAGCTGCGCAGCGCACCCTGGCGCAGGTACTGCCGGGCCTGGTCGAGCGTGCGCACGCCGCGGTCGGCGATGTTCTGGATGAAGGTCGGTTCGTTCAACAGCGCCAGCATCAAGGCGGCGTCCGCATCGACGCCGTCGTCCATCGCGCGCAGGCGCAGCCGCGGCGTTTCAGCGACCAGGGTCCCCGGCGCGAGCGGCGCCACGGTCATGCGACGGCGCCGCCGCGAAAGCGCATGGCTTCGTTGCGGGCCAGGACGTCGACGCGCTCGTTGTCCGGGTCGCCGTTGTGTCCCTTCACCCACTTCCAGTCGATGCGGTGGCGGCCGGCGGCGGCATGCAGGCGCTCCCACAGATCGCGGTTCTTCACCGGATCACCGCCCGCGGTCTTCCAGCCACGGCGCACCCAGCTGGGCATCCATTCGGTGATTCCCTGGCGCACGTACTGCGAATCGATGTGCAGGGTCACCTGGCAGGCCTCGGTCAGCGCTTCCAGCGCGGCGATAGCCGCCATCAGTTCCATGCGGTTGTTGGTGGTCTGGCCTTCGCCTCCCACCAGCTCGCGCTCCTTCTCGCCATAGCGCAGGAGGGCGGCCCAGCCGCCGGGGCCGGGATTGCCCAGGCAGGAACCATCGGTGTGGATGCTGATGTGCTTCATGCGGTCTCGTAAGGGTTCAGGCGGCCGGCGCCGTGCGCCAGGCACGGGCGACGGGCGCCGGGGGAATCAGGCCGGCGACGCGCTTCTCCGCTTCCAGCAGGCAGGCGGCGCGCAGCGGCGCGGGGCTGCTGCCCGGCGCGTCCGCCACGCCGCGCCAGACCGGGCCGTAATGGAGGACGTGCTGGGAGGCGGTCAGGCCGGCGGCGGCGAGTTGTAGTCGCCATTGCCCCAGCGTCCGCGGGACCAGGCCGGAGCGGCGCCAGCGCCACCGGTAGGGGCTGATCGGGTTCAGGACGAACAGCCACAGGCGCCCGCCCGGTTCCAGCACGCGGGCGCATTCCTGCAGTAGGGGTTGGGGATCGCCGACATCCAGCGCGTGCTGGAGCACGATGACGCCGGCCGCCTCGGTCGGCAGCGGCAGCGGCAGTGCGCAGTGGACCTGGCCGGAGAGGCGGGAGGAGCCCGCCCGGGCGCGCAGGTGCACGCCCCGGGTGGCTGGGGCAGCCGTCGCCGCGGCATCGGCCCCGTCGGGCGAAATCCACAGCCAGGGCTGGGGGGTACGGCTGGTGAGCGCCTGGCTGACGCGGGCGTGCTCGGACGCCAGCACCGGCCCACCGCGCCCGGTCCCGAACCACGCCAGGGCATCGGGTTGACGGGTAAACGCGAAGGCAGGCATGTTCGGATTGTAGAGGACGCCGCCCCCGGGCGTCCGTCCCAGCCCCCGGAGTTCGTCCGCCGATGCGCCTGCTCGCCCTGCCCGCCTTCGAGGACAACTACATCTGGGCGCTGGTCGACGACGATGGGGACGCGTTGGTGATCGATCCGGGCGATGCCGCGCCGGTACTGGCCGCCACCGGCAACGGCCTGTGGCCGGCCGCCATCCTGGTCACCCATCACCACCCCGACCACGCCGGCGGCGTACGCGCACTGCGGGAACGCTGGCCGACCCTGCCGGTGTTCGCACCCGAAGACGACCGCATTCCCGATGCCACCGAGCGGGTGGGCGCAGGCGATACCGTGCGGCTGAAGAACTGGCAGTTGTCGGTGCTCGAGGTCCCGGGGCACACCCGCAGCCATATCGCCTTCCACGGCGGCGGTTCGGAAGGACCGCCCCACCTGTTCTGCGGCGACACCCTCTTCAGCCTGGGCTGTGGGCGCCTGTTCGAGGGCACACCGGCGCAGATGTTGGATTCGCTGGATCGGTTGGCGTCGCTGTCGCCCGCCTCGCTGGTTTGCTGCGGCCATGAGTACACGCTCGCCAATGGCGCATTCGCGCTAGGCCGTCGACCCGCACAATACTGCTTTGCGTCAACGCATCGAGGAGGCCCGCGCGATGCGTCAGGCAGGGCGCCCCTCGTTGCCGGTGACGTTGGCCAACGAGATCGCCACCAATCCTTTCCTCCGCGTGGATACCGCGCCGGTACGCGCTGCCGTCGCGCACCGCCTGGGGCGCGCACCGACCGATCGCGTGGAGACCTTCGCCACGCTGCGGCAGTGGAAGAACGAATTCCGCGCATGAGAGCCGTCGATTCTTTGCGCGTGGCCGTCCTGGCAGCATTGCTCGGTGCCGCGCCGCCGGTCGCGCTGGCGGCCGATCCGCCGCCAGCGACTGAAAGTACGCAGACGCCGTCGTCCGAGAACGTCGCCGCTACCCCTTTGCCACCGAGCCATCAGCGCAGCGGCCTGGAGATCTACCAGCGCTTCCGCGACGGGCTGGCCGATCCCGAGTGCGACAGCGCCGCGACCAACGGCCGCTGGAAGAAGCAGTTCGGCCACGCGCCGGGCCAGCTCGCGCGCACCGAGGACGATCTGCTGCCGTTGTTCGGCTATGTCGTCGATGCCTTGCGCGAAGCGCACCTGCCTACCGAGTTCGCACTCATCCCGTTCGTGGAAAGCGGCTACAAGCCCGGCGCGCGCAACCCGAATGGTCCGGCTGGGCTGTGGCAGTTCATCGGCATCACCGCGCGCAATCACGGCATCCCGATGCGCGAAGGCTACGACGGCCGCTTATCGCCGGTGGATTCCACCCAGGCCGCCGTGCGCTACCTCAAGACGTTGCATGGCATGTTCGGCGGCGACTGGCGACTGGCGGTGATGGCCTACAACGCGGGCGAGTACCGCGTACTGCAATCGATGCGCCGCGCCGGCATGAACGCACGCAACGCGCGTCCAGCCGAACTGCCTGGGCTCTCCGGCATCACCTATGCGTATGTCGAGAAACTGCACGCCCTGGCCTGCATCTTCCAGCAGGCCGATGACCGCGATGCCTGGCTGGACCAGCTCGATCGTCCCGTCCCGCGCCTGGCCGCGCACACCCTGCCTGACGGCGGCACGCTGGCGTCATGGGCCACAGCGCATGGGCAATCCCCGACCTTGCTCAATCGCCTCAACCCGGTCCTGGCGGGGCGCTTCAGTCGCGGCACGCGCCCCCTGCGGCTGCTGGCGCCGAGCCTCGTCGTAGAGGGCGACGTCGCGATCGAGCCCGCCATCGCAACGCACGGTGCGGCGGCATCCCCTCCCCCGCAGGACGAGCGCGGGCCATCGTCGGGACGCACGCATACGGTCAAGAGTGGCGAGTCGGCGTGGAGCATCGGCAAGCGGCACGGTATCCCGGCGGCCCGCCTGCTCCGCATGAACGGACTGAAGCCTGGCGCCGTCCTGCGCCCGGGCATGGTGCTCCAACTGGACGAGCCGTCGGGCGAGACCCCTTGAAACAGGAATCCCGCCTTTCGGCGGGACCCTGGGATGCTTGCTTGTATCGCGACCGTTACAGACGGTCTTCGAACACCTTGACCTTGAAACGCTTACGCAGCGCGTCGACGTAGGCCTGGGTGGCGATGCCGCCATTCAACTGGATCATCTGCTGCTGCATCGTCGCGCGCTCGGCCGGCGGCATGTCCGCCAACACGCCGTCGGTCACCTTGTTCACGGTGAACACCGCATAGGCGCCGTTGCCCAGCGCGACCTTGCCCGGCGTCGACTTGCCTTCCGCCGGACGCGCCGCTGCGAAGATGGCTTCGTTGGCTTCGGCCGTCGGCATCGGCATGCCGCGACGCATGCCCGGCAACTCGTTGAAGCGCAGGCCGTCAGCGGCAGCGATGGTCGCGAGCGACTCGCCCTTCGCCAAGCGGGCGACCAGCGCATCGGCCGCGGCCACAGCGGCCTTCTCGCGGCGATCGGCGCGGATAGCGGCCACGACCGTGTCGCGCGCCTTGTCCAGCGGCAGGGCCTGCTCCTGGGTGTGCTGCGCCACGCGAATCACCACGCTATGGTTCGGCGCGATCTCGATCGGATCGCTGACGGTGCCGTCCTGCACCAACGTGTCGGAGAACGCGGCACGCAGCACCGCGGGCACCGTGGCGATGCCTTCCGGCGTATTACGCGAGAACGGCCCGACCTTCTGCAGCGGCAGGCCCACGGCCTGCGCGGCCGGCGCCAGCGCCGTCGGGTTCTTCAGCGTCTCGTTGACCACCTTGCCAGCCAGGTCGTTATAGGCCCGTTCGCGCTCGCTGCCGGCTTCTTCGGCCGCCAGTTCGCCGCGCACTTCCTCGAAGCTGCGACCCGCGCCCGCCTTGATCTCCTTCAGCTGCAGCACGTGATAACCGAAATCCGATTTCACCGGTCCACGGATCTCGCCGGCCTGCATGGCGAACGCGGCATCTTCGAACGGCTTGACCATCGATCCGTCCTTGGCGAAGGGCGGCAATTCGCCCCCCAGATCCTTGGAACCCGGATCCTCGGAGTTCGCACGCGCGAGCGCGGCAAAATCGGCGCCCTCGCGCGCCTGCTTGGCGAGCGCGGCGGCCTTCTCCTCGGCCTTCTTCTGGGTAGCGGCATCCGCACCAGCGTCGGCCGAGATCAGGATGTGCGCGACGACGCGCTGTTCCGGCGAGACGAAGCGCGACTTTTCCGCCTCGTAGCGCTTGCGCAGCGCGGCCTCGTCAGCGGGCGCGCCGGCCGGCAGCGTGGCGCCGTTGATCTCGATGTACTCCAGCGACACCTGCTCGGGCTGCTTGAAGTCGTTCTTGTGGCCGTCGTACCACGCCTTGATGTCCGCATCGCTGACAGGTGCCGCGTCCTCGGCGACGGGCGGAAGCAGCGCGATACCGATGTCGCGCGTCTCGCCGAGCAGCTTCCACATGCGTTCCTGCTCGCCTTCGGTGACGAAGTCGGAATCGTTGATCGCCATCGGCACCAGCATCATGCGCAGGCGCTCGCGCTGTTCTTCTTCGAACTTCTGCGGCGATAGCGGCGGCGTCTGAGAAGACAGCATCAACTGGTACTGCTCGGGGCTGAACTTGCCGTCCACCTGGAACGCCGGTTCGCTGGCAATCATCTTCTGCAGCGCGGCATTGCCGACGACGATGCCGGCGCGCTTGGAACCCAGTGCGAGCACCTTCTGATCGATCAGCTGCTCCAGCACCTTGCGCTTGCTGTCCGCGCTTTCGAACTCGCGCGGATCGAACGCTTCGCCCTGCTGCTGGCGCGCCTGTTGGCGGGCCTGCTCGAAGGCGGCGCGGAACTCATCCTGCGTGACCTCTTCGCGCTGCCACAGCATGGACGCCGGCCACCACTGCGGCGCGGATTCCCACCACGTCGGCGGCGCCTCGACGACGGCGACATCGCCGGCGGTACCGCCGGTCATGTATTCGTTCACGCCCACGAAGGCGAACGGAATGATCAGCAAGCCCAGGATCAGGCTGGCGATCCAGCCAGAGGTTTTATCGCGGAGTTTCTGCAGCATGTGCGGACGGGACCCGAATTCGTTCAGCCGCGCAGTTTAGCGCGCCCGCTCATCGGCGTCTCGCCGCCCGGCGGCGGCGCCTCGCTTTTGGACAGCGCGGCGTTAAGGCGCCGCGTCTGGCACTCAGACAGCAAAAAGCCCGCTTTCGCGGGCTTCTTGGGGTCTTAGTGGCGGAGTGGACGGGACTCGAACCCGCGACCTCCGGCGTGACAGGCCAGCATTCTAACCGACTGAACTACCACTCCGCATCAAGACGAACATTGTAAGGTGGTTTGCGTACTTTCCGCTAGACCATCCGACAAAATTTTTTAACTTCGCATCGCCCCGAGGTGGTGGGTGCTGAGGGTTTCGAACCCCCGACCCTCTCCGTGTAAGGGAGACGCTCTACCGCTGAGCTAAGCACCCAGGTGCATCAAGCACCCTGCCATCGGCAGCGAGTCGATTAGTTTACGGCATCCTTCAGGGCTTTGCCAGCCTTGAACGCGGGGTTCTTGGACGCCTTGATCTTGATGGTGTCGCCCGTCTTCGGGTTGCGGCCCGTGCGAGCGGCGCGCTTGCGGACCTGGAAGGTGCCGAAGCCGACCAGCGTCACGCTGTCGCCCTTCTTGAGGGCCTTCGTGATGCTGGAGATGACGGCGTCGACGGCCCGGCCGGCTTCGGCCTTGGAGACTTCTGCTTCGTCGGCGACGGCATCGATCAATTCGGTTTTGTTCATTGAGTAACTCCCTTTGCGGAACAACCGCGGAATGAGTAACCGGAACCCGGGGTAGCGCGCGCCTTCGGGAACCGGTCGTTGTTTCCACGCGCTTCGAGGCTCTGCCTGGCGCGCGCGGGTGACGTCGTTATACCAGTGCAAAAAATGCCACGCAAGCCGAAAACCCAGCAATGACGCGGGTTTCAGCGGTTTTCAGGCACCGTTCGTCACCGCGATCAATGCTTCACGCCGGGTTGCTCCGACCCCTTGTCGCCTTCCTTCTCCGCGGCAGGCACGGCACGTTCGGTGCCACCTCCGCCATCGGCCGGAACGGGCGCCAGCGGGCGCTCCAACGCGAGATCGAGCACCTCGTCGATCCACTTCACCGGGACGATCTTCATGCCTTCGGTGACGTTGGCAGGAATGTCCGCGAGGTCCTTCTTGTTCTCGTCGGGGATGATCACCGTCGTGATGCCGCCGCGCAGCGCCGCAAGCAGCTTTTCCTTGAGACCACCGATCGCGGTCACGCGCCCGCGCAGCGTGATTTCGCCGGTCATGGCGACGTTGGCGCGCACCGGATTCTTGGTCAACGCCGACACCAGGGCTGTCGCCATCGCGATACCGGCGCTGGGGCCGTCCTTCGGCGTGGCGCCATCGGGTACGTGCAAGTGGACGTCGTGCTTCTGCAGGAACTCCGTATCCACGCCCAGGCTCGCGGCACGGCTGCGCACCACCGACAGTGCGGCGGAACCGGATTCCTTCATCACGTCGCCGAGCTGGCCGGTCAGCAGCATGCCGCCCTTGCCCGGGACCAGCGCGACTTCGATCTGCAGCAGGTCGCCGCCCACTTCGGTCCACGCCAGGCCCGTCACCAGGCCGATTTCGTTCTGCTCCTCGGCACGACCGAAATCGAAGCGGCGGACGCCGGAATACTTCTCCAGGTTCTTCGAGCTGACCTGTACGGCGGTCGGCTTCGCCTTCTTCTTCGCCATCGCCTTCGCACCCGCCAGCGCGATCTCCTTCACCACCTTGCGGCAGATCTTGGCGACCTCGCGCTCAAGGTTGCGCACGCCGGACTCGCGCGTGTAATAGCGCACGAGGTCGCGGATCGCGCTCTCGGCGATCTTGAGTTCGTCCGCCTTCAGGCCATTGGCCTTCAGCTGCTTCGGCACCAGGTAACGCTGCGCGATGTTGACCTTCTCTTCCTCGGTGTAACCGGGGATGCGGATCACTTCCATGCGGTCCAGCAGCGGACCGGGGATGTTGAGCGAGTTGGACGTCGCGACGAACATCACCTCGGACAGGTCCAGGTCGACCTCGAGGTAGTGGTCGTTGAACGCGTTGTTCTGCTCCGGATCCAGCACTTCGAGCAGCGCCGACGACGGATCGCCCCGGAAGTCCATCGACATCTTGTCGATCTCATCCAGCACGAACAGCGGGTTCTTGCTGCCGGTCTTGTTGAGGTTCTGCACGATGCGGCCCGGCATCGAACCGACATAGGTACGACGATGGCCGCGGATCTCGGCCTCGTCGCGCACACCGCCCAGCGACATGCGGACGAACTTGCGGTTGGTCGCCTTGGCGATGCTCTGGCCCAGCGAGGTCTTGCCGACGCCCGGGGGACCCACCAGGCAGAGGATGGGACCACGCAGCTTCTTCACCCGCGACTGCACCGCGAGGTATTCGAGAATGCGTTCCTTCACCTTTTCCAGGCCGTAGTGATCGGCATCCAGCGTGTCCTGGGCGACCTTCAGGTCCTTACGCACCTTGGTGCGCTTGTTCCACGGCACGCCGAGCAGCCAGTCCAGGTAGTTGCGGACCACGGCGGCTTCGGCCGACATCGGCGACATTTGCTTGAGCTTGTTGAGCTCGTTGCGCGCCTTCGTCTCTACCGGCTTGGGCATACCTGCCTCGGCGATCTTGCGCGCGAGTTCTTCCTGCTCGTTCGGCGCCTCGTCCAGCTCACCCAGCTCTTTCTGGATGGCCTTCATTTGTTCGTTGAGGTAGTACTCGCGCTGGCTCTTCTCCATCTGCGACTTCACGCGGCCGCGGATGCGCTTCTCCAGCTGCTGGACATCGATCTCGCCGTCGACGAAACCGACCAGCAGCTCGAGCCGCTCGCCCACCTCGATGGTTTCCAGCAGGCGCTGCTTGTCGCCCAGGCGCACGCCCAGGTGCGCAGCGATCGTGTCGGCCAGGCGGCTGGGCTCGTCGATGCCGGCCAGCGTCTGCAGCAGTTCCGGCGGCAGCTTGCGGTTGGTCTTCACGTACTGCTCGAACAGGCTCATCAGCGAGCGCGCAACCGCTTCGATCTCGCGTGGCTCGCGGGCATCGGTGGAATCGACCTCTTCGCCCTGCCCGTACAACGACCCGTCACGCTCGACCACATTGCTGACATTGACGCGCGCCGTGCCTTCGACCAGCACCTTGATCGTGCCGTCGGGCAATTTCAGCAGCTGCAGCACCTGCGCCAGCGTGCCGACCGTGTACAGGTCGGCGGCCGCGGGGTCGTCGGTCTCGGCGGATTTCTGCGCGAGCAGGATGATGCGCTTGTCGGCTTCCATCGCCTGTTCCAGCGCGCGCATCGACTTGTCGCGACCGACGAACAGGGGGATGACCATGTGCGGGAACACCACCACGTCACGCAGTGGCAGGACCGGCAGATCGAGGATTTCAGTCTGGGGGCGGCGGGGCATGGGGGGGCTCCAGAAAAGTCCGAATTCAGGGGTGTCGAAACACCAATGGGCCCGTTATGGGGCCATCCGGACGGGGATGCAATAGCAGCCAGCAAACGTCCGCAAAACCAGTAACTTGCGGGACGCCCAAACGTGAACAGGCGCCCAGTGGGCGCCTGTCATTTGATGCATTTTCCGTGCCGAATTACTCCGCGGCCGCAACCTTCGGGGGCGGCGGACTCTGGTAGATCAGGTAGGGCTCGGACTTGTGTTCGATGACGGACTCGTCGACGACCACCTTGCTGACGTTTTCCATCGACGGCAGGTCGTACATCGTATCCAGGAGCACCGACTCCACGATCGTGCGCAGACCACGCGCGCCGGTCTTGCGCTTGAGCGCCTTGCGGGCGATCGCGGACAGGGCGTCGGGGCGGAACTCGATCTCCACGCCCTCCATCTCGAACAGCTTCTTGAACTGCTTGGTGATGGCGTTCTTGGGCTCGGTGAGGATCTTGACCAGCGCGGGCTCGTCCAGCTCCTCGAGCGTTGCGACCACCGGCAGGCGGCCGACGAACTCGGGGATGAGGCCGAACTTGATCAGGTCTTCCGGCTCGACGTCGGTCAGCAGCTTGCCGGTCTCGGTCTTGCGCTCGGAACTCTTCACCTTCGCGCCGAAGCCGATGCCGCTGGCTTCCGTGCTGCGCTGCTGGATGATCTTGTCCAGTCCGGCGAACGCACCGCCGCAGATGAACAGGATGTTCTTGGTGTCGACCTGCAGGAATTCCTGCTGCGGATGCTTGCGACCGCCCTGCGGCGGCACGCTGGCGACGGTGCCTTCGATCAGCTTCAGCAGCGCCTGCTGCACGCCTTCGCCGGACACGTCGCGGGTGATCGACGGGTTTTCGCTCTTGCGCGAGATCTTGTCGATCTCGTCGATATAGACGATGCCCTGCTGCGCCTTCTCGACGTCGTAGTCGCACTTCTGCAGCAGCTTCTGGATGATGTTCTCGACGTCCTCACCCACGTAGCCCGCTTCGGTCAGCGTGGTGGCGTCGGCGATGGTGAACGGCACGTTGAGCAGGCGCGCCAGCGTCTCGGCCAGCAGCGTCTTGCCCGAACCGGTCGGGCCGGCCAGCAGGATGTTCGACTTGGCCAGCTCGACATCGTCGTTCTTCTGCCGGCTCTCGATGCGCTTGTAATGGTTGTAGACCGCCACGGCCAGCGTGCGCTTGGCGCGGTTCTGGCCGATCACGTACTGGTCCAGGACCTCGAGGATCTCGCGCGGCTTGGGCAGGTGGCTACGCGCGGACTGGGCCTTCTCCTCCAGCTCCTCGCGGATGATGTCGTTGCACAGCTCCACGCACTCATCGCAGATGAACACGCTGGGGCCCGCGATCAGCTTGCGGACCTCGTGCTGGCTCTTCCCGCAGAACGAGCAGTACAGGATTTTGGTGCTGTCGCCGGAACGGCCCTGACGATCTTCGCTCATGCTGGTATTACTCGGTCGCTCAACCTGCCCCAGGGGGCTTTCGGTCGGAGAATAGCACACGGTCCCGGCTTGTCAGCCAGGCCCGTGAACAGGGGTATTTGCGCGTGAAACCGGGCCAATCCGGGCAATCAGCCAGCCTGGATGGAGTCGTCCGGACGGCGTTCCAGCACCTGGTCGACCAGTCCGTAGGCCTGGGCGTCGGCCGCGCTCTTGAAGTTGTCGCGCTCGGTGTCGCGCTCGATGGTCTCCAGCGCCTGGCCGGTGTGCTTGGCGAGGATCTCGTTCAGGCGGGCGCGCAGGGTCAGGATCTCGCGGGCATGGATATCGATATCCGTGGCCTGGCCCTGGAAGCCGCCCAGCGGCTGATGGATCATCACGCGGGAGTTCGGCAGGGCGTAGCGCTTGCCCTTCGCGCCGGCCGCCAGCAGCAGTGCGCCCATGCTGGCCGCCTGGCCCACGCAGATGGTGCTGACGTCGGGCTTGATGTACTGCATGGTGTCGTAGATGGCCATGCCCGCCGTCACCACGCCACCGGGCGAGTTGATGTACAGGCTGATGTCCTTCTCCGGATTCTCCGCCTCGAGGAACAGCATCTGCGCCACGATGACGTTGGCCACGTGGTCGTCCACGCCGCCCACCAGGAAGATCACGCGCTCCTTCAGCAGGCGCGAGTAGATGTCATAGGCGCGCTCGCCACGGCTGGTCTGTTCGACCACCATCGGCACCAGGTTGAGGGCTTTGGTTTCGATACTCATCTGTTCTCGCGCCTGTCGTTCGGGGGTAGGGGTCCGGCCTAGGATAGCCGGACCGCCTCCTGCCCGGACGGGAGCCCGGCTCAGTTGCGGATGGCTTCCTGGAAGGAAAGCGTCTGCTCGGTGTGCTGGGCGCGCTCGGCGATCCAGTCGATCACCTGCTCTTCCATCACACGACCCTGCAGACTGTTCATCAATTGGGGGTCGTTCCGGTACAACTCAATGACCTGCTCCGGCTCTTCGTAGGTCGAGGCGATCAGACGCAGGGTTTCGTTAAGACGCTTGGGATCCAGGCGCAGCTGGTTGCGGCGGGCCACTTCGCCCACCAGCAGGCCGACCAGCACGCGCTTGCGGGCGGCGTCGGTGAAGCCTTCATGGGCGTTGTCCGGGATCTGCACCTGCTGGCCCTGGCGGCGGGCCTGCTCGGCGGCCTGCTGGACCATCAGCCGGGCCTCGTTCTCGACCAGGCGCGGCGGCATCTCGACGTGCGAATAGGCGGCGATCAGCTGCTCGCCGACTTCGCGGCGCAGGCGGGTCATCAGCGCGCCCTTGAGCTCGCGCTCCAGGTTGCTGCGGATATCGGCGTGGAACTGCTCGGCATCGCCGCCCTTCACGCCGAAGCTGCGGATGAAGTCGCGATCGACCTCCGGCACCACGGACTCAGCCACTTCGGTGACCTTCACGTGCACGTCGACCTGCTTGCCCGCCAGCTGCGGCACACGCCAGTCAGCCGGGAAGGTCACCGACACGGTCTTCTCGTCGCCCTTGGACAGGCCAACCAGGGCCTGCTCGATCTCGCCGAACATCACGCCCGATCCGATCAGGGTGGCACCCTTCTCACTGCCTTCGGCCGGCATGCGTTCGTCGCCGGCCTGCGACCAGGTTTCCAGGGCGACGCGGTCGCCTTCCTGGGCGGCGCGCTCGACCACCTGGAACGTGCGCCGCTGCATGCGCAGGTTGTTCACCATCTGCTCGATGTCGGCATCGGTCACGTCGGCGGTGTGGCGGATCACGTTCAGCTTGGTCACGTCGACGTCGCCGAAGTCCGGCACGACCTCGAAGGTCGCCACAAAATCCAGTTCGCCCGCGCCCTGCTTCTCGATGCGCGGATTGCCGGCGAGCTGGAGGTCCTGCTCGCGCACGGCGTTGTTGAACGTCTCGCGCAGCAGGCCGTCCAGGGCCTCGGCGCGCACCTGGTCGCCGTAACGCTGCTCGATGACCTTGGCCGGCACCTTGCCCGGGCGGAAGCCCTTGATGCGCGCGGTGCGCGACAGCTCGCGCAGACGGCCGCCGATGTGGGTGTCCAGACGCTCCGCCGGCAGGCTGAAGCTCATGCGGCGTTCGAGATTGCCGATCGATTCGACCGAAACTTGCATACTCACTGACTCCTGCGGCCACGGCACTGCCGGGGCGATGTTGATAATCCGGGACGCCTTGGACACGGGCGCGAGGCCCGGCCGGCGGAACTTGTTAGTTTCGCCGATTCCGGGGCTGGCTGCCAGCATTTGGCCTGGGACGGACCCGAGGGGCACCTGAGGCTACCCCCGCCTCGCCTGAGGGGCGGGTCCCGCTGAGACGGGAATTCGCCAGTCGACAACGCCCAGCGGCGCGACGGGGGCTCCCAGAAGCATGGTGCGAAAGGAGGGACTCGAACCCTCACGGGGGTTACCCGCTGGAACCTAAATCCAGTGCGTCTACCAATTCCGCCACTTTCGCAGTGCCCGGGGATTGTAACCGTGCGGAAGTCAGCGCCGGAAGAAAGACTTTTATCGCGAGGCGCCAAACCCGATTCCCGCACAAAGAAAAACGCCCGGCGTGAGCCGGGCGTTTTCGGGTTTGGTGGGCCGTCAAGGATTCGAACCTTGGACCTATTGATTAAGAGTCAACTGCTCTACCAACTGAGCTAACGGCCCCGAAAAACTGGCTGCGTAGTGTAACCGCATCTTCTTTTTGTGTGAACCCCCGCAAGTGCGGAAGTTCGGCAATCAGTGGGGTGGCTGAGGGGACTCGAACCCCCGACATCTGGAATCACAATCCAGTACTCTAACCAACTGAGCTACAGCCACCACTGAAACTTTTCCTGCCGCCGCACACCTTAGGTGGCGCGCCCGACAGGACTCGAACCTGTAACCGCCGGCTTAGAAGGCCGGTGCTCTATCCGGTTGAGCTACGGGCGCCCGGTCCGGATTCTCGCCCTACCCTGTCGGTTACGCCAAGGTAGTCCATCAGCTGGTCGGGGTAGAGGGATTCGAACCCCCGACCCTCTGCTCCCAAAGCAGATGCGCTACCAGACTGCGCTATACCCCGACGAGGGTCCCGGCGTGGCGTCTGGACGCCAACGAGGCCGCGTATTGTCGGAACACGAAGCCCGCCTGTCAAACGAAACCTGAAGGTCCATGGCTTGGGATATGCTCCCGCGCTGGGGACAGAAGTCCGATGACCACATGAGGGAACCATGATACGCAGCGGCAATCCGGCACTGAAGGAATCCACCTTCCTCGACCTCGGCACAGGCAGCGTGGTGTCGCGCGACGGCGGTACGATGACGCTCAACGGTACCGTCAACAAGACCGGCATCCTGCTCTTGCTGACCGTGCTCACCGCGGCATTCGCCTGGAGCCAGTCCGTCGTCACGGGCCCTGATGGCCAGCCGATGGTGGCGCCCGGCATCGCGATCTACGCCTTGGGCGGCGCGATCGGCGGCCTCGTCCTGGCGCTAGTGACCGCCTTCAAGAAAGAGTGGTCCCCGGTCACCGCGCCGCTGTATGCGCTGGTGGAAGGCTTTTTCCTGGGCGCGATCTCGGCGATGTTCGAACTGCGCTTCCCGGGCATCGTCATGCAGGCGGTTCTGTTGACCTTCGGCACGCTGGGCGCGCTGTTGGCCGCTTATCGCAGCGGACTGATCAAGGCGACCGAGAACTTCAAGCTCGGCGTAGCCGCTGCAACCGGTGGCATTTTCCTGATCTACCTCGTCAGCTTCGCGCTGTCGTTCTTCGGCATCAAAGTTCCCTACATCCACGAGTCCGGCTTGATCGGCATCGGTTTCAGCCTGTTCGTGGTGGTGATCGCCGCGCTGAACCTCGTGCTGGACTTCGACTTCATCGAGTCGGGCGTGGAAGCCGGCGCACCGAAGTACATGGAGTGGTACGGCGCGTTCGGCCTGATGGTCACGCTGGTGTGGCTGTACGTCGAGTTCCTGCGCCTGCTGGCCAAGCTGCAGTCGCGCGACTGACGCCTGCCGCACGCAGGATAGAAAAGGGCGCCCTCGGGCGCCCTTTTTATGCGTCGCCGACCGCCGCGACCCTGCCCCGGCGCGACGGCCAGATCATGAACAGCACGGTCACGCCGGCCAGCAGCCAGCAGTAGTGCACCTTGCCCATCAGCGCCAGCGGCGACAGGCTCGCCAGCGAGGCCGCCAGCAGGATCTGCGCGCCGTAGGGCAGCAGGCTCTGCACGATGCAGACGAAGATATCGAGCACGCTGGCCGCACGCGCGGGTGGGACGTCATGGCGCTCGGCGATGTCGCGGGCTACCCCGCCGCTGATCAGGATGGCCACCGTGTTGTTGGCGGTGAACACATCCGTCAGCGAAGCCAGCGCGGCGATGCACCACTCGCCGGTGCGGCGTCCGGTATTGCCGCGGGCGATGCGCGTGATCTGCCTGGCGAGCCAGTCCAGGCCGCCGCTCGCCTTCATCAGTGCGCCAAGACCGCCGATGAACAAGGCCAACAGGGTGATCTCCACCACGCCCTCGAAACCGGCATAGATATCGTCGGCGAAGTTCGGCAACGCGTAGTCGGCCGGCCCGAACCACAGCCCGAACAGCCCCGCCACCACCAGGCCGATGGTCAGCACGACCAGCACGTCCAACCCGGTGACGGCCAGCACCAGCACCAACACGTAGGGCAGCACCAGCCAGGCGGAGGTCGGCTCTGCGGCCTCCACGGGCGAAGCATCCCCCACAAGTCCGAGCACCACGAGGGTCAGCAGCGCGGCGGGCAGCGCGATCTTCACGTTCTCGCGGAACTTCTCCCGCACCGTGCAGCCTTGGGTGCGCGCCGCAGCGATCGCCGTATCCGAGATCACCGACAGGTTGTCGCCGAAGGTGGCGCCGCCCAGCACGGCCCCCACCACCAGCGCGCGGTCGATGCCGGCGGCATCGGACACGCCCAGCGCGATCGGCGTGACCGCGGCGATGGTGCCCATCGAGGTACCCACCGCCAGCGAGAGGAAGCCCGCGACAAGGAACAGGCCCGGCAGGATCAGTGCCGGCGGCAACGCGCCCACGCCCAGCGCGACCACCGCGTCCACGGCCCCGATCTGCTTGGTGACCATGGCGAACGCGCCGGCCAGCAGGAAGATCAGGCACATCAGGACGATGTTGCTGTCGCCGATGCCCTGCAGCAGCGTGTCCATCGCCTTGATCCCGGCGCGATGCGCGATCCACAGGCCCAGCGCGATCGCTGGCAGGATCGCCACCGGCGCGTGCAAGCGGTAGAAGCCCATCGCGTCGCCCTGCTCGGTGTAGTACAGCCCGGCACCGAAGAACAACGCGAGGAACAGCAGCAGCGGAGTCAGCGCCAGGGCGCTGGGACGGACGGACATGGCAAGGCCTTCTGCGTGGGGCCGCGGATTGTGCGTGCCGCCAGCGTAGCGTCCAACCCCATAGATGGGACATAGGCAAACAAAAACGGGACGCTGAGCGTCCCGTTCCCATTGTACCGCGTTGATCCAAAGGACTCAGACGCGGCTGGCGATCGCCTTGGCGAACGACATCGTGTTGCCCGCGCCGCCCAGGTCCGGGGTCAGCGAATCCTTCGCTTCCAGCGTGGCGATGATGGCCGCGCGCAGGCGCTCGGCCTTCTCCGGCTGGCCCAGGTGGTCCAGCATCTGGGCCGCGCCCAGCAACAGCGCGCAGGGGTTGGCTACGCCCTTGCCGGCGATGTCCGGCGCCGAGCCGTGCACGGCTTCGAAGATCGCCGCGTCGACGCCGATGTTGGCGCCCGGGGCCAAGCCCAGGCCGCCGACCAGGCCGGCGCACAGGTCGGAGATGATGTCGCCGAACAGGTTGGTGGTGACGATGATGTCGAACTGCTCCGGACGCATCACCAGCTGCATGCAGGTGTTGTCCACGATCATCTCGTTGGTCTGGATGTCCGGGTACTGCGCGGCCACTTCGCGAGCGACCTTCAGGAACAGGCCCGAGGTCGTCTTCAGGATGTTGGCCTTGTGGACGATCGTGACCTTCTTGCGGCCGGTCTTGCGGGCCAGGTCGTAGGCGTAGCGCACGATGCGCTCGGAGCCCTTGCGGGTGATCTTCTGCGTCAGCAGCGCGGTTTCGCCGTCTTCGGAGATCGACTGGCCCTCACCGATGTACGCGCCTTCGGTGTTCTCGCGCACGGTGATCAGGTCCACGCCCGACGGGAAGCGCGACTTGGTGTTCGGGAACGACTTCGCCGGGCGCACGTTCGCGTACAGGTCGAAATGGCGGCGCAGCGCGACGTTGATCGAGCTGAAACCCTCGCCCACCGGGGTGGTCAGCGGGCTCTTCAGGGCCACGCCGTTCTTGCGGATGGAGTCCAGCGTGGCCTGCGGCAGCAGGTCGCCGTGCTTCTCCAGCGCGACCATGCCGGCATCGGCCTCTTCATAGGTCAGGCCGACCTTGAGGGCGTCGAGCACGTACAGGGTGGCGTCCATGATCTCCGGGCCAATACCGTCGCCGCGGATGACCGTAATCGTCTGGGTCATTGAGTGGGGTTTCCGAACAGGGGCGCGCGCAGGCCGGGGCCGGAACGGGCGCGATGGGGAAGGTCTGTACCCGCCATTATGCCCGAGGGCCCCTCGGGGCCCCAAATCGACGATGGTCGGACACCCGGCGCACGGGCCGGGAGAAACGGCTCAGCCGTGGTCGTGGGCGTCAGGCGCGGCGGCATCGCCGCCTTCCAGCTGGTCCAGGAAATCCACGGCGCGGCGCAGGTGCGGAATGACGATCGAACCGCCCACCACGAGCCCGACGGAGAACGTCTCGAAGAATTCCTCGCGGGTCACGCCGGCCTCCTTGCACTGGGCGACGTGGTAGCTGATGCAGTCGTCGCAGCGCAACACCATCGACGCGACCAGGCCCAGCAGCTCCTTGGTCTTCACGTCCAGCGCGCCTTCCTGGTAGGTCTGCGTGTCCAGCGCGAAGAAGCGGCGCACGACCTGGTTCGGTTCGTCCAGAATGCGCTTGTTCATGCGCTGCCGGAATTCGGTGAACGCCTTCACCCGGTCCTGGCTGTCGTCGGCGGCGCTCATGCGGCCTCCCCTGCCAGCAGTGCGTCGAGCTTGCCCGCGCGATGCAGCGCGATCATGTCGTCATAACCGCCCACATGGACGTCGCCCACGAAGATCTGCGGCACGCTGGTGCGCTTGGCCTTGGCGATCATCTTCTCGCGCTCGGCCGGGTCCAGGTCGATGCGTACTTCCGTCCAGGCCTGGCCCTTGCTCTTCAGGAAGTTCTTCGCGGCCACGCAGTACGGGCAGATGGCCGTGCTGTAGAGGGTGATTTCCGGCGCCGTGGCGCCTTGCGGGGTGTCGCTCAAGGGAGTTCTCCGGAACGAAAAGGACGTACTGTGGTCCCAACCAATATCGGGCCGACCGGGTCGGGTTTCAGCCGGCGACATGGAACAGTGCGGACCGGTACTGGCCCGGTTAACCACGTATTCACTCGCCCGGATCAGCGACCGGTCATCCTGATGACGGCGTCATTATCCGCCACGGAGCTTCCATTTGCGCCCATTGCTGCTCGCCACTGCCCTGACTCTGGTCCTCGCAACGCCGCTGGCGGCTTCGCAGGACAGCCGGCTGCCCGATATCGGCTCTTCCGCCGGCGAGCTGCTCACTCCGGCGCGCCAGGCCCAATACGGCGGGATGATGCTGCGCGAACTGCGCAACTACGGCTACCTGCTGGAAGACCCCCTGGTCACGGACTGGCTGCAAACCGTCGGCAATCGCCTGGGCGCCGACAGCGACAACCCGCAGCAGGCCTACACCTTCTTCATGATGCGCGACCGGCAGATCAACGCCTTCGCCACGCTGGGCGGCTACATCGGCATGAATGCCGGCCTGGTGCTGACCGCCGACCGCGAGGACGAAGTGGCTGCGGTGCTGTCCCACGAAATCGCCCACGTCACCCAGCAGCACGTGCTGCGCGGGGTGGAACGCGCACAGCGTGACCAGATCCCGATCCTGCTGGGCATGCTGGGCGCCATCGTGCTGGCGCAGGCCGCCGGCGGCAGCTCCAGCGGCGACGCATCGCAGGCGGCCATCGCCTCGGCGATGGGCCTGATGCAGCAGCGGCAGATCGATTACACCCGTTCCAACGAATCCGAGGCCGACCGGGTCGGCATCCGCACGCTCGCGCGGGCCGGCTACGACATCGACGCGATGGCCGGGTTCTTCTCCAAGCTGCAACAAGCCACCCGGGTGGCGCGCGGCAGTGGGCGCGAAGCGGTGCCCGACTACCTGCAGACCCATCCCGTCACCACCACCCGCATCAGCGAAGCCCGCCAGCGCGCCGACCAGCTGCGCGGCGAACAGGTCACCACGGTGACCGCGGTGCCGGGCGGCGAACGCGTGGAGCGCTTCGACCGCCGCGGCATCACCCTGCCCGAGACCCGCAGCGCGAATCCGTTGCTGCCGGTCCCGGTCACCCTGCCCTCGCTCGCCTTCAGCCAGGGCGACACCGGCGAGTTCGACTGGGCCCGCGAGCGCCTGCGCGCGCTGAGCGCCGACACCCCCTCGGCTGCCGTGCGCGAGTACGAGACGCTGCGCCGGCAGACCGGCAAACCGCTGGGCGGGCCGCAGCGCTACGGCATGGCGGTCGCCCACCTGCAGGGCGGCGACGTCCGCACGGCCCTGGCCGAACTGCGCCGACTGGAAGGCGATTACCCCGACAGCCTGTGGGTCTCGCTGACCCTGGGCGAAGCCGAATCCCGCACCGGCGACAGCGCCGCTGCGAACCGTCGCTTCGATGCCCTGGTCCAGCGCCTGCCGCAGAACCGCCCGGTGGCCCTGACCTACGCCAAGGTGCTGAACGAACAGGGCAGCGCCGAAGCCGGGCGACGGGCCCAGGCCGTGCTGCGCCCGCTGATGGCGCGGGCCGGCGACGACCCGGTCTTCCAGCAGCAGTTCGCCCGGGCCAACGAACTGGCCGGCGACACCGCCCGGGCCGGCGAGGCCTATGCGGAGGCCGCCTACCTCAACGGCCGCCCCGAGCAGGCCCTGATCCAGCTCCAGAATCTCAAGAAGCAGAGCAACCTGGACTACTACGCCCGTGCCCGGGTCGACGCCCGCATCGCCGCCATCACCCCCGAGGTGCTGGAACTACGCCGGCAGGGCATCCGCGACCCCGACGTCGAACGGCGCTGACCCCCGTGCCGGCGGCGTTATGACAGCCCGTCGGCCCGTCATGTAATCGTCATAAAATTGTCGTCTACTGGCGCAGACCCCCACGCCACCGGACGCCGCGTGCAGAAGCACATCCTGATCGTCGACGACGAACCCGCCATCCGCGACATGGTGGCCTTTGCCCTGCGCAAGGGCGAGTACGAGCCCATCCACGCCGGCGACGCCCGCGAGGCCCAGAACGCCATCGCCGACCGGGTCCCCGACCTGATCCTGCTGGACTGGATGCTGCCCGGCACCAGCGGCCTGGAGCTGGCCCGCCGCTGGCGCAAGGACGCCATGACCCGCGACGTGCCGATCATCATGCTGACCGCCCGCGGCGAGGAGAACGACCGCGTGGGCGGGCTCGAGGCCGGCGTGGACGACTACGTGGTCAAGCCTTTCTCGGCCCGCGAACTGCTGGCCCGCATCCGTGCCGTCATGCGCCGCTCCCGCGACGACGACGAGGACGGCAGCGTGGCGGTGGGCAGCCTGCGCATCGACGGTGCCGCGCACCGCGTGTTCGCCGGCGACACGCCGGTGCCGATCGGTCCGACCGAATACCGCCTGCTGCATTTCTTCATGACCCACCCCGAACGCGTCTACTCGCGCACCCAGCTGCTGGACCACGTCTGGGGTGGCAGCGTGTACGTCGAGGAGCGCACGGTGGACGTGCACATCCGCCGGTTGCGCAAGACGCTCGAACCGCACGGCCTGGAGAACATGGTGCAGACGGTCCGCGGCTCGGGTTACCGGTTCTCCGCGGCGATGTAAGCGCTCAGCGGCGCCTGCGCGTCGCTGTCATACATATCTGCCTACAATCGATCCATGCCCCACCACATCCGTTCCGCGTGGTTCAAGACGCTCGGCCAGCTGGCCGGCATCCTCGCGCTGGCCGTGGTCGTCGGCCTGTTGCTGGGGCACGTATGGCCGGTGGTCACGCTGGCGGCGCTGGGCGTGGTGGCCTGGCACTACTGGCGGCTGCGCAAGGTGCTGCTGCGGCTGACCGCCCGCCAGCGACTGGAACCCGCCGAGGGCCAGGGCGTCTGGAACGAACTGGACCGCCTGCTCTTCCGTGGCCAAGCCGAAATGCGCACCCGCAAGCGCCGGCTGCTCGACATGCTGCGCGCCTACCGCGCCGCCGCCGCGGCCCTGCCCGACGCCGTCGTCGTGGTGGAACGCAACAGCCAGCGCGTGCAGTGGTTCAACAAGGCCGCCGGCAGCCTGCTCGGCCTGCAGTACCCCGCCGACATCGGCGCGCCGGTCGGCGACCGCCTGCAGCCGCTGCCGATGTCGCACTGGCTCGCCGCCGGCCGCAACGCCGAGCCGATGCTCGATGCCGCCTCGCCGGTGGACCCGGACCTGCGCCTCAACCTGCGCCTGATCCCCTACTCCGACCAGTACTGGCTGCTGGTCGCGCGCGACGTCAGCAAGGTGCTGCGCCTGGAACAGATGCGCCGCGACTTCGTCGCCAACGTCTCGCATGAACTGCGCACGCCGCTGACCGTCGTGCACGGTTACCTCGACATGCTGGAGCCGACCGAGTACCCGGATTGGGCGCCGATGCTCAGCGAGATGCAGAAGCAGTCCCAGCGCATGACCCAGCTGGTCGAAGACCTGCTGACGCTGTCGCGCCTGGAAGCGCAGGAAAGCCTGCCCGACGAGAACGTCGCGATGGCGCCGATGCTCGCCACGCTGCGCCGCGAAGCCGAAGCACTGAGCCAGCGCCGGCACACCATCGTCGTGCAGGACGACGCCGGCGTAGACTTGGCCGGCTCCAACAAGGAACTGCACAGCGCATTCTCCAATCTGGTCAGCAACGCCGTGCGCTACACGCCGGTCGGCGGCACCATCACGGTCCGCTTCGCGCGCGAAGGCGACGGCGCCGTGCTCAGCGTGCGCGACACCGGCTACGGCATCCCGTCCTCGCACCTGCCGCGCATCACCGAACGCTTCTACCGCGTCTCGACCAGCCGCTCGCGCGAGAGCGGTGGCACCGGGCTGGGCCTGTCCATCGTCAAGCACGTCCTCAACCTGCACCAAGCCCGGCTCGAGATCGAAAGCGAAGTCGGCCACGGCAGCACCTTCTCCGTGCACTTCGGCGCCGACCGCGTGGAACCGCGCCTCGACGCCCCCACTCCCGCCCTGACGGACCAGACCGCATGAACGCCGCCCTCGACACGACACCCGCCGCCCTGACCGGTGAAGACGTGCTGCGCGATCCCGCGCTCTACCTCAATCGCGAGCTGTCGCAGCTGGACTTCAACTTCCGCGTGCTGGCGCAGGCGCAGGACCCGTCGGTGCCGCTGCTGGAGCGCCTGCGCTTCCTCTGCATCTCCTGCACCAACCTGGACGAGTTCTTCGAGATCCGCGCCGCCACTGTGCGCCACGCGCAGGACTTCGGCCTGCCGCCCGGCGCCGACGGCATGAGCCCGGCCACCGTGCTCAACAAGATCCACGACCGCGCGGCGGAACTGGTCGACGCGCAATACAAGTGCTGGAACGAGGTGCTCCGCCCGGGCCTGGCCGAAGCCGGCGTGCGCGTGTTCGGCCGGGACAGCTGGAACGCGCGGCAGACACGCTGGCTGCGCGCCTACTTCCGCAACGAGATCATGCCGGTGCTGTCGCCGCTGGGCCTGGACCCGGCGCATCCGTTCCCGAAGATCCTCAACAAGTCGCTGAACATCGTCGTCGTGCTGAAGGGCAAGGATGCGTTCGGTCGCGCCGGCCACCTGGCCATCGTGCGCGCACCGCGCTCGCTGCCGCGCATCATCCACCTGCCGCAACGCGTGTCCGGTGGCGAGAACGACTTCGTCCTGCTGTCCTCGGTGCTGTCGGTGTTCGTCGACGAGCTGTTCCCGGGCATGGAGGTCAAGGGCTCCTACCAGTTCCGCGTGACCCGCAACTCCGAGGTCGTGGTCGACGAAGAGGAAGTGGAGAACCTGGCGCTGGCGCTGCGCGACGAGCTGGTCGGCCGCGGCTACCGCCCCGCCGTGCGGTTGGAGATCGCCCACGACTGCCCCAAGCCCATCGTGCGCACGCTGCTGCAGAACTTCGCCCTGCCCGACAACGCGGTCTACCCGATCAACGGGCCGGTCAACCTCAACCGCGTCATCCAGGTCTACGACCTGGTGCAGCGCCCCGAGCTGAAATACCCCGCCTTCACCCCGCGCACCCTGCGCGACAGCGATGCGATCTTCGAGAAGGTCGCCGACGGCGACGTGCTGCTGCACCATCCCTTCGACTCGTTCGCGGCGGTGCACGAACTGATCAAGCAAGCCGCCGTCGATCCCGAGGTCCTGGCGATCAAGCAGACGCTGTACCGCACCGGCAAGGACTCGGCGATCGTCGATGCGCTGGTCGCAGGCCGCACGCAACGGCAAGGACGTCACCGTGGTCGTCGAATTGCGCGCGCGCTTCGATGAAGACGCCAACCTCGGCGTCGCCGACCGCCTGCAGGAAGCCGGCGCGCAGGTCGTGTACGGCGTGGTGGGCTACAAGACCCACGCCAAGATGCTGCTCATCGTCCGCCGCGAAGGCCGCAAGCTGCGCCGCTACGTGCACCTGGGCACCGGCAACTACCACAGCGGCACCGCGCGCGCGTACACCGACATCGGCCTGATCACCGCCGACCCGGACATCGGCAACGACGTGCACCTGCTGTTCCAGCAGCTGTCGGGCCTGGCCCCGACCACCAAGCTCAAGCGCCTGCTGCAGTCGCCCTTCACCCTGCATCCCGGCCTGATCAAGAAGATCGAGCGCGAGGCCAAGCTGGCCAAGGCCGGCAAGCCGGCGCGCATCATCGCCAAGATCAACGCGATCAACGAGCCGCGCATCATCCGCGCGCTCTACGCCGCCTCGCAGGCCGGCGTGCAGATCGACCTGATCGTGCGCGGCGCCTGCGCATTGCGTCCGGGCGTACCCGGCATCTCCGAGAACATCCGCGTGCGCTCCATCGTCGGCCGGTTCCTGGAGCACAGCCGCATCTACTGGTTCGGCAACGACGGTTCGCCGGAACTGTACTGCGCCTCCGCCGACTGGCTGGAACGCAACCTGTTGCACCGCGTGGAGACCTGCTTCCCCCTGCTCGACAAGGACATCGCCTCGCGCGTGTTCAAGGACGGGTTGCAGAACTATCTGGACGACAACTGCAACGCCTGGGAACTGCAGGCCGACGGCAGCTACCTGAAGCTGACGCCCGGCGACGACGACGCCGCACTCGGCCCAGGCCACACTGTTGGCGAAAGTGTAAGAAGCCAGCGGCGCCGCCACCGGCTAAACTGCGCGCATGGTGCCCTTCTCCCCCCCACCTCCCCGCCGTTGCAGGACGGGGACATGCTGGCCGCCATCGACCTGGGCTCGAACAGCTTCCACATGGTGGTCGCGCGTTCCATGCTCGGGCAGCTGCGCGTCGTCGACCGCCTGCGCGAGACCGTGCGCATGGCCGATGGCCTGGACGGCAAGGGCGGCCTGTCCGCCGCCGCCCGCCAGCGCGCCCTCGATTGCCTGTCGCGCTTCGGCCAGCGCATCCGCGACATCCCGCCCACGCGCGTGCGCGCCCTGGCCACCAACACGGTGCGTCAGCTGCGCGAGCCATTGGACTTCCTGGTCCCGGCCGAAGCCGCGCTGGGCAAGCCGATCGAAGTGGTCTCCGGCCGCGAGGAGGCGCGCCTGATCTACCTGGGCGTCGCCCACGCGCAGCCGCCGAAGGCGAACCAGCGTCGCCTGGTGATCGACATCGGCGGCGGCTCGACGGAATTCATCATCGGCCGCGGCTTCGACACGCTCGAACGCGAAAGCCTGCAGGCCGGTTGCATCGCCAGCACGCGTCGCTTCTTCCCCGGCGGCAAGCTCTCGCGCAAACGCTGGAAGGAAGCCCTCACCGAGATCGGCGCCGAATTCCAGCAGTTCGCCGGCCTCTACCGCGGCCTGGGCTGGCAGGAAGCCATCGGCTCCTCCGGCACCAACAAGGCGATCGGCGAGATCTGCGCGGCGATGAAGCTCACCAAGGGCGCGGTGACGGCCGAAGCGCTGCCGCAGGTGCGCGAGAAGCTGCTGCAGGCCGACCGCATCGAGGACATCGACCTGCCCGGCTTGTCCAACGACCGTCGGCCGATCATCGCCGGCGGCGTGCTGGTGCTGGAGGCCGCGTTCGAAGCGCTGGGCCTGCAGCGCCTGATGGTCAGCAAGGCGGCGATGCGCGAAGGCATCCTGTTCGACATGCTCGGCCGCGGCGGCGACAACGACCCGCGCGACCTGTCCACCGCCGCGCTGATGCAGCGCTACGGCATCGACGAGTTCCAGGCCGCGCGCGTGGAAGCCACCGCGATGCGCCTGTTCGAACAGGTCGAACAGAGCTGGGGCCTGGACGACGACGATGCGCGCATGCTCGGCTGGGCCGCGCGCCTGCACGAGATCGGCCTGGTCATCGCGCACAGCCAGTACCACGTGCACGGCGCCTACCTGCTGGAGCACTCGGACATCGCCGGCTTCTCCCGCCAGGAACAGCAGGTGCTGTCCGCGCTCGTGCGCACGCACCGGCGCAACATCCCGAAGAACGCCTTCGACGCCCTGCCCGACCGCCTGCTGCTGAGCGCCAAGCGCAAGGCCGCGCTGTTGCGGCTGGCCGTGCTGCTGCACCGCTCGCACGACAACGAAGCCATTCCACGCCTGGACCTGACCGCGCAGGGCGACCGCCTGGACCTGGTGGTCAGCAAGAAGTGGATCGACGCCCGCCCGCTGTTGCGTTCGGACCTGCTCGGCGAACCCGAAGACATGCAGGGCCTGGGCGTGGCCTTCAAGCCGTTCGTGGCCTGAGGCTCCCCGGCACTTCCACTTATGTGACTTGAAGGTACACTCGGACCTGCCGAGAGGTCCGCGGCGTGGCCCGCACACGTTTGCCCCCACGCCATCCTCCCCGTCCGCCCCTGCGGCGGGGGCAGGCCCGACGGCCGTAGTACTTCGTCGTACGCCTGTCTTCAGGAGGAAGCCTTGATCGATCGAAGAACCCACGATGAGCTGCTGTCCGACGCCTGGCTGGCCGGTGGCCCCGGTGCCGCCGCGATCGGCCGCAATGTGGACCGCGTGCTGGATGCGGTGCGCCGCCACCTCGACATGGACGTGGCCTTCGTCTCCGAATTCAACGGCCGCGACCGCATCTTCCGCCATGTGGTGAGCCGGCTGGACCCGGCCCCGATCCGCCCCGGCGATTCCAGCCCGCTCGAAGAGGGCTACTGCATGCGGGTGGTCGAAGGCCAGATTCCGCAGCTGATCCCGGATACCGCGGCCGTGCCGCAGCTCGCCCATGTTCCCGAGACCGCACTGGTGCCCATCGGCGCCCATCTCAGCGTGCCCATCCAGCTGCGCGATGGCCGCGTGTACGGCACGTTCTGCTGTTTCAGCCTGGCCTCGAACCTGTCGCTCAGCCAGCGCGACCTGCAGATGATGCGCGCCTTCGCCGACCTGCTCGCCTACCAGATCGATGGCGACCTGGATGCCGTGCAGATCCACGAAGAGAAAGTCGCGCGCGTCACCGCCGTCCTGGAACTCGGCCAGCCGCACGTGGTGTACCAGCCGATCTATCGCAGCAGCGAGCGCCGCGTCATCGGCGTGGAATGCCTGTCGCGCTTCAAGCTGGAACCGCAGCGCACGCCCGACGTGTGGTTCGCCGAGGCGCGCGAGATCGGCCTGGGCGTGCGCCTGGAACTCAACGCCATCCTCTCGGCCCTGGATGGCCTGCGCGGCATCCCGGGCGATTTCTACGTCGCTCTCAACGTCTCGCCGCAGACCATCATCAGCGGGGGCATCGATGGCTATATCGATGATCTCGATCCGCACCGGGTGGTGCTGGAGATCACCGAGCATTCGCTGGTGGACGACTACGGCCTGCTCAACAACCGGCTGACGTCGTTGCGCGAAGCCGGCGTGCGCGTGGCCGTGGACGATGCCGGCGCAGGCTACGCCAGCATGCGTCACGTGCTGGCGATCCACCCCGACATCATCAAGCTGGACCTCAGCCTGACCCGCGACATCGATACGGACTCGCCGCGTCGCGCCCTTGCAGCCGCGCTGATCGAATTCGCCCGCCAGACCCAATCGCATGTGGTGGCCGAAGGCGTGGAAACCGCCTCGGAGCTCGCGGCATTGCAGGCGCTGGGCGTGGACGACGTGCAGGGCTACCACCTGGCACGGCCGCTGGAAGCCGCGGCGCTGGCGCAGATGCTGTCCGCCGAACGCCAGCGCAACTGACGGGGTGCGACGCTCTGGCATGATGCCGTTTCCGTCCTGCGTGCCGCACTCATGAAGACCTACCCTCTCGCCGATGGCCTGGCCACGTCCCGCATCGGCTACGGCTGCATGCACCTGAGCCGCGCCTGGGATGCCTCGCCGATCACGGCGGACGAGCGCCGCAATGCGCAACGCCTGGTCGAAACCGCGCTGGCTCACGGCATCACCCTGTTCGATCACGCCGACATCTACGCGCGCGGCAAGTCCGAACGGGTGTTCGGCGACGTGCTGCGCGCAACGCCCGGCCTGCGCGCCCGGATGGTCCTGCAATCGAAGTGCGGCATCCGCTTCGCCGACGATCCGCCCGGCACGCCGGGCCGGTACGACTTCAGCCATGACCACATCGTGGCGTCGGTCGACGGCAGCCTCGCGCGATTGGGCGTGGAGTACCTGGATGTCCTGCTGCTGCATCGCCCTGACGCCTTGGTGGAACCGGGGGAAGTCGCGCGCGCCTTCGACGCGTTGCACGCGAGCGGCAAGGTGCGGCACTTCGGCGTCAGCAACCACACGCCCGGCCAGATCGACCTGCTGCGCCGCCATGTGCGCCAGCCGCTGGTGGCCAACCAGGTGGAGATCAGCCTGCTGCACCTGCCGCTGATCGACGAGGGCGTGGTCGCCAACACCACCGGGCATGCCTACGCGTCCGCGGCCGGCACGCTGGACTACTGCCGCCTACACGACGTCCGTGTGCAGGCCTGGTCGCCCCTGGCCAGTGGCAAGCTCGCCAGCACCTCCGAGTTCTCCGACCCCGTGGTGCGCGAGACGGCGACGCTGCTGCGCCAGCTGGCCGACGCCAAGGGTGTGACGCCCGAAGCGATCCAGCTCGCCTGGCTGCTGCGCCATCCCGCCGGCATCCAACCCATCGTCGGCACCACCGATGCCGTCCGCCTGGTGGCCTGTGCCGCGGCAGACGACGTGCAGCTCTCGCGCGAGGAGTGGTATGCGTTGTTCACTGCGGCACGGGGCGGGCGGGTGCCGTGAACGACGCCATCGAACAGGCGGGCGGCAACATACGTCGGGGCAAGATCGGTGGTGCGCTTCTCGCCACCATTCTGCTGGCGGGATGCCTTGATACCACCTTCGACGCCTCCTTCCCCACGGCGCGGGAGGCTCGGGATGCCGGCTACGTCGACGCTGGCTGGATTCCGGATTGGTTGCCCGACGATGCAACGGACATACGAGAAACGCATGACGTGGACTCGAACGCCAGCATGCTGGCGTTCTCCGCTCCCAATCCTGGTCGTTTGGCGTTGCCCGACACCTGCGAGCCCGTCGGCCATCAGCGGATCTTCCCCGCGTCGTTTAAGCGATCCTGGTGGCCGGACGAAAAGACCTTGCGGACGTCGTATAGGTTCTTTCGTTGCTCGGCGGAGCACACCACGTACCGCTTTGTGGGCGTGAGCGAGCAGCGGGCACGGGTGCTGCACTGGCGAACCTACGGCGACTAGCTGGCCAACCTTCATTTCAGACGGGAGAACGCATGGGCACCTGGGGCATCGGCTCGTTCGAGAACGACGACGCGGCGGATTTCATGATCGATGCACTGGAGAGCGGCGACCTGTCGCTGCTCGGCGAGGTGTTCGACAACGTGCTGACGTCGACCGAATACGTGGAGGCGCCTGATGCGACCGTGGCCATCGCGGCAGCGGAGATCGTGGCGGCCGCGCTCGGGCGTCCCACGCCCGCCGCGCAGCAGGAGGAAGGACTGGCCGCCTGGCTGGCCCGCATCCGCCCCACCATCGACGCCCACCTCGCCACCCAGGCGCGGACGGCGCTCACCCGCATCCTGGCCGACCACTCCGAACTGCGGGAACTGTGGGAAGAGACCGACGACCTCCACGACTGGCAGGCCGTCGTCACCGAACTCCGCAGCCACCTCGACCCCTGATCCACCGCGTCGCGCCCTGTTCCGCACGACGCCTCTTCTGGACGCCCGATGACCGACCCCTACAACTCGTCCTCCGCCTATGCGCCTTCGCCTGCCACCGGCCTGCACCTCAACGACGCCATGGTGACGACCGCCATGGAACTGCCCGGCTATCGCATCCGCCGCAACCTGGGCATGGTGCGCGGCATCACCGTGCGCTCGCGGTCGATCGTGGGCAACTTCCTCGGCGGCTTGCAGTCGCTGTTCGGCGGCAACATCACCATCTACACCGAGTTGTGCGAGCAGGCACGCGATGAGACCTACCGCGACATGCTGCAGCACGCCCGGCAGTTGGGCGCCAATGCGATCGTCGCCGTGCGCTACGACGCCACCGACGTGATGGCCGGCCTCACCGAAGTGCTGTGCTACGGCACGGCGGTGGTGGTCGAACCGCAGGACGTCTAGACCCGATGAAGCCATCGAAGCGCAAACGGCCCTGGCTGCGCCGCCTCCTGCTGCTCGCTCTGGTGCTGGTGGTGTACCCGGCCTTCGTGCTGACCTATACGTGGTCCCACGTCCTGCAGAGCCCGCTGCCCGGCGGCCGGCACGGACCGCTGGACGCCTACCGGCATACGCTGGCCAGCGCGGTCGTGGCCTATACGCTGGACGCGCGCGCCATCGACCTGGTCAACGGCGTGATGGAACGCCGCGGCAAGCGCGCCAATGCCATGGACATCCACAACAACCTCCTGGGCGCCGGCATCGGCTCGCGCGCCGCCCGCTTCTCGGACATCGAACCGATGGTGGCGCGCAGCGTGGCGGCCGGCCAGGTCGATGCCGCATCGCCCGACCAGACCACATGGTTGCCGCGGGACGACTGGAAGGAGGGGTTCGCGTGGTGATGGCGGGCCAGGGCCATCACCGGCGCTTGAGCGCCGCACGTCTGGCATGAACCCATCCCGCTGACCGTTTCTGCCACAGCGATACGTAGGACGAAGAACAGGGCACTCTCGCCACTCCCAGGTGCGTCCGCATGTCCGCTGCGAGTCCGACCGCGCTGCCACCCAAGCCGTTCAAGGTCCTGCTGTTGCTCATCCTGGTATCGCTCAGCGCCCGGTTCCTCTGGGGCGAGCTGGATTACGCGCTGACACGCGACCGGACCGGAGAGCCGGTATTCCGCACGTGGGCGCTGATCGTGCACCTGACCTTCGCCACGCCGCTGCTGCTCCTGCCGCCGCTGCAGTTCAGTCGCCGCTTCCGTCTGCGATGGCCCCATTGGCATCGGCGCCTGGGCCGCGCCTATCTGGTGGCATCGCTCATCGCCGGCTCGCTCGCGATCTACCTGGGGCTGACCTTCGATCTCGTGGGCCGTCGCGTCCCCGTCGTGCTGTTCGCGACGCTGTGGGTCGCCTTCTCTGCCGCTGCCTGGTGGTGCGCACGGCATCGCGCGTTCGCGGCGCATGAACGTTTCGTGGTGCGCAGCTACACCATCGCGGTGGCGTTCGTGATCGTGCGGGTGATGGGCCAGGCCGAGGACGTGATGTTCCCCTTCATGCCCGATCCGCAGTTGCGGGGCGTGACCCGGGAGTGGTTGTGCTTCGTGCTGCCCCTGCTGGCGGTGGAAGCCTGGTACACCTGGTGGCCGGCGCTGCGGACGCCCCGACCCCACGCAGCCGATGCTCGGCTATAGTCGCCCCCAGTCACGGCCGGCCCCACGCCGACGGGCAGTCCCTCGCATCGTTGCCGGAGGTTGTCATGAAGCGTGTGTTCCGTTTGATCCTGGCCGTCATCGCCGGACTGTTCGTCGGCAGCATCGTCAACATGGCGCTGGTCATGCTCAGCGGCCATGTGATCCCGCCCCCTGCCGGCGTGGACACCACCACCCCCGAAGGCCTGAAGGCGGCCATGCCGCTGTTCGAGCCGAAGCACTTCCTGTTCCCGTTCCTGGCCCATGCGGTCGGCACGCTCGTGGGTGCCTTCGTCGCCACGCTGGCCACGCCGGGACGGACCTGCGGCCCTGCGTGGGTGGTGGGTGCCCTGTTCCTGATCGGCGGCATCGCCGCCGTGGCGATGCTGCCCTCGCCGCTGTGGTTCACCGTGGTCGATCTGATGTTCGCCTACCTGCCGATGGCCTGGCTGGGGCATCGGTTGGCACGGGGCACGCGACCGGCCTGAAGGCACGCGGCCCGACCGCAAGGCGCTCCGGATGAGACTGGATGACGTCCGCACGCATGCGCTGTCGCTGGAAGCGGTGACCGAGGCACCGCACCACACGTATTCGTCGTTCCGTGTGCGCGACAAGATCTTCGTGACCATCCCGCCGGAGGAAACACACGTGCATGTGTTCCTGGGCGAGGAAGACCGCGAGCAGGCCCTGGCGATGTACCCCGCGTTCGTCGAGAAGCTGTTCTGGGGCAGCAAGGTGCTGGGTCTGCGGGTCGCGTTGGCAAAAGCCACGCCCAGCGTCGTCAGGGCACTGGTGACGAAGGCCTACGAGACCCGGGTGCGCAAGGATGCGGGGCCGCCGCGTACGCGCAAGACGCGCTGACACGACCAACCGGACGCGCACCCTCGCCTGAACGCGCGTGCGCAGGTGCACACCGTCATCCCACGGTCACCGATCCGACACATCCGCTACATCTCCCGCCCCCAGCATGCGCAAAACGTGGAGCTGCGCATGCGCTTTGCCATCGTCACCGAGACGTACCCGCCGGAAGTCAACGGCGTCGCCCTCACCGTGCAGGGGCTGGAAACCGGCCTGCGCCAGCGGGGGCACGCGGTGTCGCTGGTGCGCCCGCGACAAGCGACCGACACCACGGCGGCGGACGACACGATGCTGGTCCGCGGCGCCAGCCTGCCGCGCTACCCCGGCCTGAAATTCGGCCTGCCGGCCACCCGGCGCCTGGTGGCGCAGTGGAAGGATTCCCCGCCGGATGCGATTTACGTGGCCACGGAAGGCCCTTTGGGGTGGTCGGCCGTGCGCGCCGCGCGCCGCCTGGGCATCCCGGTGGCCACCGGCTTCCACACGCGCTTCGACGAGTACATGCGCGACTACGGCGCGCGCTTCCTCGAGCACACCGCGCTGCGCTGGATGCGCCGCTTCCACAACGGCGCGCAGGCCACGCTGGTGCCCACGCGCGAGCTGGCCGATTTCCTGCAGGCGCAGGGCTTCCAGCACGTCGTGCGGCTGGCGCGGGCCGTCGATGCACAGCACTTCAGCCCCGCACGTCGCGACGACGCACTGCGCGTGCAGTGGGGCCTGCAGCCGGACGACGTGGCGGTGATCTACGTGGGTCGGATCGCGGCGGAGAAGAATCTGGAGCTGTCGATCCGCGCCTTCGAGGCGATCCGACGGCAGCACCCGACGGCGAAGTTCGTCTGGGTGGGCGATGGCCCGGTCCGCGAACGGCTGGCACAGGAGCACCCGGACTTCATCTTCTGCGGTGTGCAGCGCGGTGAAGCGCTGGCGCGCCACTTCGCCAGCGGCGACCTGTTCCTGTTTTCCAGCCACAGCGAAACCTTCGGCAACGTCACCCTGGAAGCGATGGCCAGCGGCGTGCCGACGGTGGCCTTCAACTACGGCGCCGCGCGCGAGCATCTGGTCGATGGCGTGCATGGCGCGGCGGTCGACGATGACGACGCCTTCCTAGCCGCCGCCCAACGCCTGGCCGCCGACCCGGCGCGACGCCGCGCGATGGGCGATGCCGCCGCCGTCGCGATGCGCGCCCTGCGCCCGGAGCAGGTCGCTGCCGATTTCGATGCCCTGCTCACCGATCTCGCCTTGACCCGGAGAAGTCACCATGCGTCCGCTGCTGCCGCGTAATGCCTTCATGGGCCGGGACACCGGCTGGTGCCTGCGAGCCAACCGCTGGGGCGAGTGGACCGGCGTGCGCCGCTTCTTCGCCATCGTCAGCCGCTTGGGCGACGGGGTGTTCTGGTACGTGCTGATGGCCGCGCTGATCGTCGCCGACGGCCTGGACGGATTGGCCGCGTCCGCACACCTCGCGGCAACGGGCGTGATTGCGCTGACGCTGTACAAGCTGCTGAAGCGCTGGACGCGGCGGCCGCGCCCGTTCGCTTCCGACGTGCGCATCCGTGCGTGGATAGCGCCGCTGGACGAATTCAGTTTCCCGTCCGGGCACACGTTGCATGCGGTGGCGTTCACGCTGGTCGCCTTGGCGCACTACCCGGGCCTGGCACCGCTGCTGATCCCGTTCGCTGGCTGCGTGGCGGCCTCGCGCGTGGTGCTCGGTCTGCACTACCCCAGCGATGTGCTGGCGGCGACCGTGATCGGGTCGGCGCTGGCCGGGCTGTCGATCTGGCTGGTGCCCGGGGTCAGCCTGCTGGGCTGATCGGAACGCGTCAGCGTTTATCCAGTCGGGCGCGCGTGATCGCGGGTTTCAGCTGACCGGTCCAGTCGCGGTCGTTCGCCACCTGCGCGTCGCCACGACTGCGCTCCAGCGCATCGAAATCGAGCTCGGCGAGCGTCCACACCTCATCGCCCGAGGTCTGCGCGACGATGCCGTCGGCAGGCAGGCCACGATCCATCGGCGCGAAGATCGCGGCTTCGCCCGTGTTGATGTCCAGCGCCGGACTCCACGCCGCTTCACCCGCCGTCACCGACTGCGCCACGAACACGCGGTTCTCCAGCGCGCGCGCCAGGCACCCTACCCGCACGCGGGTGGCGCCGGCGTCGGTGTCGGTGCAGCTGGGCACCAGCAGCAGGCGCGCACCGGCTTCGGCCTGCGCGCGCACGGGCAAGGGGAATTCGCTGTCGTAGCAGACGGCCACGCCGGTGCGCACGCCGTCGAGGTCGAATACCGTCAGCGCATCGCCGCCGTCGATGACGCCCAGGCCCTTCTCGAAGCCGGTGAGTTGCAGCTTGTCCTGCCAGAGGTGATCGCCCTGCGGGGTCAACACGTCGCAGCGATTGCGGTAGCGACCGTTCTCCTGCGCCAGCAGGAAGGTGCCGGCGACGATGTGCAGGTCGAGCGTCTTCGCCAGCTCCGCATACAGCGCCAACCATGCATCGCGATGCGACTGGATCGCGGCGAGCGAGGCATGCAGGTCGCCCTGCGTGGCGGCATCGAACGTGGCGGCGAGTTCCAGCGACAGGTATTCCGGCAACACGGCCACGCGCGCGCCCTGCGCGGCCGCATCGCCCAGCACGGCCGCCTGGCGCTGCGCGAACGCGGCGAAATCCGCCGGCGCCTGGATCGGGTATTTGGCGACGGCGACTTTCATCGTGCGACCTCCAGCGGACGCAGCCAGAACGTCAGTGCGTGATCGGTCTCGCCCTGCCCGATCTCGTCCCACGGCAGGCGCATCGTCATGCCGGGGCGTCGCTCATAGCCACGCTTGCCCCAGAACACCTCGTTGCCACGGTGGTCGACCGGCTTGCGCGGATCGTCCTCGGCGCGATCCACGGCGCAGAACGCGGTCCAGGCGAAGCGGCCCAGCGCGCGCGCATGCGCCTCGCGATGATCGAAGAAGGCATGGCCGATGCCGCGGCCGCGATACGCCGGCAGCAGCACGGATTCGCCGAAATAGAACACGTCTTCCGGATCGAAGGCGCTGTCGAGGAAGGGTTGGCGGAAGGCCTCGGTGTCATCGACCAGCGGCAGGCCGGTGGACGCGCCGACGACCCGCCCGTTCTCCATGGCCAGCACGAACAGACTCTCCGACGACGCGGCATACGCCGCGAGGTAATCGCGTTCGTAGGCGAGGTCGCCTTCATAGAGGTACGGCCAGTCGCGGAACACCGCCACGCGCAGGCGTGCGACGTCGTCCAGCCAGGGCGTGATCTCCGGCCCGCGAAAAAGGCCGATGGTGTGCGCAGAGGTCATCCCTGAACTCTAGCGCACGCCATCGGCCGGGGCGAGACAGCACAGGGGACGCTCAGTCCCACCAGCTGTAAACGACGAGGCGTTCGCTCGGCAGCACCACCAGCCAGGCACCGCCGCGGGTATCGCGGGTGAAGTACGCGCCTTCCTGCCAGGCGGTGGAGAGCCTGCGGCGCATGCCAGGACCGACGTCGACGTGCATGACGCCCGGCCACAGGCCGGATGCGTCGTCCCACTTGCGCCACGTGTCCGGCAGCGGCGACGGGCGCCAGGCCTCGTAGCGTGCCGGTCCGCGCGACGACAGCGCACCGCGCGAGGTGGTGGCGCCGTCGAAGTAACCCAGTCCGTCGCGTTCGATCGCGGTGGCGGCGGGATCGGACAGTGCCAGCACGACCGCACCGTGCGACTCGCAGCCGACCAACAGGCCCAGCAGCATGCACTGCAGCTGTCCGGGCGACATCGCGAAACGCTGCATGCCCGAGGTCTCGATGGCGGACGGCAGCACCTGCTGGGCGCGGTGATAGATGCGGACGCGATTCATGACCCACCCCGCCGCCAGCAGGAGGAGGAGGATCGCGAGCGCGGTCCTCCCCCGATGGCGTTGTGGCCGGCGCGCCATGGTTCAGCGCAGTTCCGTGCCCAGCGCATACCAGTCCACCTTGCGGGTGACCCACATGATCACGGCCAGGATGCCGAACAGCAGCAGCGAGCCCATCAGCAACGCGTTGTCCTCCGACACCAACAACCCGTACAGCACGCCGTACAGCAGCGTCAGCATCGTGGCGAACCCCGCCGCGCGCGCCCAGCTCTGCAACACGCCCGACAGGTAGACGAACTGCAGGCCGATACAGGCCGCCGCCGACACCAGGTAGGCCTGCCAGAACGCGATGTGCTCGGACAGGCTGAGCAGCAGCAGGAAGAAGATCGCCAACGCCAGGCCAACCAGCAGGTACTGCAGCGGATGGATGGGCAGGCGCTTGATCAGTTCGAACAGCGCGAAGCCGACGAAGGTCAGCACCACGAACAGGATGCCGTACTTGCTAGCCCGATCGGCCTGCGTGTAGACATCGATCGGATCCACCAGGCTGACGTGGAGCGCATCGACACTGGTGCTGAGCGGCGCCGCGAGCACGCGACCATCCACGATGCGGTCTGCCTGGGCGTCCTGGCCATCCTCGCCACGCAGCTGTTTCTGCGCGTTGCTGGCCAGCGAGGAGATCTTCCAGGTCGCATTGAAGCCGGAGCCGGTGACCTGGCTGGTGGGCGAATAGCCTTCGAACTTCGGATGCGGCCAGTTCGACTTGATGCGGATGTCGTTGTTGTCGCCCAGCGGCACGACCGACAGCGACTCGGTGCCCTTGAGCAGCAGCTTCATCGTCACGCGCTGGCCCGCCGCCCGGCCCGCCGCGACGGCCGGCAACTCGGCATGGATGCCGTCCAGGCGCGCGCCAAGATAGCCGGTGCCGGACTTCAGCGGCAGCGTCGCGCCATCGACCTTCAGTTCCGGCGTGCCTGCGACACCGCGCACATCGGAAACGCCGAACACGAGGTACGGCGTGCCGTACTGGCGCTCCGCACCGTTCGCCGACGGACCCGGCAGCGCGGGCTCGAACGCGGCGTCGAGATCGGCATGCCATTCGTACACGCGGACCTTGTACAGGCCCACGGCGCGCTCGGCGGGTTCGAGGCGGCCGGTGACCTCCAAGGTCTTCGGCATCTGCAGCAGATGGCCCGTGGTCTTGTCTTCACGGAGGCGCTTGATGCCCTTGTCGTCCAGCCACTCGGTGCGACGGACCTCGGTCCACGGCACGACCCGGATCGGCCCGGTCACGCGCTGCTTGCCGGCCGTGCCTTCGATGACGCGCTCGACGGCCTGGTGCCGGTAGGCCTCGCGCTCCTGGATGGTGCCCCGGATCATCATCAGGGGGATGAGCAGCAGCAGGACCAGCCCGCCGATGGTGAGGAAACGCAACAGCAGTTTCAGTGACTTCATGTCGATGCCCCGGTTGGATACGCGGTGCATCGTCCCTGGCCCGTGTGCAACGGGCAGGTGGCCTGTTTGAAGGCTGTGTGAAGTGCGGCGTCAGACCGCGGGCAGCGAGAGGATGGCCTCGGCGCCGCCATCGGGGCGGTTGCGCAGCGTGGCTTCGCCGCCGTGCAGGCGCATCACCTCGCGCACGAACGGCAGGCCCAGGCCGGAACTGCGTTGGCCGTTGTCCGGACGCGGCAGGGAGTAGAAGCGCTCGAAGACCCGCTCGTGCGCGTAGTCCGGCACGCCGGGACCGCGATCGCGCACGATGAAGCGCACCTGGTCCGCGTCGGCCTCGACGGCCAGCTCAACCGTACCGCCGGCCGGCGAGAAGGCGATGGCGTTGTCCAGCAGGTTGGCCAGCGCGCGACGCAACAGGAAACCGTCGCCTTCCACCGTCCGTGCGCCCTGCAAGGGCATCGTCACGACCTGCACGCCGCGTGGCGTCAACCGCTCGTCCACCGCCTGCGCGACCTCATTCGCGAGCACAGCGGCGTCCACCCGCTCACGGCGCTGTAGCCAGCCGTGCTGTTCGACTTCCGCGAGCGCCAGCAGCTTGTCGATCGTCTCGGTCAGCCGCTGCTCCTGCGCCTGGATGTTGCGGGCGAAGCGTTCGCGGTCTGCTTCCGGCAACGGTTCCTGCAACAGCTCGGCCGCGCCGCGAATGGCGGCCAGCGGGCTTTTCATCTCGTGCGTCAGCGACTGCACGTACTGCTCCACGTACGCCTTGCCGGCCAGCTTGCGGCGCATCGTCTCCAGCGCGCGGCCCAGGTCGCCGATTTCGTCGGCGCGCGGCCGCGGCGGCGGCACGGGTTCGCCAGCGCTGACCGCCTGCGCGTAACGGTTGAGGCCGCCGATGCCGCGCACCAGCCACCAGGTCATCAGCACGCCGATCAACGCCGAGATGCCGATCAGCCAAGCGCCACGCAGGAGGATGCTGCGCTGGCTGGCGACGATGAAGGGCTCGATGCTGCGGTTGGGCTGCGACAGGGTCAGCACGCCGAGCAGCGTGGCGCGATCGCCGGGGTCGTAGATGGGCGCGGCGACGTGCATGACGGTATGCGCCGTATCGCCCGGCGTCTCCGCGCTGGACCGCGCGCCGTACTCGCCGCGCAGCGTGCGGTAGACGTCGTTCCAGCGCGAGTTGTCGCGGCCGACATCGCGCCCCTGCGAGTCGAACACGACCACGCCACGTGCATCGGTGACGGTGACGCGGTAGTCCACGGTGCGCTTCTGGAAACGCCACACCCACGCCTTCGGGTCGCGCTGCTGGGCGAGGGCGACGTGGCGTGCGAACGCACCGTCGGCGATGCGCCCGGCCTTCAGGTCGTCGGCGGCCACTTCGGCCAGCAGGTTGGCGGCGTCCACCAGGGTGGACTCCATCGCCTGGCGCACACCGGGCTTCACTTCATTGACGAACACGCGCATCACGAAGAAGGCGGCGATGCCGACGATCAGGAAGAACCCGAGGACCAGCTTCAGCCCGAGCCGCATCGTTCAGGCCTCGACGGCGTAACCCAGGCCGCGGTGGGTGCGGATCGGGTCGGGGTCGGCGCCGGCCGCGCGCAGCTTGGCGCGCAGGGTCTTCACATGCGTGTCGACGGTGCGGTCGGCGCTGTCGGCATCGCTGTCCCAGCCGCGGTCCATCAGCTGCGCGCGGCTGAGGATCGCGCCGGGACGCTGCAGCAAGGCATCCAGCACGGCGTACTCGTAACGGGTCAGATCGAGCAGCTGCTGGCGATAGCGGATGCGGTGGCCCTCGCGGTCGATCGCGAACGCGCCACGTTCGACCCATTCGCCCGCCGATGCCTGCGCCGTGGCGCCGGCGCGGCGCAGACGCGCCCGCACGCGGGCGACCAGCTCGCGCGGCGAGAACGGCTTGGTGACGTAATCGTCGGCCCCCAGTTCCAGGCCCAGCACGCGGTCGATCTCGTCGTTGCGGGCAGTGAGGAAGATCACCGGCACGTCGCTGAAGCCGCGCAGTTCGCGGCAGACATCGAAGCCGCTGAGGTCCGGCAAGCCGACGTCCAGCACGACCACGTCCACGCCGCCGGCGCGCACGCGCGGGACGACCTCGCGGCCCAGCAGGCAGTGGTCGGCCTCCAGGCCCTCGCTGCGCAGCGCGTACAGCACGGCATCGGCGATGGCGGTTTCGTCTTCGGCAATCAATACGCGCGGCATGGCGCAAGCATATATGCTGCGCGCCATGAATTACCGCCACGCCTTCCACGCCGGCAACCACGCCGACGTCCTCAAGCACCTCGTCCTGCTGGCCATGGTCGACGCGCTGAAGCGCAAGGACACGCCGTTCTTCGTACTGGACACCCATGGCGGCCGCGGCCGCTACCTGCTGGGCGGGGCGGAGAGTCGCAAGACCTCCGAAGCCGATGAAGGTGTGTTCAAGCTGGCCGGTGTGCCCCGCCTGCCCGAGCTGGCCGAGCGCTACCTGCGCGCGGTGGAAGCCAACAATCCGGTCGGCGCGCTGGTCGCCTACCCCGGTTCGCCCCTGCTGGTCGCGCAAGCGATGCGCGCGCAGGACCGGCTGGCGGCATGCGAGCTGCAACCGGAGGAAGCCGCCGCCCTGAAGGAGCTGTTCGCCCACGACGAGCGCGTGGCCGTGCACGCGCGCGATGGCTACGCGGCGATGAAAGCGCTGCTGCCGCCGCGCGCGGGCAACCAGCGGATCGCGCGCGGCCTGGTTCTGATCGATCCGCCCTACGAAGCCCAGGACGCCGAGTACCCCGCCATCACTGCGGCCCTGCGCGATGCACTGGAGCGCTGGCCTGCCGCGACCTATGCGGTGTGGTACCCGATCAAGCAGCGCCGCAGCCTGCTGCCGTTCTTCCGCAAGATGGCCGCGTTGCCGTCGAAGGGCGCGTTCGTGGCCGAGCTGCAGGTACGGCCCGACGATTCCCCGCTGCGCCTCAACGGCAGCGGCATGCTGGTGATCAATCCGCCTTGGCAGCTGAACGAAGCGCTGGCCCCCGTCCTGCCGGTGTTGGCGAAGACCCTGGGCGAAGCCGGCGCCAGCCATCGGCTGGAGTGGTTGCGCGCGGCGGCCTGAGCCGCACGGCAGCGCCACGGGGCTGTGCGAGAATCGGCCCCTTCCCCACGACGACAGATTCCTCCATGGCCGGATCCAGCCTGTTCGCCCTGATCGACGACATCGCCACCCTGCTGGACGACGTGTCCGTGATGACGAAGGTGGCCGCCAAGAAGACGGCGGGCGTGCTGGGCGACGACCTGGCGCTCAATGCGCAGCAGGTCACCGGGGTGAAGGCCGACCGCGAGCTGCCCGTGGTGTGGGCGGTGGCGAAGGGCTCGGTGGTCAACAAGGCGATCCTGGTGCCGGCCGCGCTGGCGATCAGCGCGCTGGAGACCTGGCTGCACGGGCGCGGCTACACCATCCCGCTGGTCACGCCGCTGATGATGCTGGGCGGCGCCTTCCTCTGCTTCGAGGGCGTGGAGAAGCTGGTCCACAAGTTCTTCCACAAGGGCGAGGACGAGCAGCAGCACGCCGAACGCGTCAAGGCCGTGCAGGACGAGAACGTCGACATGGTGGCGTTCGAGAAGGACAAGATCCGCGGCGCCATCCGCACCGACTTCATCCTCTCGGCGGAAATCATCGTGATCTCGCTGGGCACGCTGGCCGGTCGCAGCTTCGTCGAGCAGGTGCTCACGCTGGTGGCGATCTCCGCCATCATGACGGTGGGCGTGTACGGCCTGGTGGGCGGCATCGTGAAGCTGGACGACGCCGGCCTGGCCCTGACCTCCGACGCGCGCGACAGCGGTTGGGCGCGTTTCAAGCGTGCCTTCGGCCGCGGCATCCTGTACAGCGCGCCGTACCTGATGAAGTTCCTGTCCATCGCCGGCACCGCCGCGATGTTCCTGGTCGGCGGCGGCATCCTGGTGCACGGCATCCCCGCCCTGCACCACCTGATCGAGCCCTATGTGGCGGGCGCGTTCGGCGGCCTGGTGTCGATGGCCTACAACGCGGTGGTCGGCATCGTCGCCGGCAGCATCGTGGTGGCCGTGGTGATGGCCATCCAGCGCCTGCGCGGAAAACGCCACGCCGCCTGAACCGCCACCTGAACGGCCCTCGCCGACCCTCCGGCTTTCATGCGAGCATCCGCCCATGACCGCGCCGAAACGCCTGCCGCCCTGGCATGAACACTTCCGCCTGCCCAGCGGGCGCGAACTGCTGATCCGCCCGATCCGCCCCGAGGATGCCGGCCCGATCCAGGGTGCCTTCGGCCTGCTCGGGCCGGAAGAGATCCGCCAGCGCTTCCTGTACGCGCTGAAGGAGCTGACGCCGGACATGGCGCAGCGCCTGACCCATCCCGATCCCAACACAGAGTTCGCCCTGGTCGCCGCCGAGCCCTTGCCCCCGGGCGAAGCGCTGGTGGGCGCGGTGGCGCGCGCGTCCCTGGTGGCACGCACGCGCGATGCCGAGTTCGCCATCCTGGTCAGCCACTTCATCGCCGGCCAGGGCCTGGGCCGCCACCTGATGCGCAAGCTGGCCAAGTGGGCGCGCTCGAAGAAACTCGACCGCCTGTACGGCGATGTGCTCGACAGCAACGAGCCGATGCTGCAGCTCGCCCAATCGCTGGGCTTCAAGCGCGTACGCGAAGCCGACAACGCCGGCCTGGTGCGCGTCGTGCTGGACCTCAACGAGGATCCCTGAGGACCGCACCGCGGTCCGCTGTTCCGATCAACGGCCGTCCCGCCCTGCCCCATCGGCGTAACCTGCGCCCGGGGAGCTGGCGGCAGGCCCTGCCGTGTCCGCTAGGCGCGCGCCCATGGACACCCCTGAAGATCGACTCAACGCCTTCCTCGGCCACGCCGTCGGCGACCTTGGCGCGGCGATCAGCGCCACCCTCATGCTGGTCGGCGACCGGCTTGGCCTCTACCGCGCATTGGGCGAAGCCCCGGCCACGCCCGCCGAACTCGCCGAACGCACCCGCACCCACGAGCGCTACATCCGCGAGTGGCTGGCCAACCAGGCGGCCGGCGGCTACGTCACCTACGACGCGGCCAGCGGTCGCTACACGCTGGACGACGCGCAGCATCTCTGCCTGGCCAGCCCGAACAGCCCGGTGGACCTGGCCGGCGCCTACTACATCGTCGAAGCGGCCTTCCACGCGCTGGAGCGCACGACGGACAATTTCCGCACCGGCCAGGGCATGGAATGGGGCGAGCACCATGCCTGCCTGTTCCATGGGACGGAGCGCTTCTTCCGCGCCGGCTACCACGCCCACCTGCTGACCGAATGGTTGCCCGCGCTGGATGGCGTGGTCGACAAGCTGCAGCGCGGCGCGCGCGTGGCCGACGTGGGCTGCGGCCACGGTGCCAGCACGCTGCTGATGGCGAAAGCGTTTCCGCAATCGCAGTTCATCGGCTACGACTACCACGCCGACTCGATCCGGACCGCCGGTGAGCGCGCCCGTGCCGCCGGCATCGGCAACGCCCGCTTCGCCGTGGCCGATGCGGTGGGCTACGACGACCAGGACCTGGACCTGGTGGCGTTCTTCGACTGCCTGCACGACATGGGCGATCCGGTCGGCGCCGCCCGGCACGCGCGCCAGGCCTTGCGCGACGACGGCCACTGCCTGCTGGTGGAGCCGTTCGCCGGTGACCAGGTGCAGGACAACCTCAACCCGGTGGGACGTGTCTACTACGGCGCGTCCTCGCAGATCTGCGTGCCGGTATCGCTGGCCCGCCACGGCCCGGCGCTGGGGGCGCAGGCCGGGCAGGCGCGGCTGCAGGCGATCATGACCGAGGGCGGCTTCGGCCGTTTCCGGCGCGCGACGCAAACGCCGTTCAACCTGGTACTGGAAGCCCGCCCCTGAGCCCACCGAGGAGACCGCCATGCCCCGCTACGTGATCGAACGCGACATCGAGGGGGCGGGCCTGATGACGCCGGCCGAACTGAAGGCGGTGTCGCAGAAGTCCTGCGGCGTGCTGGCCGAACTCGGCCCCCAGGTGCAGTGGGAGCACAGCTACGTCACCGACGACAAGGTCTACTGCATCTACCGCGCGCCCAGCGAAGCCCTGGTGCGCGAACACGCCCTCCGCGGCGGCTTCCCGGCCGACCGCATCTCGCCGGTGGTCGCCATCATCGATCCGCTGAGCGCCGAATGAGCCGCCGCGCGCGCCGGTGAAAGGCGCGCGCAGGCCGCTTGGTACACTGCGCGTCCCTTCGCGCTGGGCACCCCACGGTGTCCGGCGCTGCCGTTGTTTTGTGTGCCCATGACCGACGCCAAGAACCCCGCCTTCCCCACCCCTCCGCTGCCGCGCGGCGGCCAGTCGCGTGCCTGGTGGCGCGCGCCTGCCTCGCCCACCGCGCTGGCCTGGTCGATCGCCGCCGCCGCACGCGCCCACGACGGGCCGGTGCTCGTCGTCGCCCGCGACAACCACGAAGCCCACCAGGTCGAAGCCGACCTGCACACGCTGCTGGGTAACAGCGCCGACCTGCCGGTCGTGCCGTTCCCGGATTGGGAGACGTTGCCGTACGACCAGTTCAGCCCGCATCCGGACATCGTGTCGCAGCGCCTCTCCGCCCTGCACCGCCTGCCGGCGCTGACACGGGGCATCGTCATCGTGCCCGTGCAGACACTGATGCAGCGCCTGTCGCCGCTGCGGCACATCGCCGGCGGCAGCTTCGACTACCGCGTGGGCCAGCGGCTGGATTTCGATGCGGAGAAGCGCCGGCTGGAAGCCGCCAGTTACCGGCACGTGCCGCAGGTGCTGGATCCCGGCGACTTCGCCGTACGCGGCGGCCTGCTGGACGTCTATCCGATGGGCGCGGATTCACCGCTGCGCATCGAACTGCTGGACGACACCATCGATTCGATCCGCCACTTCGACCCGGAAAGCCAGCGCTCGCTGGACCGGGTGGCTTCGGTGCAGCTGCTGCCGGGTCGCGAAGTGCCGTTGGACGAGCGTTCGGTCGACCGCGCGATGACGCTGTTGCGCGACCGCTTCGACGTGGACACGCGTCGCAGTGCGCTCTACCAGGACCTGAAATCGGGCCTGGCGCCGGCCGGCGTGGAGTACTACCTGCCGCTGTTCTTCGACGCTACCTCGACCCTGTTCGACTATCTGCACACCGATACGTTGCCGCTGCTGACCGATGGCTTCGGCGAAGCGGCCGAAGCGTTCTGGGCGCAGACACGCAACCGTTACGAACAGCGCCGCCACGACATCGAACGGCCGTTGCTACCGCCGGACGAGCTGTACCTCTCGCCCGACGCCCTGCGCGAGCGACTGAACCAGCAGTCCCGCGTGGACGTCTGCGGTCCGCAGCACAGCCGTCATGGCGATGCGCTGCCGTTAGGCGATCAGCCGCTGCCGCCGCTGCCGGTGGCGGCGAAGGACGCGCCTGCGGGCGAGGCGCTGAAATCGTTCCTGGGCCATTACCCCGGCCGCGTGCTGGTGGCCGCCGATTCGCCCGGCCGGCGCGAGGCCTTGCTGGAAGTCCTGCAGGCCGCCGAGCTCGTACCGACCGTGCTCGCCGACTTCGGCGCCTTCCGCACCGGCAAGGACCGGTTCGCGATCACGGTGGCGCCGCTGGAAGACGGCTTCGCGCTCGACGATCCGCGCATCGCGGTCCTCACCGAGCGTCAGCTGTTCCCCGAACGCGCCACCCAGGCGCATCGGCGCAAGCGTACCGGGCGCGAACCCGAAGCGATCATCCGCGACTTGGGCGAACTCACCGAAGGCGCGCCCATCGTCCATGAAGACCACGGCGTGGGTCGCTACCGCGGCCTGATCGCGATGGATGTGGGCGGCATGCCCGGCGAGTTCCTCGAGATCGAGTACGCCAAGGGCGACCGCCTCTACGTGCCGGTCGCGCAGCTGCACCTGATCAGCCGCTATTCCGGCGCCTCGCCGGAGACCGCGCCGCTGCATTCGCTGGGTGGCGAAGCCTGGGCCAAGGCGAAGAAGCGCGCGGCGGAAAAAGTCCGCGACGTGGCCGCCGAACTGCTGGAAATCCAGGCCCGCCGGCAGGCGCGCGCCGGGTTGGCCCTGCATGTGGACCGGCCGATGTACGAGCCGTTCGCCGCCGGCTTCCCGTTCGAGGAGACGCCCGACCAGCGTGCGGCCATCGAGGCGGTGCTGCGCGATCTGCAGTCCAGCCAGCCGATGGACCGCGTGGTCTGCGGCGACGTGGGCTTCGGCAAGACCGAAGTGGCCGTGCGCGCCGCGTTCGCCGCCGCCAGCGCCGGCAAGCAGGTGGCGGTGCTGGTGCCGACTACGCTGCTGGCCGAGCAGCACTACCGCAACTTCCGCGACCGCTTCGCCGACTGGCCGTTGAAGGTCGAGGTGCTGTCGCGCTTCAAGACCGCCAAGGAGATCAAGGCCGAACTGGAGAAGCTGGCCGAAGGCAAGCTGGACGTCATCGTCGGCACCCATCGTCTGCTGCAGCCCGACGTGAAGTTCGCCGACCTCGGCCTGGTGATCGTGGACGAGGAGCAGCGTTTCGGCGTGCGCCAGAAGGAAGCGTTGAAGGCGCTGCGCGCCAACGTCCACCTGCTGACGCTGACCGCCACGCCGATCCCGCGCACGCTCAACATGGCCATGGCCGGCCTGCGCGACCTGTCGATCATCGCCACCCCGCCAGCCAACCGCATGGCGGTGCAGACCTTCGTCACGCCTTGGGACGACGCGCTGTTGAAGGAAGCCTTCCAGCGCGAGCTGTCGCGCGGTGGCCAGGTGTACTTCCTGCACAACGACGTGGAGAGCATCGGCCGCATGCAGCGCGAGCTGCAGGAACTGGTGCCCGAGGCCCGCATCGGCATCGCCCACGGGCAGATGCCGGAACGCGAGCTGGAACAGGTGATGCTGGATTTCCAGAAGCAGCGCTTCAACGTGCTGCTGTGCACGACGATCATCGAGTCGGGCATCGACATCCCGAACGCCAACACGATCATCATGAACCGTGCCGACAAGTTCGGCCTGGCGCAGCTGCACCAGCTGCGCGGTCGCGTCGGCCGTTCGCACCACCGCAGCTACGCCTACCTGGTGGTACCGGACAAGCGCAGCATCACCGCCGATGCGCAGCGCCGGCTGGAAGCGATCGCCTCGATGGACGAACTGGGCGCTGGCTTCACCCTGGCCACGCACGACCTGGAGATCCGCGGCGCAGGCGAACTTCTGGGCGAAGACCAGAGTGGCCAGATGGCCGAAGTCGGCTTCAGCCTGTACACCGAGCTGCTGGAGCGCGCGGTGCGTTCGATCAAGGCCGGCCACCTGCCCGACGTGGACGTGGGCCAGGAGCGTCGCGGTGCGGACGTCGAACTCAACGTGCCCGCCCTGATCCCCGAGGACTACCTGCCGGACGTGCACACGCGCCTGACCCTGTACAAGCGCATCAGCAGCGCGCCCGAGCGCGAAGACCTGCGCGACCTGCAGGTGGAGATGATCGACCGCTTCGGCCTGCTGCCCGACCCGGCGAAGTACCTGTTCGCCACCGCCGAGCTGAAGCTGGCGGCCAACGACCTGGGCATCCGCAAGCTGGAGCTGGGCGAACATGGCGGCCGCATCGTGTTCGAGAGCAAGCCGAATATCGATCCGATGGCGGTGATCCAGCTGATCCAGAAGCAGCCCAAGCTATACACGATGGACGGCCCCGACAAGCTGCGCATCAAGGTGCCGTTGCCGGACGCGCCGGACCGCTTCAATGCCGCCAAGGCGCTGCTGGCCACGCTGTCGCCTTCGTGATGCGCGCCCTGTCCTTCTTCTCCCTCCTGCCTCAGGTTGCTTCGCCGTGAGCTTCGACCCCGCCCCCGACTTCAGCGACATCGCCTGCTCCCTGGAATCGCTGGCGCTGGCGATCGAAGTGCGCGATGCCTACACCCGCGGCCATTGCGACCGCACCGGCCGCATCGCGCGGGCGCTGGGGCAATGCTTCGACCTGGACGCCGCGCACCTGGAACAGCTGGAACTGGCGGCGCACTTCCACGATGTCGGCAAGATCGGCGTTCCGGACCGCGTGCTGCTGCATACCGGCGCGGTGCCCGACGACGACTGGCCGGCCATCCGTGCGCACAGCGCACTGGGCGAGCGCATCTTCCTGGCCAGCGGCCACGACCACGCGGTGGAAGTGGCCACGCTGATCCGCCACCACCACGAAGCGATGGACGGCAGCGGCTATCCCGACGGCCTGGCCGGCGATGCGATCCCGCTGGGTGCGCGCATCCTGCGCGTCGCCGACAGCTACGACGCGATGACGACGCGGCGCACCTACGCCGACGCGCGCAGCCACGAGGTGGCGATGCGCATCCTGCATGGGGAGCAGGACGACAAGATCGACCCGGAGGTGTTCCGCGTGTTCGAACGCCTGATGCGCGACGCGGCCTTGCGCGAAAGCTGAGCGGCTAAAGCTGCGACTCGATCGGCAGCCAGCCGACCGCGCGGGCGACACCGCGACGCCAGAGGCTGGCTTCGGGTTCGCGCTCCCACACCTTGGGCGGTGTCGAAGACGCGTCTTCCCACCGCAACGCACCGTCGTGCAACAGGACGCGATAGCTCTTGTCCGGTGCGATCTTCGCCTCATAGCTGCGCAACAGCGCCGAAGCCGCGCCACGGTCGCGGAACAGGATGCCCATCTCGGTGTTGAGGTTGACCGAACGCGGATCCAGGTTGAACGAACCGATGAAACCCTGATCGCCATCCACGGCGAAGGCCTTGGTATGCAGGCTGGCGCCGCTGGAACCGAACAGGCTGCTGTCCTGGTCGCCGTGCGGCATCAGTTCGTACAGCGTCACGCCGCCTTCCAGCAGCGGCACGCGATACGGCGCGTAGCCTCCATGCACCGCCATCACGTCGTTGGCCGCCAGCGAATTGGTCAACACGCTGACATCCACGCCTTCGGCACGCTTGCCGACCAGCCAGCGCGTGCCCTCGTCACCGGGGACGAAGTACGGCGAGATCACGCGCAGTTCGCGCCGCGCTTCGCCCATCGCCTTGCCCAGCCGATGCACCAGCCACTGCGCCTGGCCCTCGCCTTCGCCCTTGGCGGCGGGATCGGAATACACCCCCACTTCGTCCAGCCAGTGCAGTGCGTTGCCGCCGAGCAAGGCGCGGATGCCGGGTGTCGAACGCAGCCGGGCGACGTAGGTGCCTGCGCGCGCCGAACGGTAGCCGGCATCGCCATGGGCACGCAGGCGTTCGAGCGCACCGTCCTCGGCCTGGGTCATGGCCGCCAGCGGGATCACCGACGCGCTGTTCCAGAAGTCATCGAAGATCGCCGAGGTCTGCTGCACCGCCGGCCCGACCAGCACGGCGTCCAGGTCGAGGAAGTTGGTCTCGGCCGCGGCGTCGAAATACTCGTCGCCGACATTGCGCCCACCGACCACCGCCACGCGGCCGTCGGCGATCCACGCCTTGTTGTGCATGCGGCGGTTCATCGCCACCGGGCGGAGCAGCATTTCGCTGGCCCGGCCCAGCACGCCGACCCGACTGCGCGACGGATTGAACAGGCGAACTTCGACATTGGGATGCGCGTCCAGCGCGGCCAGGTGCGAGTCCTTGCCGTGCGCCGTCATGTCATCCAGCAGCAGGCGCACGCGCACGCCGCGGTCGGCCGCACGCAGCACCTCGTAGCTCAGCAGGTTGCCGGTGAAGTCGTGGTTCCAGATGTAGTACTGCAGGTCCAGGCTGCGACCGGCGGCGCGCGCGCTGGCGGCGCGCACGGTGAAGGCGTCCAGGTTGTCCGACAGCAACGCCATGCCGCTCTGCCGCGGGCGCTCGCGCAGCATCGGCGCGACCGCGCGGTCCAGCGGCGTCGCATCCGCAGCCGTCGCCAGCGCGTGCGCAGGCGCGCCCCGCGCGGTCTCGGCGAAGCGACCATAGCTGTACAGCGCCACGGCGGACGCCACCACCAGTACCAGCAGCCCCAGGCCGAGCCGACGAAGCCACTTCCGCATTCCGTTTCCTCCCCTCGCGTGCCCCTATCGTAGGGCCTGCGGCGTGAGGGCCGCGCTTGCACGCCCGACCCCGGCGTTGCACCCTCGCCTCCTGCCTTCGCCGAGGATCGCCATGCGCCCCCTGCCCCCGCTCCGTCTCGTGGTCTTGTTGGCAATGACCTTGCTGGCCACCGCCTGCAGCACCGTCCCGTCACGCGACGCCGCGGGGGCGCCGCTGACCTTCATCGTCGTCCGCCATGCCGAGAAGGCCACCGACGACCCGCAGGATCCCACCCTGTCCGAGGCCGGCCGTGCACGCGCCGACGCATTGGCGGCGCGCCTGAAGGACGCACCGCTGGTGGCCGTCTATGCGACCGAGTTCCGCCGTACCCAACAGACCGCGCGCCCCAGCGCCGACGCCCACGGCATCCCGGTCGGCGCCTACTTCGCGCGCGGCCCGGCGACGGAGAGCGCCGCGCAATGGAAGCAGGCGCACCGCGCCGGCACCGTGCTGGTCGTCGGCCACAGCAACACCGTGCCCGACCTGGTGGCGGCGCTGTGCCGCTGCAGCGTGCAACCGATGGACGACACCGAGTACGACCGCCTTTCGATCGTGCACGTGGATGCGGCCGGTCGCGCGACGCTCGAGGTCGGGCGCTACGGCGCGACCGCGCCCTGAGCATGCGCCTGCCCGGATGGGGGATGACGCGCAACGGACCGTTTCCGTATCGTCGCCCGGGTCGGCGCCCGCCCATGCGATGCTGCGCGCCTCCCACCGAGGACATGCCATGACCACGATCATCGCGCCACGCGTGCACGACCTGGGCGGCGGCTTCAACGTGCGCCGCGCCGTTCCCAGCTTGCAGGCCCGCAGCGTGGGGCCGTTCGTCTTCGTCGACCACATGGGGCCGGCCGTGTTCGAACCCGGGCGCGGCATCGACGTGCGTCCGCACCCGCACATCGGCCTGGCGACCGTCACGTTCCTCTGGTCGGGCGCGATCAACCACAAGGACACGCTGGGCTCGGAACAGGTGATCTCGCCGGGCGACGTCAATTGGATGACCGCCGGCCGCGGCATCGCCCATTCCGAACGCACACCCGTCGACGTGCGCACCGGCCGCCACGACGTGCATGGCATGCAGACCTGGGTCGCCCTGCCGAAGTCGTACGAGGAAGTCGCGCCCGAATTCCACCACCACGCGGCCGCGACCCTGCCGGTCGTCGACCGTGCCGGCGTGCGCCTGCGCGTGATCGCCGGCCGCGCCTACGGCGAGGAATCCCCGGTGAAAGTGTTCAGCGGCACGTTCAACGTGGCCGTCGACCTGCAACCGGATGCGGAACTGGAGATCGATGCCGGCCATGTCGAGCGCGCACTGTACGTGCTGGAAGGCGACGCGCAGGTGGATGGCGCCGACATCCCGGAGAAGCACCTGGTGGTGTTCGACCGGGGCAGCCGTCCCGTGCTGCGGGCCAAGACGCCGGTGAAGGGCCTGCTGATGGGCGGCGAGCCGCTGGATGCCCCGCGCCATATGTGGTGGAACTTCGTGTCCAGCTCGCAGGAGCGGATCGACCAGGCCAAGCAGGACTGGCTGGACGGCCGCTTCGGCCACGTGCCGGGCGAAACCGAGTTCATTCCCCTGCCCGAGCGGTAAGCCGGCGGGAGCGGGCGAAATGTGAGTTTTACTTCAGTCGCGTTTGAATCCGCGCGGCTAACGCAAAGCAAACACCTGGGCCATTCCCGTTCCGCTATCGTGCGCGCACCGTCATGTGACGGGCACGCACGCATTGGGGGCTGGCATGAGTCTGGCAAAGAAACTCGCGGCGGAATTCCTAGGGACGTTCTGGCTGGTCCTGGGCGGGTGCGGCAGCGCCGTGCTCGCGGCGAACTTCGGAGGCGATGGCAACCCGCTGGGCATCGGCCTGCTGGGCGTGTCGCTGGCGTTCGGCCTGACGGTACTGACCGGCGCCTACGCGTTCGGCCACATCTCCGGCGGCCACTTCAATCCTGCGGTCAGTCTGGGCCTGTGGGCGGGCGGTCGTTTCCAGGCCCGTGAACTGCTGCCGTACATCGTGGCGCAGGTGATAGGCGGCCTGGCGGCCGGCTTCATCCTGATGCAGATCGCACAGGGCCAGGCCGGTTTCGCGATCGACCCGAACGCCGCCGGCGCCTTCGCCAGCAATGGCTACGGCGCGATGTCGCCGGGCGGTTACAGCGTTGCGGCGGCCTTCCTGACCGAAGTGGTCCTTACCGCGTTCTTCCTGATCGTCATCATGGGCTCCACCCACGGCCGCGCGCCGGCGGGCTTCGCGCCCATCGCGATCGGTCTGGCGCTGACCCTGATCCACCTGATCAGCATTCCCGTCACCAACACCTCGGTGAACCCGGCCCGCTCCACCGCCGTCGCCCTGTTCGCCGGCCCGACGGCCATGGGGCAGCTGTGGCTGTTCTGGCTGGCCCCGCTGCTGGGTGGCCTGATCGGCGGCATGCTGTACGGCTGGCTGGGCCGCGACCGCGCCTGAGCCAATGCGCGCTTGCCCGGCCAAGACCGGGCACGCGCGTGACAGGGGGTGTGACTCGGGTCGCCGTTCACGCGTGTAGCGCGTTGTTTTGCGTCGCAGCATGGGCTATGGTCGGGCCATTGCCGGGGGAAAACGGCAACCGACACCGGGGATGACCAGAGGATGGAGCCAGGCCGCCAGGCCTGTCGCGGTGCGCGGACAGCGCGGAACCGCCCGCAGGGGCGACCATCCAGGGGACTTCCATGAAGATCGTGATCGCCGCCAGCTTCTTTCTCGCCTCCGCCGCCGCGTGGTCGCAGGAAGCGCCTCCATGCCCCACCCTGCCGGCCAGCGCCGGCTTGCAGTGGGAACAACGCGTCGATGCCAACTTCATCGCCTGCAAGGCGGTCGCCGCCGACGGGCGCCAGGTATTGAACGTCATGCTCACCTCGCGCGACCCGAAGATCCGCCTGGAGCGTCGCCTGCGCGAAGAAGAAAGCACCTTCTCCGGCGAGGAGATCCATTGGTATCGGTTGGACCTGGGCGGCCAGGAAACCTCGCCCGCCATGGCCTCGCGCCGGATCACCGTGGTCGAATTCGACAACGACCGCTACGCGCAGGTCTGGATCAACGCCAACTCGCCCGAAGAACTGGGCACGCTGATCTCGCTGGCCCAGCAACTCGACGTGCGCGCCACCAGCGCGCAGCTGTCCGTCGGCAACTGACGGCCGCCAGGCGGGACGTCGTCCCGCCCCTTGCCTCGGTCAGAACCGGCCTTCCTGGAAATCCACGAAGGCCTGCATCAGTTCCTGCCGGGTGTTCATGACGAACGGGCCGTGGCGCATCACCGGCTCGCGCAACGGTCGCCCCGCCACCACGATCAATCGCGCAGGCCGACTGCCCGCGCGCACCTGCAGGACCTCGCCACCGCCGAGCACGCCCATCTCGTGGGTGTCGAGCGCGCGCGCTTCATCGCCCTCGCCCACGGTGAGCGCGCCTTCAAACACGTAGGCGAACGCGTTGTGTCCGGCCGGCAACGCATACGCCCAGGCCTTGCCGGCCTCGAGTGCGATGTCGAGATACACCGGATCGGTGGCGGGCTGCGAGATCGGGCCCTGCACGTTACCGACGGTGCCGGCGATCACCTTCACCTCCACGCCAGCCGCCGGCGTCGCCACCGGAATGCGGTCCGGGGCGAACTCCTGATACTTCGGATCGGTCATCTTCTCGCGCGCGGGCAGATTCACCCACAGTTGGAAGCCGCGCATGCGGCCGGACTCCTGCTCGGGCATTTCCGAATGCACCAGCCCGCGCCCGGCGGTCATCCACTGCACGGCGCCTGGCGTCAGCAGGCCTTCGTTGCCGTGGTTGTCGCGATGGCGCATACGGCCGTCGAGCATGTAGGTGACCGTCTCGAAGCCGCGATGCGGATGCTCCGGGAAGCCGGCCAGGTAGTCCTCGGCCTTGTCCGTGCCGAATTCGTCGAGCAGCAGGAACGGATCAAGATCAGGCAGGTCCGGGCCGCCGATGACGCGCGTCAGCTTGACGCCCGCGCCGTCGGACGTGGGTCGGCCACGGATCGTGCGGATCACGCGGGCGGGCGAAGTGTCGGTCAGGGTGCTCATGGCGCCTCCAATTCAATTCCCGACAAGATGGCACCGGGGTCGCTGCTTCGAAACGGCGACCACCGTAACCATCCGTTCCACCGGTGGATCGCCCTCTTCCGGCGGCACCTGGCCCACCGCGCGCCTCAGGCCACGTAGACCGACTTGATGTTCATGAACTCGTGGATGCCGTGCTCGGCGAGCTCACGGCCGAAGCCGGAGCGCTTGGTGCCGCCGAACGGGAGGCGCACATCGCTGCGGACGATGGCGTTGACGAAGGCCGCGCCCACCTGCAGCTGTCGCGCGATGCGATCGCCGCGATCGACGTCCCGCGTCCACACGCTGCCGCCCAGACCGAATGTGGTGTCGTTCGCGACCCGCACGGCCTCGGCATCGTCCTTCACCCGCAGGATACTGGCGACCGGGCCGAACAGTTCTTCCTCATACGCCGGCATGCCGGGGGCGACCGCATCGAGGATCGAGGCCGGATAGCCGGCGTGCGAGCCATCGGGCGTGCCGCCGAGCAGCACCTTCGCGCCTTTCGACACGCTGGCCTGCACTTGCTTGTGGAGTTCGTCGCGCAGGTCCTGCCGCGCCATCGGCGCGAGCGTGGTCGCGTCGTCCTGCGGGTCGCCCAGCTGCAGCTTCGCCGCCGCCTCGACGAAGCGCTGCACGAACGCGTCCGCGATGCCCTCCTGCACGATGAAGCGCTTGGCCGCGATGCAGGTCTGGCCCGCATTGCCGAAACGCGACGCCACGGCACCGGCGACGGTCTTGTCGAGGTCGGCGTCGTCTAGGACGATGAAGGCATCACTGCCGCCGAGTTCCATCACGCTCTTCTTCAGCTGGCTGCCCGCATTGGCCGCGACCGAACGCCCGGCGCGCTCGCTGCCGGTCAGCGTCACCGCCGCGACGCGCGGATCGCGGATCACCTCGGCCGCCTGGTCGTTGTCGATGTGCAGCACGCCGAACACGCCGTCCGGTAGCCCGGCCGCCGCCAGCGCTTCGGCGATGGCATCGGCGCAGCGCGGCACGTTGCTCGCATGCTTGAGCACGGCCACGTTGCCGGCCATGAAGGCGGGCGCGAGGAAACGGAACACCTGCCAGATCGGGAAATTCCACGGCATCACCGCGAGCACGCAACCGATCGGCTCGTAGCGCACGTAGCTGCGCTGGCCGTCCGTCGACACCGGCTGGTCCTGCAGGTAATCGGCGGCGTGGTCGGCGTAGTAATCGCAGGCGCCGGCGCACTTGTCGACCTCGGCCAAGGCCTCCTTGCGCAGCTTGCCCATCTCCGCCGTCATCGTGCGCTGGATGTCGTCGCGACGACGGCGCAACTCCGCCCCGATGGCACGCAATACCTTGCCACGTTCGGCCAGCGACAGCGCCGCCCACGCGGGGAACGCACGTTGTGCGGCGGCGAGCGTCGCATCGACCTGCGCGGCCGTCATCAGTTCGTGGCGATACTCGACCTGCCCGGTCGCGGGATTGATGGTTTCGACAGTCATGGCGTCACAGGGTGCATGGGAATGGCCGCCATTGTGGCGATGGCGGCGTTAGGGGGCCGTGGCGGCCTGCGCGTCAGCCGTTGTCCTGCAACGCCAGCTGCATATCGCGCTGGCGCCGCTTCTCTTCGCGGTACATGAACCACCAGCCCAGGACCGCGGCCACGGTGACCACCAGGATCATCAACGTCGCCAAGGCGTTGATCTTCGGGCTCAGGCCCAACCGCACCGACGAGAACACCTTCATCGGCAGCGTGGTGGAACTCGGCCCAGCGACGAAGCTGGCGATCACCACGTCGTCCAGCGACAGGGTGAAGGCAAGCAGCCAGCCCGACACCAGCGCGGGCGCGATGATCGGCAGGGTGATCAGGAAGAACACCTTGATCCGGTTCGCACCGAGGTCCATCGCGGCTTCTTCCAGCGACTTGTCCAGTTCGGACAGCCGCGAGGACACCACCACGGTGACGAACGCCAGGGTGAAGGTCACATGCGCGATCCAGATCGACAGGATGCCGCGCGGCTGCAGACCGACCACCTGGCCCAGCGAAACGAACATCAGCAGGACCGACAGGCCGATGATCACTTCCGGCATCACCAGCGGTGCGGTGATCAGTGCGCCGAACAGCGTCTTGCCGGGGAAGCGCCGCATGCGCGTCATCACCAGCGCCGCCATCGTGCCGAGCACGACCGCGGCGGTCGCCGTCCAGAACGCCACCTTGATGCTGACCCAGGCCGCGTCGAGCATCTGCTTGTCGCGGAACAGTTCGCCGTACCACTTGAACGAGAAGCCCGACCACACCGTGGCCAGGCGCGACTCGTTGAAGGAGTACACCATCAGGATGAAGACCGGGATGTAGAGGAAGGCGAAGCCGAGGCCGAGCACCGTCCAGTTGACCGCACGTTGTCCGATCCGGCTCATGTCAGCCTCCCTTCCATCTCGCGCTGCTGCACCCGGTTGAAGATCAGGATCGGAATCAGCAGCAGGATCAGCATGACGATGGCCACCGCCGACGCCGCGGGCCAGTCGCGGTTGTTGAAGAATTCGCCCCACAGCACGCGGCCGATCATCAGTGTGTCCGGGCCGCCGAGCAGTTCCGGAATGACGAATTCGCCGACCGCCGGGATCATCACCAACATGCAGCCGGCGATGATGCCCGCCTTCGAGAGCGGCAACGTGATCGTGAAGAACGCCTTCCACGGCTTGGCGCCGAGGTCGTACGCCGCTTCCAGCAGGCGATGGTCGTGTTTGACCAGGTTGGTGTACAGCGGCAGCACCATGAACGGCAGGTAGCAGTAGACGATGCCGATGTAGGCCGCCATCGGCGTGTAGAGGATCTGCAGGGGCTCGTCGATCAGGCCGATCTTCATCAGCAGGTTGTTGAGCAGGCCGTTGTTCTTCAGGATGCCGATCCACGCGTAGACACGGATCAGGAACGACGTCCACGACGGCAGCACCACCAGCATCATCGCGATGTTGCGCGAGGACGGCGGCAGGCGGGCGATCACGTAGGCGATCGGATACGCCACCAGCAGCGCGAGGAAGGTGGAGATGGCCGCGATCTTGATCGAACTCAGGTAGGCCGCGATGTACTGGGAGTCGGTGAACAGCGCCGCGTAGTTACCCAGGTTGAGCTTGAGCGTCAGCGCCTCGTCGATGTATTCGAGAATGGGGGTGTACGGCGGCATCGCGATCGCCAGCTTGGCGAACGAGATCTTCAGCACGATCAGGAACGGGATCGCGAAGAACAGCAGCAGCCACACGTACGGTACCGAGATCACGCCCCAGCGCGGCCCCGGCAGGCGTTTCTGGAGGGAGCGCAGGATATTCATGAGGTGAGCACCACGCCGTCGTTGTCGCCCCACCACACCCACACTTCATCGTTCCAGGTCATGCCCTCGCTCGCCCAGCGCTGCACGTTGGCGAAGTTGGCCATGAACTTGTAGCCGCTCGGCAGGCGCACGTGGTAGACCGAATGGCTGCCGAAGTAGGCGATGTCCTCGATCACGCCCTTGGCCTTGTTGTGCGGCTGCGGCGGCTCGGCCTTGCCGATGCCCAGCTTCTCGGGCCGCACCGCGAACGCCACTTCCTGGCCTTCGAAGCCCGAGATGCCGTGGCCGATGTAGATCGGGTCGGGCAGTTGCGGCGAGCGGATGGTGACGTAGTTCGCTTCGTCCTCCTCCACCGCGCCTTCGATCAGGTTGACCGAGCCGATGAACTCGGCGGCGAAGCGACTGGTCGGCTGCTCGTAGATTTCATCGGGTGTGCCGACCTGGCGGATCCAGCCCTGGTCCATCAGCGCGATGCGGGTGGCCATCGTCATCGCCTCTTCCTGGTCGTGGGTGACCATCACGCAGGTCACGCCCGACTTCTCGATGATGCTGACCAGTTCCAGCTGCATCTGCGAGCGCAGCTTCTTGTCCAGCGCGCCCATCGGCTCGTCCAGCAGCAGCAGCTTCGGCCCCTTGGCCAACGATCGCGCCAGCGCCACGCGCTGCTGCTGGCCGCCGGAAAGCTGGTGCGGCTTGCGCTTGGCCAGCTTGCCCAACTGCACCAACGCCAGCATCTCCTCGACGCGCTTCTTGATGGCGTCTTTCGCCAGGCCGTCCTGCTTCAGGCCGAAGGCGATGTTCTGCTCCACCGTCATGTGCGGGAACAGCGCGTACGACTGGAACATCATATTGAGCGGCCGCTCGTAGGGCGGCAGGTCGTTGAGCAGCTGGCCATCCAGGAAGATCTTGCCGGAGGTCGGCTTCTCGAAGCCCGCCAGGCAGCGCAGCAGCGTGGACTTGCCGCTGCCCGAACCGCCCAGCAGCGCGAAGATCTCGCCCTTGCGGATCGTCAGGTTGGTGTCGTCCACGGCCACGAAGCCGTCGAACTCCTTGCGCACGTCGACGATGCGCAGGTACTCCTGCGCGTTCGCCTTGCCATTCGATGCCGCGCCGTTGCCCTGTTCTGCCGCCATGGTTTTCCCCGATGGCCGGCGCTGCATCGGCGCCGGCCGTGATGTCGTGCGTGGGACCGCCGGATCCGGGGCAGGCCGCGCCTGCCCCGGCCGCGGGACTTACTTGCCGGTCTTCAGTTCCGTCCAGATGCGCGTGTACTGGCGGTCCACGTCCGGCGGAATGATGGCGAAGGTGAAGAGCTTGGCCTCGACCTCGGGGGTCGGGTAGATGGTCGGATCTTCGGTGATCGACTTGTCCATCAGTTCCTTCGCCTTCGGAATAGCGTTCGGATAGCTGATGAAGTTGGAGTTGTTGGCCATCACCTGCGGGTCGAGCAGGTAGTTGATGAAGGCATAGGCCTCATCGACATGCTTGGCGTCCTTCGGGATGGACAGCATGTCGAACCACTGCGGTGCACCTTCCTTCGGGATGGCGTAGGCGATGTTGACGCCGTTCTTCGCTTCCGCGGCGCGGTCGCGCGCCTGGATGATGTCGCCCGACCAGCCGACCACCAGGCAGGTGTCGCCGTTGGCCATCGCGTCGATGTACTGCGAGGAGTGGAAGTTGGTGATGTACGGCCGAATGGTCTTGAGCAGTGCGGCGGCCTTGTCGATCACCGCCGGGTCCTGGCTGTTCGGATCCTCGCCCAGGTAGTTCAGCGCGATCGGGATGATCTCCGACGGGGTGTCGAGGAAGGTCACGCCGCAGTCCTTCAGCTTGCTGATGTTCTCCGGCTTGAACACGATATCCAGACTGCTGGCGATGTCCGTGTTGCCGAACGCGGCCTTCACCTTGTCGACGTTGTAGCCGATGCCGGTGGTACCCCACATGTAGGGGATGGCGTACTGGTTGCCCGGGTCCTGGTTCTCCAGGCGCTTCATGAGGGCCGGGTCCAGGTTGGCGTAGTTGGGGATCTTGCTCTTGTCCAGCGGCAGGAACACGCCGGCCTGGATCTGCCGGCCAAGGAAGTTCATCGTCGGCACGACCACGTCGTAGCCGCTGCTGCCGGCCAGCAGTTTGGTCTCCAGGACCTCGTTGCTGTCGAACACGTCGTAGGTGACCTTGATGCCCGATTGCTTCTCGAAGTTCGGGATCGTGTCTTCGGCGATGTAATCGGACCAGTTGTAGACATTGACCTGTTTGGCGCCGCCGTCGGCGGTGGCGGCCGCATCGCCGCCGGACTTGCCGCAGGCCGCGAGGGTACAGAGGGCCAGGGTGGTTGCCAGTACGCGCAGTTTCATCAATCTCTCTCCATTCGGCCCGCGAGGGCGGCTTGATGTGGTCCCCGCACCAGCCGATGGCTGCCGCGGGCGTGCTGTCATTGCAGTGGCCGGTTCCGTGCCGTGGTTGCTCCCCTTCTCCCCTCCCCTCTCCTGTGCCGCCGTCCGCTCACGCGTCCGTCGCCACCATGACAGAGGGCGCGTCCGTCACGGCCCGCGCCCTCGTGTGTTTCAGCGTCCGGTCTTCAGTTCCGTCCAGATGCGCGTGTACTGGCGATCCACCTCAGGCGGCAGGATCGCGAAGGTGAAGAGTTTCGCGTCCACGTCGGCCGGCGGATAGATCGTCGGGTCGTCCGCGATCGCCTTGTCCACCATCGGCTTCGACGACGGCACCGGATTCGGGTAGGTCACGAAGTTGGTGTTCGCCGCCGCGACCTTCGGGTCCAGCAGGTAGTTGATGAAGGCGTAGGCGCGGTCGACGTTCTTGGCATCCTTCGGGATCGCCAGCATGTCGAACCACTGCGGCGCGCCTTCCTTCGGGATGGAATACGCCACGTTGACGCCGTTGCCGGCTTCGGCCGCGCGATCGCGCGCCTGGATGATGTCGCCCGACCAACCGACCACCAGGCAGACGTCGCCGTTGGCGAGATCGTTGATGTACGAGGACGAATGGAAGTTGCGGATGTACGGCCGGATCGACTTCAGCAGCGCCGCCGCCTTGTCGATCACCGCCGGGTCGAAGCTGTGCGGATCTTCGCCCAGGTAGTTCAGCGCGATCGGGATCAGTTCCGACGGCGTGTCCAGCACGGTGATGCCGCAGTCCTTCAGCTTGGCCGCGTTCTCCGGCTTGAACACCACGTCCCAGCTGCCGGTGACGGCGGTATCGCCGAAGATCGCCTTGATCTTGTCGACGTTGTAGCCGATGCCGCTGGTGCCCCACAGGTACGGCACGGCGTACTGGTTGCCCGGGTCCTGCTGCTCGATGCGCTTGAGCATGGCCGGGTCGAGGTTCTTCAGGTTCGGGATCTTGCTCTTGTCCAGCGGCAGGAACACGCCGGCCTGGATCTGCCGGCCGAGGAAACTCAGCGACGGCACCACGACGTCGTAGCCGCTGCTGCCGGCCAGCAGCTTGGTCTCGACCATCTCGTCGCTGTCGAAGACGTCGTAGGTCACCTTGGTCCCGGTGGCCTTCTCGAAATTGGGAATGGTGTCCTCGGCGATGTAGTCGGACCAGTTGTAGACGTTGAGCGCCTTGGACGGCGCGCCGTCGGCGGTCTTGTCGTCCTTGCCGCCACACGCGGCCAGGACGGTCGCGGCCAGCATGACGGTGAGGGTCTTGAGCTTCATCGGGGACTCCATGGAACAGGATCGGGGGATGGAACCATCATACGCCCGGGCCGCCACGCTGTGACGCAGCGCACGCCCGCCGGCGCGCCTACAGCCCCAGGTCCGCCGCGGTGTCGTTGAGCGCCTTCCATGTCTTGTCGAACAGTTCGTCGACCTGCGCGCGGGTGATCACCAGCGGCGGCGACAGCAGCATCGCGTCCCAGGTGGCGCGCAGGATCAACCCGTGCTTCAGCGCGTGGTCGCGGCAACGCGGACCGACCGTGCCGCGCTCGGGGAAGAACGCGCGCTTGCCCTTGTCGGGCACCAGTTCCAACGCCCCCACCATGCCGGCGATGCGGGCCTGCCCGACCAGGCGATGCTCGCCCAGTTCAGCCCACCGCTGGGCCAGGTACGGCGCGACGTCGTGCTTCGCGGTCTCGACGATCTTCTCGTCCTGCAGGATGCGGATGTTCTCCAGCGCCACCGCCGCGCAGACCGGATGGCCCGAGTACGTGGCGCCGTGCGCCAGTTCGCCGCCCTGGTCCTTCAGCACGCCGGCGACGCGGTCGTTGAACATCGCCGCACCCAGCGGGATGTAGCCGGAGGTGATGCCCTTGGCCACCGGCATGACGTCGGGCTGGAACCCGAAATACTGCGAACCGAACCATTCGCCGGTGCGACCGAAGCCGCAGATCACCTCGTCGGCCACCAGCAACACGTCGTACTTGCGGCAGATGCGCTCGATCTCGGGCCAGTACGTCATCGGTGGGATGTAGACGCCGATGGCGCCCATGATCGGTTCGCCGATGAAGGCCGCCACGCGATCCGGCCCCAGTTCCAGGATCTTCTGCTCCAGCCGGCGCGCCGCGACCAGGCCGTACTCGTCCTCGGACAGGTCGCCGCCGTCGGCGAACCAGAACGGCGGATCGATATGGTGGATGTCCGGGATCGGCAGGCCGCCCTGCTTGTGCATGCCCTTCATGCCGCCGAGGCTGGCGCCGGCCATCGTGGTGCCGTGGTAGCCGTCGTGGCGGCCGATGAAGATGTTCTTCTGCGGTTTGTCCTGCACGGCCCAGAAATGCCGCACCAGGCGCAGGATGGTGTCGTTCGCTTCGGAGCCGGAGTTGACGAAGAAGGCGTGATTGAGATCGCCCGGCGCCAGCTCGGCGAGCTTGGCCGCCAGTTCGATGGTCGGCTCGGTCGTGCACTGGAAGAAGCTGTTGTAGTAGGCCAGCTGCGTCATCTGCTTCGACGCGACCTCGCCCAGTTCCTTGCGCCCGTAGCCGATGTTGACGCACCACAGGCCGGCGAACGCGTCGAGCAGCTTGTTGCCTTCGGCATCCCAGACGTAGCAGCCCTCGCCCTTGGTCAGGATGCGGGTGCCCCGCTTGGCCAGCGCGGCGTTGTCGTTGAACGGATGCAGGTGGTGCTCGGCGTCGAGCTGCTGCAGGGTGCGGGTGTCGAGTCGGGTCATGTGAGCTCCGTGATATCAATGCTTTCTGTCACGGGAGCGAGCGTGAGTCCGGCGACCCAGTGCGCGACCGTCCGGTGCGTCGCACTCGGCGCTTCGCGTCACCTCTCCCAGCGGAGACAGTAACAATTAGTCAGACGTTCAACAACAGGAATTCCCGCTCCCACGAACTGATCACGCGGAAGAAGGTTTCGTACTCCTTGCGCTTGACCGAGATGTAGGCACGGACGAATCGTGCACCCATCAACTCCTGCAGCGGCTTGCATCCTTCCAGCGCATCCAGCGCCTCGCCCAGCGAGCGCGGCAGTTCGAAACCGATGTCCTGCGCGCTGCTGGCCAGTGGTTCGGTCGGCTTGAGCTGCTCGCGGATACCCATCAAGCCGCAGGCCAGAGTGCCGGCCATGGCCAGGTAGGGATTGGCATCCGAGCCCGCGAAGCGACTCTCCACGCGCATGTTCTCCGGCGTATCCATGGGCACGCGCAGGCCGCACGTGCGGTTGTCGTAGCCCCATTGCACGTTGATCGGCGCCACCTGGCCCAGCGCGAGCCGGCGGTAGGAATTGACGTTGGGGCCGAAGAAGGCCATCGCCATCGGCACGTACTTCTGCAAGCCGGCCAGGTAGTGGCCGAAGACCTTGCTGCCCTTGCCTTCCGATTTGCCGGCGAACACGTTGCGGCCCGACTTGATGTCCACCAGGCTCTGGTGGATATGCATGGCGCTGCCGGGCTCGTTCTCCATCGGCTTGGCCAGGAAGGTGGCGTACACGCCATGGCGGAGCGCCGCCTCGCGCATCGTGCGCTTGAAGAGGAACACCTGGTCGGCGCGCGACAGGGCGTCGTCGTGGGTGAAGTTGACTTCCAGCTGGGCGGCGCCGGATTCGTGGATCAGCGTATCCACGTCCAGCTCCATCGCCTCGCAGTAGTCGTACATCAGGTCGAGGATGGGGTCGAACTCGTTGACCGCATCGATCGAGTACGACTGCCGCGCCGTCTCCGGACGACCGGAGCGGCCCGCGGGCGGCAACAGCGGGAAATCCGGATCGGTGTTCTTCTGCACCAGGAAGAATTCCAGTTCCGGCGCCACCACCGGGCGCAGGCCTTCCTTCTCGTAGGCGGCCAGCACGCGGCGCAACACGCTGCGGGGCGCCAGCTCATGCGGCTTGCCATCCTTGGTGTAGCAATCATGGATGACCTGCGCGGTCGGATCCGCGGCCCACGGCACCATGCGCACGGTGTCGGGATCAGGACGCAGGAACATGTCCGAATCCGAGGGCGAGGTCAGTTCGTAGTAGTCGTCCGGGTAATCGCCGGTGACGGTGGTGGCGAAGATGCCTTCCGGCAGACGCGTACCGTAGTCGTGGCTGAACTTGTCGGCCGGGATGATCTTGCCGCGCGCGTTGCCGGTGATGTCGGGCACCAGGCATTCGACCTCGGTGATGCGGCGCTCCTTCAACCATCGTCGCAGCGAACTCTCGGACGGTTCGGGCGTTTCGGTCTTCTTGCGTTGGGATTGTTTCTGGCTCATGGGAACGAAGTCGGTCGGGAGGAAAGGCCGGCGTGGTGTCGCCGGGCACGAAGCCGCACGGACGCGTCAGCGTCCGCCCTCCCATGGCGGCGGGTGCCGCCGCTTCATGACGCCCTCCCCGCCGCGCGCACGCGGCAGGCATCGCCGAAGGCGCGGAAGATCGCCAGGTAGAACGGGTTCTCCCGCACTTTCCATTCCGGATGCCATTGCACGGCGAGCATGAAGGCCGGGCCGTCGTGGCGATACGCCTCGATCAAACCGTCCGGCGCCTGCGCTTCCACCACCAGGCCTTCGCCTAGACGACGCACGCCCTGGCCATGCAGAGAATTCACGACCACCTGGGTATCGCCAGCCAACGTGGCCAGCAGGCCACCGGGCACCAGGGCGACCCTGTGGGCCGGGCCGTACTGCACGTCCAGCGGATCGTCCTTGTTCTCGCGATGGTCCATGAAGCCGGGCTGCTCGTGCACTTTCTGGTACAGGCTGCCGCCGAACGCCACGTTCACTTCCTGGAAACCGCGGCAGATCGCCAGCACCGGCACGCCCATCTCGATGGCGAGCGGAATCAGCGGCAGGTTGGTCGCATCGCGGCGCGGATCCAGCAGGTTGCCCTCGTAGCTGGATTCGTCGCTGTAGTGGTGCGGTTCGATGTTGCTGACGGCGCCGGTCAGCAGCAGCCCGTCCAGGCCGGCGAGCACCTCGCGCAGCGGCAGTACCGGGTCCAGCGTCGGCACCAGCAACGGCAGGCAGCCGGCCCCGTCGACCACCGCGCGCACGTACTTCTCGCCGACGGCAAGGAAGGGATGCGCACCGATTTGCTTGTGGTCGGTCGGCAGACCGACCCGCGGCAGCGGGGTCATGCAGGAAGCCCGGGATGGCTTCCGGGCAACTTAACCCGACCGTTTTATTTTTACAACACGAACCCCGCCCGCGACGATTTCGGCGCCGATATGGTGCGGCGCGGCACCCATTTAGGGCGTTTTCGTGGTGCGCAGGATTTCCTGCGTTGAGTATTCTTGACGCGACCGCTGCTCTGCTAAGCTGCGCCGCAGCCTCCAGGAACGCCCTCATGCGCCCCGATTCCGCCGCGTCTCCCCTGCCTGCCGACGATGCCGCCACGCTGGCCGCCCTGCCCGACTGCGAGCAGATCGACCTGCTGCTGCCGGACATGAACGGGCTGCTGCGCGGCAAGCGGGTGACCCGCGACGCACTGGAGAAGGTGTACCGCGACGGCGTCTGCCTGCCGATGTCGCTGATCGCCACCGACATCACCGGCAATACGGTGGAGGAGACCGGACTGGGGTACGACATCGGCGACGAAGACCGCGTCTGCCGGCCCGTGCCGGGATCGCTGCGGGCGGTGCCGTGGTCGCCCCGTCCGGCCGCACAGCTGCTGTTGAGCATGGAGGATGCGCAGGGCGGCATGTTCGAGGCCAACCCGCGCGAAGTGCTCAAGCGCGTGCTCGCGCGCTACGCCGCGCGCGGACTGAAGCCCGTGGTCGCGGTGGAATTGGAGTTCTACCTGTTCGACCAGCGGATGGACGATGCCGGCCGCCCGCGCACGTCGATCAATCCGGCGACCGGCGTGCGCAACACCAGCACGCAGGTCTACTACATGGAAGACCTGAACGACTATCGCGGCTTCACCGACGCGGTCGCGGCCGCGTGCCGCGCGCAGCGCATTCCCGCCGACACCGCGGTGGCCGAATACGCGCCGGGCCAGTTCGAGATCAACCTCAAGCATCGCGACGACGCCCTGCTCGCCTGCGACGACGCCATCTACCTCAAGCGCGCGATCAAGGCCGTCGCGCAGCAGCAGGGCCTGATGGCCAGCTTCATGGCCAAGCCGTTCGCCGGCCAAGCCGGCAGCGGCATGCACATCCACGCGAGCGTGCTGGATGGCGAGGGCCGCAACATCTTCGCCTCGCCGCAGGACGCCCCTGCGGACGCGTTGAAGCACGCCATCGGCGGCCTGCAGCGCAGCGACCAGGACTGCCTGCTGCTGTTCGCCCCGCACGCCAACAGCTACCGGCGCTTCGTGCTCAACGCCTTCGTCCCGCTCAACGACGTGTGGGGCTACAACAACCGCACCGTCGCCATGCGCATCCCGCACAGCGACGAGGCCAACACCCGCATCGAGCACCGCATCGCGGGTGCCGACGCCAACATCTACCTGGTCACCGCCGCCGTGCTGGCGGGCATGCTGCACGGGATCGAGCACGGCTTCGACCCCGGCCCGCCGGTGACCGGCAACGCCTACGACCAGACCGAGATCCGCACGCCGTTCTGGCGAGAAGCGATCGCCGCCTTCATGGGCAGCGAGTTCATCCGCGAGCAGTTCGGCACGTCGTTCCAGCACATCTACGGCCAGCAGAAGCTCAAGGAGATGCACAGCTTCTACACCGAGGTGACCGACCTGGAGTACGCGTGGTATCTGCGGGCGGTGTGATGTCGCCGGTCTCCGCAATCGGCGCCTATCCCGACAGCTGGTACGCCGCCAGCACCCCGCCGCTGCCCGCGCAGCCGGTGCTGGAAGGGCGCATCGACGCGGACGTCTGCATACTCGGTGCCGGCTATACCGGCCTGTCTGCAGCCCTGGAGCTGGCCGAGGCCGGATACAAGGTCGTCGTGCTGGAAGCCGAGCGCATCGGCTGGGGTGCCTCGGGCCGGAACGGCGGCCAGGCCATCGCGGGTTTCGGTTGCGGCGAAGCCAAGCTGGAAGCACTGGTCGGCTTCGACGACGCGAAGAAGATGTTCGACCTGTCCGTCGACGGCCTGCGCTGGCTGCGTGGCCGCATCGACCGCCACGGGATCGAATGCGATTGGCGCGACGGCCACGCCACCGTGCCGATCAAGCCCCGCCAGCAGCGCGAGGTCGAACACGCGGTCGAGGACTTCAACATCCGCTACGGCCACCCCGTGCAGTGGTGGAGCCGCGAGCGCCTACGCAGCGAACTGGCCAGCGACCGCTACCTCGGCGCGATGTACGACCCGGTGAGCGGCCACCTGCATCCGCTCGCTTATGCCCTGGGGCTGGGTCGCGCCGCGCTGGAGGCCGGCGTGCGGATCTTCGAAGGCTCGCGCGTCACCCAGCTGGTGCGCGGTGCGCGGCCCGTGCTGAAGACCGCGACCGGCGAGGTGGTCTGCGACAGCGTCATCCTGGCCGGTAACGCGCTGGTGCGCGGCATCGCGCCGGAACTCGAGTCGCGGGTGATGCCGGTGGGCACCTACATCGCCGCCACGCCGCCGCTGGGTGAGGAACGCGCGCGTGCCCTGATCCGCAACGACATGGCGGTGGCCGACACCAATTGGGCGCTGGATTACTTCCGCCTGGGCCGTGACCACCGCGTGCTGTTCGGCGGCCGCGCGAGTTATTCCACCCTGCCCCCGCCCAACCTGCGCGGGGTGATGACCCGGCGCATGCACCGCGTGTTCCCGCAGTTGCGAGATGTCGGCATCGACTACCTCTGGGGCGGGATGATCGACATCTCGCTCAACCGCGCACCGCACTGGGGCCGGCTGGCGCCGAACCTCTATTTCGCCCAGGGCTTCTCCGGGCACGGATTGATCGCCGCCGGCCTGGCCGGCACCACCCTCGCCCAGGCGATCCGCGGACAATCGGAGCGGCTGGACCTGTTCGCGAAGATCGACCACCTGCCTTTCCCCGGCGGCCGCGCCCTGCGCACGCCCCTGCTGGTGGCCGCCATGGCCTGGTACAAGCTGCGCGACGCGCTCTGGTAAGCCGGCGGCACCTGTTTCATTTTCGTGACGGCGCTCTCAAGTCCGCGCCCGGCGTGCCGATAGGGAGGCATGGAACCTCCGTAACGCCCATGACGATGCCGACACCCCTGCGTGCCTCGCCCGCACCCGCCAGCCCGTCCCCGCTGCCCCAGCGCATCCTGGTGGTGGAGAACTCGCGCACCCACGCCCGCCTGATCGGCGAAGCGATCGAGCAGAAGCTCAACCTGCCCGTCGTCTACGCGGCCACGCTCGCCGAGGCGCGCGCAGCGCTGGAGCGCCACCCGGACTGGTTTATGGCCGTCACCAGCCTGGTCCTGGCCGACGGCAGCCACGACGAGGTCGTGGAGTTCTTCCTGTCCCGCCAGTTGCCCACCGTGGTGGTCAGCGGCGTCTACGACGACGCCATGCGCGAGCAGGTGCTGCGCCGGCAGGTCGTGGACTACGTGCTGAAAAACACCCCCGGCAGCATCGACTACCTGGTGTGGCTGGTGCAGCGCCTGGAGCGCAACCGGCGTATCGCGGCACTGGTCGTCGACGACTCGCGTTCCGCCCGCCAGCACGCGGCGGCCCTGCTGTCGATGTACGGCTTCCGCGTGGTCGAGGCCGCCGACGGCGAAGCCGGCCTGGCGATGCTGGATGCCAATCCCGACATCCGTCTGGCCATCGTCGACCAGGAAATGCCCGGCATGAAGGGGCACGAATTCACCCGTCGCCTGCGCGCCCGCCACGCCCGCGACCACCTGGCCATCATCGGCATCTCCGGCACCAGCGACGGCAGCCTGGTGCCGCGGTTCCTGAAGAGCGGCGCCAACGATTTCCTGCACAAGCCGTTCTCGCGCGAAGAGTTCTTCTGCCGTGTATCGCAGAACATCGACCAGCTGGAACTGATCGGCACGCTGCAGGACCTCGCCACGCGCGACTTCCTGACCGGCCTGCCGAACCGCCGCCACTTCCTGGCCGAATGCCACGCACTGCTGCCCAACACGCTCGGCCGGCAGCAGGCGGTGACCGCCGCCATCGTCGACATCGACCACTTCAAGCACATCAACGACACCTACGGTCACGAAGCCGGGGACGTGGCGTTGAAGGCGGTCGCGCAGACCATCGCGCGCCATGCCGGGACGCAGGACCTGGTCGCGCGCTTCGGCGGCGAAGAGTTCTGCGCGCTCGTGCCCTACCTGGGCGAAAGCGAGTCGGTGGAGTACTTCGAGTCGCTGCGCACCGCCATCGAGGCCCTCGAGGTCGATATCGGCGACCGCAAGCTGAAGATGACGGTCAGCATCGGCGTATTCCGCACGCGCTTCCCCGGCCAGACCCTCAACCATCTGCTCAGCGAAGCCGACCGGCGTCTGTACCTGGCGAAGGCCGGCGGCCGCAACCGGGTGGTCTCGAACGGCTGACACCCGGCTGCGTCAGCGTGTCGCAGCATTGATCCCGATCAATGCCGCGGCGCGGGCGCGCACCTAGATTTCCCTGCATTCCGGCATCCGCCGGCAGGGGACACGCACATGACACTGCTGATCTGGCAGGACGACATGGACACGGGCATCGACATCATCGATGGCCAGCACCGCCGCATCGTGGAGATGATCAACCACCTCCACGTCACCCAGAAATCGATGGAGCGCTTCGCGGTCAGCGAAGTCATCGACGAACTGGTCGACTACACCCTCTCCCACTTCGCCTTCGAGGAGGAGTTGATGGAAGAGGCCGGCTACCCGTTCAGCGCGGCGCACAAACGGGTGCACGAGATCTTCACCAAGCGCGTATCCGAGTACCGCATGCGCTTCCAGGCCGGCGAGGACATCGTCGACGAATTGCGCAGCATGCTGTCGCGCTGGCTGTTCAACCACATCCGCAACGACGACAAGGCCTATGCCGAGTCGGTCAAGAAGCACCTGAACCGGTTCGTCCGCGAACACCAGCAGGGCGGCTGGCTCAGCCGCACCGTGAAGCGCCTGTTCGGCTAGCGCACCTCGATACGGCGCGGCATGGCCAGCAGCGCGATCAGCGTCAGCCCTGCCATGGCCGCCAGATACCAGCCCACCGACGCCAGGCCGTAACGCTCGCCCAGTCGCGTGGCGATGTAGGGCGCCGGCGAGGCGCCCAGGATGCCGGCCAGGTTGAACGCCAGCGACGCGCCGGTGTAGCGCACTGCGGTGGGGAACATTTCCGCGAGGATCGTGCCGCACGGCCCGTAGGTCAGCCCCATCGCGCCCAGCCCCAGCGCCAGGAAGGCGAGCACGCCCAGGTCGCTGCCCGATTCCAGCAGCGGCGCGAAGACGAACCCGAAGCCGATGATCAGCAGCGTCGCCACGATCATCGCGTTGCGGCGACCGTAGCGGTCCGCATACAGCGCCGACAGCGGAATGGTCAGCGCGAAGAACAGCACGCCGACCATCTGCAGCATCAGGAAATGTTCACGCGAATAACCGAGCTTGGACGTGCCCCAGCTGAGCGCGAACACCGTCATCAGGTAGAACAGCACGAAGGTCGCCACCAGCGCGAACGTGCCCGCCACCAGCGCGAACGGGTGCTCGCGCACCGCGGTCAGCATCGGCACCTTCACGCGCTCGTCCTTGTCCAGCGCCTTCTGGAAATCCGGCGTTTCGGTGATCCGCAGGCGCACCCACAGGCCCACGAACACCAGCGCCGCACTGGCCAGGAACGGGATGCGCCAGCCCCATGCCAGGAACTGCGCGTCGGTCATCATCTCGGTCAGCAGCAGGAAGATGCCGGTCGAGCAGAGGAAGCCTATCGGCGCGCCCAGCTGCGGGAACATGCCGTACCACGCACGCTTGCCCGGCGGCGCGTTCTCGGTGGCGAGCAGCACCGCGCCACCCCATTCACCGCCCAGGCCGATGCCCTGCCCCAGCCGGCACAGCGCCAGCAACGCCGGCGCCAGCACGCCGACCTGTGCGTATGTCGGCAACAGGCCGATGACGACCGTGGAAATGCCCATCGTCAGCAACGCAGCCACCAAGGTGGCCTTGCGGCCGATGCGGTCGCCGAAGTGGCCGAACAGCGCCGAGCCCACCGGCCGCGCGATGAAGGCCAGCGCGAAGGTCGCGAACGACTGCAGCGTCGCGGTCGCGGGGTCGCTCTGCGGGAAGAACAGCTTCGGGAAGACGATCACCGCCGCCGTGGCGTAGATGTAGAAATCGAAGAACTCGATCGTGGTGCCGATCAGGCTGGCGAACAGCACGCGGCCGGGCGAGTTGGCCGGCGCGGGGGCAACGGTGGCGGTAGCGGTCATGGACGGGCCGGTCGGTGGGACGGGGCGATTCTGGCAGAACCGCCCGCCCGCTGCGGAGGTCGGATCAGCTGCCCAGGTTGATCCAGGTCGCCTTGATCTCGGTGTACTTGTCGAAGGCATGCAGCGACTTGTCGCGTCCGTTGCCGGACTGCTTGTAACCGCCGAACGGCGCGGTCATGTCGCCGCCGTCCCAGTAGTTCACCCACACGCTGCCCGCGCGCAGCTTTCGCGCCACGCGGTGCGCGCGGCTGATGTCGCGCGTCCACACGCCCGCCGCCAGCCCGTACTCGCTGTCGTTGGCCATCCGCAGCGCTTCTTCCTCGCTGTCGAACGCAATCACCGACAGGACCGGCCCGAAGATCTCCTCGCGGCTGATGGTGTGCTCGTGCGCCACGTTGTCGAACACGGTCGGCTCGATGTAGCAGCCGCCACTGACCACGTCGGCGCGCTGGCCGCCCAGCGCCAACCGTGCGCCCTCGGCCTTGCCCTTCTCGATGTAGTCGAGCACGCGTCGGGTCTGCCCTTCGTCCACCATCGCGCCCATCGGCGCGCCGGGGTCGAGCGGGTGGCGCGGACGCATGGCCTTGCCGGCCTCGACCACGCGGGCGACGAACTCGTCCTTGATGGAGCGCTCAACGAGCAGGCGCGAAGCCGCCGTGCAGACTTCGCCCTGGTTGTAGAAAATGCCGCCCGCCGCGGCCTTCGCCGCGACCTCCAGGTCGTGCGCATCGGCGAAGACGATGTTCGGGCTCTTGCCGCCGCATTCCATGTAGGCGCGTTTCATGTTCGACAGGCCCGCGCACTGCAACAGGCGCTTGCCGACCGCGGTGGAGCCGGTGAACACCAGCCCATCCACATCCATGTGCAGCGCCAGCGGCTCGCCGGCGGTCTTGCCGAAGCCGGGCACCACGTTGAGCACGCCCGCGGGGATGCCGGCCTCGATCGCCAGTTCGGCCAGGCGGATCGCGGTCAGCGGCGACTTCTCCGACGGTTTGAGCACGATGGAATTGCCCATCGCCAACGCCGGCGCCAGCTTCCACGTCGCCATCAACAGCGGGAAATTCCACGGCACGATGGCACCGATCACGCCCAGCGGTTCGCGCGTCACCAGGCCGAGTTCGTCCTGGCCGGTGGCCGCGACTTCGCCATACACCTTGTCCAGCGCCTCGGCGGTCCAGCCCATGCAGCGGATGGTCGCCGCGACGTCGACGCTGCGCGCATCGCCGACCGGCTTGCCCATGTCCAGCGATTCCAGCAGCGCCAGTTCGTCGGCGTGTTGTTCGATCAGTTGGGTGAGCTTGAGCAGCACCTTCTTGCGGTGGGTCGGACGCGCGTTCGACCACGCGCCCGCCTCGAAGCTTCGGCGCGCCGCGGCGACGGCGCGGTTGATGTCCTCTTCCTGGCCATCGGCTACCTGGCCGAGTACGCGCCCGTCGATCGGGCTGACGCAATCGAAGGTCTTGCCCGAAGCAGCATCGACATACTTGCCGTCGATGAAAGCCTGCGTGCGGATCGACAGCGCGCCGGCCATCGCCTGCCAGTCCTGTTGCGTGCGGGGGTTGCTCATGGAGACTCCGGCAGAGAGGGGTAGAGGTTCAGAACGTGGCGGGCGTATTCGCGCTGACGATCACCGCGTCGACATCGCCGACATTGCGGAAGCGGTGCGGCGTCCGGCTTTCGAAGTAATAGCCTTCGCCGGCCCTTAGCACGCGGACCTGCTCGCCGACGGTGACTTCCACTTCGCCGGCGATCACCACGCCGCCTTCCTCGCCGTCGTGCGCCAGCATGCTGTCGCCGGTGTCGCTGCCCGGCGGCATCACTTCGCGCAGGATGCACATCTGCCGCTGCGGGCGATGCTGGCCGACCAGGAAGTAGTGGATGCCGTTGCTGCCGACGTCCGGCAGGTCCGCGGCGACGTAGAACGGGCTGTCGGGCAGGCCCTTCTCCAGGTCCAGCGTGAAGAAGTCGGCCAGCGAGATCGGGATACCGTCCAGCACCTTCTTCAACGAGCTGACCGAAGGACTGACCTTGTTCTGCTCGATCAGCGAGATGGTGCTGTTGGTGACGCCCACGCGCTTGGCCAGCTCGCGCTGGCTGAGGCCTTTGGATTTGCGGACCAGTTGCAGGCGCGCGCCGATGTCCATCACCACCCTGGCAGGAAAGCGGAAAGTGTTGCGGGATACTTTACACCCCGGGACCGGCCGGTCAATCCGGGCTTTCCCGGGGATTCGCACGGCCGATGAACGATGGCGGGCCGATGCGCGTTTGCGCCGGGAATCCGACCTTCGGTACGGTTGTAAAGTTTTTTCAACGCGCTAAGCTGCCCGCATCCGTCCCGTCCCCCTGGAGCCGCGATGAGCGCCGACGACACCTCCTCCGCCCTGGCCGACCACTACGCACGCCAGAACCTGGAAGCGCCCGGTTCGCTGGACCACTTCTGGATGCCGTTCACCGCCAACAAGCAGTTCAAGGCCAAGCCGCGTCTGCTGGCGAGCGCGTCGGGCATGTACTACAAGGATGTCGACGGCCACGAGGTGCTGGATGCCACTGCAGGCCTGTGGTGCTGCAATGCCGGCCATGCCCGGCCGCGCATCGTCGAAGCGGTGAAGCAGCAGGTCGGCACGCTGGACTTCGCGCCCAATTTCTCGATGAGCTCGCCACTGCCGTTCAAGTTGGCCGAGCGCCTGGCCGCGCTGACGCCGGGCGACCTCAACAAGGTCTTCTTCAGCAACTCCGGGTCAGAAGCCGTCGACAGCGCACTGAAGATCGCCCTGGCCTACCACCGCGTGCGTGGCGAAGGCCAGCGCACGCGCTTCATCGGTCGAGAGAAGGGTTACCACGGCGTCGGCTTCGGCGGCATGTCCGTGGGCGGCCTGCCGAACAACCGCAAGTGGTTCGGCCCGGGCCTGCCGGCGGTGTCGCACATCCGCCACACGCTGGACGTGTCGCGCAATGCGTTCTCCAAGGGCCTGCCGCCGCACGGCCTCGAACTGGCCGAGGATCTCGAGCGGCAGATCGCGCTGTACGACGCCTCCACGATCGCGGCTGTCATCGTCGAACCGATCTCCGGCTCGGCCGGTGTGGTCATCCCGCCGCAGGGCTACCTGCAGCGACTGCGCGAGATCTGCGACAAGCACGGCATCCTGCTGATCTTCGACGAAGTGATCACCGGTTTCGGCCGCGTGGGCCATGCCTTCGGCGCGCAGCGTTTCGGCGTCACGCCGGACATGATCACCGCGGCGAAGGGCATCACCAACGGCTGCGTGCCGATGGGCGCCACCTTCGTCTCCGAGCGCCTGTTCGAGGCCTTCATGAGCGGGCCGGACAACGCCATCGACATGTTCCATGGCTACACCTACTCCGGGCATCCGCTGGCCTGCGCTGCCGCGCTCGCCACGCTGGACACCTACGAAGAGGAAAACCTGTTCGACAAGGCGCTCAGCCTCGGCGACTACTGGCAGGAGGCGCTGCACTCGCTGAAGGACCTGCCGAACGTCATCGACATCCGCAACTTCGGCCTGGTCGGCGCCATCGAACTGGCCCCGCGCCCGGGCGCGCCCGGCACCCGGGCCTACGACGTCTTCGCCCGCGCCTTCCACGAAGGCCACCTGCTGACCCGGGTGACCGGCGACGTCATCGCCCTGTCGCCCCCGCTGATCGTGGAAAAGGGCCACATCGACCGGATCGTGAGTGTCCTGGCGGACACCATACGGGCAACCGCGTAAAATTACGGACCAACGGCCCCAGCGCTCCCCCGCGCGCGAAGCCCCTTCCCGCTACTGGAGAGCAACATGCTGATTGGCGTCCCCAAGGAAATCAAAAACCACGAATACCGCATCGGCCTTACGCCGTCCGGTGCGCGCGAGCTGGTCTCGAACGGCCACCAGGTCATCGTCCAGCGCGACGGCGGCAAGGCCATCGGCCTGACCGACGACCAGTACATCAAGGCCGGCGCGCAGATCGTCGACACGGCCGAAGAGATCTTTGCCCGCGCCGACATGATCATCAAGGTGAAGGAGCCGCAGCCGAACGAGTGCGCCATGCTGCGCCCCGGCCAGGTGCTCTACACCTACCTGCACCTTGCCCCCGATCCGGAGCAGACCAAGGCGCTGGTCGCCTCCGGCGCCACCTGCATCGCCTACGAGACCGTCACCGACCGCAAGGGCGGCCTGCCGCTGCTCGCGCCGATGTCGGAAGTGGCCGGCCGCATGTCGATCCAGGCCGGCGCGCACGCGCTGGAGAAGGCGCAGGGCGGCTCCGGTGTGCTGCTCGGCGGCGTGCCCGGCGTGAAGCCGGCCGAAGTGCTCGTGATCGGCGGCGGCGTGGTCGGCATCAACGCCGCGCGCATGGCGATGGGCATGAATGCGCACGTCACCATCCTCGACCGCTCGCTCGACCGTCTGAAGTACCTGGACGAGCTGTACGGCCACCAGTTGACCACCATCTACTCCACCCGCGACGCCATCGAAGAGCGCCTGCCGGACACCGACCTGGTGATCGGTGCGGTACTGATCCCCGGCGCCGCCGCGCCCAAGCTCGTGTCGCGCGACCAGCTGAAGCTGATGCGTCCCGGCTCGGTGCTGGTGGACGTGGCGATCGACCAGGGCGGCTGCTTCGAGACCTCGAAGGCCACCACCCACCAGAATCCGACGTACGAAGTGGACGGCATCATCCACTACTGCGTGGCCAACATGCCGGGCGGCGTCGCCCGCACGTCCACCTTCGCGCTGACCAACGCCACCCTGCCCTTCGCCGTGCAGCTGGCGAACAAGGGCGCGAAGCAGGCGCTGCTGGACGACGAGCACCTGCTCAATGGCTTGAACGTGCACGCCGGCAAGGTGACCTACAAGGCCGTCGCCGACGATCTCGGCTACACCTACGTGCCGGCGCGCGAGGCGCTGGCCTGATCCGATCCTGAGGAGCATCGCATGAGCCACCCGCTGCACCATTTCTTCAACGGACAGCGGGTGGAAGGCGGCAGTGGCCGCTTCGGCGATGTGTTCGATCCTGCCACCGGCACCGTTACCGCACGCGTGCCGCTGGCGTCGATCGATGACGTGAAGCAGGCGGTGGATGCCGCTTCCAACGCTTTTCCCGCCTGGGCCGCCACCACCCCGCTGAATCGCGCGCGGGTGATGTTCCGTTTCAAGGAGCTGCTGGAGACGCACGCCGGCGACCTGGCGAAGATCATCACGTCCGAACACGGCAAGGTGCTCTCCGATGCGCGCGGCGAAGTGACCCGCGGCCTGGAGGTCGTGGAGTTCGCCTGCGGCATCCCGCACCTGCTCAAGGGCGAGCATTCGATGAACGTCGGTCGCGACGTCGATTCGTGGAGCGAATACGCGCCGCTGGGCGTCGTGGCCGGCATCACGCCGTTCAACTTCCCCGCGATGGTGCCGCTGTGGATGTTTCCGGTGGCGCTGGCCTGCGGCAACACCTTCGTGCTGAAGCCCTCGGAACGCGACCCGTCCGCGGCGCTGTTCATGGCCGACCTATTGAAGAAAGCCGGCTTGCCGGATGGCGTGTTCAACGTCGTCCATGGCGACAAGGACGCGGTGGACGCGTTGCTGGACGAGCCACGCGTGCAGGCGCTGAGCTTCGTCGGCTCCACGCCGATCGCCGAATACATCTATGCGCGCGGCAGCGCCAACGGCAAGCGCGTGCAGGCGCTGGGCGGCGCGAAGAACCACATGGTCGTGCTGCCCGATGCCGACCTCGATGGCGCGGTCTCAGCCCTGCTCGGCGCCGGCTACGGCTCGGCGGGCGAACGCTGCATGGCGATCTCGGTCGCCGTCTGCGTGGGCGATGCCACCGCCGATGCGCTGGTGGCCACGCTCGCACCCAAAGTGGCGGCGCTGAAGATCGGTCCCGGCTGCCAGGATCCCGAGATGGGCCCGCTGGTCACCGGCGCGCATCGCGACAAGGTACGCGGCTACGTCGATGCCGGCGTGGCCGAGGGCGCTGAGCTCGTCATCGATGGCCGCGGCCATGTGGTCGATGGCCATGCGGACGGCTTCTTCCTCGGCGGCTGCCTGTTCGACCGGGTGACGCCCGACATGCGGATCTACCGCGAAGAAATCTTCGGCCCGGTGTTGTGCGTGATGCGCGTGCCGGATCTGGACGCCGCGCTGCGCTTGGTCAACGAACACGAGTACGGTAACGGCACCGCGGTGTTCACCCGCGACGGCGGCGCTGCGCGCGAGTTCGCGCACCGCGTGCAGGCCGGCATGGTCGGCATCAACGTGCCGATCCCGGTGCCGATGGCCTTCCACAGCTTCGGTGGCTGGAAGCGCTCGATCTTCGGCCCACTGCACGTGCACGGTCCCGATGGCGTGCGCTTCTACACGCGCCTGAAGACCATCACCGCCCGCTGGCCGGAGACCCACGCGGCCGAGTTCGTGATGCCGACGATGAAGTAAAGTCAGGGCCGGCTCCTGCACGGTACTGGCCCATGTCGTCACGTCGTCTCCGCGTCTCCGCCTCGCTGGCCTGCCTGGTCGCGTCGTCGGTCGCATCGGCGGGCGAGCCCGTCGCCCAGGTTCGCGTCGCCTTCGATCGCGACGGCATCGTCGCCACGCGCGCCGAGGGCCTCGCCGACCTCGCCACCGGCCGCAAGGTGACCGCCGACGATCCCGTGCGCGTCGCCTCGATCTCCAAGCTGGTGACGTCGGTCGGCGTCATGCGGCTGGTCGAAGCCGGCACGCTCGACCTCGATGCCGACGTCTCGACCTACCTGGGCTGGACGCTGCGGCATCCCCGCCACCCGGACACGCCGATCACGCTGCGCCTGTTGCTTTCGCACCGCTCCAGCCTGACCGATGCCGCCGGCTACTACGCCACGCCGCTGGGCGCGCCGCTGAAGACGATCCTCGACGATCCGAAGGCCTGGGACGAGGCGCACGCGCCGGGCACGCATTTCCGCTACACCAACCTCAATTTCCCGCTGGTCGCGATGGCGATGGAGAACGCCACCGGCGAGCGCTTCGACCGCCTGATGCACCGCCTGGTGCTGGCGCCCTTGAAGCTCGACGCTTGCTACAACTGGGCAGGCTGCGACGACGCCACCGCCACGCGCGCTGTCGTCCTGTACCGCGACGGCGCGGTGGTCCGCGACGACAACCGCGCGGGCAAACCGGCCTGCCCGGTGGTGGTCGCCGACGGCCAGCCCTGCGACCTCGCCCGCTGGGCACCCGGCCAGAACGGCGCGCTGTTCTCGCCCCAGGGAGGATTGCGCATTTCTGCCAATGGACTCGCGAAGATCGGCCGGCTGCTGCTGAACAACGGCGAGGTGGACGGCGTGCGCCTGCTGTCATCCGCCAGCGTCGAGGCGATGGTGGCGCCGCAATGGACCTTCGACGGCGGCAATGGCGTGACCCATGAAGAAGACACCGGCGGCGGACAGAACAAGGCCTTCTTCTGCCGTTACGGCCTCGCCGTGCAGACCCTGGCGACACCGGTACAAGGCTGCGGCGACGATCCGTTCGGCGACCGCGTCGCGCGCGTCGGCCACTCCGGCGATGCCTACGGCCTGCGCTCTGGCCTGTGGATCGACCGTCAGGCAGGCACGGGCGTGGTCTATTTCGCCACCGACGTGGGCGGCTCGCGCGGCGGCGCGCATTCCGCGTTCAGCCTTGTCGAGGAAACGCTGGCTACCGGCATGGCGCGCTGACGCTGACGCTCCCACTCAAGAACTCCCCGGGCCGGCCGATACGGCCTACATGTCGCCCCGCGTCGCATCCGCGCGCGGCCAACACGATCCACAGGGGGATCTTGAAATGATGTCACGTCCGACGGTTCTGCTTTGCGATGATTCGCGCGCGCTGCGCATGCTGGCGGCACGCCAGCTCGACGACTGCGGCTTCCACGTGGTGGGTGAGGCCGGCAACGGTCTTGAAGCCGTCAGCCAGTACCAGGCGTTGAAGCCGGACGTGGTGCTGATGGACCTGGTGATGCCCGAGTGCGACGGCAAGCAGGCCCTCGGCCAGATCCTCGCGCAGGATCCCGATGCCCGCGTGGTGATCCTCAGCTCGCTGGGCGCGCAGAGCGATATCGAGGAATGCCTGAAGCTGGGTGCGAAGTCCTATCTGCAGAAGCCCATCGATCCGGAGGTGATGGATCGCGTGCTGCACGAAGCGGTCGCCTGACCGGCACGCACGTCCTTCCCACTTCCGTACGAGACGACCCATCATGGCAGCGAAATTCCTGGGCCAGTTCCTGTTGGAACGCGGCACCATTTCCTCGGCGCAACTCCTTGCCGCGCTCGACGCGCAGCGCGCCTCCAATCCCCTGCTCGGCGAACTCGCCCTGCAGCACGGCATGCTCGACGCCACCCAGGCGCGCCGCATCAACGAACGCCAGCGCGCGGAAGACCGCCGCTTCGGCGACATCGCGCTCGAGATGGGCTGGCTGAACGACGTCCAGCTCGACGTGCTGCTCGCGGCGCAGAAAAAGGGCCGCAAGCTGTTCGGCCAGATCCTGGTCGACCAGGGCGTGCTGGACGCCGAACGGCTGGAAGCCGAGTTGACGGCGCACCGCCGCGACCTCGACGAAGCCAACCATGCGCTGGCACTGGGCATCGCGGGCCATACCCTGGCCGATGCGGTCACCAGTGCGATCCGTGTCTGCAATCGCCTGTTCCCGCGCCTGGTCGGCAGCCAGTGCCAGGCCGCCGGCATCGCCAACGACGCCGCGCTGGACGCCTGCGACGTCACCGCGCACGTGCGCATCGCGTCCGGTTCGGAATCGCTGCTGGTCGGCGTCGGCTGCAGTCGCGCCACGATGCACGCGATGGCCTGCGCGCTGCTCTCGCTCACGCCGGAGCAATGCGACGACGAGCTGGCGCTCGACGCGCTGGGCGAGCTGGTCAACGTGCTGATGGGCTATGTCGTGCGCGACACGCTGCCCGACGATGCCGCGTACCGCGCACAGCCGCCGTCCACGCAGCTGTCGGCGGCCGATCTGGCCGCCACCGGCCGTACACTGGCGCTGTCGATGGCGTCGCAGCGCGGCGACTTCGTCCTGCTCGTCGGCTGACCCGCGGCGTTACGCCCGCGTCAGCCGCCATGCGCGGTGGATGCGGGCGTTGCGCTCGAAATCCGGCGGGATCGTGCCCGCGCTGATCTCTTCGCAGCGCGCGAACTCCGCCACCGCGTTCTCGTCCAGCCGGAAGCGGCGGAAGTTGTTGCTGAAATACAGCACGCCGCCCGGCGCCAGCCGCGCGACCGCGGCGCGCAGCAACCGCACGTGCTCCTTCTGCACGTCGAAGTCGTCCGCACGCGCGGAGTTGGAGAACGTCGGCGGGTCGCAGAAGACCAGGTCGTACTCGGCGTGCTCGGCTTCCAGCCAGCGCACCGCATCGGCTTGCACCAGGCGGTGCTTCGCGCCGCCCAGGCCGTTCTCGGCCAGGTTGTCCGCGCCCCACTGCAGGTAGGTCGCCGACAGGTCCACGCTGGTCGTGCTCGCCGCGCCCGCCACGGCGGCCTGCACACTGGCCACGCCGGTGTAGCAGAACAGGTTGAGGAACCGCTTGCCGCGCGCTTCCTCCGCCATGCGCCGGCGCAGTGGGCGATGGTCGAGGAACAGCCCGGTGTCGAGGTAATCGAACAGGTTCACCCGCAACAACGCGCCCGACTCGCGCACGACGATGAACTCGTCGCGCTGCTGCATGCGCCCGTACTTGGAGCCGCCCTTGCCGCGCTCGCGCGCCTTCACCGCGATCTGTTCCTGCGGCACACCGAAGACCTCGCGGGTCGCGGCCAGCAGTTCGCTGAAGCGGCGACGCACGTCGTGCTCGGGGATGCTCGCCGGCGCGGCGTATTCCTGCACATGCAGGAAGGTACGGCCCTGCCCGCCCGCTTCCTCATAGACGTCGATGGCCGCCGCGTACTCGGGCAGGTCGGCGTCGTAGGCGCGGTAGCAGGTGATGCCCTCGCGCGTGCGCCAGCTCTTGAACTTCTTCAGGTTCTTGCGCAGGCGGTTGGCGACCATCTGCGCGCCGTCGGACAGCGGCTTGGCCTCGCGCGGTTCGCGCGCGGGCGTGGCGACGGGATCGCAGACGATCAATGCGCACTCGATGGCGCCGTTGAACAGCTGGTACTTCTTGGCCGCGCGCAGGCCGGTGGCATAGCCGAGATCGGCGTTGCCGCACAGCAGGCTGGCCCGCCACTGCGGCACGGCGCGCTGCAACGCATCGCCGAGGGCGCGATACAGCTCAGCGTCGGCCGCCAAGCGCTCGTCGTACGGCGGATTGCAGACCACCAGTCCGCGCGACTCCTCGCGGGTCGGCAACTGCGCGACGTCGCAGGTCTCGAACTGCAACTGGCCGGCCAGGCCGGCCAACACCGCGTTGTCGCGCGCGGCGCGGATCGCGCCCAGGTCGATGTCGCTGCCGAAGAACGCCGGCCGCAGCGCCTTGCGCCCGTCCGATTCGCGCTGCACAGCATCGGCGAACAGCGCGCGCCACGCGGCCACGTCGAAGCCCGACCAGCGGGTCGGCAGCGCGTTGCCGTGTCGCTGCAAACCCGGGGCCACGTCGGCAGCCATCAGCGCGCCTTCGATCAACAGCGTGCCACTGCCGCACATCGGATCGAGCAGCGCGCCACCTTCGTGGTAGATCGCCGGCCAACCGCCACGCATCAGCACAGCCGCGGCCAGGTTCTCCTTGAGCGGCGCTTCGTTCTGCGCCTGCCGCCAGCCGCGACGGTGCATCGGGCCACCGCCCAGGTCGATCGATATCGTCGCGCGGTTCTTGCGCAGCGACAGATTGATGCGCAGGTCCGGCTGTTCGACATCCACCGACGGTCGCTCCAGGCCCTGCTGGCGCAGGCGGTCGACGACGGCATCCTTCACGCGCTGCGCGGCATAGCGCGCGTGGGTGATCGCTTCGCCGGAGACATGGGCGTCCACCGCCAGGGTCAGTTCCGGCCGGGTGTGGTTTTCCCAGGCGATCGCCATCACGCCGTCGTAGAGCGCCTGTTCGTTCAGGCATTCGAACTCGGCGATGGGCCACAGCACGCGGCTGGCCAGGCGCGACCACAGCACGGCGCGCTGCGCATCCACCGACTCGCCCTCGGCGTTGACGCCGGCGATGGTCGCGGTGGCCTTGGGCACGCCGAGCGCGAGCAACTCGTCGGCGAGCAGGTATTCCAGGCCCTTGGCGCAGGAGACGAAGAACTTCAAAGGAAACCTCGGTACGTCAGAGAGCGGCGAGCAGCTGCCCGAACGCCTGCGCCGAAGCGTCGACATGATCGGAGAGGCGGTGCCCATCGTTGACCAGCAGCAGGCGCGCGCGGCGCGCATGCGCCCAGTCCACCACGGCCTGCGCGGGAATCAGTTCGTCGTCCCAGCCATGGATGACCGACACCGGCACCGGCGCGGCATCCAGCAACGGCAGCGGACCCATGGTGATCGGCGGCGCCATCAGGAACAGCCCGCGCACCGGCACCTCCAGCGAAATGCGACCGGCGATGTAGGCGCCCAGACTGGAACCGGCCAGCACCACGGGCCCACGCGACGCGGCAGCCTGTGCCAGCGTGCGCAGGCGCTCCAGACGCGCGACGACATCGCCCAGCGAACTGACATCGCGACGGGCGTCGAGATCGGTGTAGTCCGGCCGCTCGTGGCTCCAGCCCAGGCGTTCGGCCACATCGGCCAGCGCGGTGACCTTGGTGGCGTCGGGACCGCTCTCGAAACCGTGCGACAGGATGCAGTGGCCGCGCATCACAGCGCTTCCACTGCGTCGCCGATGCGGAACGTGCCGCCTTCGACGATCCGCGCGCACAGGCCGCCGTGGCCGCGCATCGCGTTGTAGCCGCCCGGGCCCAGCGCGTCTTCCATCCGCGAACAGGGATCGCAGTCCTCCGTTCCCTCGAACACCGCGGTGCCGATGCGGAAGCGACGTTCCTTCAGCGCGACCAGCGGGATCCCTGAGACGACGACGTTACGGCGCAGCAGCGACGGTGCCAGGTCCGGACGCTGCGCGAGCGCGGCGATCGCCGGCAGGTGCTCGGCCTGGATCAGGGTGATGCCACGCTTGCCGCTGCCGCCCTTGTAGCGGTCGCCGACCAGCCCGCCGCCGGTAACGACCTCGACCGCGTCGGTGGCCACCATGACCTCATCGCGGGCCGGCCGCAGGCCAATCCACTCCACCTTGCCGGCACGCGGCAGGGTGGCCATGAGCTTGGCCAGGGGGGAGTCGGGATTGAGCGGCATGGGAAACCCGCGCGTCGGAAAGGCCGCCAGTTTACCGGACCGGCCCGTCCCCGGCCCGTTCGATGCCCCGCCTGCTAGCATCGAAGCATGAGCACCGACCTGCCCGTCTTCGCCCCCCACGTGGACCTGTTGCCGTACGAGGACAAGCTGGACGCGCGCCCGCTGCAGCAGATCGACCTGGTCGTCATCCACTGCACCGAACTGCCCGACCTGGCGATGGCGCGGCACTACGGCGAACGCATCCTGCACGCCTCCGGCACCGGCAACAGCGGCCACTACTACATCGACCGGGACGGCAGCGTGCACGTCTACGTGCGGCCGCAGCGCATCGCCCACCACGTACGCGGCTACAACCCGCGTTCGGTAGGCATCGAGCTGGTGAATACCGGCCGCTATCCGGATTGGCTGTCGGTGGCCCGCCAGACGATGGACGAGCCCTACACCGACGCGCAGATCGATGCACTGGCCGCGCTGCTGGAGCACCTGCGGCGCGAACTGCCCGCGCTGCGCTACATCGCCGGGCACGAAGACCTGGACACCGCGCGCGAACCGGCCACGGACGATCCTGCCGTCAGCGTGCCACGCAAGATGGATCCGGGCCCGCTGTTCCCGTGGGACGCCATCCTGCGCAGCACCCCACTTGAGCGGCTGCTGCCCTGACGGACCGTGCGTGGCCGGTCGGTATAATCGGCCTTCGCCAAGACTCCAGGCCCTGCCGTGCCCGCACCCGAACCCGTCGTCTCCGAGCTGATCGAACTGCTGTCGCTGGAGCGGCTGGAAGACAACCTGTTCCGCGGCCAGAGCCGCGACATCGGCACCAAGTACGTGTTCGGCGGCCAGGTGCTGGGCCAGGCCCTGTCGGCCGCGCAGGCCACGGTGGGCGGCGGGGCGGAAGAGCGCCGCGCGCATTCGCTGCACGCCTATTTCCTGCGCGCCGGCAACATCGAGGCGCCGATCGTCTACGAAGTGGACCGCACGCGCGACGGTGGCAGCTTCTCGGTCCGCCGGGTCACCGCGATCCAGCACGGCCGCGTGGTGTTCTTCTGCGCCGCGTCGTTCCAGGCCGAGGAGGACGGCGCCGAGCACCAGCTGTCGATGCCGGAAGTACCGCAGCCGGAAGACATCGCGCCCGCGCCGCCTGTCCCCGCCGAGGTCATGGCCACGCTGCCGCCGAAGGTGCAGCGCTGGCTGTCGCGGCGCGGCCCGTTCGAGTTCCGCCACGTGTATCCACGCGACGAACTGAACCCGCCCAAGCGCCCGCCGTTCCAGCAGGTGTGGTTCCGTTTGAGCGAGCCGGTCGGCGATTCGCCGGAACTGCATCGCGCCCTGCTCGCTTACGCGTCCGATTTCCAGCTGCTGGGCACGGCGACGTACCCGCATGGCATCAGCTACTACCAGCCGAATGTGCAGATGGCCTCGCTCGACCACGCGCTGTGGTTCCACCGCCCGTTCCGCGCCGACGACTGGCTGCTGTATTCGATCGACAGCCCCAGCGCGAGCAGTTCGCGCGGACTGGCGCGCGGGCAGATCTTCGACCGCCAGGGCCGCCTGGTCGCCAGCACCGCGCAGGAAGGCCTGATCCGCGTGGTGCCGGATGCCGAAGCGGCATCGGCCGTACCGGCGAAGGACTGAGGGCTTACGCATGCGGCAAGTGTTTTCCAGCCAGCGCATCGAGACCGTCGAAGGCGTGGCCAAGTTGCTGAACGACGCCGGCATCCCGGTCTTCATCAGCAACGGCCGTTCGTACCACAGCAAACGGGGCGGTCAGTTCAGCTACACCGAGCCGGTGAAGGCGCAACTGCAGCCGGCGGTCTGGGTGCGCCATGCCGAAGACCAGCCGCGCGCGCGCGAACTGCTGCGCGACGCCGGCCTGATGGAAACCACGCGCCCGGGCTACGGCCCTTCGCTGACGTTCCGCAGCGACCAGGAACCCGCCGCCACGCCGCAGCGCTCCTGGGCCTGGCGTATCCGCCTGATCCTGCTGGCGCTGATCGCCCTGGCCGCCGCCATCATGTGGATGCGGCGCCCGGCTCCGCCGCCGGCCCCGGTTCCCGTTCCCGTGCCGCAGCAGGAGGCGCCGCCGGCGCCCGTGGATGAGGCGCCGGAGGAAGACCGCATCCGCATCCAGCCCGCCACCGGCGGCTGAAGGCATGCGCCCCGGGCGATCGGTCACATCCGTCCTCCCGGCCCGTCAGGGTCATCAGCCCACCCGATGATCCTGACGCCATGAACGCCCTTGCCCTGGACCTGATGCTGCAAGCCGAACTGCCCGCCGCCACGCGCGGCAGCCAGGAGGCGTATGGCCGCATCGTCCACGCCTGCCAGAACACCGTCACCGCGATTGCCTTGGCGATCACGCGCGACGTGCAGGCCAGCGAGGACATCGCGCAGGAAGCCTTCCTCAAGGCGTGGCAGCAGCTGGACCGGCTGAAGAACAGCGCGAGCTTCCTGCCCTGGCTGCGCCAGATCACCCGCAACCTCGCCCGCGACTGGCTGCGTGCGCAGCACGGCCGCCCGCTGTCGGGCGAAGCGGCGGAGATCGCGATCGGCATGGCGGCCGATCCCGGTCCGACCCCGTCCGAGCACCTGCTGCAGACCGAAGAGGAAATCGTCGCGACCGAGATCATCTCGTCGCTGCCCGAAGACAGTCGCGAAACGCTGCTGCTGTACTACCGCGAGGGCCAGAGCTCGCAGCAGGTCGCCGACCTGCTCGGCCTGAGCGATGCCGCCGTGCGCAAGCGCCTGTCGCGCGCGCGCAGCATGGTCCGCGACGAGCTGATGCAGCGGTTCGGCGAATTCGCCCGCTCGACCGCGCCCGGCGCTGCCTTCACGATGATCGTGCTGGGCGGGCTGGTCGGCGCCATGCCCGCGGCGAGCGCAGCGACCGTGATCGGCACCGGCGTGCTGGGCGGCGGCATCGGCTTGGGCAAGCTGGGCACCGGCGGCGTGACCACCGGCGGCATCACCGGTGGCGTAGCCGGCGGCTCGTTGGGCGTGATCTTCGAACAGATCACCCAGCATCCGGCCGCGCTGGGCGGTGCGCTCGGTGGCGTGGTCGGCGGCCTGATCGGCTACGCCTTCACCTGGTGGTATCTCGCGCGTTTCTGCCAGACCGCGCAGGAACGCCTGCAGGTGCGCCGCTTCATGGCGCTCAACACCATCACCGGCTCGGCCTGGCTGTTCTGCCTGATGCTGGCGACGGTACTCGCGCCCGGATGGGGGGCGATCATGACGATCACCGTGCTCGGCATGGGCGCGATCAACTACCAGTACCTGATCATGCTGCCGCGGATCATGGATCCGATCCTGGCCTACCCCGCCAACGCCAAGCGCCGACGCGGCTACGACTACGTGATCGGCCGCAAGGCCGTGGCGCTGAGCAGTCTGCTCGCGGTCGGCGCCATCCTGTTCGTGCTGGTGCGCACGGGCCGCCTGCCGCTGTAGTGCCGCGACCGGTCGGGGTGGGTCACACTTCGGTCCCTCGGTCGTCGTGCCTGTCGGGCCCGGATGCACCGGGCGGAACGCGGAGACCGGATGGACACCCTGGCGATCGAACTTTCCCTGCGGGATGCCCTGCCCGCTGCCGCGCGCGGCGACCAGGCCGCCTACGGCCGCGTGGTCGCGCTGTGCCAGAACGCAGTGACCGGCATCGCGCTGGCGATCACGCGCGACGTGCAGGCCAGCGAGGACATCGCGCAGGAAGCCTTCCTGAAAGGCTGGCGGCAGCTGGCGACGCTGAAGAACCCGGACAGCTTCCTGCCCTGGTTGCGCGAGATCACCCGCAACCTGGCCCGTGACCACCTGCGCGCGCAGCGGCGCCGGCCGATGACGGGGGAAACCGCCGAGATCGCATTGACGCTGGCCGCCGACACCGCACCTACGCCGGCCGAAACGCTGTTGCAGACCGAACAGGAAGCAGCGGCGCGCGAGGTTATCGCGGCCCTGCCGGAGGACAGCCGCGAAGTGCTGTTGCTGTACTACCGCGAAGGCCAGCGCTCGCAGCAGGTCGCCGCGCTGCTCGGCATCACCGATGCCGCCGTGCGCAAGCGCCTGTCGCGTGCCCGCCAGTACGTGCGCGACGAACTGATGGCGCGTTTCGGCGACTTCGCGCGCACGTCGGCGCCCTCGGCCGCGTTCGCCAGCGGTGTGCTCGGCATGCTCGCGATCACGGCGCCGCCATCGGCGGGCGCGGTGGTGCTGGGCACGGGCGGCGCGGTCGCCGGCAAGGGCCTGCTCAAACTGCTGGGCGGCGCGCTGGGCGCGACAGCCTTCGGCACGCTGGTGGGCATCGGCGCGGTGTGGTTCGGCATCCGCAAATACCTGCGCGATCCGCTGGACACGCGCGAACGCGACCAACTGCTGCGCTACGGCACGGTGAACACGCTCGCCATCCTGCTCTTCATCGTCGGCATCAGCGCGCTGGCGCGGGTACCGGGCTGGATGCCGCACATGGCGCTGACCCTGGCCTACATGGCCGTCATCGGCTGGACCTCGGGCCGCTGGCTACCGCGCATCCTGCAACGCCGGCAGGCCCGCGATCTGCTGCGCGATCCCGAAGGCGAGCGTCGGCGCATGCGCCGCCAGCGCATCTGGCGCGTATGGGGCTGCGTCCTGGGGTTCACGCTGGCGACCGCCGGCCTGCTGGCCGGCCTGGTCATGTCGGGCCGACTGCAGTTCTGAAGCAATGGGACGTGCACCCGGAAAGCCGGGTGCACGTCGTTACGCTCAGCGGCGGGCAGGCTTGCCTGCCGCCAGCTCGTCCTTGGACAGGAAGCCGTCCTTGTTGGTGTCGAGCGCGTCGAAGCGGCTGGCCAGGCGACCGTCCTTCACTTCGTCACGCGACAGGCGACCGTCCTTGTTTACGTCCGCCGTCGCGAAGCGCTCGTCCATCCGCGCCTGCATGCGCTGCTGGGCTTCGGCACGCCGCGCGGCATCGGCCTGGTCGATCTCGGCGCGGGTCAGCTTGCCGTCCTTGTCGGCGTCGGCTTTGGCAAACCATGCGTCCCGGTGCTGCTTGCCGCGCAGCTCGCGGTCGACGCGATCGATCGCGCCATCCTTGTTCGCGTCCAGCGTATCGAAACGCTCGGCAAACTTCGGATCCGCCGCGGCTTCGGCACGGCTGACCTTGCCGTCGCCATCGGTGTCCAGCTTCTTGAAGGCGATCCCGCCGCGCTCACCACCGCCGTGCCGGCCTGGGCCGCGCATACCCTTGCGATGCGGACGTTCCTCGGCACTCAGCTTGCCGTCGCCGTTCTTGTCCAGTTCGGCGAAGCGTTCGGCCAGGCGCGGGTGCGCGGCCGCCTCGGCCTTGTCGATCACGCCATCGTTGTTCTTGTCCAGGCTCGCGCGCGCCGGCTTGTGCGCATCGCCCGCCTGGGTAGCGGCCAGCGCGGAACCGGCGCCGAGGGCGGCCAGGACGGCCACCAAAAGCAGGGTCTTGCGATTCATCATGTTCTCCTGAAGACGCGGCGCCACCTGCGCCACTGGCAGGGAAAACGCCTTTACACGCCAGCGGTTGACGCGCTGACGGACGCGTTCAGCCGGCGGACGGTCGCGACCCACGCGACGGAGGCGCCGCAGTATGCTGCCGGCATGACCCAGGCCCTCGCCCGCGCCCTATCGATCTTCGGCCACCCGATGCTGGTGCTGCCGATGGCGGTGGTGGTGATCGCCCTGGCCCGCGGCGACCGCGCCGCGGCCGTCTGGTCGGCGCTGGGTTTCGGCCTTTTCGCCGCCCTCGTCATGGGGTACTCGGGCTGGCAGGTGCGGCGCGGACGCTGGCACCACGTGGATGCGAGCGCGCGGCACGAGCGCGGCCATTTGAACCGCTTCCTGCTGATCGCCCTGGCCGTGGGCGCCGTGCTGGTCGCATGGCGCGGCACGCAGCCCCTGTTCGCACTGGGCATGGCGCTGTCGGCCGCGATGATCCTGGTTGCGATGCTGACGGCGCGCTGGTGCAAGCTGTCGCTGCACCTGGCGTTCGCGGTGTTCGCCGCGTGGCTGCTGCGCGAACTCGGCACGGTGTGGATGCTGGCGGCGCTGCTGTTCGCGCTCGCCGTCGCATGGTCGCGCCTGGCGCTGCACCGGCACGCGCCGCGCGACCTGGTCGCCGGTGCGCTCGCGGGCTCGGCTGCCGGCGCCGCGTTCTGGCCGCTGGCGGCCCGCTGGATGTCCTGACGATGGGCGAGAACTCCCACCCCATCGACGACCTGCGGCTGTTCCACACCGGCGAGCATCCGTGCGGCTACTGGCCGGACCGGGTGGCGCGCGACCTGGTCCTGGACCCGCGCGATCCACGCCTGCCGCAGCTGTATCCCGATGCGCTGTCGTGGGGCTTCCGCCGCTCCGGCGACATCGTCTACCGCCCGCACTGCCGCCAATGCCGCGCCTGCGTGGCGGTGCGCATCCCGGTGGCGGACTTCGCGCCCGACCGCAGCCAGCGGCGCTGCGCCGCACGCAACGCGCGCGTGGAGACGCGCATCGTCGCCGCGCTGCGCAGCGATGAACACCTGGCGCTGTACCGACGCTACCTGGCCGCACGCCATCCGCTCGGCGGCATGGACGACCATGGCGCGACCGAGTTCGACCAGTTCCTCGTCGGCAGCTGGTCGCGTGGGCGCTTCGTGGAGCTGCGTGAGGGCGGGCACCTGCTTGCCGTGGCCGTCACCGACGTGATCCCGGGCGCGCTATCGGCGGTCTACACGTTCTACGACCCAGCACTGGAAGCGCGCAGCCTGGGCACGCTGGCGATCCTGCGGCAGATCGAGTGGGCGCGGCGCGACGGGTACGCGCATCTCTATCTTGGCTACTGGATCGACGGCCATCGCAAGATGGATTACAAGCGGCGTTTCCAGCCGTTGGAGCTCTTCGACGGCCGCCAGTGGCGCCGCGCCGAGTGAGCGGCGCTGGCACGGGGATGTCATCCGCGCGTGGCATCATGGCGGCATGCGAACCCTCACCGCCTTGTTCCCGATGATTCTTGCCCTGGCCGCCTGCAGCGCCACCCCGCACCGCGACGGCGCCGTGCCGGAAACCGCTTCGCTCCGCGTGGCCACCTACAACACCTCGCTGTATTCGGACGAGGCCGGCGGCGTGATCCGCGAGCTGCAGGGCGACAGCGCGCACGCGCGCAAGATCGCCGCCGTGCTGCAGAAGGTGAGGCCCGACCTGGTGCTGTTGAACGAGTTCGACTTCGACGAGGCGCATCGCGCGGCCGACCTGTTCCAGCAGCGCTACCTCGAGGTCGCACAACCCGGCGGTGGCGATCCGCTGCATTACCCCTACCGCTACTTGGCCCCGGTCAACACCGGCGTGCCTAGCGGGCTGGATCTGGACGGCAACGGCACCGTCGGCGGCACCGGCCGCGAGCGCGGCAACGACGCGTGGGGCTTCGGCCTGCATCCCGGTCAGTACGGCATGCTGGTGCTGTCGAAGTTCCCGATCGACGAGGCGCAGGTGCGCACCTTCCAGCTGCTGCGGTGGAGCACGCTACCCGGCGCCGTCAATCCGCCTGATCCGGTGAAAGGCCGCCCGTTCTACCCGGACACCATCTGGTCGCAGCTTCGCCTGTCGTCGAAGTCGCATTGGGACGTGCCCGTGCGCACGCCGACGGGAACGGTGCATTTCCTGGTCTCGCATCCCACGCCGCCGGTGTTCGACGGCCCCGAAGACCGCAACGGCCACCGCAACGCCGCCGAACTGCACCTGTGGCGCGAATACCTGGCGACCGGCGACGCACCGTGGCTGTGCGACGACCAGGGCCGCTGCGGCCGCTTGGCGGCCGATGCGCGCTTTGTCATCGCCGGCGACCTCAACAACGATCCGGTCGATGGCGACGGCCACCATGACGCCATCCTGGAACTGCTCGAGCATCCGCGCGTGATGCGCATGGCCACGCCGCGTAGCGAAGGCGGCGAAGAAACCGCACTGGCCTATGCCGCCAAGGGCCTGCAGCGCCGCGGCGCACCGGCGCACGTCACCGGCGATTTTGGCCCACGCGCGGGCGCGATGCGCCTGGACTACGTGCTGCCCTCGACCGGCTTCAGCCTGGTCGGCAGCGGCGTGTTCTGGCCGAAGAAGAGCAATCCGGACGCCGCCATCGCCGATGGCAGCGACCATCACCTCGTATGGGTGGACCTTACGCGGTAAGTCAGCGCTGCCTTCGCGCCCAGCCGCCATGCGCACGACGCGTGGCATTCCCCCGCACTACCGAGATCGCCCCTCGCGTGCGGCTGACGCAGCCGTATCGGCCGCCGCCCGGGCTTCGCTCGTCGCGTCATCGATACGGGATGTGTCGTCGACACGTTTGCACACGGCTTCCCGCATGCGGCCGTCGGGCGAAATCACCACGCCAGTGCCGCTGACGGTCGTGACCAGCAGTTCGCCTTGCCGGGTGAGATAAGACGTCGACGGGGCGCCCGGGAGCACGCGCCAGGTTTCGGCATGCCATACGCCGCCCGGTGCGCGCGTCAGCGCAACCACTTCACCATCGTTCATCGACAGGTGAGCCAAGCCTACGGTCGCCACGTAGCGACCTCCCAACGCAAAGATGTCCTCGACGTTGCGCTCCAGGATGGTTTGCCGGACACCATCGTCGCCGATGTAGACCAGTTCACCGCCCCACTCCCCCCGATTGCCGCCCACCAACCAGCCCTGTTCGGTCCGCAACGCGACGCTTGGCACCTGCGATACCGTCCGACGATGTTCCACCATGGTGTCCGGCGTCATCCTGACGATGCCGTCATCATCAGCCTCCGTTTCCTGCCCCGCTGCAGGGCCGTAGCTCACCACCGTGGTGGCGTAGGACAGCGTGCGCAACGCAGGCCCAGAGGTGCGCGCGTAGAGCTTGCTGCGCTTGGGCTCCTCGCGGGGCTGTTCGGCGAATTCCTCGCATTCTTCCGATGCCTGGTCGATGTTCTGGTAGGCGAAGAATTCGAAAGGGAAGTTTTTTTCATGGAACTGCAGCGGATACGGCGTGCCTTTCCGGATATGGTGCAGCGCGCGCTTGGCGGACTCACGAACCGGCGCGTACCAATGGGTGGTTGCCGTACGGTCGAGCGCCGCCACCGTGGACGCGGCATGAAGCCTTCCAAGCGACTCTGCCGCCGTCCAGGCCAGCCGCACATCGCCTGGGTCATCCAGTTTCGTCACCAGCACCGCGGCCGCCGGCTCATACCCGATGAAGCCCAGGGTCCTCGCGGCGGCGACGCGTATCTCCGCGTCAGGGTGGCCAAGGAGACCGACAACAACCTCACCCGCCTCAACGCCCGCATGGCCGGTCTCGGCAAGGTCACGCAGGATCAGCACATCGGGCGCGCGCTTCAGATGGCTCGCATAGATGGTCCCCGTGAGCGATGACCTGACGCCCACCAAGGCCACGTCCACGTTCGGCATCAGCGACGGCCGCTGCCGCCCCAGTGCGATCAGGCGGGGCTCCAGCGCGGCACCCGCGCTACCCAATCCGCCGATCATGACCAGCACCTTGCGTGCCAGCGGATCAGGCGCCGCTATCACCGCGTCCATCAGTCCGGGGGCCGCCGCAAGGCGGGCATCCTCGTCCATGTCGGCGAGCACGGCGCCGAGTATCCAGTGCGTGTCCTCGTTACAGGAAGGCTGGCAGGCGGCGCGGGAGACGATCGCAGGCACCGCGCGGCGTCCCGACAATTTGACCGCATACGCTTCCTGATTGTGCGGCGCGCTCTTGGACACGATCAGCCTGGCGACGGCTTCCTCGCCTGCCTGCGGCGTTCCGATGCGCGCCAGGGCCGGAGCAAGCCAACCCAGCCCACGGTCGAGGCCCCTACTGATCTGCGGCAGGTACTTCGGATCGATCGCCGGCACATCGCGCAACGCGGCAGCGGCGATGTTGGCGACGTTGTCTTCGGGGTGTTCGAGCAGGGGTATCAGCGCATCGACGGCACCCGGGTGGCGCCGGATCTCTTCCACGAGACGTTCTTCTTCCTGCGTCATGGACGAGCCGTAATCCCGATCCAGCCTCGCCAGCGCGTGCAGGTGCTGGATGCAGGCCTCGAGGGAACCGCACGGTGCCGGCGCTCGGGCGTCCATCGACCCTGGCAGCAGCATCAAGAAAAACAGGCATCCGTTCTTCCAGCGCATCCCTTTGCCCCCCCCGCTGTACGGAACTTCATCGTAACCGGCACGCCGAGTGACATGTGCCGGCCATCGCGTCCGCTACGCCCCGGTGGGCGGCGCTCCCGCCGTCATCCGCGGCCCGAAACCGAACAACGCCTCGCTCTGCGCCGACACGATCATCCGGATCATGCTGCCGGGCACCATCAGTTCCACCTGCACGTCGTGGCCTTCGGCGTCCTTGCCCACCAGCGTCATCTCGGTGAAGGCGCCGCCGGTATCGATCTCCTTGCAGAAGATGTGCGGCCCTTCGGGCTGGTTGGTCAGGTAGGGCTTGATCGCTTCGCCCAGCGCTTCCAGCGCCTGCGGGAAGAAGAACACTGCGTAACCGCCATGGCCGTTCATCGCGGGGACCTCACTTCAGCTCGATGGTGATGGCCGCCGCCGCCGCGCGGGCCTTGGAACGGGCGATGTCGACATCCTCGCCGCGCGCCAGCGTCACGCCGACGCGGCGGTGGCCTTCCACGCGCGGCTTGCCGAACAGGCGCAGCGCCGTATCGGGTTCTTCCAGCGCGCCTTCCACATTGCCAAACACGGGCATGCCGTGGCCGTGCGCCAGCATCGCGCACGAGGCGGACGGACCGCTCTGCCGGATCACCGGGATCGGCAGGCCGAGGATGGCGCGCGCATGCAGGGCGAATTCGGACAGTTCCTGCGAAACCAACGTCACCAGGCCGGTGTCGTGCGGACGCGGCGAGACTTCGCTGAACCACACTTCGTCGCCCTTCACGAACAGCTCGACGCCGAACAGGCCCCAGCCACCGAGATCGTCGGTCACCGCCTTGGCGATCTGCTGCGCGCGTTCCAGCGCACGCGGGGACATCGGTTGCGGCTGCCAGCTCTCGCGGTAATCGCCGTCCTTCTGCCAGTGGCCGATCGGTTCGCAGTACGACGTACCGTCGGCGTGGCGCACGGTCAGCAAGGTGATTTCGTAATCGAAGTCGATGAAGCCCTCGACGATGCAGCGGCCGGCGCCGGCACGGCCGCCGGTCTGCGCGTAGTCCCATGCGGGATCGATGTCGCCATCACTGCGCAACGTGCTCTGGCCCTTGCCGGAGGACGACATCACCGGCTTCACCACGCAAGGGAGGCCGATGTCGCGCACGGCCTCGCGGTATTCGTCCTGCGTATCGACGAAGCGGTACGGCGAGGTCGGCAGGCCCAGCGTTTCGGCGGCGAGCCGGCGGATGCCCTCGCGGTCCATCGTCAGCCGCGCCGCGCGCGCGGTCGGGATGACCCGGGCGGCGCCCTCCGCTTCCAGCGCTACCAGCGTCTCGGTATGGATCGCCTCGATTTCCGGTACCACCAGGTGCGGCTGCTCCTGCGCGATCAGGGCGCGGATCGCCGCCGGATCGAGCATGTCCAGTACGTGCGCGCGATGCGCGACCTGCATCGCCGGTGCATCGGCGTAGCGGTCGGCTGCGATCACTTCCACCCCCAGCCGCTGCAGCTCGATCGCCACCTCCTTGCCCAACTCGCCCGACCCCAGCAGCAGGACGCGGGTCGCGTGGGAGGACAACGGGGTGCCGAGCGTGGTCATGGGGGCGATCCTGGAAAGGGGGCGCCAGTGTACCGGTCGGCCCGACGGACGGCGCCGGCGGGCCCGTTGACATCTGATATCAAATTGATATCTTTTGATCCATAGACGACCCCGGGGGACCGACCATGCTCCACGTGATCCATCAGATCCAACGCCGCTGGCCGGCCCATGCGCACCGGGTCGTCCCCGCCTTCCTACTCCTCTCCGTTGCCCTGCTCGCCGCAGGCGCCGGCCTGTCGCTGCTGTGACCCTGCCCGAGACCATGACCATGAAAGAGAACGCCACGTCGTCGTTGCCCGGAATCCCGACCCTGCTCGGCCTGCTGGTGCTGGGCCTGGGGGTCATCGCTCTGTTCGTCATGGGCGCCGCCGACAAGCAGCCCGCCTACATGGTGGTGGCCGCCCTGCTCGGCTTCGTCGTCATGTTCTTGATGGCCGGCCTCTACAAGCTGGAGCCCAACCAGTCCGCCGTGCTCAGCCTGTTCGGCAAGTACGTCGGCACGGTGAAGGACAACGGCCTGCGCTGGAACAACCCCTTCTTCAGCAAGCGCAAGATCTCGCTGCGCATCCGCAACTTCGAAAGCAGCCGGTTGAAGGTCAACGAGCTGGACGGCAGCCCGATCGAGATCGCCGCCGTCATCGTCTGGCAGGTCGTCGATTCGGCTGAAGCGGTATTCAACGTCGACGACTACGAGAGCTTCGTGCACATCCAGTCCGAATCCGCGCTGCGTGCGATGGCCTCCAGCTATCCGTACGACCAGCACGAGGAAGGCCAGATCGCGCTGCGCAGCCATCCGCAGGAGATCTCGCAGCACCTGCAGGAGCAGATCGCCGAACGCCTGGGCAAGGCGGGCGTGGACGTGATCGAAGCGCGCATCAGCCACCTGGCCTACGCGCCCGAGATCGCCCAGGCCATGCTGCAGCGCCAGCAGGCTAACGCGGTGATCGCCGCGCGCACGCGGATCGTCGCCGGCGCGGTGGGCATGGTCGAGATGGCCCTGGCCGAACTGCAGAAGAACGACGTGGTGAAGCTGGACGAAGAGCGCAAGGCGCAGATGGTCAGCAACCTGCTGGTCGTGCTGTGCGGCGAGCGCGGCACCCAGCCGATCGTCAACACCGGCTCGATCTACTGATCGGCGCCACACCATGCACGCGCTCGCACCGCTCATCCTCGCGCTTTCCGGTTTGCCCGCGCTGCTCATCGGCGCGTGGGTGAGCCGGGCACGCGATCCGCGCTCGCGCGGCATGGCGGTGCACTGGGTGCTGATCGGTCTGGCCATCCAGGCCGGTGCGGTCGGCCTGTACTGGGCGGGCGACGACGACCGCCTGGCGCAGGGTGCCGTGATCGCGATGGTGGTGCTGGTCAACGCGCTGATCGTGTCGATGGTGCTGCAGTTGCGCCGCCACGGGAAGCGCCAGTGAGCGAGAAGCAGGACAAGAAGGCCTATCCGCTGCGCATCAGCGCCGACGTACTGACCGCGGCGCAGCGCTGGGCCGACGACGAACTGCGTTCGCTCAACGCGCAGATCGAATACGTATTGCGCGACGCGCTGCGCAAGGCGGGACGGCTACCGAAAACCGGCTCCCACCCGGACGACAACAAGAAGGAATCGTCATGAACCACCGATGGAACCACAAGGTCATCGAAGTGCCGTACAGGATGTTCGCGGGCAAGCTCACCGACCGCATCCAGCAGGAGATGGACAAGATGAGCGCGCAGGGATGGGAGCTGGTCAGCACGCTCTTCATCGAGCACGAAATCTCGGTGCGCCTGTTCTTCAAGAAACCCGCCTGATCCCTTCCCCGCACGGAGCCGCCGCATGCAGCACCCGCAGGACTTCCCCGTTGCCCCGCTGCCCTCCCACGTCGGCTGGTGGCTGTGGTTGCCGCTGGTGCTCGCCATCGGTGCCGGCGTTGCCGCGATGACGATGAAGTCGAACACCCCGCCTCCGCTTGCGGCCTGGCTGACGGTGCCGTTCGTCCTGCTCATCGGCGCGGTCCTCGCGCTGGCGCTGCGGCGGCGCGCGATCGTGCTGGACAATCGCGAGCTGCAGGTGAAGGCGACGTTCTACACGAAGAAGCTTGCGGTGGAGTCCATCGACCTGGACAAAGCCCGCGTGCTGAGCCTGGAGGAACACACCGAGCTCGCGCCAACGCTGAAGACCAACGGCTTCAGCCTGCCCGGCTTCAAGGCCGGGCATTTCCGCCTGCGCAACCTCGGCAAGGCGTTCTGCCTGGTCACCGACCGCACGCGCGTGCTGACGCTACCGTTGCGCGACGGCAGCCTGGTGCTGGTCAGCCCGGCGCGCCCCGCCGACCTGCTGGCGCGGCTGCGCGAACTGGCGGCGCCTTCGCCGCGTCGCTAAGCTGCGGGCATGCCCCGTCTGCCTGCCCAGCCGCTGAAGTCCGTCCTGCTCAACACCGCGCAGATCGAGCTGTGGCCGGCCGATACCTTGCGCGTGCGAAGTAATGCGGATGCACGCATCTTGGCCGAGTGCGCACACAGTGCTGCGCCGCAAGCACGATGGCCGCTACCTGGCCGCGGTGTCTTCGCGTGGCGTGCACCCGCTGGTGACCGGCCTGCCGCGCGAACCCGGCCTGGACGAAGCGTTGGACGCGCTGGAAAGGTTCGAAGCCACCACGCGCGGATTCGACGCCGACGCCCAGGGCCTGTTGCCCCTGCACGCCTTGCAGGAGCGCCTGCATGCGCTGGGGCTCGATGATGCCTACGGCGCGCGCACAGGCCTGGCGCTGGTTGCCGAGCCCGCTGCCCTCGCCTTCGCAGGTCGTGATCGCTATCGCCGCCCGCTCTGGCTGACGCGCTCCGCGGCACGCGGATGGCAGGCGTTGCGCGCGGCCGCCGCGCTTGATGGCATCGTTCTGGAGGCTATCTCCGGCTACCGCAGCCACGACTACCAGTTGGGCATCTTCGAGCGCAAATTGGATCGCGGACAGACCGTCGAGCAGATCCTGACCGTCAACGCGGCGCCCGGCTACAGCGAACACCACAGCGGCCGCGCCCTCGACATCGGCACGCCCGGCGAACCGCCAGCCGAGGAGTCGTTCGAACGCACGCCCGCCTTCGCCTGGCTTACCCGTCGCGCCGGCGACTTCGGCTTCGTCATGAGTTACCCGCGCGACAACCCCCACGGCATCGTGTACGAGCCGTGGCATTGGTACTACGACGGCGGCATCTGACCGGCATGCATCGCAGGGACGCGCTGGGCTTCGCACTCGCTGCCGGCACTGCCGGGTTACTTCCCGCGCTGCTCTGGATCCAATGACGCCGGACAGCGGTCCGCCACGGATATCGCGGAGCTAGATGCAACCCGCATCGCGGGCATTGCCAGACCCACGACCTCGGCAGGCGTAGTGGCCGCCTTGCAAGCGTGGAAAGGTGCGGTCTGCATCGCCGGCGCCCGCTTCAGCATGGGCGGGCAGACCCGTGAACCCGACGCCCTGCAGCTCGATCTCGCCGGCATGAACCGCCTGCTCCCGGCTGGATCCGATCGCGCGCATCGCGCGTGTGCAGGCAGGCATGCGCTGGCGGCAGTTGCAGGCCCTGCTGCCGCAAGACCGGGGGGGGGGAGAGGAGAGAGAAAGAAACTTAAGGTGGGGGGCGCGGTGTCGGTAACTGTCATGGCCGCGACAACGGCCGGGCGGTCGCCGGGCCCGACGGCCGTGCAGGCCACGCGCTGCCCGAACTTTCCCGCGCAGCCTTGTTCGGCGCGGTACTGGGGGATACGGCGGCTTGGGCGTCATCACCGAAGTCGAACTGGATCTGGCCGACAACACGCGGATCGCACGTCACGTGGAAGCCGTTCCCCTCGCGGACTACGCCGACTGGTTCCAGGCTCGCGTACTGGGCCGGGAAGACGTCGTCATGCACAACACCGACCTGATGCCGCCGGATTTCGATTCACCTCTCGCCATCACCTGGTCGCGGACCGATGCGGCGCTGACCGACGCACGCAGACTGATTCCGGAGGACATGGACTACGCCCGCGAGCAGAACCTGATCTGGTCCGCCACCGAGCTCCCCGGCGGCGACGCGGTGCGTGAGCGCTACATGACGCGCCGCCTGTTGGAGGAGCCTCGCGTGATCATGCGCAACTGCGAGGCCAGCCTGGACGTCGCGTCCATCGAACCTCGTACACGGAAGATCTCCACCTACCTGCTGCAGGAATATTTCGTTCCCGTGCATGCCTTCGGCAGCTTCGTCGCCCGCATGCGGACGATCCTGGCCAGCTCGGACGCGCACGTCGTCAACGTCTCCATCCGTCATGCGAAAGCGGACAAGACATCGCTGATGCGCTGGGCCGATCGCGACATGTTCTGCTTCGTGCTCTACCACAAGCAGCGCAGCTGGCAGGATGCGCGCGCGGCGGGATGGACCCGGGCCCTGATCGATGCCGCCCTCGACCACGGCGGCCGCTACTACCTGCCCTATCGACTGCATGCCACGCGCAAGCAGTTCAAACGGGCGTATCCGCAAGCCAGGAGGTTCGCCGCCATCAAACAGCAGACCGATCCAGCCAACCGGTTCCGGAACCTGCTGTGGGATCGTTACCTGCCGCTGGCCTAACGCAGCGTCAGTCCTGCGACCGCTTCGTCGCCGTCTTGGTCTCTGTGCCGAAGTCGGCTATCCGCCACAGGTACTGCGCCGCATAGGTGCGGTACGGGCCCCACTTCTCGCCGCGTGCGAGCAATTCCTTCGGCGTCGGCATGACGTCCTGCTTGTCGACGAACTGCGCACCCTTGCGCACGCCGAGGTCGTCGATCGGCAGCACGTCGGGGCGGCCGAGACGGAACATAAGCATCATCTCCACCGTCCAGCGGCCGATGCCGCGGATGGGCACGAGCGCAGCGACGATATCGTCTTCGCTCATCACCGACATTTGCCGCAGGTTCGGGATTTCGCCGCGCTGTTCGCGCGCGGCCAGGTCGCGCAGCGCGAGGGTCTTGTTGCCGGACACGCCGCAGGCGCGCAGCGCCACGTCATCGATGCGGCCCAACGTGTCGAAATGCAGGCGCGTGCTGCCGATGGCGGTCTCGACGCGCCCGACGATCGTGCTGGCCGCTTTGCCGCTGAGCTGCTGGTAGAGGATGGCGCGCGCGAGCGCGTCGACCGGATCGAAGGGTTTGCGCCAGGTGGGTTGCGGTTCGATGTAGCCGATCCGCTTCATCCAGGTGCCCAGCTTGCGGTCGCGCCGAGCCAGGTGGTCCCAGGCCTGTTCTGTATCGAAGCCGCGCGCGTGCCGGGGCATGTCAGCGACGCACCGCGTCCACCGCCCACAGCACCCACCCCAGCATCAAGGTGATGCCGCCTGCCGGCGCAAGGCGCGTCGGCAGGCCGGCGAGCGCTCCGCCCACCAGACTGCCGGAAAACAGCAGAGTGCCCAATAACAGCAGGCCGAGAGCCAGCTTGCCCATGCGCCGTGTGGTACCGGGCGACAGCGCAGCGAGCGCGAGGCCATGACCGAAGGCGAACAGGGCCGCCATCTGCACATGCGACTGGGCCTCTGCGAGCGCGATGCCATGCGAGGCATACGCGGACAGGCCCACCGCGATCGCGGCGAGCAGGCCGCCGCCCAGTGCGAGGAACGAGGGTTTGCGTTGGCGGCGATCGTAGTTCATCGGCTTGGGGGTCCCGGCATCGGGCGGGCGTCCTGCCCCGTGGAGGAAGGACCGCGACGGATCGGCGGCCCCACAAACGCAACGCGCCGCATGAAGCGGCGCGTTGGCGTGAAGCTGACCATCCGGGACAGCGGTCGGGGAAGGCTTAGTGCTTGACGGCCCAGTAGATGTCGAACTTGCCGTCGGCTTCGAACGAACCGTCGACGCCGGACTTCCACGACTCGTACGGACGATCCACGACTTCGTGGCCCGCGGTCACCGCCCAGGCGCGCAGCGCATTGCGCTGGTTGTCGAGCTCGGCCATGTAGCCGGTGTAGCTAGCGAAAGCGGACTTGCGCGCGTCGAGGTGCACGTAGGTCACCGGGGCGCCCGACGGGATCGTAACCTTCAGCTCGCCCGTGGAGGCGACCGGCGCGGTCGGCGGCGCGACCGGCGCTTCGCCCTCGGCCGCAGCGGCGTCCGGCTTCGGCGCGGCGCTGCCCTTGCGGACCGGCTGGGCGACGTCGAACGCGTACTTTTCGGTGCCGAAATCGGTGGTGATGATGCGGACCGGACCGGCGGCGACCAGGCCATTGGCCTCCATCACGCGCTTGATCCACTCCTGGTTGCCCTTGATCGACGCTTTGATCGCGTCGTTGGTGCGGTCGATGTTGCCCGCGTTGACGACCAGCAGGTCTTCAGCCGGCACGTCGACGATCTTCAGATCGGTCAGCGGGCTGCCTTCGGTGCGGTAGTCGAAGTTCGGCACGGTGGCCAGCATGTTGGTCAGCTTGGACAGGCCGGCCTTCACGCTGTCGCCCACGTGGCGGCTGACGTACATGCCCGCGTAACGGCCGATCAGGTTCCAGCCGTACTTCACTTCGTACTGCTGCGTGATCTTCACGTTGCGGTTGTTCTTGCCCGACGGCTCCAGCGAGAAGATGCTGCGCTTGTCGGTGCCCATGCGCTTGTCGGTGATCGCGTAGACAATCTTGCCGGGGCCGCCGGACGGCGCGGGGCGCTCGCTCTCGACGATTTCCCAGCTGCCCTGGCCCCAGGCGGCATTGGCGGAATTGAAATCAACCTTGGCGCCGACGCCGGCGTCGTTCTCGCCACCGGAATAGGTCAGCTCGTTGGCGGCGCTCGGGATCAGCGGGTTCCAATCCTTCAGTCGGCGCACGTTGTTCAGCGTGTCGAACACGATGGTCATGCGACGGTTGGTTTCAACGCTTTCCTGCAGCTCGCGCGAGGACGGCAGAACCAGGCCAATCACCAGGAACAGCGCCAGAACCAGCGCCAACGCAATCACGAACTCGATCAAACGGGTCATTCAGGAAGTCTCCGGGGGCCGGTGCCACGGCCGTGAAAAAAATGCACCGCGCATCCTAGCAGGGTTGCCGGGCTTCGGGCAGCCCACCTGACACCGGTTGGCGCCCCTATTCCGGGGCGTATGGAACCGGTGTTCGAGCCCCTGCCGGCGTCTCCCGGCAGGAACCCGGCGCCCTGTCACACCAACTGCAATTCGAAAGCCTTCAGCACGGCCCGGGTGCGGTCGCGCACGCCCAGTTTCGACAGGATGTTGGACACGTGGTTCTTGATCGTGCCCTCGGCCACGCCCAGCGAATTGGCGATTTCCTTGTTGGAGAAGCCGCTGGCCATCAGCCGCAGGATCTCGGTTTCGCGGTCGGTCAGCGGATCCGGGCGATCCAGGCTCACGAATTCATTGCGCATGTGCTCCAGCCCGGACAGCAGGCGCTGGGTGACCGCTGGCTGCACCAGCGATCCGCCATCGGCCACCGTGCGGATCGCGCCGACCAGCTGCTCCAGCGAGACGTCCTTCAGCAGGTAGCCCTTTGCGCCGGCCTTCAGGCCCGCGAGCACGAGCTGATCGTCGTCGAACGTGGTCAGGATGATGGTGGGCGGCAGCTGGCCAGCCCTTGCGAGGGCCTGCAGGGCCTCCAGGCCCGACATCACCGGCATGCGCATGTCCATCAGCACCACGTCCGGCTTGATCTGGGGCACCACCTCGACCGCCTGGCGGCCGTCCGCGGCCTCGGCCACGACCTCGATGCCGTCGTCCAGCGCCAGCAGGGAGCGGATGCCCTGGCGTACCAGGGTTTGGTCGTCGACCAGGCAGACACGGATCACGGGGTTCCTCCTGAGCTGAGCTCGGGTGTGGGTTCGGGTGGGGAAACGGGAAGGGGCGCGAGGGCCGGCGGGGTCTCGCTGACCGGCAGGACGATATGCAGGCAGAAGCCCTGCCCCGGCTGCGTCTCGAAGCGCAGCTCGCCGCCGTATTGGGCCAGGCGCTCGCGCATGCCGGTCAGGCCGTTGCCGGCCACGACGTGCTGGCTGCCGGCGCCGTCATCGCGGGCGTCGATCAGGATCCGGGCGCCCTCGCGCCGGCAGTGCAGCCACAGGTTGCGGGCGCCGGCGTGACGCACGGCATTGGTGATGATTTCCTGGGTGCAGCGCAGCAACACATGGGCGCGATGCGGGTCTTCCAGGGTCAGCGGCTCCTCGATATCCATGTGGATGGACAGCGAGGGCACCTTCTCGGCCAACGGCACCAGGGCGGCGCCGAGGTCGATGGCGCCGCTGTCGCGCAACTGGCTGACGGCTTCGCGCACGTCGGTCAGCAGCAGGCGGGCCAGCGTATGCGCCTGGCGCACGTGCTCCTGCGCCCGGCCCTCGGTCATGTGCCCGGCCACTTCCAGGTTTAGGCTGAGGGCGGTCAGGTGGTGGCCCAGCAGGTCGTGCAGTTCGCGGGAAATGCGGGTGCGCTCGTTCACCCGGGCGCTTTCGGCCAGCAGGACGCGGGTCGCGCGCAGTTCGGCATTGAGCCGGCGCTGCTCCTCGCGCGCCTGGGCCTGTTGCCGCGCCACATAGGTGGTGATCAGCACGAAGGCCGCGAAGCCCACGTAGAACATCGACTGGAACAGGGCTTCCCAGAAGTTGAAGTCGTCGCGGGCCATGAACGACGGCACCAGCAACACGTGGGCGGCGAGCAGCCAGGCCACGGCGAACCGCAGTTCCAGCAACCAGGGCAGCACGCCGGCCATGATCAGCAGCAGCACGGCCCCTAGGCCGGTCTGGGTATAGAAGCCCACGCCGATGGAGGTCGCCGTCAGCACCATGGCCAGCGGCACGTTCCACGCCACCGGCAGGCTGTCCCGGCGGCCGTCGAGGGCGCGCGTGGCCAGCCAGTACACCGCGCCGAACGCGAAGTAGCTCAACGCCGTCAGCGGCAGGTTTACCCCCTGCCCGTCGGTACCGCTGGACGGCGGCAGCACCCACACATTCAGGATGATGGGAATCCCCACCAGGGCCCAGGTGTAGAGGCCGGCGGCGCGCAGCAGGCGGGTATGGCTGAGTCGTCCCAACATCCGGGCATAGTAGGCGGAATCCCCGGCGGCCATGCCCCAACTAAAGTCATGCCGGCGCACCAGCACGTGCGGAGCCGCCGGGTTCATGCCCCGCTCACCCACTGCCTCGCCGGGCTCGGCGCCACCATGCGATAATCCGGGCTTGGCCGTGTGCCGCCCTGCAAGACCCGTACGGAGTCAGGTAATGTCGATCGTCATCCGCGACGTGCGCGAGCACGAGCTGGATTCCGTCCTAGCCCTCAACAACAATGCCGGACTGGCGATCCTCCCGCTGGATTCGACCAAGGTCCGCCGCTTCTACGAGACGGCCGAATATTTCCGCGTCGCCGAGCGCGACGGCAACCTCGCCGGTTTCCTGGTCGGTTTCGGCTCGTCGGCCGGGCACGACAGCAGCAACTTCGCCTGGTTCGGTGAGCGCTACCCGCAGTTCTTCTACATCGACCGCATCGTGGTCGCCAGCCGTCGTCGCGGCGGTGGCGTGGGCCGCGCGTTCTATGCCGATGTCCAGAGCTTTGCCGAGCTACGCTATCCGCAGCTGGCCTGCGAAGTCTTCCTCGACCACGGCGCCGATCCGGCCCTGCTGTTCCATGGCAGCTTCGGTTTCCGCGAAGTGGGCCAGCACGTGATGGCCGAGGCCACCGTCCGCGCCAGCATGCTGATGAAGGAACTGTGCAGCTACCCGTGGGTGCGCGAGACCTACGGCGACGCGCTGCCGGACACCCCCTGGACCCGTACCCGCCTGCTGGCGGACGCCGGCGCACAGCGCCCGACGGGAACATGAGCGTGACCCGGACACACATGGACTACGAACAGGCCGGCGAACTGAAGATCGGCCAGGTCGGCATCGCCAACCTCCGCATCCGCACCCTCGATGTCGACCAGCTCGTCCGCGAGATGCGCGAGCGGGTCGAGCGCGCCCCCAAGCTGTTCGGCCGCGCCGCGGTGATCGTCGACTTCGGCGGCCTGGCGCGCATGCCCGACGCCGCGACGGCGCAGTCGCTGATCGATGGCCTACGCGGCGCCGGCGTGATCCCGGTGGCGCTGGCCTACGGCTCGCGCGAGACCGAGCTGCTCGCCGAGCAGCTCGGCCTGCCGCTGCTGGCCAAGTTCCGCGCGCAATACGAAGCCACGACGACGGCGCCCGCCCCCGCTACCGCCTCGCGTCCGGCCGCGCCCGAACCCGTGCCGGCGAAGCCCGCCCCCGCCGCCAAGGCCGCGGAGACCAAGCCCGGCCTCGTCCAGAAGACGCCGGTCCGTTCGGGCCAGCAGCTGTACGCGGAGAACCGCGACTTGACTGTGCTGAGCACCGTGGGTGCAGGCGCCGAAGTGATCTCCGACGGTTCCATCCATATCTACGGCGCACTGCGTGGCCGCGCCCTGGCCGGCGCGCGCGGCAATGCCGATGCGCGCATCTTCTGCCGTGAGTTCCATGCCGAACTGGTCGCCGTCGCGGGCCACTACAAGGTGATGGAAGAAGTGCCCAAGGAGCTGCGCGGCAAGGCCGTGCAGATCTGGCTGGACCAGGACCAACTCAAGATCGCCGCGCAGGACTGATGCGCGACGCCACCCGAACATAAAAACGACCAAGGAGAACACCGTTGGCTGAAATCATCGTAGTCACGTCCGGCAAGGGCGGCGTCGGCAAGACCACCACCAGCGCCAGCATCGCCTGCGGGCTGGCCCGTCGCGGCAAGAAGGTCGCGGTCATCGACTTCGACGTCGGCCTGCGCAACCTCGACCTCATCATGGGCTGCGAGCGCCGCGTGGTGTACGACTTCGTCAACGTCACCCAGGGCGAGGCCACGCTGAAACAGGCCCTCATCAAGGACAAGCGCTTCGAGACGCTGTACGTGCTCGCCGCTTCGCAGACGCGCGACAAGGACGCGCTGACGAAGGAAGGCGTGGAGAAGGTGCTGAAGGACCTGGCCGACGACGGCTTCGACTTCATCGTCTGCGATTCCCCGGCCGGCATCGAGAAGGGCGCGTTCCTGGCCATGTACTTCGCCGACCAGGCCATCGTGGTGGTCAACCCGGAAGTCTCCTCCGTGCGCGACTCCGACCGCATCCTGGGCCTGCTGGATTCCAAGACCCGCCGCGCCGAGAACGGCGAACCGCTGAAGGCCAACCTGCTGCTGACGCGCTACAACCCGGCGCGCGTGGAAGGCGGCGAGATGCTCAGCATCAAGGACGTGGAGGACGTGCTGGGCCTGAAGACGCTCGGCGTGATCCCGGAATCCGGCGACGTGCTGAACGCCTCCAACAAGGGCGAGCCGGTCATCCTCGACCTGGAGTCGCCGGCCGGCCAGGCCTATGACGACACCGTCGCGCGCCTGCTGGGCGAAGACCGCCCGATGCGCTTCATCACCCTGGAGAAGAAGGGCTTCTTCAGCAAGTTGTTCGGAGGCTGAGCATGGGCCTGTTCGATTTCCTGAAGGCGAAGAAGAACACCGCCGAGACCGCCAAGAACCGCCTGCAGATCATCATCGCGCAGGAACGCAGCTCGCGCGGCGCGCCCGACTATCTGCCGCTGCTCCGCCGCGAACTGCTGGAAGTGATCAAGAAGTACGTCAACGTCGACGTCGACGCGGTGAAGGTCGACCTGATCAAGGACGGCGACCACGACGTGCTCGACATCTCCGTGGCGCTGCCGGAAGGCAACAACTGACGCTGTAGCGGGCGGAGCCCTGTTCCGCCCGTGTTCCCGATGGACGCGACCCTGACCGACACCGAGGCCTCCGTGATGCGGGTGGGCAGCCTGCCCTTCGCGAATGCGGCCTCGCTGCTCGCCGGCTACGGCCTGGTCCTGCACCGCGTGGACGCGGACACGCCGATCCCCGGCAGTTTCTGGGGCGAGCCAGAAGCCGGCGTGATCGCCCACAACGTCTACGTGCGCGACGACACGCCCGTGCACTCGATGCTGCACGAGGCCTGCCACCTGATCGTGCTGCCGGACGAGCGCCGCGCGCAGGTGCACACCGACGCCACCGATTCGGTGATCGAGGAAGACGCCACCTGCTGCCTGCAGATCATCCTGGCCGATGCGCTGCCCGGCGTCGGGCGGGAGCGCCTGATGGCCGACATGGATGCCTGGGGGTACACGTACCGGCTGGGGTCCACGCGGGCGTGGTTCGAACAGGATGCGGATGACGCCCGCGCGTTCCTGAAGGACCGGGGCCTGCCCCACCGCTGACCGCGTTGCCCTGCAAGGCGGCATGACGTCGCACTTGCCGCCCCCTCCCCGTCTCACTACCCTTCGGGTTCCCGTGCCAGCCGCACCCCGAAGGACGTCCCGTGAAGCACCGCCACCTTTTGCTCGCCCTCGCCATCGGCGCCGGCATCGCCACGCTCGCCGCCTGCAAGAAGGACGAGCCCGCCACGGACACGGCTGCTGCACCCGCCGCGCCGAAGGGCGAGACCGCCGACCAGTTCATCGCGCGCGTCAACGACGAGTTCAAGAAGATGTACCCGGAGCTCACCGCCGCGCAGTGGCTGTCGAGCACCTACATCAACGACGACAGCCAGCTGCTGGCCGCCAAGGGCAACGAGCGCTATCTGACCCAGCTCAACAGTTGGATCGAGCAGGCCAAGAAGTTCGAAGGCCAGAAGATGTCGCCCGAGACGGCGCGCGCCATCCAGTTGCTGAAGCTGGCCACCGCAATGCCCGCACCGAAGGATCCGGCCAAGCTGGCAGAGCTGACCCAGATCGCCACCAAGATGGAAGGCGCCTATGGCGCAGGCGAGTACTGCACGGGTGAGGGAGAGGCGAAGAAGTGCCGCCAGCTGGGCGAACTCGAGGACGTGCTGCGCAGCAGCCGCGACTACGACGCGCAGCTCGATGCCTGGCAGGGCTGGCACACGATCGCCCAGCCGATGCGCAAGGACTACACGCGCTTCGTCGAACTGGTGAACGAAGGCTCCAAGGAAATGGGCTTCGCCGACACCGGCGAGATGTGGCGCAGCGGCTACGACATGACGCCGGCCGAGATCGCCGCCGAAACCGACCGCCTGTGGGGCCAGGTCAAGCCGCTCTACGAGCAGCTGCACTGCTACACCCGCACCAAATTGCAGGCCACCTACGGCGTGGAGAAAGGCCAGGTCAACGGCCTGCTGCCTGCCCACCTGATGGGCAACATGTGGCAGCAGGACTGGGGCAACCTGTGGGACATGCTGGAGCCCTACAAGGGCGCCGGCAGCCTCGACATCACCGGCGCACTGGAGAAGCAGTACCAGGCCGATTACCAGGCAGCGCTGGCCAAGGCCGGCCCCGGCCTGGGCACGGACAAGCTCTTCCAGGCCGAGCGCGAAGCGCAGCTGCAGGTGGCCAAGCAGATGACCGAGCGCGCGCAGGACTTCTACACCAGCCTGGGCATGCCCAAGCTGCCCGAGAGCTACTGGACCAAGACCCAGTTCATCAAGCCGATGGACCGCGACGTGGTGTGCCACGCCAGCGCCTGGGACATGAACATGGCCGGCGACGTGCGCACCAAGATGTGCATCAAGCCGAACGAAGAAGACTTCACCACGATCTACCACGAGCTGGGCCACGTGTATTACTACCTGGCCTACAACAAGCTGCCGCCGCTGTTCCAGACCGGCGCGCACGACGGCTTCCACGAAGCCATCGGCGACACGATGGTGCTGGCGATGACGCCGGACTACCTGAAGTCGATCGGCATGGTCGGCGAACAGCAGCAGAGCAACGAAGCGCTGATCAACGCGCAGATGCGCATGGCGCTGGCCAAGGTTTCCTTCATGCCGTTCGGCCTGATGATCGATCGCTGGCGCTGGGGCGTGTTCGACGGCTCGATCAAGCCGGCCGACTACAACAAGGCCTGGTGGGAGCTGAAGGCGAAGTACCAGGGCGTCGGTCCGGCGACCGCGCGCGGCGAGGAGTTCTTCGATGCGGGCGCGAAGTACCACGTGCCGGGCAATACGCCGTACACGCGCTACTTCCTCTCGCACGTGCTGCAGTTCCAGTTCTACAAAGGCTTGTGCGACGCAGCCGGCTACAAGGGCCCGTTGTACAACTGCAGCTTCTACGGCAACAAGGCGGCGGGCCAGAAGTTCTGGGCGATGCTCGAGAAGGGCGCCAGCCAGCCGTGGCAGGCGACGCTGAAGGAACTCACCGGCGGCGAGAAGATGGACGCCGGCCCGGTGCTGGAATACTTCGCTCCGCTGCAGGATTGGCTGAAGCAGCAGAATGAAGGTCAGACCTGCGGTTGGCCCGCGACCGCGCCCGCCGCTGCGGCGGCACCGGCCAAGCGCTGAGTTGCACGCGTGGGCGGGCCGCGTGAGGCCCGCCCGTTCCAATCCCACGCTCCGACATGGAGGTCCGAAGAATGATGCGATCGAACACCCTGCGATGCCTGGCCAGCCTGATGCTGGTCGCCACGCCCCTGGCCGCCAGCGCGGGCGTGACCCAGGTGGCCGGTGAAGCCAGCCGCACGCCCGCGCGGGCCGCGCCCGCCTGGAAGCTGGCGCCGTTTCCGGCAAGCACCACCATCGGCCAGGGTTACCGCGAACTCGCGCTCGAGCGGCTGGTCGAACTCGAACAACGCAATGCCAGCCAGCGCATCAAGGCCACCCAGATCGGCATCGGCCGGAAGCTCGTAAGCGAAGGCATCGGACGCACCACCCCCGCGTTGCGCTGGGTGCCGCTCCGCACGGGCGGCGCGGTCGCGCGCCTGCAGATCGGCTCTCCGGATGCACTCGGTCTGCGCGTCGGCCTGCAGGTGAAAGGACTGCATCCCCATGTGGAACTGCGTTTCGCTGGCACCGACGACCCGGGACGCGTCGTGGCCATGGTCACTGCCGCGGAAGCGCAGTCGCTGGCCGATGCCCAAGGGCTGTACTGGACGCCAGCGACCGATGGCGCAGCGCAGATCATCGAGGTCTACCGCCCTGCCCACGTCAAGGTGCTCCAGGCGAGGCTGCAGGCGCCGGAAATCTCGCACCTGCTGACCAACAGCCGCAACGATTTCAAGATCGTGAAGGCACTGGGCGACTCCGGCGCGTGCAACATCAACGCCGTCTGCCGCGTCGACGCGTTGGGCCCTGCCTATGTGCAGGCCAAGAACGCGGTGGCGCACATGGTGTTCTCCACCGGCGGCAAGAGCTATGTGTGCACCGGTACGCTCATCAACGACACCACCGCTGCCACCCAGGTGCCCTACTTCTACTCTGCCGCCCACTGCATCGGCGACCAGACCGTCGCGAACACGCTCAACACCTACTGGGCGTACGAGAACACCGGGTGCACTGTCACCAACGCCGTCAGGGGGAATCCGCTGACGGGCGGCGCCGATCTGCTCTTCGTCGACGCCGCGAGTGACGCCCTCCTGCTGCGCCTCAGGAACCCGGCCCCCGCCGGTGCGACGTTCGCAGGGTGGGACGCCAGCCCCGTTGCGCTGGATGCCGACGTTATGGCCATCCACCATCCGGCGGGCGACGCGAAAAAGGTGTCGTTCGGCAAATCGGTCACCGGCAGCCCCTATCCGGAGCGGTTTGCGGCAGGCTGGCTCGAAGGCACGACCGAAGGCGGCAGCAGCGGCTCGGGGCTCTTCACCCGCTACACCGACAACTCGTATCGCTTGCGGGGCGGCTTGTACGGCGGCTGGGCGACGTGCGCGAATTCCGGCAACCTCAGCAATACGCAGAATCGCGATTTCTATTCGCGTCTGGATCTGATCTTCCCGCAGATCAAACAGTGGATCGCGGCCGACAACGTGCGCGAGAACGGCTCACAGCCCTTGGTGCGCAGCGCGGGCGCGACGGCCGGCGTTCCCGCACAGGGCCAGGGCGCACGTGCCGCCGACACGGGGGACACGCCAGCATCGCCCGCGACGACCCCCGACCGCGTGCGCCAGACGGCGCCACAGCGCACGCCGCTGCGCGAACGCTGATCCGAGCGCGAGGCATGTCGTTGAAAGGCCGGCGCAAGCCGGCCTTTTTCTTTGCCTCACGCCGACTTCATCGATCGCCCATGCATGCCCACGAGACTAAACACTCGCACGCATCGGATCGCCCATGCCCACCATTCTCACTCACGCCCTCCTGCCGCTTGCCGCCGGCATCGCACTCGGCAGGCAACGCGTTTCCCCGCGGCTCATGCTCGCCGGCATGGCCGCCGCGATGTTGCCCGACGCCGATGTCGCCCTGTTCGCGCTCGGCGTGGACTACGCGCATGCCTTCGGTCATCGCGGCGCGAGCCACTCGCTGGTGTTCGCGCTGACCTGCGGACTCCTGGCGGCGTGCGTCGCGCGAGGGTTACAGGCTCGAGGAGTCGCGGCTTTGCTATTCGTCGCACTGTCCGCCGCTTCCCATCCGCTGCTGGACATGCTGACCGATGGCGGGCTGGGCGTGGCCCTGTACTGGCCGTGGTCCGATACGCGCCACTTCGCACCCTGGCGGATGATCGACGTCTCGCCGTTCGCGCATCGCTTCTTCAGTGCGCGCGGCGTGGAGGTGCTCGTTTCGGAGGTGCGCTGGGTGTGGTTGCCGACCCTCGTGCTGGCCGGCGGCGCCGTCATGGCGCGTCGCGGGACACGACGCCGACGCGACGTCAGTTGATGTCCGGCGCCGATTCCGGCTTGTTCGCCTTCATCTGTTCGGCCATCTGCTGCTCGAACTGCTCCAGCGTCAGGCCCTGCGCGGCCGCCTCGATGACGGCGGTATCGCGCAGTTCGTCGGAGTACACCAGGCGCACGGCGTTGCCCTGCGCTTCGTGGAGCGCGGCGGCCTGCTTGATCATCGCCAGCACTTCCGCCGCGCTGTCGGAACTGCCGGCGATGCGGCCATCCATGCCCAGCACCCACACCCCCGCCTGGCGCACGATGCCGGCCAGCAAGTCGCCCTGCGGGTTGCGCAGCTCGGCGTGCGGTTCGATGGCCGGTGCGTTGGCGCGCGCCACGTTGCGCTCCTTGGTCGCCTTGCGCTTCTTCGCTTCGCGTCGGGCCTTGGACTGGATGGACATGGGGATATCTCGCTGAAGGTCAGAGTTGATCGGTGGGCTCGAGCGCGGCCGGCGCGCGCGGACACGCGGGCTGGCGACGGCTGGCGTGCGCCTCCCACTGCCACATCAGCCAGCCGACCAGCACGAAGCCGGCCATGCCCAGCGCCAGGTGCAGGCCGTGGTGGCTCAGCAGCGGCGAGAGCACGCCGGCGATGATGGCGTTCACCACCAGGTTGCTGAAGGCCTGCAGCGACGATGCCGCACCGCGCTGGCGCGGGTACATGTCGAGGATGGCCAGGGTCAGGATCGGGAACACCAGCGCCACGCCCAGCGCCGCCAGCATCATCGGCAGCACCGCCCACGGCACCCGGATGTCGGCGCCCGCCCAGGCGTTGTAGCCCACGTTCGCCACCATCGCCAGCGCCATGCAGGCGTAGCCGATCTTCACCAGGCGCGCCCCTTCCATCCGCCCGGCCGCACGTCCGGACAGGAACGCGCCCAGCACCATGCCGCCGATGGTCGGCAGGAACAGCCACGCAAACTGCTGCTCGTTGAGGTGCAGCAGGTCCATCACGAAGGCGGGCGCCGAAGCGATGTACAGGAACAGACCGCCGAAACTCAACGAACCGGCCAGCGCCAGGCGCAGGAAGCGGCGGTTGCGGACGATGCCCACGTAGTCGCGCAGCAGGTGGCGCGGCGACACCTTCAGGCGCACCTCGGCCGGATGCGTCTCGGGCAGCCATACGGCCACCGCGACCAGCAGCAGCAGCGAGAACGCCGCCAGGAACCAGAAGATCATCGGCCATGCACTCCAGCCGAGGATCCAGCCGCCCACGATCGGCGCGATGGCCGGCGCGATGCCGAAGATCATCGACACCTGGCTCATCAGCCGTTGCGCATCGTCGCCCTGGCGCGCGTCGCGGATCACCGCGCGGCCGACGATGAAGCCCACGCCCGCCGACAGGCCCTGCAGCGCGCGGAACAGCAGCAGCGTGGCCATGTCGGTGGCCAGCGCGCAGCCGGCCGAGGCCAGCAGGAACACGAACAGACCGCCCTGGATGACCCGCTTGCGTCCGAACGCGTCCGACAGCGGCCCATGCACCAGGCTCATCAGCGCATACGTCAGCAGGTAGGCGCTGATCGTCTGCTGCATCGCCACCTTGTCCGCGCCCAGCTGCGTGCCCATCGCCGGGAAGGCCGGGAAGATGGTGTCGATCGAGAACGGGCCGAACATCGCCAGCCCGCCCAGCAGCAGGGCCAGGCGGCGGTTGGAGATGGCGTGGGGGGCACTCATTGCGCGGGACGCTCCGGACGGGCGCGGCGGGCCACCATGAACAGGCCGCACCGGGCGGCACATGGTACGCCGAAACCGCCGACGACCCCGCCACCGGCCTGTCGCCGGGCTATAATCGGCGCGCAACACCCGGTGGGAGAAGCCCGTCGCACGCGACCGGCTGCCGAAGGCGCAAACGCCCGTAATCGCTCAGGCCCGATACCACCACTGCAACGACACTCTGGAGAGACCGGCCGCCCTCGCGGCAGCGCCGGCGCCGAAGGGGCACGAAGCACGCGACCTCGTCCGCCGCGCTTCCAAACTCTCAGGCAAAAGGACAGAGGGGCATCCCACGTGCGGTTTCCGCGCGCCGGTCCTTCTTGCCCTTCCCGGATGCCTGCCATGTCGAACACCCCCACCCTGCGCGAGCTCGAGCACCACGGCGCGTTCCTCGAACGCCACATCGGCCCCAACGACGCCGAGATCGCGCACATGCTGCGCATCGTCGGCCACGACTCGCTGGACGCGATGACCGACGCCATCGTGCCGGCCAACATCAAGTCCGCGCAGCCGCTGGCCCTGCCCGCGCCGATCAACGAAGAAGAAGCGCTGGCGAAGATCCGCGCCGTCGCCGACCGCAACCAGGTCTTCCGCAGCTTCATCGGTCAGGGCTACTACGGCACCCACACGCCGAAGGTCATCCTGCGCAACATCCTCGAGAACCCGGCCTGGTACACGGCCTACACGCCGTACCAGGCGGAGATCTCGCAAGGCCGCATGGAAGCGCTGATCAACTTCCAGACCATGGTCGCCGACCTGACCGGCATGGAGATCGCCAACGCCTCGCTGCTGGACGAAGGCACGGCCGCCGCCGAAGCGATGACGCTGGCCAAGCGCTCGGCCAAGTCGAAGTCCAACACCTTCCTGGTCGCCGGCGACACCCATCCGCAGACGCTGGAACTGCTGGCCACCCGCGCCGAGCCGCTGGGCATCACCGTCGATGTCGTGCGCTCCACCGACGCCTTCCACGAGAAGCTCGCCGCCGGCGACTACTTCGGCGTGCTGGTGCAGTACCCCGCCTCCAGCGGCTGGGTCGAGGAATGGTCGAAGGATGCCGAGACCATCCACGCGCACAACGCCCTGTTCGTCGTCGCCACCGACCTGCTCGCGCTCACCCTGCTGAAGTCGCCGGGCGAGATGGGTGCGGACATCGTGGTCGGCAATTCGCAGCGCTTCGGCGTGCCGTTCGGGTTCGGCGGCCCGCACGCGGGCTTCATGGCCTGCCGCGACGCCTACAAGCGCAGCATGCCGGGCCGACTGATCGGCGTGTCGGTCGATGCCGAAGGAAAGGCCGCGTATCGCCTCACGCTGCAGACGCGCGAGCAGCACATCCGCCGCGAGAAGGCCACCTCCAACATCTGCACCGCGCAGGTGCTGCTGGCGGTCATGGCGAGCATGTACGCCGTCTACCACGGCCCCGAAGGCCTGAAGCGCATCGCCGGCCGCGTCGCCCGCCTGACCGCCATCCTCGCCGACGGCCTGCGCACGCTGGGCTACCCGGCCGTGCACGCCAGCGCGTTCGACACGCTGTGCATCGAACCGGGCGATGCCCGCGACGCGATTCTTGCCCGCGCCCGCGCCGCCCGCATCAACCTGCGCGTGCGCGGCAACGGTTCGCTCTGCATCTCGCTGGACGAAACCACCACGCGCGCCGAGGTCGAAGCGCTGTGGGGCGTGTTCGCCGGCGAAGGCGCCACGCTGCCGTCGATCGATGCGCTCGACGCTTCCGCACCGTCGCTGATCCCCGCCGCCCTGCGCCGCACCAGCGCGTTCCTGACCCACCCGGTGTTCAATACCCACCACAGCGAACACGAACTGCTGCGCTATATGCGGGCGTTGTCGGACAAGGACCTGGCGCTGGACCGCACCATGATCCCGCTGGGCAGCTGCACCATGAAGCTCAACGCCACCGCCGAGATGATCCCGGTGACGTGGCCGGAGTTCGGCAACATCCACCCGTTCGCGCCGGCCGAGCAGTCGCAGGGCTACACGCAGCTGATCGACGAGCTGGAAGCGATGCTGGTCGAGTGCACCGGCTACGACGCCGTCAGCCTGCAGCCGAACTCCGGCGCGCAGGGCGAATACGCCGGCCTGCTGGCGATCCGCGCCTACCATCGTGCGCGCGGCGACGCCCACCGCGACATCTGCCTGATCCCCGAATCCGCGCACGGCACCAATCCGGCCAGCGCGCAGATGTGCGGCATGCAGGTAGTGGTGACCAAGTGCGACGCCAACGGCAACGTCGATGTCGAAGACATCCGCCGCGCCGCCGAGAAGTACAGCGACCGCCTGGCCGCGATCATGATCACCTACCCGTCCACGCACGGTGTGTTCGAGGAAGACGTGGTCGCCATCTGCGACATCGTCCACCAGCACGGCGGCCAGGTGTACACCGACGGCGCCAACATGAATGCGCTGGTCGGCGTGGCCAAGCCCGGCAAGTGGGGCTCGGACGTCTCGCACCTCAACCTGCACAAGACCTTCTGCATTCCGCACGGCGGCGGCGGCCCCGGTGTCGGCCCGTGCGCGGTGAAAGCGCATCTGGCGCCGTACCTGCCGAAGAAGCTGGGCGGCGAAGGCGACGTCGGCATGGTCAGCGCGGCCAGCTTCGGCAGCGCCAGCATCCTGCCGATCAGCTGGATGTACGTCACCCTGATGGGCGCCTCCGGCCTGCGCAAGGCGACCCAAGTGGCGCTGCTCAACGCCAACTACATCGCCAAGCGCCTGGAACCGCACTTCGAAACGCTCTACACCGGCCGCAACGGGCTGGTGGCGCACGAATGCATCCTCGACCTGCGCCCGCTCAAGGACGCCACCGGCATCAGCGCCGAGGACGTGGCCAAGCGCCTGATCGACTTCGGCTTCCACGCGCCCACCCTGAGCTTCCCGGTCGCCGGCACGCTGATGGTCGAGCCGACCGAAAGCGAATCGCAGCACGAACTGGACCGCTTCATCGACGCGATGATCGAGATCCGCGAAGAAATCCGCGCGGTCGAGGACGGTCGCCTGGACCGCGAGGACAACCCGCTGAAGAATGCGCCGCACACCGCCACGATGGTGATGGCCAGCGAGTGGACCCACGCCTATCCGCGCGAACTGGCCGCGTTCCCGCTGGCCACGCTGAAGCTGCAGAAGTACTGGCCGCCGGTCGGGCGCGTGGACAACGTCTACGGCGACAAGAACGTCATGTGCGCCTGCATCCCGGTGGATGCGTACAAGGAAGACGTCGAAGCCTGAGTGCGACGCCGAGCACGACGAAGAAGCCCCGCCGATGCGGGGCTTCTTTTTTTCAGCGCAACGCGGCCAAGGCGACCGCATCCGCGCCCGCGGGAAAGCGCAGCTGTCCGCCGGCATCGTGAACCGCATTCCAGACCGCCTGCGCCACATCGGTTTCGTGGGTGAAGGCTCTGACGTCGGTGAGCTGCGCGAACACATCCTGCGCGTAACGCGCGTAGGCCTCGGGCACCAGGCCGCGCATGCGCTCCTCGCCATTGGCCGCGAATCGCGTGGTGGGCGCGTATCCCGGTTCGACCAGCCGCACCGCCACGTCGAAGGCACCCAGTTCGTGCGCGAGCGAGGCGGTGAACCCTTCGATCGCCGTCTTGCTGGCGGTGTACGCCGCCACCAGCGGCATCGGCGCCAGCGTCGCGCTGGAGGTGACGTTGACGACGGTACCGGCACGGCGTGCGCGGAACTGCGGGATCACCGCCTGCGTCATCGCCATCGTGCCGAACGTGTTGGTCTCGAAGATCTCGCGCACCGTCGCCATCGGCGTGGCTTCGAATGCGCCGAACAGGCCGAGCCCCGCGTTATTGACCAGCACGTCCAGCGGACCGGCGGCGTCGAGCGCGGCGGCGATGCTGTCCGGGCAGGTGACGTCCAACGCCAGTACGCTGAGGCGTTCGTCCGCGGGCAGAAGATCGGCGCGCGGCGTGCGCATCGTGGCGATGACGCGCCAGCCCTGGGCGTGGAAGTGGCGGGCGGTCTGCAGGCCGTAGCCGGAGGAGCAGCCGGTGATGAGGATGGTCTTCATGGGGAGGTCCCGGGTGGTTGAACAGGCCGCCACGATAGGCGAGCATCACCGGACGCTCCATCGCATTTAGTCCTCCATTCTTCTCGGATCGTCCAGATGTCCGACCCGCTCTCCGACATCGTCCGCCTGCTCCGGCCCCACGCTGCGTTCTCCAAGGGGATCAGCGCCGCCGGCCGCTGGGCCGTCCGCTACGCCACCTTCGGCGAGCCCAGCTTCTGCATCGTCCAGGAAGGCCAGTGCATGCTGGCGGTCGACGGCGAAGAGGCGATCACCCTCGAGGCCGGCGATTTCGTGCTGCTGCCGGCGACGCCGGGCTTCCTGCTTTCCGACGGCCTGACCCAACTGCCCACCCACATCGATCCCGTCCGCGATCCGCTGCCAGACCGCGACGTCCGCCATGGCCGCCAGGACGGTCAGCCGGAAGTGCGGCTGCTGGGGGGCTGGTTCCGCTTCGAATCGCAGGAGCCCGCGCTACTCGCCTCGCTCCTGCCCACGTTGGTGCATGTACGCGGCGTACCGCGGCTGTCGAACCTCGTGACCCTGTTGAGCGATGAAGCGGACCACGACTGGCCGGGTCGCGCCGTGGTGCTGTCGCGGCTGGTGGATCTGTTGCTGGTCGAGTCGCTGCGCGCCACGCCGGGCGCATCCGCCCCGCCCGGCCTGCTGCGCGGACTGGCCGATGCGCGCCTGGCGCCTTCGTTGCGCGACCTGCACGCGCGCCCCGCGCACGCATGGACCGTCGATCAGCTGGCCGAGCGCGCCGCGCTCTCGCGCTCGGCCTACTTCGAACGTTTCAGCCGCGCGATGGGCGTGGCCCCGATGGCTTACCTGCTCGCGTGGCGCATGGCGCTCGCACGCGAATTACTGCGCGAGGGTCGCGCCAGCGTGGCCGACGCCGCCGAACAGGTGGGCTACCGATCGGTGAGCACCTTCAGCATGGCCTTCCATCGCCACACCGGCATGCCACCCCGCCGCTACGCCCGCCAGTACGACGCCACGCCCCGCGACGCGCGGCTATCATCGCCGCCATGACCGACCTCACCGCGCTCGCCCTGGATGCCCTGATCTTCATCGGCCTGGCCTGGGCGGCCTGGCGCGTGCTGCGGCGCTCCATCCCCATCGCCGTCATCCCGATCATCATCGGCCTGCTGCTGGCGGCCACCGGCGTACTGCCCGCGAGTTGGGGCGTGCCGTCGACGCTCGGCGACCAGATCGGCTTCGTCGGCGTGCTGCTGCTCGCCTTCACCGCCGGCCTGGAAACCCGCGAATCCGCGCATCTGCCCAGCGCACCGAATGCCGCGCCGCTGCCGCGCGCGCAGGCGCTGCGCTTCATCGCCAGTGCCGGCATGGCGCTGCTGTTGCCGTTTGTCGCCGGCACGCTGGCGGCGCATTACTACTTCACCGGCCTGCCGGGCTGGGATGCGCCGAAGGGCGGCGCGTGGATGGGGTCACTCGCGATCGGCCTGTGCATCGCGGTCAGTGCGTTGCCGGTGCTGATCGGCATCATCCGCGAGCTCGGTCCGCTGCATCGCCCGCTCACGCAACTGGCATTGCGCATCGCCGTGATCGACGACGCGGTGCTGTGGACCGGCCTGGCGCTGCTGCTGCTCGCGGCCGAAGGCGGCTCGCTGCTGGCCAGCGCGTCTCCGGTCACCGCACTCGCGATCGGTGCGCTCGTGGTGCTCGCCTTCGCAGGCCGGCTCGCACAGCGCGCGCAGGCGGTACCGCCGGCATGGGCGGTATGGCTCGCCTTGCCGCTGTTCCTTGTCGCCGGTGCGTGGGCCAGTTCGCAACTGGGCCTGCACGCCTTGCTCGGCGCCTACTTCGGTGGCGCGATGGTGCCGCCGGCGTGGTCGCGCCGCGTACCGGTCGAGCGTCTGGGGCAGATCGCCCTGATCGGCCTGGCGCCGCTGTTCTTCGGCCATAGCGGATTGAAGATCGATGGCAGCGTGCTCGGCTGGGCCTCACTGCAGGCTTCGCTGGTGCTGCTCGTGGTGGCGGTGGCCGCCAAGCTCGTCGCCGTGCTCGCCTGCCCGCCGTCGTCCACGCTATCTCGCCGCGACGCCCTGGCCGTCGGCGCGCTGCTGCAATGCAAGGGCCTGATGGAAATCGTCGCGGCCACCATCCTGCGCGACAAGGGCCTGCTGTCCGAACACACGTTTGCCGCGCTGGTCACCCTGGCCGTGCTGTCGACGCTGCTCACCGGCCCGTTCTTCCGTGCGCTGGTGAAGCGCCGCGTCACCGCCGAGGCAGGCGATCGCCAGACCGTGTGACCGCGCTACGCGTCCGCGCTCACGCATCCAGTTCACGCATCCAAATAAGGACGCGTCGTGTCCGTCAGCCACGCCATGAAGGCCTGCACGCGCTGCGGCAGGTGGCGACGATGCGCGTACAGCAGCGTCACCGGCATCGGCTCGGCCGCGTACTGCGGCAGCACTTCCACCAACTGCCCCTGCTCCACCAGCGTGCGCAGGCCCGCGATCGGCGCCTGGATCAGCCCCAGTCCGGCGATGCACGCGGCTTCGTAGGCGTCGGAGCTGTTCACCGTCAGCGCGCCTTCCATCGGCACGCTCGCGTAGCGCGCGCCATCCCAATACTCCCAGCCATCGGGCTTGCCACCAAACTGGCTGGCGTAATGGATCAGCCGATGCGTGTGCAGATCCTCCGGCGACTGCGGTACGCCCTGCCGCTGCAGGTAGGCCGGACTCGCGCAGGTCACCACGCGCAGCTGGCCCAGTGGCCGCGCGATCAGGCTGGTATCGGCCAGCGTGCCCACGCGCAGCACGCAGTCGAAACCCTCGCGCACCACGTCCACGCGACGGTCGGTGCAGCTCAGTTCCAGCGCCAGCTGCGGATGCGCATGCAGGAAGGCCGGCAGGTGCGGCAGCACGAAGTGCCGGGCGAAGCGCGCCGGCATGTCCACGCGCAGGCGACCGCGGAGCGCCTGCGGCGAGCGCGCGAACAGGTGCTGCACCTCGTCCATGTCCGCCAGCAGATCCTGGCAGCGCTCGTAGAACGCCTGCCCATCCTGGGTCAGCTGCACGCGGCGCGTGGTCCGGTGCAGCAACTGCGTGCCCAGCCAGGCCTCCAGCTGCTGCACGGCGGTGGACACGCTGGCCTTGGGCAGGCCCAGGCTGTCGGCGGCGCGGGTGAAGCTGGCCATCTCGGCCACCCGGACGAAGGCCTGCATGGCGTCGAGACGGTTCACGGCGGCTCCGGCGATTGTTCGCAATTAACGAACGGTCAAATCAGTTTAAGCCGATTTATCCACTGAATCCAACCCAATACAGTGGCCCCACGGTGAATCCACCGCCTTCCCCGACTGGAGACCTGCCATGACCACGACCGCTTCTTCCCCCTCCCCCCTCACCCTGATCACCGGCGGCAGCCGCGGCCTGGGCCGCAACATGGCGCTCGCCGTCGCCCGCCAGGGCCACGACGTGCTGATCACCTACCGCAGCCAGCAGGCCGAAGCGGCGGCGGTCGTCGCCGAGATCGAAGCCCTCGGCCAGCGCGCCGCGGCACTGCCGCTGGATGTCGGCCAGAGCGACACCTTCGATGCTTTCGCCGACGCCGTGCGCGCGCAGCTCGCCGTCTGGAACCGCGATCGCGTCGACCACCTGGTCAACAACGCCGGCATGGGTGTGCACGCGGCCTTTGCCGACACCACCCGCGCGCAGTTCGACGCGCTGGTCGACGTGCACCTGAAGGGACCGTTCTTCCTGACCCAGGCGCTGCTGCCGCTGCTCGCCGATGGCGGCCGCATCATCAACATCTCGTCGGGCCTGGCCCGCTTCGCCTTGCCCGGCTACGCGGCGTATGCGGCGATGAAGGGTGCGATGGAAGTGCTGACGCGCTACCAGGCCAAGGAACTCGGCGCGCGCGGCATCGCGGTCAACATCGTCGCGCCCGGCGCGATCGAAACCGACTTCGGCGGCGGCGCCGTGCGCGACAACGCGCAGCTCAACGCCTTCGTCGCCTCGCAGACGGCACTCGGCCGCGTCGGCGTGCCCGACGACATCGGCGGCGTGGTCGCCTCGCTGCTCTCGCCGGCCAACCGCTGGGTCAACGCACAGCGCATCGAAGCGTCGGGCGGGATGTTCCTGTAAGCAGTAGTCCCCTCTCCCCGCTGACGCAGGGAGAGGGAGACGAGCGTCAGAACTCCACCTTCACCGACGGCGCACTGCGCTTGGCTTCGCCGTGGTAGACGGCTTCGATGTTGTTGCCGTCCGGGTCGATGACGAACGCGCCGTAGTAGCCGGGGTGGTAATCGCGCAGGCCGGGCGCGCCGTTGTCCTTGCCGCCGTGCGCGAGCGCGACTTCGTGGAAGCGATCCACCATCGCGCGGTCCTGGGCCTGGAAGGCGAGGTGGTGTCGGCCGGTGAGCTTGCCGTCCGCCGCTTCGCTGTCGGCGGTGGAGACGAACAGCTCGTCGGCCCAGAAGTAATTGCCGCCCTCGCCCGCCATCGGGATGCCGAGCACGTCGAATACCGCCGCATAGAACGTGCGGCTGGCCTCCAGGTCGCGCACGACCAGCTGGATATGGTCGATCAGGCGACCGCGATGCAGTTCATTCGTTTCCATGGCACAGCCCTCCGGTGATGGTCGCGGCAGTATCCGCGCGCATTGTGGACAGCGAGTGTCCGCGATGCGCCGTTAACGCGGTCTCGACAGCGCGTGAGGGAGGCTGGCGCTCCGCCAGCCATCGCGAGCGCGCCATGCCCGAGTCCATCTACGACGCCCTGCACGAAAGCCACGAAGCCCAGCGCTCGCTGTGCCGCCGCCTGCTGCGCTCCAAGCCCGGCACGCGCGAGCGGTTGGACCTGTTCACCGCACTGCGGATCGAACTGGCCGCGCACGCCGCCGCCGAGGAACGCTTCCTCTACGTGCCCATCCTGATGGACGACCGCGGCCTGAATTCCTCGCGCCATGCCCTGCACGAACACCACGAGATCGACGAACTGGTCGAGGACATCCAGGCCCTCGATCCGCGTCGCGCCGCCTGGCTGAAAAAGGCGCGCGAGCTGTCGGAGAAAGTGCACCACCACCTGCGCGAGGAAGAGAAGAAGTTCTTCCAGGTCTCCGGCCGCATCCTCAGCGCGACCAAGAAAGCGCAGCTCGCCCGCCAGTACCGCCGCAACTACGCGCGCATGCGCAAGGAACTGGAAGCGGAATAGCCTCACCCGCGACGATGACGGCCACAGGAGGTAGGCTGCCCGCATGGATTCCCTGATCGCCGCCGCCGGCCGGGCCCTGACGTCCGGCGATGTCCTGGGCGCACTCAAGCACGTCGGTTGGCGCGAGGATCCCGCGGCGCTGGCCTTGCGCGGCATCGCGATGGCGCAGCTCGGCGACTACCCGCGCGCACGCGACCTGCTGCGCCGCGCCGCGCGCGGCTTCGGCCCGAAGGAACCGCTCGCCCGCGCACGCTGCGTGGTCGCCGAAGCAGAGGTCGCCCTCGCCCTGCGCGATTTCGGCACCACACCGCAGCGCCTGGACGAGGCCGCCCTCGCCCTGTCGACCCGCGGCGACCAGGCCAATGCCCGCCATGCGCAGCTGATCGCGCTGCGCCGTTCGCTGCTGCTCGGGCGGCTGGACGCCGCACGCGCCGCCTTGGCCGGACTGGATCTGGAAGGCGCACCGGCCTCGCACCATGCGTTGGCCGGCCTCGCCGCGGCGGAACTGGCGATGCGCTCGCTGCGCACGCGCGAGGCGCGCCTGGCGCTGCAACGCGCACAGGCTGCCGCGGCGCAGGCACGCATTCCTGCGCTGACGGCGGAGATCGCGCAACTCGAATCCCTGCTGCAGCGTCCCGCCGCGCGCATCCTGCATGCCGGCCACGAACAACCGGTCACGCTGGACGAGGTGGAAGCCCTGCTCGCCTCCGGTGCGTTGGTCGTCGACGCCGTGCGTCATGTCGTGCGCGATGCCAACGCCGTGGAATCGCTCGCACGGCGGCCGGTGCTGTTCGCGTTGCTGCGCGCGCTCGCCCTCGGCTGGCCCGGCGACGTCGATCGTACGACGCTGATCGCGCGCGTCTTCCGCACGCGCGATCCGGACGAGACGCACCGTGCCCGACTGCGCGTGGAAATCGGGCGGCTGCGACGCCTGCTCGCGCCATTCGCCGATCTCCTCGCCACCGCGCGCGGCTTCCAGCTCGCGCCGCACGGTCCACGCGGCGTGGTGGCGCTGGCGCCGCCGGTCGACGGCGAACAGGGCGCGCTGCACGGCCTGCTCGCCGACGGCATGGCCTGGTCGACCTCGGCGCTGGCGCTGGCCACCGGCGACAGCCAGCGCGCCGTGCAACGCGCGCTCGCGAGCATGGAGACCGCCGGCCAGGTCCGCGCCCTCGGTCGGGGCCGCGCACAGCGATGGGTGGCGCCGCCGCTGGTGGGATTCACGACGATCTTGTTACTCCCCGCCTCGCCGTCGGCTGCGTAGATTGGCCCCATCCCCGCGCATCCGGAGCACGCCATGAACGACACCCCGCGCCACGACACCGCCGTCAGCACCGCCGAGATCGCCCGCGAATACGGCCCCTTCGAGACCAGCAGCGGCATCGCCGGCGTGACCCACGACGGCACCCACGTGTGGGCCGCCACCGGCGAGCGCCTGATCGCGATCGACCCGGACAGCGGCACTATCGCGCGCAGCCTCGCGCGTCCGGCCGACGCCGGCACCGCCTTCGACGGCACCCACCTGTATCAACTTGCCGAAGCGCGCATCGACAAGATCGATCCGGCCACCGGCACCGTGGTCGCGTCGATCCCCGCACCCGGCCAGGGCTGCGATTCGGGCATGGCCTGGGCCGAGGGCAGCCTGTGGGTCGGTCAGTATCGCGAACGCCGCATCGTCCAGATCGATCCCGCCACCGGCGCGGTGCTGCGCACGATCGAATCCGACCGTTTCGTCACCGGCGTCAGCTGGGTCGACGGTGAACTGTGGCACGGCACCTGGGAAGGCGACGACTGCGATCTTCGCCACATCGATCCGCAGGACGGCCACGTGCTGGAACGCCTGGAGATGCCGGCAGGCGTCCACGTCAGCGGTCTCGAATCCGACGGCGCCGGCCTCTTCTATTGCGGCGGCGGCCGCAGCGGCCTGGTCCGCGCCGTGCGCCGTCCCGCCCGCACGGGCTGATCGCCCGCCGCCTCGCGCGGCGCCTCCTTTCATCTTCACCCCGATGCCCCACGGCATCGGCACGGGCGACGCATGCCTGCATCGCCCGCCTTCTCAACGACCCGGAGTCCACGATGAACACGCTCGCCCACGACACGCCCGCCATCGTTTCCCACGACGCGTGGCGCACGGCCCGCCTCGCCTTGCTCGCGCGCGAGAAGGAACTCACCCATCTGCACGATGCGATCGCACGCGAACGCCGCGCCTTGCCGTGGGTGCGGGTGGAGACGCCCTACACCTTCGACACGCCGCACGGCACGCGCACGTTGGCGGAGCTGTTCGACGGCCGTCGCCAGTTGATGGTCCAGCACTTCATGTTCGCGCCCGGCTGGGAACAGGGCTGCAAGAGCTGCTCCTTCATGGCCGATCATCACGCCGGCGCGCTCACCCACCTCGCCCAGCGCGACCTCACCCTGATCGCCGTGTCGCGCGCGCCGCTGGCGGATATCGAGGCGTTCCGCCGCCGCATGGGCTGGACGTTCCCGTGGGTGTCCTCGCATGGCAGCGCCTTCAACCACGACTTCGGCGTGACCTTCAGCCAAGAGGAGATGTCGCGCGGTGCGGTGGAGTACAACTACGTGCGCCAGCCGTTCCCGCACGAGGAAGCCCCTGGCATCAGCGTGTTCGTGCGCGACGACGATGGCCAGGTCTTCCATACCTACTCGCGCTTCGGCCGCGGCGTCGAAGCGATGATGCATACCTACGCGCTGCTGGACCTCACCCCGCAGGGCCGCGACGAAGACGAAGAGGACTATCCGATGGCGTGGGTGCGCCACCACGATCGCTACGACACGGCACCGGTCGTCGCGGCCGGTGGGTGCTGTTCGGCCAAGCCCTGAGGCCCGCCGTCATGCCGCTGCCCGATACCTGGCCGTGGCTCGCCGTCGCCGGCCTCGGCGCCCTGCATGGCCTGAGCCCGGCGAACGGTTGGCTGTTCGCCGCGGCGCGAGCCACGCGCAGTGGCGATGCGCGTGACGTCCACCGTTCCCTGCTGCCGATCGCCGTCGGCCACGTGTCCTCGGTCGTGCTGGTGGTAGCGCTGGTGATGCAGGGTGTCTGGCGGGCGCCGCAGCATATGTACGTGGTGGCGGGCGGAGGCCTGCTCGCGCTGGCGGCATGGCGATGCGTGCGGCGGCCATGCGCATCGGTCGCGCATCGATCGCATGCAGGCCTGGCCGCATGGTCATGCCTGATGGGCACCGCGCACGGCAGCGGCCTGATGCTGGTACCCGCACTGCTGCCGCTGTGCATGACGAACGGGCCCGCCGGTGCGATCACCGCCACCGGATCGTTCGCGGCGATGCTGGCGGCCGTGGTGCTGCATCTGCTGGCGATGCTCGCCACCACGCAGTTGATTGCCCGCGGGATCTGTCGCGGGCTGCGTCATCGCGCGCTCGCGATGGATGCCGCGTGGACGCCGCTGTTCGCTATGACGGGCGTTGCCCTGATCGTGCTGCGCTGAAAACGCTACGCGTTCTTTACGCCGGCGCGTGCGCGATGGCATGGCGGCTTTACGCCACCGCGACCTATCGTGGCCACACCGCACACGACGTGCGCCACACGCCGCTCCATGTCCATCCTGATCCTGCGCGGCCCGCATGCCGTGCTCCCCGACATCCCCTTCCTCGACCGCCCGCTGCGTGAGCGCGCGAAGGCCGCCGGACAGTCATTGCACTGTTGCGCCTTCGCCAGTGTCCGCGAACTGGTGGCCGGCCTGCGCCGCGCGCGCCGCGAACGCACCGACCTGCTGCTGCTCGATGTCGGCGACCTGGCGATGCATGACGCCTCCCAGGCCCACGTCGTGCGCGACGCGCTCGACGGTTTGCGTGCGCCCTATATCGAAGTGCATGACGACGCCGCGCATGCGCTCGAACCGCGCGTACAGCCCCAGCACGCCCCGCTGGTCACCGTGATCCTGCGCGACGACTTGCCGCGCGCCTATGCGATGGCGCTGGATATCGCGCTGCGCCGCCTGCGTCCCTCCGCCACCGCGGAGACCCTCCATGCCTGAGCCGGAGCCCCTCATGTCCATCCTCGTCATCCGCGGCCCTGAGCGCCACGATGCGTTCACCACCCCGCCACCGCCGTTGCCGCCCTCCTTGCTCGGCGCGCTGGTGCAGCGCGCCGGCTGCGCCGGGCAGACCCTCGCCGTGCGCAGCTGCGGCTCCACCACCGAAGTTCTGACCGCATTGCGCCTGGCCAACGAATGGGGCGTGCGCGCCACCCTGCTGGACCCGGGCGCGCTCACCGATCATCCGCTGCTGCAGCGCGCCGTGCAGGGCCTCACCCATCCCTATGTGGAAGTGCACGACGATCTCGGCGCGCACGAACCCGCCCTGCCCACCGCCACCGGCCACCGCCTGGCCGTCGTCGAAGGCTACGGCGCGCGCAGCTACGCGCTGGCGCTGGAGATCGCGCTGGAACAGCTGGGCTGCACCGAATGCGAATGCGATGTGCACGTCGGCACCTGAGGACCTCGCCCACTACTTCGCCGACTACGAGGTCTACGACGGCGGCCACGGCGTCGCCTGGGGCCAGGTGACGCTGGCCTGCACGCCGGACACCGCGATGCAGGCGCTGCGCACGCAAGCCGCCGCGCATCAGGGCGTGGACGTCGGCGCGATCCGCCTGCGCACGATCTGCCGCCTCTGAGCGCCCGCGCAATGGCGGTGTCACCGAACCGTCATCCGCACCGCGTACCTTGCCGCCCTTTCCGACGGGGCGGGACGGGACCTTGGCCGAACACGCGATCCGCGCGCTCACGCGCGTGTTCACCGACCAGGCCCCTGCGCTGCGCGGCTTCTTCGCCCGTCGTGGCGCCAACGACGAAGCCGACGACCTTGTGCAGGAAACTTACCTGCGCCTGTTGCGCGCGTACCAAGGCCACGGCGAGCGCATCGCGAACCCTGAGGCCTACCTGTTCACCGTCGCCCTGAACCTGGCGCGCGAACAGGCGGCACGACGACAGCGTTCACCCGTGCCGATCGAAGACATCGAGCAGGTGGCCGCGCTCGTCAGCCATGCCGAAGGCGTGGAAGACGCCACCGAACTCGCGCAACGCCGGCAGCACATGCAGGCGCTGCTGGCCAGTCTGCCGGCGCAGACCCGTGCCGTGCTCGTCATGCAGTACCGCGACGGCCTGACCTACCGCCAGATCGGCGAACGCCTGGGCGTGTCACCGCACATGGTCAAGAAGCACGTGGTGCGCGGCCTGGCCGTCTGCCGTCGCGCGATGGGAGCGGCCGGATGAGCGCGTCCCTGTTCCCGCCCGGCGCGGCCGCGACCGCCACGCGCGAAGCCGCGTACTGGCACGTCATGCAGCGCGAAGGCGCGCTCAGTGCGACCGACCAGCAGCGCTTCATGGACTGGCTGGTAGCCTCGCCGGTGCACCTGCGCGAATACCTGGCCATCGCCAGCGTCGCCGCCGAGATCGGCGATGCGGTGCGCAGCCTGCCACCGGACACGGCCACGGCGCCGCCACGCGACAACGTCGTGCCGCTGCCGCTGCGACCCCCGCGCCCTGCCGCCCCGCGTACACCGGCCCGCCGCTTGCCGCGCATCGCGGCGGCCGCCGCGTTGTTGCTCGGCATCGGCATAGCCCTGCACATCGCACAGCCCTCTTCGCGCCACTACGTCGCCCAACAGGGCGCGCCGCGCGTGCTGACGCTGGAAGACGGCACGGTGATGCACCTCAACGCGGAAAGCGAAGTCACCGCGACCGTCGGCCTGCTGCGCCGGCGTATCGCGCTGACCCGCGGCCAGGCGAGTTTCGTCGTCGCCGAAGACCGGCGTCCGTTCACCGTGCAGGCGGCCGGGCTGGAGGTGCGCGACATCGGCACTACCTTCGATGTGTCGCTGCAACGCGACCAGGCGCGCTTCGGAGTAGCCGAGGGCCGCATCCACGTGGTCGACCGCGACGGCAAGGGTCGCTTGCTTGCCGACCTGGCGGCCGGGCAATCCGCGCGCGTGGCTTATGCCAACCACCAGGTCAGTGTGGTGGAGGAAGATGTCGAGGCCATGACGGCCTGGTGGCAACGCCGCGTCGTGTTCCGCGACGAACCGCTGCGCGACATCGCCGACCGCTTCAATCGCATGAGCGCCGTGCGCCTGCGCGTGGACGACAGCGAAGCCGGCGCCCTGCGCTTGACCGGCAACCTGCGCGCCGACGATGTCGCCTCGCTGCGCGCCTTCCTCGACGAACAACCCACGCTCGCCATCAGTGCCGATGCGCGCGAGATCCGCGTGCGCTCGCGTCATGCACCGGTGCACGGCACGTACTGACGTTGGCGCTGTAAGAAAAAATTCACGAGGAAACCGGTGCCCGATCGTCGCCGTGCGCCCTCGTAGTGAGGTGTGCGCGCAAGTGATCGCACGCCACCACCCCACATCACCGGATCCCACGATGCGCCGAATCCTCGTCCTTTCCATCGCCCTCGCCCTGCAGGCCGCGACCGCCACCGTCGCCGCCCAGCAAGCGAAGCCTGCGACCGACGCCATTCCTTCGCAGTCGCTCGACAGTGCGCTCAACGCGCTCTCGCGCCAGACCGGCCTGCAGTTCGTCTACCACGCACAGGCCGGCAATCCGCGCACGCGCGCCATTCCCGCCGGGCTCTCGTCCGACCAGGCGCTGGCCCAGCTGCTGGACGGAACCGGCCTGCGCTACCGCTACCTCAATGCCGGCACCGTGACCATCGAACCCGAAACGGCCACGCCGCCGGCGACGCCCGCACCGGCGCCCGCCCCCGCGATGCCGGCCACCGCACCCACCGCCGCCGCCGAAGCGCCGCAAGCGCAGGAGCTGGAGAGCATCGAGGTCGTGGGCAGCTACAGCCGCAGCCTGGAACAGGCCGTCGACATCAAGCGCTACAACGTCGGTTTTTCCGATTCGATCGTCGCCACCGACGTCGCCGACTTTCCCGAACAGAACCTGGCCGAAGCCCTGCAACGCATGCCCGGCGTGACCATCGAGCGCAACAAGGGCATGGGCAGCAAGGTCAACGTGCGCGGCCTGCCGTCCGAGTACACCCACGTGTCCATCAACGACCTGGCCACGGCCTCCGGCAGCGGCGGCCGCGACGTGGAGTTCGACCTGTTCGCCTCCGAGATCATCCAACAGGTGACCGTGCAGAAGTCGCCAACGGCGGCCGACGAGGAAGGCGGCATCGCCGGGTCGGTGAAGATCTCCACCGCCCGCCCGTTCGACTACACCGGCCGCAAGCTGGTGGCCTCCGCCGAAGGCGCGCACAACTCGATCTCCGAGGAGACCGACCCAAAGTTCGCCTTCCTCGCCAGCGACACCTGGGGCGACTGGGGCGCGCTGGTGTCGTTCTCGCACGCCGAGCGCACCAACCGCACCGATTCCACCTCCGGCATCAACTTCCGCCCGATGTCGCGCTTCCTCGGCGCCTCCGGCACCCGCGGGTCGCAGGCCGAAGCGGTGATCGAACGCGATACCGGTTGGGTCATCAACAACCGCGCCAACACCGCCGAAAGCAACCTGATCGTGTTCCAGGACAAGGTGGGCGACCGCGTCTACCTCAACGACCAGGAGAAGTGGGGCGCCACCGCCTCGCTGCAGTACAAGCCCAGCAACACCTTCAGCCTGACCTTCGACGCGATGCTCGGCGGCTACGACACCACCGAGGACGAGTACGACGCCGCCGCCTACTCGGCCTCCAGCCGCAGCACGCTGGAAACCATCCACGAGTACGACGACACCACCCTGTCCGAGTACGGCATGCTGGTGCTGCGTGACGTCTCCTACACCGCCACCCAGCACGAGTTCCTCAGCAAGGAACGCATCAACGAGACCGACTACGCCCAGTACAGCCTGGCGCTGGACTGGAAGAACGACGTCTGGGCCGTGGACGCGATGGCCGGCTACTCCGGCGCCGAAAAGACGCTGGACTATTCCAACCTGAAGCACGTGGCCTACGCGCCCTCGCGCACGCGCTGGACCGGCCGCAGCGGCGAGACGATCCCCAGCGCCAGCTCCGCCGGCTTCGACATGTACAACTCGCCGTCGCGCTACCTGTTCGAGGCGTACGAGACCACGCTGGAGAAGATCAGCGACGACAAGTACGCCGCGCAGGTCAACGCCACCCGCACGCTGGACCTGCCGTTCCTGCCGGCGCTGCAGAACATCCAGTTCGGCGGCCGCTACACCGACAAGTCCAAGGAGCGGAACTACGGCGAACTGAAGATCACCGGCCCCGGCCCGGGCGATACGTCCTGGGTCAACACGCGCACACTGGCCGACAGCCCGCTGCAGTGGATCGGCGACATCGTCCCCGGCGGCCACTACACGGTGAAGGACATCGACTGGCAGCAGGTCTCCAACGACTTCGCCCGCGGCTACTTCCGCTATCCCGGCTTCCGCACCCCGTTCGACGACGCGCAGTACTACCGCGTGGACGAGGAAGTCACCAGCCTGTACGCGATGGCCAACCTGGGTTTCACCCTCGGCCGCGTGCCGGTCACGTTGAATGCCGGCGCACGCTATGTCGACACCCAGGTGGTGTCGTTCGGCTACCACCCGGTGCAGAACCCGGACGGCACTACCGGCTACACCGACACGCCGGTGTCCAAAGACGGCGGCTACACCGACGTGCTGCCCAGCATGAACCTCACCGCCGAACTGGCCGACGGCTTGCTGTTGCGCGCAGCCGCCTCCGAGACGCTGATCCGCCCCGCGCTGACCGACGTGGCTTACAAGCGCACGGCCAGCTGGAGCTCGTTCCGCTTCACCGACGGCAATCCGGACCTGAAGCCCACCTACGCCAAGCAGTGGGAAATCGGCCTGGAGAAATACCTGTCCAACGGCGGCCTGCTGGCGGCGTCGTACTTCCGCAAGCGCATCGACGGTGTGGTGGTGAACGCGCTGACCGGCGTGGTCGAGGACGTCGCCGTCTACAACGCCAACGGCACCCTCAACGGCTACTACGACTTCGACGTCTACCAGCCGGTCAACGCCAAGGGCTCGTACGACGTGGACGGCATCGAGCTGATCGCCAACCTGCCGCTGGGCAGCGTGCACGAAGCGCTGGACGGCTTCGGCATCAATGCCAATTTCACGATGCTGGACAGCTCGCTGGCCGGCGAATCCGACCTGGGCATCCGCACGCCGATGCCGGGCCTAGCCGAACAGACCTGGAACTTCACCGCGTACTACGAGAACACGCGCTTCGATGCCCGTGTGTCGTACAACCACAAGGACGAGTACGTGGAGTCGATCGGCTACAACATGTACCCGATCTGGCGCGATGCCTACGGCCAGCTGGACGTGTCCATCGGCTACCGCATCAGCGACCATCTCAAGCTCAGCCTGAAGGGCATCAACCTGACGGACGAAGCGACCAGCGGCTACACGATGGACCCGTCGTTCCCGACCATGTACGAGAAGTCTGGCCGCCGCATCAGTCTGGGCCTGCGCGCGGACTTCTGAGCCTCCGGCGCGCCGCCGGCGAAGGCCGCGGCGCGCCTCTTCCTGCGAACCCGCCGCACGCGCGGCGGCATCGCCGTGCCTTGCGAGGTATCCGATGCGTGCATTCCTGCTGTTGGCCGTGCTGGCCGCTCCCCTTTCCGCCTGCGCCGCCGAGGCCGATCGCGCCTGGCAGCCGGGCGACCACCATGTGCACAGCGAATGGAGCGTGGACTGGGACCGTTCCACCACCCCGCCCACGCCGGTGCCCGGCGGCGATTCGCCGTACACGCGCACGCGCAATGCACAGCAGGCATTGCACTACGGACTCACCTGGATGGTCCACACCGATCACGGCGGTCCCGGCCACTCCGCGGTGACCCGCGACCACGCCTGGCCGGCGCTGGTGCAGGCGCGCCGCGACGTGCCGGCGCTGATCCAGTTCAACGGCATGGAATTCGATGTCCCCGCGGCCGAACACGCCTCGCTGATCATCGCGCCGAGCGAACGCGAGCGCGATGAACTGATCGAGATCGAGCGCCGCTTCAGCCGCAACGAACCGGTGGACGGCGTGCAGCGCGACGACACCCAGACCATGCTCGACGCGCTGAAGCACATGCGCGACCTGCCGGCACCGCCGCTGATGGTCGTCAACCATCCCTCGCGCACGGCCACCGGCGTAGGCCAATGGGGCGATGTGGAACCGGCCGAACTGCGCGCGTGGCACGACACCGCGCCACGCGTGCTGGTGGGCATGGAAGGCGCACCCGGCCATCAGGCGATCCGCAGCGAGCGCGGCCTGTACCGCAACGTCGCCGCGCCGACCTTCGGCGGCTTCGACCAGATGACCACCCAGGTCGGCGGCGTGTGGGACACGCTGCTCGCCGAGGGCCGGCGCTTCTGGATCACCGCCACGTCCGACTCCCACCACAACCTGCGCGACGGCGGCCGCGACTACGACCCCGGCGAGTACAGCAAGACCTATGTGTGGGCGCGTCGCGAGCCGCACGACATCCTCGACGGCCTGCGCCGCGGCCGCCTGTTCGTCGTTACCGGCGATCTGATCGACGCGCTCGAGCTGACGGTGCGCGCGGCCGACGGCAGCACGCCCACCGCCACGCTTGGCGGCACGCTGGCCTTGTCGGCCGGCAGCACGATGCACATCGAGCTGAAGGTGCGCACGCCCACCACGCGCAATGCCAACGGCGACCGGCCGACGCTGGCGCAGATGGAGCTGATCGTCGGCACGATGGGCGGCGATGGCGCACCGCGCATGCAGACGCGACGCTGGGCAGCGAACGAATGGCGCACCGAAGGCGCATGGCAGGTGTTGCGCTGGGACCTGCCCGTGCCCAACGGCGGCGCGTTCGTGCGCGCACGCGGCAGCAACACGCAGGAACCCACACCGCAGGCGGACGTGCCGGGCGAAGACCCGTGGCAGGACCTCGCGTTCTACGCCAATCCGGTGTTCGTCGAGGTGCCACCGGTGCGAAACTGAAGCGCCGGCAAACCGGGGCGGCGCGCTGGACGCGCTGACAGGTTGCCCGGACGACGGGACAGGTACGCAGGCGGGCGAGCGCGAAGAATGCGCACTCCCCCGAAACCCCTGGAATCCCCATGCCTGCCGCTGTTCGCCACCGTCCTACCGAATCCCGTTCCTCACCTGACTTCGACGTCCTGAAGGCGCGCCAGCAGGTCACCTGGGCCAGCGGCGACTTCGCCGTGGTCGGCACCACCCTGCAGATCGTCGGCGAATCGCTCGCCGAAGCGGTCGACGTGCGGGCCGGCGAGCGCGTGCTCGATGTCGCCGCCGGCAACGGCAACGCCACGCTCGCTGCGGCGCGCCGCTTCGCCCGCGTCACCTCCACCGATTACGTGCCCGCGTTGCTCGACAAGGGCGCGGCACGTGCGCAGGCCGAAGGTCTGGACGTGTGTTTCGAGGTCGCCGACGCCGAAGCCCTCCCCTACGCCGACGCGCACTTCGACGTGGCGCTGTCCACGTTCGGCGTCATGTTCACGCCGGACCATGCGCGCGCCGCCCGCGAACTGGTGCGGGTGACGCGGCCGGGCGGCCGCATCGGCCTGGCGAACTGGACGCCGCAAGGCTTTATCGGCGAACTGTTCCAGGTCATCGGCCGCCAGCTCCCTCCTCCCCCGGGCGTGGCCTCGCCCGCGCTATGGGGCACGCAGGCGCACGTCACCCGGTTGTTCGGCGGCCACGCGCGCGAGATCCGCTGCGCGCGCCGCATCTTCAATTTCCGCTACGCATCGGTGGCGCATTTCATGCACGTGTTCCGCACGTACTACGGGCCCACGCACCAGGCGTTCGAAGCGCTGGATGCCGATGGACGGCGCGTGCTGGAAGAGGCGATGACGGAACTGCTCAAGCGCTGGAATATCGGCGGCCACCGCTCGCTGGTGGTGCCGTCGGAGTATCTGGAGATCGTGATCGAGCGCGCCTGAGGCGCAAGACAGCGCATGTTCACGCCTGCATGTGACCCGTCGCGCAGTTTCGCGCGACGTACACGCGCGCGTTGACGCGGTCTTTGCGAATGGCGCGCGACACTGCAGGCGTGGTCGGTGCCGCCTCGCGGCCAACCGGATCCAGGTGAACAGCCACGGCGACCACAAGGACACCGTTGTGCGAAGCCCTAGCTTCGTCCAGCGTGGCTGCAGCATTGCGTCCCCGTCGATAGGATCGCTGGCGCGGTGTCCTCTTCTTCGCATGCGCATCGCGCGCTTCCCCGTCCGTGGGGAAGCGCGCGATGGCAGGGGACATCATCCGGCGCGCGCGTCGTCCGCGGGCGCGTCTTCGTACCAGGCCGTGTCCTGCAGCGCGCGCAACGCATCAGGCGCCGTCGCGGCGCCCATCGCCATCACTGCCATCGCCAGCAGACCCGCCGTGGACAACGGCGCGATACCGGGCACGCTGCCTTCGCAGCCGCGCCGTGCGCGCAACACGCGACGGCGGCCCGCATCGGGCGAGAGCCGCTTCATACGTTCGGGGGCAGCGGCAGGCGTACGCGCGGTGCCGGCTCGGCCAACGACGCCAGCGATTGCAGCTGGCAGAAGGTGGCGTCGTAGGCGGCCACTTCTTCCTGGTACTGGCAAAGCGCGCGGAAGGGGTTGCGGGCGGACAGCGCCTGCGCGGTGGCGCGCAGCTGCTGACCGTCGGGATGGGTCTGGACCAGCGCCGCCACCCAGACGGTGAGCGCTTCGAGCTGGCCGGTGGTGCGGGCATCGCTGGTTTCCAGGCGATCCAGCAGGTTGTGCAGATGGGTTTGCGAGTACAGCAACATGGGGCGTGGCATCCGGTGCGTGATCTCCGCGGCCTGGCCCCTGTTCCAGCGCGTCGGTTTTCCTCTGTCACGGGCCGTGCCCCGGCATCCGGCCACCGTTCGGCGGCCGGAGTCAGGTGCCGTTGGGGAAGTCGTGACTTCCGGCCTACGCCGGGATCCTGCGCGTCATCCGCGCAGGTTCACCTCGGCCACCTTGTCCTCGTAGTCCTGCTTGGGATCCACGCCGAACAGCAGTTTCATGCCGGCCCACAGGCTCTGCTCGTTGAGCCAGATCTCCGCGTGCTCGGCATCGAAGCGCAGCAGCGCGAGCTTGGGATCGTCCTTGCCTTCTTCGTACCAGGCGGCGACGAAGGGGTTCCACAGGCGCTCGATCACCTCGCGATCGTCATCGCGCACCAGCGCGCCCTGCAGGCTGGCGAACAGGTCGTGGCCCATCGAGGCGAACGTGGCGATGGCGCGCTGCGGCGTGGTCGCCCGCTGCGCCAGCAGATTGTCTTTCGCAGTGAAGATCCACAGCGGGCCGCGCCCTTCGTGTTCCAGCAACGCGGTCATCGGGCGCGTGTGGCCGTCTTCCGCACCGTCCAAACCCAGCATCAGCGTGCGGTCGGACTTCAGCGCCTTCCACAACTTCTTTTCGAGTTCTTCGGGGGTGTGCATGGTGGGATCCTCGTCGATGGATGACGCCACCGTAGGCGCGTGCGCGTGGCGCAGATGTCAACGCCGCGTGGAATTGTCAGTCGGCGCTCATCTTTGTCGCGCGCCTGTCACGGGCAGCGCACTGGCAGGTGAATGCGCACGTGCGCCTTTCACTTCGGGTTCGCAAACGCGCGCGCAGGCTGGCGTCGCGATACCCACCAGGAGAAGCGCATGAAGACCTCCCGCCTCGTACTGTCGCTGGGCCTGCTGTCGGTGATGTCGGCCGCGGCCGCGCAGAACACGTACTACGGCCCGGAAGACGAGGGCCGCCGCTTCAGCGACGGCAGCAAAGTGGAATGCCGCAATGTGGAAGTGCAGAAGAACAGCCGTGACCCGAACCGCGTAGCCGGCACCGCCATCGGCGCGGTGATCGGCGGCCTGCTGGGCAACCAGGTGGGCAGCGGCAACGGCAAGAAGGTCGCCACCGTGGGCGGCGCCGTCGCCGGCGGCGCGATCGGTCGCAAGGTCCAGGGCAACAGCCAGGAAAGCAAGGGCGACCGCATCGTCGAACGCCGCTGCGAGCGCGTGTACCGCTAACGCACCTGCTCCCCGGGACAGGTGCCCCCGGGCGCCTGCGGTGACGAGGCCGCAGGCGCCTTTCTTTTGCCTGTCAGACGGAGATGTCCGTCGGCGCCGGCAATCCGGCGCGCAGCCGGGCGTTCTCTGCTTCCAATCGCTCGTACGCGCGGAACAGCGACCAGGTGCCCCAGACACCGAGCACCACCGCGTGCGCGAACGGCACGGCCGCCACCGCCATCAAGACCATCAGCGCGTCGGCCTCAATCAGGCGCACATAGGGAATGGCGATCAGGGCCTGGTCGGCGATGGCCATCACGGTGGACACCAGCAGCAGACAGAAGCTCACGTGCTTGAACCGACGCCATGCGCGCCACTGCAGCACCAGGACGACGAGGCTGTACAGCAGCCCCACCACGATGAACACCCAACTGAGGATCATGTAACCAGGCATGCCGGCTCCGATGAGGGGAATGCGCGGGATCTTAACCATATGCATCCCGCCGCCGCGGCGCTCGCGGGGCATCGTTGCGCCTCTCCCGGGATCAGCGTATAACGCTCGTTATAACACCCGGATCCCTGCGCCATGAAGCTCAAGATCACCACCATCGGCAACTCCGCCGGCGTCATCCTGCCCAAGGAACTGCTGGCCCGCCTGCGCCTGGAGAAAGGCGATGAGCTGCATGCGCTGGAAACGCCCGACGGCATCCGCCTGACCGTGTACGACCCCACCCTCGCCGAGCAGATGGAGGTGGCGGAACAGGTGATGCGCGAGGATCGCCAGGTGCTGCACAAGCTGGCGCAGTGAGGGCGCGACGATGACGCAGACCCTTTCGCCACCTCGCCCCACGGCGCGTGCACTCGCGCGCCAACTCGCGATCGCCGAGCGCGTGATGCGGCGACGGCGCGCCCTGCTCGCACGCCTGGCGCGATGAGCCGCTCCATGATCGTGTGGATCAGCACGACGCTGGCCATCGCCATCCATGACCGACAGTTGGCCGAACACGGCGGCGGCACCGGTGTGCGCGATGTCGGTCTGTTGGAGGCCGCCCTCGCCCGCCCACAGCAGCGGTACGCGTACGGCGACCCGCCGCCTGATCTGGCCGAACTTGCGGCCAGCCTGGCGCATGCATTGGCGCGCAATCATCCGTTCGTGGACGGCAACAAGCGCACGGCGCACGTCTGCTATCGCGCGTTCATTCGGCTCAATGGCGGCGACCTCGTCGCCAGCGACGAAGAGAAGTACGCCATGATGATTGGCCTCTCCGAGGGCTCCCTCAGCGAAGCCGACTTCGCGACCTGGTTGCGTGCGCACCTGGTGGTGACGCGCAAAGGCAAGCTGCAGGAGAAGCGCGCGGCGTATCGCCGCTAGCGACGCGCTGCGTCAGCCCAGCAAGCCGTACGCGGCAACGGCCGCCGTGCGCTCGGGTTGTTCTTCCACCGGGCGCGGCGGGCTGATCAGGTAGCCCTGCAGGCGCGTGCAGCCCATGCCGGCCAGCAGCTGTTTCTGTTCGGGCGTTTCCACGCCTTCGGCCACCACGTCCAGGCCCAGTTGCCGGCCCAGATGCACGACGGACTGCACGATGGCGGCCTGGCGTGAACCGGGAACGAGTTGGTGCACGAAGTGCCGATCGATCTTCAGTTCGTGCACCGGCAGGTGCGCCAGGTACGAGAGGCTGGAATAGCCGGTGCCGAAATCGTCCACCGAAATGCGCGCACCGGTCTCGGCGAGTTGCTCCAACACGCGCGCGGTGCGTTCGGGTTCCACCATCGCCATCGATTCGGTGATCTCCAGCGTCAGCACGCCCGGCGGCAGGCCGTGGCGACGCATCGCCGTGCGCACCTGCGCCACCAGCTGTTCGCTGCGCACCTGCGCGGCGGACAGGTTCACCGACACGGTGGGCACGCGCGCGCCGGCGCGTTGCCAGGCGGCCCACTGGCGGCAGGCTTCGTCCAGCACCCAGGCGCCGAGGTCGAGGATCAGCCCTGCCCGCTCGGCCAGGGTGATGAAGCGGTCCGGCATCACCAGGCCCAGGCGCGGATGCTGCCAGCGCACCAACGCTTCCATGCCGGCCAGGCCGTTGTCCAACGCGCGGATCTGCGGCTGGTAGTACAGCACCAGCTGGCCGCGCTCCAGCGCGCGGCGCAGGTCGTAGGTCAGTTGCAGCTGGCCCTGCGCGCCTTCGCTCATCGAAGGCTCGTACAGGGCCATGCCGTTGCGGCCGGATTCCTTGATGCAGTACATCGCCGCATCGGCGTGCGCCATCAGCGCGTCGGCGTCCCGGCCATCGCCGGGATACAGCGCGATGCCGATGCTGGCGGTGACGCGTACGTCGTCGTGGTCTTCCAGCTTCATCGCCTCGCCCAGGCGCGCCAGCAGGCGTTGGCCCAGCACGGTGGCCTCGTTGGCGTCGACGGCGGCCGCGGCCATGAGGAATTCATCGCCGCCCAGCCGCGCCACGGTGTCGCCGGGCGCGATCATCTGCCGCAGCGTGGTGGCCACGCGCACCAGCAGGGCATCGCCCACGTGGTGGCCGAAACTGTCGTTGACGCCCTTGAAGCCGTCCAGGTCGATGAAGAGCACGGCGAAGCAGGTGTTATCGCGCTGCGCCTGGGCGATCAACTGCTGCAGGTAGTCCACCAGTTGCAGGCGGTTGGGCAGTCCGGTGAGGGCGTCGTGCAGGGCCAGGTGGGTGAGCTGCTGGTTGGCCTGTTGCAGCGAGGCCGACAAGCGCGCGGTGCGTTCGTGCAACAGGCGGTCGAGCACGCTGGCGCCGATGGCGGTGCCCAGCACGGCCACGTTGATGACCACCAGCAGCCAGGCCAGCGAATCCGGCGACAGGCCATCGCGCAGGGCGGCGCCGCACATCGAGCCTTCGGGGAAGTGGGCCGCGGCCATGCCGGTGTAGTGCATGCCCACGATGGCCACGCCCATCACGCCGGCGGCCAGGGCGCGGTGCAGGCGTTCGTGGTGGGCGTCTTCGCGCAGGCGATAGGCAATGGCCAGTGCACCGCCCGCGGCGGCGATGGCGATCAGCACGGAGGCGATGAACCACGCCGGGCGATAGACGATCTCCGGGTTCATCCGCATGGCGGCCATGCCCACGTAGTGCATCGCGGCAATGCCCATGCCCATCACCACCGCGCCGCTGAAGAGGCGCGCGCGGCTGACGTGTTCGCGGGTGACCAGCCACAGGGCGTAGCCGCTGGCGGCGACGGCCAGCAGCAGGGACAGCACGGTGATGCCGATGTCGTAGCCCAGGCGGATGGGCAGGCGCAACGCCAACATGCCGATGAAGTGCATGGACCACACGCCGATGCCCATGGCCAGGGCGCCGCCGGCCAGCCACCAGCGTTTGGCCACGGCGTCGCTGGCGCGGATGCGGCCGGTGGTCTTCAGCGCGGCATACGAGGCCACGGCGGCCACCACAAACGAGGTGACCACCAATTCCGGCACATAGGTTGAGACCAGTCCTGTATCCATAGGACCTGCTTACCTCCCCTTCCTGACGCCCTTAACGGCCGTCTGCCCCGCAGCATGATGGTGTATGCGTGGTTACACGGTGTACATGCCCAGGAGTGAGGGCTGCGTCACGGAATACGGGGGTCTGGGCAGGAGTGTTGTCCCGTGCGCGGGACGAAATGGCGGCTACGGCTGGGGATGGGGCACCGCTCCCGCGCAGCCCATGCCCCGCGCATCACCCTCCCAACGCCGCGCCGTTGGCCTGCCAGACGGCGTAGTTCAGCGCGGCCGCGAAGGTGATCCAGAGCAGGTAAGGCACCATCAACGCGCCTGCGATGACTCGGATCTTCCAGAACGCCACGAGGGTCCACGCGACGAGGATCCACAGCAGCACGATGTCGACGAAGGCGAGCCCGCCCTGCTTCCCGCCGAAGAACAGCCAGCTCCATAACGCGTTGACCAGGAGCTGGATCACGAAGACGGTCAGCGCGGCTTTGCGACGTGCCCAGCCGCCCGAGCGCCAGACGATCCAGGCGGCGAGCGCCATCATCCCGTACAGCACGGTCCACACCGGACCGAAGAGCCACGCGGGGGGCGCCCAGACCGGCAACGTCAGCGAGGCGTAGAAGGTGCTCGCCTCCACGGACGCCAGCGCGCCCACGCCTGCGGCGGCGTAACACGCCACGATCCATCCCACCAATGCCCATGCCTGTCGGCTACGCGTCATCTCTGGTCTCCCCGTGTTCGAAGTTCCGACAATGTGATTGAAGCCGTCATCGCGTATCGGCCGATGCATCGCCTGTGCGGTGCGGGACAGATGCAGCTGCGCCCCACTCCCGCGCTGCCCACAGCAGCGCCGGCAGTGCCATCGCCCACGCCGCCGCGAGCCAGGCGATGCCCTTCCATGCCGGATCGGCGAAGCGCACCGCGTCCCACCCTTTGGCTGCCGCCAAGTACGCCAGCGGTGCACCGATGCCGCCGAGCAGCATGCCCAGCCAGAGCCGTCGCTGCAGGCTGCGCATCGCCACGTTGAGGGTGACGGCGAGCAAGGCCCACAGCGCCAGGATCCACGCGGGCGGCCACCCCTCGCCTCCCGGCAGCGGCGCGGCATAACGGAGCCATCCCTGCGACGCGGCGATGCCATCCACCACCACACCGCACACCAGTGCGGCGGCCACCAATTTCAGTTCCCCACGCGGATCCTGCGCAGCGACCACATGGGCGCCGACGAACACCGCGGCCGCGAGCACCCCAGGCCACGCATGGCCGGATGACGCGGCGATCACCGCCACGAACCAGACCGCCTGATTGCCCACCACGTTGAAGAGCAGGCGCGACCAGCGCGTCGCGCCTGCCTCGGTCGCGTGCGTTGGCCGGGCGCGTCGATGCCTCAACATTCGGGCCCGTAGAAGGACGTCTGCACCGTGATGTAAGTGCTCATAGAAATACCGTCACTGGCGGCTGGGTCTGGCCTGAGGCATACGCACGACGACTCGCATCGGATGCGATCGTCGCGGCGGACGCGCGCGGTACCGACGAACGGCCATCGCGTACAGCCACGTGGAGCGCGCGTGACGCGTTCCGAACTGGGCGCTGAGCGGTGGGCTCGAGGCCGGTGTGCTCGTCCCCTTCACCGAGCGCTTCAGCATGCGGTTCGCCGCGGGGGTGAACTACATCGACGAGCTGTCCGGCGACGATGCGGCGATCGGCGGGCTCGGCCTGGCGGCCATCAACGACACTGGCAAGCGTGTCTCCGTGCCGCTGTCCGTCACCGGCCGCTGGGACTTCTGAGCGCGTCCAACGGCGGGCACGAAGCTCGCCCCGTGCGCTGCAGCGCGGTCGCAGAGGGTGGAGCGCGCAATAGAAAAGGCCCCGCGATGCGGGGCCTTCGTCGAAGCGGAAAGGCGCTGGCTCAGTTGCCGCCGCTGCCCGTCCCCGGTGTCGTCGACGCGCTACGGCGACTGAAGCGCGAGGCCAGTTCGCGGCGGGCTTCGTCCACGCCTTTGTCCTTGCCGGCCACCTTGATGACGCCGTAGACCTCCAGCGAGGCGGCCATCAGGTCGCTGCCGAGGGCGAGTTCGGTGTCGGCGGCGCGTTGCATCAGGTGGGCGAGGCGTGCGGCGCGCGGGCGCAGGGCTTCGAGGGCCAGGTGGTCGTGGCGGAAGGCGTCGAAGTCGAAGTCGCGCGGCATCAGGCCGGCATGTTGTTGGGCGACGGCCAGTGCGCTGGTGCAGAAGGCGCGTGATTTGTTGCCCATCTTCACCAGGTCGGAGCGTTCGTCGATGGTGAGGGCGATCAGGAGATCGAGGTCGGCTTCGAGGGCGGTCAGGGAGCCGTCGATACGTTCCAGGCGGTCGGCTTCGAACATCATGCTGATGCGGTTCTGTGTCATGTGGTTGCGTCCTTTCAGGTTGTACCGGCCGGGTCCGGCCGGCATGGGCAGCCTACTGCCGCCCGCCTGTGTTGCGACGCCCTACCCCGCTATTGGAGTAGTTCTCACACTGCCCCGCCCGATTGCGCCTAAAAGAGTGTCGCGACACCGAAAAACATCCAGCGTTGGATGTAAAAGAGGGAACGCTGGATGTTTGTGTGAGAAGAAACACCGAAAAAGGGGGAACGTTCCACCTTAGTGAGAGAAGAAACACCGAAAAACATCCAACGTTGGATCTTTGTGTGAGAAGAAACACCGATAAAGAGGGATCGTTGGACCTTAGTGTGAGAAGAAAGGCCGAAAAACATCCAGTGGTGGATGTTTGTGTGAGAAGAAAGCCCCAGTCTCCCGATACATCAGCGCTTGGCGTATAGCTCGACGAACTGCAAAGGCGACAGGCCATACAGCGACATGTGCGGCCGCGCCATGTTGTAGCGGACCCGCCAGTCGTCAAGCATGCGCTGCACCTCGACGAGGCTGCGGAACCTGTACCAGTCCAGCACCTCTTTCCGCATGGTCCGATGGAAACGCTCAACGTAAGAATTGTCCGATGGCGTATGGACGCGAGAATAGTGCCTTCGCACCTTGTTGCGTTTGGCCCATTCCTCGTAGACACGGCTCTTGAACTGAACACCGTTGTCTGTCTGGATGACGCAGGGACACCGATGCTGTGAAACGAGATCTTCCAGCACCCCCACCGTCGCCAGTGCCGTCTCTCGCGGAAGCACTCGACAAGCAACGCATTCTCGACTGTAGATATCGACGATCGACAGGACGTAGTAGCGCTTGCCGTTCGGCAACGCATCAACCAGAAAGTCCATTGCCCATGTCTGATCCCGCGCACCTGCTGGCAGCAAGCGCTTTACTACGCGCACCGGTACGTCTGCCGGCCTGTTCCGCCACTTGATCTGCAAGCGGGCGCGTTGATAGGTCAGCAACGCCTCGGCCCGGGAAATACCGTGGTAGTAGCGAAGGGCATCGAACATCCCGCGGAATCCCCTACCCGGGTTCTCTTCCAAAAACGCTCTCATCGCGGCGACCAACCGCTCATCGCTATGGCCACGTTCGCATTTCTGCCCAACAGCTTCGTTGATGCCGCATACCGTGTTGGCCTGTCGTCTCGATAAGCCGTGCCCAGCCTGGATGGCGGCCGCGTAGAGACCCCGTCGCGCAGGCCGGGGCTCCAAACGTTTAATGATGGCGGTGGCTGCCTTCAGCCCGTCCGACTTGTATTTCAGCTGCTGGGTGAGATTCCAGTTGGCGTTCTCGAGGGTCCGAACTCGCGTTAACCATTCCGTGTTCAAGCCCATGTACGGCCGCCACCAATCCACTGCCTGGGGCGAAATGCGAAAGGCGCGCGCCACGCCTGCCCTGCTCTCTCCGCCTTCCAGCCTCCGCAGAAGACGTGCCACCTGCTGGAGGGTCAACTTGCGGTGCGGCCCCAGGCGACCTGAAGCCTTGGACACAGTTTTGGACATGGCATGTCCACCCAAGCCAAGGGCTCACGAACCTAGCGCCCGTCGCGTTCTGCAAGCGTGGAGAACGCCCCGCCTATTCGAGGGCTTCGCCCTGCACGCGAAGACCGCCCAGCACGCCATCCAGTCCCTCAGCAATGGTTTCCAGCCCCGCGCCCCAGTGAAACCCCTCAATCGGGGACGAAGGGCTGTCGGCAGCCGGCGTGTAGCCCTTGGCCAGTTCTGCCAATAGCCAGAGGTGCTCAGTAAGGCGGCAGAGTTGGGCGTGCCCTTCTTCGCTCAACAGGTAGCCAGCCGTGGGGATCACGTAGGTAGACATAGGCGTGTACTCCAATCCTTGGGTACGGCCCGCTCGCTGATGCGAAGCGGGGTGTCGGGAGGCTCGAACCGCAAGAAGACGGCGGGCGTATTTCCCTTTCGGGTGTTGTATTGGCCCACTCCCGACGTAGCGCTACGTCGGCTCTGCCCATAGGGGCAAAAGAAAGCCACCCAGTTCCGGGGGTGGCACCGCTTCTTGAGGAGTTTCGAGGCTCCGACTAGATCAATCGCAGCAACATCTCGAAACAGGGCATCCGCTCCACTCGACAAAGCCAGCTTGATGGGCGCTTGCGAAGCAGCTTAGTCCAGTGGCTGGGCTGGCTTCGTCACCCGGCGCGGTTAAACACTCAGCCACCGGTGTCCGCGTTGGCCCTGAACAGATGCCCCTGTATCTCGATGAAGGCACGACGGATGTCATCCACGGTGCCGAGAACGCGCTTGGCGTCATTCACGCCGCCGTAGCGGATGCGCAGGAAGTCCGCGATCTTGCCGCTGGCCAGTTCGCCGATGCCCTCGTACTGGTACTTGTCCAGCACGAACTCCAGGAAGGCCCGCATTTCCCTCTCGTAGCCCTGCATACCTGTGGACTTGGCGACGTGCACGCGCTGCGAGCGCGCCAGCGGCGCGAGCGTGAACCGCACGTAGGCCAGCACGTCGAAGATGTCGCTATTGGGTGCGTCGATCAGCCGGCGCATGTCGTCCAGGCGCTCGCTGTCGTAACCCAGGTCGGCCAGCCGCTGGATGAAGGACTCGCGGCGTTCGGGGTCGCTCCAGACGGCACGCAACTCGTCTTCATTGGCGACCAGGCCACCCAAGTCACCGAACAGGTTCGCCATGAACTCCTGCGCGGTGATCTGGCGGCCGTCGTGCCAGTAGGTGGTTGCGCTGATGTAGCGGATGCTGCGCTCCTTGCCATCGGCCAGCTTCACCACGATCCGTTCGGGCGGTGGTGGTTCTTCCCCGCCGCCGTCGTCAGTAGTGTGCGGCGGAGGTCGCGGGTCGTCGCCTTCGCCCCGCGGCGGGCGTGGATTGCCAGGCGGATCGGGCGGCAGCGGTTCGCCATCCCATGCCGGGTCGTTGAAGTGCTCGTAGGCCTTCACGAAGTCATAGATGGTGAAGTAGTCCTTGCCTTCAAATGTGCGGGTGCCGCGCCCGATGATCTGCTTGAACTCCACCATCGACTTGATCGGCCGCAGTAGCACGATGTTGCGCACGTTGCGCGCGTCCACGCCGGTGGACAGCTTCTGCGAGGTGGTCAGGATGGTGGGCAGGGTTTTCTCGTTGTCCTGGAACTCGCGCAGGTGGCGCTCGCCCAGTTCACCGTCGTCGGCGGTGACGCGTTCGCAGTAGTGCGGGTCAGGGTTGTTCTTGACCTGGTTGATGTAGTTGCGCACCCGCGCGGCGTGGTCCTGGGTCGCGCAGAACACCAGCGTCTTCTGGCGCTGGTCGATCTGGTCCATGAACTCGTTGACGCGACTCTGCTCGCGCTGGTCGATGCGGAGCTTGGTGTTGAAATCGGCCTCGGTATAGGTCTTGTCGCGGTCGATCTCGCCGGCTACCACCTCGTCTCCATCGGAGAATTTGTATTCGTCCAGGGTCGACGCCATCTGCCGCACCTTGAACGGGGTAAGGAAGCCGTCACCGATACCTTCCTTCAGCGCGTAGGTGTAGACCGGCTCGCCGAAGTAGGCGTAGGTGTCGGCATTAACGTCGCGCTTGGGTGTGGCAGTAAGGCCCAGCTGCACCGCCGGCTTGAAGTAGTCCAGGATGCCGCGCCAGCTGCTTTCGTCGCGGGCACCGCCGCGATGGCACTCGTCGATGACGATGAAGTCGAAGAAGTCCGACTCGTAGCCTTCGAAGGTGAACTGCGGTTCCTCCGATTCGCCGTCATTGGTCATGAAGGTCTGGAAGATGGTGAAGAACACGCTCGCGTTGCGCGGGATGCCACCCTTCTTGCGGATCTCCCCCGGGCGGATGCGGCTAAGCGCATCCGGCGGGAATGCGCTGAAGGCGTTATAGGCCTGGTCGGCCAGGATGTTGCGGTCGGCCAGGAACAGGATGCGTGGACGTCGGACGGGGTCGCGGCTGAGGTTCCAGCGGGCATGGAACAGTTTCCATGCGATCTGGAAGGCGATGGAGGTCTTGCCGGTGCCGGTGGCCAGGGTCAGCAGGATGCGGTCGTGGTCCTTGGCGATGGCGTCCAGCACGGCGGTGATGGCGTTGTGCTGGTAGTAGCGCGGTTGCCATTTGCCGCCGCCGGTTTCGAAAGGAACCGCCCCGAAACGCTCGCGCCAGTCGTTGCCATCCGGAAAGCAGCGCCGCCAGAGTTGTTCCGGCGTGGGGAACGGCAGGTCGATATCGCCTTCGGTGCCGGTGTGCATGTCGATGCCGTACCAGCCGATGCCGTTGGTGGCGTAGGCAAAGCGGGCCTTGAGCCGCCCGGCATAGTCCTTTGCTTGGCCGACGCCGACGGTATGGCCCAGCCCGGCTTTCTTGGCCTCGATGACCGCCAGCTTGCGTCCGCGATAGCTGAGCACGTAGTCCGCCGACAGTGCAGTGCCGCGCTGGCCGCCGGCGAGGATGCGGCCGGGGCAGATCAGCTCGCGCTGGACCTGCGACCCCTCCACCACGCCCCAGCCGGCCTCGCATAGCACCGGGTCGATGCGGTTCGCGCGGGTGTCGGCTTCGGTTTCGGACATGGTGGCTACCGTATCAGGTCAGCTGGTCGGAGAAGGCGGCGTGCAGCATGGATTGGCGGAGGGCGGCGATGTCGGCGAGATTGCGCTCGTATGTCATCGACAGCTTCGCACAGCCTCGAAGGACCTCACCGAGTTTGCGGACCACCTTAGATTGCTCTCCTAACGACGGGACGCGCATCTCGAAGCTCTCAATTTGCCCGCCACTAACGTGCGGCACACCAAGCCCGGTTTGGATCGAAAGAACATAGCGCTCAAATAATGGGCTACCGATCCAAGCGGCAAGATATGCCGGCAACAGAGACGGCAATGCACGCAATCGTGCGACTCGCTGAACCAACAGGCTCGGCAGCGCCTCTTCATCAACAACCGCGTACTTGATCCCTGCAGACACCCACGTCCGGTCCATTGCAACAAGCACATCGCCTTTTGCAAGCTCATACTTATGGTAAGCAGCACGATCCGACTCCGGCCATCGCATCACCCCGGACCAGCGGAAGCCTCCTTGAACGATGTTGTCGCCGCGCACGAGACGGATGTCACCCTCCTCCACGCTATACCCCGCGCTCTTGAAGGCGAAGCCGGAAAGTAGATCGACATGACTTCCGCAAGGTTCGCATTCGCCAAGCTCTGGATCCGACAGAACATCTTCTAGCGCCTGGGCTTGCAGCCCGCGAGCATCCGCGAGATTCGCCTCTGCATTGACACGGGCGCCGTCAAGGGCGGCGAAGGCCTGATCCAGCTTCGCGACGATGCGCTTCTGTTCGTCGATCGAAACAATCGGAAACGAGAGTCCTTTGATAAATGGCAGCGTTACGCCTTGCACCGTCGCTCCCATGCCCGCAGCGACAATTTCGTCCGCTACGCTTTGAAGCCAGTACAAAAGGAATCTTCTATCGACTGAGTCATTCCTTTGCGGGATCAACGCACGAATATCCTGATTGATTGCCGTATCCTGCATCAGGATGCTTGCCTTTCCGAGACCAACGCGGCTGGCCATGATGACTTCGCCCGCAGGAATCAGCTTCGAGGACGAGTTTGCCAAACCGCGTTCTGTTATTGAGTGCTCGGTTGACGACAAATGACTCGACTGCATGTCACGAATAGTCGCCCATGGGATGCCTCCTCCGTAGTACGAGGACTCCTGCTTGGATGGCGTACCACCCCCAATGACGTCGAAAACATCTCCAACCGGTTTGCGTGCCCACTTCGATGATCGCGGCGCAATAGTACTCACAACATTCCCCTCACCTGCGCCAACAGCTTCACCGTCTCCGCGTCCCGAGCCAGCATGTCGTTGATGATCTGCTGCGGGCTGCGCTGCGGCGTCGCTTCCGGCGCGTGCGGGTTCTTGGCCGACAGGTCGCAGGTGGCGGCATCCACATCGCTCACCTCCACCGTCCAGCTTTTCTCGCCGCCGGCCTTGGTCTTCTGCAACGCCACGAACTCGGCCAGGTCGGCATCGTTCAGCGGATTGGTCTTGCCCAGCGACCGACCCGGGTCCAACTGGTAGTACCAGACCTTGCGCGTCGGTGCGCCCTTGTCGAAAAACAACACAACCGTCTTCACGCCCGCACCTTGAAAGGTGCCGGACGGGCAATCCAGCACGGTATGCAGGTTGCAGCTGGCCAACAATTCGCGGCGTAGCTCCACGCTGGCGTTGTCGGTGTTGCTGAGGAAGGTGTTCTTGATCACCACCGCGCCGCGCCCGCCGGCCTTCAGCTTTCGCATGAAGTGCTGCAGGAACAGATAGGCCGTCTCCGAACTGCGGATCGGGAAATTCTGCTGCACCTCCGGCCGCTCGCCACTGCCGAACGGCGGATTGGCCAGCACGATGTCATGGCGATCCTTCTGCTGGATGTCCATGACGTTTTCCGACAGCGTGTTGGCGTGGCGAATGTTGGGCGCGTCGATCCCGTGCAGGATCATGTTCATCACGCCCAACACGTAAGCCAGCGACTTCTTCTCCTGCCCGTAGAAGGTACTGCGCTGCAGGGTGCGCCAGTCGGTCGCCGACAGATCCGCTTGCCGCAGGTGCTCCCATGCCTCGCATAAAAAGCCCGCACTGCCACAGGCGCCGTCGTAGATGGTCTCGCCGACCTGCGGTTGTACCACCTGGATCATGGCGCGGATCAGCGGGCGCGGGGTGTAGTACTCGCCGCCATTGCGGCCGGCATTGCCCATGCGCTTGATGCGGGTTTCGTACAGGTCCGACAGCTCGTGCTTGGCCTCGGAACTGCCGAAGCTCAGCGTGTCCACGATCTGCAGCACGTCGCGCAGCGTGTAGCCGGAACGGAAGCGGTTGGCGACTTCCGAAAAGATTTCGCCGATCTTGTATTGCAATGAATCGGCACCGACGCTGCTGTCCTTGAACGACTTCAGGTGCGGGACCAACTTGCCGTTGACGAAGTCGATCAGGTCGCTGCCGGTGCGCGCGTTGGGGTCCGGCTTGCCGTCTTTTGTTTTCGGCGCCGCCCAGTCCTGCCAGCGGTAAGGCTTGGTGAGAATGGCGGTGTAGCTCTTGCCCTTGAGAGCGGCTTCATCGGCCCACTCGTGTTCCATATCGTCGAGGTACTTGAGGAACAGCAGCCACGAAGTCTGTTCGGCATAGTCCAGTTCGGAGGCCAGGCCTTCGTCGTTGCGCATCGCCTTATCGATGGCATTGAAGGATTGGGCGTACTGGCCGCTGCCGCTGCCGGCCATCGCCTTCGCGCGCGGGGCGGGCGTGCGCGGTTCCGCCTTGCCGGCCCGGCCGGGGGCCTTACCTTCGGCCAGCGCCACCGACCCGCCACGTCCACGACCCGGCACGATCCTGCCTTCTTCGATCAGACGCGCCTTGATGCGTTGATAGGTGCTGTCGGCCCAGCCGAGTTCAGCGCTGAGGCTGCCATTGCCGGCGGAGCCACCGAGGTCTTTCAGCGTGTTGATGAAACGCTTGGCTTGTTCTTCCGACGACATGGACCTGATGGGAGCGGCGAGGATCGATGAAGCTTAACTGCCACCGTTCCCGTTAGGAATCGGGTTGACTTCCCCACCCCGGCACTGCGGGCCCCTCATCCGCCTTCGGCACCTTCTCCCCGTTTCACGGGGAGAAGAAACAGCGGGCAGCATGCGCGTACTTCACTGTTCCGAGGGGTTGTGCCGTTTGCTATTCGCGAACAGCGAATATGCCTATCGCTGGCGACGCCCTTGCACGCTTGAGATTACCCCTCAATCCCTCAACTTCAACGTCGGGTTCTCATCGATCGTCCCGTCTTCCCGCACCACCACGTAGCGGTCGCCGGCGCGGTTGAACAGCACCGGGATGGGGGTCTTGAAGAGCGGGCGGCGGACGAACTTCAGGTGCCAGTGGAAGGTTTCCATCGTGTGGATGGTGGCCTGCTGCTCCGGCGTGAGGCCGGCCAACAGCGTGGCGTCGTCCATCTTGCGGGCGCCGGTGCGGCGCTCGGGCGTGCGGGGGGCGGCGCCGGGGGCGTCCGGCGGAGGGGTGTCGCCTGGGCGGTGCGGATCCGACATCCGGTGGGGGGCTCCTGATGGCGTCGAACGGGAACGGACCTGCCGCCATGACGGCAGGAGTCCACCTTGTATCGGCCGACTTCAAGGAAACGTGAGGGTTGTCGGGGTGCGGCGCGCGGCGTTCAGGGAATGGGGGCGCGGTGGGGGTGGCGCTAGCCCCCTCATCCGCCCTTTGGGCACCCGCCCCGGCCGGGCGAAGCACGCCCGGCGTTCCGACGATCGCGCGGCATGCCGTGCAAGCAGATCGTCGTCACCCCCCCGCGGGGGGAGAAGGGATAAGCGGTCCGCGTCAGGCGCGCAGGACGAGCGTCTGGCTTTCGTCGAGGCTGCCGTCTTCCTGGATGACCACGTGGCGCGTGTGGTCGCGGTCGAACAGCACCGGGATGGGTGCCTGGAACAGCGGACGGCGCACGAAGGCCAACTTCCACTGGAAGATCTCCAGCGCTTCCAGGGTCATGACCTGCGCGGGGGTCAGACCGACGCGCAGCGCGGCGGCGTCCTGGGCGGGCGCGGGCTTGCGGCGCTCGGACGCACGCGGCGCCGCCGGGGCGGGCGCGGGGGTCGGCCAGGGGCCGGTGATGACGGCAGCTTGAGCGGCATTGCGATACATGGGGGGCAACTCCAACGACGACGGACGACACGTGATGTTTCTAACGGCAGGGATCGGCCGCTATTTAGGGTCGTGATGACGATGCAAGCCGTGTGCCGAAAAACGGGCGCCCATGAAAAAGCCCCGCGTTGGGCGGGGCTTTTCATCGCGAGGTCCCGGCGTTCGCCGGGACGAGGACGGATTACGCGAACGGATCCTGCAGGACCATGGTGTGGTCGCGGTCCGGACCGGTGCTGACGATGGCCAGCGGGCAGCCGGAGAGTTCTTCCAGCGCGCGCAGGTAGGCACGGGCGGCCGGCGGCAGCTTGTCCCACTCGGTGATGCCGTGGGTGTTCTCTTCCCAGCCCGGGAACTCCAGGTATACCGGCGTGCACTCTTCCCAACCGCCCGCATCCAGCGGCGCGTATTCGGTGCGCTTGCCGCGGTACTCGTAGGCGATGCAGATCTTCAGCTTCTCCATGCCGTCGAGCACGTCGAGCTTGGTGATGCACAGGCCGGAGATGCCGTTGATGGCCACGGCGCGCTTCAGCGCGACGATGTCCATCCAGCCGCAGCGGCGCGGACGGCCGGTGGAGGCGCCGTATTCCTGGCCGCGATCGCGGATGCCTTGGCCGATCTCGTCGTCCAGCTCGGTCGGGAACGGACCGCCGCCCACGCGCGTGGCGTAGGCCTTGCAGATGCCCAGCACGTAGTCGATGGCGTCCGCGCCCACGCCGGTGCCGGCGAACGCGCCGCCAACGGTGGTGTTGGAACTGGTGACGTAGGGATAGGTGCCGTGGTCGATGTCGAGCAGCGCGCCCTGCGCGCCTTCGAACAGCACGCGCTTACCCTGCTTGCGCAGGTCGTGCAGGATGCCGGCCACGTCGGACTTCATCGGCTGCACGTACTCGCCGAAAGCGAGCGCTTCGTCGTAGGTCTTCTGGAAGTCGACCGCGTCCACGCCCAGGTACTTGGTCAGCACGAAGTTGTGGTAATCCAGCGCCGTGCGCAGCAGCTCTTCCAGCTGCTTGGGGTAATGCAGGTCGGCCACGCGGATGCCGCGACGCGCCACCTTGTCTTCGTACGCCGGGCCGATGCCGCGGCCGGTGGTGCCGATGGCCTTGCCGCCGGCGGCCTTCTCGCGGGCCTGATCCAGGGCGATGTGGTACGGCATGATCAGCGGGGTGGCCGGGGAGATCTTCAGGCGCGAACGCACTTCGACGCCGGCGGTTTCCAGCTCGGCGATTTCCTTCATCAGGGCCGCCGGCGAGAGCACCACGCCGTTGCCGATCAGGCACAGCGCGTCGGGGCGCAGGATGCCGGAAGGAATCAGGTGGAGAACGGTCTTCTTGCCACCGATGACCAGGGTGTGGCCGGCATTGTGGCCGCCCTGGAAGCGGACGACGGCACCGATTTCCTCGGTGAGCAGATCGACGATCTTGCCCTTGCCTTCATCGCCCCACTGGGCGCCGAGAACGACGACTGACTGACCCATGACGGGTAACTCCTCGCTTGGTGGCGGCCATCGGGGCCGCCGGGAAGGGTCGTGCCGGGCTTGGCGCCGTTGCTGCCGGCAGGCTCCATCGGGGAGCCGCCCGCCACGCTGGGCCCAGACACGGAAAAAGCCGGCGGTCTTCCCACGCAGGGAGCCCGTCCGGCTTTTGTGCATTATCCGGGTTTTCCGGGGCGGGGGCTACCCCGCCCGGCGGCGTCCGTTCAGTGCTTCAGTGCCCAGAGGAAGGTCAGGCCGAAGATCAGGATGAAGCCGCCCACGGCGCGGACCTGGCCGTCGGACATCTGCAGCAGCTGGATGACCGCGCGCTTCCAGCCGGCGGGGATGGCGAACAGCACCAGGCCTTCGAGGATGGCGACCAGGCACAGGGCGGACCAGAGTTCGGGCATGGGTGGGGTGTCCTGACCCGCGCAACAGGGCGGGCGACGGTAAAGCGGAGACCGGAACGGAACCGGCCGCCCTGGGGCGGCCGGCGGGGTGACCTTAGCGGTCGCTCTTCAGGTACTGGAGGAACGGGTCGTCCTTGTCCAGGACGATCACGCCCTGCCCGTCCGCGAACGAGGCGCGGTAGGCCTCCAGGCTGCGCTGGAACGCGTAGAAGCCCGGGTCGCGGTTGGCGGCCACGCCGTAGATGCGGGCGGCCTCGGCATCGCCTTCACCGCGCAGCTTCTGCGCATCGCGCTCGGCTTCGGCCACGAGCACGGTCTGGTCGCGGTCAGCCTGCGCGCGGATCGTGCGCGCCTGCTCTTCACCCTCGGCGCGCAGGCGGCTGGCTTCCTGCCGGCGCTGGGCGCTCATGCGCTCGTAGACGTTCTGCAGCACGTCGTTGTCCGTCGGCAGGTCGACCTGCTTGAGGCGGATGTCGACGATGCGCATGCCCAGGGCCTTGGCGTCTTCGTTGATCGCAGTGAGCTGCTTGGCGATCAGTTCGTTGCGGTCGCCGGAGACCAACTGGCGCAGCGTGCGCGAGTTGATCTCGTTGCGCAGCGAGCTGGTGATGATCGGCGAAAGGCGATCGGTGGCCACGCCGTCGACGCCGCCGGTGGCGCGGTAGAACGCGCCCACGTCCTGGATGTAGCCGATGGCGATGAAGTCGACCAGCACGTCCTTCTGTTCGGAGGTGAAGTAACGCGCGGGCGTCATCTCCAGCACCTGCAGCTTGGTGTCGAACACGCGCGCGTTCTCCACCAGCGGCAGCTTGAAGCGCAGGCCGGGCTTGATGTCGGTGCGGACAACGCGACCCAGGTTGAAGACCATCGCGGTCTCGCCTTCGCGCACCACGTAGACCGAGCCCATCAGGCCCAGCAGCAGGGCCACGGCGATGCCCACCAGCAGTGAAATCCTCATCGTTGGGCCTCCTCGCGGCCAGCCGGTCGCGGCGTGCGCACCGGGCTGCGGATGTTGGACGGGGTGCTGTCGACCTGCGGCATCACCACATCGGCCGGCAGCGGCGCGGCCGGCGTCGACGCCGCCGGCGAGCTGGCGCCCGCCATCGGCACATAGATCAGCTGGCGGCCATCGCCACCGACGACCTTGCGGTTATCGGCCAGCACCTGCTGGACGGTTTCCAGCCACAGGCGCTTGCGGGTGACCTCGGGCGCGTTCTTGTATTCGTCCTGCAGCAGCGAGAAGCGCTGCGCATCACCTTGCGCACGCGCGACGATGGCGGACTTGTAACCCTCGGCGGCAGTACGGCGGCGGGCGGCTTCACCGCGGGCTTCCGGCACCACCTTGGCCGCATAGGCCTGGGCTTCGTTGATCAGGCTCTCGCGCACCTGCTGCGCGCCGTTGACGGCGTCGAAGGCGGGCTGCACTTCTTCCGGCGGACGGGCGTCCTGCAGTTCCAGCGTGTTGACGACCAGGCCGGTGCGGTAGGTGTCCAGCGACGCCTGCAGGCGCTCGCGCGCGGCTTCGGCCAGCGGGCCGCGCTGGTTGATGACGGCATTGAAATCCGAACGGCCGACCTGCTCGCGGACGGCGCTCTGCGCGGCCTGCTCGAGCACCGCCACGGCACCGCGCGTGCCGTACAGGTTCAGCTGCGGGTCGCTGATGCGGTACTGCACGTTGAACTGGATGCGGACGATGTTCTCGTCGCGGGTCAGCACCGACACGGTGTTGTTGAAGTTCTCGACCTGGGTCGCGTTGACCTTGGTGACGCTCTCGATGGGCCAGGGCCACTTGAAGTTGGGGCCGGGCTGCATGGTGCGGGCGTACTGGCCGAAGCGCAGGACCACGCCGCGCTGCTGTTCGCCGATCAGCTGGAAGCTGGAGAACAGGACCAGGATGCCCACGCCGATCAGCACCCAGCGCAGCGGGTTGCCGCCACCGCCACCGCCGGCGCCGCCGAACATGCCGCGCAGGCGGTCGATCACGTCGCCCAGGCCACCGCCCTGGTTCTTGTTGGGCTTCCAGTTGTTGTTCCGGTTGCCGTTGTTGCCGGATCCGCCGCTACCAGAGCCGCTTCCAGGGGTGTTCCAGGCCATGCCCACTCCGTTTGAAAGGTTCGCGCGGGCCGCGGGGCCGGCGCGTTCTCGATTCTACTAGATAGGGGCGCCCCGACCGGGAGGCAAGGCCGGGAGGTCATGGGATCCGGGAACCGGCTCCCTGTAGGAGCGACGTAAGTCGCGACCGCGGAATGTCCGCGTACGGGTAAGTGCCCCGGGCTATCCACCCGTGCGGTCGCGACTGACGTCGCTCCTACAACAGCCCAATCGCCCAAGCGCCCTACTGCTGCCAGTCTTCCGCATCCACCGGCGGCAGCAGCGGTTCCAGCGGATGGCCGCCGGCCTGCGAGGCCAGGCGCTGCGCGTCGGCCAGGGCGAGGTCGACGGTGACGCGCCAGCCGTGTTCGTCGAAATCCTCCGACAGCACCGCACCCAGCGCGTGCAGGCGCGAGCGCAGGCGCGCCGAGTGCGCGGGCAGCTGCAGTTCGCCGCGCACGCGCTGGAAGCCCAGCCGCTGCGCCAGCGCGCCCTTCAGCAGGTCGATGCCCTGGCCGTCGCGCGCGGAGATCCACACGCGTTCGCGCGCACGGCCGATGCCGACCGCGTCGCCGTCTTCTTCGCCGGCATCCGGATCGGGCTGGTCGTGGCGCGGCTCGGCGCCTTCGATGCGGTCGATCTTGTTGAACACCAGCATCTGCGGGAGGTCGCCGGCACCGATTTCCTGCAGCACCTCATCGACCTGGGCGATGCGCTCCTCGCGGTGCGGATCGGCGGCATCGACGATGTGCAGCAGCAGGTCGGCTTCGCGCGCTTCGCTCAAGGTGGAGCGGAAGGCGGCGACGAGTTCGTGCGGCAGGTCGCGCACGAAACCCACGGTATCGGCCAGGACCACCGCGCCCCCGGGCAGGCCGATGCGGCGCACGGTGGGGTCCAGGGTGGCGAACAGCTGATCGGCCGCGTAGGCCTCCGCGCCGGTCAGTACGTTGAACAGCGTGGACTTGCCGGCATTGGTGTAGCCCACCAGGGCCACGCGCGGCAGCTCGCTGCGCACGCGGGCGCGGCGCATCTGGGTGCGCTGCACTTCCACCTTCTCGAGCCGCTTCTGCAGCTGCTCCACGCGCTTCTGCAGCAGGCGGCGGTCGGTTTCCAGCTGGGTTTCGCCGGGGCCGCGCAGGCCGATGGAACCGCCGCGCTGACGCTCCAGGTGGGTCCAGCCGCGGACCAGCCGCGTGGCCATGTGGCGCAGCTGCGCCAGTTCCACCTGCAGCTTGCCTTCGTGGCTGCGGGCGCGCTGGGCGAAGATGTCCAGGATCAGCCCGGTGCGGTCGAGCACGCGGCGCTGCAGGAGTTTTTCCAGGTTGCGTTCCTGGCCGGGCGAAAGCGGGAAGTTGACCAGGATCAGGTCCGCGCCGGTGGCGTCGGCGGCGGCCTTCACTTCATCCAGCTTGCCGCTGCCGATCAGCGTGGACGGATTGGGACGGTCGATGCGCGCCATCAGCAGCGCGGCGATGGTGGCCCCGGCCGAACGGGCCAGGTCGCTGAACTCTTCGGTCACGCCGTCGTCGGGACGGCCGCCGGCATGCGGCTGGATCAGCAGCGCATGCTCGCCCTTGCGGGATCTTTCAAACAATGGGGTCGTGCCTCTTCACGCGAGGCACGCATTATCACGCGGTTTCGTCGTCGACGCCTTCCGCCCCGTCCTCGCCCTGCTGCACATAGCCGCCACCGGGCCCCACGCGCACGTTGCGCGCCGGCACCACCGTGGAGATGGCGTGCTTGTAGACCATCTGGCTGACCGTGTTGCGCAGCAGGACCACGAACTGGTCGAAGGATTCGATGGTGCCCTGCAGCTTGATGCCGTTGACCAGGTAGACCGACACCGGCACGCGCTCGCGCCGTAGTGCATTCAGGAAAGGATCCTGCAGGGATTGCCCCTTGGACATGACGTACTCCCGCCTTGCGTTCTTATAGTAGGTATGGGTGGTGCTGAACCCGGTGCGGCAAACAGCTCCCCTGCCGACCCGGAGCCCCGATGTTACACAACTCCGGCCCCCGGGGGCGCCGCCAAGTCAGGCAGCCGGTCCCACTTCCGCCACCGGGGCCCCGGCGGGCTCAGCCGCGCGGCAGGAACAGGTCCAGCGCCTGGGCGAGCCTCGCACCCTCGGTGACGGGGTCGAACCAGCGGGCATCCAGCTCGCCGCGCAGCCAGGTGAGCTGCCGCTTGGCCAGCTGGCGGGTGGCCTGGATGGCGCGTTCGCGGAAGGCCGCCGCATCGCCCTGCCCGTCCAGGAACTCCCACGCCTGGCGGTAACCGACGGCGCGCACGGCCGGCAGGTCCAGCGGCGCGGCCACGGCCTGCAGGCCGGGCAAGGCGCGCAGCTGGCGGACTTCATCGAGGAAACCCTGTGCCAGCATCAGGTCGAAGCGCTGCGCGATCCGCGCGTGCAGCACGGCGCGATCGGCCGGCGCCAGCACCAGCTTGAGCACGCGGAACGGCAGGCGCGCGCGGCGTGCTTCGCGCTGCCACTGGCTGATCGGCGTGCCGGTCAGGCGGAACACTTCCAGCGCACGTTGGATGCGCTGCGGGTCGGTGGCGTGGATGCGCGCGCCAGCCTCGGGATCCACACGCGCCAGTTCGGCGTGCAGCGCCGGCCAGCCCACCTGCTGCGCCTGCGCGGTGATCTGTTCGCGCAGCGCGGCGTCGGCGGGCGGCATCGCCGCCAGCCCTTCGAGCAGCGCGTGGAAGTACAGGCCGGTACCGCCGGCCAGCACCGGCAGCCGGCCGCGGGCGACGATGTCGTCCATCGCGCGGCGCGCATCGCCGGCGAAATCGGCGGCCGAATACGCCTGCCAGGGATCGCGCACATCCAGCAGGTGATGCGGCACGCGCGCCTGTTCGTCGGCGGTGGGCTTGGCCGCGCCGATATCGAGGCTGCGGTAGACCAAGGCGGAATCGACGCTGACGATCTCGCCGTTGAAACGCTCCGCCACCTCCAGCGCGAACGCCGTCTTGCCCGACGCGGTCGGGCCCATGATGGCGATGGCGGCGGGACGATCGGCGAGCGGCATGCGTGCATTGTCGCATCCGCGCGGGCTTCGCCCGACCGGGCCTCAGCGCGCGTCGAGGAACTGCTTCAACGCGACGATTTCCTCATCGGTCATCACCGGATACCGGTAAGCCGCGACACCGCTCATCAACCCGGTCTTCGATTTGCCGCCGGCCGCGATCTCGCCGGTGCGCATCAACCGGGTGAACTGTTCCTGCGTGTAGGCCTTGGCGACGACGAGCGAGGGCGCAGGATCGCCTTCCCAGCCATTGAGGTCCCAGCCGTGGCATTCGCTGCAGGTGGTGAAGGCCAGGTGGCGGCCCAGCGCCAGCGTTTCGGTGGGCGGCACGGCCGGCGGGTCCTGGCCCGGATCGGGCACCATGTCGGGCAACCAGGGATGGGTACCGTCATTCGTGGTCTTGATGAGCGATTCGGACCATTGCCCTGCGGGCAACGCCGGGTTGTCGACGGCAGGCAGGCCGCGCAGCCAAGCGGTGATGTCGCGGACCTCGCGGTCGCTGAGGTGTTGGAACATCTTGATCGGCATGCCCCACGGCACATGGCCATCGTGCGTGCGGCCTTCGCGCAGCAGCGCCGCCAGCGCGGCATCGTCGTACAGCGTGCGGCGCTGGGTGAGGTTCGGCGCGACGATGCGGCCGAGATCAGGGTTCTCCATGAAGACTTCGCCTGCGCCATCGCGGCCATGGCAGCCGTTGCAGCCCACGCGCGTGGCCACGCGCAGGCCCTCGACCGGATCACCGGGTGGCGGCGCAGGCGCCGAGACCACGGGCGGTGACGGCGGCGTGCGGTTGCACGCGGCCAACAGCAGGCACAGCAGGACGAGCGATGCGATGCGCATGGGCGACTCCCCTCCCCGACTCTTGGTGCGAACGGGGCGTGCGTCGCGCGCCGGCCAGTCAGTCGTCGTCGGGCCAGCGGATCGTCGGCGTGGCGGCGGCCTTGCGCGGCGACGGTACCGCGGCAACGGCATTCCAGACCTTGAGTGCATCTACGGTGGCGGCGACGTCGTGCACCCGCACCAGCAAGGCGCCGCGCTGGGCGGCGATCAGGTGGGCGGCGACGGAGCCGGCCACGCGGTCCGCCGGCACGTCGCGATCGGTCAGCTCGCCGATGCTGCGCTTACGCGACAACCCGGCCAGCACCGGTACGCCGAGCTCGACGAAGCGCTCGAACTGCGCGAGCAACTGCAGGTTGTGCGCGGTGTCCTTGCCGAAGCCGAAACCCGGGTCGACGACGATGCGCTTCTTCGGGATGCCGGCCATCTCGGCGGCGAAGATGCGCTCGGCCAGAAAGCGATGCACGTCGCCGACCACGTCGTCGTACTGCGGCGCGGCCTGCATCGAACGCGGCTCGCCCTGCATGTGCATCAGCACCACCGGCACGCCGAGTGCGGCGGCGGCATCGAGCGCACCGTCGCGGCGCAGGCCATAGACATCGTTGATCATGCCCGCGCCCGCCTGCACGGCGGCCCGCATCACCTCGGGCTTGTACGTATCGATGCTGATCGGCACCGATACCTGCGTCGCCAGGCGTTCGATCACCGGCACGATGCGGCGCAGTTCTTCCTCCACGTCGACATCCGCGGCGCCGGGGCGGGTGGACTCGCCGCCGATGTCGAGCAGGTCCGCCCCCTCTTCCACCAGCTTGAGCGCATGCGCGACGGCAGCGTCGGTGGTGTCGTGCGCGCCGCCGTCGGAGAACGAGTCCGGGGTGACGTTGACGATGCCCATGACCTGCGGGCGATCGAGCCTGAGGATGCGGCCAGCGCAATCCAGTTGGGGCGAGGTATCGAACATCACTTCTTTCCGTCCTGGTCGGTGTCGTTGCCGGCGCCAGCGCGCCTGGATCCCGCGGCGAATGCGACGCCCAGCGCGACGCCGATGGCGATACCCGCACCCACATTGCCCATCGCCATCCCGATGGCCACCCCGATGGCGATACCCGCCCCGATGCCGACCGGCAGCAGCGGGCGCACCAGACGCGTTTTGTTGTCTGCCATGGAACCCCCGCACAAAGAAAAAGGCCAGACGCGAGTCTGGCCTTTCATCGTCATGCTGGCAACGCGCCTCAGGTCTGCGCGGCCGGCCCGCCGAGCGGCGGCAGGGGACGCGATTCGGGCTTGTCGTCGTCCTTGCCCGACTTGTTCCAGCCCATCGGCGGCGGCGGCTCGCGGCCTTCCATGATGGCGTCGATCTGCGGCGCATCGATGGTCTCGTACTGCAGCAGCAGCTGGGACATCGTGTGCAGCTTGTCGAGGTTCTCGGTGAGGATCGTCTTGGTCCGCGCGTAGGCACGATCCAGGATGAGGCGGACGACTTCATCGATCTTGCGCGCGGTCTCGTTGGAGACGTTCTTGTGCTGGGTGACCGAGCGGCCGAGGAACACCTCGTCCTCTTCCTCGCCGTAGGCGATCGGACCCATCTCGTCGCTCAAGCCCCACTTGGTGACCATGTTGCGGGCCATCTTGGTGGCGCGCTCGATGTCGTTGGACGCGCCGGTGGTGACCTTGTCGGCGCCGAAGATCAGCTCTTCGGCTACGCGACCACCGTACAGCGAGCACAGCTGCGACTCGATAGCGACGCGGTTCAACGAATACTTGTCGCCTTCGGGCAGGTACATCGTCACGCCCAGCGCGCGACCGCGCGGGATGATGGTGACCTTGTAGACGGGATCGTGCTCCGGCACCACGCGGCCAACGATGGCGTGGCCGGCTTCGTGGTAGGCGGTGAGGGTTTTCTCTTCCTCGCTCATCGCCATCGAGCGGCGCTCGGCGCCCATCAGGATCTTGTCGCGCGCGCGGTCGAAATGGTCCATGCGGACTTCCTTCGCGTTCTCGCGGGCGGCGAACAGGGCGGCCTCGTTGCAGAGGTTGGCCAGGTCCGCGCCGCTGAAGCCCGGCGTGCCGCGGGCGATGACCATCGGCTCGACGTCGTCGGCCAGCGGCAGCTTGCGCATGTGCACGCGCAGGATCTGTTCGCGGCCCTTCACGTCCGGCAGGCCCACCACGACCTGGCGGTCGAAGCGGCCCGGACGCAGCAGCGCCGGGTCCAGCACGTCAGGACGGTTGGTCGCGGCGATCACGATGACGCCTTCGCCGCCTTCGAAACCGTCCATCTCCACCAGCAGCTGGTTCAGCGTCTGCTCGCGCTCGTCATGACCGCCGCCCAGGCCGGCGCCGCGATGGCGGCCGACGGCGTCGATCTCGTCGATGAAAATGATGCAAGGAGCGTGCTTCTTGGCCTGTTCGAACATGTCGCGCACGCGGCTGGCGCCGACGCCGACGAACATCTCGACGAAGTCCGAACCGGAGATGCTGAAGAACGGCACCTTCGCTTCACCGGCGATGGCCTTGGCCAGCAGCGTCTTGCCGGTACCGGGCTGGCCGACCATCAGCACGCCGCGCGGGATCTTGCCGCCCAGCTTCTGGAACTTGCCCGGGTCGCGCAGGAACTCGACGAGTTCGCCGACTTCTTCCTTCGCTTCATCGCAGCCGGCGACGTCGGCGAAGGTGACCTTCACCTGGTCCTCGCCCTGCAGTTTGGCGCGCGACTTGCCGAAGGACATCGCGCCCTTCGCACCGCCACCGCCGCCCTGCATCTGGCGCATGATGAAGATCCAGAACCCGATGATCAGCAGCACGGGCAGGAAATTGAACAGGATCGCCGACCAGGGAGATGCCGCTTTCGGAGGCTGCTCTGCGGTCGATGGTGACATTCTTGTCCAGCAGCGTATCGACGAGCTTGTCGTCCTGCGGACCGTAGACGGTACCGGTGGTGCTGTCCTTGCGCTTGAAGGCGATCGCGTTCGTCGCGAGATTGCTCTCGTTGGTGAACTTCACCGACGACACGCGACTGGACTCCACTGTCCTGCAGGAATTCGGAATAGGTGCGTGCCACCCGGCGTGGCTGGCGCCACCCTTGGGCGAGAAGCTCTGGAAGACGACCATCAGCACGACGGCGACGACTACCCACAGCAGCAGATTCTTGGTCAGGTCGTTCATCCTCATCGGCTCCGCTGTTCCTCTTTCCTGTTGCGCACGTTACGTCACCTTACTTGATCTGGGCCCGCTTGCCCTGTCCCAAGGCGTAGACCTCGGGGGAGCGCTTGCGGGAGGCATCCGGCTTGCGGATCGCCACCTTGTCATAGCGGCGGCGAAGCTCGCGGATGTAGTCGTCGGACCCGGCGCCCTGGAACAGCTTGATCAGGAACGCCCCGCCCGGCTTCAGATGGCTGTCGGCGAACGCCATGGCAAGTTCGGCCAAATGCATCATCCGCGGCTGGTCGACCGCATCCACACCACTCTTATTGGGGGCCATATCCGACAGCACAAGGTCCACGGGCGCGCCGTCCAGCATGGCTTCCAGTTGGGATAGAACGCTGTCCTCCCTGAAATCCCCATGAAGGAAGTCCACCCCCGCCAGCGGCGGCATCTCCAGGATGTCCATAGCCACGACGCGGCCGCTGTCGCCCAGCGCCTGGCGGACGAACTGCGACCAGCCGCCGGGGGCGGCACCCAGGTCGACCACCACCATGCCCGGCTTCAGCAGGCGGTCGCGCTCCAGCAGCTCCTCCAGCTTGTAGGCCGCCCGTGAACGCAGGCCCTCGGCCTGGGCCTTCTTCACGTAGGGATCGGAGAAGTGTTCCTTCAGCCAGCGCTGGCTGCTTTTGCTGCGGGTGGCCATGGGGCGGCGAGGTCTCCGGGCACGCTGCGACGGGAGCCGCGGGAGCCGTTCTGGGGGGTGGCCATGATACCCTGATCCCCCTTTTCGACCCGTACCGTGCCGCATGCCTGTAGCCCTGACCGCCGCCCAGACCCGTTTCCTGCGCGGCCAGGCCCATGACCTCAAGGCCTTGCTGCAGATCGGCAACAAGGGCGTCACCCCCGCCTTCATCGCGGAGCTGGATGGCGTGCTGGAGCAGCATGAGCTGGTCAAGGTGAAGGTGGCAGGCGAAGACCGCGAGGCCCGCGACGCCATGATCGGCGACCTGGCCGAGAAGACCGACGCGGCCCTGGTGCAGCGGATCGGCCATACCGCCGTGCTGTACCGCCCGAGCAAGGAACGCCGGCACATCGTGCTGCCGCGCGGCTGATCCCAGCGCAGGCCGACCGCCATGCAGCTCAGCCACGAACTCCCCGACTACGCCTTCACCCTGCGCTCCGCCGACGGGCAGCACGCGCGCGTCAACGACCGCACCCTGGTGGCGAGCTTCATCCTCTCTCCGCAGGCGCTGGTCGAAGATTGGCCGGTCCATGACAGCGCGACGCTCACCGCCGAGGACCTGGCGCCGCTGCTGGCGCTGCAGCCGGAAGTGATCCTGCTGGGCACTGGCGAACGCCAGGTGTTCCCGCCTGCTGCCGCGATGGCGGCCTGCCTGCGTCAGGGCGTCGGACTCGAAGTCATGACCAATGCCGCCGCCGCACGCACCTTCAACGTGCTGGCCGGCGAATCGCGGCGCGTGGTCGCCGGTTTCCTGTTGGCGCCCCGCTGATCCTGCCGCGACGAATGCGTCGCGCCCTCTTACTGCTCGTCGCCTGCCTGCCGATCACGGCGTGCATCGCACCTGGACCCGATGAGGCGGCGCGCTACGCGACGTGGAAAACCACGCCCCAGGCGGCCGGCCTGCCCGACTACGAGCGCGTACTGAGCGAAGGCCGGGTCGCGGAGGTCGTGCCGATGCAGGCGTTGCTGCGTTCGAGCCGACGCTGGAAGGCCTGCGAGGCGGAGGAATTCCTGTTGCCGCCCGCGGATCGCGCCGCTGCCATCATTCCCACGCTGCGCGTCGTGCAGCGCCTGCAGGCGGCCGGCTGGCTGGAGGGCCACGGCATCCGGTCGGGCTACCGGTCGCCGGCGCTGAACGCGTGCTCCGGCGGCAGCTCGCGCAGCCGGCATCTGCACAACACCGCGCTGGACTTCGACCTGGCCAGCGACGCGCACGTCGATGACCTGTGCCGGTTCTGGCGGACGCAGGGGCCTGCCCTGGCGATGGGCCTGGGCTTCTACACGCCGACGAAGATCCACATCGACACGTCCGGGTACCGCACCTGGGGCGACGACTATCGGCGCGGTACGTCGCTCTGCATCACCCGCGCCCAGACACCGTAATGATCTGACGGCCATGCGCCTGACGCGTCGGCCTGATTGAGGATGAGGCGTGCGTCCTCCACGCGGAAGACGCCACGTTGCGCGAAAACATGGTCGATGCGCACCGGCGGATGGCCCAGGTGTGGGTTGAGCGTGGCATGCGCGGGTGTGTTGGGATCTTCGCCGGCGTGCGCATCCGCATAGGCGTCGGCGAAACCCGCGACCAGCGCCGTCAGTTCCGGCGTGTCCGAGCGGGTGTTGAAATCGCCCCCGATCACCGACGGCACGTCGCCCGCCGTCGCATCGACCAGAGCGAGCAGGCCCGCGATCTGCTGCGCGCGAATCGCGCCGCCTTCCGGCGTGTGATGCAGATGGGTGGCATAGAGGTTCAGCGGCCGGCCTTGCACCGTGGCGCGGACCCAGCCCGCATTGCGGTAGTCGTCCAACGGGGCCAGCTTCACTTCGCGGGATGCCTCGATCTTTCCCCTGACGAGGATCGCGTTGCCATAACGCCGCGCCTGCGAAGGCGCATCAACCGAGAAGAACCGGTAGTCGTAGCCCAGTCGCGATGCCAGGACCTGCGCCTGGTTGGGTAGTGCGACGTCCTGCAGCACCTCCTGCAACACGATCACGTCGGGCGCGAGTGTGCGCAATTCCGCCACGATCAGGTCCTGCCGATGCGGCCAGTCCTGTTTGTCGTGCCAGAGGTTCAGCGTGACCACGTCCAGCGACATGGCCTTACGGGGCGGTTCGCTGACCGTCGAAGCGCAGCCGGCCAGCACCCACAGCGCCGTGATCAACAGCGCGGCGGCGAGGCGGCCGCGTCGCGCCGGACCGACGCTCATCGTGCCGGCAAGTATTGCAGGGGATCGACGGGCTTGCCGTTATGGCGGATCTCGAAGTGCAGCATCTCGCGCGACGCACCGCTGCTGCCCATTTCGGCGATCTGCTGCCCAGCCTTCACGCTCTGACCCTCATTGACCAGACGTTTACGGTTGTGGCCGTAGGCCGACAGCCACTGCTCGCTGTGCTTGACGATGATGAGCTCGCCATAGCCGACCAGGCCGGCACCGGAATACACCACCACGCCATCGGCGGCTGCGCGCACCGCCTGGCCATTGCTGCCGGCGATGTCGATGCCCTGCTTGGTGGCATCGCCATTGACGAAGCGGCCGATGAGGTGGCCGTCGGCGGGCCACCGCCACGCGAATCCGCTGTTCGCCGGTGCGGGCATCGCCGCGGGGCGCGTGATCGGCGCGGGAGGGGGCGTCGGACGTGTCGTCGTGCCCGTCGAGGGGCGCGTCGGGGTCGTCGTCGCGGCGGGACGGCTGCCGCTGGCGGGATAGAGCTTGAGCGACTGGCCAGGGTAGATCGTGTACGGCGGCGCGATGCCGTTCCAGGCCGCGAGGTCCTTCACGTCGACGCCGTTGCGGAAGGCAATGCCGTAGAGCGTGTCGCCGCGTTGCACGCGGACGGTGGCGCCGGGCTTGGCCTGCGAGGAAGGACGCGTCGAAGACGACGCGCCGGGCTCACGCACGACCGTGGTCGAACAGGCAGCGAGCATCGTTACGGCCAGGCCGATCAGGAAGGCGCGTGTCATGCGGAAGCCGGTGCGGTGCGTCGTGGTCATGCGTTTCGTCGTGTCCTCGCTAGGCGCGGCGCCGCGGCGTCAGCCGGTCAGCCGCTGGAAGAGTTCGCGTACCGCCACCCCACCGCCGCCGATCAGCACGCTGAAGTAGATGATCGTCCCGATGTTCGCCAGATGGCCCAGCAGGATCGCACCGCCATCGCGCTGGATGAAACCGATGGCGTAAAGCAGCAAAGCCAAGGCTGGCAGGGTGTTGCTGAACGGAACGAATCCGAAGGGCGCCATCAGCAGCAGCGCCGCCAGGATGAAGGCGAGGTTGTTGAACACCCCCTGCCCCGGCCCGTCGACGAAGAAACGCAGCCGGTGCGGCCGGCTGATCTTCTCCATCCGGCGCACCCACACCAGCCCGCCCGTCAAACCCGGCCGCAGCCGGTCGGCGGGCAATGCCTTGTGCTTCACGCGCGCCGGCAACCACAGCGGTCGATTGAACAGACGGCTGATGCCGACCAGCAGGATGGCCGCACCGAACACCGTGCTCACGCCGGGGATCGATACGGGAATCAGGAACACCAGGGTCAGCAGGATGGTCAGCAGCAGCAGGCCTTCGTCGCTGAAGACCTCCAGCAATTCGCCGAGACTCAACGTATCCGGCGGCAGCCGTTCGATGATGTCCTCGAGTTGTTGGCCCAACGAAGCGGCCGGGTCGATGCTCCCGGTGTGTGGCGTCTCGGTCATGGAATCAGTCCAGCGTGCCCGACAGCAGCGGCACGAACACGACGGGCGCCAGCGTGGTTTCCTCGACGCTGCCGTCCTCGCGCTTCACCAGCCGTACCAGCGACTGCGAACCGCTGCCGCCGACGGGCGCGACCAGTTGTCCGCCCACGGCGAGCTGGTCGACCAGCACCGGCACCAGCGCCGGCGCGGCGGCGGTAACGATGATGCCGTCGTAGGGACCGTGCTCGTCCCAACCGATGCGGCCGTCGTCGTGCTTGCTACGCACGTTCATGCCGAGCTGGCGCAGGCGCTTGCGTGCCTGCCGCAGCAGGTCGCCGATGCGCTCGACCGTGTAGACCTCCAGCCCGAGGATCGCGAGCACCGCGGCCTGGTAGCCGGAACCGGTACCGATCTCGAGCACCTTCTTCGGCGCGTTCTGCAGCAGCACTTCGGTCATGCGCGCGACCACCCACGGCTGCGAGATGGTCTGGCTGTGGCCGATCGGCAGCGCGGTGTCTTCGTAGGCGCGCGTCGCCAGCGCTTCATCGACGAACAGATGGCGCGGCAGCGTGCGGACGGCGTTGAGCACCCGCTCGTCGGCGATCCCGGACTCGCGCAGGCGTTCGACCAGGCGATCGCGCACGCGCTGCGAGGTCATGCCCATTCCCACGGCTTCGGGCTGCAGCCGCAAGCGCGGCGTCACGCTGAATCCTCCAACGCCGCGGTCAGTCCGCCCACCCAGCTGGCGACCTTCTCCAGCGCCTGGTAGCGGGTCAGGTCGACGTGGATCGGCGTGATCGAGATGTGCCCGGTGCGCACCGCGTGGAAATCGGTGCCCGGACCCGCGTCCTGCTCGCGACCGGCCGGACCGATCCAGTACACGGTGTTGCCGCGCGGATCCGGCTGCGGCACACAGGCCTCGGAGCGGTGGCGGTTGCCCAAGCGGGTGACTTCGAAACCGCGCACGTCGGCCCATGCCAGGTCCGGCACGTTGACGTTGAGGATCGTGTCGGCCGGCAACGGATCGGCCTTCAACCGCGCCACGATCTCCACCGCAGCGCGCGCGGCGGTTTCGTAGTGCTTCGCATCGTGATTCTTGCTGGCCAGCGACATCGCCACGGCCGGCAGACCGAGGAAGCGACCTTCCATCGCCGCCGACACGGTGCCGGAGTAGATCACGTCATCGCCCAGGTTGGCGGTGTTGTTGATGCCCGACACCACGATGTCCGGCTCGAACTCCAGCATGCCGGTCAGCGCCAGGTGGACGCAGTCGGTGGGCGTGCCCGCGATGCTGCAGGTGTAGTGATCGATGCGCTTGAGCCGGATCGGCAGATCAAGCGTCAGCGAGTTGCTGGCACCGGAACGGTCGCGGTCGGGTGCGACCACATACACTTCGTGGCCCGCGCTGCGCAGGCCCTCTGCCAGGATTCGGATGCCGGGGGCGTCGACGCCGTCGTCGTTGCTGACCAGTACGCGCATGGGTTTCCTCGGGGACGGCCCCATGATACCGGAACCGCGCCTACGCTTCCCGTCATTGCGCGATCTGGTCGCGATCCGGTGATGCCGCTACGCTGGCGGCATGGCCAATCCCTCGCCCCCCGACGACGACGACGCCGCCCTGTTCCGCGACGCGATCGGCGATGTGCGACGGCTGGACGACGCACCGCTGCCGCCCCGCAAGGCGCCACCGAAGCCCCGTGCGCGCATGGCCGAGCGGGATGAGCTGGACGCACGCAGCGAGTTCCAGCGCGGCCTGGATGCGCTGGATCTCCTCGCTGCGGGCGATGTGCTCAGCCATCGGCGCGACACGGTGCCGCCCCGGGTCTTCCAACGATTGAAGCGCGGTCAGTTCTCGGCCCAAGACGAACTGGACCTGCATGGGGCCACGGCCCTGCAGGCGGAAGGATTGATGCGGCACTTCCTGGCGGGAGCGCACCAGCACGACCACGGTTGCGTCCGCATCATTCACGGCAAGGGCGCGCGTTCGGACGCCGGCGCGCCGGTGCTGAAAAACGTGGTCGACCGCATCCTGCGCCAACGCGCGGACGTGCTGGCTTTCCATTCGGCGCCACCTGCGCAGGGCGGCACCGGTGCGGTGCTGGTGCTGCTGGCGCGCCGGTGAGCGCCCGGCCCCTCAGTGGGTCGCGGCGATCGGCGTCATGACGGTCTTCTTGGGCGGGTTCACCCACACGACGCGGGTGCCCCGTTGCTTGGCTACGGTATTGACGTAGCCGACATACTCCTCGTCGACCTGCGTCTGACGCTGCATGAGAGGAGCATCCGAGGTGCGCGCGGTCTGCGTGCTGGCACAGCCCGCAAGCAATGCAGTGAGGAGCGCGGCGCAGGAAAAGCAGTTGAGGCGACTCATGGCAACCTCCTGGGAGCGGGAACGGTCTACGGCCCTCGCGGCCAGCGATGACGCGATCGGCCGCTGATTTCGCTTATACGCTCGCCTGCGGACGCTACCAGTGCTGCGATGCGCTTTCCGACGAACGGCTCAAGGCCGGCTTGCCTCAGCGACGTCCCCCAGTTCGTGCAGCACGCCCGTCGCGTAGCTGCCAGGCGGGAGCGCGAAGGCCAGCCGCAGCGCGTCCGGACCGATCCAGTCCCACGCTAATCCTTCGGGCCGAAGGCGCAGCGCGCGGCGCTCATGGCGAAGGCCCTCGCGCTCCAGCCCTGCTTTCAGCGCGAGCGCATCATCGGCGAACATCGCGGCGTCCTCGCACGCCCGCGCGGCGGCGTGCGCACGCGACTCGCCCTGGCCCCACAACGGGCCGGTCGGGTGGATATCGAATTCCGCCAAGCGCTGCGCCAGCGCCTCGCTCCACGGCTCCGGGCCGAACACGCTGCGACTGCCGGCGAGCATCCACACCTCACCGTCGAGGCCGCGGTTCCAACTGCTATCCGCGAGCCTGGCCGCGAGTACGCGGTTGAACAATTCCGACCGCGCCGCCGACAGCAGTATCGAACGTTGATCGCGTCGCACCCGACGACCGGCGAACATCGCCAGCGCCGCCGCCACGTTTCCGCCATCGCGACCGAAGCGCTGCTCACCGAACCAGTTCGGCAATCCCAGCGTCGCGATCTCGCCAAGCCGTGCATCGATGGCATCCCGCTCGCCGGCCACCTCGCGCAACACCAGTTCGAAGCGATTGCCGGCCAGCGCGCCCCGCGGCAGCTTGCGCGCATGCCAAGACGCGTCGACGACCTTCAGGTCGTCCGACACCAGGCCGGCGAGGTCCGGCGCCACCTTGCGCGGCAGGTGCACGCTGAAACGCTGGCGGGTGACGGCGTGTCGGTCCTTCAGGCCCGCGTAGCCAACGCCCATCTCGGCGATGCCCGCCCAGCTCGCGATGCGCTTGGCCGCGAACGCGGTATTCATGCCACGCTTCTCGATCGTCAGCAGCAGGTGCTCGCCCTCGCCCGAGGGCTCGAATCCCGGCAGTTCCTCGACGAAGAAGTCCTCTGGCGTGCTGCGGAAACGCGCCGTCAACACGGGCGCGCCGAACGCGCGCGGCAGGGTTTCGCTCACGCCTTCACCAGCAGCACGACGGCCTGCGCGGCGATGCCTTCGCCCCGGCCGGCAAAGCCGAGCGTCTCGGTGGTGGTAGCCTTGATGCTCACGGCATCCACGCCGATCCCGAGGTCCTGTGCCACGCAGGCGCGCATGGCCTCGGCATGCGGCCCCACCTTGGGGCGCTCGCAGATCACGGTGACATCGGCATTCCCAACGCACCAGCCGCGCTCGCGCAGCAGCGCGTCGCAATGACGCACGAAGGCGCGGCTATCGGCGCCCTTCCATCGATCGTCGGACGGCGGGAAATGCTTGCCGATATCGCCCAGCGCCAGCGCGCCCAGCATGGCATCGCACAGCGCATGCAGGACGACATCGCCATCGCTGTGCGCCAGCACGCCGCGCACGTGCGGCACGCGCACGCCGCCGAGCATGATGTGGTCGCCCTCGCCGAAGGCGTGCACATCAAAACCCTGGCCGATGCGGATGTTCAAGGTGTCAGGCATGGCAATCCCGTATCGGTCAGGCGCGGCGCGCAAGCTCGAACTCGAACCGCTCGAGGTCCGCGCGCGTGGTGATCTTGAAGTTGCTTTCCGCGCCTTCGACCAGCAACGGCCGCAGGCCCTGCCGCTCCATCGCCATGGCCTCGTCGGTCACTTCGATGCCGTCGACTGTCGCCGCTTCCAGCGCGCGCGTCAGTTGCAGGCGGCGGAACAATTGAGGAGTAAAGGCGCGCCACAGGCGTTCGCGCGGCTCGGTGCCATCGATGCCGCCGTCGTCGCCGGCACGCTTGAGCGTGTCGCGTACGGGGGCGGCCAGGATCGCGCCGACGGGGTCGTTGCGGCCGCGTTCCAGCAGCTGCGCCAGGTCTTCGCGCCCCAGATTCGGGCGCGCGGCGTCGTGGACCAGGACGAAGTCGTCCGCACGCACGCTGGCCGGCAGCGCCTGCAGCCCGGCCAGCACCGAGGCGGCGCGTGTCGCGCCGCCCGTGCAGGTGATCACGGGCCGTCCGTCATACTCGCTCCAGCCCGGCCAGTCCGGATCGTTCTCCGACACCGGCACCACCACGCCTTCCACCGCGTCATGGGCGAACAGCGCCTGCAATGTCCAGGCGATCAGCGGACGATCACGCACACTGAGGTATTGCTTCGGCAACTCACTCCCGAAACGAGTACCGCGACCGGCGGCCGGCACCACCGCCCAGACACCCGCCATCAGGGCGCGGCCTCTTCGTCCGTGTCGGTCGCGACCGCATCGCCGGTGGGCGCTACGTGAGACCGGTTCGACGACGCGGTAGAACTTCTCGCCCGGCTTGATCATGCCCAGCTCGCTGCGGGCACGTTCCTCCACCGCCGATTCGCCGGACTTGAGGTCCTCGACTTCGGCGGCGAGCGCGTCGTTGCGTTCCTGCAGGCCCGCGTTCTCGCGCTTCTGCACCTCGACCTGCTGTTCCAACGCGACGACCTGGCCCGAGCTGCCGACGCCGAACCAGAACTTGTACTGCAGCCATCCCAGCAGCAGTACGAGCACCAGCAGGAGCCAGGGCGCCTTGCGCATGGATTACTTCTTCAGCGAGACGAAGGCGTTACGGCCGGCGTAGCGCGCCTTGCTGCCCAGCGCTTCCTCGATCCGCAGCAGCTGGTTGTACTTGGCCACGCGGTCGCTGCGGCACAGCGAGCCGGTCTTGATCTGGGTCGCCGTGGTGGCCACCGCGATATCGGCGATGGTGGTGTCTTCGGTTTCGCCGGAACGGTGCGACACGACCGCCGCGTAGCCCGCGTGGTGCGCCATCGAGATCGCTTCCAGCGTCTCGCTCAGCGTGCCGATCTGGTTGACCTTGATCAGGATGGCGTTGGCGGTGCCGGACTCGATGCCTTCCTTGAAGATCTTCGGGTTGGTGACGAACAGGTCGTCGCCGACCAGCTGCACCTTCTTGCCGATCCGGTCGGTCAGCAGCTTCCAGCCCGCCCAATCGTCCTCGGCCAGGCCGTCTTCGATGGTGATGATGGGGTACTGCGCGGCCCAGTCGGCGAGGAAGTCGACGAACTGCTCGCTGGTCAGGCGCTTGTTCTCGCCCACCAGGTGGTACTTGCCGTTGTCGAAGAATTCGCTGGAAGCCACGTCCAGGCCCAGCAACACGTCCTCGCCTGCGGTGTAACCGGCCTTGCCGATCGCCTCGAGGATGGTATCGAGCGCTTCCACATTGCTACGGAAGTCGGGAGCGAAGCCGCCCTCATCGCCGACCGCCGTGCTCAGGCCATGGCCCTTCAGCACCGACTTCAGCGAGTGGAAGATCTCGGTGCCGGCGCGCAGCGACTCGGCGAACGAATCGAAGCCGACCGGCAGCACCATGAACTCCTGGAAGTCCACGTTGTTGTCCGCGTGCGCGCCGCCGTTGATGATGTTCATCATCGGCACCGGCAGGGTCACGTCACCGGTGGCGAGGTACTGCCACAGCGGCTGCTTCTTCGAGGCCGCCACCGCATGCGCGTTGGCCAGCGACACGCCCAGCAGCGCATTGGCGCCCAGGCGGCCCTTGTTCTCGGTGCCGTCGAGGTCGATCAGGCGGCGGTCCAGCCCTTCCTGGTCGGCAGCGTCGAAGCCCTTCAGCGCCGTGGCGATCGTGGTGTTGACGTTCTCCACGGCCTTGCGCACGCCCTTGCCCAGATAGCGGGTCTTGTCGCCATCGCGCAGCTCCACGGCTTCCTTGGTACCGGTCGAGGCGCCCGACGGCACCATGGCGCGACCGAAAGAACCGTCTTCCAGCGTGACCTCGGCTTCGAGGGTAGGATTGCCGCGGGAATCAAGGATTTCGCGGGCGTGGATCTTGGCGATCTGGGTCATCGTGTCGTGTGCTCAGCTCAGAGAGTGGATTCGAGGAAACCGTTCTTCTTGGTGATGCCGTCCAGCGCCAGCAGCGTTTCCAGCAGCGCTTCCATCTTGTCCAGCGGCCACGCGTTGGGGCCATCGGACAGGGCCTTGGCCGGGTCCGGGTGGGTCTCGGCGAACAGGCCTGCCACACCGACGGCGACGGCCGCGCGCGCCAACACCGGCACGAACTCGCGCTGGCCACCGGAACTGCTGCCCTGCCCGCCCGGCAACTGCACCGAATGCGTCGCATCGAACACCACCGGGCAGCCGGTATCGCGCATCACGCTCAGCGAGCGCATGTCGCTGACCAGATTGTTGTAACCGAACGAGGCGCCACGCTCGCAGACCATGATGTCCTGGTTGCCGGTGGACTTGGCCTTGTCGACCACGGGCTTCATGTCCCACGGCGACAGGAACTGGCCTTTCTTGATGTTGACCGGCTTGCCCGCCGAGCAGACCTTCTTGATGAAGTCGGTCTGGCGCACCAGGAAGGCCGGCGTCTGCAGCACGTCGACGACGGCCGCAACTTCGTCCATCGGCGTGTATTCGTGCACGTCGGTCAGCACCGGCACGCCGACCTGCTTCTTCACCGCATCGAGCACCTTCAGGCCTTCTTCCATACCCGGGCCGCGGAAACTGGTGCCGGAGGTGCGGTTGGCCTTGTCGAAGCTCGACTTGAAGATGAAGTTCATCCCCAGCTTGCCGGTGATTTCCTTCAGGCGGCCGGCGACATCGATCTGCAGCTGCATCGATTCGATCACGCACGGGCCGGCGATCAAGAACAGGGGCTGGTCGAGCCCGACGTCGAATCCACAGAGTTTCATTCACCACTCCTTCGTTGCAGGCGCCGCGGGCGGCGCCGGTGCAGGACAGTTACGCGCGCGCTTCCTTCAACAGCTTGCCGCCGGCTTTCTTCTCGCGGGCGGCGCGGATGAAGCCGACGAACAGCGGATGGCCGTCGCGCGGCGTGGACAGGAATTCCGGGTGCGCCTGGCAGGCCAGGAACCACGGGTGCACGGCGCGCGGCAGCTCGACCATTTCCACCAGCAGGTCATCCATCGACTTGGCGGCGATCACCAGGCCGGCGTCCTCCAACTGCGTGCGGTAACGGTTGTTGAACTCGTAGCGGTGACGATGACGCTCGGCCACGACGTCCTTGCCGTACAGATCGCGGGCCAGCGTGCCAGGCTTCAGGCGCTGCTCCTGCAGACCCAGGCGCATGGTGCCGCCCAGGTCGGAGCGCTCGTCGCGCTTCTCGACATCGCCCGTGGCGGTGCGCCACTCGGTGATCAGGCCAATGACCGGATGCGGCGACTGCTTGTCGTTTTCGGTGCTGTTGGCATCGTCCAGGCCGGCCACGTGGCGCGCATAGTCGACGACGGCCGCCTGCATGCCATAGCAGATGCCGAAGTACGGCAACTTCTGTTCGCGGGCGAAACGCGAGGTCAGCACCTTGCCTTCGAAGCCGCGGTCGCCGAAGCCGCCGGGCACCAGGATGCCGTCCACGCCCTGCAGCAGGGCCATGTCGGTGTCTTCGAGGTCCTGCGCTTCGATCCACTTGAGGTTGACGCGCGTGCGCTGGCGCAGGCCGCCGTGCTTGAGCGCTTCGCCGACGGACTTGTAGGCATCCTGGTGGTCGACGTACTTGCCGACGACGGCGATGGTGACCTCATCCAGCGGATTGAGCGTGGCGTCGACCGCGGCTTCCCACTCGGAAAGATCTGCGGACTTGGCGTTCTCGATACGGAACTGGCGCAGGACGATCTCGTCCAGCCCCTGACCGTGCAGCCCCATCGGGATGCGGTACAGCACGTCCACGTCCGGCACGCTGATGACCGCGCGCTCGGGCACGTTGGTGAACAGCGAAATCTTGCGGCGCTCGGAATCCGGGATCGGCTGTTCGGACCGGCACAGCAGCACATCGGGCTGGATACCGATCGAACGCAGTTCCTTCACCGAATGCTGCGTCGGCTTGGTCTTCAGCTCGCCGGCGGCCGCCACATAGGGCACCAGCGTCAGGTGCATGAAGAGGGCCTTTTCGGGCCCACGCTCGGTGCGGATCTGGCGGATGGCTTCCAGGAACGGCAGCGATTCGATGTCGCCCACCGTGCCGCCGATCTCCACCAGCGCCACGTCGAAGCCTTCGGTGGCCTCGTCGATGCAGCGGCGGATCTCGTCGGTGATGTGCGGGATCACCTGCACCGTGGCGCCAAGGTAGTCGCCGCGGCGCTCCTTGCGGATCACGTTCTCGTAGATCCGGCCGGTGGTGACCGAGTTCTTGCGGCTCAGGCGCGTGCGCACGAAGCGCTCGTAGTGGCCCAGGTCCAGGTCGGTTTCGGCGCCGTCGTCGGTGACGTACACCTCACCGTGCTGGAACGGGCTCATGGTGCCCGGGTCGACGTTGATGTAGGGGTCCAACTTCATCATCGTGACCTTCAGGCCACGTGCTTCAAGGATGGACGCAAGCGAAGCGGCGGCGATGCCCTTGCCTAGCGAGGACACAACGCCGCCGGTAACGAAAATCAGGGGAGTCATGGGCGGGGCTCCGGAAAGCCATAGTCTACAGGCAACGCGTGTCGCCCGAAAGCGCGACGCCCCGCCGGAGCGGGGCGTCTTGGATCGTCAGATGGGCGCGAAACCCTTGCCATGCAAGGGTTTCGGAGCGGAACGGATCAGGGCTTGCGCTCTTCCTCTTCCTCGCCGGCCTTCTTCTGCTGGCCTTCGGCAGCCTTGCGCTTGGCGGCGGCTTCGTTGGCCGCGCGGCGGCGCGCCTTGGCTTCCGGGTCGGACGGATCACTGGTCTGGGACTGGTCCTGCTTCGGCTTGTCGGCATCGGCGCCCGCCTTGGACTGGGCGAACGCATGGACCGCGAACAGCGCGCCGGCGACGGCGGCGGAGAGCAGCAACAGGTTGCGCGACTTCATGGCGGTAACTCCTCGTGGATGAGCAGAATCTGGGGGTGCCGGATGGCAAACCCAAGGGCGTCCCTGTCCACGCGGCAAGCCTACCGCCCGCATGCCGGCCCCCGACTGAACACCCGCGGCATGCCGCCAGGCGGTATTGCGGACAGGCCTGCCCGCGTCCTGCCGGAGCCACCGCGGCGGCCGCCCGACTGCCACTACAATTGCCCTTCCGCCGGCGCGCAGGTTGCCGTGCCGCCGCAACCGAGAACCCGCAGAGCCCATGAGTAGCCGTTACAACGCCGCCGACATCGAAGTCCTTTCCGGCCTGGACCCCGTCAAGCGCCGCCCCGGCATGTACACCGACACCGCGCGCCCCAACCACCTGGCGCAGGAAGTCATCGACAACGCCGTGGACGAAGCGCTCGCCGGTCACGCGGGCAGCATCGAGGTCACCCTGTTCAAGGACGGCAGCTGCGAAGTGTCCGACGATGGGCGCGGCATGCCGGTGGATATCCACCCGGAGGAGAAGATCCCCGGCGTTGAACTGATCCTCACGCGCCTGCACGCGGGCGGCAAGTTCAGCAACAAGAACTACACGTTCTCCGGCGGCCTGCACGGCGTGGGCGTGAGCGTGGTGAACGCGCTGTCCACGCTGGTGGAAGTGCACATCAAGCGCGAAGGCAGCGAACACCGCATCACCTTCCGCAACGGCGACCGCGCCACGCCGTTGGAAGTGGTGGGCAGCGTCGGCAAGAAGAACACCGGCACGCGCGTGCGGTTCTGGGCCGATCCGAAGTACTTCGATACGCCGAAGTTCAACGTGCGCGCCCTGCGTCACTTGCTGCGCGCCAAAGCCGTGCTGTGCCCGGGCCTGAACGTCACCCTGTTCGACGAAGCCACCGGCGAACGCGACAGCTGGCATTACGAAGATGGCCTGCGCGACTACCTGCGGGGCGAGATGGCCGGCCGCGAACTGCTGCCGCCGGACATCTTCGTCGGCCAGCTGAAGAAGGACAGCGAAGTCGTCGACTGGGCCGCCGCCTGGGTGCCCGAAGGCGAGCTGGTGCAGGAGAGCTATGTCAACCTGATCCCGACGGCGCAGCACGGCACGCACGTCAACGGCCTGCGCAGCGGCCTGACCGACGCGCTGCGCGAGTTCTGCGATTTCCGCAACCTGTTGCCGCGTGGCGTGAAGCTGGCCCCGGAAGACGTGTGGGACCGCGTGACCTTTGTGCTGTCGTTGAAGATGACTGACCCGCAGTTCAGCGGCCAAACCAAGGAACGCCTGTCCTCGCGCCAGGCCGCCGGCTTCATCGAGGGTGCGGCGCACGACGCTTTCAGCCTGTGGCTCAACCAGCACGTCGACCTGGGCGAGAAGATCGCGCAGATCGCCATCGAACGCGCCAGCGCCCGCCTGAAGACCGAGAAGCAGGTCGTCCGCAAGAAGGTCACCCAGGGCCCCGCCCTGCCCGGCAAGCTGGCCGACTGCATCAGCCAGGACCTGTCGCGTACCGAACTGTTCCTGGTGGAAGGCGACTCGGCCGGCGGCTCGGCCAAGCAGGCGCGCGACAAGGATTTCCAGGCCATCCTGCCGCTGCGCGGCAAGATCCTGAACACCTGGGAAGTCGCGTCGGGCAGCGTGCTCGCCTCCCAGGAAGTGCACGACCTGGCCGTCGCGATCGGGTGCGATCCCGGTAAGGACGACATCAGCGGATTGCGTTACGGCAAGGTGGTAATCCTCGCGGACGCCGACTCCGACGGTCTGCACATCGCCACCCTGCTCAGCGCGCTGTTCCTGCGCCACTTCCCCGCCCTCGTCGCGGCCGGCCACGTGTTCGTCGCGATGCCGCCGCTGTTCCGCGTGGACGTGGGCAAGCAGGTGTTCTACGCGCTGGACGAAGAAGAGAAGCGCCTGCTGCTGGAGAAGATCGAGCGCGAGAAGATCCGTGGCGCGGTCAACGTCACCCGCTTCAAAGGCCTGGGCGAGATGAATCCCTCGCAACTACGCGAGTCCACCATCCATCCCGACACACGCCGGCTGGTGCAACTTACCGTCGACGACGACCTGCAGACGCGCGGCCTGATGGACATGCTGCTGGCGAAGAAGCGTTCCGGCGACCGCAAGGCATGGCTGGAAACCAAGGGCGACCTGGCCTCACTGGAAGTTTGATGTCCCGCAGCGATCACATGCTGGCGGGAATGCTCCGCCAGCATTGAACATCGCGTTCACCACGCCGGTGAGATAACGCCGGCATGGTGTCAACATCCGGACTCGGCCAACACGCTTATACCTTCGGCCTCGAGGAGGAGTACTTCCTCGTCCGTCAGAACGGCCGCCGGCTGCGCCACATGCCGCGCCGCTTCTTCGCCGACTGCCGTGAAGCCTTGGGCGAACGCTTCGGCAGCGAGATGCTGCAGACCCAAGTCGAAGTCCAGACCGGCGTGCACGACGATCCGCAGATCGCCGAGCAAGACCTACGTGCGCTCCGCCGTACCGTGGCCGACATCGCGCATCGCCATGGGCTCGGGATCCTGGCTGCCGGCACGCACCCGTCCGCGCAGTGGCGTGGGCAGCGCAGCACCGACAAGCCGCATTACGACCAGGTGATGGGCGAGCTGCAGATGCTCGGGCAGCGGAACCTGCTGTGCGGCCTGCACGTGCACGTGCAGCCGGCCGACCCCGCCCAACGCGTCGCCCTGATGGCACGCATGCAGCCCTTCCTTCCACTGCTGCTCGCGCTCAGCACGTCTTCGCCCTTCTGGATGGGCCATGCCACCGGCCTGATGGGCTACCGGCAGACGGCGTACCAGGAGATTCCCCGCACCGGATTGCCGCCCCTGTTCGCCGATCAACTCGAGTACGACCACTACGTGCAGCGCATGACGGACGGACGCGCCATCCAGGATGCAAGCTTCCTGTGGTGGGCGCTGCGTCCTTCGCTCGCCTTCCCCACCCTGGAGTTGCGTGTCACCGATGCCTGCACCGATCTCTGCGACGCGCTGGCCATCGCACAGCTCTACCGCTGCCTGGTGCGGCACCTGGAAAGGAGACCCGCCCTGCATGCCGCACTGCGCGCGAGCGACCAGGCGATCGTCGCGGAGAACCTGTGGCGCGCCCAGCGCTACGGTTTCGACGCCGGCCTGATCGACCTGGGCAGCCATCGCCTGGTCGGCGTGCGCGAGATGCTGGAAAACACCCTCGACGCGCTGGACGAGGACATCCGGACGCTGGCGTGCACGACGCAGGTCGAGCGGGTATGGCACATCCTCGAGGATGGCACCAGCGCGCACGGACAGCTGCAGCGCTATCGCGACCGGCGGCAGGCCGGCGACACCCACGCCGAGGCCCTAGGCCATGTCGTGCAGTGGCTCGCCGACGCGACCGCGACGGCCTAGTGAAATTCAGCGCGCGGTCGTTTTCTGTTGCGAAACGACAAACACACCGGCCATCACCAGCACCGTGCCCGCGACCTGCCAAGGCCCCACCGGCTCACCGAGCAGCAGCAAGCTGAGAAGGATGGTCGACACCGGTCCGATCATGCCGACCTGCGCCGCCAGCGCCGAGCCGATCCGCGCCACCGCCATCATCACTGCGAGCACGGGCAGCACCGTGCACAGCGTGCCGTTCACCAGCGACAGGGCGTACACCTGCCACGGCAGAGCGAGCGCCTCCATCGGTCGTAGCAGGAGGAACTGCAGCAGGCACAGGACGCTCGCCACGCTGCTCGCATAGGCCGTCAGGCGGACCGCGCCCACACGCTGCACCAGTTCGCCACTGCCGACGAGATACAACGCATAGGTCAGCGCGCTACCGAACACCAGCGCGCTGCCGAGCGCGATGTTGGACCCGCCCACCTGCAGATCGTGGCCGAACGCGAGTGCCACGCCCGCATAGCTGACCAGCAGCGCGGCGGCCTGCCTGCGCGAGATGCGGCGACCGAAGGCCAGCCAACCGATCAGGGCGACCAGCGTCGGGGTGAGATAGAGGATCAACCGTTCCAGCGTGGCGGTGATGTAGGCCAGGCCGGCGAAATCCAGGAAGCTGGCCAGGTAATAGCCCAGGAAGCCGAGCAACACGATGCGTCCGCGATCCGCCTTGCCGAGCGGCGCGCTGCGACGCGCGGCCCACGCGCCCATCGCCAGGAAGAACGGGAACGCCACCAGCATGCGCAGCGCCAGCAGCGTGACCGCGTCCGTGCCGTAGCGGTAACCAAGCTTGACGATGATGGCCTTGCCGGAGAACGCGATGGCGCCGAACGCCGCGAGCACCAGGCCCGAGCGACTGACCGCCTGCAGCACGGGCCGCGCAGGCGGCGCGTCCACCGCTGCAGCGGGCGCTACATCCAGCGGTTGCGCCAGCTCATCGTCCGCCTCGGGCCGGGTCATCCGCTCGCCATCACGCCAGCGTGCATTCCAACAACCGCCGGATCAGCGCCTGCGTGCGGACGGCATGTTCGGGGAGATAGGCGAAGCTGTCCTCGTCCATGTAGTTCAGCTGCGCCAATTCCAGCTGCACGGCCTGCACCTGGTTCGCCGGATCGGCGTAATGCCGGGTGATGTAACCGCCGCGGAACCGCCCGTTCACGACGAAGCTGTAGTCCGACTGCGACGCCAGCACGTCTTCCAACGCCTGCTGCAAGGCCGGCGAACAGCTGGCACCCGCCGCTGTGCCGAGATTGAAGTCCGGAAGCCGGCCTTCGAACAGGAACGGCACTTCACTGCGGATCGAATGCCCTTCCCACAGCACGACGCGGCCATGCAGGTCGCGGATACGCGCAAGCTCCTGCTCGAGCGCCTGGTGGTACGGCCGCCAATAAGTGTCGACGCGCGCGGCGATGTCTTCCGGCGTCGGCGCCTGGTCGGGCAGGTACACCGGGTCGCCACTGAAACGGACGATGGGGCACAGGCCCGTCGTGTTCTGCCCGGGATACAGCGAGACGTCATCTTCCGGCCGGTTGAGGTCGACGACATAGCGCGAATACGTCGGCACGATGATCGACGCGCCGAGCGCCCGTGCGAAGTCGTACAACTCGGCAACGTGCCAATCGGTATCCGGCACGCGCCGCGCTTCGGGCGTCAGGCGTGCGGCAATGGCATCGGGCACGCGGGTGCCGTTGTGCGGCAGACTGATGAACAGCGGCGCGGTGCCGGGGTGCAGCGTATAGGTGTCCATGGCGGCATTGTATCGCCGCGCCCTGCCCGCGCGTTCAGCGCATCAGCACCACTTCCTCGGCGCTGGTGGGATGGATGGCCACCGTGTCGTGCAGATCGGCAAGCGTGATGCCCTTCTTCAGCGCCACCGCGAATCCCTGCAGCATTTCGTCGGCGCCCTCGCCCAACAGATGGAGGCCGACCACCCGCCGCTCCTCACCCACGCAAACCAGCTTGAACAGGCTGCGCTGCGGCGAATCAGCCAAGGCATGCAGCATCGGGCGGAACCGCGCCGTGTAGGTGGTCACGCCCTCCCCATGCGCCTCACTCGCTTCGGCTTCGGTCAGGCCGACCTTGCCGGCAGGCGGGTGCGAGAACACGACCGTGGCGATGTCCCGGTAATCCAAGCGCGCGTCGGCCTGCCCGCCGAAGACGCGATCCATCAGCCGTCGCGCCGCCGCAATGGCCACCGGCGTGAGCGCCGCCTGGCCGGTGACGTCGCCCACCGCATGAATACCCGAGACAGCGGTGTCCTGCCACGCGTCCACCTGCACGAAGCCCCGGGCATCCAGCGTCACCCCTGCGGCCTCCAGTCCGATCCCCCGCGTGTTCGGCGTACGCCCCGTGGCGAAGATCAGCCCGTCGAAACGCTCGCTGCGTGTACCGTCCTCGGCCAGCACGATCACGCCGCCGTCGGCCGCCTCCTCCAACGCTGCGACGGCATAGCCGAAGTGCACGCGCACGCCGTGCTGGCGCATGTCGTCGGCGAGTTCAGCGGCGATCTGCGCGTCGAATCCTTCCAGCAGTCGCGGCCCGCGCACGAACAGCTCGACCTGGCTGCCCAGCGCCTGCAGCACGCCCGCCAGTTCCACTGCGACATAGCCGCCGCCGACGATGGCCATGCGGCGCGGCGCCGCACACAACGTGAAGAAGTCGTCGGACACCTGGCCCCGCGCCGCGCCCGGAATATCGGGCCGCGAGGGCCGGCCCCCGGTGGCGATCAGCAGGTGTTCCGCGCGCAGCGGCACGCCGTCCGCGTTCACCACCGTGTGCGCATCCAGCAACCGACCGTGGCACGGCATCAGCACGATGCCGCTCTCGTCCAGGCGCTTGAGGTAACTGGCATGGATGCCGGCGATGTAACGCTGGCGATGGACGATGAACTCCTTCCAGTCGAGCACCGGCGGCGCCACATCGAACCCGAGCGACGAGGCGAGCAAGATCTTCTGCGACAACTCGGCGGCCAGCCACATCGCCTTCTTCGGCACGCAGCCGACATTGACGCAGGTGCCGCCCAGCTCCTTCGGCTCCAGCAGCGCCACGCGCGCGCCGTGCGAGGCGGCACGGAAGGCGCCGGCAAGTCCGCCGGAACCGCCGCCGATCACGACAAGGTCGAACTCTTGAGGCGTCATGCGAATCGCTCCGGTCGATACGGCGTGGGATCGAAGGCCGGCGCGCGGCCGGTCATCAGGTCGGCCATCAGCTGGCCGGTGGCGGTGCTCATGCTGATGCCGAGCATGCCGTGGCCCGCGGCGAGCCAGACATGGCGCTGGTTCGGTGCGCGTCCGAGCAACGGCAGATCGTCCCAGGTCATCGGCCGCCACCCGCACCAGCGCTCGCGCACTTCCGGACCGACAGGTTCGTGGAGGAACTCGCGCGCGCCGCGCTCCAGCGCAGCGAGGCGGGTCGGGTTGAGACTGTCGTCGTGGCCGGAGAATTCCATCGTGCTGCCGAGGCGGAAGCCGCTGTCCCACACGGTGACGCACACTGAGCGGTCTTTCAGCACCATCGGATGCCGCGGCACCCTCGACGGCCGCGAATAGGTGATCGAATAGCCCTTGCCGGGCTGGATGGGCGCGCGCACGCCCAGCGTCCTGGCAAACGCGGGCGTCCATGCGCCCAGCGCGATCACCGCGTCACGACCTGCGCGCGGGCCCTGGTCCGTCGCGAGGCGGACACCGTTGTCTGTCGGCTCCAGGCGTTCCACCCGGCAGTACTCATCGATAATGCCGCCGCGCGCGCGGACCGCACGCGCTAGCTCCGCCACGTATCGATCGGGACGCAGGCGTGCGTCACCGGGGAACCGGATCGCGCCCGCGACGCCCGTCCGCATCGCGGGTTCCTCGCGTTCGTAGTCGCTGCCACCGAATACCTGCGTGGCGATGCCGAAGTCCTTCAGCACTGCGCTTTCGTCTACGTACTGCTGATACTTGCGTGGGTCGCGGAAGACGTAGTCCAGTCCTTCCTCCTCGAACTCGCACTGCAGGCCGTAGCGGCCCACCCAGTCGACCAGGCGCGCACGCGCATCGTTGAGCAAGGCGGCACGCGCCTGCGTGCTTTGCCGCCAGTCACGCAGGTTGCAGCGCGCGGCAAAACGCAGCAGCCAATGCCACAGGGCGGGATCGACGCGGGGTTTCAGGTAGAGCGGCGCGTCGGGCGTGAACATCCAGCGCAATGCCTGCGCCACCACACCGGGTGCCGCCAGAGGGGGCGCATGGCTGGGCGTGATCGTGCCGCAGTTGCCATGCGATGCGCCGCCGCCTGCTCGGCCAGCGTCGATGACACGAACGCCGCGGCCGGCTTCCAGCAACGCCAGGGCGGTCGCCAGGCCGATGGCGCCGCCACCGATGATGAGGACGTCGTCGTGGGGGGGATTCACCCCGACAGTGTAGTCCCAATCATCGCGATTGCAGACGCATCGGCTGCAGCGATGCGTAGGTCAGCGAACGCCATGCCCACTCCATCGGCCCGAAGCGGAAGCGCGACAGCCATGCGTGGCTCAGCGCCACCTGCACGCTGAAGAGCGCCACCGCGAACAACGGCTGCCAGGCACGCGGAAGCTGTTCGAAGTATCCCAGGCCATAGCCGTAGAAGATCCATGTGCAGACCAGCGACTGCATCAGATAGTTGGTCAGGGCCATGCGTCCCGCCGGCGCCAGCACCGACAACGCCCGCGCGCCCGCGGGCGACGCCAGGGCTTTCAGGATCCAGGCCAGATATCCCAGGCACATCAGCAGGTTCGCCGTCAGCTGCAGGGCGAAGGCCGTGGAGACGCGCAGGTTGAACGTTGTCGACTCCATCGTCGGCGACAGCGCCACCGAACCGAGCATCGCCAGCAGCCCCAGCGGCAAGGCGACCCAGCGCAGCAGGCCGTACAGGCGACCGAACTCGCGCGGCCGCGCGATGGCGCCGCTGCGCACGAACCACGCACCCAGCAGGAACAGGCCGAACGCGATGAAGCCGAACATGGTGATGTTGCTCAGCGCCATGCCGGTGCTCTTCAAACGTTGCCACGTGGCCTCGCCATAGCTGCCGCTGCCGTAGGCCGCCCGTTCGCTCTCGATCAGCGCCTGCATCTGCGCGCCGATCTCGCCCATCGCCTTGTCCCAGCCGTCGGTGCCGCCCAGCAGCGACCCCGCAGCACCCATCAGGTACATGAAGCCGATCGGCATGACGTAGGCGCCGAGCCCGAACCACGGATACCAGCGGTACGGCAACGGGCGGAACGCAAGCAGCAGGAACGAGCACAGCGCGTACATCACCAGGATGTCGCCCGCCCAAATGAAGACCGCATGCAGTACGCCGATCGCCAGCAACGCAAGCCCACGCCGCCAGTAGACACCGGCGAAGGGACGGCCGGCTTGTTCGGCCCGCTGCGACATCACCGCAAATCCCATGCCGAACAACAGCGAGAACAAGGTGTAGAACTTGCCCTGCACCAGCACGTAGACCAGCAGATCGACCGTGCGGTTCGCGCCGGTCAGCACCGGATCGAGGCCGCTGGCCGAGGCCATCACGGGCCCCACGAAGCCCTCCAGGTTCATCAGCAGGATGCCCAGCAACGCGAAACCGCGCAGCACGTCCATCGCCCCGATGCGTTCCGACACCGCGACAGGTGCCAGGTTCTCCGTGATCGTCGCCGTCATTCCCTTCCCCCTGGATCGAAGGCCCGATTAGAGCACGCCGTGTGCGACGACCTGCGTGCCAAAAGAAACGGCCCGCTTTCGCGGGCCGTTCGGAAGACGCGTTGCGCGCGGCTCAGTGGTGGTGGCCACCGTCGCCGTGCACGTGGCCGTGCTCGAGCTCTTCGGCGCTGGCTTCGCGCACCTCGACGATCTCCACGTCGAAGTGCAGGTCCTTGCCCGCCATCGGGTGGTTGAGGTCGACGTCGACCACGCTCATGCCCACCTTCTCGATGGTGACCGCGCGCGGACCGAAGTTGGTCTGCAGCACGACCTGCTGGCCCGGGATCAGGCGCTGGTTGCCGAAGTGCTTCTTGGGCACACGCTGGGTCAGGCCGTCGCGGCGCTCGCCGTAGGCATCGGCCGCAGCGACGTCGACGCCGAAGCTCTCGCCCGCTTCACGGTCCTGCATCGCGTTCTCGAGGCCCGGGATGATGTTGCCGTGGCCGATCAGGATCGCCAGCGGTTCGCGGTCCTTCGAGCTTTCGATCGGCTCCTGGCCGGCTTCGGACACGGTGTAGTGGAAACGGACGACGCTGTCTTTTGCGATTTTCATGCGGGACTCTGGGCGGGGCCTGCCGACCGGCAGGACAGGAGCGGCTTGTCGGCCGCGAGGGAATGCGGCGAAGATGCGCCGCGATGAAGGCCCGACATTATCCCGGCTTGCCCATGCCTGCGCCACTTCGGCGCTGGATCGCCCTGTCGCTGTGCGCCGGCGTGCTGGCCCTGGCCGGGTGCGGCGGCTCCAAGCCCCAGACCCGCAAGTCCGCGCCTCCGCCCGCTCAGCGCGACTGGCCGGTCGTGCAGGCCGAGGATCCCGCGGCCGCCACTGCCGTGCTGATGCGCGCGATCGGTCTGGTGGGCACGCCCTACCGGTACGGCGGCAACACCCCGGAATCGGGGTTCGACTGCAGCGGGCTGGTCACTTACGTATTCCGCGACATGCTGGATGTCCGCCTGCCGCGGACCTCGCGCGAGCTGGCCCAGGTCCAGGGGCCGAAGATCGAGCCGCGTCGCCTGGCGCCAGCCGACCTGGTGTTTTTCGGCAGCCGGGGCACCGTCACCCACGTGGGCATCTATGTCGGCGAGGGCCGGTTCGTGCATGCCCCCAGCACGGGCGGCACGGTCCGGCTGGACCACCTGGACGGTAGCTACTGGCGGGACCACTACACGGGCGCGAAACGCGTCCTTCGTTAGGAATCGGTCAACTCTGTGACGGCGAGCGTTCACATTTAACGAATAAATAACGATTTATGAACCAAATCAGGCCGATCAGCCGGCATTATCGCCCCTGACTTGTTAAATCCCTCCCGCGCGTGACGACCGACGACCTGCCACCAGGCCAGCCAGCCGCCACCCACCGCATCCTGCGGGGGGGCACCCGAATCCTCCTCAGCCTGTCGCTCTGCGTCGTCGCCTCTGCGGCTTTCGCCCAGAGCGCACCTGCGCCCAGCGACACTGACGCCACGCCGGCCAGCGCCGACGTCGTCGAAGCGCCGGCCGCAGCGCCGACCAAATCGGTCACCACCAGCGTCAAGGAAAAGGCTGCCGAAGCTGCCACCGCTACCCTCTCCGCCCTGCTTCCTCGCCTGGCCGCCAGCGACACGCTGCCGCTGGTCGACCGCTCGGCGATGGTCGCCGGCGACATCAGCAAGCTGCTGGCCGCCTACGATCTCAGCAAGGAAGGCGTTGTTGCCCAGGAACAGCAGGGCGGCAAGGTCCAGGTCGTGCTGCAGCGCGCGCTCGCCCTGATGGGCACGCCCTACCGTTGGGGCGGCACCTCGCCCGACAGCGGCTTCGACTGCAGCGGCCTGGTCGGTTACGTCTTCCGCACCGCGCTGGGCATCGAACTGCCGCGCGTGTCCCGCGACATGGCCAGCAAGGCCGATGCGCAACTGATCGGCACCCGCGAAGACCTGCGTCAGGGCGACCTGGTGTTCTTCGGCCTGAAGGGCCGCGTGAACCACGTCGGCATCTACGTCGGCGAAGGCCGCTTCCTGCACTCGCCCAGCCGCGGCAAGGACGTACGCGTGGACACGCTGCTGACCGGCTACTGGGCCAACCGCTATCTCAGCGGCCGCCGCGTCGCGATGTAAGCGCCGCGCGATCCGCAACACGACGAAGGCCGCCCTGTGCGGCCTTCTTCTTTTTCGACGCGACGGTGCAGCGCAACTTGCGCCACGCGGTGGATTGCCGCCATCCTCCGTCAGGCGCGGCCATGCCGCGTGCACCACCTGTTTCTTCGCGCCGAAGGGGAGTCGTACGCGATGCAGGCTTCACTGCTGACCAATCTGCTGCTGCCGTTGGCCTTGGGCATCATCATGCTCGGGCTGGGACTGGGACTGACGCTGGAGGATTTCCGCCGGGTCGCGCGCTATCCACGCGCGGTCCTGATCGGGCTGGCCCTGCAGACGCTGGTGTTGCCGTGGGTCGCGTTCGGCCTGGCGTTGGGCTTCGGCCTGCCGGCCGAACTCGCGGTCGGTCTGATGCTGCTCGCGGCCTCGCCGGGTGGCGCCACCGCCAACATCTACAGCCACCTCGCCCGTGGCGATGTCGCCCTCAACATCACCCTCACCGCGATCAACAGCCTGCTCTGCCTGCTGACGCTGCCGGTGATCCTCAATCTGTCGCTGGAGTACTTCCTCGGTGCCGGCCAGTACGTTCCGCCGCCGACGAAGAAGGTCGTCGAGGTGGCCGCCATCATCCTGCTGCCGGTCGCGATCGGCATGCTGCTGCGCGCGAAGGCGCCGGGCTTCGCCGCGCGTGCGGAAAAACCCATCCGCCTGGCCTCGGTGCTCGTGCTCGCCCTGCTGGTGGTCGCCGCCGTCGTGCAGGCGTGGGACACGCTGGCCACTTACTTCGCCCTCGTCGGCCTGGCCTGCCTGCTGTTCAATCTCATCAGCATGGGCGCCGGTTACGTCGCGCCGCTGGCCTTGCGCCTGCCGAAGAAACAGGCCATCGCCATCGCCATGGAAATCGGCATCCACAACGGCACGCTGGCCATCTTCATCGCGCTCAACGTGCTGGAGAAGCCGACCATCTCCGTGCCGGCCGCGGTCTACAGCCTGCTGATGTTCGTCACGGCCGGCGTGTTCGCCTGGTGGGTATCGCGCGGCACGCGTGACGCCGTGGCTTAGCCGTCGCTTCCTGGTCCGCGCGCCACGTAAGCCATGCTGATGGACGCGGGCGCGGTCTCGGCGAAGCCGAACTGCGCGTAGAGATGGCGTGCTTCGCCATCGGCGACCAGCATGACGTACGCCGACGGCGGCGCGTTCGCGCGCAACCACGCATCCAGCGCCGCCATGATGCGTTTGCCCAGTCCCTGCCCCTGATGGTCGCGCTGCACCGCGATGTCGACGACGACGAACACGGTACCGCCGTCGCCCACGATCCGCCCCATGCCGATCACCTCGCCCGCCTTCACCAGGCTGACGCCATACAGCGTGTTCGACAGACCGCGTTCGGCGGCTTCGTGCGACTTGGGCGACAGGCCGGTTTCGGCGCGCAGTCGACGATAGGTCGGCGCGTTCGGGAACGACGCGACGAGTCCGATCGCTTCCGCATCACTCATGGCGTTGGCGTGGGGTCGTCCGCGAGGCCCACGTTGGTGGACGCGGACTCGTAGATCTCGCGATCGAGCAGGCCGGTCTCCTTCGCCACCAGCACCGGCACCAGCATCTGGCCGGTCACGTTGGTCATGGTGCGCATCATGTCGAGGATGCGGTCGATCGCCACCAGCAGGCCGATGCCTTCCAGCGGCAGGTTGGCCGCGCTCAGCACCAGCGTGACCATCACCGTGGCCGTGCCCGGCACGCCGGCGGTACCGAAGCTGCCCAGTACCGACGCCAACAGGATGACGAAGTACTGGTTCATCGACAGGTCCAGCCCGAAGTACTGGGCCACGAAGATCGACGTCAGCGCCGGATAGATCGCGCCGCACCCGTCCATCTTGATGCTCGCGCCCAGCGGCACCGCGAACGCGGCGTAATCCTTGTCCACGCCCAGGTTGTGGGTGACGCTGCGCAGCGCGACCGGCATCGAGGCAAAGCTGGACGAACTGACGAAAGCCACCTGCATGCCGGGCGCCGCACCGCGGAAGAACTTCCACGGATTCAGGCCGTGCGCCAGCAGCAGGCTGCCGTAGACCACGACGATATGGATGGCGCAGGCCACGTACAGCGCACCGATGTAGCTGCCCAGCGGCAGCAGCTTTTCGAAGCCGTACGTACCCACCAGTGCACCGATCAGGCCGAACGTGCCCAGCGGGGTCATCTCCAGCACGAAGCGAGTGACCTGCACCATCGTGTCGCTCGCTTCGCCGGCCAACTTGCGCAGGCCCGCGCTTCGCTCGCCCAGCTTCACCAGCGCGAAGCCGAGCAGGCCCGCAAAGAAGATCACCTGCAGGATCTTGCCTTCGGTAAGTGCCTTGAAAGGATTGGCCGGCACGATGTCCAGCAGCACCTGCACCGGCGTCGGCACTTCGCGCACCTGATAATCCGGCGCCATCATCAGGCCGGTCAGGCCCTTGCCCGGCTGCACCACCCAGCCCACGGCCAGGCCCACGCAGACAGCCAGTGCCGCGGTCGCGGCGAACCACAGGAACGTGCGCCCACCGAGCGCGGCCACGGACTTCTGCCCGTGCAGGCTCGACACTGCGTTGATCACGGCGAAGAACACCAATGGCACCGCGATCATCTTGATCAGGGTGACGTAGAGATCGCCCAGCGGCTTGAGCCAGGTCCCCGCGGCCGGCCCCAGCAGCCAGCCCGCGAGCGCGCCCAGCACGAAGCCGGCGACGACGCGCTGCCAGAACGGGATCTTCAACCAGGCCGAGACCAGCTTCATCCAGACGACTCACATAAGTGGACGGAACACCTTAGCCGAAGCCCATCGACGGGGCGACCTTGCGGGCGGAATACCGGGTGTCATGAACAGGACACTGCCCGGACGGCATAATGCCGCGTCCGTCCTCCCCCGGTTCACCATGCACCTGCGTTCCTTCGTGTCGCCGCTCGCCGGCATGACCCTGCTTACCGCCCTGGCCGGCTGCGCCAGCACCTCGCCCGCCGCGCCGTCCGCCCTCCACGTCGAGGTCGCGCCGGTGGCCCACCCGCAAGGCGAGACACCGCAATGGTGGTACCGCAGCGGCGCCGCGAAGGCGGCCGGCAACGGCGCGATGCAGGGCCGCGCGAAGAACGTCATCGTCTTCCTCGGCGACGGCATGAGCCTCACCACCGTCGCGGCCGCGCGCATCTTCGAAGGCCAGCGCAAGGGCACGCCGGGCGAAGAGAACCTGCTGAGCTGGGAGCGCTTCCCGCACACCGCCTTCAGCAAGACCTACAACACCGATTCGCAGACGCCCGACTCCGCCGGCACGATGACCGCGGTGGCTACCGGCGTGAAATCGCACATGGGCGCGATCGGCGTGTCGGCTGGCCGCAAGAACGATTGCGCCGACAGCCGCGGCAAGCACCTGCTCAGCTGGCTGACGCTCGCTGACAGCGCGGGCCTGGCAACGGGCGTGGTCACCACGGCGCGGCTGACTCATGCCACGCCGGCCGCGACCTACGCGCACGTCCCGCATCGGGATTGGGAAAACGACAGCGACCTGCCCGAAGAAGCGGTCGCCCAAGGCTGCACGGACATCGCGCAGCAACTGCTCGCCGCCGCGCGCTTCGGTCATGGCCCGACGGTCGCGCTGGGCGGAGGCCGCGGCGAGTTCCTCCCCGTCGACGTGCGTGATCCGGAAGAGGACGACAAGGTCGGCCAACGCCTGGACGGGCGCAACCTGGTGGCCGAATGGCAGCAGGCGCATCCGCAGGGCGCGTACGTGTGGAACACGCAACAGCTGAAGGCCGCGGCCGATGCGCCGCAGCTGCTGGGCCTGTTCGAGTACGACCACATGCAGTTCGAGCACGACCGCCGCAAGGACGATCAGGGCGAACCCTCGCTCGCCGATTTGACCCGCACCGCGATCCGCACGCTGTCGCGCAACCCGGAGGGCTTCGTGCTGCTGGTGGAAGGCGCGCGCATCGACCACGCCAACCACTACGGCAATGCGTACCGCGCGCTCGACGAGACCGTCGCGATGTCCGACGCCGTGCAGGCCGCGCTGGAAGCGACCTCGCGCGACGATACGCTGATCCTGGTCACCGCCGACCATTCGCACACGTTGAACTTCGTCGGCTATCCGGTCCGCGGCAATCCCATCCTCGGCAAGGTGCGCGGCCAGGGCGGCGAAGACGACACGCCGGGCGACCTCGCACGCGACCAGACCGGCCTGACCTTCACCACGCTGACCTACGCCAACGGTCCTGGCTACACCGGTGCCAGCAACCGCCAGCCGGCTGGCCCGAAGAAATTCCTGCATGCGCCCAGCAGCGTCGAGTCCTCGGAGGGCCGTCCTGACCTGAGCCATGTCGACACCGAACACCCGGACTACCTACAGGAAGCGCTCGTGCCGCTGAAGTCGGAGTCGCACGGTGGCGAAGATGTCGGCATCTGGGCCATCGGCCCGGGCAGTGACGCCTTCCGCGGCACGCTGGAGCAGAACACGATCTACCACGTCATCGTGCAGGCCACGCCGACGCTGCGCGCGCGCCTGTGCGCTGCCGGCACCTGCGACGCCAACGGCGTGCCGGTGGAGCTGCCGAAGATCGTTGATTTCGAGAAGAAGTGAACCAACGCGCCGGCAAGCCCGGCGCCGCGCTTCAGAACGGCTTTGCCAGTACCAACCACACGATCGCGATCAACGCGAACAGCGGCAGTTCGTTGAACCACTTCAATGCCGTCGGCGACGGCAGCGACTTGCCTTTCGCCACGCCCTTGAGCCAGCGGCCGGTGACGATGAAGTGCACCAGCACCAGCGCGACGAGGGTCAGCTTCGCGTGCAGCCAACCGCCGCTGATGCCGAAGTAGAACCACAGCACGCCGCCCAGGATCACCGCGATACCGAACATGCTGTGGCCGAAGCCGTAGAGGCGGCGGCCCATCAGCAGCAGTCGTGCCTGCACGTCGGGCTGTCCGGTCGTCTCGGCCAGGTTGACCAGGATGCGCGGCAGGTAGAAGACCGTCGCCATCCAGGCGATGACGAAGACGAGATGGAAGGTCTTGACCCACAGGTACATGCGGCTGGCTCCGTCTGGCTGCGCGGGATGGCGTGCGGTGCATAGGATAGCGCGCCGCATCGCGTAAGCTTCCCGCCTTTCCGCACCCCGGACACGCGCATGACCAAGCAGTACGACGCCGACTACTTCAAGCGCTGGTACCGCGACGGCGACATCGGCGGCGCGCCCCGGCTCGCGCGCAAGGTGGCCCTGGCGGTGGCGGCAGCCGAGTACCACCTGGAACGGCCGATCCGCACGGTGCTCGACATCGGCTGCGGCGAAGGCGCGTGGCGTGCGCCGCTGCTGAAGCTGCGGCCGAAGGTGCAGTACCTCGGGTTCGACGGCAGCGAGTACGCCGTTCGCCGCTTCGGCCGCACCCGCAACCTGCACTACGCTCGCTTCGAGGATTTCCAGTACCTGCGCCCGTGCGAGCCGGCCGACCTGCTGGTGTGCTCGGACGTGCTGCACTACGTACCCACGCGCGAGCTCAAGCGCGGGCTGCCGGGTCTGGCCGAACTGTGCGGGGGCGTGGCGTTCCTGGAGACGTTCGCCAAAGAAGACGAATTCGACGGCGACCACGAGGGCTTCCAGCCGCGCAAGGCCGCCTGGTATCGACAGGCCTTCAACGGCGAGGGTTTCCAGTCCATCGGCAACCACTGCTGGCTAGGCCCGCGCCTGGCCGGCGATGTCGCGGTACTGGAGGCCGCGGACTACCGGCCGATAACCTGAACAGGCCACGCGCGGCGCCCTCGCCTTTGGGGTATGCTGCGGCGCAGCACCATGCACCAAAAGTGGGATTCCGGAGCGCCATGACCCTGTACCAACTGCACGAACTCGGACGCGCATGGATGGCGCCGCTGGCCTACATGGCCGAAGCGAACGCGCGCATCTTCTCCGCCCCGACCAGTTGGTTGTCCAACGTGCCGGGCGCCGAGCGCATCGCCGCCGGCAACGAACTGATCTACCGCATCGGCAAGGACTACGAGAAGCCCGCGTGGGATATCCACGAGGTCGAGGTCGAAGGCCGCACCGTGCCGGTGGTGGAACAGGAGATCGTCAAGAAGCCGTTCTGCCGGTTGCTGCGCTTCAAGCGCTACACCGACGACGCCGACACGATCACCACGCTGAAGGACGACCCGGTCGTCCTGGTCGTGGCGCCGCTCTCCGGCCACCACGCCACCCTGCTGCGCGACACCGTGCGCACGCTGCTGCGCGACCACAAGGTCTACGTGACCGACTGGGTCGATGCGCGCATGGTGCCCTCGTCGGAAGGTGCCTTCAGCCTCGACGATTACGTGGCCTACGTGGAGGATTTCATCCGCCACATCGGGGCCGACAAGCTGCACGTGATCAGCGTCTGCCAACCGACCGTACCGGTGCTGGCCGCGGTCTCGCTGATGGCCGCGCGCGGCGAAGCCACGCCGCGTTCGCTGGTGATGATGGGCGGCCCGATCGATGCGCGCCGCAGCCCCACCGAAGTGAACAGCCTGGCCACGCGCAACCCGTTGTCGTGGTTCGAGAACAACGTGATCAACACGGTGCCCATGCCCTACCCGGGCGAAGGCCGCCGCGTGTATCCCGGCTTCCTGCAGCACGCGGGCTTCATCGCGATGAATCCCAGCCGCCACTTCATGTCGCACTGGGACTTCTATGCGGACCTGGTGAAGGGCGACATGCAGGACGCCGAATCGCACCGCAAGTTCTATGACGAATACAACGCCGTGCTCGACATGCCGGCCGAGTACTACCTGGACACGATTCGCACCGTGTTCCAGGAGTTCCTGCTGCCGCGTGGCAAGTGGAAGGTCAATGGCGAGCTGGTGAAGCCGTCGGCCATCAAGAAGACCGCGCTGATGAGCATCGAAGGCGAGCTGGACGACATCTCCGGCCAGGGCCAGACGGCCGCCGCGCACGACCTGTGCACCGGCATCGCCAAGGCCCACCACAAGCACCTGACCGTCGAAGGCGCAGGCCACTACGGCATCTTCAGCGGCCGCCGCTGGCGCGACAACGTCTATCCGCAGGTGCGCGACTTCATCGCGAAGTACGCAGGCTGATCGCCGCCGCCTCTTCTTTCGCAGGAGAGGTTTCGTGGAGAAAATTCGGTCGCGCCGTAGTTGGCGCGACCGATCACTCTTTCCTGTTGGGGGCGGCTGCGAAGGCCTCGATCCAGCGCACGGCCGCGGCGACCGGTTCGGTCGAGCCGGCGAACGCCACGTTGTGCCCCAGGCCCGGGAACACCCTGGACTCGTAGGCCTTGCCCTGCGCCTTCAACACGTCGAGACGTTCGACCGACAGCCCCACCGGCGCCTGCACGTCCTTGTCCCCGTACAGCCATAACCCCGGGATCGACAGCGCGGCGAGCGCATCGCGCGGGTCGGTGTCAGCGAACGCGTAGCGATCCGGATCGTTGCGGATGTGCTCCCGCGCCTCGGCCTCGGTGTGCGTCGCCCAGAAATCGGGCGCGCCTTCGGTATAGAACTGGAAGCGCAATTGCTCGCGCGCCGTGGCGACCGGGCCACTGAAGAGCACCATGAACTGCACGGCGGGGTTCTTCCTGGCGGCGAGCGGAATGATCCACGCGGCCTGACTGAAGCCCATCAGTCCGACGGGCGTCTGGCGGGAAGGAAGTCGCGAAACCAGCGCATTTACGGCGGCATCCGCATCCGCGGCCAGCCGTTCGAGATTGGCCGCATCGACGTTGTTGGTGCCCACTTCGGGCCCTGCATAGATGCCCCCCGATGCGCCGACGCCCCGCTTGTCGTACGTCAGCACGGCGATGCCCTCCTTCGCCAGGCGCGCGGCGAAATCCGCCATGCGCTTTTCCTGGCCCGACCCGTGCACGATGACGACCGCGGCACTCGGGTGTTCCGGCTGGAACAACGTACCGGCGAGGGTGACGCCGTCGCTCTCGAACGTGATCTCCTTCGATGCGACGCCGCTCGACGCTTCAGCGCGCGGGGCCCACACGACCAGCAGCAGCGACAGGCACAGCAGGCGCACAAGACCATGACGCATGACAGGGGTTCCTCGGATCTCTTTCAAAAGAAGACCGGGCCGCAGAGGCGGCCCGGCGTTCGATGCCTCACACCACCGGCGTGCGCACCAGCAGGTGCTTGGCCAGCCAGCCGTGGAAGCGGCCGATGTAGCGCGCCAGGTGCAGCGTGCCGAACAGCAGCAGGAAGCCTGCCAGGAAGCACACCGGCCACAACCAGGGCCAGTCCGGCGTCAGGTTGATGACATCGACGTCGAACGCGCCGGCGTGGCCCAGCAGCAGGATGACCGGTGCCGCCATCAAGCTCAGCGAGACGGCCAGGAACGTGACTGCGACGGTGAAGTACGCGGTGCCCAGCGCCTGCATCAGCACCAGGTACAGCATCGCCGTCCAGGTGCGGCCATCGGTGAAGAGTTCCTGCAGGCGCGTCATCCAAGGCTTGTCGCGCTGCGTGTACAGCGGCCGGCGCGGCATGCGCTCGCCCAGCAGCACTTCCACGATGCGGCCTTCCACCAGCGACAGCAGCCGCACCGACATCAGGAACAGCAGCAGCAGCGGGATGCCGACGATCAGGATCAGCAGGCCGATCGACAGGCTGGCGCCGGTGACGACCCAGCTGAAGTAGAACGTGCCGGTCGCCAACGAGAGCAGCATGTAGAACAGCGCGCCATAGGTGCGCGGATCGGCGGCGACGCCGAAGAAGCGCCCCAGCAGCGACGTGCGCTTGGGCGGTGCCGGCGGCTGCAGTGCGCGGGCCACCGTGACTTCGGTATCGCGGTAGATATCGGCCACTTCCTCCGGCGCGCCGTAACTGCCGGCGACCGAGGCGATGACGTCGGCTTCCGAGGCGCCCGGGCTGGCCGCCATTTCCGCGCGCAGGTATTCCTCCGCGTCGTACAGGGCGTCCTGGACCATGGCCTTGTCGGCGCCCGACAGCGCGGCGCGCAACTGCTCCAGGTAGGCGGGGATGGTGGTGGGCAGGCTGCCCGGGGCGGTGGTGGTGTTCATGCAGGAATCCCCTCAAGCACGGAATCGACGGAATCTCGGGTGGCGCGCCAGGCGGCGGTCCAGGCCTGCAGGGTCTGCCGCCCTGCCTCGGTGATGCGGTAGTAACGACGCGGCGGCCCGGCCACCGAGGGTTCGACGAAGCTGTCCAGCAGCCCGCCCCCCTCCAGGTTGCGCAACACCGGGTACAGCGCGCTCTGCTTGCCGCTGAGCACGCCTTCGCCCACGCGCTCCAGCTGTTTGGCGATCAGGTAGCCATACAACGGCTCCCCGGCGCGGGCCAGGACGGCGAGCAAGGCCAGCGAGACGGTGCCGGCGCTGAGCTCTTTCTGGAACTTCTTCAGATGGATATCGGGTTCGTTCATCGCTCCCCCTTTGCGGACCCGCCGCTAGGTTGGAGAGGATGCTATTACGAAGTTTGATATAGCGAATGTGCCAGTAGTCACTGGGACCGGCGGCCTCCCTACAATCGGTCCACCTTCCGCCCCGGATCCGCCATGCGCCTGACGCCCCTGCTGCTCGCCTGCCTGTTCGCCCTGCCTGCCGCGCATGCGGCCGAAGCGCCGAAGTACCTAAGCGCCAAGGAGATCCTGGACGCCTCGCCGGACGCCGACTGGCGCACCCTGGACCCGGCGAACACGCTGTACATGGACGTGCCCGGCGGCCGCGTGGTGATCGAACTGGCGCCGACCTTCGCGCCGGAGCACACCGCCAACATCCGCACGCTGGCGCACGAGGGCTTCTGGAACGGACTCGGCATCTATCGCTCGCAGGACAACTTCGTCGTGCAGTTCGGCGATGCCGATGCGGAAGACACCGCCAAGGCGAAATCGCTGGGCACCGCCAAGACGAAGCTGCCGGCGGAGTTCGCGCGCACCTCCAAGGGCGCGGCCTTCACGCGGTTGCCCGACGTGGATGGCTGGGCACCCGACGTCGGCTTCGTCGATGGCTTCCCGGCGGGACGCGATCCGAAGACGAACGAGGTCTGGCTGGCGCATTGCTACGGCGCACTCGGCGCAGGCCGCGGTGGCCCGCCCGACAGCAGCAACGGCAGTGAGCTGTACGTGGTCACCGGCCAGTCGCCGCGTCAGTTGGACCGCAACATCACCCTCGTCGGCCGCGTGGTGAAGGGTATGGAACTGCTCAGCGCGATCCCACGCGGGCCGGAGCCGATGGGCTTCTACGAGAACGCCACCGAACGCACGCCGATCACCGCCGTCCGCCTGGCCAGCGACGTGCCGGAAAACGAACGCACGCCACTGCAGGTCCTGCGCACGGAATCGAAGACTTTCGCCGCCGCCACCGAGGCGCGCCGCAACCGCCGCGACGGCTGGTACGTGCGTCCCGCCGGCCACATCGACCTGTGCAACGTGCCGCTGCCGGTGCGCACGCCGCCGACGCGCTGAGCCTTCCCAAGCGCCGCCCCGACCGGCGGCGCTTGACAGCGGCGCCCTCTACTTAGATATTTAGCAAATACGTTAATTATCTAAGTCCACATGACGGTCGACCGCATCTTCGACGCCCTGGCCTCCCGCCCGCGTCGCGAAATCCTCGCCTACCTGTCCGCGCAGGAACTGACCGCCGGCGAGATCGCCGCGCGCTTCGACATGAGCGCGCCGGCCATCTCGCGGCACCTGTCCGTGCTCGAAGCCGCCGGACTGGTCAGCAGCGACAAGCGGGGGCAGTTCGTCTTCTACCGGCTGGCGCCCGACAACCTGGTCAACACGCTCACCGGCTTCGCGTTCGAAGTCTGTCCCACCGCCGGCCCGCTGAAGCGCGAAGCCAAGGCGCGCGCACGCAAGACCACCGCGCCCAAACCCCGCTGAATCCTCGAGGAGCCTCCATGCACCGCCATGCCGACGTCGTCCCGGGTTTCCCTACCGCCCGCATCCGTTCGTACTCGGGCGGCTTGCCGGTGGAAGTGGTGCTGCTGGCCCAGCTGGGTCCGGGCGCCGGCGACCGCCTGCATGCCGACACCGGCGCCCTGCAGCGCGCCCACCCGGGCTTCGTGGACGCGCTCGACGAACCGTCGGTGCGCATCGCCGCGCCGGATTTCGAGGCCGGCGAACGCAGCGCGCTGTACACCTTCAGCGTCGGCGCAAACGGCCATCCCTTCCACCGCCACGCCGGCCATCGTACGTTCACCGCGGTGACCGGCAGCGGCGGCGCGCGCCTGCGTTTCTCGACGGCATCGGACGAGCAGCTCGCGCGCGATCCCGCGCACTTCGCCGCTGCCCTGCACCATGTCGATCTGCCGGCAGACGCGCTTTTCAGCGTGCGCTTCGGCGGCGGCACCTGGCACCAGTTCGCACCGCTGCAGGCAGGCAGTTCGCATCCGGTGTTGTTCGCGCTGTCATGCCACACCGACGAACTCGGCGGCCTGCCGCAGGGCGCCCAGCAGGACGAAGTCCTGGCAGGCGACGCGACCATCGCCACGCTGACCGAAACGCTGCCTCCTTCGGTGCAGGCGTGGCTGGCCGCGCATCCCGCGCATGTGGCGCGCATCCCGACCGTTCGACTTGCCCTACATGCGCCGCCTGGCAGCTGGCAGCAGCATCTCTGTGCCGGTCTGCGCGCGCGTGCCGGTCGCATCCGCACGCGCTTGGCCGGCTGGTGCGGCGAGATCGGCTTCGTCGAAGGCCGCGCATCAGCGGTGAAGGCGCTGCCCTCGCCGCCGGACGGATCGCTGCTGTTCGACGAACTGCCGGGCTTCCGTCACCAGGACACCTTCAGCCTGCGCCTGCAGGGCACCGCGACGGCCACAGCGTCCGCGCTGATGGCCGACGTGCTGGAAGGCTTCCTGCAGTACCGCCCCACCGGCGTGACCCAGCTGATGCGGTTGCGCAACGTGCTGGTGCGCCCGCTGCGCCTGCGCACCTCGCCGCTGGGATGCCCGGTGTCTTCGCTGCTTTCCACCGCGGAGGGACCGTTGTTCGCCGGGCGCTATCCGGTGCTCGCACAGCAGGTCGATGCCGATGGACGGCGCGCACAGGTGATCCTCGGTGCGGACGATCGCCATCTGGCATTCCGCTCGTGCGTGGGCGTGAAGATCACCGATGACGGCGTGGAGGTGACGCTGGGCACCCGCGTGCGGTGCCGAAACGCGTTCGGTCGCGCCTACATGGCCGCGATCAGCGGCGTGCACCATGCGTACATCGCGCCTGCCATGCTGCGGATGGCCGTCGAAGGGGCGGCGCGTAGGCACGCGCCACTGTCGCTCGCCCAGGGTTTGTTCGCCTGACGCCTGTCAGGCAGCGCGCTGACTGACCGCCACACTGCCCAGGATCAGCGCGCCGGCGGCGAGCATCGCCAGCGTGACCGGTTCGCCGAGGAACGCCCACGCGAAGCCCGCGCCGAACAGCGGCACCAGGTAGGTCACCGTCGATGCGCGCGCCGGACCGATCCGCTGGATCAGCCGGTAGTACAGCAGGAAGGCATAACCGGTGCAGATCACGCCGATGGCGATGGCCGCGCCCCACGCGCTGTTGGGAATCGCGCCCGTCGGCCAGTGCGTCGCCGCGAAAGGAAGTACCAGCAGTGCCGCGCAACTCAACGTCGCCGCTGCGGCGGCCGCCGGCGGAATGCCGGCCAGGTGCTTGCGCACGAGATTGACGCCCACGCCATACAGCAGCGCCGCCGTCGAGCCGGCCACGACCGCGCCGCCGACGCTCAGGCCGCCCGCCTTGCTGGTGGCCAGCACCACCACGCCGACGAAGCCCACCAGCAGCGCCAGCGACCGGCGCGTGCCGATCTTCTGGCCGAAGAACAAGAAGCCCACCAATGCCGTAAACAGCACGGTCATCGCATTGCAGATCGCGCCGATCGCCGCAGGCGAACGCTGCGCCGCCCACGCGAACAGGAGGAAGGGAATCGCGGAGTTGATCGCACCGATGATGGCCAGCCGCGGCCACATGCCGGCACGGAAGTGCGCGCGCTCGCGCCACAGGAACGGCAGCAGCACCAGCGCACCCAGCGCCAGCCGCACTTCCACCAGCGCGAATGGCCCGAACGGGTTCGCCGCGATGCGCATGAAGAGGAACGAACTTCCCCAGATGGCGCCCAGCGCCAGCAGCTCCAGCGGCGTGCGCCAGTCGCGCCCGGCCACCTCGGGGAGCGGTCCCACGGCGGCGTTGCCTTGCGTCATCGGTGCGCCCTCGTTCGTGCCTGGCGCCATTTTGGCGGAACGCGTGCGCCCCACAAGCGCGTACGATACGGCCAAGCCACAAATCTGGCTTGTGCCTGGAGCCGCCATGAGCCTGCGTCCTGCCCTGTTGCCCGCCCTCGGCGTGTTCGCCGCCGCCGCGCGCCACCAGAACTTCGCCCACGCCGCCGACGAACTGCACCTCACCGCCAGCGCTGTCAGCCACCACGTCCGCAAGCTGGAGACGTTGCTGGGTGTGGTGCTGTTCCAGCGCCATGCGCGCGGCGTGAAGCTCACGGCCGAAGGCCGGCAGCTCGCGGACGCGGCGAATGCGGCGCTCGGCGATATCGATGCGGTCGCCTCCCATCTGCAGTTGGCGGGCAAGACCACGACACTGCGCATCACCACGCTGCACTCGCTGGCCTATTGCTGGCTGCTGCCGCGGCTGCCTCGCTTCTGCGCGCGCCATCCGCACATCCGCCTGCACGTCGACACGGGCATCGCACTGACCCGCTTCGACGACGAAGGGCCGGAACTCGGCATCCGCCACGGTCCCGGGCACTGGGCGGGCCTGACGTCGCACCACCTGATGGACGATGAGTTGTTCCCGGTCGCATCCCCGGCCCTGCCCAGCATCGAGGACGTGAAGGAACCGCGCCAGATCGCGCAACTGCCGCTGGTCACCGACCTCGCGCTGCAGGGCTGGCGCGACTGGTTCCGCGCCGCCGGCGTGCGCGGCCTGCGCCTGCCGACGATGCACAGTTTCAACGACAGTACCGATGCGATGCGCGCCGCCGTCTATGGCGTGGGCGCGGCGCTGGCGCGGCGGCACGTCGCCCAGCCCTATCTGCAGCGCTACGAACTCGTGCGGCTCCCCGGGCCCGCACTGAAAGCGCGTTTCGCCTACTACGCGGTGCATCCGGCGCACAAACCGCCGAGCGCCGCCGCGCAGGCCTTCATCGACTGGCTGAAGGAGGAGGCGCGCGACGAGCGCACGCCGCTGCCGCCGATGCCGGATGATTTCCTGGGTCGTACCGGCCTTCGGTAGTCGCGGGCAGCGTCAGGGCACGGCTTTGAGCGCCTGCACCACGATCGGTTTCAGCGCGCGGATGTTGGGGTCTTCGGACTGGTCCGCCTCCAGATGAACGCTCATCAGGAAAGCCATCAGATCGTGGCGGCGCGCGAGCCACGCGCTGTCGGCGTAAGCCTGTTTCGCGTCGCCCAGTCGGGGCGGCAACGCATCGAACCAGCGCGTCCACGTCGCCTCGTCCAGCACGCCGCGCTTGGCGGCGTACAGCACGGGCCGCGCCAACCGCCCCGGCTCGCCGAAGACATAGGCGTGCGCGCTGTCGGGCACGATCTGCACGGCGACCGCCTGCATCAGGGTGTCGAGTTGTGCGCGCTCCACGCCCGCGTTGAGGACGAGCTGGAGGACCCAGTCGGCCCCGTGCGCCACGCCATGCCGCCATCCCTCCACGGCATCGAACCCGCGGTAGTCGCGCACCGACGACAGATAGGCCGCCGCCCGTTCCACCATGGCCGCACGCTCTTCCGTCGACATCCACACCGAGATCCGGTCAGTGCGCGCGACTTCCGACAGCACGAGCGCGGCGAAAGGCGGACCCAGCCCCGTACCGTCGTCCTCGTCCAGCATCACGTAGAGACGATCACGCAACGTGCGGCGCTGTGCCACGTCCAGTTGCCCGGCGCGCAACCAGGCACTGAGTGCCTCGTAGGCGACACCATCGCGCAGCGTCGGATCCGGGTCGGACAGGCAGGCCGGAAGCCCCGCGACGAGCGTGTTGCGCACGTCATCGGACACAGCGAATCCCTGCTCCTTCAGCAACCGCAACGAAGGCGCATCCGTGCCTTCAGGTGGGCACGCGGCCATCGCCGACGGCGACAGCAGCAGACCCGCCCACGCCAGCCATGTTCTTGCGCGCATCGTCAGATCCTCGTGTCGTGCCGAATGCTCAGAGACTTGCGCCGTCGAAGGGGCTCACCTTCAGCGCAGACAGGTCCACGCCCGGCAGGCAGCGCACGTTGACGGCCGCCATCTGCGCACCCGTCTTGGGATGCGCGGCTTCGCCGTACGGGGCGATCCCGCAGACAGCGCAGAAGTGGTGTTGGATGTGGTGCTTGTTGAACGTGTAGGTCGACAGGTCGCCTTCGGGCGTCTTCAACACCAGCGCCTCACGCGGCGCGAACCACAGCAGGCCGCCGCGCCGCCGGCACAACGAACAGTTGCAGTCGATCACGTCGTTGACCTCACCCTCGACTTCGAACGCGATACGACCGCAATGGCAGCTTCCTTCGTGCTTCATGACAGGGTTCTCCGGTGGTCGGGGCGTCCAGCGTATATCGAATGGCACGGGCGCAGGCATGACCTTCGGCCTATGCTGTGCGTTCCGCTCACCGCTGCATTGCAACAGGACTCCCCATGCGCAAGACCCTGCTCGCCGCCGCCCTCCTGACCTCGCTGGCCGCCTGCCAGAAGAGCGAAGCCCCCACCGCCGCACCGGGCGCCGACACCGCGGCCGCGACCGCCGATACCGCCAAGGCCGACGCCGCCTTCGCCGACCTGTCCAAGCGCGCACTCGAAGGCTGGCTGCAGCTCTCGCCCGTCAGCGCCACCCAGATCGGCGAGCACAAGTACGACGGCGAACTCGACGACCTGAGCGCGGCCGGCCGGCAGAAGGGCTTGGACTTCAGCAAGAAGATCCTGGCCGAGCTGGATGCCACCGATATCGCCGCGCTGTCGCGCGAGAACCAGGTCGACGCCGCCATCCTGCGCAACCAGCTGCAGTACGACATCTGGACCGCGGAAACGCTGCAGAGCTGGGCATGGGATCCGCAGGTCTACAACAACGTCGCCGGCGGTGCGATCTACGGCCTGATGGCGCGCGAGTTCGCGCCGTTGCCGGATCGTCTGAAGTCCGCCACCGCGCGCATGCAGAAGATCCCGGCGCTGCTGGCGCAGGCCCGCGAAAACCTGGACCCGGCGCGCGTACCCAAGGTGCACGCCGAGACCGTCGCCAAGCAGAACGCCGGCATCCTGAGCATCGTCGAGACCTTCATCACGCCGCACCTCAAGGACCTGCCCGAAGCCGACCGCGCGCAGGCGCAGGCCGCCATCGACGGCCTGAAGACCGCCGTGGCCGAGCACCAGGCGTGGCTGGACAAGACGCTGGTGCCGAACGCGAAGGGCGACTTCCGCATCGGCCAGGCGTTGTACGACCAGAAGCTCCAGTTCGCCCTGCTCTCCTCGCTGTCGCGCGCCGACATCAAGCAGCGCGCCGAAGGCGAACTCAAGCGCGTGCGCGAGGAGATGTACGGCATCGCCCGCACCGTGCTGAAGGACAAGCCCGGCGCGCCGGCCCTGCCCGAGACGCCCACCGCCGACGAGCAGCAGAAGGCGATCGAGGCCGCGCTCGAACTGGCCTACGCGGAGCGCCCGGCGCGCGACAAGGTGGTGCCGGATGCGGAAGCCGCATTGGCGCAGGCCACCGAGTTCGTCCGCAAGCACGACCTGGTCACGCTGCCGGACGCGCCGGTGGAAATCATCGAGATGCCGGAGTTCCAGCGCGGCGTGGCGGTGGCGTACTGCGATTCGCCGGGCCCGCTCGACAAGAACCTGAAGACCTTCTACGCCGTCTCGCCGATCCCGGACGAGTGGGACCAGAAGCAGGTCGACTCGTTCCTGCGCGAATACAACAGCCGGATGATCCACCTGCTGAGCATCCACGAAGGCACGCCGGGCCACTACCTGGAAGGCTGGCACTCGGCCAAGTTCCCGTCGACCCTGCGTGCCGTGCTGCGCTCGGGCATGTTCGCCGAAGGCTGGGCGGTCTACACCGAAAAAATGATGGCTGACGCCGGCTACCTCGACAACGACCCGCTGTTCCACCTGGTGCAGATGAAGTTCTACCTGCGCACGATCGCCAACGCGATCCTCGACCAGGGCGTGCAGGTCGACGGCTGGACGCGCGAGCAGGCGATGGACCTGATGGTGCGCCAGACCTTCCAGCAGGAGCGCGAAGCCGCCGGCAAGTGGACGCGCGCGCAGCTGACGTCCGCGCAGCTGCCCACGTACTTCGTCGGCGTGCAGGAACACTTCGACATGCGCAAGGCGGCGGAAGCCAAGCAGGGCGCACAGTTCAACCTGAAGGCCTACCACGACCAGGTGCTGTCGTACGGCGCACCGCCGGTGCGCTTCGTCCGCCAGCTGATGCTGGACGAGCCGATCAAGTAAGACCGGCGCGTGACGGACACACCGTGAAGGGCGGGCCGCGACGCCCGCCCTTTTTCATTCGGCCTGCAACGCCGTGGTGGCCACGATCACGCCATTGGCATCGGCGTAGATCCAGTCGCCCGGCGCGATCGACAGCCCGGCGAACGCCACGGGCACGCCGACCTCGCCCAGGCCGCGCTTCTCGGTCTTCATCGGATGCGAGGCCAGTGCCTGCACACCGAGCGGCAAGGCGGCGAGCGCATCGACATCCCGCACGCAGCCGAAGATGAGGAAGCCGGACCAGCCGTGCGTCACCGCGTTCGCGGCGATCTGGTCGCCCAACAGCGCACGCCGCAGCGAGCAACCACCATCGACCACGATGACCCGGCCTTCGCCCGGCGTGGCCGCGAGTTCGCGCACGCGCGAGTTGTCCTCGAAGCACTTCACCGTCACCGCCGGCCCGGCGAAGGCGAGGCGTCCGCCATAGCCGCGGAACACCGGCTCGGCGACCTGCACGTCGGGGAACTGGTCGCACAAGTCGGGGGTGGTCCAGGTCATGCGCGGGCTCCGGCGTGGGGTGCTTCGATGGTAACGCGACGCTGACGGCCGCCACGCTATCCTGCGCGCATGGACGACCTGTTCGCTGCTCCGCCCCCCACCGCAACCGCCGGCATCCGCGTCGGCATCGGCGGCTGGACGTTCGCGCCCTGGCGCAACAATTTCTATCCCGCCGGCCTGGTGCAACGGCGCGAGCTGGAATACGCCAGCCGCCAGCTCACCGCCATCGAGATCAATGGCACCTACTACAGCACGCAGAAGCCGGCGACGTACGCCAGCTGGCGCGACCAGGCGCCGGACGGCTTCGTGTTCTCGGCCAAGGCGCCCAAGCGGATCATGCAGTCGCGCTCGCTGGCCTCGACGCGTGCGCAGGTGGAGGATTTCGTCGGCGGCATCGCCGAACTGGGCGCCAAGCTCGGTCCGCTGGTCTGGCAGTTCGAAGCAGGCCGACGCGTCGACGCCGAGGAACTGGGCAGCTTCCTGACGCTGCTGCCGCGGGAGATCGACGGACGACCGCTGCGGCACGCACTCGAAGTCCGCGACCCCGCCGCTGTGGACGCAGACTTCATCGAACTCGCGCGCCGCCACCAGGTCGCCACGGTCTTCACCGATTCCACCGACTACCCGTCCTTCGCCGACCTCACCGCGGACTTCGTCTATGCGCGCCTGATGCGCTCGCAGCCGATCGACACCGGCTACCCGCCGCAGGAACTGTCGCGGTGGGCCGAGCGCGCACGTGCATGGTCGCGTGGCGAGGACATCGCCGAGCTGCCGCATGTGGGCGAGCCGGCGCCAACGCTGCCGCGACGCGATGTGTTCGTCTACTTCATCAGCAGCGCGAAGGAACGCAATCCGGCCGCGGCGATGGCGCTGATCCGGACGCTCGCGGCGTAACGCGTCAGTAACGCAGGGGCCGCTTCACGATGACCCACGTGCCCACGCCGATGCCGACCAGGCAGGTGAACGCCACGTAGTGCGCGGGCGCCAACGGTCCCCAGGCGGCGGACAACCACGCGATCAGCGGCGGCGTCAGCCCGCCGAACACCGCATAGGCCACGTTGTACGAGAACGACAGGCCGGAGAAGCGCACCTCCGGCGGAAACGCCGCGACCATCAGCGCCGGCGTCACCCCGACCACGCCGCAGCAGAACCCGGCCAGCGTGTACCAGGCGACGAACTGCGCCTCATGGCCCGACAGCAGCGCGCCGTAGAGCGCATACGCGGCCACGCCCAATCCCAGCGAGCCCGACAACAGCGCGCGTCCCACGCCGATCCTGTCCACCGCCCACCCGGCGGCCAGGCAGCCGAACACCAGCGCCAGCGTCGCCAGGCTGTTGCCACGGAACGCGACGGCCGGTGCGATGCCGAAGCTGGTCTGCACCAGGGTCGGCGTCAGCAGCACGACCACCACGATCGCTGCGGTCAGCTGCCAGGAGGCGAGGAACGACAACAGCACCGCCGGCCGATGCGCCGCCAGCACCTGCTTCACCGGCACCTGCCGCGCCAGCTGGCGGCGTTCGCGCATCTCGACGAACACCGGGGTCTCCTCCAGCCAGCGCCGCAGCCACACGGCGACGAAGCCGAACACGCCGCCCAGCAGGAACGGCACGCGCCACACCCACGCCTGCACCTCGGCGGCGCTGTAGCGCGCATTGATCCACGCCGCCAGCAGCGAGCCGATCAGGATGCCGGCGGTCAGGCCGGCGGTCAGCGTTGCGCAGGCAATGCCCACGCGGCGGCGCGGCACGTGTTCGGCGACGAACACCCATGCGCCCGGCACTTCGCCACCGACGGCGATGCCCTGCACGATCCGCATCGCCAGCAGCAGCAACGGCGCCAACACGCCGACCTGCGCGTGCGTGGGCAACAGGCCGATCAGCAGGGTGGGCACCGACATCATGAAGACGCTGAGCGTGAACATGCGCTTGCGCCCCAGCCGGTCGCCGAAGTGCGCCATCACGATGCCACCCAGTGGGCGCGCCACGTAGCCGGCCGCGAAGATGCCGTAGACCTGCAGTTGCGCGAGCCACGGCGCGGTGCCAGGCGGGAAGAACAACGCCCCCAGCGTCTTGGCGAAGAAGACGAACACCACGAAGTCGTAGAACTCCAGCGCACCGCCCAACGCCGACAGGCCGAGCGTCTTCGCGTCGCGCCGGTCGAAGGGACGATGGACGGGGGCAGCGGAGGCGTTCATGCGATGGAGGTCGAAACGGGGCGGCGGGCGACCATCGCATGCGGCCGCGCCGTCGTCCAGTTCAGGGCGGCAGGGGATGCCGGCCCCGGCCGAGCACGCGATCCAGCCCCAGCAACACCAGTCCCAACACGACGAAGACGACCAGCACGCCCACGGCGTTCACGCCGACGCGCGCCCAGCCCAACTGGCCGACGTCGATGAAGGGGTACGGGTACTCGCCCACCCAGGCCCCGCGCACGAACACCCAGATCACGTAGGCCAGCGGGAACGACAACCACGCCAGCACGTCGCGCACGCGCAGGGTCCCGTGCGGCACGCAGGCCAGCCACCACGCGCAATAGGCCAGCGGCGCGGCGTAATGCAGCCCGGTATCGGCCCACCACTGCGCGCCCTGCGGCTGCCACAGGTGGCGCAGGATGAAGAAGTAGATGCAGCCGGTGACGCCGATGTACAGCGCCACCGCCGCCCGCACGCGCGGACGCGCGAAGAAGCCCATTCCGCCTGCGGCGGCCGTCCAGGCCACCGCCACCACCGCGAGGTTGCTGAGGATGGTGAAGTAGCTGAAGAAGCGCAGCGTGCCCAACGCCACGCCGACGTTGTCGCGGGTCAGCTGCACCAGCAGCACGTACTGCAGGAGCAACGCGGCCAGCGACAGCGCGCCGACAATGCTGGCGGAGACACGGGAGGCGGCGGACAGGCGTGTGGGCGACATCGGTCATCCTCGATCCACGGTCCTGCCAGCTTGCCATGCCGGGCACCCGGTCGGGAGTGGTCTGATCGCCAGCCGCGCAGCGCTTCGGCGACAATGCGCGCATGCCGATGACACCGACCGCCAAGGCCCAGCTGCAGATCCACCTGTGCGTGCTGCTGTGGGGCTTCACTCCCATCCTGGGCAAGATGATCAGCCTGTCGGCCCTGCCGCTGGTGTGGTGGCGCATGCTGATCGTGGTCGCGGCGCTGGCGCTGCTGCCGCGCGTCTGGCGCGGCCTGCGCGCGATGCCGTTGAAACTGGTGCTGGCGTACTGCGGCATCGGCCTGATCGTCGCCCTGCACTGGCTGACGTTCTACGGCGCCATCAAGCTCTCCAACGCGTCGGTGGCGGTGACCTGCATCGCGCTGGCGCCCGCCTTCACCTCGGTGATCGAGCCCTGGCTCACCCGGCGCCCGTTCTCGTGGCGCGAACTGCTGTTCGGCATCGCGGTGCTGCCCGGCGTCGCGCTGGTGGTCGGCGGCATTCCCGACGGCATGCGCCTGGGCGTGCTGGTGGGCGCGCTGTCGGCGCTGCTGGTGGCCGTGTTCGGCCCGCTCAACAAGCGCCTGATCGATCACGGCGAACCGCTGACCATCACCGGGCTGGAACTGGGCGCGGGCACCCTGCTGCTGACCGCGCTCGCGCCGCTGATGCCGATGCTGTTCCCCGCCTTCGCCGGCGACCTGTTCGTGCTGCCCGGCTGGAAGGACGGCGCGCTGCTGGTGATCCTGTCGCTGGCCTGCACGCTGCTGCCGTTCGCGCTGTCGCTGGTCGCGCTGAAGCACCTGAGCGCCTACGGCGTGCAGTTGGTCACCAACCTGGAGCCGGTCTACGCCATCGTGCTGGCGATCGTGCTGCTGGGCGAACAGCGCGAACTGACCCCGCTGTTCTACCTCGGCGTCGGCATCATCCTGGCCGCGGTGTTCCTGCACCCGCTGAGCCAGCGCAAGAAGCGCATCGAGCACCCGGAGGTGCTGGGCACCTCCGAGGCCAAAGGCATCGTCGACTGACGCGCCTCAGCGGGCGACGACCACCGGCACCGGGCTGGTCGCGATGACCTTCAGCGCCACCGAGCCGACCAGCAACTGCTTCAACGCGCCGCGGCCGTGCGTGCCCATCACCACCAGGTCCGCCTTGCCGGCCTTGGCCTGTTTGACGATGCTTTCGGCAGGCTCGCCGACGAGCACTTTTTCGATGAAAGGTATCTGCGCGCGCTTGAGCGCAGTGCGCGCCTTCTTCAGCGCATAGGCGCCGTTCTCCGCGTGGTAGCGCTCCACGCCGTCGCTGCCCAGTTCGAGGGCGACCGACCGCAGCAGCGGCGGATCGACGTACAGCAGCGTCACGGTCGGCGTCTCCGCCAGGGATTTGCTCAGCTCCACCAGATGGCGGACGGCGGCCAGGCCGATCTCGCTTCCGTCCACGGCCAACAGGATCTTCATCGTCGTGCTCCGTTGGGGGCGGCCGCACCGTGCGCCGCCGACGAAGGCAGGATGCGTCGCGCTGACGCAGCCCGCATTGATCCCGATCAACTCAGGCGGCGGCGACCACCACGCGGTCGCGGCCGCTACGCTTGGCCTCGTACAGCGCCTGGTCGGCGCGGCGGAACATGGTCTCCGCGGTGTCCTCGCGCAGGCGGGCCGCCAGGCCGATGCTGACGGAAATCGGCAGGCCCATCGGCAGCAGGCCCACGCTCTGGCGCATGAATTCGCATTGCAGGCGCGCCTCTTCCAGCGTAGCGCCCGGCATCAAAATGACGAACTCCTCACCGCCGTGGCGCGCGGCCAGGCCGCGGCCGGCCGCCTGCGCTTTCAGCATGTCGGCCAGCGCCACCAGCACGCGGTCGCCCTCGTCGTGGCCGTGGATGTCGTTGACCGTCTTGAAGTGGTCTACGTCCAGCACCGCGACGGCGAGCGGATCGCCACTCTGCGCCGCCTTCTGCATGGCGCCGTCCAGCGCTGCGGTGAAGGCGCGCCGGTTCGGCAGCCCGGTCAGCGGATCGGTGCGCGTCTGTTCGGAAAGATCGGCGTTCTGCTGTTCCAGCTGGTCCTGGTAGAGCTGCATCTGCTGCTCGTACCAGTCGCGCTCGTGCAACTGGTGCCGTAACTGCTTGCTGACGCGGCGCAGCTCCAGCAACTGGACGATCTGCCGCGACAGCGCATCCAGCGCCTGCAGCTGGAACGGCGCCAGTTCGTGCGGCTCGTCGTCCACCACGCACAGCGCGCCCAACGCGAACCCGTCCTGGGTCACCAGCGGTGCGCCGGCATAGAAGCGGATGCCGTTCGCCGCCGTCACCAGCGGATTGTCGGCGAAGCGCGTGTCGCGGGTGGCATCGGACACCACGGTCGCCGCGTTGGGGTCCAGCACGGTGTGCGCGCAGAACGAGGTCTCCAGCGACGGGTCGGGGCTTTCCATCCCCACCTGCGCCTTGAACCACTGGCGGTCGCGGTCGATCAGCGTCACCGCCGCCATCGGCACGCCGCAGATGCCGGCGGCGATGCGGACCAGGTCGTCGAAGGCCCGTTCGGGCTCGCTGTCGAGGATGTCGAAGCTGCGCAGGGCAGCGAGGCGTTGTTCTTCGTTGTCGGGCTTGGGCGGACGACTCATGCCGGCGCGGTGAGTGAAGGGACCGGCAGAGTATGCCTGCAGTCCCCGACGGCGGAAGCCCTCCCCACAGGGACTGACGTCACGCTATGACGTCACCAGCTTTCCTGCTGGGGCAGCAGGCCGCGCAGTTCCTGGTCGGTCAGGTTGCGCCAGCGGCCGGGCTTGAGGTCGCCCAGCTTGATGTTGTCGATGCGCACGCGACGCAGCTGGGTGACGCGGTAGTCGAACGCCGCGGCCATCAGGCGGATCTGCCGGTTCAGGCCCTGGGTCAGGGTGATGCGGAAACCGAACTTGGCGATCCGGCTGGTCCGGCACGGCAGCGTCATCTGCCCGTGCACGCGCACGCCGCGCGCCATGCCGCGCAGGAATTCGTCGGTGATCGGTTTGTTCACCGCCACCAGGTATTCCTTCTCGTGGCGGTTCTCCGCGCGCAGCACCTGATTGACGATGTCGCCGTTGCTGGTCAGCAGGATCAGGCCTTCCGAATCCTTGTCGAGCCGACCGATCGGGAAGATGCGCTGCTCGTGGCCGATGAAGTCGACGATGTTGTCCTTCACCGACGACTCCGTGGTGCAGGTGATGCCGACCGGCTTGTTCAGCACGATGTAGACGTGCCGGCGCTTGCCGGCCTTCGCTGCACGCATCTTCAGCGACTGGCCATCGACGAGGACTTCGTCGCCCTCGCCCACCACCGCGCCGGTGCCGGCGACGATGCCGTTGACGGTGACGCGCCGCTCGGCGAGCAGGCGGTCGGCCTCGCGACGGGAGCAGAAGCCGGTTTCGGCGATGTATTTGTTGAGGCGGACGGTCATGCCGCCATTATCCGGGATCGGCCGGCCCGCGTCGCCGCCCTGGGCGCGTCAGGCCGGCTCGGCCACCGCGCGGGTGGGCTCGGCCGCCGGCGCCAGCTCGGCCAGTGGACACGGCACGTGCACCGCATAGCCCTGCACGTAGCCGATGCCGACGTCGCGCAGCTGCGCCATCACGCCCTCGCACTCCACCCACTCGGCGATCGTGACCTTGCCCAGCGCCTGCCCCATCTGGCTCATCGAACGCACCAGGGCCAGGTCGGATTCGCCCTTGGCCAGGTCGCGGATGAAGGCGCCATCGATCTTCAGGATGTCCACCGCCAGCCGCTTGAGGTAGCCGAACGAGGACAGGCCGCTGCCGAAATCATCCAGCGCGATGCGGCAACCACGCGCGCGCATCGTGTCGATGAAGCGGCACGCATCGTCCAGGTTGGCGATCACCGCGGTTTCGGTGATCTCGAAGCACAAGCGCGCCGCCACGCCCGGGTGCCGGTCCAGCAGCAGGTTGACGTGATCGAGGAAGGCCGGATCGGCGATGGACTGCGCGGACACGTTGACGTGGCACAGCTCCACGCCGGCCAGGTGCGCCGGATGGCGCGCGAAGTGCCGGCACACCGCATCCATCACGAAGCGGTCCACCGCCATGCCCTGGCCGTAGCGCTCCATCGCCGGCAGGAACATGCCGGGCGCATGCACCTGGCCCTCGCGGTCGCGCAGGCGCACCAGCACTTCGTACTGCAGGCGGTCGCTGCCATCGAGCGCCACGATCTGCTGCGCGTACAGCAGCAGGCGGTCCTCGGCGATCGCCAGCTGGGTGTGCGCCACCCATTCCAGCTCCTGCCGGCGACGCGACAGGCTGGGGTCGGAATCGCGATAGCAGCGGATCCGGTTGCGACCTTCTTCCTTCGCCATGTAGCAGGCCGCGTCGGCCGCGCGCAGCAGCCAGTCCACGTCCACCGCCGCGTCGTTGATCTCGGCCACGCCGATGCTGCAGTTCAGGCCGAACGCGCGCCCGTTCCACAGGAACGAAGCCTCGGCGAGTGAAGCATGGATGCGCGCCATCGCCGCTTCGGCTTCTTCCAGCGTGGTGTCGTGCAACAGGATCGCGAATTCGTCGCCGCCAAGCCGACCCAGCCAATCGTCGCGACGCAGCTGGGACGCGACCCGGCTGGCGAAATGGCAGAGAAAGCGGTCGCCGGCTTCGTGGCCGCAGGTATCGTTGACCAGCTTGAACTGGTCCAGGTCGATGTAGCAGAGCGTGTGCCGCCCCGCGCAGCCGCGTGCCTGGCCCAGCGCGCACCCGAGACGGCGCGCGATCTCGCGGCGGTTGATCAGGCCGGTGAGCTCGTCGTGGCTGGCCTGGTGGGCGATTTCGCAGGCGAGCTCGTGCGCATCGGACACGTCTTCCACCAGCACGAACACGCGGTCGTCGCCCTGCGCGTGCGCCGCCACCACCGAGGCGGTCCATCGTACCCAGCGCACCGCGCCGTCCTGGCGGACCAGCCGGCGCTCGCCGGCTTCGAGCAGGCGGCCCCAATCGATGCCGCCCTGTGCGTCCAGTCGCACATCGTCGGCATGCAGCACGTCGTGCAGCCGCAACGTGCGGATCTCCTGCAGCGGCCGGCCCAAGATCTGTGCGAGCGCTTCGTTGGCCTGGGTGAAGCGGCCCTCGCGGTCGAGCTTGAGCATGCCCACCGCGGACTGGTGGAATGCCATGCGGAATTCGCTTTCGGTTTCGCGCACGCGTCGCAGCGTCTTGCGCATCACATGCAGCGCGTACGCGCACAGCACCAGGAAGGCGAGCGCGCTCAGCGCCAGCAGCACGTGCCGCATGAAGTCCGCGCCATCGGCCAGCGAGCGCGAGAACGCGATCTCGCGCGGCCGCAGGCGCGCGTCGATCGCCGTCAGTTCGCGCTGGTAGGCCAGCACCTCGTCCGCATCCAGGCTGCGCGTGGCCTGCTGCGCTTCCAGCTCGTCGGCCAGGCGCACCAGGTGCAGGATCCCGACTTCGGCTTCGCGCCACAGGCGGACCGAGTCGCGGAAGTACGGCGCGTTGCTGAGTCCGCGGTACATCCGGATCAGGCGGTCGAGATTGCCGGGCGCATTGCCGCCCTGCAGGAAGCCGGCACGCGCGGCCTCCACATCCACCGGATCCTGCTCCAGCGCCAGCCGCGCCGCACGGTCGCCCAGTGGCACCTGCAGGGCGGCGCGCGCCTCCGCCAGGTCCGCCGGATCGCCATGGCTGGCGTAGCGGTAGAGGCTGTGCACGGCCCGCTGCTGGGCCTTGGACCAATGGCTCTCGCCAATGATGTAGGCGGTCGCGCCGGCTTGCGTTTCAAGGATCGCGGCCGTCAGCAGCGCACCCAGCGCGGACAGCAGGATCAACACCATCACCCGTGCGGGCAGGCGTTTGAGACCCCTGTCGTTATCGGCGCCGGCGGGTTCGCCGACCGGTGCTGCGTCCTTGTTGTCCACGTACCGCTCCCGTCGGTGCTGCCGCTAGGCGGAGGCCGCCTACGCAAACCTCCGCGTTCGATCATCGGCCTCGGTGGCCTTGGCTTGAGGGCTCGGCGCCCCGCCGACGCGGCGGGCCGACCAATGGTCGTGGTACGTCAGGTAGTGCCGTCCAGGGCAGCTTCGGCCTCGACCACCTGGTCGCGCCCGGCCCGCTTGGCCCGGTACATCGCCGCATCCGCACGGCGCAGCAGCGACGCGGCGTCGCTATCGTCGAGCGTGAACGCGGCCAGGCCGATGCTGGCGGTCACCGCCAGGCCCGGGATCGCCAGACCGTCGCCGGCGGCGCTGACCTGCACGCGCATCTGCTCCAGGCGCGCCGCGCGCGGCGTCGCCGCCGACGCCGGGCAGCAGCACGAGGAACTCCTCGCCGCCCATCCGGATCACGTCCGCCGGCGTGCGGACCGCCGACGTCAGCGTGCCGGCCACGGCCACCAGCACGCGGTCGCCGACCGCATGCCCGTGGACGTCGTTGATGCGCTTGAACAGGTCGATATCGAGGAAGCCCACCGACAACGCCCCCGCCCCGCTCGCGCGCATCGGCCATGTGCTGCTCGAGGCGCTTGAGGCCGGCGCGCCGGTTCGGCAGGCCGGTGAGTTCGTCGGTATCGGCCAGCGCGCGCATCTCGTCGCGCTGGCGACGCAGGTGGCCCAGGCGCAGGTTCAGCACATAGGCGCTGACCGTCAGGAACCAGGTGATCGAGAACTGGATCGCTTCGACCCGGTACTCGATCAGCAGCCGGTTGTCGGCGAGGTCCATGACGGTCATCGCCAGGAACGGCAGCACCGCGGCGATCGCCGCTAGCGCGTCGGCGCGGCGGCGGCGCAGGTTCGCCAGGCCCAGCGCGAGGATCGCTGTGCAGCCCACCGCGAAACCGGCGTCCATGCCCACCGCCAGGTGCGACAGCGCGCCCAGCGGCAGCCACAACGCGGCCACCGCGGTGGCGCAGATCGCGGCGGTCAGCCACGGCAGCCAACGCTCCGTGGTCGGCCAGGCGCGCGCGGCGCCGACCAGTAGCCACATCACGTACAGCAGCACCGGCAGGGCCAGGCACGAGAACACGACCAGCCAACGCGATTCCTGGTCGCCGATCGGCAACCACGGTTCGGGATAGCCGCTCAGGCCGCTGAGCACGGCCTGGCCCAGCACGGTGAGCGTGCACAGCAGCGTGTAGCCGAGGAACACGCGGTCGCGCGTGCTCAGGAAGCCCATCAGCGCCATGAAGGCCAGCGCGATCGCGATGGCCAGGCAGGACGTGCGCACCAGCAGGCGGGCGGTGTCGAATTGCTGCACCGGGCTGGGCGCGCCGATCCGCACGGTGGGGATCCAGCCGGGCTTCAGCGGTGCGGCCCAGGCGACCTGGATCGGCTCGTGGTTGCCGGCCGGCGGCACCACCACCATGCCGACACCGGCACGGAAACGGGAATCGCGGGTGCGCGCGTCGTGCATGCGCCCGCAGATCTCGCGGTCGCCGTGGTGCACCCGGACTTCACCGGCAAAGATGTTGAAGACGTTGACCGCCTGCGGCGCGCCGGACCAGCCCTCGGGCGGCGCGGGGATCTCGACCCGTTCGGTCAGTTCGGCCTGCATCGCGGGCGTGCAGTGACGCTGAGGGGCTTGTTCGGACGTCGGTGCGCCGGTGACCAGGTAGTCCCGGCCGACCTGCGGGGTGGCGAAGGCCAGGCACGGCAGTGCACAGAGCAGCAGCAGCAGCCACCCTGCGATCACGCCTCGTTGCCTCCCCCTTGCCTTCACGAACACTCCGGTACGTCGCCGCTTCCCGACACCCGGTGCGCTGGCTTGCGTCTACGAAATGCAACTTCCATGCCACTCGCCGGCGCCCCTGCGCCGGTGTCCCGTCATTCCTGCCGCGGCGGCCCCTTGCGGTGCGGCTTGGCGCCCGGCTTGCCCGCCCCGAACGACTTGCCGCCGGAGGGCCTGCCCTTGCCCGGGCCGCCGAACTTGCGCGGCGGTGCAGACCCCGCACCGGCGTCCTCGCCCGGCTTGTGGATGCGGAGCTGCTGGCCCGACACCCAGACCTTCTTCAGGTGCATCAGCACCTCGCGCGGCATGCCTTCGGGCAGGTCCAGCGTGGTGTGGTCGTGCTGGATGTCGATCCGGCCGATGTAGCGGCTCTCCAGGCCCGCTTCGTTGGCGATCGCGCCGACGATGTTGGCCGGCTTCACGCCATGGGCATGGCCCACCTCGATGCGGTAGGTCTCCATGCCCACCTCCGGCGCGCTACGCGGCGCTTTGTCGGCGCGCGGGCGGTCGGTGTCCGGGCGTTCGATCTTCGAACGCTCGGGCTTGTCGAAACTGCGCGCCGGACGCTCGCCCGGGCCGTCGTCGTGGCGGCGCGGACGGTCGTCGCGTTCGCGGCGCGGTGCGTTGCCGTAGGTCTCGCTGCGCACCGGGCGCGCCTCGCGCGGGGTCCGCTCCTGCGACAGCAGCAGCGGCGTGTCGCCCTGCACCAGCTGCGCCAGCGCGGCGGCGATGTCCACCGCCGGCACGTTCTGCTCGCGCTCGTAGCGTTCGATCAGCGCGCGGAATTCGCCTGCCTTGCCCGACGCCAGGGTGTCGGTGATGCGGGCGAGGAACTTCTCGACGCGGCGGTCGTTCACCGCTTCCACGCTGGGCAGCTGCATCTCTTCGATCGGCTGGCGCGTGGCGCGCTCGATCGAACGCAGCATGCCCTTCTCGCGCGGGGTGACGAACAGGATCGCGTCGCCGCTGCGGCCGGCACGGCCGGTGCGGCCGATGCGGTGAACGTAGCTCTCGGTGTCGTACGGGATGTCGTAGTTCAGCACGTGGCTGATCCGCTCCACGTCCAAGCCACGCGCGGCCACGTCGGTGGCGACCAGGATGTCCAGCTTGCCGTCCTTGAGCTGCTGGATGGTCTTCTCGCGCGCCGCCTGCTGCATGTCGCCGTTGATCGCCGCCGCCGCCAGGCCGCGCGCCTGCAGCTTGTCGGCCAGTTCCTCGGTCGCCGCCTTGGTGCGGGCGAAGATGATCATGCCGTCGAACGGTTCGACTTCCAGGATGCGGGTCAGCGCATCCAGCTTGTGCATGCCGCTGACCCACCAGTAACGCTGGCGGATGTTGGCCGAGGTGGTGGTCTTCGAGGCGATGTTCACCTCGACCGGCTCTTTCAGGTAGGTCTGCGCGATGCGGCGGATCGCCGGCGGCATGGTCGCGGAGAACAGCGCCACCTGGCGCGTGTCCGGCGTCTTCTTCAGCACGGTCTCGACGTCGTCGATGAAGCCCATGCGCAGCATTTCATCGGCTTCGTCCAGCACCAGCGTGGTCAGGCCGGACAGGTCCAGCGAACCGCGCTCCAGATGGTCGATCACGCGGCCGGGCGTGCCGACGACGACGTGCACGCCGCGCTTGAGCGCCTGCAGCTGCGGGTAGTAGCTCTGGCCGCCGTAGATCGGCAGCACGTGGAAACCGGGGATCTTGCCGGCGTACTTCTGGAACGCCTCGGCCACCTGGATGGCCAGTTCGCGCGTGGGCGCGAGCACCAGCGCCTGCGGGCTGCCGGCATTCAGATTGATGTTGGCCAGCACCGGCAGCGCGAACGCCGCGGTCTTGCCGGTGCCCGTCTGCGCCGTGCCCAGCACGTCGCGCTTGGCCAACATGGCGGGGATGGTCGCGGCCTGGATCGGCGAAGGGCTCTCGTACCCCACCTCGGTGACGGCCGCCATGACGGGCGCGGGCAGGCCGAGATCGGCGAACAACAGAGGGGCGGACGAGGGGGATTCGGTAGACATGCGGGGACTCCGGGGCGTCGCGGAGCCGCACGCCGAGCCGCATATTGTGCGCCTTCGGGGGCTTCCTGTCGCGTTGCAGCACGCGACGCCCCGCATGGCGACCGTGAACGGTGTGATTTTCCCGCCACCCCGGCGAATCACCTTCCAGACTGCACAATCGACCCGGTGCCGGATGGAAACGACCCTTGCCATGACTTCCCCGAAGGACACGGACGCCCGCGACGGCTTCCAGGCCGTGCTGCAGGCCCATCGCGGCCTGGTGGCCAAGGTGGCCGGCACCTATGCCTGGCACCCGGACGACCGCGACGACCTGATCCAGGAGATCGCGACCCAGCTGTGGCGCGCCTGGCCGGACTACGACCCGCAGCGCTCGGTGGCCACCTGGATGTATCGGATCGCCCTGAACGTGGCCATCTCCTACGTGCGCGGCCGCACCCGCGGCGTGCAGCCGGACGCCTGGGACGAGGCCCACCATGAGCTCGCCGACCCGCATGCGCACGACCACGAGGGCCGCCAGCAGGTCGACCTGCTGTACCGCTTCATCCAGGCGCAGCCGCCGCTGGACCGCGCCCTGCTGCTGCTCTACCTGGAAGACCACAGCTACCGCGAGATGGCCGACGTGCTCGGCCTGAGCGAAACCAACGTCGCCACCAAGATCAGCCGGCTGAAGCAGCGGCTGCGCCAGGAACTCTGATCCCATGACCTCTTCCCACGGAATCGCCACGATGGAACCCGATGATCTGAAACTGGCGTGGCAGGCGCTGTCGCGCCGCCTGGAACGCCACGACGCGTTGCAGACCCATGTACTGCTGGAGCAGCGCAAGCAGAAGGCACTGTCCAGCCTGCGCCCGCTGTTCTGGGGCCAGGTGGTGCAGACGATGTTCGGCATTCCCTTCATCGGGCTGGCCGCCCTGCTCTGGATCCAGGGCGGGCAATCGGCCGACGGACTGCCGTGGACGACGATCGTCGCCGGCATCGTCGTGCAGCTCTACGGCATCGCCACGATCGCGATGGCGGGGCAGACGTTGCACCGCATCGGCGAGATCGACTACGCCCAGCCCATCGTCGACATCCAGAAGCGCCTGGCCACCCTGCGCCGCACCTACATCGTCAACGGCATGCTGGCCGGACTGCCGTGGTGGTTCCTGTGGGTGCCGCTGCTGATGGTGTTGGCGGGCCTCGGCGGCACCGACCTGTACGCCCGTGCGCCGGGCATGGTCTGGATCGGCCTGGGGGTCGGTGCGGCGGGCCTGCTGGGCACCGCATGGCTGCACCGCTGGTCGCGCAACCCGGCGCGCCCGCGCCTGGCCAAGTTCATGGACGACAGCGTGACCGGCGCCAGCCTGCGCCGTGCCCAGGCGCAGATCGAGGAGGTCGCGCGCTTCGAGGCGGAGTGAGCGGGCGGTACACTGCCCGCATGCAGACCATCGACTTCGACCTCGACCGCGACCACGTGGAACTCAACCAGCTGCTGAAGCTGGTCGGCCTCGCCGACAGCGGCGGCCAGGGCAAGGCCCTCGTCGCCAGCGGCGAGGTGACGGTGGATGGCGTGGTGGAACTGCGCAAGACCGCGAAGATCCGCGCCGGTCAGGTCGTCCGCCTCGGCGATGCGGAGATCCGGGTGGTGGGCTGACGGCGCCCGGAATCGACCGCGCCATGGCCCCAACCTCCACCCCACGCCCTCTTGCCAAGCACGTCCTCTGGCTGGCGGCCTTGATCTGCCTGCTGATCCTCAGCCTCTACAAATTCCTGACCACGCTGGATGCCGAGCCCAGCCCGGGACCTTTCTTCCTCATCACCACGTGCGCCCTGTTCCTGACGTGCATCAGGGCCACCGTACGGGTTGCCCTGATCCTCCGCGAACGCGCCAGGACCTGACGGCGCCGCACGGCGGCATCCGCCTGGCGCGAACGAAAAAGCCTCGCGCTTCATGCGCAAAGACTCGAGCTTGAGTTTCCCGGGAATCGGGCACGAGTGAAAAAGTCTCGTGCTTCACACGCAAAGATTCGGCCTCGAGTCTCCCCGGACTCACGCGCGAGAAAAAAAGCATCGGCCTTCACACGCGAAGATTCGGTCTTCACTCGCCCGGCACTCACGCGCCAGAAAAAAAGCATCGGCCTTCACACGCAAAGACTCGGCCTTCAGTCTCCCGGGATTCACGCGTGAGTGGAAAAGCCTCGCGCTTCACTCCCAAAGACTGAACGCTGGGTCTTTTTGCCTGGCGTGCGGGCAAGAAAGCCTCGCGCACGCCACCGTCAGTGGGCGGTGCCGGCTTCCGGCGGCGGTGCGGCCGTCGCGTCGTCCGGCGATCCGGGCGCGACCTCCACGTCGGCCAGGCGATCGAACTCGGACAGCGGGCTGTCGGCCGGGCATTTCGCGTCGGGGAACTGGAAGCGCTCGCGCAGCTTCAGGCCGCAGGCCTGCATCTCGTCCAGGCCGGCGCCGGCGGTCTTGCACTCGTTGTCGAAGCTGCGCATGAAGGCGTCGCGGCGGGTGACGAAATCCTCGCCGCAGCGGCGCATCAGCTGCAGCCGATCGAGGTCGTCCTGCGCGGCGTTGGTGCCATCCAGGCCGTATTCCTGCAACTCGTCCTTGCTGAGCAGGCGCAGGCGGCGGTTCGGCACCGTCATCATCAGGTCGGCGACCGCCACCGCCACGCCGTTGCGCGACAGGTAGTCCTTCACCCGGTCGTACACGCCGCGCAGCTCTTCGTTGAGTTCGCTGCGGGTGGTCGCGGTGGAACTCATGCGGATGATCCGGTGCACGCCGACCTTGCCGGAGATCATCCGGTTGTCGCCCGCGCCCAGCACGAACACGCAGGCGCTGTGGCAGACCGAGCCTTCGCGTACCCAGATCGTCCAGCCATTGGCGCCGATCGCATCGCCGGCACGGATGGCGTCTTCCACCTGACCGCCGGCCGAGTCCAGGTCCAGGATCCGCTTGTGGATGCCCATGCGGTCGGCGATGTCGGCCACGCGGGTGACCAGATCGGTGAAATCGGCCGCGATCTTGCCCTGGTAGCGCAGGCGCAGCACGCCACCTTTCTGGCACGGCGACAGCGCATCGACCACGCTGAAGAACGCCAGCGATTCCAGGGCGACGCCGTCGCCTTCCTCGGTGGTGTAGTCGGCCTGGCAGCTGACGTACGCGGTGCCCGAGGTCACCTTGGCGGTCGGCCATTCGGTGGGCAGGCCGTCGCCGGACTTCCTGGATTCGGTGGAGACCGGGCCGGTGGACACCGCGCCATCGCCGCGTTCTGCCTGCTGGGCCGGCGTGTCCTTCGGCGGTTCGACCGGGGCCTGCGCCAGCGCGTCGGGCGCGACATCCGGCGAGCCCACACGGCAGCCCGTCAGCACCAGGGCGGCCAACAGCAACAGGGGCATCAGGGGGGAGATACGGGACAGCATCCGGTCGGTCGCACAACGCCCGCGTGCATGCACGCGGGCTCGATGGGGGTTCGCCCCTAGTCTAGTGTGAATCCGATACGCGAGCCCTGCCCTGCGATGAACCTGGGGCCCACGCCCTCAGAACAGCGCCCACAGCACCTGCAGCAAGCCCCACAGCGAGACCGCCCACACCACCGTGCGCAGATAAGGCACGCCGGCGGCATACAGCGGCACGTAGACCAGGCGCGCCCAGAAATAGCACTGCGCGCCCAGCGCGGTGGTGGCATCGCCGCGTTCCAGCGCGACCACCGCGAGCACGGCGGCAGCGAAGAAGGGAAAGGTTTCCAGGAAGTTGCGCAGCGCGCGATCCACCCGCGCCGCCGCGCCGGTCAACGGCGGCAGTACCGCATCGCGCGCACCGACATTCCACTTCAGGCCACGCTGGTGCGTGGTCAGCGCCGCGCCCACCAGCACGTGCGCCAGGCCAAGCGCGACGGACCAGGCCAGCATCTTCAGTTCGATCGGCATCGCGGGGCGCTCCGGTGAAGGTGCGCGGACTATAAGCCGAGTCGACGCACCCGCGCGCCTCCTCCGCACGTCCGCAGCAGCGTGAACCCGCATCTGCGCACGCCGGTGCAATCGACGCGCGGAGGGGGATGGGAAGGTGCCGGTCTCCCACCCTCACTCCCGGATGACACCCGATGCCGGACCTTCCCCAGGACATCGACCTGCAACGACGGCAGCTGATGCTGGCCGGCGCGGCCATCACCGGCGCGGCGTTCCTGCCGCTGGCCGCCTGCAGCCGCAGCGAGGCGCCCGCCTCCGCCGCATCGTCGCTCCCTCCCCCTTCCCCCACCCTCGAGAGAACCGCCATGGGCCTGTTCACCACCAAAGACGACGTGCAGATCTACTTCAAGGACTGGGGCCCGAAGGACGGCCCGGTCGTCACCCTCAGCCACGGTTGGCCGTTGAACGCGGACAGCTGGGAATCGCAGGCCTACCACCTGGCCGCGAACGGCTTCCGCGTGATCGCGCACGACCGCCGCGGCCACGGGCGCTCCAGCCAGCCGTGGGACGGCAACGACATGGACCACTACGCCGACGACCTGGCGCAGCTGATCGAACACCTGGACCTGAAGGACATCACGATGTTCGGCTTCTCCACCGGCGGCGGCGAAGTGGCGCGCTACATCGGCCGCCATGGCACGAAGCGGGTGAAGAAGGCGGGCCTGGTGTCTGCGGTGCCACCGCTGATGGTGAAGACCGAGGCCAATCCCGGCGGCCTGCCGATCGATGTGTTCGACGGCATCCGCGCCGGCCTGCTGGCCAACCGCTCGCAGCTGTTCAAGGACATCCCCACCGGTCCGTTCTTCGGCTACAACCGTCCCGGCGCGAAGCCCTCGCAGGGCGTCATCGATGCGTGGTGGCTGCAGGGCATGATGGGCGGCCACAAGAACACGTACGACAGCATCAAGGCGTTCTCGGAAACCGATTTCACCGAAGACCTGAAGAAGTTCGACGTGCCGACCATCATCATCCACGGCGATGACGACCAGATCGTGCCGATCGATGCCGCGGCGCGCGCCTCGGCCAAGCTGGTGAAGAACAGCCAGTTGGTGGTCTATCCCGGTGCGCCGCACGGCATCACCGATACGCACAAGGACAAGCTCAACGCCGACATGCTGGCGTTCGCCAAGAGCTGACCGCTGCACCACACCGGCGCGCATGACCGCGCGCCGGTTCTGCCTGCCCCGTTCACCCATTGCGTCGGCCGCGCTTGCGGCCCGGCGGCGATTTCGGTATCACGGTGCCCGGGGCGTCGGCCCCGCAGGGGAAGGCATTGGCAATACACCAGGACCTATGGCGGCCCATGCAATGGGCACAGCGCTTTGCGGCTGCCTTGGCGTGGGTGATGGCGGCCGGGTTCACGTTGGTGAACATGGGCAGCGGCCATTTCGTCGACGACAGCGTGCCGGTGGTCGGCGTGCTGGTGGCCATCGCCACCTGGCGCAGCGAGCAACGCCAGGTGCGCGCCGCGGTAGCCGGCCTGCTGTCGGTGCTGTTCCTCGTGCATGCGTGGCAGTTCCACGCCTTGGGCAGCTGCCTGGTGCTGGCGGCCACCACGATCATCGCGTGGGCAAGGCTGTGGCGCGGTTATTGGCCGGAATTCGTCATGCGCGTGTTTGCCGCGGCCCTGCTGCTGCTGGCGATACAGCCCGTGCTGGGCGCGCTGCAACCGGCCGGTGCGCCTGCCGAGATCGGCTGGTCGCTGGCGCTGTCGGCGCTGGCGATGTTCCTGCTGGTCTACACGCCGTCGTTGCGCGCGGGACGGACGCTCGATACCAGTACGGAGCTGGTCGCCTTCGTGCTTGCCTTCAGCGTGGTGGCGCTGGTCGGCTGGCACGCGCCGGGCAGCCTGGTCGGCCGGATGGGCGTCAGCTACCTGCCGATGCGGCCGATCTCCACGCTGACCCTGGCGCTGCTCGCCATGGCCTTGCTGCTGCGCCAGCGCGATCAGGAACGCGCGGCCTGGACCCTGATGGGACTGGTCGCCTTGCCGCTGCTGCTCACGCTGCTGCAGACGCTGGCCGGCATCACCACGCCGCTGAACGCCTTGCTCCACCAATGGGGTTGGCTGCCGCGTGCGACCACGCCGTTGATCGGCGGCTACACCGATTACGGCGTCCTGACGACGTGGGTGGCGGTGGCGCTGCTGCCGCAGGCGCTGCAGCGGTGGGAAAACGCGCGCTGGGGCATCACCCGCGGCCTGGGCATCGCGATGGCCTCGGTGGCCGGCATGGCGGCGTTGGGTCTGCTGATCCAGTTGCCTTACCACCGCGAAGGCATGTCGATGTACCAGATCTCCCTGACGGCGACGGCGCAGCTCGGCGCGATGGGGTTGGCGCTGGCGGTGGCCGGCGAGAATTCGTTGCGCGAGCGCCTGTTCGGCGTGCTGCCGATGGCCGCGGCGCTGGCCCTGGGCGGGATGTTCTGGCTGGCCGCCACCGCCGACCGCGACGCGATGGCGCGCCGGGTGATGGAAACGCAAACCGCCAGCGCGTCGGCGACCTTCCAGCGCGGCGTCGAGTTGCGCCGTAGTGCGTTGCGGCAGCTGTCGTCCTCGCTAGTGGCCGCGCGCCCCGACGTGGCCGAAGACCTCTTCAACCGCCACGTCACCGACATGGTGAAGGCGTATGCCGCCTTCCGCGTGGTCCGCAGCGTCGGTGATGCCGGCGAATTCCGCTGGGTGGAACCGGGCTTCAATGCGCCCGCCGCGCCCTCGCCGCCGCTGCCGGTCGCCGACGATGGCGACCTGCTGCCCGTGCCGGGCGGCTGGTGGCTCACCGTCGACAACGGCGGACGCCGCACACAGGCCTTCATCGCGCTCGATGACTTCGTGCGCACGCTCAACAAGGCGGTGTTCTCCGACCGCCCCGTGCGCGCCACCGCCGACGGCATGCAGACCGTCGAACAGGGTGACCCGATCGGCGAGCCGCTGTCGGTGCAAACCGTGACCCTGCCCGGCCATGACGTCGAACTCGCGCTGTGGGCGCCGCCCGCGCTGACCTCGTTCGCACTGCCGCGCGCGCTCGTCGTCGGCGGCTTGAGCAGCGGCCTGCTGATCGCGTTCGTGTTGTTCCTGCTGGACCTGTCGCGGCGCCGCTCCACCGAGGCGGCGGAAACCGCGCGTTCGCTGCTGACCGAAACCGAACGCCGCCTCGATGCGCAGCGCCGGCTCAACGACGCCGCCGCGATGGACAGCGCCACCGGCCTGCCGCGCTTCTCCGCGCAGGCCACGCTGATCACCGAGCAGATCGCCGCGCAGACGCCGTCGGGACACGGCCTGGCCATCGTCGACCTGGACGGCTTCGGCATGGTCAACGATTCGTTCGGCCACGATGGCGGCGACGAAGTGCTGCGTCGCATGGGCCAGCGCATCTCCGGCGCCGTCGCTGAGCAGGGCCGCGTCTACCGCTACGGAGGCGAAGGCTTCCTGGTGCACTTCCCGGACACGGACATCGACCAGCTCAATCATTGGGCGGAAGAAATCCGGCGTGCCGTGGGTCAGCCGATCGCGCTGTATTCCACCCATCCCTCGTTCACCGTCACCGCCAGCATCGGCCTGGCGCACGCACCGGAGCACGGCATCGATCTGCAAGGCCTGCTGCGCAGCGCGGACGACGCGCGCCACCTGGCCAAGCGCGCCGGCCGCAACCAGGTGCGCCTGCCTTCCGCCGGTGCGCTGCAGGAAGCCAACGACCGCCTCAGCCGCGTCACCGCACTGCGCGAAGCGGTCGCACGCGGCCAGCTGCGCCTGGCCTACCAGCCTGTCGTCGACGGCGACACGCTGCAGTTGAACGGCTTCGAAGCGCTCGCCCGCTGGCGGCATCCGGCCTGGGGCGAAGTGCCGCCGTCGGTGTTCATCCCGCTCGCGGAAAGCGCGGGCCTGATGGAAGACATCGGCCACTTCGTGCTGGAACAGGCCTGCCAGCAACTCGCACGCTGGCGCGCGATGGGCCTGCGCACGCTGAACATGGCGGTGAACCTGTCGCCCAGCCAGCTCGGCCAGCCGACGCTGGCACCGTGGATCGCCGACTGTCTGCAACGGCATGCACTGCCCGCCGACGCGTTGACGCTGGAACTCACCGAGAGCGTGCTGGTGGAGGACATGGGCGCGGCGCAGCAGATGCTGCAGGCGCTGCACGCACTGGGCGTGCGCCTGGCGTTGGACGATTTCGGCACCGGCTACTCCAGCATGGCCTACCTGCAGCGCCTGCCGCTGGACATCATCAAGATCGACCGCAGCTTCGTGGACGGCATCGCCGCCGAAAGCACCGACCGCGCCATCGCCCGCACGATCCTCGTGCTCGCCCACGAAATGGGCCTGCGCACGATCGCCGAAGGCGTGGAAACGGCCGAGCAGATGAGCGCGTTGCAGCAGATGCGCTGCGACGAGATGCAGGGCTATTTCTTCGGCCGGCCGATGGAAGTCGAGGAAGCCACCGCCCTCGCCCGCGGCCAGCTGCGACAGGCGATGGCCTGAGCGATCCGGCGCGGCATCAGCCGCGCAGCAATCCCGTCATCGCACGCGCGCCCTGACTGTCCGGGAACACGCGCGCATCCAGCGCCGACGTCGCGATGCCGAGGTGGTCGCCGACCACGCCCTTGAACACGCTGCGCAGATCGGTCGTTGCGCGCAAGTCGCGGCCTTCGTTGAGCTGTGCCGGTGCCAGCCCGGGCCAATCGCCGGCGATGCGGCCGCCCGCGACGGCGCCGCCGGCCAGCATCGCCAGCGTGCCGGTGCCGTGGTCGGTGCCGCCGGTACCGTTGACCGCGGCGGTGCGACCGAACTCGGTCACCACCATCACCACCGTACGCGACCACAGCGCGCCGACACCGTCGTGGAACTGGCGCAGGCCCTGATCGAGTTCGGCCAGCTTGCGCGCGAGCACCGGCCCCTGCTGCGCGTGGGTGTCCCAGCCGGTGTTCTCGACGAAGCCGATGCGCGGCCCGTCCTGCGCCGCCATGAACCGCGCCGCCGCGGCCATCGCCTGCGGCAGTCGCGCCACGTTGCCGCCGGCCTGCATGCCCTGCGCCGCGACCGCCTGCTCGAACGGATGCGCGAGCTGCGCGTCGGCCGCGTAAAGCGACTGCAGGCGTTGCAGCAGGATCGGGTTGACGTCCTCGGGCAACGGCGGCGACCACGTCGTCGCATCGGCCGGGCCGCGCAGGATCAGCGGCATCACCGTGCTGACCGACAGCGCGCGCGAGGACGGCAGTGCGGCAACGCAGCGGTTGAGCCAGCCGTTCGCCACCCCGCCGCCGGCGGGCGTGCCGCTTTCCAGGTTGTCCTGCGCTTCGAAGTGCGAGCGCAACCGATACGGCGGCGCGACCGCGAGCACCGGCAACCACTCGTGTCGTGCGTAGAGTTCATGGCTGAAAGCCAGGGCGGGATGCAGCGCGAAGTCGGCATCGAGCGCGCGCGCGCCGTCCACCGCCAGACCGCCGCGCAGGCGCGCGAACGCCGGATCGCCGACCGGCGTGACGGCGTGCAGGCCATCCAAGCCGCCGCGCAGCAGCACGACGAGCAGGCGCGTGTCCTGCGCGTCCGCCGCACGCGCCAGGCGCGGCCACAGACTGAGCGTCGTGGCGGCACCGCCAGCGGCGAGGAAATGGCGTCGGGTCAGTTTCATCATCACGTCCTCCACTGGAAGGCGGGACTGGCGAACAGCAACGCCAGCCCTTCGCGCGGCGATTCGGCACGGCGCACCGCCAACGCGGTGTCCGCATCGAGGTGCGGACCGAACACGTCGCCTGCGGTACGCAGCGGATCGGGTGCCGTGCCGCCCGCGGTTTCCGCCAGCGTCTGCGCGGCCTGGATCCGCTTCCACACCGCATCGGCGCCGCTCCATTCCGCGGCGTCATCGGCGAAGCCCGCCGGCGAGCGCGGCGTGAACGGCGGCTGCCCGAGCCGGCCGAGCAAGCCGACCAGCGCGCGCGGCTGCTCGTTCGGCAACGTCCCGGTGCTGCGCAGGGCCGAGACGACGAAATCGTCCGGCGTCTTCAACTTGCGTGCGTCCTCGGCCCAGGCCTCGGGACTGTCGATCATCGCCGCGTACACGGCGCGCAGCCCGCCGCCGCTGCGCTCCCAGGCGGTCGCCATGCGGTCCACCAGAGCGCGTGGCGGCGTATCGCTGACGAAATGCCGCGCGAGCTTGCCGCAGACGTGGCGCGCGGTCGCCCGGTGCACCGCCAGATCGTGCAGGATGGCCCGGCCCTGCGCTTCGCCCTCGGCCGCATAGCGACGCCCGAGCACCGCGCGCGGGCCCGCTTCGTGCGCGTTGGCGCGAAAGCGGAACGTGGCGGCGCCACCGGCGTCGAGGTCGCGCGGCAGCGGCACGCTCCAGCCGGTGATCGCACGCGCCAGTTCGCGTACGTCGTCCTGCGCGTAACCGCCGTCCACGCCCAGCGTGTGCAATTCCAGGATCTCGCGCGCGAGGTTCTCGTTGAGGCCCGCGCGCCGCGCGCCCTCTTCGTCCATGCGGCGCCGCTGGCGCTGCGCCAGCCGCGATTGCTCGCCCACCGAGCGCACGTTGTCCAGGTAACGCAGCATCGCCGGATGCTGCTCCACCGCGACCAGCAGGTCGGCGAACGTCCCGGTGACGTGCGGACGGATCGCCTCGCGCTCCATCGGCGCGGCGTACAGCGCCGCGGTGCGCTTGTCGGCAGAGACGGCGAAGTGGTTCGACCAGAACCGCACCAACCGTTCGATGAAATCCTGCTCGGTCGCCACCACCTGCCGATAGCGCCAGCCGAGTTCGCTCAGCTGCAACCGTGCGAAGCGCTCGCGAAACCCCATCACCGCGTCGTCCTGGCCGTTGCCCTCGCTATTGCGTGCGGCACGCCGGTCGCGGAGATAGTCGTACTCCTGCCGCAGGTAATCGGCGCTGGTGGGCAACGAGGTGCGTGGCACTGCTGCAGGTGCATCGAGCTGGGCCTGCAGCCATGCGCGTGGGTCGTCGACCTGCGCCAGCGTGCCGGGGCGTGCGCCCAGGCCGAAGCGGTTGGCGGCGCTGGTGGTGTCGCGTCGGATCATCACGGGATCCCGTGGGGCGATACCTCTTCCAACGCGCGGCGCGCGCCCGCGTTGACAGCCGCGATGGGCGGTCAGCGATGTCGACGCGGCTTCATCGGCCTGAACACGGCAGGTCAGCCCGCGCGCAACTGCGCCATGAAGGCGCGCCCGGCGGGCCCCGGCGGCGTGTCCTTGCGCCACACCGCGCGCATCGGCATCTGCGCGTACCGCGGATCGGCGTCGGCGATACGCAGGCGTTTCAGTCGGCCGGCAGCGAGATCTTCCTCGACGATGTGCAGCGGCATATGGCCCCAGCCCAGGCCCGCGCGCAGGAACGCATGCTTGGCGCCGAGATCGGCCAACCGCCAGGTCAACGGCGACTGCACCGCGAAATCGCGACCTGCGGTCAGCGGCGTGCGGTCGGTGAGCACCAGCTGCACATGCTTCGCCGCGGTCTTCACCGGCACGGTGCCGCGCAGGCCGGCCATCGCGTGCGTGGGCGCAGCGACGGTGACGAAGGGCACCGCCAGCAGCGGTTCCGCCACCACGTCGTCAGGCAGCTCGGGCAGCGAGCCCACCACGCCGATCCGACAGGTACCGTCGAGCACGGGCTGGATCACGCCGCCCAGTACTTCCACGTACAACCGCAATGGCGTGTGCGGGAACGCGCTACCGCTGTGCGCAGCGGCGCGCGTCAGCGCGTCCATCGGGAACATCACGTCCACCGCGACCGACAGTTCGGGCTCCAGTCCTTCGGCCACGCTGCGGGCGCGCGCCTTGAAGGTGTCCATGTGCTCGGCCACCGCACGCGCTTCGAGCAACAGCAGGCGACCGGCCTCGGTCAACTGTGGGTAGCGGCTGCTGCGATCGAACAGGGTGACGCCGAGTTGCAGTTCAAGGTTGGCCAGCGTCTGGCTGACCACCGATTGGGCACGCCGCAGCTTGCGGCCCGCGGCGGAAAAGCTGCCCTGTTCGGCAGCGGCGATGAAGGTGCGGAGCTGGTCGAGCGTGACGGCGTCGAGCATGTATCGCTCCAGACGATGGATATCATCGAAATATATAGGCTTCCGGGATGTGTCGCCACGGCCTAACCTGCGCTCCGTACCCGCTGTACCCACCACCCATTCCCCGGAGTCCACCATGTCCACCGTTACCGTCACCCCGACCATCACCCGCGTTCCCGCCCTGCGTGGCGCCGCCGACCTCGTCGGCCGCAGCCTGCTCGCCTCCCTCTTCATCATCTCCGGCCTCGGCAAGCTGGCCGCCTACGCCGGTACCGCCGGCTACATGGCGTCCGTCGGCGTCCCCGGCGCGCTGCTGCCGCTGGTCATTGCATTGGAAGTGCTGGGCGGCCTGGCGATCGTCGCCGGCTACAAGACCCGCATCGTCGCCAGCTTGTTGGCGGTGTTCTCGATCGCCAGCGCGGTGCTGTTCCACAGCAACCTGGGCGACCAGATCCAGCAGATCATGTTCCTGAAGAACTTCGCCCTGGCCGGCGGCTTCATCACCCTGGCCGCCCGCGGCGCCGGCGGCTGGAGCATCGACAACCGCTGAAGCCCGCACGCTTCACGGACCACAAGGGACGCCGGCGCATGCCGGCGTTCTTCGTTTCCGGCATGTGCCCGCACGCGGGTACAAGCCTGTGAGGATGCCCCATGCCAGCGTGCGATCTGCCCCTCCGTGGAGCTATGCATGCGCGCTCGACTCCTGCTCGTTCTCGGTCTCGCCGCCCTGTCGGTCGCGGGATCATCCGTCGCGGCAGATAGCGGTCGCCTGCCGGTCACGCCGTTCGCCACGCTGCCGGCGGATGCACGTCATCCGGAGAGCCTGGACGTCGATCCCGCAACCGGCGAGGTCTACGTCGGCACCTTCGACGCGCGCACGCCGGACTCCGCACGCAGCAACCAGCTGCTGCGTTTCGCCGCCGACGGCCGCCTGCTGGCGCAACGCCGCTTCGGGCCGACGCCGCTCACCGGCGTCGCCTTCCACGACGGTCACGTCTACGTACTGAATTTCGGCGCCTCGAAACTGCAACGCCTGCCGGCGCGCTTCGACGCCGACAGTGCCATCGAAGATGTCGCCACGTTCACGGCCCTGTCGCCGGCGGCGCCACCCGCGCGACGCATCGACAATCCCGATGGCAGCCACGACACGATCACGTTCGGGTCGCAGGGTTTCCCGGCCATCAACGGCATGGTGTTCGACCGTGCCGGCACGCTGTACGTCTCCGATTCGTTCCAGGGCGCGATCTATCGCATCGCGAACGCCGCCACCTGCCGCCCGTGCACGGTGGACGTGTTCGCGCGCGACCCGCTGCTGGCGACCACCGGCGCGCTGCCGTTCGGCGCGAACGGCATGGCGTTCAACACCGACGAGTCCGTGCTGTACATCAACAACGCCGGCGACGGGCGCGTGCTGCGCAAGCGGATGCCGGAGGGTGCGATCGAAGTGCTCGCGGACGGCGCCTACGGCGCCGACGGCCTGCTGTTCCACGCCGGCCTGCTGTGGGTGTCGGCCAACCAGATCGACACGCTGGTGGCACTGGACGAGCGCGGCCGTGTCCGCCATCGTGCCGGCGACTTCCTCGGGGTGGACGACCAGGGCGCACCGCGCGGGCTGTTGTTCCCCGCGGCCAGCGCCGTACAGGGGCGCCGCATGATCGTGGCCAACCTGGCCCTGCCGCTCACCGCCGCCACCGGCGATGAGTGGGAAGAGGACGTCACCCGCTGGAACCTCATGCAGTTCGATCTTCCCGATCCGCCGCCGCCTGCCCACTGAGGAACATCCCATGCTCAACATCACCCCGTTCGGTTGGTTCCATACCGCGATCAGCCTGGTCTCGCTGTTCGGCGGCCTGTACGCGCTGCTGCGTTACCACGACATCCGCTATGCGACGCCGCTGGGCAAGACGTACACCTGGTTCACCGTCGCGACCTGCTTGACCAGCTTCTTCCTGATGCGCACCGGCAAGCTGAGCGAAGCTCACGGCCTGACCGTGCTGACGCTGATCGTGCTGGCGGTCGCCGTGCTGCTGGGCCGCAATGCGGTGCTGGGTTCGTGGCGGCATGTCGCTTCGGCATTGGCGTTCACGCTGACGGTGTATTTTCACTTCATTCCCGGCTTCACCGAAACGCTGACTCGCGTGCCGATCGGCGCGCCGCTGGTGTCCGGTCCGCAGGATCCGCTGCTGCAGAAGCTGGTGGGCGGCACCTTCCTGGTGTTCCTCGTCGGCATGGCGCTGCAGGTCCGCGCCCTGCGCCGCGGACGCGCGACGCTGGCCCAGCCCGTGACCTGAGCCGGCGGACGCGGCCGTGCTGACCGCGTTGCCGACGCTCGACGCCCTGCTCGCCGCGCACGCGGCGGCGCTGGGCGACGACGCCACCGGATACCGCCACCACGCTTACCGGGTGGCGAACTTCTATTGGCTGCTCGCGCCCGGCGACGCGGACGCGTTGGAGAAGCTGAGCATTGCCATCGCCTTCCACGATCTCGGGATCTGGACGGCCGGCACGTTCGACTACCTGCCGCCGTCGCGCGCACTGGCGCGGGCGCACCTGCAGGCCGCTGGCCGCACGGATTGGAGCGACGAGATCGACGCGATGATCGATGCCCACCACCGGATCCGCACGCTGCCCGCCGGCACGCAGGCGAGCGTGGAAGCCTTTCGTCGTGCGGACTGGATCGATGTCAGCCGGGGCGTGCGCCGTTTCGGGCTGCCGCGCGCCGCCGTGCGCGAGGTGATCGCCGCCTTCCCGAACGCGGGCTTCCACCGGCGCCTGGCAAAGCTGACGCTGCAGCGATGGCGGCGGCACCCGCTGGATCCGCTGCCGATGATGCGCTGGTGACGCGATGGGCCTGCCTTCCCGTGCCGACGAACGGTCGTTGACTTATATAGTTAGGACTCCTAACTTATTCGCCATGATCGATACCCCCTTCCAGCGCGGGCAGGCCACCCGGGGCCTGGAGCAACTCGCCCACCTGGTGCGCGCGCAATCGTGGCGGCAGGACGGCACGCCCTCGCTGCCGCCCACGCAGGCCGCGGTGCTGCGGATGCTGCAGGGCGTGCAGGACGGCCTGCGCGCCCGCCAGATCGCCGAGCGCCTGGGCGTGTCGCCGGCCAGCCTCAGCGATTCGCTCAAGGCCCTGGAAGGCAAGCAGTGGATCCGCCGCACGCCCGACCCCGACGATGCGCGCGCCGCGCGGGTGAAGCTGACGTCGGCCGGTTCGCGCATGGCCACCCAGCTGCAGCGTCCGGACCAGGGCATGGGTTCGCTGGTCGAGACCTTGGGCGAGACCGATCTCGGCGCCCTGCTGCGCGTGACCCAGCTGCTGGTGAATGAAGCGCAGGAACAAGGCCTGGCTACCGGCCTGCGGACCTGCCTGGGCTGCGAGTTCTTCCGGCCGTTCGCCTCGGGCGAACGCGAGGCACCGCATGTCTGTGCCTTCCTCGACAAGGCGTTCGGCGATGCGGAACTGCGCGTGGACTGCGCGGAGCAGCAGCCAGCCGCCGACGCACAACGCGAGGGAAGCGTCCTGCGCTTCCGGCAACCGACTCCGCCCTAGGCGGAAAAAGATGGGCGGCGCCCGACTGCCATCGGACGCCGCCCGGTACCTCCCACCCACCCTACGAGAGCAAGCAAGAGGAATTTGATTATGCGCCAGAACACCACCCGACGTTTTGCGTTGGCCGCAGCACTCGCGCTGGCCATCGGCGGCGTGCACGCCCACGACGGCAAGGCCCACACCGGCGGTATCCCGTCCACCGCCAACAAGATGGTGACCGCCGATTTCGACATCGTCCACACCAAGATCACCACCGACAAGAACATCGCTACCTTCCACATGGCCGTGTCCGGCAAGGCCGGCAAGAGCACGCCCGCCGCCACCGGCAAGCTGGCGGGCAGCGACGTGTTCTCCTACGTGTGGCCGACCACCATCGATCCGTACGAAGTCGGCTTCGAGAAAGGCGCCGGCATCCTGGCGATGGCGGTCACCGCGCACCCCGACTTCGACGACACGCCGCTGTACGACGAGAACGGCGATGGCGAGCTCGATAACGACGGCAACCTGTGGCACAGCCATTGGGTCGTGCTGAAACCAAACCAGGCCTGCGGCCCCGGCGCGCTCGCCGTGGTCGACATCCCCGAGGGCAGCAAGCCGCGGTTGCCGAAGACCTGGCCCGGCTTCCCCATCCTGCTCGACAGCCCGGGCTGGAGCCCCACGCTCAATGCCGAAACGGTGGAGGTGAAAGTGCCGTTCGACGACATCGGCGTGGTCACCGCCGGCAGCTTCGACGGCGTCACCGCCGGCCTGCGCGTCAACGCCAGCGTGCATGCGCCGCTGCTGTGCGTGGTGGACGTGTTCAAGGTCGCCTCCGGCAACCTGAGCCTGCCCGGCAAGCCGAACAAGTAAGCCCATCCCCCGTCGCGCCGGTCCACGCCGGACCGGCCGCGACCCTCAGAGACATTCCCCATGAACGCCATTGATCGCCCGGCGCCACCTTGGCAGGTGGACCGCTGGTTCAACACATCCCGTCCCCTGTCGCTGGACGCCCTGCGCGGCAAGGTCATCGTGCTGGAAGCCTTCCAGATGCTGTGCCCGGGCTGCGTGTCGCACGGCCTGCCGCAGGCCGCCCGCGTCCACGCCACGTTCCCCGCGGACCAGGTCGCCGTCGTCGGCCTGCATACCGTGTTCGAACACCACGCCGCGATGACGCCGGTGGCGCTGGAAGCCTTCCTGCACGAGTACCGCATCGCCTTCCCCGTCGGCGTGGACCGCCCCGGCACGCACGGCCCGATCCCGCAGACGATGGAGGCCTACGCCATGCGCGGCACGCCGACGCTGGTGCTGATCGACGCCCAGGGCCGGATCCGCCACCAGCATTTCGGCCAGGTCAGCGACCTGGTGCTGGGCGCGCAAATCGCAGCGCTGGTGCATGAGGCAGGAGAAGAACCTGTCCAACGACAGCGTATGCCGCCACAGCCGACGGGGTGCGACGCCGAAGGTTGTCGCGTGGAGCCGCTCCGCGCCTGAGACTTGTCAGCGAAGGCGGTCGCAGATGGCCGCCCTGCCATCGCGCAGCGGCCTCGCAATCGTCGCGGGTTGAGCCATCGCTACTGCCCGAGATGATGACGTGAAGGCTTGGGGTGCAGGCAACACCAATGCATCTGCAGGTCGTCCTTCACCAAGCATGCGCCGCGCCCGCCCGGTGGCGCTCGCGATCCACGCCTGGACGAACCGGACCAAGCGGTGAACTTGCACCTGCGGCTGCCATGCGCGTAGCCAACGCGCTCCGGGCGCCATCGCGCCCGACGCATGCACTCCGGTCTCTGCGGGCGCATCCGCTCGAGCGAGCGATCTCAACTCCGTCGGCACCCCTCCACTTTGAGGCCACGCCACCGTTGCGCTGCTCCCGGATCCCGGCGGCACCAGCGGCTGGCTTCCGTTGACGCGGAGCCCAACCCTGCGTCCGGTCCCCGTTCGCACGTAAACACCAGTGATGCCCTCGCGAAGCACCACGTCCAGATGACCGTCGCCATTGACGTCGCCGAGCGCGATGGGATTGAAGGCATAGTTGTAGCCGCCACCCCCGAAATAACGCGCCTCGATGGTCAGGCCACGCGTCGGACTCTGCTGGAAGTATCCGAACGAGGAGTTGTTGACGTGAAGGACGATAAGGTCGCTGAAACCGTCGCGATCCATGTCCGTGACGACGATGTTGTCCGGTTCTGGCGCCGTCGCCAGCGGGATCGGTTGGAACTGTCCGGCGAACCGCTGGTACAGGATGTGTACGTTCGCATTCGACCTAACGCGATTGCGCGTCATGGCGATGTCTAGCCGGCCGTCGCGATCCAGATCGCCCACAGCCAGATTCGTGTTTCCGCTGCCTGGCGCTGCATAAAACGCAGGAGGCAGGAATCCGCGCGCACCATCATGGACGAGTAGCGCGGCGCCTCCGTCGTCCGTGCCGGTAAAGGTGTAGCCCAGTGCCAGGTCGGCCACCCCGTCCCCATTGAGATCGCCGGACGCCATGCTGCCGAACGGGAACGCCAACGCAATGAAGTCGCGTCGCGAAGCCTGTGCGCCGCTGCCGAAGTAGATGCTCACGCCCGCCTGCCCACTGCCGGCAGCTTCCAGGCTACGTGCCACCACATCCTTGCGCCCGTCCCGATCTACATCCATCACCAGCAGTCGGTCTGCGGGAACCCCGAGACTTCCGCTGAACGACGCGCGCCAGAACTGCCCGGAACGCGATCCCGCAATCAACCCGACGCCGTCGCCCTGCGCGATCAGGATGTCGACGATGCGGTCACCGTCCATATCGACCACGGCCAGACCTCCACCATGGAAGTCCGCCACGGAAGGCGGCCGGACGACAGCCGGGAAGTCGATATAGACAGGTGCCGCCAGTTTCCCCGCCGCGGTCTGCAGCATGATGCCCACGCGACTCGGTACGTTGCCACTCTGCTCGTTCGACGCGTCCTTGGCGGTGGAGAAGGCGACATCGTCACGGCCGTCGCCGTTGAAGTCACCAGCGACCAGGTCCTTGTAGAAATTGTTGTACCGGTTGATCTGGCCCTGAAAGGCACCGATACCGGGTGGCGGCTCGGGGTGCGGGACGGGACTCAATCGACGGACGCGAGCGTTGTAGCGATCGGCAATCAACAGATTGCCTGCTGCGTCCAGCGCGATGCCAGACGGGCCCGAGAGCAACGCTTGAGTGGCAACTCCCCCGTCGCCACCAAAGCCGTAGGTTGTATTCCGTTGACCATCGCGCGTGTCCTGCGTGCCTGCCACGTGATGCATGCCGCCCTCCGGCGTCACCATCTGGATGGTGTGGCTGGTCGAGATGTAGACATCTCCACGACCGTCGACCGCGACGTCGCGGACGTCGCTCATCGTGCTGGTGGCGGACGGATCCCCGCTGAACATGCCATTGCCCGCCACCATCGTGATGATCCCATCGCGATCGATCCGGCTGACCACGAAACCGTTCACCACATAGATGTCGCCTGGGGGCGAAACAGCAAGGCCCATCGGATAGCCGACATAGGCCTGCGTGGCAGGTCCGCCCATGCCGCCATAGCTGTCCGACCCCGTACCGGCGACGGTGGTGATCGTGCCGTTGGGTGTCAGTTTGCGTATGCGATGGTTGCCGAAGTCGGCAATGTAGACGTTGCCTTGGGCATCGACTTCAACGTCAGCAGGGTCGTAGAGCATCGCCGCCGTGCCAGGACCGCCATCGCCGCTGAAGCCGCGCGTGCCGGTACCCGCCACGGTGGAAATGATGCCGTTCGGCGCCACTTTGCGGATGCGCGAACCCGCGTGGTCGGCAATGTAGAGGCTTCCGCCCGCATCGACGGCGATCGCCGCGGGCTTCATGCCCGCCCCCGTTGCCGCACCTCCATCGCCGCTATACGTTGTCGAACCATTGCCCGCGACCGTGGTGATGGTTCCATCGACGGAGATCTTGCGTACGCGCGCTTGCGTCACGTCTGCGATGTAGACGTTGCCGCTGCTGTCGAGGGCGACGTCCACGGGCGTGCCCAACAGGGCTTGCGTTGCCGGCCCACCGTCGCCCAATTGGCTTCCGCCGCCCGCCACGCTGACCAACGTAGGCGGTGTAGACGACGAGGCTTGGAACAGCACCGGCACCAACATGAACAGAACCAAGCACTTGAGACGCCGGCGCCCTCTTGCCGCCTGCGCCGCGCCCCGACCCTGCGCACGGGTTCCACCGCTTCCCTGCAGATCCATAGCCCCTCCCCTTTGCGCGCACTATAGGTACGCCGTCAGGCGCCGTCCATCGGCTCGTCTGGCCGGTCCGTTCCCGCGGGGGCGTTCAAGGAGGACAGGGGCTTCACGGCGCGTTCGCGCCACTCAGGTTTGGATAGCACCATGCACCGCGCACCCGCCCCCTTTTCGCTGCTGCACCGCCTGGCCTTCATGGGCCTGGGGATGACGCTCGCAGTGCTCAGCGGCGCCCTGTTCCCGTAACCCTTCAGCCTGCGGGCGCATGCGGATCCAGTTCCGCGGCCCAGGCCAACGCCACTGCCCGCTCATCCTGCGCAAACGTGCGCACCTCGGTGTGCGGCAACAGATGTCCGGCGAATTCGGTGGCGGCTACCAGCCAGCGCTTGTCGGTGACGATGGCCGCGCGCGCGAAGCGGCCGAACTCGCCCAGCTTCGATGCCGCATAGCGCAGGTCCTTGCCGACCGCTTCGAGCGACACGCCCTGCATGTCGCTCAGGTCGCTGAGCACGGCGATACGCGGGAAGCGCGCCAGGCGGCTTTCCAGATCAGCGATGCACGCGTCGTAGTCCTCGCCGGTGAGCTGGCCGGTAAACCGGTACGCGGCCACGTGCGGCGGGCTGGCCAGGGTCTCGATCATGCGCTGCCTCCTCATGCGAAAGCGGCGACCATAGCCGCCGCTCCGCATCAGGGTGTCAACAGGACTTCACGAAGCTGCATCGCGGGTCACGTCGCGCCCCATCACCATCTCGATGACGCGCGAAGATCCGCCTTCGTGGAATCCGGTCTGCGCCGCGAAGTCACGCGGATTGTGGAAGGTGCCGAACACGAGGTCGAACACCGGCAATTCGGAATAATTCTGCCGATGCAGGCCGCGCGCGTGGTGCCAGGAATGCATCTCCGGCCGTTCGACGAACCAGCCCAGCCAGCGCGGCGTGCGCACGTTGGTGTGGGTCAGCATCGCCAACAACGTGGCCGACAGCAGCGCGGCGGTCGTGGCTTCCGGACTCAGGCCGACGATCACTGTGAGCGCTAGGCTGCCGACCGCCGTCCAGCCCAGCGTGTCGAGCGGACTGAACCAGAACGCGCTGAACGTATCCAGCCGCTCGGTGCTGTGGTGCAGTTGGTGACCGAAGCGCCACAGCCAGTCGTTGCCGTGGATCGCGCGGTGCCATGCGTAGGCACAGGCCTGGTAGACGAGCAGGCCGACCAACCCGCCGACCGGCCACGAGAGATGGCTCAGGTCGAACAGCTGCAGGGGCAGCAGCAACTGCGTCCACAGCAGCGGCAGATACGAGGACAGCAGGAAATAGAACACTGTCGCCAGCAAGCCGCGCGTGCGCCAGCGTGCGATGCGCGGCAGGGCGCGCGCGGGTGCGATCGCCTCCCACAGCATCAGCGCGGCGTACATGCCGAAGAAGGCGAAGGACAAGGGGTGGAGCAAGAGTTCGAGGGGCGTTGGCATGGCGGCGACGGCTCTGGTCTACTACGGGGGAGGCGGCACGATAGGGGCTGCCGCGCCATGGCACCGCAGCCATTTCCGCCGCCAACCTGACATTTCCGTCATGCCACGCCGCGATCGTCCCACCATCGCCCTGCTCGCCACCCACGGTGCCGCCGCCTCGGTGCTGTACGGCATGTACGACCTGTTCCATTCCGCCGGCCGCGACTGGCCGCCGATGGTCGGCCTGCCACCCGGCGAATCGGTGTTCCAACCACTGCTGGCCGCTCGCGATACCGCGCCGCTCAACGTCGTCAACGGCATCGTGGTCACGCCGGAGATCGCGCTGCGCGACCTGCCCGCGCCCGACTTCATCTGCATTCCGGACCTGGCGATCTATCCGGGCGACATCGCCCTGCACGGCTACGAGGAAGAAGCGCGCTGGCTGCGCGACTGCCATGCGCGTGGCAGCGTGATCGCGGCGGCGTGCACCGGCGCCATGTTGCTGGCCGAAACCGGATTGCTCGACGGCCACGATGCCACCACGCACTGGGCTTACTGCGACGCGCTCGCCGCGCGCCATCCCAGCATCCGCGTGCATCCGCAGCGCGTCGTCGTCACCGCCGGACCCGACCAGCGGCTGGTCATGGGCGGTGGCGGTTCCAGTTGGCATGACCTGGCGCTGTACCTGATCGCACGCGTGGCGGGCATCGAGTGCGCGATGCAGACGGCGCGCGTGTTCCTGATCGACTGGCACCAGACTGGCCAGCAGCCCTTCGCCAGCCTGGCGCGCACGCGGACGACGTCCGACGCGGCGGTCTCGCAATCCCAGGTGTGGATCGCGCAGCACTACGACACGCCCTCGCCCGTCGCCGGCATGCTGCAGGCCAGCGGACTGGCCGAGCGCACCTTCGCGCGCCGCTTTCAGCAGGCCACCGGGTTGTCGCCGCTGGAGTACGTGCACACGCTGCGCCTGGAAGAAGCCAAGCAGCACCTGGAAACCAGCGACGACGCCGTCGAGGCGATCGCCCAGGCCGTCGGCTATGAAGACGCGGCGTACTTCAGCCGGCTGTTCCGCCGCAAGGTGGGGCTGTCGCCCGCGCAGTACCGCCGGCGCTTTGGCGGCATGCGGCGGATGCTGCAGGAAGCCGGGGCGCGCTAGCTCGCTTCAGGCCCGGCGCAGGGACCAGAACCCGATATCGCGCCGCACGCGGTAGCCGAGGCGTTCGTACAACCCTTGCGCGCGGGGATTCTCGTAGCTGACATGGAGGAACGGCTGGCGTCCGTGCGCGAGGGTGTCGTTGGTCAGCCACGTGGTGAGTTGGCGCGCGTAGCCGTGGCCGTTGAAGTCCGGGTGCGTGCAGATCGCACTCATCTCGCGATGACCATCATCGCCGAGGCGTTCGCCGATCATCGCGGCCAGGCGACCGTCGCGGTAGATGCCGAAGTAGCGGCCCATGTCCATCGTCCGCGCGCGGAAGTAGTGCGGATACACGAGCGCCGTCAGCGCCAGCACATCCGCGCGGTGCGCATCGCCCAGCGGCACGATCTCCGGGCCTTCCATCGGCGCGAGGGGCGCATCGCAGACCATCTGCGCAAGCGGACGGAAGGCTTTCAGCTGCCATCCCGGTGGCAACGCCGGTGCGATTCCCAGCAGGTACACCGACTCCCCGGACGCCACCAGGCGGTCGAGCGCGTCGCCTACGCGCACCTCGGTCGTGGCCACGCCCAGGAAGGGCGCGTAGTCGGCCGGGTAACGCGCGACGTCACCGGCGCGCAGGGCGATGCCGCCGTGGATCGAATCGAGGGCGGACCAGAACGGATTGTCGAGGGGGGTTGTCATCGGCGTGCACACAGGGGGAACCGCGATTATCCATGCGCCGGGCCCCCGTGCATCCTGCAGGGACGCTCCGTATGCTGCGCGCATGACGACATCGCCCGCTCTCCGTCCCCTGCTCCGCGCCGCGGCCTTCGCGTCCGTCCTGCTGCTGGCCGGCTGCGTCACCGTCCCGCCCGCGCCCACGCGGCCGCCGGCGGATACGCGCAGCGAGATCGTGCGGCGCATGCCGGCGAAGGTCGCCGAGCGCGAGCGCTGGGCGGTCGACATCGAAACGGCCTTTGCCGCGCAGCGCATCGAGCCCACTAGCGAGAACATCTGCGCCGTGCTCGCGGTCACCGAGCAGGAATCCGGCTACGTCGCCAACCCGGCCGTCGCCAATTTGCCGAAGATCGCCCGCGGCGAGATCGACCGCCGTGCGGCCGCCCTGCACGTGCCAACGTTCCTCGTCGATGCCGCGTTGGCCGTCCGCTCGCCCGATGGCCGCAGCTATGCCGATCGCCTGCGCACGGTGCGCACCGAACGCGACCTGAGCGACATTTACGAAGACATGATCGGCAGCGTGCCGCTGGGCAAGCGCCTGTTCGCCGACTACAACCCGGTGCAGACCGGCGGCCCGATGCAGGTGGGCATCCCGTTCGCCGAAGCCAACGCGACGCGCTATCCGTATCCCGTCGAGGGCAGCATCCGCGACGAAGTGTTCACCCGTCGGGGCGGCCTGTACTTCGGCATCGCCCACCTGCTGGGCTACCAGACGCCGTACACGCGCAAGGTGCACCGCTTCGCCGACTACAACGCCGGCTGGTACGCCAGTCGCAATGCCGCGTTCCAGAGCGCGGTCGGGATCGCCGCGGGAACGACGCTGGCACTGGACGGCGACCTGTTGAATCCCGGCGCGCCGATGGACAAGCCCGGGCAGACCGAGCGCGCCGTGCGCACACTGGCCGGCGAGCTGCGCATGGACGAACGCGGGATCCGAGATGCGCTCGAACGCGGCGACCGCCTCGACTTCGACGACACCGCGCTCTACAGCCGGCTTTATGCGCTGGCCGAGGCGCGGGCCGGTAAACCGCTGCCGCGCGCGATGATTCCGGGGATCAAGCTTGAAAGCCCGAAGATCACTCGAGAACTGACCACCGCCTGGTTCGCCACCCGCGTGGACGAGCGCTACCGGCACTGCCTGCAACGCTAGCCGCCCAGCCCCGCCCACCAATGGGCGAAGGCCTGCCACGCCGACGTGCCGGGCACCATGTGCATCAGCACGAAGTTCAGCGCGAACACGGCCGCCACGAAGCGGAACACGCCGCGCCCGCGCGGTGCGGTACGGTCGAACCCGATCAGCACCGCCAGGATCGCGAACGTCAGCGCATAGCCGCCCCACGACGGATTGAAGCGCGCGCCTTCGGGCAGCAAGGCCAGCATCAGGCGCGCGGCCGCGGGATCGATCATCACCAGCGCGGTGGCGACCATGTAGCGCGCGTGCAGGGCCGGTTCGCGCCGGTGGATGATGGCCAGGCTCCAGAACAGCGCCAGCATCACCGACGCCGCGGTGCCCAGGTACAGCAGCATCGACTGCAGGCCGAACATCTCCGGCGGGGCGGCCGCGATGCGCAGGTGCGACAGCCACAATGCGGTCAGCAGCACGCCCGGCATCACGCCGTAGGAGAACTGGCCGATCTGCCGATGCAGCGCCATGCGTCGCGTGCGGATCAGCCACGGCTGCACCAGCAGCATCGCCACCCAGGCCAGCATCAGGCCGGCGTGCAGGTGGGTGACCGCATCGGCCAGGCCCAGGCGGCTGAAATAGGTCTTCCAGAAGCCCATGCCCACCAGGACCAGCAGGCCCCACATCCATACGCCGCTGCCGATGCCCCACAGGCCCGGCCGGCGCGGTACCGCGCCCGTTGCAGAAACCGCCATCACGCCACCTTCGTCCTGATCGTGGCAGGTTGAACGCCCCGCTCGGCGGGGACCGGCCAGCCGCCTGTCGAATTCCGTCCCGCCCGTTCGTCGTGTTCAGGAAGGCGTCATTCCGGCGCCGTGATTCCGGAGGTTCCTCATGCCGTACATCGATGGTTTCGTGGCCGCCGTGCCCACCGCCAACAAGCAGAAGTTCATCGACCACGCCAATCTTGGCGACCCCGTGTTCATCGAACAGGGCGCGACGCGCGTGGTCGAGTGCTGGGAGGACGACGTGCCCGACGGCAAGGTCACCGACTTCCGCAGGACCGTGCAGGCCAAGCCCGACGAAAGCGTGGTGTTCTCCTGGATCGAGTGGCCGGACAAGGTCACGCGCGACGCGGGCATGAAGAAGATGATGGACGACCCGCGCATGTCGCCGGAGAACAACCCGATGCCGTTCGACGGCAAGCGATTGATCTACGGCGGGTTCGTGCCGACGGTAACGCTGGGGCCCGAGGGTGCGCCCTCGTCGTACGTGGATGGCTTCATCCTGGCGGCGCCGTCGAACGGCAAGGAGGCGTTCACCGATTTCGCCGCTACCTTCGACGCGATCTTCATGGAATACGGCGCCGCCCGCATCATCGAGGCGTGGGGCGACGACGTGCCGCATGGCAAGCAGACCGACTTCTTCCGCGCCGTGCAGGCCAAGGACGACGAGAACGTGGCGTTCTCGTGGGTCGAGTGGCCGGACAAGGCGGCGCGCGATGCCGGCACGAAGAAGGTGATGGAAGACCCGCGCATGGACCCCTCGAACAAGGACAATCCGCCGATGCCGTTCGATGGCCAGCGCATGGTCTATGGCGGCTTCACGCCTGTCGTGGAACTGCGCGGCTGAGCATCACGCGTCCGGTGCGCTACCGTGGTGGCGCGCCGGATCGCGGCGACCCAAGCGGAGACCGGCATGACCCGGACAGGCGGATGCCGTTGCGGCGCAGTGCGCTACACGTTGAGCGCGGAGCCGTTCGCGGTACGGTTGTGTTGGTGCCGCGACTGCCAGTACTGGACCACGGGCAATGCGGCGGTGAACATCCTCGTCCCGCGCGATGCCGTGCGGGTGGACGGTGAACTGGCCGGTTGGGACAGCGTGGCGGACAGCGGAAACCACATGCGCCGCTCGTTCTGCCCGCGCTGCGGCACGCCGGTGTTCAGCGAGGCGCGCGAGAACACCGAACGCATGGTGATCCGCGTGGGCACGCTCGACGATGCCAGCGGCATCGTGCCGACCACCGTCATCTGGACCGACTCGGCGCCGGCGTGGGCGGCGATCGATCCCGCGCTGCAGGCGTTCCCACGACAACCGTAGGTCAGTCGTCCTGCGGACGCGGGCGACCGGGAATCCGCCGTCGTGGCGCCTGCGCTTCGCGCTCGTCCATCTCGCGCACGCGGCGGCCGGCTTCACGGATCAGGTCCGGCAAGAGGTGCGCCTCGGGCAGGTGCTTCCAGTACTTCTGCGGCATTTCCTGCCGCATCATGCGCACGTTCAAGCGCGCGGGATTGAAGATACTGGCGTAGTACGTGCGCCAGAGCGCGTCCTCGGCATCGTCAGCGGGTACGTCGGCACGCTGCGCGCCCTCGCCCGCCCACAGCTGCACCCCATCCCACTGCACGCTGCGGTACGGCGTCAGGATCGCCCAGCGCATGCCGGCGAAGCGGCGCATGAAGAACGGCGCCACGCGATCGACGATGAAGTGATCCGGCTCGAACCAGGCCAGGTAGGCGTCGTCTTCGCCTTCGATCTGGCGGAAGCGCACGAACGCCTTCATCTTGTGCGTATCACGGCGCACCGCCTGGGCCAGCCGCGTGGCGCGATGCACGTCCGCATCGGTGGCGCGGTCGAGCAGCGCCCGTTCACCCTCGCCGATCCGCCATAGCAGGCGATACAACAACGCGTGACGGCCGATGTCGCGATGGCACAGCACGGCGGCGGCCAGCGCCATGAAATCCGCCGGTACCGACAAGCCGTGGCGGTGCACCGGTTGTTCGGTGACCGCAGCACTGGCGAGCAGTTCACCTTGCGCATCCGCCTGCCATTCGACGACGTCCGGCGGAAGCTCGGCCTCCCAGGCGTGACGCGCCTGCGTTCGCCAGGCATCCAGGTCCCAGGCCGGCATGACGGTGGCGCGGAACATCCTGCGCGTCAGCCGAACAGATCGGCCTGGCGCGGCGCCGGGGCCAGCTCGCGGCGCAGGCGGGCCGGATCGTCCAGCCGCTGGCGCGGATGGTGGTCGAGCAGCACGACGAAGGGCAGCAGCTTCTGCAGCGGCGCACGCAGGCGCGCGAGGTCGGCCACGCGCAGCTTGCCCTGGCGGCGCGAATCGACGATGCGCTGCACGTTGCGCGCACCCAGGCCCGGCACGCGCAACAGCATCTCGCGCGGCGCGGCGTTGAGGTCGACCGGGAATTGCTCGGGGTGGCGCAGCGCCCACGCGAGCTTGGGATCGATGTCCAGGTCGAGCATGCCGTTCTGCCCGGCCGTGTCGTCGACGATCTCCTTCACGTCGAACCCGTAGAACCGCAGCAGCCAGTCGGCCTGGTAGAGGCGATGCTCGCGCTGCAATGGCGGCGCGCGCAGCGGCAGCTGCGTGGAGGCATCCGGGATGGGACTGAAGGCGGAGTAGTAGACGCGGCGCATGCGGAACTGGCGGTACAGCGCATCGCTGCTGACCAGGATCGCGCGGTCGTCCGCGGCATCCGCACCGACGATCATCTGCGTGCTCTGGCCAGCCGGGGCGAACTTCGGCGGCCGACGACGTTTTGGCTGCGCTTCCTGCTTGCTGGGCTTGGCGGCGAGGATGCGTGTGTGCAGTTCGCCCATGGCGTCGCGGATGCCCTGCGCCTGCTTCTGCGGCGCGAGCTGCTTCAAGCCGGCTTCCGTCGGCAGCTCCACGTTGATGCTCAGGCGGTCGGCGTAGCGACCGGCCGCGGCCAGGAGTTCCGGCGAGGCCTCGGGGATGGTCTTCAGGTGGATGTAGCCGGCGAAGCGATGGTCCTCGCGCAGGCTGCGGGCGACTTCCACCAACTGCTCCATCGTGTAATCGCCGTTGCGGATGATGCCGCTGGAGAGAAACAGGCCTTCGATGTAGTTGCGCTTGTAGAACTCCAGCGTCAGTCGCACGACCTCGGCCGTGGCGAAACGTGCGCGCGGCACGTTGCTGGATACCCGGTTGACGCAGTAGGCACAGTCGTAGATGCAGAAGTTGGTCAGCAGGATCTTCAGCAGCGATACGCATCGCCCGTCGGGCGTGTACGAGTGGCAGATGCCCATGCCCTCGGTGCTGCCGATGCCGCCCTTGCCCAGCGAGTGCCTCTTACCGGCGCCGCTGGACGCGCAGGACGCGTCGTACTTCGCCGCATCGGCCAGGATCGCCAGCTTGTCCTTCAAGTGCATGCCACGAGTTTAGCGAGCGGCGATCTCCAAGCGTGAGACGACAACACCGCGGAGGCATTCATCAACGTGATGCTGCGCTCACGCAGGCGTGAAGGCGACGGCGTTGTCGTCCGCAGCGCAATGCGCTTGGATCGTCAGGCGTAATCGTCGCTTTGCACACAGACGGTTCATCGCGCGCTATCCGAAGCGCATTTCGCACCACGTCTGTGCGGCTCTGAGGAAGCGTATGGAATAACAAGAATTACCTTTGTGTCACGGCGTACTGTGATGTGACATGAGCCACACTTTCCGCCATTTATCGCCGCCTAAGGTTCAAAGGCGGCACCGCGATGCGTCATTCCGGTGCCGAAGAGAGAGGGCCTTCACCACCACACTTGTTTAGGGGCGCAGCACATGGGCAAGAGAGCGGAACCGTACGCACGAATTACCAGGGCGCCGTTGGCGTCCGCCGTGAAATGGGCCTTGGCGGCCGCCGCGCTGGTCGGCAGCAGTACCGCCGTCGCGCAGACCGCGGAGACACCGCCCACACCGACGCCCACGCCCACCACTGAAGAAGCGACGACACTGGACACCGTGTCGGTGCTCGGCAGCCGCGGCCAACCGCGCAGCGTTTCCTCCTCCGCCGTGCCGATCGACATCATCGGCGCCGAGGAATTCCGCAACCAGGGCGCGACCGACGCACTCGACCAGCTACGCGTGCTGGTCCCGTCGTTCAACGTCAGTACGATCCCGATCGATGACGCAGCCAGCCTGATCCGCCCGGCCAACCTGCGTGGCCTGCCGCCCGACAACACGCTGGTACTGGTGAACGGCAAGCGCTTCCATCGCTCTGCCGTCATTACCTTCCTTGGCCACGGCCTGTCCGATGGCTCGCAGGGCCCCGATCTTTCCGTCTTCCCGTCGCTCGCGCTGGAGCAGGTGGAAGTGCTGCGCGATGGCGCGGCGGCGCAGTACGGCTCCGACGCCATCGCCGGCGTGGTCAATTTCGGCCTGAAGAAGATCAGCGAAGGCGGCGCGTTCGAGGCCTTCGCCGGCCAGTATTACGAAGGCGACGGTTTCACCACCCAGTATTCGGCGCAGATCGGCCTGCCGCTGACTGCGCGCGGTTACGCGACACTGACCGCCGAATGGCGCCAGGCCGACGACACCTCGCGCAGCGTGCAGCGTAACGACGCCGCCGCCGCGGCCGCCGCTGGCTATCCCGGCGTCGCGAATCCGGCACAGATCTGGGGCTCGCCGAAGGTGGACGACGATATGAAGTTCGTCGCCAACCTCGGCATCAGTGGCGACAGCATCGATGTCTATCTGTTCGGCAACTACGCCCAGCGCGAAGTCGATGGCGGTTTCTACTTCCGCGACCCGACCGCGCGTTCCGGCGTGTACTCGAACGACGGCGGCGACACGCTGCTGATCGGCGACACCACCGGTGCCGGCGGCTGCCCGACCATCGCCCTGCGCGACGGTGCCGGCAACCTGATCCCGTACAGCACCGTGAGCGCCGCGGTCGCGGCCCTTCCGTCGAACTGCTTCACGTTCCTGTCCACGCTCCCCGGCGGCTTCACCCCGCGCTTCGGTGGCAGCCTGGAAGACATGTCGGTGGTCGGCGGCGTCAAGGGCACGTGGGGCAATGCCTGGCATTGGGATGTCAGCGCGACCTATGGCCGCAACGACATCGACTTCGTCATCTACAACACCGTCAACGCTTCGCTGGGTGCCGCGCAGCCCGCGGGCCTGCGCTTCTATCCGGGCGGCAACACGCAGACCGAGAAGGGCGTGAACTTCGACGTGGGCACCGACTTCGAGACCTCGTTCACCGCCCAGCCGCTGCGCCTGTCGGCCGGTGCGGAGTGGCGCGAGGAAAGCTTCGAGGTGAAGGCCGGCGATGCGGCCTCGACCGGCATCGGCCCGCTGACCGAGCAGGGCTTCGCGCTCGGTTCCAACGGCTTCAACGGCTTCAATCCGCGTACCGCCGGCGAATGGGCCCGCAAGAACTGGGCGGTCTACCTGGACCTGGAGGCGCAGTTCACCGAGCAACTGTTGCTGGCCGCTGCCATCCGCCACGAAGACTTCGACGACTTCGGCAGCACCACCAACGGCAAGTTGACCGCGCGCTACGACGTCTCCGACACGTTCGCCCTGCGTGGTGCGTACAACACCGGCTTCCGCGCGCCCACGCCTGGCCAGGCGAACATCAGCCAGATCAGCACGGCCTTCAACGGCAGCGTGCTGGAAGACATCGCCACTCTGCCGCCCACCAACCCGATCGCGATCCTGAAGGGTGCACGACCGCTGACGCCCGAAGAGTCGAAGAACATCTCGCTGGGCATGGTGTGGAGCAGCGGCGATTGGCTGGTGACGTTGGACGGCTACCGCATCGAGGTGGAAGACCGCATCGCACTCAGCACCAGCTTCGCGCTGACGCCTGAGGAACGCGATGCGCTGGTCGCCTCCGGCAATCCGGAAGCGGCCTCGCTGAGTTCGGTCACCTACTTCGGCAACGCGTTCGATACCACCACTACCGGTGTCGACCTGGTAGCCAGTGTGGAAACCGGCCACTTCGGCGGCACGACGACCTATTCGCTCGCCGCGAACTGGAACAAGACCGAGGTGGACCGCTACGACCCCAACTTCATCAACGAGGCCCGCGTCTACAAGATCGAGGAATCGCTGCCGAAGACCAAGGGCTACTTCAGCATCAACCACAAGCGCGAAGTCTTCCACGCCAACCTGCGCCTGGGCTACTACGGCTCCTGGTACGAAGACCACCTGGACAGCGGCGCGATCACCGTCGAAGACGGCGGCCTGCCGATCTACGAGGACAGCAAGGTCATCGTGGACGCCGAGGTGGGCTGGACGTTCGCCTCCGGCCTGTACGTCAACGTCGGCGCGCAGAACCTGTTCGACGAAACCCCGGACGACAACCCGTGGGGCGCGGCCGTCGCCGGCGCGGCCTATCCGGTGCATTCGCCCTACGGTTTCAACGGCGGTTTCTACTACGCACGCGTGGGCTGGAAGTTCTGATCCACCCCGACCGGTCCACCGGTCCGCAGGCCGGTGCCCCTCGCGGGCACCGGCTTTTTATTTGGGTGACGATGCGCCGCGCGCGACTTCGGCGGCCACGTCGGCGACCAGGCCACGCAACCACTGATGCGCGGGATCGTGGCGGTAGCGCACGTGCCACGCCATCTCCAGCGGGAATGTACCCAGGTCCACCGGCGCAGGCAGCACCTTCAGGCGCGGATCGCGCGCCAGGTGCGCGCAGATCAGCTTCGGCAGCGTCGCGCAGTAGTCGGTGGCGGCCACCAGTTCGGGGATCGACAGGAAATGCGTCACCGACACGACGACGTCGCGGCGTAGCCCCTGCTTCTCCAACGCCTGGAACAGGCCCGCACGCAGTTTCCCGGGCGGCAGCACGTTGACGTGCTTGAGCTGTTCGTACTGCGACTTGGATAGCCGCTTGTTGACCACGGGATGGTCCGCGCGCACCACGCAGGCCAGTCCGTCGTCCATCAGGTGCTGCACCACCAGGTTGTCGGGGGGCGCCACGATGCGCCCCAGCACCATCGCGGTCTCGCCGGAGATCGCACCGGTCTCGGCCAGGTCGGTGCCATAAGGCGTCAGTCGCAGCCGAATGCCAGGGGCACGCTCGCGCAGCCGCGCGACGATGGCGGGCACCAGCACGAACTCGACATAGCTGTTCGGCGCCAGCGTGAAGAGGCGCTCCGCCTTCGCCGGATCGAATTGCTGCTGCCCCAGCACCAGCGCATCCACCTGCGACAGCGCGGCGGCGATACCGGGTGCGAGCTCGACCGCTTTCTGCGTCGGCTGCATGCCGTAGCGCTCGCGGATGAACAACGGGTCCTGCAGCGTGTCGCGCAGGCGCGCCAATGCATTCGACAGCGCCGGCTGGGTGATGCCCAGCCGCTCGGCCGCGCGGGTGACGTTGCGCTCTTCCATCAGCGCGAGGAACACCGGCAAGAGGTTGAGGTCGTAGCGCACTGAGTCATATTGATTCGGATATATCTGGAATTCAACTAATAAATTGGATGAATGCCTTGCGGGCGCGCATCCTGCCTTCCAACCGGCGGGGCGCCGGTCCGGCAAGCGAAGGCGCCCTCCCCGTCCTCTCCCCAGGAGTACCGCCATGTCATCCGCCCCGCTTCCCGCGTTGTTCTCCCCCACCCGCATCGGCGCCATCGAGGTCCGCAACCGCATTGCGATGGCGCCGCTCACCCGTTCGCGCGCCGGCATGGATGGCGTGCAGACGCCGTTGGCCATCGAGTACTACCGCCAGCGCGCCTCGGCCGGCCTGATCGTCACCGAGGCCACCAACATCTCCCGCCGGGGCCGCGGCTATGCCTACACGCCCGGCCTCTATACCGATGCCCATGTCGCCGCATGGAAGCCGGTGACCGACGCCGTGCATGCCGAAGGCGGGCGCATCGTCGTGCAGCTGTGGCACGTGGGTCGCATGTCACACAGCAGCCTGCAGGAAGGCGGCGCAGCGCCCGTGGCGCCCTCCGCGATCCAGGCCGGCGGCAGCGTGTTCACCGAAGCCGGCCATCAGCCGCCGACGATGCCGCGCGCGCTCGCCACCGAGGAGATCGCCGGCATCATCGAGGACTACCGGCAGGCGGCGATCCGGGCGAAGGATGCAGGATTCGACGGCGTGGAAGTGCACGCGGCCAACGGGTACCTGTTGGAGCAGTTCCTGCGCGACAGCACCAATCATCGCGACGACCGCTACGGCGGCTCGCTGGAGAACCGTGCACGCCTGCTGCTCGAAGTCACCGCCGCGGTGGCCGAGGTGTGGGGTGCCGATCGCGTGGGTCTGCGACTGTCGCCGCTGTCCACCGCCGTGGGCGACACGCCGCTGGACAGCCGCACGATGGAAACGCACCTGTACGTCGCCCGCCGCCTGGGCGAGATGGGGCTGGCCTACCTGCATGTCGTCGAGGGCCAGCTGCACGCGGGCAACGGCGCCGACGCCTTCGACGTGCAGGCCCTGCGCGCCGCTTTCGGAGGCGCGTACATCGGCAACAACGGCTACGACCGCCAGCGCGCGCTCGATGCCACCACCAACGGTCATGCCGACATGATCGCCTTCGGCAAGCCTTTCATCGGAAACCCCGATCTGGTCGAACGCCTGCGCACCAATGCGTCGCTGTTCGATGCACCCTTGTCCGCCTACTTTGGGGGTAGCGCCGAAGGCTATACGCACTTCACCCTGCCCGAGGCCGTCGCAGCCTGACCGCGACCACCCTCATCCACGCTCACGCATCCAGGAGTCCACCATGTCCCTCCACGACCTGCTTCCCGGCAAGCTCGGCTTCGGTACCGCCCCGCTCGGCAACATGTTCCGCGACATCCCGGAGGCGGAAGCGCGCGCCACCGTCGATGCGGCGTGGAACGACGGCATCCGCTACTTCGACAACGCCCCGTTCTACGGCGCCGGCCTGGCCGAACTGCGCATGGGCGAGGCGCTGGCCGACAAGCCACGCGACGCCTACGTCATCAGCACCAAGGTCGGGCGCCTGATCCTGGACGAGGTGGAAGACGTCGGCGCGCGCGACCTCGGCGAGAAAGGCGACGTCTTCAAGTACGGCCGCCCCAACAAGATCATCAACGACTACTCCTACGACGCCACCTTGCGCTCGATCGATGACAGCCTCGCCCGCCTGAAGACCGACCGCATCGAGATCGCCTGGGTCCACGACATCGCGCAGGACTTCTACGGCGACGACTGGCTGGCGATGTTCGAAAGCGCGCGCACCGGCGCCTTCCGCGCATTGGACCGCCTGCGCGACGAGGGCGTCATCCAGGCGTGGGGCTTGGGCGTGAATCGCGTAGAGCCGATCGAACTGCTCCTGGATCTCGAGGGTCCGCGTCCGGATGGCTTCCTGTTGGCGGGCCGTTACACGCTGCTGGACCATAGCCGCGCCCTGCAGCGGGTGATGCCGAAGGTCGCCGACCGCGGGCTCGGCATCGTCGTCGGTGGCCCGTACAGTTCCGGTGCGCTGGTCGGTGGACCGAACTTCGAGTACGCGCCGGCCACGCCGCAGATCCTCGACAAGGTGGCGCGCATCAAGGCGCTCGCCGACCGCCACGGCATCAGCATGAAGGCCGCGGGTCTGCAGTTCGCCCTGGCGAATCCCGCCGTGGCCGCCGTCATACCCGGCGCGAGCAAGCCCGGTCGCATCGCCGAGGACCGCGCCGCGCTGCAGGAAGTCGTGCCCGTGCAGTTCTGGCACGACCTGCGCAGCGCGGGCCTGGTTTCCGCGGACGCGCCGCTGCCCGGCCTCGTGTGAGCGGACTCAGGCGCGGGCCAGTACCCGCGCCAATGCCACTTCCAGATCGTGCCGGCGGAAGGGCTTGGCAAGCACGGTCACGTCCGCATACGACGGCGGCAGGCCTTCCTGGCCGTAGCCGGTGGTGAACAGGAACGGGATGCCACGGGCGCGCAGCACTTCGGCCACCGGGAACGACGGCGTGCCGGCGAGGTTGACGTCCACCACCGCGACATCGGGCGAGAGCCCCGACAGCTTCGCCAGCGCGTCGGCGACCGAGCCCGCGCTGGCCAGCACGGTGTAGCCCATCTCCGGCAACAGGTCTTCCAGCAGCATCAGCAACAGCGATTCGTCTTCGACGACGAAGACGCCCCGCATCGCCCCATCGCCACTCACAGGTCGGCCTCGCGCGCGAGCGGCACGTCGATCCGGCAGACCACACCCGTTGAAGCGAAGTCCAGGCTGACATCGCCACCGAGGTCGTGGCGCAGGCCGCGCTCGATCAGCCGCGAACCGAAGCCTCGGCGCGTCGGCAGTGCCACCGACGGGCCGCCCGATTCTTCCCAGCGAAGTTCCAGCCGGCGCGCGCGCCCTTCGCCTTCGCATCGCCAGTGGATGGCCACCCGGCCTTCCGGCACGGACAGCGCACCGTACTTCATCGCGTTGGTGCACAGCTCGTGCAGGGCCATCGTCAGCGCCAGCGCGCGTTGCGGATCCAGCTCCACGCGACCGCCCACGATCTCGAAGCGGTCGGTGTCCTGCTGCACGCACGGCGCGATCGCGGCGCGCACGATGTCGTCCAGCGATGCGCCTTCCCAACGCTTGCGGGTCAGCATGTCGTGCGCCTGCGAGAGCGCATGCAGGCGCGATTCGAACCGGTCCGCCGCCAGCGTCGCGTCGTCGCAGTCGCGCAGGGTCTGCATCGCCATCGATTGCACGATGGCCAGGGTGTTCTTCACCCGATGGTTCAGTTCGTTCACCAACAGGCGTTGGTGTTCGTCGTGGCGGCGCCGCTCGCTGATATCGGTGGCGGCCCCGAACCACTCCGTCACCAGGCCGTTCGGCTGGCGGATGGGCACGGCACGTGACGACACCCAGGCCCAGGCGCCGTCCTCGCGTGCCACGCGGTGCTCGGCACGGAACTCGCCCTGCGTGGCCTGCGCCTCCGCGATGGCGCGCTCCACCAGGGTGCGATCCTCGGGATGCAGGTAGGTCGTCAGCCAGTCCGGCGGCAGGATGCCGGGATTGCCGACGAGCGCGCTGCCGCCGACGATCTGCACCTGCGTCCAGTCGGGACTGCAGCGATAGATCAGGTCCGAGGTGGCGTTCACCATCGCGCTCAGGCGCTCCTCGCTCTTGCTCTGCGCTTCCTCGAGCTGCTTGCGGTCGGTGACATCGCGGGTCGTGCCGGCGACCGCCTCGACTTCGCCGTCGGGGCCGATGACGGGTACGAGGATGTAGTCGTAGATGCGGCGGCCCTGGGTGCCGTTGAACGGCACGTCGCCACGCACCGGCTCGCGCGTGGCGACCACCTGGTCGATTTCGCGGTCGTGCATCTCGGCGTGCCACGGCTCGTAGCCCAGCTCGAGACAGGTCCGGCCGATGGCTTCGTCCCAGGTGCGGCCCCACATCGCCAGCAGCGCCGCGTTGGCGTAGGTGAAACGGTGTTGCAGGTCGAACACGTAGACCAGGTCGGGCGTGGCCTGCAGGATCGTTTCGTACAGCCGGACCCGATGCTCGGCGGTGGATCGGGGGCCGTGCGCCACCACGGAATCATGCACGTCCAAGTCCCCGTGCCGGGGACTGCCCGGCGCTGGGGCCACCATATCGCCGCGCCGTGTTGGCGGCCCGTGAAGTCCGGGGCCGCCGTTGCCGCCGCTACAGCTTGAACAACGGCTGCAGCCGACGCGCCAACCAGCCGGGGAAACGCAGCGGCGCATCCAATGCGGAAACGCAGATACAGGCGGCGCCGGGCACCGTCACCGGCTGGTGCTCGACGCTGCTGTCCAGGTCGGCGACGTCGCCGGGTGCGAAATGACCCAGCGCGTCGTGGTACGCGCCACGCAGGATCTGGGTGAGTTCGGTGCCGCCATGGCTATGCACCGGCATGCTGCGGCCGGGTCCGATCTTCAGCATCAACAGGGTGCCGGTCTTCGTATCCGCGGCGCGGATGCAGTGCACGCCCGGCGCCATCCAGCGCCACTTCAACGCGCGGTACGACGGGCCGAAGTACGGATGCAGCGGCGTCGGCAAGCGGTCGTCGTCCTCGTACGGCGCGCCGCGCGGCGCGGGCACGGTGGCCGTCGGCAGCGGCGCATCCAGGCGGTCGAGCATGGAGGCGCGCAGATCGGCCAGGCGACCGGTCGACGGCTGCGCTGGCTGCTGGTGTTCGACCAACTGGCCACCGATGCGTTCGGCGTCCTGCACACGCGCACGGCAATGCGCGCACGTCTCCAGGTGGGTGGCGGCGACGATCGCTACTTCCACGGCCAGCGCGCCGGCGGCGTAGCTGATCACGGTGGACGGATCGAGATGGTGGTGCGGATTCACGACGTACCCCTTACCTGGCCCTGCAGGCGCAGGAACGCACGCCGCAGGTGCGACTTCACCGTGCCGAGCGGCATGCCGAGCTCGTCGGCGATGTCCTGGTGGCTCTTGGCTTCGAAATACGACATGCGCATCAGGCGTGCCTGCACGGCCGGCAACTCCTCGATGCGGCGCTGCAGGTGGGCGTGCTCGGCGTAGTCCTCGGCCGAGGAGAACGGACGCGCCAGTTCCTCGTCGGCCGCCGGACCGCCCTCTTCCAGCACTTGGACCCAGCCGGGCTCGCGCCGCACGCGATCGATGTGCAGGTTGCGTCCGATCCGGAACAGCCACGTCGACACCGCGCCCTGCTGCGGGTCGTACATCGCGGCGCGTTGCCACAGCCGCAGCAGCGCTTCCTGCGCGAGATCCTCGGCGACGGCCTCCGCATTGCCCAGGCCACGCAGATACAGGCACAGGCGCGGCATGAAGTGGTCGTACAGGCGCATGAAACTCGCGCGATCGCGCAAGCGCGCCACGGCGACCATGTCGCCGGCCCAGTCGTGGGCATCCCGCGGGGAAGGCGTGGGCGTGGACACCGGCCGGGTCGTCCCGGGGGACGACGGTCTCCTTGTGAAGTCGGACGGCATGGTAAGCCAGAGGTCCCGTTGTGGCACGTGATGGCGGCCTGTACGGGGAACCGGGCGCACTGGATGCACGTCCCGTACTGCATCCGCCGCGCCGCCCTGCACGTAGACGCAAGCGTACCCGCGCCAGGACCCCCGATGCCCGCTCGCCGCGCCCTGATCGGACTTGCTCTTGCCTGCCTTGCGGGTCCTGCCGGCGCGAACGCGGACATCCTGCGCCAGGAAGCCCGCGCCTACGCGCGCAAGGGCGAGACCTTGCTGTATCGCGAGTCGCACTGGCGCTACCGGCAGGACGGGCTCGCCCACCGCCTGGTGCTCTATCGCTGCCCCGACGGCCGCGCGTTCGCGCGCAAGACGGTGGTGGAACGTGCGTCGGCGCAGGCGCCGGACTTCGACTTCGAGGATGCGCGCGACGGCTATCGCGAAGGCGTGCGCAGCGGTCCACGGGGGCGAACGGTCTACATGCGGCCCTCGACCGACGCGGCCCCGCGAGAGCGTCCCCTCGCGCTTCCTTCCGGTGGCGTGATCGACGCGGGTTTCGACGCCAGCGTCCGTCTGCACTGGGACGCGCTGCGCGCCGGCCGCGAAGTGGACCAGCCCTTCCTGCTGCCGAGCCGCATGGCCTTCGTGCCGGTGAGCCTGCGCCCGGGCGGTGCGGTGCGCTGGTCGGGCATTCCCGCGCAACGGCTGACGATGCGGCTGGACCGCTGGTACGGCTTCATCGCGCCGACGATGCAGCTGACCTATGCCGATGCGGACCAGCGCCTGCTGGAGTTCGCCGGCATCGCGACCATCCGCGACGACGCGGGAAACCATCAGGACGTCCGCATCGTGTTTCCCGACCCGGCCGCACCGGCCGATCCCGACGCACTGCGGCAAGCGCGCGCGACGCCGCTGGTGCGCAGCTGCGGACGCTGAGCGCGTTGCCTGCATCCGATCGTCGCCGTCCTGCGTAAGCCCCTTCAACGCAGCGGAGAATGTCATGCCGGCCAGTGCTTCCCCCACCCGCACGACGGCAACGCGCTTGTCCACGCTGTCGCGCTGGTTCGACACCGAGGCGCGCACGGACGATGACGTCGCGCACGCCGGACGCATCGATTGGCTGCGCGCGATCCCCTTCCTCGGCATGCACCTGGCCTGCGTGGCGGTTCTGTGGGTCGGCGTGTCGCCCATCGCCGTTGTCGTGGCCGTCGCCCTCTATGCCGTGCGCATGTTCGCGATCACCGGCTTCTATCACCGCTATTTCTCGCATCGCACCTTCCGCACCTCGCGCGCGCTGCAGTTCGTGGCCGCGCTGATCGGGGCGTCCAGCGTGCAGCGCGGCCCGTTGTGGTGGGCGGCACACCACCGCAACCACCATCGGCACGCCGATACGGTGGCCGATCCGCATTCGCCGACGCAGCACGGTTTCTGGTGGAGCCATGCGGGCTGGTTCCTGACCCGGGAAGGCTTCCGCACGGACTGGTCGCGCATCCCGGACCTGGCCGGCTATCCCGAACTGCGCTGGCTGGACCGCTACGACACCGTGGTGCCGGTGCTGCTGGCGGCCGCGCTGTTCGGCCTCGGCATGCTGCTGGAGCGCTTGGCGCCAGGACTCGGCACCAACGGCCCGCAGCTGCTGGTGTGGGGCTTCTTCATCTCCACCGTGGTGCTGTTCCATGCCACGGTGACGATCAACTCGCTGGCGCACCGCTTCGGGCGCCGCCGTTTCGACACGCGCGACGACAGCCGCAACAACCTCTGGCTGGCGCTGCTGACCTTTGGCGAGGGCTGGCACAACAACCACCACTTCTTTCCCGGTACGGCGCGACAAGGCTTCCGCTGGTGGGAAATCGACCTCACCTGGTACGGACTGCGGCTGCTCGCCCTGGTCGGCCTGGTGCGCGATCTCAAGCCGGTGCCCGCCTGGGTGCTGGCCAAGGCGAGGCACTGAGCATGCGTATCGCGGTGGTGGGTTCGGGCATCGCCGGGCTGGCCTCGGCCTGGTGGCTGTCGCAGCGGCACGAGGTCGTGCTGTTCGAAGCCAACGACTACCTGGGCGGCCACACCCACACGCACACCGTCGAACAGGCCGGGCGCGAGCTACCGCATCGACAGCGGCTTCATCGTGTTCAACCCCGAGCACTATCCGCTGCTGTGCGGCCTGTTCGACGAGCTCGGCGTGGCCTCGCAACCGACCACGATGAGCTTCTCGGTGCACAGCGAACGCAGCGGCGTGGAGTACAACGCGACCTCGCTGGCCACGCTGTTCTGCCAGCGCCGCAACCTGCGTGTCGCCGCGCTTCCGGGGCATGCTGCGCGACCTCGCGCGCTTCTACCGCGAAGCGCCTGCCTTGCTGAAAGGCGACGACGCGGGGCCGACCCTGGGCGAGTACCTGCAGCGGGGCGGCTACGGCGCTGCGTTCCGCGACGAGCACCTGGTGCCGATGGCATCCGCGCTGTGGTCCTCGCCGCCGCAGGGCATCCTCGCGTTCCCGGCGCGGTACCTGGTCCAGTTCATGGCCAACCACCACATGCTGACGCTGGGCGAGCGTTCGCCCTGGCGCGTGGTGACCGGCGGCTCGGCGACGCTACGTGGACGCGCTGCGCGCCCGCTGGCGCGTGCAGGAGCGCGCTGTCCTGCCCGGTGCTCGCGGTCCGGCGCGATGCGGAGGGCGTCGATGTCGATACGCTCGCAGGGCCGCGAACGTTTCGACCATGTGGTGATGGCCTGCCACAGCGACGACGCGCTGGCGCTGCTGCAGGATGCCGATGCGCGCGAACGCGAGATCCTGGGTGCCATCCGCTACCAGTCCAACGACACCGTGCTGCACACGGATGCCCGTGTGCTGCCGCGCGAGCGCAAGGCGTGGGCGGCGTGGAACGCGCACGTGCCGCGCGATCCGGACGCGCCCTGCACCGTCAGCTACTGCATGAACCTGCTGCAGGGCGTCGCGTCACCGGACCCGTTCGTGGTCACGCTCAACCGCAGCGACGCGATCGATCCGGCGCGCGTGCTGCGCCGCATGCAGTACCGGCATCCGGTCTACGACCATGCGATGGTCGCCGCGCAGTCGCGCAAGGACGAGATCCAGGGCGTGCGCCGCGCCTGGTTCGCCGGCGCGTACTGGGGGTGGGGCTTCCACGAGGACGGCATCCGCAGCGCGCGTGCGCTGGTGGATGCCTTCGACGCACAAACGCAGGATGCGACGCACGTCCGCGGCGCCGAGGTGATGCCGGCATGACCGCACCGCTCGCCAGCGCCGTCTACGAAGGCTGGGTGCGTCACCGCCGTCACGCGCCGCGGCCGCACGCGTTCCGCTACCGCATGGCGCAGCTCTATCTTGACCTGGACGAACTCGATCGCGTGTTCGACGGACGCTGGCTGTGGTCGGTGGACCATCGCAACCTGGCCGCGTTCCATCGCAGCGACTACCTGGCGCCGCACGACCAGCCACTGGCCGAGGCGGTCCGCGACCGCGTGCAGCGGCAACTGGGACACCGCCCGCAGGGCCCGATCCGCCTGCTCACCCACCTCCGGTACGCGGGCTACGTCTTCAACCCGGTGAGCTTCTACTACTGCTTCCAGCCCGATGGCGTCACCCTGGACGCCGTGCTGGCGGAGATCACCAACACGCCGTGGCGTGAGCGCCACAGCTATGTGTTGCCGGTGCGCGATGGCGCGCCCTACGGCGACGGCTGGGAATGGGGGTTCGACAAGGCCTTCCATGTCTCGCCGTTCCTGCCGATGGAGTGCGCCTACCGCTGGCGCTTCACCCTGCCGGACGACGCCCTGCGCGTGCACATGCAGGTGGACCGCGAGGGCCAGCGCGCTTTCGACGCCACCTTGACGCTGCTGCGCCGACCCTTGGACGGCGCCTCCCTGGCGCGGGTGCTGTGGCGCTATCCGCTGATGACGGCCCAGGTGATGACCGGTATCCACTGGCAGGCGCTGCGCCTGTGGCTGAAACGCACGCCGGTACACGACCACCCTTCCCTCGCCCGCGAGACCCCATGAACGAGATCGCCGCTTCCGCCGCGTCACCCACCTTCGGCGCCCTCGACCGCATGTTGCGCTCGCAACTGCTGGCCCGCCTCGACGCCCTCGACCACGGCACGTTGATCGTCCGCGATGCGCTGGGTGAACACCGCTTCGGCCACGCCGGGCCGGATGCGCTGCCGCCGGTGCACCTGTGGATCGACGATCCGGCGTTCTACCGCGCCGTCGCCGCCCAGGGCAGCGTCGGTGCGGGCGAGGCCTACATCGCCGGACAGTGGCGGTGCGATGACCTGGTCACGCTGGTGCGGTTGCTCGTGCGCAACCGCGCACTGCTCGATGGCATGGAAACCGGACTGGCGCGCCTCGGCGGCTGGGCGTTGCGCAGCTGGCACGCGCTCCGCCGCAACACGCGCGAGGGCAGCCGCCGCAACATCGCCGCGCACTACGACCTGGGCAACGACTTCTTCGCGCTGTTCCTGTCGAAGGACCTGATGTACTCGTCCGCGATGTTCGCCTCGCCCGACGACGACCTGGAGACAGCCTCCTGCCGCAAGCTCGATGCGGTCTGCCGCAAGCTGGCGCTGGCGCCTGGCCATCGCGTGGTCGAGATCGGCACGGGTTGGGGCGGCTTCGCCCTGCATGCCGCGCGTCACTACGGTGCGCAGGTGACCACCACCACGATCTCCCGCGAACAGCACGCCTTGGCCAGCCAGCGCATCGCCGACGCGGGCCTGCAGGACCAGGTGACATTGCTGCTGCTGGATTACCGCGACCTGCAGGGCGAGTACGACAAGCTGGTCTCCATCGAGATGATCGAAGCCATCGGCGCGCCCTACCTGGACACGTTCTTCGGCAAGCTCGGCCGCCTGCTGCGGCCAGGCGGGCAGGCGCTGTTGCAGGCCATCACCATCGAAGACCATCGCTACGCGCAGGCGCGCGACTCGGTGGACTACATCAAGCGCTTCGTCTTCCCCGGCAGCTTCATTCCCTCGCTGACGGCGATGCACGCCGCCAAGACGCGCGCCAGCGACCTGCAGGTGGTGCACCAGGAAGACTTCGGCCTGTCGTACGCCTACACACTGCGCGCGTGGCGCCGCCGCTTCATGACCCGGCTGCACGAGGTGCGCGCGCAGGGCTTCGATGAGCGCTTCATCCGCCTGTGGGAGTTCTACCTGGCCTATTGCGAAGGCGGCTTCCTCGAACGCTCCATCGGCGTGTCGCACCTACTGATGGCACGGCCGGACCATCCGGGAGTCCGCGCATGAGCCTGGGCCAGGTGCTCGTCGTGGTCGCAGTGCTCGCCGCCGTCGTGATGGCCGGCGGCTGGCAATGGCAGCGGCGACGCGAGAATGCCGGCATCGTCGACGCGCTGTGGTCGGCCTGCGTCGGCGGCAGCGCCATCGTGCTGGCGTGGCTGGGCGACGGTGCATGGCAGGCGCGCACGACGCTCGCGGTGCTCGGCGGCCTGTGGGGCGCGCGACTGGCGCTGCACCTGTGGCATCGCGTGCGTCACGAGCCCGAGGACGGCCGCTACCGCCACCTGCGCGGGCATTGGCAGGGGCACCAGGGCAAGTTCTTCCTGTTCTTCATGGCGCAGGCCCTACTGGTGGTGCTGTTCGCCCTGCCCTTCGCGGCCGCCGCGCGCAGTCCGCAACACGCCGCATGGCCGTGGATCGCCGCGGCCGTGGCGATCTGGATCGCGAGCGTCGCCGGCGAAGCCATCGCCGACCGCCAGCTCGCACGCTTCCGCGCCGACCCGGCGAATCGCGGCCGCACGTGCCGCGCCGGCCTGTGGCGCTATTCGCGCCACCCCAATTACTTTTTCGAGTGGCTGCACTGGTTCGCCTACATCGCGTTGGCGGTGGGCTCGCCGTGGGCCTGGCTGGCATGGAGCGGCCCGGTGGTGATGTACGTGTTCCTGCGTTTCATCAGCGGCATTCCGTACACCGAGGCGCAGGCGCTGCGTACGCGCGGCGAGGACTACCGCGACTACCAGCGCACCACGCCGATGCTGTTCCCGTGGTTTCCGAAATCCCGCGCCGAGGAGGCGACCCGATGAATGCCATGGTGGAAGAACTCGCGGCGGATCGCGCCGCCCCCGGCCTGCTGGGCCTGGCCGAACGCGGCCTGCTGCCCGACGCGGTGATCCGCGCCGGCATCCGCCGGCTGTGTGCGCAACGGCTGCACGACGAACGCGCGGGCGGCCAGGAGGCGCAGTCGGCCCTGCTGTCGCACCGCCTGCGTGGACTGCGCCAGGGCGCATTGGCGGTGCATACCGAAGCCGCCAACCGCCAGCACTACGAACTTCCCGCCGACTTCTTCCGCCATTGCCTCGGGCAGCGGCTGAAATACAGCAGCTGCTTCTATCCCACCGGCGAGGAGACGCTCGACCAGGCCGAGGACGCGATGCTCGCCCTGTACGGCGAACGCGCCGCGCTGGCGGATGGCCAGGAGATTCTCGAACTCGGCTGCGGCTGGGGCTCGCTGACGCTGTGGATGGCCGAGCGCTATCCGAACGCGCGCATCACCGCGGTCTCCAATTCGCACTCGCAACGCCGCTTCATCGAAGCGCGCTGCGACGAGCGCGGCCTGCACAACGTCCGCGTCATCACCTGCGACGTCAACCAGCTGCAGCTCGAAACGGCGCACTACGACCGCTGCGTGTCGGTGGAGATGTTCGAGCACGTCAGCAACCACGCCGCCCTGATGCGCCGCATCCACGATGCGCTGCGGCCGGGCGGGCAGCTGTTCGTCCACATCTTCGTCCACCGCGACCTGATGTATCCGTTCGAAACCCAAGGCGAGGACAACTGGATGGGCCGGCATTTCTTCACCGGCGGCATGATGCCGTCGGCGGACCTGCTGCTGTTCTTCCAGCAGCACCTGCACCTGCAGGAACGCTGGCTGCTGGATGGCACGCACTACCAGCGCACCGCCAACCAGTGGCTGGCCCGCCACGATGCGCACCGCGATGAGGTGATGGCGGTGCTGCGCGAGGCTTACGGCGACGCGGCCGCCCTGTGGAACCAGCGCTGGCGCATGTTCTGGATGGCGTGCGCGGAATTGTTCGGCTACCGCGACGGCCAGGAATGGCTGGTCGCGCACTACCGCTTCCAACGCGACACCACGGAGGCCTGACATGCGCGCCCTGCCTTTCACCCTGCTGGCCCTGGTGATCGCCGCGAGCGCGGCCGGTTGCCGTTCGGGCAACGTCAAACCGTCCATCACCACGGCCGCGCCGGTGGACGTGGACCGCTTCATGGGCGACTGGTACGTGATCGCCCACATCCCCTCCTTCCCCGAACGCGACGCGTACAAGGCCGTGGAGTCGTATGCGCGCCTGCCCGATGGACGCATCCAGACGACCTTCCGCTACCGCAAGGGCGCGCTGGATGGCCCCGAGAAGACGATGCATCCGATCGGCACCGTGGAACCGGACACCGGCGGTGCGGTCTGGGGCATGCAGTTCGTCTGGCCGATCCAGGCCGAATACGTCATCGCCTGGGTGGACGCCGACTACCAGCAGACGATCGTCGGGCGCAGCAAGCGCGATTACGTGTGGCTGATGGCGCGAACGCCCACGATCTCCGACGCCGATTACCAGGCGCGCCTGCGCCAGATCGAAGCGCTGGGCTACGACATGGCGAAGATCCGGCGCGTGCCGCACTGACCCGGGCGGCTTCGTGTAACCTCCTTCGCCGGGCGCCCGCCTCGTGGCGTGCCGCTCAAGTCGTGCGCCCTCCGGCCGATGTCGGTGGAGAGGCCTCGACGACGCCAGGGGTCACGGCAGGCTGTACAGGGGAGTTCCATGGCGACGCCACCGTTCCACGCCCCCGACGCGCTCCGCCAGCGGATCGCCGACGCGGTATGCCACGAAAAGATCTTCCCCGCCTACCAGCCCATCGTCTGCCTGCGGACACGTGCCATCCATGGGTTGGAGGTGCTGGCGCGATGGCACGATCCCGAGTGGGGCAACGTGCCGCCGAAGGATTTCATCCCCATCGCGCTGCAGGCCTCGTTGCTGCCGCTGCTCACGCTGAACCTGGTGCGCCGCGCGTGCGCCGAGGCCAGCGCCTGGCCCGGGCACTTCTGCCTTGCCTTCAACGTGCCGCCCTCGCTGCTGCAGGATGCCCCTGCGGTGCGCCTGCTGCTCGAAGCGATGGCCACGTCGTCGTTCCCCCTCGACCGCATCTGCATCGAGATGACCGAAGACGAATTGATCGAGGATGATGCCGCCGCCGAACGCGCCTTCGGCTACCTGAAATCGCATGGCATCCGCGTGGCGCTGGACGATTTCGGCACCGGCTTTTCCAGCATGGTGCGGCTCAGCCGATTCGGCTTCGACGAACTGAAGATCGACGGCAGTCTGATCGAGCGCCTGGCGATCGATCGCGAAAGCCGCAAGGTGGTGTCGGCCATCATCGGTCTGGGCCACAGTCTGGAAGTGCCGGTCGTGGCGGAGTGCGTCGAGACAGAAGCGCAAGCCGACGTGCTGCGGGAGCTGGGCTGCGACTTCGTGCAGGGTTGGCTCACCGGCAGGCCGGTGTCGGGAGACCAAGCGGCGCGCCTGATAGCTGCGGCACCCGTGCACGCCGCTTCGCCCGCATCGCTGCCGCTGTCGCCCTACCTGCGTCAGCACCAGCTGTCCTCGCTCTACACCAATGCGCCCGTCGGGCTGGCGTTTCTCGACCTGGACATGCGGTACGCGGCCGCGAACATGCAGTTCGCGCGCATGGCCGGCCGGCCCCTGGGCGAGATCGTCGACGCGCATGTCGAACAGGTTTACGCACCCGACATCGCGGCCTGGATCCTGCAGGCATCGCGCCGGATCCTGGACAGTGGCGAGGTCTCCCGCATCGAATTCCGGTTTCCGGGCCGGGAGGAAACCTTCCTGGTGGTCGGCACGCGCGTGACCGACGAGACAGCGCAGCCCATCGGTGTCTCCGTGGTCACCATCGACATTACCGACCGCAAGCGCGCCGAGGACGAGATGCGCGACCGCGACGCCCTCTATCGCGCCGTGGTGGAACTGGGACCCAACGTGCTGTGGGTCAGCGGCGCCGACGGCACCCTCACCTACATCAGTCCGGCCCCGCAGGAACCGGAGGGCTGCGCCATGGAAGCGCGCATGGCGGCCTGGTACGCCCGCATGCATGACGACGACGTCCCCCGCGTGCGCGCCGAATGGTCGAGAGCGGTACAGACGCAGGATGCCTTCGAAACCCGCTTTCGCCTGCGCTGGTTCGATGACCGCTGGCGGTGGGTTTCCAGTCGCGCGACGCAGCGGACCGCTGCGGACGGCACGAGAAGCTGGTTTGGCGTGTTCACCGATATCTCACGGCAGGTGGAACTGGAGGACCAACTGGCGAGGCATGCGCGCGGCACCGGTTTGCCCTGAGGGATGGCGACACGTGCCCCCGCAATGGGGGTGAGAAGAAACACCGAAAAACATCCAACGCTGGGCCTTAGTGAGAGAAGAAACACCGAAAAACATCCAACGCTGGGCCTTAGTGAGAGAGAAACACCGAAAAACATCCAACGTTGGGCCTTAGTGAGAGAAGCCCGAAAGACATCCAACGCTGGACGTTAGTGAGAGAAGAAACACCGAAAAACATCCAGCGTTCGGCCTTAGTGAGAGAAGAAACACCGAAAGACATCCAGCGTTCGGCCTTAGTGAGAGAAGAAACACCGGAAAACAGCCGTCGATGGACCTCGGTGTGAGAAGAAATGGTCGCGTCACCGGCGCTGGCGGCGGTCGCGTCGGCACCCCCTCCCCCCTGTCACAGCGATCTCCCGTCATGTCACGATGGTGGCGGGGACGGTGCCATGACGGCGCCTGAGGACAATATCGATGCGAACCGTTGCGCGGAGCGTCCGTATCGGGCGCGTGGTGGGCGTATTCCTGTGCGTTGCGTGGCTGGTCGGCTGCGGAGGCGGCGGCCCCGAGGGCAACGACTACGTGGAATACGACGGCACCACGCTGATCGTCGAAGGCACGCCCTACCCGCGGGAGGCGACGATGGATCCGCCGGGCACCTTCCTCGCGGGCCGCACCGTGGTGGAGCCGGAACAGGGCAAGCACGATGACGCCGTCGCGCTCATCGAGCGCTATGGCCTGACCCTGGAAGGCCGCAGCGCCCAAGGCTGGTTGCTGGTCAAGGGACCCGATGGCTTCGAGATGCAATGGGCCGCGGCGATCCAGCACGCGTTGGGCGGGCAGAGCTTTGCGACGATCGATGCCGCCGGCGCCCCCACGCCGATCGCGGTGCCGGCCGAAGCCGACGCGGCCGCCGCGTCCGGCGTGCCCGTGCCCGACCACGAACCGTCCGCGGACGAGGTGCGTCGTGCCTTCTTCGATATGTACGAGCGGCTGGACACCGCCGGCGGCCTGCCCGTCACGATGAGCGCCACCGGCCAGTCGACGGTGCTGCGCGCCAAGCTGTTCGACGCGCGCAAGGAGTCCTGCCGCACCCTGCCCCACGCCAAGCCCGGCGAGTGGGAATGCGAGGCCGAACTGACGATGAGCCTCTGCTCCGGCGACTGCGATCCGGCCGACGAAGAGCCTTCATCGAAGGGCGAGCGTATCCACCTGCGCTGGGACGCCGACGCGGAGCGCTACGCGCACGACGGTTGATGAGGTCCCGGGTTTCGCTGTGCGCTACCCGGGCTGCGGGGCTCGCTACTTCGCTTTCGCGAAGGGCAGGCCTTTCATCACCAGACGCCGATCCTGCGCACATTGCCGCCGGGGGCCTTCGCAGAGGAAGGCCACCCGCACCATCGGTTCGCCGTTTTCGGTCACGAGACGGTAGCGAGCCGCCACCCTCGCCTTGCCCTCCATGTACATGAAGAGCCAGTACTCGACCGGGTCGTCGCCCTGCTGCCGGAGCAGCATGTTGCGTACATACGGATACGGCGGCGTCAGTGCGGCCTGGGGCCGCAGGTCGTACCGTTCGAGCACCTGCTCGGGCGTCGTGTAGCCGTACAGGTTGTCGGGCAGATAGCGGACGCGGCGATGGCTGGCGGGCCAGTCGTCGTTGCCCACGTGCGGATAGGACGCGAGCCGCGACAGCTTGAAATCGAGCGGCACCCGCAAGTTTCCGCCACCCGCGGCGACGTCCTTCCCCAGCACCCACCCGCGTGATGCCGCCAACGCCGCTGCGTCGAAAGAAGCGTGGCCGCTGGTCTCGGCAATCCCGGCGTCCAGCACGCGCCCGCAACCGTCCACGCGCAGATCGAGGATGACGCTGGCCTCGAGATGGGCCCTGCGCATGTCGTCCGGATATTCGGGCGCGCCACGGACCAGGTCAGGACACGCCGCGGCGCTTGAACCACTCCCACCGTCGGCAGCCAGTACAGCCACCGGACACAACAACGCAACAAGCAGCATCCACCGCATCGATTCCCCCAAGTTTGGTTGTCCTGATCCATCGCCGGCTCCCCGCCGGCGATGCAGGTCACGCCATCGGCAACTTCAACCCCTGTTCCTTCGCGCATTGCTGCGCGATCTCGTAGCCCGCATCGGCATGGCGCATGACGCCGGTGCCGGGATCGTTCCACAGCACGCGGGCGATGCGCTTGTCGGCTTCTTCGGTGCCGTCGCAGACGATGACCACGCCCGAGTGTTGCGAGTACCCCATGCCGACACCACCGCCGTGGTGCAGCGATACCCAGGTCGCGCCACCGGCGACGTTGAGCATCGCGTTGAGCAGCGGCCAGTCGGACACGGCATCGCTGCCATCCTTCATCGCTTCGGTCTCGCGGTTCGGCGAGGCCACGCTGCCGGAATCGAGATGGTCGCGACCGATCACCACCGGCGCCTTCAGTTCGCCGTTGCGCACCATCTCGTTGAAGGCCAGGCCCAGCTTGTGGCGCAGGCCCAGGCCGACCCAGCAGATGCGCGCCGGCAGGCCCTGGAAGCTGATGCGCTCGCGCGCCATGTCCAGCCAGCGATGCAGGTGCGCATCGTCGGGGATCAGTTCCTTCACCTTGGCATCGGTCTTGTAGATGTCTTCCGGGTCGCCGCTCAGCGCGACCCAGCGGAACGGGCCCACGCCGCGGCAGAACAGCGGCCGCACGTAGGCCGGGACGAAGCCGGGGAAGTCGAACGCGTTCTTCAAGCCCTGGTCGAACGCCATCTGGCGGATGTTGTTGCCGTAGTCGAACGTGGGCACGCCCATCTGCTGGAACGCCAGCATCGCTTCCACGTGCACGCGCATGGACTGCTTGGCCGCATCGCGCACGCGCTCGGGTTCGGCCTTCTGTTCGGCCAGCCACTGCTCCACCGTCCAGCCGATCGGCAGGTAGCCGTGCACGGGGTCGTGCGCGCTGGTCTGGTCGGTGACGGCATCCGGACGCACGCCGCGCTTCACCAGCTCCGGCAGGATCTCCGCGGCGTTGCCGAGCAGCGCGATGGACTTCGCCTCTCCGGCCGCCGTGTACTTCGCGATGCGCGCGAGGGCGTCGTCGAGGTCGGCGGCCTGTTCGTCCACGTAGCGCGTGCGCAGGCGCATGTCGATGCTGGACTGGCGGCATTCGATGTTGAGCGAACTCGCGCCGGCCAGCGCCGCGGCCAGCGGCTGCGCGCCGCCCATGCCGCCGAGGCCGGCGGTGAGGATCCACTTGCCGGTCAGGTCGCCGCCGTAGTGCTGGCGACCCATCTCGACGAAGGTTTCGTACGTGCCCTGCACGATGCCCTGGCTGCCGATGTAGATCCACGAACCGGCCGTCATCTGGCCGTACATCACCAGACCCTTCTTATCGAGTTCGTTGAAGTGCTCCCACGTGGCCCAGTGCGGCACCAGGTTGGAATTGGCGATCAGCACGCGCGGCGCATCGGGATGGGTGGGGAAGATGCCGACCGGCTTGCCGGATTGCACCAGCAGGGTCTCGTTGTCGTCGAGCTCGCGCAGCGACGTCAGGATGGCGTCGTAGCAGGCCCAGTCGCGCGCGGCGCGGCCGATGCCGCCGTAGACGACCAGCGAGGTGGGATCTTCCGCGACGTCCGCGTCCAGGTTGTTCTGCAGCATCCGGTACGGCGCTTCGCTGAGCCAGGACTTGCAGGTGAGCGTGGCACCGCGCGGGGCGCGGATGACGCGGGACGGATCGTGGCGGGGATCGGACATGGCAGGTTCCAGATGCAGGTATACGCCCATTATCGGCGGGAGCCCCGGTCGGGCGCGAGCCATGGCGATGCTGCAGTGCGCGATGGGCCGCGTGGCAGAATCCGGCGATGACCGCCTTCCGCCTCGTGTTATCCGCCCTGCTGCTGGCCAGCCTGCTGCTCGCGGCGCCCGCATCCGCCGCCCCGCCGGAACGGGTGCTCGTCTTCACGAAGACGGCGAAGTTCCGCCACGACGCGATTCCGGTGGCCGTGGCGACGCTGCAGCGCCTGATCGTCGGGGACGGTATGGCGACCGACCACACCGAGGACGCGGGCGCCTTCACCGCCGACAACCTGGCGCGCTACCGCGTGGTGGTATTCGCCAGCACGACGGGCGACGTGCTGGATGAGGCGCAACAGGCCGCGCTGGAGGGCTTCGTGCGCGCGGGCGGCGGCTTCGTCGGCGTGCATGCGGCGGCGGACACCGAGTACGACTGGCCCTGGTATGGCCAGCTGGTCGGCGCGTATTTCCAGAACCACCCGCCTGGCCTGCAATCCACCCACGTGCAACCCGAGCGCGACGGCCAAGCGGTGGGAACGCGCTGGCCGATCACCGACGAGCTGTACAACTACCGCGCCAATCCGCGCGGCCAGGTGCGCGTCATCGCCACGGTGGATGAGCGGGAATACGACGGCGGCATGATGGGTACGGACCATCCGATCGCGTGGTGCCACGCCTTCGATGGCGGTCGCAGCTGGTACACCGGGCTGGGCCACGATGCGGCGGTCTACAACGACACGCACTTCATCGCGCAACTCGTACGCGGCCTGCGTTACGCGTCGGGACGTTCCGACGACTGCTGACCCCTTCGCGCTTCCTCAGGCTGCGAAGGGGACAGCGCGCGCCTCAATGGACCGACGGATCCAGGGTGCGCAAGGCATCGGCGAGGTTCGTATGGCCGGTGCGGTCCAGGTCGTCCTTCGAGTAGGAGCGTCCGGGCTGGCCGTTGCATGCCGTCTTGGCATCGCGCTGGCGGATGCGGCTGCCGGTCTGGCGGATGCAGTTGGCTTCGGACAGACGCGGCTTTTCCTCGGTCTTGCTCGGCGGAGTCGCGGAGGGGGCGGTTTCGACCGCACGGTCTGCGGTCGGCGCGAGCGCCGGTTCCGGCGTCGAAGCCGGGGACTGGGCCTGCGCGGTGGCCGCCGCCATCAGGCAGGCGGCCAGGGCCAGGAGGGAGAGGTGCTTCATGAGGGGGCTCCGGAGGGGCTTGGTCTACACGGTACGCCCCGGCGCACCGCCGCGTCGCAGCCGTTCCCGGACCGGTTCAGGCGACCCTCAGGCCGCCGGGCACTGCGCCTTGCGACCGTCGTGGAAGCGCTGCACCGCGGCCGCATCCGCTTTCTGCGGCGCCACCCCATCGTCGAACAGCACCTGCCACACTCCGTCATCGCTGCGATGCCAGACCGAGCCGAAGCGGCCGAGCCTGGCCTCGCCCGTCTTCGGGTCCTCGTACAGCGCCGGACCACTGGAATAGGCCGTGCGCCCATCCCCACCCAGGGTCACCACCGCCGGGTACCAGCTGAGCTTCAGTGCCGTGCCGTCGATCAGCGGCGTCCACTCGCGGGTGATGGCCTCGCGCCCACGGGTGGGCTTCTGGCTAACGCCGAAGGCCGCCTCGGGGTGCAGATGCTCGGCGAAGGCGTTGGCGTCATGATCGGCGACGGATTGCGCGAAGCTCAGTTCGCGCTGCCAGACCGCGCATTCGGCCTCACGGGCGGCCTCAGGCATGGCGGCAACGGTCTGGCCCGTGGCGAGCGTCAGAGCCAGCGTGAACGAAAGTCGGACGAGCGTTGTCATGCGGAATGTCCCGGAGTCTGCCAAGCTGTGGCCGATTCCAGCTTTTCCCCGTACCGCATGCGCCTGCCATTGGTCAGGGTGACCATGCTGGCGGTCCTGCTCTGGACCGCCGGTTGCGCCACCTCTCCCACCGTCCCGCCCCCGTCCGCGCCCCACAGCGTCGTGCTGATCTCCATCGACGGTCTGCCCGCCAGCGCCCTGGGACATGGCAACACGCCGCACCTGGATGCCCTCGCCGCCGCCGGCACGCACGCGGCGTGGATGACGCCGTCCTATCCGGTGCTGACGTTCCCCAACCACTTCACCCTGGTGACCGGGCTGCGGCCCGACCGCCACGGCATCATCCACAACAGCATGCGCGACGAGGCTGTCGGCGGCTTCAAGGTAGCCGACAAGGCCGCGGGTGCCGATGCGCGCTGGTGGCAGGGCGAACCGATCTGGAACACGGCCGAGAAGGCCGGCCTGCGCACAGCGATCTGGGCATGGCCGGGCAGCGCCGCCCCGATCGACGGCCGCCGACCGACCCGCTGGGTGCCCTACTCGCCCGAGATCAGTGCGGCCGAGCGCGCCGACCAGGTCGCGGGCTGGCTGACCGAACCGGTCGCCACGCGCCCGCGCCTGGCCGCGCTGTATTTCGAACGCGTCGACAACGTCGGCCACGAGAAGGGTCCGGACGCGCCTGAGACGCTGGCGGCGATCCGCGAAGTCGATGCCGCGGTGGGCCGCATCGTGCAGGCGCTGGACCGCCACGGTCTGCGCGATGCGACCGACATCGTGGTGGTGTCCGATCACGGCATGGCGCCCGTGCGGCCGGACCAGTACATCGCACTGGAGGACATGGCGACGATCGAACAGGCCGAAGCGGTCAGCACCGGCCAGGTGATCGGCTTCAATCCTCGCACCGGCCACGAGGCGTCGACCGAGCGCCGCCTGCTGGGGCGCCATGACCACTACACCTGCTGGCGCAAGCAGGACCTGCCCGCGCGCTGGCATTACGGCACGCATCCGCGCGTGCCGGCGATCATCTGCCAGTTCGACGAAGGGTGGAATGGATTGCCGGCAGACCAGCTGCGCCGTGCACCGAAAGAAAAATTGAATCGCGGCTCGCACGGCTACGACAACGCACTGCCGTCGATGCGTGCGGTGTTCATCGCCGCCGGCCCCAGCTTCCGCCGCGGCACGACGCTACCGGCCTTCGACAATGTGAACGTGTATCCGCTGCTGGCCGAGTTGCTGGGCCTTGTGCCCGCGCGCAACGACGGTACGGCGGAGACGTTCACGCCGGTGCTGGCACCGCGGACAGCCCCGGCGCATTGATGTCCGGAAACGGGGAGTCGGTGCGCGGGGGCGGTGCTAGCCTGCGTCCATGGTTCCCCCCGACGCCGCCGCCCTGCCCGACCGTCACGTCTGCGAACAGGCGCGCCTGAGCCGCGACGCGCGCTTCGACGGCCTGTTCTTCACGGCGGTCACCAGCACGCGCATCTACTGCCGGCCGGTGTGCCCGGCGCCCGCGCCGAAACCGCAGAACATCGTCTACTACCGGCACGCCGCCGCTGCCGAAGCGGCGGGCTTCCGTCCCTGCCTGCGTTGCCGCCCGGAACTCGCGCCCGGCGATGGCACGTGGCGTCGTGGCGATGAAGTCGTGGCGCGCGCATTGAAGCTGATCGACCAGGGCGCGCTAGTCGATGCGCCCCTGGCCGACCTCGCAGACCGCGTGGGCCTGGGCGAACGGCAGCTGCGTCGCCTGTTCACCGATCGCCTCGGCGCCACGCCCGTCGAAGTGCACGGCACACGCCGGTTGCTGTTCGCCAAGCAACTGTTGACCGAGACCACGCTGCCGATCACGCAGGTCGCCCTCGCCGCCGGCTTCGGCAGCCTGACCCGCTTCAACACGGCCTTCCGCGACGAGTACCGGATGGCCCCACGCGACCTGCGCAAGCGCGAGACGCCGCCGACGCACGAGGTGATGACCTTGCGGCTCGGCTACCGCCCGCCGTACGACTTCACCGCGATGCTCGATTTCCTGCGCGGCCGCGCGCTACCAGGCGTGGAAGTCGTGGACGAGCGCAGCTACCTGCGCGTGGTCGGCACACCGGACGCACCGGGCTGGCTACGGGTCAGTGCCTGGGATGCCACCACGCACGCGTTGAAACTCGAGCTGCACGGCGGCGCGCCGGCCGACCTGCTGCAGATCGTCAATCGCCTGCGCCGCATGTTCGACCTGGATGCCGATCCTGTCGCGATCGCCGGTGCGCTGGGCGGCGATCCGCGCCTGCGCCCCTTGCTCGCGGCACGCCCCGGCCTGCGCTTGCCCAGCGGATGGGACGGTTTCGAGATCGCCGTGCGCGCGGTGATCGGCCAGCAGGTCAGCGTGGCCGCGGCACGCACGCTGACGGCGCGCCTGGCCGAAAAGCATGGCATGCCACTGTCGATGGACGTGGCGGGGCTGACGCACCTGTTCCCCACGCCGGACGCCCTCGTCGATGTCGACCTGACCGAGATCGGCCTGACCCGCGCACGCGCCGACACGATCCGCGGGCTGTCGCGCGCGTTGCTGGACGGACGCGTGGATTTCAGGCCCGAACGCACGCTGGAGGATTTCACCGCGCGCTGGGTCGCGCTGCCCGGCATCGGCCCGTGGACCGCGCACTACATGGCCTTGCGCGCGCTCGGACATCCGGATGCGTTCCCCGCCGACGACCTGGTGTTGCAGAAGGCCGTGCCGACGGACGGCACGCGGATGACCGCGAAAGCACTGACGGCGCGCGCCGAAGCTTGGCGGCCTTGGCGCGGCTATGCGGTGATCCATGTGTGGAAGGGCAGCATGCCGGCGCCCAAAGCACCTGCTGTTGTAGGAGCGACGTAAGTCGCGACCGGGATCCTTCCGACAACAAAGCATCTTCATTCATGCGGTCGCGACTTACGTCGCTCCTACATTGAGCATCCCACCATGATCCTGTTCCGCCATCTCGACAGCCCCGTGGGCACGCTGACGCTCGCCGCGACCGACGACGGCCTGCATGCGATCGAATTCCCGCGCAACCGGCATCCCGCGGATCGCGACGGGTGGGTGCCGGGCCACCATCGCCTGCTCGACGTGGCGTCGCGTCAGCTGGACGACTATTTCGCGGCGAAGCGTCGCGATTTCGATCTGCCGCTGGCGCCGCGCGGCACCGACTTCCAACGCACCGTGTGGTTGACGCTTGCCGGCATCGGTTACGGCGAAACGATCAGTTACGCGCAGCTCGCGCAACGGGTCGGCAAGCCCACGGCGATGCGCGCGGTGGGCGCGGCGAACGGGCGCAATCCGCTGCCGATCGTGCTGCCCTGCCATCGCGTGATCGGCGCGGATGGCGCGCTCACCGGCTTCGGCGGCGGCCTGCCGACCAAGCAATTCCTGCTGGAACTCGAAGGCGCGTTGCCGCGCGCGAACGACCTGTTCGGTTGAAGCCTACATCCCGCGGAAGCGCTGCTGGAACGCACCGCTGACCGGCAGCACGTCGCTGCGGCCCTTGACGCTAAGCAGATGGCGGCCGAGGTCGTCCTTGCGCACGCGGTCGATGGCCTGCACGCGGACCAGCACGCCGCGGTGCACCTGCCAGAACACGTCGGGATCGAGGCCGCCCAACAATTCCTTCAACGGCATGCGGATGATCGCCTCGTCGTCGGCGGTCACCACGCGCACATACTTGTCCTGCGCCTGGAAGTACAGCACGTCGTCGACCGCGATCATGCGCACGCTATCCCCGACGCTGGCGGTGATCCAACGGATCAAACGGTCGCCCTGCGGACGCAGCCGCGCTTCCAGGTCATCGATCAGGGCGCGCATGTCCGGCGCTCGCGCGTCCGCCAGGCGCGCCTGCACCCGTGCGATCGCTTGCGCCAGGCGTGCGTCTTGCACCGGCTTGAGCAGATAGTCCGCCGCACCGGCCTCGAACGCGCGAATAGCGTAGTCCTCGTACGCCGTGGTGAAGACGACCAGCCCGCCCTGCGCCACGACCTGCCGCGCGACATCCAGGCCGCTGACGCCCGGCATGCGAATATCGAGGAAGGCGACCTGCGGGCGATGCTCCGCCAGGGCATCCAGCGCGGCGAGGCCGTCTTCGCAGACCGCCACGATGTCGAGCGCCGGCCAGGCGGCGCGCAACTGCTGCTGCAACGCACGGCGCTGCGGCGCTTCGTCCTCGGCGATCATGGCCGTCACGACACTCATGCCACCGACCCTAGCGGCACACGGATCTCCGCGCAAACGCCGCGCCCGCCGACGGCGGGCGCCAATGCGAAGCCCGCGCGCGTCCCATAGCGTGCCGCCAGCTGTTCGCGCACGTTCGCCAAGCCCACGCCGGTGCTCAGGCCTGGCTGCAGGCCGGCACCGTCATCGCGCACCTGCACGCGCAGCACGTCGCCATCGCGCGATGCTTCGACCTCGATCCGACCCGGACCGGGGCGCGGTTCGATGCCGTGTTTGATAGCGTTTTCCACCAACGTGATCAGCAACGACGGCGGGAACGGCAATGCGCGCACCGCGTCGTCGGCGCGCACGGCGTACGTCGAGCCGGCCGCCCATGCGCACCTGCATCAGCGTTAGGTAGCTGCTGCAGATATCCAGCTGCTGGCCCAGCGTGGCATGCAAGCCACGGTCGTCGCGCAGCTTGGGGATGGTGGCGCGCAGGAAGTCGACCAGCGCGTCCAGCGTGGCTTCCGCCTGCGCAGGTTCCTGCCGCACCAGGGCACGCACCGAGGCCAGCGTGTTGAACAGGAAGTGCGGCTCCACCTGCGCCTGCAGCACGCCCAGGCGGAGGTCGGCTTCGTGTACACGGCCCTCCAGTGCGTTGAGTTCGCGCACGTGGTGGTGTTCATCCCAGCGACGGTGTTCGCTGAAATAGGCACGCAGCGCCAGGCCGCCACCGAACAGGCCGTAGATCACCACCAACGCCGCGACATTGATCGCCAACCCGATCGCCTTCACCAGCGGCGCCGGTGTCGGGGGCGTCATGTTCAATCCCGCCGCTTCCAGGCCCGGCTTGATCAACTGCTCGATGTAGGACGATCCGATGCGGTCGATGAAGAAGCTGAGCACCATGCCGACCAGCACGGCAATCACCACCGCCTTGCGTTCGCGCGACACGGGCCAGGCACGGTGGCGCACGGCGGTGGCCAAGGCGGGCCCCAGCGTGGCCATGAGACTGAAGACGACGAACTGCGTGATCGCGACTTTGATCGCAATGCCCAGGTCCTGCACCGCCACGCCGGTCCCGGTGCCGATGAACGCAGCGACGACCGCGATCACGCCGCAGAACAAGAGGCTGCGGCCCAGTAGCCAGCGCAGGCCGAACACCGGGTACTGGCGATAGCGGCTCCATACCGCATCGCCGCCCACGAGGACTTCCGCGGGCAACTTCTGGCGCAGGCCGTAGGTGCGCTCCATGCTTACTTCCTGGCGCCGCGCAGTTGTTGGCCGGCCTGCTTCAGCGTCAATGCGGTGACCTTGCCCGCGGCGTCGCGCTCGAAGCGGATCTCCGCGCCGACCGCGTCCATCACGAACACGTCCCGCTCAACCGCCTGCACCGGCAGCGCCGGCTGGCCGGTGCCCTGGATGGTCAGCGTCTCGCCCTGCGCCTTCACGGTAAGCGCGAACCCCGGCACCAGCGGATACTCGCCGTCGTATTCGCGCAGGGCGGCCGCGTCGACCTTCAGCACCGGTTTCGGTGCCGCATCGACGCGCTTGGCCGGCATCACGCCGCCCATCTGCATCCACGTGAACGCCTGGCCGTCCGCCGTGCGCTGCGGGCGCAACACCGCATCGAACTCGCGCGGATAGAAATCGCCGGCGCTGTCGTACCCCATCGCGTACGCGCCCTGCCCGGCCGCCTGGATTTCCAGCGCGTCTCCCTTCCGGCGCAACGTCATTTTCATGCCGCCGGCCAATTGGTACTCACCTGCCAGCGCGTCGAGCAGCGCGCCGTCGGGCGTGGCCTCACGACGCGGCGTGCCGAGCGGGAAGCTGGCATCGACCAGATGCAGGCCCAGCGACCCGAGGCTGCCGATCGAGTTCCAGGTGGTATCGGACAGGATCACGACGCCGCGCTGCTTGTCCTTGTCGAACGACACGAACGACGAGAAGCCGCCCGTGCCGCCTTCGTGCATGTACACCGTGCGTCCACCGACCGGCACCAGCATCCAGTTCATCGCCATCGGCGGCGCGTCCGACACCTTCTGCTGCGAGCGCTGCAGGGCCGCCGAGATCGGCGTGGATGCACTTCCCAGCTGGCCCTGCACGTAGCGCACCATGTCGTCGAGCGTGGCGCGCACGCCGCCAACGCCGGCCAGGTTGGTCTGGAAGTGCCAGGCCGACGTGACCCGCGCATTCGGGGTATGGCCCACGGCCGCGCGCACGCCCGCGGGCGCGGTGTTGACGTAGGCGTTGCGCATGCCGAGCGGCGCGAACAGGCGTTGCTTCAGCAGCGTCTCCATGTCGGTGCCAGCACGACGCGCGACGGCATACGAGAGCACCATCGAAGCGAAGTTGGAGTACTCGAACGTCGTGCCCGGCGCGGCCGTCAGGGTGACATCACCGAGCGAGGCGAGCAGAGCGGCTTCGTCCAGCTTCGCGTACGGGTCCGCCATGTCCGGCGCGGCCATGCGCGCGGGCAACGCGGGCAGCCCGGACGTATGGGTCACCACATGGCGCAGCAGGATCGGCTTGCCCTGATAGTCCGGCAGCTTCGTGCCTTCGGGCAGCCACGCGGACAGCGGGTCGTCCAGCGAGCCCTTGCCCTGGTCGATCAGGTCGGCGAGCAGCGCCGCCGTCATCGTCTTGCTGACCGAACCGATCTCGAACGCAGTGTCGGGACCGATACGAGCGGCGTCCTTCGCCTGCGCGCATTGGTAGGTGCGGGCGACCGTGCCGGCTTCGACGACGGCCACGGCCATGCAGGCACCGGTGCGGTCATCGTGCAGCCGCTGGCGGACGACGCTAGCCAGGGCGTCATCGGTCATGGCGTGGGCGGGCGTGAAGACGCTGGCGCCGGCGACGGCAAGGGTGAGGGCGATCGTGTGGGCGTAAGCCATGGCGGTGCTCCTGTCGGGATGGTCGCCATGCTGGCGGACGCCGCCAAGCCGCGTGCGGGTCTGCGATGGGCGCGCCCAGGGCCACGACGAACCCCACGATCCGGGCGACGATCGGCCCGCCACCGTCAATCGGCCAGCAACTGGCGCACCGTCGCGCCGTAGCGCTGTGCGATGGCGTCGCGATCGATATGCCGCCCCCCGGTCACGACATCGCGTCCGCCGACGCGCACCTGTCTGACCAGCGGCCGGTTGCCCGCGAACAGCCAGCGGTCGACCAGGTCCTCTGTCGAGGCACCCGCCAGCGCCGGCGCGTCGGCGTCCAGCCAGACGCCTTCCTGCGCGTCGTGCGGTAGGCCGGTCGCATCGGCCTCGCTGTCCAGCACGCCGGCGAGCAGCGTGCGCCCGACGCTGGGCGAGCCCGGCAGCACCGCGATGTTGCGATGGCGCGTGGCGAGCCGCTGGCCGTATTCCAGCCAGCGCAGCTCTTCCACCGGCGACACCGAAACGTGCGAATCCGAGCCGATGCCCCAGCGGCCATCGGCGTGCAGGAAGTCGCGCAGCGGGAACAGGCCATCGCCGAGGTTCGCTTCGGTCGTGGGGCAGATCGCGACGGTGGCCCCGCTGGCGGCGATGCCGCGCGTTTCCTCCGGCGTCAAATGGGTGGCGTGTACCAGCGTCCAGCGACGGTCGACCGGGACCTCGCGCAGCAGCCATTCCACCGGACGCGCATTGCGCAGCGCCAGGCAGTCCTGGACTTCGCCCACCTGCTCGGCGATGTGGATATGCACGGGCGCGTCGGTCGGCAGCGCAGCGAGCACCTCGCGCATCGCGGCTTCCGGCACCGCGCGCAGGCTGTGGAAGGCGCAGCCGATGCGCAGGTGCTCGTCCTGCAACGGACGGAGGGTGTCGAGCAGGCACAGGAACCCGTCCACGTCGTGGCCGAACCGGCGCTGGCGCGCCGACAGTTCGCGGCCATCGAAGCCACCGGTCATGTACAGCACCGGCAACAGGGTCATGCGGATGCCGGTGTCGCGGGCGGCGGAGAGCAGTGCTTTCGACATCGCCGCCGGATCGGCGTACGGCGTGCCATCGGGCTGATGGTGCACGTAGTGGAATTCGCACACCCGGGTGTAGCCGGCCTCCAGCATTTCGGCGTAGAGCTGCGTCGCGACCGCGTAGGTGCTCTCGGGCGTCATCCGCGCGGCGAAGCGGTACATGATCTCGCGCCACGTCCAGAAGCTGTCTTCCGGGTTGGTCTGATGCTCGGCCATTCCTGCCATCGCCCGCTGGAACGCGTGCGAGTGCAGGTTGGCGATGCCGGGCACGCGCCATCCGGCGTCGGTGGCGACGACCTGACCTGCGAGGGAATCGGGATTCGACATGACGGTGCTTACGGCCGGCGACAGGGGTGCGTTAGGCTACCGCGTCGTCCCTGCCAAGACACGCCCGCGAGGGCTGTCCACCCTCATGCTCGCCATCGTCCTCTCGCTCGCCGCCGTCGCCATCTCGCTGATGGTGGTGTTCATTGCCGTACAGGCCAAGAAAAAAGGAGGCCGTGCCGCAGAGGGTGCCGGCGAGAGCGCCACCGAGCCCGCGATTTCCTCGCATAGCGATGCCGGGTGCGCCTCCGATGGCGGCGGTTGCGATGGCGGCGGAGGCGACTGACACCATGGAGACGCGCTGGGACGGCCTGCTGGTCAACGCACGCCTGGTCACCCTGGCCGGCGATGCCGGTTATGGCGTGGTGGAAGACGGCGCCCTCGGCTGGCGCGATGGTCGGTTCGTGTTCGCGGGCCGCCAGGACGCGCTGCCTACCGCGCCCGACGCGCTGGCCGGCGAGGTGCTGGACGCACAAGGCGATTGGGTGACGCCCGGCCTGATCGATTGCCACACCCACGTCGTGTTCGCGGGCGATCGCGCGGGCGAGTTCGAACTGCGCCTGCAGGGCGCCAGCTATGAAGATATCGCGCGTGCGGGCGGCGGCATCGTCTCCACCGTGCGCGCTACCCGCGCCGCCAGCGAAGACGCCTTGCTGGCCGCCTCGCTGTCGCGCGCACGCGCCTTGCGCGACGACGGCGTGACCACGCTGGAGATCAAGTCCGGCTATGGCCTGGACTTCGAGAACGAACGGAAGATGCTGCGCGTGGCGCGCCGTCTGGGCGAGTCGCTCGGCATCACGGTCCGCACGACGTTCCTCGGCGCGCATGCGCTGCCGCCCGAGTTTGCCGGGCGCGCCGACGACTACATCGATGCGGTCTGCCGCTGGCTGCCCGATCTGCATGAGGAAGGGCTGGTCGATGCGGTGGATGCGTTCTGCGAGCGCATCGGGTTTTCCGCGGCGCAAACGCAGCGTGTCTTCGATGCGGCGCGCACACTCGGCATCCCGGTAAAGCTGCATGCCGACCAGCTCAGCGATGGCGGGGGTGCTGCGCTCGTGGCGGGCTTCGATGGCCTGTCGGCCGACCATGTGGAATACACCTCCGATGCCGGCGTCGCGGCAATGGCACGCGCAGGCAGCGTCGCCGTGCTGTTGCCGGGCGCCTTCCACGTGCTGCGCGAAACCACCTTGCCCCCGCTCGACGCCTTCCGCGCGCACGGCGTGCCGATGGCGGTGGCAACCGATTGCAATCCAGGCACCTCACCGCTGCAGTCGCTGCGCCTGGCGATGTCGCTGGCCTGCACGCATTTCCGGCTGACGCCGGAAGAGGCGCTGCGCGGCGCGACCGTACATGCGGCAAAGGCACTGGGATTCACCGATCGCGGACGCCTCGCAGAGGGACTGCGCGCGGACTTCGTCCGCTGGCGCATCGGCCAGCCGGCGCAACTGGCGTACTGGCTTGGCGGCGATCTGGTGTCGGCCGTGCATGTGGGCGGGCGCGCGGTGGACGCCCCCTGAAAAGCAAAACCCCGGCCGGAGCCGGGGTTTCGTGGTCGCGACCGGCATGGCCGGCACGGAGGGCTTACTTGGCGACAGCCTTCTTGGTCACGGCCTTCTTCGCCGGCGCCTTCACTACCGCCTTCTTGGCGGTTGCGGTCGCCGCGATGCCCGCCTTGGCCACCGTGCGCTTGCGCGCGTTGCCGTAGCTGGACGAATAGCGCTTGCCCTTGGCCGTCTTGCGATCACCCTTGCCCATCGTTGTTCTCCTGATTCATTGAAAAGTCCGCCCGGGGGTAAGGGCGGTAGCAGGGGCGCCGACCGTTCCGGGGCACCCGCGCAGGGCCGCAAAGCCTACCACAGCCGGGCCTTTTCCCTTCTGCCTACGCAGACGGACGGGCTCAGTGGGCGCAACTGGCGTCGTGGATGTGCCAGTGGTTCAGGCGCAGATTGAGCAGGTGGGCCAGGCCGACCAGCATGCCGCCCACGGTCATCACGATCGCGTGGGGCACGACGGATTCGTGCAGCGGTGCGTACAGCACGCCGGCCCAGAGCGCGGCCAGCCCGAACAACAGCATGCCCAGCGCGCGGAAGGCGCGGTGACGGCGGTAGCCCCAGACCAGACTGAAGAGCCCCAGCACCGTCACGAAGGTCACGAAGGCTTGTTCGAAGCCATCGCCCAGCCACACCGACAGCCCTAGCGACGGGATCGCCGCCAGCAGCAACGGCGTGATCGCGCAATGCAGGGCACAGACCAACGAGCCCGCGGCGGCGAACCGGTCGATGAAGGAGCGGAGGGAGGACTTCATGGCCACAAGTATGACTTCCGGGAGGGTTATATTGTCACTATTGGTATATTATAACATCAACAGCAACCCCACATGAGTGATCCCCACCCCATGCCCTCCTCCCGTCGCGTCGCCCGTCCCGTCCCCCGCCTGCTCGCCACCGCCCTCACCCTGGCGCTCGCCTCCCCGGCCGCCTTCGCCAATGACGCCGGCGCCCCCCAGGCCAAGGACCTGGACGCGGTGGTGGTCACCGCCTCTCCTTTGAAAGGCAACGCCGAATCCGTGGCAACCCCGGTGGACGTGCTGTACGGCGAGGACCTGGACAAGGCCAAGGCCGGCACGCTGGGCGAAACGGTCGCCAAGCTGCCGGGCGTGCAGACCACTTATTTCGGCACCGGCGTCGGCCGCCCGATCATCCGCGGCCAGGAAGGCCCGCGCGTGCAGGTGCTGTCCGGCGGCATCGGCTCGATGGACGCCTCCACCGTCAGCGCCGACCACGCGGTCAGCATCGAGCCCTTCCTCGCCGACCAGGTCGAAGTGTTGAAGGGCCCGGCCACCCTGCTGTTCGGCAGCGGCGCCATCGGCGGTGCGGTCAACGTGGTCGACGGCCGCCTGGCCGAATCGATCCCCGACGAGCCGTTGAGTGGCCGCGCGGAAGTGCGTGGCAACACGGTCAACGACGAGCGCACCGGCATGGTCCGCCTTGATGGCGTCAGCGGGAACTGGGTGCTGCACGTCGACGGCCTGGTCCGCGACACCGATGACTACGACATCCCCGGCGTCGCCATCCTGCACGACCACGAGGAAGGCGAAGAGCACGAGGAAGAACCTCAGCCGAACGGCACGCTGCCGAACAGTTCGGTGCAGACGCGCGCGGGTGCGGTCGGTGCGACCTATCTCGGCGACCGCGGCTACTTCGGCGTGGCCGCCAGCACCTACCGCAGCAACTACGGCATCCCGGCCGGCGCACACGTGCATGGCGAGGAAGACCACGACCATGACCACGACGGCGAAGCGGACCACGACGAAGACGCCCACGAGGAAGGCCCGGTCCGCATCGACATGGCGCAGAACCGGTTCGACCTGAAGGCCGGCATCTATGAACCGGTGTCGTTCCTGCAGAGCATCAACCTGCGCGCCGCCTGGAACGACTACGAACACGTCGAGCTGGAAGGCGGCGACATCGGCACGCGTTTCACCAACGAAGGCTACGATGCCCGCCTGGAAGCGGTGCAGAAGACGTGGAACGGCTGGCGTGGCGCGTTCGGCCTGCAGTTCGGCAGCACCGATTTCAGCGCAGTCGGCGAAGAGGCCTTCGTGCCCTCGACGGTGACCGATACGCTCGGCCTGTTCGTCGTGCAGGAGAAGGACTTCGGCCCGTGGAAGCTTGAACTCGGCGGGCGCTACGACCAGGTCAAGCTGAAGCCCGACGATCGCGCATCGACCGACTTCGACGCGGTCAACCTGTCGGCAGCGGCGATCTGGCGCCTGAGCGACGGCTTCGATCTGCGCTTCGGCCTTGATCGCTCGGAACGCGCGCCGACCAACGAAGAACTGTTCGCCGGCGGCACGCACGTAGCCACGCAGTCCATCGAAATCGGCGACGCGACCCTCGACACCGAGAAGGGCGTGCGCGCGGAGATCGGTGCGCATTGGCACAGCGACCGCGTCGAGTTGAAGCTGGCGGTGTACCAGACGAAGTTCAAGGACTTCATCTATCTCACCGACACCGGCGTGGAGGAGGAAGGTTATCCGGTGCGCCTGTGGGCGCAGGACGATGCCACCTTCACCGGCGCCGAGGCCGAAGCGAAGATCCAGCTGGCCGATACGGCCGCCGGCGCCTGGGACCTGCGCGTGTACGGCGACTACGTGCGCGCGGAACTCGACGGCAGCGGCACCCGCACCGTGGCATTCGAAGTGCCGCATGGCGACCACACGCACGGCTACGAAGTCGACATCGCGCAGGGCGGCTACCTGCCGCGCATTTCGCCGATGCGCGTCGGCGCCGACCTCGGCTGGTCGTTGGGTGGCTGGCGCGCGTCGCTGGGCGCGGTGCGCTACAGCAAGCAGGATGATGTCGCACAGAACGAGGCGCCGAGCGATGGCTATACGCTGGTCGATGCGCACCTGGCCTATCGCTGGGACCGCACTGCCTCCAGTTGGGAAGTCTTCCTTGATGGCAGCAACCTGACCGACGAAGAAGCGCGTCCGCACACCTCGCTGCTGCGCGACTACGCGCCGCTGCCGGGGCGCGGCGTGGCGTTCGGCCTGCGCGCGTACTTCTGATCGGGCCCTGATGTTCCTCCCCCGGGCGGCTGGCCGTGATGGCAGCCGCCCTTCTTGACAGCAATTAGGTGCATATACACATAATTAGCCCCCGCCACGCGAGCCGCCCCCATGTCGCCCTCCCCCACGCCCAGCGTGTGCACCTGTTTCCGCCTCCGGCGCGCCAGCCGGCGCGTGACGCAGGTATACGACCATGAGCTGGCCGGGGTCGGCCTCAGCCTTAACCAGTACTCGATCCTCCGCCGTACCGAACGCGAACCCCGCGCGCTCGGCGGACTGGCCGAGGAACTCGGCATGGACCGCACCACCCTCACGCGCAATCTCTCCCCGCTGGTGGACGCCGGCCTGCTGGAAACCGTGCGCGGCAAAGACGCCCGCCAACGCCTGGTAGCGCTGACGACCGAGGGCCGCGCCCGGCTCACCCGCGCGAAGCCGCGCTGGCAGCGCGCGCAAGCCGTCATCGACGATCTGATGGGCGACGCCGCCGTCCAAAGCCTGCACGGTGAACTGGACCGCCTGGACGGCCTGCTGCGCCAGCACCTCGGGGAGGCCGCATGAACACCGCCGCGACTTCGACCGCGCCACGCATGCACTGGGGCCTGCTGCTCGCGGCCTCCGCCACCCTGATGATCACCATGGGCGCGCGCCAGACGACGGGGCTGTTCGTCGCCCCGATCCACCAGGACACGGGCATCGGCATCGCGGCGATCAGTTTCGCCCTCGCCATCGGCCAGTTCACCTGGGGCGCCGTGCAACCGGTGTTCGGTGCGGTCGCCGACAAGCGCGGTTCGACCGGCGTGCTGATCCTCGGCGCAGTACTTCTTTCGCTGGGGCTGGCGCTCACCCCGCACCTGACCTCGCCCTGGGGGCTGATGTTCACCCTGGGCGTCCTGACCGCCGCCGGTGCCGGTGCCGGCAGCTTCTCGATCCTGATCGGCGCCACCGCGCAGCAGTTGGCGCCCGAGAAGCGCTCCTTCGCCGCCGGCTTCATCAACGCGGGCGGTTCGCTGGGCCAGTTCGTGTTCGCACCGCTGGTGCAGGCCGTCATCGCGTTCGCCGGTTGGGCCAGCGCGATGTACACGCTGGCCGTCGCCTCGCTGCTCGCGATCCCGCTCGCCTTCCCGCTGCGAAAGAAGACCGCATCGACAGCGGGCGCGGCGACGGCCACCGCGATCGGCGACATCAGCCTCAAGCAGCAGATCGCGATCGCCCTGCGCGACCGCAGCTACTGGATGCTGCATCTCGGCTTCTTTACCTGCGGCGTGCACATCGCCTTCCTGGTGACGCACCTGCCGGGCGAAGTGGCGTTGTGCGGCCTGCCGGCGAGCGTGTCGGCCGTCGCGCTGATGTTGATCGGCCTGTTCAACGTGGCGGGCAGCCTGATCGCCGGCGCGCTCGGCCAGCGCGTGCGGATGAAGTGGATCCTGGCGGTGATGTACGCCAGTCGCGCGGTCATGATCGCGCTGTACCTGATTTCGCCGCCTACGCCGTTGACGTTCTACATCTTTGCGGCCGCACTGGGCTTCACCTGGCTGGCCACGGTGCCGCCGACCGCGGGCCTGGTCGGCAAACTGTTCGGCCCCCGCTACCTCGGCACGCTATTCGGCCTGACGCTGTTGTCGCACCAGATCGGCGGTTTCTTCGGCGCGTGGCTTGGCGGCCTGGCGCTGGAGCGCTTCGGCGACTACACCTGGATGTGGTACGCCGACATGGTGCTGGCGCTGATTGCGGCGGCGGCCAACCTGCCGATCCGGGAGACGTCGCCGAAGGCGGTGCCCGCTGCGGCGTAAGCGCGCCGCGTTTACGACCGCCGGGGTCTCAGGCCTCGGCGCAGCGGGCGCAGAGCCCGTGCACTTCCAGCGTCTGCGCCTGCGGCTGGAAACCCAGCGCCTTCGCGCGCGCGTCGAGCGCGGCGACGACATCGCGATCCTCGAGCTCCACCGCGCTGTGGCAGCGGTCGCAGATGAGGAACGGCACCGAATGCTGGGCGCTGTTCGGGTGGTGGCAGGCGACGAACGCATTCATCGACTCGAGCTTGTGCACGAAACCGTTCGCCATCAGGAAATCCAGCGCACGGTAGACCGTCGGCGGCGCATCCGCACCGACACCCTTCGTCGCCCGCACCCACTCCAGCAGTTCGTACGCCTTCACCGGCTTGCCGGCTTCGGCGATCAGTTCCAGCACGCGTGCCCGGATGGGCGTCAGGCGCAGGCCGCGCTCCTGGCACGCACGCTCCACCGCGGCCACGAACGCGCGGGCGTCGTGGACGTGGTGTTTCGGGTCGGTGCAGGCGTGGGCGTGCGGCATGGGCGCTCCGGATTCAGGCGGTCACACCGGTCTTGATAAGTGCGGCGTCGATGCGTTTCAAGGCTTCGTCCCGCCCGGCCAGGTAAACCGTGTGGGAAATATCCGGGCTGATCTGGGTACCGGTGATGGCCACGCGCAGCGGCTGGGCGACCTTGCCCATGCCGATGCCGAGCGCGCCCGCGACGTCGTGCAGCGCCACGCCCACAGCGTCGGCGGTCCACTCGCCCACGGCCGCCAGTAGCTCACGCGCCTTGGCCAGCGGTGCATGCGCGGCGGCGACCAGATGCTTGGCCACGGCCGCCTCGTCATAGGCCTCCAACGGCTGATACCAGACCAACGCTTTCTCGGCCATGTCCTTCAGCGTCTGCACGCGGTCGCGCAGGGCGATCACCACGTCGGCCGGCGCGGGGCCGCGAGCCAGGTCCACGTCGAGCCTTTCCAACTGGTAGACCAGGTGCGGGGCGATGTCCGCCGGCGCATCCGTCTTCAGGTAATGCTGGTTCACCCAACCGAGCTTGGCCATGTCCAGGCGCGCGGCCTTGGAATTCACGTCCTTCACGTCGAACAGGTCGATCAGCTCCTGGCGCGAAAACAGCTCCTGGTCGCCGTGCGACCAGCCCAGCCGCGCCAGATAGTTGATCAGCGCGTGCGGCAGGTAGCCGGCGTCCTTGTACTGCATCACGTCGGCCGCGCCGGTGCGCTTGGACAGCTTGGCGCCCTGCTCGTCCAGGATCATCGGCATGTGGGCGAACTTCGGCACCGGCGCGCCCAGCGCCTCGTAGATGTTGATCTGCCGCGGCGTGTTGTTGATGTGGTCGTCGCCGCGGATCACTTCAGTGATGCCCATGTCCCAGTCGTCCACCACCACGGCGAAGTTGTACGTGGGGTAGCCGTCCGGGCGGAAGATCACCATGTCGTCGAGTTCGCTATTGGCGATCTCGATCCGGCCCTTGATCAGGTCGTCGAAGGCGACGACGCCATCGAGCGGATTCTTGAAGCGGATGACGCGGTTCGGATCGTCGCGGTGCGGCAGGTTCTGCTCGCGTGCGGCGCCGTTGTAGCGCGGCTTCTCCTGTTTCGCCATGGCGGCCTCGCGCATCGCGTCGAGCTCTTCGCGCGTTTCGTAGGCGTAGTAGGCGTTGCCGGCCGCCACGAGCTGTTCGGCCACTTCGCGATAGCGGTCGATGCGGTGGGTCTGGTAGATCGGGCCTTCGTCGTAGCCCAGGCCCAGCCAGTCCATCGCCTCCAGGATCGCGTCGATTGCCGCCTGTGTGCTGCGCTCGCGGTCGGTGTCCTCGATGCGCAGGATGAACTCGCCGCCGCGGTGGCGCGCTTCCAGCCAGCAGTACAGCGCCGTGCGGGCGCCGCCGATGTGGAGGTAGCCGGTGGGACTGGGGGCGAAGCGGGTACGGCAGGCCATGGGGAACTCGGGGAACGGAATGCCGCCGATTTTAACCCGCGCGCGGCGCGTTTCCCCTGCTCGTTCAGGCGGAAGGCTTAGAATCGCCGCATGACCACGCTCTTCATCTCGGACCTGCACCTGGACGCCGAACGCCCTGCCGTGACCGCGCTATTCGGGGCGTTCATGCAGGCGGAGGCCCGTCGCGCCGATGCGCTTTACCTGCTGGGCGACCTGTTCGAAGCCTGGGTAGGCGACGATGACCCCTCGGAAACCGGCGCCTATGTCGCCGCCCGGATCCGCGAGGTGGCCGATGCCGGGGTGCCGGTGTTCTTCATCCGTGGCAACCGCGATTTCCTGGTCGGCGACGCCTTCGCCCGTCGTGCGGGCATGCGAATCCTGCCCGACCCGGCGGTCGTGATGCTGTACGGCAAGCCGGCGATCCTCATGCATGGAGACCTGCTGTGCACCAGCGATGTGGCTTACCAGGCCTTCCGGGCACAGACCCGCAACCCGGCCTGGCAGGCGCAGTTCCTGTCGCAGCCGCTGGCCGCGCGTCTCGCGTTCGCCGCGCAGGCGCGGGCCGCCAGCGCCGCACACCAGGGCGGCATGAAGCAGAACGACAAGGCGCAGTTCGAAACGTTGACCGACGTGACGCCCGCAACCGTGGACACCACGCTGGCCCAGTTCGGCATCGACACGCTGATCCACGGCCATACGCACCGCCCCGCGATCCACGACCTCATGGTCGGTGATCGAGCCTGCCGCCGCATCGTGTTGGGCGATTGGTACGAACAGGGTTCGGTGTTGCGCGTAGAACCCGACGGGATGACGCTGGAACGTCTGTCGGCCTAGGGCGCTTCCAACGCCGCCAGCTCATCCTCGTCGAAGCCGGCCAACAGGCGCGCTTCGATGTTGAACGGACCGTGCAGGTAACCGCCGGCGTACTCCTTCAGTAGCTCGCGAAAGCGAGCACGTGGCTCGATGCCACGCTGCGCGCAGTACCAGCGGTACCAGCGCGATCCGGCGGCCACATGCGCGACTTCCTCGCGCAGGATGACGTCGAGGATAGCGACCGTCGCCTCATCGCCGAGTTCGCGCAGCTTCACGATCATTCCCGGCGTGACGTCCAGACCCCGTGCCTCAAGCACGCGCGGCACCAGCGCCATCCGCGCCAGGCCGTCGTGGGCGGTCTTCTCGGTCATCTCCCACAGGCCGTTGTGCGCATCGAAATCGCCGTACGCGTAGCCGAGTTCATGCAACCGATCGCGCAGCAGCACGAAGTGGCGTGATTCGTCATGCGCCACCTGCACCCAGTCGGCGTAGAACGCCGCGGGCAGGCCGCGGAAGCGGTAGACCGCATCCCACGCCAGGTCGATGGCGTTGAGCTCGATGTGCGCGATGGCATGGATGAAGGCCGCGCGCCCCTGCAGGCTGCCGAGGCCACGGCGTGGCAGCTCGCGCGGATGGACCAGCACCGGTTTGGCCGGCCGGCCGGGCATCCGGATCGGCTCGGGGGCCGGCGCCTCGTCGGGCGCCGCCAGTTCACCGCGCAGGAAGGCGTCGGCGTAGCGCTGGGTCAGTCCGACTTTCTCATCGACGTCAGCCGCCGCCAGGCAGGCGCGTGCGGCCTCGAACACAGTGCCCATGACGCGGGCGCCGGCTCAGCCGACGCGGCGCTTGCGCTTGGCCTCGTCCGAACGCATCTGCTCGATGCGCTCAAAATAACCGGTCTCGATGCCGGTGACGTAATTGCCGTCGAAGCAGGAGGAGTCGAAACGCGGCAGGTTCGGATTGCCCTCGCGCACGGCGGCCTCGAGATCGTCCAGGTCCTGGTAGATCAGCCAGTCGCAGCCGAGCAGCTTTTCGATTTCCTCGACGCTGCGGCCATGCGCGACCAGTTCGTCCGCCGCCGGCATGTCGATGCCGTAGATGTTCGGGTGGCGCACCGGCGGCGCGGCGCTGGCCAGGTAGACCTTGCGCGCGCCGGCGTCGCGCGCCATCTGCACGATCTGCTTGGACGTCGTGCCGCGGACGATGGAATCGTCCACCAGCAGCACCACGCGGTTGCGGAATTCCAGGTTGATCGGGTTGAGCTTGCGGCGCACCGACTTCACCCGCTCGCCCTGCCCCGGCATGATGAACGTGCGACCCACGTAGCGGTTCTTGATGAACCCTTCGCGGTACTTCACGCCCAGCACGTTGGAGATTTCCAGCGCGGCATCGCGCGAGGTATCCGGGATGGGGATGATCGTGTCGATGTCGTGGTCGGGACGCAGGCGCAGGATCTTCTCGCCCAGCTTCACGCCCATGCGCATGCGCGCCTTGTGGACCGACACGTTGTCGATCATCGAGTCCGGTCGCGCGAAGTAGACGTACTCGAAGATGCAGGGCGCGTGCTCCTGCGGCTCGGCGACGATCTCGCTGAACAGTTCGCCGCGCGCGGTGATGACGATGGCCTCGCCGGGCTGCACGTCGCGCACGCGGGCGAAACCGAGGATGTCCAGCGCTGCGGACTCGGACGCCACGATGTATTCGACGCCCTCGTTGTGCTCGCGCTTGCCGAGCACCAGCGGTCGGATGCCGTGCGGGTCGCGGAAGGCCACCAGGCCCAAGCCGAGCACCACGCTGACCACGGCATAGCCGCCCTTCACCCGACGATGCACACCGGCGACGGCGCGGATCGCCGCTTCGGGCGTCAGGGTACGTTGCAGGTCCAGTTCGTGCGCGAACACGTTCAGCAGCACTTCGCTGTCCGAGTCGGTGTTGATGTTGCGGCGGTCCTGCGCGAACACGTCCTGGCGCAGGGCATCGGTGTTGATCAGGTTGCCGTTGTGCGCCAGCGCGATGCCGTACGGCGAATTCACGTAGAACGGCTGCGCCTCGTCCATGCCTTCGGAGCCGGCGGTGGGATAGCGGCAGTGGGCGATGCCCACGCGGCCTTCCAGCACGCTCATGGCCTTGGCGTTGAAGACGTCCCGCACCAGCCCGTTGTCCTTGTGCACGCGCAGGCGCGTGCCATCGGCGGTGGCGATGCCGGCCGCATCCTGGCCGCGATGCTGGAGGACGGTCAGCCCGTCATAAAGCTGGCCGGCAACGTTCTGGTTGCCGACGATTCCGACGATGCCGCACATGGTGACCTACTCCGGTTTCGACTCGGGCGAAGCTGGCGGGGGGGCGCGCTCCTGCGGGACGCTGGCGTCATCCAGCGGCAGGGGCAAGGGTTGCAGGCGCGCATTATCGCCCGCCACCGCCCCGTTGCCAAAGTCCAGTTCCTGCACGGTCCATTCCGGCAACCAGCGTGAAAGCCACTGCGCACCGGGCAGCAAGACCGGCACGACGGATGAACGTTGCCATTCAGCTTCGCGCGGCAAATCGGTGAACGCCGCCAGCAACAGCACGATGCAGGCCACGAACGCGCCCCGCAGCAGCCCCAGCACCAGCCCCAGCACCCGGTCCACGCCGGACAGTCCGACCGACTTGACCATCTTCCTGACGCACCAACTGGTCAGGCCGACCACCACCATCACCCCGATGAAGCTGAGTGCGTAGCCCCCCAGCAGGTCGGCGGACCCTGGCGGACCGTCGTCTGACAACCAGGTCGCCACATCGGCACCGTGATGGAACGCGACCCACCCCGCCAGCACCCAGGCGATCACCGAGGCGAGCACGCCGATGAAGCCGCGCATCGCGCCGAACAGCGTCGACACGCCGATGATGGCGACCAGGGTCAGATCGAGCACGCTCACGCGGCGCGCCCTGCGGTCGCGAAGAGGCGTGTCGGCATCAGGGGTGCGGGCGCACCATGCCGTCGATGCCCACCTTCGCGGCGACCTGCGCCTTCAGGCGGTCGGCCTCCGCACGGTCGGCCACGGGGCCCACGCGCACGCGGCTCAGGGCGCCCTTGTCGGTGCGCACCTGTTCGACGAAGGCGCTGAAACCGGCGGCACGCACGCGATCGCGCAGCTTGTTCGCGTCGGCGACGTTGGAGAACGCGCCAAGCTGCACGGCGTAGCCCACGCCGGCGGCGGCGGGCTTGGCCGGTTCTGCCGGCTTCGGCGCCGGTGCAGCGGGCTTGGCCACCGGTACAGGCGCCGGCTTGGTCTCGGCCACGACCGGCTTGGTCTCCGTCGGCACAGGCTTGGCGACCGGCTTGGCCGGTTCGGGCGGCAGGGCCTGGGTGGTCACCGCCGGCGTCGACGACGCGGCGCTGGCGACCGAAGGCGCAGGCGTGGGCACAGCGGGCGCCGGCGTGGTCGCTGCATCCAGCGTCACCACCTGGGCGTTGACGTCGCCGCGCACCTTGATCGCGTCCAGGCGCGCGGCTTCTGCCTGCGCGCGGTCGGCGTACGGTCCGACGCGCACGCGGAACGCCTGCTTGCCATTGATGGTGGCCGGCTCCACGAAGCCCGGCAGCTTGGCCTGCTTCACGCGCGTCAGCACGGCATCAGCGTCGGCCTGCGTGGCGTAGGCGCCGAAGCTGACGGCGAAATCGCCGCCTGCGGTGGCCGGCGGCTGCAGCGCGCCCTCGGCGGGCGCCGGCTCGGCGGCGGGCGCGGCGACCTGGCCGTCCAGCCCCACGGCGCCATTGGCCGGTGCGTTGCCGGGCGTAACCAGCGGGAGTTCGCGCGTTTCGTATTCGCCGTCGGGTGCGGCAGGCACCTCAAGCGGCACGTCCGAGACGCCACTGTCGGGCGCCGGTCCCTTGACCAGCATGGGAAGGAAGATGACGGCCAGCGCGACCAGCACGACGGCGCCGATCAGGCGCTGTTTCAGGGCGGTATCCATCCAGGTCCAGGGCAGCAGCGGCGGGAATGCCGTCGCGATTATACGGCGCGGTTTCGGCCGCTCCCCGTCATCGACCTGAATGCAGCACCTGCATCGCATCGGCGACGGTATGGAAGGAACCGAACACCAGGACGCGATCTCCCGGCTTCGCCACCGCCAGGGCGACATGCAGTGCGTCAGCGACGCGCGCATGACGGCTCGCCTCCGCCGCTGCGGTGTCGGCGAGCCGCGCCGCGAGCTGGTCAGCGGACTGCGCGCGCGGCCCCGCATCGAGTCCGGCCAGGTGCCATCGCAACGGCGCGCCCGCGAAGGCGTCCACCACGGACGTCACGTCCTTGTCGGCCAGCGCTGCGAACACCGCGTAGGTGTCGCCCGTCGCGGGATGCGCCTGCAGCCAGGTCGCGAGTTCGCGCGCCGCCTGCGGGTTGTGCCCGACATCGAGCACGACGTCCACCTCGCCCTGCGGGAGGCGCTGCAGGCGTCCGGGCAACGCGGCGTTGGCCACGCCTTGCGCGAAGGCCTCGTCGGGGATCGCGTCGCCCGGCAGCGCCCGCAACGCGGCGATCGCGCTGGCGGCGTTCGCCCGTTGCGCCGGCGCCGACAACGCAGGCACCGGCAGCATCAACTCGGCTCCGACTTCGCGCCAGCGCCACTGCCGGCTGTCGACCGGTTCGTGGAAGAAATCGCTGCCCAGCCGCAACGCGTTCGCACCGATGGCGTACGCATGGCGCAACACGCTGGCCGGCGAATCGACTTCGCCCAGCACCAGCGGCTTCCAGGCGCGCGCGATGCCAGCCTTCTCGCGGCCAATCGCCTCGCGGTCTTCGCCCAGCCAGTCGGTATGGTCGATGTCGACGGTGGTGATCACCGCGACGTCGGGATCGACCAGGTTCACGGCATCCAGCCGGCCGCCCAGTCCCACTTCCAGCACGGCCAAGTCCAGGTCGGCCCGCTCGAACAACCACAACGCAGCCAGCGTGCCGAACTCGAAATAGGTCAGCGGCGTATCGCCGCGCGCGGCTTCGACCGCGTCGAACGCGGCCACCAGCGAGGTGTCATCGGCTTCGGCGCCGTCGATGCGTACGCGCTCGTTGTAACGCAGCAGGTGCGGCGAGGTGTACGCGCCCACCTTCCAGCCCGCGGCACGCGCGATGGCCTCGATGAACGCCACCGTGGAGCCCTTGCCATTGGTACCGCCGACCGTAATGACGCGAGCGGCGGGCTTGCCAAGCGGCATCCGCGTGGCGACCTCGCGCACGCGCTCCAGGCCCATGTCGATCGACTTGGGATGCTGTTGCTCGATGTAGGCGAGCCACTGCGGGAGATCGGTACGCGCCATGCCGGCCTGCAAATGCGCTACAGCGCGCGGTGCTTCGCTTCGCCGAAGAACGGGGTGTGGTGCGCGCAGTCGTTGAGGCGCACAACCTCGAGTTGGTCGACGCTCGGGCCTTCCAGCAGGTTGAGCGTGGTTGGCGCCTGGCGGAAGCTCCACAGCTTGGCGATCGGCAGGCCGAGGATGCGGCACAGCAGGACGCGGTTCACGGCGTCGTGCGCGACGATCAGCAAAGTGTCGTCATCGCCCAGGCCTTCCGCGGCGCGGGCAAGGCCGCGCCACGAGCGGTCCAGCACCTGGCGCAGTGATTCGCCACCGGGCATCAGCACGGTGTCGGGCTCTTCGCGCCACGCCAGCAGGCGGGCCGGGTCCTTGTCCTGGATCTCGCTGGCCAGCAGGCCTTCCCATTCGCCGTGCGCGATCTCCTGCAGGTCGGCGTCGGTCTCGAGCATCCCGGCGCGTGCTTCACCCAGGGCGAGGCGTGCGGTGAGTTGCGCGCGCGCCAACGGCGAGGCGACCGCGCGGTCGATGCGCACATCCTTCAGCCGTTGGCCCAGCGCGGTCGCCTGCCCCTCGCCGACCGGCGACAACGGGATGTCGATCTGGCCCTGGTAGCGGCCTTCGGCGTTCCAGGGGGTTTCGCCATGACGGGCAAGCAGGATGCGCATGCAGAATGTTCCGGTGGGTGTGACGAGTCCGTGTCTGTTCCGACGGCCGGAAACGAAGACGGGAGCGGATGATACCCGCTCCCGTCCCGTGTCTGGCGACCGTTGCAGGTGTTACTTGCCGACGTTCATTTCCTTCAGCAGCTGCGGCGCCGGATAGACCTCCTGCATGATCCAGCGCAGGTAGCGGCCATCGACGGCGATCATGCGGGTCATCTTCGGGTCGAACACCCAGTTGGAGCTCACCGATTCCCAATTGCCGTCGAACGCCAGGCCGACCAGCTTGCCGTGCGCGTCCAGCACCGGCGAACCGGAATTGCCGCCGGTGATGTCGAGGTCAGAGAGGTAATTCACCGGCACCGAGCCGATGCGCTTGTCTTCCAGCCCGCCATAGCGCTTGGCGGCCACCGCATCGAGCAACGCCTTCGGCGAATCGAACGGATCCTGGCCGGTCTGCTTCGCCACCACGCCTTCCAGCGTGGTGAACGGGGTGTACGCCACGCCATCCTTCGGCGTGTAGCCCATCACGTTGCCGAAGGTGATGCGCAACGACAGGTTGGCATCCGGATAGACGAACTCGCCCTGGCTCTTCTTGTAGTCGGCCAGCGCCTGCAGGTAGACCGGGCGCGCGGCGAGGTTCTCACCGGTGCGCGTCTTGCGCTCCTGTTCCAACCTCAGCAACGTCGGCATCACCGCCACCGCGTACTGGATGGCCGGATCCTTGCTGGCTTCGAACGCCTTGCGATCGGCGGCGAACCACTTCAGCCGCTCCTCGGTGGTGCCCAGCTTGGTGCCGGCGAGACGATCAAGCGCGCGCTTTACCGCAGCGGCGTTGTTGCCACCGAGCCACGCATCCACCGCGGCAACGCGCTGGTCGGCCGGCAGCTTCAGGTATTCGCCCAGCCAGTATTCCTGCAACTGGCGGTCCATTGCCGGCGACATAGCGGCGTTCCAGCTGCTTCAGGCCGCCCTCGATGCCCGTGAGGTCGCGTTCCTGGTAACCGGACTCGCGCTCGGCATTGGGCTTCTCGCGTTCGATCGACAGGCGGTACAGCTGCGTGGCCGAACCCACCATCGCGGTGTTGTTGAACATCGCCAGGGTCAGGTCGCGCTCGCGCGTGGCCTTGTTCTGCTCCAGCAGCGCGAGCAGCTTGGCGTGCGCGTCCAGCGCCGGCTGGCCCTTGGCACCCTGGCCTCTTCAGCCAGGCGAGCACCGCGGCTTCCTCTTCTTGCTTCTGGCCGGCGGCGTCGATGCGCTTGAAGCCTTCCAGCTGGCCGTCGTAGTTCTTGCTGGTGTTGTTCCAGCCGGCCATCGTGGCGGCGTACTTCACCTGGATGTCGGCGTTCTTCTTGCCGGCCTCCTGCACCATCGCGATCTGGTTCTTGTAGTGGCGCGCGATGGTCGGGTAGGTCCACTGCGCGGTGTTGTCGAACTCGGCGGCCAGCGCGTAGCGGTTGGTCGAGCCCGGATAGCCGGCAACCATGACGAAATCGCCCGCGCCCAGCGGCTTGTCGGCGAACTTCAGCCAGTGCTTGGGCCGGTACGGCACGTTGTCCTTGGAGAACGCGGCCGGCTTGCCGTCCTTGCCCACATAGGCGCGGTAGAACGCGAAGTCGCCGGTGTGGCGCGGCCACATCCAGTTGTCGATATCGCCGCCGTACTTGCCCACGCTGCCAGGCGGCGCGTACGCCAGGCGCACGTCCTTGATCTCGAGGTTCTTGAACAGACGGTAGGTGTTGCCTCCGGAGAAGCTGTAAAGGCGGCAGCGGAAACCGGCCTCGGCTTCGCAGTCGGCGATCAACTTCTTCTCGAAGGTCTCCAGCGCCTTGGTGCGCGCCAGCGCGTCGGCGCCGGCGGAGGCGATGGCCGCCTTCGCGTCCTTGGTCACGTCGGTGATCTCGTCCAGCACGAACACGCGCGCATTCGGTCCCGCGCTGACTTCATCGCCCGTGGTCGGCGCGTTGAAGCCGTTCTTGATCAGGTTGTTCTCGGCCGTGGAATTCAACTGGATGGCGCCGTACGCGCAATGGTGGTTGGTGACCACCAGGCCGTTCGGCGACACGAAGCTGGCGGTGCAGCCGCCCAGCGCGACCACCGCACCCATCGGATCGCCGGTCAGGTCGGAGATCTGCTTGGGCGACAGCTTCAGGCCGGCCTTCTTCAGCGGCCCGGCGATTTCGGGCAGTTGCTGCGGTACCCACATGCCCTCGCCCGCCTGGGCGACCTGGGCGGCGAGCAGGGACAGCGGGACCGCGACGGCGGCGGCGAGCAGGTTCGGACGCATGGAAACCCCGGGACTGGCAGGAAAGTCCCGATTGTAATGAACCTGTCACCGCGGCCGACCCATGACTTTCGTCCTAGGAAGAGAGGCTCCCGCGCACGTCCGCCTGTCAAGGCGCCCTGCAACAGGGCCGCCCGGAGGCGGGGCGTATAATCCGCGCCCTCATTCCCTGGATCGACGCCCGATGGCACAGACGATGAAGGCGCTGGTGAAGCGCGAGGCCGGCAAAGGCATCTGGATGGAGGAGCTGCCCGTCCCGCAGCCCGGCCCCAACGAGGTGCTGATCAAGCTGGAGAAGACCGCCATCTGCGGCACCGACCTGCACATCTATCTGTGGGACGAGTGGAGCCAGCGCACGATCAAGCCCGGCCTGACCATCGGTCATGAGTTCGTCGGCCGGATCGCCCAACTCGGCTCCGCCGTCACCGGTTACGAGGTCGGCCAGCGCGTCTCAGCCGAGGGCCACATCGTCTGCGGCCACTGCCGCAACTGCCGTGGCGGCCGCCAGCACCTGTGCCCGAACACCGTGGGCATCGGCGTGAACCGCAATGGCGCCTTCGCCGAGTACATGGTGATGCCGGCCAGCAACCTGTGGCCGATCCCGGACCAGATCCCCAGCGAGCTGGCCGCGTTCTTCGACCCTTACGGCAACGCGGCGCACTGCGCGCTGGAGTTCGACGTGGTCGGCGAGGACGTACTGATCACCGGCGCGGGCCCCATCGGCATCATCGCCGCGGGCATCTGCAAGCACATCGGTGCGCGCAACGTGGTGGTCACCGACGTCAACGACTTCCGCCTGAAACTGGCCGCCGACATGGGCGCGACCCGCGTGGTCAACGTGGCCAATCAGTCGCTGAAGGACGTGATGGCCGACCTGCACATGGAAGGTTTCGACGTGGGCCTGGAGATGAGCGGCAATCCGCGCGCCTTCAACGACATGCTCGACTGCATGTACCACGGCGGCAAGATCGCGCTGCTCGGCATCCTGCCCAAGGGCGCCGGCGTGGACTGGGACCGCATCATCTTCAAGGGCCTCACCGTGCAGGGCATCTACGGCCGCAAGATGTACGAGACCTGGTACAAGATGACGCAGCTCGTGCTGAGCGGTTTTCCGCTGGGCAAGGTGCTGACGCACCAGTTGCCGATCGACGATTTCCAGAAGGGCTTCGACCTGATGGAACAGGGTAAGGCCGGCAAGGTCGTGCTGAGCTGGAACTGACGCCTCCGCACCCATGCAGCCAAGAAAAAGGGCGCCTTTCGGCGCCCTTTTTTGTGGTTCCTGCGAGGCTCAGTTGCCGACGCTGACCGTGAACACCAAGCGATCATCGGCCCACTCGCCGTAGTTCACGTCGCCGTGACTGTCGGTGCCGACATAGCCAAGCGATGTCGTGACAGCGCCAAACGACTTGCTGAGGCTGACGCCGTAGTCGGTGTAATCGTCGTACGGCAGCGTGCTGTCGAACGTGGTGTGGCCCACGTTGAAAGCGATCGAGAAATCCTTCGGCAGGTCGTAGCTTGCGCCGAGCGCGTAGTACCAGCTCTCTTCGTCGAGGCCGTACACGTCATCGGTATAGGCGATCGTCGCGCTGTAGTTTTCCAGGAAGCTGGTCTTGGTGATCAACTCGGTGTAGCTGCTCGCAGCGGCTTCGGGGTACACATAGCGGTTGACCATCACGTCGAAATTGACCGAGTCGGTGATGTCGACGTTGTAGCCCACGAAGAAGTCGACTTCGAAGTCGGGCTTGCTGGTATTGAAGTCCACCTGCGACGCCCAGGTGCCCGCGTACAGGCCGAACGGCGCCGTGTAGGTGATGCCTGCCTGGCCCGCCGGCTTCTCATCGTTCTGCGACACGCCGCGGAACACGTAGTCAGACGTCGCGGCCAGCGACCAGCTGATCGGGGACTCTTCTTCCTCGGCATCCTGCGCGAAGGCGGACATCGGCAGCGCCAACAGCAGGGCGGTGGCAAGGGCGGTGCAGAGCTTGACGGGCTTCATCCGGATTCTCCTGTGGCGGATTGGATCGTGGCGTGGGTCAGTGGGCCGTGGAACGTCGTACAACCGTCATCACGACTTCACTATTTTTTAACTGCGCCCCGATAGTGCGCCGCAGCAATCGCTCACGTCAAGTGCCCGCCAGACGAGCGGAAAATTGGTTTCTTTTCTAATTAATTCAGCAGCTTACGCCGCATCACACTGGTGCCGTTGCACCATCCAGGGGAAACCAGCCGTACCGTTTTGGTGCCAAACGGATAGCCTGCCCCGGACGCGTTGTCGCGCCCTCCTGGTCTGACGGCAGCTCGATCTCCACTTCATCCCCCGCTTCCAGACGCGCGCGCAGCCGCAGCCGCGGCCCATTGCGCTGCGCCCCGACGATAGTCGCTGGCCAGCCGGCCCCGTCGTGGACCAGGCGTAGGTCCTCCGGTCGCACGAACACTTCCGCTTCGCCCTCCCCACGCGTGTCATGCGCCGCCAATGGGAGGCCAGCGGCGTGCAGCGCGCCGGACTCCCACCGCGCCGGCAAGCGATTCACCGCGCCGACGAAGGAATAGACGAACGGCGACGCAGGAGCGTCGTAGGCATCCGCGGGACTGCCCAGCTGTTCGATGCGGCCGCGGTTGAGGATGGCGACGCGGTCCGCCAGTTCCAGCGCTTCTTCCTGGTCGTGGGTGACGAAGATCGTGGTGAGGCCGGTCCGGTCGTGCAGTTCGCGCAACCAGCGGCGCAGGTCGCGGCGCACCTGTGCATCGAGCGCGCCGAAAGGTTCGTCCAGCAACAGCACGCGCGGCTCGATGGCCAGGGCACGCGCGAGCGCGACGCGCTGGCGCTGGCCGCCCGACAACTGCGCCGGATAACGTCCGCCCAGGCCATCGAGCTGCACCAGCGAAAGCAACTCGGCAACGCGGGCACGGATCGCCGCATCGGCCACGCGTTGCTTGCCCCGCCGTACGCGCAGGCCGAAGGCGATGTTCTCTTCCACCGTCAGATGGCGGAACAGCGCGTAGTGCTGGAACACGAAGCCCGCACGCCGTGCCTGCACGCTCAATGAGGTGGCGTCTTCGCCATCGAACAGCACGCGCCCGCCATCGGCCTGCTCCAGACCCGCGATCACGCGCAACAGGGTGGTCTTGCCGGAACCCGAAGGCCCCAGCAACGCCAGCAGTTCGCCCTGGCGGATGTCGAGGGTGACGTCATCCAGCGCGGTGAAAGTACCGAACCGCTTCTGCAGGTGATCGATCTTGATGCTCATGGTGTCGTCTCAGTGCCGATGGTTGGCAGCCAGCGCCTCGCCGTGCCGCCATTCGAGCCAGGTCTTCAGCGCCAGCGTCAGCAGCGCGGTGAGCGCCAGCAGCGAAGCCGCCGCGAAGGCCGCGCTATAGGCGTATTCGTTGTAGAGGATTTCCACGTGCAGCGGCAGCGTGTTGGTGCGGCCGCGGATGTGGCCGGAAACCACCGATACCGCACCGAACTCGCCCAGCGCGCGCGCGCTGCACAACAGCACGCCGTACAGCAATGCCCAACGGATGTTGGGCAGGGTCACGCGCCAGAACGTCTGCCATCCGCTGGCGCCCAGACTCAACGCCGCGAGTTCCTCATCGGTACCCTGCTGCTCCATCAACGGCATCAACTCGCGCGCGATGAAGGGGAACGTCACGAAGATCGTCGCCAGCACGATGCCCGGCAACGCGAAGATGATCTTCGGCAGCTGCAGGTGCAACTCGCCCAGCAGCGGCAACGACAGGCGCCAGCCCTCGTCCACCAGCGCGTAGGCCCAGCCCTGCGCACCGAAGATCAGCACGTAGATCAGGCCGGCCACCACGGGCGATACCGCGAACGGCAGGTCGATCAGCGTCACCAGCCAGCGCTTGCCGCGGAATTCATGCTTGCTGACCGCCCATGCCGCCGCCACGCCGAACACCAGGTTCAGCGGCACGACGATCGCCGTCACCAGCAACGTGAGCTTCACCGCGGCGAGCGCGTCGGCCTCGCTGACCGCCGCGATGAAGGCCGCCAGGCCGCCGCGCAACGCTTCCACGAAGACCAGCGCCAACGGCAGCACCAGGAACGACAGCAGGAAGCCCAGCGCCCCGAGCACGAGCAGCACCTGCACCCAGACGGGCTCACTGGTCGCAGGGCGATGGCGCGGTGGGGCGGACGCGCGGGGGTCCACGGATACGGACTCCGGTGGCAAGGCGATCACGGCGGAGAGGGTGTCGCCCATGTTACCCCCCTGCCCGCTTGCCGGTGCGCTGCAGCCGCGCCTGCAGCGTGTTGATCACCAACAGCAGCGCAAAGGACAACAGCAGCATCGCGGCGGCGATCGCCGTCGCCCCCTCGTAGTCGAACTCCTCCAGCTTGATCGTGATCAGCAGTGGCGCGATCTCCGATACGCCCGGCAGGTTGCCGGCGATGAAGATCACCGAACCGTACTCGCCCACGCCGCGCGCGAAGGCCAACGCGAAGCCTGCCAGCACGGCGGGCCACAGGGTGGGCAGCACCACGCGCCGCACGGTCTGCCAGCGGCTTGCGCCGAGCGTCGCCGCCGCCTCTTCCAGCTCGACCTCCACCTCCGCCAGCACCGGCTGCACCACACGCACCACGAACGGCAGGCCGATGAACACCAGCGCCACGGTGATGCCCAGCGGCGTGTACGCCACCTTGATGCCCGCGGCTTCCAGCCATTGGCCGATCCAACCGGTCGGCCCATACAACGCCGTCAGCGCGATGCCGGCCACGGCCGTCGGCAACGCGAACGGCAGATCGATCATCGCGTCGAACACGCGCTTGCCCGGGAACCGGTAGCGCACGAACACCCACGCGACCAGCGTCCCCATCACCGCGTTGAACGCGGCCGCCGCCAATGCCGTGCCGAAACTGACACGCAAGGCCGCCAGTACGCGCGGCTCGGTCCAGACCGCCCACAGTCCCGCCAGTCCCAGGCCACTGGCCTTGGCGAACACGCCGACCAGCGGGATCAACACGATCAGCCCCAGCCACAACAGCGTGTAGCCGAGGCTGAGACCGAAACCGGGAATGACGCGTCGGGTGCGCGGTCTTCCCGGCAAGAGGGGTGCAACGACCGCCATGCCTACTTCGCCTGGATCTGATCGAACACGCCGCCGTCGGCGAAATGCGTGGCCTGCGCCTTCGCCCAGGAGCCGAACACACCGTTGATGGTCACCAGTTCAAGCTTGGGGAAGCGCGCGACGTCCTCCGGCGCTGCATATTGCGGATAGCGCGGACGGTAGTAGTGCTTGGCCGCGAGCCGCTGTCCGGTCGGCGAATACAGGTATTTCAGGTAGGCCTGCGCAACCTCGCGGGTGCCGTGCTTGTCGACGTTGCGGTCCACCAGCGCCACCGGCGGCTCGGCGAGGATCGACAGCGACGGCACGACGATGTCGAACTTGTCCGGGCCCAGTTCCTCGATCGACAGGAAGGCTTCGTTCTCCCACGCCAGCAGCACGTCGCCGATGCCGCGCTGCACGAACGTCGTAGTGGCGCCGCGCGCACCGGTGTCGAGCACCGGCACGTTGCGGAACAGCGCACGGACGAAGTTGCGCGTCTTGGCTTCATCGCCCTTGAAGATCTTCAACCCGTAGGCCCATGCCGCGAGGTAGTTCCAGCGCGCGCCGCCGGAGGTCTTCGGGTTGGGCGTGATCACCGCCACGCCGGGCTTCAGCAGGTCGTGCCAGTCGCGGATCTGCTTCGGGTTGCCCTTGCGCACCAGGAACACGATGGTCGAGGTGTACGGCGCACTGTTCTCGGGCAGGCGCGACTGCCAGTTCGCCGGGAACAGCTTGGCGCGCTGGGAAATCGAGTCCACGTCGTAGGCCAGTGCCAGCGTGACCACGTCGGCCTCCAGGCCGTCGATCACCGAACGGGCCTGCTTGCCGGAACCGCCGTGCGAGGTCTCGATGCTGACCTTCTGCTGCTTGGTCTTCTGCCACTCCGCGGCGAAGGCGGTGTTGAACTCGCGGTAGAACTCGCGCGTGGGATCGTACGAGACGTTGAGCAACTCGACGTCCTTGGCGCTGGCGGCGACGGCGAGGGTGAGGCCGAACGCCAGCAGCGCGGTGCGGGCATGGCGACGGAGGAAGGAACGTGTCATGGCGTTGTCTCCGGGAATCAGAATGCGACCTGCAGTCGCGAGAACACGGCTTTCTCGTCCTCGCGGTCGGCGCCGGCGACGGCACCGCCTTCGAACTGCGTGTCGAGGTAGTTGAGTACCAGCTTCAGGTTGCTGTTGAGGTACCAGTTCACGCCCAGCGTCCAGGACGTCGCACGGCGCGCGGATACCGCGGGATCGGCGAACACCGGGAAGGCGCGGTCGTCGATCTCCAGCACTCCGTAGCGGCCCACCAGTTCCCAGGCGCCCCAGCCGCCCTTGCCCGGGTTGAACGGATGCGAAGGCTTCACCACGCCGCGGTAGCTTGCATCCTCGCCGGTGAGCACGTAGCTGGCGGTGGCTTGCCAGGCGGTGTTCTCCAGTTCGGCCGCGGTCGCGCCGACCTGCAATTCCTGCTTGGAGGCGATGTACTCCGCGAGCAGGCCGAAGCGGTTGCGGTAGAAGTAGCCCTGCGGCGACCAGCGCGTCCGCCGTCCGTCGGCGGCGACGGCGCTGCGGTAGTTGAAGAACTGCACCTGTCCCGGCGTGCGGTAGCGCGGCAGGATGTTGTTGCCGGTGCCCACCGTGTCGCCGACGCTGCCACCAAGACCGAAGCCCAGCCCGGACCAGAAACCGGCGCCGTCCTTGAAGGGTTCGAAGAACACGCGGCCGGCGAACTCGAACTCGTCATCGGGGTTGGTCGTCACCGCGTCGCGGCCGTCGACCGTGCCGTTGAACACACCGAGCGCATAACTGACCTTGCTGTCGGCCAGTTCGCCCTGCAGCTGCACGCCGATGTCGCGGTTCGGCGCCAGCTCGCTGGGGAGCGCGCGCTCGATGTCGGACAGCGCCGACGACGACTGCAGGCGCTCCAGCCCGACCGGCGACGTGAACTTGCCCAGGCGCACCGTCGCCGCCGGCGAGAATTTCAGGTCGGCATACGCATCGACGATGCTGGCGCTGTCGCCCGCGAACTCCGGCGTGAACCGGAATCCGACCCACTTGCCCAGCGTGCCTTCGATGGTCGGCCGCGCGGTGCGCAGCAGGAAGGTGTCGTAGGTGCCCGACGAGACGCCGCTGCTGAAGAACCGGCCATCGCCCTGCAGCAGGCCGCGGATCTTGACCTCGTAGTCGCCGTTGGCCGACTTCAGCGAAGCGCCCTTGTCGTTCACCGTCACGACAGCCGCTTCCTTCGCCTTGGCGGCTGCCTCTTCCTGCTGCAGCTCCAGCCGGCGCTCGAGCACCCGCAGGCGCTGGTCGAGGTCGCCGAGCGTGGACGGCACGCTTTCGCCCTGCTCACCGGCGATCGCGGGTGGCGCTTCGCCGACGCGGCGCTCCAGGGCTTCGAGGCGTTGCAGCAGCTGTTCCACGGTGGGCTGGCTCTGTGCAGACACGGGCAGGGCGAGGCAACAGGCCAGCGCGCCCAGGAGGGTGGTGCCCTTGCCTGCGTGCCTGCCTGAGCCCGAGTGTGTCCGCATGTCTGCTTGTCCCCGCGTGAAGGCCCATGGCGGGCCGGAAACGCGATGCTGCGTGTGCACATGCCGGCAGGGAAATGACGAAAGGGCGGCCGCTTATGCCGTAACCGCATGACGCGATGGGGCTATCGGGACGCCGGGTAGAATGGCGGCCTGCCCCTTTTGCCCCTGCCCCATGTCCAATCCGCTGACCGCCCACTACGCCGCCACCCTCGACGAGATCCGCGCCCAGGGCCTGTTCAAGTCCGAGCGCATCATCACCGGGCCGCAGTCGGCCGAGATCACCCTGGAGGACGGGCGCACGGTGCTGAACTTCTGCGCCAACAACTACCTGGGCCTGGCCGATCACCCCGATATCATCCAGGCGGCGAAGGACGCGTTGGACACGCACGGCTTCGGCATGGCCTCGGTGCGCTTCATCTGCGGCACGCAGGACCTGCACAAGCAGCTGGAGAAGACGATCGCCGACTTCTTCGGCACGGAAGACACCATCCTCTACGCCGCCTGCTTCGATGCGAACGGCGGCCTGTTCGAACCGCTGCTCGGCGAAGACGACGCGATCATCTCCGATGCGTTGAACCACGCGTCGATCATCGACGGCGTGCGCCTGTGCAAGGCCAAGCGCTTCCGCTACGCCAACTGCGACATGGCCGATCTCGAAGCCCAGCTGCAGGCCGCGGACGCCGCCGGCTGCAAGACCAAACTGATCACCAGCGACGGCGTATTCTCGATGGATGGCTTCATCGCCCCGCTGGACGAAATCACCGCGCTGGCGAAGAAGTACGGCGCGCTGGTCCACATCGACGAATGCCACGCGACCGGCTTCCTCGGTGCGACCGGCCGCGGCTCGGCCGAAGTGAAGGGCGTGCTGGACAAGATCGACATCTTCACCGGCACGCTGGGCAAGGCGATGGGCGGCGCGCTGGGCGGCTTCACCACGGCGCGGCGCGAAGTCATCGAACTGCTGCGCCAGCGCTCGCGCCCCTATTTGTTCTCGAACTCGTTGCCGCCGCACGTCGTGGCCGCGGGCATCAAGGCGTTCGAGATGCTGTCCTCGGCCGGCGAGCTGCGTGAGCAGCTGCGCGAGAACACCGCGTACTTCCGCGAGCGCATGACGGCGGCCGGCTTCGACATCAAGCCGGGCGTGCACGCGATCAGCCCGGTGATGCTGTACGACGCGCCGCTCGCGCAGCGCTTCGCTGCGCGCCTGCTGGAAGAAGGCATCTACGCGATCGGCTTCTTCTTCCCCGTCGTGCCCAAGGGCCAGGCGCGCATCCGTACGCAGATGAGCGCGGCGCATACGCGCGAGCACCTGGACCGCGCCATCGATGCCTTCATCCGGATCGGACGCGAACTGGGCGTGGTGCCGGCATAACCGGCACCCCGTTCCTCAAGCGCTTAACGGGCGCGCTTGGTCGAACTGGTCGAACTCTTCGGCTTGGCCGGCGCACCCTTGGCGACGCGGATGCCGCGCGCCTTCATCCAGGCATCGAACTCTTCGGCCGTCATGCTGCGGCCGTTCTGCTGCATGTCGAAGCGATGGCCATGCGGCCCCGCTGCGATGGTGACGACATCTTCCTTGGGCGCGTTCTTGCCGGCAGTGCCCGGCGCATGGCTGGCACACCCCGCCAGCAGGCCGAAGGCAAGCAGCAGCGCACAACGCGCCGACGGGCGCGCGATCAGGTTCAACATGACTTTTCCCCATTGGTCTGGCGAGAGCGAGTGTAGGCAGGCGTCGCGCTCGGAACCCGGACGGTGGTCGCGCAATCAACGTCCGCCCGTCGGCGCGAGCGCTTCGCATTCCTGCGCGTCGAGCAGGCGCCAGGCGCCTTTGGCGAGCGTGCCCAGTTCGATGCCGCCGATCGCCACCCGCACCAGCCGCAGCACGCGGACATCGAAGGCCTCGAGCAGCCGGCGGATCTGCCGGTTGCGGCCTTCGTCGAGGACGATCTCCAACCATGCGTTGCGTTCGCCCGAGCGCAGTAACCGCGCGCGGCGCGCCGACAGATGCTCGCCTTCCACGTCCACGCCCACCTGCAATGCCTCGAGCAACGCGGCATGCGGCACCCGATCGACCTGCACGTGGTAGGTCTTGTCGGGGCCGTGCGCCGGATCGGTGATACGCGCGGCCCACTCCGGATCGTTGGTGAACAACAAGAGTCCTTCGCTGGCCTTGTCCAGGCGGCCGACCGGCGCGAGCCACGGCAGGCCCGTGCCTTCCAGGCAACGGTAGACCGTGTCGCGCCCCTGCTCGTCGCGGGTGGTCGTGACCAGGCCGCGCGGCTTGTTGAGCATCAGGTAGTGACGAGGCGTTGTGGCAGGCGCCTGGCCATCGACCCGCACCACGTGGCGGCCGGCCACGATGGGGAACTCGGGATCGCGCACGATGCGCCCATCCACGGACACGCGCCCTTCTTCGATCCAGCGCGCGGCTTCGCTGCGTGAGCACACACCCTGCTTGGACAGCACGCGCGCCAGGCCATGGCGCACGATGGGCGCCGCATCGGCGCGAGGGCGCGAACGGGCACGCCCTCGCGGGTCACGGGGCGGTCGCGGCGCAGGCATTGCGTGGATGCAGAAAGAAACGGCCGGGATACCGGCCGTCGGGGATCAGTTCTTCTTCGCCGGTTCGGCAGGCGCCGGCGCAGGCGCGGCCGCCGGAGTACCCGGCGCCTTCACGACGCGCACGCCGCGGGACTTCATCCAGGCATCGAATTCGTCGGCGGTCATGCGCTTGCCGTTCTGGCTCATGTCGAAGCGCCACGGCGTGTTGTCGTGCGCGGTCTTTGGCTGGTAAGCGGCCGGGCTGTTGGCGACGGCGGCCGCCGGTGCACCGGTCGGCGCCGGCAGCGCCTTGGCGACGTTGCGGCAGCCTTCGATGCGCAGGCGCAACAGGACGCGGTCGACCGACTGGGCTTCATCGAACGCATGCGAAGCGAGCACACCCGAGGGCGCGCCGAGCTGCGTCGCAGTGGCGGTGAATTCCGGCGCGACCGGCGCGATCACGGTGGCCGGCGACTTCAGCGGTGCCGGCACCAGACCGCTCGCGCAATCGGGGGCGGCGTACGCGGCAGGAACGGCGGCGATGCACAGCAGGCTGGCGAGAACGTGACGGCGCATCGGGCAACTCCTAGATTTCTCTACGTGCCGGGAGTGTAGGCAGCACGTCCGGGCATGGCAAGGAAATGCACGGCGCCACGCGCATCGATGCGAAAACGCGGCGCTGGATCACGCAAGGCACGCGAACGGTGCCGAAAAAAAGAAGCCCGGCACAAGGCCGGGCTTCGGTACTGCGGAACGCGCGTCCGATTAGTTCTGGACGTTCAGTTCCGTACGACGGTTACGCTCGCTCTTGCAGCCCGGCAGGGTCTGCGCGGTCGGCTCCAGCGGACGGCTCTCGCCGTAACCGATCGGGCCCACCAGACGCGAGGCGCTGACGCCGTTGTTGGTCAGGTAGTCGTACACGGTCTGCGAACGACGCTGCGACAGCGACTGGTTGTAGGCGTCCGCACCGCACAGGTCGGTGTGGCCGGCCACTTCGACGCGCAGGTCGGGGTAGCGCTTCAGGATCTCGGCGGCTTCGCTCAGGATCGCGATCGCGTCCGGACGCAGCGTCGACTTGTCGAAGTCGAAGTTCACGCCCTTCAGGTCGATCGAAACCTGCACCGGGCAGCCGTCCGGACCGATGGTCTGGCCAGCCTGCGAACCGGGGCACTTGTCGTCGCAGTTGTTGACGCCGTCGCCGTCATCATCCAGGTCCGCGCAGGTGGTGGTCGGAGCCGGGGCCGGGGCCGGGGCGGCTTCCGCCTTCGGGCCCAGCGGGATCACGACGCCGACCGAAGCCAGCACGTCGCCGAACCAGCTCTCTTCCTGCTGGTGGATGCCGCCTTCGGCGGTGTAGCTCTGATCGTCGAAGTCAGCGCGGTAGGCCACTTCGGCACGCACGGCAACGCGCTTGTCGAAGGTGGTCTGCAGGCCGACGCCCAGTTTGGCGGCCAGGTTGTTGTCGCGACGCTGCGCCGGCGAGTTCGGGCTGTTGATCACGTACTCTTCTTCCGAGCGCTGCATGCCCAGACCCGCAACGATGTACGGATTCCAGCCGCGGCCATCCTGGATGAAGTGGCGACGCAGATCCAGCGAAACGCCGTACTGGCTCCAGTTCAGGTCTTCGTTGAAGGAGAAGTTCGGGTTCTGGTAGTTCAACTCACCGTCGAGCGACCAGTTCGGGCTGATGAACTTGCCCAGGCCCAGGGTCAGGAACTGGGTGTCTTCGGTACGACGATCGGAATCCTGCTGGTTCCAGCCAGCGGAACCGGTCAGGTACCAACGATCATCGAATTCCTGCGCCATCGCGGTGTTAGCGAGGCTCAGGCCGCCCAGCAGCGCGGCGCAGAGAATCTTCTTGTTCATTTGCAGCTCCTTGGAAAGTTCAGTTGTAGAGAAACCGAAAAACGTTGCTTCGTTGGTCCGGCGATTCTTTTTGTTATTCGAGGCGACAGACTCCCGTCGCCTTGCTGAACAGATTATGCGTGGGTACGTGAAGACTGTGTTAACGGTACCATAACAAGTTGGGCAAGGTTAACACTCTTCCCGAGAACTGGCACAAGTAGCTGCTCTGGGCAGCGTCGCCGGCCTCTTGGCAAATGCCCAAGGAGCACCCCGGCAACACACTGATGCGCTGGCGTGGCTTGGCCTGGGCGAGGCCAGCCGCAATGCTGGCGGCATGAACGCATCGCCCGTCAATCCACCACCTCCCAGCCTCTTCATCTCTCATGGCTCGCCGATGCTGGCGGTCGAGGACTCCCCTACCGGGCGCTTCCTGGACCAGTTGGGCGAACAACTGCCGCGCCCGCTAGCAATCGTGGTGGCATCGGCCCACTTCATCCATGCGCGTCCCACCGTCACGGCGACACCTTCGCCCGGCACGATCCACGACTTCGGCGGTTTCCCCGAGGCGCTCTACCGCATCGAGTACCCCGCCGCGGGGGCCCCGGCGCTGGCGGAACAGGTCGCCGCGCAGCTCCAGGGCGCCGGCTTCCCGGCCCAGGTCGATGCGGCGCACGGACTGGACCATGGTGTCTGGGTGCCGCTGCGGCGGATGTATCCCGACGCCGACATCCCGGTGATCGCGCTGTCGGTGAACCCGGCGCAGACAGCCGAGTGGCATTACCGGCTGGGGCAGGCCCTGGCGCCGCTGCGCGCGGAAGGCGTGCTGGTGGTCGGATCCGGCGGGTTCTCGCACAACCTGCGTGCCCTGGACTGGCAACACGCGCAGGCGGCGCCTTACGACTGGGTGGCGGCGTTCACCGATGCCCTGCGCGAGCGGCTGCTGGCCGGCGACATCGCGGGCGCGCTGGACTGGACTGCCCTGCCTGACGCCCAGCGCAACCATCCCACTACCGAACACCTGTTCCCGCTGTATGTCGCCCTCGGCGCCGGCGGCGAGGGCGCCAGAGGCCGGCTGCTCCACCGCGACGTCGAGATGGGCGGCCTGGCCCTGGACGCCTTCGCGTTCGAGCTCGCCTGATCAGGCCTGCAGCCCGCGTTCCCACGGCGGGTCGTCGCCGAACTGTTCGATCAGGAAGTCGGTGAAGGCCCGCACGCGCGGCGGTACCAGGCGGCGCTGCGGCATCACTGCGCTGATCGCCGTCGTGGCCAGCGGGTAGTCCGGCAACACCACCTCCAGTCGACCGGCGCGCAGGTCATCGGCGACGTGCCACAACGAGTGGATGACGATGCCCTCGCCCGCCAGCGACGCATCGCGCAGGACTTCGCCGAAATTGCTTTCGAAGCGCCCCTGCACGCGTACCGCGACCTCGCCACCCGCCGGCGTGCCCAGGCGCCACACATCCTGGCGACCGCCGCTGCCGAACAACAGCAGGCAGTCGTGTTGGGCGAGATCCTCGGGCGCACGCGGGCGACCGCGTCGGCGCAGGTAATCGGGCGAGGCGCACAGCACGCGCCGGTTGGGCGCGATCCGCCGCGCCACCAGGCGCGAGTCGTCCAGTGCGCCGATGCGGATCGCCAGGTCGAAGCCTTCGCTGACCAAGTCCACGACGTTGTCGCTGAGGTGAATGCTCAGGCGCAACTTCGGGTGGCGTGCGAGGAAGGCCGGCAGCAGCGGCGAAACGTACTGGCGTCCGAACGACGCGGAGGTCGTCACCCGCAAGGTGCCGGCGACTTCGCGGGCCGCCTCGCGCAAACCGGTGCCGAGCGTCTCGAGTTCCTCCACCAGCACCCGACCCTGCTCGGCGAGCGCGGCGCCTTCCGGCGTCGGGTGCAGCCGACGGGTGGTCCGGTGCAGCAGGCGCACCCCCAGCTCCTTCTCCAGTCGCTTCAGGCGCTGACTGGCCACCGCGACCGAGAGGTCCAGGCTGTGGGCCGCCGCCGTGATCGACCCGAGGTCGAGCACGCGCAGGAACAGGGCCAAGTCGCCGACACGGTCCATTATCAACAATCCATTGATAGTGATTCGGCATATTCACCGTTTCTCGTCAGGAAGGGAAGGCGCAAGCTGCGCGCCTCGTTTCCCTCCCCGCCACCGCCATGAGCCCCTCCCCTTCCTCCTCCCGGTTACCGCTGGGCCTGTACGCGCTGACGGCCGGCGCCTTCGGCATCGGCACCACCGAGTTCGTCATCATGGGCCTGCTGATGCAGGTCGCCGCCGATCTTCATGTCTCCATCGCCGCGGCCGGCCTGCTGATCTCCGGCTACGCGCTGGGCGTGTTTGTCGGCGCACCGCTGCTGACGGCCGCCACCAACCGGATGCCGCGCAAGGCGGTGCTGGTCGCGCTGATGATCGTCTTCACGCTCGGTAACCTGGCCTGCGCGCTCGCGCCGAACTACGAACTGCTGATGGCCGCGCGCGTGGTCACCTCGCTGGCGCACGGCACGTTCTTCGGCGTGGGCGCGGTCGTGGCGACCGGTCTGGTCAGCGAAGACCGCAAGGCATCCGCCATCTCCATCATGTTTACCGGCCTGACCGTGGCCACGCTGCTCGGCGTGCCCGCCGGCGCCTGGCTGGGCTTGGAGTACGGCTGGCGCGCGACGTTCTGGGCGGTGACCGCGATCGGCGTGTTCGCCACCGTCATCATCGCCACGCTGGTGCCGTCCGACCACAGCGCACCGACGCCGCTGTCGTTCCTCGAGGAGCTGCGCGTGGTCTCCCGTCCGCAGGTGTTGCTGGGCCTACTGATGACGGTGCTCGGCTTCGGCGGCATGTTCACCGTCTACACCTACATCCAGCCGTTGCTGACCCAGGTGACCGGTTTCGCCGATGCGGCGGTCTCGCCGATCCTGCTGGTCTTCGGCGTGGGCATGATCGTCGGCAACCTGCTGGGTGGACGCTTCGCCGATCGCCGGTTGGCAACGGCCCTGCTCGGCACGCTGGCGTTGCTGGCGTTGGTGATGGGCGTGATGAGCTTCGCGCTGCACAGCCGCTGGGCGATGGTCCTCTTCACCGGCCTGCTCGGCGCCGCCGCCTTTGCGACCGTCTCGCCGCTGCAGCTGTGGGTACTGCAGAAGGCCAGCGACGCGCAGAGCCTGGCGTCCAGCCTCAACATCGGCGCCTTCAACCTCGGCAACGCGCTCGGTGCCTGGCTGGGCGGCGTGGTGATCTCGCAGGGCCTGGGTCTGTCCGCACTGCCCTGGGTCGCCGCCTTGGTACCCGCTTCCGCCTTTGCCGTCGCCCTGTGGGCGCTCGCGCTGGAGCGCCGGCAAGCGCGCGCGACCCTCTCTCCCTCGCTGCAACCCGAAGGCTGCAGCTGATCCCCGTCCCGACCTTGTGAGGAAACACCATGGAAACCCGCTTTCTCGGCCGCTCAGGCCTAAAGGTCTCCGCGCTCGGCTTCGGCGCTGGAACGTTCGGCGGTAATGGGCCGTTGTTCAGCGCATGGGGCAACACCGACGTCGTGCAGGCGCGACGCCTGATCGACATCAGCCTCGATGCGGGGGTGAACTTCTTCGACACGGCCGACGTTTACTCCGACGGTGCGTCCGAATCCATTCTCGGGGAGGCCTTGCGGGGTCGCCGCGACCGCGTCGTGCTGTCCAGCAAAACCGGTCTCCGGCTCGGCGACGGTCCGAATGATGCCGGCACGTCACGCCAGCGCCTGCTGACCGCAGTCGATGCCTCGCTGCGACGCCTCGGCACGGATTATCTGGATCTCCTGCAGCTGCATGCCTTCGATGCGATGACGCCTGTCGAGGAGACCTTGTCGACGCTGGACGATCTCGTGCGCGCCGGCAAGCTGCGTTACCTGGGCGTCTCGAACTTTTCCGGCTGGCAGTTGATGAAGTCGCTTGGCGTCGCCGATCGCAACGGCTGGACACGCTATGTCGCGAACCAGACTTACTACTCGTTGATAGGACGTGACTACGAGTGGGAGCTCATGCCGTTGGGACTCGACCAGGGCGTAGGCGCGGTCGTGTGGAGCCCGTTGGGCTGGGGTCGTCTGACGGGAAAGATCCGCCGCGGGCAGCCGCTGCCGCAGACCAGCCGCTTGCACGACACCGCGGACATCGGCCCGCCGGTGGATCCGGAACGCCTGTTCCGTGTCATCGACGTGCTTGAGGAGATCGCAGGCGAAACAGGCAAGGGCATCCCGCAGGTAGCGATCAACTGGCTCCTGCATCGTCCCACGGTCAGTACCGTGCTCATCGGCGCTCGAAACGAAGAACAGCTCAAGCAGAATCTTGGTGCGATCGGATGGTCCCTCACGACCGACCAGCGCACGCGCCTGGACGTCGCAAGCGCGATCGAAACACCCTACCCCTACTATCCCTATTGGCGCGGGCACTTTGCCGAGCGCAGCCCTCTCCCCGTCTGAGGCCTATCACCGGAGCTCACCCATGAAAGCCGTCGCCCTGACCCGTTACTTGCCCATCGACGATCCGCAATCGCTGCTGGACGTCGAACTCGAAACCCCCACCGCCACCGGCCACGACCTCCTCGTGCGCGTGGAAGCGGTGTCGGTGAACCCGGTCGACACGAAAGTGCGCTCACCCAAGCCGCAGGTCGAAGCGCAGCCGAAAGTGCTGGGCTACGACGCCGCGGGCGTGGTCGAAGCCGTCGGCGAAGCGGTGACGCGCTTCAAACCCGGCGACACCGTCTACTACGCCGGCGACATCACCCGTCCCGGCAGCAACGCGCAATTCCAGTTGGTCGACGAGCGCATCGTTGGCCGCAAGCCGGCGTCGCTGGATTTCGCGCAGGCCGCGGCATTGCCGCTGACCACCATCACCGCATGGGAGTTGTTGTTCGATCGCATGCCCTACGCACCGGACGACGGCGGCACCGGCAGGTCGCTGCTGGTGATCGCGGGCGCGGGTGGCGTGGGCTCCATCGCCATCCAGCTGGCGAAGCGCGCCGGCTTCACCGTCATCGCCACGGCATCGCGCCAGGACACGATCGACTGGTGCAAGGCACTGGGTGCCGACCACGTGATCAACCATCGCGAGCCGCTCGGCCCGCAGCTGAAGGCCCTCGGCTTCGACACGATCGATGCGGCGCTGAACCTGGCCGACACCGACCGCTACTGGACCGAGCTGGGCGAACTGCTCGCGCCGCTGGGGCATGTCGGCCTGATCGTCGAACCGCGCGGCGAGCTGCGCATCGGCGACCCCTACAAGGCCAAGAGCATCGGCATCCACTGGGAAATGATGTTCGCGCGGCCGCGTTTCCGCACCGCCGACATGGGCGAACAGGGCGCGCTGCTGGATCGCGTGGCCGACCTGATCGATGCGGGCGCGCTGCGCGGCACGTTGACCGATACGCTGTCGCCGATCAACGCCGCCAACCTGCGCGAAGCGCATCGCCGCCTCGAATCCGGCACCACCATTGGCAAGCTGGTGCTCGCCGGCTGGTGAGCGGCATGGGCACGCGCGGCGGCCTCAAGCCGCCGCGGCGTCCTCGCTCCGGTCGCGCTTGAGCACGGCCACCGGCTCCGCCCAGGCGCTCGCGGCGCGTCGCTTGCTGGTCGCCAGCACCAGGTCGGACGGTTCGAACACGTTGACATTGTGCGTGATCGGCGTGGTCAGGATGTACTGCGCGTCGGTGGAGCGGAGGAAACGGCCGACCTTCTCGATGTTGGCCACGTCCAGGTGCGCGAACGGTTCGTCGATGAAGACGAAGCCGCCCGGCTGTTCCTCATCGCGCAGCAACGCCACCAACAGCAGCAGCGACTTCATCACCTGCTGGCCACCCGACGCTTCGCCATCGTCGAGGCCGATCCAGCCCTTGCGGTCGAAGTCGAAGCGCACGGTCAGGCCGGCCTGTGCCAGCGCGGTGTCTTCGTTAACCAGTTCGGGCAGTTCGGCGTCCACGCCGATGCCGGCCAGATCGCCCAGCGATGCCAGGTTGCGCTTGTAGCGGCGCACGGTGGCGCGCAGCACGTTGATGTAGGCGCCGCGTGCTTCTTCGGTCAGGCGGCGCGCCCGGTGCAGGTGGGTTTCGCGCTTGCCGATGGCGGCTTCCAGCCCCGCGTGGTCCGCCGCGAACTTGTCCCGCAGCGCGACGCAGCCGTCGTCCTCGACGTAACCGCCGCGCGCGATGCGCTCGTCGATCCGTTCGAGCTCACGCCGCACCGCACTGGCACTTTCGTATTCCTCGCGCGCGGCCCGCAGCGCCGATGCGCTACGCCAGGCCGCCGGCATCTGGGCGCGGCGCTTGCGGAAATCGATGATCCGTTGCGCGAGCGCCAGGCGCTCCTGGCCGATCTGCTGGCCACGCTCGTGCAACTCGCTCGTGAGTGCCTTGATCTCGCCGGCGCGGCTGGCCGCTGCGATGCCTTCGGCCTTGTCCTGCGCTTCGAGCGCGTCGAGTTGCTGGCGCGCCTCCGCCAGTGCGGTGCCGGCCTCGGCGGCCGCCTCGGCCAGCGCAGGCAGTCGTTCGGCGGCATCCGCGAACTCGGCCGCACGCGTCACCAACTCCTGTCCGGCATCGAGGCCGAGCAGGCGCGACTGGGCGGCATCCAACTGCCGGCGCAGCGACGCCAGTGCGTCCTCGCGCACCTGCGCGCGGTCCTGCAGCGCGGCGTGCTCCGCGCGCAACGAGACCAGCTGCGCCTGGCGTGCACCGGCACCGAAGTGATGCGCGCCACCGCCGATGTGGCGACCACCGCGCTGTTCGCGCAGGTAGCCCTTGGCGGTGATCCAGTCCTGCCCCTTCGGCAAGCGATGGCCGGCCTCGACATCGGCCACGCGCTGCAGGCGGTCGAGATGGCGCGGCAGCCACGCAGGCGGATCGTCGGAGAAGCGCACGACTTCCAGCAGCGAGCCCTTCGTCGCCTTCTCGACCGGCGCACGGTCGGCGACGACGAAATGCCGGTACTGCAGCTGCTCGCCGAGACGCCAGGCCTCGCGCGCGTCCTTCGGATGTTCCAGCAGCACCAGGTGCCGGTAGGGCGCCAGTACGGCTTCGACCGCCGTCGCCCACTCGGGATCGGCGACGTCGACCAGTTCGGTCAGCACGCGATGGGCGATGCCTTGGCGATCCAGCGCGGCACGGAAGTCGCGCTCGAACGGCTCGACCACCCTGCCACCGCCGCTGAGTGCGGCGACCTGCGCGGCGATCTCGCCGGTGCGCTGGCGATCGCATTCGGCCTCCAGCTTCAATTCGGCCTGACGGCGCCGACCGTCTTCCAGTTCGCGACTCAGGGCATCGACATCGGCACCGCCGCGTTCGGCCTGCAGCCTGGCCAGTTCGTCATGGCGACGGACCAGCGACTCGGCATCGCGCGCGTGGTCGCGGGCCTGGGTGAAGGCGGCTTCCGCCTGCTTGAGCTGCGCGCGCGTGTCGGCCAGATCGGAACCGGCGCGATCGCGCTGCAGCTGCGCGCTCACTTCCAGCGCCAGCAAGGCCGCATGCGTGCGCTGGCGCTCGCGCAGCGCGCGCCGCAGGCCGGTCAGGCGCGGGCGCGCACCTTCGATGGTGGCGCGCTGGTCGGCGAGTTCCACCTTCGGCGCGATCTCGGTCTGCAGCCGGTTGCGCTGCGAACGCAACGACAGGCCGTCCTCGAACGAGCGCACGTCGGCGCGCGACGATTCCAGCCTGACATGCAGTTCGGCCAGCCCTTGCTGGAGTTGGGCGATCTCCTTCTCCACGTCGAACTGCTCGTTGCGGGCGCGCTGATAATCGTCCAGCACCGCCTTGTCTTCGAACACGTCGAAGACCAATTGCAGCAGTTCGCGCGGCGACAGCTGGCACAGCTTGTCGGTGGCGCCCTGCTCCAGGGTCAGCACGCGGCAGATCGCACGGCTCAGGCCCGCGCCCGCCAAACGCACGCGGTAGTCGCGTACGCCCAGCCAATCGCCGCCCTGGTCCAGCGTCTCCACAGGCACGTCGCCGGCGACGATCTGGTAGTCGCGCGACCAGTCGCCGCCCCGCTTGCGGATGCGGCAGGCGATGGTCACCTGCTCGTCCATGTGCGGGAAGAACGCGCGCTTGCCGCGGCGGTCGACCGGATTGCTGACCACCGCGCGCAGCCAGGCGTACGGCTTGCCGTTGTGGCGCAGGTAGGTCTTGTAGTCGCGCGCCATGTCGCGATCGTCGATGGCCAACAACGTGCGCAACGCATCGAGCAGCGTGGTCTTGCCGGAGCCGTTCGGCCCCACGACGGTGATGATCGATGCGTCCAATGGCAGCGTGTAGCGCTGCCAGTAGTCCCAGTGCAGGACCTCCAGGCTGCGGAACTCAAACATCGGCCTGCTCCTCGTTCACTTCATCCATGCTTTCGTCGATGGGAGTCTCCGGCGCATTCGCCTGCGAGGCGCGCGCTTCCTCGATCACGTGCGCGAGCGCGCCGTCCATCACGCGGCTGGCGATGCGCTCGTAGTCGAACGCCAGGTCCAGCAGCGGGCCTTCGTGGATGCGCTCGCGACGGCGCAGGATGAAGCCGTGCCGCTGCAAGGTGCCCAGGCTCATCTGCAGGCGGCCCTTGCCGCCCAGGCGGTCGGCGAAGTCCGCCAGCAGCGTGCGTTCGTTGAGCGGCTCGACCATGTCGCCGCCGACCGGTACCGGCTTCAGCTCGGCGAACATCTGTTCCTGCTCGTGTTGGCGCTCGCCTTCCTGTCGCGCGATCTGGCGCTGGCGCTTGGGCAGCACCAGCAGCGCCCACAGCACCACCAGCAACGCGATGGCGTCGCGGCCCAGGGACAGGTTGCTGGCCGCCCAGGCATCGCCATGGCCGAAGACGTCGCTCTCCTGCCCGCGCGCGATGCCGACGGCGACATGCGCCGCGTAGGGATGTTCGAGCAGGCGCAGGCCGGCGGCCGCGAGGCGGCGATCCAGGTCGTCGCGGAGGTCGGCATCGACGAGCACCTGGCGCACGGCGCGGTCCTCGCGCGGCAGCCAGCGCTCGGCCAGCAGCCGGGCGATCAGGGAAGCGATGGGGTCGTTCATGCGGTGCGGGCTTTCTTCTTGCGGGTGGGCGCGGGCTCGGCCTGCGCCTCGGGGGTCAGCGGCAACAGGCGGCCGCGGCTCATGTAGGCCACGCCGGCGCGCTGCACGGGTTCGAATGCGGCATCGACATGCCACTGCATCGGCAGCTGCGCCAGCGAGGCGGCCACGCCGTGGCGGTTCTCGGCACCGGCATCGCCGATCAGGCCGAGCAGCGACAGGCGGTAGGCGCTGATCGCGAAACCGTCCTGCGGCACCCAGTCCGACAGTGGCGCTTCTGCATCCAGCGCCGCCAGTTGGTCGAACCATTGTTCGGCGTGGCCGTAGTCGTTCTGCACCACCGGCGCCTGCGTATCGACGGGCGCGGCCTGCGCCGGCGGCAGCGAGGCATCGTCCTGCGCCGCGCGTTCGCGCTCGACCAATTCGTACTCGGCCACGTCCAGTGCGATCGGCCCCAGCGCGAACGCCGGTTGCGGCATCCGCGCGAGCACGTCGTCGGCCAGCGCTATCAGCGCGGTGGCATCCAGCGCGCGCAGGTAGCGGTTGACGTCGGAGGACGACAGGCCGCTCGCGCCGAGGTGGACGCGATGGCGGTCGAGCTGGTTGAGGGCGCGCTGGAACACCGAGGCCTGCCGCAGCAGCGCGCTTTGCGCGCGCCCGATCTGCTGGGCGACGCGGTGGGTCGCGGTGTCGAGTTCGCCGTCGGCGGCGATGTCGCGGATCAGCGCCGTGCCCTTCTCCACCCACTGCCAGACCGACTGCAGGGTGTCGGCGGCGCGCTGGATGCGGTGCTCGGATCCACTGAGCACAGCCTGGTCGAAGTCCTCGCGCAATTCGTTGAGGCGCGACAGCAGGTGCTGCAGGTCGTCGGCACCGACACGGCCCATCGCCTGGCCCGCGGCGAGCTGCGCGGTGACGTAGGCCAGTTCATCCCCTTCGCGGTTGAACTGCAGCAACAGGCCGATCGACGCCAGCGCCTGGCGGCCGACCGGGCTGATGCGGTAACGCTGGCTGGGGGCGTCCCACAGCAGCAGGCCGTTCTCGCGCAGGCGACCGAGCACGGTGTCGAACTTGACCGCGTCCAGGTAGGCGAACTGCTCGCGCAGCTCCTGCGGCGACCAGTCCGGGGCCTGTCCGCGCTCGCCGATGGTGCGCAGGACCAGCAGGCGCACCATGACGCTCTCCTCGCCGCCGTGGAACAGCGTCGAGAAGGCCCGCAGCAGGTCGCGGGCGTTGAGCAGGGGGTGGAGGTCCGGCAGGTCCGCGGCGGCGATGCCGGCGCGCAGGTAGTCGTGCAGGGGCGGTGAGGCGGTATCCATGAAGGGCCGGGAACCTGGGTAGCCCATGGTCCCCGAGCCGCCGACGCCGGACAACTCTTGCAAGCCGGCCGGGTCTGTGCCCTGCTTCGCGCCGCGGATGCCGCTTGCGCCGGACGCGCTGGCGCGGCATCGTTCGCTCCTTCCATACGCACGCGTATCCATCGCCCGCATGACGTCGACCGCCGCCGCCACCGACTCCACGCCCTACCCCCATCTGTTCACCCCGCTGGACCTGGGATTCACCACGGTCCGCAACCGTGTGCTGATGGGGTCGATGCACACCGGGCTGGAGGACCGGGCGAAGGATTTCCCGCGTCTGGCCGCGTATTTCGCCGAGCGTGCCGCTGGCGGCGTGGGCCTGATCGTCACCGGCGGCTTCTCGCCCAATCTGGTGGGCTGGCTGAAGCCGTTCGGCGGCAAGCTGTCGTGGCCGTGGGAGGCCCGGCCGCACAAGTTCGTGACCAAGGCCGTGCACGAGCACGGCGCGAAGATCTGCGCGCAGCTGCTGCATGCCGGCCGCTACGGCTACCACCCGCTGACGGTGGCGCCGTCGAAGGTGAAGGCGCCGATCAATCCGTTCACCCCCCGCGCCCTGTCGGCACGGGGCGTCGAGCGCCAGATCAGCGCCTATGCCAACGCGGCCAAGCTGGCGCGCGACGCCGGCTACGACGGCGTGGAGATCATGGGTTCGGAAGGCTACTTCATCAACGAATTCACGGCACCGCGCACCAACAAGCGCAATGACGCCTGGGGCGGCACGCCGGAGAAGCGCATGCGCTTCGCGGTGGAGATCGTGCGGCGCGTGCGCGAGGCGGTCGGCCCGGACTTCATCATCATCTACCGCCTCTCGCTGCTGGACCTGGTCGAGGACGGCAACCAGTGGGACGAGATCGTCCTGCAGGCCCAGGCCATCGAAGCGGCCGGTGCGACGATCATCAATTCCGGCATCGGCTGGCACGAAGCGCGCATACCGACCATCGTCACCTCGGTGCCGCGCGCGGCCTTCGTGGACGTGACCGCCAAGCTCAGGCCGCACGTGCGCGTGCCGCTGGTGGCGACCAACCGCATCAATATGCCGGAGGTGGCCGAAGGCATCCTCGCCGCCGGCAAGGCGGACATGGTCTCGCTGGCACGCCCGCTGCTGGCCGATCCGCACTGGGCGGACAAGGCCCGCCGCGGTACGCCGCAGGCGATCAACACCTGCATCGCCTGCAACCAGGCCTGCCTGGACCACGTGTTCGAGAACAAGCTGGCCAGTTGCCTGGTCAATCCGCGCGCCTGCCACGAGACCGAGCTCACTTATAAGAAGACCTTCGCGCCGAAGACCGTCGCCGTGGTCGGCGCGGGGCCGGCGGGCCTGGCCTGTGCGACGGTCGCCGCCGAGCGTGGCCACCGCGTCACCCTGTTCGATGGGGCCGACGAGATCGGCGGCCAGTTCAACTACGCCAAGCGGATACCCGGCAAGGAGGAGTTCCACGAGACCCTGCGCTACTTCCGCCATCGGCTGGAGGAAACCCGGGTGGAGGTGAAACTCGGCTCGCCCGTCGCCGCGGCCGACCTGGCCGGCTTCGACGAGGTGGTGCTGGCCACCGGCATCAACCCGCGCAAGGTCGCTTTCCCGGGCGCCGACCACGCCAAGGTGGTCAGCTACGTGGACGTGCTCTCCGGCCGGGTGACGGTGGGCGCGCGTGCCGCGCTGATCGGCGCTGGCGGCATCGGCTTCGACGTGGCCGAGTACCTCACCCACGAAGGCCATTCGCCCTCGCTGGACCCGGCCCGCTGGATGGCCGAATGGGGCGTGGACCCGACCTTCGAGGCCCGCGGCAGCCTGGCCCGGCCGCAGCCGGAGCCGCCGGTCCGCGAGGTCTGGTTGCTGCAGCGCAGCCCCGGCAAGCCCGGTGCCCGCCTCGGCAAGACCAGCGGCTGGGTGCACCGGGCCACGTTGAAGGCCAAGCAGGTGAAGATGCTGGGCGGCGTGGAGTACCTGGGTGTGGACGAGGCCGGCCTGCGCATCCGCGTGGACGGTGCCGAGCAGCTGTTGCCCGTCGACCACGTAGTGGTCTGCGCCGGCCAGGAACCGCGCCGCGACTTGCAGGCCGACCTGCTCGCCGCCGGTCGCACGCCGCACCTGATCGGTGGTGCCGACGTGGCCGCTGAGCTGGACGCCAAGCGCGCCATCGACCAGGGGAGCCGGCTGGCGGCGCGCCTCTGAGCCAGCGAAACGGGGCTTGAAGCCGCTCTCCGCGGGGCCTGGAGACGACGTCTCCACCCCCTCGGCCTGCGACGCACCTCACATTTCCAGCCAGACCCACCCCCTCGAAGTCAAGCCGACCCGTTCAGGCCGAGTTGGGCCTCCCCCCCCTACCTTGCGCCCACTTTCCGGCCCGCCGCCCAGTTCAGGCGGGCTGAGCCCGGCGCTCGGATCCCTTCTTGATCCGGCCTTGCCGGTCCCCGGGCAGCCCGTGTGTCGGCTGCCTCCCCATGACGCCCTAGCCGCCGTCCCATCGATGTCCTTCCCTGCGTAACGGGAGAGGCAGGGGCGCGGGAAAGACGGAGCAAGGAGTTCCCATGAAACTGGCCTGGATCCTATGGCTGTCGCAGATGTTGCCGCAGCCGGCCGCCGATTCGCTTTGCCTCAGCACCACCGTTTACCTGGAAGCCCGCGACCAGACCCTCCGCGGCCAGCAAGCCGTCGCCGAAGTGGCCCTGCGTCGCCGCGACAGCGGCCTGTGGGGCGACTCCGTCTGCTCCGTGGTCACCGCCCGCAAGCAGTTCGCCCCGACCATCGTCGGCCCCAACACCCGCCTGAAGAACGCGGATGCCTGGGCCAAATCGGTGAGCGTGGCCCTCAACGCCGAGCGCAACTGGGCCCTGCCGCCCGGCCAGCGCAAGGAGATCGTCCCGGGCGCCAGCCACTTCATGGCGCACCAGATCGCCAGCCCGAGTTGGCGCAACGCCTACCACGTGGCGACGATCGGCGATCACACGTTCCTGCGCGTGCAGAAGCTCAAGCCGCGTTCCTGAGACGGCAAGCCGCGGCGGCGCGACGATCCGTTGCGCCGCGCATCACGCTGGAAACATTGAAGGCCCGCGATAATCGCGGGCCTTTTTCTTTCCACGGGAACACCATGAAGCTCTACACCAAGCCGGGCGCGTGCTCGACCGCCGACCACATCGCGCTGCAGTGGACCGGCCAGCCCTTCGACGTGCAGGTGATGACCGCCGCCGAGATGAAGGAGCCGGCGTACCTGGCGATCAATCCCACCGGCGCGGTGCCCGCCATCGTCGATGGCGACTTCGTGCTGACCCAGAACGCGGCGATCATGGGCTACATCGCCGACACGTATCCTCAGGCACACCTCGGCGGCGACGGCTCGCCGCAGCAGCGCGCGCAGGCGGCGAAATGGCTGGCCTTCGTCAACTCCGACGTGCACCCGGCGTTCCATCCGCTGTTCGGGCCGGCGCGCTTCATCGGCGACGAAGCGCAGTTCGATGCGGTGAAGCAGGCCGCGCGCAAGCGCCTGCGCGGACTGTTCGAGCAGGCGGACAAGCAGCTCGAAGGCCGCGACTGGCTCGCGGGTTTCCGCAGCTTCGCCGATCCCTACTTCTACATCACGCTGCGGTGGGCCGAGCGTACCGGTGTGGATCTCGCGGGTCTGGCGAACATCGCCGCGTTCAAGCAGCGCATGGACGCCGATGCCGGTGTGCAGGCGGCCCTGAAGGCCGAAGGCCTGGCCTGATGCTGCGATGCGCGCGTCACCCCAATGACGCGCGCACGTCCTCCAGCCAGCGCGTGGCGAAGGTGTGGTCGCGCGCCTTCGTCAGCGCGGTGGCGACGTCGGGCAGCAGGGCTTCCAGATCGTCTGCATTCGCGCAGCGCTCGACCTTGAGTTGCAGGAAGTAGCCCTTCAGGCCGATGTGCGAGCGGATGTCGTCGGTGATGCGCGCATACAGCAGGTTGTAGCGCTCGGCAGAGGTCATCGCCACCGCAGGCGCCTTCGCGGCCGCCACCGCCGCGAGCATCGAGGCGGCACCGGAACGGCGTTCGATAAGCCCATCGGCAGCGAGTTGGCTGAGCGCGTCGTCGGGCGCGTGCAGGCCGCTCATCATCGCCTGCAGTTCGTCGTCGCTGCGCTGGCCGTCCACGAGCAGCAGGATCGAACGCAACCCTGCCGGCAGCTTGCGCGTGCGCTGCTGGATCTCGGTGCGTCCGGCCTCGGTCTTGCTCCATCTCGTCTGCATGGCATCCCCTGGCGCCGCGCGGCGGGCCCCTCCCGACGACCGCGACGTTCCCCTGGCCGCCAGTAGTACCCCGGCCCGGCCCTCCCCGGCTGCCACGCGGGTCACACAAACGACACGGGGCCGCCCGACCTTCGTCGAAGCGGCCCCGCGGTGGCGTCCGATGGATCAGCGCTGGTCGATCGGCACGAAGGCCAGGTCTTCCGGACCGGTGTAGTTCGCGCTCGGACGGATGATCTTGCCGTCGATGCGCTGTTCGATGACGTGCGCGCTCCAGCCGCTGGTGCGTGCGATGACGAACAGCGGCGTGAACATCGCCGTCGGCACGCCCATCATGTGGTAGCTGACCGCGCTGAACCAGTCCAGGTTCGGGAACATCTTCTTGATGTCCCACATCACCGACTCCAGGCGCTCGGCGATGTCGTACATCTTCATGCTCGACTGCTCGGCGGAAAGATCCTTCGCCACGTTCTTGATGACATCGTTGCGCGGGTCGCCGGTGGTGTACACCGGGTGGCCGAAGCCGATCACGACTTCCTTGCGCTCCACGCGCGCCTTGATGTCGGCCTCCGCCTCATCGGGCGACTCGTAGCGCTTCTGCACTTCGAAGGCCACTTCGTTCGCCCCACCGTGCTTCGGGCCGCGCAGCGCGCCGATGCCGCCGGCGATGGCCGAATGCATGTCGCTGCCGGTGCCGGCGATCACGCGGCACGTGAAGGTCGACGCATTGAACTCGTGCTCGGCGTACAGGATCAACGAGGTGTGCATCGCCCGCACCCAGCTGTCCTTCGGCTTCTCGCCGTGCAGCAGGTGCAGGAAGTGGCCGCCGATGGAGTCGTCGTCGGTCTCCACGTCGATCGCGCGACCGTTGTGGCTCCAGTGGTACCAGTACAGCAACATGGAACCCAGCGAGGCCATCAGCTTGTCGGCGATGTCGCGCGCGCCAGGATGGTTGTGGTCGTCCTTCTCGGGCGATACGCAGCCGAGGATCGACACGCCGGTGCGCATCACGTCCATCGGGTGCGCGGACGGCGGCAGCTCTTCCAGTGCAGCCTTCACCGCGGCCGGAATGCCGCGCAGCGACTTCAGCTTGGCCTTGTAGGCGGCCAGTTCGGCGCGGTTGGGCAGCTTGCCGTGCACCAGCAGGTAGGCGACTTCCTCGAATTCGCTGGTCGTGGCCAGGTCGAGGATGTCGTAGCCGCGGTAATGCAGATCATTGCCGGTGCGGCCGACCGTGCACAGCGCGGTGTTGCCGGCGGCGGTGCCCGACAGGGCGACGGATTTCTTGGGCTTGAAGCCGGGGGCAGGTGTGGTTTCGCTCATGATGGACTCCCTACGTCACTTCTTTGCGGAAAACAGGGTATCGAGCTTCTGCTCGAAGGCGTGGTAACCGATGCGGTCGTACAGCTCCTCGCGGGTCTGCATCGTGTCCACGACGTTCTTCTGGTGGCCGTCGCGGCGGATCGCGTCGTACACGTTTTCAGCGGCCTTGTTCATCGCGCGGAACGCCGACAGCGGATACAGCTGGATCGCCACGCCGACCGAGGCGAGTTCCTCGCGGGTGAACAGCGGCGTCTTGCCGAACTCGGTGATGTTGGCCAATACCGGCACCTTCACCGCATCGACGAAGCGCTGGTAGGTGGGCAGGTCGTAGGCGGCCTCGGCGAAGATGCCGTCGGCGCCGGCCTCGACGCAGGCGATGGCGCGTTCGATGGCGGCGTCCACGCCCTCGACCTGGATGGCGTCGGTGCGCGCGATCAGGAAGAAGTCCGCGTCGGTCTTCGCATCGGCCGCGGCTTTCACGCGGTCGGTCATTTCACCGGCAGAGACAATCTCCTTGCCCGGACGATGGCCGCAGCGCTTGGCGCCGACCTGGTCCTCGATGTGGCAGGCGGCGGCGCCGGCCTTGATCAGCGACTTCACCGTGCGCTCGATGTTGAACGCGCTGGGGCCGAAGCCGGTATCGATGTCGACCATCAGCGGCAGGTCGCAGACGTCGGTGATGCGACGCACGTCGATCAGCACGTCTTCCAGCGTGTTGATGCCCAGGTCGGGCAGGCCCAGCGATCCTGCGGCGACGCCGCCGCCGGACAGGTAGATCGCCTTGTAGCCGGCGCGCTTGGCCAGCAGCGCGTGGTTGGCGTTGATGGCGCCGATCACCTGCAGCGGCGATTCGGCGGCGAGCGCGGCGCGGAATTTCGCGCCGGCGGACAGGGTGCTCATTGCGACGGACTCCTCTCGGTGAGCGAGCGGACCCGGCCAGGCCGGGACCGGAGGTGCGTGAAGGGTACGCCCCTCTTCGGGACGCAAATCTGGCACCATCCGCAGGGTTGATCAATCTTGATCGAACGAATCAATATTTCTCGATGGCCTCCGCGACCGACCTGCTCTCCGCCCGCGACACCTGCCGCCTGCTGGGCGTCAGCCAGGCCACGCTGTACGCCTACGTGAGCCGCGGCCTGCTGGAATCGCGCCCGGGCAAGGACCACCGCAGCCGCCTGTACCTGCGCCAGGACGTGGAGCGGCTGGCCCAGCGCAAGCAGGTGGGGCGCGGGGCGGCCCGGGGCGCCGCGCAAAGCCTGGACCGCGGCCTGCCGGTGCTGGAGACGCAGATTTCCCTGATCCGCCCGGATGGCCCGTACTACCGCGGCCGCTCGGCGATCGGCATGGTCCAGGAGGGGGCGACGCTGGAAGACGTCGCGCGGCAACTGTGGGACTGCGGCGGCGAGGACCCGTTCGCGGCGCCCACGCTGGCGCAATGGCCCGCCGTGGTCGCCCCGCTCGCCGCCGATGCCGGGCTGCCGCCGCTGGAGCGCGCGATGGCCGGCATTCCGCTGCTGGCGCTGGACGTACGCCACTCCTTCAACTCCGCGCCGCGCGTGCGCCACGAGATCGCCGCCGGCCTGCTGCGCCACAACGCCGCGCTGCTGGTCGCGCAGCCGCCCTCCGATGCACCGGTGCACCGCGTGCTCGCGCATGCATGGCAAGCCGGCGACGACGGCTTCGCCGATCTCGTGCGTGCGGCGCTGGTGGTGTGCGCAGACCATGAACTGAACGTCTCGGCGTTCGCCGCGCGCGTGGTCGCATCTACCGGCGCGCACCTGCACGCCACTGTCTGCAGCGGCCTGGCGGCGCTGTCGGGTCCCCGTCACGGCGGCGCCACGGCGCGCGCCTACGCGCTGATCGCCGATGCGCGCGATGCCGGCAATGCACGTCGCTTCATCAGCGAGCGATGGCAGCGCGGCGACGACCTGCCCGGCTTCGGCCATGCGCTGTATCCGCAAGGCGATCCGCGCGGCGCCGAACTGCTGGCGCGCGCCCGCACGCGGCATGCGGGCACCCGCGATATGGCGGCGCTGGAAACGCTGGTGGCCGCCACCGAGGACGTCAGCGGCCTGCGCCCGAACATCGACTTCATGCTCGCGGCGATCTGCCACCTCAACCGCCTGCCGGCGACGCCCGCGCTGGTGATGTTCGCTGCCGGCCGCCTTGCCGGCTGGTTGGCGCATGCGCTGGAACAACAGGCGCAGGGCCGGCTGATCCGACCGCGCGCCAGTTACACCGGCATCACGCCACCGGCGTGATGTCCGCGCGCGGGTTTGACATCACGGGCGCAGGCAGGGACCCTGCGGACGTCCGTCCACCGTATCGCCCGCAATGCGCCCTGCCCTCGTCCTGTGCCTGCTGCTGACGATGATGACCCCGACCACCATCGCCCGGAACGCCGACAACCCGCATCCGCCGTCCAGCGCGTCGACGCCGGTTCCGCCGCCGCCTGCGTGGCTGCCCGCGCTCGATGCGCTGTACGACGCCGAACTGCGCGCGCCGGAGTTGGAGGATCGCGCCTTCACCGCAGAGCATTGGTGGTCGGTGGCCACGCCGCTGCTGACGCGTGCGCATGGCTTCCAGGTGGAGGAGATCGGTCGCAGCGTGGAGGACCGACCCTTGCGGCATGTCCGCTGGGGCGTGGGAAAGAAGACCGTGCTGCTGTGGTCGCAGATGCACGGCGACGAGAGCACCGCGACGATGGTGCTGGCGGACCTGTTCCGCTTCCTCGGCGAACACCCGGACCATCCCTTGGTGCAGCAGCTGCGCGCGGAAACCACGCTGCATATCCTGCCCATCCTCAATCCCGACGGCGCCGCGCGTTTCCAGCGCCGCAACGTGCAGGGCATCGACATCAACCGCGACGCGCGGATGCTGGCGACGCCGGAAGCGCGCACGCTGAAAGCCCTGCACGACCGCGTGAAGCCGATCTACGGCTTCAACCTGCACGACCAGCGCGTGGGCTACCGGGCCGGCGACTCCGACCGCGGCACCGCCATCGCCCTGCTGTCGCCGCCTTACAACCACGCCGCCGACGTCAACGACGTGCGCACGCGCGCCATCGAAGTGGCCGGCGTGATCCGCACCGCGCTGGAACCCTACCTGGCCGGCCACCTCGCCCGCTGGGACGAATCTTTCGATCCGCGTGCCTTCGGCGACCTGACCACGCAGTGGGGCACCAGCACGGTGTTGATCGAAGCCGGCGGCATCGAAGGCGACGTGCAGAAGCAACGCCTGCGTAAGCTGTACTTCCTCGGCCTGGTCGCCGCGCTGGACAGCATCGCGTCCGGCAGCCACGCCGGCGTGCCGCACGGCCTGTATCGCGAACTGCCGGAAAACGGCGACGTCTGGCCGGACCTGCTGGTACGCGGCGGCACGCTGTCCGTGCCGGGCCGCCCGCCGACGAAAGCCGACCTGCTGGTCAACTTCCGCAACCCGCTGCTGGAGCGCGACGGCGCGATCGCGGGCGTGGGCGATCTGGGCGGTACGAAAGCGCGACGTCGCATCGATGCGCAGGGACTGTTCATCGTCCCGCTGCCGGGACACGACGGCGAGCGCACGGTGATCGAAGCCAACGACGACGGCGACAACGACGAGCCCGCCGCGCCCCTGCCGCTCACGCCGGGCGCGGGCGCGCGCTTCGTGCTGAGCCGCGATCCGCAAGGCCGCGACGTGGTGTGGACGCTGGATGGCAGCGTGGACCCGGCGACGCCGTCGCCCTCGGCACGCTGACCGTCAGCTGCCGACTTCGGGCCCGCGCTTCAGCGCGCGCTTCACTTCCTCCAGCGCGTTCGGATCGTCCAGCGTGGACAGATCGCCGGGATCCGCTCCCTGCGCCAGCGCCTGCAGCGAGCGCCGTAGCAACTTGCCCGAACGCGTCTTCGGCAACGCATTGACGATGTAGACGCGCGCCGGCCGCGCGACCGCACCCAGGCTCTGCTCCACCGTGCGACGCATGCCATCCGCGGCCTGCACGCGTTCGTGCGGTTCGTCGGTGGCCTGGCGCAACGTCGCGAACACCACCGGCACCTGGCCCTTCAATTCGTCGGCCACGCCGATCACGGCGGCCTCCGCCACGGCCGGGAAGCCGGAGACGGATTCCTCGATCTCGCGCGTGCCCAGGCGATGCCCGGCGACGTTGATGACGTCGTCGGTGCGGCCGAGAATGAAGGTGTAGCCGTCCTCGTCGCGGATCGCCCAGTCCAGCGAGCTGTACAGCAACTCCTTGAAGTGGCTGAAGTAGCTGGAGAGGAAGCGTGCGTCGTCGTTCCAGATCGTCGTCATGCAGCCCGGCGGCAGCGGCGGCTGCATCACCAGCACGCCCTTCTGGCCAGGGCCGACTTCCTCGCCGGTACTTTCGTCGATCACCTTCATGCGATAGCCGAGGTTCGGGAAGCCCGGCGAACCGAAGCGCACCGGCTTCATGTCCAAGCCCGGCAACAACGTCAACGCGGGCCAGCCGGTCTCGGTCTGCCAGTAGTTGTCGATGACCGGCTTGCCGATCGCATCGGTGATCCAGTGCGCCGTGGGCTCGTCCAGCGGTTCGCCCGCCAGGAACAGGTACTTCAGTTCGGACAGGTCGTGGCGCTTGATGAAATCGATATCGTGCTTCTTCAGCACGCGCACCGCCGTCGGCGAGGAGAACATCGTGCGCACGCCGTACTGCTCGCACAGCGCCCACCAGATGCCGGCATCGGGCGCGATCGGCAGGCCTTCGTACAGCACCGAGGTGGCGCCGACGATCAGCGGGCCGTACACGTTGTAGGAATGCCCCACCGCCCAGCCGACATCGGACGTGGAGAACATCACCTGCCCCGGCCCTACGTCGAACACGGTGCGCATCGACAGCGCCAGCGCGACGGCATAACCGCCCACGTCGCGCTGCACGCCCTTCGGCTTGCCGGTGGTGCCGGAGGTGTAGAGCAGGTAGCTGGGCTCGTTCGATTCCAACCATTCGACCGGCACCTCGGCCTCACCCACCTGCGCGCGCAGCGCAGCGTAGTCCTCGTCGCGACCGGGTACCTTCGGCTCGGCCGGATCCAGGCCGCGCGAAACGATGAGCACCTTGGCCGGCGGCGTCACGGCCTTCATGCAGGCCTCATCGACCAGCGCCTTGTACGGAATGACCTTGCCGCCGCGGCTGCCCGCATCGGCGGCGATCAGCAGCTTGGGTTGCGCGTCGTCGATGCGCAGGGCCAGGTTGTGCGCGGCGAAGCCGCCGAACACCACCGAATGCACGGCGCCGATGCGCGCGCAGGCGAGCATCGCGAACACCGCTTCGGCCATGTTCGGCATGTAGATGACCACGCGGTCGCCGCGGCCGACATCGAGCCGTTTGAGCACGGCGGCGAAGGCGTTCACTTCGCGATACAGCTCGCGATAGGTGATCTCGCGGGTGACGTCGGTCTCGGTCGACACCGCCACCAGCGCCACTTGGTCGCCGCGCGCCTCGACATGCCGGTCGACCGCGTTGTAGCAGAGGTTGGTCTGTCCGCCGACGAACCAGCGGCGGAACGGAGGTTGGGCGTACTCCAGCACCTGCCGCGGCGGCACATGCCAGTGGATGGCCTTGGCTTCCTCGCCCCAGAAGGCCTCGGGCTGCTCGATCGAGCGCCGGTAGACGTCTTCGTATGCCATGCGATCCTCCCAGATGCAGCGACTGCAGGCAGCATAGTCCTGCCCTGCCCGCGCAACCTTCCTACCTTGGTCGCATGGCGACCCACCGGAGGCTTCGGCGCACGTCGTTCATCGCGCGGCGCAACGCGCCCGGGTGGCGAATCCTCGCGTCAGAGACGCGCGATGCCAAAAAAAAGAACGCCGGACATGGCCCGGCGTTCCGTGTCGCACATGCGGATGCGATTACTTGCGTGCCGCCGGCGCCGGCTTCACGTAGCGGTCGAACCAGGCCAGCATCTCGGCGATGAAATGCTCGTTGGACTCCTGCGCCGTATACCAGTGCGGTTCGAACGGCAGCATCACCAGTCGCGTCGTGCCGCCCGTGCCACGGATGGCCTGGAACAGGCGCGGCGACTGCAGGGACTCGGTGCCCGGGTTGGCGTCGTCGCTGCCATGCACGATCAACAGCGGCTCGTTGACCTTGTCGGCGTGGAAGAACGTCGACGCCTGGTCGTAGACCTTCGGCGCCGCCCAGAACGAACGACGTTCGTTCTGGAACCCGAACGGCGTCAACGTCTTGTTGTAGCCGCCACTGGATGCCACACCCGCACGGAACAGATCCGAATGCGCCAGCAGGTTCGCCGCCATCAGCGCACCGTGGCTGTGGCCGGTGACGCCGATGCGGTCGCGGTCCACCACGCCCAGCTCGACGGCCTTGTCGACCGCGGCCTCCGCATTCGCCACCAGCTGTTCCAGGTAGGTGTCGTAGGCCGTCTTCGGATCGCCGACGATCGGGAACGACGCGTTGTCGATGATCGCGTAGCCGGCCAGCAGCAGCAGGCGGTAGTTCGACAGACGCGTGAACGTCTGCTCGGATCCGCTCACCTGCCCGGCCTTAGAGGGATCGGCGTAATCCATCGGATACGCGTACAGGATCGCCGGCACGCGCTCGCCTTCCTTGTAGCCGGGGGGCGTGTACAGGGTGAAGGACAGGTCCACGCCATCCTTGCGCTTGTAGGTCACCAGGCGCTTCTTGATGTCGCGCACCTGCGGTGTGGGATCCGGGAACCGGGTCAGCGGCGCGGGTTCCGAACGCAACGTCGCTTCCGCCGGGCCCGCGCCCTCGATGGCATCGCCCAGCGTGCGGCGCTGCAGGTTGGGCGGATCCTTGGGCGACTGGTACCAGGTCAGCAGGCGACGGGTGTCGTCCCCTTCGAAGCCGACGAACACCTCGTACGCGGCCGCATCGCTGCGGAACAGGCGACGCGTGCTGCCGTCCTTGATCGTGTAGCGGTCGAGGAAGGGTCGGTTGCCTTGCGGCGTGGCGCCCATGCCACTGAGGAACAGCGCACCGTCTTCCTCGCGCAGCACCCATGCACCATTCGCGAGGCGCTCGGATTCCGGACTGCCGGGATCGGCGTACAGCTCATCGCTCGACAGGTCCCACAGCACGCGCGCGGGCACGCGCTTGTCCACGTCGACCAGCGTCGTGGTCTGCCAGTTCCGGTTCGCGTCGTACTCGGACGTCAGCGCGCGGCCGCCTTCGCGGAACCATGCGAGGCCGGCGTAGCGCTGCTTCAGGCGCGCGATCTCCTTCGGCCTGGCGGTGAAAGGCGCGGCCAGCATCAGCAGGCGGTCGCGGGCCGGTACCTCGTTCTTCCAATCGCCGCCGTCGAGCGCTTCGGCCCACACCAGCGTCGCCGGCTGGTTCGCGCGCCAGGCATGGCTGCGCGGACCGGTGGGCACGCCGCGCACAGGCACGCGATCGGCGACCGGCAGCTTCGCGAGCGGCGCGACCCGACCGGTGTTCAGATCGAGCACGCCCACGTCCTTGGCGAAGCGCTGCCAGGTGGTGACGTAGGAATACGGTCGCGCCAGCACTTCGACCAGCACGTGGCGCCCGTCCGGCGCGGCGTCGACCATGCCGTAGACCGCCTTGCCGCCCACGGGCGACACCGCGCCCGACTCGGCATCGACCACGACCAGCTGCGAGGTGGCGTAGTGGTCGAACAAGGCCTCGTCCTCGGGGCCGGACAAGGTGTCGCGTGCTTCGTACGTGCTGCTCTCGCCCTTGCCGGCGATGGCCTCCTTGATCTCGGGACCCGGTGGCACCGCCGAACGCGCCGGCGCCGCGCCGAGGTCGACGGGCACCTGCTTTACCAGCAGCGCGGGCCTGTCGCCCAGCCACTGCACGGCGCCGCCAAGGATGGTGTTGAGCTTCACGCCCTCAATGCGACGCACCTGGCCGTCAGCGACGCGACCCACCCACAACTCCACGCCCGCGTCGGTGGTGTTGTCGAAGGAGAACCGGGTGCCGTCCGGCGACCACGACGGGTTGCCCGGGCAGGCGCCCGCAGGCAGCGCGATGGCGGTTTCCTTGCCACTGGCCAACTCCAGCACGCTGAAGCTTTCCAGACAGGTGCGGATGCCGTAGCCATTGGAGCGATCGTGGCGGCTGTGGTTGCGCGGCTCGACCCGCACGCCCGCCAGCTTCAGGTACGGCTCCGCCACGCGGGCGATGGGCGGGTACTGCGATTGGCGGATGAGGATCGCGCGCGTGCCGGTGGGATCCAGTGCGGGCGACGGATTGAGCGGTGCACGGAACACCTGCAGCAGCGGTTCCGGCGGCTGCTGGTAGCGCGCCTCCTGCGCCACCGCCAGCGTGGGCATCGCCAAGGCCAACCCCACGGCCCATAACCTCGTTCCCTTCCGCATCCTGCACCCCCTGTGTGGAAAACCCAAAAGTAACACGACAAAAAAAGGGATGGCTCGCGCCACCCCTTTCTTCATCGCATGCGCAGTGCCCGTATCAGAGCAGGTGCGCCACGCCGCTGCGCTCTTCTTCTAGCTCGGCCAGCGTCTTGTCGATGGCCTTCTGGCTGAAGTCGTCGACCGGCAGGTCCTTCACCATCGTGTACTCACCGTTCTCGGTGGTCACCGCGAAGCCGAACATCACGCCTTCCGGGATGCCGTAGCTGCCGTCGGACGGGATGCCCATCGTCACCCACTTGCCGTTGCTGCCCAGCACCCAGTCGCGCACGTGGTCGATGGCGGCGTTGGCGGCCGAGGCGGCCGACGACAGACCGCGCGCCTCGATGATCGCGGCGCCGCGCTTGCCGACCTGCGGGATGAAGGTGTTGGCGTTCCAGTCGGCGTCGCCGATCTTGTCCTTCAGCGACTGGCCGTTGACGGTGGCGAAGCGGTAGTCCGGGTACATGGTCGGGCTGTGGTTGCCCCACACGACCAGCTTCTCGATGTCGCCCACGGCCACGCCGGCCTTGTTGGCCAGCTGCGACAGCGCGCGGTTGTGGTCCAGGCGCAGCATGGCGGTGAAGTTCTTCGACGGCAGATCCGGCGCGGACTTCATCGCGATGTAGGCATTGGTGTTGGCCGGGTTGCCGACCACCAGCACCTTGACGTTGCGGCTGGCGACCTTGTTCAGCGCTGTGCCCTGGGCGGTGAAGATCTTGGCGTTCTCCAGCAGCAGGTCCTTGCGCTCCATGCCCGGGCCGCGCGGACGCGCGCCGACCAGCAGGGCCACGTCGACGTCCTTGAATGCGACTTCCGGATCGTCGGTGCCGACGATGCCGGCCAGCAGCGGGAACGCGCAGTCTTCCAGCTCCATGATCACGCCCTTCAGCGCGGCCTGGGCCTTCTCCAGCGGCAGCTCGAGCAGCTGCAGGATGACCGGCTGGTCCTTGCCCAGCATTTCGCCGGAGGCGATGCGGAACAGCAGCGCGTAGCCGATCTGGCCAGCAGCGCCGGTGACGGCAACACGGACGGGGGTTTTCATGATGCGGATCCTCGGGGTTTCGTAGGGTGGGCGTCGGCCCACCGCGTGGGGACAGCGTGGGCCGTAGCCCACAGTGCGATTACTTCAACTCGGCGAAAAATTCCTGGAAGCGTTGCAGGCCCGGCGCCAGTTGCGGCGTCGGGCAGGTGTAGCTGATGCGCAGCGCGCGCGGCTCGCCAAAGGCCGAACCCGGCACGCAGGCCACGCCCTTGGCGTCGAGCAGCGCATTGCAGAAGTCGACGTCGTTGGCGATCGGCGTGCCGTTGTGCGATTTGCCGAACGCGCAGCTGATGTCGGGGAACACGTAGAACGCACCCTGCGGCCGCGGGCAGACCACGCCGGGGATCGCTTCCATCGCCGCCAGCACCTGGTCGCGCTTGGCCTGGAACTCGGCGTTCTTGGCGACGGGCACGTCCTGCGGGCCGGTCAGCGCGGCGATCGCCGCGGCGGTGACGACTTCCGGCACGTTGGTGATGTGGTTGGAATTCATCGTGGTCAGCGCTTTCGCGACCGACTCGGGGCCGGCCATGAAACCTACGCGCCAGCCCGGCATGCCGTAAGTCTTGGACAGCGAATCGACGAACACCGTGCGGTCGCGCAGCTCAGGCCGTGCCTGCACGAAATTGGTGTACGCCAGGCCGTCGAACAGCATGCGGTTGTAGATGTCGTCGGTGACGATCCAGGTGTCCGGATACTTCACCAGCACGTCGGCGAGCGCGGCGACTTCCTCGCGCGTGTAGACCATGCCCGTCGGGTTGGACGGGTTGTTGAACAGGAAGACTTTCGGCGCGTGCGTCGCCAGCGCGGCGTCCAACTGCGCCGGCGTGAGCTTGTAGTCCTGGCTGGCCGGGCACGGCAGCGGCACGGCCTTCGCGTTGACGATGTCGGCGATGTCGGCGTAAGTGGTCCAGTAAGGCGACGGATACGCGATGGTGTCGCCTTCGTCCAGCAGCGACTCGGCCAGGTTGTACAGGATGTGCTTGGCGCCGATGCCGGTGGACACGTTGGCGCGCGTGTAGCCGGTCAGGCCCAGCGCTTCGATGTGCTGCAGGAAGGCATCGAGCAGCGCGTCGGTGCCGCGGTTGCTGCCGTACTGGCCGGAGTCCTTCGCCAGCGCGTCGCGCGCGGCCTGGTAGACATGGTCGCCGGGCAGGAAATTGGGAACGCCGATCGAGAAGCTGATGATGTCGCGGCCTTCGGCCTTGAGCTTCTTGGCCTTCTCGGCCACCGCCATGATCGCACTGGGTTTGGCGCGACCGATGCGCCGGGCAAGCAGGGGCATTGCACAACCTCGCGTGGAAACGATTAGAGAGCGTCGCCGCCGTCTTTTTGCGGCGCAAAATGGTATCACGCCACCCCACTTCGACCGACTAGCCCATGGTCTACGTCGGCCGGGTCAATACCCCGGCGTCATTGGTAGTCCACCACGTCGCCCAGGTCGTAGTTCTCGTCGAAATAGGCCTGCCACTGCGCATAGGCACCGCGCAGGCAGGCGGGGGTCTGGCAGGCGTCGAGTTGGCGGGTGGCGGCCTGGACCGTGCGGTCGCCGTCGGGGTAACGGTCGGCCAGTTCCTTGAACTGCCGGCGCATGCCGGCGTCCAGCGCACCGAACTCCTCGTGCCCGCAGACCAGCGCGGCGCGGACGCTGCCGGCCGGGGCGTCGGTATCGCATTCAGCGGGCGCGGACGGCGTGTGGGCGGACTCGACCGCCGCAGCGAGTTCGTTGCGATCGCGCTCGGTCAGCCGGCGCACGAAGCCCAGGTCATCGGTCTGGCCCGCGCCCCAGGTGATGCGCAGGGTGAAGCCGTTTCCGCCCGGGTCCGCCACCTTGCGCAGGGTCACCGTCTCGCTGGGTCCCGTCTCGGAGGTCAGGTGCAGGGCCAGCGTACCGTTGTCCAGGTCGACATCCTCGACCTGGCCGTTCAGCCACGCGCCGTCGCGCGCGATCCGCAGGCCCGTGTCGGGCTGCCACGCGATGGCGTAGAGGGTTTCGGCATCGTCGCCTTCACTGTGGTCCGTGCTCCAGAGGCCTTCCAGGCTCTGTTGGAAGCTCTCCGCCGATGCGTCGACGGCGGTCGCTGCAGCCGGATCGGTGGGCGGGACGGTGTCGTCGTTCTTGCAGGCGCCCAGCACCAGGACGGTGGCGAGCAGCAGGGCCATGCGCGTTGCGCGCCGGCGGCGATCCTTCATCTGGAGCTCCTGACGGGGAAAGGGCCGACCCCTGTGGGCCGGCCCTTCATTCCATCACGCCGACAGGAAGCGGTTCCACTCGGCCACGCGCTCGGCCTTGGCGGCCAGCACCGCATCCGCGTCGCCTTCGATGGTGACCTTGGTGATCAGGTCGCCCTGCTTGACCGCATCGACGACGTCCAGGCCTTCGACGACCTTGCCGAACACGGTGTGCTTGCCGTCCAGCCACGAGGTGGGCACGTGGGTGATGAAGAACTGGCTGCCGTTGGTGTTCGGGCCGGCATTGGCCATCGACAGCACGCCGCGCTCATGGCGCACGCCGTTGTTGGTTTCGTCCTCGAACCGGTAGCCCGGGCCGCCGCGACCGGAGCCTTCCGGGCAGCCGCCCTGGATCATGAAGTCGGCGATGACGCGGTGGAAGTTCAGCCCATCGTAGAAGCCGCGCTTGGCCAGGTTGACGAAGTTGGCCACCGTCAGCGGGGCCTTGTCGGGGTACAGCTCGATCGTGATCGGGCCGCGGGAGGTGTCGAAGGTGGCGGTCAGCTGGCTCATCGGTGGTTCTCCAAGGTGATTGAGGAAGCGGGTCATGCGCCCCACGCAGGTCGTCGCGCCGCCGATGTCTTGCCCCGGCATCACGCCGGTGGCTCACCGCGGGGGACGGCCCGGGAGGGCCCATCGCCCAGGCCGGTGGAGCGGTCGGGGCGTTCATGCGGGGATGCGGCCCCGTCAGGGGCCGGCACACACCCCTGCCAGATCACGACGCCGGAGCCCGATTTCAAGGGCGAGCCGGCAGGGCCCGTGTTCATCTTGGGTGTTTTCCAGCAAATCAGGTGCTTAGGGCACAAGAGCCCGCTATAATACGCCGCTTCCTTTCCCCACTTTGCGCGCGCCCGCTCGCGCCCTTTCGGCATGTCCATCCAAAACCTCCGCAATATCGCGATCGTCGCGCACGTCGACCATGGCAAGACCACCCTCGTCGACCAGCTGCTGAAGCAGTCCGGCACCCTCTCCGAGCGCACCGTGCTGGCCGAGCGCGTGATGGACAGCAACGACCAGGAAAAGGAACGTGGCATCACGATCCTGGCCAAGAACACGGCCATCACCTGGAACGGCAACCGCATCAACATCGTCGACACCCCCGGCCACGCCGACTTCGGTGGCGAGGTCGAGCGCGTGCTGTCGATGGTGGACACCGTGCTGATCCTGGTCGACGCGATGGACGGCCCGATGCCGCAGACGCGCTTCGTAACGCAGAAGGCGTTCGCGATGGGCTTCAAGCCGATCGTGGTGATCAACAAGGTCGACCGCCCGGGCTCGCGTCCGGAGTGGGTCGTGGAGCAGGTGTGGGACCTGTTCGACCGCCTGGGCGCCACGCCCGAGCAGATGGACTTCCCGATCGTCTACGCCTCGGCGCTGAACGGTTACGCCGGCCTGGAAGACACCGTCCGCGGCGGCGACATGACCCCGCTGTACGAAGCGATCATGCAGCACGCGCCGAAGCCGGAAGTGGATCCGGACGGCGCCTTCCAGATGCGCATCAGCCAGCTGGACTACAACAACTTCGTCGGCGTCATCGGTATCGGCCGCATCCAGCGCGGCACGCTGAAGAAGAACATGCCGGTCGCCGTCATCGACCGCGAAGGCAAGAAGCGCCAGGGCAAGGTGCTGCAGGTGCTCGGCTTCCTGGGCCTGGAGCGCATCGAGCAAGACAGCGCCGAGGCCGGTGACATCGTCGCCATCTCCGGCATCCAGGACCTGACGATCTCCGACACCGTCTGCGCGCTGGACACCCCGGAAGCGCTGCCGGCGCTGACCGTCGATGAGCCGACCATCAGCATGACCTTCCAGGTGAACAACTCGCCGTTCGCCGGCAACAAGGACCTCTCGGGCGGCAAGTTCCTGACCAGCCGCCAGCTGAAGGAGCGCCTGGAGCGCGAGACCGTGCACAACGTGGCGCTGAAGGTCGAGCAGCTGGAAGACGCGGACAAGTTCCTGGTCTCCGGCCGTGGCGAACTGCATCTGTCGGTGCTGATCGAGAACATGCGTCGCGAAGGCTATGAACTGGCCGTGTCGCGTCCGGAAGTGATCATCAAGGAAATCGACGGCCAGCAGATGGAGCCGATCGAGCAGCTCGTCGTCGACGTGGAGGAAAATCACCAGGGCGGCGTGATGGAGAAGCTCGGCGTCCGCAAGGGCCAGCTGAAGAACATGGAACCGGACGGCAAGGGCCGCGTGCGCCTGGACTACCAGATCCCGGCGCGTGGCCTGATCGGTTTCCAGAACGAGTTCAAGACGCTGACCCAGGGTTCGGGTCTGCTGTTCCACGTGTTCGACCACTACGGTCCGAAGGAACAGGGCGCCATCGCGAAGCGTCTGAATGGCGTGATGATCGCCAATGCGCCGGGCGCCACGCCGGCCTATTCGCTCGGCCCGCTGCAGGAGCGCGGCAAGCTGTTCGCCGCCGAAGGCGACAACGTGTACGAAGGCCAGCTGATCGGTATCCACTCCAAGGACAACGACCTGACCGTCAACGCGATCAAGACCAAGCCGCTGACCAACATGCGCGCCTCGGGCAAGGACGATGCCATCCAGCTGACCCCGGCGATCAAGTTCTCGCTGGAACAGGCGCTGGACTTCATCGACGACGACGAGCTGGTCGAGATCACGCCGAAGGAAATCCGCCTGCGGAAGAAGTTCCTGACCGAAAGCGATCGCAAGCGCGCCTCTCGCGCCGCCTGATCGCCGCATCGCGCCTTGGAGACGTCCGCGTACAACCCGGATCCCAGGGCGCATCCCGGCCTGCACGCCATCGCCCTGTTCGAGGGCGCCAAGGGCGTGCTGGCCCTGGCCTTCGCCGGCGGCCTGCTGGCGGTCGGCCCTGACCGCCTGCGCGAGAGCGTGCAGGCGGTGGTCACCCGCTTCATCCCCGACGCCGGTCCTGGTGTGATGAGCCAGTGGCTGGACAAGATCAACCCCGAATCCATCCACGTCACCGTGCTGATCATCGCGGTGTACGCCGGCATGCGCCTGCTGGAAGCCTGGGGCTTGTGGCGGGCCCGCGCCTGGGCGTCGTGGCTGGGCTGCATCGGTTCGGCCGCCTACCTTCCGCTGGACGTCTACGCGCTCTACCACCACCCCGGCTGGCACACCTGGGCCCTGCTCATCGTCAACCTGGTGATCGTGTGGGTGCTCTGGCGCGACATCCGCCGGCGCAAGCGGATTTGACGCGCAGGGCGGCCGCTGCGTAGCCTGCGGCAACTTCGCGAAGGTATCCGCATGCGTCGATCCCTGCTGCCGCTCGGCCTGATGCTCGCCCTGGCGGCCTGCCAGCCGGCGCCGCCGGAGGCCGCCACGCCGCCCTCACCCACCGACTTCATCTACGCCGAACTGGACGTGGCCGACCTGCAGGCCCGCATGCAGGCCGGCGAGTTGGACAGCCGGCGGCTGACGCAGGCCTACCTGGACCGCATCGCGGCCGTCGACAAGGCGGGCCCGCAGCTCAACGCCGTCATCGAACTGAACCCGGATGCGCTGAAGGAAGCGGCGCTGCGCGACGTGGAGCGCCGCGCCAACGCGGTGCGCGGCCCGCTGCACGGGATCCCGGTGCTGCTGAAGGACAACATCGACGCCGTGCCCATGGCGACCTCCGCCGGCTCGCTGGCGTTGAAGGACTTCCGCCCGGGCCAGGACGCGTTCCTGGTGCGTCGCCTGCGCGAAGCCGGCGCGGTGATCCTGGGCAAGGCCAATCTCAGCGAATGGGCGAACTTCCGTTCCATGCATTCGACCTCCGGCTGGAGCGGGCGCGGCGGGCAGACACGCAATCCCTACGCCCTGGATCGCAATCCCTGCGGCTCCAGCTCGGGCAGCGCGGTGGCCGTGTCGGCCAACCTGGCGGTCATCAGCGTGGGCACCGAGACCGACGGCAGCATCCTGTGCCCGGCGGCCGTCAACGGCGTGGTCGGCCTCAAGCCCACCGTGGGCCTGGTCAGCCGTCAGGGCATCCTGCCGATCTCGCACAGCCAGGACACCGCCGGCCCGATCGCCCGCAGCGTGTCCGATGCGGCGCTGCTGCTCGGCGTGCTGGCCGGACGCGACCCGACCGATGCCGCGACCATGAACGCCACCTGGAACACCACCCTGGACTACGGCGCGCGCCTCAAACCCGGCGCGCTCCAGGGTGCCCGCATCGGCGTGCTCCGCAGCAAGGCGGACATCCATCCCGATGCCGCCGCCGCGCTGGAAGAAGCCCTGCGTGTGTTGCGCGAAGCCGGCGCCACCGTCGTCGATGCGGAGATTCCCACCGACGGGCAATGGAACGCGGACGAGCTCACCCTGATGCTCTACGAGTTCAAGCACGGCTTGGAGCGGTACCTGTCCGAGCGCAAGGCGCCGCTGACGACGCTGACCCAGCTGATCGGCTACAACCAGCAGTACCGCGTGTCGGAGATGCCCTACTTCGGCCAGGACCTGTTCGAGCGCGCCAACGAGAAAGGCGGTCTGGGCGAGGCGGAGTACATCACCGCCCGCAGCCGCGCGCGGCGTCTTGCGGGGCCTGAAGGCATCGACGCGGCCCTCAAGGCACAGCAACTGGATGTGCTGATCGCGCCTACCACCGGCCCCGCGTGGCTGACCGACCACAAGGCCGGCGACCACTTCCCCGGCGCGGGCTACGGCGCCGCGGCGGTGGCGGGCTACCCCAGCCTCACCGTGCCGATGGGCCACAGCGACGGCCTGCCACTGGGGCTGACCTTCATGGGACCGGCCTGGAGCGAGGCGCGCCTGATCGCGCTGGGCTACGACTATGAACAACGCACGCGGGCGCGCAAGCCGCCCGAATACTGGCCCACCCTGCCCGCCCGCGCCGACGGGCGTTGACCGGCCCCCAAAAGTGAGCCATCCGACGCAAGGGAATGCTTGCAGGTGTAGCGGGTTCGTGGCGTCATAGCCGGTAACCAGCAGGTGGGGACGACACGCGTGGAGTCTGGCGCGGACCGGGGGTCGGAACGGCGTGCATTCGGTGGATCCGGATCCACCGCGCGCCGTAGAGAGCGCAACCTCAACTCGTTGGCGTGGGGCGTCCTGGTCGTGGCCTGCCTGCTGTCGCTGTGGACGGGCCTGATCGCCTGGCGCCAGGCCCGCGATCACGCCCACGCCCAGTTCGATGCGCGCGCGGATGCCGTGGCCACCGCGGTCGCGACCCACATGAACGCCTACGAGGACACCGTGCGCGCCGCCGCTGCGGTACTCGAAGGTCGTCAGGACATCGACCAGGACAGTTTCTACGCCTTCGTCGAGAAGCTGCAGGTGCCCACGCGCCAGTCGGGCGTGCACGGACTGGGATTCGCACGCTACGTGCGCGCCGCCGATCGCGATGCCTACGTCGCCGCGCGACGCGAGCGCTACGGCGATGCCTTCGCGATCCATCCGGCCGGCGACCGCAGCGAATACGTGGTGATCGACCTGCTGTACCCGGACGCACCCGGCATGCGCCCACTGCTGGGCAAGGACGTGATGGCGGAAACCGTGCGTCGTGGCGCGATCGAATCCGCGCGCGACACCGGCGAACTGGCCGCCGCGCCGCTGGTCGCACTCGGCGATGCTTCCCGCGGCAGCACCGGCCTGCCGGGCTTCCTCTTGTACGCGCCGGTGTACGCCGATTCCGTCGCCGCGCGCGAGGGCGTGGAAGCGCGGCGCTCGCTGTTGCGCGGCTTCGCGACGGCCGGCTTCGGCTGGCAGCAGGTGATGGACGACGCGATCGGACGCACGGACGGTGGCGAGTTCGACCTGCAACTGCTCGCCCGCGACCATGGCGGCGAACCGATCTACCAGACCCGCGCGCTGCGGGACCTGCATGGCGAAGACTGGAAGCCCGCCTTCACCTCGCAACGCGATCTGCGCTTGCTGGGCAGCCAATGGCAGTTGGTGCTGCACTCGCCGCCGATCCGTGAAGCCCTGCCCGGCCAACTGCCCATCCTGCTGCTCTCGCTGTGCGGGATCGGCCTGGGCCTGCTGCTGTTCCTGCTGCTGCGCAGCCTGGCGCGCACCGAACGCCGCAGCCGCGCGCTGCTGGATGCCGTCGCCGACCACCTGCCGGCCCTGATTGCCTATGTCGATGCGGAAGGCCGCTACGGCTTCGCCAATCGCGCCAGCCGCACATGGTCCGGCGCGCGCGAGGCCTGGAGCGAGCGCCTGGTGGACGATGTGCACGCGGACGATCCGGCGTTCCTGGCCTCGCTGAAGCAGGCGATGCACGACTGCACACCCGAGCACTGGGTCGCCTGGGACGCCGAGATCGGCAAGCCCGCGCGCCCGGTGCACCTCTATCTGGTGCCCGACGTGGAGCGCAACCAGCGCATCGCGGGCTGGTACCTGATGGGCAACGACGTCAGCGAGCAGCGCCAGGCGCACCGCGAACTCGCGATGGCGCGCGACCACCTGAAGCGCGTTACCGATCGTCTCCCCGCGCTGATCGCACAGTTCGACACGCAACAGCGCCTGGTCTTCACCAACCGCGCGTGTGCCGAGCAGATCAAGTGGCGCGCGCCGCTGCGCATCGGCGCGCACATGCGCGACTTGTTCGGCGAGGACGCCTACACACGGCGCCTGCCGCACATCGAAGCCGCGCTTGCCGGCCGCGATGGCGATTTCGAGAGCAGCTTCAGCATGGTGGACGGCGTGCGCCGCCTGCACAGCTTCTATACGCCCGACGTGGACGAGGACGGCGTGGTGTCGGGTTTCTTCGTGATGGCGATCGACATCACCGAGAAAGCCCGCCTGGAACACGCACTGCACAACGCGAACGAACTGGCAGAGGTGACGCTGACGTCGATCAGCGAGGCCGTCATCACCGTCGACGTGCAGAGCCGCGTCACCTACATGAACCCCGCTGCCGAAGCACTGAGCGGCTGGAGCCTGGATCAGGCGCTCGGCCAGCCGCTTGACCACATCGCGCCGCTGGCGCGCGTGGAAGCGCCCGATGAGGCGGATGCCGCCCATCCGCTTGCGCAGGCCGGCGACCTGCAGCTCGCGCGTCGCGACGGCTCACGGATCCTGGTCGAGCGCTCGCTGTCGTCCATCCATGATCGCGACGAACGTCTGATCGGCAGCGTCATGGTGCTGCGGGACATCACCGAACCGCGTGCGCTGAGCTCGCGGATGACCTATCTCGCCCACCACGATGCGCTCACCGGGCTGCCGAACCGGCTGCAGCTCAACGAGCGGCTGGGCCAGGCGATCACCCATGCCACCAATCACGGCAACGGCATCGCCGTGCTGTTCCTCGACCTGGACCTGTTCAAGCACGTCAACGACGCGCTCGGCCACCACACCGGCGACGAGTTGTTGCAACAGGTCGCGCGCCGCATCCAGCGCAACATCGGCAACCTCGGTACCGTCTACCGCACCGGTGGCGACGAATTCGTGGTGCTGCTGCCGAACGTGGTGACGCGCGAGAACGTGCTTCAGGTCGCCGACCGCCTGCTGGCGCTCGGCGGCACGCCCTACACCGTCGCCTCGCACGAACTGCACCAGGCCTTCAGCATCGGCATCAGCCTGTTCCCGGAGGACGGCTACGACGCCGGCACGTTGATGATGCGCGCGGATGCGGCCATGTACCTGGCCAAGCGCAACGGCCGCAACGCCACCCGCTTCTACACACGCGAGCTGGCGTCCAGCGTCGACGCACGCATCGAACTGGAAAACAGCCTGCGCCGCAGTTTGCGCAATGGCGACCTCTTCCTCCACTACCAGCCGCAGATCGACTGCCTCACCGGTCGCATCGTCGGCGTCGAAGGCCTCGCGCGCTGGCAGCGCGGCGACCGTCTCGTCATGCCCGGTGAATTCCTGCCGATCGCCGAAGAGACCAACCTCATCGTCGACATCGACCAGTGGGCGATCCGCGCCGCCTGCCGGCAGAACCGCATCTGGCAACAGGCCGGGCTTCCGCCGATCCGGGTCTCGGTCAACATCGCGGCGGCGAACTTCGATACCGACGACCTGGTCGACACCGTCGTCGGCGCGCTGGAAGACAGCGGCCTCGCGGCCGAGTTCCTCGAACTTGAAGTCACCGAGACCACGCTGATGCGCGACGTGCAACGCACCGACCGCACGCTGCGCGCGCTGAAGGCACTGGGCGTCCGCATCGCGATCGACGATTTCGGCACCGGCTTCTCCAGCCTGAGTTACCTGGGCAACTACGGCTTCAACGTGCTGAAGATCGACCAATCCTTCGTGCGCGATGTCTCGGAACCCAACCAGGCGGCGATCACGCGCGCAATCATCGGCCTGGCCGACCAGCTGCAGTGCCGCACTATCGCCGAGGGCGTCGAAACCGCCGCGCAGGCCGCCTGGCTGGCGGCCAACGGCTGCGACGAGCTACAGGGCAACTACTTCAGCACGCCGGTGCCGGCGGCCGAGTTCGCGCGTATGTACGCGCGGGCGAAGACATGGACCATCCCACCGGCGCCGCACGCCGTGCCTACGCACGGCGCGTAACGCAATCCCTTAGCGGGTCGCGGGCGCGGCCGCCTGGTTCTGCTTGCGCACGATGCACATCGCGATCTCCAGCGACTGTTCGTAGTTGAGGCGCGGGTCGACCGTCGAGCGGTAAGCGCGCTCCAGGTCCGCATCGGTGAGCTCGCGCGCGCCGCCCGTGCACTCGGTGACGTCTTCGCCGGTCAGCTCGAGGTGCACGCCGCCCAGGCGCGTGCCCGCCGCGGCATGCAGGTCGAACGACTGCTCGACTTCGCTGCGGACGTTGTCGAAACGCCGCGTCTTGAACCCGTTGCTCGTGCTTTCGGTGTTGCCGTGCATCGGGTCGCAGACCCAGAGCACGCGGCGACCGTCGCGACGGACGGCATCCAGCAGCGGCGGCAGTTTTTCGGCGATCTGCGCCGCGCCCATCCGGTGGATGAAGGTCAGGCGGCCAGCTTCGTCTTCCGGGTTCAGCACATCGATCAGGCGCAGCAGCTGGTCCGGCGTGACCGACGGACCGACCTTGATCGCGATGGGGTTGCGCACGCCACGCAGGTACTCCACATGCGCGCCATCGACCGCCGCCGTGCGCATGCCAATCCACGGGTAGTGCGTGCTCAGGTTGAACCAGCCCCACTGACGCGGCACCTCGCGGGTCAGCGCTTCTTCGTACGGCAGCAACAACGCTTCGTGCGAGGTGTAGAAGTCGATCCGGTTGAGGTTGTGCACCTCGGAGCCCGACAGGGTCTCCATGAACCTCACTGCATCGCCGATCGAGGTCACCATGTGCTGGTACTCGTTGGCCAACGGCGAATAGCCGACCCAGTTGAGGTTCCAGTACTCCGGGTGATGGAGATCGGCGAAGCCACCATCGATCAGCGCGCGCACGAAGTTCATCGTCATCGCGGAGCGCGCATGCGCCTTGATCATGCGGCGCGGGTCGGGAAGGCGCGCCTCGGCCGTGAACTCGGGTCCGTTGACGACATCACCGCGATAACTCGGCAGGGTGACACCGTCGCGCGTTTCCATGTCCGCCGAGCGCGGCTTGGCGTACTGGCCGGCGAACCGGCCCACCCGCACGACCGGCAGGCGCAGGCCGTGCACCAGCACCAGGCTCATCTGCAGCAGCACCTTGAGCCGGTTGGAGATGAGGCCGGATTCGCAATCGGCGAAGTTCTCCGCGCAGTCGCCGCCCTGCAGCAGGAAGCGCTTGCCTTCTTGCGCTTCGGCCAGCTGCTTCTTCAGCGAGAAGATCTCCCACGACGTCACCAGGGGCGGCAGCTGGCGCAGTTCGCCCAACGCCGCCTCCAACGCCCCGGCATCCGGGTAGGTAGGCATCTGCATCGCCGGACGCGAACGCCAGGTGTCCGGTGCCCAGTTCGGCGGCAGGTTGACGGCGCGCAGCGAGCGGTCGGTGGGGTTCATGGCGGGACTCCTTGCGGCCCACCATCCTGACAGACTGGTGCGCCGCGTCAAATCAGCGGAAGGTCGAGGTCTTGCGGGCGCGGAAGCCGATCCACAACGCCCAGATGGCGAGCAGGACGAACCACACCAGGCTCCACATCGGCATGGTCAGGCCAAGGAAACTCCAGTCGACGGTGCTGCAGTCGCCCTTGGCGGAGAGCACCTTCTGCACGACACCGAGCCAGGTGTTCGTCTCGATCATGTAGTCCCAGCCGGGGCCGCAACTCGGCATCAGCGGCGGGAACACCTGCACCCAGACATGCCGCCCGGCGATGCCGATGCCCGTGGCGGCGGCGATGAAGGTCAGCACGCCATAGATGCGGCGGCCACTGGCGCGACGCGGGCCGTGCAGCGCGCCCAGCAGGAACAGCACGCCCGTCGCCGCGAACGCCAGCCGCTGGAAGATGCAGAACGGACACGGTTCCAGGTGCTGCACGAACTGCACATACAGCGCGTAACCGAGCAGGCTCGCGCAGATCGCAAAGCCCAGGAAGCACTGTGCGCGGAAACTCCAGCGGAGAGGATTCATCGTCACCGGTCGCATGGGGGTTGCCGCATTATCCACAAGCAGACGCATCCACGTCACCTGCGGCCATCCGCCGCACCCCTGGGACGCGCGACCTGCCCCAGAAACGCAAAAACCCCGGCAGTGGCCGGGGTTCTCGCTTGATGCCTTCGCGGGGACCTTACTCGGTCGCCGCTTCCGGACGATCCACCAGCTCGACGTACGCCATCGGCGCGTTGTCGCCGGCGCGGAAGCCGCACTTCAGGATGCGCAGGTAGCCACCCGGGCGCGACTGGTAGCGCGGGCCCAGCGTGGTGAACAGGGTACCGACGGCTTCCTTGTCGCGCAGGCGCGAGAAGGCGAGACGACGATTGGCGACGCCATCGATCTTGCCGAGGGTGATCAGCGGCTCTGCGACACGGCGCAGTTCCTTGGCCTTCGGCAGGGTGGTCTTGATCAGGCCGTGCTTGATGAGCGAGGCGGCCATGTTGCGGAACATCGCTTCGCGATGGGCGCTGGTGCGGCTGAACTTGCGGCCGGCTTTCTGGTGGCGCATGGGTTGGATTCCTAAAAAGAAGAGTGGGACGTTGGACTTCGCTGTCGCCATCCAGGCGTTGTAACAGTGGACTGCGGGTGGTCCGGACCGGCCATCCTTGACCGGAGCGTCGCGGGCCTTCAGGTCCGTCGACGAGGGTGGTGCAACGAAGCTCCCGCGCGAACGCGGGAGCTTCGGGTTACATCATCAGCCGAGCATGCCGTGCTGGGCGACACCGGCCGGCGGCCAGTTCTCCAGCTTCATGCCCAGGGACAGGCCGCGCTGCGCCAGGACTTCCTTGATCTCGGTCAGCGACTTCTTGCCGAGGTTCGGGGTCTTGAGCAGTTCGACTTCCGTCTTCTGGATCAGGTCGCCGATGTAGTAGATGCTCTCGGCCTTCAGGCAGTTGGCCGAACGCACCGTCAGCTCCAGATCGTCGATCGGGCGCAGCAGCACCGGATCCACGCCGCTGGCAGCCTGCTTCGGCGCGCCGCGGTCGCGGTGCGTGAAGTCACCGAACACCGACAGCTGGTCGCTGAGGATGTCGGCGGCGGTGCGCACGGCTTCCTCGGCGTCGATCGTGCCGTTGGTTTCGATGTCCAGGACCAACTTGTCCAGGTCGGTGCGCTGCTCGACGCGCGCGGCTTCCACCGCGTACGCGACGCGACGGACCGGCGAGAACGAGGCGTCCAGCACCAGGCGACCGATCGCACGGGTCTCTTCGTCCGGACGACGACGGGCGGCGGCCGGCTGGTAGCCGAAACCACGCTCGATCTTCAGGCGCATGTTCAGCGCCGTGTCCTTGGTCAGGTTGCAGATGACCAGTTCCGGATTCAGGATCTCGACGTTGTGGTCGGTCTTGATATCGCCAGCGGTCACCACGCCCGGACCCTGCTTGGCCAGGCTCAGGGTGGACGAGTCGCCGGAGTGGATGCGGATGGCCACATCCTTCAGGTTCAACAGCACTTCCAGCACGTCTTCCTGCATGCCTTCGATGGTGCTGTATTCGTGCAGCACGCCATCGATCTCGACTTCGGTGATCGCGAAGCCGGGGATCGACGACAGCAGCACGCGGCGCAACGCATTGCCGAGCGTATGGCCGTAACCACGCTCCAGCGGTTCGATGACCACCTTCGCACGGTTGCCGGTCAGGCGCTCGATCTGCGGGCCGCGGGGGCGCAGCACTTGCTGAGTAATACCCGTCATGTTGCTTTGTCTCCTGCGGTCCCCCGGTCACCCGGGGGTGCGTGAATGAATTACTTCGAGTACAACTCGACGATCAGCGCTTCGTTGATGTCGGCGGGCAGGTCCGAACGCGCCGGAACCGCCTTGAACACGCCGCTGAACTTCTTCGCGTCGACTTCGACCCACGACGGGTTCAGGTCGAGCTGCTCGGCGACGGTCAGCGACTCCTGCACGCGGAGCTGCTTCTGGGCCTTTTCCGACAGCGCGATCGCGTCACCGGCCTTGACCTGGTAGGACGGCAGGTTGACCGGCTTGCCGTTGACCAGCACGCCACGGTGCGAGACCAGCTGGCGGGCGGCCGGACGGGTCACGGCGAAGCCCATGCGGTAGATGACGTTGTCGAGGCGGGTTTCCAGCAACTGCAGCAGGTTCTCGCCGGTGTTGCCCTTCTTGGTCGAGGCCTTTTTGTAGTAGTTGCGGAACTGGCGCTCCAGCAGGCCGTAGATACGCTTGACCTTCTGCTTCTCGCGCAGCTGGGTGGCGTAGTCGGACAGCTTGCCCTTGCGGGCGGTGGCGCCGTGCTGGCCGGGCTTCTGCTCCAGCTTGCACTTGGAGTCCAGCGCGCGGGCCGGGCTCTTGAGCGACAGATCGGCGCCTTCGCGGCGCGCGAGCTTACAGGTAGGACCGATATAACGAGCCATTTCTTATCGCCCCCTTAGACGCGACGCTTTTTCGGCGGACGGCACCCGTTGTGCGGGATCGGCGTCACGTCGATGATGTTGGTGATCTTGTAGCCCACGTTGTTCAACGAACGCACGGCCGACTCACGACCCGGACCCGGGCCCTTGATGCGGACTTCCAGCGACTTCACGCCGTAGTCCAGAGCGGCACGACCGGCCTTCTCGGCGGCGACCTGAGCCGCGAACGGCGTGGACTTGCGGGAACCGCGGAAACCGGCACCACCCGAGGTCGCCCAGGAAAGCGCATTGCCCTGGCGGTCGGTGATGGTGACGATGGTGTTGTTGAAAGAAGCGTGGACGTGGGCAACGCCATCGGTGATGACGCGCTTGATCTTCTTCTTGACTTTGGCAGCAGCTGGCTTGGCCATGATGGTCGCCCCTTACTTCTTGATGGCTTTGCGCGGACCCTTGCGGGTACGGGCATTGGTGCGGGTGCGCTGGCCACGCAGCGGCAGGCCGCGACGATGACGCAGGCCGCGGTAGCAGCCCAGGTCCATCAGACGCTTGATGGCGATACCGACTTCACGACGCAGGTCGCCTTCGACCACGTACTTGCCGACTTCGGCGCGCAGGCGCTCGACTTCCGGCTCCGACAGGTCGCGGATCTTGGTGGTCGAAACGACGCCAGCGGCTTCGCAGACCTTCTTGGAACGGGTACGGCCGATGCCGTAGATGCTTTGCAAACCGACCCAGACATGCTTCTGGGCAGGCAGGTTGACACCTGCAATACGCGCCATGACGCGGTTCTCCAACTGTGAGTATTGGCCCGAGTACGGTCATCCCGGGCGGGATTCGCGCAGACAGGCGGAGTGAACTGGAAAGTGTAGCAAGATCCGGGGTTCCTTGGAAGTCCGTGCCAGCAACGCTGGCCGCAGACCCGGCATGGGGAGTGTGCCCATGCTCCGGCGCCGGAACCGCCTGGTGCGGGGAGAGGGTTGCCCCTCGCCCTGCCCCGCCCGCGCTACTCTGGCGCAGGGACTGGCTGGTTCTCACCCCCGCGCCGGATCGCCGCGGAGGCCGCCCATCTAAGTCAGCCGGCCGCAGGGGGCCGGACTGGTGCGGGAAGACCCGCGATTATACCTCAGCCACGGGGGGCAAGACCGCCCCGCGAACCACCCTTCAGGTTGGCCTTCTTCAGCAGGCTCTCGTACTGGTGGGACATCAGGTGCGCCTGGATCTGCGCAATGAAGTCCATCACCACCACCACCACGATCAGCAGCGAGGTGCCGCCGAAGTAGAACGAGGTGCCCAACTGCGTGCGCATCACTTCCGGCAACAGGCAGACCGCCACCAGGTACAGCGAACCGATCGCCGTCAGGCGGGTCAGCACACCGTCCACGTAGTCGGCCGTGGCCTTGCCGGGACGGATGCCCGGGATCAGCGCGCCAGACTTCTTCAGGTTCTCCGCGGTTTCCTGGGAGTTGAACACCAGGGCCGTGTAGAAGAACGCGAAGCCGATGATCATCGCGGCGAACACGATCATGTGCAGCGGCTCGCCCGGGGCCAGCGCATTGGAAATGCGCTGCAGCCACGTGGCGGCCCCCGTGCCCTGGCCGGACCACATCGCCAGCGTGGCCGGGAAGGCCAGGATGCTGGAGGCGAAGATCGGCGGGATCACGCCGGCCATGTTGAGCTTCAGCGGCAGGAACGACGTCTGGTTCATGTACGCGTTGCGGCCACCTTGGCGGCGTGCGTAGTTCACCGTGATCCGGCGCTGCCCGCGTTCGACGAACACGACCAGGAACGTGAAGCCCAGCACCACCAGCGCGATCACCAGCAGCGAGATGAAGCTCAACGTGCCCTCGCGGAACGCGCCGACGGTCTGGATGACCGCGCCCGGCAGGCCCGCCACGATACCGGCGAAGATGATCAGCGAGACGCCGTTGCCGATGCCGCGCTCCGTCACCTGCTCGCCCAGCCACATCAGGAAGATGGTGCCTGCGGTCAGCGCGACGACGGCCGTCAGCACGAAGCCCATGCCTGGCGCGTACACCACCGGCATGCCGCCCGGCGCGACCTGGTTCTGCAGCGCGGTGGCAATGCTGCCGCCTTGCACGACCGCCAGCAGCACGGCGCCAATGCGCGAGTACTGGGTGATCTTGCGACGACCGGATTCGCCTTCCTTCTGCAGCGCCTTCAGGCTCGGGAAGATGTGCACGCCCAGCTGCATCACGATCGATGCCGAGATGTAGGGCATGACGTTGAGCGCAAAGATGCTGAAGCGGTGCAAGGCGCCGCCCGAGAACATGTTGAACATGTCCACGATGCCGCCGCCCTGCGCCTGCATCATCGCAAGCATGGCATCGGGATTGACGCCCGGCACCGGCACGAAGCAGCCGATCCGGTAGACGATCAGCGCGCCCAGGACGAACAGCAGGCGCTGGCGGAGTTCGGTGAACTTGCCTGCGCCTGCCAGCGCACTGGCGGCATTACCCTGCGCCATGCGTCCGTTACTCCTGCACGCTGCCGCCGGCCGCCTCGATGGCGGCCTTGGCACCGGCCGTGGCGGCCACGCCCTTCAGCACGAACTTCTTGGTGAGTTCGCCCTTCTTGACGATCTTGGCGCGCTTGGCGGTGCTCGGCACCAGCTTGGCGGCACGCAGCGCGGCGAAGTCGATCTCGCCGGCTTCCAGCTTCTCCAGCTGATACGACAGCACTTCGGCGCAATCCAGCTTCAGCTTGGAGCGGAAGCCGACCTTCGGCAGACGCTTGATCAGCGGCATCTGGCCGCCTTCGAACTTCGCCTTGATCTTGCCCTTACCGGCGCGCGCGAACGAGCCCTTGTGGCCGCGACCTGCCGTCTTGCCCAGGCCGGAACCGATACCGCGACCGACGCGGGTGCGTTCGGTACGGGCGCCCTCGGCGGGCTTCAGTGTGTTGAGACGCATGTTGATTACTCCTCGACCTTGACGAGGTAGTGAACCTTGGCGATCAGGCCGCGCACCTGCGGGCTGTCCTTCAGTTCACGCACATCGTTGAGCTTGTTCAGGCCCAGCGCCTTCACCGACAGGCGGTGACGCGACTGGGAACCACGCAGGCCGCGCACCAGGCGCACCTTGACGGTCTTGTTGGACTCGTTAGCCATTGAGGAGTTCCTCCACCTTCTTGCCGCGCTTGGCCGCGATGCGCGACGGCGACTGCATGTCGCTCAGGCCCTTCAGGGTGGCGCGGACCAGGTTGATCGGGTTACGCGAACCGACGGCCTTGGCCAGCACGTTCTTCACGCCCACCGCTTCCAGCACGGCGCGCATGGCACCGCCGGCGATGACGCCCGTACCTTCCGAGGCGGGCTGCATGAACACGCGCGCCGCGCCGTGGCCGGCCTTGACCGGGTGCCACAGGGTGCCGTTGTTCAGGTCGACGTTCAGCATGCCCTTGCGGGCATATTCCATCGACTTCTGGATCGCGACCGGCACCTCGCGCGCCTTGCCGTAACCGAAACCGATCTTGCCGTTGCCGTCGCCCACCACCGTCAGCGCGGTGAAGGTGAACTGGCGACCGCCCTTGACGGTCTTGCTGACGCGGTTGACCGCGACCAGCTTCTCGATCATGCCGTCGTCGACTTTCTCTTCGCGGTTGCGATCACGATCGCGGCCCCGCGGTTGACGTTCTTCTGCCATTGCTTGAATTCCTTGGTTGATTGGGTATGTACGGCTGGGCCGCTTATGGTTGTGGTGTGGAGCGGTGAAGCCTCGTCCGCCGCAGAAGAGCGGACGTGCCCGGCGCAGCCTGCGCCGGCAGGTCAAGGCATGGGGTCGCCCCCATGCCTTTCAAGCTTAGAACTGCAGGCCACCCTCACGGGCGGCATCGGCCAGCGCCTTGATGCGACCGTGGTAGCGGTAGCCCGAGCGGTCGAATGCGACCTTCTCGATGCCCGCGGCCTTAGCGCGCTCGGCGATGATCGCACCGACGCGGGCGGCCGCGTCGCTGTTCTTGCCGTTCTTCAGGCCATCCTTCACGTCGGCCTGCAGGGTGTTCGCCGAAGCGATGACCTTGGCGCCGTCGGCGGTGAACAGCTGGGCGTAGATGTGCTGGCCGGTGCGCAGCACCGACAGGCGCGGCACGCCGAGCTCGCGGATGTGAGCGCGGGTCGACTTGGCACGGCGCAGGCGGGCGGTGTTCTTGATGCTCATGATCTGGTTCCTCGAAGCCGAAAGCCCGGTTAGGCCTTCTTCGCTTCCTTACGGATGATGGTTTCGTCGGAGTACTTCACGCCCTTGCCCTTGTAGGGTTCCGGCGGACGGAAACCGCGGATCTTGGCGGCGACTTCGCCAACGCGCTGCTTGTCGGCACCCTGGACCAGGATTTCGGTCTGGGTCGGGGTGGCGATGGTGATGCCTTCCGGCGTCTTGAACAGGATCGGGTGCGAGAAACCCAGCGACAGGTTCAGGTCCTTGCCCTGCATCGCGGCGCGGTAACCCACGCCCACCAGCTCGAGCTTGCGCTCGAAGCCTTCCGACACGCCCTTGACCATGTTGGCCAGGATCGCGCGGATGGTGCCAGTGAGGGCGTCGTCGGCCGGGGTCGCCGGCGACAGGTTCGCGACGCCGTTATCGACATTGACGTCGACGCCGGCGGGCTTGGCGATGGACAGGGTGCCCTTCGGGCCCTTGACGTTGAGGGTCTCGCCCTGGACGTTCAGTTCAACGCCCTTCGGGAGATTGATCGGCTTCTTGGCTACGCGGGACATGTGTGGGCTCCTTCGCTTAGGCCACGAAGCACAGGACTTCACCACCCACGCCGGCCGCACGGGCCTGCGCATCGGTCATGATGCCCTTGGAGGTGGAGATGATGGCGACGCCCAGGCCACCCAGGACCTTCGGGAGTTCAGCCTTGCCACGGTACTGGCGCAGGCCCGAACGGGACACGCGGCTCAGCTTCTCGATGACCGGCTTGCCTTCGAAATACTTCAGGACGATCTCGAGCTCGGCCTTGTTGTTCTCGGCCTTCGTCACACGGACGTCGCCGATATAGCCTTCCGCCTTGAGGACGTTGGCGATCGAGGTCTTGATCTTGGAGGACGGCATCTTCACCGTCGGCTTGCCAACAGCAGCGGCATTGCGAATGCGCACCAGCATGTCGGCGATGGGATCAGTCATGCTCATTAGAGTCTGCCTTATGAGTAGCACCGATATCCGCTTTCGCGAAAATCTAGGTTGTGCCTGGACACCCCCAGGTGGGTGGCGGGTGGACCGCCCTCCCCGACCACGGTCGTGGGAGCCGAACATTGTACAACAACAAGTCCGGCGCGTGCCGGACTTGTCTCTTCAGCCCATGCGACCGCCCTTTCGAGCGGCGCGGGAGGCTATTACCAGCTGGCCTTGCGCAGGCCGGGCACGTCGCCGTTCATGGTGGCCTTGCGCAGCATGTTGCGGCCCAGGCCGAACTTGCGGTACACGCCACGCGAACGACCGGACAGCTCGCAGCGGTTGCGCTGGCGGCTCGGCGACGAGTCGCGCGGCAGCTTCTGCAGCTTGGTCACCGCGTCGATCTTGTCTTCGTACGACGCGTCCTGGCTGGAGATGATCTTCTTCAGCGCGTCACGCTTGGCGGCGTACTGCTTGGCCAGCTTTTCCCGCTTGATGTCGCGGTTGACCATCGAGGTCTTTGCCATGATGTCTTTTTCCTAGCGAATCAGTTGCGGAACGGGAACTTGAACGCTTCGAGCAGCGCCTTCGCTTCGGCGTCGTTCTTGGCGGTCGTCGTGATGGCGATATCCATACCGCGGATCGCGTCGACGGCGTCGAAGTCGATTTCCGGGAAGATGATCTGTTCCTTCACGCCCATGTTGTAGTTGCCGCGACCGTCGAACGAACGGCCGGACACGCCACGGAAGTCGCGGACGCGCGGCAGCGAGATGCTGATCAGGCGGTCCAGGAATTCGTACATCTTGGCGCGACGCAGGGTCACCTTGCAGCCGATCGGCCAGCCATCGCGGATCTTGAACGAAGCCACCGACACGCGGGACTTGGTCGTGATCGGCTTCTGGCCGGTGATCTTGGCCAGGTCGGCCACGGCGTTTTCCAGGATCTTCTTGTTGGTCGCCGCTTCACCCACACCCATGTTGATGGTGATCTTGGTGATCTTCGGCACTTCCATCGGATTGGTGTAGCCGAACTTCTTCATCAGAGCCGGCGCCACTTCTTCCTTGTAAATTTTTTCGAGACGGGTGGTCATGTCCTCATTCCTCAGGCGTCGAGCGCCTCACCGCTGGAGCGGAACACACGCAGTTTGCGTCCATCCTCCAGCACCTTGAAACCGATACGCTCGCCCTTGCCCGTTGCCGGGTTGAACAGCGCGACATTGGAGATGTGGATCGAGCGCTCGCTCTCCACCACGCCACCCGCGATACCGGCCTGCGGGTTCGGCTTGGTGTGGCGCTTGACGACGTTAACGTTGGAGACGACCACGCGGTCGCCGTCCACACGCACCACATCACCCTTCTTGCCCTTGTCCTTGCCGGCGGTGACGACGACCTGGTCGCCCTTCTTGATACGGTTTGCCATTTCTATGTCCTCCGCTCAGAGCACTTCAGGCGCGAGCGAAACGATCTTCATGAACTTCTCGGAACGCAACTCGCGGGTCACGGGCCCGAAGATACGGGTGCCGATCGGCTCCTGCTTGTTGTTCAGCAGGACGGCGGCGTTGCCATCGAAGCGGATCAGCGAACCGTCGGGGCGGCGAACGCCCTTGCGGGTGCGCACGACCACGGCGTCGTAGACTTCGCCCTTCTTGACCTTGCCGCGCGGAATCGCGTCCTTCACGGTCACCTTGATGATGTCACCGATGCCGGCATAACGGCGCTTGGAGCCGCCCAGCACCTTGATGCACATCAGTTCTTTGGCGCCGGAGTTGTCGGCCGCGTCAAGGTAGCTCTGCATCTGGATCATGAGTCAGATCTCCTTTATTCAGCCGCGCGGGTGATGATTTCCACCACGCGCCAGTTCTTGGTCTTGGACATCGGGGCGATCTCGGTCACGCGCACCACGTCGCCTTCCTTGCAGCTGTTGTCCGCGTCATGCGCGTGCAGCTTCGTGGAACGCTTGATGTACTTGCCGTACAGGGCGTGCTTGACCTGACGCTCCACCAGGACGGTGACCGTCTTGTCCATCTTGTTGCTGACGACGCGGCCTTCGATGGTGCGTTGCGCTTTGTCTTTGTTATCGCTCATCTTGGTCGCTCCTTACTTCTGGCTGCCCAGCAGGGTCTTGACGCGAGCGATCTCGCGACGGACCCGGCGGGTTTCATGCGTCTTCGGCAGCTGGCCGGTCACCTTCTGCATGCGCAGGGAAAACTGTTCCTTGCGCAGCTCGGTCAGGTGGGCCTTCAGCTCGTCAGCCGATTTCTCGCGGAGTTGCTTGAGTTCCATTAGCGCACCGTCCGGGTCACGAAAGTGGTGGTGACCGACAGCTTGGCCGCGGCCAGGCGGAACGCCTCGCGCGCGATATCCTCGCTGACGCCTTCGATTTCATAGATCATGCGGCCCGGCTGGATCTGGGCGACCCAGTACTCGACGTTGCCCTTACCCGAACCCATTCGGACTTCGATGGGCTTCTTGGTGATCGGCTTGTCGGGGAACACACGGATCCACATCTTGCCGCCGCGCTTCACGTAGCGGCTGATCGAGCGGCGAGCCGCTTCGATCTGGCGCGCGGTCAGCTGACCGTGCGCCGTGGCCTTCAGGCCGTACTCGCCGAAACTGACGAGGTTGCCGCTCCAGCTCAGGCCTTCATTCCGGCCCTTGTGCATCTTGCGGTATTTGGTTCGCTTGGGTTGCAACATGACTGATTACCTCGCGTCGCGGTCACGAGCCGGGCGCGACGGACGTTCGCTGCGCTCGGGGCGCGCGTCGTCCTGCTTCTCCTGACCCACCTGGCTGAAATCGAAGATTTCGCCCTTGTAGACCCACACCTTGATGCCGATGATGCCGTAGGTGGTCTTCGCCTCGGCAAAACCGTAATCGATGTCGGCACGCAGCGTGTGCAGCGGCACGCGGCCTTCGCGGTACCACTCCGAACGGGCGATTTCCGCACCGTTGAGGCGGCCAGCCACGTTGACCTTGATGCCCAGGGCACCCAGGCGCATCGCATTGCCCACGGCGCGCTTCATCGCGCGACGGAACATGATGCGGCGCTCCAGCTGCTGCGCGATCGACTCGGCCACCAGCTGGGCGTCCAGCTCGGGCTTGCGCACTTCGGTGACGTTGATGTGCGCCGGGACGCCCATCAGGTCGCTCACTTCCTTGCGCAGCTTCTCGATGTCCTCACCGCGCTTACCGATCACCACGCCCGGACGGGCGGTGTGGATGGTCACGCGCGCCGTCTTGGCCGGACGCTCGATCAGGATCTTGGAGATACCGGCCTGGGCCAGCTTCTTGCGAAGCATCTCGCGCACCTTGAGGTCCGCGGCCAGGTAGTCGGCGTAGTCGCGCTTGTTGGCGAACCACTTGGAATTCCAGTCCTTGGCGATGCCCAGGCGGATGCCGGTCGGATGAACTTTGTGACCCATACTTATTTGCCCTCGCCCACGACCACAGTGATGTGGCTGGTGCGCTTAAGAATGCGGGTACCACGACCCTTGGCACGGGCCATGAAACGCTTCAGCACCGGACCTTCGTCGACCATGATGGTCTTGACCTTCAGCTCGTCGACGTCGGCACCCTGGTTGTTCTCGGCGTTGGCGATGGCGGACTCCACGACCTTCTTGATCAGGTGGGCAGCCTTCTTGTCCGAGAACTTCAGCAGGTTGACGGCGCGTTCGGCCGACAGGCCACGCACCTGATCGGCGACCAGGCGGGCCTTCTGGGGGGAGATGCGCGCGGTGCGCAGGATGGCTTTCGCTTCCATGGTCATCTCTCCTTACTTCTTGCCGCCGGCTTTCTTGTCGCCACCGTGACCCTTGAAGGTACGGGTGACGGCAAACTCGCCGAGCTTGTGGCCGACCATGTTCTCGTTGACCAGCACCGGAACGTGGTTCTTGCCGTTGTGCACGGCGATGGTGAAACCCACCATTTCCGGCAGGATCATGGAGCGGCGCGACCAGGTCTTGATCGGCTTCTTGCTGCCGCCCGCGGCCTCCACCTTCTTGACGAGGTGGTGATCGACGAACGGGCCCTTCTTGAGTGAACGTGCCATGGTCGATTAGCCCCTACGATCGCGGACGATGAATTGCTGCGTGCGCTTGTTCTTGCGCGTCTTGTAACCCTTGGTCGGGACACCCCACGGGGTGACCGGATGCGGGTTGCCCTGGCCGGCCTTGGCCTCACCACCACCGTGCGGGTGGTCGACGGGGTTCATGGCCGCACCGCGGACGGTCGGCTTGACACCGCGCCAGCGCTTGGCGCCAGCCTTGCCCAACTTCTCCAGGCTGTGCTCGTCGTTGCCGACTTCGCCGACGGTGGCGCGGCACTCGACCTGCACCTTGCGCATTTCGCCGGAGCGAAGGCGCAGCGTGGCGAAACCCTGCTCGCGAGCGACCAGCTGCACGGCGGCGCCGGCGGCGCGGGCGATCTGCGCGCCCTTGCCCGGCTTCAGCTCGATGCCGTGGATCGTCGTACCGACCGGGATGTTGCGCAGCGGCAGCGTGTTGCCGGCCTTGATCGGGGCATCGCTACCTGCGATGACCTGGTCACCGGCCTTCAGGCCCTTCGGCGCGATGATGTAGCGACGCTCGCCATCGACATAGCACAGCAGCGCGATGTGCGCGGTGCGGTTGGGATCGTATTCGATCCGCTCCACGCGCGCCGGAATGCCTTCCTTGTCGCGCTTGAAGTCGATGAGGCGGTAGTGCTGCTTGTGGCCACCGCCGATGTGACGGGTGGTGATGCGACCGTGATGGTTGCGACCGCCGGTCTTGCTCTGCTTTTCCAGCAGCGCAGCATGCGGAGCACCCTTGTGCAGGTCGGGCGTCACCACGCGGACCGCCGAACGGCGACCGGGGGAGGTGGGCTTGAATTTCATCAATGGCATGTGGGTCTACCTCAGGCCTTGGCCGACACGTCGATGGCCTGACCATCGGCCAGACGCACGTACGCCTTGCGCCAGTCGCCGCGGCGGCCGGCGCGGTTACGGAAGGACTTGTTCTTGCCCTTCACGTTGACCACGTTGACCGTCTCGACCTTGACGTCGAACAGCTGCTCGACCGCGGCCTTGACATCGGCCTTGGTGGCATCGTTCGAGACTTCGAAGACGTATTGGTTGGAGAGTTCCTGCAGGCGCACGGTCTTTTCGGAGACACGCGGAGCACGCAGCACGGCAAAAATCTTTTCGTTGCTGATCATGCCAGCCACTCCTCGATCTTCTTGACGGCGTCGGCCGTGATCAGCACGGAGTCGGCACCGACCAGCGCCGCCGGATCCAGGCCCTGCACGTCACGCACTTCCACATACGGGAGGTTGCGGGCGGACAGGTACAGGTGCTCGGAGGCATCCTCGGTGACGATCAGCGGGCGCTGACCCAGATCCAGACCCTTCAGCTTTTCGATCAGGGCGCTGGTCTTCGTGGCGTCCACGTCGAACGCTTCCACGACCTTCAGGCGGTTCTGGCGGTTCAGCTCGGACAGGATCGAGCTGATGGCCGCGCGGTACATCTTGCGATTGACCTTCTGCGCGAAGCTGCGCGGCTTGGCCGCGAAGGTCACGCCGCCGCCGACGAAGATCGGCGCGGTCAGGGCACCGTGACGAGCACCGCCACCCTTCTGCTTCTTGGACTTCTTGGTGGTGCCGTTGACTTCGGCGCGCGTCTTCTGCGCCTTGGTGCCGGCACGACCGGCGTTGCGGTAGGCAACGACGACCTGGTGGACCAGATCTTCGCTGAACTCGCGGCCGAACACGTCGTCGGAGACCGACAGCTTGTTGGCGCTACCTGTAATGGCTAGTTCCATGGTCGTTCTCCTCAACCCTTGCTCGCCGGACGCACGATCACGTCGCCACCCGGCGCACCCGGCACGGCGCCGCGAACGGCGATCAAGCCGCGCTCGGCGTCCACGCGGACGACTTCCAGGTTCTGCGTGCTCTGCTGCACGGCACCCATGTGGCCGGACATCTTCTTGCCCGGGAACACGCGACCCGGCGTCTGACGCTGACCGAGCGAACCCGGCGAACGATGCGACAGCGAGTTACCGTGGGTGGCGTCACCCATGGTGAAGTTCCAGCGCTTGATCGTGCCCTGGAAGCCCTTGCCCTTGGTCACGCCTTGGACGTCGACCTTCTGGCCGACTTCGAAGATGTCAGCCTTGATCTCGCCGCCAATGGCGAAGTCGCCCAGCTTGTCGGCTTCGACGCGCAGCTCCCACAGGCCACGACCGGCTTCGACCTTGGCCTTGGCCAGGTGACCGGCGACCGGCTTGGTGACGAGCGAGGCGCGGCGCGCACCCACGGCGACCTGCACGGCGCTGTAGCCGTCGGTTTCCGGGGTCTTGATCTGGGTGATGCGGTTCGGGGTGGCTTCGATCAGCGTCACCGGGATGGACTTGCCATCTTCGGTGAACACGCGGGTCATGCCAGCCTTGCGGCCGACGAGACCCAACGAAAATTTCTTCGCGGTCATGGTCGTGGCCTCAGGTCAGCTTGATCTGGACGTCGACGCCGGCAGCCAGTTCGAGCTTCATCAGCGCGTCCACGGTCTTGTCGTTGGGGTCGACGATATCGAGCACGCGCTTGTGCGTGCGGGTCTCGTACTGGTCACGCGCGTCCTTGTCGACGTGCGGGGAAACCAGGATGGTGTAGCGCTCGATCTTGGTCGGCAGCGGGATCGGGCCGCGCACTTGCGCGCCGGTCCGCTTGGCCGTCTCGACGATCTCGCTGGCCGAGCGGTCGATCAAACGATGATCGTACGCCTTGAGCCGGATTCGGATCTTTTGGTCCGCCATGACGGAAATTTCCTTCGTTAAAGAGCGACGGGCGCGGCCTCTGGGATGCCTTGCCCCGGTTAGTCCAAGCTGATCCATTCCCCACCGCCCGCGAGGACTCCACGGGTGGGCAGCGCCTGAATCGGCTGGGGATTCTTCCTGAAAAACAAGGCAGGCCGGTAAACCGGCCCGCCCAGACATGAAAGTATAGGACGCGTGACATATCCCGTCAACCACCGGGACGCCCTGCCCGGCCCGAGGCCTGCAGGATGGCACGCGACACTCCGTGTCTGGCGAACACGAGGCGCTTCCTGCACCTCTTTTCGCGGTAGGCCGGCCTCCTCCCAGGGGGCGCCGGCGGGTATTGCGATCCTGAATAGCGAGTCGCCATTCGGGGGGCCGGCATTGTAGCCGCGTATTGCTAGAGCCGCAAGCGCTTTGCGCTTGCGGCCAGTGTGGCTTCGATCAAGCCGGGCGAGCCGGCCTGACCGAACACGCGCCCCGCAAGAAAGCGAGACGCGCCGACCGGCTTACTTGATGATCTTGGCCACGACGCCGGCGCCGACGGTACGGCCGCCTTCGCGGATCGCGAAACGCAGGCCTTCGTCCATCGCCACCGGGTTGATCAGGGTGACCACCATCTTCACGTTGTCGCCCGGCATCACCATCTCGACGCCTTCCGGCAGCTGCACCGCACCGGTGATGTCGGTCGTGCGGAAGTAGAACTGCGGACGGTAGCCCTTGAAGAACGGCGTGTGGCGGCCGCCCTCGTCCTTGCTCAGCACGTAGACTTCGGACTCGAACTCGGTGTGCGGGGTGATCGAACCGGGCTTGGCCAGCACCTGGCCGCGCTCCACGTCGTCACGCTTGGTGCCGCGCAGCAGCAGACCGGCGTTGTCGCCCGCCTGACCCTGGTCCAGCAGCTTGCGGAACATTTCCACGCCCGTGACCGTGGTCTTCTGGGTCGGACGGATACCGACGATTTCGATTTCGTCGCCCACCTTGATGATGCCGCGCTCGATACGGCCGGTCACCACGGTGCCGCGGCCCGAGATCGAGAACACGTCTTCCACCGGCATCAGGAACGGCTTGTCGATGTCACGTTCCGGGGTCGGGATCCAGGTGTCCAGCGCGTCCACCAGCTTCAGGATCGCCGGCACGCCGATCTCGCTCTGGTCGCCTTCCAGCGCCAGACGGGCCGAGCCCGAGATGATCGGGGTGTCGTCGCCCGGGAACTCGTACTTGCTCAGCAGTTCGCGGACTTCCATCTCCACCAGCTCCAGCAGCTCGGCGTCGTCCACCATGTCGGCCTTGTTCAGGAACACGACGATGTACGGCACGCCCACCTGGCGCGACAGCAGGATGTGCTCACGCGTCTGCGGCATCGGGCCGTCGGCGGCCGAGCACACCAGGATCGCGCCGTCCATCTGGGCAGCACCGGTGATCATGTTCTTCACGTAGTCGGCGTGGCCCGGGCAATCCACGTGCGCGTAGTGGCGCGCAGCAGATTCATATTCCACGTGCGCCGTCGAAATCGTGATGCCGCGCGCCTTCTCTTCCGGCGCCGCGTCGATCGCGTCGTACGCCTTGAACTCGCCACCGAAACGCTCCGCGCCAATCTTCGTCAGCGCCGCCGTCAGCGTCGTCTTGCCGTGGTCAACGTGGCCAATCGTGCCCACGTTCACGTGCGGCTTGGTGCGTTCGAATTTACCCTTTGCCATTGTCTTCTACCTTTTTATCCGTGATTCGTGACGGGATGCCGGGAGGCCTCGCCTCCCGGTCCCACTCAGTTCTTCTTGACGACCGCGTCGGCGATGTTGGCCGGCGCTTCCGCGTAGTGGTCGAACTCCATCGAGAACGTCGCGCGACCCTGCGACATCGAACGCAGCGTAGTGGCGTAGCCGAACATTTCGCCCAGCGGCACCATCGCGGCGATGACCTTGCCCGACGGGCTGTCGTCCTGACCCTGCAGGATGCCGCGACGACGGCTCACGTCGCCCATCACGTCGCCCAGATAGTCTTCCGGGGTGACGATCTCGACCTTCATCATCGGCTCCAGCAGGACCGGCTGGGCCTTGCTGAAGGCTTCCTTGAAGGCCATCGAGCCGGCGACCTTGAACGCCATTTCGTTCGAGTCGACGTCGTGGAACGAACCGTCCACGGCCTTGATCGCAATGTCGACCACCGGGAAGCCAGCCAGCGGGCCGCTCTTCAGTGCGTCCTCGATGCCCTTGCCCGCGGCAGCAACGTACTCCTTCGGCACGACGCCGCCGACGATGGCGCTCTCGTACGAGAAGCCCACGCCGCGCTCGACCGGCGACATCTCGATGACGATGTGGCCGTACTGGCCGCGACCGCCCGACTGGCGCACGAACTTGCCTTCCTGCTTGACGGCCTTGCGGATGGTCTCGCGATAGGCCACCTGCGGCTTGCCGACGTTGGCTTCCACGTTGAACTCGCGCTTCATGCGGTCAACCAGGATTTCCAGGTGCAGCTCGCCCATGCCGGAGATGATCGTCTGGCCCGATTCCTCGTCCGTCTTGACGCGGAACGAAGGATCTTCCTGCGCCAGGCGGCCCAGGGCCAGGCCCATCTTCTCCTGGTCGGACTTGGTCTTCGGCTCCACCGCCATCGAGATGACGGGCTCCGGGAACACCATGCGCTCCAGGGTGATGATGTGATCCAGCGAGCACAGCGTGTCGCCCGTGGTGACGTCCTTCAGGCCGACGGCCGCGGCGATGTCGCCCGCGCGCACTTCCTTGATTTCATCACGCTGGTTGGAGTGCATCTGCAGGATGCGGCCCACGCGCTCCTTCTTCGACTTGACGGGGTTGTACACCGCGTCGCCGGAGTTCAGCACGCCGGAGTAGACGCGGAAGAACGTCAGCGAACCCACGAACGGGTCCGTCATGATCTTGAACGCCAGCGCCGAGAACGGCTCGTTGTCGCCCGCCTTACGGCTGTCTTCCTTCTCGTTCTCGTCGATGCCCTGCACCGGCGGACGATCGGTCGGCGACGGCAGCAGCTGGATCACGCCGTCCAGCATCGCCTGCACGCCCTTGTTCTTGAACGCGGAGCCGCAGTAGACCGGGATCACTTCCACCTTCAGGGTGCGCTCGCGCAGGCCAGCGATGATCTCGGCTTCGGACAGGTCGCCCTCGTTGAGGTACTTGTCCATCAGCTCTTCGCTGGCTTCAGCGGCGGCTTCCACCATGAACGCACGATCCGTCGCGGCCTTGTCGGCCAGCTCGGCGGGAATGTCGCGGTACTCGAACTTGGTGCCCTGCGAAGCGACGTCCCAATGGATGTACTTCATCTTCAGCAGGTCGATGACGCCCTCGAAGCCGTCTTCGGCGCCGACCGGCACCTGCATCGGCACCGGGTAGGCACCCAGGCGCGACTTCAGCTGCTCGACGACCTTGTCGAAGTTGGCACCGGTGCGGTCCATCTTGTTGACGAACGCGAGGCGCGGCACGGCGTACTTGTTGGCCTGGCGCCACACGGTCTCGGACTGCGGCTGCACGCCACCGACGGCGCACAGCACGAACACCGCGCCGTCGAGCACGCGCAGCGAACGCTCGACTTCGATGGTGAAGTCAACGTGGCCGGGGGTGTCGATGATGTTGAAGCGGTGCTGCGGCAAGGACTTGTCCATGCCCGTCCAGAACGCCGTGGTGGCGGCGGACGTGATGGTGATACCGCGCTCCTGCTCCTGCTCCATCCAGTCCATGGTCGCGGCACCGTCGTGCACTTCACCGATCTTGTGGCTGACGCCGGTGTAGAACAGGATGCGCTCGGACGTGGTGGTCTTGCCGGCGTCGATGTGCGCCATGATGCCGAAATTGCGGTAACGCTCGATGGGAGTGGTGCGAGCCACGACAGTCTCTCTTTTCTGATGGAGGGCCGGCGGGATGCCAGGGCCTTCCGTGGAGGGCGGATCTTCAGATGGCCGAATGCCGCCTTTCGGCGGCCTTCGGGGTCGGGACGCGAAGGTGCGTCCCAGGGGCACCTAGATGGTGCCGAAGGCCCTTGCTTGCAAGGGCCCGCAGGCCGTTACCAGCGGTAGTGCGCGAACGCCTTGTTCGCTTCCGCCATGCGGTGGGTCTCTTCACGCTTCTTGATGGCGCCGCCGCGGTTCTCGGAGGCGTCCAGCAGCTCGGCAGCCAGCTTGCGCGGCATGGAGTTCTCGCCACGCTTGCGGGCGGACTCGATCAGCCAGCGCATCGCCAGCGCCATGCGGCGCGAGGAACGCACTTCGACCGGCACCTGGTAGGTGGCGCCGCCGACACGGCGGGACTTCACCTCGACGGCCGGGGAGACGTTGTCCAACGCCTTCTCGACCAGCTCCAGGGCATTCGGGTTCTTCTCGCCGATGACGTCCATGGCGCCATAGACGATCTTCTCGGCGACGGACTTCTTGCCGCTCAGCATCACCATGTTGATGAAGCGGGCAATCGTCTGGCTGCCGTGCTTGGGGTCCGGCAGGATTTCACGTTGGGGGGCAGAGCCTTTGCGCGACATGTTCGTTTATTCCTTAAGCCTTGGGACGCTTGGCGCCGTACTTGGAACGGCCCTGGCGGCGCTTGGCGACGCCCGAGGCGTCCAGCGAACCGCGCACGGTGTGGTAGCGCACGCCCGGCAGATCCTTCACGCGACCGCCGCGCACGAGCACCACGGAGTGCTCCTGCAGGTTGTGGCCTTCACCGCCGATGTAGCTGATGATTTCTTCCTGGTTGGTCAGGCGCACCTTGGCGACCTTGCGCAGAGCCGAGTTCGGCTTCTTCGGGGTCGTCGTGTAGACGCGGGTGCACACGCCGCGACGCTGCGGGCAGTTGTCCAGCGCGGGCGACTGGCTCTTGTACGTGGGGGCCTGCCGCGGCTTGCGGACCAGCTGATTGACGGTTGCCATAGTGGATTCTTCGTGTGAAGGCCGGAGCCTTGTTTGACATGAAAACGAAGGCAGGCCGCGAGACGGCCCACCTAGACGGAAAAGTATAGCCGGCAACCCGCCCGACCGTCAACGCGACGGGGTGGTTGCCTGCCAACTGACTGCGATCCCGCCCTTCCTGGGCCGAAAACGAGGCGCTCCCTGCGCCTCATTTCGTGGTCTGGGGCGGCCCGAAGGCCGCCGGATGGTGCGTTTTAGCTGGCGCTGGACTCCTCACCGGCGTCGTCGGTCGCCACGGCGGCGGCCGGGGCCGTCGCTTCGCTGCTGCTGCCCGACAGGGCGTCCACCTCGGCCTCGGTCAGACCGGAGGCGTTGCGGCGGCGCTGGTTGTGGTACGCCAGGCCGGTACCGGCCGGGATCAGACGGCCGACGATGACGTTCTCCTTCAGGCCGCGCAGGCTGTCACGGGTGCCGCGGACGGCCGCCTCGGTCAGCACGCGGGTGGTCTCCTGGAAGGAAGCCGCCGAGATGAACGACTCGGTCGCCAGCGACGCCTTGGTGATGCCCAACAGCACCGGGTCGTACTTCGCCAGGATCTCGTTGCGGGCCGCCAGCTTGGCGTTCTCTTCGATGAAGCGCTGCTTCTCGATCTGCTCGCCGGCCAGGAACTTGCTGTTGCCGGCGTCGGTGATTTCCACCTTGCGCAGCATCTGACGGGTGATGACCTCGATGTGCTTGTCGTTGATCTTCACGCCCTGCAGGCGGTAGACGTCCTGGATTTCCTTGACCAGGTAGGCCGCCAGCGGCTCGACGCCCAGCAGGCGCAGGATGTCCTGCGGGCTCGGCTCGCCGTCCACGATGGTTTCGCCCTTGGCCACGTGCTCGCCTTCGAACACGATGATCTGGCGGAACTTCGGAATCAGCTCCTCGTGCTCCGAACCATCGGTGTCCTTGATGATCAGGCGCTGCTTGCCCTTGGTGTCCTTGCCGAAGCTGATGACGCCGGAGCGCTCGGCCAGGATGGCCGGGTCCTTCGGCTTGCGGGCCTCGAACAGGTCGGCGACGCGCGGCAGACCACCGGTGATGTCGCGGGTCTTGGAAGCTTCCTGCGGCACCTTGGTGACCACGTCGCCCACGCCGACGGGCGCGCCGTCCTGCAGGTTGACGATGGAGCGCGGCGGCAACAGGTACTGCGCCGGCAGGTCGGTGCCCGGGATGCTCAGGTCCTTGCCGTCCTTGTCCACGATGCGGACGATCGGACGCAGGTCCTTGCCCTGCGAGCCGCGACGCTTCGGATCGGTGATCTCGCGCGACGCCAGGCCGGTCAGTTCGTCGGTCTTCTCGATGACGGTGACGCCGTCGACGAAATCCACGAAGCGCACGAAACCAGCCACTTCCGACACGATCGGGTGGTTATGCGGATCCCAGTTCGCCACGGCCTGGCCGGCGGTGATCTGGTCGCCATCCTTGACGGTGATCGTCGCGCCGTACGGCAGCTTGTAGCGCTCGCGCTCGCGGCCGTGACCGTCGAGCACCGACAGTTCGCCCGAACGCGAGACCGCGACCAGGCTGCCGTTGGCGTGCTCGACGAACTTGAGGTTGTTGAACTTGATCGAACCGGTCGTCTTGACGGTGATGTTGTCGACCGCCGCCGCACGCGATGCCGCACCACCGATGTGGAACGTACGCATGGTCAGCTGCGTGCCGGGCTCGCCGATCGACTGCGCGGCGATGACGCCGACCGCCTCGCCGATGTTGACGATGTGGCCACGGGCCAGGTCGCGACCGTAGCAGTGCGCGCAGACGCCGAATTCGGATTCGCAGGTGATGGTGGAGCGCACCTTCAGGGACTGCACGCCGGCATCTTCCAGCTTCTGCACCCAGGCTTCATCCAGCAGCGTGTTGCGGGTGACGATCGGATCCTCGTCGTTGCCCGGCAGGAACACGTCCTCGGCCACGATACGGCCCAGCACGCGATCACGCAGCGGCTCGACCACGTCGCCGCCTTCCACGATCGGCGTCATGGTCAGGCCTTCGACCGTACCGCAGTCGACTTCCGTGATCACCACGTCCTGCGCCACGTCGACGAGGCGACGGGTCAGGTAACCGGAGTTCGCGGTCTTCAGCGCGGTATCGGCCAGACCCTTACGGGCACCGTGGGTGGAGTTGAAGTACTCCTGCACGTTCAGGCCTTCGCGGAAGTTCGCCTTGATGGGCGTCTCGATGATCGAACCGTCGGGACGGGCCATCAGGCCGCGCATGCCGGCCAGCTGGCGGATCTGCGCCTGGCTACCACGGGCGCCGGAGTCGGCCATGATGTACAGCGAGTTCATCGACTTCTCGTTGATGGTCTCGCCCTTGGCGTTCTTCACCTTGTCGGTACCGATGGTGTCCATCATCGCCTTGGCGATGCGCTCGTTGGTGCGCGACCAGATGTCGACCACCTTGTTGTAGCGCTCACCGGCGGTGACCAGGCCGCTCTGGTACTGCTCCTGGATCTCCAGCACTTCCTGTTCGGCTTCGCCCAGGATGCCCTTCTTCTCGGCCGGGATCAGCATGTCGTCGATGCCGATCGAGACGCCAGCGCGCGTGGCGTACGCGAAGCCGGTGTACATCAGCTTGTCGGCGAACACGACCGTGTCCTTCAGGCCCAGCATGCGGTAGCTGGAGTTGATCAGACGGCTGATGGCCTTCTTGTTCAACTCGGTGTTGGCCAGCGCGAACGGCAGGCCTTCCGGCAGGATCTCGGCCAGCAGTGCGCGACCGATCGTGGTGTCCACGATGCTGGTCTGCTTGCTGCGGTTGCCGTCCTCGTCGATCACGGTGCCGCTGATGCGGACCTTGACCTTCGCGTGCAGCTCGACGGCGCGGTTGTCGTAGGCGCGCTTGACCTCGGCGATGTTGGCGAACGCCATGCCCTCGCCCTTCTTGTTCTCCAGCGCGCGGGTCATGTAGTACAGGCCCAGCACGACGTCCTGCGACGGCACGATGATCGGCTCGCCGTTGGCCGGCGACAGGATGTTGTTGGAGGACATCATCAGCGCGCGCGCTTCCAGCTGGGCTTCCAGCGAGAGCGGCACGTGGACGGCCATCTGGTCACCGTCGAAGTCGGCGTTGAACGCGGTGCAGACCAGCGGGTGCAGCTGGATGGCCTTACCTTCGATCAGCACCGGCTCGAACGCCTGGATGCCCAGGCGGTGCAGCGTCGGCGCACGGTTCAGCAGGACCGGATGCTCGCGGATGACCTCTTCCAGGATGTCCCAGACTTCGGCTTCTTCGCGCTCGACCAGCTTCTTGGCGGCCTTGATGGTGGTGGCCAGGCCACGGCGCTGCAGCTTGGCGAACACGAACGGCTTGAACAGCTCAAGCGCCATCTTCTTCGGCAGGCCGCACTCGTGCAGGCGCAGCGTCGGACCGACCACGATGACCGAACGGCCCGAGTAGTCGACGCGCTTGCCCAGCAGGTTCTGGCGGAAACGACCCTGCTTGCCCTTGATCATGTCGGCCAGCGACTTGAGCGGGCGCTTGTTGGTACCGGTGATGGCGCGGCCGCGACGGCCGTTGTCCATCAGGGCGTCAACGGACTCCTGCAGCATGCGCTTCTCGTTGCGCACGATGATGTCGGGCGCGTTGAGTTCAAGCAGACGGCGTAGGCGGTTGTTGCGGTTGATGACGCGGCGGTACAGGTCGTTCAGGTCCGAGGTCGCGAAGCGGCCACCGTCCAGCGGCACCAGCGGACGCAGGTCCGGCGGCAGCACGGGCAGCACGGTCATGACCATCCATTCCGGACGGTTGCCCGACTCCAGGAACGCTTCCATCAGCTTGATGCGCTTGGTGAGGCGCTTGAGCTTGGTCTCGGAGTTGGTGCTGGCGATTTCCTCGCGCAGGTTCACCATCTCGGCCTGCAGGTCGATCGTGCGCAGCAGGTCGTAGACGGCCTCGGCGCCCATGGCGGCGTCGAAATCGTCGCCGTGCTCCTGGCGCGCCTGCATGAACTGCTCTTCGGTCAGCAGCTGGCGGCGCTCAAGCGAGGTCAGGCCAGGCTCGGTGACGACATACGCTTCGAAGTACAGCACGCGCTCGATGTCGCGCAGGGTCATGTCCAGCATCAGGCCGATGCGCGACGGCAGCGACTTCAGGAACCAGATGTGCGCGACTGGGCTGGCCAGGTCGATGTGGCCCATGCGCTCGCGGCGCACCTTGGCCAGCGTCACTTCCGTGCCGCACTTCTCGCAGACCACGCCGCGGTGCTTCATGCGCTTGTACTTGCCGCACAGGCACTCGTAGTCCTTGATCGGGCCGAAGATGGCCGAGCAGAACAGGCCGTCACGCTCGGGCTTGAACGTGCGGTAGTTGATGGTTTCCGGCTTCTTCACTTCGCCGAAGGACCACGAGCGGATCAGGTCCGGCGAAGCCAGCGCGATCTTGATCGCGTCGAAGTCCAGCGTCTGGCGCTGCTGGTTGAAGAGGTTGAGCAGGTCTTTCATTTTGTTTCTCCGTCAGGAGGAATCTTTGTCGGGGGCGGGATGACGGTGTTCGCAAGGCGCGGAGGCAACGAAGTGCGTCCGCGCCGTCGCGATCAGTCTTCCAGTTCCATGTTGATGGCGAGCGAGCGGATTTCCTTCACCAGCACGTTGAAGGATTCCGGCATGCCCGCGACCATCTCGTGGGCACCATCGACGATGTTCTTGTACATCTGGTTGCGGCCCTGCACGTCGTCCGACTTGACCGTCAGCATTTCCTGCAGGGTGTGCGCCGCGCCGTAGGCTTCCAGCGCCCAGACTTCCATTTCACCGAAGCGCTGGCCACCGAACTGCGCCTTGCCGCCCAGCGGCTGCTGGGTGACGAGCGAGTACGGACCGGTCGAACGCGCGTGCATCTTGTCGTCCACCAGGTGGTTCAGCTTCAGCATGTGCATGTAGCCGACCGTGGTGTGGCGATCGAACGCCTCACCGGTGCGGCCGTCGAACAGCTGGGTCTGGCCGCTGATCGGCAGGTCCGCGAGCTCAAGCATGTGCTTGATCTCGGTTTCCGCCGCGCCGTCGAACACCGGGGTGGCCATCGGCACGCCGTCGGTCAGGTTCTTGGCCAGCGCGATCAGTTCCGCATCGCTGAACTGGTCCAGGTCCACACGATCCTCGCCCAGCTTCTGGTCGTGGTTGTAGATCTGGGTCAGGAACTTGCGCAAGTCGGCGACCTTGGCCTGGGCTTCCAGCATGTTCTGGATCTTCTTGCCCAGTCCCTTCGCCGCCCAGCCCAGGTGCACTTCCAGCACCTGGCCGATGTTCATACGCGACGGCACGCCCAGCGGGTTCAGCACGATGTCCACGGTCTCGCCGTTGGCCATGTACGGCATGTCCTCGACGGGCACGATGGTCGACACGACACCCTTGTTGCCGTGGCGGCCGGCCATCTTGTCGCCCGGCTGGATGCGGCGCTTCACGGCCAGGTAGACCTTGACCATCTTCAGCACGCCCGGGGCGAGGTCGTCGCCGGCGGTGATCTTGCCGCGCTTGTCGGCAAAGCGACGCTCGAACTCCTTCTCGTGCGCCTGGATCTGCATCTGGGCGCGCTCGATGGCGTCGGACGCGTCATCGTCCTTCATGCGCAGGGTGAACCACTCGGCCTTCTTCAGGCCGTCGAGGTAGGCGTCGGAGATCGCGTCGCCCTTCTTCAGCGTACCCGGACCGCCGTTGGCGACCTTGCCGACCAGCTGCGAGCGCAGGCGGGCGTAGATGGCGCCTTCCAGGATGCGGAACTGGTCGTCGAAGTCCTTCTTGACGCGCTTGATCTCGTTTTCCTCGATCTGGCGCGCGCGCTTGTCCTTCTCGATGCCGTCGCGGGTGAAGACCTGCACGTCGATGACGGTGCCGTCCATGCCCGGCGGCACGCGCAGCGAGCTGTCCTTAACGTCGGAAGCCTTCTCGCCGAAGATCGCGCGCAGCAGCTTCTCTTCCGGGGTCAGCTGGCTTTCGCCCTTCGGCGTCACCTTGCCCACCATGATGTCGCCGGCGCGGACTTCCGCACCGATGTACACCACGCCGCTCTCGTCCAGGCGGTTCAGCGCCTGCTCGGAGACGTTCGGGATGTCGGCGGAGATTTCCTCCGGGCCCAGCTTGGTGTCGCGCGCGACGCAGGTCAGTTCTTCGATGTGGATCGTGGTGTAGCGATCCTCTTCCACCACGCGCTCGGAGAGCAGGATGGAGTCTTCGAAGTTGTAGCCGTTCCACGGCATGAACGCGATCAGCATGTTCTGGCCCAGCGCCAGCTCGCCGATGTCGGTCGAGGGACCGTCGGCCAGCACGTCGCCGCGCGCGACCACGTCACCCACGTTCACCAGCGGACGCTGGTTGATGCAGGTGTTCTGGTTGGAGCGCGTGTACTTGATCAGCGAGTAGATATCGACGCCGGCATCGGTTTCGCCAGAGATCTCGCTCTCGTTGACCTTGACCACGATGCGGCCGGCGTCGATCTGCTCGACCACGCCGCCACGACGGGCGTTCACGGTCACGCCCGAGTCGCGCGCCACGGCGCGCTCGATGCCGGTACCGACCAGCGGCTTCTGCGCACGCAGCGTCGGCACGGCCTGGCGCTGCATGTTCGCGCCCATGAGCGCGCGGTTGGCGTCGTCGTGCTCCAGGAACGGCACCAGCGCCGCGGCGACCGACACGGTCTGCATCGGCGAGACGTCCATGTAGTGCACTTCGCTCGGCGGCTTCAGCAGCGATTCGCCCTGGTAGCGGCACGGCACGAACTGTTCGGTCAGGCGGCTCTTGGCGTCATGCAACGCGTTGGCCTGCGCGATGACGTACTCGTTCTCTTCGATCGCCGACAGGTACTCGATCTCGTCGGTGATGGTGCCGTCCACGACCTTGCGGTACGGCGTCTCGAGGAAGCCGTAGCTGTTGGTGCGCGCGTACACGGCCAACGAGTTGATCAGGCCGATGTTCGGGCCTTCCGGCGTCTCGATGGTGCAGACGCGGCCGTAATGGGTCGGGTGCACGTCGCGCACTTCGAAGCCGGCGCGCTCGCGGGTCAGGCCGCCCGGGCCGAGGGCCGAGACGCGACGCTTGTGGGTGACTTCCGACAGCGGGTTGTTCTGGTCCATGAACTGCGACAGCTGCGAGGAGCCGAAGAACTCCTTGATCGCGGCGGCCACCGGCTTGGCGTTGATCAGTTCCTGCGGGGTCAGACCCTCGGACTCGGCCATCGACAGGCGCTCCTTCACGGCGCGCTCGACGCGGACCAGGCCCACGCGGAAGACGTTCTCGGCCATTTCGCCGACCGAACGCACGCGACGGTTGCCCAGGTGGTCGATGTCGTCCACGGTGCCGCGGCCGTTGCGGATCTCGGTCAGGACCTTGATGACGTCCAGGATGTCCGAGGACTCGCCCAACTCGGCGACCAGGCGCTTGGCTTCTTCATCGTTGCGCGCGCCGAAGTACTTCTTGTCGTACAGCACGGCTTCGCCGGTGGTTTCCTTGCGGCCCACGCGACGGTTGAACTTCATCCGGCCGACGTTCGACAGGTCGTAGCGCTCGAACGTGAAGAACAGGTTGTGGAACAGGTTCTGCGCGGCGTCCTTGGTCGGCGGCTCGCCCGGGCGCATCATGCGGTAGATCTCGACCAGCGCTTCGAGCTGCGTCTTGGTCGGGTCGATGCGCAGGGTGTTGGACAGGTACGGACCACGATCCAGATCGTTGACCCACAGCGTGCCCACGGCGTCGACACCGGCCTTGCGGAACTTGGCCAGCTGGTCGTCGGTGATCTCGTCGTTGGCCGCGGCCAGCAACTCGCCGGTGTTGGCGTCGATTACGTCGTGCGACAGGATGCGGCCCACGAGGTATTCGTCCGGCACGGCCAAGGCGGCGATGCCCGACTGTTCCAGCTGCTTCACGTGGCGCGCGGTGATGCGCTTGCCGGCTTCCACGATGACCTTGTCACCGTCGGCCAGGTCGAAGTTCAGCGTCTCGCCGCGCAGGCGCTCGGCGACCAGTTCCAGCTGCACGCCTTCCGGCAGGATGTGGAACGTGTTGACGTCGAAGAATTCGTTGAGCATCTCCTCGTTGGAGTAGCCCAGCGCGCGCAGCAGGATCGAGACCGGCAGCTTGCGGCGGCGGTCGATACGCGTGAACAGCGCGTCCTTCGGGTCGAACTCGAAGTCCAGCCAGGAACCGCGGTAAGGGATGATGCGGGCGCTGTACAGCAGCTTGCCCGAGCTGTGCGTCTTGCCGCGGTCGTGGTCGAAGAACACGCCCGGCGAACGGTGCAGCTGCGACACGATGACGCGCTCGGTGCCGTTGACGATGAAGGTGCCGTTGTCGGTCATGAGCGGGATCTCGCCCAGGTAGACCTCCTGCTCCTTCACGTACTTGATGGCCTTGGTGGACGACTCGCGGTCGTAGATCACCAGGCGCACGGTCACGCGCAGCGGGGCGCCGTAGGACAGGCCACGGTTGCGGCACTCGCGCTCGTCGAACACGGGCTCGCCGAGCTTGTAGCCGACGTATTCCAGGGCGGCGTTGCCGCTGTAGCTGGCGATCGGGAAGACCGACTTCAGCGCAGCGTGCAGGCCCTTGTCATCGCGCTTGGCGGGATCGGCGTGCTCCTGCAGGAACTCGCGGTAGGAATCGACCTGGATGGCCAGCAGGAACGGGACCTCGAGGATCGACCGCTGCTTGCCGAAATCCTTGCGGATGCGCTTCTTCTCGGTGAACGAATATGTCGTCATGTGACTGTGCCTTTGGCAGCGTGGGGCGCGCGTCCGCGACCGCACGGGGGGACATTCTTTCGAACGGGTGAATTTTCAGTTGGAAGTCGCTGGTATTGCCGGCACCAGCACGCCTTCTGCCGCTACTTCCAACTACAAACTCGCATTTACATCGCTACGTCTTGAAACGACCGAAGGCCAGGGGCTTTCGCCCCCGGCCTCGGGTTGTCGCCTGAGCAATCCGGCGACGGATACGACTTACTTGACTTCGACGCTCGCACCAGCGGCTTCGAGATCCTTCTTGAACTTGTCGGCGTCTTCCTTCGACACGGCTTCCTTCAGGACGCCGCCGGCCTCGGTGAGGTCCTTGGCTTCCTTCAGGCCCAGGCCGGTGATGGCGCGGACGGCCTTGATCACGTCGACCTTCTTGGCGCCGGCATCCTTCAGGATGACGGTGAATTCGGTCTGCTCTTCGACCGGGGCGGCGGCGGCGGCCGGACCGGCAGCGGCGACGACCGGCGCGGCGGCGGAGACGCCGAACTTCTCTTCGATGGCCTTGACCAGCTCCATCACTTCCATCAGGGTCTTGCCGGCAATGGCGTCGACGATCTGTTCGTTGGAAAGGGACATTGTGTTTACCTTTGGAAATTATCTGGGATTAGGGTTCGTAGAACCGTAGAAGACGTCGAATCAGGCTTCGGCCGGGGCTTCAGCAGCGGCTTCCGCCGGCGCTTCGCCACCACCCTGCTTGTCGGCCACGGCCTTGACGGCGCGGGCGAACATCGAGGCGGGTTCGGCCAGGACACGGGCCAGCATGGCCAGGGCCTGATCGCGGGTCGGCAGCGACGCCAGGACTTCCACATGGCTGGCCGGGTACAGCTGGCCACCCACTGAGACGACCTTCGGCTGCAGCTTGTCGTTACCCTTGGCGAATTCCTTGATCAGGCGACCGGCGGCGCCGGGCTCCTCGGTCGAAAACGCATACAGCAGCGGACCGACGAGCTTGTCCTGGACAACCTCGAATTCGGTACCGGCCACGGCACGCACGGCCAGCGTGTTCTTGACAACCTTCAAGTACACGCCGGTCTCGCGGGCCTTCTTGCGCATCGCGGTCATCTGACTGACCGTGGTGCCTGCGTATTCGGCGGCGACCAGGGAGTGCGCCTTGGCGGCGACGTCTGCCAGTTCGGCGACTACTTCTTGCTTCTGGGACAGATTGAGAGCCATACACTCCTCACTTATTGACTCCGCTCGCGGCTCCTGCCGTTCGCGGTCCTGGACGGCACCCCTCCGTGGGTACCGGGGACGCAGAGGTCCCGGCGGTGGCCTGTCTGACTGGCGACCTTGCGGTCGTGCTCCAGAAAACTTCCAGAAGGCGGCACCATCTACGCAGGCGCATTCCCGGGGGAACGGATTAAGCGATCCCGCTAGCCACGACGGCGATTCCCTGCCAGCACGAGCTTCCCTGCCCGTCGTCGTTGCGCGCTGACCGCACCTGCGGTCTTTGACGGCTGTCGCTTGCACCGGGGATGCCGGCCTGGGCGACTGCCCTCAAAATTCGTGCACCCTGCCCCGCGTCGCGGGACAGGGCTGATGCGATTACTTCAGGGACAGCGAGGACTGGTCCACGGTCACGCCGGGGCCCATGGTCGAGCTGACCGAGATCTTCTGCAGGTACTGACCCTTGGAGGTGGCCGGCTTGGCCTTCACCAGGTCGATCAGCAGCGCCTGCAGGTTCGACTTCAGCGCTTCGTCATCGAAGCTGGCCTTGCCGATCGTGCAGTGGATGATGCCCGCCTTGTCGGTGCGGTAGCGCACCTGGCCCGACTTGGCGTTCTTCACCGCCTCGGCCGGGTTCGGGGACACGGTGCCGACCTTCGGGTTCGGCATCAGGCCGCGCGGGCCCAGGACTGTACCCAGCTTGCCGACCACGCGCATCGCGTCCGGCGTGGCGATGACCACGTCGTAGTTGATGTCGCCGGCCAGCATCTTCTCGGCCAGGTCGTCCATGCCGACGGCTTCGGCGCCAGCGGCGGCGGCTTCGTCAGCCTTGGCGCCGGCCGGGGCGAACACCGCCACGCGGACCGACTTGCCGGTGCCGGCGGGCAGCACGGTGGAGCCACGGACCTGCTGGTCCGACTTCTTGGCATCCACGCCCAGGCGCACGGCGACGTCGACGGACTCGACGAACTTCGACTTCACCGCGGTCTTGATGATCTTCAGGGCCTCGTCAATGGCATACGCCTTGCCGGGGGTCACGGCGGCCAGGATGGCCTTCTGTCGCTTGTTCTGTGCCATCTCTTAACCCTCTACCGTCAGGCCCATGGAGCGGGCAGAACCCGCGATCGTGCGCACCGCTGCGTCCAGGTCGGCCGCGGTCAGGTCGGGTTCCTTCGCCTTGGCGATGTCCTCGAGCTGCTTGCGGGTGACCTTGCCCACCTTCTCGGTGTTCGGGCGCTTGGAGCCGGACGTGATGCCGACGGCCTTCTTCAGCAGGATCGACGCCGGCGGCGTCTTCGTGATGAAGGTGAAGGTACGGTCGGAATAGGCCGTGATGACCACCGGAATCGGCAGGCCCGGCTCCAGCTTCTGCGTGGCGGCGTTGAACGCCTTGCAGAATTCCATGATGTTCAGGCCGCGCTGACCCAGCGCAGGACCGACCGGCGGCGAGGGGTTGGCCTGACCGGCCTTCACCTGCAGCTTGATGTAACCGACAACTTTCTTTGCCATGTGAGTACTCTCCGGGTGCTAGCGCCTGTGAAGGCTCCCCATCGGACCGGGAAAATCACGCGTCCCGGCATCGCGTATCTCGAACGCGCCAACGGCCGCCCTGAGGCGGCCATGGCTCCTGCCCGGCTCAGCCGTTCAGGGAGCCGCGCAGTATAACAGGGTTTTGGCGGATCCGCCTGAGCGGGCCCAGCCGCCGGCTCAGGCCTTCTCGACCTGGCCGAATTCCAGCTCCACCGGGGTGGAGCGGCCGAAGATCAGCACCGCCACGCGCAGGCGACTCTTCTCGTAGTTGACTTCCTCGACCACGCCGTTGAAGTCGTTGAACGGACCGTCGGTGACGCGGACCATTTCGCCCGGCTCGAACAGCACCTTGGGCTTGGGCTTCTCGACGCCTTCCTGGACGCGATCCAGGATAGCCGCAGCCTCTTCGTCGCGGATGGGCAGCGGACGGTCGGCGGTGCCGCCGATGAAGCCCAGCACCTTGGAGGTGTCTTTCACCAGGTGCCAGCTCTCGCTGTCCATGCGCGGGATGCCGCCTTCGTCATGGGTCTCGATCTGCACCAGCACGTAGCCGGGGAAGAACTTGCGCTCGGAACGGCGCTTCTGGCCGGAGCGCATCTCCACGACTTCTTCGGTCGGGACCAGCACGTCGCCGAACTTCTCCTGCATGCTGTCGCGGACGATGCGATCGCGCAGGGCCTGGGCTACCGACTTCTCGAAGCCCGAATAAGCATGGACGACATACCAACGCTTCACTGCGACGCTCTCCTCAACGGCCAAAATTCAGGAACAGCTCGATCGCCTTCTGGATGGCGAAATCGAAGCCAGCCAGGATCAGGCTGAGCAGGATGACCACCACGACGACCACCCACGTGGTGCGGGTCGCTTCCTCGCGGGTCGGCCACACGACCTTGCGCAGCTCGAAACGGGACTCAGCCAGGAACTCGCGCGTATCGCGGCCCTTGGCGGTACCCAGGAACACCAGCGCGCCCAGCACGAGGCCCGCGACCACCGCCAGCGAACGCAGCGGCGTGGCCCACTGGCCATTGAAGAACCACCAGGCCACGAGGCCCGCAACGACCAGCGCAAGCGCCAGCACGTACTTGGCGATATCGCCCGCCGAGGTGGCGGTCGCCTTGGATTGTTCGACCTTGCTGTTCAAGTCAGTGTCGCTCTTTGCTCTGAAGGGAGGCGGGAATCCCGCACTCCGGGGAAGGAAGTGGCACGCCAGGAGGGACTCGAACCCCCAACCTGCGGTTTTGGAGACCGCTGCTCTGCCAATTGAGCTACTGGCGTATCGGTACGGCTACAACCTTCCCTTAGACGGCGAAGGCGGACCGAGGTTCCGGCCCGCCCTTCGCGCTATCCGGCGAACCCGTCGCCGGGACCGCAGGGGCTTACTTGATGATCTTGGCCACGACGCCGGCGCCGACGGTACGGCCGCCTTCGCGGATCGCGAAACGCAGGCCTTCGTCCATCGCCACCGGGTTGATCAGGGTGACCACCATCTTCACGTTGTCGCCCGGCATCACCATCTCGACGCCTTCCGGCAGCTGCACCGCACCGGTGATGTCGGTCGTGCGGAAGTAGAACTGCGGACGGTAGCCCTTGAAGAACGGCGTGTGGCGGCCGCCCTCGTCCTTGCTCAGCACGTAGACTTCGGACTCGAACTCGGTGTGCGGGGTGATCGAACCGGGCTTGGCCAGCACCTGGCCGCGCTCCACGTCGTCACGCTTGGTGCCGCGCAGCAGCAGACCGGCGTTGTCGCCCGCCTGACCCTGGTCCAGCAGCTTGCGGAACATTTCCACGCCCGTGACCGTGGTCTTCTGGGTCGGACGGATACCGACGATTTCGATTTCGTCGCCCACCTTGATGATGCCGCGCTCGATACGGCCGGTCACCACGGTGCCGCGGCCCGAGATCGAGAACACGTCTTCCACCGGCATCAGGAACGGCTTGTCGATGTCACGTTCCGGGGTCGGGATCCAGGTGTCCAGCGCGTCCACCAGCTTCAGGATCGCCGGCACGCCGATCTCGCTCTGGTCGCCTTCCAGCGCCAGACGGGCCGAGCCCGAGATGATCGGGGTGTCGTCGCCCGGGAACTCGTACTTGCTCAGCAGTTCGCGGACTTCCATCTCCACCAGCTCCAGCAGCTCGGCGTCGTCCACCATGTCGGCCTTGTTCAGGAACACGACGATGTACGGCACGCCCACCTGGCGCGACAGCAGGATGTGCTCACGCGTCTGCGGCATCGGGCCGTCGGCGGCCGAGCACACCAGGATCGCGCCGTCCATCTGGGCAGCACCGGTGATCATGTTCTTCACGTAGTCGGCGTGGCCCGGGCAATCCACGTGCGCGTAGTGGCGCGCAGCAGATTCATATTCCACGTGCGCCGTCGAAATCGTGATGCCGCGCGCCTTCTCTTCCGGCGCCGCGTCGATCGCGTCGTACGCCTTGAACTCGCCACCGAAACGCTCCGCGCCAATCTTCGTCAGCGCCGCCGTCAGCGTCGTCTTGCCGTGGTCAACGTGGCCAATCGTGCCCACGTTCACGTGCGGCTTGGTGCGTTCGAATTTACCCTTTGCCATGGCTGCTAGTTCTCGAGTGGATCGTCAATGGGAAGTGGTGCTCACGAAAGGAATCGAACCTTCGACCTCCTCCTTACCAAGGAGGTGCTCTACCGACTGAGCTACGTGAGCGTGAAACCGGTTGGTGTTGCCTGGACTTGCTGCAGACCCTGTACTGGCGTTCAGTGGAGCGGGAGACGGGAATCGAACCCGCACTAGTAGCTTGGAAGGCTACAGTTCTACCATTGAACTACTCCCGCACCGGGAGACCACACAACTCAAAACAACAACGAAATACTGGTGGAGGGAGGTGGATTCGAACCACCGAAGGCGTAAGCCAGCAGATTTACAGTCTGCCCCCGTTGGCCGCTTGGGTATCCCTCCGGGATCACCGGACTGACCGGCCAGGCGGCCAAATCAAACCAGGGTGAAACAGCCCGAGATTTTGGCGTGTACGGGACCGTCTGTCAACGCGCCCGATGCACTTTTTTCTCAGACGTTGAATCGGAAATGCAGGACGTCGCCTTCCTGCACGCGGTACTCCTTGCCTTCCAGGCGCAGGCGGCCGGCGTCGCGCGCCCCGGCCTCGCCCCGGTACTTGAGGAAGTCGTCGAACGCGATGGTCTCGGCGCGGATGAAGCCCTTCTCGAAGTCCGTATGGATGACCGCGGCCGCCTGGGGCGCCGTGGACCCGGCCTTCACCGTCCAGGCCCGCACTTCCTTCACGCCGGCGGTGAAATAGGTCTGCAGGCCCAGCAGCGTGTAGGCGGCCCGGATCACCCGGTTCAGGCCCGGCTCGTCCAGGCCGAGGTCTGTGAGGAAGGCGTCCCGGTCGGCGTCGTCCAGCTGGGACAGCTCTTCCTCGATGGCGGCCGACACCGGCACCACCTGGGCGCCCTCGATCACGGCGCGCGCGCGCACGGCTTCGAGGTGCGGGTTGTTCTCGAAGCCGTCCTCCAGCACGTTCGCCACGTACATCACCGGCTTCAGGGTCAGCAGGAACAGGTCGCGGACCAGCGCCTTCTCTTCGTCGTCCAGACCCAGCGCGCGACCGGGCTTGCCGTCGTTGAGGCCGGCCTGCAGCTTCTGCAGCACTGGCTTACGGGCGATCGCGTCCTTCTCGCCCGCCTTGGCCGAACGCTCGGCGCGGTTCAGCGCCTTCTCCACGCTTTCCAGGTCGGCCAGCGCCAGCTCGGTATCGATCGTCTCGATGTCCGAGATCGGGTCGATCCGGTTGTTGACGTGGATGACGTCGTCGTTCTCGAAGCAGCGCACCACGTGGGTGATCGCGTCGACCTCACGGATGTGGGCCAGGAACTTGTTGCCCAGGCCTTCGCCGCTGGCCGCGCCGGCGACCAGGCCGGCGATGTCGACGAACTCCACCGCGGTCGGGATGACCTTCTGCGGCTTCACGATGTCGGCGAGCTGGTTGAGGCGCAGGTCCGGCACCGGCACCACGCCCACGTTCGGCTCGATGGTGCAGAACGGGAAGTTGGCCGCGGCGATGCCCGCCTTGGTCAGCGCGTTGAACAGGGTCGACTTACCGACGTTCGGCAGGCCGACGATGCCGCATTTGATGCCCATGTCGTGAATCCGTCTGGATGATTCGGGATTCGGGACTCACGGCGCCGCCGGAATCCCGAATCCCCAATCGGCCTCAGGCCTTGGAGGTATGCAACCGCTTCATCGCTTCGCTGAAATCGCCCTGCACCGCCAGCGGCAACGCATCCAGCGCGTCGTCGATGGCCCGCGCGATCAGGATCTCGTCGTCCTTGCCGGGCTTGCCCAGCACCCAACCGGTCACCCGGTCCTTGTGCCCGGGATGGCCGATGCCGATCCGCAGGCGGTGGAACTTGCCGTGGCCCAGGTGCTGGATGGTGTCGCGCAAGCCGTTCTGGCCACCGTGGCCGCCATCGAACTTCAGCCGCGCCGTGCCCGGCGCCAGGTCGAGCTCGTCGTGCGCCAGCAGGGCCTCCTCGGGGGCGATCTTCCAAAACCGCAACGCCGCGGCGACCGACTTGCCGCTCAGGTTCATGTAGGTGGCCGGCTTCAGCAGCCAGACCGGCTGCCCGGCCACGATGACCTTGGCGGTCTCGCCGAACAGCTTGCTCTCCAGACCGAACCGCTCACCCTGCCGGTCCGCCAGGGCGTCGACAAAATGGAACCCGGCGTTGTGCCGGGTTCGGGCATGTTCGGCACCGGGATTGCCCAGTCCGACGATGAGGCGCAGGCCTGCCATGGGGACGCAACGCGCACCTGCGCCCGCGCGAGCGGGCGCAGGATCACGCGATTACTTGTCGTCCTTCTTGGCGACCTTCGACGCCGGCACTTCGGCCGATTCCGCCGGGGCTTCTTCAGCCTCTTCCTTGCCGTGCTTGGCGATCACGACGGCGACGTCGTGTTCCTTGCCCAGCTTCAGCTCGGGGATGGTCACGCCGGCCGGCAGCTTGACGTCGGACAGGTGGATCACCGCACCGATGGCCAGGTCGGCCAGGTCGATCTCGATGAATTCCGGCAGGTCCTTCGGCAGGCACTCGACGACGACTTCGTTCAGTTCGTGGGTGACCACGACTTCGGCGGACTTGCCGGCCGGCGACTTGTCTTCGTTGAGGAAGTGCAGCGGCACCGCGGTGCGCAGCGTCTCGTTCTCGTTCACGCGCTGGAAGTCCAGGTGCATGATCTGCTGCTTGAACGGATGGCGCTGCATGTCACGCAGCAGGACCTTCTGGATGTCGCCGTTGAGGCTCAGGTCCAGGATCGACGAGTAGAACCAGTCGTGCTGGGAGGCCAGCCAGACTTCGTTGTGGTTCAGCTGGATGCTGACCGGCTTCAGTTCGCCACCGTAAACGATGGCAGGCACGGTGCCGCGCATGACGGAGGCGGCGGCTCGCACCCTTACCCTCGTCTGCGCGGCGCTCGACCTTGATTTCATGCGTCTTAGCCATTTCTTCACTACCTAGTTCGTTGGACCGCCCTGCGGCGATCTGATGAAAGGTTCACCCGCGACCAGATGAACCCGGAAATGCCACGCCGCCGATGGACCGGCTGCGCAGCGGAGACTCAATCCACGTACAGCGAACTGACCGACTCGCCGAAGGCGATGCGGCGGATCGTTTCCGCCAGCAGTTCCGCCACGCGACAGCTGGCGGATCTTGCTGCAGCCCTGCGCCTGCGGCGAGAGCGGGATGGTGTCGGTGACGACGAGTTCGTCGAGCACCGAGTTGTTCAAGTTGTCCACCGCCGGGCCCGAGAGCACCGGATGGGTGCAGTACGCCGCCACCTTCTTGCGCGCCGTGCTGCCTTCAGCGCCGCCGCAGCGGCGCACAGGGTACCGGCGGTGTCGACGATGTCGTCCACCAGCACGCAGTCCTTGCCTTCCACGTCGCCGATGATGTTCATCACCGTGGCGACGTTGGCGCGCGGACGGCGCTTGTCGATGATCGCCAGGTCGGCGTCATCGAGGCGCTTGGCGACCGCGCGGGCGCGCACCACGCCACCGACGTCCGGCGACACGACCAGCAGGTTCTCCGTGCCGTAGGCGCGCCAGATGTCGGCCAGCAGCAGCGGGGACGCGTACACGTTGTCGACCGGGATGTCGAAGAACCCCTGGATCTGGTCCGCATGCAGGTCCACCGTCAGCACGCGGTCCGCGCTCACCGCGCCGAACATCTTCGCCGCCACCTTCGCCGTGATCGGCACGCGCGAAGAGCGCATGGCGGCGATCCTGGCGGGCGTAGCCAAAGTACGGCACCACCGCGGTGACGCTGCTGGCCGATGCGCGCTTCAGCGCGTCGATCAGGACCAGCAGCTCCACCAGGTTCTCGGCACTCGGCGCGCAGGTCGGCTGCACGACGAACACTTCCTGCCGGCGCACGTTCTCCTGGATCTCCACCTGCACTTCGCCGTCGGAGAACCGGGACACCAGCGCCTTGCCCGGGACGCACGCCCAGCTCGCGGCAGATGCTGTTCGCCAACGGCTTGTTGGCGTTGCCGGAAAACACAAGCAGGTTACGTTCGTCTTGCATGGTCGTCTCGGCGGATGCGGCGTGACTGGATTGGCAGGGGCGGAAGGATTCGAACCTACGAATGCCGGGATCAAAACCCGGTGCCTTAACCACTTGGCGACGCCCCTAGGCGTTGTTCTCCGTCCCGCGGACCTGCGCCAGCGCATCCAGCAGCGGCGAGCGCGCCGCGCCCTGCACCACCCAGGCGCGCAGCCCGGCAGGCAGGGACATCAGCGCAGCGTCGGCGGCGGCCCGGTCGGCGAACTGCACGAAGCAGCCGCCACCCGAGCCGGTCAGACGCGCACGGCCGACATGCGAAAGTGCCGACAGCACCGCCTCGATGGCAGGCTCCCGGCGACGCACGACCGGCTCGAACGCATTGCCGAGCAACGATCCCGAAACGAAGTCCGATATTTTCGCGGGTGCAGCATCACGCGTCAAATCCGGAGACTGAAACAGGGCGGCGGTGGGCACGTGGACGCCGGGGTCGACCAGCAGATACCAGGCCTCGGGCAACGGCAGCGGCGTCAGAACCTCCCCCACCCCCTCGGCCCAGGCATTCTCACCACGCACGAAGACCGGCACATCCGCTCCCAGGCGCGCACCCAAGGCGCAGAGCGTGGCCGCGCCTAGACTCGGCGCCCCAGAGGTGGTTCAGCGCGACCAGGACGGTCGCCGCATCGGACGAACCGCCACCGAATCCACCGCCCGCCGGAATGTGCTTTTCGATGCCGATATCGACACCTTGGCCGATATTCGCTTCTCTTTGAAGCAATCTGGCTGCCCGAATCAGGAGATCATCGTCCTCCGCCACCCCCGGCACCGAGTCGCCGACGCGGCGCACTTGGCCGTCGTCTCGTGGGCGCAGGTGGACGGTGTCGCCCCAAGCCAGCAGGCGGAACACGGTCTGCAGCAGGTGGTAGCCATCGGCGCGTCGGCCGGTGATCTGGAGAAACAGGTTCAGCTTCGCGGGGGCCGGCCAGGCCGACCAGCCCTGATCCGCGGGAAATGCGGTCACGGCGACTCCAGCTGCCACTGGTCGATGGCGAGCTTCACCGTGGCGCCCTCTCGGCGCGCCTCGATCCGGCGCGGCATGGCCGGCTGGGCGCCTTCGGCGGGCATCCACTCCAGATAGTCCACCCGCCAGCCGCGCTGACGCAGGGTGCGCAGATGCCCGTCGACCCCGTATTCGGCAAGGTCGGTCGCTGCGGTCGGATCCTCCAGACCCCGCGCCCACCGCGCTAACGAGGCGACCGGGATATCCCATCCGGTGGCCTCTCCCAGCAGGCGCTCCGCGTCGGCGCCTTCGCGCGTGCCGCCTTCAAGCCCTTCAAGTCGCCCCGATCCGGAACCCAGGTCGCCGCTCAGGCGCCAACTTTGGCGGGTCACCGGCGCGCTCAGGGCGACTTCGTAGCCCGACGCCGCCTGCTTCCAGTCGATCCGGCCGCTGCCGCCCTTGCCGTTGGCGTTCACCGCCACGCGCCCGGCGAACGTCCAGTCCGTGTGCGCTTCCAGCCAGGCCTGCCGGCTGGCCTGCGCGGTGCGCGCCGACGCCACGGCGGCCGGATCGGTCAGCACAGGCGCATCGGAGGCCGGGCCGCGCGTGGCGCAGCCCGCCATCGACAGGGCCACCAGCCCTGCCGCAAGGGAACGAAACCTGCTCATGCGCCGGTCTTCTCCAGCGCCCGCAGCAGCGAGCGGTTGTCGGGATCGATCTTGCGCGCCTCTTCGAAGAACCGGCGCGCTTCGTCCTTCTGCCCCATCACCCACAGCACCTCGGCGACGTGGGCGGCGATTTCGGCGTCCTTCTGCATCGTGAAGGCGCGGCGCAATTCCACCAGCGCCTCTGCGTTGCGGCCCAGGCGATAGAGCACCCACCCGTAGCTGTCGATGATCGCCGCATCGTCCGGCGCCGCGGTGCGTGCGCGATCGATGAGCTCCAGGGCTTCCTGGTAGCGCGTGGTGCGGTCGGCCAGCGTGTAGCCCAAGGCGTTCAACGCGGCGACGTTGTCCGGCTCGATCACCAGGATGCGGCGGAAATCGGCCTCGGCATGCTCGATGCTGTCGCGACGCTCCCATGCCAAGCCGCGCGAATACAGCAGCGCGAGATCATCCGGATAAGCCGCCAGGCCGCGCGCAAACACGTCCAGTTCGCCCTCGGCCTGACCATCCTTCTGCCGCAGCTCGGCTTCCATCAGGTAGGCATCGCGACGCGCCCCGTCCTCGACGCTGGCGTCGGCCTGCAGCGCGCGCGCTTCGGCGAACGCCTCGTCCTTGCGACCCAGGTCGAACAACGCGGAAATCGCCCGCAAACGCGCCTCGGAACGCTGCTCGCCCGCCGGCACGCTGCGGTACCAGGCCAAGGCTTCATCGTGCCGCTTCAGGAATTCCGCCATCTGGCCCAGCAACAAGCGCCGATCCGGGCTGAACTCCGTCGGCTGTTCCGCACCGTTGGCCGTCTTCTTCACTTCTTCGTACAGCGCGGTGAGCGCTGCCGTGTCCTCCGCCTTGGCCAGCAGACGCGCGCGCAGCCCGTAGGTCAGCGTGTCCTGCGGACCCTCGCCGAGCGCGCGCGACGCCGCGACCGAATCGCCCAGGCGGTCGTATTCCTCGGCCAGTTTCAGGCGCAGCCCGCTGTCGCCGGCCGCTTTGGGCAGCAGCCCATCCAGCACCTTGCGCGCTTCGTCCTTGCGGTCGGCCTGGATGAACTGGCTGGCCTGTAGCAGCGCAACTTGGGGCTCGCCCGAGAAGCGCTTCACCACGTCGGCGACCATGCGTTCGGCCAGCGCCGGCTGGTCGAGCTGTTGGGCCAGACCGGTGAAGGCCAGCCACGCCTGCAAGGTGTTGGGAATGGCACCGTCGTCGACCAGCTCGCGCAGCAGCCGCGCGGCCAGCTGGGGATCCTTGCCGCCGCTGGCCAGCGCGGTGAGCGCATGGCGCCAGCCGAGGTCTTCGGGTTCTTTCATCAGCGCGGCGAGTTCCCGTCGGGCGACCCGTGCCTGACCCTGCCGCAGGGCCAGTGTGGCCTCGGCGCCCCGGAGCGCCAGCGTGCGCGGCGATCGCGCGCGCCACAGCTTGAGGGCCTCGGCCGCGCGAGCGTCGTCCTTGGCCAGCAGCGCGATGCGCGTGGCCCGTTCGGCCAGGCCGGCGTCGTCGTCCTCGCGGGCGGCATCCAGATACCACCGCGCGGCATCGGGAAGCTGGCCGGCCTGCAGGGCGAATTCGCCCGCCATCACCGTGGTCAGCGCATCGTCCTTGCGCTCGGCGCGCGTGGCGGACGGCGCCGCCATCGCCAGCGGCGCCAGGGCCCCCAGGACCAGCGCGGCGAGCGTGGTACGAATCATTTCGGGCATGAAGGTCATGTCGGCCGTAAAATGGCGGCCCTGATGAGCCAGCAGCTTACTGCAAGCACCTGAACGATGACGTTGTGGGTCCTCGGATTGAACCACCAGACCGCGCCGGTCGACCTGCGCGAACGGGTGGCCTTCGACGCCGGCACGGTGCCGCATGCGTTGTCGTCGCTGCGCGCGCTGCCGGCGGTGACCGAAGCCGCCCTGCTGTCCACCTGCAACCGCACCGAACTCTACGCCGTGGCCGAAGACGGCGACGTCCTGGCCAGCTGGCTGGCCACGCATGCCGAGGGGCTGGACGGCTACCTGTACCGCCATCGTGATGCCGACGCCGTGCGCCATCTGTTCCGGGTGGCGACGGGACTGGATTCGATGGTGCTGGGCGAGCCGCAGATCCTGGGCCAGGTGAAGGACGCCTGGGCCGCCGCGCGCGAACACGGCGCGCTGGGCAACCGCCTGGACCGTCTGTTCCAACAGACCTTCGCCGTGGCCAAGCGTGCGCGCACCGATACGCGCGTGGGCGCCAACCCCGTGTCGGTCGCCTCCACCGCCGTGCGCCTGGCGCAGAACTCGTTCTCCCGGCTCAGCGACTCCACCGTGCTGCTGGTCGGTGCCGGCGAAACCATCGAGCTGGCCGCCAAGCACCTGAGCGAAGGCCGCGTGCGCCGCCTGCTGGTCGCCAACCGCACGCTGGCCCACGCGCAGGAACTGGCCACCCGCCACGGCGGTTACGCCCTGCCACTGACCGAACTGGACCGCCACCTGGCCGAGGCCGACGTGGTGTTCTCCGCCACGGCCGCGCGCGAGCCGGTGGTGCTGCAGGCGCAAGTCGCCGCCGCGCTGGCCAAGCGCAAGCACAAGCCGATGCTGCTGTTCGACCTGGCCGTGCCGCGCGACATCGAGTCCTCGGTGGCCGAGCTGCGCGATGCCTACCTCTACACCGTCGACGACCTCGAGCGCGCGGTCGAAGACAACCGGCGCGGCCGGCGCGAAGCCGCCGACGCCGCCGAGGCGATCATCGACGTGCAGGTCGGCCGCTTCATGGAAACGCTGCAGGCCGGCGCCCGCACCGAGCCGCTCAAGCGCTTGCGCGCGCTGGGCGAGTCGACCCGCGAGGACGTGCTGGCCAAGGCACGCCAACAGCTCGCCAACGGCCGCGAGCCGGAGCAGGTGCTGGAATTCCTCGCCCACACGCTGACCAACCGGCTGCTGCATCCGCCCACCGCGGCCCTGCGCGAAGCCGCGCTCAGCGGCGACCCCGATCTGGCGCGTGCGGCCGACCGCCTGTTCCCGGCGCAGCCGCCGTACTCGCACCTGAAGAAAGACGATGACGCCGACGCTGCGCCGTAAGCTCGAAGCGTTGGCCGAACGCCGCGAAGAACTCGAACGCCTGCTCGCCGATCCCGGCGTGATCGGCGACGGCGACCGCTTCCGCGCCTTCTCGCGCGAATTCGCCCAGCTTGAGCCGGTCGCCACCGCGATGTCCGACGAGAAGCGCGCGCAGGCCGACCTGGCCGCCGCGCGCGCGATGCGCGAAGACCCGGAACTGGCCGAACTCGCCGACGAGGAGATCGACGCCGCGCAGCAGCGCCTGGCCGAGCTCGACGATGCCCTGATGCTGTTGCTGCTGCCGAAGGACGGACGCGACGACGGCAACCTGTTCCTGGAAGTGCGTGCCGGCACCGGTGGCGACGAGGCGGCGATCTTCGCCGGCGACCTGTTCCGCATGTACGCCCGCTATGCGGAGCGCCAGGGCTGGAAGGTCGAGGTCGAATCGGACAACCCCGGCGAACACGGCGGCTACAAGGAAATCGTCGCCCGCGTCGTCGGCCGCGGCGCATATTCCAAGTTGAAGTTCGAATCCGGCACCCATCGCGTGCAGCGCGTGCCCGAGACCGAATCGCAGGGCCGCATCCACACCTCGGCCGCCACCGTGGCGATCATCCCGGACGTGGACGAAGTCGACGACATCACGATCAACCCGGCCGACCTGAAGGTCGACACCTTCCGCTCCTCCGGCGCGGGCGGCCAGCACGTCAACAAGACCGAATCGGCGATCCGCATCACCCACGTGCCCAGCGGCGTGGTGGTGGAATGCCAGACCGAGCGCAGCCAGCACGCCAACCGCGACAAGGCGATGAAGCGCCTGAAGGCCCAGCTGCTGGACGCCGAACGCAGCAAGCAGCAGGCCGCGCAGGCCGAGACGCGCCGGCTGCAGGTCGGCAGCGGCGACCGCAGCCAGCGCATCCGCACCTACAACTTCCCGCAGGGCCGGATCACCGACCACCGCGTCGAAGGCCTGACCCTGTACGACCTGCCCAACATCATCCAGGGCGATCTGGATGACCTGATCGACCGCCTCGGCCGCGAACACCTGGCCGACGAACTGGCCCGCCTGACGGAGGCGTCATGAGCATCGAGATCCGGCGTGCGACGCAGGGCGACGTGGATGTCGTCGCGCCGCTGTTCGACACCTACCGCGTGTTCTACGGCAAGCCGTCCGATCCCGCGCTGGCCCGCGACTTCATCGATGCACGGCTGACCCGCGGCGAATCGGTGATCCTGCTCGCCCTCGATGACGGTAAGGCCGTCGGCTTCACCCAGTTGTATCCGGCGTTCTCGTCCGTCAGCGCTACCCACGTCTGGGTCCTCAACGATCTGCTGGTGATGCCCGACGCGCGTCGCGGCGGCGTGGCGCGTGCATTGCTCTCGGCGGCCGCCGACTTCGCACGCGCGGACGGCGCGTTGCGTCTGGAACTGGAAACCGACCACGACAACCACACGGCGCAGGCCCTCTACCAGGCGATGGGCTGGACGCTGTACGACGGCACACTGCGCTACCGCCTGCCGCTCCGCTGACGCGCGATTGCGTTACCCTGCGCGGCATGAGCCATGCCGATGAACTGATTCCCTTGCAGTTGTGCGTGCTGACCGTCTCGGACAGCCGCAGCCTGGCCGACGACCGCTCCGGCGATTACCTGGTCGACGCCCTCACCGGCGAAGGCCATCGGCTGCACGCACGCGCCCTGCTGCCCGACGACCGTTATCGCCTGCGCGCGCAGGTCTCGCAGTGGATCGCCGATCCCGCGGTGGACGGCATCCTCGTCACCGGCGGCACCGGCTTCACCGGCCGCGATTCCACGCCCGAAGCGCTGCTGCCGCTGCTGGACAAGGAAATGCCCGGCTTCGGCGAACTGTTCCGGCAGATCAGCTTCGACGAGATCGGCACGTCGTCGTTGCAGTCGCGCGCCTTCGCCGGCCTGGCGAACCAGACGTTCCTGTTCTGCCTGCCGGGTTCGACCTCCGCCTGCCGTACCGCGTGGGACGGGATCATCCGCGCGCAGCTCGACGCGCGCACCAAGCCCTGCAACCTCGCCACGCTGCGTCCCCGCCTGAAGGAATGAGCCAGGAGATCCGCGATGTCGCTTGATACCACCCTGCGCCTGCTCGCCAAGGCCAGCGGCCTCACCGCCGCCGATCTCGCCGCCGCCATCCCGCGCGCCGGCGTGGCCACCGTGAAGTCCTGGATGGCCGGCGACAAGCTGCCCGGCCGCGACCAGCTCAATGCGCTGGCGCGCGCGCTCGGCGTGCCCGCCGGCGCGCTGCTCTCCGAACTCGCTTCCACGTTCGACCCCGCGCGCACGCAGGGCGAACACGACCTGCTCGCCGCCTACCGCGCCCTCAACACCCGCCAGCAGGGTGCCCTGCTGGAAGTCGCGCGGAGCATGGCCGGACACCCCGCACGCCGCAAACGCTGATCCCTCCCCCGCCGCACAGGACGACGCGATGAAGCCGCTCAAGCGCAAGGACTACGAAGCCCGCCTGAAACCGCTGCAACTGGAACTGGCCGCGATGGCGCGATGGGCCTCCCACTGCGGCGCGCGCATCGTGGTGGTGATGGAAGGCCGCGACACCGCCGGCAAGGGCGGCGCGATCGGCGCGATCACCGAACACCTCAATCCGCGCCAGTGCCGCGTGGTGGCGTTGCCCAAGCCAAGCGAACGCGAAGCGACGCAGTGGTATTTCCAGCGCTACATCTCGCACCTGCCGGCCGCGGGCGAGATCGTGCTGTTCGACCGCAGCTGGTACAACCGCGCCGGCGTCGAGAAGGTGATGGGCTACTGCACCGACGACCAGTACGAGCGCTTCCTGCAGCAGGCGCCGGTGTTCGAACGCGGCATCACCGACGACGGCATCCTGCTGTTCAAGTACTGGCTGTGCGTGGACCAGGCCCAGCAGGAAGAGCGCTTCGCCGAACGCGCGGAAGAACCGCTGAAGAGCTGGAAGCTGTCGCCGATCGACCTGAAGGCGCGCGAGAAGTACGCCGACTACACCGCCGCGCGCGAAGCCATGCTCAAGGCCACGCACACCGCGCATGCGCCGTGGACGCTGGTGGACTTCAACGACCAGCGCGTGGGCCGGCTGACCCTGCTGCGCGACCTGCTCGACCGCCTGCCCGACACCCAGGTGCCGGTCGAACCCCTCGGCCTGCCGCCCCTGAAGGGAAAGCTGCACAAGGAGCGCTACAGCGTGCTCAAGCCGATCAAGCCGCAGCGCGGCGGCTGACCGTGCGGCTGCCTTTCATGGCCGCGCTGTGGCTGGCGGCCTCGCGTGCGATGGCGCAGGACGCAGCCGGCACGGACGAACCGCCCAAGGACGACGCCTCGGCAACGACATTGGAAACGATGATCGTCCGGCCAGAGCCGGAGGAAGTGGTGGATCTCTATCGCTTCCGCAATCCTATCGAGGTCGACGCCGGCGGACTCGACGAACGCTGGCGGGAACCGCCCAGCCTGGAACAGCTGGGCAAGAACGGCGGCATCGTGCCGGTGCTCGCTGGCATGGCGGCGCAGCAGATACAGAAGGGCGCGCGCAAGATTCCCGGCTGGAAGGAGCCCGTGCAGGCGGCCGTCGCCCGGCCACCGCCGCTGAGCGAGGAACAGGCCGCGCGCGCGTTGCGCCTGCAGGAAGCGACCGAGCCCTGAGGCATCCGTCAGCCGGTGACGAAGCCTTCGTTCACCGCGTGATCCCACGGCGTGCGCACAACCGATTCGACGTGCGCCGCGGGCGGTCCTTCATGCAGCCAGGCCTCGAGCGCATCCAGCGCCTCCTCCGGGCCTTCCGCCACGACCTCGACGCGCCCATCCGGAAGATTGGTCGCGCGCCCGCTCAGGCCCAGGTCCAGCGCGCGTTCGCGCGTCGACGCGCGGAAGAACACGCCCTGCACCTTGCCGCTGACGAGGAAACGCGCGACCGGCATCAGGCCTTGGCCTTCGGCCCGCCCGCCGCGGTGATCGCCGCTTCGATCTCCTTGCCCGTCACCGGGCCGAGGAACTGCTTGGCCACCTTGCCGTCCGGCGAAATCAGGTAGGTCAGCGGCAGGCCGCGCGGCGTAGCGAAATCCGCAGGCGGGTTGTACACGTCGAGGATCGCGATCGGATAGACGACAGGCCGTTCCTGCAGGAACGCCTTCAATTCGTCCGCCTCGATTTCTTCGTACGCCAGGCCGATTACTTCGATGTGCTCGTTGTCCTTGTCCAACGCGGACAGGTCCGGCATTTCCTTCAGGCAGGGCGCGCACCACGTGGCCCAGAAATTCACCACCACCCACTTGCCGCGGTGCGCGGCCAGCGTGTAGTCCGCGCCGTCCAGCGTCTTCACTTCCAGCACCGGCACCTCGGCGGTGCGGTCCGCCGCGCGCGTGGTGGCGGGATCGACGGTCTGCACGTGCGCCTCGATCGCCGGCGTCGCCGCTTCGGTCGGCGCCGAGCCGGCATTGCAGGCCGCCAGCGACAGCGCGGCCGCCAGCGGAAGGGACAAGAACGACTTCATGCAGGCTCCTGGGGGGATTCGACGTACAGATCGCTGACGCGTTTCTTCAGCAGTTCGCGCAAGGGCACGCGCAGGTCGTCCAGCGCGGTGCGCGCGGCGCGGCCGAGCGCGTCGTCGTGGAACGGGAGGTGGGCTTCGGCCACCGGCACGCGCAGCTGGCATGCCTCGTACAGGTCGCACAGGGTCAGGTCTTCCAGGTCGCGGGCCAGCAACCATTCGCCCTCCTCGTCGCGACGCAGCAGGTTGATCTCCGCCAGTTGGCCGAGCATCTGCTGGATCAGCGAGTCGGTCAGCATCGGCTCCATCGCGAGGATCTGGTCGCTGTGCAGGCCCCTGCCCTTTTCACGCGCCTGCGAGAACCGCCCGAGCATGCGCAGCAGGCCGTACAACTCGTAGCCCAGCGGCAGGCGCAGCGCGACCGGCTGGTAGCGGAACGCGGCCATGCCGGAGGCGAGCGACGCGCCCAGCAGCACGGCCACCCAGCACAGGAAGATCCACAGCAGCAGGATCGGTGCCGCCGCGACCGCGCCGTAGATCTTCTCGTAGGCGTTGAAGCTGCCCAGGTAAAGGCCCAGGCCCCACTTCGCCAGTTCCAGCAGCACGGTGGCCAGCAGCGCACCGGCCACGGCGTAGCGCCACTTGATGGTCCGGTGCGGCACCACGCGGTAAATCACCACGATCGCGGCGAGTTCGATCAGCACCGGCGCCAGGCTCAGCGACAGCGCCTGCAGCCATTTGCCGCCACTGGTCGCGAACACCGGCAGCGCGTAGAAGCGCGCCGATAGCGCCAGCGAGGCTGCGGCCATCAGCGCGCCCAGCGTCAACACGGTCCAGTAGACGAGGAAGCGCGAGAGCTTCGGCCGCGCGCTGCGCACGCGCCAGATGCGGTTGAAGGTGGCCTCGATGCTGTTGAGGGTGATCAGCAGCGAGGCGACCAGCGCGATCACGCCCACGGCGGTCAACTTGCCCCGATTCTCGAGGAAGCCGTCCAACTTCGATTTCAGGCTGACCGCCGCGCCCGGCAGGAAGTTGGTGAAGATGTAGTCGCGCAGCTGCGCGCTCCATTCCTGGAACACCGGGAACGCGGACAGCACGCCGAACACCACCATCGCCAGCGGCACCAGTGCGAACAGCGTGGTGTAGGCCAGTGAACCGGCGGCCTGGAACAGGCGGTCGTCGAGGAAGCGCTTGGCCAGGAAACGGAAGAACGTGCCCATGCGCGCACGGTCGCGCACGCGTTCGGTCCAGCGGTTCAACGAGTCCAGTGGCTCCATGGGCGGAAGGGTAACCGATAGGCCAAGGGCACGACATCGCCGATACTAGGCGCTCCCCGAACGACGAAGACGGCCCATGCCCGAGATCCTGGTGCTCTACTACAGCCGCGGCGGTTCCGTGGCGAAGCTGGCGCGGCAGATCGCGCGGGGCGTGGGCGAAGTGGACGGCATGACGGCCCGCCTGCGCAGTGTGCCGCCGGTGGCCGCGGTGACCCAGCAGGCCGCACCGCCGGTGCCCGAAGACGGCGCGCCCTATGTGGACCGGCAGGACTTGGCCGAGTGCGCGGGCCTGGTACTGGGCAGCCCCACCCGCTTCGGCAACATGGCGGCCCCGGTCAAGCATTTCATCGACGGCCTCGGCGCCGAATGGGCCAGCGGCACGCTGGTCGGCAAGCCAGCGGCGGTATTCACCTCCACCGCCACCCAGCACGGCGGCCAGGAATCCACCCTGCTCTCCATGCAGGTGCCCTTGCTGCACCACGGCTGCGTGATCGTCGGCATTCCCTTCACCGAGCCGCAGCTCAGCACCACGCGCACCGGCGGCACGCCTTACGGCGCCAGCCATGTCGCCGGCGGCGAGGACGATCCGCACCCGAGCGAGGAAGAAGCCGCGCTCGCGCGCGCGCTCGGCCGTCGCGTGGCCGACATCGCCCGTCGCCTGGCGGTGCGCTGATGGATCGCTCGCGCCTGATCCTCGCCGGCCTGCTGCAACTGCTGGCCATCCTGTATGCGGTGTGGTTCTGGGGCGATCGCCAGTACACGCTCGCGCTGCTGGTGTTCTCGCTGCCGCCGCTGCTGCTGATGATCGGCGTGATGGCGCGGCGACGCACCGCCGCGTTCTGGGCCGGCGTGGCGGCGCTGTTCTGGTTCTCGCACGCGGTGATGGTCGCGTGGGCCGATCCGGTGAAGGCGCCCTTCGCCTGGGCCGGCATCGTGCTGACCATCGGCATCGTGCTGGCGACCAGCTGGCCGGCCTTCGCCAAGCGGTTCGGCAAGAAGGCGTGATGCGTTTCGTCGCCGCGCTGCTGTTCTGCCTGTGGGCGCCGGGCGCCTGGGCGCAGGACGCGGTGTGCGAACCGGCCGATCCGGTCCGCGTGGAGAATCGCGACGGCAGCACGCTGTCGCTGCAGACCGAGTGTCCGTCGCCGGAGACGCGCCGCTATGTCGCCGTGCTCAGCTGCGAGGCGGGCCGCGTCTGCGACCGGCGGGAGATCGAGCAGGACGTCGCTGAGACGCCGATGGGCCACGCGGACCTGGTGGATATCGACCAGGACGGTCTGCATGAAGTCGAAGTCCGCGGCATGTGCGGCGCCGGCCCCAATTGCGACGGCGATCGTCTACCGGATCGATCCGGCGACGCGCACGCTGGTGCACTTCTTCACCGGCGGTTATTACGAACTGCAGGTATTGGACGGCTGGCTGGTGGAAGCCGGGCGTTCGAGCTGCTGCAGCTGGGAGTTCCACCTGTGGAAGCTCGATGCGCCGCGCACGCTGCCGCTGCAGTACGACAACCTCGACCTGATCGCGGTCGTCGGCGCCAGTGGCGACGACGACGGCCGCGTGACCGGGGTGGTGTGCACGTTCACCCGGCAAAGCGGCGATAATCCGCAGGTGGTGGCCCCGCCCTCGCGCGCGCTGGAAACGATCTGCGAGCACTACGGCGAGCCCTACGACCTGACACCCCCGGATACAACGCCAGGCGCGCCCTAAGCGCCGGCAGGAGCCACGAGATGGAAGAGCTGCTGATCGTCACCACCGGTGGCACGATCGACAAGATCTACTTCGACGACAAGTCGGACTACCAGATCGGCGACCCGCAGATCGGCATGATCCTGCGCGAGCTGGGGGTGACGTTCCGCTTCACGGTCATCCCGATCCTGCGCAAGGATTCGCTGCACATCACCGACGAGGACCGCGAGCTGATCCGCGCGACCATCGCCGCGCAGCCCACCCGGCACGTGCTGGTCACGCACGGCACCGACAGCATGGTGCAGACGGGCCACGTGCTGGCCTCGATCCCGGACAAGACCATCGTGATGACCGGCGCGCTCAGCCCGGCCCGCTTCCGCGGCTCGGACGCGGAGTTCAACATCGGCTGCGCCATCGGCGCCGTGCAGTCGCTGCCCACCGGCGTCTACATCGCCATGAACGGCCGCATCTGGGACCCGGCGAAGGTCCGCAAGAACGTGGCGGCGAATCGATTTGAAGCGGTGTAAGGCGGTAAGACACGCGCCTCCTGAAACGACAAGGCCCGCGGATGCGGGCCTTGTGCTTTGCGGAAGCAGGAATCTTTCCGACCCTTGCGACGCGACCGGAAACCTCACGCCGACCCTATGTCGTCTTTCCCAGGGCCACGCCTACGGCGGTGAAATGGCGAATGCACAGAGGCTCGACGACAGCGGGACGGCCTTCGCGCCCAGGGCCTCATAGAGCGAGATCGCCCTGTGGTTGTTGGAACGCACATTGTTGATCACCAGCTCGCGACACCCCTCGATACGCGCCTTCTGCCGCAGCTGTTCGATCACCGTGCTTCCATAGCCACGGGAGCGCATTTTCGAATCGATCTCGATCTTCTCCAGCACCAAGCGCTCGCCGGACTCGAACCAGCCATGGGCACGCCCTACCCGGCGGCCATCAAGCCACGGTTCGATGACGTAGTGCCGCCGCTGCTGGCTCTCCTCGAAGCGCCAGTCTGTTTTCCATTGGAGAGAGGTTGCTTTCAATCAGGGTCTACTTGGCTGCGATGGCCGAACACCCGCGTCACGCCGGGCCGGGCCGCGGCCTGGGCGAAGGGAGTCAGGCCGGAAGGGGCACGCAGGATACCTTCCCCCAGCTGAATCCCCGCGCAGCCCGCCCAGCGCGTGGCGGTTACCACGGCACCGGCAAGATCGAACATCTGGGCTTAGGGTCTAAAGCCTCCGGCAGCGTTTCATGCGAAATCGCGCCCAAGCCCAGTCGCATCGCGAAGCGGATTCGGTCCGGTGGGTTCATCAGGTGGGGCCGCGCAGATGTGTTCCCAGCGCCGACCTACCTGCCGCGTGATGATCCAGGTCATCGCGAACTGCGCGGGCGGGATCAGCAGCCACCAGTAGTTGGCGAAGAAGCGCGAGATGCCTACCAGCCATGCCCCGTGGACGATATCGGCGGCTTCCAGCTGCGGCGCGATGAAGATGCCGTAGGCCTCCATGGGCAGCAGGATCGCGAAGCCCAGAAACGAAAACACCCCGTAGACCAAGGCCGCGACAATTCCCACGAAAAGGAAAGGGCGGGGCCACGAACGCCGGCGCCTGAAAGCCCACAACGCGGGCCACCAAACGGGCGCGAAAGACACCAGGAAATAGGCGACGGCCACGCCAACGATCACTGCGCTGAGTCCTGGCCCGAACATCTCAACTGCTCTCATATCTGACAGGACCTCGGGCCGTAGGTTGGGGTGAGCATAGCGAACCCCAACAGTCTCAGTCCTCTCCGCCCAGCATCATCCTTGGGCGCCGCAGCCCAATCGCCCCGCCCCCGATTGGCACCCCGATGGCTCAGCGTACGTTCGCCTCCGCGTGTTGGGGTTCGCAAGCTCACCCCAACCTATGGTCCTACGGAATGAATCACTACGCCTCACTGCCCTGCATCCTGGACACGGCCCACAAGAACAGGAGATTGAGCAGTGCCGCGAGCGGAGGAAGCGAAGCCAGGCCATGGAACCATGGATTGCGTCCCTGTCGCTTGGCCGCCAGCGCCAGGAACCACGCGGCGGGCAGATTGATCGTCCAGATGAAGAGAACAATCCAGTCCCGTTCGATACCGAACAGCGGCAACAAGAAGAAGAGCAGCAGACCGCCGATGATCTCCAGCAGCAGGATGCAGGCCGCCCGACGGAGATTCGCCTCAAGGTTTGCAAAGATCCTTCCCATGACGCTGCCTTACTCCTCCCCGGCCGCACATACCAGCCACACCCCATCACCGTAGTCGGTGGTCGGGGTGAGGGTCTCCTGCGGCACGGCGCCATCGGAATCCTGCACGTCCACGACGGCGCCCTTGCCTGCGGCCCAGCCCACGAATACGGCGACCAAGTGGCCGCGCGCATCGAAGAGCGTGCGCTGGAAGAGGGGCTTCGATGCCACCGCATCGAACTCGGGCGCAACCGCGACGCCATACCTGCCGGGCAGGTCGGGCGGGGTGTTGGGCCTCACCAGCATGTTGACCTCGCCGAGTTCACCGGCATCGAACTGGCGCTGCACGGCGTCTTTCAATTGAGTGCGATACGCCGCGTCGGAGAGCGCCTTGCCAGCCGCCACGCAGTCGGGGTCTTCGCGCGTGCAGCCGGTGAAGGCGGTCGCCAGAAGGAGGGTACAGGCCAGGGCGATGATTCGGTTTTGCATCGGGTACCTTGTGAATGGAATAGAGAAGTTAGGGAGAGCCAATGGGGTCACCGGTAGATGGCTCCGGGCGCCCAGTACTCCTCCAGCACAAGCATGGCTTCTGCCTGCCAGGCGGAGTCCTCCGAGAAGGCGAGCCTGTCCAGCACGGCCACGATCACTTTCTCCTCAGCTTCCGAGAGTGCACCGAAACGTGGCGGACCCGATCAGGTGGGCGGAGCGAAGCGAGGAAGCAATCCATCGCAGTGGATGACGCGCCGGTCACATGCTGGACGGCATAGGCGAGGTAGTGCGGCAGATAGAAGCGCCAGGACTCGCTATCGAGGTGCGCGATGCCCCAACAGTGCTTTTCAAAGTATTCGGGCGTGACCCTGTCCATGACCGGATCAAACGCCGGCGGTGTCTCGTAGTCGTCCAAGGCGTTTCCGCCCCGGAGGGAGATGGGTGGATGCGCGGGCGAGCCGACAAAACTGGCCGCGATGAGAGCGGTGATGCTGTCCATGCCACCTGATGGCTCGATCGCCGGACCCCGGACGCCCGGCTATGCAATGTGCCAAGGCGCACCGCTTGGCGCGCCATCCCCTTAACGCGACTCGATCTTAGGGTGGCCCGGTTCAGCTCACAAGACGGGAACCGGGCAAGGTCGCTGCCTAGGCCCCGCGCTCGGCCTTATGGTACGCCACCAGCGCATTGGCGTGGCCGTGGCCGAGCTTGTGCTCGGTCTTCAGCAGGGCCACCTGTTCCATGTGCTTGCGGTCGCTGACGGCGTCCAGGACCTTGAACCAGTGCTCCACCGGCTTGCCGTATTGCTTCTCTATCGAGGGGAAGTAGGACGCCGGGCCTTTCACTTTGTCGGTTGTCGCCATGATCGTTCCTCATCGTGGTGGGGGTGGGCACCCCGGCGCTTGCCCAGGGTCGCCCTCCTCTTTCCGACGAAGGAGGGCGGCCCGGATCGACATCCCCGCCCGGCCGACGCTCTCCCCGCTCTCGGGATCCGCCTGAACATCCAGCGTTGGACCTTGGTGAGAGAAGAAACACTGAAAAAGGGGGAACGCTCCACCTTAGTGAGAGAAGAAACACCAAAAAAGAGGGAACGCTCCACCTTAGTGAGAGAAGAAACACCGAAAAAGGGGGAACGTTCCGCCTTAGTGAGAGAAGAAACACCGAAAAAGAGGCAACGTTCCCCCTTAGTGAGAGAAGAAACACCGAAAAAGGGGCAACGTTCCCCCTTAGTGAGAGAAGAAACACCGAGAAAGGGGCAACGTTCCCCCTTAGTGAGAGAAGGGGCCGTCGCGAGGCCGACTACCCGGCGCCTTCGCTCCGCAAAAAAAGAACCCCGGCCTAGACCGGGGTTCTTCCTGCACCTCCCTGTGCGCCCCAGCGGGGGAACGCTTAGAAGGTGATGCTCCAGCTGTTGATGTAGCCGGTGTCCACGCTGGCGCGGTCGCGGGCGCGCAGGCGCCAGCTGCCGTTGAGCGCTTCGCTCGACAGGTTGACCGTGTAGGTCTGGTTGATGTTGTCCGCGCTGCCGCCGGTGCGGTTGTGCAGCACGTACACCGAACCATCCGGCGCGATCAGGTCGACGATCAGGTCACCGATGTAGGTGTGCACGATGTTGACCGACACCTGCGCATTGCTCGGCGCATTGCCCGTCCGGCCCGACACGGCGATGGTGCTGCTGATGCCCGTGGTGTTGTTGTCCGGGATCGAGTAGTCCGTGCCGTTGCTGTAGGTCGTGGTGCCACCGCCCGGCGGCGTGCCGCCCTGCGCTGCCACGACCGCACCGTCGGCGTTGGCGATGCCTGCGCCGCAGCCGCCGGAGCACGTGCCCGGCAACGGGCGTGCGGTGCTCTTCAGGATGCTCTCCACCTGTGCCGGGGTGAGCGGCGACGGTGCGGCGGCCTGCATCAGCGCGACCACGCCGGCCACGTGCGGCGCCGCCATCGACGTGCCGTTGTAGGACGCGTAGCTGGCGCTACCGGCCGTGGTGGTGCCGGAGTTCAGCGTGGACAGGATGCTCTGGCCCGGCGCGGAGATGTCGATGCCCGTGCCGTAGTTGGAGAAGCTGGCACGCGAGCCGGCCGAGGTCGTGGCCGCGACGGCCACGACGTTCGGGCAGTTCGCCGGCACCGCCGTCGAAACGTTGGCGTTGCTGTTGCCGGCCGCCACGACCACCGTGGTGCCGCGACCGACCGCGCCGTTGATCGCATTCTGGTAGGTGGCCGAGCACGTGCCGCCGCCGCCGAGCGACATGTTGATCACTTCGGCCGGGTTGGCATTGGTGGGCACGCCGCTGACGGTGCCGCCGGAGGCCCAGGTGATCGCGTCGGCGATGTCGGAGGTCAGGCCACCGCAACGGCCCAGCACGCGCACCGGCACCACCTTGGCGCCGAACGCGGTACCGGCTACGCCGGTGGCGTTGTTGGTCACCGCCGCGACCGTACCGGCCACGTGGGTGCCGTGCCAGCTGGAGTTGGTCACCGGCGAGCCGCTGTAGCACTCGCCCGCCACCGGGTTCCAGTCGCCTTCGTCGTTCGGGTTGGAATCGCGACCGTTGCCATCGCGCGACACGAAGGTGTCGCTGATGAAGTCGTAGCCCGGCAGGATGTTCGCGTTGAGGTCGGCATGGTTGGTGATGCCGGTGTCGATCACCGCGACCACCACGCCCGCGCCGGTGGACTTGTCCCACGCCGGCTGCACGTTGATGCCCGACGCGGTGGTGCCGAAGCCCCATTGTTCGGAGAAGCGCGTGTCGTTCGGCGTCAGCACGGCGTACATGCGCTGATCGACTTCCACGTACTCCACGTTCGGATCGGCGGCCAGCTGGCGCATCAGCGATTCGGCTTCGACGCGGTCCAGCTTGCGGTCGGCGCGCACGACGTCTGCGCCACCGGCGGCGAGCCGGCGCAGCTTCTGCAGACCCAGCGCGCGACCGCCGCGCTTGGCGACACCCGTGCCGGCCGCCTTGGTCAGCGAACGCTGCAGCTGCGTCGCATTGGTGCTTTCGGTACTGCCGTCGCGGTACTTCACGATGAAGCGATCGTAGCCACCCGGTTCTTCCACCTGCAGGCCACTCATGTCCACGCGACCGGCCATGGCGGGCAATGCGTACAACGACGCCAGCACGGCCGAAGACAGGCACAGCAGGCGGACACGCGAACCACGCTTTGCAAATCCAGACATCAGACTCTCCCTCAAAGTTGTCGAAAGCCGAAAAACGGCAAGAGCCCGGTCGAGGGCGCAAGTGTTGGCACGGGAGGGGGTGGACAGGCTGTTGCGTTCGACCGGGTGACGCTCCGTGCAATGCACGGCGCATGTCGACGCTAGCGGTTTGCGACAGCGTGAATCAGCGATGAAAGACACACTTCATGTCATCACGTTACAAACGTAATCATCGGAATACATGCATGAAGTCGGAGCCACCGGTGGACATCGTCGCGTAGGTTCATTTACGTGCGTTGCGCGTGATGAGCGCGAATTTTTTATTCACGCGATGCACGTCGCACGAAGAAAAAAAGAAAGCCCGCCATGCGGCGGGCTCTCGTTGCGTGGCGATGCGGCGACGGTCAGTCGCGCAGCTTCACCAACCAACCGTGGCGGTCCGGCAGGCGGCCGTACTGGATGTCGGTGAGTTCCTTGCGGATGCCCATCGTCACCTCGCCCGCCGGCGCGCTGAGATCGCCGACGGCGAAGTCCTTGCCCTTGAGCTGGCCGATCGGCGTGATCACCGCGGCGGTACCGCAGGCGAACACTTCGACGATGTCGCCCGAGGTCACGCCCTGCTTCCACTCGTCGATGGACACCTTGCGCTCCTCGACCGCGTGGCCGCGATCGCGCGCGATCTGGAGGATGCTGTCGCGGGTGATGCCTTCCAGGATGCTGCCCGAGAGTTCCGGGGTGACGATGCGGCCGTCCTTGTAGACCAGGAACACGTTCATGCCGCCCAGTTCTTCCAGGTACTTGCCTTCCACCGGATCGAGGAACAGCACCTGCGAGCAGCCCTGCGCCTGCGCTTCCTGCTGCGGCAGCAGCGAGGCGGCGTAGTTGCCGCCGCACTTGGCGGCGCCGGTGCCGCCCTTCGCGGCGCGGGCATAGTCTTCGGACAACCAGATCGACACCGGCGCCACGCCCTTGGCGAAGTACGCGCCCGCCGGGCTGGCGATGACGTAGTAGCCGGCCTGGTGCGCGGCGCGCACGCCGAGGAAGGCCTCGGTGGCGATCATGAAGGGACGGAAGTACAGGCTGGTCTCCGGCGCCGACGGCACCCAGTCGCCATCGATGGCGACCAGCTGGCGCAGCGATTCGACGAACTCGCTCACCGGCAGCTGCGGCAACGCGAGACGCGCGGCCGAACGCTGCAGGCGCGCGCCGTTGGCGTCGGGACGGAACGTCCAGATGGACCCGTCGGCATGGCGGTAGGCCTTGATGCCTTCGAAGATCTCCTGCCCGTAATGCAGCACGGAGGCGGCCGGGTCGAGCGACAGCGGACCGTAGGCGCGCACTTCGGCGCTGTGCCAACCCTGCGCCTTGTCCCAGGTGATGGCGACCATGTGGTCGGTGAAATGAAGGCCGAATCCGGGGCTGGCGAGGATGGCGTCGCGCTCGGCCGGGGTGCGGGCCTTGTCGGAGCGGTTCACGCGGTAGGTCAACGGGGCGGCGTTCATCACGTTCATCTCTTCCTTCCTGACGGGTTCTGCATCGGGTGAGCCGGGGGCTCAGAGCATGCCGGTTTCCAGCTTGGCGGCTTCGGACATCATGTGGCGGCCCCACGGCGGGTCGAACACCAGTTCGACATCCGCCTCGGCCACGGTGGGGATCATCTCCAGCTTGCTGCGCACGTCATCGACGAGGATCTCGCCCATGCCGCAGCCGGGCGCGGTCAGCGTCATCTTCACTTCGACGCCACGCTGGCCATCGTCGCGGGTGCTGAGGTTGGCTTCGTAGACCAGGCCGAGGTCGACGATGTTGAAGGGGATTTCCGGATCGAAGCAGGTGCGCAGCTGGTTCCACACCAGCGCCTCGACTTCCTCATCGCTGGCGTTGTCGGGCAGCGACAGCGGTTCGGTCGGCTCCTTGCCGATGGCGTCGCCGTCCTTGCCGGCGATGCGGAACAGGTTGCCTTCCACGAAGACCGTGTAGCTGCCGCCCAACGCCTGGGTGATGTAGCCGTAGCTGCCGGCCGGCAGGGTCACGAGCTCACCCTGGGGGACGAGGACGGCCGCACAGTCGCGGGAGAATTGGACGGGTTCGCTGCTGCGGGAATACATGCCGGATCAGATGGGGGCGCGCGTGGGGCGCTGCAAGGCGACCTATTGTAGCCCCACCCCCGGGGACGGGGCCGGGCCGAGGCCTTATCCTTGGCGGCCCCTGACGGAGTCCCCATGCCCCCCGCTCGCGCGTCGCCCCTTCCCCTGGCTGGTCCCCGTGATGTTGCTGCTCGGCGGCGCCAGCCTGATCCTGATCTGGGTGACCGTCGCCCTCTACCTGCAACGGCAGGCGGGCTGGATGGCCCTGCTGGCGGCGCTGGACGTGATCGTGGTGCTGCGGCTGGGCGGCATGCGCGCCGGCAAGGGCCGCGCCGTGCTGGCGCTGCTCGCCACGGCGCTCATCTGCGCCGTCTCGGTGTGGGGGATCGTGGCGACCCAGCTGGGCTTCGCGCTGGGCCTCGCGCCCTGGGATTCGGCGTTGAAGCTGGGCCTGCACCACGGCTGGACGCTGCTGACGCTGGCCACCACGCCGCTGGAGTGGCTGGCCTTGGCCGCCGCGCCGTGGCTGGCGGCCTGGTGGTCGCGCTGACGAGGTGAGCGGCGGGCTCAGTGCCCGCCGTCGAGCGCCTTCAGTTCGCTGACCAGCGCATTGGCCATCTCGCTGCCATCGCCGTACAGCATGCGGGTGTTGTCGGCGTAGAACAGCGCGTTCTCGATGCCGGCGAAACCGGTGCCCTTGCCGCGCTTGATGACGATGGTGTTCTTCGAGTTCACCACGTCGAGGATGGGCATGCCGTAGATCGGGCTGGCCGGGTCGGTCTTCGCCACCGGGTTCACCACGTCGTTGGCGCCGATCACCAGCGAGACGTCGGTGTTGGCGAACTCGGGGTTGATGTCGTCCATGTCGGCGATCAAGTCGTAGGGCACGCCGGCTTCGGCGAGCAGCACGTTCATGTGGCCGGGCATGCGGCCGGCGACCGGGTGGATGGCGAACTTCACCTTCACCCCGCGATCGATCAGCTTCTGGCTGAGTTCCCAGATCTTGTGCTGCGCCTGCGCCACCGCCAGGCCGTAGCCGGGCACGATCACCACGCGTTCGGCGTAGGCCATCATCGCGGCGACATCGGCGGCCTCGATGGGCTTCATCGACCCGCCGATTTCCTGCATCGCCGCACTGCCGCCGCCGAAGTTGGAGAACAGCACGTTGGTGATCTTGCGGTTCATCGCCTTGGCCATCAGCCGCGTCAGCAGCATGCCGGCCGCGCCGACCATGGTGCCGGCGATGATCAGCGCCTCGTTGCCCAGCACGTAGCCTTCGAACGCGACCGCCAGGCCGGTGAACGCGTTGTACAGCGAGATCACCACCGGCATGTCGGCGCCGCCGATGGGCAGCGTCATCAACACGCCGAGCGCCAGCGACAGCACGAAGAAGGCGATGATCCACGGCATCGCCAGCGTGGTGAGCGCCATCACGCCACACGCCACCGCCGCCAACACCGACCAGCGCGTTGAACCACTGCTGGCCCGGGAAGGTGTAGCGCTTGTCCATGCGCCCGTCGAGCTTGGCCCAGGCGATCACCGAACCGGTCAGCGACACCGCACCGATCAGCGCGCCGATGACGGCCAGCGACAGGGTGAAGGTCGACGGCGCCGGTTCGCCCGACGAATAGCGCACCAGTTCCACCGCACCGATCGCCGCGGCCGAACCGCCGCCCATGCCGTTGAACAGCGCGACCATCTGCGGCATGTCGGTGATGGCCACCTTCTTGCCCCAGACCCAGTTCAGACCCACGCCGATCACGATGGCCGCGATCATCAGGCCGATGTTGTGCAGGCCCGGCAGGAAGAACGTGGCGATCGTGGCGATCAACATGCCCACGCCCGCCCACTGGATGCCGCTGCGTGCGGTCTTGGGGCTGGCCATGCGCTGCAGGCCCAACAGGAACAGCGTGGCGGCCACGAAGTAACTCAGTTTCACCAGCGTCAACGCACTCATCATGCCCGGCTCCCCTCCGAAGACGACGCGACCTGCTTGTCCACCCGATGGTGCTCACGCATCTCGATGGCGGTCTTCAGCAGCCCCACCATGCCCAGGCCGAACGCCACCAGGCCCAGCGACAACTGGTTCACCACCGTCGTGTCGGCCAGGTACGCGCCGACCAGTCCGGCCACCATCGAGGCCAGCGTGTAGAACGAGATCAGCAGCAACAGCCAGCGGCCCTTGCGCGGGTCCTGCCAGACGCGCTCGGGAGACCTCGTTCTGCGTCTTGGTGGGGTCCTGCAGCGAGGACAGGCCGATGCCGATGCCGGCGTACAGCAGCACGTAGTTCCAGTCGTCGTAGACCGTTGCCCAGGCACCGCTGCCGCCCGTCGCGAGCGTCCAACCCGATTTGGCGCCGTACCCCAGCGCGACCAGCAGCGCCGGGTACTGCAGGTAGCTCAACCACTGGAAGATGTCGCGCGCGGTGGCGCGCGCAGGCGCAGGCGTGATCGGCATGCTGCTCACTTGCCACCCGCGGGCTTGCTGCTCTTGAACATCTCCAGCATGCGCTCGGTGACCACGTAGCCGCCGGCGGCGTTGCCCGCCCCCAGCAGCACGGCGATGAAGCCGATGGCTTTCTCCACCGTAGTGTCGGCGTGGCCCAGCACGACCATCGCACCGATCAGGACGATGCCGTGGATGAAGTTGGAACCGGACATCAGCGGCGTGTGCAGGATCACCGGCACCCGCGAAATGATCACGTGCCCGGCGATGGCCGCCAGCATGAAGATGTACAGCGCCACGAACCCGTCGCTCATCCGCTCCCCCATCCTGTCCACGTTGTCGGCGCCACCGCGCTCGGCGGGGCGTGTTCCGCATCATAACCGTACCTGAACCCGTCGAGACCCCGCCGGTGGCGTGTCAACCGCGACCCACGTGGCGCGTTCCACCTTGCGCCCCCCGCGGAGAACCGACCATGCCGTGCCCGCCCGATCCGTCCCCGCTGATAGCCCGCCGCGTCCTGCGGACGGCTCGTCGCGGCTGATTCACGGCACCGGTCGCTAAGCTATGTTGGTGAGTGCCACCCCGAACCCGTTGCCGGACACGCCTGTCTCGCCCGCCCCGGCGGCGACGCTGGAGCTGTTCCTGGCCGAGATCGGGCCGCGCGCGTTCCGCTTCGCCGAAGCGGGCTTGCGCCATCGCGACGACGCCCTGGACGTGGTCCAAGACGCGATGATGAAGATGCTCGTCTACAAGGACCGGCCGGCGGACGAGTGGACGCCGCTGTTCTGGAGCATCCTGCGCCGGCGGATCGTCGACCTGCAGCGCCGCGCCGGTTTCCGCCTGCGCTGGCTGCTGCCTACGGGCGACCGCGGCGAGGAAAGCCCGGTGGACTGGGCGCCCGATCAGGGCGCCGGACCGTCGCAGGCGCACGACCAGCGCGAGGCCTATGCCCGCCTGGTCCAAGCCTTGCGCGCATTGCCGGCACGCCAGCGCGAAGCGTTCACGCTGCGCGTGCTGGAAGAACTGGACGTGGCGGACACCGCCCGCGTCATGGGCTGCTCGGAGGGATCGGTGAAGACCCACCTGTCCCGCGCGCGCGAAGCCCTGCAAAAGCAACTGGAGGAATTCCGATGAACCCCGTCCATCCCCACGACGACACCGGCTTCGACGCGAAGGCCCGCGGGCTGCATCGCGCCTCGCTCGCGCAGATGTCCCCGCAGACCCTGATGCGCCTGCGCAGCGCGCGCCACGAGGCCCAGCGCGCCGCGCCCGAAGGCGCGCGTCCGTGGCGCTGGCTGACGGCCACGGCCTTCAGTGCGGTGCTCGCGGTGGGCATCGGACTGCAGTTCCTGCCGCGCACATCGACCGCACCGACGCCCGGCACGGCGACGCCGGTGGCCGTGACCGACGGCGAAGCCGCGCTCGACGAAGCCTCCGCCGGCACGCTGGACGAAGATCCCGACCTGTACCTGTGGCTCGCCTCCGCGGATGCGCAGCCTCTTGCGATGGAGTAACCCATGACATCCCGTACCGCCCGCCTGTTCGCCCTCTGCCTGCTGGTCTTCGCGTCCGCGCAGGCGTTCGCGCAGTCGGCGCCCCCCGCGCCCCTGCCCACCTGGGAACAGCTGACGCCGCAGCAGCGCGAAGCGTTGATCGCGCCACTGCGCGACCGCTGGAACCGCGAGCCCGACGAGCGCCCGCGCATGCTGGAGCGCGCGCAGCGCTGGCAGTCCATGTCGCCCGAACAGCGCGCGCAGGCGCGCCACGGCATGAAGCGCTTCGAAGGCATGAATCCCGAGCAGCGCCGGCAGGCCCGCGCGCTCTACGGCCGGATGAAGGAGCTCACGCCCGAGCAGCGCACCGCGTTGCGCGACGAGTGGAAGAAGATGACGCCCGAGCAGCGCGATGCCTGGATGAAAGAGAACGCGCCGCGGCGCCGGCCGCAGCGCGAGGAGCGCTGATCCCGTTTTCTTGCGGCGTCAGGCCGCCTGCGCGGACGCGTCGGGCCGTTCCGGCCAGACGGTCTTGGCCAGCAGTTCGTCGTTCCAGTCGAACTGCAGCGCGCCGTCCTTGATGAACAAGGACACGAAGTTGAGCACGTTGCGTGCGTACATCTCGCTGGCGTGCACCGCGCCCAGGCTGGCCAGGTTCAGCGGCCCGGCGATCGTCACGCCCTGCTGGTCGTAGGTATCCCCCGGCCGGGTGAGCTCGCAGTTGCCGCCGGTTTCCGCGGCCAGGTCGACGATGACGCTGCCCGGCTTCATCCCCGCCACCATCGCGGTGCTGATGATCTTCGGCGCCGGTCGTCCCGGCACCGCGGCCGTGCAGACGACGACATCGATGCCCTTGAGATGGTCGGCCAGGCGCTGCTGCTGCAGCGCGCGTTCTTCGTCGGTGAGCTGGCGCGCATAGCCGCCCTCGCCCGCCGCGCTGACGCCCAGGTCGAGGAAGCGGCCACCGAGCGACTCGATCTGCTCGCGCGTTTCCGGGCGCACGTCGAACCCTTCCACCTGCGCACCGAGGCGCTTGGCGGTGGCGATGGCCTGCAGGCCCGCCACGCCGGCGCCGACGATCAACACCTTCGACGGACGGATCGTGCCGGCCGCGGTGGTCAGCATCGGGAAAAACCGCGGCGCCAGTTGCGCGGCGATCAGCACCGCCTTGTAACCGGCCATGCCGGCTTGCGAACTCAGTACGTCCATCGCCTGCGCACGCGTGGTGCGCGGCAGTCGCTCGAGCGGGAAATTCTGCAGGCCGCGCGCTTGCAGCGCCTCGGCACGCGCGGGATCGGCGGTGGGCTGGAGCACGCCGACCAGGCTGGCGCCCGGCTTGAACCCGGCGATCGCCTCGGCCGGCGGCGTCTGCACGCAGAGCACCACGTCGGCCTGGGATCGGCCTTCGCCGCCGTCCAGGGTGGCGCCGGCATCGGCGTACGCCTGATCGACGAAGCCGGTACCGGTACCCGCGCCGCGTTCGACGACGACCTGTGCGCCCGCGGCGATCAGCTTCTTCACCGTTTCCGGCGTGGCGGCCACGCGGCGCTCACCGGCCGCGGACTCCTTCAGTACCCGCACTTCGACCGCCATGCGCCCCTCGTCGTTAGGCCATCCGTACGACGATGCTAGCAGAGCGCGGCGGAGCCGCGCAGGCTCAGGTCAGCGGGGTCGGCGGGACCGGTTCCAGGCGCTCGATCACGCCCTGCATGGCGCTGTCGAACGCGTCCTCGCTCTGGTGCGTGCGCAGGCGGCCCAGGCGGACCATCGCGGCCAGCTCTTCCGGCGAGGCGACGCAGAAGCGCACGCCGCGACGGTTGACGAACAGCAGGCGCGAGGAGATCGGGCTGACCCACGACAGCTTGCCCGGCTGCACCTTGTTGTCCTTGTCGATGAAGTCCAGCCAGGTGCCGATCGCCAGCCCACGGAAATGGTCGGCATCGCTGTGGTCGAAATCGAGCGTGTCGGCGCCGGCGACCAGTTGGATCGGCGTGGTGTCCTCGTCGACGGCCGGCTTGGGCAGCACCACCTGCGGCAGTTCGGGCAGCGCTTTTTCCAGGTCGGGCCGGGCGGCGGCCACGGCCTGCAGCGTGTCGTGCAGCGCGTCGACCGCGCCGCCGGCCGCGTCCAGGTTCATGCCGACGCTGGAGAACACCTTCAGCAGCTCGGGGCGCCAGGCCTGCAGCCACGGCTTGCCGATGACATGGCGCTGCGCCTCGGTGAGTTCCTCGAGCACGCCATCGGCGAGCGCCAGCGACTCACGCAGGCCATCGCCTTCCTCGCCCTCGCGCAGCACGGTCATGGTGACGTGGTGGGCCCAGGGCTGGCGCAGGAAATCCTCGATCGCCTGCGGCACGGTGCGGTCCGTCAGTCGATCATCCAGTTCGGTATTCATCCGCGCACGCGCGGCTTCCAGGCGTTCCTGGCCGCGCTGGATCTCGGCGGCACGGCGCTCGGCGATCTCGATGCGGCGACGATGCTGTTCCAGGAACGAGCGGAACTCTTCTTCCAGGGTCAGGAAGATCGCCAGGTTCTCGTTGAACTCGGCGGTCAGGCGGTCGACCACTTCCTCGACCTTGGTCAGCAGCGTGCGCTCGGCGGCGCTCTCGCCGTTGTTGCCTTCGCAGGCCTCGGCCAGGACGTTGAGCAGGCGACGCGCGGGATGCGTCTTCTGCACGAACATCCGGCGGTCCAGCAGGGCGACCTTCACGAACGGGACGACCAGGCGCCCGATCAGTTCGCGCGGACGGCCATCCAGGTCGCGCTCGTCCAGCATCACGTCGAACAGCATGCCGACCAGGTCGATGGCATCTTCGTCGACCGGCGCCAGGCGCGCGGTGGATGGATCCACGCCCAGCTGCATAGCGCTGCTGAGCACTTCGTTCTTCAGCCGCTGCGACAGCGACTCCCCGGTGTCGCCGATGGCGGCACGCAACGTGGCGCTCGGCGTGGCCTGCAGCAGCGACAGCACCGACAACATCTCGCGCTGGGAAAGATCGCGCTGCGGATGCGAAGGCCGCGGCTGTTCCTGAGAAACGTCGCGGCCCCGACGGGATTCCTGCAGCAGGTGATGCAGGGCTTCCAGCAGGACACCCTGCGTACCGGGCGCCGCGGAGTAGCCCGGCGGCACGTCGCCGAAGCCGGCGGCCGGCGCGGGGTTCGCGTGGGACGCCTGCAAGCCACGGTTCATGCCGGCCATGCGGTTGAGGAAGCGGGCGGCCCAGGCGGGCGCACCGGGCTCGTCGCCGGACATCAGGTCTTCGATGTCCTGGGCCACCTCGGACTTGGGCGCGCGGCGCTCCTGCATCTCCGGCGCCACGCCCATCTGGGCCAGGCGCTGGTCCAGTGCCGCATACATGCGGGCGATGGCCGGCACCAGGTCGCGCTCGCACAGCTTGATGACGACCAGGCGCACTTCGGCGGTCAGATCGCACGCCGCGAAGCCCTGGTGCACCGCGACGCCGATGTGTTCGGCACCCACGGGGTTGTATTCGGGTTCCAACGCGGGCTGACCGGCCAGCCAGCCCAGGCGGCGGTCCAAGCGGGTCAGCACCGGCTTGCAGTCGCGCAGGATCACACTGGCCAGATTGCGTACCGCCAGGCGGGATTCCAGCTCCTGGTCGGTCACCAAGGTGAGTGCGTCTTCCGCGGAATGCGCGAATGCGCTTTCCATCGACAGCGGGCGGCCGTCCTGCAGCGCCTTCCAGGCCAGCTGCAGGTGCGCGCGGAACCGCACGATGATGTCCTCGCGGCGGCGGCGCAGCTCGCGCATGGCGTCCAGGAACGCCATCTGCGACGGGCCCGCCCGTTCGGCACGGTCGAACAGCGCATCGTCGAAACGGCCGAGGGCGACCGCGAACGCGTCCACCAATGGCGGAATGGCCGCGTCGCGCGCTTGGTCAAGCATGCGCGTTTCCCGGCCGGGACGATCGGCGATATTGAGGACGTTCGACATGCACAAGGTTCCCCGCCTTGGCAGGCGAAAGGAGTTCGGGGGAGGCGGACCGGAATCCGCACCGTCATCGTAGGAAATCCGCAGGACGGGCAACCGTGATGGCCTCGGCATTTTAGTGCCATGCAACAACATGTGACACGCTAAACTTGACGCATGTCGCTCCCTTCCCCCCTGCAGTTCCTCGACGCCCGCCGTTCGGTGCCCTCCAAGCAGCTCGGCAAGCCGGGTCCCGACGACGCCACCCTCCTCCGGATGCTGACCTCGGCCGTGCGCGTGCCCGACCACGGCAAGCTGGTGCCGTTCCGTTTCATCCGCATCCAGGGCGACGCCCGTCATGCGCTGGGTGAACACCTTGCGGCACGCACCTTGCATCTGGACCCGGATGCCGCCGATGCGGTGGTCGAGAAGGACCGCGCGCGTTTCTCGCATGCGCCCACCATTATCACCGTCGTCGCGCGCCTGACGGCCGGCCACAAAGTGCCGGAGCAGGAGCAGCTGTTGACCGCCGGCAGCGTGTGCTTCGCGCTGCTGCAGGCCGCGCAGGCGCTGGGCTTCGGCGCGCAATGGCTGACCGGCTGGATGGCCTATGACGAGGCGGTTGCGGCGACGCTCGGCCTCGCACCGAACGAACGCGTCGCCGGCTTCATCCACATCGGCACGCCACAGGTCGATGCGCCCGAGCGCGACCGCCCGGATCCGTCCGCGCTGCTGACCGACTGGACGCCCTGAGGCCGACAGCGTGCGCGCCCTCTACCTGGTCGACGCCAGCCTGTACGTCTTCCGCGCCTGGCACTCGATCCCGGATGAGTTCCAGGATGCCGACGGCTGGCCCACCAACGCGGTGCACGGCTTTGCGCGCTTCCTGCTGGAGTTGCTGGAGAAGGAGCGCCCCGCGCACATCGCGATCGCCTTCGACGAAGCGCTGGACAGCTGCTTCCGTAATCGCCTGTACCCGGCCTACAAGGCCAACCGCGACCCTGCGCCGGAAGAACTCCGCCGGCAGTTCACCCACTGCAAGGCGCTCTGCGCCGCGCTTGGCCTGAGCGTGCTGTCGCACGGCGAATACGAAGCCGACGATCTGATCGGCAGTGCGCTGCATGCGGCGCGGCCGCAGGAGTTCCGCGGCGTCATCGTCTCCGCCGACAAGGATCTGTCGCAGTTGCTCGGCGAGCACGACGAGCAATGGGATTTCGCGCGCGGCCAACGCTGGGGCATGGCCGGGGTCAAGGCGCGCCACGGCGTGGAAGCGCGGCAGATCGCCGACTACCTCGCGCTCACCGGCGATGCGGTGGACAACATTCCCGGCGTCAGCGGCATCGGGGCGAAATCGGCCGCGATCCTGCTGGCGCACTTCGGCGATCTCGACACCCTGCTCTCTCGGGTGGACGAAGTGGCCTTCCTCCGCCTGCGCGGCGCCGCGACCATGGCCACGCGTCTGCGCGAACAACGCGAGCACGCCCTGCTCTGGCGCCAGCTCACCACCATCGCGCTGGACGCCCCACTGGGCGACATCGCCACCCAGCACGCACGCGGCCAGGCCGACGGCGACATGCTCACCGGCCTGTCCGATGCCCTGCGCTTCGGCCCGATGACGCGGCGGCGGCTGCGGGTGGCCGCCGGCCTGGAAGACGGCGGCGCCGGTCGCCTGTAAATCGTCATCGCCAGCGGCTAGCATCGGGCCATGGACGAACACGACAAGCGCAAGGCGCCGCCGCAGGTGGTCTGGTCAGGCAAGTACCAGCGGATGATGGTCCGCGGCACCTGGGAATACGTGGAGCGTGCGCATGCCGGCGGACTCGCCGCGATCATCATCGCGGTCACGCCGGACGACGAGGTGCTGTTCGTCGAACAGTTCCGCGTGCCGTTGCAGGCCCTGACCATCGAGATGCCGGCGGGCCTGGTCGGCGATATCCATGCCGACGAATCCATCGAGGTCTCGGCGATCCGCGAGCTCGAAGAAGAGACCGGCTGGACCGCCGCGCACGCGGAAGTGCTGATGATCGGCCCCACCTCATCGGGCAGCAGCAGCGAGAAGATCGCCTTCGTCCGCGCCACCGATCTGCGCAAGGTGGGCGACGGCGGCGGCGATGGCGACGAAGACATCACCGTGCACGCCATTCCCCGCACGCGCGCCGCCGCCTGGCTGGCGCAGAAGATGGCCGAAGGCTACGAACTGGATGCGAAGCTCTGGGCGGGGCTGTGGATGATCGACCACACGCTCGACGGCACGCCGCGGCAATAACGGATCAGGATGCCCTGACCGCGTAACCGGCCAGGCGCCAGACGCCTGCATCCTCGCGGCGCAGGGTCACCGTTTCGCGGTGCGGTATGGCGGCTTCGCCGAAGGCCACGGAAAACTCCAGTACCGCATACGTGCCCGGCTGCCAATGCGGCCGCTGCCCCGGCTGGTCGACGCGCACGGCCGCCCAGCGCCGGTCCAGGCCGGGCCCGAGTGCGCCATGGCGTTGCGCCATCAACGCGATGAAGGCATCGCGTCCCATCGTGCGCCGGATCGTGTCCGACGCCGCGTCCCAGAGGACCTCGTGCTGGCCGCGCTCGATCGCCTTGATGAAGCGCATGGCCGACATGCCTAGGCGGGGGATGTCGACGTCCTCCAACCCGATCCTGCTGGCATGCGCCCGCGCGGTATGTTCGATCGTCACGACATCCTCCCGGAGCGGCTGGCCCGTTTCGCCGCGTACATGCGGAAGGTTCGCTCCCGCACAGGCGCACCGGACACGCGCAGGGCCGCCGACTGAATGTCGGGCAACGACGTCCGGGCGCGCGTCATCCTGCCGCCGCGTCAAACGTTCCGCGGACGTTCCCTCTCGAGCCGACGATGTGCGCCTGACTGCCTGTTTTCTCGCTGCCCTGATCGCGACCGTCCCGCCCGCGCTGGCACAGGCCGCTCCGCAGGATCCCTCCGGTGAATGGCAACCCGATGTGGAGACGAACGCGCAGCTGCTGCAAGAGGCCGAGCGGGCCCTGCCCGTGGGTGCGCGTCCGGAGCGGGGTCCACGCCCCGGTCGCGGCGGCCCGGGCGGCGCCGGTGGACCGCCTTCCGGCGGTGGCGACCGCCCGATGGGCCCGCCGCCGGGCAGTGCGGGAGGTGGGCCGATGGGCCCTCCCCCCGGAGGTGCCCGTCCCGACGGCGGCCGTCCCAGCCTGAAAGGCCTGCTGCCCACGCAGGGCGCCTTCGCTGCACCCGAGGATGCCGTGCTTGTGCTGCAACGGATGCGCGAAGCGGTGGTGTTCGGGACTTCGGACGGTCGCGACGTGGTCGTCGTGCCGCTCTCAGGCACGCTCGATCTCGCGGACGGCACGCGCGCGACACTGCGCGATGACGGCGGCCGGCTGACGTTGCAGTTGGATATCCCGGACGGGCGCCGCGCCACCTACCGCTACACGCTGCCCGATGCGGCCTCCGGCGCGTTGCGCATCGACATCACCGTCGAAGGCGATCGTCTGCCCGGTGGCAGCGCGCGCCTGCAGCGCGCCTACCGTCGCATGAAGGTCGACGTGGCCGCACCCGAGCGCGCCTCGCCGTAGCGCCTGCTCAGCGCAGGTGCTGGTCGAAGAAGGCCAGCGTGCGCTGCCACGACAGTTCGGCTGCCGCGGCGTTATAACGTGGCGTCGTGTCGTTGTGGAAGCCGTGGTTCACGTCGGGATAGACGTAGGCGGTGTACGACACAGCGGCCGCCTTCAGCTGTTGCTCGTAGGCGGGCCAGCCCGCGTTGACGCGCGTATCCAGCGCGGCGAACTGCAGCAACAACGGCGCGCGGATGCGCGCGGCTTCCTCCGCAGAGGGCTGGCCACCGTAGTACGGCACGCCGGCATCGACGAGGTCCGGCAGGCGCGCGGCCAGCACGTTGGTCACCAGCCCGCCGAAGCAGAAACCGACCACGCCGAGCTTGCCGTTACCGCGCGGCAACGCATGGGCGAAGCGTGCGGCGGCTTCCAGGTCGGCCAGTACCTTGTCCCGATCCAGTTTCGCCTGCATCTCGCGCCCGGTGTCGTCGTTGCCGGGATAGCCGCCGAGCGGATACAGCGCATCCGGGGCGAACGCGATGAAGCCGGCCACCGCCAGGCGTCGGGCGACATCTTCGATGTACGGATTCAGTCCGCGGTTCTCGTGCACGACCAGCACCACCGGATGGCGTCCCGGCGCGCGCGGCACCGCCAGCAGACCGCGGCCTTCGCCATGGCCGTGCGGTGCCGGGAACGTGCGGTAGACGGCGCTGATGCGCGGATCGTCCGCCGCCACCTGTGCCGCGAACGCGTACTGCGGCGTCAGCGCCGCCAGCAGGCCCGCGGCCGTCGTGCCGGCGACCGCGAACTGCGCTGCGCCGGACAGGAAACCGCGGCGATCGACGCGTCCGTGGACGTAATCGTCGTACAGGTCCAGCACGCGCTGGTCGAATGTGGAAGCCTGCCTGCGTGGTGCGCCCATCGTGTCCTCCCCTGCCTGGCCTGGATGACGATGTCGTCCGCCGTCAGGCGAACGCGTCCGTCGCGCGCACGAGCGCGTCCACGTTCTCCGCTTCGAACGCCGAATGGCCCGACGCCGGCGTGATCTCGAGCCTCGCCTTCGGCCAGGCCTTGTGCAGCTCCCACGCGTTGGCGATCGGGCACACCACGTCGTAGCGGCCGTGCACGATCACGCCGGGGATGTCGGCGATGCGCGATGCGTCCCGCAGCAGCTGGTCTTCGACCTCGAAGAAACCGCCGTTGACGAAGTAGTGGTTCTCGATGCGCGCGAACGCCAGCGCGAATTCGGGCTCTTCGTGGCCGCTGACGAAGTCCGCGTCGACATGCAGGAAGCTGGTCGCCCCTTCCCACACGCTCCAGGCCTTCGCCGCCGCCAGGCGCGTGGCCTTGTCGTCGGACGTCAGGCGCCGGTGGAAGGCGGAGATCAGGTCATGGCGTTCGACCGGCGGGATCGCGGTGATGTAGTGCTCCCATGCATCCGGGAACAGGCGGCTCGCGCCTTCCTGGTAGAACCATTCAAGCTCCCAGCGCCGGAGCATGAAGATGCCGCGCAGCACCAGCTCGGTCACGCGCTGCGGATGCGTTTCGGCGTACGCCAGCGCCAGGGTCGAGCCCCAGCTGCCGCCGAACACCTGCCAACGCTCGATGCCCAACGCTTCGCGCAGCGCCTCAATGTCGGCCACGAGATCCCACGTGGTGTTGTCCACCAGGTCCGCGTGCGGCGTGGAGCGCCCGGAGCCGCGCTGGTCGAACAGCACGATGCGGTACTTGGCCGGGTCGTGGAAGCGGCGCATCTTCGGGACTGCAGCCCGCGCCCGGCCCGCCATGCAGCAGCACCACGGGCTTGCCCTGCGGATTGCCGCACTGCTCGTAGTACAGCGTGTGGCGGTCATCGACCTTCAGCGTGCCGGTGTCGAAGGGCTCGATATCGGGGTACAGCGTGCGCATGGGCGGCAAGTCCTGGATGAAAGCGACAGTCTAGCGGCTCGCGTCTTGCCCTTCCGTTACGCGCCCGAGGGTCACGCGGTCGCGCTGTTCCAGGTCGGTCTCGGTGGCGACATCGACGAAGCCCGCCGCGGTCAGCAGCGCGCGGATGGCATCGCCCTGGTCCCAGCCATGCTCCAGCAGCAGCCAGCCGCCGGGCAGCAGGTGTACGGGCGCGCCCGCCACGATCATGCGGATCGCGTCGAGGCCGTCCGCACCGGACGACAGCGCCGCCGGCGGTTCGAAACGCAGGTCGCCCTGTGCCAGGTGCACATCACCCTCGGCGATGTAGGGAGGATTGCTGGCGATCAGGTGGAAGCGTTCGCCCGCCACCGGTGTCCACCAGCTGCCGGCGCGGAACTCAACGTTCGCCAGGTCGTTGGCGCTGCCGTTCTCCCGAGCGATGGCCAGGGCGTCGTCACTGAGGTCGGTGGCCACCACGCGGGCCTGCGGTCGCTCGCTGGCCAGCGCCAGCGCGATCGCACCGGTCCCGGTCCCGAGGTCGGCGATGCGCAGCGGCGTGTCGTCCGGCAGGCGCTCCAGGGCGAGTTCGACCAGGCGCTCGGTTTCCGGACGGGGAATCAGGGTGGCTGGCGAGACCCGCAGGTCCAGCGTCCAGAACCCACGGCGACCGGTCAGGTAGGCCACCGGCTCGCCGGCCAGTCGACGCTGCAGCAGCGCATCGAACGCCTGGGCCTGCGCTTGCGACAACGGCGCGTCGCCATGCGCGAACAGCCAGGCGCGATCACGGCCGATCACGTGCAGCAGCAGGTGTTCGGCTTCATGGCGTGCGTCGGGGCCGGCCAGGCGGGCTGAGGCGGCGCGCAGGGCGTGGTCCAGCCGGAGGGGAGCGTCGTGGGACATGGCGCGCATGGTAACGGGCGACCGCCCTCCGAACGCCCACGTATCGCCGCGACGCACCATCATGGTGCTCAATGGCGTATGGAACGCGAGATCGCTGCCAACCGGCCTCGACGACACTTTCCGGGATCCACCACCGTTGCGCATCCCCTTCGCACCGCAGGGCGCGCCCAGCCCATCGCCGCCAACAAGTTACTGAAAAACAATGAATTATCTAAAGAACGACGGCGCCCGCTTGCGTCGCGTTTCATCCGCCCCCACCTCTTGATAGTCAAAAACTATCTATTCAATTCCATCAATCGATTTGAGGAATCAATAGCCGTTGCCTACCATCGCCTCACTACTTCACCACACCCACTCCACTCACGAGGATCTTCCATGTCCCTGATCAACACCGCGGTCCAGCCGTTCAAGACCACCGCCTTCCACAACGGCGAATTCGTCGAAGTCACCGACGGCACCCTGAAGGGCAAGTGGTCGGTCCTGATCTTCATGCCGGCCGCCTTCACCTTCAATTGCCCGACCGAAGTGGAAGACGCCGCCGCCAACTACGCCGAGTTCCAGAAGGCCGGCGCCGAGGTCTACATCGTCACCACCGACACGCACTTCTCGCACAAGGTGTGGCACGAAACCTCCCCGGCGGTGGGCAAGGCCCAGTTCCCGCTGGTCGGCGACCCGACCCACCAGCTGACCCGCGCCTTCGGCGTGCACATCGAAGAAGAAGGCCTGGCCCTGCGCGGCACCTTCGTCATCAACCCGGAAGGCGTCATCAAGACCGCCGAGATCCACAGCAACGAGATCGCCCGTGACGTGTCGGAGACCCTGCGCAAGCTGAAGGCCGCGCAGTTCACCGCCGCCAACCCCGGCCAGGTCTGCCCGGCCAAGTGGAAGGAAGGCGCGCAGACGATCGCCCCGTCGCTGGACCTGGTCGGCAAGATCTAAGCGTCACCGCAGTACCGGCGCATCCCCGCGTGGATGCGCCGTCGCGACACCGCAGCACGCCACCTCCGGGCCACGGGCCCGGAGGATGGCCCGGACGTTTGCAGCAGCGGCATGCGCCGCTTGCCGGTTCCCTCCTCCCTGACCGGCGCCCCTCTCCCCGGCACATGCCGCTCCTGCAAACGCCTGCCCACCCCCTTCCCCCGGTTCCTTCCCAGAATCCCTCCACGGAGACGTTCGCCATGCTGGACGCCAATCTGAAGACGCAGCTCACCGCCTACATGGAAAAGGCCGTGCGCCCGATCCACATCACCGCGCAGTTGGACGACAGCGCCGGCTCCGCCGAGCTGCAGGCGTTGTTGAAGGACCTGCAGGACGTCTCCGACAAGATCACCGTCACCGAGCAGCGCGGCGGCGAGCGCACGCCGTCGTTCGCGCTGACCTCGCCGGGCCATGACATCCACCTGACCTTCGCCGGCCTGCCGATGGGCCACGAGTTCACCTCGCTGGTGCTGGCGCTGCTGCAGGTCGGCGGCCATCCGTCGAAGCTGGCGCAGGACGTGATCGAACAGATCCGCGCGCTCGACGGCGAGTACCGCTTCGAAACCTATTTCTCGCTGTCGTGCCAGAACTGCCCGGACGTCGTGCAGGCGCTGAACCTGATGGCGGTGCTGAATCCGAAGATCCAGCACGTGGCGATCGACGGTGCGCTGTTCCAGCAGGAAGTCGAGCAGCGCGAAGTGATGTCGGTGCCGACGATCTTCCTCAACGGCGAGGTGTTCGGCGCCGGTCGCATGGGCGTGGAAGAGATCGTCGCCAAGCTCGACACCAATGCCGGTAAGCGCGATGCCGAGAAGATCAAGGCCAAGGCGCCGTACGACGTGCTCGTCGTCGGTGGCGGCCCCGCCGGCGCCGGCGCCGCGATCTACGCCGCGCGCAAGGGCATCCGCACCGGCGTGGCGGCCGAACGTTTCGGCGGCCAGGTGCTGGACACCATGGCCATCGAGAACTTCATCTCCGTGCCGTACACCGAAGGCCCGAAGCTCGCCGCCGCGCTGGAGCAGCACGTGCGCGATTACCAGGTCGACGTGATGAACCTGCAGCGCGCGGAAAAGCTCGTCCCCGCCGGCCCGGACGGCCTGGTGGAAGTGCAGCTCGCCAACGGCGCGTCGCTGAAGTCGAAGACGGTGATCCTGTCCACCGGCGCGCGCTGGCGGCAGATGAACGTGCCCGGCGAGAACGAGTACCGCAACAAGGGCGTGGCCTACTGCCCGCACTGCGACGGCCCGCTGTTCAAGGGCAAGCGCGTGGCGGTGATCGGCGGCGGCAACTCCGGCGTCGAGGCCGCGATCGACCTGGCCGGCATCGTCGCGCACGTCACCCTGATCGAGTTCGACGGCAAGCTCCGCGCCGACGACGTGCTGCAGCGCAAGCTGCGCAGCCTGCCGAACGTGCGCATTGTCACCAGCGCGCAGACGACGGAAGTGCTCGGCGACGGCACCAAGGTCAACGGCCTGGTCTACAAGGACCGCGCCGGCGGCGACACCCACCGCGTGGAACTGGAAGGCATCTTCGTGCAGATCGGCCTGCTGCCGAACACGGAATGGCTGAAGGGCGCCGTCGCGCTGAGCCCGCGTGGCGAGATCATCGTCGACGACCGCGGCCAGACCAGCGTGCCGGGCGTGTTCGCCGCGGGCGATGCCACCACCGTGCCGTACAAGCAGATCGTCATCGCCATGGGCGAAGGTTCGAAGGCCGCGCTGAGCGCCTTCGACCACCTGATCCGCACCTCTGCCCCGGTGGAAGCGACGGACGCAGTCGCGGCATGATGTACCGAGCGGGCGGCGCTGCCGCCCGCACCGCGGTTCCTTGAGGGAGGTTCCGATGAATCTGCGCGACCTGAAGTACCTGGTGGCCCTGGCGGACCACAAGCATTTCGGCCGGGCCGCCGCGGCGTGCTACGTCAGCCAGCCCACGCTCTCCACCCAGATCAAGAAGCTGGAGGACGAGCTGGGCGTGCCGCTGGTCGAGCGTGCGCCACGCAAGGTGATGCTGACCCCCGCCGGACGCGATGCCGCCGACCGCGCGCGACGCATCGTCGCCGAAGTCGAACAGATGAAGGAAGCCGCCCGCCGCAGCCAGGATCCCGAGGCCGGCACGGTGCGGCTGGGCATCTTCCCCACCCTGGGTCCCTACCTGCTGCCCCATGTGGTGCCGCGCATCCGCGCGCGCTTTCCTGACCTGGAGCTGCTGCTGGTCGAAGAGAAAAGCGACGTACTGCTCTCGCGCCTGCGCGAAGGCAAGCTCGACGCCGGCTTGCTGGCGTTGCCGGTGACCGACGACCAGCTGCACACCGAATTCCTGTTCGAGGAGCCCTTCGTCCTCGCCGTACCGGAATCGCACGCCCTCGCGCGCCGCGATTCGCTGGCCTTGGCGGAGCTCGCGGATCAGCGCCTGCTGCTGCTCGAGGACGGCCACTGCCTGCGCGAGCAGGCGCTGGATGTCTGCCGACTGTCCGGGGCGAACGAGAAGTCCGAGTTCCGCGCCACCAGCCTGGAAACCCTGCGCCAGATGGTCGCCGCCGATGTCGGCATCACCCTGCTGCCGACGCTGGCGGTGAAACCGCCCGTGGCGCGCTCGGAGAACATCCACCTGCTGGGCTTCAGCGATTCGCACCCGAGCCGGCAGATCGCCATGGTGTGGCGCAAGAGTTCGGCGATGAGCGATTTCCTGCTGCAATTGGCGCGCGTGTTCCGCGAACTGCCGCCCAGTCTCTTTGAGCCCGATACAGGCTGTGCGCAGCCGCCGGCCGGACGCCCCACGCCGCGCGCGCGCGCGGCTTGAACCCCACCGCCTTCCGGGCTACGGTAAGGCGGCAAACAGGACCCCGATGGGCGGCGCGGCGACGCGTCGCCCGTTTCCTTTTGCGCGCCCCCAAAACACACGGAGACCCCGATGAACAACACCCGCACCAGCGGCTTGCCGCCCTCGCTTCCCCCGCTCGTCGTGTCCAGCCGCGATCTCTCGCGCCTGGAAGCCCTGCTCGACACGCCTGTACTGCGCCGGCATCCGGCCGCGCTCGCCCTGATCGATGAACTCAACCGCGCCGACGTGCGCACGCCGGACCGGATGCCGGACAACGTGGTGACGATGCACTCGCGCGTGGAATGCGAGGACGAGCTCACCGGCGAACACCATCGCCTGACCCTGGTGTATCCCCACGAGGCGAACGTCGAGACCGGACGCGTCTCGGTGCTGGCGCCCGTCGGCAGCGCCCTGCTGGGCCTGGCCATCGGCCAGACCATCGACTGGCACGCACCCGGCAACCGGTCGCTGCGCCTGCGCGTGACCGCCATCGACTACCAACCCGAAGCCCGCGGCGACCTGCACCGCTGAGCCGGCAACACCCGCTATCGCGTCAATCCACGAAAAGTACGCTCCCGCGGCCGGGCCTGCCCCCGCGGGACAAGGCATACTTGTCGCCCGTTTCCCCCGCCTTTTCGACCCCCATGTCCGACGCCACCCCCTCCAAGCTGCAGCAGCTCCGCGAACTCTCCGTCGTCGTCGCCGATACCGGCGATTACGACGCCATCAAGCGCCTCAAGCCGGTGGACTGCACCACCAATCCCACGCTGGTGAAGAAGGCACTGGACCTGCCGGTGTACGCCGACCTGATCGAAGAGCAGCTCACCTGGGCGCGCACACAGGGCGGCGGCGAAGCGCTGGTGGATGAAGTGGTCGACCGCCTGACCGTGGGCGTCGGCGCGAAGCTCGCCGGCCTGATTCCCGGCCGCGTCTCCACCGAAGTCGACGCCGACCAGGCCTACGACACCGCCGCCACCGTGGCCAAGGCGCGCAAGTTCGTGCAGATGTACGCCGACCAGGGCATCGGCCGCGACCGCATCCTGATCAAGGTCGCCTCCACCTGGGAAGGCGTGGAAGCCGCGCGCGTGTTGCAGGCCGAAGGCATCGACTGCAACCTCACCCTGATCTTCAATCCGACCCAGGCCATCGCCTGCGCCGAAGCCGGTGCGTTCCTGATTTCGCCGTTCGTGGGCCGCATCCTCGACTGGTACGTCGCCAACGGCCAAGCGCCGGCGACCATCGACGAAGACCCGGGCGTGGTGTTCGTGCGCGGCGTGTACGCCGAGTTCAAGCGTCGCGGCTCGCCCACCGTGGTGATGGGCGCGTCGTTCCGTTCCACCGCGCAGATCGAGGCGCTGGCCGGTTGCGACCGCCTGACCATTTCGCCGGACCTGCTGGAGAAGCTGGACCAGGACCACGGCGACTTGCCGCGCAAGCTCTCGCCCACGGCCGCTGAAGCGGTCACGGCGGCACCGGTGACGGCCGAAAGCTTCGCGGCCGCGATCGAGGCCGATCCGATGGCGAAGGAAAAGCTCTCCACCGGCATCGAGATCTTCGCCAAGGACCTGGCCGCCCTGCGCACCACGATCCGCGAGAAGCTCACCGCGTGAGCCTGCGTACCCTGCTGGTGATCGGCATCCTGATCTGCCTGGCAGGGTGGTGGTTCTCTGATACGCGCCACGGCCCGAAGGCGCCCGCGTCCGCGGGCGACCTGACCCTCGCCTGCCCACTGCCGCCCCGCGTGGCGGCGGGCGAGCCGCCGCTGCAGACGGACGTGCCGGGCAGCGTGGCGCCGTTCGCGCTCGACGCCGCCACGCTGACGCCGCTCGCCGGCTTCAGCGTGGAAGCCCGCGTGCTGTCGCGCGAGGATTACCGCAGCGGTCGCGAGTCGGACCTGTCGCCGACCGACCTGGCGCTCGGTTGGGCACGCATGACCGAAGACGCCGTGATCGACGCACTGGACATCAGCCAGTCCTCGCGCTGGTACCACTATCGCTGGAGCGACCAGCCACCGCTGCCGCCGAACGAAATCGCCCGCAGCAGCGCGAACATGCACATGATCCCGGGCAGCGATGCCGTCGCGCAGGCGCTGGCCGGCGTGCGCAAGGGCGAGCGCGTGCGCATCGACGGGTGGTTGGTGGAGGCGAACGCCCGGGACGGCTGGCGCTGGCGCAGTTCCACCAGCCGCGACGACACCGGCGGTGGCGCCTGCGAAGTCATCTACGTCTGCGGTGTCACCCGGCTGTAAGGCCGGTCTTCAGGCATCAAGCCCGATCGGGCAACTCACGCCGGTCCCACCCAGGCCGCAGTAGCCGTTCGGGTTCTTCGCCAGGTATTGCTGGTGGTAGTCCTCGGCGTAGTAGAACGCCGGCGCCGGATACACGATCTCGGTCGTGATCCCGCCGTAGCCCGCCGCGCGCAGCGTCTGCTGGTACGCCTGCAGGCTGGCCTCCGCCGCGGCCTGCTGCTCGGGCGTGTGGCAATAGATGCCGGAGCGATACTGCGTGCCGACGTCGTTGCCCTGGCGCATGCCCTGGGTGGGGTCATGACTCTCCCAGAACACCTGCAGCAGGCGTTCGAACGAAATCTGCGCCGGGTCGTAGACGACCTTCACCACTTCGTTGTGGCCGGTCTGGCCGGAACAGACTTCCTCGTAGGTCGCATTCGGCGTGCCGCCGCCCGCGTAACCGACGGCCGTGGTGTACACGCCGGGCAGCGTCCAGAACTTGCGTTCCGCTCCCCAGAAGCAGCCCAGACCGAATTCGACCTGCTGCAAGCCCTCGAATGCATCGCGCAGCGGCCGTCCGTTGACGAAGTGGTGGTTGTGCAGCGGCAGCGGTGCGGTGCGTCCCGGCAACATGTCTTCCGCGCGCGGCATGCGCTGCTTGTAGGCTCCGATACCCAGCATGGCGAACCTCGTGTGTCGGTGGAAAGCGGATCAGGCCGGCAGGATGCCCAGGCCTTCGTCGTCGCCTTCCAAGATGGGGCCATCGGAGCCGGAATCCAGCCCCAGCCCGCGCACGATGCCCTCGGCTTCCGGGAACGCGGTGTCCGGTACGCAGACACGCAGTACGCCGAACAGCGGCAGTTCGCCCATTCCGCCCAGCAACGACTCGCCGAACACGAACGTGGGGATGCCCGCCTCTTCCAGGGCGTGCTTCACCAGGTGGGCGTCGAACAGGTTGTCGGCCAGGTAGACCACGCGCATGGAAGTGTCCTCCTCAGCCAGCCTACACCCGCTCAGCCGGGAAACGGCCTGCGCAGGGCCTCGGTGGCCGGCACCGATTCAGGCTCGATCGCCGCGGCTTCGCGCCAGGCACGCATCGCGGGCAGCGCGAACAAGGCCTGCATGTAGCGTCGTGCGGTGTCGTCCACCTCCACGCCGTAACCGTCGAAGCGCACCGCCACCGGCGCATACATCGCATCGATGATACCGAACTCGCCGAACAGGAAATCGCCCCCGCCGCCATGCGCGGCGCGCAGTTCGCGCCACAACGCCTGGATGCGGTCGATGTCGCGCTGGGCGGCGGCGTCCCAGCGGTAGGCGTCCGGCGTGCGCCGGCTGTTCATCGGCAACTGCGTGCGCAGCGCGACGAAGCTCGAATGCATCTCTGCCGCCGCGGCGCGCGCCAGCGCGCGCATCGCCCGGTCCGCGGGCCAGCCGCACCCATCCAGCCAGCGCTCGTTGGCGTATTCGCAGATGGCGAGCGAATCCCACACGTGGACCCCGTCATCGTGCAGCGCAGGCACCTTGCCGGTCGGGGAATGGCGCAGGACCTCCGAGGCGAACGCGGGCGTGTCGAGGGGCAGGCGGATCTCCTCGATCTCCACGCCGAAGTGCCGCAGCAGCAGCCACGGGCGCAGCGACCAGGACGAGTAGTTCTTGTTGCCGATGACCAGGACCGGGAGGCTCATGCAGGGGCTCGTTGCGCGCAGGCTGTTCAGGATAGACCAGCCGGGGCGCCAGACCGGCTAAACTGGCGTTTTTCCACGCCTCTCCGCCCCCGATGTCCGACGCCGCCACGCCCTCCGCCCCCCTCACTGACGATGCCGCCCCGGAAAAGCGGGACTTCATCCGCCAGATCGTGCGCGAAGACTTGGCCAGCGGCCGCCACACCGCGGTGAAGACGCGCTTCCCGCCGGAGCCCAACGGCTACCTGCACATCGGCCACGCCAAGGCGATCTGCCTGGATTTCGGTATCGCCGGTGAGTTCGGCGGCGTCTGCAACCTGCGCCTGGACGACACCAACCCGGCCAAGGAAGACCCCGAGTACGTCCGCGCCATCCAGGACGACGTGCGCTGGCTGGGCTTCGACTGGCACGACCTGCGCCACGCTTCCGACTATTTCGAAGTGCTGTACCTCGCCGGCGAGAAGCTGATCCGCCAGGGCGACGCCTTCGTCTGCGACCTGAGCGCGGATGACGTGCGCGCATACCGCGGCACGCTGACCGAGCCCGGCCGCAACTCGCCCTACCGCGACCGCAGCGTCGAGGAGAACCTGGACCTGTTCCGCCGCATGCGCGCGGGCGAGTTCCCGGACGGCGCGCGCACGCTGCGCGCGAAGATCGACATGGCCAGCGGCAACATCAACCTGCGCGACCCGGCGCTGTACCGGATCAAGCACGTCGAGCACCAGAACACCGGCAACGACTGGCCGATCTACCCGATGTACGACTACGCGCACTCGCTGAGCGACGCGGTGGAAGGCATCACCCATTCGCTGTGCACGCTGGAATTCGAAGACCACCGCCCGCTCTACGACTGGTGCGTGGACAAGGTGGACCTGGCCGGCTCGCCGGACCTGATCGCGCCGCTGCTGGCCAAGGGCCTGCCGAAGGAAGCCAGCAAGCCGCGCCAGATCGAGTTCTCGCGCCTGAACTTCAACTATCTGGTGATGAGCAAGCGCAAGCTGCTCGCGATGGTGGAAGACAACCTCGTCGACGGCTGGGACGACCCGCGCATGCCGACGCTGCAGGGCATCCGTCGCCGCGGCTACACGCCGGCCGCGTTGCGCCTGATGGTGGACCGCGTGGGCATCAGCAAGCAGAACTCGCTGCTGGACATCTCCATCCTGGAAGGCGCGCTGCGCGAAGACCTGGATGCCGCCGCGCCCCGCCGCATGGCCGTCATCGACCCCGTGAAACTGGTGCTGGCGAACCTGCCGGACGGCCACGAGGAAACGCTGACGTTCTCCAACCATCCGAAGGACGAATCCTTCGGCCAGCGCAGCGTGCCGTTCTCGCGCGAGCTGTGGATCGAGCGCGAGGATTTCGAGGAAGTGCCGCCGAAGGGCTTCAAGCGCCTGACCACGGGCGGCGAAGTGCGTCTGCGCGGCGCCGGCATCGTGCGCTGCGATGAGGTCATCAAGAACGAGGCCGGCGACATCGTCGAGCTGCGCGGCTGGCTGGATCCGGAATCCCGCCCGGGCATGGCCGGTGCCGAGCGCAAGATCAAGGGCACTATTCATTGGGTCAGCGCGAAGCATGCCGTGGCCGCGGACGTGCGCCTGTACGACCGCCTCTTCACCGTCCCGAATCCCGACGACGATGCCGAAGGCAAGACCTACCGCGACTATCTGAATCCCGACTCGCGCCGCACGACGACCGGCTACGTGGAACCGGCCGCGGCCGACGCCGCGCCCGAGCAGTCGTTCCAGTTCGAGCGGATCGGCTACTTCGTCACCGACCGCTACGACCATACGGCTGCACGTCCGGTGTTCAACCGCAGCGTCACCCTGCGCGACACCTGGGCGACGAAGGCCTGAGCCGTCGGCTTCACCGGCCGTTGAGGCGGCCGGCCTCAGGCTGGCGGTTCATCCATCCCGGAAAGGAGTTCGCCATGCCCCGCACCTTCCTGCGCCTGCCGTTCGCCCTGTCGTTGATGCTGGTCGCGGCCGCCTTCCTGGCCGGATGCGCGGCGCCCGCTACGCCGGGCGACGGCGCCGAACCGCCCACTGCGTCGACGCCCAAGCCCACCGGCGGCACGCTGCCGCCGCGCCAGGCCGGCGCGATCACGGTGGACTACGCCTGCGGCAGCAATGCCGACTGCGCAGTGAAGGACGTCGGCAACTGCTGCGGCAGCATGCCGGCCTGCGTCAACAAGAACAGCCCGACCGATCCGCAGGGCGTGCGCGCGCAGTGCGCCGCCAGCGGCATGGCCGGCGTCTGCGGTTTCGCCGACGTGACCGCCTGCCAATGCGTCAGCGGCCGCTGCGAAGCGGCTTCCTCCTCCCCTGCCCCTGCACAGTGATGCTCTACCAACAGATCCACCTGACCCTGCCCGCCTGGACCCACGACCTCGTTGACCTGGCCGCCACCTACGCCGGCGATGAAGACAAGGTCGCGCTGGCCATCGAACTCTCGCGCCGCAACGTGGACGCCAACACCGGCGGCCCGTTCGGCGCGGTGGTGTTCGGGCCCGACCACCGCGTGGTCGCCATCGGCGTGAACCGGGTGATGCCGCATACCTGCTCGCTGGCGCACGCCGAGAACATGGCCTACATGCTGGCGCAGCAGCGCCTGCAGACGCCGCGCTTGAACGACCGCATGGCGCCGGTGACCCTGGCCACGTCCTCGCAGCCCTGTTGCCAGTGCTACGGCGCCACGGTGTGGGCCGGCATCGATCGCCTGCTGATCGGTGCGCGCGCGGAAGACGTGATGGAACTGACCGAATTCGACGAGGGCCCGCTGCCGGCGGACTGGGTGGGCGAGCTCAACAAGCGTGGCATCGAGGTCATGCGCGACCTGCGCCGCGACGACGCGCGCGCCGTGCTCAAGCACTACGGCGAGATGGGCGGCGACCGCTACTGAGCGCACGCCGACGCCGCGCTTCGTATCGCGGCGCCTGCGCGGCTACACTGCCCCCATGTCATCGACGACCGGCCTGCTGGCCTACTGCCGCCAGGGATTCGAACCCGAACTCGCCGCCGAGCTCGGCGAGCGCGCGGCGCACGCCGGTATCGCCGGCTATGCGCGCGCCCAGCGCAACGACGGCCACGTGCTGTTCGTCGCCGAGGATGCCGTCGCACTGGACCGGGCGCTGCCGTGGCGCGACCTGGTCTTCGCGCGGCAGAAGCTGCGTGTGCTTGCCGAACTACGCGGCATCGATCCGAAGGACCGCATCACGCCCCTCCTCGCCGCCCTGGCCGGAAGCGGCCGCTACGGCGACCTGTGGGTGGAGCATCCCGATTCGGACATCGCCAAGCCGCTCGCCGGGCTCGCGCGCAGCTTCGCCAATGCGCTGCGCCCGGTGCTGCGCAAACAGGGCTTCCTCAGCGAGAAGGAGGATGTGCGACTGCCACGGCTGCACGTGGTGTTCGTCCAGGGCGACCATCTGTTCCTGTGCGTTGCCGACACGCGCGACAGTGCGCCGTGGGCGCTCGGGATCCCACGCCTGAAGCTGTTGCCCGATGCGCCCTCGCGCTCGGCACTGAAGCTGGAAGAAGCCTTCCTTTCGTTGCTCGACGAACGCCAGCGCGAGGCCCTGCTGAAACCTGGCATGACCGCCGCCGACCTCGGCGCGGCGCCCGGCGGCTGGACCTGGGTGCTGACCCGCCACCACCTGCGCGTGACCAGCGTGGATAACGGGCCATTGCGAGAACACGTGCTGGCCACTGGCTTGGTCGAGCATCTGCGCGCCGATGGTTTCCACTGGAAGCCGCCGCAGGCGCTGGACTGGATGGTCTGCGACATGGTGGAACAGCCGCGCCGCGTGGCCGAACGCATGGCGCAGTGGTTCCGCGAGGGCTGGTGCCGGCATGCGGTGTTCAACCTCAAACTGCCGATGAAGAAGCGCTGGGACGAGACCAAGCTCTGCCTGGACCTGTTCGCCGACCAGGCGGGCCGGCCGCTCGAGATCCGCGCCCGGCAGCTGTACCACGATCGCGAAGAGATCACCGTGTTCGCCACGCCGGGCTGAGGCCGGGCTCCGCGCACGCGCCACGCCACCCGAGGGGATACGGATGACGTCACGAAGCATCGGCTGCTGGATCGCAGGCATCACCTTCATGCTCGTGGGCTGCACGCATGTCGACCCCACTTCACCCACGCGCGTCGACGCACTGTACGTCGCGCGCGATGTCGTCGGCGATGGTGTTTTCAGTGCTGGCATCGAAGGACCGGCCTGGGGTCCGGACGGCGCGCTGTACGCGGTCAGCTTCGGGCGTGATGGCACCATCGGCCGGGTGACGTTCGATGCGCTTGGCCACGGCACCGCATCGCTGTTCGTCACGCTGCCCACTGGCAGTACGGGCAACGGCATCCGCTTCGATGTGGACGGCACTATGTACGTCGCCGACTACAGCGGCCACCACATCCTGCGCATCCCGCACGGCACGCAGCGCGTGGAAGTGCATGCCTCGATGCCGCAGGCGAACCAGCCCAACGACATCGCGATCTCCCCGGACGGCACGCTTTACGCCAGCGACCCCAACTGGGCCGACAGCACCGGGCAGCTGTGGCGGATCGACCGCAGCGGCACGCCCCACCTGCTCGAAACCGGCATGGGCACGACCAACGGCGTGGAAGTGAGCCCGGATTGGAAGCGGCTGTACGTCAACGAGAGCGTGCAGCGCAGGGTGTGGGTCTACGACGTGCGTGTGGATGGCAGCGTGCGCAACAAACGCCTGCTGATCGCCTTCGACGACCACGGCCTGGATGGCATGCGCACCGACGTGAAGGGCAACCTCTACATCGCGCGTTACGGCGCCGGCGTGGTCGCGATCGTCTCGCCCGACGGCACCCTGTTGCGCGAGGTGGCGTTGAAGGGCCGCAAGCCCACCAACGTGGCCTTCGGCGGGCCGGACGGCCGCACGGTCTACGTCACCCTGCAGGACCGCGGCGCCATCGAGGCCTTCCGCACCGAACATCCGGGTCGCGAAGCCGGCCTGTGACGGGCCGCACCGCGGGTCTCAGGCGCTGACACCCCGGCGTGGCAAGATGCCTCCCTGACAAGGAGACCGCGATGCTGCCGATCGAACTCAAGGACCCTGCAGGCTTCGGCAACGAGTTCCTGCGCCTGACCCTGCTGCAGGGGTTCCAGTCGCTGACCAAGCGCGATCTGGAACTGCTGATCTTCGTGCTGCTGGAGCGCGACGGCGCCATCGGACGCGACGAATCCAACTTCACGGTCGCCGGCAAGCTGCGCGTCACCCCGGCAAAGGTCAAGGCGTTGCGCCGTGACGGCTACGCCCGCTGGCGCGCACTGGTACCGGAAGAGCGCGACGCCGCGCTGCAGCGCATCGCCGCCACCGTGCTGACCGAAACCAACCTGAAGGCCGGCGCTAAGCACGTCAGCGAGCGCAGCCGGAAGGAGGGCTTCCTCGCCATCCGCATCGAGCACCCGGACGATCACCAGCAGTTCGAGCAGGCCATCCTTGATGTCGGCGCGCTGCCGGTGTACGAGCGCAACCGGGACGTCGTTGCGGTCCGCTTCGACACGCTGCTCGCCATCGCCGAACGCTGGGGCTATCTGCAGCCGGATCCCGCGGCCGTCGTGGCGGAGTTGAAGAAGCTGACCCCGACCGCCGAGGAAGTGGCTGACCTGCTCAAGAAGGATGTCAGCAAGCTGCGCTGGCAGGACGCCCGCAACGCCCTCAACAGCCTGGGCGCGAAAGCCGTCGCCAGCACGGCCGAGGGCGGATTGAAGGGCCTGTTGAAGATCGTGTTCCCCTTCATCCCGGGCTGAGCCCGCTCACGCCCTGGCGATCTCGACCCGTGCACCGCCCGTGCGGGCAGACGCGAAGATGGCATCCAGCGCGCGCATGTCGCGCAAGCCTTCCTCGCCGGGCACGCGCGGCGCGCGTCGTTCGAGGATGGCCCGCGCGTCGGCATCCATCTGCCGCGCCTGCTGGGCCGGCGTGGCGCCGATGACCGCATCGAAGCGACGGCCATCGCTGGCTTCGCCACGGACACCTTCGTAAGCCTGAAACGGCGACAACTCATACCAGCCCTCCGTGCAGTCGGCGCGCAGCACGTTCATGTTGCGGCCGAAGCTGGTGACGCACTCCGCCACGACGCCGTCCGGGAATTCGAGCTGGAAGCGCATCGTCTCGTCCACGCCGCGGAAGATCTCCGGCCGCTGCACCTCCTGCGTAGCCGTGACGGCCACCGGCTCGGACCCTGTCGTGTAGCGCGCCGCATTCAACGCGTACACGCCCATGTCGTACATCGCGCCGCCGCCCCGCGCCGGATCCTGCCGCCAGTTGTCGCCGCTGGCGCCATCGAAGCCTCGGAACCCGGCCTCCGCGCGAACCCGCTGCAGGCGGCCGAACGGGCGCGTCTTCGCCAACGCCATGACGGCCTGCGTGTTGGGTTCGTGCTGCATGCGATAGCCGATGGCGAGCTGCACGCGATGGCGATGGCAGGCCTCGATCATCGCCTGTGCCTCGGTCGCGTCCATGGCCATCGGCTTCTCGCACCACACGTGTTTGCCGGCGCCCGCCGCGCGCAGGGTAAACGGCTTGTGCAGGTGGTTCGGCAGGACGACGTAGACCACGTCGATGTCCGGGTTGTCGGCGATGCGGTCGAAACCGTCGTAGTCGTAGACATTGCGATCGGGGATGCGATAACGACGTTGCCAGTCGTCCGCCTTCGCGGGCGTGCCGGTGACGATGCCGGCGAGGCGGCAGTGTTGTGTCATCTGCAGGGCCGGCGCGAGCAGATCGCGGCTGTAGTAGCCCAGGCCGACCAGGGCGACGCCGAGCCGTCGCACGCCCTTGGCCTGCACGCGCGGCAGCACGCTCGCCAGCCCGGCCGCACCCAGTGCGCCCAGCAGGCGTCGGCGCGCAGGATCGTGGACAACGGGCGTGTCGTGCATCGCGGCGGCCTCGGCGGGGAACCGCGAGGCTACCGCATGCACGTGGTCAGCGGGCGCGCTGGCCGGCGGCGTGGCGCCAGAAGAAATCCACCAGCGGCGGCAGCTTGCCGGCGAGTCCAAGCAACGGGCCCCTCAACAGCGTCAGGTGCATCTCGTCGTTGGAGAACAGCCGGTTGATGCCATCGAAGGCATGCGCGGCGGTCGCGTTCTCGCTGCGGCGCTGGCGCGCCCAGCGTTCCAGCCGGTGCGGCGCATCCCAATCCACGCGTTTGGCGACGGCGGCCCGAATGCCATCGCGCAGCGCCGCCACATCGCGCAAGCCTAGATTCACGCCCTGGCCCGCCAGCGGATGCACCACGTGCGCGGCATCGCCCGCCACGATGACGCGGCCGGCGACATAGGACTTCGCCAATTGCCTCTTCAATGGAAATGCGGCGCGCGGCGACGCCGGCGTTACTTCGCCCAGCTGGCCGGCCATCGCTTGGGTCAGTTCGAGGCCGAAGCGCGCGTCGTCGACCGCCAGCAGGCGGGCGGCTTCGTCATCGGGCAACGTCCAGACGATGGAACTCAGGCCGTCCACGAATGGCAGGAAGGCCAACGGTCCGGTCGGCAGGAAGCGCTGCCACGCGGTGTCTTCGTGCGGCCGTTCGGTGCGCACGAACGCAACCACGCCCCGCTGCGCGTAGTCGCGTCCGCTGACCTCCAGGCCCGCGAGCCGACGCAAGGTGGAATCGGCGCCATCGGCGGCCACCGCCAGGCGCGCATCGAGCCGCGCGCCATCGTCCAGGCGCAGGACGACGCCATCGGCGTCCTGCTCCATCGCCTCTACGCGCGCCGGGCAGCGGACGTCGACGCCCACCGCCGGCAGTGCCGCCCACAGGCGATCCACCAGCAGCGCGTTCTCGACGATCCAGCCCAATTGGGTACGGCCGAGCGCATCGGCATCGAAGCGGAGTTCGTCGCCCCCCGCGGCATCCCAAACCCGCATGCGGCGATACGCCTGCGCGCGCGCATCGCGTACGCCGGCCCATGCACCGGCTTCGTCGAGCAGCGCGGCGTTGTCGGGCGCGAACGCGTAGACGCGCAGGTCGGGCTGCTCGCGCGACCAGCGCGGCGGCTCCCGTCCCTCGATCAGCACGACCTTCAGGCCTTCGCGGGCCAGCACCAGGGCGCAGGCCGCGCCGACCACGCCACCGCCGACCACGGCAACATCGATCTGTCCGCGACGCTTCATGCGGCTTCCCCGCGGCAGAGCGCTGGCACATCGCCGCGGAAGCCCATCGCACCACCGACGAGGAACGCCTGCAGCGACGCATTCGCATCCACCGCCGCCAGGCCCAGGCTGCGCAGCGGTCGCAACAGTGGCGAAGGATTGGAGGTCAGGCGCGCCAACCCGTCGGAGAAGGCCAGCGTGCGCTCGCGATCTTCCTGCCGGCGCGCGGCGTGCGCCGCGAGCACGCCGGGGTCGCCCGGGTCGCCTGCGCGTGCGATCTCTTCGGCCAGCGTAAGCGCATCGCGCAGGCCGAGGTTGAAGCCTTGCGCGCCGATCGGATGGATCGTCTGCGCGGCGTTGCCCAGCAGGACGGCGCGCTCGGCGACCAGGCGCTGCGCCACCACGCGCGTCATCGGATACGCACTGCGCTCGCCGCTGTCGAGCAGGCGACCGATGCGCCAGCCCACGTGCTGCTGCAGGCGCCGCAGCCAGGCCGCGTCGTCGAGGGCGGCCACCGTGTCTGCCTGCGCGTGATGCACACCGTGCACGACGCCCCAGTGGCGATCGCCGCGCGGCAGCAGCGCCGTGGGGCCGTCCTCGCGGAAGCGTTCGTACGCCGTGCCATCGGGCGTACGCTCCGCGCGCACCCGGGCAACGAACAAGGTCTGCCCGTAATCGTGTGTGTCCGCGGCGATGCCCAGGGCCTCGCGCACGCTGCTGTGGGTACCGTCGGCCGCGACCACCAGGCGGGCTTCCAGCTCGCGCGTCTCGTCGCCCGCGGCGATGCGGACGATGCGATGGCCGTCGGTCGCTTCGCTCAGGCTGACGAACCGTGCCGGCCGGTAGCGGGTCAGTCCACGCAGGTCCTGCAGGCCGGCTTCGAGGGCCTCGCCGAAGTCGCGCGCGACCACCACCTGGCCGAAGGCGTCGCGCCCGTAGTCGGCAGCGGCGAGCCGCACGCGGCCGAAGTCGCCTTCACGGCTGATATGGATGCGGCGGATCGGACCGGTGGGCGTACGCAGCCGGGCCATGACCCCGAGCGCGCTCAGCGCGTTGACGGTGGCGGCAGCGAAGCTGAGGTTGCGCTGGTCGAACACCGCAGGCATCTGCCCCGCGGGTGCCGCTTCCACCAGCCCCACGTCCAGTCCCTGCCGGTCCAGGGCGATCGCGAGGCTGGCACCCACCAGCCCCCCGCCCACGATCACTACGTCATGCCGATCTGTCATCCCGTCATGATAGCGCCCCACCCCGTACGCCCGACCCGACGGCCCGGTCCGCGCCGGCTCCGGTAGAATGCGGGGCTGAGTCTCCGGAACCGTCCTGATGAACACCACTTCGCAACGCGCCATCGTGCTGGCGCTGGTCACCGCCCTGCTGGTCCTCACCCGCCTCCACCTGCCCACCACGTTCGGCCATATCGGGCCGTTGCCGGATGCGACCTGGGCCGCGTTCTTCATCGGTGGTTACTACCTGCGCAGCGGGTCGCGCTGGGCGTTCCCGCTGCTGATGGCGGCCGCGGTGGCCGTGGACTACGTGGTCATCAGCGGCCAGGGCATCAATTTCTGGACGCACTACTGCGTGTCAGCCGCCTATTGGTTCCTGGTGCCTGCCTATCTGGCCATGTGGATGGGTGGCGCCCTGGTGCGTCGCTTCCAGACCGCCCAGCACGGCCGCACGCTGGCACTGCTCGTGGTCAGCCTGCTGGCCTCGGTCACGGCCTGCCACCTGCTGAGCCAGGGCAGCTTCTACTGGCTGAGCCCGGTGGTCAGCGAGCCGACCGTTGCCGGCTGGTGGAAGAACTTCACCGACTGGTACCTGCCCTACCTGCGCGTGGCCGCGATCTACGTGGGCCTGGCGGTCATCGTGCACGTGATGGTCGAGCAGGTGGTGCGCCTGGCCAAGCCGCACGGCCGCACGGCGGACTGACCGGTCTCCGCACGGACGATGGGCAACCGCCTCTCGAAGATCTACACCCGCACCGGCGACGACGGCAGCACGGGACTGGGCGATGGCACGCGCGTGGGCAAGGACTCCGCGCGCGTCACCGCCTACGGCACGGTGGACGAGGCGAATTCCGCGATCGGCGTGTTGTTGGCCGTGCCCAGCGTGGCCGATGACATCCGCGCGCTGCTGACCACGGTGCAGCACCAGCTCTTCGACCTGGGCGGCGAACTCTGCATCCCCGGCCATGCCGCGATCACCGGCGACGACGTCGACGCGCTCGAGCGCCAGCTGGACCACTACAACGACGACCTGCCTCCGCTGAAGGATTTCATCCTCCCGGCCGGCGGCGAGGCGGCCTCGCGCTGCCACCTGGCGCGCACCATCGTGCGCCGCGCCGAGCGCGAGACCGTCACCCTGGCGCGCCACGATGCGGTGCGCCCGGAGGCGATCCGCTACCTCAACCGGCTGTCCGACCTGCTGTTCGTGCTGGCCCGCGTGCTGGCGCGCGCCGACGGCCACGGCGAGGTGCTCTGGAAGCACGAGCGGCGGCACGCCCCGCGCTGACCTCGTGATCATCTTCACCCACCCCGCCTGCCTGGCCCACGATCCCGGACCCGAACATCCGGAGCGCCCGGCCCGGCTCGAGGTGGTGCTGGAGGTGCTGCGGCGCGAACACGGTGATGTGGAATGGCGCGAGGCGCCCATCGCCAAGCTCGGCGACCTGCGCCGGGTGCACGACGAAGCCCTGGTGAACGACGTCCTGGATGCCGACGTCGCCGGTTACCGGATGCTGGACCCCGACACCGTCATGTGCGCGGCCTCGCCTGCGGCAGCACTGCGGGCCGCCGGTGCCGGTGTTGCCGCGGTCGATGCAGTGATGAACGGCGAAACCGCCACCGCGTTCTGCGCGGTGCGGCCGCCCGGCCACCACGCCACCAGCGGCACGGCCATGGGCTTCTGCCTGTTCAACAACATCGCCGTGGCCGCTGCCTATGCCTGCGACCGCCACGGCCTGGAGCGGGTGGCGGTGGTCGATTTCGACGTCCACCACGGCAACGGCACCCAGGCGATCTTCTACAACGACCCGCGCGTGGCCTATTTCAGCAGCCACGAGTCGGGCATCTACCCGCACAGCGGCGCGCCCTACGAGCGCGGCGCGGGGAACATGTTCAACGCGCTGCTGCCGCCGGGCAGCGGTGGGTTCCGTTTCCAGAACACCTGGGCGGACGAGCTGCTGCCGGCGCTGGACGACTTCAAGCCCCAGCTGGTGCTGATCTCCGCCGGCTTCGACGCGCACATGCGGGACCCGCTGGCCGACCTGATGCTGGAGACCGAAGACTTCGGCTGGCTGACCCGGCAGCTGCGCACGCTGGCCCAGCGCCATGCAGGCGGCCGGGTGGTGTCCATGCTGGAAGGCGGCTACGACCTCGACGCCCTGCGCGACTCGGTGGCCGTCCATGTCGACGAACTGCGCTGACCTCTGGCGCCCCGCGCCGCCTCGCTGAACCCCGCCCCACACCGCCCCGACAGCCTTCATTGCCCGCATGCAGGGGATGGGGCAAGCTAACGACCGTTTTTGCCCGCCAGCGAGCCCAGCACCGCGTGCGTCCTGTCCTCCGCCTGCTCCCGTTGCCCTTCAGCATCGCCCTGTGCCTGCCGGCGCTGGCCGACGATGAGAAGCCCGAAAGCTGGGCCCTGTGCCCGGTCCAGGACGTGATCCCCGTGTTCGGCGGGGCGCCCCAGCCCGCAGCGCCCGGCACCGCCCAAGCCACCCGCGAGCAGCGTGCGGAACAGCCGACCTCGATCGAGGGCGACCAGCTGTCCGGCACCGAGGCCAATCCCGAGTACAGCGGCGCGGTCGTGCTGACCCGCGGCGACCAGTTCCTCGGCGCCGACAATCTGAAGTACGACCAGGAAAAGGACACCTACGTCGCCGACGGCCACATCCGCTATCAGGATGCCGGCATCCGCTTGGTCGCCGACAGCGCGCGCGGCGACCAGGGCGCCGATTCGCACCAGATCGACAACGTGCGGTACCAGCTCGTCTCGCGCCGCGGCAACGGCGGCGCCGACCGCATCGACATGAAGGGCGCCGAAGGCAGCCTGCAGCACTCCACGTATTCCACCTGCGACCCCCAGGACCGCCGTTGGGAACTGCGCTCGCGCCGCATCGACATCAACACCGATGACGGCTGGGGTGTGGCGCGCGGCGCCACGATCCGCCTGGGCAAGGTCCCGGTGCTGTATGTGCCGTACCTGAAGTTCCCGATCGACGACCAGCGCCACACCGGCTTGCTGTATCCGGCGGTCGGCCTGTCGGGCCGCAACGGTTTCGACTGGAAGCAGCCGATCTATCTCAACCTGGCGCCGAACTACGATGCGACGCTGGAGCCGCGCTACATGAGCGAGCGCGGATTCCAGATGGGCGCGGAGTTCCGCTATCTGTACGAGAAGGGCCGCGGCGAGATCCAGGGCACCTGGATGACCAAGGACGATCTGGTCCGCGACCGCATGAACGATGCGGATTACAGGCCGGAGAATCCGAACAACCCCGACCCCGACGATGGTCGTGGCTTCTTCGCGTTCGAGGGCGAGCACCGTTTCAGCCGGAACTGGCAGGCACGCGCCAACCTGATCTGGTTGAGCGATGCGCGCTATCAGGAGGACTTCGGCAATTCGCTGTATGGGCAGGCGTACTCCTCGGTGACGAGTACGGCGGGCATATACGGCGCGGGCGAGTACTGGAACGCCGGCCTGATGGCCGACCACTGGCAGCTCTCCGACTATTTGAGCACCGAAGGTTCGCTGCCTTACAACCGGTTGCCGCGCGTCTACCTCAACTGGAATCAGCCGCTAAGCCGCTGGATCAGTGTGGGCGGGCACGCCGAAGCGGTCCAGTTCCAGCACAACGACGAGGGCGATGGCAGCCGCATCGACATCAAGCCCACCATTTCGTTCCCGCTGCAGGGCGCGGCGTGGTACGTCACACCGACCCTGGCCTACCGGCACACGGAGTACCGCCTTGACGCGGAACTGGCGCGAGACACGGCAGCCCGACGGGCTCGCGAGGTCTACAGCATTCCCGTCGGCCAAGCCGTGAGCGAAGCCCAGATCGCCGAGTTCTACAACCGCTCCCCCAGCCGCAGCCTGCCGATCGGCTCGCTGGATGCGGGCGTGTACTTCGACCGCGAAACCGAGATCAAGGGCGACCGCTTCCTGCAGACCCTGGAACCACGGCTGTTCTACCTCAACGCACCCTACCGCGAGCAGGACGGGCTGCCGATCTTCGATACGCGGCCCTTCAACTTCAGCTATGGCCAGTTGTTCCGCGACAACCGCTACACCGGACCGGACCGCCAGACCGATGCCAACCAGCTGACGCTCGCGCTGACCACGCGACTGCTGCGGCAGAAGGACGGCTTCGAGCGCCTGTCGGCCAGCATCGGCCAGATCCGCTACTTCGACGACAGCCGCGTCGTCCTGCCCGGTGAAGTGCCGCTGGAACAGGGGAAGTCGGCCTGGGTCGTGGACGCCAATTACGCACCGACCGATCGTTGGACCATCGGCGCCTCCTACCAGTGGGATCCGAAGTTCCGTCGCGAAGATCTGGCCAGCGTCCGCGCCCGCTACCTGCTGCCGGACGACGGCGTGGTCAACATCACCTACCGGCGCCGGCGCGACCTGCTGGAACAGGCGGACTTCTCGTTCCTGTACCCGGTGACGCCGTCCTGGAGCGTTGTCGGCCGTTACTACCATTCGTTCTACCGCGACGCGGCCACCAACCAGGAGCCCGGCCTGCTGGAAGGCGTCGCGGGCGTGCCAGTGGGACAGTTGCTGCCTCGCCGTCCGCGCGCTCGTGCGCCGCTATGTGCGCAATCGCGAGGGTGAAATGAACACGGGCTTCCAGGTCGAATTCGTCCTGAAGGGCCTGGGCTCGGCTGGCCAGGACACGGAGCGCACCCTGCGCCGTGCTATCCTCGGTTATTACCGAGACGACCTCTATCTCGTCCCGCCTAGCAATATCGCGCAGCGACCGGACGATACCTCTTACGATCCGGACCCGATTCCATGAACAAGCCGATTTCCCGCCTTCTGGTCGCCAGTCTGCTGGCTTTCTCCACGGCGATCACGCCGGTGCTCGCGCAGAGCCTGCAGCCGCTGGACCGTATCGCCGCCGTCGTCAACGAAGACGTCGTGCTGCAGAGCGAACTCGATCGCGCCGTACAGAACGTCATCAGCCAGTACGCCAGCCAGCCCGGCCAACTGCCGCCGCGCGCCGTACTGGAACGGCAGGTGCTGGAGCGCCTCGTGCTGGTGAAGCTGCAGGTGGCGCGTGCCGCCGAGAGCGGCATCCGCATCGGCGACGCCGAACTCAACAACGCGGTCAATGCGGTGGCCCAGCAGAACGGCACCACGCCGGACGGCCTGCGCCAGCGGCTTGAAGCCGACGGCATGTCGTTCGCCGAGTTCCGCAGCTCGCTGCGCGACGAAATCACCATCCAGCGCCTGCGCCAGAGCTACGCGCAGAGCCGCGTGCAGGTGAGCGAAGGCGAAGTCGATGCCGCGATCGCCGCCCAGGCGGCCACCGGCGCGCAGTACCACCTGGCCCACATCCTGGTGGGCCTGCCCGATGGCGCCAGCGCCGAGCAGATCAGCACCGGCAAGGGCAAGGTCGACGGCATCAAGGCGCTGATCGACAAGGGCGAACTGGACTTCTCCGCCGCCGCCGTCCGTTACTCCGACAGCCCGAACGCGCTGGAAGGCGGCGACCTGGGCTGGCGCAGCGTGGATGAGATCCCGACGGCCTTCGCCGACCTGCTCAAGAACATGACCCCCGGCCAGGTGGTCGGCCCGTTGCGTGGCCCCAGCGGCTTCCAGTTGCTCAAGCTGGTCGAAGTGCGCGACGCGGCGCAGGCCGAGAAGCGCAACGTGACCGAGTTCCACGCCCGTCACATCCTTGTGCGCGTCACGCCCACCCAGGATGCCGCGGCGGCGAAGGCGAAGATCGACACCCTCCGCGCGCGCATCGCCGGCGGCGCGGAGTTCGCCGCGGTCGCCAAGGAGTCCACCGAGGACGCCAACAGCCGCGACGATGGCGGTGACCTGGGCTGGTTCCCGGCCGATGCGTTCGGTCCGGCGTTCGGCCAGCAGGTCACCGGCCTGCAGGACGGCCAGGTCAGCGCGCCGTTCCGTACCGACGCAGGCTGGCACATCGTGCAGCGCGTCGAGAGCCGCCAGACGGACGTGACCGACCAGAATCGCCGCGCCCAGGTGCGCGAGACCATCGGCCGCCGCAAGGCCGAGGACGAGTACAACCGCTACCTGCAGGAACTGCGTGGCGAAGCCTACGTCAGCGTCCGCAGCGGCGACCGCGCCGAGACCACCCCGGGCGGCTGACATGCTGCCCCGGCTCGCCTTGGTGCCGGGCGAGCCGGCGGGCATCGGTCCGGAGCTCTGCATCCGGCTGGCCCAGCAGCCGCGCACCGACTGCACCCTGCTCGCCTTCGCCGACGCGGCCACGCTGACGTCGGCCGCAGAGGCCCTGGGATTGCCGCTGCAGCTGATCGATGAAGACGCCGTCGCCACGCGCCCCGGCGACCTGCGCTTGCGGCCCGTCCCCAATGCGGCACCGAATACCTTCGGCCACACCGATCCACGTAATGCGCGTGCCGTCATCGACGCCCTGACGCGCGCGGCCGGCGCCTGCCTGGTCGGCGAACTCGACGGTGTCGTCACCGGCCCGGTGCACAAGGCCGCGATCAACGCCGGCGGCATCGCCTACAGCGGCACGACCGAATTGCTGGCCGAGCAAGCGGGCCGCTCCGTCGTCATGATGCTTGCCAACGAGATCGTCCGCGTAGCGCTGGCCACGACGCACCTGCCGCTGCGCGAGGTGCCGGAGGCCATCACCGCCGCCGCACTGGAAGAAGTTCTGCGCATCACCGACCGCGCGCTGCGCCACGACTTCGGCATCGCCCGCCCTACCCTCGCCGTCCTCGGGCTCAACCCGCATGCAGGCGAATCAGGCCATCTGGGGCGCGAAGAGATCGACGTCATCGAACCCGTCCTGCACGCCCTGAGGGCGGACGGCCTGGACCTGGTCGGCCCGCTGCCCGCCGATACCGCCTTCCTGCCGCAGAAGCTGCGAGGCTACGACGCGGTGGTGGCGATGTACCACGACCAGGGCTTGCCGGTGCTCAAGTACAGCGGATTCGAGCAGGCCGTGAACCTGACGCTGGGCCTGCCCTACCCGCGCGTGGCCGTCGACCACGGCACGGCACTCGAGCTTGCGGGCAAGGGGGTCGCCGACCCCTCCAGCCTGTTCGCCGCCGTCGCCACCTGCGCGCGCATCGCCGCGATCCGGCACGCGCACTGAGCCACCCGAGACCACGTGGAGGGCGGTGTTCCCGCATAATCCGCGCATGTCGCATTTCAAGGCTCCCCCCAAGAAGTCCCTCGGCCAGCACTTCCTGACCGACCGTAGCTACATCGAGAAGATCGTCATGGCGGTGAACCCACAGCCGGGCGACCGCCTCGTCGAAATCGGCCCTGGCCAGGGCGCCATCACCTTTCCGCTGCTGCGCAAGCACGGCGAACTGACCGCCATCGAGTTCGACCGCGACCTCATCACCCCGCTGATGGAGGCCTCGGAGGGCGTGGGCCGCCTGACCATCATCCACAAGGACGTGCTGGACGTGGATTTCGGCAAGCTCGCCGGCGAAGAGACGCTGCGCCTGGTCGGCAACCTGCCCTACAACCTGTCCTCGCCGATCCTGTTCCATGCCATCGAGCATGCCGCGTCGATCCGCGACATGGTCTTCATGCTGCAGAAGGAAGTCGTCGATCGCATGGCCGCCGAACCCGGCAGCAAGGTGTACGGGCGGCTCAGCGTGATGCTGCAGGCCTACTGCCGCGTGGACAGTCTGTTCGTCGTGCCGCCGGGCGCTTTCCGCCCACCACCGAAAGTGGATTCGGCCGTGGCGCGGCTCGTGCCGCGCGCGGCGGACCAGGTGGGCATCGACGACCACCGGCGATTCGCCGACGTGGTGCGCGCGGCGTTCGGCCAACGCCGCAAGACACTGCGCAACGCGCTGTCCGGCACCTGTACCACCGAACAGATCGAAGCGGCCGGCCTGCGCCCCGACCTGCGTGCGGAACAGGTGCCCGTGCAGGATTTCATCCGCCTGGCGAATCAGCCCGACGCGACCTGATCCCGTCGAAACGGGTGTTGTTTCCGCTTTGACGTGCCATTGCATACACTGAACGCATGGATTCCCCCGACTACGCCATCGACGTCGACGTCGCCACGCGCTTCCTGGACGACCAGTCCGTGCCCGAGGATGGGCGCTACGTGTTCGCGTACACCATCCGTATCCACAACCGCGGACGCGTGCCGGCGCAATTGCTGCGCCGCCACTGGGTCATCACCGATGCCAATGGCAAGGTCGAGGAAGTGCACGGTGAAGGCGTGGTCGGCGAGCAGCCCTGGCTGAGGCCGGGTGAGGATTTCCGCTACACCTCCGGCGCCGTCCTCGAGACGGCACTGGGCACCATGCAGGGACGCTATGACATGCTCGCCGACGACGGCACCCGCTTCGACGCGCCCATCGCCACGTTCACCCTGTCCGTCCCGCGGACCCTGCACTGAGGCCCGGGCGCGATGAGTGTCTGGGCCATCGGCGACCTCCAGGGCTGCTACGACGCGACGCAGCGCCTGCTGGAGAAGATCCGTTTCAATCCCGCACAGGACCGCCTGTGGTTTTGCGGCGACCTGGTGAACCGCGGCGGGCAGTCGCTGGAAACGCTGCGCCTCGTGCATTCGCTGCGCGAGCACAGCGTCGTCGTACTGGGCAACCATGACCTGTCCCTGCTCGCCATCGGCGAGCGTTCGCCGGACGAACAGCGCAAGGTCAATCCAGATCTGCAACGCGTGGTGCTCGCCGACGATGCGCGCATGCTGCTGGACTGGTTGCGCCTGCAGAAGCTGCTGCACGTGGACCGCGAACTGGGCTGGATGATGGTGCACGCCGGCCTCGCGCCGAAATGGACCACCACGCTCGCGGAAAAGCATGCACGCGAGGTGGAAGTGCAGCTGCACGGCAACGGCTACCGCAAGCTGTTCCGCAACATGTATGGCGACAAGCCGAACTGGGCCCCACACCTGTCCGGCCACGACCGTTCGCGCGCCATCATCAACGTGCTCACGCGCATGCGCTACTGCACGCCGCGCGGGCGCATGGCGATCGAAGAGAAAGGGGCGCCGGGTCGACAGGCCCAGGGCCTGTATCCCTGGTACGAAGTCCCGGGCCGCGCCGAGCGCGACCTCAAGATCGTGTGCGGCCACTGGTCCACGCTCGGCCTGATGATCGGCCATGGCGTGCATGCGATCGACACCGGCGCCGTCTGGGGTGGGAAACTCACCGCGCTGCAACTGGACACCGACGATGTGCGGCTCGTCCAGGTCGCGGGACGCGACGTACCGCCGCCGCCCAAGGGCGAATTGCCGAAGGATTGAGCATGCCGCGGGCGCAGCGACTGATGCTGGGCCTGCTGCTCGCATTGCTCGCTGCGTGTCGTGGAGACACGTCCACCCCCGTCGCGTCGGCGCCGCTTCCCGTGCCTGCGGACGATGTCGCCCCACCCCCATCTCCGCCCTTGGTGGCTGCTGCCCGCGCGCAAGTGGGCGTGGTACGCATCTACGACCCAGCCTACTTCAGCGTGCCGTACCCCGGCGGCGACGTGCCTGCCGATCGCGGCGTCTGCACGGACGTGGTCATCCGAGCCCTGCGCACGCAGGGCCTGGACCTGCAGCAAGCCATCCACGAAGACATGCGCGCCCACTTCGACCAGTACCCGCGCCAATGGGGGCTCAGCCGCACCGATCGCAGCATCGATCATCGCCGCGTGCCGAACCAGATGCGCTGGTTCGAACGGCACGGATGGGCGCAGGCCATCGGCCGCTCGGGCGTCGATTTCGCGCCCGGCGACATCGTGGCGTGGAAACTCACCGGCAGCGGCCTGCTCCACATCGGCATCGTGTCGGACCGGCGCAGTCACGACGGTACGCCGCTGATCCTGCACAACATCAACGCCGGCACACAGGAAGACGACCTCCTGTTCCGCCACGCGATCATCGGTCATTACCGCCGGCCGACAGGCGCGGCGTCCGGCGCATCCCTGTAGCGCAAAGCCAGGCGCGTCAGCGACGCCGGTACTCGACGAAGTCGAAGGCCATCACATGCTTCGCATCCGCCGGATGCGGTTCGCGGGAGACTTCATGCCACATCGCCGGATCGAAGGCCGGGAAGAACGCATGCGCGTCCTCCACCTCGGTATCGACCTCCGTGAGGTGCAGTACGTCGGCGCGGTCCAGTGTCAGCGCATAGACCTCACCACCACCGATCACGCACAGCTCGTCCGCACCTTGCGCCTCGGCGATCGCGATGGCTTCGTCCACCGACGCGACCGCCTGCATACCCTCGAAAGGCACGGTGCCACGGCGCGTCAGCACCAGGTTCAATCGGCCAGGCAACGCGCGGCCCAGAGACTCGGCGGTCTTGCGCCCCATCAGTACCGGCTTGCCCAGCGTCAGCGCCTTGAAGCGCTTCAGGTCATCCGGCAACCGCCACGGCAAGTCGTTGTCGCGGCCAATGGCGCGATGGCGATCGAGGGCGACAACCAGCGAAATGCGCATCGGGTCAGACCGCCACCGGCGCCTTGATCGCCGGATGCGGGTCGTAGCCATGGATCTCGATATCGTCGAAGGTGAAGGCGAACAGGTCGGTGACGTCGGGATTGAGGTGCAACTTCGGCAACGCACGTGGCGTGCGTGTCAGCTGCTCGCGGGCCTGATCGTAGTGGTTCGAATACAGGTGCGCGTCGCCCAACGTATGCACGAAGTCGCCGACGCCGAGACCCGTCGCCTGCGCCACCATGTGGGTCAACAGGGCGTAGCTGGCGATATTGAACGGCACACCGAGGAAGATATCGCCGCTGCGCTGGTACAGCTGGCAGCTGAGCTTGCCGTCGACCACGTAGAACTGGAACAGCGAATGGCACGGCATCAGCGCCATCTTCGGCAACTCGGCCACGTTCCAGGCGCTGATCACCAGGCGGCGCGAATCCGGATTGCGCTTGATCTCGTCGACCAGCCATTGCATCTGGTCGACGGTCTTGCCGTCCGCACCTTCCCAGCTGCGCCACTGCTTGCCGTAGACCGGCCCCAGTTCGCCCTGCGCGTCGGCCCACTCGTCCCAGATACTGACCTTGTTGTCTTTGAGGTAGGCGATGTTGGTCTCGCCCTTCAGGAACCACAGCAACTCATGAATGATCGAGCGCAGGTGCAGCTTCTTGGTGGTGACCAGCGGGAAGCCTTCGTTGAGATCGAAGCGCATCTGCCAGCCGAACACGCTGCGCGTGCCGGTGCCGGTGCGGTCGGCCTTCTCGGCGCCCTGCTCCAGCACGTGGCGCAGCAGGTCCAGGTACTGCTTCATGTCTTGTCTCCGGCAGCCGGCGGGGGAGCGACGGGCTGCAACGTCGGCGCGCGGCGCGACAACCACAGCAGGTACAGGCCCAACAGCACCAGCGGCACGCTGAGGATCTGGCCCTTGGTCAACCAGTCCCACGCGACGTAGTGGCCCTCGTCAGGTACGCGCACGAATTCCATCAGGAAGCGGAACACGCCGTACATCAGCGCGAACAGGCCCGAGACGAGGTAACGCGGCCGTGGCTTGCGCGAAACCGTCCACAGCACGACGAACATCACCAGGCCTTCCAGGAACGCCTGGTACAGCTGCGACGGATGGCGCGCGAACTGATTCAGCGCACCGGCCGCGTACTGCGCCTGCAGCTGGGCCGCGTCCAGTCCGCGTAGCGCGGGATCGGTCGGGAAGATCACGCCCCAATTCGCCTGCGTGTACTTGCCCCACAGCTCCGCGCCGATGAAGTTGCCGAGGCGGCCGAACCCCAGTCCCGGCGCGGCCAGAGGCGCGACAAAGTCCATCGTGTCGAAGAAATGCAGGCGATGCTTGCGCGACCACCACAGGGCTGCGGCCATCACGCCTAGCAGGCCGCCGTGGAAGCTCATCCCGCCTTCCCACACCTTGAAGATCGACAACGGATTTTCGAGGAACGTCCCGAACCCGTAGAACAGCACATACCCGAAGCGTCCGCCCAGCACGACGCCGAGCATCGCGTAGAACATCAGGTCGGAGAACGCGTCGGCATTGACGCCCGGCAGGCGTCCCTGCGCGGCGCGCATGCGTCCCAGCCACCAGGCGACGACGAAGGCCAGCAGGTACATCAGGCCGTACCAGTGCAGCTTGACCGGCCCCAGCGAGAAGATGATCGGATCGATCTGGTGGAGGTAGATCATGCGCCTCGGCGTGGCCGGTGGAGATGGGCTATTTTGCCCCACCCCGCACGCGCGTGGATGACCGCGCGCAGTCCTGGCCGCTCAATCCAGCAGGTGCGGACGGTTGGGCAGTTCGTCCTCGTCGATCTGCCCCGCCTGCTGCGGGAAATGCTGGGCCAGCAGTGCCGAAGCCGCCGCGATGCCCTCCAGGACGCCCTGTTCGGCCCGGCCCTCGCCCATCCCCGTCTCGATCAGCTGGCAGACCTCGCGCCATTGCGCGTCACTGACTCGTCCGGCCAGGCCGCGGTCCGCGACGATTTCGATGCGGTGGTCCGCCAGCAGCAGATAGATCAGCACGCCGTTGTTGGCCTCGGTGTCCCAGGTGCGCAGGCGGACGAACACCTCGTGCGCGCGCTCGCGCGGCTCCACGCCCGCCAGCACGGCGCTGGGCGGCAGGTTGGATTCCACCGCGAACATCACTTCGCCGCGATGCAGGCGCTCGCCGGCTGCGATGGCGTCGGTGATGCGGTGCAGGCTGTCTTCCGGGAACAGCCGGCGGGCGGACCGCGCGAACAGATGGCGGAACAAGCGCATCACCAACTCCCCGAGGCGCCACCGCCTCCGGACATGCCACCCCCACCGCCCCAGCCACCCCCGCCGAAGCCGCCTCCGCCGCCTCCGAACCCGCCGCCTCCCCAACCACCGCCACCGCCGCCCCAGCCGCCCCAGTCGCGATGCCGGGCATAGCCGCCACGCGTCGATACCGAAGCCAGGCCGTACAGCAGGCCGACGACACCGGCGATGCCGGCAGGAATGAGCGAAGAAAGCAGCAGCGCGACGCCGGCGGCGGCACCGCCGGTGAACAGGCCACGCAACCCGGCCGGCGCGCGACCGAACATGCCGCGCACGATGGTCGCCACGATGAAGGCGGCGAACAGCGCGAAGAACCAATCGCCGCCACGCCCGCCATCCGGACTGCCGCGATGGGTGCTGACGGGGGCCGGCAGCGCTTCGCCGTCGATCAGTTTCACCAGCACGCCGGTGGCGTCGGTGATGCCGCCGGCGTAGTCGCCGGCGCGGAACTTGGGCACCAGGTATTCCTGGATGACCCGGTTGGCGACGGCGTCGGGAATCGCGCCTTCCAGCCCGTAGCCGGTATGGATGCGCACCCGCCGGTCGTCTTTCGCGACCACCAGGATGACCGCGTCATCCACGCCCTTGCGGCCCAGCTTCCACTGGTCGAACGCGCGCTGGGTGTAGTCGAAGATGTCTTCGGGCTGCGTGCTGGGCACGATCAGCACCTGCAGCTGGCTGCCCTTGCGCTGCTGCAATGCGAGCGCCTGCTGTTCGAGCTGCTGCTTCTGCGCGGCGTCGAGCGTGCCGGTGGTGTCGACCACCGGCGAATCCAGCGACGGGATGGCGGCCAGCGATTGCGCCCAGGCGGGCGCCGCCATCATCAGCAGGCAGAACGCCAGCGCGCGCAGCATGGGGGCGATGGACGTGGCTCAGTTGCCCGGCGACGGAGGCGGCGGCGGCGTGGGCGCCTGCGGTGCGGCCGGCGGCGGCGTGCCGAAGTCCACGGCCGGGGCCTCGGAAATTGCGGCCTCGTTCTCGACGGTGAAGTTCGGCTTTTCCTTCGCGCCGGTGATCTTGGCGGTGATCACCTGCGGGAACTGGCGGATGTAGGTGTTGTAGTCCTGCACCGTCTGGATGTAGCGGCCACGCGCGACGGTGATGCGGTTCTCGGTGCCTTCGAGTTGCGCCTGCAGGTCGCGGAAGGACTGATCGGACTTCAGGTTCGGATAGTTCTCGGTGACGACCAGCAAACGCGACAGCGCGCTGCCCAGTTCCGTCTGCGCCTGCTGGAACTGCGCCAGCGACGCCGCATCGTCGGCATTGACCTGGATCTGCCCCACCCGCGCACGCGCGTTGGTCACGTCGGTCAGCACCTGACGCTCCTGCTGGGCGTAGCCCTGCACGGTCTTCACCAGGTTGGGGATCAGGTCGGCGCGGCGCTTGTACTGGTTCAGCACTTCCGACCAGCCGGCCTTCACCGCTTCGTCCTTCTGCTGGATGGCGTTGTAACCGCAGCCGGACAACAGCGCGGTCAACAGGACGAGCAACCACAGACGCGACACCTGGCGCATGGCACGACACTCCCTGGATGGACGCTGCCGATTGCAGCACCTTGCCCATGACGGCGCAAGCATGCGCAGCTCGACCATGGGGCGCGCCCGTTAGGCTTCCGTGAAAAAGGAAGGGCTCCCGAGGGAGCCCTTCACGACGCCATGGCGAGTGCGCGGGATTATTCGCGCAGCATGCGCTGGTTGGCGCGCTTCTTCGCCCACAGGTTGAGGCATTCGACTACCGCCGAGAAGCCCATCGCGCCGTACAGATAGCCCTTCTCGATGTGCAGCTCGAAGCCGTCCAGGAGCAGGTAGGCGCCCACCGCCACGATGAAGGCCAGCGCCAGCATCTTGATGGTCGGGTTGTTGTCGATGAACTGGCCCAGCGGGCGCGCCGCCAGCAGCATCACCGCCACCGCCAGCAGGATCGCCGCCACCATCACCGGCGTGTGGTTGGCCATGCCGACGGCCGCGATCACCGAGTCCAACGAGAACACGATATCGATCACCGCGATCTGCGCGATCACGCCGGCGAACGACACCGCCGGGCGCGTGTGCACGTCTTCCGAATCGGGCTCGCCCTTCACCAACTCCAGGATTTCCTTGGTGCCCTTCACCAGCAGGAACACGCCACCCAGGATCAACACCAGGTCGCGCACCGAGATGCCCTGACCGAACAGGGTGAACAGGTCGGCGGTCAGGCCCGCCAGCCACGCCAGCGTCAGCAGCAGCAGGATGCGGGTGATGCAGGCCACCGCGATGCCGAACTTGCGCGCCACTTCGCGCTGATGCGGCGGCAGCTTGCTGACCGCGATGGAGATGAAGACCAGGTTGTCGATGCCCAGCACGATCTCGATCGCACTTAGCGTGACCAGCGTGATCCACACCTGCGGATCGGTAAGCAATTCCATCATCGGGGGGTACCTAGGTTCAGATCAGGAGTTCACAGGTAGTGCGGCGCGAGGATCAGCGCCCAGCACAGCAGTACATTCATCATCAGCACGAACACCGCCGCCGAGCCCATGTCCTTGGCGCGGCCGGCCAGCTCATGGTGTTCCGGGCCGTAGCGTTCGATCACCGCCTCCACGGCGGAATTCAGCAGTTCCGCCGCGAGCACCAGCAGGCAGCTGCCGATCAGTACCGCACGCTCCAGGCCGGTCTGGCCCAGCCACAGCGCCAGCGGCGCCATCACCGCCAGCAGGTAGACCTCCAGGCGGAAGGAGGATTCGTGCATCCACGCCGCGCGCAGGCCCTGCATGGACCACACCGCGGCTTTCAGGATGCGGCCAGGGCCGCGGGGGAAGTGTCCGGTTTCGTCTGCCATGGGGCGGGTAGAGGCGGAAGTGGCCCCGCATCGGCCCAGGCCAGTCAGGCCAGGCCTGATCCAGCGGCGGGTCGCATCGGGTGGAACCGGCGCCGCGAAGGCGCCAAGGGTCCAATTTTGCCACAAGGCGCCGCCCGGCCGTGCCCGCGCGGTTTGCATCACCCGGGACGGGCTGGTCCACTAGGGCCCGCCCGAGCCGAAGGAGCCCTCCCCCCGTGCCTTTCCTGAACACCGTTCGCCTGCCCCTGTTCGCCGCCGCGCTGGCCACCCTGCTGGTCGCCTGCGCCGCCAGCCCGCCGACGACGTCCCCAGCCGCCATCGCGACACCGGCCCCGGCCAAGAGCGCACCGCGCATTCCCGAACAGGTCTCGAACCCGGCCTGGGAAGCCGACATGCAGCGCTTCGAAGCTGCCGATGCGCAGTCGCCGCCGCCACGCGGCGCTGTGTTGTTCATCGGCAGCTCGTCGATCCGCTTCTGGGACACGCTGGCGCAGGACTTCCCCGGCGTGCCCGTCATCAACCGCGGCTTCGGCGGCTCCGAGCTGCGCGACAGCACCTGGTACGCCGACCGCATCATCGTGCCGTACGCGCCGCGCCAGATCCTGATCTACGCCGGCGACAACGACCTCAACGCAGGCCGTACACCGCAACAACTGCGTGCGGACTTCATCGCCTTCGTCGAACGCGTGCGCCGCGACCTGCCGAAGACGAAGATCGCTTACATCAGCAACAAGCCGAGCCCGTCGCGCGCTCAGCTGCTGTCGGTACAACGGGAAGCGAATACGCTGATCCAGGCAGAAGCCAAGCGCCTGGGCGTGGACTACATCGACATCTTCACGCCCATGCTGGATGCGACCGGCCAGCCGGACGAGAACCTGTTCATCGAAGACCGCCTGCACATGAACCGCGCCGGCTATGTCATCTGGCAACGCGTGATCGCGCCCTACGTGAAGTAAGCACACGCGCAAAGAAGAAGCCCGGCGATGCCGGGCTTCTTCGTTTCGTCGTCCGCTCGCGTCAGAAGCCGCTGACGTTGAGGCGTCCGCCGGTCACCGTCTTGTTCTGCAACGACGGCGTCGGGACGGTGGCGCCGAGGATCGCCGCCTTGATCTGCGCCGCAGTCGAGCCCGGTCGCGTGGACGCGTACAGGGCCGCCGCACCGGTCACGTGCGGCGTCGCCATCGAGGTGCCGTTGTAGCTGGCGTACCCCGAGACCAACTGACCCTTCGACGACTTGGGCACCGTGGACCAGATGCCCGAACCCGGCGCACCCAGGTCCACCGTGGTCCGGCCCCACTGCGAGAAGCTGGACAGGCCACCGGTGCTGGTGGTCGATGCGACCGCGATGATGTTCGCGTTCGGATAGTTCGACGGGTAGCTCGCGGTCACGTCGTTGTCGTAAGCATCGTTGCCCGCGGCGGCGATGAAGAGGATCTCCGCATTGCCGGCGCGCGTGATGGCATCCTGCAGCGCCTGCGAAAAACCGCCACCACCCCACGAGTTGTTGGTCGCGACGATGTTCAGGCCATGGCGGACCTTCAGGTCGGTGAAGTAGTCGATGGCCTTGATCGCGTTGGCCGTGCTGCCGCCGCGACGGCCGAGGAACTTGCCGCTGATCAGCTTCACGCCGCTCCAGCACACGCCGGCGACGCCCTTGCCGTTGCCGCCCACGCCGGCGATGGTGCCGGAGACGTGTGTGCCGTGGTCGTCGTTGGCGCCACCGGAGTTGATGTCGTTGGTGTTGCCGTCGAAGTCCCAGCCGCGCACGTCGTCGACATAGCCATTGCCGTCGTTGTCGACGCCATCGACCGGATCGTACGGGTTGGTCCAGATGTTGGTCGCCAGGTCTTCGTGGGTGTAGTAGATGCCTTCATCGATCACGCCGACCACGACGTTGCCGCAGCTGGTGTGGCCCGCGGCCCATGCTTCGGACGCCTGCGAGCCGTACACGTTCGCGGGCGTGCCCGCATCGCCGTACATGCCCCACAACGAACCGTTGGTGGAATAGGTGTCGTTGGAGACCGCGTTGTGCTGGTAAGTCCAGTTCGGCTCGGCGTACTCGACGGCCGGATCGGCGCTCAGCGCCTGCACCGCGGCGGACAAGTCGACGTTGCCCGGCAGCTTCAGCAGCGCGATCTCGCCGCTGCGGCCGTTGCCACGGCGCACCGTTTCCAGCTTCTGCGCGCCGAGGCCGTGCGCGACGGCGTCACGGTCGGCGGCGACGGCACCGTCACGGTACTTCACCAACAACTCGCCGCTGGCGTGGGGCTTGCCTTCCTTCAGTCCCTTGATCACCAGGTCGGGCCTGCCGCCCGCGCTGGCCGCCTGTGCCGCCCCCATCGCCACCAACGTCAATCCCACCCATACCGCCATGCGATTCTTCTTCATAAACCGATCCGACTCCGAGTGTTGTAGTTGCCGCGCCGAGCGGCGCAGTGGGTCGAATCTAGCTTGTAATCTCGGTTCTAGATATCGAATTTGACTCACACTTTCGCGGCACCCGCAGGCGTCAGCGATGGCACCGGTAGCCATGAGAATGACTCGCATCGCAGCGCCTGATTCCGCTGCGATGCGCCACGCCGTTGGGAAAGGAATCAGCGCCTGCGCGGCGCGCCTTCCGGCTGGTGAAGACTGAGCACGTTGCCGTCCGGATCGAGGAAATCCAGCGACAGTCCGCCGTCCGGCGATTCGCTCACCGGCACCACGATCTCGACGCCTTTCGCGGCCAACGCTTCGGCGTGTTCGTCGATGCCGCCCTCCAGACTGAAGACGACCACCGGCGATTCGCCCGCGCGCGCCTCACGCGGGATGAACACCAGGCTCAGTTCACCCACATCACCGACGGCGAACGGACCGTCGTGGCCCTCCACGACCTGCACGGGCAAGCCGAGCGTGTCGCGGTAGAACGCCACCGACCGGGCGAGGTCGGAGACGAAGAACACAATGGCGCCTACCTTGCAGTTGTTGATCATGGGAGTTCCTCCTGTGTGATTCCCTTCTCTTCGTTGCCGCGGGGCCACGATGTGTGAGCGCGCGCATCGATCAGGACGAGGTGGCCGTCCGGATCGTGCGTACCCAGGCCCTCGCCGACCCGCATGGCGGCCTTCAGCGCCCGCCGCACCAGCCCGAACTGCAGATCGACGGCCCGTGCCGGATCGCGCAGGTACGCCAGGGCCAAGCTTTCGGCCCGCAGCTCGGGGGTCTGCAGGGCCAGTGCGCGACGGATGCGCGTCAGTCGCTGGCGGAACGCCGTGGGCTCAATCCGCAGGATCCAGCGGATCTCGTCTGCCGACAATCCGTGCAGCGCCAGCAACGCGAGCCGGCGCGCCGAGGGCGGCAACGCAGCAAGCCAGGCGGGCGGTGCGCGGTGTTCGGGCGGCGTGAACACGAAATCGACGGGGTCATCGTCCGGCAGCGCCACCGCCGTCTCGCGCCGCCGCCGACGTACGCTACCCCGTGCCGCGAACGCCGCCTGCCGCCGCAGCACGCCGGACAGCCACGGAAGATCGTGCCGGCCGGCCACGCACGCGGCGAGCAGCGTCTCCTGCACGAGGTCTTCGGCATCTTCCACGCGCCGGCACAGGCGCAGGGCCTGCGCGCGCAACTGGCGATAGGCCGCCAGCGTCAGTGCGTCCTGCTCTCCAGTGCGCGTCACTCACTCGTCCCGGTGGATGGCGGTACCGCGACTGCCGTCGGGGCGGATCCAACCCCGGTACATGCCGCGGGTACTCAGCACCAGCACCACGTTGCCGTCGCGGTCCAGGGCGATTACGCCGCCGTCGCCGCCATGCGCGGGCACTTCGCCCAGCACCACATCCTCGGCGGCATCGCGCAGCCGGTCGCCGCGGTACGCCACCCGCGCCGCGATATCGTGGGCGACGACATTGCGGATGTAGTACTCGCCCCAGCCGGTGCAGGACACCGCGCAGTGCGCATCGGCCCAGGTGCCTGCGCCGATCAGCGGCGAGTCGCCCACGCGGCCCCAGCGCTTGTTCGTCATGCCACCGGTCGATGTCGCCGCAGCGAGATAGCCGCGGCTATCGAGCGCGACCGCGCCCACCGTACCGAAATAGCGCCCACGCAGATCCGGGTTGGCCCGCCAGGTCTGCTGTTCGTGCCGCTGCTCTTCGACCAGCTGCAGCCGACGCGGCTCGGTGGAGAACCATTCGTTCGGCACTCGCTCGATCTCCGGATGCAGGTCGGCGAACTGCTCCGCGCCGGCGCCCACCAGGAACACGTGCGGCGAGTCCTCCAGCACGCGCCGCGCGAGCCGCACTGGATTGCGCACGCTGGACACGCCGGCGATCGCACCGGCACGCCGGTGCTGGCCGTCCATGATCGAGGCATCGAGTTCGTGGCGGCCGTCGGCGGTGAATACCGCGCCGCGCCCTGCATTGAAGTAGGGCGAATCCTCCAGCACGCAGACCGCGGCTTCCACGGCATCCAGCGCGCTGCCGCCTGCGGCGAGCACGCCGTGACCGGCATCGAGGGCATGGTCGAGGTCCGCGTGGATCCGCTGGGCGGTGGCGTCGCCCAGCGTGGCGATATCGATCACGCCCGCCCCGCCATGGATGGCCAGCGCGAGTGGCCTGCGCGGCGAATGCGTACTCATGGCGCCCTCCGGTCTGCGTGACCCGATGACGCCAGCATACCTCCGCGTTACTGCGAGCGGAGCGCCTCGATCGGATCCAGTTGCGAGGCTTTGCGCGCGGGGTAGTAACCGAAGAACAAACCGGTTGCGATCGAGAAGCCGGCGGCCAGGCCGATCACCTGCCCGTTCAGCGCCACCGGCAGTTCGCTGAACTTGCCGACCAGCAAGGCGCCGACAATGCCGATGACGATGCCCAGCACGCCACCGCCCAGCGACAGCAGCATGGCCTCGGCAAGGAACTGCCTGCGCACGTCGCTGGGTCCCGCGCCGACAGCCATGCGCAGGCCGATTTCACGGATGCGCTCGGTCACCGACACCAGCATGATGTTCATGATGCCGATGCCGCCGACGATCAACGAGATGGTGGCCACCGCACCGAGCAGCAGCGACATCAACTTGGTCGTCGCGGTGCGCGTGGCGACGATCTCGGAGATGTTGCGGACGTTGAAGTCGTCCTCTTCGCCCGGATTGATCTTGTGCCGCTGGCGCAGCAGGGCTTCCACCTCGCCCTGCACGTAGCTCAGGTCCTTGGCGTCGGCCACGGTGAGCGCGACCTGCTGCACCGCGCCCGGCGGCAGGCCCATCGAACCCATCAGGCGACGGCGCGCGGTTTCCAGCGGCACCATCATCACGTCGTCCTGGTCCTGGCCGAAACCGCCCTGCCCCTTCGGCGCCAGCGTGCCCACCACGGTGAACGGCACGCGACCCAGGCGCACCGTCTGACCGACGCCGCTGTCTTCGCCGAACAGCGTGCGGCGCACGGTTTCACCGAGGATCACCACCTTGCCGGCACTGGAATAGTCCTGCGCATCGAAGCCTTCGCCGTTGGCGATCACCCAGCTGTTGATGTCGAAGAAATCGGCTTGCACGCCCTGCCAGCTGGTCGACGCATTGTTCTCGGCGAACACGATCTGGGTGTTGCCGCGCAACGCGCCGGCCACGTACTGCACTTCCGGAATTTCGCTGCGGATCGCATCCACGTCGCTTTCCTTCAGCGTGTAGAAGCTGCTGGAGCTCATGCGCACGCCACCGCCGCCCGGCCCACGGCCTGCGCCCGGGCTGATGTCCAGCCGCTGCGACCCCAGGCCGGAGACGAGCTTGTCGATCTCGGCCTGCGTACCCTGCCCCACCGACACCATCACGATGACGGCGGCGATGCCGATGATCACGCCGAGCGAAGTCAGCGCGCTGCGCATCCAATTACCGCGCAGCGCATGCAGCGCGGTGCGCAGGATGTCGGAAAACTTCATGGACGGCCTCCGGCGTGCTCGAGGTCTTCGTGCAGTTCGCCGTCGCGCATGACCAGGATGCGGTCGGCGTGCGCGGCGACTTCCGCGTCGTGGGTGATCAGGATGACCGTGTGGCCGTCGTCACGCAGACGCTTGAACAGGGCCAGGATCTCTTCGCCCGTCTTGCTGTCCAGCGCGCCGGTGGGTTCGTCGGCAAGCAGGATCGGCGGCTGATTGATCAACGCACGCGCGATCGCCACGCGTTGCTGCTGGCCACCGGATAGTTCGTTCGGACGATGCCCGGCGCGCTCCGCCAGGCCGACCGCGGCCAGCGCCTGACGCGCGCGCTCGGTGCGTTCGCCCGGTGGCACCTGCGCATAGCCCAGCGGCATGGCCACGTTCTCCAGTGCAGTCATGCGCGGCAGCAGATGGAAGCCCTGGAACACGAAGCCGATCTTTTCGCGCCGCAGGATCGCCAGTTGCTCGGCATCCAGCGTCGCCACGTCGATGCCATCGCACAGGTAGCGGCCGTCGGTGGGCGTGTCCAGGCAGCCGATCAGGTTCATCAGCGTCGACTTGCCCGAACCGGACGGGCCCATGATCGCGACGAAATCGCCACGGTCCACGCGCATGTCCACGCCCCGGAGCGCGACCACTTCCGCCTCGGTGCCCGCGGAATAGACCTTGCCCAGCGTGTGCGTCTGGATGACCGGCACGCGGTCGCCGGCGGTCGGGGACGGCGTGCTCATTCCTTCGCGCGCTCGCCCACGACCACGACGTCGCCTTCCTTCACCGGGCCGGAGACCTCGGTGCTGGTGCCGTCGCTGGCACCGATGCGGACCTGCACCATCTCCGGCTTGCCATCGACGAGCTTGTAGACCGGCGCGCGCTTGGCCCCGAGCAGCGTGCGCAGCTCGCTATCCCAACGCTGTTTCTGCGTGTCGTCCAGGGTGGCGCGGAACGGCGCGAAGTCCTGCTGCATGCGCTCGGCCATGCGCTGGCGGATCTGCGCCTGCATGGCACCGCTGCCGCTGCCGGTATTGCCGCCGGGGCGCGGACCGCCGCCCGGGCCACCGAACATGCTGGCGCCACCGCGCTGCTGCGCCTGCGCCATGCGGGCGGCCTGGCGCTCGCGCAACGCGGTGAGCGCGGTATCGAACGCCGCCTGCTGCTCAGGCTTCAACTGCAGGCTGCCGGCCACGCGCACCAGGTCGTCGCTGATGCCGCTGCCGCGATTCTGCTGCCCGCCCTGCTGCGGCGCCTGTGCGGTCGCGGCGGCATTGGCTTCCTCGCCGGTTGGCTTGTAGCGCAGCGCGGCATTGGAGATCTTGAGGATGTTGTCGCGCTTGCTGACCTCGATCTCGGCGTTGACCGTCAGGCCCGGCAACAGCGTGCCGTCGGTGTTGTCCACGCTGACCACGACCGGATACGTCACCACGTTGTTGGTGGTGGTCGCCGACAGACGCACCTGTTGCACTTCGCCGCGGAACTGGCGATCGGCGAACGCATCCACGGTGAAGGACACCGTCTGTCCCACCTTGACCTGGCCGATGTCGGCTTCGTCGACGGCCAGCTCGATCTTCATCTTCGAGAGATCCTCGGCGATGGTGAACAGCTCCGGCGCCTGCAGGCTGGCGGCCACGGTCTGGCCGGGCTCGATGGAGCGCGTGAGCACCACGCCATCCACCGGAGAGCGGATCACGGTGCGGTCCAGGTTGACCCTCGTGGTCTGGGTGGAGGCGGTCTGCTGGCGGATCGAGGCCTGCGCCGCGTTGACCTGCGCGCGGGCCTGGTCGCGCGCGGCGCGGGCCAGGTCGACGTCGCTCTGGGCGACCAGCTTCTGCTTACCCAGGTCCGCCTTGCGTGTGTAGTCCAGCTCGGCATTGGCCAGGGTGGCCTGCGACTGCTTCAGATTGGCCTGGGCATTGGCGATCTGCGCGTTGCCCTGCGCGATCTGCGCCTCGTAGGTGCTGGGGTCGATGCGGGCGAGCACTTCGCCCTTCTTGACCTCGCTGTTGTAGTCGACCATCACGTCGGTCACCTGGCCGGAGATCTGGCTACCGACGGTGACGGTGGAGATCGCGCTCAGCGTGCCGGTGGCCGAGATGGCCACGCGGATGTCGCCGCGCTCGATGGTGGCGGTGCGGTAGGCGCTCTCCGCGGACGCGTCCTTGCGGGACGTCCACCACCAGGCGCCGCCGCCGAGAATGGCGACCACGGCGATGCCGAGCAGGATCTTGGGGACGATGGACTTCTTGCGGAGGGAGGAACGTGCAGGCTGGCTCATGCAGTGAGTCGGCTCGGAAAGTGGGGAATCGGGGACGGAAACGCACCGGGGGCCGCGGCGTTGACAGCCCCGGCCGCCGGTCAGTTCCCGTATAGATTACGGAACGAAGCGGATCGTCGCCGTCGTTCCGCGCCCCAACTCGCTGTCGAGCTCGATTTTCCAACCGAATCGGTCGCACAGGCGGCTGACGATGGACAGGCCCAGGCCGCTGCCATGGGGCCGGTTGGGATCGGCCCGGTAGAAGGGCTCAAACACCCGGACCATCGATTCGGCCGACATGCCGATGCCGGTATCCCGCACGACTACCCGGTCCGGCTCCAGGATCACGTCGATCCGGCCTCGGTCGGTGTACGCGCACGCATTGCGCAGCAGGTTGCTGACCACGACCTGGAACACCCGCGGCGGCGCGTGCAGGCGCGGGCGGGCGTGCAGGGTCACTTCCAGGTCCACCGGCTTGTTGAGCAGCAGGGCGCGGGCGTTCTCGGCCTCGTCCATGACGATGTCCGCCACGTCGAAGTCCTCGCTCTGCGGTTCCACCTCGGCCTCGCGGGCGAGGATAAGGAAGGCATCGATCACCGCTTCCATGTCGCGGCCGGCGCGCTGGATGCGCTGCAGCGCCCGGGCCACGCGCGGCGGCGAGTCTTCGGCCATGCCCATGTCGGTGGCCACGCGGATCACCGTCAGCGGCGTGCGCAACTCATGGCTGGCGTCGCGGGTGAAGTCGCGCTCGCGCGCGATGTGGGCGGTGACGCGCTGGGCCAGCCCGTGCAGGGCCGAGGCCAGCTGGCGGGCTTCGCCCTGGACGTCGTTGGGCAGGCGGTCCGGCGCCAGGACGCTGACGTCGGGGCGGCGCGGATCCCACTCCGCCACCTGCCGCGCCAACCAGCTGACCGGCGATACAAGTCGCTTGGACGCGCGGTAGGTCAGCCACGACACCAGATAGATGGCCACCAGCGTCATGATGATCGGCACGGTGCCGAAGTAGAACGCCAGGCGCTCGGCCTGCGAGCGCAGGAAGACCAGGTAGAGCCGGCCGGCCGGCTGCTCGTCGACCAGCACCAGCAGGTCGTCGGCCTTGAGTTCGTGGAAGCCGGGCTTCAGCTCGCGCAGGTTCTCGGGCAGCACCAGGTTCGAATGCCCCTTCAACACCAGGTAGCCGCGCAGGTTGTGCGTGTTCGGCGGCGGCTGCGCGGTGGACGCGCTGTAGAGCTCCCAGAAATGGGTAGCCTCTTCCTGCAGCGCGGTGTTCATCAGGCTGTGCTTGATCACCGCAGAGATCAGGTACACGCCCAGCACGATGGCCAGGCTGACCATGACGGCCTGCAGGATGAAGGCGATCCTGAGTTTGCGTGGCAGTCCGTGGCGCATCGGCGTGTCGTCGGGCGAAGCGGGAGTATGCCGCGCGCCGACGCCGGGCTCAGCCGATGTCGGCGATGCGGTAGCCCGCGCTCTGCACGGTGTGCAGCAGCGGCTTGTCGAACGGTTTGTCGATCACCTTGCGCAGGTTGTACAGGTGGCTGCGCAGCGTGTCCGAATCCGGCAGCCCGTTGCCCCAGATCTCGCGTTCGATTTCCTGGCGCGTCACCACGCGCGGGGATTCGCGCATCAGGATGGTCAGCAGGCGCAGGCCGATGGGCGACAGCATCAGTTCGGTGCCGCCGCGGGTGGCGCGCATGCTCACCGGGTCCAGCACCAGGTCGGCGACCTTCAGCACCTCGGCCCCCACCTGGCGGCGCTCGCGGCGAATCAGGGCGCGCAGGCGGGCTTCCAGTTCCTGGATCGCGAAGGGCTTGGTCAGGTAATCGTCGGCGCCGGAGCTCAGGCCGGTCAGCTTGTCGTCCAGGGTGTCGCGCGCGGTCAGCATCAGCACCGGGGTGGACTTGCGCGCCTCGTTGCGCAGCCGCTTGCAGACTTCCATGCCGTCCAGGCGCGGCAGCATCAGGTCCAGCACCAGCACGTCGTAGCTGTTTTCCACGGCCAGGCGGTAACCGTCCAGTCCGTCGGTGGCGTAGTCGACCTCGAATCCGCGCCCTTCCAGGTACTCCCCGATCATCTCGGAGATGTTGCGGTTGTCTTCCACCACCAGTACGAGACCTGCGGTTTCCTGACTGTGTCGCATGACGGCTCCTTCTAAAAGCTTCAGGTTTGTGAAACTACCCCGACACCGGTAGACGTCATGTGAAGACTCCCGCTGCATTCAGCCGGCAGTTGGGATTAGGCTTCGCCATCCTTCCCCGACCACCCCGCCATGATCGAACGCGTCCTGCCCCTGTTCCTGCTGCTGGCCTCCAACGTCTTCATGACCTTCGCCTGGTACGGGCACCTGAAGTACAAGTCCGCCCCCCTGTTCGTGGTGATCCTGGCCAGCTGGGGCATCGCCTTCTTCGAGTACACCCTGATGGTGCCCGCCAACCGGATGGGCAGCGCCGTCTACTCGGTGGTCCAGTTAAAGACCATCCAGGAGATCCTGACCCTGCTGGTGTTCGCCGGCTTCAGCACCTGGTACCTGGGCCAACCGCTGAAGTGGAACCACTACGCGGCTTTCGCCCTGATCGTGGGCGCAGCGTTCCTGATGTTCTACGAGTAAGGTCGCCCGCGTCGCGTCAACGCACGCGAACTACTGCTCGTCTTCGGGTCTCAGAGGACTGTAGTGCCATTCGAACGCATGCATGACGCTCGCAGCAAGGTCGTCCATGTCCTTACGGTAGTGGTGCTCATGAGGCACAGGGACATCCACGCTTCCTGCCTTGAAACCCATTTCGCTCAGCCGGGAAGCGAAGCGGTCCAAGGGGCCATAGCCAAACAGTTGGTCATGTCGATCCCATACGACGGTGGCACGATCGGTGGAGGAGTAGGCCCACAGATCGAAACGCCCGTCGGATGCGAAGAAGTCGGCGAACCGCTCGATGAACCGTGTCGCTTCATCCAAGGAGAGATCCGGGCTTTCGTAACGGCCAGGGGCCGCCTCCCCTCGAGGCGTGTGCAGCACGTACAGCAACCGCACGGGACCTCGCAGGATCTCCAACATCGCCTTGAATACCCCTGGATCGCTCCCTGGAACGCCTGCGATCAGCCGGCCATCCAGTTTGAAGGTATCCGCGTGTCGATACGGGGCCCATCGGCCGTCGTCAAGATGGCCCAGACGATAGGATCTCTGCGCCATCAGAACCGGATCTTGCCGACGATGATGTCCTTGAACATCACCCAGTCGCCGGCGAAGGAATAGAACGGATGCTTGAAGGTGGCGGGCCGGTTCTTCTCGAAGAAGAAATGGCCGACCCAGGCGAAGCCGTAGCCGCAGAACAGCGCGGCGAGCAGCCACCAGGCGTTGCGGTCGACGATGGCCCATGCCAGCAGCGCTAGCACGCCGCAGCTGCCGACGAAGTGCAGTCGGCGCGACGTACGGTTGGCGTGCTCGTTGAGGTAGAACGGATAGAACTCGCGGAAGCTGGCGAAGCGGCTCATGTCCCCTCCCACAGGGTCAGGCGGCGCGTGGCGAGAACATGATCACCGCCATGCCGACCAGGCACAAGCCGGCGCCCAGCACGTCCCAGCGGGTGGGTTTCACCGCGTCCACGGCCCACAGCCACGCGATCGCCATGCAGACATAAACCCCGCCGTAAGCCGCATACACTCGGCCGGAGGCCGTGGGGTGCAGCGTCAGCAGCCAGGCGAACAGGGCCAGGCTGGCCGCGGCCGGCAGCAGCAACCAGGCGCTGCCGCCCTTACGCAGCCACAGGTAGGGGAGATAGCAGCCGACGATCTCGGCCAGCGCGGTGACGAGGAACAGCAGCAGGGTCTTCATGCGGCAAGCCTACCGCAGGCCCGGTTCACGCCGGGCCGCGTTCGCCTGCTTTCACCCGCACCCACAGCGCTTCCTGCGCCTCCAGATCCAGCGCGGACATCGTGGTGCCCTCGGCGGCGGCGAGTGCTTCCATCGCGCGGAAGCGGCGTTCGAACTTCAGGTTGGCCCGCCGCAGCGCGCCACCGACATCGACCTTCGCGTGGCGCGCGAGGTTGGCCGCGACGAACAGCAGGTCGCCGATCTCGTCCTCCAATCGCGCATCGCGCTCCGGCGAAGGCGCTGCGGCGAGTTCGACGCGGACCTCGTCGATCTCCTCGTGCAGCTTGTCGATCACCGGCGCGGTATCGGGCCAGTCGAAGCCCACGCGCGCCGCACGCGATTGCAGCTTCACCGCGCGCTGCCACTCCGGCAACCCGCGCGAGACGCCCGCCAGCGCGGAGGTGTCTTCTTCGCCGGCGGCCTTGCGCTCGGCGGCCTTGATCGCTTCCCAGTTGACGGTCTGCGCCTCGGCATCGGCGAACGAGGCGTCGCCGAAGACATGCGGATGCCGGCGCACCATCTTGTCGCAGATGGCGTCCGCCACCTCGTCGAACGCGAAGGCGCCCTGCTCCTTCGCCATCTGCGCATGGAAGACGACCTGCAGTAGCAGGTCGCCCAGCTCGTCTTTCAGCGCGGGCAGGTCGCCGCGGTCGATCGCATCGGCGACTTCGTAGGCTTCCTCGATCGTGTACGGCGCGATCGTCGAGAAATCCTGCTCCAGGTCCCACGGGCAGCCGCCGTCGGGGTTGCGCAGCCGGGCCATGATGGCCAGCAGCCGCGCGATGCCGTCCTCAGGCGCTGCGGACATGTCCATGCTCGTCCCCGATCGCCTGCGCCAGCCAGGTGCGCCAGGGCAGCGTCATGTCGCCCATCGCGACGAAGTCGCCGTTGAGCAGGGTCTCGCGACGGTTGTAGCGGAACGCGCGGCCATCCGGCGCCAGCAGCGCGCCGCCGGCGGCTTCTAGCACGCATTGCGCCGCCGCCGTGTCCCACTCGCTGGTCGGGCCGAAGCGCGGATACACGTCAAGCGCGCCTTCGGCGATGCGGCAGAACTTCAGTGAGGAACCGAGTGCGACCGTTTCGATGTCGCCCATGCCGTCGAGGAAGGCCTGCGTGCGCGCATCGCGGTGCGAGCGGCTGGCGGCCACCTTCAGCGGCGCCGCGGCCGGCGAGCGCGTGCGGATTTGGGTATCCACATCGCCCACGCGGCGGTACGCGTTGCGGCCCTGGCGCGCGTGCCAGGTCTCGCCGGTCACCGGTGCGTGCACCACGCCGAAGATGGGCTCGTTCTGTTCGATCAGCGCGATGTTCACGGTGAACTCGCCATTGCGCTTGATGAATTCGCGGGTGCCGTCCAGCGGATCCACCAGCCAGTAGGTCGGCCATTGGCTGCGCTCGGCCCACGGGATGTCCGAGGCTTCCTCCGACAGCACCGGCCATTGCGGCGTCAGCCGGCGCAGGCCGTCGGTGATGACGCGGTGCGCGGCCATGTCGGCAGCGGTGAGCGGGCTGTCGTCGGACTTCTGCTGGACGTCGAAGGCGCCTTCGTACACGGCCATGATGGCCTGGCCCGCTTCGCGGGCGATGACGATGACGGCTTCGTGCAGGTCTGCGGTCATGCGCGTCATGTCCGGTCTTTCAACCATTCGCGGGCGATGAACAACGCCGCAAGCGAACGTCCTTCCGAAAAATCCTCGCGCAGCATCAGCTGGTCGAGGTCTTGCAACTTCCAGGGCACTACTTCCAACTCCTCGGGTTCATCCCCCGGCAGGCGCTCGGGGTACAGATCTCTTGCCACCACCAGCCAGGACTGGTGGCTCATGTAGGTCGGCGCCAGGGTCAGGCTGCGCAGCACGTCGAGCTGTCGCGCGCCGAAGCCGGCTTCTTCCTTCAGCTCACGGTCGGCGGCCTGCTCCGGCGTCTCGCCCGCGTCGATGCGGCCCTTCACCAGGCCCAGCTCGTAGCGGTGCATGCCGGCGGCGTATTCGCGCACGAGCAGCACCGTGTCGTCGTCGCGCATCGGCACCACGACCACGGCGCCGTGGCCCTGCGAACGCAGCCGGTGGTAACGCCGCCGCTCGCCGTTGCTGAACTCCAGGTCCAGTTCCTCGACGTGCCGGTCCGGCCCATCGGTGCGCTGGGTGATCCCATGGATGATCGGCAGGCGGCTCATGCGCGGGAACGGCATCCACGCCAGGCGCGCGATGCGCGGCGACGGCAGGGGGCGGGGGCCGATATCATGGGGGGATGCGACAAACGGATCATCAAGCCAGCATGCTAACAGAGGCGGACCATTGGCGTGCCCGCGACCTGTCGGTGGTCTGGCACCCCTGTACCCAGATGCGTGAACACCCGCACACCTTGCCGCTGGTCCCGATCGCACGCGGCGAAGGGGCCTGGCTGGTCGGTCATGATGGGACGCGTTACCTGGACGCGGTCAGCAGCTGGTGGACCAACCTGTTCGGCCACGCCGAACCGCGCATCGGCGCCGCCATTGCGGCCCAGGCCGGCACGTTGGAGCAGGTGATGCTGGCCGGTTTCACCCATGCGCCGGCGGTGTCGCTGGCGGAACGACTGCTGGCGCTGGCACCCCGCCAGCCCGACCGCGCGCCGCTGGCCAAGGTCTTCTACGCCGACAACGGCTCGGCCGGCGTGGAAGTGGCGCTGAAGATGGCCTTCCACTGGTTCCACAACCGCAGCGAACACCGGCGCACGAAGTTCATCGCGCTGGAGAACGGTTACCACGGCGAGACCCTGGGTGCGCTGGCCGTGGGCGACATTCCGCTGTATCGGCGCGTGTATGCGCCGTTGCTTGCCGAAGCCCTGTTCGCGCCGTCGCCCGACGCCTACCAGGCGCGCGACGGCGAGTCTCCCGCCGAGTGCGCGGCGCGCGCAGCGGATGCGTTGGCGACGTTGTTGGACCAGCATCCCGGCGAGATCTGCGCGGTCATCGTCGAACCGCGCGTGCAATGCGCGGGCGGCATGCGCATGCATCATCCGGACTACCTGGCGAGGGTGCGCGAACTCTGCGACGCGAGTGGTGCGTTCCTGATCGCCGACGAGATCGCGGTCGGCTTTGGCCGTACGGGCACGTTGTTCGCCAGCGAGCAGAGCGGCGTGATGCCCGACCTGATGTGCCTGTCGAAAGGGCTGACCGGTGGCTTCCTGCCGCTGGCGGCGGTGCTCGCTACCCAGGCGCTCTTCGATGGCTTCCTGGATGACTCGCGCGAGCGCGCGTTCCTGCACTCCCACAGCTATACCGGCAATCCGCTGGCCTGTGCGGCCGCACTCGCGTCGCTGGACATCTTCCGCGACGACGACATCCTCGCCCGCAACCGCACCACCGCACATGCGATGGCCTCGCTGGCCGAGCCGCTGGCGGCGCACCGCCATGTCGCCGACGTGCGCCAGGCCGGCATGATGCTGGCCTTCGAACTCACCCAAGACGGCCAAAAGGCCACGCCCTTCCCCGCCACGGCGCGCGTCGGCCTGAAGGCCTATCGCGCGGCGCTGTCGCGCGGCGTGGTGCTGCGCCCGCTGGGCGATGTGCTGTACTGGATGCCGCCCTACTGCGTGGATGCCGACGACCTGCAGCATCTGGCAGACGTCACCCGCCATGCCATCGAGGAAGCCACCGCATGCGCCTGACCCGCTGTTACGTGGCGCTGTCGCTGCAGGCAGGTGCGCGCGTCGTCCTGCCCGAGGTCACGGCCAACCACCTGGCCCGCGTGCTGCGGCTACGCGAAGGCGATCCCTGCGTGCTGTTCAACGGCGACGGTTACGACCACGACGGCCGCGTCGCCTCGATCGGCAAGCGCGAGGTGGTCGTCGAATTGCAGGCATCGCGCGCGGTCGACAATGAGTCACCGCTGCACGTCACCCTGCTGCAGGGCATCGCACGCGGCGAAAAGATGGACCTGATCCTGCAGAAGGCCACCGAACTGGGGGTCGCGGCGATCATGCCGGTCGTGGCCGAGCGCACCGAAGTGAAACTGGATGCCGAGCGCGCGGAGAAGCGCGTCGCGCACTGGCGCAGCGTCATTGCTTCGGCGTGCGAACAGAGCGGCCGCGCACGCGTGCCGACGTTATCCGCGCCGACGCCGCTCAACGAGGCCACACGCGGCATGGCCGGCGATGCGATGCGCCTGACCCTCGATCCCACCGGCGATGTGTCGCTGGCGACCGTGCAGGTCACGACAGGTGCGGTGGTGGTGGCGATCGGTCCGGAAGGCGGCTGGTCGCCGCGCGATCGCGAGATCCTGGCTGCCACCGGTTTCACCGGACTGCGGTTGGGGCCGCGCATCCTGCGTACGGAAACTGCCGGACTGGCCGCCATCGCGGCGCTGCAGTCCCGGTTCGGCGATCTGTAGGGCGGGCTCAAGCCCGCCGTCGCGCGACATCCGATCCAGCAAGCAGCGGAGCGGAGCGTCTGGTTCGTGGCGGCGGCAGGTGGGCCGGGGCCCACCTACGAAGCCTCAGGCCGCGTTGGCCAGCGCTTCGCCGATCATCGTTTCCACGACTTCCAGATCCGGCAGCACCGCGGCTTCGTCGCCCAATAGCACGCGTACCTTCACGCCGACCGGCAGATCGTCTTCGGTCGCGTCCGCCAGCAGGCCGTCGCGCGGCACCGACACCAGGCGCGGGAACGAGGGCGTCAGCAGCGCGAAGTACGGGCGATCCTTGTCGCCGCTCAACGCCTTCAGCACCACGATCTTGCTGTTGAGGGCCACGGGATCGTTCGGGTTGCCGCTCAGGCGACCGAATGCCACCAGCGGCACCGGCCACCCGTGCCAGTCGATCTGCCCCGGCAGCCAGTCCGGCATGCCGTCGATGGGCTCCACCGGGGCGCGCGTCAGCACTTCGGCGACGGTGGCGTTGGGCAGCAGCAGGCGATGTTCGCCCGCCTGGATCAGGACGCCGCGGATTTCGTCGTTGGAATGGGCCATCGTGTGTTCCTCAGAACCAGCGGTCGGTCAGGCGCTGCGCGAGCTGCGCGGGCGTGCCCAGTTCGGCACCGCGGGACGCCAGCGCGCGCGGCGCGGCGGGATCGTAGCAACCGTCCTGCGACTGACCCATCACCAGCGCGCCCTGCGCGCCCAGCGTGGCGACCGGCTCGACCAGGGCGGTATCGCTGCCGCTGAGCAGCAGCACGGCGCTGTCGGCGGGCGGCAGCTGCGGAATCATGGTGTGGATGACGGCACCGGGGCGGAAGCTCACCACGCCGGCGTCGACCAGCGGCACGACGTCGCCCGGCATCACGTAGATGTGGCCCGGCTCGGCCGGTGTACCCGCTTCGGCCAGTGCGACGGGCATGTGCGCGACGCGCTCCATCTGCCGCACGAGGTTGTCGTAACGGCCGCCATCCAGGCGCAGATGGACGAGCACCGGCTTCGGGAAGCCGTCGGGCAGGTCCGCCAACAGCTTGCGCACGGCATCGGGACCGCCGATACCGGCGAACACCAGCACCGCGCCCTGCACACGCTCGCCCGTCTTGCCTGCCGCGTCCAGCGGCTCCAGCGAAAGCGAGGACAAGTCGAACTTGGGCGTGGGCAGCGGCGGCGGCGTAGTGGCCGCAGGCTCGGGCAGCGGCGGCGGAACCGTCGCTGGCACGTCGGCTGCGGGCGTCGCCGCCTGCGATGCGTTGCGCAGCCAGTCGTCGGCATCGATCACGTTGTCTTCGACTTGGCGCGCCGCCAATCCGCCGGTGTAGGCGAAATCGTCGCGCGGCAGTTCCTGGGCGATGTCGGCCGCTTCTTCCAGGTGCAACGAAATTTCGGCGTCCTGGTGCAGCTGCGCCGGCGTCACCGGCAGGCCTGGCTCGAGTTGCAAGCTGACTTCTTCCTCACGGCCGGGCGGCAGCACGTCCCGGTGGCCGTGCAGTTTGGCGGCCAGGTGGCGCGCCCAGCGCTGCGCTTCCCACCCCTGGCGTCGCGCGGCCAGTTCGGCCTCATCGAAAATCACCGACACGGCGGGATCGTGCAGCACGCCATCGAAGCGCTCGAGGCTGTCCTCGATCGCCGGTTCCAGTGCGACCAGCACCACCTGCGGCGCGCTGGAGCCCAACGCATCGGCATCGAGCGTGTTCGGATCGTCTTCCAGCACGATGTCGGCGCCGGCTTCATGCAAGGCCACCCGCAGGCGCTCGCGCGCCTCACCCGGGCGGGCCAACAGGGCAACGCGCTTGGCTTCACTCACGGACACGGGCGATTCCCAGCAGGTCGTAGACGTTGCGCAGCAGATCGAGCTCCTGATAAGGCTTGCCCATGTAGCGCTGCACGCCGATGTCGAACGCACGCTGGCGATGCTTGTCGCCGGTACGCGAGGTGATCATCACGATGGGCACGTCCTTGAAGCGCGGATCGGCTTTCATCGCGGTGGCCAACTCGTAGCCGTCCATGCGCGGCATTTCGATGTCCAGCAGCATCAGGTCCGGAACGCGCTCCTCGAGCTTCTCCAGCGCCTCGACGCCGTCGCGCGCGGCGGCGACTTCGAAGTTGTGGCGCTCCAGCACGCGGCTGGTCACCTTGCGCATGGTCAACGAGTCGTCGACCACCATCACCAGCGGCACGCGCCGCTGCTCGACCGTGGTCGCGACCTGCGTGGGCTGCGCGGGCTGGGCCAGGTGGCGACGCACCAGCGGCGCGGCGTCCAGGATCACCACGACGCTGCCGTCGCCGGTGATGGTCGCGCCGTAGATGCCCTGGATCGAAGCGATCTGCGGACCGACCGGCTTGACCACGATTTCGCGGTTGCCCAGCACCTGGTCGACGGCGACGGCGGCACGCAGATCACCTGCACGCACCAGCAGCAGCGGCACCTGCGCCTGGCCTTCCGCCTTGGCGGGGCTGTGGCCCACGAGATGGCCGAGGTTGTAGAGCGGGTAGTCCTCGCCGGCGTAGTGGTACGTGCCGGCGCCGGCGTTGAAGCGCGCGTGGCTGATGCGGCCGATACCGCTGACCGCAGCGACCGGCACCGCGAACTGGGCCTCGCCGATCTGCACGAACACCGCCTGGGTAACTGCCAGCGTCTGCGGCAGGCGCAGCGTGAAGACGGCGCCCTTGCCGGGCGTGGAAGCGATGTCCAGCGAACCGCCGAGCTGACGGACTTCGTTGTGGACGACGTCCATGCCCACGCCACGGCCGGCCAGCTGGCTGACCTTGTCGTAGGTGCTGAAGCCCGATTCCAGAATCAGGCGGTCGAGGTCGGCATCGGCCAGCGTTGCGCCAGGCTGGATCAGCCCGCGCTGTTCGGCGCGGCGGCGGATCGCCTCGCGGTTGAGGCCGGCACCGTCGTCGGAGACGACCAGCACCATTTCCGAACCTTCGCGACGCAGGGCGACCTGCACCGTGCCTTCTTCGCCCTTGCCCGCCTTGCGGCGTTCCTTCGGCGTTTCCAGGCCATGCGCGACCGAGTTGCGCAACAAATGCTCCAGCGGTGCGGTCATGCGCTCCAGCACGTTGCGGTCCATTTCGCCGTGGGTACCCGACAGCTGCAGGTTGACCTGCTTGTGGGTATCGCTGGCGGCCTGGCGCAGCACGCGGCGCAGGCGCGGGACGATGCCTTCGAACGGCACCATGCGCGCACGCATCAGGCCGTCCTGCAGTTCCGAGCTGACGCGCGACTGCTGTTGCAGCAGGCTGTCGTACTGGCGGGACAGGTCGTCCAACACGCCCTGCAGGCCGCTGATGTCGGCGGCCGATTCGGCCAGCGCGCGGCTGAGCTGCTGCAGCGTGGAGAAGCGGTCCAGCTCCAGCGGGTCGAACGTCGGGTCCTGCTTCTCGTGCTCGCGCTGGTAGCGGGCGACGATCTGCGCCTCGGTTTCAAGATCGAGGCGGCGCAGCTGGTCGTGCAGACGGATGTTGGTGCGGTCGAGTTCGGCCATCGCGCCGCGGAACGCGCCGAGCTGCTGCTCCAGGCGTGCGCGGTAGATGGCGACTTCACCGGCGTGGTTGACCAGGCGGTCCAGCAGGTCGGCGCGGACACGCACCTGTTCCTGCTGGCCCATCGGGAAGAACTCTTCCTCCACCGGCGCGGCAAGATCGGTCTCGATCGGCGCGGACAGCGGCGCGAGCTCGACCGGTGCGGCGGGCGCATCGCTCGCGGCGGGCGCCTCGGGCAGTTCGATGCCGCGGGCGCGGGCATTGAACTCGGCGATCATGCCGTCCGGGATCGTCACGGTGCGGCGGGCGGTGACGCGCGCCAACTGGCCGTGCAGCGTATCGAAGCCACGCTCCAGCAACTGGATCGCCCGGCGATCCAGCTCGGTGCGATGGCCGGCGATCGACTCCAGCATCGATTCGATCGCATGGCCCAGGTCGCCCACGGCGTGGATGCCGGCCATGCGCGCGCCACCCTTCAGGGTGTGCAGGTCGCGCTGCAGGCTGATGACCAGGGCACGGTCTTCCGGCGTCTCGCGCAGCTTGGCCAGCAGGTCGTCGGAGTGGTCGAGCAGGTCGTTGCCTTCCTCGATGAAGATCTCCACCAGGTCCAGGTCCAGACCGGTCAGGTCGAGGGCCTCTTCCGGCTCCGGCATGTCGGCGGGCGCACTGGTCACGGCAGACTCCTCGGCTTCGGCGGAGGCGACGACTTCAGACTCGGCGGATTCAGGGGTATCCGACACTTCGGCGGGTGCATCGATGGCATCGACATCGTCGATGGACGCCACCTCGGCGGGCGCTTCTTCTGCGACCGTCTCTTCGGCAACGGCGTCCTCGACGGGCGCCGCTTCGATGACGACATCATCGGCCGCCACCTCTTCCACGACGGCCTCTTCGACGGCGGTCTCCTCGACCTCGGCGGTCGGCGCTGCCGCTACCGCCTCTTCCGGTGACGTCGTTGCTTCGACGGCATCTTCGAGGACGATCTCTTCGACGACGAGCGCATCGCCTTCGACCGGCGCATCCATGACGTCTGCCGAGGCCTCAACGGGAGTCGCCTCAAGGGACGCTGCTTCGACGGCTTCGTCCTCGACGGCGGTCTCTTCCACCGACGTCGCTTCGACAGCGGCGTCTTCGGTGATCGTCGCATCGGCGGCCGGTTCGGCCAGGAAGGCGGGCAAATCGGCATCGACGACCAGCGCATCGTCGATGGTGGCCTCTTCGGTCAGGGTGTCGACGGGTGCTTCGTCAGTCGCCGCCGCGACGTCTTCCTCATCCGTGGTTCCGGCAGCGACGTCCGTTGCGCCCACGCGGGTACGCGGCATGATGCGGTAGTCGATGTCGTAGAACGTCACTTCCGGCGATACGGGCGCCAGCGGTTCGGCGTCCGCAGTCGCGACCGTGTCTACGGTGCGCTCGGCCGCCGCCACGTCCGGCACCAGGTCGCCGCCGGCGCCATGCGCAGTGTCGTCCAGGTACGCGGAAAGATCCACTGCAGCCAGTTCGACGTCGGTCGGTGCGATCGGCGGTGCGATCGTCTGCGTCTGGCCGACATACGTGCCCTGGTGGGTGTCGTCGATGATCTGCGCGCCCTGACGCTGCTCGGGCAGGCTGTCGCGCAGCGCGACCAGCTGGCCGGCGAGCGCGGCGAACACGGGGATGCGCGGCGAAGGCGCCTGCAGCGCGGCCACGCTGCGACGGATCGCCTGCGCGGTATCGGCGATGGCGGACACGCCTTCCGGCGTCGGCGTTTCGCCGGCGGCCAACAGGCGCTTCACATACTGTTCCGCGGCCGAGGTGACCTCGGTGATTTCCGGCACGTCGGCCATCGCCAGCGCGCCGTTCATCGTGTGCACGGCACGCAGCAGTTCTTCGTTCACCGGTGCCGCATTGACCTGCGCCTTCAACAGCCAGGTATCGACGGTATCCAGGTGGTTGTCGACTTCGGCTTCCAGGATCTCGCGGAGCACGGCATCGACGGATGCCGGCGTGCCTTCGGTCTCCGGTTCGAACACGGCCGGCACGTCCTCGATCGACGGCGTGGTGATCGCGGCAGGCGCGGGTTCGACGAACTCGGCCTCTTCGTCCACGACGGTCGGCTGGGCGCTGTAGTAGGCCTCTTCGCCCGCCGCCAGGCGGTCCGCCACGTCCTGGATGCCGGCGAGGTCGGCGGTCACGCTGCCCTGGCCGCGCAACGCGGCATTGAGCTGCGGCAACGCGTCGCAGGCCAACTCCAACAGCGCCTCGACAGCGTGGCTGGGCTCGCGCGTGCGGTCGAGCACGCGGTTGAGCATGTTCTCGACCTTCCAGCTGAACTCGCCCAAGGTCTTGGCGCCGACCAGGCGGCCGCTGCCCTTGAGCGTGTGGAACACGCGTCGGATCGGCCGCAGGCGCTCCAGGTCTTCCGGATTGCTGCGCCACGCGGGCAGCAGCTGGCGGAGGTTGACGATCTCTTCGTCGAATTCCTCGAGGAAGACCTCGCGGATTTCGTCGTCGATTTCGGTGGCGTCGCTGTCGAAGCCGCCGATCACCGTCGCGGCCGGCAGCGCCGCCGCCGCGGCGGCGATCTCGTGGCGCAGGTCCGGCAACGCGTCTTCTTCCACCTCGACGGGCGCGACGGGTGTCTCCTCGATCGCGGTCGGCGCCTCGATCTCCACCGGCGCGTCGACGACCGGCGCCTCGACGACCGCATCGTCTTCGAGCTCGACGGTGAACGTCGTGGCTTCCGCACCCGCATCGGTCTCTTCGAAACCCACCGGGTCGAACGGGTTCGCATCGCCCAGCACCGGCGCGGCATCGATCGGTTCCAGCGTGAGCGCACCGAACATGGACGCATCGGTGCTCTCTGCCGCCGCCTCGACAGGCGCGGCTTCGGCAGACGCGGGCTCTTCGACCGGCGCAGCGACCGCTTCGAGCACCGGCTCTGCGGTCGGCACGGCGGCGACGGCCGCAATCGCAGGCTCGACGACAGGCGCAGCTTCGGGCGGCAGCGGCCAGTAGCGCAGCGCTTCCAGGCTGCCGCGGGTGATCTCGAGGATGTCCTCGCGGTTCGGGCGGCGCTCGCGCAACGCTTCCAGGTAGTACTCGAGGCTGGCCATCGCATCGGCCAGCGTGTCCAGCTGCTGGCCGCCGGGCACGCGCTTCTTGCCGATCAGCTCGCCGCTTACGTAGCGGCGCACGCCCACGACGTAGTCGCCGGCCTGGCCCAGTTCGAGCATGCGCAGGGCACCGGCCACTTCATCGAGCAGGCGCGGCACGTCGGCCAGTTCGCCGTGGTCCCAGTTGGTTTCGATGAACGCGACGAAGCGCTCGCGCGCACCGGCGAAATTGATGATGGCTTCCTGGGCCAACACCTCGACCGTACGCTGCGATTCGGCCGCGCTCGGGTCAGGACCGGCGTCGTTGGCACTGCCCAGCCGGGCGACCTGGTCGTCCAGCGACGCATCCACGTAAAGCAAAGCGCCGGCGACATCGAGCAGCGTGCCTTCGTCGGCCGGGCGGCTGCCCGCAACGACATCGCGCAGCGTGTCGCGCTGCTGCATCACCACGTCGCGCGCCACGCCCAGACCCATCATGCCGAGCGTGTCGGCCACGTTGCCGAGTTCGGCGACCTGGGGCTCGAGTTCATGCGCATCGTTGCCGGTGCGCAGATGCAGGTCGAGCGCATCCTTCACGCGCAACAGCTCTTCCTTCACCGCATTGCCGACGGTGTCGAGCAGCTCGCGGTTGCGGCCGCTCAGGCTGCTGCGCGCGTGATCGATCTCGGCTTCGCTGGGCGTCGCCTCGTCGCTGGCGCCGCCCGGGAACAGCATGCTTTCGTTGAGGCCCGACGCGCCACGCGCGGCGCGGATCTCGTTGAGCAGCGGCAGCAGCACGATCGGGATGTCGCGATGGCCTTCCTGCAGGCGCTCCAGGTAATCCGGTAGCAGCACCGCACCGCGCATCAGCGTGGCGCAGGCCTCGTCGCGATCGCCCACGCCGCCGTCCTGCAACGCCTTGGCGAGCAGTTCCAGCTCTTCGGCCACCATGGCCGGCGCATACAGCTCCACCATGCGCAGGGTGCCCTGCACTTGGTGCAGGTAACCGGCGCAGAAGCGCATGCGGCTGGTGTCCGCGGGCGCCTCGACGAAGGACTCGATCTCCTGGCGCACGAGGCGCAGGGTCTCGTCCAGCTCGGGCTTCACCCAGCCGAGTACGGCATGGCTCATGGCCTCGCGAAGCGCGCTCATGCGCGGACCTCCGCAGCGGCGGTGGAGCCGTCAGCCCGGACGGGCCGGCAGGCGGGATGGCGTAGGAAGTTCATGCAGTGCGTCCCGTCCTCAGCCCGGCAGCTTGAAGTCGGCGACCGAACGGCGCAGGTCCGCGGCCAGCTGCGCCAGGTGGCCGATCGACTCGGCGGTCTGGCCGGCACCCAGCGAGGTCTGCGAGGTGATCTGCCGGATCACGCCCATCGTCTGCGTGATGTCCAGTGCCGCGGTGGACTGCTGCTGTGCGGCCGAGGAGATGTTCTTGATGAGGTTGTTGAGGTCGTTCGACACGCGCTCGATCTCGCCCAGCGCGGTACCCGCATCTTCGGCTAGGCGCGCACCGGACACCACTTCGGCCGTCGTCTGCTCCATCGAGCTGACCGCCTCGTTGGTGTCGGCCTGAATCGTCTGCACCAGCGATTCGATGCGGCGCGTCGCGCCCGAGGTGCGTTCGGCGAGGCGCTGCACTTCGTCGGCCACGACCGCGAAACCGCGGCCCGCTTCACCCGCCGAGGCCGCCTGCACGGCGGCGTTCAACGCCAGGATGTTGGTCTGTTCGGAAATGTCGTTGATCAGTTCCACGACCGAGCCGATTTCCTGCGAGGACTCGCCCAGGCGCTTGATGCGCTTGGAGGTTTCCTGGATCTGGTCGCGGATCTGGTCCATGCCGCGGATCGTCTCGCGCACCACGCCGGCGCCCTCGGTCGCGATCTGCACCGAGCGCTGCGCCACTTCGGCCGACTCGGTGGAGTTCTTCGACACCTGGTCGATGCTGGTCGCGATTTCGCTGATGCGGTCGGACGCGGTGGTGATCTGGTCGGCCTGGTGGCCGGCGGCCTCGGCCAGTTGCAGCGCGGTGGCCTGGGTTTCCTGGGTCGACGCGGCCACCTGCACGGAGGTGTCGTTGATCGTCGTCACCAGGTTGCGCAGTTCGTCCACGGCGTAGTTGATGGCGTCCGCGATGGCGCCGGTCATGTCCTCGGTCACCGAGGCCTTCACCGTCAGGTCGCCTTCACCCAGCGAGCTGATTTCGTCCAGCAACCGCATGATCGCCTGCTGGTTGCGGCTGTTGTATTCCACCTGCGTCTGGTAACGCACTTCCTGTTCGCGCTGGCGGGTGCGGTACAGCGAATACAGCAAGCCGATGATCGAGATCAGCGCGGCGGCGCCGGAGGCGATGCCCAGCCAGAAGTTCGGGAACAGGCGCGTGTCGCGTACCGAGCCGAAGGCCGAGAACGCCTGGAACAGGTTGGTGCTGTCCTGGAGCATCTGGCCGGAGCCGTTGGTCAGCGCCGCGGCCGCGCCCTGCGCAGCGAACAGGTTGCGGGAGCTGGCCAGGATCGCGTCCAGGTCCTTCTTCATCGCGGCCCACAGGGTCTGCGAGTTCTGCAGCGCGGCCAGCGCGGCGCCGTTGCGCACCGGCGCGATGCCCAGGTCGGCGTTGCCGTTGCGCAGGCCTTCCAGCACCTGGCCGAACAGCACCGCGTCGCGGCCGAGGGCGTCGCCCGCGGTGGACGCACCGGCGCCACCGGCGCGGATTTCCGTCACGCGGCGGGCCATGGTGCCCGCCAACACGACCTGTTGCAGGGCGCTGTAGATCTGCGAGGACGGCGCACCGCCGGCCGACATGGCGCGCACCACTTCGTTGAGCTGCGCTTGCAGGCTCGGCACCTGCGCGGCGAAGCGGTCGGCGTTGCCGGCCAGCGCCAGCACCGCGGCTTCGGAAGCGACGATCTGGTCGGCGTTCTTGCCCAGCGGCGCCCAGGTGGCGGCCAGCTTCGCGAGCGGATCGGACACGGCGCCTTCGCTGCTGAAGCGCGCCTGCAGGTCGGAAACAGTGGACTCGACCGACTGCTTGGTTTCCTTGAAGGCCTTGAACGCCGATGCGTTGCCGGCGACCGCCTCACGGCCCTGGTTGGCCAGCTGCTGCGAGAGCACGCGCATGTCCGATGCGCCGGTGCTGGCGCCGGAGAGGCGGCTGCCCTGGTAGGTGGCCACGCCCGTGTTCGCACCGAACACGATCACCGAGATCGCCAGCAGCGCCAGCCAGAAGCTGTTGCTGAAGCTGCCGATCTTGCTGGCGCTAGGAGAATCCGACGCAGTGCTCATTGTTCAACCCCTGAAAAATAGCGTGTAGTCCGCGCTCAGAGCGCGGCTTGGCGGAACTCGGGCGTGCGCGCCAGCAGTGCCAGCGCGAACACACCCCATTGCTGGTCGTCGCTGGCGAATGCCCGCTCGATGAAATGCCCGTAGCGGCCGTCCGCCAGATCCCCCGGCTCGACCTGCTGCGATTCGTGGAAGCTGCGCTGGCCGTACAGCTCGTCGATGGTCAGCGCGACGTCCCCGCCGGACTGCCGCATGACCAGCACGCGCTGGCCTTCGTGCAGCACGGTGCGCTCGCCCTCGAGAAACTGCTTCAGATCCACTACCGGGAACAGGTTGCCGCGTAGGTTGCCGATCCCCAGCAGCCACGGCTGTGCGCCCGGCACCGGCGTAACCGGCGGCATCGGCACGATTTCCACCACTTCCCCGAAGTTGGAAATCAGCCGGCGCTTGCCCACGCGGTAACCGACGCCGCGGTACTGGTCCTGCGCGATCTCGCGCGCGGGCTGCACGACGGCATGCGCCAGACTGCGGCGCTCGTATTCGGCAAGCGTATCGAACGGTGTGCGGATCATCGCCCGCCCCCTGTGCACTCAGTACGATGGGTCCCCATGGCGCCAGCCCCTCAGGTGCTGACGTGGGCGCGGATGGCGTCGAGGAGTTCCTCGCGCGTGAACGGCTTGGTCAGGTATTGCTCCGAGCCGACGATGCGTCCGCGTGCCTTGTCGAACAGGCTGTCCTTGGACGAGAGCATGATGACCGGGGTGGACTTGAAGACCTGGTTGTTCTTGATGAGCGCGCAGGTCTGATACCCGTCCAGACGCGGCATCATGATGTCCACGAAAATGATCTGCGGCTGCTGGTCGGCGATCTTGGCGAGCGCCTCGAAGCCGTCCGTCGCCGTCACCACCTCGCAACCCTCGCGTTTCAGCAGGGTTTCCGCGGTGCGGCGGATGGTTTTCGAGTCATCGATCACCATGACCCGTAGGCCGTTGAGTCCGCCGGCCTGGCCTTCATTCTGCGTCATTACCTGATTTCCCCATGCGCGCGCGGCTTCATTGACGAACTGGCCGCGCTGCGTTGCCTGCTTATATCCCCTATCCCGGCGCGCACTGTCAAGCAGCGCCCTCGCGGCCGATTTCGCTGAACGGCGCGATGCGAACCACGTCTCAATTTTCGGCCTGCCACGGAATGCCGTGTTCCGGCCGCACCGGGGAGGCCGGCCAGCGCCGCCTGATACCATCACGCGGTCATCCGCAGAACCGCCCCCATGCCGCTGGACATCGTCGTCGTCATGGACCCGATCGGGTCCATCAAGATCGTCAAGGACACCACCTTCGCCATGCTGCTGGAGGCCCAGCGGCGCGGCCACCGGCTGCATTACGTGATCCCGGGTCGGCTGGCCCTGCGCGACGGCCGCGCCAGCGCCCAGGTGGCCCCGCTGACGGTCAAGGACGACAAGGCCGGCTGGTTCACCCTCGGCGAGCCGCATGAGCTGGCCTTCGGCCCGGGCCAGGTCGTGCTGATGCGCAAGGACCCGCCGGTCGACGAGCAGTACCTTTACGACACCCACGTGCTGGGCATCGCCCAGCAGGCCGGCGCGCTGGTCGTCAACGACCCGCAGGGCCTGCGCGACTACAACGAGAAGCTGGCCGCCCTGCTCTTCCCGCAGTGCTGTCCGCCGACCTTGGTCAGCCGCGACCCGGCCGCGCTGAAGGCCTTCGTCGCCGAGCATGGCGAGGCGGTGCTGAAGCCGCTGGACGGCATGGGCGGCCGCTCGATCTTCCGGGTGAAGGCCGGCGACCCCAACACCAATGTCATCCTGGAAACCCTGGTCGGCCCCGGCCACCTGACCCTGGCGCAGCGCTTCATCCCCGGCATCAAGGACGGCGACAAGCGCGTGCTGCTGGTCGATGGCGAGCCGGTGGACTACGCCCTGGCCCGCATCCCCCAGGGCGACGAGTTTCGCGGCAACCTGGCCGCCGGCGGCCGAGGCGAAGGCCGGCCGCTGAGCGACCGCGACCGCTGGATCGCCGCCCAGGTGGGCCCTGAAATGAAGCGCCGCGGCATGCTGTTCGTCGGCCTGGACGTGATTGGCGACTACCTAACCGAGGTCAACGTCACCAGCCCGACCTGCGTGCGCGAACTCGATGCGCAGTACGGCCTGAACATCGCCGGCCTACTGTTCGACGCGATCGAGAAGAAGCTCGCCTGAGATGTCGGCGGTCCCCGTCACCCCGCCGAAGATCGGCGCGAACGAACGCCTCGGCGCCACCCTGGCGCTGTCGCTGATCGTGCATGGCCTGCTGGTGCTGGGCGTGGGCTTCGCCCTCGACGACGCCGCGCCGGTGATGCCTACGCTCGACGTGATCCTCAGCCAGACCAGCACGCCGCTGACGCCGAAGGAAGCCGACTTCCTGGCCGCGGCCAACCAGGAAGGCGGCGGCGAAAGCGAGCAGGCCAAGCGCCCTCGCGACAGCCAGGCCGGCTGGATTCCGCAACCCGATACCGGACTGGCGCCGCAGCCCCTGCGTGCGCAAACCACCGCACCGGTGCCGCCGCCGGAAAGCCGCGTGGTCACCACGCGCGACAGCGATGCGCGCGCGCCGGCGCCGGAAGCCCGCCCGCAACCGGACCAGCCCGACCTGCCGCAGGGTGAGCAGAAGGTCCAGCGCGATGCCGAGATGGCGCGCCTGGCCGCGGAGTACCACCTGCGCTCGGAGCTGTACGCCAAGCGCCCGAAGCGCAAGTTCGTCTCGGCGAGCACCAAGGAATACGTCTACGCCAATTACCTGCGCGCGTGGGTGGATCGCGCCGAGCGCGTAGGCAATCTCAACTACCCGGATGAGGCGCGCCGCAAGCGCCTGGCTGGCACGCTGGTGATCAGCGTCGCGGTGCGTCGCGACGGCAGCGTGGAGCAGACCCGCATCATCCAGTCCAGCGGGATTCCGCTGCTGGATTCGACGGCGCAACGGATCGTGCAGCTGTCCGCGCCGTTCCCGCCGCTGCCCGAGACCAGCGAGAACGTCGACATCCTGCACGTCACCCGCACGTGGCGCTTCCTGCCCGGCGGGCAGGTGCGCGACGAGTGACGCTCAGGGCGCGAGCGTACCCGGCACCCTGAGGTTGCGACGCAGGTAACCACGCAGTTCCGGGTCGGGTTCCACGGGTGCGACACCGCCGAGTTCGCGCTGCAGGATCGTTTCCATCAGGTAGGCCCGCGCCTCGCGCGCGGTGGGCGAACCGCCATCATGGCCTGCCTGTTCGTCGACCAGCAGCGCGACCTCCTTACCCGCCAGCTTCAGGCGTGCGGCGTACTCGATGACGCCCGCCAGACCGACACGGCGATCCTCGCCGCCAGCGACCAGCAACACCGGACGATGCAGGCGCTCGACATTCGCCAGCGGCGATTGCGCGTGCAGCCGCGCCATCGTCGACGCGTCCGCCACATCGATGCCCTGGCCCTTCAGCCAGGTCTCCATCGGGACGAGGCCGCCGATCTCCAGCGCTTCGGGATTGCGCAACACCCAGCGCAGCACCCAACCGAAATCCGGCGGCGGCACCATCGCCACCGCCACCTTGAAAAGGTCCGGATCGAAGGTGGCCCCGAGCAACGCCGAGTAGCCGCCGAACGACGCACCGACGATGCCCACGCGCTCGCGATCGCCGACGCCGTGCTCCAGCAGCCAGCGCGTGCCCTCCACGGTGTCGCGTTGGACGCGGCCATGGCCGAAGTCGCCGGCGGCGGCGAGCACGTAGTCGCGGCCATGCCCCGTGGAGCCGCGGAAGTTCGGTTCGAACACCGCGTAGCCGCGATTGGCGAGCAACTGGCTCAGCGCGCGGTACTCCGGCTTCCAGTGGTTCCAGGGACCGCCGTGCGGCACCACCACCAGCGGTAGGCGCGCCGCATCGCGGCCCGGCGGCAGCCACAGGAAGCCGTGCAGGCGACGACCGTCGGACGCCGTCCACGCCAGCGGCATCGGTCGCGCCAGGGCGGACGCGGGTGCGGCGACGGCCGGCGCGCCCGATCGCCGATCCAGCGGCGCATCGTCCAGCAACGGCGACAGCGTGCGCGTCACCGGGTCGTACAGGCGCCATTGGCGCATCGGCACCTGCGGCGACGCGACTTCCACCAGCCAGCGCGTGCTTTCGCCGCCCGCGAGCTGCACATCCAGATCGCGATCGGGCAGTGCCGCGCGCAGCGCGGCCAGCGGCGCGGCATCCTTCGCCGTCAGCGCATGCAGCTGTGCCGTGGTGCTGCGGTAAGCCACGAACCGCGGCTGCCGCGTTACCGGATCGAAGACGGTATCGTCCACGTCGGCCGTGTGCTGCGGATCGGCATGGACGTCCACGATGCGGCCATCCGGTTGCAGGCGGGCCAGGCGCGCAAGATCGCCCTGCAGGTCGGTGCGGATCCATGCGCTGCCGTCGGGGGCGAGGCCGAGCAACGCGCAGCGGCGGCTGGGATCGCAGGCTGAAACACGGCGCGGCACGCCGCGTTCGACCCGGTGGATCACGAGTTCACCGCCCTCCAGCCGTTGCAGCCACGCGACGCGGCCGTCGGCATCCAGCAAGGCGTTGACGATGCGTTGGCGGTCTTTCCACACTTCGCTGCGCTGCCCGCGCATGTCTACGCGCAGCAGGCGCCATGTCCCTGGTGCGGCGACCGGGCCTTCCCGTTCGATCACCAGCACGGCGGCGGCCTGGCTGGGATCCACATCGAGCATGGCGGCGCCCGTGCCGCCACCCAACGTGGTGATCCGACCCGACCGCGTGCCCGGCATGGCCATCGCCTGCACGTCGCGCGCGGAACGCAGCAGCAGCCAGCGGCCATCGCGGCTCCAGTCCAGCGCCTGTGCGGGCGTGTTGCTGAGGCGCCGCTGCGGCGAACCGCCCGCCGTCGCGCGCACCCACAGCTCGCGCTGGTCGCCGCGCTCCTGCAGCCATGCGACATGGGCGCCATCGGGCGCGAGGCGGATCGCCGTCACCGCGCCACGCTGCAGGAACGTGCTGCGCGGCAACGTAGGCGCGACCGGACGCGCCCGCTCACTGGCCACATAAGCGCGCAACGCATCCTCGGCCGCGTCGCGCGCACTGGCCGCCCACGCGAAGCAGCCAGCGAGCAGCACACAGGCCGGCGCAGCGAGGCGCATCCCGGCAGGAAGCGGGAACAGCTTCATCGTCTTCTCCTTCGAAACGAGGCGTCGGCGGTCAGCCCGTGGCCGGATGGGCCAACGGCCGCGGTTCGGGCGATTCGTGGCGCGGAATCAGCAGCCACAGGCTGGCCAACGCGGGCAGCCCGATCACTGCGCACGCCACGACCCACGCCCAACGGCCGGCCGTCGACAGGTGCGAGCGTGCTGTCAGCCAGACGGCACCGATGAGCGAGAGCAGCGACAGCACGCCCGCGAGCCACACCATCGAGGTGGGAATCACGGCAGGCCGGACGACATCCAGCGGCAACGGCGGTGCGAACAGGTTGCGGGCCGCCTCGGTCGCGATACGCAGCACCGGCGACGGCCAGGCGCTGCGGTACCGGTAGACCGGCGGGTAGTCGAACGCCAGTGCGCGGGTGTGCACGGTCTCGATGCGGCCATCGTCGTGGGTGCGCAGGGTGATCTGCACCGGCGCCGCGCCGTCGGCATGCGATCGGGCGGAGTACGCGAGCGAGATCAGGTGGCCGTCGATCAGCTCCACCAGGTCCAGGTTGCGCAGATCGCCCATCGCGCCCGGCAGCGGTACGCGCAGCCGCGGCACCATCAACGCGTGGCTTTCGACCAGCGGTCGCCCGTCGTAGAAATACAGCGCGCGATCGCTGAGCATGCCGATGCCCTGCCCCAGCGGGCTGCCACCCATCAGCGTTTCGCCAGCCCCGACACGCACACGCGGCACCACCCGGTGTTCGGCGCTGATGTACTGGTAGAGGGTGTCGCCACCGACCAGCACCGCATCGCCCGGCTCCATCCCGGGCAAGCCGTCGCTCGGCAGCACCACCGCCGGGAACGGCGCTTCTTCCTTGCCGATGCCGAGCACGCCGGCGCTACGGTTATCGGCCAGTCGGTAGCCGTGCAGGCGCATGTCGTCATGGCTGAATACCCAGCGTTCGCGGCGCTCGCCGTCGTCGAACTCCATCGGGCGGAAGTTCGCCAGTTCCTGGTACTGCGGCAGCTTGGGCACCTGCACGCCCAGGCCCTCGGGATCGGACAGGCGGATCTGCTCGCGCAGCAACGGCGCATCCGGATGATGACTACCGCGCAGGCCCGCCACCATGCGGTCGCGCGGATCCATCTTCTCGACTTCGTTGTGCCCACCGACCGGGGGCGTCGGCGTGTTGTTCGGATGGCTGCCCTGCGCGATCCACACCATCTCCAGGCCGAACAGCACGACCAGCACCAGCACCTGCACCGCGACCTGCAGCGGCAACGCGACGGCCGCCGTCGCGAAGACCCCACGCGGCGGCGCGTCCAGGTCGGCCACGAACGCCACGCGCAGCAGCACGGCGAGCCAGGCCAGCACGATCAGTTCGATCGCGATCATGCCGAACGCCGTAGGCCCGGCTGACCAGCAGCCAGACCAGCAGGATCAAGGCCGCGCCCGCCCAGCGCCATCCGCGCAGGCTGCAGAACGCGCCGGCGAGATAGGCGGACGTCGCGATCAATGCACCGGAGAGCGGCAACAGCCAATGGCGCAGGTCGACCACGCGCGGCGTGAGTGCGTGCTGCCAGAGGGCGACGAGCAACAAGGGCAGCGCGACGGCCACGGCCAGCAGCACCGCGGCGGCGGCGGCGAGCGCGAACGCCACCCGCGTCGGCGCCATCGGTCGGTGCAGCAGGCTCAGCCACTGGCTCGGCTTGCGGTACGTGCCCATCTGGTACAGGCCGAGCAGCAATCCGCACAACGCGTAGACACCACCGATCACCCGGTGCACGAGCAACGGCTGCTGGGCCAGGTCGACGACGCGCGCCATGAAGGCCAGCGCCAGCAGGTGCACCACGGCGGCGAGCAGGGCCCAGCCACGGAAGCGGATCAGTTCGCTCTTGAAGAAGTCGTACACGGGGCGCTCCTCAGGCCGCAACCGGCGTGGCGTGGTTCTTGGCCAGGAAGCCGTTGACCGCACGGTCCAGGCTCACCGGCATGCTGCGGATCGAACGCGCCCCCTGCGCACGCAGGTAGTCGGCGAAGCGCTCGTCCTGGTCGAGCACCAGGTAGTGGTGCAGGCCGTCAAGGCGCTGCACCTCCAGCAGGCCGGGCACCGTGTGCGGCTCCGGCCCCTTGAATGGAATGTCGGCCACCCACAGCGCGACGCGCGCGGTGAAGTCCTCCGGCGCGGACATGTTCTTCAGCTGGCCGCGCTCGAGGATGATCAGGTTGTCGGCCACGCGCTCGATCTCCTCCATCTGATGCGAGCAGTAGACGACGGTGCACTGCTCGGCCGCGTTGCTGTACATCAGCGATTCGAGGAAGGCGCGCTTGGCGACGACATCCAGGCCCAGCGTGGGTTCGTCGAGCACCAGCAATTCCGGTGTCTGCGCCAGGGCCAGCGCGAGGTTGAGCCCGGCGCGTTCGCCACGCGAGAGCTGCGAGACCTTCTGCTGCGGCAGCACGTGGTAGTGGCCGATCACGTCGTCGTAGGCGCGCGCGTTCCAGCGCGGATACTGGTGCTGCTGCATCGCACGCACCTGCTCGACCCGCATCCAACCCGGCAGTGTGTGTTCTTCGTTGACGAAGCCGACCCGTGCGCGATCCGCGGGCCGCAGTTGCTGGCTGTCGCGGCCGAGGATGCGCGCCGTGCCGGAGGTCGGTGGCAGGAAGCCGAGCAGGATCCGGAACAGCGTCGACTTGCCCGCGCCATTCGCGCCCACGATCGCGTGGATGCGTCCGCGCGGGATCGCCAGGTCCAGGTGGTCCAGCGCCAGCTTCGCGCCATAGCGGCGGGTCAGTGCGCGGGTTTCGATCACGTAGTCGTCGGACATGTGGGTGGTCCTGGCTCAGGCGATGCGGCGCGGCGCCAGGCGCTGCAGGGCGTGCGATACGCGCGACTCGACCTCGTCGGCGGCGAAGTCGAGCGGAATCACGTCGTTGACGAAGCGGCCGACCGCATCGTCGAGGCGACGCTCGCGTTCGGTATCTGACAGGCGCTGGCGCGGCGCCGCGACGTACAGGCCCATGCCCTGCCGCGATTCCAGCCAACCCTCGGTGGTCAGCTCGGCATAGGCCTTGGCCACCGTGTTGGGGTTGATCGACAGCTGCTGCGCCAGGCCGCGCACGCTGGGCAGCTGGTCGCCGGGACGCAGGCTGCCGGTGGCGATCTGCATGCGCACGCCATCGACGATCTGGCGGACGATGGGCCGCGGATCGCCGGTGGCGATCTGCAGCATGAGCGGGACGGTGCGGGCCATACGAACCTCCAGACAACTGTACTAATACAAATAGTACAGTTGAACCAGCCGGCGTCAACCATGACCGACGACACCCCGCCGGGTGGTCGCCTCAGCGGCTGGCGCGAAGGGCTTTCTGTTCTTCCAGGGTCAGGGCGACGTTGTTGCGCAGGTAAGCCGGCTCGACGCGCTCGGGCGCGATGGCCTCACCGCGCTGCCACGCCCGCACGGCCAGCCGAGCGAGGTCGGCGGCGTGCGGCAGCGCCTGGGCATCGATCCGGCCGAAGCGCGCCTGCAGGGCGGTGGCCAACACGCACTCGGCGGCGGCGAAGCCGGTGCCGACGCCGCTCCAGCCACCGGCGTCGCCGGGTAGGCGGTAATCGGCGGGCGCAACGACCGCTTCCTCGGACGTCGCAATCACGTCATCGCCCTGGCGTAGGAACGCGCCGGTATAGATCTCGCCCATCCGCGCATCGATGGCCGCCAGGATCGGAGGCGGCGCCCCCACCGTGCAGCCGCCCTCGCCCGCCAGCACGTCGGGTGCCGGTACCTGCGCGGCCAGCACGGCCAGCGTGGAGACCGGCAGCAGCGGCCGGTCCAAGGCCAGGGCGATGCCCTGCGCGATGGCGATCGCCAGGCGGACGCCGGTGAAGGCGCCCGGGCCGCGGCTGAGGGCTACTGCATCGAGCTGCGAGCGCGCCAGGCCGGCGTCGGCCAACAGCTGTTCGGCCCACGGCAGCGCCAGTTCGGCGTGCCGGCGCGGGGCGATCTCGAAGCGTTCGCGCACCTCGCCGTCGACATAGACGGCGACGGAGCAGGCTTCGGTGGCGGTTTCGAAAGCGAGCAGTTTCATGCGGATCGGCGGGACCAGACGGAGCAAGGATACCTGCGTGGCTCAGAAGCGCGCGTCGGCGAACCAGTCGTCGGCCGGCGGAGGCGCCGCCGCCGGCGCATCCTCGCTGATCGCGGCGCCGAAGAATCCCTGCACGTCCTGCACCCGCTGGGTGCGCGCGAACGGCGGCAGCGAATCGAGGAAGACGCGACCGTACGGCTTGCCGGTGAGGCGCGGGTCGCACAGCACCAGCACGCCGCGGTCGGTCTCGCTGCGGATCAGGCGGCCGACGGCCTGTTTGAGGGCGATGACGGCCTGCGGCAGCTGTTCGTCGCGGAACGGATTGCCGCCCGCGCGGCGCACGGCATCCAGCCGGGCTTCGAACACGGGATCGTCCGGCGCGGCGAACGGCAGCTTGTCCACCACGACGACGCTCAGGGTGTCGCCGACGACGTCCACGCCCTCGCGGAAACTCGCCGCACCGAGGAGCACGCCGTTGCCGGATTCGCGGAAACGCTGCAGCAACGTGCCGCGCGGCGCTTCGCCCTGTACGAACAACGGCCAAGGGCCATCCCGCAGGGCCTCAGCCGCTTCGCGCAGAGCGCGATGCGAGGCGAACAACAGAAACGCCCGTCCCTGCGAGGCTTCCAGCACCGGCCGCACGGTGGCGATCAACGCTTTGCCGTAGGTGGGTGCGTTGGGGTCCGGCAGGCCGCTGGGGAGGTAGCACAACGCTTGGTGCGGCCAATCGAACGGACTGGGCTGGAGCAGCGTGGGCGGATCTTCCAGACCAAGGCGCACGGCGAAGTGGTCGAAGCGGCCGCCGACGGCGAGCGTGGCCGAGGTGAATACCCAGGCCGCACGCGACTGTTCGCGGTGCTGACGCAGCGGACCGGACACATCCAGCGGCGTGCGCTGGCAGCGGAACGCGCGCGGGGTGAGTTCGTACCAGTGCACGTCGCCGTCGTCGACGTGCGCGGTCGCGTCTTCGTCGTCGAACGCACCCGCACGGGCGGGCGCGGCATGCCAGCGCGACAGGCGCTTGGCGAATTCGGTGGCGCGCGCCGCGCAGGCTTCCAGGCCCAGCGACGCCTGGGCCAGCGGCGCGAGCGCGGCCGATAGGTCGGCGAGCGCGTGGTCGATGGCGTCGAAGCCCGCCGCCACCTCCGGTTTGGCCAGCAATCGTTCCTGGGTGCCGCGCGCCGGCAGCCCTTCCATCGCCGCGCGGGCTTCGCGCAATGCCTGTTCCAACGCGCGCACCGGCGGCTGCAACGCAGACAGCGCACCGGCGACGTCCTTGCACTCGGACAGGCAGTCGCGCGCCAGCTCCTGCAGCGGCCGCATGCCGAAGCCTTCGCCGAAGAAGTTCGCCGCCAGCTCGGGAAGCTGGTGCGCTTCGTCGATCACGAACGCCTGCGCACCTGGCAGGATTTCGCCAAAGCCCTCCTGCTTGAGCGCGAGGTCGGCGAGCAACAGGTGGTGGTTCACCACCACGATGTCCGCCGCCTGCGCGCGCTGGCGCGCCTGCACCACGAAGCAGTCGTCCCAGAACGGGCATTCGCTGCCCAGGCAGTTGTCGATGGTGGACGTGACCAGCGGCATCAGCGGCGAATCGTCCGGCAACGCGGCCAGCTCGGCCATGTCGCCGAACTGGGTGCGGCCGCTCCACGCGACGACGCGCTGGAACTGGTCCACCTGCTCGCGGCTGGTGAAGGTGGTGCGCAGGGTCTGCGGATCGCCCTTGGCCTGGTTGAGGCGGTAGCGGCACAGGTAGTTGCTGCGTCCCTTCAGCAGCGCCGACTTCAGTCCGGCCACCCCCAGCGCATCTCGCACGCGCGGCAGGTCGCGGTGGTACAGCTGGTCCTGCAGCGCACGCGTGCCGGTGGAGATGATCGTCTTCAAGCCCGACAGCAGCGCCGGCACGAGGTAGGCGAAAGTCTTGCCGGTGCCGGTGCCGGCTTCGGCGAGCAGCACGTCGCGCCCGTCGAACGCATCGGCGATCGCCGCGGTCAGGCGCTGCTGGGCGTCGCGGGGCGTGAAGGCATCGAGGCGGTCCGCCAGCGCGCCCCCTTCGCTGAGGGCGTCGCGGCTGGCCTGGGCGAGCTGTGACATCGGGGACAAGGCGGGCGGTTGCGGCGGCAAGGGTACCGCGTCGCGACCGCCGTGTGCCTCACATGCGCTCGATCACCGGCACCGTGCACGCATCGCGCTGGCGTTCGGCATCGCCGATCGACGCGTCCTGGGTGGCGGCGCGCGCGGCGTGCTGCGCGGCGTCCTCCGGGGTGTGCCGCACCGGCAGCGGGGCCAGTAGCGCGCGCTGGTGCTGGCGCACCTGGCGGACGGTTTCCCAATGCTGGCGACACAGCGGGCCGACCCGCGAACCGAGTTCGAATGCGCGCAGCGCGAGCGTATCGGCGCGCGCGTAGTCGCCCTGAAGCAAGGCCAGCTCGGCACGCTCCTGCAGCACGGCCGGATCTTCCGGCACGATGGCCAACGCGCGGTCGAGCGCCGCGCCGGCGGCCGCCAGGTCGCGCGCGGCGATCGCACGTTGCGCGGCCTCGCGCAGGTCTTCGACTTCAGGATCGCGCAGCGGCTGCACGGCCAGTTCGCGGTCGTCGGCACCGGCGGCGGCATGGATCGCGGCCACGCGCTGATCGGGCGTGACCGGGTCGGTGGCGACGGGGGTTTCGGGAGCCGGTGCGGAGGCGCAACCGGCGAGGATCAGCAGGAACAGGGGAACGGCGTACTTCATCATCATGGCTGTTGCGGGGGAGGATCCTGGGGCGGTGGCGCTTCTTCCTTGCGGTCCAGGCCGAACCAGCTGCGCCAGCCGCCGCCGCTGTCGGCTTCTTCACCCTCGAGGGGCGGCTGTTCAACCACGCAAGCGGCATAGGCCGGCGCGAAGCCGGAGACGAACGGCAGCTGGCGCGCGCCCGGGCATCCCGCGTCTGTGCTGTTGGACGACACCACCCACTGCCAGTCCAGGCCCTTGCCGGACGCCTTCAACGGCGCGGTAGGCAGGCGGGCGAACAGGCCCGACCACACGCGCATCGCGCCGGTCGCGCCATACAAGCCGGTCTGTTCGTTCTGGTCGTTGCCCATCCACACGACCGCCAGATGGTCGCCGGTGTAGCCGGCGTACCAGCTGTCGCGGCCGTCGTTGCTGGTGCCGGTCTTGCCTGCGGACTGCAGGCGGCCGAGGCCGTCGCCGAGCAGCTGCCGGCCCGTGCCATTGGAGACGACCTGTTGCAGCGCCACCGTAATCAGGTTGGCGGCGATGGAATCGCCTTCCTGCGCGGGCGCGGGCGTCTTGTCGTAGCGCTTGAGCAGCTTGCCGTTGGGATCGAGCACGCCGCGCACCGCGTGCAACGGCTGGATCTCGCCGCCGGACGCCAGGAACTGGTACAGCTGCGCCATCGCATACGGGCTCTGGTCGGTGGACCCGAGGATGAGCGCCGGATTGGGCTCGGCCTGGATGCCGGCCAGTACGCGGATCAACTGCGCCAGGCGGTCCGGTTCGACCTTCATGCCCACGCGGACGGTGGCCTGGTTGTACGACTGCGCCAGCGCATCGACCATGCGCACGGTGCCGTGGCTGCGGCGATCGGAGTTGGTCGGTGTCCAGCGCTTGTTCTTGCCCAGTTGCACGGTGACAGGCGAATCGTCGACCCAGCTCGCGAGCGAATACTCGTCCGGTTGCGCCAGCGCCAGTAGGTACACGAACGGCTTCAGCAGCGAACCCACCGGACGCTGCGCTTCCACGGCGCGGTTGAAACCCTGCTCGGCGACATGGCGGCTGCCGACCACGGCGAGCACGTCGCCGTCGTGCACGTCGGTGACCACCATGCCGGCCTGCAGCGGCGGACGGCGCTTGTTCTCCAACGCCTTCACCGTGCGGGTGACGGACGCTTCGGCATAAGCCTGCGCGGACGGCGACATGCCGGTCAGCACGGTCAGGCCCGCCCCCTGCAACGCACCCTCGGGGTAGTCGCGCGCCAGTTGGCGGCGGACCAGGTCGACGTACGCCGGGAAACGGTTGGCCGCCGCCATGCCGGGCGTCTTGGTCACGCCCAGCGGCGCGGCGCGCGCGCGCTTGTATTCGGCGTCGTCGATAAGGCCCGTTTCGTGCAGCTTGGAGAGCACATAGTCGCGACGCTCGGTGGCACGCTCCGGATTCCGCCTGGGGTTGTACCAGGAGGGGCCCTTCACCAGGCCGATCAGCAATGCCACCTGCTCGGTGGTCAGGCTGTTGAGATCACGCCCGAACCAGAACTCGGCGCCGGCCGCGACGCCGTGGATCGCCTGGCTGCCGCGTTGGCCCAGGTCCACCTGGTTGAAGTACGCCTCCAGGATCGTGCGTTTGTCGTAGCGCGCTTCCAGGATCAACGCATAGAGGATCTCGTTGAACTTGCGGGCCGCTGTCTGTTCCTTGCCGATGCCCAGCAGGCCGCTGCGCGCGAGCTGCTGGGTCAGCGTGCTCGCGCCCTGGCGGGTGTCGCCCCCGGACTTCACCAGCAACCACGCCGCGCGCACCATGCCCGACAGGTCGATGCCGTGGTGGTCCTTGAAGTCGCGATCCTCGACCGCCTGCAAGCCTGTCACCAACAAGTCCGGCACTTCTTCCAGCCGCACCAGGCGTCGCTCTTCCTGCTTCTGCCCGTACAGGGTGGCGATGCGGGCCGGATCCAGCCGAGCCGCCTTCAGCGATTGTTTGCCGGTAAGGTCGCGCACCGCGGCGACGCGTCCGCCCGACAGACTCACCTGGATGCGGCGCGGCGCCACGCGGCCATCGACATCCACGTAACCGCGACTGGAAATCGTGAACCGCCCGCCTTCGCGCGCATACGTACCGGGACTCTCTCCCGTGCCGTCGTCACGGTAGGACGCGGCGTCGAGCTCGGTCTTCAGCGTCTGCGCATCCATCGCCAGTCCCGGCGCGACCTGCAGCGGACGCGCATACACGCGCGTCGGGATCTGCCATTGCAGTTCGCCGAAACGCTGGGTGACTTGGTGGTTCAGGTACAGCGTGTACGGGATCATGAAGCCCAAGCCCAGGCCCACGGCCGCCAGCCCCCAGCTCAGCAGGCGTTGCCGCCAGACCGGCGGGGCGCCGTCACCGTCGTCGATGTCGTCTTCGTCCAGCGCTTCGTCGTCGTAGTCGTTGCGGGCCACAGGGGATGCGACAATGGGAATTCGGGCGAGTCTAGCGCAGCCGTCGAGGGTGCGCCCGGCCCGTACGCCCCTCACTCAGCTGGAGTTGCAACGGAATGTCAATGTCCTGGGCGGACGTGCGCTTCATGCTTGAACGCACGCGCGGCTTGGTCCGTCGCGGACTGGCCAGCTTGCGCACGCGAGGGATATCGGCCACCTGGGCCCGGGTACGTCGGCAGTTCGCACGGCATCCGCGGCTTCCGCCCGGAACGCTGTACCGGCCCGCCGACGCGGCCTTCGCGCCTTTCGCGGTCCCGTCCAGCGACGCACCGCGCGTCAGTATCGTGATCCCCGTCTACAACCAGGCCGCCCACACGCTGGGCTGCCTGCGCGCGCTGGCCGAGCACCCGCCGGCGGCTGCGTGCGAAATCATCGTCGTCGACGACGGCTCCTGCGACGAGACACGCGACTGGATGACCTCGATCGCGGGCCTGCGCTACCACGTGCGCGCGGAGAACGGCGGCTTTATCGCCGCATGCAACGACGGTGCCGCGCTGGCACGCGGCACCTATCTCGTCTTTCTCAACAACGACACGTTCCCGCAACCGGGCTGGCTCGATGCGCTGCTGGACACCTTCGGCGCATGGCCGGAGGCGGGGTTGGTCGGCGCGCAGCTGGTGTATCCAGACGGACGCCTGCAGGAAGCCGGTGGTGTCGTCTTCAGCGACGGCTCGGCGTGGAACTACGGGCGTTTCGAGGCGCCCGAAGACCCGCGCTTCGCGTTCCTGCGTGATGTCGATTATTGCTCTGGAGCAGCGATCATGGTGCCCCAAGACGTGTTCGCGGCGGCCGGGGGATTCGACACTCTTTATGCTCCAGCCTATTACGAAGATACGGACCTGGCATTCACGGTTCGCGCTTTGGGCCGCCGCGTGCTCTATCAGCCAGCAGCTAGGGTCGTCCACTTGGAAGGCGCGACTTCTGGAACTGACCCCAGCAGCGGCGTGAAGGCGTCTCAAATCAGAAATCGCGAACTTTTCCACGCCAAGTGGGAGCCTACACTCGCTTCGCAACTCAAACCGGCCGCCATTCCTACGCCTTTTAATCTGCCCCAGCGAGGAAGGCGTGTATTGATCATAGATGCGCTTACTCCCAGTCCCGATCAAGATTCAGGCTCGCTCAGGATGGTGAATTTCATGCGGCTTCTACAGCTAGAAGGTCTACAAGTGACATTCCTCCCAGCCGACCTGAAGTTTGCGCAGCACTACACACCTAAATTGCAGTATGCCGGCGTAGAAGCCTGGTACGCGCCACATATCGACCGAGTACCAACCTGGCTGCGCAACCATGGCCCCCGTTTCGACGTAGTGATGGTGTCGCGCCACTACGTGGCCTCGGAATTCCTCCCGCTAGTGCGCCGCTTCGCGCCACAGGCCCGCATCGTGTTCGACACCGTCGACCTGCATTTCCTGCGCGAGACGCGGGGTGCGGACGTCGCCCGGGACGATGCGCTGCGACGCCGTGCGGAACGGACGCGCGAACGCGAGCTCGCGCTCATGCGCCAGGCGGACACGACCCTGGTGGTCAGCCCCGCCGAGCGCGACCTGCTGGCCCCGCTGCTGCCGCACACGCAGATCGAGGTGCTGTCGAACCTGCATGAGGTCGCCGATGGCGGCGCGCCTTTCGATCAGCGGTTGGACCTGGTCTTCGTCGGGGGTTTCCGCCATCCGCCGAACGTCGATGCCGTGCTGTGGTTCGGTCGCGAGGTCTTCCCGCGCATCCGCGCTCGTCTTCCGGAGGTGCGCTTCCACTGCATCGGCGCCGAACCGCCGGCAGACGTGCTGGCGCTGCAGGATTCGCCCGGCATCGTCGTGCACGGGCACGTACCGGAGCTGGCACCCTACATGGACGGCGCCCGCGTGGCCGTCGCACCACTGCGCTTCGGTGCGGGCGTCAAGGGCAAGGTGAACCTGAGCATGGCGCACGGCCAGCCCGTCGTCGCGACCTCGTGCGCGGTCGAGGGCATGCACCTGACCGACGGCCATGATGTACGCGTTGCCGACACCGCGTCCGCCTTCGCCGACGCCGTCATCGACACCTATCAGGATGCCGCGCTATGGGAGCGCCTGTCGGCGAACGGCCGCGAGAACATCCGCCAGCACTTCTCGCTCGACGCAGCGCGTGAGGTGGTGCGTCGCGTCTTCCTGCGTTAGCCGATCTCCGCGCGTCAGGGCGCCCGATCGTGGACAGGCTTGTACTGACGCTGGCTTCCCACGCCTTTCGCCGATACGTTGACATTGGCGCACAGCCTGCCCTCGCACAAAGTGACATCTGCAGCGTCGTAAGCGCGCAGCAACTCGGCCGACACCTGATGACGGCGGATCTCATCGTAGTAGTGGCGGGACAACCATGCGCCGGCCGCCCAGGTCATCGCCATCAACGCGATGGAGCATGCGGTCGATAACCACAGGCCACGACTGACCCGTTGCAGCTGTTGCGCCATCTGCTGGGATTGGCGGGTGGCCTGCACAATGTAATGCCCTCCATCGCGTATCGCATCTTGGGCGGCTTCCGCAGCCTGATCGAGCCCTTTCCCGACCTCCTGGCGTATCTGCCCGGACAGGGCCGCGAAGCTGCCTTCCGCCGCCTGTCGAAGAATGGTCGGTGCCGCCTCCGTCAGCTGCTGCAATTGCGCTGCGCTTTGATGATGTCGCTGGCTGGCCTGCTCGCTCTGCCGCCGGAACTGCTCGAGCACTTCGGCGGTCTGCAGCAGCAAGGTCTGGAGCTTTTCCATGTCCATATGCCGGTTCGTCCTTTCTTCAATGACTGCGGGGCGCGACCTGAGCGGCGCGCTGTTGCTCCTGTTGTTGCTCTGCCCATTGCGTGGCCGCCTGCTGTTCCTGCTGGTCGACACGCGCATTGATATCGGCACGGAACGCGCGACCGAGGTCCGTCGCGGCGATGCCGGAAAGCCCTCGCTCGATGGTGATCTGATCACCGCTCTTGAAGCTCGCGTGCAGGTACTGGAACAGTTCGCCGGGCTGGGCATCGGTCGATGGCGCACGCAGGACGCCTACCGATTGGTCGGCGCTATTGCCGGACTTCATCTGTCGGGGCAGGTCGGCCCACTGCTCCCTGAAGTTCGCGGCACGAGTTACCGCCTCGCTCTCGGGTACCGGCACGATGCGCTGTGCCATATCCAGCGACGCGTCGCCCACCATGCTCATGCCGCCCCGCATCAGGCGTACGTCGTTGCGGTAGGCGCTGAACGTGGCGGCATGGTCCTGGGCAAGCTGTCGACTGGCGGGATCGCTGAGGACGGAGCGATCGGGCCGTCGCGCGCTGTCGATATCCAGGAAGTTGTCCATGTTGTGCGACCCCGTCGCCAGCATGGTCATCGTCGTGGCCGCCACAGGATTGTCGGGTAACGCGTTGAAGCGGCCGTAGCCGGCTGCCGTCAACGCGACCACTTCGCCTGGTTTTGCGTACATACGGACTTGCCCGTACTGCGGGCTCGCCGCGCTGACCGTATCCCCGGCCATCACATGATTGGTGAAGCGGTCCCCGCCCTCAGGCACACCGTATTTCAGGCTGACCGCACCGTAGGGGTTGAAGGCCTCGCCGCGCAGATTGAGGCGATGCGCGGCGATCTGTGCGAGTGTGCCGCCGAGGGAGTGGCCGGTAACTGTTATTTCGGGGATAGCGACCCTATTCTCTGCGCCATACCTGTTCGTGTATTCCAGGGCACGTCGAGTCAGAGCAATAGCTTCTGGAGCTTGTGAGCTGAGGCGGGACAGCACCATGCCACCATCCGCGACCAGACCATCCTTCAAGGCTTCGCGATCAAACTCGGTACCGCGATGGGCGACAACGACCGCACCGGTATCCACGCGTTGGTAGATCGTACCTTGATACCCAGTTTTCGGGTTGTCGTAATGCTCACGCACCTCAAATTGAACCCCATTGATGATTACAGGCTTCTCGTCGAGGGGTCGAAGCACGCCGGGTACGCGCTTCTCGTAGGAATCAGCAGCCAATCCTGCGTACTGTTGCTTTGAGATCGTCACGACCTGATCTCCCTGACGACCATCTGTATGACGAACAATTCCTCTCGATTGCGGTTGATTCTTGCCGGATCAGACTGCCCAAAGCTCGTGTACTGGCTAAACTCCGGATTGGCATACACCCCTTTCCAGAAGTACCGCGTTGACGACGTCTCGATCATTTCGGGTGTTGTACGGATGAATGGCACAAACCGGGTATCGGCCTGGTTATCGTTCGCTCGCAAGCGTGCCCTGATTTCGATCATTTCCCAGTGGCAGACGCCTTCGCCGTCGTAGTCTTCGTCCAGTACTCCGTCCGCATGGACCACGCCTTCGTAGGTGTCGTCCGACACCTTCTTCAACTCAAACGGCTCGCCCCAGTTCAATGGAATGAACGCGCCGACCCCTCCGGCCATGTATCCGCACGTCCTGCCGGGTTCGTCCCGATACTTCGCGGTGTACTCGGCAACACCCTCGACCAGACGGAAGGGGCCTGGCGCGTCATCCAGTGTCAGCACGACGCGATATGCCCGCACGGGATGCGGGTTGAGTCGGATGGAGGGCGGACGCGAACCCGCGTCGTTTCCGAAGGGCGTACAGGATGAAAGTGACAGCGCGACCGGAACGATCATCGCGAGCAGCGATACGCGCATAAGGGCTCCATGCCGAGGGCGTATGGTGATGCTAGGTCATTGGTCGACGCAGATGTGTGCTTTTGCAGTCACACTTTCGAGGCCGCGAGCACCCGCTCTCGCGCCCGGTGCCGTAGCGCTACGGCGTCTGCCCGACCTTCGCGCTCCTCACGCGCTCGGCGAAGGCATCCAGTCCTGATGCCTGCACGTCCAGTCCCCGCGCTTCCTCCAATGCCTGCGACGCGAACGCAACGTCGCCCGCACCCAGGCGCTCACTGCCCACGGCGATCCACTTTTCCGCCAAGCGCCGCCGTGCATCGGCGAGTCCGGTATCGCGTGGCTGCAAGGTCTGCCATGCCTGCTGACATGCTTGTGCACGACGGATGCGGTTCGCACGCAGTTCGTCTTCGAAGCACGTACGCACGGCAGGCAGCAGCCGCGCTGCGGCCTGCTTCACGGGTGGCGCATCCGGCGCCAGAGCTTGGGCGGCGCGCAACTTGTCATATGCGCTTTCGCCGGGTGGCGTAAGCCACTGTCCCTGCGCCTCGGCCTGGGCCATCGCCACGAGCAGGACCTGCACACGACGGTCGCGCTCGCGCGTCGGCATCGTGGTAGCCAAACGGCCACGCGCTTGTTCGGCGCGGGCCACGGCCTGCTCTGCCTGGGTAACGCGCACCGATTGCGGTGCGAGCGCGCGCGCTTCGGCCAGTTCGTGGCGCGCCTGGTCGAAACGGAAGTCCGCCGCCTGGCGCTCTGCCAGCGCCGCGTGGGCGACGCCCACCTGCTCCAGCCCCTGACGCGCACCCGCATCATCCGGCACCGCGGCGAGCACGGCTTCGTACGCTGCGCGTGCAGATGCCAGTCGACCCCGCGCGATCTCGCGCGCGGCTGCACGACGACGCAACTCCAACGCCGTGGCGAGCGCAGCCTGGGCTTGCGGCAAGTCGACATGCCCGGAGTCGAACGTCTGCGCCTGGGCGATCAACGTCGCGGCCTGGCCAAGTTCGTTGCGGGCCAGGTGGCGTCCCGCCTCCTGCAACAGGTCCGACAGCGCGTCTTCGCGCCCTTCCAACGCATCAAGGCGGGTCGGCTGTAACGCCAATACGCGTTGGTAGAGCGGCAGCGCCGCCTCGTCGCTGCCCACCAGGTTGCCGGCTGCGTGCGCTTGCGTCGCCGCCTGCAGGACGCCATCGAGGCCGGCATGCTCAGCTTCGCGTGCTCGCAAGCGGGACGCCAGCGCGTCGGCTTGGGCGCGCGGCACTTGCAGGTCGCGCGCAAGCGCCAACGCGTCGCGCGCTTCGTCGAAGCGGTTCTCCGCCAGGGCCGCCGCGGCCTGGCGCAAGGCATCCTGGGCAACGCGTCGCAGGCCGACGACGGCTTCATAGCGGTCGGTATCGAGGGCTTGCGCGGCTTCGTACAGCTGGCGGGCGCCGGTGCCGTCGCTCGCATCGAGTCGGCCTTCGGCCAGGGCACGCCCCGCCTGGTCGAGCAAGGCCTGCACGCGCGTCTCCGGCCACAGCTGGTCGGCGAGCGGTTGACGGAACGCGACGACCAGCACGACCAGCACCACAACGAGGGCCGCGACCCAGCGCCAATGCCGGCGGTCGCGCCACGTGGGCGCGGGATCCTCGTAGTGCGTACGGGCCGCCGCGATGACGCGCGTCCAGTCGATGCGCGGTTCGATGCGGCGATCGCGGCCGTCGTCGGGGCGGTCTTCGCGGGTCACCCCCGCAGGATAGCGGCTCAGCCTGAACGCCGTGCGTCTTCCACGCCCGGCAGCGCGTCCAGCTTGCCCAGCAGCGTCGAGAGCTGCCCGAAGTCCGCCACCTTCAGGCGCAGGCGCAGGTGAACCCGCCCGCTGGCGCGGTTGTTCTGGCTGTTGATGTCCAGCACGTTGGCTTCTTCCTGGGCAATCAGCGTGGTGATGTCCTTGAGCAGCCACTTGCGGTCGATCGCGGTGACCTGCACGTCGACTTCGTATCCGCCACCGGCCTGGCCCCACTCCACCGGCAGCACGCGCTGCGGGCTGGTCGCGGCGAGCCGGGCAAAGGCCGGGCAATCGGTGCGGTGCACGGTGACGCCGCGACCGCGGGTGAGGTAACCGGCGATGGGCTCGCCCGGTACCGGCTGGCAGCAGCGGGCCAGCTGCACCAGCAGGTTGCCGACGCCCTGGACGGTGAATTTCGACTTGCCCGGGGCGGCCAGCTTGCGCGGCGGGCGACGCACCGGCAACACGGTCTCGTCCGGCTCGGCGGCGCTGCGCTGTTCCTCGTGCAGGGCACGGCCGACCTGATGCGGGCCGACGTCGCCCAACGCCACTTGGATGTAGAGATCGTCGATGGTCTCGGCGTGGAATTTCTTCGCCACGCCGGCCAGGTCGGCCTGATGCAGGCCCAGGCGCTTGAGCTCCTTCTCCAGCAGCTCGCGACCGGCCTGCAGGTTGCGGGCGCGGTCGAGCTTGTGGAACCACGCGCGCACCTTGTCGCGCGAGCGCCCGCTGGCGAGGAAGCCGTTGGCCGGTAGCAGCCAGTCGCGCCGCGGCTCGGGCTCTTTCGAGGTCATGATCTCGACGCGATCGCCGCTGGCCAGCGCATGGTTCAGCGGCACGATGCGGCCGTTGACCTTCGCGCCGCGCGTGCGGTGCCCGACCATCGTGTGCACGTGGTACGCGAAATCCAGCACGGTGCCGCCCTGCGGCAGGTCGACCACCTCGCCTTTCGGCGTCAGCGCGTAAACCCGGTCCTCGACCAGTTCGGCATCCAGGTCGCCGGCCAGCGCGCCATCGCCCGCACCGTCGCCGGCCCCATCGAGCAGCCGGCGCATCCACGCGATCTTGCGGTCGAAGGCATCGCCGCCACTCTTGCCTTCCTTGTACTTCCAGTGCGCGGCCACGCCCAGCTCGGCCTGCGCGTGCATCTCGTGCGTGCGGATCTGCACTTCCAGTGTGCGCCCTTCCGGCCCCACCACCGCGGTATGCAGCGAGCGGTAGTCGTTCGCCTTAGGGCGCGCGATGTAGTCGTCGAACTCGCTCGGGATCGGCACCCACAGCGCATGCACGATGCCGAGCGCGGCGTAGCACGCCGCCACATCGTCCACCGCGATGCGCACGGCGCGCAGGTCGTAGAGCTCGTCGAAGCTCACTTGCTTGCGCTGCATCTTCCGCCAGATGCTGTAGATGTGCTTCGGTCGACCGCTGATCTCGGCGTGGATGCCGTGCTCGGCCAGCGCTGCCTGCAGGCTGGCGATGACGGCGGCGATGTAGCGTTCGCGGCCGGTCCGCTTTTCGTCGAGCTGCGACGCGATCTGTTTGTAGGTCTGCGGCTGCAGGTAACGGAACGCGAGGTCCTCGAGCTCCCACTTCAACTGCCAGATGCCCAGCCGGTTGGCCAGCGGCGCGTGGATATCGCGGGTCAACCGCGCCAGCGCCTGGCGCTGTTCCTCGGGCAGGCTGCCCGCCGCGCGCATCCGGGCCAGCTGGCGCGCCAGCAGGATGGGGACCACGCGCAAATCGCGCACGATCGCAAGCAACAGCCGGCGGAGTCCCTCCGTGTTCGCGCCGCGCGCCTGTTCCGCATGCAGCGCCCAGACCTGGGCCGCGGCCGCCTGGCCTTCGAGCAGGTCGGTCAAGCCCGCGGCCGGCTTGCCGGCGGGCGCTGGCTTCACCGACTGCAGTGCCGGCACGGCATACAGCAGCGCCGCCAGGATGACCTCGCCATCGGCCGACAAGGCGGCCAGTGTGTCGAGGGTATCGGCGGCGACGCCCAGGGCATCCGGCATCCCCGCACCCGCGCCCTCGTGAGCCGCGGCCTCTGCGAGCGCGTGCCGCAATGGACCCGGCAGCGCTTGCAGCGCGGGCCGTTGCAGCAACGTATCGAGGGCGTGAACGGGGGACACCATGGCAGGGGAACGAGGCGGTCAGCAGCCGCCGGAATGACTACACTACCGGCCAGTCGCCCGAAGGAACAACCATGAAGATGAGTCGCTTGTTTCTATCCATCGCGTTGCTGACCAGCCCGATGTTCGCTTTTGCGCAGGACGCCGCCTCGGATGCCCGGTTCGCCGACCTGCGCGCGTCGATGACGGCGGAAGAATTCAAGGCCGCCGGCCTGGACAAGCTCAGCGACGCCGAACTGACGGCGCTGAGCGCGTGGCTGACCCGCAAGGTGGGCACCGAGACCGCCCGTGCCGTCGAGCAGGCCCGGCAGGAAGTACGGCAGGAAACCCAGACCGCGGTCGCGCAGGCGCAGGCCGACACGCGCAAGCAGGTGGAGCAGGAGAACCGCGGCTTCTTCGATTTCGGCTCGGACGAAGCGATCACCAGCACGCTGGCGGGCGAGTTCAAGGGCTTCGCCAAGGGCAACCGTTACACCTTGGCCAATGGTCAGGTGTGGGAACAGATCGAGCCGGCCAGTCTCAACGGCGTGCGCAAGACCAATCCTGAGGTGACCATCAAGCCCGGCATCTTCAATACCTGGTTCCTGCGCATCAAGGGCTACAACACCCCCGCCAAGGTGCGTCGGGTGAAGTAAGCGCAGTCAGCCGCGCAGCGCCTGCAGGCGCTGCGCGAGCTTCTTCGGCGACACACCCGCGCGTGCGCCCAGTTCCTGGGCGAACATCGACACGCGCAATTCCTCCAGATCCCAACGCAGCGCCTGCCAATCGGGCGAGCCCGCCACGCCTTCCGCCACCGCCTGCGCCAGTGCATCGGCGAACGGCTTGATATCCAGCATCCTGGCCTGGTCTTTGGCCGGATCCCGCACGGCACGCTCAGCCCGGAGCCGCATCGCCTTCACGTAGCGCGGCAGTTGCGCCAGGGCGTCGGCCGGCGTCTCGCGCAGGAAGCCCGGATGCACCAGCGCCGCCAGTTGCGCGCGCAGATCGTCGAGATTGCCGCGGGCCCAGCCCATCAGCGGCGCCTCCAGCTGCGGCTTCAGTTCGGCGACCGCCGACAGGATGGCCTCGGCCAGCTTCAACCGTTCCATCGCTTCGCCGAACAATTGCTTGCCGGCGGCCTCGCGCCGCTGTTCGAACGCAGCACGGTCCCGGATCGCACCCAGGCCGTCGGCCAGCACGGCGTTCATCGCCGCATCGACGATGTCGCCCCGCAGGCGTTCCTGCGACTCGATGGCCGCGTACAGCAGGCCCGTCTTGGGCGATACCGGCAGTTGCTTTCGCGCCTGCTTGACCTTGTCGGTCAGGGCGATCTCCAGCAGGCGGCGAACGCCCGTCGGATGCGCGGCCTCCGCCTCGGCACGGTCGGCGAACACCTGCAGCGCCACCGTGTCGCCCTCGTCGCGCAATGCCGGGTAGGCGGGTACGCCGGCTTCGCCGGGCACCTCGCGCGGGATCGGTTGCGCGGGGAAGTCGCGTAACCCCGTTGCCGCCATCGCGCGGCCCGCGCGCGCGGCGAATGCCTGTCCCGCCTTCGCGCCGAAGCGTGCGCGCAGTTCGTCGAGATCACGCGACTCCGCCAGCACCTTGCCTTCGCCTCCGCCGCGCGGGTCTTCACGCAGGCGCAGGTTCATGCGCAGGTGCGGTTCCAGTGCAACTTCGTCGAAGTCCAGCGCCGCTACCGTTACGCCTGTCGCCCGCGACAGGAAGCGCGCCAACTCGCCCCGCATATCGTCGGCCGTCGGTCTCGGGAACGCCTCGAAGAATGCGCGGCCGAAGTCCGGCGCCGGCACATAGTTGCGTCGCATCGCCTTGGGCAGGCTGCGGATCAGGCCCGAGGCCTTGTCGGCGACGAAGCCCGGCGCCAGCCATGACAGGCGCGCAGGGTCGAGTGCGTTGAGCAGGTGCAGCGGCACCTCCAAGGTCACCCCGTCGTCCACGGCCCCCGGTTCGAAGCGGTAGTGCAGCGGCAGGCGGGCATCACCGAGCGCGAAGTACTTTGGGTAGCGGTCCTCTTCGCTGCCCTCGCCCGGCAACAGATCCGTCAGCGACCAGTGCAGCGCACGGCGCTTGTCGGCCGGCAGCGTCTTCCACCAGGCATCGAGCCCGGCGGCGGAATGGAGGTCCAAGGGCACGCGGTCCAGATACCAGCGCGCCTGCCAGTCCTCGTCGGCGACCAGACCGGCGCGGCGCAGCTTGGCTTCCTCCTCCCGGGCCTGCTCGAGGGTCTTCAGGTTGTCGGCGATGAAGCCGGCGCGGGTATTGATCTCGCCGGTGACCAGGCCTTGGCGCACGAAGAGGTCATGCGCCTCGCCAGGCGCGATGCGACCGTAGTGCACGGGTTTCTTCGGCGCCAGGACCAGCCCGAACAGACTGATCTGCTCCGACGCCAACACCTGCCCCTGCGCGCGCGACCAGTGCGGATCGAAATGCTTGCGCAACAGCAGGTGCGGCAGTTCGGCGATCACCCAGTCGGGCTCGATCGCGGCCAAGGACATGCCCCACACCTTCTGCGTATCCAACAGGTTGGCCGCCAGCAGCCACGGCGGCGGGCGCTTGGACAGCGGCGAGCCCGGAAACGGGAGGAAGCGGCGCTGGCGCGGCGCCTGGAAATCGCCCTTGTCGGTGCGATGGCCGATCTGGGTCGGCAGGCCGGCCACCAGGGCGCGATGCAGGGTCTGGTAAGCGTTGGCGCGGACGCGTTCACTGAAGCCGCCGACGGTGGGCGCTTGCTCCTTGAGCGCACTGGCGGCGACCGGCGCCGGTGCGGCCTCGGTCTTGCCCTCGCGTGCCAGGCGTGCGGCGCGGTGCAGCTGGCCGCGTGTCGCTTTCGCTGCTGTCGCGTCGTCGCGCGCCGCCGGCGGTGCGCTGCTGCCGGCCAGCAACGGCGCCAGCGACGCCTCGCTGGCTTCTTCCTTCCAACCCAGTTCCTCGCACAACAGGCGCAGCTGGCGATGCAGCTCGCGCCATTCCCGCATGCGCAGGAACCCGAGGAAATGGCGGACGCACCAGTCGCGCAGCTTCGACTGGGTGAGATCTTCGTGCGCCTGACGGTAGGCATCCCACAGGCGCAGCACGCCGACGAACTCGGAGCGGCCATCGGCGAACTGCGCGTGCGCCGTGTCGGCTGCGCCGCGCGCATCGGCCGGGCGCTCGCGCGGATCCTGGATGCCGAGGAACGAGGCGATCACCAGCATCGGTCGCAGGCAGCCCGCGGCCTGCGCCGCCACCAGCATGCGTGCCAGCTTCACGTCGACGGGCAGGCGTGCCATCTGCCTGCCGATAGCGGTCATGCGCCGCTCGCTGTCGATCGCACCGAGTTCAGTCAGCTGCTGCCAGCCATCGGCCACGGCGCGTTCGTCCGGCGCCTCCAGGAAAGGGAAATCCTCGATGCGGCCCAGGCCCAGCTGGAGCATGCGCAGGATGACCCCGCCCAGGCTGGAGCGGCGGATCTCCGGATCGGTGAACTCGGCGCGCGCCTGGAAATCGGCTTCGGCATACAGGCGATAGCAGATGCCTTCGGCGATGCGTCCGCAGCGGCCCTTGCGCTGGTTGGCGCTGGCCTGCGAGATCGGCTCGATGTGCAGGCGGTCGAGCTTGTTGCGCGGGCTATAGCGCTTGACGCGCGCGAACCCGGGATCGACCACGTAGCGGATGCGCGGCACCGTCAGCGAGGTCTCGGCGACGTTGGTGGCCAGCACGATGCGCCGGTTCGGCCCGGGGTTGAACACCCGGTCCTGGTCCTGGTTGGACAGGCGCGCATACAGCGGCAGCACGTCCGTCTGGCGGTACTTGCGCCGCTCCAGCGCCTGGTGCGCATCGCGGATCTCGCGCTCGCCGGGTAGGAAGACCAGCACGTCGCCGCGCGCGTCCGATCGGGTGATCTCGTCCACCGCCGCCACGATCGCATCGTTGACGGTGCGTTCGCCTTCCTGCTCGCCCTCGCCTTCCAGCGCGCGGTATCGGACCTCGACGGGGAATGTCCTGCCTTCCACGCTGATCACCGGCGCGTCGTCGAAATGCCGGGCGAAGCGTTCGGTATCGATGGTGGCCGAGGTGACGATGACCTTCAGGTCGCGGCGCTTGCGCAGCAGCTGCTTCAGGTAGCCGAGCAGGAAGTCGATGTTGAGGCTGCGCTCGTGCGCTTCGTCGACGATGATCGTGTCGTAGGCCGACAGCCAGCGATCACTGGCGATTTCCGCCAGCAGGATGCCGTCGGTCATGAACTTGATGTGGGTGTCCTCGCCCACCTGGTCGTTGAAGCGGACCTGGAAGCCCACGCCGCGGCCCACCTCGGTCTTCAGCTCCTCGGCCACGCGGCGCGCCACGGCGCGCGCGGCGATGCGGCGTGGCTGGGTGCAGCCGATCATGCCGGCGACGCCGCGCCCGGCGGCCAGGCACAGCTTGGGCAGCTGGGTGGTCTTGCCGGATCCGGTCTCGCCAGCGATCACCACCACCTGGTGGTTGCGGATCAGCTCGACGATGCGCTCGCCTTCCCGCGCGATGGGCAGGCTTTCGTCGAGCGTCACTTCCGGCACCGTGGACAGGCGCCGTTCGCGGGCGGCGACGGAGGCGCCCAGCGCTTGCTCGAAGGCCTGCCGCGCGCCGGCATCGGCCGGCTTGCCCTGCCAGCGCGACCAGAGCCCGTGCAGGCGACCGCGGTCGCGGCTCAGCGCGCGGTCGAGCGCACGCCGGCCCTGCTCGAGGGCAGCGCGGTCGGGAGGGGTCGGGGACGGATCACGGGAGGTATTCATTCTTCAGCAAGCGGTTGAAACTTTTTGCTCACGCCACATGTTCTAGTGTGTCTATTGTGCCGCCTCAACCCACCCTCAGGAGAATCCGCATGGCCAAGACGAAGTCCAAGCCGGCCAAGGCCCCGGCCGTCACCGCGCCCATCCCGTCGGCGCCGACCGCGCCCAACATCGATATCGGGATCAGCACCGGCGACCGCAAGAAGATCGCCGACGGCCTGTCGCGCTACCTGGCCGATGCGTACACGCTGTACCTGAAGACCCACAACTTCCACTGGAACGTGACCGGCGCGATGTTCAACTCGCTGCACAACATGTTCGAGGCCCAGTACACCGAGCAGTGGACCGCGCTGGACGAAGTCGCCGAGCGCATCCGCGCACTGGGCTATAACGCGCCCGGTTCCTACCGCGAGTTCGTCAGCCTGACCTCGATCCCCGAAGAGCCCGGGCTGACCGACAGCGCCGACTGGCGCGAGATGGTCCGCCAGCTGACCGTCGGCAACGAGGCGGTCTGCCGCACGGCGCGCAAGGTGTTGAAGGTGGCCGACGATGCCGGCGACGACCCGTCCGTGGACCTGCTGACCCAGCGCCTGCAGACCCACGAGAAGTACGCCTGGATGCTGCGCTCGCTGCTGCAGTAAGCCCGCCCTGGGGCACCCTGGACGCCCGGCTTCGGCCGGGCGTCCGCGTTTTCGGCCAGGGACTTCCCACCCCGCAACGCGACGGCGGCGCAGGGCCGCGACCGCCCGTCGCGGTATCCTGTCGCCATGTCGTCCCCCGCACTTGAAACGCTGCAGCGCGTCTTCGGTTACAGCGCCTTCCGTGGCCACCAGCAGGCCATCGTCGAACACCTCGCCGCCGGCCACGATGCCCTGGTGCTGATGCCCACCGGCGCCGGCAAGTCGCTGTGCTACCAGGTGCCCGCGCTGTTGCGCGAAGGCACCGGCATCGTCGTCTCGCCGCTGATCGCCCTGATGCAGGACCAGGTGGACGCGCTGCGCCAGTTGGGCGTTCGCGCAGCGTTCCTGAATTCCTCGCTGGCCGCCGATGAGGCCGCACAGGTGGAGCAGGCCTTGCTCCGCGGCGAGCTCGACCTGCTCTACGTGGCACCGGAAAGGCTGCTGACCGGCCGCTTCCTGTCGCTGCTGGACCGCAGCCGGATCGCCCTGTTCGCCATCGACGAAGCGCATTGCGTGTCGGCCTGGGGCCACGACTTCCGCCGCGAATACCTGGAACTGACCCTGCTGCACGAGCGCTGGCCGGACGTGCCGCGCATCGCCCTGACCGCGACCGCCGACCCGCCCACCCAACGCGAGATCGCCGAGCGGCTGAACCTGGTCGAGGCCGAGAAATTCGTCAGCTCCTTCGATCGCCCCAACATCCGCTACACCGTGGTGCAGAAGGACAACGCGCGGCATCAGTTGCGGGACGTGCTGCGCAAGCATCGCGGCGAGGCCGGCATCGTCTACTGCCTGTCGCGCAAGCGAGTGGAACAGTTCGCCGACTACCTGGCGGAACAGGGCTTCAACGCCCTGCCCTACCACGCCGGGTTGGACGCCGAGGTACGCGCGCACAATCAGCGCCGCTTCCTGCGCGAGGACGGCATCGTCATGGTGGCGACCATCGCCTTCGGCATGGGCATCGACAAGCCCGACGTGCGCTTCGTGGCCCACGTGGACCTGCCCAAGTCGATGGAGGGCTACTACCAGGAGACCGGCCGCGCCGGTCGCGATGGCGAAGCCGCAGAAGCCTGGCTCTGCTACGGGCTGGGCGACGTGGTGCTGCTGAAGCAGATGATCGAACAGGGCGAGGCCGGCGAGGAACGCAAGCGCCTGGAGCGCCGCAAGCTCGACCAGTTGCTCGGCTACTGCGAATCCACCCAGTGCCGCCGGCAGGTGCTGCTGGCCGGGTTCGGCGAGGTGTACCCGCATGACTGCGGCAACTGCGACAACTGCCTGAGTCCGGCGGAGACCTGGGACGCGACCGAGGCTGCGCAGAAGGCGCTGAGTTGCGTGTACCGCAGTGGTCAGCGCTTCGGCGTGAACCACGTGATCGACGTGTTGCGCGGCAGCGAGAGCGAACGCATCCGCCAGTGCGGGCACGACCACCTGACCACCTACGGCATCGGTAAGGACCTGGACGCCACCACGTGGCGCAGCGTGTTCCGCCAACTGGTGGCCTGTGGCCTGCTGGAAGTGGAGGCCGAGTTCGGCAGCCTGCGCCTGACCGAGGGCAGCCGCGCGGTGCTGCGTGGCGAACGCCGCCTGCAGTTGCGCAAGGAGCAGCGCGAGCGGCGCGAACGCGAACGCAGCTCCCGCAGTGGCGTGGGCGTGGAGGCGGTGGACCTGCCCCGTTTCCAGGCACTGCGCGATCTGCGCGCGCAGCTGGCACGCGAACAGAACGTGCCGGCCTACGTCATCTTCCACGACAGCACGCTGCGCAACATCGCCGAACAACAACCCGGCACGATGGATGAACTCGCCCGCGTGGGCGGCATCGGCGGCGCCAAGCTTGCGCGTTATGGCGAGCGCGTGCTGGAAGCCCTGGGCGCGGCTGGCTGAGCACCCGCTACGAGGACGTCCGCATCAGCGGGCGTTCAATCCCCGGCTGCTAGCGTGCCTGGTAGGTGCCCGTCGGGCGCACCGCTGCCAGGAGCCTTGCATGAAGACGTTGCCGTTCGCCCTGCTCGCCCTGCTGACCGCAGCGCCTGCCTGGGCCCAGTCGAATGCCGAGGCCCTGGACCTCACCCTGCCCAACGCCAGTGCCTACGCCAACGATGCGCCCGGCACCTGGTACGGCGACCGCCAGCCGGCGACGCCGAAGGGTCAGCGCGCCGAGGCACCGGTCGATCCGTGCGCCTGGTACGGCGACGACGATGGCGACGGCGTGTCCGGCAGCATCACCACCGGCATCGGCTACACGAAGGGACATGGCCGCAGCACCTACAACGCCGCCAACCTCAACCTGTGCAAGACCACGTACAACGACGAAGGCAAGCCGCGCACCTTCAACCTCGATATCAACGTCAGTCGTTCGGACGGGCCGGGTTACTACTATGGGCCTGGCTACTCCGGCCCCGGTCCGATGATGCGGGCCGCGCCGCGGCCCTGAGCCGCCGTCAGCCGCGCGTTGCCGGTCGGGCGACGCTCGCCACGCCCAGCAGCAGGACCACGAGCAAGCCGAAGGCGATCGGCAGCGAACTCGCCTTGGCGACGAAGCCCAGCGCCGCCGGTCCCAACAGCACGCCGGCATAGCCCAGGGTGGTGACAGCCGCGACCGCCAGGTGCGTGGGCATGTCGTGCTGCCGGCCGGCGGCCGAGAACATCACCGGCACCACGTTCGCCGCGCCCGCCCCCACCAGGGCAAATCCCGCCAAGCCCGCCAACGGCGATGCGGACAGGATCGCCAGGGTGAATCCCGCCGCGGCGACCAATGCACCGCAGACGACGACGCGGAACGCGCCCAGCGCCTGCACGATGCGGTCGCCGGTCAGGCGACCGAGCGTCATCGTCACCGCGAAGGCGACGTAACCGAAGCCCGCGGTCGCGGGATCCGCGTGGCGCACGGTGCTCAGGAAGACCGCGCTCCAGTCCAGCACCGCGCCTTCGGACAGGAACATCGCGAAGCACACCGCGCCCACCAGCAACACGCGACCACGCGGCAGCACGAACGCCGGCTGGTCGCCTTCGCCGCCCTGCGCCAGCAGGCCTCGGCGCGCGGTCGCCAGCAGCAGTGCGGCCAACACGGCGGTACCGGCGATGGCAACCAGCGGAGTCGCGCCCAACGCCAGCGCACCCGCGACGCCGCCCGCACCGGCGATGCCGCCCACGCTGTACATGCCGTGGAAACCGGACATCATCGCCCGCCCGCTCGCACGCTCGACGATCACCGCCTGCACGTTCATCACCACGTCCAGCACGCCCACGCTGGCGCCGAACACGGCCAGCGTCACCGCGAGCACCGGGATCGTGGGTGCCAGCATCAGCACCGGCATGCACAGCACGATCATCGCGCCAGCCGCGAGGATCGCGCGGCGGCAACCGAACCGCGCGGCCAAGCCGCCGGCCAGCGGCATCATCATCACGGAGCCGACGCCCAGGCACAGCAGCATCAGGCCGAGCTGCGCGTCGTCCAGCGCGAGCCGTCGCTTGGCGAAGGGAATCAGCGGCGCCCAGGCGGACACCGCGAAGCCGCCGATGAAGAAGGCGATGCGCGTCGCCACGCGCTCGCGAAGACCCGGCGCGGCTTCGACGGCGCGCGCTTCCTCGAGCATCATCATGTAGGCCTCAGGGTTCGAGCAGTTCGAACTGCACCGCGTCGCCCGCGGTGGCGGACGGCGCGATCCACAGGTCGAACAGGCCGGGCTCGGCCGTCAGCTGGTTGTCCACGCCGTGGAACGCCAGGTCGGCGGGCGTCAGGGTGAACACGACCTCCTCCGACTGCCCGGGCGCCAGCGCGATCTTGCGGAAGCGCTTCAGCTCGCGGACCGGCCGCACGCGGCTGGCGGTACGGTCGCGCACATACAGCTGCACGACTTCTTCGCCATCGCGCGCGCCATCGTTCGTGATACGCGTGCGGATCGTCAGCGTGTCGTCCCAGCCGAGCTGTGTGGCATCGAGCTGCGGCGCGCCGTAATCGAATCGCGTGTACGTCAGGCCGTGGCCGAACGGATATAGCGCGGCATGCGTGACCTCGCGCCAGCGCGTCTGGAAGAAGCGCGGCGTGCCCGGCACGTTGGGACGGCCGGTCGCCGGATGGTTGTAGAAATACGGCTGCTGGCCGGCGTCCTGCGGAAAGCTCACCGGCAGGCGCGCCGACGGGCTGTAGTCGCCGAACACCACGTCGGCCACGGCCGGCCCGGTCTGCGTGCCGAGGAACCACGTGACCAGCAGCGCCTGCGCATCGCGCACGGCGCCTTCCAGCGCCAGCGCGCGCCCGTTTCGCAGCACCACGGCCACCGGCGTGCCGGTGGCGGCGACCGCCTCGGCCAGCGCCTGCTGCGCGGCGGGAATCACGATCTGCGTGCGCGATTGCGCCTCGCCGGAGAACTCGTGCGGTTCGCCCAGCGCCAGCAGCACGACATCGGCCGCGCGTGCGGCCGCCACGGCAGCGTCGATGCCCCCTTCGATCGCGTCTTCAAAGCCACTGCCCGGCACCACCATCAGCGACGACGGATCGTCCAGCGCCGCGCGCAGGCCGGTTTCAAGATCCACCATGCGCGAAGCATCGCCGAAGATGTTCCAGCAGCCGCCGAGGTTGGCGGTGTCCTGCGCGAACGGTCCGATCAGTGCGATGCGCTGGCCGGCCTTCTTCAGCGGCAGCACCTCGCCTTCGTTCTTCAGCAGGACGATGGAACGGCGCGCGCAATCGCGCGCCAGCGCATCGTGCGCCGGGATATGGGACTGGTCCGCTTCGCGCGCGACATCCAGGCAGCGGTACGGATCGTCGAACAGGCCCGCCGCGGCCTTCACGTGCAGCACGCGACGCACGGCTTCGTCGACCTCGGCCAGCGACAGCCGGCCCTGCTCGACCAGTGCCGCCACATGGTTCGCATAGACGCCGCTCTGCAGGCTCATGTCCAGGCCGGCCGACAGCGCCTTCTTCGCGGCATCGGCCTCGTCGGCCGCGTAGCCGTGGGCGATCAGCTCCAGGTCCGAGGTGTAGTCGGAGACGACGAAGCCCTCGAACTTCCACTCACCGCGCAGGATGTCGGTCAGCAGCTCGCGGTTGGCCGACGCCGGCACGCCATTGATGTCGTTGAACGAACTCATCAGCGTCAGCGCGCCGGCGTCCAGCGCGGCCTTGAACGGCGGCAGGTGCACGTCGCGCAGCGTCTGCGGCGCCATGTCGACAAAGTTGTAGTCCAGGCCGGCAGCAATCGCGCCGTAGGCGGCGAAATGCTTCGGCGTGGTCAGCAGCGAATCGGGCGCGGTCAGGTCCTCGCCCTGGAAGCCGCGCACGCGGGCCGCGGCGAATTCGCAGGACAGGTACACGTCTTCGCCGGAGGTTTCGGCCACGCGGCCCCAGCGCTGGTCGCGGGCGATGTCCACCATCGGCGCGAACGTCCAGTGGATGCCGGCCGCAGTGGCTTCCTTCGCGGTGGCGCGTGCGGTGCGCTCGGCAAGATCGGGCTCGAAGCTGGCCGCTTCGCCCAGCGGAATCGGGAACACGGTGCGCATGCCGTGGATGACGTCGGCACCGAGCAGCAGCGGGATGCCCAGGCGGCTCTCTTCCACCGCGATGCGTTGCGCCTCGCGGCCTTCCGCCGCACCCACGCCGTTGAACAGCGCACCGACGCGACCGGCGCGGATCTGTTGGCGGACCTGCTCGGCATCGCGCGCGAAGGTCTCCGGGTTGACCTCGAAGGCGAACGGCCGCAGCGCGTCGGCGAAGGCGCCGAGCTGGCCGATCTTCTCTTCCAGCGTCATCTCGGCGATCAGTCCCTCGATCCTGCGCTGATGCGGCATGTAAGCGGTCCTCCCGGGAACGCGGGTGTTACGGGGGAGCCATTATGAAAACGTTTACAGTCACGGTCAAACCCGCCGCCCGGACCCGGAATCCAGGCCCCGGAGGGGTCGTCCGGCACTTCATCCGGCCATGCCGGCGTGGCGCAGGAGCGCGTCGATGCGCGGTGCGCGGCCGCGGAAGGCCCGGAAATTCTCGGCCGCGCCGCGGCTGCCGCCCCGGGCCAGGATTTCGTGGCGGAACCGTGCGCCGGTCTCGGCCACCTTGTCGGGCGCCTCCTCGAAGGCCTCATAGGCGTCCGCACTGAGCACCTCGGCCCACTTGTAGCTGTAGTAACCGGCCCCGTAGCCGCCCGCGAAGATGTGGCTGAACTGGTGGGGGAAGCGGTTCCAGGCCGGCGGCAGGTTCACCGCCACCTCGGCGCGCACGCGGTCGAGCAGCGCCAGCACCGTGTCGCCAGCCGCGTCGAAACCGCTGTGCAGCTGCATGTCGAACAGGCCGAACTCCAGCTGCCGGACCGTGGCCATGCCGCTCTGGAAATTCTTCGCCGCGACCATCTTGTCGAACAACGCGCGCGGCAGCGGCTCACCGCTGTCCACGTGCGCGGTCATCGCCTGCACGCGCGCCCACTCCCAGCAGAAGTTCTCCATGAACTGGCTGGGCAGTTCCACCGCGTCCCACTCGACCCCGTTGATGCCGGCCACGCCCAGCTCGCCGATCTGGGTGAGCAGTTGGTGCAGGCCGTGGCCCATTTCGTGGAACAGCGTGGTCACGTCATTGTGGCTGAAGGTGGCCGGCTTGCCGTCCATGCCCTTGCCGAAGTTGCATACCAGGTAGACCAGCGGGGTCTGCGCGCCGCGTGCGGTCGTGCGACGGTTGCGGCAATCGTCCATCCATGCACCACCGCGCTTGCCTTCGCGCGCGTACAGGTCGAGGTAGAACTGGCCGACGAGGGCATCTTCGCCATCCACCAGCCGGTAGAAGCGCACATCCGGGTGCCAGGTCGGCGCGGTGTCCTGTTCCACCCGCAGGCCGTACAGATCGCCGATGACGCCGAACAGGCCAGCCAGCACCGCCGGCTCGGTGAAGTACTGCTTCACTTCCTGCGCGGAGAAGCTGTAACGCGCTTGCTTGAGCTTCTCGCTGGCGTAGGCCAGGTCCCAGGCCTCGACGGTCTCGAGGCCCAGATGCTCGCGCGCGAAGGTTTCCAGTTCGGCACGGTCGCGCTGCGCATGCGGCTTGGCGCGCGCGGCCAGGTCGCGGAGGAAATGCAGGACCTCGTCCGGGGTGTCGGCCATCTTCGTGGCCAGCGAATACTCGGCGTAACTGGCAAAGCCCAGCAGCGCCGCGAGTTCGGTGCGCAGCGCGAGGATGCGGTCGATCAAGGCGGAGTTGTCGAGCGCTTCGTTGTCGGCCAGTTCGGACGCGCGCACCGCATTGGCGTGGTACAGCGTCTCGCGCAGCGCACGGTCGTCGGCGTACGTCTGCACCGGCAGGTAGCACGGCATCTGCAGGGTGAACTTCCAGCCCGGTTCGTCATCGGACTTGGCAGCCGCACGCGCGGCGGATACCACGTCGGCCGGCAGGCCGCCGAGATGCTGCTTGTCCTTGATCCAGAATTCGTATTCGTCGGTGGCATCGAGCACGTTCTGGGAGAATTTCGCCGACAGGCTCGCGAGCTCTTCCTTCACTTCGCCGAAGCGCACCTTCTGCGCATCCGGCAATTCCGCGCCGCCCAGGCGGAAGTCGCGCAGCGCGTTTTCCAGCACCTTGCGACGCGCTTCGTCGTACTGCGCGGCCTCGGGCGCATCGGCCAACGCGCGGTATTGGCGGTACAGGGCCAGGTTCTGCCCGACCGCGCTCCAGAAGCGCGTGACCTTGGGCAGCAGCGCGTTGTAGGCACCGCGTAGTGCCGGCGTGTTCACCACCGCCTCCAGGTGGGTCACCTGGTTCCAGGCGCGCGCCAGGCGCTCGGTGGCGTCATCAAGCGGCATCACGAAGGTCTCCCACGCGACCGGCGTGACGGCTTCGGCAGCCGCGACCGCGGCCTCCGCTTCGACCAGCAGTTGGTCGATGGCGGGCGCGATGTGCTCGGCGCGGATGGCGTCGAAACGCGGCAGGCCGGAGAAGTCGAGCAAGGGATTGGTCATGGAAACACCTGGGGAAAGTTGTTCGTGCAAGGGCGCGGGGACGGAAAACGTCGCAGCATGGGTCGGGCCACCCTGCCCTCGATATGGGGGCGCCAGAAGCACCCGCAAAGGTCGTCAGCGCATTTTAGCGGCCCAAAGCCCCGCCAGGCGGACGACCCACCACGCCCTGGATATGGCATATAACGCGCTCCCGGCTTTCCGCCGCCAAGCAACGGCACCATGGAGATCACGCGCGCAACGCCAGCCGATCTGCTCCAGACCGTGGATCGGCTGACCCACGCCTTCGCCCACGACCCGATCACGGGCTTCCTGCTGCAGGACGGGCCGACGTATCGGGAACGCCTCACGCGATTCTTCTCGTTGCTGATGCGGGCGCGCCTCGCGCTCGGGATGCCCGTACTGGTGGCGCGCGACGGCGACGAGATCCACGGCATCGTGATGGGCAACGTCCCCTCGCCTCCGGCATGGCCCGCCGACATCGCCCACGAGTGGGAGGACTTCGAGCGGGCCGTCCCTGGCATGGTCGATCGGCTGGCGATCTACGAAGGGCTCGCGGCGCAGTTTGCGCCCGCCGCGCCGCACTACTACCTGGGCGTCATCGGCGTTGATCCTGCCAAGCATGGCCATGGCATCGGCATGCGCCTGATAAAGACGTTCTGCGACCTGTCCGCTGCAGATGGGCTTTCGCACGGCGTGTATCTGGAGACCGGGGAGCCGTCGAACGTCAGCTTCTACCAACGTGCGGGCTTCGTCGAAGCCGGGCGTGGGACGATGGGATCGGCGACGCTGTGGTGCATGTATCTGCCCCACGCGCGCGATGACGAGTGAGTCGTCCAATGGCGTGGTTCGTGGACAACGGATGTTTGGTGGGCCGTGAAGGATTCGAACCTTCGACCAAAAGATTAAAAGTCTTCTGCTCTACCGACTGAGCTAACGGCCCGGAAACAACACCCGGCCTTGCACCGGGAGCGGCATTCTACCCCATCGACCCGAACGGCGCGAAACCGGCGCGCCTCACGCGTAGTGCGTGGGGTCCGGCACGCCCGCGTCGGCGAAGCCCGCGGCGCGCAGGCGGCAGGCGTCGCAGTGCCCGCAGGCGCGGCCTTCGGCGTCAGCCTGGTAGCAGGACACGGTCTGCGAGAAGTCGACGCCCAGGCGCAGGCCTTCGCGCACGATGTCGGCCTTGCTCAGGCGCAGCAACGGCGCATGGATGCGCAGCCCCGCGCCTTCCACGCCCGCCTTGGTGGCGAGGTTGGCGAGCTTCTCGAACGCCTCGATGAACTCCGGGCGGCAGTCGGGATAGCCGGAATAGTCCACGGCATTCACACCGCAGAAGATATCGTTCGCGCCTAGCACCTCGGCCCAGCCCAGGGCGACCGACAGCATGATGGTGTTGCGCGCCGGCACGTAGGTCACGGGAATGCCGGGGCCACCGGCCTCCGGCACATCGATGTCGTCGGTCAGCGCCGAGCCGCCGATGCTGCGCAGGTCGACGTGCACGGTCTTGTGGGCGACGGCGCCCAGCGACTGCGCCACGCGCGCGGCCGCATCGAGTTCGGAGGTATGCCGCTGGCCATAGCGCACGCTGAGCGCATGCACGGCGAAGCCCTGCTCGCGGGCGATCGCAACGACGGCGGCGGAGTCCATGCCTCCGGATAAGAGGACGACGGCATTCTTCATGGGGCGGTGCTTCGTGGGGTGAGGAATAGGCTATCGCAGACGCGGTTTCAGCGCCCCGGCTCGTCGTTCCACAGCAGCTTGTGCAGCTGCATCTGGAAACGCACGGGCAGGCGGTCGGCGACGATCCAGTCGGCGAGATCGCGCGGATCGAGTTCGCTCTTGCTCGGCGAGAACAACACATCGCAGCGCTCGGCCAGGCCGTGTTCGGCCAGCATGCCGCGTGCCCATTCGTAGTCCTCGCGGCCGCACAGCACGAACTTCACCTGGTCGCGCGCGGTCAGCAGCGGCAGGTTCTCCAGCCGGTTGCGCGCCATTTCCTTCGAACCGGGCGTCTTCAGATCGACCACGCGCGACACGCGCGGATCCACGCCGGCGATGTCGATCGCGCCCGAGGTCTCCAGCGACACGTCGTAGCCGGCGTCGCAGAGTTTCTGCAGCAGCAGCAGGCAGCGCTTCTGCGACAGCGGCTCGCCACCGGTCACGCAAACGTGGCGCACGCCCTGGCGCGCGACTTCGGCCACGATGTCGTCGATCTCCCACCACTGCCCGCCATGGAAGGCGTAGGCCGTGTCGCAGTACTGGCACCGCAGCGGGCAGCCGGTCAGGCGCACGAACACCGTCGGCCAGCCGACCGCGTTCGCCTCTCCCTGCAGGGACAGGAAGATTTCGGTGATCTTGAGGCGTTCCAGCGGGGACTGGACGATCTCGCTCGGGCGGGCGGCGTCGTTCATGGGGTGCGCATGATACGCCCTGTCGGCCCGGCTGCCCGCAGGGGCGCCGGACGCGGCTGGGTCAGCGCAGGCGGCCGAGCTGGATGGCGCGCAGGCGGTCGTCGGCCGTGCGGGCGACGTCGGTGCCCGGGTACTTGGCCATGACCTCGCCCAGGGTGCGCTCGGCTTCGGGCAGCTTGCCCAGGCCGTAGTCGCACAGGCCCAGCTTCAGCAATGCGCCGGGGGCCTTGTCGTGGGTCGGGTATTGCGCCAGCAGTGCGCGGAACTGATCCGCGGCCAGCGCGTAATTCTGGGTGACGTAATAGCTCTCACCCAGCCAGTACAGCGCGTTGGGCGCATAGACACCGGACGGGTAGAGCTGCAGGAAACTGGTGAACAGTTGCGCGGCATCGGCGTAGTCGCCGGCCTTGAGTTTGTCGAACGCCACGTTGTAGGCGGTGCGCTCGTCGCCGGTCGCCGACATCGCGCCCATGTCGCCATGCACGCTGGGCGGGCGCTCGGCCGTGGCGGCAGTCGGAGCCGGCGCGGTGGCCGGCTTGGTCGTCGTGGCACCACTCAGCGGCGGGGTGACGGCGGGCGCAGGTGCCGCCGGTACAGCGCCGCCTTCCAGGCGGTTCAGGCGACCGTCCAGATCCAGGTACTGGTCGCGGTTGCGCTGCTTGAGCTGCTCGTTCTCGTTCTGCAGCTGTTCCAGCTGGGCACGCAGTTCGCGCAGCTCGGATTCCTGCTGCGTGACCTTGTTGAGCAGGTCGAGGTTCTGCTGCGGGTTGTTGGCCTTCGCCTCCAGCGCCGCGACGCGGTCGGCCAGGCTCACGCGTTGGGCGTGGGCGGGTGCGGCGGCCACGAGGGCCGCCGCGAGGACCAGCATGTACGTCTTCGCGATCATCGTGACGACGACGGCTTACTTCGCCGTGTACACGATCTCGACGCGACGGTTCTGCGACCAGCAGGACTCGCTGGAATCGGTGCAGACCGGGCGCTCTTCGCCGTAGCTGACCACGGTCAGCTGGCTGGCCGAACCACCGGCCGCCTGCAGGGCCGAGTTCACGGCATTGCCGCGGCGCTCGCCCAGACCCAGGTTGTACTCGCGGCTGCCGCGCTCGTCGGCGTGGCCTTCCAGCGAGATGCGCGAGGACGGACGGTCACGCAGGTACTTGGCGTGGCAACCCATGATGGCCTGGAATTCCGGCTTCAGGGCGTCCTGGTCGAGATCGAAGTACACCACGCGCTGGCGCAGGCAGGCGTCGGTGTCGAGGTCGCCGGGGCCGTACACGCCCGAGGTGGTCGGGGTGGTCGGGGTGGTCGGCGTCGTGGTGGTGGTATCGGCCGGCGGAGTCGGCTTGACGTCCTTCTTACAGCCGGCCAGCACAGCGACCGACATCAGGGACAGCATCAGAACACGGGTGGTGTTGTTCATGGTCATTCCTTGCGTCGTTGGAACAGGGGGATCAGGGGTTCAGTATTGTAGACACAAACTTAACGCGCGGTGCGATAGGGCGACCACGCCGGCTCACGGACGTCGGCGTTGGCCACGACCAGACGCTGGCGTACGCGGGCATCGGCCGAGACCGCGTACAGCACGCCACGTCCGCCTTCGCGCGCGGCATAGAGGACCATGCTGGCGTTCGGGGCGAAGCTCGGCGATTCGTCCAGCGAGCCCGGCGACAGCGACGACCAGCGCGCGCCACCCAGGCTGCTGTCCATCAGGGCGATGCGGTAGTTGTTGCCCGCGCCCTGCACTACCGCGATCTTCTTGCCGTCGAAGGAGACGCTGGCGGTGGCGTTGTAGGTTCCCTCGAAGGTCACCCGGCTGGCGCTGCCGCCGGCGGCCGGCACGCGGTAGATCTGCGGGCGGCCACCGCGGTCGGAGGTGAAATAGAGGGTGCTGCCGTCCGCGCTCCAGACCGGCTCGGTGTCGATGGCGGAAGTGTTGGTCAACTGGCGCAGCGAACGGCTGCCCAGGTCCATCACGTAGATCTCGGGGTTGCCGCTGCGCGACAGGGTGAGCGCCAGCTGGCGGCCGTCCGGCGAGAACGACGGCGCGCCGTTGATGCCGCGGAAACTGGCGACCTTCTCACGCGCACCGGTGGAGATGTCCTGGATATAGATCGCCGAATTGCCGCCTTCGAAGCTGACGTAGGCCAGCCTGCGGCCATCCGGGCTCCACGACGGCGACAGCAGCGGCTCGGCCGAACGCACCACGGTCTGCGGGTTGTAGCCGTCCGAGTCGGCCACCATCAGCGCATAGCGCGTCGCCTTGCCGGTGCCGGCGGCGGTCACGTAGGCGATGCGGGTCCAGAACGCGCCGCGCACGCCGAGGATCTTCTCGTAGATGGCGTCGGCCATCTGGTGGGCCACGTCGCGCATGGCGTTGGCGCGGGCCGTCATCGCCAGGCCGAGCATGCGTTCCTGCTTGGCGACATCGAACAGTTCGTACTCCACGCGGTAGCTGCCATCGCCGGCATCCGCCACGCGGCCGACCACGATGTAGTCCTGGCGCAGCGCACGCCACGTCGGGTACTGGATTTCTCCGCCACGGGTTGGACGTTCGGTGACGCTCGCTTCCGGCAAGGTGCGGAAGGCGCCGGAGCGCTCGAGGTCGGAACGGACCACATCGGCGACATCCGTCGGCGGCGCCGCGGCCGAGCCCTGGTAGGGCATCGGCACGACCGTGATCGGGAGCGCCGAGGCGTTGCCGCCAATGATGTCGATCTCCAGGCCCTGCTGCTGGGCGGACGCCAGCGCGGGAAGGAGCGTGAAGAGAACGAGGGCGAACCAGCGCAGCGATTTCATCATGGGCACGGCAACTCTGCGGTTGGGCGGGGCGGGACAGGGATACCAGCCCCCGCGTGAACGTTTTAACAATTGTGAACGAGGGGCGCGGAAACGCCACGTGAAGTCAGCGGTCCCGGGCCTCGAAGTTCAGCGTCAGGGTCCGGGCGAACACCGATTCATAGCCCCGGTACGGCAGCGGCTGGGCCTTCAGGACCGCGCGCTCAACCGAATCCTGGCCGGCGGCGTCCATCGCGCACCCCGGCTGGACCTCGGCGCTGACCACTTCGCCACCGGGCAGCTGGCGGATCACGACCTTGCATCGGGTCCCCACGGGCACCGACTCGGGCCGGGTCCACTGGCGCAAGACCGCCTCCTGGATCGCGGCGGCATAACGCCCCCGGAGGTTTTCATCCGTGCCGTTGTTACCCGCCGGACCGGTTGCCGCCGGTGCGGGTGCTGCCGCACCCGCCGCCTGGCGTGCACGCGCATCGGCCAGCTGGCGCAACTTCTGTTCGGCCAGCTGGGCCTCCCGTGCGGCCTGCGCGCGCTGGCGGCGGATGTCCTCAATCTTCTTCTGCCGTTCGGCCTCGGCCTTCTGCTGCGCTTCGGTGGCGATGCGCTTCTGCCGGTCCTCTTCCTGCTGCGCGGCCAGGCGGCGCTGCTGCTCGGCCTGCTCCTGCCGCTTGCGTTCGGTCAGGTCGATCTGCTCCTGCCGCCGCTTGGCCTCCTGCTCCTGGCGGGCCTTCTCCTGCGAGAGCGCCTCCAGGCGCGCTTCGTCCTGCTCGGTCGTGTCGGGCACCGGGATGCGTTCCTGCGCATCGGCCTGGCGTTCGACCGGCGCATCCTGCGGCGCCGGCTCGGGAATCGGCTGCGGCGGCGGCACCGTGTCTTCGGGCGCCGGCTCTTCCACGGGCTCGGGCATCGGCGCGGGGGTGAAGTCGAGCGCACGCTCGACCGCGCGCTGATCGGCCGCGGAGGCGTCCAACGTGGCTTCCATCGTCGGCGCCCCGGCCGCATTGAGCCGGTCGCGGTCCCAGGTGAGCAGCGGCGAGACGATCAGCAGCACGGCCAGCAACAGGTGCAGGCCGACCGCCCAGGCGACCGCCCTGCCCAGCCCTTCGTCACGTTGGGCCGGATGGCGCGGGGCGACGTCAGCGTGCATTGCCACCCGCGTTGGTCATCAGGCTGACATTGCTGACCTTGGCGCGACGAAGCACGTCCATCGCGTCGAGCACCTTCTGGTACGGCGCCGAGCCCTCGGCGGCCACCATGATGCGCAGCTCATTGCCCTGCTCGCCCCGGATCGCGGCGACCTTGGCTTCCAATCCGGCGGCATCCAGCACCTCCGGCTGCTTGGCTTCCGGCAGCTTCAGGCCGAAGCGGCCGTCCGGATAAGCGATGACGATGATCGGCTCGTTGCGCGTTTCGACCGCCTTCGCGTTCGAGGACGGCAGCTTGACGTCGACGCTGAGCGTCAGCAGCGGCGCGGTGACCATGAAGATGATCAGCAGCACGAGCATCACGTCGATGTACGGCACGACGTTGATCTCGGACTTCAGCTTGCGGCGCTTGCGGTGGAAGATGCTTCCGGCCATGGGGCGCTCCGCTTACTCGCCCGAACTCTGGCGCTGCAGGATCGAGCTGAACTCTTCGGCAAAGCTCTCGTAGCGCACCGACAGGCGTTCGACCCGCGTGGTGAAGCGGTTGTAGGCCCACACCGCCGGGATGGCCACGAACAGGCCGATCGCGGTGGCGAACAGCGCTTCGGAAATGCCGGGCGCCACGGCGGCGATGCCGGCCTGTTCGCCGCTGTTGAGCATGTCGTGCATGGTCACCATGATGCCGAACACGGTACCCACCAGGCCGACGTACGGCGCGGTGGAGCCGATGTTGGCCAGCAGTTCCAGGTTGCGCTCCAGTTGGTCGACCTCGCGCGTATAGGTCACGCGCATCGCACGCTGCGCACCTTCCAGTTGGGCGCGCCCGTCCAGGCCGCGCTTGTCGCGCAGGCGCGTGAACTCGCGGAAGCCCGCTTCGAAGATCGCCTCCAGGCCCGTCACCACGCGGTTGCGGTCGGCGGCACCGGCATACAGCTTGTGCAGTTCGGCGCCGGACCAGAACCGGCCCTCGAACTCGTCCGCATCGCGGTTGGCGGTCTTGAACACCCGTGCCTTGCGGAAAATGATGATCCAGCTGATCAGCGAACCGGCCAGCAGCAGCAGCACGATCAGCTTGACCGGCAGGCTGGCCTTGAGCATCAGGTCGATGTAGTTGATCCCGCTATGCACGGTCTCGGCGGTCGCCTGGGCGGCGGCGGCGGCGGTTTCCGGCGGCAGCGCCTCCACCACGGTGTCCTGGAAGGCCAGCAGCGTTGCGATCATCCGTCGTTCCTCGATTCTCGGTGTTGTCTTGCGTGTCGGTTAAAGCGGGCGGCCCGGGGTCTCGAGCCGGCGGAACTCTTCGTACAACGTCTCGGGCAGCGCAACGGGTCTGAACCCGGATGCGCTCAGCGCCGCGACCTTGACCTCGGCAGTGAGCAGCAGCTCACCGTCGCGTTCGATCGTCTGGGCGAACACCACGCTGGCCCGCTTGCACTGGTGGATGCGCGCGGTCACCTGCAACAGGTCGTCCAGCCGTGCGGGGCGCAGGAAATCCAGGCGCATCGCACGGACAGCGAATACCAGGTCGTGGGTCTGGCGCAGTTGTTCCTGGTGATGCCCGCGGGCCCGCAACCATTCGGTACGGGTGCGTTCCAGGAAGGCGACGTACTGCGCGTGGTAGACCACGCCACCGGCGTCGGTATCTTCCCAATAGACGCGTGTCGGAAAGATGAACGGGGCCGCATCCGCGGCGATCATCGGGGAATCCGTCGTCAAAACATGCGCTCCCGCACGGAATCGTGCATACCAACCTGCGACCAGTGGATCAGAAGAGTTCGCCGCTGGCCTCGCCCGCTTCCGGCACCCGCCCCTTCGGCGTGAGCCCCAGGTGCAGGTAGGCCTTGCGCGTCGCCATGCGGCCGCGCGCGGTGCGGATCAGGAACCCTTGCTGGATCAGATAGGGCTCGATGACGTCCTCCAGCGTGCCGCGCTCCTCGCTGAGCGCCGCGGCCAGCGATTCCACGCCCACCGGTCCGCCGTCGAAGCTGTCGATGATCGTGCGCAGCATGCGGCGGTCGAGCTCGTCGAACCCTTCCGGGTCCACCTTCAGCATCTGCATCGCGGCGCGCGCCACGTCGGTGTCGATGTGGCCGTTGGCCTTGACCTGGGCGTAGTCGCGCACGCGGCGCAGCAGGCGGTTGGCGATGCGCGGCGTACCGCGCGCGCGGCGCGCGATCTCCGCGGCCCCTTCGGGTTCGCAGTCCATGCCGAGGATGCGCGCCGAGCGCTGCACGATGCGGGTCAGTTCCTCGGGCGTGTAGAACTCCAGCCGCTGCACGATGCCGAACCGGTCGCGCAGCGGCGCGGTCAGCAGGCCGGCCCGCGTCGTGGCGCCGATCAGGGTGAACGGCGGCAGGTCGAGCTTGATCGAACGGGCCGCGGGGCCCTCGCCGATCATGATGTCGATCTGGAAGTCTTCCATCGCCGGATACAGCACTTCCTCCACCACGGGCGAAAGGCGGTGGATCTCGTCGACGAACAGCACGTCGTGCGGCTGCAGGTTGGTCAGCAACGCGGCCAGGTCGCCGGCCTTCTCGATCACCGGGCCCGAGGTGACCCGCAGGTTCACGCCCAGCTCGTTGGCGATCACGTGGCTGAGCGTGGTCTTGCCCAGACCGGGCGGACCGAAGATCAGTACATGGTCCAGCGCCTCGCCGCGCCCCTTCGCCGCCTGGATGTAGATATCCAGTTGCTCGCGCACGGGCTTCTGGCCGAGGTACTCGTCCAGCCGCTTGGGCCGGATGCTGGCCTCGATGGCGTCGTCTTCGCGGGTGGCGGAGGAATCGATGATGCGGTCGGCGGTCATGCCGGGATTATGGCCGAAATGCCGCCCCGTTCCGCGTCAGATCTCGACCTGCGCGCCCAGTTCGACCAGACGGTTGCCCGGGATGCGGAAGAAGCCGGTCGCGGGTGCGGCATTGCGATGCATGGCCGCGAACAGCTTGTCGCGCCAGATCGGCATGCCGCCCTGGCGGCTCGCCACCACGGTTTCGCGGCTGGCGAAGTACGTGGTCTCCATCGGGTCGAAGTACACGCCGCCCTGATCGCAGGAGCTCATCAGCGCCTGCGGCACGTCCGGCGTTTCGGCGAAGCCGTAGCTGATCACCACGCGGTAGAAATCGTCGCCGATGGGTTCGATCTTCAGCCGCTTCTTCTTCGGCGCGTACGGCACCGTCAGCGTCTCGACGGTCAGGAAGACGTTGCGTTCGTGCAGCACTTTGTTGTGTTTCAGGTTGTGCAGCAGCGCATGCGGCACCACGCCCTTGTCGGCGGTCAGGAAGATCGCCGTGCCGGGCACGCGCACCGGCGGGGCCAGCATCAGCCCGGGCAGGAAGGTATCCAGGCGGATGCCCTCCTTCTGCACTTCGCCATGCAGCAGCTCGCGGCCGCGGCGCCAGGTCCGCATCATGGTGAAGGCCGTGATGCCGATGAACAGCGGCACCCAGGCGCCGATGCCGGTGACCAGCTTGGCACCGTTGGCGAACAGGAACGCCAGGTCGATCACCAGGAACACGCCGCACAGCGGCAGGACCCAGCGGCGCGAATCCGGCCAGCGCGTGTACGCGACGATCGCCAGCAGCAGCGTGTCGATCAGCATCGTGCCGGTGACCGACAGACCGTAGGCCGTCGCCAGTGCGCCGGAGCTCTGGAAGCTCAGCACGAGCACGATCACCGCCAGATACAGCATCATGTTGATCGAGGGCACGTAGATCTGGCCGATCGTGTCCTTCGAGGTGTACTTGATGGCCAGGCGCGGCAGGTAGCCCAGCTGGATCGCCTGACGGGTCACCGAGAAAGCACCGGTGATGACGGCCTGCGAGGCCACCGCCGCCGCGGTCGTCGCCAGCACCAGCATCGGGATCTGCGCCCAGTCCGGGATCGACATGTAGAACGGGTTGGCGACCGCTTCGGGGTGGCGCAGCAGCACGGCGCCCTGGCCGTAGTAGTTCAGCACCAGCGCCGGCAGCACGAAGCCGAACCAGCCCCAGCGGATCGGCTGCTTGCCGAAGTGGCCCATGTCGGCATACAGCGCCTCGCCACCGGTCACCGTCAGCACCACCGCGCCGAGGATCAGCACCGCATGCCAATCGTGGGTGACGAAGAAATTCCACGCCCAGTACGGATTCAGCGCCGCGAGCACCGACGGGTTGTGGGCGATGTTGTAGACGCCGAAACCGGCCAGCACGATGAACCAGGTGATCATCACCGGTCCGAAGGCCTTGCCGACCTTGGCCGTGCCGAAGCGCTGCGCGGCGAACAGACCAGTCAGGATCACAAGGCTGATCGGCACCACCCACTGCTTGAACACGGGCGAGACCACTTCCAGGCCTTCGACCGCGCCCAATACGGTGATGGGCGGCGTGATCATGCCGTCGCCGAAGAACAGCGCCGCGCCGAAGATGCCGAGGATGCCCACCGTGTAGCTCAGTCGCGACCCCTTGGCCAGGCTGCGCTGCGCCAGCGCGGTCAGCGCCATGATGCCGCCCTCGCCGTCGTTGTCGGCGCGCATGATCACGATGACGTACTTCAGCGTCACCACCAGCAGCAGCGACCAGAAACCCAGCGACAGCAGCCCGCGGACGGTGTCCGGGTCCGGCGTCAGGCCGAAGTGCGGGTGGAACATTTCCTTGATGGTGTACAGCGGGCTGGTGCCGATGTCGCCGAAGACGACACCGACGGCGCCGGCCACCAGGGCGATCTTGCCGGCCTGCGAATGGCCGTGTTGCCCAGCGTCGTGGGAATGTGAGGGGGTGGACATGGCGGCCGGCAGGGTAGCGCTGCGAAAGTGAAGGGGTGCTCTAGAACCGCGATCAGCGCAGGGCCGACTGCAGCGCCTTGCGGATGATCGTCGCGGCATCGTCGCCCGGCGTAGTCGCATCGCGCGCCATGCGGGTCGCCTCGGCCGGCTTGTAGCCCAGTTGCTGCAGGGCGATGGTGGCCTCGGACTGCGGGTCGGCCGGCAGCGCGCTGATCCCGCCCACGCCGGTACCCATCAGGTCTGCCGCGCGGTCGCGCAGTTCCACCACCATGCGCTCGGCGGTCTTCTTGCCGATGCCGGGAATGCGGGTCAACGCGGTGATGTCGCCGGCCTGCACCATGCGGGCGAACTCGTCGACGCTGGCGCCGGACAACACGGCCAGCGCGATCTTCGCGCCGATGCCGCTGACCTTCTGCACGTCGCGGAACAGCCGGCGCTCGCCCTCGCGCAGGAAGCCGTACAGCGACACGCTGTCTTCCTTCTGCGCATAGTGGGTGAACAGCAGCACCTCGCGGCCCACGTCGGGCAGATCGTAATGCGTGCTCATCGGGGCTTCGAGCTCATAGCCCACGCCGCCCACGTCGATCACCAGCCACGGCGGCGATTTGTACGCGAGGATGCCGCGCAGACGTCCGATCATTTCCTGCTCCAGGCCAGCTGCGAACTCACGCCCAGCCGCTTGGCGGTGGCGCGCACGTGCGCATGGGTGATGGCGACGGCCAGCGCGTCGGCGGCATCGGCCTGCAACTTGCCGTGCAGGTTGAGCATGATGCCGACCATGTGCTGGATCTGGGTTTTCTCGGCGCTGCCGCGCCCGACGACGGCCAGCTTCACTTCCTTGGCCGCGTACTCGTGCACGGGCAGATCGCGCAGCACTACTGCGCTGATCGCGGCGCCGCGCGCCTGCCCCAGCTTGAGGGCCGAATCGGGATTGCGCGCCATGAACACCTTCTCGATGGCGACCTCGTCCGGCCGCCAGGTGGCGATGACCTCGGTCAGGCCGTCCAGCAGCACGCGCAGGCGCTGCGGGAAATCCTCCGCGCCCAACAGCACCAGCGGTGCATGGTGGACATGGCTCACCTTGCCCGCCGCATCGACATCGATGATGCCGATGCCGGTGCGCTGGGAACCGGGGTCGATGCCGAGGATGCGGGTCACGTTGCCAGCTTACGCGTAGGCGTCCGCGCCCAGCTCGGCGTTGGAATAGACGTCCTGGACATCGTCCAGGTCTTCCAGCATGTCCAGCAGCTTCTTCACCTGCAGGGCCGTCTCGCCTTCCACGCTGATGTCGTTGTCGGCACGGAAGGTGATCTCGGCGTGGTCTGGCGCCAGGCCGGCGGCCGTCATCGCATCCTTCACCGCCTGGAAGGCGTCCGGCGTGGTGACCACGTCGATCGAACCGTCGTCGGGATAGACCACGATGTCGTCAGCACCCGCCTCGATGGCCGCCTCGGTGATCTTCTCTTCATCGGCGCCCGGCGCGTAGCTCAACACGCCGAGACGCTTGAACATGAAGGCCACCGAGCCTTCGGTGCCCATGTTGCCGCCGTGCTTGCCGAAGGCATGGCGCACTTCGGCCACCGTGCGCACGCGGTTGTCGGTCAGGCAGTCGACGATCACGGCCACGCCGCCGGGGGCGTAGCCCTCGTAGCGGATTTCCTCGTAGACCACGCCTTCGAGTTCGCCGGTCGCCTTCTTGATGGCGCGCTCGATCACGTCCTTGGACATGTTCGCCGCCAGCCCCTTGTCCACCGCTACCCGCAGGCGCGGGTTGTTGGCGGGATCGCCGCCGCCGGCACGGGCCGCCACGCCGATCTCGCGGATGATCTTGGTGAAGATCTTGCCGCGCTTGGCGTCGGTGGCGTTCTTGCGGGCTTCGATGGACGGGCCTCTGCCCATGGTGACTTCCGGAGTGCTCAGACAAGGGCGCGGATTATACGCGTCCCCATGCGGCCTCCGGTCAGGCTGTCCGTGAAGCGGCCCTCGCGCAGGAAATGCGCCGCCTGGCGGGCCGCATCGGCCGAGAAGACCAGGCCGGTGTGGCTGGCCGGCACCACGCAGTGCGCCGCCAGCCCCGGCAGGCGGGTTTCATCCAGCCCCACCGTGCCATCGGAGGCGCCCTCGAACCGGGTGATCAGCCGGCCGATGCCGCGGGCCACGTTGCCCGCCACCATCCCGACCGGCACGTCGCCCTGCCAGGGTGCGCAGCCCGCCTGCAGCAGCGTGCCACTGCGGCCCGAGCACCGGGGCGGTCCATGCGCGCCGGCCCAGGTCCCGCGCCGCGCCGCTGCCGCACAGGGGCGAGCCGAGGCAGACCATCCGCTGCACCGGCAGGCCGGGCGCGCGACGCAACGCTTCGAGTCCGATCATGCCGCCCAGGCTGTGCCCCACGCAGATGAGTGGGTGGCCCGCCCTGCAGGCGATGGATCAGCGCGGCGATCGCCGGTTCGGTGCCGCCCAGGATGCTCGGATAGCCGAACACCTCCACCTCGAAGCCCTCATGCCGCAGGCGCCGCGCGAGCGGCGCCAACCAGGACTTCGCGTTCCAGATGCCGTGCACCAACACGACACGCGGCCTTGCTCCCGCTTCGACGTTCTCCATGGCGTCAGTCTGGCGTGGCCGCCACCGGAACGCCACCGCCATCAGGACGCCGGTTTCTTCACCGTCACCCGCGCGCCCGCCTGCAGCAGCGCATTGGGCGACAGCACGACCTGGTCGCCGACGCTGAGGCCGTCGAGCACTTCGACATCGCCACCCAGATCGCGTCCCAGCAGCACCGGGCGGAATTCGAGCACCGAATCCGCACCGACCCGCGCTACGCGCGCGCGTCCGGCCGGGCCGGAGATCGCCGACAACGGCACGATCACCGCCGGCGCCGCACGCGGCACCTGCAGGCTGACCTGACCGACCATGCCGGCGGGAATCCGGTTCTCCGGATTCGGCAGGCGCAGTTCCACGCGCATGCCGCCGGCCTCGTCGGAAATGCTCTGCGCGCTGCGCACGATCTCGGCGGCGAAGCGCTGGCCCGGCATTTCGGGGAAGGTCACCTCCGCTTTCAGGCCCGGTCGCACCTGCAACGCCGCACCCTGCGGCACGTCCACCAGGATCCGCAGTGGATCGAGCGCATTGAGTTCGAACAGCGGCGCGGCGCTGGCGGCGTCGCCAACCACGCGATCGCCGCGGTCCACGTTGCGCGCGGCGATCACGCCGGCGAACGGCGCGCGCACGCGCTGGAAGCCCTGGCGGTCGCGCGCACTGTCCAGCCGCGCCTGCGCCGCGGCCAGCGCGGCCTGCGCCGCATCGCGATTGGCGCTGCGGTCGCTGTACAGCTCTCGCGAGATCGCACCGGATTCGACCAGCGCGGCGGCGCGGTCGTAGTTCACCCGCGCCAGCTCAAGCGCCGCACGCAGGCGCACGACCTCGGCCTGCGCTTCGCGCACGGACTGGTCGGCTTCGGGGTTGGCGATCACCGCCAGCACTTGCCCCTCCGCGACGTGGTCGCCCAGATCCACGAGGCGCTCGCTGACGAAGCCGGTGGTTCGCGGATAGAGCTGCGCGGTCTCGCCTGCCAGTGCGCGCGCCGGCAGGGTCATCGCGAAGTCCGCATCGGCGGCACGGGCCTGCGCGGTCAGCACTTCCGGCACGGCTTGCGCGGCCGGCGCTTCGGCCGCACCGCGGCTGCAGGCGGAGAGCAGCACCAGCGCGACCGGCGCCAACGCGAGGGGGAGATGACGCAAGGCATGCATCGGCTTCATATCGCTACTCCTGCATCGGCGCCCGTGGCGCCGGCTTCGATTCGGGATTCGGAACGCCGCAGCCGGCGACCCAGCACGGCCAGGATCGACGGCACGATGATCAGCGTCGCTGGCGTGCCGAACAGCAGGCCGCCGATCACCGCGCGGCCCAGCGGCGCGTTCTGCTCACCGCCCTCGCCTAGCCCCAGCGCCATCGGGATGATGCCGAGCACCATCGCGCTCGCCGTCATCAGCACCGGACGCAGGCGCACGGCGGCGGCTTCATACGCGGCCTGTTCGGGATCGTGGCCCTCGGCGATCAGGCCGCGGGCGAAGCTGGTGACCAACACGCTGTTGGCGGTGGAGACGCCGATCACCATCATCACGCCCATCAGCGCCGGCACACTAAGCGGCGTGCCGGTGACCAGCAGGCCGACCGCGGCGCCGGCGATGGCGATGGGCAAGCCGGACATCGCGACCAGCGGCTGGATCCATGACTGGAAGTTCACCACCAGCACCAGGAACACCAGCACCGCCGACATCAGCAGGCCCGTGGCGAGTTCGCCATACGCGTTCTGCATCTCGCCAGCCTGGCCGACGATCTCGATGCGGTTGCCCGCTTTCAGGCGCGGCTCCAGGCCGGCGACGATGTCGCTCAAGGCCGCATGCACGGCGCCGAGGTCGGTGCCCTGCACGTTCGCCATCACGCTGACCGTGGGCGCCATCATCGTGCGCCCGATGCTGGCCGGCACGGTGCGCGGCGACACCTGCGCGATGCTGCGCAGGAGCACCGTCTGGCCGTCGTCGCCGATGCGCACCGGCGTATTGAGCAGCGTCTCCAGCCCGGCCAGGTTCGCCGGCGGCGCCTGTACCTGCACCGTGTACGAAGTCGCGTTGGCCTGGTCGACCCAGTACACCGGGCTGACCGTGCCGGCCGACCCCAGCACCGCGAGCACCGCGCGGCTGGCGTCCTGCGCGCTGATGCCCAGCTGCGCGGCCCGCGTGCGATCGATGGCGATGTAGTACTCCGGCAGGTCCAGCACCTGGCGCAGCATCACGTCGACCGCGCCGGGCACATCGCGCAGGCGGGATTCGAGCTCACGCGCCAGCAACAGGTTACCGGCGGCGTCGCGACCGTTGACGCGCACCTCCAGCGCACCGACAGCGGAGCCGGCCAGCGTGCGGCTGGTCGCGTCCGGCGGTCGCTCGAATACCTTCGCGTCGGGATACTTCTGCGCCACGCGCTCGCGGATCTTCGCCAGGTAGTCCGCGCTGGGTCCGTGCGGGCTGCGCAGTTGGAGCATCACTTCGGCCTCGAACGAACCGACCACCGCACTGTCCACCCAAGCCAGGTTGACCGCATCGGGAATGCCGATCTGCTCGTAGACCGTCTGCAGTTCATCCGCCGGGACGATCTCGCGGATCTCGCGCTGGATATCGGCCAGCCGCTGCGCCGTTTCTTCGAGGCGCAGGCCGGTGGGCAGGCGGACCTGCAGGCGGACCTGGCCCGCATCCACGTGCGGAAAATACTCCCGCCCCAGCGACAGCGCCGACACCGCACCCGCACCGATCATCAGCAGCGCCACCACCAGCAGCACGCCGCCGTGGTGGCCGAGCTTCACGAGCAGCGCGTGGTGGCGGTCGCGCAGGCTGTCCAGCACGTGCTCCACACGATGGTTGACCGCCAGCAGGCGTCGCTCGGCGGCCCAGCGCGGCGCCTGCCGGCTGCGGATGTCGGCCGGCAGCAACAGGTAGCACAGCACCGGGATCAGCGTGCGCGAGAGCAGGAACGAGGCGGCCATCGCGAAGATCACCGCCAGCGCGAGCGGGGTGAACACCCAGGCCGACAGCCCGGTCATCAGCAGGATCGGCGTCAGCACGATACAGATGGAAACCGTCGAGACGAATTCCGGGAACACCACTTCCTTCGCGCTGGCCAGGATCGCGCTGCGCACGTCCTTGCCCTCGGCGATGTGGCGGTTGGTGTTCTCCACGTCCACCACCGCGTTGTCGACCAGGATGCCGATGGCCAACGCCAACCCGCCGAGCGTCATCACGTTGAAGGTGTAGCCCAGCAGGTGGAGCATCGCGACCGACGCCAGCAGTGCCAGCGGAATGGCCGAGAGCACGATCAGGCTGGAACGCCAGGAGCCGATGAACATCAGCACGACCAGCGCCACCAGCACGCCGACCAGGATGGCCTCGTGCTGGATCGAGCCGATCGCGTTGTCGACGAATACCGACTGGTCGAAGATCGGTTCGATCCGCATGCCGGGCGGCGCGGAAGCCTCGATCTCGGGCAGGCGCTCGCGCACCGAGCGGACGATCTCCACCGCCGACGCGCCGCCCATCTTGATCAAGGCGACCGATACGGCGTTGGCGCCGTCCATGCGCGCGATGTTGGTCTGCAGCGCGCCACCGTCGCGCACCGAGGCGACATCGCGCACGTAGATGACGTTGCCGCCGCGCGTGGTGATCGGCAGGTCGAGGAAGCCCGCGGCGTCGGCCGGGCTGGTCTCCAGTGCGATCTGCAGTTCACGCGTGCCTTCGCGGATCGTGCCGGACGGCAAGGTCGGACTGCCGCGTTCCAGCGCGCCGGTGACCTGCGCGGGCGTCAGCCCGTAGGTCTGCAGCGCGCGCGGATCCAGGTCCACCATGATCTGCCGCGCGGCGCCGCCGTACGGCAGGGTCATGCGGATGCCGGGGATGGACTGGATCTGCGAACGCAGCTGCAGGCGCGCGTAGTCGAACAGCTGCGCCTGACTGAGCGCGTCCGACGACAGCACCAGCTGCAGCACCGGCGTGCTGGAGACGTTGTTACGCACCACCAGCGGCGGCGAGGTGCCAGGCGGCATGCGCCGCAGGATCGTCTGCGAGACCGCGGTGATCTGCGCCAGCGCACGCTCCAGGTTCACGCCCGGCTGGAAGTCCACCCGCACGATGCCGATGCCGCTCAGGCTTTCCGAGCGGACTTCCTTGATGTCGTCGACGTTGTTGAGGACGGCGATCTCGGAGAACGAGGTGAGCTTGGCCGCCATCTCCGCCGCGGGCAGGCCGCTGTACGTCCAGATGATGTTGACCGAGGGGATGCCGACCTCCGGCAGGATGTCGGTGGGCATGCGGCGTGCGGACTGCACGCCGAACAACAGGATCAGGATGGCCAGCACGCCGATGGTGTATCGGCGCGACAGCGCGTATTCGACGATCCACATCGGGATGTTTTCCGTCAGCCTTGGGGGAGGAGATGCCGCCGCATCGCGCAACGCGACGGCATGCGGCCACGTTAAGCCCGCGCGCCGCTTGCCGGTTAGTGCATTGCTGCGTGAAACTTGCCCGATTCTGCAAATCACGCAGACACACCGATGCGGGCCCACGCTTCATCGCGCTAAAGTCACGCTTCGCCGCATGGAACCCCACGCCATGAACGACAACGGTTTCCCCGACAGCGTCGCGCAACTCCCGAACCACGCACCGCAGGCGGAGCTCGCCGACCGGATTGCCCGATTGGCGACCGAGGACGGCGTGCACGCCACTGCCATCCCGTCCCTGTTCCTGATGCGCTTCAGCGAGCCGCGACCATGCAGCGCGGTGCTGTACGAACCGCGCCTGTGCATCGTGGCGCAGGGCCGCAAGATCGCCATCCTGGCCGGCGAGACCTATCACTACGACCCGCTGCATTACCTGGTGGTGTCGATGACACTGCCCGCGCTCGGTCAGATCATCGAAGCCACGCCGGAGCATCCCTACCTGAGCCTGCGCCTGGACATCGACATGGACCAGTTGGGTGCGCTGATGCTGGAGACGCCGGCCTCGCGCGCCGCCGAGCCGGTGGACCGCGGCCTGTATTCCGCGCGTGCCAGCGGCGCCCTGCTCGATGCGGTGCTGCGGCTGATGCGCCTGCTGGAAGAACCCGAGGACGTGGGCGCGCTGGCGCCGTTGATCCAGCGCGAGATCTACTATCGCGCGCTCACCGGCGACCTCGGCCACCGCCTGCGCGAACTGGTCACCGCCGGCAGCCGCTCCCATCGCATCGCCCGTGCGGTGCAGGCCCTGCGCGACCGCTTCCACGAGCCGCTCAGCATCGATGCGATGGCCGAGTCGCTGCACATGAGCGTGTCCTCGCTGCACCACCAGTTCAAGGCGGCGACCTCGATGTCGCCGCTGCAGTTCCAGAAGCACCTGCGCCTGCACGAAGCGCGTCGCCTGATGTTGGGCGAAGGCCTGGAAGCGAATGCCGCCGCGCGCCGCGTGGGCTACGAAAGCGCCTCGCAGTTCAGCCGCGAGTACAAGCGCCTGTTCGGCGCGCCGCCACGCTCGGAGATCGTGCAGTTGCGCGCGCAGCCGCCCGCGCGCCAGCAGGACGCCTGATCCGCCTCAGGCCGCTGCCGCGGCCTGGCGTTTCCATTCGCGCGGCGACAGGCCGCTGTGCGCCTTGAAGGCGCGCGACAGCGCGGCTTCGCTGCCGTAACCGACCTCCGACGCCACCACCTTCAGCGGCCTGCCGCGGCGGAGCGCCTGCTGCGCCAACCCTACGCGCCACGCCTGCAGGTACTGGCCCGGCGTGGTGCCCAGCGCCTCGCGGAACTGGGTGGCGAACACGCTGCGCGACATGCCGGCCACGCGTGCCAGTTCGTCCAGCGTCCATTCCTTCGCCGGGGCTTCGTGCATCGCGACGATCGCGTTGCGCAGGCGCGGATGGGACAGACCGGCCAGCATGCCGCCCTTCACCTCGCCGGTCTCCATCAACTGGCGCAGCACCTGGATCATCACTACCTCGAACAGCCGGTTGACCAGCGCGGTGCGTCCGCAGCGCTGGGTGAAGGCTTCCTCGAACAACAGCGACAACACGTCCTGCGCGCCGTGCAGGCTGTCCAGTGGCAGGCAGACGACGTCGGGCAGCGCGGCGCTGATCGGGTTCTGCGCACCGCCTTCGAACACCACGTTCGCGCAGGCCATGTCGGCACCGCGCGTTTCGTCGCTGACGAACCGGTGCGCCATCGCCCGCGGATAGAGCAGCAGGCTGGGCCGGTCGATGCGCAGCGAGGTGCCGCCATGGAACACCTCCAGCGGACCGCGCTGGATCAGGTGCAGTTGGCCGGCCCCGCCCTCCCCGTCCAGCGTGTTGACGCCGCAGAGCGCGCCGGCGTGGAAGACCTCGGCCGAGACCGAGAACCGCTCCAGCAGGACCGCGAGCCGGTCGACCATGACAGTACTCCAGATCAAGTTTTCAGGATTCTATATCACCCTGAGTCCCGACAGGCGGCGCAAAGTACACCTCACCGGACGGCCACCCGCCCCGGACCACCCACCTTCCCAGGAGTACCGCCATGTCCATCGAAAAGATCCTCTACACCGCCACCGCCACCGCCACGGGCGGCCGCGAAGGCCAGGCCACCTCGTCCGACGGCGTGCTGGCCGTCAAGCTGTCCACCCCGCGCGAGCTGGGCGGCGCCGGCGGCGACGGCACCAACCCGGAACAACTGTTCGCGGCCGGCTGGTCGGCCTGCTTCCTGGGCGCGCTGAAGTTCGTCGCCGGCAAGCAGAAGGTCGCCCTGCCCGCCTCCACGACCGTCACCGGCAAGGTCGGCATCGGCCAGATCCCCACCGGTTTCGGCATCCAGGCCGAACTGACCATCGCCGCCCCGGGCGTCGCCCGCGAGCAACTGCAGGCCCTGGTCGACGCTGCCCACATCGTCTGCCCGTACTCCAACGCCACGCGCGGCAACATCGACGTGACGCTGGTGATCGCCGACTGACCCTTCTTCCTGACCCACCACCCTTCGCAGGAATCGAACCCATGAACGTCTTCACCCGCACGATCGCCGCCACGCTGCTGGCCGTCGCCACCCAGGCTAGCCTCTCCGCCCACGCGGCGCCGGCCACCGCGCCGGTCGCCGTCGAGCGCACCGCCAGCACCCTCACCACCGCCGATGGCGTGCAGCTGTACTACAAGGACTGGGGCCCGAAGAACGGCCCGGTCGTCACCTTCAGCCACGGCTGGCCGCTGTCGTCGGACAGCTGGGAATCGCAGATGATCTTCCTGGCCTCCAAGGGCTACCGCGTGGTCGCGCACGACCGTCGTGGCCACGGCCGCTCCAGCCAGCCCTGGGACGGCAACGACATGGATCACTACGCCGACGACCTGGCCACCGTGATCAACACGCTGAACCTGAAGGACGTCACCCTGGTCGGCTTTTCCACCGGCGGCGGCGAAGTGGCGCGCTACATCGGCCGCCATGGCACCAGTCGCGTGAAGAAGGCCGTGCTGATCAGCGCCGTGCCGCCGCTGATGCTGAAGACCGCCGACAACCCGGGCGGCCTGCCGATCGAAGTCTTCGACGGCCTCCGCAAGGGCTCGCTGGCCAACCGCTCGCAGCTGTACCTCGACATCGCCTCGGGCCCGTTCTACGGCTTCAACCGCCCGGGCGCGAAGATCTCGCAGGGCCTGATCGACAGCTGGTGGGCACAAGGCATGCAGGCCGGCCACAAGAACACGTACGACTCGATCGCCGCGTTCTCGGCCACCGACTTCCGCGCCGACCTGAAGAAGTTCGACATCCCCACCCTGGTGATCCACGGCGACGACGACCAGATCGTCCCCATCGACGCCTCCGGCAAGGCCTCGGCCGCGCTCATCAAGAACGCCAAGCTGATCGTCTACCCCGGCGCCCCGCACGGTCTCACGGACACCCACAAGGACCGCGTCAGCCAGGACCTGCTCGACTTCCTGCAGAAGTAAGTTCCAAGACACAGACAAAGCAACGGCCGCATCAGCGGCCGTTTGCTTTTGTGCTTTGAACACCCGTGTCCTCGCCAGACCCGAAGGGCGGCGGGCAGGACGCCCGCCGTTTTCCGATTCGCCAGGAAGGCGAACCGGAAAATCCCGGTAGCGATGACACAGTGGGATTGCTTTGTCGGGAAAGACGCTTTCTTTTGGTGACTTTTCTTTGCGTCGTCAAAGAAAAGTTACCCGCTAGACCGAAGGGCTAGCGGAAGCTTCCCCATCAACCAACGGCAGAAGCGTCCCGCCTCAAGATGAACTCATCATCCAGCGTCTTCCCCACCGCAAACTTGTACCCACCCACGCGCGAGAACCCCTGCCGCTCATAGAACCGCTGCGCGCCGAAATTCTCCGACCACACCCCGATCCACAGCGTCCGCGGCCCATCCCTCAACAACCACCGCTCGACGTCGGCGAACAGCTTCCCGCCCCACCCGCCGTTCTGGTGCGACGCCAGCACATACAACCGCTTCAGCTCGCCATCGCCCGCCCGTACCTCCGGATGCGGCAACCCGCACGGCCCGGCAGCGGCATGACCGACGGCCACGCCATCGTCTTCCAGCAACCACACCGCGTAATCCGGATGCGCCAGGATGATCCGCTGCTTGTCGACGGCGTAGGCGTCGGTGAGGAATGCCGAAAGATCCTCGGCCGGATACAGATGACCGAACGTCTCGGTGAACGTGCGCGACGCCAGCTCCGACAGCACGGCGGCGTCATCGACGGTGGCGCGACGGATCTGCACGCTTACGCGCCCTCTTCTTCCTCTTCCTCTTCGTCCGCCTCGTCTTCCTCGTCGGCGTCCTCGTCTTCTTCCTCTTCGTACTCTTCTTCGTCTTCTTCTTCGTAATCGTCTTCGCCGAAGTCCTCGCCGTCCCAACGGCCCTGGCCGTCCGGCACGAAGGTCACCGCCATCGCCGCCGGCGACGTGCCGACGCGCACCAGCCAGCCACCGAACACGCGCGCGCGTTCCGTCACCAGGCCCGCATCGGCGCCTTCATTGCCCAGGCGTTCCCATTCCAGCGAAAAAGCGTATTCCGTCATTGCGTGTTTCTCTCTCAGTCTTTCTTCGGACGTACTTGGATGTGCACTTCCGCCAGCTGCTCATCCGGGATCGGCGACGGCGCGCCGGTCATCAGGCACTGCGCGGTGGTGGTCTTCGGGAACGGGATGACGTCGCGGATGGACTCCGTGCCGGCCATCAGCGCCGCGATGCGATCGATGCCGAAGGCGATGCCACCATGCGGCGGCGCACCGAAGCGCAGCGCATCCAGCAGGAAGCCGAACTTCGCTTCCGCCTCTTCCGCGCCGATGCCGAGCAGCTCGAACACCGTGCTCTGCATCTCCGGGCGGTGGATACGGATCGAACCGCCACCGATCTCGTTGCCGTTCAGCACCATGTCGTAGCCGCGCGACACGGCGGTCTTGGCGTTGGCGCGCAGGTCGGCGATATCGTCCACCGCGGGCGCGGTGAAGGGATGGTGGAGCGCGACGTAGCGCTGCGCTTCCTCGTCCCACTCGAACATCGGGAAGTCGGTGACCCACAACGGCTTCCAGCCCTCCTGGACCAGGCCGAAGTCCTTGCCGGCCTTCAGGCGCAACGCGCCCATGAAGTCGCTGACCTTGTTGTAGCCGCCCGCGCCGAAGAACACGATGTCGCCGTTAGCGGCGCCGATGTGCTTCACCAGCGCAGCGAAGGCGTCTTCGGCGAAGAACTTCTGGATCGGCGAGCTGACCGCGCCGGCCTCGTCGATCTTGATGTAGGCCAGGCCCTTGGCGCCGTACTTGGCGGCATGCGCGGCGTACTCGTCGATCTGCTTGCGGCTCAGCGACGCACCGCCGGGGATGCGCAGCGCGGCCACGCGGCCGTCCGCGTCGTTGGCGGCGGCGGTGAACACCGCGAACTCGCTGGACTTCACCAGTTCGGCGACGTCCACCAGCTCCAGCGCGATGCGCAGGTCGGGCTTGTCCGAACCGTAGCGACGCATCGCCTCAGCCCAGGTCATGCGTGGGAACTGCGCATCCAGCTGCACGTCCATCACTTCGGCGAAGATGTCGCGGATCATGCCTTCGACGGCGTCCTGCACGTCGCGCTCGCGCACGAAGGCGAATTCCATGTCGAGCTGGGTGAATTCCAGCTGGCGGTCAGCGCGCAGCGCTTCGTCGCGGAAGCATCGCGCGATCTGGTAGTAGCGGTCGAAGCCGGCGACCATCAGGATCTGCTTGAACAGCTGCGGCGACTGCGGCAGCGCGTAGAACTCGCCGGGGTGCATGCGCGCCGGCACGAGGAAGTCGCGCGCGCCTTCCGGCGTGGCCTTGGTGAGGATCGGCGTTTCGATGTCCTGGAAGCCGCGCGCGTCCAGCCAACGACGCAGTGCCTGCACCAGCTTGATGCGGGTGCGCTGCTTGCGCTGCATGTCGGGGGTGCGCAGGTCGAGGTAGCGGTACTTCAGGCGGATGTCTTCGCCCGGGTTCTCATGCGCGTGGAACGGCAGCGGCTCGGCCTTGTTGAGCACGGTGATCTGGGTGGCGATCACTTCCACCTTGCCGGTGCGGATCTTGGTGTTGACGGCTTCGCGCGCACGCACGACGCCCTCGACCTGGAGCACGTCCTCGTAGCCCAGCGAGGCGGCGACCTTGAACACCTCGGCGCTGGACGGGTCCACCGTCACCTGCACGATGCCCTCATGGTCGCGCAGGTCGATGAAGCACACGCCGCCGAGGTTGCGGGCGACATCGGTCCAGCCGCACAGGGTCACGGTCTGGCCGATCATGGCCTCGTCGACGAGGCCGCAGAAATGGGTACGCATGGGGGCTCCACTGGGGTTCGGACCGGGGCCGGGACATTCCGCGGCCGGGACAGGCCGGTCAAGCCGTCTAGTTTACCCGGTCCCCCGCCCGCCGACCGCCCCTCCGGCGCCCCTGCACGGGCTTAACGGGCCCGGCGTATGCTGGCGCCTCCCTAGGAGGGTGCCACCATGAAGAAGCCGTTGTTGCAGTCCGTGCTCGTACTGTTGCTGGCCTTCTTGGCCGGCGGCGCCATCGCCCAGGTCAGTACCCGGGCCTACGCGCCGGAGAACCTGCGCCAGCTGTCCGTCCAGGACCAGACGCGGGTCATCAGCCTGGAGTATTCCGAACAGTCCCGCGGTCGCCGCATTCCGGACGACCAGCTCCGCTTCTATCTGGACCAGGTCAATCGCTCCAACTGGACCTTCAGCCGGATCAAGCAGGACATCGCCCAGTCGCTCGGCGGCAACAACGGCGGCTGGAACCCGAACCCGCCCACCGGCAACACCATCCTCTGCGAGAGCAAGAGCGGCGATGCCAAGCGCTGCACGCCGCCGTGGCGGGGGCAGTCGCGCCTGGTGCGGCAGATCTCGAACAGCCGCTGCGAAGAAGGAGCGACCTGGAGTTCGCAGGACGGCCTGATCACCGTGTGGAAGGGCTGCCGTGGCGAATTCGCCCAGGGCACCGCTGACCGGCGGGACGATCCGCTGCGAAAGCACCGACGGCCGCGGCCGTACCTGCCGCACGCCGTGGAACGGCCATTCGCGCCTGACCCGTCAGCTGTCCAGCGCCGCCTGCGTCGAGGGCCGGAGCTGGCAGTCGCAGCAGGGCCAGGTCTACGTGGGCAACGGCTGCCGCGCCGAATTCGGCCCGCGCGTGGGCAACGGCGGCGGTTCCAGCAATTACTCCGTCACCTGCAGCAGCGAGGACAACCGCCGCAAGACCTGCGCCTACGACCCGCGCCAGGGCCGGCCGATCCTGCTGCAGCAGATCTCCAACACCAGCTGCCGCGAAGGCTACAGCTGGGGCTACACCGGTACGCAGGTGTGGGTGGATCGCGGCTGCCGCGGCCGCTTCGGACCGCGCTGAGCCGCCATTACCGACTCAACCGTCGGCGCCCCACGGCGCCGGCGGCGGTTCGACCGGCGTGGTCAAGTCGAATTCGACCCGGAACAGCCGGCCGTTCGGCCGGCTGAGTTCATAGACGAAGGTCTTTCCGGGCACCAGTTCCATCGCCCAGGTATTGGTCACCGAAGCCGCCAGGCCTTCGCGCTCGAACATGGCGATCGACGCCGCGTCCACCGGGAACGCTTGCCGCTGCGTCGTGCCCGCCTCCGCGGTGTCGCCGCCGTACATCGTCACCGCATCCGGACTGCCGTCTTCATGGCGATGATCGTGCTTCAACCGCAGACCCGTGCCGGTGCGCGTCAGCACCCAGGTACGCGAGCGGTCGTCGCCGACATGGAACGGAATGCGGATCTCCCGCGTCGGATCGTCGCAGCCGCGCACGTGCATGACCAGCGCCTTGCCCTCGAACGGATCGGGCGTGGTCGATGCGGGCTGATTGGCGGTGATGCGGCCGGCATAGGCCTTGCCGCAGTGCGGGCGCACGTTCGCGAAGAACTGTGCGTAGGGCTCGGTGACGTAGTTCTGCGGCGGCGACGGCCTGCTGAAGTCCTCGGACACACCGTATTTCGGTGCCTCGCCCTGGCAGCCTGCGACGCAGAGCGCCATCAGTAAAACAAGCTTGGCGTCTTTCATTGCATCCCCTCATGACACGAAGGGATGCACCTTACACCGAGCTCGCTCAGGACGAGGACGAAGGCGTCGCGGGCTTGGATTCGGTCTTCGCGGGCGCGCTTTCGGTCTTCGCGGGTGCAGCCTCTGCAGGCTTGGACTCGCTGGAAGGCTTCGCGCCTTCGCCGCCATCGGCCAGGTTGCGCTTCTTGTCGCCGTCCTTCTTGAAGTCGGTCTCGTACCAGCCGCTACCCGCCAGGCGGAACGAGGGCGCCGTCAGCTGCCGCTTCACCGATGGCGCACCGCACGACGGGCAGGTATCGGGATCCGGGTCGGACAGCTTCTGCAGACGGTCGAAACTGTGGCCGCACTGGGTGCATTCGAAGGCGTAGATGGGCATGGCAGTGATCGGTAGGCGTCGGTACGAGAGCGGTTGTGGGGGTGGAACGGGACGGGATCAAGCCTCGTCGTACAACGCGGACCAGGCTTCTTCGGCTTTGGCCAGTTGCTGCTGCAGGGCTTCGCGGTCCCGGCCCAGGCGTGCGGCCAGGTCGGCGTCGGCATAGCTTTTCGGATCCGCGAGCTGGGCATCGACGTCGGCCAGCTTGCCTTCCAGTTCGGCGACCTTGGCCTCGGCCGCGGCCAGCTTCACCGGATTGACCTTGCGCGCGGCTGCCGGCACGGCCTTCGGCGGCGGCGCAGGTTCAGTGCGCAGCGGCTTGCTGCCCTGTGCGGTCGACCGTGTGCGCAGCCAGGCCGCGTATTCGTCCAGGTCGCCGTCGAACGGCTCCACCACGCCATCGGCGACACGCCAGAAGGTGTCGCAGACCAGGCCGATCAGGTGGCGGTCGTGCGAGACCATGACGATGGCGCCGTCGAAGTCGCTGAGCGCTTCGGCCAGCGCTTCGCGCATTTCCAAGTCGAGGTGGTTGGTGGGTTCGTCGAGCAGCAGCACGTTGGGCTGCTGCCACGCGATCAACGCCAGCGCCAGGCGTGCGCGCTCGCCGCCGGAGAAGCCGTCCACCGGCTCGAACGCGCGATCGCCGGGGAAGTTCCATTTGCCGAGGAAATCGCGGAACGACTGGTTGCTGCCGTCCGGCGAGATCTCGCGGAAATGGTCCATCGGCGACTGGCCTTCGTGCAGCGACTCCACCGTGTGCTGGGCGAAGTAACCGATCCGCAGATCCGGGTGCGCCATGCGGTCGCCAGCCAAAGGCGGCAGTTCGCCCACCAGCGTCTTCACCAGCGTGGTCTTGCCCGCGCCGTTGGGGCCGAGCAGGCCGATGCGCTGGCCCGCCTCCAGGCCGAAGCCGACGTCATGGAGGATCACCGCATCTTCGCCGTAGCCGGCTTCGACATGGTTGAGGCGGATCAGCGAGAACGGCAGCTTCGCCGGCTCGGCGAACTCGATGCGGAACTCGCGCTCGGCGCGCACCGCCTCCGTACCGGCCAGCTTGGCCAGGCGCTTCATGCGGCTCTGTGCCTGCGCCGCCTTCGAGGCCTTGGCCTTGAAGCGGTCGATGAAGCTCTGCAGGTGCGCGCGCTCGGCCTGTTCCTTCTCGTGCGCGATCTGCTGCTGGCGCAACTGTTCGGCGCGCTGGCGCTCGAAATCGGTGTAGCCGCCGGTATACAGCTTCGCGCTGCCGCCATGCAGGTGCAGCGTGTGGGTGGCGACGTTGTCGAGGAATTCGCGGTCGTGCGAGATCAGCAGCAAGGTGCCGGGATACTTCAGCAGCCACTGCTCCAGCCAGAGCACCGCGTCCATGTCGAGGTGGTTGGTGGGCTCGTCGAGCAGCAGCAGGTCGCTGGGCATCATCAGCGCGCGCGCCAGGTTCAGGCGCACGCGCCAGCCGCCGGAGAACGACGAGACCGGACGATGGTGCGTATCGGCCGGGAAGCCGAGACCATGCAACAGCTTGCCAGCGCGCGCCTCGGCGTCGTAGGCGCCCATCTCGGCCATCTTCTGGTGCGCGTTGGCGACGGCTTCCCAGTCTTCGCGCGCGGAGGCCTCGGCTTCGGCCTTCAACACGGCCGCCACCTCGGTGTCGCCGCCCAGGACGAAGGACAGCGCCGGGTCCGGCAGCGATGGGGTTTCCTGGGCCACGCTGGCGATGCGGACCCGGCCCGGCAGGTCGAGGTCGCCCTTGTCGGCTTCCAACTCGCCCTGCACGGCGGCGAACAGGCTGGATTTGCCCGCCCCGTTGCGCCCCACCACGCCCACGCGGTAGCCCGCATGCAGGGTGAGGTCGACGTTGGACAGCAGCAGGCGTTCGCCGCGGCGGAGCGCGAAATTACGAAGGGAAATCAAGAAACAACCTACGGGGATTTGGGGGGAAGCGGCCGCGTAGTTTATCGATAGCTTCCCCACTCACAGTTGTTAAGAAACCATTGACTGTATGTCAGCGGCCTGATAACCAGAGTGCGTAGCACCTAAGTCCATGGTTTCAAAGGAAACTTTGCAAGCCCTGATCCATTTGAAGCAGCACTTCGCAGTCCTTCCGGAGCTCCCCCATGACCCGCACGCTGTCGCCCCTGACCCTCGCCATCAGCCTGGCCCTGGTCGCCCCCGCTGCGTTCGCGCAGGATTCGGCCCCCACCGAAGCCCGCACGCTCGACACTCTCATCGTCACCGGTACGCGCGTATCCGACCGCACCGTCGCCGAATCGCAGTCACCGATCGACATCATCACGCCCGAGGCCCTGCAGGCCACCGGCACGACTGAACTGGCGACCGCGCTGGCGCGCGCGCTGCCCTCGCTCAACTTCCCGCGCCCCGCCGTCACCGATGGCACCAGCGGCGTGCGCCCGGCGCAACTGCGCGGCCTCTCGCCCGACCAGGTGCTCATCCTGGTCAACGGCAAGCGCCGCCACATTTCCGCACTGGTCAACGTCAACGGCAGCATCGGTCGCGGCTCGTCGGCGGTGGACCTCAACGCCATCCCGGTGTCGGCGATCGAGCGGGTGGAAGTGCTGCGCGATGGCGCATCCGCGCAGTATGGCTCTGACGCCATCGCGGGCGTGGTCAACATCGTGCTGAAGGGCTCGGGCAAGGGCGGCAGTCTGGTCGCGGACGTGGGCGGCTATTCCGCCGGCGACGGTCGCAGCGCGCAGTTGTCAGGCGACACCGGCGTGTCGTTCGGTGACGGCCGCGGCTTCGTCCATGTCGCCGGGCAACTTACCCAGCAAGACGAGACGGACCGCGCCGGCCCGTATCAGGGCACCGCGCCGAACACCGGCAACAACCCGGCCATCGGTCGCGTCGCCTTCGTCTACGGTGATCCCAAAGTGGACGCGGGCGCGGTGTCGGCGAACGCCGGTTTCGACTTCAGCGACAACGTCAGCGCCTACGCCACCGCCATCGCCAGCAATCGCGACATCGTGTCGTTCGCCTTCTACCGTTCGATCGGCCACAACGCCCTGGTGCCGCAGGTGTATCCGGAGGGCTACGTGCCGGAGATCAACCAGTTGTCGCAGGACCGTTCACTGGTCGCCGGCGTAAAGGGCGACACCGAGAGCGGCTGGAAGTGGGACATCAGCTACAACTACGGCTACAACCACCTAAAGTTCTACACCCAGAACAGCATCAACTACAGCCTGGGTGCAAGCAGCCCGCGGCGCTTTTACGACGGCGCGCTGGAGTACACCCAGAACGTCGTCAACGCCGACGTCAGCAAGCCGCTGGACATCGGGCTGGCCTACCCCGCCACGCTGTCGTTCGGGGCCGAGTACCGCCAGGAGAAGTGGAACCAGTCGCCGGGCGAGCTCAATTCGTATACGGGTAGCGGCGCGCAGGGCTTCGCTGGCTTCACTCCAGCCAATGCCGTGCATTCCGACCGCGACAGCTATGCCGCCTACGTGGGCCTGGAAGCCGACCTGACCGACAAGTTCTCTGCCGGTATCGCGGGACGCTACGAGGACTATTCCGACTTCGGCAGCGAAGTCTCGGGCAAGCTGTCCGCCCGCTACGCCTTCACCGATGCCGTGGCGCTTCGCGCGACGGTGGCGAGCGGTTTCCGTGCGCCTGCGCTGGCACAGCAGTACTACCAGGTGGTGACCTCGCAGTACAACGCCACCCTCGACCGATTCTTCGAATCGGGTACCTTCCCGGCGACCGGCGCGGTGGCGCAGGCGCTCGGCGCCGATCCCCTGACCGCGGAGACCTCGCTGTCGTACGGACTGGGCTTGGTGCTGCAACCGGTCGATCGCCTGTACGTCACCATCGATGCCTACCAGATCGACATCGATGACCGCATCGTGTTGTCGTCCAACTTGCTGCTCGGCGGCAACGCGGCCGCCCAGGCGCTACTGGCCAGCCTGGGCGTCAATGGCGTGACCAGTGCACGCTACTTCACCAATGCGGCCGACACGCGCACGCGTGGGGTCGACGTGATCGCCCAGTACACCGTGCCGCTGGAGAACAGCAGCCTCAACCTGACAGCCGGCTACAACTACAACAAGACCGAGATCCAGCGCATCGCACCGAATCCTCCGGAACTGACTGCCCTCGGCGCGAACCTGTGGCGCATCGGCCGCGATGAGCAGGGTCGCATCGAGGAGGGCTATCCGCGCGACAAGACCACGCTGACGGCCGCCTGGAATCTGACCCGCTGGGACTTCACCTTCGGAGCCACCCGATACGGCGAGTTCACCACGCGCGTCAGCGAGACCGGCAATCCGGCCAACGACCAGACCTATGGCGCGAAGTGGATCCTCGATGCGTCCACAAGTTACCGCCCCAGCGAGAACTGGACACTGACGCTGGGCGCGGACAACCTGCTGGACGAGTACCCGGACCGCACCATCTTCCCGAACTCCAACAGCGGCCAGTTCCCGTACAGTAGCCAGTCGCCGGGCGGATTCAACGGTGCTTACGTGTACGGACGCGTCGCCTACAAGTGGTGAAGCGTGTCGATTCCTGATCGCCACGAGACGCCCCGCATCTGCGGGGCGTTTCCGTTCTCGACCCCTCAAGAAAGCGCAGACGCCGTGCGTCTCGCGCGCATGGCCGGTTTGCGGCGAGGCATCCGCATCGGCGACACTCGACCGATCACGCCGAGGAGTTCCGCCATTCGATGCACCATGACGCCGACCTGATCAACATCATCGCGGTAGGCCTTGCCCTGGCCTTCGTGCTGGGCGCGCTCGCGCACAAGCTGCGCTTCTCCCCGCTGGTCGGTTACCTCATCGCAGGCATCTTCGTCGGCCCGTTCACCCCCGGCTTCGTGGCCGACCAGGAACTGGCCAACCAGCTGTCGGAACTCGGCGTCATGCTGCTGATGTTCGGCGTGGGCCTGCACTTCTCGCTGGAGGACCTGCTGGAGGTCAGGGCGATCGCCATCCCCGGCGCCATCGTGCAGATCGTCGTCGCGACCGGCCTGGGCTGGGCACTGGCCTGGGGCATGGGCTGGACGCCGCTCAACGGCTTCGTGTTCGGCCTGGCGCTGTCGGTGGCCAGCACCGTGGTGCTGCTGCGCGCGATGGAGGAGCGCCGCCTGCTGGAGACCAAGCGCGGCCGGATCGCGGTGGGCTGGTTGATCGTCGAGGACCTGGTGATGGTGCTGGCGCTGGTCATGCTGCCGGTATTGGCATCCACCTTCGGCCCCGAGACCGGCGGCGAGAAGGCGACCTTCGGGCGCTTCGTGGTGGAGATCGCCTGGACCCTCATCAAGCTCGGCGCCTTCGTCGCCTTCATGCTGCTGGTCGGGCGGCGGGTGATCCCGTGGACGCTGGAGAAGATCGCGGCCACCGGCTCGCGCGAACTGTTCACCCTGTCCGTGCTCGCGATCGCGCTGGGCGTGGCGTTCGGCTCGGCCACGCTGTTCGGCGTGTCGTTCGCGCTAGGCGCGTTCTTCGCCGGCATGCTGCTCAACGAGTCGGAACTGAGCCACAAGGCCGCCAACGACTCGCTGCCGCTGCGCGATGCGTTCGCGGTGCTGTTCTTCGTCTCGGTGGGCATGCTGTTCAACCCGGCCATCCTGGTGGCGCATCCGTGGCAGGTGCTGGCCACGTTCGGCATCATCGTGATCGGCAAGTCGCTGGCCGCATTCTTCATCGTCCGCGCGTTCAAGCACCCCACCGGCACGGCGCTGACGATCTCGGTCAGCCTGGCCCAGATCGGCGAGTTCTCCTTCATCCTGGCCGCACTGGGCGTGTCGCTGAAGATCCTGCCGCCGGATGGCCGCGACCTGATCCTCGCCGGCTCGCTGCTGTCGATCATCGCCAACCCGTTCCTGTTCTCCTGGCTGGACCGCTGGCAGAAGAAACAGGACGCGCTCGCGCCGGTGCCCGCCACGCCCGAAGTGCCGCCGGGCCCTTCGCTGGACGTGACCGACCACGCCATCATCATCGGCTACGGCCGGGTGGGCAGCGAACTGGCGCGCGTACTGCGCGACCGCGGCGTGCCGCTGATCGTCATCGACGACAACGGGGACCACGTGGCGCGCGCGCACGATGCCGGCATTCCGGCGATCCGCGGCAGCGCGGCGGCCGACCGCGTCCTCGCCGAAGCGCATCCCGAACGCGCGAAGATCGCCGTGCTGGCGATCCCGCAGCCGCTGGAAGCCGGCGAAGCCCTGGCCAAGCTGCGCGCGATCAACCCCTCGTTGACGCTGCTGGCCCGCGCGCACAGCGAGGGCGAAGTGAAGCACCTGCTCGAGCACGGCGCCGACGGTGCGGTGCTGGCCGAACGCGAACTGGCGTTCTCGCTGGCCGAAATGGTGATGTCCACCCCACCCTACCGCCCGCAGCGACCGGCGGGCTGATCGCGGGTTATTCGCCGGATGCCGCTGCCTCGGCGGCGGTCTCGGCGAGCACTTCGGCCAGCGGGCGCGGCGCGCCGTACAGGTAGCCCTGCACGCGCTGCACGCCGATCCGGCGCAGGCAGTACTCGGTGTCCTCGTCCTCGACGAACTCGGCAACGGTCGCCGCGCCGAAGGCCTTCGCCACCGCCACCGACGCCTGCACCACGGCGTAGTCCTTGCCCAGCTGGGCCACATTGCGCACGAACGAGCCGTCGATCTTGATGACGTCCACCGGCAGTTCGCGCAGGCGCGCGAAGCTCTGCATGCCGGTGCCGAAATCGTCGATGGCGATCCGGCACCCCAGCGCACGCAGGTCCGCCAGCAGATGGCTGGCCGCCGCGGTGTTGGAGATGGCCGCGGTCTCGGTGACCTCGAAGCACAGCGCGCTCATCGGCAACGGCGAACCCGCCAGCAGCGTGCGCAGTTCCACCTGGAAGCTCATCGAGGCCAGGCTCTGGCCGGTGAGGTTGATGGCGATCTCCCGGCAGTGCGGGAGCGCCGAGGGCGACTTGCGCAGCAGCCGGAACAGCGCGCGCACCACCGCCAGGTCGAGCTCGGCGCCGCGGCCCGCAGCTTCCAGCGGCGCCATGAAGCGCGCCGGCGACATGATCTCGCCGCGTTCGTCCAGCAGGCGGCACAGCACTTCGCCACTGAGCGCGCGCGGGTCGGCATGGTCGGCAGGCGCCAGATCGCGGATCGGCTGGAAGTACAGCACTACGCGCTCGTTGCGCAGGCTGGCCAGCGCCTCGGTGGCGTCATGCAGTTGGCGACGGTGCGTACGGCGCATCTGGGTGTCGCCGACGTCGCTGTAGCGCGGACGCAATTCACCATGGTGGCGCGCTTCGAAGGCCAGGTGCGACGCGGTGACGACGGCGTTGTCCACCACGCTGGCCTGGGTGCCGTTGAACGCGGCCACGCCGAGATACGGCAGCAGCCGGATGGGCTGGCCGCCGACATCGATCTCGGCGTGCTCCACCCGCGCCATCACCCGCTCCCACAGGTCGGGGTCGCCGCCCGGCTTGGGCAGCAGAGCGAACTGGCCGGTGCCCACGTAGAAGGTTTCGACCTGGTCTTCCAGCCGGCGCGCGACGGCGTTCATCGCCTGTGCCTGGGTATCCAGGCCGAAGCCCGCCACCAGCGTGTCGGTCTGGTCGAGCAGCAGGTAACCCAGCTCGGTGCGCGTCAGCGGGCGCGCCACGCGCTCGCGCAGGGCCTTGAGGTTGGGCAGCCCGGTGATCTGGTCGCGCAGGGTCTCGGCCGACAGGCGTTCGGCCAGTTCGTAGCGGTCCCGATGGGTCAGCCACAGGTACATCATCGCCAGCAGCAGGATGTTCACTTCCAGCGTGATGTGCAGCAGGTTGAAGAAGCCCACCGCGCTGTTCGCGTATTCCGCCGTGCCCGCGACCATGCCCACCAGCAGCAGCAGGGTCAGCGACAGCGCCGCCATCGCCCAGCGCGACGACAGCCGCAGCATGCTCCAGCCCAGCACCAGCAGCAGGGCGAAGCGGTAATCCATCAACACGAGCTCCGGCGCCGTCACACCGGTGTTGAACGCGCGACGTACCAGCACCGCGGCCCACACGCTGGCCGCCAGCCCGGTGCCCAACGCGATCGGCCACAGCCAGTGCGAGGCCGCGTCCATCCGCGGCGCCGGATGCCCGCGCTCGCGCCAGGCGACCACCAGCGGCAAGGTCATCACCGCCACGCCGAATTGCTTGGCGAAGAACATCTGGAAGACGGTGCTGATCGCCGCCGTCGAGGTGGAGACCGTGGCAATGCTGAAGCCCACCAGCGCGAGGATCAGCGGATACAGCAGCAGGCCGATCGCGGCGAAGCGGATCAGGTCGCGCCGCTGCACGCGCTGGCCGGGCGCGCGCGGCCAGCCGGTCCAGTGCGCGCACAGCAGGGTCCAGGCGAACGTAAACAGGTAACTCGCCGCGCCCCAGGCCAGCACCAGGCTGGGCTGCCACGCGTCGAAGTAGAGCTGGCGAACGGTCCAGCCGGCGAACGTCACCAGGAAGCAGCCGGCAACGATGCGACGGTCGCGCTCGAGCATGGCGATCGCCAGCAGCAGGCCGGCATGCAGATGGATCAGCGAGGCGTCGGACACCTGGCCGAAGAAATCGATCCGGTAACTGACCGGCACCTGCTGCAGCAACAGGCACAGGCCGCCGAGCAACAGCACGCTCGTGCTGACGCCCAGGCCACGCGCCTGACTGTCGGCGTGGTCACCCATGCTTGCGGATCCTGTGTGTTGCCTCCCCCCGGCGCTGAGCATCCTGACACGGAAATGCAAAAGCGGGGAGTGCTGCAGCGCGCCGCAGCACCTTCACGCATTACCTAGCGCGCGGGCGGACCGTTCGTCGGTCCGCCCGTGATCGCCACATCAGCGCGGCGCGCGGTCGAATTGCAGGTGTCCGCCCGCGGCGTGCACGCGCACCGTGTCGCCTGCGCCGAATTCGCCGGAGAGGATCTTCTGCGCCAGCGGATTCTCCAACTGCGCCTGGATCGCACGCTTCAGCGGGCGCGCGCCGTACACCGGGTCGAAGCCGACATTGCCCAGCAGCATCAGCGCCGAGTCGTCGAGCTCCAGCACGATCTGGCGCTCGGCCAGGCGCCTGGCCAGGTAGCGGGTCTGGATGCGGGCGATCTCGCGGATCTGCGCCTTGTCCAGCGGATGGAACACGACGATATCGTCCAGCCGGTTGATGAACTCGGGCCGGAAGTGCGCCTGTACCACGCCCATCACCGCCGCCTTCATCTGCGTGTAGCTCTCGGGGGTGTCGTCCGACAGTTCCTGGATCAGGCTGGAGCCGAGGTTGGACGTCATCACGATGACCGTGTTGCGGAAGTCGACCGTGCGGCCCTGGCCGTCGGTCAGGCGACCGTCGTCCAACACCTGCAGCAGGATGTTGAACACGTCCGGGTGCGCCTTCTCCACTTCGTCCAGCAGGATCACGCTGTACGGACGACGGCGCACGGCCTCGGTCAGGTAGCCGCCTTCCTCATAGCCCACGTAGCCCGGCGGCGCACCGACCAGGCGGCTGACCGCGTGCTTCTCCATGAACTCGCTCATGTCGATGCGGACCATCGCGTCGCTGCTGTCGAACAGGAATTCGGCCAGCGCCTTGCACAGCTCGGTCTTGCCCACGCCGGTCGGGCCGAGGAACAGGAACGAGCCGCTCGGGCGGTCGGGATCGGAAATACCGGCGCGCGAACGGCGCACCGCATCGGAGACGACCTTGATCGCCTCTTCCTGGCCGATCACCCGGCCGCGCAGCGACTGCTCCATCTGCAGCAGCTTCTCGCGCTCGCCTTCCAGCATCTTGCTGACCGGGATGCCGGTCCAGCGGCTGACGACCTCGGCGATCTCCTCGTCGGTCACCTTGTCCTGCAGCAGGCGGAAGCCTTTCTGCTCGGCCTCCTGCGCGGCCGACAGCTGCTTCTCCAGCTCGGGCAACTCGCCGTACTGCAACTCGCTCATGCGCGCGTAGTCCTGCTTGCGCTGCGCGGCCTCCAGCTCCAGCTTCGCGCGCTCGATCTGCTCCTTGATCTTCGTCGCACCGGTCAGGGTGGCCTTCTCGGCCTTCCAGATCTCTTCCAGATCGTTGAACTCGCGCTGCAGCGATTCGATCTCGGTCTCCAGGTCGGCCAGGCGCTGCTTCGACTGCGCGTCCTTCTCCTTCTTCAGGGCCTCGCGCTGGATCTTCAGCTGGATCAGGCGGCGCTCCATCCGGTCCATCTCCTCCGGCTTGGAGTCGATTTCCATGCGGATGCGGCTGGCGGCCTCGTCCATCAGGTCGATGGCCTTGTCCGGCAGCTGGCGGTCGGCGATGTAGCGGTGGCTCAGCTGCGCGGCAGCGACGATGGCGGGGTCGGTGATCTCCACGCCATGGTGCACGGCGTACTTCTCCTTCAGCCCGCGCAGGATCGCGATGGTGTCCTCCACGCTCGGCTCGCCGACGAACACCTTCTGGAAGCGGCGCTCCAGCGCGGCGTCCTTCTCGACGTACTTGCGGTACTCGTCCAACGTGGTCGCGCCGATGCAATGCAGCTCACCACGCGCCAACGCCGGCTTGAGCATGTTGCCGGCATCCATCGAACCCTCGGCCTTGCCGGCGCCGACCATCGTGTGCAGCTCGTCGATGAAAAGGATGATCTGGCCTTCGTTCTTGGCCAGGTCGTTGAGCACGCCCTTCAGGCGCTCCTCGAATTCACCGCGGAACTTCGCACCGGCGATCAGCGCGCCCATGTCCAGCGACAACACGCGCTTGCCGCGCAGGCCCTCGGGCACTTCGCCGTTGACGATGCGCTGGGCCAGGCCTTCGACGATGGCGGTCTTGCCCACGCCCGGCTCGCCGATCAGCACCGGATTGTTCTTGGTGCGGCGCTGCAGGACCTGGATGGTGCGGCGGATCTCCTCGTCGCGACCGATCACCGGGTCCAGCTTGCCGATCTCGGCGCGCTCGGTCAGGTCGATGGTGTATTTCTCCAGCGCCTGGCGCTGGTCCTCGGCGTTCTCCGATTGCACCTTCTCCCCTCCGCGCAGGCGTTCGATGGCCGCGCGCAGTTTCTGCTTGTCGGCGCCGCTGGCCTTCAGCTCCTGGCCGGCGGCTCCGCTGTCGTCCAGCGCGGCCAGCAGGAACCATTCACTGGCGATGTAGGTATCGCCGCTGTCCTGCGCGAGCTTGTCGGTGACGTTGAGCAGGCGCGCCAGGTCGTTGCCGATGGAGAGGTTGCCGGCCTGGCCGGTCACTTTCGGCAGTTTGTCGAGCGCTTCGCCCAGCCGCTCGCGCAGCACGGGCACGTTGACGCCGGCCTGCGACAGCAGGGGGCGCGTGCTGCCGCCCTGTTGCTCCAGCAGCGCAGTGAGCACGTGCACCGGCTCGATCATGGTGTGGTCGCGGCCCACGGCCAGCGACTGCGCGTCGGCCAGCGCCTGCTGGAAACGCGAGGTCAGTTTGTCCATCCGCATCGGGAGAACCTCTAGGAAGAAAGGGGCCGGCGAACGCCAGCCGATGCTACCCAGATGCGGTTAAGCGGCGGTGTTTCAAGGCCGGATGAGACCGAAATTCACCGTAGGGTGGGCCTTGGCCCACCGTCTTCGCACGTAACAGGATGGCGGGCCAAGGCCCGCCCTACGCCTTCTTCTGGAGAGACAGGGCGCCCAGCAGCACCGCCAACGCGGCGTAGGCGCCGGCGAACTGCCACAGGATCGTCGCGCGCAGGCCCTCGACCTCCCACGGCAGGTAGATGCCGCCGCGCGGATCCACCGAATGGATGATCCCGAACAGCGTCAGCACGGCGCCGACCAGCAGCGCGACGACCGCACGGCCGTTGCGGCCGTCGATCATCGCCACCAGCGCGGTGGTCCAGATCATCGCGGTGATGATGAAACCGTTGCCGAGCGTGACGATGGTGGCCAGGTCCGGCAGGCCGTGCCCGTCCACACCTTCGTACAGGCCGGCGAAATGGTCCGGCGCGATCCACGCCGGATTGCCGAACTTGATCGTCAGCAGATAGGCCACCGACGGCAGGAAGCCCAGCGCCACCGCGATGGCGTGCTTGCGCGGCGTCTCGGTGAAGGCCTGCACGGTGATGTCCAGGCCCACGTACACGATGATCGGCGCCAGCACCGCGACCGGCAGCCACTGCACGAGCCCGGACACGTAGCCGAGCACGCCGCCCAGGCCGATGAAGAGGCCGGTCAGCAGCGTGTAGCCCTTGCGCGCGCCCATGTGCTTGTACGCGGGCTGGCCGATGTAGGGCGTGGTCTGCGCCACGCCGCCGCAGAAGCCCGCGACCAGCGTGGACACGGCTTCGGCCAGCAGCACGTCGCGCGTGCGGTAGTCGTCGCCGGCGGCGCGCGCGCTTTCGCTGACGTTGATGCCGCCCACCACCATCAGCAGGCCGAACGGCAGCAACAGCGGCAGGTAGGGCACGGTGTAGGCCAGGCCCTCCAGCCAGCCCAGCGTGGGCAGCGGCAGGGTGAAGGCCAGCGGCACCGCGTCGGGCACCTTGAAGCCCGGTGCACCCAGGCCGGCCAGGCCGAGCCCGTAGTACAGCGCGGTGCCGACGATGAAGGCCAGCAGCACGCCCGGGCATCTTCACTGGCAGCTTGCCCTTCGCGACCAGCACGTACAGCAGCAAGCCGAAAGTGACGAAACCGACGATGGGCTGGCGCAGCGTTTCGATCAGCGGCAGGAAACCCAGCAGCGTCAGCGCCGCGCCGCCGATGGAACCCAACAGGCCGGCACGCGGCACCGCGCGGGTGACCGCATCGCCGAAGAACGACAGCACCAGCTTCAGCACGCCCATCACCACCAGCGCGGCCATGCCGAGTTGCCAGGTGGCGGTGGCCGCGGCCTGTTCGTCCAGACCGGCCTGCTTGAAGCCGACGAACGCCGGGCCCAGCACCAGCAGCGCCATGCCGATGCTGGTCGGCGCATCCAGGCCGAGCGGCATCGCGGTGACGTCGTCGCGCCCGGTCTTCGCCGCCAGGCGGTGCGCCATCCACGTATAGATCAGGTTGCCGACCAGCACGCCCAGTGCGGTGCCCGGGAACATGCGGGTGAACACCACCTCGGCCGGGAACTGGAAGATGCCGATCAGCGCGGCGGCGATGAAACCGAGGATGGACAGGTTGTCCACCACCAGGCCGAAGAAGCCGTTGAGGTCGCCGGGAACGAACCAGCGGCGCACAGGGGAAGCCGATGCGGTCATGGAGACGGGAATTCCGTGGGGAAGCGGGAGGGCGCCAGCATAAGCGCCCGCACGGGCGGCCGGCGCAGCGGGATCAGAACGATACGTCCACCGGGTGCCGCGACCACAGCACCGACTGGTGGCCGGTGGCCTGCTTCCACGCCAGGCGGATCGCCTCGATGTCGGCGCGGCGCTGCGGCGTGTCCTCGTGCAGCACCACCAACACCTTGGTCTTCAGCCGGTTCGGCTCCTTCGCGCCACGGAACAGCCACTGGCCGTAGGCATCGAACACGGTCAGGCCATCGGGAAAGCGCGCGGTCACCTCGTTGTCGAGGAAGGCGCGCCAGGTCGCTTCGCTGATCGGCTCGGCCTGCGGGCGGTCGCCCGGACCGGTCTCTTCGCCCACGCCGAAATACAGTTCGCTGCGCACCCAGCCGGCCGCCTGCGCCGGTCGCGCGGCGTCGCCCTGCAACGAAGACGTGGTGGACGCGGGCGCATCCGCGGCGCCGAGACTGGCGCAGCCGGACAAGGCCAGCGACGCGGCGAGGACAAGGCTTCTGAACAGCATGGGGAACTCCTGCGGGGGACGCGTACTGTCGGTGGACATCATCGCGCATCGAAATAACCGCTGGGAATGACGACATGGATTCCCGCCATGGCGGACGACGGTCATCCGGTGGAACCGGCGGTGTAAGGTTTCGTCACCTCGGCGCCCACACAGACCGGGAATGACGACCCACACGACACTCTTTGTCCCGATGCCGACCGCACGACCCGTAGCCGCCCGCGTCCCTCCTGGTCTCTCCCCCCGTGGGACCGGCGGCTGCGGCTGTCGTTGCCGCTGAACGCATCCGTCGTCCGCACCTCTTTCCGTAAGCCAGCCCCCCCAGGAGTTTCCATGTCCCGCCTGACCGTGGCGCCGCTCGGCGCTGCCATCGCCTTCGCGCTCGCCCTTCCCGCCTTCGCCCAGCAGGCCCCTGCCGAGGGTGCCACCGACCTGGACGCGGTGATCGTCACCGGCACCCGCGCCACCGACCGCACCGCGCTGGAGTCCACCTCGCCCATCGACGTGCTGACCGCCGAGGACATCCGCAAGGCCGGCGTGCTCAACGGCGAACTCGGCAGCGCGCTGCAGGCGCTGCTGCCCTCGCTGAACTTCCCGCGCCAGTCCAACTCCGGCGGCGCCGACCACATCCGCGCGGCGCAGCTGCGCGGCCTGAGCCCCAACCAGGTATTGGTGCTGGTGAACGGCAAGCGCCGCCACACCAGCGCGCTGGTCAACACCGACAGCAAGATCGGCAAGGGCAACACGCCGGTCGACTTCAATGCCATCCCGGTCAGCGCGATCAAGCGCATCGAAGTGCTGCGCGATGGCGCCGGCGCCCAGTACGGCTCCGATGCCGTCGCCGGTGTCATCAACGTGATCCTCAACGACGCGCCGGAAGGCGGCGCGTTCGAGGCGAGCTACGGTGCACACCACACGAAGGTCGAGCCGATCGACCAGACCGTCACCGACGGCCAGACCGGCTTCTTCAGCGCGCAGGTCGGCGATCGCATCGGCGACGGCGGCTTCTTCCGCGTCGGCCTGGAGTACAAGCAGCGCGAAGGCACCAACCGCGCCGGCTTCGACCAGATCCCGTTCTTCGAGGAACAGACGCCCGACAACCTGGCCCTGGCCGGCCAGCGCAACTACGTGCTGGGCGACGGCAGCTCGCGCGACATCAACGCGTGGCTCAACGCCGCCGTGCCGCTGGGCGAATCGGCCGAGCTGTACGCCTTCGGCACCTACCACCAGAGCGATACCGAAGGCGCCAACTACTTCCGCTACCCCGATGGCGTGGCGAACTGGAAGGAGGTCTACCCGAACGGCTACCGCCCGATTTCGGAAGGCGACAACCTGGACCTGGCTGGCGTGGCGGGCGTGCGCGGGCAATGGGGCGACTGGGATTACGACGCCAGCCTCAACCACGGCCGCAACGCATTCACCTACCGCCTGCGCAATTCGCTCAACGCCTCGCTGGGCCCGACCAGCCCGACGCGCTTCAAGACCGGCGATTACGAGTCCGGCCAGACCCTGTTGAACGTCGACGTCAGCCGCCTGTTCGGCGCGCATACGTTCGCCACCGGCGTGGAGGTCCGCCACGAGACTTTCGAGACCGGCGCCGGCGATCCTGCGTCGTATGCGGCCGGCCCCTACACCGACCGCCCGACCGGCTCGCAGGCCGGCGGCGGACTGACGCCGCAGGACACCGCCGACCTCGACCGCGACGTGTCCAGCGTCTACGCGAGCCTCAGCAGCCAGTGGGGCGAGAAGTTCACCACCGACATCGCCGCGCGCTACGAGCACTACGACGACTTCGGCGGCGAGCTGACCGGCAAGCTGGCCGCCCGCTACGAATTCGCGCCCGCGTTCGCCCTGCGCGGCTCGGTGTCGAACAACTTCCGCGCGCCATCGTTGAGCCAGATCGGCTTCGAATCCACCTCCACCGGCTATGACGCGTCCGGCCAGCTCACCCAGGGCCGCCTGCTGTCGGTCAACAATCCCATCGCCCGTGCGCTGGGCGCGCAGGACCTGGACCCGGAAAAGTCGCTGAACCTCAGTGTCGGCTTCACCAGCCGCATCGGCGAGCACTTCGACGTGTCGTTGGACGTGTTCCGCATCGACATCGACGACCGCGTGGCGCTCACCGAACGCATCAGCGGCGACGCGCTGACGGACTTCGTGCTGGACAACTTCGGCGTGCCCGGCGTGCAGAGCGCCAACTTCTTCATCAACGCCGCCGACACCCGCACCGAAGGCGCCGAAGTGGTGGCCAACTGGCGGCAGGCGCTGGGCGACGGCAACCTGCTGCTGACCGGCGCGTACAGCTACGCCAAGACCGAACTGAAGAACATCGCGGCCACCCCGGCCGAGCTGCTCGCCATCGACCCGAGCTACGTGCTGTTCGGCGTGGAGGAGAGCAACACGCTGACCGACGCCGCACCACGCACGCGCGGTACCTTCACCGCCACCTGGGACAGCACGCAGTGGTCGCTGCTCGGCCGCGTGAGCCGCCACGGCAGCGCCAAGCGCGTGTTCAACTTCGGCGGCGGCTTCGAGCCGGAACAGACCTACGGCGCCGAGTGGCAGCTGGATGCGGAAGTCGAGTACCGCTTCTCGCCGAAGTGGAGCGTCGCCATCGGCGGCCTGAACCTGACCGACGAGTATCCGGACCTGTCGAACGAGGACATCTACTACTTCGGCAACCTGCCCTACGACGTGCTTTCGCCCATCGGCAGCAACGGCGCGTACTACTACACGCGCCTGCGCTACACCTTCTGAGTTCCACGCGTCATGCCGCCTCCCGCGTGGAGGCGGCCCCCACTGATCGGACGGGCGCCGCGGCACGGGAACGGGCGGGCAACCGTCGCGCGGGGCGGCTGGCTGGCCAGCCCCGCGCCGGCGCCCGGACGGTCAGACTGCGCGCGCCGCGCTGTATGCGGGCGCCGCCGAAGATGAGCGCATCGCAATGCGCCCGGACGGTGAACGACGTGGACACCGCCTTGCAACAACGCGCGAAGCATCTTTCCTGAGGACGCCTACACGCCGGTCGCTCTACAGGAAGCGCGCCCGCTCTTCGTCTGTCGGCACGCGACATGCGGTCGTCCCGAACCACCGATACCGGTTGCGTGCGATCCGTCGGTAGAGTGGATCGCGCACGATGCGCGGCACCAGCGCGATCACGCCTACCAGTCGCCACACGCCACCAAGTCCGGTCAGTACGCGACGGATCGCATCGCTGTCCGTCCAGGCGCGCGCACCCTCGACCAGCAGGAAGGACGCCGGATCGTCCGGATCCAGGCCATGCCCCGCGAGCAGCGCGCGACCGGCGGCGGACTGCATCGCCGCAAAGCGATAGCGTCCTTCACGATCGTGCTTGAGCAGGAACTTCACCCAGCCATTGCACAGCACGCAGACGCCATCGAAGACGATGACCGGGCCGTCGCGCTGTAATGACTCAGTCGACATCCAACCAACCCGAGTAGTGCACCAGCAGCCCGGTGAGCGGCAACGAGGCCCACACATCGAACGCGTAGCGCTCGCCGTCCGCGGATTCGCGCGCGCCGACGCCGGTGAACCAGCGCGACGGCAGCGATACGCCGAACACGCGGACCCGCACCACGCGCCAGGCGATCGCATCGTCCACGACCTCCAATCGGAAGCCAAACGTCGCCAGGCCGAGCCGCTCGCACAGCACATCACCCTCGCGCCACAGCCGCGAGGGCATGGCGCGACCGCCGATGAAGCGGGTCCAGCGTTCCTGCTGCGGCGAGGCCTCGATCTCCACGCTCAGCGGACCCGATCCGGCCGGCGGCAGGTGCGTGGCGAAGGCGACCAGCCGCGACAGCAGGCCTGGCCCGCGTTCGACGTCGACGGATCCCGCGTAGCGGCGCCTGCCCTGCGCGACATGCAGCGCGCGCACCGGTCCCGGCAGCGCATCGAAGGCCGGGCCCAGCAGCACGGCGAACAACGGGCTTACGGCTGCATCCACGCCAGCGTGGCGATACGGCCGCTGCGGCCGTCGCGGCGGTGGGAAAAGAAACGGTCGGGTTCGCTGATCGTACAGAGATCGCCGCCATGGATGTCGTCCGCCCGCATGCCACACGCCACCAGACGGCGGCGCGCGAGCGCGGGCAGGTCGGCCAGCCAATGGCCCGGACGCGTCGGCGCGAATGCCACGGCCGCGCCGGCATCCTGCGAGACGAAGGCATCGAAGACGTTCTCGCCGACTTCATAGCGCTGCGGCCCGGCCGCGGGACCAATCCAGGCGATCACGTCCGTCGCCGGCGTACGCATCGCGGTCAGCGTCGCTTCCAGCATGCCCTTGGACAGGCCCGGCCATCCTGCGTGCGCGGCGGCGATCTCGCTGCCGTCCTTCGCCGCGAACACCACCGGCAGGCAATCCGCAGTGAGGATGGCCAGCACCACGCCAGGCGCCGACGTCACCAGCGCATCGGCCACGGGTTCAGCCGCGGCGGGATCTGCCGGGGTTTCCACGCGCACGACCTCGGTGCCGTGCACCTGCTTCAGCCAGTGCGGCACGGACGGCAGGCCGGCCAGCTCGGCCAGCTGCGCGCGGTTGCGCGCCACCACCACCGGATCATCACCATCGGCTGCGTACTTGTTGCCCAGGTTGAAGGCATCGAACGGCGCCAGCGACACGCCCGCGCCATGGCGCAGCGTGGTGAAGGCGTGCACACCCGCCGGTGCGGGCCAGGAGGCCGGCACGACGGGCGCACGGTTCACTTGCGCTGCGCCTGGGTGTCCGCGCGCAACGCGGCCAGCAGCGCCACCATGTCGGCCGGCACCGGCGCGGTGACCCGCACGGGCTCGCCGCTGACGGGGTGGGCGAATTCCAGCGTTTCCGCATGCAGGGCCTGCCGGCGGAAGCTGCGCAGCACCGCGACGAGGTCATCGCTGGCGCCCTTGGGCAGGCGCAGCGGACCGCCGTACAGCGGGTCGCCGACGATCGGGTACTTGATATGCGCCATGTGCACGCGGATCTGGTGCGTTCGGCCCGTCTCCAGGCGGCACTCCAGCGCGGTGTGCGCACGGAAGCGCTCGCGCAGGCGGTAGTGGGTCACCGCATCGCGGCCGTCCTCGCGCACGGCCATCTTCAGGCGGTCGCGCGGGTGACGGTCGATCGGGGCGTCGGCGGTGCCGCCGGAGACCATCGCACCGACCACCACGGCCAGGTACTGGCGATGCACGTCGCGCGAGGCCAGCTGGGCCACCAGCGAGGTGTGCGCGGGCAAGGTTCGCGCCACCACCATGACGCCGGAGGTGTCCTTGTCCAGGCGGTGCACGATGCCCGCGCGCGGCAGCGCCGACAGCGACGGGTCGCGGAACAGCAGCGCATTGACCAGCGTGCCGCTCGGATTGCCGGCGCCGGGGTGGACGACCAGCCCGGCCGGCTTGTCCAGCACGAAGACGTGCTCGTCCTCGTAGAGGATGTCCAGCGGGATATCTTCCGGCTCGGCGTGGGTCTGGGTGTCCAGGACCACGTCCAGGCTGGCAGTCTCGCCGCCGCGCACGGGGTCGCGGGGGCGGACCTGCTCGCCACTCAGGCGTGCGTCGCCGGACTTGATCCATTCGGACAGGCGCGAGCGGGAGAACTCGGGAAAGAGCTCGGCGAGCACGGCGTCGAAGCGCCGGCCGGCCGCGCTGGCGGGCACGATGGCCTCGCGGGGGGTATCGGGGGAGTCGGTATCGGTCATACGGAAAGCGTCCAGGGAGGCCTCGGCCTCGGTCTTATTGGCCGAACATTCATGGCGAGGGCGGCGCCTAGGCTATCATCGACGGCCTGTTTCCCTGCCGCGGCCTGCCGCCAGCCCATGACCCAGCGTGCCCTTCCCCGCTCCGCCCGCCTCTCCGCGTCCGCCCGCCTCGCCCTGCTGGCGCTGGTGATTGCCTTCACCGGGACCGGCTGCGGCAAGATCTTCAAGAAGAAGGATGCGGCCGAGAACCAGCCGGTCGAGGTCATGTACCAGGAGGCCCACGGTGCCATGCTGGCGAACAACTGGGACCGCGGCGTGACCCGCTTCCGCCAGCTGATCGCCCAGTACCCGTACGGCCCGTACACCGAGCAGGCGCTGATGGAAACCGCCTACGCCGAGTACAAGTCCGGCAAGCTGGACGACGCGGTGACCACCGTCGACCGCTTCATCCGCACCTACCCGACCCACCGCAACATCCCCTACATGTACTACCTGCGCGGCTTGGCCAACTCCAACCGCGACACGGTCTTCCTGCAGAAGGTCTGGCGCCTGGATGCCAGCCGCCGCGACCTGGCCACGCCGATGCAGGGCTATAGCGACTTCAACAGCGTCGCCGAGCGCTACCCCAACAGCCGCTACGCCGCCGATGCGCGCAACCGCATGGTGGAACTGCGCAACCAGTTCGCCCTTCACGAGCTGGACACCGCCATCTACTACCTGCGCCGCGACGCCTGGGTTTCCGCCGCGAGCCGCGCCAAGTACCTGCTGGAGACCTATCCGCAGAGCGTCTACCAGAACGACGCCATCGCCGTGCTGGCCGAGGCCTACACGCAGCTGGGCAACGAGGCGCTGGCCGCCGACGCCAAGCGCGTGCTGGAACTCAACGACCCGCAGCATCCGTGGCTGACCGGCGACTTCCCGAAGTATCCGTGGATGGTCCGCCGCCTGAACCCGTTCGCCGGCGAGAAGTCCAGCAACACCGTGGACAAGCGCAACAAGGACTGACCGCCTCGCGGTCTGACACGAAAAAGGGCCGCAAGGCCCTTTTTCTTTGCCTGCGGAACCCGCGCCGCGCTACAAGGTGTAGCGGTTGGTGATCGGGTAGCGGCGCTCGCGGCCGAACGCGCGGCGCGAGACCTTCGGCCCCGGCGCAGCCTGGTGGCGCTTCCATTCGTTGATGCGTACCAGACGCAGCATGCGGTCGACGGTGGCGGCGTCGAAGCCGGCGGCGACGATCTCGTCGCGCGACTGCTCCAGGTCCACGTAGCGGAACAGGATGGCGTCCAGCACGTCGTATGGCGGCAGCGAGTCCTGGTCCTTCTGGTTTTCGCGCAGCTCGGCCGACGGCGGCCGATCGATGACGGCCGGCGGGATCACCGGCGCGCCGCCCACGGTGTTGCGCCAGCGCGCCAGCGCGAATACCTCCGTCTTGTACAGATCCTTGATCGGCGCGTAGCCGCCGCACATGTCGCCGTAGATGGTGGCGTAGCCCACCGCGTACTCGCTCTTGTTGCCGGTGGTCAGCAGCAGACCGCCGAACTTGTTGCTCAGCGCCATCAGGATCACGCCACGGCTGCGCGATTGCAGGTTCTCCTCGGTGGTGTCGGCGGGCTTGTCGCCAAACACCGGGCCCAGCGCCTCCAGGAAGCCCTTGAACGGCGCCTCGATCGAGATCGCTTCCAGCTTCACGCCCATCGCCGCGCATTGCTCGGCGGCCAGGTCGTTGGACAGGCCGGCGGTGTAGCGCGACGGCAGCCGCACCGCGGTGACGTTCTCCGCGCCCAGCGCGTCCACCGCCAGCGCCAGCACGATGGCCGAATCGATGCCGCCGGACAGGCCCAGCCACACCTTCGAGAACCCGTTCTTGCCGCAGTAGTCGCGGATGCCGCGCACGATGGCGCGCCAGGCCAGCGCATCGCGGCTCTCGTCGCCGTCGTCCATCCACACCACCGGACTGAACGCACGCGTGGCCACGTCGAAGTCGACGACCAGCCACTGATCGGTAAAGGCCGCCGCGGCCGGATGCACGGTGCCGTCGCCGTTGGCGACGACGGAAGCGCCGTCGAACACCACCGCATCCTGCCCACCCACTACGTTGAGATAGGCCAGCGCCATGCCGGTCTCGCGCGTGCGTTCGGCGATCAGCGCATCGCGCTGCGCATGCTTGTCGCGGTCGAACGGCGAGGCGTTCGGCACCAGCGTCAGCACCGCGCCCGTGGCGGCGGTGTCGGCCAAGGGCTCGGGGAACCACAGGTCCTCGCAGATCACCAGGCCCAGCGGCACGCCCTTCACCTCGAACGTGCAGGCGCCGCCATCCGGATCCACGTCGAAGTAGCGACGCTCGTCGAACACCGCGTAGTTGGGCAGTTCGCGTTTGCGGTAGGTCGCCTCGACGGCGCCGTCGCGCAGCACGCTGGCCGCGTTGTAGACCACGCTGCCCACGCTCTGCGGCCAGCCGACCACGGCAACGATGCCGTGCGTGCCGGCGGCGATCTCGGTCAGTGCGGTTTCGCAATCGGCGAGGAAACGCGGCCGCAGCAGCAGGTCTTCCGGCGGATAGCCGCTGACCGCCAGCTCGGGGAACAGCACCACGTCGGCCCCGTACTCATCGCGCGCCTCGGCGATCATGCGGCGGATGCTGTCGCTGTTCTGCGCCACCGCGCCGACCGGGAAATCGAACTGCGCCATCGCGATGCGGAGGGTCTGGGTCATGTCGGCCTTCGGTGGGAACGAACGCGGCCATTATCCCAGAGCCCGGCGCGCGCGCATAAAAAAGCCCCGCGGCGTCCGGGACGCGCGCGGGGCTGCGCAGGAAAGCGAATGCGCGAGGCGGGGAATCAGGGCGCCAGGCGGGCCGCGATGCGTTGCTGTTCGTCCTTCAGCGCCTGCGGGGTGCGGGCACCGAATTCCTCCAGGTACGCGCCGATGCTGGCGAATTCGGCCTGCCAGCCGGCGCGCTCGAAGCCGAACAGCAGGTCATGCGCTTCATCGCTCAGCGCCACGCCGTCCAGGTTCAGGTCCTCGGCGCGCGGCAGGTGGCCGATCGGCGTTTCCACGGCGTCGGCCGTGCCTTCGACGCGCTGGATCATCCACTCCAGCACGCGCAGGTTCTCGCCGAAGCCGGGCCACAGGAACTTGCCGTCGCCGCCCTTGCGGAACCAGTTCACATGGAAGATCTTCGGCAGCTTCGCGCCGGCCTGGTCGAACGACAGCCAGTGGGCGAAGTAGTCGGCGAAGTTGTAGCCGCAGAACGGCTTCATCGCCATCGGGTCGCGGCGCATCACGCCGACCGCGCCGGTCGCGGCCGCGGTGGTTTCCGACCCCATCGCTGCGCCGACCAGCACGCCATGCGTCCAGTCGCGCGCTTCGAACACCAGCGGCACCAGCGAGGCGCGACGGCCGCCGAACACGATGGCACTGATCGGCACGCCCTGCGGGTCTTCGGCCTTGGCCGAGTAGCTCGGGCACTGGCGCGCGGACACGGTGAAGCGCGAGTTGGGATGCGCGCCCGGACCGTTGGCCGGATCGAACTTGCGGCCCTGCCAGTCCAGCGCGGGCGTGCGCGTGTCCAGCCCTTCCCACCACGGTTCCTGCTCGTCGGTGACGGCGACGTTGGTGAAGATGGTGTGGTGGCTGATGGTGGCCAGCGCATTCGGATTGGAGCTGTCCGAAGTGCCCGGCGCCACGCCGAAGAAACCGGCTTCCGGATTGATCGCGTACAGGCGGCCGTCGGCGCCCGGGCGCATCCAGCAGATGTCGTCGCCGACCGTCCATACCTTCCAGCCGGCCTGGCGGTAGCCTTCCGGCGGAATCAGCATGGCCAGGTTGGTCTTGCCGCAGGCCGACGGGAACGCGGCGGCGATGTAATGCGTCTCGCCCTGCGGGTTCTCGATGCCGACGATCAGCATGTGCTCGGCCAGCCAGCCTTCGCTGCGCGCCTGGTGCGAGGCGATGCGCAGGGCGTGGCACTTCTTGCCCAACAGCGCGTTGCCGCCATAGCCGGAGCCGAAGCTCTTGATGGTGAGCTCGTCGGGGAAATGCATGATGAAGCGGCGGTCCGGGTCCAGCTCGCCGGTGGAGTGCAGGCCACGCACGAACGTGCCTTCGCGTTCGATGCGCGCCAGGGCCGCGGCGCCCATGCGGGTCATGATGCGCATGTTGGCGACCACGTACGGCGAATCGGTGATCTCCACGCCGCAGCGCGAGAGCGGCGAGTCGATCGGACCCATGCAGTAGGGGATCACGTACAGCGTGCGTCCGCGCATGCAGCCGGCGAACAGCGCATCCATCTTCGCGTGCGCCTCGGCCGGGGCCATCCAGTGGTTGTTGGGGCCGGCGTCTTCCTGCTGTGCGGTGCAGACGAAGGTCAGGTGCTCCACGCGCGCCACGTCGCTCGGGCTAGAGCGGTGCAGCCAGCTGTGCGGATGGGTTTCGGGGTTCAGCGGCAGCAGGGTGCCGTCGGCCAGCATCTGCTTGGTCAGCAGCGTGTTCTCGGCGTCGCTGCCGTCGCACCAGTGGATGTGGTCGGGTTGGGTGAGCGCGGCGATCTCGGCAACCCAGACGTTCAACGCATCCAGCGAACTGCCCGGAAATTCGTTGCGTTTGAAAACATCGACCGCTGCGTTCATGCGCCACCCTCGAAAAGTGAGACCAAAATGATACCAATGTCTTGTCCTTCAGACGAGGAGAACGTCGACGGGCGGTCATCCTGGAGGGAGGCGCGAGGGTGATTCCGTCTCACCGAGGCCAGAGAAAGCCCGCCACTCAAGGCGTTGCGCGCTAAGGACGGAGCTCCGAAGGCCATCGATCGAGCTCGGAGAGCCAACGATGGGGCTCAGACACCCCATCGATGGCATTCCGAATGTGATCGATGGGGCTCGCTATGCCATCGATCGCCCTCGGAGCCTCATCGATCGGGCTCGGAAGGTGATCGATGGAGCACGGAGCTCGATCGATGGGGCTCCGAGGGCCATGTCGATGGAGCTCAACGTGCCATCGACGAGGCTCAGAGGGCGATCGATGGTGCAAAAAGGGCCATCGATGGCTTTCCGAGCCTGATCGACGACATTCCGCGCCCGATCTCCGTCCCGGCGGCTACGCCTCGCGCGAGCGCCGGTAGGGATTGAACAGCTGCAGCAGCCACGGTTTCTGCGCCAGCACCAGGCTGACGCCCACCCGCTCTTCCGCCGGGAGCGTCGCGTCGCGGGCGAGCAGCGCGTCGAACTCGCGCGCGACTTCCTCCAGCCGCTGGCGCAGCTGCTTCACGCCGTCGATGCTCAAACTGCCGCTGAGCAGCAGCAGCGCGTCCTGTTCGCCATCGAAGGCGTCGGCGAAGTAGTCGGTCAGCAGCGTATGGCGGAAGTAGCGCTCCATCGGCCCGTCGGCGCGCCAGCGAAAGTTGCGCGCGGTCAGCGCGCGGCCGCGGTTGCCGGGCATCAGCTCGATGATGCCCAGCCGGTCCAGCTTCACCAGCAGCCCGGTCCACTGTGCCGGCGAGAAACCGAAATGCCCCAGCACATCCGCCTGCCGCCAGCGGTTGAGGGTCAGGAACAGCGCCAGCAACAGCGTGGGCTCATCGACCAGTGCCTGTTCCTGCGCCTCGCTCAACAGCGCCATCGCCTTGCGCCCGCGCGAAGCCTCGGCGCTGAGTTCGGCCAGGCCCACGTCGAGCACCTCGCAGATCTGCTCCAGCCGCTGCAGGCTCATCGCCCGCCGCGAGAACATGCGTTTCACCGCGGCCTCGCTCATCCGGATCCGGCCGGCCAGCTCGCGATAGGTCATCGCCTGTGCGCGGAGGCAGCGCTTCAGTGCATCAATCAGGTCGACCGAGACCGCCATCGGTAGCGCATTCCTATACCGGGTGATGCGCAGGAGCTTACCTCGTCTATGCCGGTTGAACCGGGACACGGGCGGCGGCAAGGCTGCGGCACCCCGGAGGTTCCCGCATGCCCCGCCTGATCGCCCGTTCGCTGACCCTTGCCCTGACCACCGCCCTCTCCGGCGGCCTGGCCCTTCCCGCCCAGGCCGCGCCGCAGTCCGACGGCGCCAGCCGGATGTCGCAGGCCAGCCTGGAGGCCTCCATCGAAGTGCCAGTGGCGGTGATCCACGCGCTGGGCCATGGCGCCTCGGCGGTGGTCACCGGCGTGGCGGTGGTGGCCGGCAGCGTGGCGGTGACGGTCTCCGTCGCCGCGGCGGGCGCGGTGGCCGGCGCGTCGTTCGTGGTCTATCTGAGCGCGGAGGCGATCCGCCGCCTGGGCATCGCGGTCGGCACCGCGATCAGCGTCACCGTGGTGGCGACGGGCTGGATCCTCAGCGCCGCCGGCGAAGCGTTGTGCTTCATCGCCAACGATGCCGCGCGCCCGCATATCCACAGCCATCGCTACGGCGGGTGATCACGTGCTGCGCGCGTTCGCCTCATTCCTCTTCGTCTTCGTCCTCGCGCTGCCAGGGACGGCACGCGCGGGCGATGCCTGCAAGCAGATGGAGATGCCGCCACAGAAGGTGGCCGAGGCGGCGCGCACCGCGCTGCTGGCGGCGCAACAACTGGACGAAGTGGATGCGCCCGTCGCCCTGCTCGCCCGGGTCGGTACCGATCTCTCCAAGCAGGGCCTGGTCTACAGCCATGCCGGCTTCGCCGTGCGCGACCATGCGCACGGACGCTGGACCGTGGTGCACCTGCTCAACGAATGCGGCAGCGATCGCTCGGGCCTGTACGCACAGGGGCTGGTGAACTTCTTCGCCGACGACCTGGTGAACCAGGACCTCCGCATCGTGTGGTTCACGCCCGACGTCGCCGAGCGGCTCGCCGCGCGCCTGCAGCAGATGCCGCGCCACAGCCTGCACCACCCGCGCTACAACCTGATCGCCCGCCCGGGCAGCGAGGACTACCAGAACTCCACCGCCTGGATCGTGGAAGTGATGGCGGCCGCGTTGGCCGAGCGCGGCCTCTACGACCGACGCAGCGCCTATGCCTACGCCCGCGGCGACGGCTTCGTGCCCGACACCGTGCATATCGCGTACTCCAAGCGCGTGTTGGGCGGCCTTTTCTCAGCGAACACCGACTTCACCGACCATTCCGTCGGCACCCGCCTGGCCGGCGACTATCCCGTCGTCACCGTGCGCGCGATCTTCCGCTGGCTGGAACACAGCGGGCATGTGCGCGAGCAACGGGAATGGCGCGGTGGCGTGCGGCAGGTGGCGATGGGGCCGGCGTGAGGAGGTCCTGTGGCTGACGTGCTGGCGCTGTACGCGTTGTTCGCGATACCTGCCTTGGTCGTCGGCGCGCTGCCCTGGGCGTTCGTCTCCCGGCACGTGCGCTTGCAGGTCGGCGACGCACTGCAATTGCTCGCGCCCTATCTCGTCTGGATCGGACTGACCTTCGCCGACGGACGCGACAAGTCACTCTCGAACCTGATCGAGCTGCCGATCCTGGGCGCGGCGACCGCCCTCGTCTTCACAGGTCGTGTCGCACTCAGCGTCATGCGTCCGCATTGCGCATCACGTGCACCGCTGCAGGCGCTGGCCTGCAGCTGCGTCGTGGCGATCGCGTTCTGGGGATTCTTCCCGGGGCTGCCCGAGTAACCGCGCGCGGACGTCAGGTCGGGATCAACGTCGAGATGACGTGTTCGAGGTAGGTCTCGAATTCTTCCGAGGTCATGCGCGGCTGCTGCAGTTGCAGCGACAGTTGCAGGAAGCCTACGTAGGCCGCGTAGGTCAGGCGCGCGCGGTGCGTCGCGTCGGTGCGCTGCAGGCCCGCCTGGCGGAACATCGCCACCAGGTACTCCAGGCGCCGCTGCGAGATGCGGTCGATCACCGGCTGCACGGACGGATGGTCCAGCGCCTTCAGTAGCTCGCTGTAGATGATGTGCGGCTTCACTTCGTGGCCGACCAGCTGGAACAGCGCGCGCAGGCGTTCGCGCGGATCGGCCACCTGCTCCAGGCTGCCGAAGATGCTTTCCTGTTCCACGGCTTCCCAGCGTTCCAGCGCCGCCTGCAACAGGGCATCGCGTGACGGGAAATGCCAGTAGAAGCTGCCCTTGGTGACACCGAGCCGGCGCGCCAGCGGTTCCACCGCCACGGCCGACACCCCTTGCTCCGCGATCAGGTCGAGGGCGGCCTGCGCCCAGTCGTCGGCGCTGAGGCGCGCGTTGCGGGTAGGCGTCGAGGCGGAGCTGTCAGGGCTGGGTGTGTTCATGTTCCGCATTTAACCATACGGCGCGGTGTGTAGCGGTATGTATGCTGCGCCGCACAACAAATAAAGCCAAATCAATCGGTTGCATGTGAAACCCGAATGCCCGAACCGATTGACTGCTCTAAATGCGACAGCCCATACTAGGCCGTATGGTGAAGCCCCTCTCTCCTGCCCATGACGCCGACACCGGTGATGCCGGTGGATTGGATCGTGTGGTCAGCGGACAGGGCGATGTCGCGCTCGCCGTCCGCCGCTTCCCGTCGCCGCGCGCGCTGCAGGGCCACCCTGCCCTGATCTATGCGCATGGCTTCGGCCAGACGCGGGGTGCGTGGAACCGCAGCGGCGAGGCGATGGCCGCGCACGGATACGCCGGGCTCGCCTACGACGCGCGTGGCCACGGCGAATCGGACCGCAATGCGGCCGACCTGCCCTACACCGGCGACCAGTTCGCCGACGACCTGATCGTGGTGGCCGGCGAACAACCGGAGCCGCCGGTGCTGGTCGGCGCCTCGATGGGCGGGCTGTTCGGATTGATCGCCGAATCGCGCTGGCCGGGCCTGTTCCGCGCCATGGTGCTGGTGGACATCACCCCGCGCTGGGAACACGCCGGCCTACAGCGCATCCTCGCTTTCATGACCGCGTTCCCTGACGGCTTCGATTCGCTCGAACAGGCGGCGGACGCCATCGCCGCGTACCAGCCGCAGCGGCGCACGCGCAAATCGCCCGACGACCTGCGCGAGCTGCTGCGCGAAGGTGCCGACGGCCGCTGGCGCTGGCACTGGGATCCGCGCTTGGTCGACGAACTGGCGCGCGACAGCGCCCAGCACCAGGACGCCATCGCCGAGGCCGCGCGCCGCGTGCAATGCCCGGTGCTGCTGATCAGCGGCGGGCGCAGCGACCTGGTCTCGGAAAAGACCGTCGACGAGTTCAAACAGCTGGTGCCGCACGCGCGCCACGTGCACCTGCCGCAAGCCACCCACATGGTGGCCGGCGACGACAACGACGCATTTACCGCCACCGTGCTGGAATACCTGGCAGGCCTGTCGGCCACGCCGGGTAACGCCGAATCCGATGTAACCGAATCCGTGTCCGGAGCAACCCCATGAGCATCGCCATCCCCTTCCTCGCGTTCCTGCTGGCGGGCGCGTTCGCCGCCTACCACCGGCTCCGGCTCGCCTACTGGGCCGCCATCACCGCCAGTCTGCTGGTGGCGTGCTGGCTGCTGGGCGCCAACCCCACCGCGACGATCATCGCGGCGCTGGTGGTCGTGGCGATCGCGGTGCCGCTGCTGATCCCGGCGATCCGCAAGCCGCTGATCACCGCACCGGCGCTGGGCTTCCTGCGCCGCGCGCTGCCGCCGCTGTCGCAGACCGAGCGCATCGCGCTGGAGACCGGTTCGGTCGGCTTCGAGGGCGACCTGTTCACCGGCGACCCGGACTGGAACAAGCTGCTGGCCTATCCCAAGCCGCAGCTCACCGCCGAAGAACAGGCCTTCCTGGACGGCCCGGTGGAAGAGCTGTGCAAAATGACCAACGACTGGGAAATCACCCACATCCACGCCGACCTGCCGCCGGAGCTGTGGGACTACATCAAGAAGAACAAGTTCTTCGGCATGATCATCCCGAAGCAGTACGGCGGCCTGGGGTTCTCGGCGCTGGCGCACCACAAGGTGATCCAGAAGATCGCTTCGGTCAGCAGCGTGGTCAGCTCCACCGTCGGCGTGCCCAACTCGCTGGGCCCGGGTGAACTGCTCAACCACTACGGCACGCAGGAACAGAAGGACTACTACCTGCCGCGCCTGGCGATCGGCCAGGAAGTGCCCTGCTTCGGCCTGACCGGTCCGTTCGCCGGCTCCGACGCGACCTCGATCCCCGACTACGGCATCGTCTGCAAGGGCGAGTGGAACGGCGCCAACGTGCTGGGTCTGCGCCTGACCTTCGACAAGCGCTACATCACCCTGGCGCCGGTCGCCACGATCATCGGCCTGGCCTTCCGCATGTACGACCCGGACGGCCTGCTGGGCGATACGCGCGACATCGGCATCACCCTGGCGCTGCTGCCGCGCGATACCCCCGGCGTCGACGTCGGCCGTCGCCACTTCCCGCTGAACTCGCCGTTCCAGAACGGCCCGATCCACGGCCGCGACGTGTTCATCCCGCTGAGCCAGTTGATCGGCGGCGTGGAGATGGCCGGCAAGGGCTGGAACATGCTCAACGAGTGCCTCGCCGTGGGCCGCTCGATCACCCTGCCCTCCACCGCCAGCGGCGGCGCGAAGGCCGGTGCGCGCGTCACCGGTGCGTACGCACGCATCCGCAAGCAGTTCGGCCTGTCGGTCGGTCGCTTCGAAGGCGTCGAGGAAGCGCTCGCCCGTATCGGCGGCAAGGCGTATGCGATCAGCGCGCTGTCGCAGGCCACCGCGGCTGCCGTGGATCGTGGCGACGTACCGTCGGTGCCGTCGGCCATCGCCAAGTACCACTGCACGAACATGGGCCGCGACGTCGCCAAGGACGTGATGGACATCGTCGGCGGCAAGGGCATCATCCTGGGCCCACGCAACTTCGCCGGCCGCGCGTGGCAGGCCTCGCCGATCGCCATCACGGTGGAAGGCGCGAACATCATGACGCGCAGCCTGCTGATCTTCGGCCAGGGCTCGATCCTGTGCCATCCCTACATCATGAAGGAGATGCGCGCCGCGACCGATCCGGACACCAAGGCCGGCATCAACGCGCTGGACACCGCGCTGTATCCGCACATCGGCGGCGCGATCTCGAACGCGGTGCGCTCGTTCTGGTTCGGCATCACCGGCTCCAAGATCGGCTCGGCGCCGGGCGACGCGTACACCAAGAAGTTCTTCCGCAAGCTGGACCGCTACGCGGCCAACCTGGCGCTGCTCACCGACATCTCGCTGGGCGCGCTGGGCGGCAAGCTGAAGTTCAAGGAATCGCTGTCCGGTCGCCTCGGCGACGTGCTCAGCCACCTGTACATGATGGGCGCGGTGCTCAAGCGCCACCATGACGAAGGCACACCGGAAGCCGACAAGCCGCTGCTGGCGTGGGCCTTCCACAACAGCGCGTACGAGATCGAACTGGCGCTGTCGCAGGCGCTGCGCAACTTCCCGATCAAGCCGCTGGGCTGGCTGCTGTGGCCGGTGGTGTTCCCGTTCGGCCGCCGCGCCGTGGCCCCGGGCGACCGCCTGAGCCATCGCGTCGCGATGCTGCTGATGGCACCGAACGAAGCGCGCGACCGCCTCGGCCAGGGCGTCTTCCTGACCCCGTGCGAGAACAACCCCGGTGGCCGCATCGACAGCTACCTGGCCGCCGCCGTGGCCGCCGAGCCGGTGGAGCGCAAGTTCCTGAAGGCGCTGAAGACCAAGGACATCGAAGCCCTGGACTACAGCGCGCAGCTGGACGAAGGCGTGCGCGAGGGCTGGATCACCGTGGAAGAGCGCAAGCAGCTGGAAGAACTGCGCGCGATCACGCTGGACACGATCACCGTGGACGATTTCGACGTGCACGAGCTGCGCGCCGCCAGCTACTACGACCTGCCGCAGAACAAGCGCCAGCCGCGCGAAGCGGCCTGACGCCATCACCACCGGAAGACACGACGACGGCGGGCATGTCCCGCCGTCGTCGCACCAGGAGCCCACGATGAGCGCCGATGTCCTCGCGATCTACCGCAACCTGAGCCGCAAGCCGCTCGGCCACTGGCTGTTCTCGCGCCTGATCTGCTTCAAGGCGCCCTACTTCGGCAGCATCGGCCCGCGGATGACGCGGCTGGAGCCCGGCCGCGGCGAGGCGACGATCCGCCACCGGCGCTCGGTCACCAACCACCTGGGCACCGTGCATGCGATCGCGCTGTGCAACCTGGCCGAGTTCGTCGGCGGGCTCACCACCGACGTGAGCATCCCGCGCGCGATGCGCTGGATCCCCAAGGGCATGACGGTCGAGTACCTGAAGAAGGCCGTCGGGACGATGACCGCGGTCGCGACCCCGGCCTTCGAGCCCCGCGAATCCACCGACGGCTACGAGCTGCCGATGGACGTGGTGGTCAGCAACCCGCAGGGCGAGCCGGTGTTCCGCGCGCGCATCTCGATGTGGGTGTCGCCGAAGCCCGGCAAGGGCGGCTGACATGCTGGTGGCCGCCGCCGTGCTGATGTTCCTGCTCGGGCTGGCGCATTCGGTGTTGGGCGAGCGCTACCTGCTCATCCGGCTGTTCCGCCGCCCCGATCTGCCGAAGCTGCTCGGCGGCACGGCGTTCACCACGCAAACGCTGCGTTTTGCATGGCATCTCACCACGGTGATTGCCTGGGGACTCGCGGCCCTGGTGGTGCAGGTCGGTGATCTGCCGGATGCCGACGGACGCCGCATCGCCACCACCCTGGCCGTCACCCTGGGCCTCTCCGGCTTGCTGCCGCTGATCTTCACCCGCGGCCGCCATCTGTCGTGGGTGGTGCTGTTCGCGTCGGGTGGGTTGTTGCTGGCGTGGTCGCTGCGCTGATCGCGCAACCGGCGCCTTACCGGCGTCCCGATCAGATGAACAACACGGCCGCTAGCGCCGCGACCGCGGGCAGGCCCTGCACGTAGAAGATGCGCCGACTGACGCTCCACGCGCCGTACAGCGCTGCCACGACGACGCACAGCAGGAAGAACACGACCACGTTCCATTGCGACGTCACCAGGCCCCACAGCAGGCCGGCAGCGAGGAAGCCGTTGTAGAGGCCTTGGTTGGCCGCCAGCACGCGGGTGGTCTCGGCTTTCTCGGGCGTGTTGCGGAAGGTCTTCAGGCCCGCCGGCTTGGTCCAGAGGAACATCTCCAGTACCAGGAACCAGGCGTGCAACGCCGCCACCAGCACCACCAACACCGCCGCGATCACGTTCATGCAAGCCTCCCTTCGTTGACGGGAAGCATAGCGGCATCGCGCAGCAACGTCAGGAGGCCTTCGCGGTCTGCGATGTGTTGCTCGTCGCACGCTCGGAGGGCAGCCTCGACTCCTCGCGCAGCAGGCGCCATGCGCTGAACGTCATCGCGCTGGCGACAAGCAGGCCGGCACCGAACACCACGTTCGAACCGAACGCGGACAGGAACTTGTGCAGCCAGACGAAGCTCAGGTCGCCGCCACGATAGATGACCGTGTCGATCGCCGCCCCCGCCTTGTAGCGCCACTCGCGGCCGACCCGGGTGTAGATGGTTTCGCGCGCCGGCTTGGCCAGCGAGAACTCGCTGGCGCGGGTGACCACCTGCACGATGGCGATCATCATGGGCAGCGGCGACGCCGCCAGGATCGAGAACCCGATGATGATCGCGCAGCCGGGGATCAGCAGCGCCGGCGCGATGCCGAAGCGCGACAGCAGGAAGCGCGTCAGCAGCAGTTGCACCACGAGGGTCAGCGAATTCACCGCGAGATCGAGCGTGGCGAAGTAGTCCGCGCGCTGCTCGGCCGAACTGAACATGGTGCGGGCGATGGCATTCTGCTCGTTGTAGAGCAACGTGCCCACGCCGACGCCCATGACCACCATCGCCGCCAGCCAGCGCAGCAGCGGCTCACGCGCGATGAGCTTCAGTCCCGCCAGGATTTCACCACCCATCGGGATTTCACCGCTTACCTGCTTCCGCATCGCCTCGCGGGCAACCGCCCAGGTCCGGAGCTTGAAGATGCAGAACACGCAGACCGAGAACAGGAACACCGACACCAGCATCATGTTGGGAATGCCCACGCGCACCACCAGGGTCTTGGTCAACATGGGACCCAGGAACGCTCCCATCGTGCCGGCCGCGCCGATGTAGCCGTAGAACTTGCGCGCCTCCGTGTTGGTGAACACGTCGGCCATGAAACTCCAGAAGATGGCGACGGCGAACAGGTTGAACACCGTGATCCACAGGATGAAGGCCAGTCCACGACCTGCGATGCCACTGTCGAACATCGCGTAGAACACCAGCAGCGTGGCGATGAAGAAGCCGTAGATGACCGGCAGGAAGACCCGCCGTGGGAAGCGGCTGACCAACCATCCATATACCGGTTGCAGCACCAGCATGATGAGGAACACGGCGCTGAAGATGAACTGCAGGGTGAACTCGCCCAGCGCGACACCCCGGTCCGCGAAGAACGCGATCAGCGCCGGCGGGAAGACGGCTTCGATGTCGCTGGATGCCGCCATCGCCTCGCGCACCGGCCGCAGCACGTAGTAGCCGGACAGCAGGCAGAAGAAGTAGACGAAGGACCACAGCAGGGGGGGCGATTCGGACATCGCCGCGCGGAACCGGCCGAACCGGGTGGTCGCTGCGGGGGACGGATCCATAGGTCGGCGGCCTGCGATCGCATTCGGGCGCGGGCCACGCCCGCCTGTGGCGCGCAAGGTATCCGATGCACTGCAACATCGCCAGCCCTTTCGTGCGGTGCATCGCCTGAAGTTCCCGGCCTTGCCGCGTGCGGGGCGGAGCGACGCCGTGGCAGAGCATTTGCTCTATCCCCCGCCGCTAGGTTCGGCCGGTCTTTGTCATTGGGTTGCATGTGTACGACTACATCATCGTGGGCGCCGGTTCCGCCGGCTGCGTGTTGGCCCACCGCCTGAGCGAAGACCCCGCCTGCCGCGTGCTGTTGCTGGAAGCCGGCCCGCGCGACTGGCACCCCTTCATCCACATGCCGGCCGGGCTCGCCAAGCTGGTCGGCCAGAAGGGCGTGAACTGGAACTACGACACCGCGCCGGAACCGCACCTGGACAACCGCCGCCTGTGGTGGCCGCGCGGCAAGGTGCTGGGCGGCTCCAGCTCGATCAATGCCATGTGCTACATCCGCGGCGTGCCGCAGGACTACGACGACTGGGCGGCCGCCGGTGCCGAGGGCTGGAACTGGGACAGCGTGCTGCCCTACTTCCGTCGTTCCGAACGGAACAGCCGCGGCGGCGATGACCTGCATGGCGCCGAAGGTCCGCTGTACGTTTCCGACCTGCGCTACACCAACCCGCTGTCCGCCGCCTTCATCGACGCCGGCGTGCAGGCCGGTCATGCGCGCAATGGCGACTTCAACGGCCCGGCGCAGGCGGGCTTCGGCCTTTACCAGGTCACGCAGAAGAATGGCGCCCGCTGCTCGTCCGCCGTGGCCTACCTGGACCCCGCGCGCGACCGGCAGAACCTGGACATCGTCACCGGCGCGCTGGTCCGCCGCGTGCTGCTGGAGAAGGGCCGCGCCATCGGCGTGGCCTACGCGCGCGGCGGCCACGAGGTGATCGTGCGCTGCGAGGGCGAGGTGCTGCTCAGCGGCGGTGCGATCAACTCGCCGCAGCTGCTGATGCTGTCGGGCATCGGCCCCGAAGACCATCTGGCTTCGCACGGCATCACCGCGCGCCACATCCTGCCCGGCGTCGGCACGAACCTGCAGGACCACCTGGACATCTGCACGCTGCAGCACAGTACCCAACGCGTCACCTACGACCGCACCAGCGAGCTCAAGACCGCGTTCGACTACTTCCTGCGCGGCCATCGCGGACCGGGCAGCAGCAACATCGCCGAGGCCGGCGCCTTCGTCCGCTCGTCGCTGGCACCGGACGATCGCCCGGACATCCAGATGCATTTCGTCCCCGCGATGCTGGACGACCATGGCCGCAACCGGCTCCCCGGCGACGGCTACACGGCACACGCCTGCTTCCTGCGCCCGCGCAGCCGCGGCCGCATCCTGTTGGCGAGCGCCGACCCGCGCGCGGATGCGCGGATCGAAGCGAACTACCTGGGCGACCCGGAAGGCTTCGACCTGAAGATGATGGTCGAGTGCGCGAAGCTCTCCCGCGAACTGTTCGCGCAACCCGCGTTCGACGCCTACCGCGGTGCGCCGATCCACCCGACGCGCAGCGACCTGTCCGACGCCGAACTGGTTGCCTTCATCCGCGCCAAGGCCGAGACCGTGTACCACCCGGTCGGCACCTGCCGGATGGGCACCGACGGCGATGCAGTAGTGGATCCCTCGCTCCGCGTGCACGGGCTGGAGGGATTGCGGGTGATCGACGCCTCGGTGATGCCCACGCTGATCGGCGGCAACACCAACGCGCCGACCATCATGATCGCGGAGAAGGCGGCGGACATGATCCGCCACGCCTGACGCGCCGCACGCGGTCGCTCATTCCATCCATGGGTTGCGCATTGGGGTGATCTTCGCCGGGTCCTCGCCGGCCTCGATGCGCGCCAGCTGGTCACGCAACTGGCGCTCGACCTTGCGGTCGAGCTTCACCCGGGTCTGCTCCAACAAGCGACGGTAAGCCCGCGCGGCGTTGTCGCCCTGGCCCAGCCGCAGGTAGGCATTGCCCAGCTCGACGCCCACACCGACGTTCTGCGGGCGGATGACGGCAACTTCTTCCAGCCGTCGCGCCACCAGCGCGTAGTCCTGGCCGTTCTCCTCGTACAGATATTCCATCACCTTCTCGCCGATGCCCGAGGCGCGCGTCTCCGGCCGCGTCAGCCGACCACGCCAGACGCCGGCGTAGCCCAGCTGCGCGACCTTCTCCATGTCCTTGAACACCTCGGCCGGATTCCACTCGTACTGCGGCCAGGGCAGTTCGTCGACGGGGGTGTAGATGAACCAGCCTTCCCACACGCCGGCCGTGTTGGTGTCGTCGAGGGTTTCGACGAAGCGGTGGTAGTCCAGGTGCGCCGCGCGCCATTGCCGCTCCATCACCCAGTAGTCGGGATAGAGGCGCTCGCCAGAGCCTGCGATCACGCGGCGATGGAAGTCGCGGATCTCGCCGAAGCGTTGGCCCAGGTCCACGCCCTCGTTGCGGAACGCGCGATAGCCGCCGGCGGTGCCGCCGACCAGTTCGTTGTGGTACTCCCACAGGCGCGGCTCGCGGATCGTCATGGCGATGGCCGCCACGAATAGCGCCGCGACCACGCCGGCCCAGGCGCGCGAGCGCCGTCGCCAGGCCTCCGCCACCGCGCCACCCCCGAGCACCGCGGCCGCGGCGAGCAACGGCGTCGCATGACGGACGCCGCCCCACGCTTGTGGCGAGACGACGAGCGCGGCGAAGTGGAGCGTGCTTGCCGTAGCGAGGGCGGCGAGCATCCAGCGCGTGGCGGGTGTCAGCGGCGCACGCACCAACAGCGCGAGCCCCAACAGCGAGAGCGCAGTCAACGCGAGCGGGATCTTCGCGGCGAGGATGGCCGGCCACGTGAACCAGGGCGTGCGCCCTTCGAACACCTGGCCCCAGATTCAGGTGCAGCGCGCCGCCGCGGCCTTCGATGCCGGTGCGAACCGTGTCGGCCAAGCCCCACAGATAGGCCCGCGGCAATAGATGGAGGTCATCTGCGACACCGATCACCGCGCGCAGCGCCGGCTTGGTGACTTCCGCGACCTTGGCGTCCATCGCCAGGTTGAAGGCGTCGCCGCCCGAGCCGTCGGCGTGGAAGCGGAACCCGTACTGCGCCCACAACAGCGCAACGCCCAGCAGGATCGCCGCCGCCAGCTGCGCGCACCGCCGCAGGACTTCGTGCCCGCCGCCTTTCCGGATACCTGCGATCGCTGCCACCACGAGCACGCCACCGACACCTACCAACCCGGCCAGCGCGGAGTGCTTTGCGCCCAATGCCAGGCCCACGGCGATGCCGAACACCATCGCCCATCGCCATTGCCACGTCGCCGCCAGCACGCCAGACGCCACGATGACGAGCGTGAGCGTCAGCGCGAGCAGGCCGTCGGTCATCACGACCGGCAGGTGCGCGCCGAGCGTGGGCTCCAGTGCCAGGAACGCGAGCGTGCCGGCCGCCCATGCGACACCGGCGGCGCGCCACAGCAGTGCACCCAACGCGAGCAGCAGCAGCGCGTTCAAGCTCCACATCGCGGCCCGGGCGCGTTGCTGCGTGCGCTCCGGGTTGTTCTGTTCGAACATCGTCTGCTCGACCCATTCGCGTTCCTGCGCTTTCTCGCGCAAGCCCGGCTCGGGACCGACCTTGAACGCAGCCGGCATCCACGCACCGACCCAGAGCTTTGCCAGCGGCGGGTGCTCGGGGTTGAGGTGCCGGTCGCCACTCCGCACGTAAACCGTGCCGGCGACGATGTGCCACGGCTCGTCGATGGTGAAGCTGTCCAGGCGCGTGCCGTACCACGAACGCGCAACCGCCAGAGCCGCGAGCAGGACGATCAGACCACCGGCCAGCCAACGCTGGACGGTCGGGGATGGGGCCGAACGACGCATGGTGGGGCTCCCGATATCCGGCAGGACAACGAAGGAACAGCACACGACGGTGAGGCGCCCCGGCCTCGCTCGCAGCCGGTCTCGATTGCAGCCGGCCTCGCTTGCAGCATGTTCCCCGGGGCTCCGAATCCAACGGGAGCCCGCCGGACAATCGGCCAGTCAGCCCTTCTCGAGCATCGGCGGCAACGGGCAGTGCAGCACCCCGCAGATCGTGCGCAGCAGTTCGACTTCGGCCACGCGCACCTGGTTGTCGTGGCTGATGGCGGCGGTCACGGCTTCGACGAGCAACTGCTTGGCCAAGGGATCGAGCGCGTCGAGCGGCTCCCAGACGTCGTCCAGGGCCAGCACGCCCTGTGGCGGCGGCGCGTACGGCAGATGGTCGCGGGGCAGCACGCGCTGCAGGCCGGCGAGATAGGCGTGTTGCGCCTTCGCCGGCGTGTCGTGGCCGGCTTGCGCGACGACGGCGAGCAAGGTGGCGAACGGCACCCGCACATCGTGCGGCTTGCGCCGGCCGAAGGTCCGCACCTGCGCTGGCGACAACGCTTCGCGGACCTGCGTCTGCAGCAGGCGCGCCAGGCAGTACTCGAACAGCGACACCTGCCCGTCGGCGTGCACGGCGGCGTCGACCGTATCGATGAAGGCGTCCAGTTCCGGGCGCGGAAAGCGCCGGAGCACCGGGAACGCGAGCGCCGCCAGCGGCAGGCGATGCGCGGGATGGAGCGCGCGCACGTGGGTCTCGCGCAGTTCGATGACGCGCGCCGCCATCGTTTCGCCCATCCGGGCCGCGATCTCGAAACGCTGACGCGCCGCCACAGGGGCCGCATCGTCGATCACCAGCGCCAACAGCAACGGCATCACGTGCTCGCGCTGCTTGGCCAGGAGCGGCAGCGGCTCGGGCAACGTGGTGGCGATGACGCGCGCGCGTCCGTAGTCGTCGGGCGTCGGCGTGGCGACTTGGGCGACCACCATCGGCGGCGTCAGCGGGAGCGCGGCTGTCGCGGCCGGCAACGGCGGCGGGCCGCCCGGCGCCACGCGGAGGGTCTGGTCTTCCAGCAAGCCGTCGGGCGGCGCGACGGCCCAGCGGCGCGCGAGTTCGTCGAGTTGGTGCTGGCCGAACAGCGGGTCCAACATGCGGATGCGCAGGAGCAGCGGAGGATGGGTGGCGAACAGGCGCGAGTACGTGCGGCCCTCACCGAACAACATGTGGCTCACTTCCTCCACCTTGCCGGCATCCGCGAACGCGGAACCGCCACCCACGCCGGCGATCTTCTTCAGCGCACCGGCGAGGCCGGCGGTCTGCCGGGTGAACTGCACGGCCGAAGCGTCGGCCAGCATCTCGCGCTGACGGCTGACCCCGGCCTTGATCATTCGACCGAAGAACAACCCGACGAACCCGGCGAGCGCCGCCGCACCTGCGATTGCGAACACCGGCAAGGCATCCTTGCCGCGGCTACCGCGCCCATAGACGAGGATCCGCTGGCCGATGATGCCCAGCATCATGATGCCGAACAGCACGCCCATCAGCCGGATGTTCAGGCGCATGTCGCCGTTGAGGATATGGCTGAACTCGTGCGCGATGACGCCCTGCAGTTCGTCGCGATTGAGGCGGTCCAGCGCGCCGCGGGTGACGGCCACCACGGCGTCGGCGGGCGCGTATCCCGCCGCGAAGGCATTGATGCCGGCCTCGTGCTCCAGCACGAAGATCCTCGGCACCGGCACGCCCGACGCGATCGCGATTTCCTCGACGACGTTGCGCAGGCGCCGCAGCGACGGCTCCTGGGTGTCGTGCGACACCTCGTTGCCGCCCATCTGCTGCGCCACCGCTTCGCCGCCGGTGCGCAGGCTGGCCAAGCGATACAGCGAGCCCAGGCCGATCACCGCCAGCGTGGCCAGCGTCGACACCGCCAGCAGTCCCATCAGCGCGCCACCCTCGGCGCTTCCCATCTGCATCCCGACCAGCAGCAGCACGATCAGGTCGATGACCAGCACGATGCCGACGACGGCCAGCGCGAACAGCGCCACCATGCGGAAAGAGCCGCGGCGCGCCGCGGCCTGGTGTTCGAAGAAATTCATGCATGCCCCTTCATGCCACGATCATCGCGGCGCAGGCCCCCACCCGCGCCGTCCCCTCGAACCGCATGCGCGAGCACGCGGCACCCTGTTCAGAACTGCACTTTCGGTGCTTCGCGCACCTGCGCCGCTTTGTCCGCGGGTACATCGAGCAGCGCCGCCGGCGCGAAGTTGAACGCCCCGGCCACCAGGCTGGACGGAAACATCTCGCGCCGGTTGTTGTACGCCATCACGGCGTCGTTGTACGCCTGCCGCGCGAACGCCACCTTGTTCTCGGTGGAGGTCAGCTCCTCGGTCAGCTGCATCATGTTCTGGTTCGCCTTCAGCTCCGGGTAGGCCTCGGCCACGGCGAGCAGGCGCCCCAATCCCGCATTCAGCTGGCCCTGTGCGGCCGCCAGCTGCGCCATCGCATCGGGATCGCCCGGATTGGCCTTCGCCGCCGACAGGCCCGCCTGCGCGGCTGAACGCGCGGCCACGACGGCCTCCAGCGTCTCCCGTTCATGGCTCATGTAGCCCTTGGCGGTCTCCACCAGGTTCGGAATCAGGTCGAAACGGCGCAGAAGTTGCACGTCGATCTGGGCGAATGCATTCCTGAACGCATTCCGGGCGGTCACCAGCCCGTTGTAGATCCCGACGCCCCACAGAACTGCGACGACCGCCACACCCACAATCAGAAGCAGGATGAACAACATGGACACGGAACTTCTCCCTGTTTGTGCAATCGAAAAAAGCGGCGTTATGATCCCCTCGACAGAGCTTACGCAGGCCTCACGCACGATGAAAGACAAGGCAAGCCGGCGGCCGCTGCGCTCCACCTTCCGGATCGGTCTGGTCGGCCTGCTGCTGCCGCTGACGCTGTCGTCGACGGCACAGACGCCGTTGCGCTGGACCTCGCCCGCACGCGACGGCGCAGCGGCACCCGCCACGGCGGCGGCGACGACCGCGCATTACGCCTCGCCCACGCAGCCGCGCCCCTACCTCGCTTCGCTGTCGGACCAGAAGGTCCAACCGCTGGCCGCGGGCTTCGACGTCGCCGCGTTCGAGACCATGGCCGAGCACCTGACGGTGGGCCAGCGCGTGCCCGGCCTGGCGATGGCGATCGTGCACAACGGCCGCGTGCTCAGCGCGCGCGGCTACGGCGTCACCGACGTCGCCGCGCCGCAGCCGGTCGACGCGCACACCGTGTTCCGCCTGGCCTCGCTGTCGAAGGCCTTCGCCAGCACGCTCACCGGCCTGATGGTCCAGGACGGCTCACTGCGCTGGGACAGCAAGGTCAGCCAGTACGTGCCGGGCTTCCAGCTCAGCGACGCCAATGCCACCACGCACGTCACCGTGGCGGACGTGCTGAGCCACAGCGTCGGCCTGCAGGCGCACAACGCGTTCGATCGCGACATCGAAGCCAATGGCGAGTACTACGACGTCGCCCGCAAACTGGCGTACGCGCCGCTGAAGTGCGCCCCGGGCGAGTGCTACGCCTACCAGAACGTGGCCTTCAGCGTGATCGGCGACGTGGTGTTCGCCGCCACCGGCACGTTCTACGACCAGGCGGTGGACCGTCGCATCTTCAAGCCGCTGGGCATGAACGATGCGAGCATGGGCCTGGCCGGCATCCAGGCGAGCACGCGCTGGGCGCGCCCGCACGTGCGCAGCCGCAACGGCTGGGTGTCGTCCACGCCGAAGCCGACCTATTACCGCCTGCCGCCGGCGGCGGGCGTCAACGCCAGCGCCAGCGATCTGGCGCAGTGGCTGATCGCGCAGACGGGCCATCGTCCCGACGTGCTGCCGGCGCCGCTGCTGGCCACGCTGCACGCGCCCGTGGTGACCACGCCCGGCGAGATGCGCGGCGGCTGGCGCCGTGAGCGCGTCTATTCGGCCAGCTATGCGCTGGGCTGGCGCGTGTTCGATTACGCGGGCCACGAAGTCGTGTTCCATGCCGGCGCCGTGCAGGGCTATCGCGGCCTGGTCGCGTTGGTGCCGGGGCAGGACCTCGGCATCGCGCTGGTCTGGAACAGCGACAGCTCGCTGCCGTCGGGCCTGCTGCCGACGATCCTCGATCGCGCGATGGGCCTGCCTGGCCAGCCGTGGGTCGAGACACCCGGCGACTACGACCTGCTGTTGGCGGAGTCGCCTGGCGCGACGCCGCCCGACGCACCCAAGGACGGCGGCACGTCATCGCAGCGCGGCACCGCATCGCCCCGTTGATCGCCTCGGTGGCCGCCACGCGGCCACCTGACGCTTCACCTCAGGGCTGCGCGCCCTCTTCCATCGCCTTGAGCTTGGCGAGCCCCTTCTCGTAGTCCGCACCGATCATCCGGTCGAACAGCAGGCCCAGCCAGCGCTTGAACGGATTCATGCCGTGCTCGCTGTCGAACGCCCACGTCACCCGCGTGCCCTGGCCTTCCGGCGCCAGCAGGTAGGTCGCGTTCGCCTGGCTACCATCGAAATCGAGCGCGACCGCGATGCGGTGGTTCGGCTCGCTGGCGGTGATCTCCTGGCTGCCGCTGCCGACGGAACGGTTGCCGACCCAGCGCATCCGCGCGCCGACGCCCCGTGCCGGCCCCTCGAAGGTGTACTTCGCCTGTGGGTCGTACTCGGCCCACGGCGACCAGGCGTTGAAGCGTTCGAAAGAATCCAGCGTCGCGAAGACCTGCTCCGGGCTGCGCGCGATGACGGTGCTGCGCTCGACGTGCGTCGCCGACGGCAGCAGCAGGCCACCCACGGTCAGGACCAGCCCGATGCCGACGATGATGGCCAGCACCCACTTGATGAACTTCATGCCTCTCTCCTGGGGAATCGCGGTGACGACAGCCTAGCCGGCCGCCCATAAAAAAACTCTCCCCCCGCTGGGCACAGGGAGAGAGTCCATGGTGTTACGGCTAATCGGGGTTGGCTTAGATCAGCGGAGCCGGGGTGGCCGGCAGCGCGACCGGGGCCGCTTTCTTCTTGGACTTCTTGGCAGGCTTCTTGGCGGCCTTCTTCGCGGCCTTCTTGGCCGGCTTCTTGGCTACTTTCTTGGCAGCCTTCTTCGCGGTCTTCTTGGCAGCCTTCTTAGCAGGCTTCTTAGCGACCTTCTTGGCAGCCTTCTTGACGGTCTTCTTGGCAGCCTTCTTCGCCGGCTTCTTGGCGACCTTCTTGGCGGCCTTCTTGGCGACCTTCTTCACCGCCTTCTTGGCCTTGGCGACCTTCTTGGCGACCTTCTTGGCAGCCTTCTTCACTGCCTTCTTCACGGTCTTCTTCGCAGCCGCCTTCTTGGTGGCCTTCTTGGCGGCCTTCTTGGCGGCCGGTTTTTTCTTCGCAGCTTTCTTCGTTGCCATGTGATGGCTCCTCGTCAGTGAACTATGGATTTTTACGTCTGGTTACAGCACATCTGCCCGAAGGCAGGCCCAGCTGCAAGAAACGCCGCGGGAGTCGGACCCGTCGGCAGCCGCCGCCGCGACACGCGCGGCGAAGCGGATTCCCCAGGGGACCGGGCGTGCGAAACCCGGCTCCCTACAAATACGAAAACACCCGCGTCGCCTGGCGACACGGGTGTCTTGGATTGGGTGCGTTGCGTTTTTCCGGGGGAAGCGAGGCCTGCGTCCACCCCGATCCGGGTGACGATGGGCTGTGTTGTCTCTCGCGCTGTCGTGTTGATTCGACTCACTCGCTTCCGCAGCATGCTCTGCTTGGGGCGAAACCTAATCACGGTTTTTCTAGGTGTCAACACCTGACCGCAATTTTTTTTCGGCCCGCCGCCTGCCCGCTCCGGCGGCGGCGGCGGCGTCCACACCTCTCGACGCGTCGCCCACCACACCGCGCATGACGTGCATGGAAAGCGCGCATGAAAAAAACAGCGGGAAAACGCGCATATTTTTTTGCACTGATCGCAGACCGACATTATCGATGTCTCCTCATCGTGCTGCCGATGAGGCGCCGACAGGGTGCCGAATGGGGTTGAACGCAGGCTAAAAAAACTTGCGCGAAGGCGTCCGGATTCCGTGTCGCACAAGCCCGATTGCGCCGATTTGCGCGAAAATTTTCCGCCTCATTGGCGATCGCTTCGCCACCTCTGGCGCACCGACCGCACGCGCTCGGGCATGCGATGACGTCCTGCGTCCACCTTCGCGACCACCGCGATGGAGGCGTACCGCGCATTCCGTTTTGCCGTTCGTCGGTCGCAGCGCAATGCCTGCGTCAGGATTCCGGCGTGTGTCGCGCGGGTGCCGGAGGTCACACATCGCGCCGTCCGCTAACCCGCGCATGGGAACACGACGCCGGAAACGAAGCGGGGAGCCGGCGACGACGGATCCGCTCCGTCGCCGCCGGCTCCCCGCAGGGGGACAGCCCGTCGGGCTGCCTCAGTGGTCTTCGTCTTCGATCAGCTCGGCGTAGTCGTCCGGCGACAGCAGCTCGTTGAGCTGGTCCGGCTCTTCGGCCTGGATCACGAAGATCCAGCCATCGCCGTAGGCATCCTCGTTGATGGTCTCGGGCTTGTCGGCCAGCGCCGCGTTGACCTCCAGCACCGTGCCGGTCACCGGACTGTAGACATCCGAAGCCGCCTTCACCGACTCGACGACGGCGCTGGCGTTGCCGGCTTCGATGCGGTCGCCGACGTTGGGCAGTTCGACGTACACCAGGTCACCGAGCAGGCCCTGTGCGTGGTCGGAAATGCCGACGGTGATGCGGCCGTCGCCTTCCAGGCGGGCCCATTCGTGGGACTTGAGGAACTTCAGATCGCCAGGAATTTCACTCATGGGGTACTCCGGAGGATGCAGGGGTCAGGGGAAGAGACGATAGTTTAGCGGAGGAAGGCGCGGGTGAAGGAAGCGGTGCGCCATTCACTCCAACACGCCCGGCTGGGCCTGGCCGTCGCGTACGAACGGGAACTTCACCACGCGCACCGGCACTTCGCGGCCACGGATGTCCACGCGCACACCGCCGTCGGCGCCCAGCGGAAGGTCGCCCGCCGGCACGCGCGCGAACGCGATCGCCTTGCCGAGCGTCGGCGAGAACGTACCGGAGAGGATCTCGCCATCACCGTGCGGGGTGAGCACCTTCTGGCCGTGGCGCAAGCACGCCCTTCTCGTCCATCACCAGGCCGATCATCTGGCGCGGTGCGCCCGCGGCCTTCTGCGCCTCCAGCGTGGCGCGGCCGTTGAAGGCGCGACCTTCGTCGAGGGTGATGGTCCAGGCCAGTGCGGCCTCGTAGGGCGAAACGGTTTCGTCCATGTCCTGGCCGTAGAGATTCATGCCGGCCTCCAGGCGCAGCGTGTCGCGCGCACCCAGGCCGGCGGGCTTCACGCCCGCCTCCAGCAGGGCGTTCCAGAACGCGACGGCCTGGTCCTGAGGCAGGACGATCTCGTAGCCGTCCTCACCGGTGTAGCCCGTGCGCGCCACGAACAGTGGCACGCCGGCCAGGCTGGTGGCCTCGGCGGCGGCGAAGCGCGTCAGCTTGCCGACCTTCGTGCGATCTTCCTCGCGCAGCAGGCCGTGGACGCGCTCGCGCGCAGTCGGGCCCTGCACGGCGACCATCGCGAAGTCGGGACGCTCGGTGACGGTGACAGCGAACGGCGCGGCCTGCTGGCCGATCCACGCAAGATCCTTTTCCCGGGTGGCGGCGTTCACGACCAGGCGGAAGAAGTCGTCGGCCATGAAATAGATGATGAGGTCGTCGATGACGCCGCCGGCTTCATCCAGCATCGCGGTGTAGAGCGCCTTGCCCGGCTTCTGCAGCTTGTCGACGGAGTTGGCCACCAGGTGGCGCAGGAATTCGCGCGTCCGCGCACCGCGCAGGTCGACCACGGTCATGTGGCTGACGTCGAACATGCCGGCATCGCGGCGCACCTGGTGGTGCTCTTCGATCTGCGAGCCGTAGTGGATCGGCATGTCCCAGCCGCCGAAATCGACCATCTTGGCGCCAAGCGCGCGATGGGTGTCGTTGAGGATGGTCTTCTGGATCATGGCGGGTCCTGGGACAGGCAAAGAGGGCCATTATCCCAGAACGCACCAGCCGGGTGCGTCGACGTCAGAGACCTTCGTAGGCGGTGTTGATGCAGTCCACCGACCCGACGTCCAGCGCCGTGAAGCGACCCGCGGGCAGCTCGATCCGACCGGCCCAGGCCACGTCGCGCAGCCACTCGCCATCGTTCGCGTGCTGGCGCACCAGCGCGGCCACGCGCGCATCGGGCTGGCGGTCGATGCGGCAGTTCCCGAACTGCAGGTAGTAGTCCTGCCGCCCCTGAGGATAGGGCTGGGCATCGGTGATCTGCCAGCGCGCGCGGTTGCCCTCGCGCCCGGCCATCTTTCCCGCCACGACGAAGCGCGGCACCGGAGCGGCTTCGGGATCGGCCGATGGCGCGGCCAGCACCGACACCGAGTAGTCGCACACGTGTTCGTACGCGGTGGAATCGGAGACGCAGCTGCCGCCCATGTCCTCCAGCGCGTCGGGATAGGGCGGCACGGTCAGGCCGACGAGCTGCTGCCCGCCGACCGGCGCGGCCGGCAACAGCATGCTCATCCACGCCGCCAGCGCCACGCCTTGTCCCATGCGCTCAGGCCTCCTGGACCTTCAGGGTCATGCCATCCACGGCCACCACCCGCACGCGGGTACCGACCGGCAGGTCGGGGCCTTCCACCGTCCAGAACGCATCGTCGATCTTGACCCGGCCGCGACCGCCGGCGGTCGCCTGGTCGAGCACGGCGACGGTGCCGACCAGCTGCTCGGCGCGCCGGTTCAACAGCGGCTTGTCGCTCTGGCGGCCTTTGCCGCGGAACCACTTGCGGTAGACCGCCACGGAGATCAACGCGAGCACGGAGAACAGCACGGCCTGCGCCAACCAGCCCAGCCCCGGCGCGACGAGCACCACGACCGCCATCGCCACCGCGGCGAAACCGAACCACAGCATGAAGGCACCCGGCGCCATCGCCTCCGCGGCGAACAACACCAGCGCCCCGATCGCCCAGAACGCGAACTTGAAGCTCATGTCAGCCTCCCGGAACGCGCGGCGGACGCGGCGGCGCGACCACCTGCTGCTTGTTCAGCGCCTCCTTGGCGAGCTCGGCGATACCGGCGATCGAGCCGATGATGCCGCTGGCTTCCATCGGCATCAGGACGAACTTCTGGTTCGGCGCGGTGGCCAGTTCCTTGAAGGCCTCCACGTACTTCTGCGCGATGAAGTAGTTGATGGCCTGCACGTCGCCCTGCGCGATGGCGTTGGACACCAGCTCGGTCGCCTTGGCTTCCGCTTCCGCCAGGCGTTCGCGCGCCTCGGCCTCGCGATAGGCCGCTTCGCGCTTGCCTTCGGCTTCCAGGATGGCGCTTTGCTTGTCGCCCTCGGCACGCAGGATCTCGGACTGGCGCGCACCCTCGGCTTCGAGGATCGAGGCGCGCTTGTCGCGCTCGGCCTTCATCTGCCGCGCCATCGCATCGACCAGGTCGCGCGGCGGCTGGATGTCCTTGATCTCGATGCGGTTGACCTTCACGCCCCAGGGGCTGGTCGCGTGGTCGACCACACCCAGCAGCTTGGCGTTGATGGTCTCGCGCTGGCTGAGCGATTCGTCCAGGTCCATCGAGCCGATCACGGTGCGGATGTTGGTCTGCACGAGCGCGATCATCGCCTGGTCCAGGCTGGACACTTCATAGGCGGCCTTGGCCGCGTCCAGCACCTGGAAGAACACCACGCCGTCCACCTTCACCACCGCGTTGTCCTTGGTGATGACGTCCTGCGACGGCACTTCGAACACCTGCTCCATCATGTTGACCTTGCGGCCGATGCTCTGCATGTACGGGATCAGGAAGTGCAGGCCGGGGGACATGGTGTGGGTGTACTTGCCGAAATGCTCCACCGTGAACTCGTAGCCCTGCGGCACCACGCGGACACCTTTAAAGAAGGTGACCACGATGAACAGCAGCACCGCCGCGACCACCAATGTCGAAAGACCGAACTCCATGCTGACCCCCTTCCTGTGACGTGGATCCGATTATAGGCATGCCCGGACCCGGCAGCCGGAAGGAACTTTCCGGCCGCTGCGACGGTATTGCCCGCTGCGGCATCCCTACCTTCGACAGCCCCCGGAATCCATCCGCTTGAGCCGATCGCAGTTCGCCATCGACATCCCCGACAGCCTGATCGCCCGCGCGCGGACCGGCTGCCGGGAGGCGTTCGGGCAGATCTACCGGCGCTTCGAACGCCCGGTGTTCACCCTCGCCCTGCGGATCTGCGGCGACCGGGAGGATGCGGGCGACGTGTTGCAGGACACCATGCTGAAACTATTCCACCACCTGCCCGACTATCGCGGCGACTGCCCGTTCTGGGGTTGGCTGCGCCAGATCGCCGTCAACGAGGCGCTGCTGCGCCTGCGTCGGCAGAAGCGGTTGGTCGCCGAGATCTCGGTGGAGGAAGACGACCTGCCGCAGGACCAGGGCCTGCCGCCTGCCGCGGCCGCCGATGCGGCTCTGCTGCAGCGCGCGCTTGACGCCTTGCCTGCGGCGACCCGCAGCGTGCTGTGGCTGTACCACGCCGAGGGCTATACCCACGAGGAGATCGCCGCGCTGATGCAGCGCACGCCGAGCTTCTCCAAATCGCAGGTCTCCCGCGGCACCCGCCGGCTGCGGGTGCTGTTGAACATCGAGGACACCGTCCATGCCTGATTCCCGTGCCCGCGAACCCATGCCGCGCAACTGGGCCGACGCCTTCGGCGCACTGCCGCTGGAAGGCCCTCCCGATGGCGCATGGCAGCGCCTTGCTGCGTCGCTGCCGCCGGTGCAGGCGCCCGCGCGCCCGAGGCGCTGGCATCGCCCTGCCCTGGCGCTGGCCGCCACCGCCTTCTTCGCCGCGGTGATCCCGCTCATGCAATGGCGGAACGCCGAGGTCACCGCACCACCGCTGCAGCGGGCACCGGCCATCGCCACGACGTCACCGGCGCGTCCGGATGCGCCGGTGGGTCTGTCCGCGAGCGAACCCGCCGTCGGCATTCCGACAGACATCGCCACGACCCCTCCGCTCGCCCCTGCATCGCCGGTGCGCCCGGCCGTTAAGCGCGCCGCGCCTGTCCCGGCGACAGCCGAGCCTGCGCGGCTGGATGCGCTCTATACCGAGTCCGCCCGCCTCGAGGCCGTGCTCGCGCAGTTGCCCGACAGCAACACCGGCAACGTGGCCGCGCTGGCGGTCAGCGCCGACCTGCAGGACCAGGTCAGCCATATCGATCTCGCGCTTTCGCAACCCGCCTTGCCGGACGCCACCCGCACCGCGCTGTGGGAACAGCGCGTGGACACCCTGCGCCAGCTCACGGGCGTGGAAGCCACCCAACGCTGGCAGGTCGCTCTGAACGACGCCGCCGCCGACACCGCCATCTATTGATAAGCACACGCAACGAGGAGACCCACGATGCTCAAGCCCCTTTCCACGACACTGCTGGCCATTGCATTGGCCGCCCCCCTGCCGGTCCTCGCACAACAGGGCGATGCCGCCAAGCAGAAGGAGCTCGACGCCGCGCGCGCCGACCTGCAGCGCGCCGCGAAGCGCGTCGCTGAACTCTCAAAGGAGGCGGGCAGCGTCGGTTCTCCCGTCGAGATCGATCACCTCATCGTCCGCCGTCCACGCCTGGGCGTGCTGCTGTCGGGCGACGACGCGGCGGGCGTGCGCATCACCGGGGTGACGCCGGACAGCGGCGCCGCCAAGGCCGGGCTGAAGGCGGGCGATCGCCTCGTGCGCGTCGGCGGCGAAACGGTCAACGGCAGTACCGGCGACGCGCGCGTGGTGCACGCACGCAAGCTGCTCGCCGACCTCAAGGTCGAGACCCCCATCCGGATCACGTACCAGCGCGACGGGAAGACGCACGACGCCAGCGTCACGCCCACGCAGGTGTCACCGCGCGCCGGGTTCGCCGGCCAAGGCCCTGGCGCGGTCTTCATCCGTACTGACGACGGCGGTATGCCGTGGGTCGAAGGTGTGCCCATGCCGATGAGCGAGATCACCACCGTCATCGCACCGGAGGTCCAACGCGAACTGCGCCAGCTCGGCCGGCTGGGCGACTGCAAGGGCGAGGATTGCCGCCTGCCCGCGTTGGCCGAAGCTTTCCGCTGGAGCAACCTCAACCTGGCGACGGTCGATGCTTCGCTCGGTCGCTACTTCGGCACCGAAAATGGCGTGCTCGTCCTCTCCGTCGGTGAAGAACTCGCGGGCCTGCAGGCCGGCGACGTGATCCGCAAGGTGGACGGTAAGCCGGTGACGACACCGCGCGACGTCACCCAGGCGCTGCGCGACAAGTCCGAGGACGCCAAGGTCGCGGTCGAGTATCTGCGCGATCGGCAAACACGGACGAGCACCGTTACCGTGCCCAAGGCCGCCGCGTTCCGGTTCCCATCGACCTCGCGCGTCGTGGTGAAGCCGCGCGTGGCCGAAGCGGCAGGCAAGACGCCGACCGTCGTGGAGCGTCGGCGCGTGATGATCGTCGACCAGGACGGCAAGGTGCAGACCTTCGAGGACGACGACAGCGACGCACCGCTGCCGCCTCCGCCGCCGGCTCCGCCCGCGCCTCCTTCGGGCAAGGGCGGCACGCTGCTCTGACACTCATTATTAGAAGAGAAACCTGTGAATCCCCTGCCCCCGCATCCGCGGGGGTCTTTTTATGGAAAAGAGCGGCACGTCCCTGTGCCGGAGAGAACCTTCAGCGGGACGACCCGGCCGTGGCCGCACGGTCCGCGGGCGCGGGTTCGACCCAGTCGGCGAACACCTTGGCGATGGCGGCGTCCGCGACGGGCTTGCCATCCTGCACGTCGCCCGCCTGGGTGAACAGCGGAATGATCATCGCCATGCCGTCGACCTTGGTCTTCAGATGCACGCCCGGCGCCTTCGACAGGAAGCCGTTCCAGTGCGCGCGCACCTTGGCCCAGTAACCGGCGGTCGCTTGCCAGTAGTCGCGCGCGGGCGTGAAGTCGACCTCGGTGGTCTTCAGGTAATCGTTGAAGCCGAACTCGCGCGCCAGCTCTACCTGCGTGCCGTCGGGCTTGCGCAGCACCTTGGTGTTGAACTGCTCGTGGGTCCAGCCGTTCGGCGTCAACGTGTGACGGTTGACCACGGAGAGCGCGTTGTAGTCGCTGCGCTTGGTGTACTCGCGCCGCGGCAACGGGCGCCAGCTCAGGTCGCTGGTCCAGGTAGCCACGCCGTTGGTGTAGTCCCAGCGCCCGGTACCGCAGTAGCGCGGCGCATCGCTGACTTCGTACACGCACTGCGTCCACGCGCCACGCGTGGTGTCGGCGGGAATCGCGCGCACGTGCCAGGTCTGGTCGGCGCTGAACTCGAAGCGCGTCGGCGCTTCGTACGTCCAGTCCTGCCGCCAGTGCTTGGTGACGTGTCCGCTCTTGGCGTCGACCAGGATGTGCTGGAGGACGATCCGGGCCGGCGTGTCCTCGACGACGATGACGGTCTCGTCGCCACCGCTGCGCATGGCGGCCTGGCGCTCGTAGCCGGGCTGCAGCAGGACGGTTTCGTCGAAGGCGAAGTCGACGGTGTAATCGCCCTGCATCGCCAGGATCGACTGGCGGTCGCGGACGGGATCGGCCGCGCTGGCCTGGCTTGCGGCCAGCAGCAACGCGGAGGACAGCAGGGTGGCGACCGGTGTTTTCATGGTGGCTTCTCTCATCTGAGTCTGATCAGCGGAACGACCTTGTCGCCCGCCTCCGTGGGGAGTTGTGGGTGCGTGCCCGGCGTGGGCACCGTGTACCGGAGCGACGACGCGCAACAGCAGTCGTGCAGTCCGCTTTCCAGCTCCGCGCCCTCCGCGTGAGCGATGCGGCGGGCGGTGTTCACGCCCAGCACCGACATCAGCGACAGGCTGGCCGCGAGCACAGGCAGCGCGGCGGGTTGCGGCACCGCATGCAAATGCAGGGCGCAAGCACGCCACTGCCCGCCGAGCAGGCGCCCGGCGAGCCGTTGCCATAGGCGGTCGGCCAGGCCGGCGGCCTCGCCATCAGCGCCTTGCGGCAGCGATGCGACCAGGCGATCCCAGGCGACGAAGTCGCTGTCCGGCAACAGGCACAGGCGCCAGCAGCAGCGACCTTGCGCATCGAAGAACAGCAAGCGTTCGTCCAGGCCGTCGCTGCCGACGCCGGTGTGCGCTTCCACCCGCACCGCCTGTTGCCAGCCGGCGAGTTCGCTGCCGTGCTGCGTGCGGTACAGGCACAACACCGGGCCCAGCGCCGCCAGCTGCGCGGCGCCCGGGAACGCATCCGCAGATGCGCCCGCGACGGAACCCGGGAGTGCCCGCAGCATCGGCATGGCGATTACCAGCTCACCGCCAGGCTCGCCGAGAGCGTGCGTCCCGGCGCGGTATAGCGATCCAGCGTGATGCTGCCGGTGGCGACGAGCGTCATGTCGCCCGCATCGATATAGCGGCGGTCGGCCAGGTTGAACACGCCAACGTTGAACTTGGCGCCGGGCGCGAAATTCCAGTGCGCATACAGGTCCAGCACGCCGTAACCCGCCTGGCGGTAATAGTCCGGGTCGGAGACGCGGCGCTTGCGGTCGACGAAACGACCCGCCAGTTCCGCGCCCCAGACGTCGTTGTCGTACGCCAGGCCCAGCGTCGCGGTCAGCGGATCCACGCTGTCCAGCGGCGTGTCAGTGCTGCGATCCTTACCGCGCGACCACGCCGCCGCGCCGCGCAACGACCAGCCGGACCATACGTCGGACAACGCGCCGATATCGAGGCCGGCCTTCAGCTCCACACCGTGGATCTGGGCTTCGGCGATGTTCTGCGACTGGTAAACCATCAGTCCCGCATCGTTGTAGCCGATGAAGCGCATCGACTCGATGAAGTCGTCGTAGCGGTTGTAGTACCCCGACAGGCTGGCATACGCCGCTTTGCCGGCGAAGCGCACGCCGAACTCGACGCCGTCGCTGGTTTCTGGCTTCAGGTCGGGATTCGCGATCGCCGTGTAGCCGAACTGCACGTTGGTAAAGCCGATATTGACGTCGTTGTACGGCGGCGAACGGAAGCCGTGTGCGTACCCGCCGAACAGCGACCAGTCCGGCGCGAACGTCCACACCATGCCGAGCTTGGGCGACACGCTGGTCTCGCGGATGTCCGCTAGCGCGACGCCCGGATTGTCGGCGTCGAAGATGGCGTCATGCTGCGGATCGAGCCGGTAGTGGTCCACGCGCACGCCCGGCACCAGCCGGAAAGCGCCGTCGGCGAAGCTGATCTCGTCCTGCACGTACAGCGCGGCGGTCGTGGTCTTGCTTATCGGAAAGTCGCGCACGGGGAACGCGTCGGGCGACATCACCGGCGTGCTCACGCCGGTCAGCGGGAACGTGCGCAGGCCGTCGCGCTTCTGCCGCGTTTCGGTACGCGCCACGTCCACGCCATAGATCAGGTCGTGCCGGACCGCGTCGCCGAACGCCTTGCGGAAGTTCGCCTGTAGGCCATACGTGCGTTGGTCGAAGTTGAACTCGCGCTCGCGGATATCGCGCAGCGTCGGCGCCGGCAGCGTGCGCTCTTCGCGCGTGTACTGGGTGGTCTCGCTGTCCTGGCGGTAGACCTGCCAATCCAGGCTGTCGGCGAAGCCGGCCGACATGTCGTCCCACTCATGGGCGAAGGCGACGCGCGCGCGCGTCTGGTGGTCGCGGGCGATGACGCGATCGTTGGTGGCGCGCGTCAACGACTGATAGCCCTGCTGGGTCAGCAGGTCGGTGTCGGCGCTGTCCTCGTTGCCTTCCACCGTGAGCCGGAACCGCTGTCCTTCGCTCGGTGCGAACACCAGCTTGCTCAGCAGGCTGCGCCCATCGCGCTCCTGCGGATTAGGCGAGGTGCGCGCGCCGCCGATACCGGCGACATCGCCTTGGTTCTCCGTTTCCTGACCCTGCCGATGGCCCACGCTGACCAGGCCGCTCCAACGCTCGCCACCGAACGCCGCGGTGGCGTTGCCGAACAGGCCGTTCCAACTGCCGTCGTAGCCGAGGCGGAAACCGAAGTACGCATCCTTTCCATCGTCGAGGTAGTCCGACGGTTCCTTAGTGATGAAGGCGACCACGCCGCCGAGCGCGTCCGAGCCGTACAGCGAGCTGGACGGTCCGCGCACGATGTCGACCTGCTTCAGCGTGTCGAGGTCGACGAAATTGCGGTTCGCGTTCGAGAAGCTGCCGATCGAGAACGCGTCCGACACCGGTATGCCGTCGGTCTGGATGCGCACGCGGTTGCCTTCCAGGCCGCGGATGCGGAAACCGCCCAGGCCGAAGCGGCCGAAGCTGGAGGTCACGGTCACGCCGGGCTCGTAGCGCACCAGGCCCTTGATGTCGCGGACCAGGCGGTCGTCCAGTTCCTCGCGGTCGATCACGCTGACCGTATTCGGCACGTCGGCGACAGCACGTTCGCTGCGCGTGGCGGTGACCTGGATGCGCGTCAGTTCGTTCGCATCGGCGCTGGAGGAGGAGGAGGACGAAGCCGCATCGGCGGCGGGAGCGGCATGGGCATGGCCGGCAAGGGCCAGCCACACGGCCGCGGTGAGCAGCGTGGGACGCATCATGGCGTACAGCATTCCTGTGGGTGGTAAGAAGACCCGGAAGGCTGGCGGCCGGAAGTTCCTTGGCTGGCGCCCGGTGGAGAGAGAGGGTGGTTCGCCGCGGGGCACCGTGGCGGCGCATCGTCGCAGGGACGATGCGCGGGATTACTTGGTAAGGATCAGCTTGTCGTTGCTGGTGTGGCGCAGGCGGTAGATGCGGTCGCCATGGCGGATGAGCACCTCACGCTGCCCCTTCAGCAATGCGGCGCTTTCCAGCACCTCTTCGGCGCGTGGTTCGGCGTGCGGCAGGGAAAGGCGCTCGCGCAGCGCCAGCGTGTCAACCTTGGGCAATGCAGTGACGTTCGAGATCATCGGGAAGCTCCGGGGCGGAACGAGCTTTGATGATAATGATTCTTATTTGCGAGTCAACACCCCCGCCTACTCGGCCTGCCTCAGTCCGCGGCCGCCGTGAGCCGCGCCCACACCCCTTCGTCGTACCGGGCGGCCAGCGCCAGCGCGGTCAGGTTCTCCTTCAGCTGCTCGGGCCGGCTCGCCCCCAGGATCACGGTCGAGACGTGGGGGTTCTGCAGGCACCAGGCGATCGCCAGCGGCGCCGGTTTCTCGCCCAACTCGGCTGCCACCGCGGCATACCGGGACGCGCGTTCCTGGCGCTTCGCACCAGCCGTGCCCAGGATCATCCGGCGCAGATCCTCGTGCCCGCTCCGCCCAAGGCGGGTGTCCTCGGCGATGTCGTTCCCGTACTTGCCGGTCAGCAGGCCCGAAGCAAGCGGCGACCAGGTGGTAGTGCCCAGGCCCAGTTCGGCGTAGAGCGGCGCGTACTCCAGTTCCACCCGCTGGCGATGCAGCAGGTTGTATTGGGGCTGCTCCATGGTGGGGCCGTGCAGGTGGTGCTTGCGGGCGATCGCAGCGGCCTCGCGGATGCGCGCGGCGGGCCATTCCGATGTTCCCCAGTACAGCACCTTGCCCTGGCGGATCAGCGTATCCATCGCCCACACGGTTTCTTCGACCGGCGTGTCCGGATCGGGCCGATGGCAGAAGAACAGGTCCAGATGCCCCACCTGGAGTCGACGCAAGGCATCGTGGCAGGCCTCGGTGACGTGCTTGCGCGACAACCCGCGTTGGGTCGGGCGCGGGTTGTCCACCGCGCCGAAGCAGACCTTGCTGGACACGCAGTAACTGTCGCGCGGCAACGCCAGCGTGCGCAGCGCTTCGCCCATGACGCGCTCGGCCTCGCCGTGGCCGTAGACCTCGGCGTTGTCGAAGAAATTGACGCCATGGTCCCAGGCCAGGGCGATCAGTTCGCCTGCCTCGCGCGGCCCGACCTGCTGCCCGAACGTCAGCCACGCGCCGAAGGAAAGCGCGGAAACCTGGAGTCCCGATGTTCCCAAGCGTCGGTACTGCATGGCGTGCTCCTGAGGCGGCTCTACGCATCCTAGCGCCCGTTGCGGTCGCCAGCGCGGCGCCAAATGAGAATGGCTCCGCCCCCGGCGAGGCGAGCCTCGTACAATGCGCGCACTTTCCTCCTCCGGGGAGTAGCCCACCCGTCCAGACGGGGTCCGCGCGTCAACACACTTGGTCGACGACCATGGCGCGCGGGACGAAGCGATCGCTTCGCCGGGCAAGACCGAAGGCAGGCGTCGCGCTAACCCGGGCCGGGCAGTGCGTCGTTTGCCTTCGCGCTCGACGCGAATGCCTGGCCCCGGAGTCCTTGATGTTGTCCCTGCACGCCCTGCTGGTCTCCACCGGCACCGTCACGCTTGCCGAAATCGGCGACAAGACCCAATTGCTGGCCCTGCTGCTGGCCGCCCGCTACCGCAAGCCGTGGCCGATCGCGCTGGGCATCCTGGCCGCGACCCTGGTCAACCACGCGATCTCTGCCTGGCTGGGCGCCGAGTTGACCGAATGGCTGTCGCCCGAAGTCCTGCGCTGGGTCGTGGCGGCCAGCTTCCTGGCCGTGGCGCTGTGGACGCTCAAGCCCGACACCCTGGAGGACGAAGCCGACAACCTGCCGGCGCATGGCGCCTTCCTGGCCACCACGGTGGCGTTCTTCCTGGCCGAAATCGGCGACAAGACCCAGGTGGCCACGGTGCTGCTGGCGACCAAGTATGAGCCGCTGTGGCAGGTCATCGCCGGGACCACGATCGGCATGCTGCTGGCCAACCTACCGGTGGTCTGGCTGGGCCACCGCTTCGCCGACAAGCTGCCGCTGAAGCTGGCCCGCAGCCTAGCTGCGGTCGTGTTCCTTGCCCTTGCCCTGTGGGTCGCCTGGCGCGGTCTAGGCTGAACGACCGGGACAGGGCCGCGCGGCTGCTAGACTGCCCGGTCAGAACAATACGTAAGGTCTGGGGGATTGCATGCTGGAAGTCTTGGGGCGGATCGGCTTCGGCCTGTTCGGCCTGGCGGTGCTGATCGGCATCGTCTGGCTGTTTTCCAACAACCGGCGGGCCATCGACTGGAAGCTGGTCGCCACGGGCGTCACCCTGCAGATCGCCTTCGCCGCGCTGGTCCTGTTGGTGCCAGGCGGCCGCGAAGTGTTCGACGCCCTCGGCCACGGCTTCGTGAAGATCCTGGAGTTCGTGAAGGCGGGCTCCGGCTTCATCTTCGGCAGCCTGATGGACACCGAGAAGTTCGGCTTCATCTTCGCCTTCCAGGTGCTGCCGACCATCATCTTCTTCGCTGCGCTGATGGGCGTGATGTACCACCTGGGCGTCATGCAGTTCATCGTGCGGATCATGGCGCTGGCCATCACCAAGGTGATGAAGGTGTCCGGCGCGGAGACCACCAGCGTCTGCGCCAGCGTCTTCATCGGCCAGACCGAAGCGCCGCTGACGGTGCGCCCGTACATCCCGAAGATGACCGAGTCCGAGCTCATCACCATGATGATCGGCGGCATGGCCCACATCGCCGGCGGCGTGCTGGCGGCCTACGTGGGCATGCTCGGCGGTGGCGATCCGGAGCAGCAGGCGTTCTACGCCAAGCATCTGCTGGCCGCGTCCATCATGGCCGCGCCCGCCACGCTGGTGGTGGCGAAGCTGCTGATCCCGGAAACCGGCACGCCGCTGACCCGCGGCACGGTAAAGATGGAAGTCGAGAAGACCTCCAGCAACATCATCGATGCCGCTGCTGCCGGCGCCGGCGACGGCCTGAAGCTCGCGCTGAACATCGGCGCGATGCTGCTCGCCTTCATCGCGCTGATCGCGCTGATCAATGCGCCGCTGACCTGGCTGGGCGAGGTCACCGGCCTGGCCTCCGCCATCGGCAAGCCGACCGACCTGGCCACGATCTTCGGTTACCTGCTGGCGCCCATCGCCTGGGTGATCGGCGTGCCGTGGCAGGACGCGACGACGGTGGGTTCGCTGATCGGCCAGAAGGTGGTCATCAACGAATTCGTCGCCTATCTGCAGCTGGCCGGCATCGTGAACGGGCAGACGCCCGGCGTGACGCTGACCGAGGAGGGTCGCCTGATCGCGACTTACGCGCTGTGCGGCTTCGCCAACTTCAGCTCGATCGCCATCCAGATCGGCGGCATCGGCGGCCTGGCGCCGGAACGGCGTTCGGACCTGGCCCGGTTCGGCCTGCGCGCCGTGCTCGGCGGCACCATCGCCACGCTGATGACGGCCACCATCGCCGGCGTGCTGTCGCACTTCGGCTGATCCGGAACGGGCAGCCCACGGCCGCCCCTCCCCTTCCTTTTACGTTTCCTTCCCGTGACCGCGGCGTTGCCGCGGTCCGGACCGCAGGTATCGCGCCATGAACACGCCCTCATCCTCTGTCGCCCGCGTCATCGTCGTGGGCTCCTTCAACGTCGACCACGTCTGGCGCTGCGACGCGCTGCCGGCGGCCGGTGCGACGATCGCCGGCCGGTACGCGAGCGGTCCGGGTGGCAAGGGCTTCAACCAGGCCATCGCGGCCGTGCGCGCGGGTGCCGGCACCACCTTCGTCTGCGCGCTGGGCGACGACGCAGGCGGCGCGCTCGCGCGCGGCCTGGCAGCGGCGGACGGCCTGGACCTGCGTGCGCAGGCCAGCGACGAACCCACCGGCACCGCCGGCATCTACGTGGATGCGCACGGCCGCAACACCATCGTGATCGGCGCCGGCGCGAATGCCGCCCTGTCGGTGGAACACGTCGACGCCCAAGCCGACGTGACCGCCACGGCCGCCGTCCTGCTGGCCCAGCTCGAATCCCCGGCGGAAACCGTCCTCGCCGCCTTGCAGAGCGCGCGCCAGCGCGGCGCGACGACCGTGCTGAATCCCGCGCCGGCCAACGCGGGCACCACGACCGACCTGCTGGCGCAGGCCGACATCATCACGCCCAACGAAACCGAATTCGCCGCGCTGCTCGCCCGCCACCTGGGCGAACGCATCACCGCCGACGACGTGGCCACGCTCGACGGTGTGACCCTGCACCAGCATTGCCGCCAGTTGCTGCCGCACGGCACCGTGGTGGTGACGCTCGGCGCCACCGGCGTCTATGTGTCCCACCCGGAAGACGCGCTGCGCGGCGACGCGCGACCGCACTACCGCGTGGCGGCCGAGGCCGCGACCGTGGTGGACACCACCGGTGCCGGCGACGCCTTCAATGGCGCCCTCGCCGCCTCGCTGGCCGAAAACGCAGTCACCGCCTTCGCCGACCACGTCCGCTTCGCCAATCGCTACGCCGCCCTGTCCACCGAGCGGGCCGGCGCCGCGCTGGCGATGCCGACGCGCGCGGACCTCCTGGCGCGCCACGCCGACTAAACCGGGGCCTGCCGCCCGGGTTCCGCCTCCTCGTCGGGAGGCGGATAATGCCATCATGCAGATCGGCCCCTACCGCATCGACCCGCCGGTGATGCTGGCCCCCATGGCCGGCGTCACCGACAAGCCGTTTCGCCTGCTGTGCAAGCGGATGGGCGCGGGACTGGCCGTGTCGGAAATGACGATCAGCGACCCACGCTTCTGGAACACCGCCAAGTCGCTGCACCGCATGGACCACGAGGGCGAGCCCACGCCGATCAGCGTCCAGATCGCAGGCACCGAGCCGGATCAGCTTGCCCACGCCGCGCGCTACAACGCCGACCACGGCGCGCAGATCATCGACATCAACATGGGCTGCCCGGCCAAGAAGGTCTGCAACGCCTGGGCGGGTTCGGCGCTGATGCGCGACGAGGCGCTGGTGGGCCGCATCCTGGAAGCCGTGGTGAAGGCCGTCGACGTCCCCGTGACGCTGAAGATCCGCACCGGCTGGGACTGCGACCATCGCAACGGCCCGGTCATCGCGCGCATCGCGCAGGAAAGCGGCATCGCATCGCTGGCCGTGCACGGCCGCACGCGCGACCAGCATTACACCGGCACGGCCGAGTACGAGACCATCGCGGCGATCAAGGCCACACTGCGCATTCCGGTCGTCGCCAACGGCGATATCGACTCGCCCGCCAAGGCCGCGCACGTGCTGGCGAAGACCGGTGCCGATGCGGTGATGATCGGCCGCGCCGCGCAAGGCCGTCCGTGGATCTTCCGCGAGATCTCGCATTTCCTCGCCACCGGCGAGCTGCTGCCGCCACCGTCGGTGGAAGACGTGCGCGACATCCTGCTCGGCCACCTGGAAGCGCTGCACGCGTTCTACGGCGAGCCGCAGGGCGTACGCATCGCCCGCAAGCACCTGGGCTGGTACGCGAAGGACCGACCCGAGCACCTCGCCTTCCGCGCCGTCGTGAACCGCGCGGAGAGCGCCGAGGAACAGCTGCGCCTGACCCGCGACTACTTCGATGCCCTCGTCGCCGGCGAACGCTTGCCGACCGCGGCGTAATACCCTTTCCCCAGGAGACTTTCATGACGGAATCCGACGCCCCCTACCTGCACGGTTTCTCCTCGGTGGAACAGGCGCGCCTGGTCAAGCAGGCGCGCTTGCTGGAGAGCACGCTGTTCAATCGCGTGGACTACACCGGGGTGCGCCGCCTGCTGGAAGTGGGCAGCGGCGTGGGCGCGCAGACCGAAATCCTGTTGCGCCGGTTTCCCGACCTGCACGTGACCTGCGTGGACCTCAACCAGGTGCAGCTCGACGCGGCCCGCCACAACCTGGCGCAGATGCCGTGGTGCAGCGACCGTTACACCCTGCAGCAGGCCGATGCGGGCCGGCTACCGTACGGCGCGCGCGAATTCGATGGTGCGTTCCTGTGCTGGATCCTCGAACACGTGCCGAATCCGGCGCGCGTCCTGAGCGAAGTGCGTCGCGTGCTGTCGCCCGGCTCGCCGATCTACGTCACCGAGGTGATGAACTCCTCGTTCCTGCTGCATCCGTACTCGCCCAACACCTGGCGTTACTGGATGGCGTTCAACGATTTCCAGTACGACAGCGGCGGCGATCCGTTCATCGGCGCGAAGTTGGGCAACCTGCTACTGGCCGGGGGATTCCGCGACGTCGTCACCGAGATCAAGGCCGTGCATTTCGACAACCGCGAACCGGCCCGCCGCAAGGACCTGATCGCGTTCTGGGAAGAACTGCTGCTGTCGGCCGCCGATTCACTGGTGCAGGCCGGACGCGTCACCCAGGACGTGGTGGATGGCATGCGGCAGGAGATGCGCGACGTGCAGAACGATCCTGACGCCGTGTTCTTCTATGCCTTCGTGCAGGCGCGCGCAACGGTTTACTGACGAAGGTAACCGCACGGTAAACATGACCGGAGTCACCGTGCGTTCCGGCACTGGGGCATGTGCGAAACAACGGCGCACGATGGCCGCGCCGGTTCCCCCGCCGGCCTGCGGCCCCACCGCAGTCACTCGCGATAATTACCTCCCCCGGAGGACTCCATGAACGCACGAACCGCATCCCTGATGGCGGCTGTTCTGGCCATCGCTCCCCTCGCTGCCCAGGCCGACGACACCGTCGCGCAACTTGCCCGCGAAACGGGCCTCACCGAGCGCAACGTCCGCATGGTGCTGGGCGCGCGCACGCCCTATGCCGAATACCGGATCGTGTACGACCGCGTCCACCGCCAATTCAAGGACGCCGTGGGCGAACAGAACTACGACCGTCTGATGCGTGGCGAATCCATCGTCATCGAGCGCGCACCCGCGCAGGACACCGTCGCCCGGCAGGTCCGCGAAGAGACGACGGCCCCTTCCGCGAAACCCGAGGACCGGGAAGGCTGACGTCGCTCGTCGGCGGGCGCTACTGGCTGCCGGTGGCGCCTTGCGCTGGCAGGTCGTTCGCCATCTGCTCGGCGACGGACCCTGCCGCGGGATCCCGGATCCGGCGCCACATGGCATCCAACAGGTGGCGCATGCCTGCGCCACCTGACACGGGAAGCGACCACGGTCGCTGCACCGGAGGAACAGGCCGCCAACGTCCTTCCTTCCAGGCCGCCACGTCGAACTGGAAGTTGTAGTTCGGTTCCAGACCCATGCGCAGGTCCGACAGCACCAGCCGGTTCTGGAGCACCTGCGCGCGCATGAAGCCGCGGTTGAACCAGGACAGGCGGGCGACCGCGGGGATGCCACGCGCCTCTCTAAGCGCCTGCACGTTGGACGGGTAGCCGCGGAATTGCATCGGACCTTCGTCGACGAGCACCGAGCGCTCGGCTTCCACATAGCCCGACGGTGTCATCGCCACCACCCGCCACAGCAGGGTGTTGAACGGCATCGGCACAGAGAAGAACGACGCATCGCCCAACCCCATCGAGGCCAGGGTGCGCTCGGCTTCGCGATCGACCATCGCCTTCGCCAGCAGCGACCAGCCCAGGTAGGCGCTGCTGAGCACCAGTCCCGCCACCAGCAAACGCTGCGCGGTGACGCGTTCGCGCAACCACCATGCCGCCACACATGCAATCAACAGCCAGACCGTGTACAGCGGATCGATGATGAAGACGCTGGACCACATCGTCGGTGGCGGCGTGAGCGGCCACCACAGCTGCGTGCCGTAGACGGTGAAGGCATCCAGCAGCGGATGCGTGACCAGCGCCAGCTGGATCGCCCAGAACCAGCGCGTGGGCGCTGCAGCGACGCGTCCGTGGCCGAAGCGTTTGAACAGCCACCACAGCAGCCAGCCGACCAGCGGCAGCACGAACAGGGAATGGCTGAAGCTGCGGTGGACGGTCATCAGCGTGACCGGATTGTCCGAGAACAACGCGATGGGCAGGCTGTCGAGATCCGGCAGCGTCCCGAGGGCCGCGCCGGCGAGTAGGGCGGCCCGGCGATGCGCGGCAGGGGCGATGGCGGCGGCGATGGCGCCACCGAGGACGATCTGGCTGAGGGAATCCATGCAGCGATCCTAGCAGCCGCCAGCCGTCCTCACGCCGCGCGCGGCACGTCCTGCGGTACCAGGCGCAGGCGCGGCGCCACCTCGGCCAGCACCTGTCCGGTATGCGACAGCAGGCACAGCGTACCGTCGGCTTCTTCTGTGAGCGCGGTGAGGCTTTCCACCCAGTCGCCATCGTTGGCGTACAGCAGGCCGTCGCGCTGGAGCAGCGAGGCGCGATGGATATGCCCGCAGACGATGCCGTCCAGTCCGCGGCGCCGCGCGTCGTCCAGGCCCGCCTGCACGAAGCGGGCGATGTAGCGCTCGGCCGCATCGCTCTGCCGCTTCAGGTACTCGGCTAGCGACCAGTAACGCAGGCCGAACCGGCGACGCAGCTGGTTGGTCAGCCGGTTGCCGGTGAGGATGCGGTAATAGAGCCAGTCGCCGAACTTCTCCTGCAGCCCACCGAAGTGGGTGATGCCGTCGTAGTCATCGCCGTGCGTGACGAGCAGCCGGCGTCCATCCAGGGTGGTGTGGATCGCGCGGCGCCTGACCTGCATGGCGGGCAGCATCAGGCCGCAGAACCGCCGGATGGGCCGGTCGTGGTTGCCGGGGACATAGACGAGTTCGGTGCCGTTGCGCGCCAGCGCGTGCAGCGCTTCGATGACGCGGTTGTGGGCCGCGTCCCATGATGCGCGCCGCTGCGCCATCCACCACAGGTCGACGATGTCGCCGACCAGGTACAGCCGCCTGCAGCGCAGGCCGCCGAGGAAGTCCGCGAACTCGGCGGCGTGGCAATGCTTGGAGCCGAGGTGCACGTCGGAGACGAAGACCGCGCGCCGCATCGGGGGTGGCGCGGCCAGCGGACTCATGCCGCCGTCTCCATCGGACGCCACGCATCGCCGAGATAGCGATCCCGCTTCTTCGGCCGGATGCGGTGCAGGTCCACCTCGATCAGGCCGTCGATCGAGTCGCTGAAGTCCGGATCCACGCCGAACGCGAGGAAGCGCGCGCCGCCCGGTTCGCACAGTTCGGTGTACTGCTTGTAGAGCATCGGGATGGTCGCGCCCAGCGTGTCGAGGTTGGTCTTCAGCACGCGGTAGGCGGTATCGGCCTCCAGCGCATCGAAACACGGTGGCGTGGCGGTGTAGCGGAACGGATGGCGCGAGCGCGCCTCGCCGTTCGGGTCGCCGTAGTAGTGCGCGTAATACGCCACGATCTGTTCGCGCGCATGCAGTGGCAGGGCGGCGCTCATCGATACCGCTCCGAACAGGTAGCGCACGCGGGGATGCCGGCGCAGATAGGCGCCGATGCCCTGCCACAGGTAGTCGATGCTGCGGCTGCCCCAGTAATCGGGTACCACGAAGCTGCGGCCCAGCTCCATGCCGGCGGCCAGGCGAGGCAAGGCATCGTCCGCGTAGTCGAACAGCGAGGCGGTGTAGAGGCCCTTGAGGCCCTGCGCCGCCAGCACGGGCGCGCCGCGCGCAAGCCGGTAGGCGCCGGCGATCTTCTTCTGCGCGGCATCCCACAGCACGATGTGTTCGTACCAGGTGTCGAACGCGTCCACGTCCATGCGCTTGCCGGTGCCCTCGCCGACCGCGCGGAACGTCAGTTCGCGCAGTCGCCCGATCTCGCGCAGCAGCGGCGAACCGCCTGCCAGCCGGCCCACGCAGATCCGCTTGCCGTCGGTGGTTTCCCCGAGCACGTCGAGCGCATCGATGCAGGCTGCGAGCGCATCCACGGCCAGCGCGTCGACCAGGGGTTCCTGCACCTCGACCGGCGGATCCGCACGCTTGGTGGCGCGGCGGCCGAGCGCGTACAGCGCCTCGCGCACCTGGCGGATGAGCGTGGCCGGGTCGATCGCTGGATCCAGCCGCAGCGGCTGGCCCACGTGCAGCTGCAGGCGACGCTGGCTGCGGCGGAACATCTCGCGCGCCAGCAAGGCCGTGCCCGCCGGCTTGAACAGCGCCGATGCGCCGTAGAAGAACGCGGAGTTGCGCGCCACCACGCGCACCGGCAGCACCGGCGCGCCGGTCGCCCGGGCGAAGCGCAGGAATCCGCGGCGCCAGCGCGTATCGCGCACGCCGCGCGGGCCCAGACGGGAGACTTCGCCGGCGGGGAACACGATCACGCACTGCTCGGCTTCCAGCGCCTGTTCCACTGCGCGCACGCTGTCCGCGCTGGGCTTGCCGCCCAGGATGCGCACGGGCAGCAGCAGCGAGGCGATCGGGCTGATGCCGGCCAGCAGGTCGTTGGCGACGATGCGGACGTCGCGACGCACCCGGCCGACCATCTGCAGCAGCGCCAGCGCGTCCAGTGCCCCGGAAGGATGGTTGGCCACGATCAGCAACCGCCCCTGCGCCGGGATCCGGCGCGCGTCCTCGTCGGCGACGGCGGGCCGCAGGTTGAGGTGGTCGATGGCGGCATCGATGAAGTCCAGGCCTTGCAGGTGGCCGTGGTCGGCCAGGAAGGCGTAGGCCTGGTCCAGCCGGGACCAGCGGCCCAGCGTACGCAGCAATGGACCGGTCAGCCGCGCGCGGCGGCCGCGGAACCAGTGGGGATAACGTTCGGCGATCTGGCGTTCCAGCAGGTGCATGGGCAAGGGCTGGCGGCGGGGTTTCGCCGCGGAGCCTGCGCCTGGCCGGCGACAGCACGGTTTCCGTTTTCTGGCAGTCAGGTGACAGCGCGCCGCTTGATCCGCGCTTAACCCCCGGCAACCCTGAACGGCGCAGAATGCACGCACCGCTCCCGGCGTGTATCATGCGCGCCCATCTTTTCATCCGAATCAAAGGATATAAGCCTGATGTCCAGCTACCTGTTCACCTCCGAATCGGTCTCCGAAGGCCATCCGGACAAGATCGCCGACCAGATTTCCGACGCCGTGCTGGACGCCATCCTGGCCCAGGACAAGCGCGCACGCGTGGCCTGCGAGACGTTGGTGAAGACGGGCGCGGCCATCGTTGCCGGCGAAGTCACCACCACCGCGTGGGTCGACATCGAGTCGCTGGCGCGCAAGGTCATCAACGACATCGGCTACGACAATTCGGACGTCGGCTTCGACGGCCACACCTGCGCCATCATCAACATGCTCGGAAAGCAGTCGCCCGACATCAACCAGGGCGTGGACCGCAAGAAGCCGGAAGAACAGGGCGCGGGCGACCAGGGCCTGATGTTCGGCTACGCCTGCAACGAGGCGCCGGAATTCATGCCGGCCCCGCTGTACTACAGCCACCGCCTGGTGGAACAGCAGGCCAAGGTGCGCAAGAAGGGCAAGCTGAAGTGGCTGCGTCCCGATGCCAAGTCGCAGGTCACCCTGCGCTACGACGGCAACACCGTCCTGGGCCTCGACGCCGTGGTGCTGTCGACCCAGCACGACCCGGACATCAAGCAGAAGGACCTGATCGAGGCCGTGCGCGCCGAGATCCTGGTGCCGGTGCTGCCGAAGAAGTGGCTGGACGCCCTGCCGAAGAACAAGGTGCACATCAACCCGACCGGCAAGTTCGTCATCGGCGGCCCGGTGGGCGACTGCGGCCTGACCGGCCGCAAGATCATCGTCGACAGCTACGGCGGCATGGCCCGTCATGGTGGCGGCGCGTTCTCGGGCAAGGATCCGTCGAAGGTGGACCGTTCGGCCGCTTACGCCGCGCGCTACGTGGCCAAGAACATCGTGGCCGCCGGCCTGGCCGACAAGTGCGAAGTGCAGGTCTCCTACGCCATCGGCGTGGCCGAGCCGACCTCGATCTCGGTGACCACGTTCGGCACCGGCAAGGTCGGCGATGACGTGATCGAGAAGCTGATCCGCAAGCACTTCGACCTGCGCCCGTACGGCATCACCAAGATGCTGGACCTGGAGCACCCGATCTACCAGCCGACCGCCAGCTACGGCCACTTCGGCCGCAAGCCGCGCGAGATCAGCTACGTGGACGGCGCCGGCAAGAAGCAGACCGCGACCGCCTTCTCCTGGGAGAAGACCGACCGCGCCGAAGCCCTGCGCAAGGACGCCAAGCTGAAGTAACCGCCGCGGAACATCGCGACGACGGGAACGGGCCGCTCATGCGGCCCGTTTTCTTTTCCGGCGACGGGGCCGCACGGCGCATGCCGGGATCGGTTAGCCTGCGCGCCTCACCTTGCGGAGGCGTGCCATGGAATCGCTGAAGAGCCACCAGCTCTCGATGACGGTGCTGATGACGCCGGACATGGCCAACTTCTCCGGCAAGGTCCACGGCGGCGCCATCCTCAAGCTGCTCGACCAGGTGGCCTACGCCTGCGGCAGCCGCTACGCCGGCAAGTACGTGGTCACCCTGTCGGTGGACCAGGTGATGTTCCGCCAGGCCATCAATGTGGGCGAACTGGTGACCTTCCTGGCTTCGGTCAACCACACCGGCACCTCGTCGATGGAGATCGGCATCAAGGTGGTGGCCGAGGATATCCGCAAGCAGAGCGTGCGCCACGCCAACAGCTGTTTCTTCACCATGGTCGCGGTGGACGACGACGGCCGCACCACGCCGGTACCGCCGCTGGAGCCGACCACGCCGGACGAGGTCCGACGCTTCGCGGCCGCCCGCCTGCGTCGCCAACTGCGCGAAGAGATGGAACGACGCCACGCCGAACTGGGCAGTCGGGCAGCGGAAACGGCCTGATCGGCGCGACTGGCGGCGCCCCCTCGCCTGCCGCTAGGATCGCGGCACACGTCAGGAAGACCGTATGTCACACGACAGCAACCGGCGTCCCATCGCCGCCCGCGCCAGCGGATGGGCGCGCTCGATCAGCGCCGCCCTGGCGCGCTCGTCCGTCACCCCGAACCAGATCTCGGTGCTGAGCATCGCCTTCGCCGCCTTGGGCGCGTGGCTGCTGTGGCTCGCCACGCCGCTCGCGCTGATCGCCTCGGCGGCGTGCATCCAGCTGCGCCTGGTCTGCAATCTGCTGGACGGCATGGTCGCGATGGAAGGCGGAAAGAAGACGCCGACCGGGGCGCTGTACAACGAGTTTCCGGACCGCGTGGCCGACTCGCTGCTGATCGTCGCCCTCGGCTACGCCTGTGGCGCGGCCTGGCTGGGGTGGCTCGGTGCGCTGGCGGCCGCGCTCACGGCGTACGTGCGCCTGGCCGGCGGCAGCCTGGGCCTGCCCCAGGATTTCAGGGGACCGATGGCCAAGCAGCACCGCATGGCGGTACTGACCGCGGCCTGCCTGCTGGGCGCGGCGGAAGCGGCCTTCGCGCACACCGGTTGGACCTTGCGCATCGCCGCGTGGGTGATCGCGTTGGGCGCGTTGCTGACCTGCATCACCCGCAGCCGCGCCATCGCCGCAGCGCTGCACGCACGGGACGGCGCATGATCAGCCGCCTGCTGGCCGCCGTCAGCAAAGCCCTGATCGGCGCGTACCCGCGCTGGATCGGCAGCCAACCCGAACCCCGCCAGCGCATCTACTTCGCCAACCATGCCAGCCATCTCGACACCGTCGCCCTGTGGTCGGCACTACCACCCGCGCTGCGCCGCACGACCCGGCCCGTCGCCGCGCGCGACTACTGGGGCGGCGGCGGACTCAAGGGCCTGATCGCGGGACCGGGCCTCAACGTGGTGCTGATCGACCGGCAGCGCGTGGACGCCGATGCCGATCCCCTGCAGCCGCTGTATGAAGCATTGGACGCAGGTGCGTCGTTGATCCTGTTTCCGGAAGGCACGCGCAATCCCGACGCCACGCTGCTCCCATTCAAATCCGGCCTGTACCACCTCGCGCAGCGCTATCCGCGGGTCGAGCTGATCCCGGTCTACCTCGACAACGCGCGGCGCAGCATGCCCAAGGGCAGTCTGTTGCCGGTGCCACTGATCTGCACGGTGCGCTTCGGCACGCCGTTGGCCTCGCCACCGGGCGAAGACAAGGCCCACTTCCTGCAGCGCGCACGCGATGCCGTGCTGGCGCTCGCTCCCTGATCCGACGAAGACCGCGACCATGGACTCCCTGCCCTTCAACGGCTTCATCCGCACCGCCATCGCGCAGGCGCCGGGCAAATTCTGGTGGATGATCGGTGGTGTCATCGCGCTGCTGGTGCTGGCCTCGACCATCGGCTGGCTGCTGGGTCGGCGCAAGCCATCTGCCGTGGTGGACAACCTCAACGCGCGCATCAACGCCTGGTGGGTGATGGTCGGCGTGCTGCTGGTGTGCTTCCTGATCGGCAAGGTCGCGACTCTGGTGCTGTACGCGCTGCTGTCGTTCTTCGCGCTGCGCGAATTCCTCACCCTCACGCCGACGCGGCGCGGCGATCACCTGGCGCTATGCCTCTGCTTCTACGTGGCGATCCCGCTGCAGTACTGGCTGATCGGCGTGGACTGGTACGGCCTGTTCGTCATGTGCATCCCGGTCTACGGCTTCCTGCTGCTGCCCGCGATCACGGCGCTGCAGGGCGACACCGAGGATTTCCTGGAACGCAACACCAAGGTGCAGTGGGGCCTGATGCTCACCGTCTACTGCCTGAGCCATGCGCCGGCGCTGATGTTGTTGAACATCCCTGGGTATGAAGGCCAGAACCTGATGCTGCTGTTCTACCTGCTGCTGGTGGTGCAGTTGAGCGACGTCCTCCAGTACGTGTTCGGGAAACTGTTCGGCAAGCACCTGCTGGCGCCCAAGGTCAGCCCGTCCAAGACCGTCGAGGGCCTGGTCGGGGGCGGCCTGTCCGCGGCGCTGATCGGCGCGGCGCTGTGGTGGGTGACGCCATTCACGCCGGTGCAGTCGGCGCTGCTGTCGCTGCTGATCGTGCTGTGCGGCTTCCTGGGCGGGCTGGCGCTGTCGGCCACCAAGCGCAGCCTGGGCGCCAAGGACTGGGGCACGATGATCGAAGGCCATGGCGGCGCCCTGGACCGCTTGGACTCGGTGGTCTTCGCCGCGCCGGTGTTCTTCCACGTGGTGCGCTACAACTTCCAGTAGGTCCCGCCCGGCCGTAGGGCCCGCCGCGCCGGCTACAATAGGCGGATGTCTCTGATGCAATTCCAGCGGGTCGACTTCAGCGTCGGCGGGCCGCTCCTCCTCGAACACGTCGACCTGTCCATCGAACCCGGCGAGCGCGTCTGCATCGTCGGCCGCAACGGCATGGGCAAGTCGACGCTGATGCGGCTGATGGCCGGCGAACTGAAGCCCGACGACGGCGAGATCCGCGTGCAGAACGGCGTGGTGGTCGCGCGCATGGCCCAGGAGGTGCCGCAGGACACCCAGGGCACCGTATTCGACGTCGTCGCCGAAGGCCTGGGCGACCTGGGCCACCTACTGGCGCTTTACCACCACGCGCTGCACGACGGCGACATGGACGCGATGGGCGAGGCCCAGGCACAGATCGAAGCCCGCAACGGCTGGGACCTGGACCGCCGCGTGCAGCAGGTGCTGGAACGGCTGGAATTGCCTGAAGAAACCGACTTCGCCGCACTGTCAGGCGGCATGAAGCGCCGCGTGCTGCTGGCGCAGGCGCTGGTCCGCAACCCCGACATCCTGCTGCTGGACGAACCCACCAACCATCTCGACATCGAAGCGATCGCCTGGCTGGAAGGCTTCCTGAAGTCCTTCGGCGGCAGCATCGTGTTCGTCACCCACGATCGCAGCTTCCTGCGCTCGCTGGCCACGCGCATCCTCGAGATCGACCGCGGCCAGCTGACCAGCTGGCCCGGCGACTACGACAATTACCTGCGCCGGCGCGAAGAACGCCTTCATGCCGAGGCGCAGGAGAACGCGCGCTTCGACAAGCTGTTGGCGCAGGAAGAGGTCTGGATCCGCCAGGGCATCAAGGCCCGCCGCACCCGCAACGAGGGCCGCGTCACCGCGCTGAAGGCGATGCGCCGCGAACGCGCGCAGCGCCGCGAGCTGTCCGGCAACGTGAAGATGGAAGCCGCCGCCGCGCAGGCCTCCGGCAAGAAGGTCATCGAAGCCACCCACGTCACCCAAGCCTACGACGGCCGCACGCTGCTGGACGATGTATCGGCGACGATCATGCGCGGCGACCGCGTCGGCATCATCGGTCCCAACGGTGCGGGCAAGTCCACGCTGCTGAAGATCCTGCTCGGCGAGCTGGCGCCGCAGCAGGGCGAAGTGAAGCTCGGCACCGGCCTGCAGATCGCCTACTTCGACCAGCACCGCAGCCAGTTGGACGAGTCGCGTACCGCCCTGGAAAACGTGGCCGAAGGCAGCGACTTCGTCGAGATCAACGGCAGCCGCAAGCACATCATCGGCTACCTGCAGGATTTCCTGTTCTCGCCCGAACGCGCTCGCGCGCCGATCACCCGCCTCTCCGGCGGCGAGCGCAACCGCCTGCTGCTGGCCAAGCTGTTCGCGCAAGCGTCGAACCTGCTGGTGATGGACGAACCGACCAACGACCTGGACGTCGAGACGCTGGAGCTGCTGGAAGAATTGCTGCTCGACTACAAGGGCACGCTGCTACTGGTCAGCCACGATCGCGACTTCCTCGACAACGTGGTCACCAGCACGCTGGTGCTGGAAGGCGAAGGACGGCTGGGCGACTACGTCGGTGGCTATTCGGACTGGCTGCGCCAGCGCCGTACGCCGGGTGCGACCGCCGCGGCGACCGCACCGGTCAAACCCGCCCTGTCGAAGCAGCCCGAACCGGTGGCCGCCAAGCGCAAGCTGGGCTTCAAGGAAGCGCGCGAGCTGGAACAGCTGCCGGCGCGCATCGAAGCGCTGGAAGCCGAGGTCGCCAAGCGCACTGAAGCGATGAACGACGCCGCCTACTACCAGCAATCTCCGGCCGACCTGCAGCGTGCGAACGACGAGCTCGCCGCGAAGCAGGCGGAACTGGATCATGCGTACCAGCGCTGGTCGGAGTTGGATGGTTGAGGCCGCGTGATGTGCGTGCAGGAGCGACGTGAGTCGCGACCGCGCATTGACGGCGGACGGACATCGTCGCGCAGGCCGACCCAGACGCCACGCCATTCCGGATCAGGCATCCATTGCGACCGGACAGCGTGCGGTCGCGACTCACGTCGCTCCTACAACAAACGGGCTTAACCCGTGTTCTGCACGCCCTGCGATACGCCGTTGATGCTGGCGACCAGCGCATGCAACAACGCGTCGTCCTCGCGGTCGCTGGCGCGCCAGCGCTTCAGCAGGTCGGCCTGCATCACGCTGATCGGATCGATGTAGGGGTTGCGCAGGCGGATCGACAGCGCCAGGCGCTGGTCGTGCTGCAGCAGCCAGTCGTTGCCGTTGAGGGCCAACACCCAGCGCACGGCGGCAGCATGTTCCTGCTGCACCTTCGGGAAGAACGCGCCGTGGAGGTCGCCCGCCATCTTCGAATACATCTCGGCGATGCTGAGGTCGCCTTTGGCCAGCACCATGGAGACGTCGTCGAGGAAGGTCTTGAAGAACGGCCAGTCGCGCGCCATTTCGCGCAGCGCCTCTTCACCGTAAGCATCGGCTGCGGCCTGCAATCCCGTCCCCACGCCATACCAGCCCGGGATGACGGCACGCGCCTGGCTCCAGGCGAATACCCAGGGAATCGCACGCAGGTTGCCCAGCGCCGCGTCCTGGCCCAGGCGCCGGGAAGGACGCGAGCCCAGCGTCATCCTTTCGATGACATCGATCGGCGTGGCGCTGCGGAAGTAGTCCATGAAACGGGGCGACTGCACGAACGCGCGGTACGCCTGGGTGCTCTCGCGCGCCACCAGCGCCATGATCTCGCGCCAGCGCGCCTCGCGCGGCTCCGGCGGGCGCGGCCGCAGGCTCGACAGCAGCACGGCGCCGACCGATTGCTCCAGCGAACGCAGCGCCAGCGCGCGGATACCGTACTTGCGGTGGATCACTTCGCCCTGCTCGGTCACGCGCAGGCGCCCGTCGACGCTGCCACGCGGCGCCGCTTCCAGCGCCCGCGTGGTCTTGCCGCCGCCGCGGATGATCGAACCGCCGCGACCGTGGAAGAACGTCAGCTTGATGCCCAAGTCCTGCGCGGCATCCACCAGATCCACCTGCGCCCGCTGCAGGCCCCAGCGCGAGGCGGCGATACCGCCGTCCTTGCCGCTGTCGGAATAGCCGAGCATCACCATCTGCACGTTGCCGCGCGCAGCGAGGTGGGCACGGTAGACCGGATCGGCCAGCAGGTCGCGCAGCACCTCCGTGCCATGACCCAAGTCGTCGATGGTTTCGAACAGCGGCGCGATATCGAGCGGAACTTGACCTGCGTCGTCGACCAAACCGCCCCGACGCGCCAGCGCCAGCACGGTCAGCACGTCGGCACGGCTGTGCGCCATGCTGATGATGTAGGTGCCCAGCGCGTCGGTACCGTGCCGCACGCGCGCGTCGGCCAAGGCCTTGAACACCGCGTCGAGCCGCTCGTTACCTTCCTGATCCGACGCTGGCAGCATGCTGTCGCCGCTCGCGTACGGCCCCAACAGCGCGGCGCGTTCGACGGCGTCGCGCTGTTCCCAGTCGCTGTCGCCCAACGCCTCGGCGACGGCGCGCCCATGCACGCTGGACTCCTGGCGCACGTCCAGGCGCGCAAGGTGGAAGCCGAACGTGCGCACCCGCCACGCCAGCCTGCGCACCGCGAACCAGCCGGCATGGATGCCGCGGTTGGCTTCCAGGCTCTGCAGGATGAGATCGACGTCCTGCGCCAGTTCTTCCGGCGAGGCATAGCGTTCGGGGCGATCCTCGATCGTGGCCTGCAGGCGCGCACGCATCAGGTCGTTGAGCAGGCGGTACGGCATGTCGCCGTGGCGCGGCCGCGATTTCTTCGCGGCGTCGGGCATCAGGGCGCGATAGCGTTCGACCTGCGCGACGACCTCGTCCGACACCCCGATAACCGACGTCGACTGGCTGAGCAGCGTGGTCAGCTGGCGCAGCTCCTTGAGGTACCGCGTGAGGATGGCGCGCCGCTGCGCATCCAGCGTGGCGGTGACGGTACGCGCATCGACGTTCGGATTGCCGTCCATGTCGCCGCCGACCCAGGTGCCGAAGCGCAACACGCGCGGGAGCCGCGCGGTGACCTCAGGCGCGGCGCCGTAGACCTCGGTGATCGCGCTTTCGAGCGTTTCGTACAGCACGGGGATGACCCGGTACAGCACTTCGATCAGGTAGAAGCCAACATGTTCGCGTTCGTCTTCCACGCCCGGGCGCACCGGCGAGGAGTCCGCCGTCTGCCAGGCCGACGTCAACGCCATGCGGAAGCGCGCCGTATCCGTGGCCAGTTCACCCGGCGTGCGCGTGCCGTCCAGCCCGTTGATCAGGCTGGCCACCATCAGCTGCTCCTTCTCCAGCAGCGCGCGGCGCACGGCCTCGGTCGGGTGCGCGGTGAACACCGGCTCCACGTCGATGCGCGGCAGCCAGTCGGCGAGTTCGTCGAGGGTGACGCCCTGCGCTTTCAGGCGGGCGAGCGCATCGTGCAGGCCGTCGGGCTGCGGCCGTTCGCTGCCGGTCCGCTGGTAGTCGCGGCGGCGGCGGATGCGGTGCACGCGCTCGGCGATGTTCACCACCTGGAAGTAGGTGCTGAACGCGCGGATCAGCGATTCCGCCTGTGCCGGCGATTGCCCGTCGAGCAACCCCGCCAGCGATTGCGGCGGCTCCCCCGCCTGCCGGCGCGCGATAGCGGTGGTGCGCACGCGCTCCACATCGGCCAGGAACGCCGGGGATACCTGTTCAGCCAGCATCTCCCCGACCAGCGCGCCCAGGCGCCGGACGTCTTCACGCAGCGGAACATCGGGCGGAGCGAACTCAAGGCTGCGGGGGCTGTTCATGCGTGTCGCGTGGTTCCCGTCGATCGTTTGGCCTGGATTGGTATTGTCCTTGCGGACAATTGGTCTGCTGCAGGGCAGCATTCCGAAGCCTACCCGATCAGGCCAATGCGTGCGTCATCGTTTCATCCGGAACAAGAGATATAATGTTGGCCGCCGAGGGGCGCTGCGACCGTGATGTCTGTTCAACAGGCAAGCACGGCCAGGCTCGGCAGGATTTTTGCAACGGCGCCCGGTCAAGCATGCGAGCCACGCTCGCCACCTTTCCCGGAGCCACTACTGATGAACGCCGTACGCAAGTTTTCCACCGAGGGCGACTATAAAGTCGCCGACATTTCCCTGGCCGATTGGGGCCGCAAGGAACTCGACATCGCCGAGCACGAGATGCCCGGCCTGATGTCCATCCGCCGCAAGCATGCCGCCACCAAGCCGCTCAAGGGCGTGCGCGTGACGGGCTCGCTGCACATGACGATCCAGACCGCCGTGCTGATCGAGACGCTGAAGGACATCGGCGCCGACGTGCGCTGGGCCTCGTGCAACATCTTCTCGACGCAGGATCACGCCGCCGCCGCGATCGCCGCCACCGGCACGCCGGTGTTCGCCTGGAAGGGCGAGACGCTGGAAGAGTATTGGGACTGCACGCTGGACGCGCTGACCTTCACCCTGGCCGACGGCACCCAGACGGGTCCGGAGCTGGTGGTGGACGACGGTGGCGACGTCACCCTGCTGATCCACAAGGGTTACGAGCTGGAACAGGGCGACAACAGTTGGGTCAACAGCGCCTCCGGCAGCCATGAAGAGCAGATCATCAAGAACCTGCTCAAGCGCGTGGCCGCCGAACGCCCCGGTTTCTGGACCCGCGTGGTCAAGGACTGGAAGGGCGTCTCCGAAGAGACCACCACCGGCGTGCACCGCCTGTACCAGATCGCCGAGCAGGGCAAGCTGCTGGTCCCGGCGATCAACGTCAACGACTCGGTCACCAAGTCGAAGTTCGACAACCTGTACGGCTGCCGCGAATCGCTGGCCGATGGCCTGAAGCGCGCGCTCGACGTGATGCTGGCCGGCAAGGTCGCGGTCGTCTGCGGTTACGGCGACGTGGGCAAGGGTTCGGCGGCGTCGTTGCGCGCCTACGGCGCCCGCGTGATCGTCACCGAGATCGATCCGATCTGCGCGCTGCAGGCGGCGATGGAAGGCTACGAGGTGACCACGCTCGAGGACACCCTCGGTCGCGCCGACATCTACGTCACCACCACCGGCAACAAGGACATCATCACCCTCGCCCACATGCAGGCGATGAAGGATCAGGCGATCGTCTGCAACATCGGCCACTTCGACAACGAGATTCAGGTCGATGCGCTCTACGCCAGCGGCGCGGTGAAGACCAACATCAAGCCGCAGGTCGACAAGTTCACCTTCGCCAACGGCAACGCGATCTTCCTGCTGGCCGAAGGTCGCCTGGTGAACCTGGGCTGCGCCACCGGCCACCCCAGCTTCGTGATGAGCAACAGCTTCTCCAACCAGACGCTGGCGCAGATCGACCTGTGGGCGAACAAGGACACGTACGAAGCCAAGGTCTACATCCTGCCGAAGCAGCTGGACGAGGAAGTCGCGCGCCTGCACCTGGAGAAGATCGGCGTGAAGCTGACCACGCTCACGAAGGACCAGGCCGACTACCTCGGCGTGGCGGTCGAAGGTCCGTACAAGCCGGACCACTACCGCTACTGATCGACGCAGTGCACGGGGGCGGCGCCATGCCGCCCTCTCGATCCACGGCAGGCGCGGGGATGCGCCTGCCCCTCGGGGCCTCTCCATGCCGATCCCGGTTTCGTTCGAGTTTTACCCGCCCAAGACCGACGAGCAGCGCGCACAGCTCGACCGCACCGCGGACAAGCTGAAGGCGCATGCGCCCGAGTACGTGTCCTGCACGTTCGGCGCCGGTGGCTCCACGCTCAGCTACACCTCCGAGACGGTCCGCCACCTCAACCAGCACCACGGCTTCGACGCCGCGCCCCACCTGTCGTGCGTGGGCGGCAGCCGTGAGGAAATCCGCGAACTGCTGCGGCTGTACCGAGCGCTGGGCTGCAAGCGCATCGTCGCGCTGCGCGGCGACCTGCCCTCCGGCATGGGCCATCCAGGCGACCTGCGCTACGCCTCGGAACTGATCGACTTCATCCGCGCCGAACACGGCGACACCTTCCATATCGAAGTCGGCGCCTATCCCGAAACGCACCCGCAAGCGGAAGATGCGTTGACCGACCTGCGCCACTTCAAGGCCAAGGTCGACGCTGGCGCCGATGGCGCGATCACGCAGTACTTCTACAACCCGGATGCGTATTTCCACTTCGTCGACGCCTCGCGCAAGCTCGGCGTGGAGATTCCGATCATCCCGGGCATCATGCCGATCTCCAATTTCGCCCAGCTGCGCCGGTTCTCGGAGGCCTGCGGCGCCGAGATCCCGCGCTGGATCGGCAAGCGCATGCAGGCGCTCGGCGACGACGCCGAGGCGATCCGCGACTTCGGCGCGGATGTGGTGGCCAACCTGTGCGAACGCCTGGTGGCTGGCGGCGCACCGTCGCTGCACTTCTACACGTTGAACCTGGCCAAGCCGACCCAGACGGTCCTCACCCGCCTCGGCTGGGCGGACTGACGCCTGGGGCGCGCCATGCGCCCCACCCGCACGTGAACGGCGGTCGCAATCCGTGCATGCGTGCCGTGACCGGATGGCGTGCCGCGATTACGCTGCCGGCATGCGCTTCCTGCTCCTTTCCTTCGCCAGCCTGTGCCTGTGGATCGCGTTCGATGCGCCTCCGGCACGGGCGCAGCAGCAGGGCGTGCAGCGTTGCACCACGATGTCCGGTGACACCGTCTACACGGACAAGAACTGCGAGGACATCGGCGCGATGGATCGCCTACCGTCCGCCAGCACCCCGGGATCTTCGGCGCCGGGCGCGCTGTACCGCGGCGGCTGCTCGCGCACGTTGAGCGACCTGGTGGCACAGGTGTCGATGGCGATCAGCGCCGGGGACGTCAATCGGCTCGCTGGTGTCTACCACTGGAGCGGCGTGTCCGATGCCGCCGCGCTACGCATCCTCAATCAGTTGGATGCGGTGGCACAGCGACCGCTCGTGGACATCGTTCCGATCCGGCCGGACCCCGCTCCAGTGGTCGATGCCGATGGCGCCGTCGTCGACGCCAATCAGGATGGCTATTACCCGACGACCGCCCAGCGTTCGCGGCCCGTGGGCCTGCGCGTGATGCAGACGTTGAAGAACAGCGCCACCCCGTCCAACACCACCTTCGGGTTGCGGCGCGCCTACAACTGTTTCTGGATCACCTTGTAGCCGGGTGCGTTCAGGCGCCTGCCGGGCCCTCGCCTGCCGGGCCCTCGCCCGACGCATCTCGCGCCGGTGTGAAGCGCAGGGTCGCGATCACACCCTTCGATTCGCCGGGCCGCACACCGACCTCCCAACCGTACAGTGCACACAGGCGGCTGACGATGGACAGGCCGATGCCGCCGCCCTGCGAGTGGCCGGCATGGGTGCCGCGATAGCCGCGTTCGAACAGGCGTGCGGCATCCTCCTTGCTCAGGCCGGGACCGGAGTCCACGACTTCGACGGCATCCGGCAGCAGGCGGACGACGACATCGCCCTCCTTCGTGTACTTCACCGCATTGCCGATCAGGTTGCCCAGTGCGACGGAGAGCGCTGCCTCGGGCGAATCCACGCGCGCGCCCTCTTCGCCTTCCACGCGCAACGTGAGCGGCTTGCCACCGAGCGTGGCGCGGTGGGCGTCCAGCAGTTGGTCGACCACGCGCGCGACATCCGTATTGCCGTGGCCGCGCTCATTGCGCGACAGCAGCAGCAGCGCGCTGATCAGATCCGTGCACTGTTGCTCAGCGCGCTGGATGCGCTGGATGCGCGTGCGCGTCTTCTCGTCCATGTCCGGCCGCGACAGCATCAGCTCTACCGAGCCACGGATGATGGCCAGCGGCGTGCGCAACTCATGGCTGACGTCGGCATTGAACTCGCGGTCGCGCTGGACGACTTCGGTCAGGCGCTCGGAATAGTCGTCCAGCGCCTTGGCAAGCTCGCCGACTTCGTCCTGCGGGAAGTGGGGCGCCAGCGTGCGGGGATTGCTGCTGCCGCGGTAGGCGCGCAGGCGGGAAGCGAGTTCCGACACCGGACTCATGACGCGAGAGGCCGACCACCAGCCAATCAGCAAGGAAATACCCGTGAACACGATGACCACGCCCACCAGCGCCTGGTTGAACTTGGTCTTGGCCTTCACTGATTCCGTCTTGTCGTACGCCAGGAAGAACCATGCCTCGGGCGTCTTCTGCACCGCTAGCCAGTAGGAGAAAGGCGATCCGTCGTCATCCGTGCCGCTGACGGTGTGGATGCCGTTCGGCAGCCGGTACCACTCGGGCTGTTCGATCCGGAGCTGTTCGAACTTGTCCGGCGCGAACGCATAAGCACGCATCGTCTGCACCTGCAGATCGCGTGCCCGTCCGCCACTCGCCTCATAGCGCCGCTGGTACTCGGTGATGTTCTGGCCGATCGCGTCGACGACCAGGTCTTCCTCGACGCGGTTCCGCACCCAGTTGGCGGAAAATGCCAGCAGCAGCGTCAGGCCGAAACCCAACAGGACGAACGACAGGATGATGCGGGTACGCAGCCGCCGCCGGAAGCGGCGGTGGCGGCGGGGTTTCGACGACTCAGTTGCTGGCATCGGGCGCGGCGATGCGGTATCCGATGCCGTGGCGGGTCTGGATGTAGGGCGAGTCGAACGGCTTGTCGACCACGGCACGCAGGCCGTGGATGTGCACGCGCAGGGAATCCGAATCAGGGAGCTCTTCGCCCCAGACGCGGGTTTCCAACTCCTGACGCGTCACCACGGCGGGCGACGCCTCCATCAACGCCTGCAGGATCTTCAGCGCCGTCGGATTGAGCTGCAACAGCTTGCCCTGGCGACGGACTTCCAGCGTGTCGAGGTTGTACTCCAGCTCGCCGACTTCCAGCACGCGTGTCTGTACGCCCTTGCCGCGCCGCGACAGCGCGTTGAGGCGGACCTCGACTTCCTGCAGCGCGAACGGCTTGATCAGGTAGTCGTCCGCACCGGAATCGAAGCCGGCCAGCTTGTTGTCCAGCGAATCGCGCGCGGTCAGCATCAGTACCGGCGTCTGCTTGCGTGCTTCGTTGCGTAGCTTGCGGCAGACCTCCAGCCCGTCCATGCCCGGCAGGTTCAAGTCCAGGACGATGGCGTCGAACTCGTGCACCACCGCCAGGTGCAACCCGGTCACACCGTCGGCCGCGAAGTCGACGGTGTGGCCACGCTCCTCCAGGTAATCGCCGAGATTGGCGGCGATGTCGCTGTTGTCTTCGATAACGAGGATGCGCATTTTTCTCAACGGGACTCAAGGATGGGTTGACGGAAGTTCTTGCTCATTTCGTTTTGCGATTCCTCGCGCATGCGTCGACGTTGTGCAACGGTCTGGCATTGGGTCGTTGCCCGATGAGAGCCGACCTTCTTCTCCCGCGTGCAAACCAAGCGACTGTCTTCGCCCGCCCGAGTGAGTATGGAGTTGATCAGTTCCTGATCGTTGAAAACCCTGGCCTTGTCATCTGCGGAGAGTTGATCCACGCCTCCGGCCTTCTGCAGCGAGTCGCTGATGCGGACCAACGCGTCGCGCACCTCAAGCCGTTCCTGTTGGGTAATTTCTACATATGTCTTGCCATCCCCGAGTTCCGCGAGGATCTTGTCCTTCTGTTGCTCGAATGGGGTGGATACATTGAGCAGGCCCGTCGTATCCGCTCCACCTGAAGCCGCGCTCATCGAAGCCTGCGCCATGGGGATCGCCAGCAGCATGGCGGAGACCAGAAACAGCTTACGCATCCTTTCACCTCGATCGAAATGATTCACCCTCGAAGACGGCCCGACATCCGTCATGGCCTTGTCAGTACCCGGTCGCCGGGGGCGGAGCGACGCGACCGAACGTTCCGATTCTTGCATAGGTAACTGCGGCTACGCCAAGGCCTGCCGCCGAAAAAAACAAAGGCCCAAGCGGGTGGACGCCCGCTTGGGCCAAATAAAGCCCCGATTACCGTAATCCTGTGCTTTCCAGATGTATCACCGGGAGGAACGCAGAGCTGCGGTCCGGACAAGGCTACGCGGAAATCGATTAAACACCCGTTAAAGGCGGCGTTAAATCTGCGTGAAATCCAGGATTTTTGACCGGCATCCCGGCCCCGCCCCTGTTCAGGCCTTGGCGGCCAGGTGTTCCACGATCTTGCCGGCCACGTCCACCCCGCACACAGCCTCGATCCCCTCCAGTCCTGGGGTCGAGTTGACCTCCAGGACCAGGGGGCCGCGGGCGGCCCGGATCAGGTCCACCCCCGCCACCCCTAGGCCAAGCACCCGCGCCGCGCGTATCGCGACCGCGCGCTCCTCATCCGTGGCTTCCATGCGCATGGCGGTGCCGCCCCGGTGCAGATTGGAGCGGAAGTCCCCTTCCGGCGCCTGTCGCCGCATCGAGGCGACCACTTCGTCGCCGACCACGAAGCAGCGCAGGTCCGCGCCCTCGGCCTCGGCGATGAATTCCTGGACCACGAAGCTGGCGTACAGACCGCGAAGGGCTTCGACCACGCTGCGAGAGGCGGACGGCTTCTCGGTGAGCATGACCCCGGCCCCCTGCGCACCTTCGTTCAACTTGATGACGTGCGGCGGCGGGCCGAGCATCGACAGCAGGTCGGTGGTGTCGTCCGGGTTGTCGCCGAACACGGTCACCGGCAGGTCGATGCCTTGGGCTGCGAGCAGTTGGTGCGCGCGCAGCTTGTCGCGCGCACGCAGGATCGCATCGGAAGGATTCGGACTGTACGTGCCCATCAGTTCGAACTGCCGCAGCACCGCGGTGCCGTAACGGGTGATGGACGCGCCGACACGCGGAATCACCGCATCGTAGTCGGCCAGCGACTTGCCTTTGTAATGAAGCTGGAAGCCCGAAGAAGAGATGCGCATGTAGCAGCGCAACGGATCGAGCACCCGCGCGGTGTGGCCGCGCTGACGCGCGGCCTCGACGAGGCGGCGGGTCGAATACAGCTTGCTGTTGCGCGACAGGATGGCGAGCTTCATGGGCGCGGGTTTACCGGGATCGCAGACAGCATCGCACGTCCGGAAGGCCGGACGATGACGGGAAGGAAGGGAGTGGAGCGGGTGATGGGAATCGAACCCACGCTAGCAGCTTGGGAAGCTGCAGTTCTACCATTGAACTACACCCGCGCGAACGGCCGCAGTCTATGCCGGCCCGGGCGGCAAGGCAATGCGGCGCCGAAGACCGGCGCCGCATTGCGCAAGGGCATCAGAAGTTGCCACCCAGCGTCATGAACGCCGTGGTGTTGGTGCCGCCGCCCTGGTTGACCGTCGTGGTGACGCCCAGGTTGGCATCGAAGCCGAACAGTTTCGTGCGTGCACCCATCAGCAGCGTGCCGTAGCCGTCGTCGGTCTCCAAGCCGGGCACCGCGTAGGGATTGGTGCCGGGCAGCGACAGCGACTGCGCGAACACTTCCTCGGCCGGATCCTCGAACTCCTTGTCCACCGTCAGGCGCGCATACGGCTGCAAGTGGTCGTTGATCGCATAGCTGAGCTCGTAGCCCGCGCTGCCGATCAGCGAATCGAAGTCCTGATCCGGGTAAGCCAGTGCGCTGGAGTTGACGTTGCTCTCGCTGTAGCCGTCCATCTCGATCGTCTGCGACACCAGGCTGATCACCGGACCATGGCGGAAGGCGCCCTCGCCCCACTGATAGCCGGCGCTCAGGCCCAGGCTCAGGTTGGTGCCGTCGGGCGAACCGCTGTGGCGGCGGGTCACGTCGCCCAGCTGCACTTCGCGATCGACGTCGTAGGAGATCCAGCTGTAGCTGACCTGCGCGTTCGCCCACAGGCGATCGCCATACCAGCCCGCGAAGCCGCCGAGCGTGGCATCCGATTCGTCGAAGCTGCCGCTGCGCTTGCCGAAGTCGTACTGCGCGCGGCCATAGCCGGCGAACGCACCGTAGACCAGCGAACCGCGCGACCAATCGACGCCGAAGGTGCCCATCGGACCCGCACCGTCGTACAGGTCGCCGTGGTCATAGCGCAGGAAGTCGCCGCGCAGGTCGCCCCACCAGCGCATGCCATCCGCTTCCGGCTTGCCGGCGACGTGCGACGCGACGCGGTCGGCGCGGGCGCGGCCATGCACGGACGCGGTATACGGCAGCAGCGCGATCTGGCGCGGACCTTCCAGCATCGCCACGGCGTACTGCGACAGGATGCTGTGCGCACGCGACGTCGGGTGCACGCCGTCGGCGAACGCGTAGGTGTCGGGCGCATTCGGGGTGACATACGAGGTCGGGTTGCAGGTCAGCGAGTTGGCCGTGATCTGCGGCTGGCACGCCGTGCCGGTGACGTTGGCGAAACCGTATTCGGCCGGGCTGGCGACGATCTCGCGCAGCAGCGTGAACGTATCCAGCGGGATGACCCGGAAGCCGGCCGCATCGATCGCATCGAACAGCGCGGTGTTGTAGGTCGCCGAGAGCTGCGTGCCCGCGGCAGCCGCGGCCGTGCCCTGCGCGCGGAAGCCCGGCGTCACGCCCAGATCCGGAATCGTCGGCACCAGGATGTAGCGCGCACCGGCCGTCTGCAGCGTGCCGATGATGCCCACCTGCGCCGTGACGGCGGCACCGATCGTCGTGGTCGGGTTGGCGCCGCCGTTGGTGATGGTGAACAGGTCGTTGGCGCCGCCCCACACGGTATAGAGCGCGTTGGGATCGGCGCGGCCGCCGGTGGAAGTCAGGTAGGTGTTGACCTGCGTGGCAAGCGAGGGAATCGGGCCCAGTGCGCCGGTGGTGTTGGTGCCCACGCGGGCGCCGCCGGCGGCGTAGTTGGTGCCCACCTGGCCATTGCCGTTCGCATAGGCGCTGGTGCCGTAGTACTCGGCGAGGTACTGCGACCAGACGAAGCCGGGATTAGTGGTGAATTGGCCGGTCACCGCGCGCACGTTGGCGGGCAACAGCGGGCGGAAGTAGCCGGCGTCGGTCAGGCTGTCGCCGAAGAACACGGTCTGGGTGTAGGGGCCGTTCTGGGCCAGGGCTGGGACTGCCGCCATCGCCAGCGCAACGGCCAGCAACGAACGGACGGGCGAACTGGAACGCTTCATGGACTCTCCCGGGGCATTGGATGATGGGCTGCGTGCCGGCTCTGCCGTACGGCTGCGCATGGCGCGCATCCTTCCACCAAAGGCAGCCGCGGCACACGCTGCAATGCGGCAATGGCGCCCGCCATCGGCGACAATGCGGGGATGGACATCCAGTTGAATGGGCAGCCGCACGCGCTGCCCGAGCACAGCACCCTCCTCGCGCTCCTCGAACAGCAGGGCCTGGCCGAGCGCCGCGTCGCCGTCGAGGTCAATGGCGAGATCGTTCCGCGGGGCCAGCACGCCCACGCGCAGTTGAAGGCCGGCGACCGCGTCGAGATCGTGCACGCCCTCGGCGGCGGCTGATCCGCGTCGCCAGGGAGGCCGCGCGGCGCCACCCTGCCCCCAACATCGGCGATAATCGGGCGATGTCCAACACCGTCCCCCATGACCCGCTGGTGATCGCGGGCAAGACCTACCGTTCCCGCCTGCTGACCGGCACCGGCAAGTTCAAGGATTTCGAAGAAACCCGCCTGGCCACCGAGGCCGCGGGCGCCGAGATCGTCACTGTCGCCATCCGGCGCACGAACCTGGGCCAGTCGCCCAACGAGCCCAACCTGCTCGACGTGCTGCCGCCCGACCGCTACACCCTCCTGCCCAACACCGCCGGCTGCTACACCGCCGACGACGCGGTCCGCACCTGCCGGCTGGCCCGCGAGCTGCTCGACGGCCACACCCTGGTCAAGCTGGAAGTGCTCGGCGACCCCAAAACCCTTTACCCCGACGTCGTCCAGACGCTGGCCGCCGCCGAGAAGCTGGTGGCCGACGGTTTCCAGGTGATGGTCTACACCAGCGACGATCCGATCCTGGCCCGCCGCCTGGAAGAGATCGGCTGCGTCGCGGTGATGCCGCTGGCCGCGCCGATCGGCTCCGGCCTGGGCGTGCAGAACAAGTACAACCTGCTGGAAATCATCGAGAACGCGAAGGTGCCGGTGTTGGTCGACGCCGGCGTAGGCACCGCGTCCGATGCCGCCATCGCGATGGAGCTGGGCTGCGACGGCGTGCTGATGAACACCGCCATCGCCGGCGCCAAGCACCCGCTGCTGATGGCCAGCGCCATGAAGAAGGCTGTGGAAGCCGGTCGCGAGGCCTTCCTGGCCGGACGCATCCCGCGCAAGCGCAACGCCTCGGCCTCCAGCCCGATCGACGGACTGATCGGCTGATGACGGACCCGTTCTCCAGTCCCGGCGCCAAGACACCGCCCAAGCCGTTCACCCTCACCGAAGGCCGGCGCGAAGTCCGCAGCTTCGTGCTGCGGCAGGGTCGGTTCACCGAGGCCCAGCAGCGCGCCTTCGACACGCAGTGGCCGCGGTTCGGACTGGATTACACCGGCGCCCCGCGCGACTTCGATGCGGTGTTCGGCCGCCACGCGCCGCGCGTGCTGGAGATCGGCTTCGGCAATGGCGAAGCCCTGCGCTTCGCCGCCAGCCACGACAAGGACCGCGACTACATCGGCCTGGAAGTGCATGCCCCCGGCGTGGGCCGCCTGTTGAACGCGCTGGCCGACGACGGCAGCGACCACGTCCGCGTCTACCACCACGACGCAGTGGAAGTGCTGCAGAACGAAGTCGAAGACGGCGCGCTGGACGAAGTGCGCATCTACTTCCCCGACCCGTGGCACAAGAAGCGCCACAACAAGCGACGGCTGGTGCAGCCCGCGTTCGCCGCGCTCATCGCACGCAAGCTGCGCCCGGGCGGCCGCCTGCACTGCGCCACGGACTGGGAAGCCTATGCCGAGCACATGTGGGACGTGCTGGATGCGACCCCGGGCCTGGCGAACCGCGCCGGCCCGCGCGGCAGTGTGCCGCGTCCGGCGTGGCGCCCGCAGACCCATTTCGAGACCCGCGGCCAGAAGCTCGGTCACGGGGTGTGGGATCTTCTGTACGACCGCGAGTAATACCCAGGCCCCACGGAACCCGACCGCGACATGGAAAACGCGCTGACGCTGACCAACGACATGAAGCTCGTCCTCGGGCTGGTCGGCTTCACGATGGCGATGTTCCTGTTCGAGCGCATCCGCGCGGACCTGGTCGCCCTGGTCGTGCTGGTGGTGCTGGGCATCACCGGCCTGATCGCGCCGGAAGAGATCTTCGGCGGCTTCTCCGGCAACGCGGTGATGAGCATCATCGCCACGATGATCCTCGGCGCGGGCCTGGACCGCACCGGCGCGCTGAACCGGCTCGCGTCCTGGCTGCTGCGCCGCGGCCATGGCATCGAGCAGCGCCTGCTGCTGATGACCACCGCCATCGCCAGCCTCAATTCGTCCTTCATGCAGAACCCGTCGGTCATGGCGCTGTTCATGCCCGTGGCCTCGCGCCTGTCCGCCCGCACCGGCCTGTCGCTCCAGCGCCTGCTGCTGCCGATCGCCGCCGCCATCGTCATGGGCGGTGCGTTCACGATGGTCGGCAACTCGCCGCTGATCCTGCTCAACGACCTGCTGGTCTCGGCCAACAACAACCTGCCCTCCGGCATGGCGACGCTGGAGCCGCTGCGGATGTTCGCGCCGTGGCCGATCGGCCTGGTGCTGGTCGTCGCCTCGCTGCTGTACTTCCGCTACTACGGCGACAAGAAGCTGCGGGACGAGACCGAGACCAACGTGACGCCGGCGCGCACGGAGAGCTACTTCGCCAACACCTACGGCATCGAAGGCGACGTGTTCGAACTGGTGGTCACCGCCGAGAGCCCGCTGGTGGGCATGTCGCTGGGCGAAGCGGAAGCACTCCACGACGCACCGTTGATGCTGGCGCTGCAGACCGGCAACGACACCCGCCTGGCGCCACCGGCGGACATGCGCATCTGGGTGGGCAGCGTGCTCGGCGTCATGGGCCCGCGGCAGGACGTGAGCGACTTCGCGCAGAACCACTTCCTGCGCCTGTCCTCGCGCCTGCGCCACTTCGGCGACCTGTTCAATCCCAGTCGCGCCGGCATTTCCGAAGCGGTGGTGCCGCCGACGTCGCGCTTCATCGGCAAGACCGCGCGCGAACTGCGCCTGCGCAAGCAGAACGGCATCAGCCTGCTGGCGATCAACCGCGACAAGAAGGTCATCCGCGAGAACGTGCGCGAGGAGAAGCTGCGCGCCGGCGACATGCTGGTGTTCCACAGCATCTGGCAGGACCTGGGTCTGGCGGCGGAGAGCCGCGACTTCGTGGTCGTCACCGACTACCCGAAGGGCGAGCAACGCCCGCACAAGTTCAAGATCGCGATGACGATCTTCGCGATCACCATCATCATCGCGCTGACGTCCAAACTGCCGGTCGCGCTGACCCTGATGACCGGCGTGGCCGGCATGCTGCTGACCGGCGTGCTGCGCATGGACGAGGCCTACAGCGCGATCAACTGGAAGACGGTGTTCCTGATGGCGGGACTGATCCCGCTCGGCTGGGCGATGGACAGCAGCGGCGCAGCGGCCTGGGTGGCCGGCCATACCGTCGAGCGATTGCCCGACGGCATTCCGATCTGGGTGCTGGAGATCGCGATCGCCTTGCTGACCACCGCGTTCTCGCTGGTCATCAGCCACGTGGGCGCCACCATCGTGATGGTGCCGATGGCGATCAACCTGGCGCTGGCCGCCGGCGGCAATCCCACCGCGTTCGCGCTGATCGTGGCGTTGTCGGCGTCCAATAACCTGATGACCGCCTCGAACCCGGTGATCTCGATGGTGGTGGGCCCGGCCAACTACACCTCGCGCCAGCTGTGGCGCGTGGGCGGCCCGCTGTCGCTGATCTACACCGTGGTGGTGGTGCTCGCGGTCAACGTGCTGTTCTGGTGGAACGGCCGCGCCGGATGACCGCTCCGTCGCTGATGCTCACGTTGCTTCCGTCGCGCTACGCGGTAGCCCAGCTGCCGGCCGATGCCACCCTGCCCGCCTGGTGGCCGACGGTCGGCATGCGTCACGCCGGCTGGACGGATGACGAACTCTCGCTCGTCTGCGAAGAGCTTCATGTTCCCGAGGATGTGCGTTGCCAGCGCGGCTGGCGCATGTTCAAGCTGCAGGGTCCGTTCGATTTCGCGCTGACCGGCATCCTGAAAGCGGTGCTGGATCCGCTGGCCGTCGCTGGCGTGGGCATCTTCGCCCTGTCGACCTACGACACCGATTACGTGCTGGTGCAGGCCCACCAACTGGACGAAGCGCTGTCGTCCCTGCGTGGCGCGGGCCACCGCATCGAGCCGTGACCCCGCACAGCGTGCCTAACGGCGCCGCAGCAGCACACGCGCAAACACGGCACCGAAGTGCAGCCAGATCGCGCCGAACACGCCCAGCCGGGTGACGAAGCCGCACTGCGCAGCCTCGAATGTCCGGAAATAGCGCCACAAACCCCGATGCTTGTGCCATTCCACGAAGACTGGCCGCGAGCGGCTGGAGACGCCGCGGAGGTGCAACACACGGATGTCGTTGGCGACCGCGACCAGAGCGCCGGCCTGGCGCGCACGTCGGCACAGGTCCATGTCCTCGGCATGCAAACGGTAGCCTTCGTCCAGGCCGTTCAACCGTTCGAACAGCGTGCGCGGCAGCAGCATCAACGCACCGGAGACCACATCCACCGGTTGCAGCAGCCGCGTGTCATCGGGCGGCACGCCGAGCCTGGAGGCGCGCGCCGGTGCGCGCAGCATCTCGGCGAATACCGGATCGCGGCGGCGTGCCGCGGCGTCGCGCACGCCGTCCTCATCGACCAGATCGACGCCGAGCAACGCGTCGCCGGTCACGCCGGCCGCGTGCGCGCGCAGCCGGGTGAGGGTATCGGGCTCGACCATCAGGTCCGGATTGACGAACGCCAGCCAGGGCGACTGGCTATCGCGCGCCCCCTGGTTGCAACCCACGGCGAACCCCGGGTTGTCGGGATTGGCGATGAAGCGCAGGCGCGCGTCCTGCAGCGCGTGCCGCTGCACGATCTCCATCGTGCCGTCGCTCGAGGCGTTGTCCACCACGCGGATCTCGTCCACGCCGTGCGCCACGCGCAGACGCATCAGGCAGTCGTCGATCGTGCTCGCGCTGGCGTGGGTGACGACCACGACCGCGATGCCGCCCGGCTCAGCCGAAGAGGTCACGCTGGCGCTCCGGCGATCCGACATCGGCGTACAAGGCAGCCAGCCGCTCGCGCGGCTCGCGCAACGGATCGGCCATCAGGAAGGTCGCCAGCCGCGGCGTGAAAGCGGGCCAGCGCGCGTTCAAGGCATCCATGTCGCCATCGGACGGCCCGCCCTCGCCGCCACGCGCGACGAACGCGGTTTCGCACAGCACGTTGCGCCAGCCGAGGCCGGACAGGCGCAGCGAGAGATCCACCAGCGCCGCGTACCACGAGCCGTAGCTCGCGGCATCCAGCCCGCCGACACGCTTTCGCGCACTGCCGCGCAACGCGACCGCGTGGGCGACGGCGGCCGGCAATTCAGGGTGCAACGGCGGCATCGCCGCGCAGGCGTGGGCCGTGCGTTCGACATCGGCCGGGGGATCGCTGACCTCGCCCAGCCGAGGCCAGGCTGTGGTTTCGCCGGCGTTGCACCAGGGCGTCGCGGTGGCGATGGCCGCATCGCGGGCCAGGCAGGCCGCAAGTTGCTGCAGCCAGCCGGGCAAGGGCTGCGCGTCCGGCGACAGCACGACCACGTCGGCGTCACCGCAGGCGGCGAGCATCTGATCCATATGCGCCACTTCACCGAGCATGCGCGGGCGGCGCGTGTAGTCGGCCTGCAGGCGCGTGCGCGTCAGCCAGCGTTCGATGATGGCCAGCCCGCGCGGACCGGCCTGCGCATCGTCGGCCAGCCAGAGTCGTGCGCCGTCCGGCGTGCCAGCGTCCAGTGCGCCCAGGCACGCATCGAGCGCGTCATCGTCGGTGCCGATCGGCAGCAGGACGATGGGGAGGGACGATGCGGCCGATGGCGTCACTTGGAGCGCGGCGTGTTCAGGGGTTCCAGCGCGCGGAAGCGCTTGCCGTACTCGTCGGTCAGGTCGTTGGCTTCCTGCGGGTTGCTGACGATGGTCGGCGTCAGCAACACGATGACTTCGCTGCGCTCGGTGCCGGTAGTCTTCTTGCCGAACAGGCCGCCGATGATCGGCAGACGGCTCAGGCCCGGGATGCCGGACGAACCCTGGGTCGCGGTGTCGCTGATCAGGCCGGCCAGCATCACTGTGTTGCCCGCCTGCACGGCGCCCTCGGTCTTGAAGCGACGCGTATTGATTCGCACGTTGCCGTTGGCGTCCGGTTCGCTGCCCGGCGAGCTCACTTCCTGCACGATGTCGAGGAACACCATGCCGTCCTTCGTCACCCGCGGGCGCACCTTCAGGATCACGCCGGTGTCCAGGTACTGCACCTGGCTGTAGGTGTTGTCGGTGCCCAGGCCCGGGTTGACCGTGACCGAGGAGATCGGAATACGGCTGCCCACGTTGAGCGTCGCTTCTGCGTTGTTGCGCACGAAGATCGACGGCGTCTGCAGCAGGCGCACGTCGGAGACCTCATCCAGTGCACTGATCACGGCGGCGGCGTCGTTCTTCACCAGCGTCCAGACCGCACCGGCGCCACTCACGCCGCCGATGCTGCCGGCCAGCGTGCTCCAGCGGCTCGGTCCGCCCGCGGCGGCTTCGGCGAACGGACCGAGCCCGTTGTCCGTCATCGCGCGTTCCAGGTACCAGTTCACGCCGTAGCTGAGATCGCCGGTCAGCGACACTTCGGCGATCTGCGCTTCGATATGGACCTGCAGCGGCATCACGTCCAGCTTCTCGACCACTTCGCGGATCGAGTGCCAGGCGCTGGGACTGGAACGCACGAGCAGCGTATTGGTCTCTTCCACCGCCGCCACGCCCACGCGCGCGCCGTCGACTTCCAGGGTGACCGCGCCGTTGCCGTTGTCGCGCTGGTTCAGCGACAGCGAGCCGCCGCCCAAGCCACTGCTGCCCGAGCTGCTACCGCTGTTGCCACCGAAGTCGACCGAACTGCTGTTGCTGTTCATGCCGCCGTCGTTGATCTGCACCGGGTCCGTGCCCGGCATCAGCGATACGTTGCCCGTTCCACCGGTCGAACGGCTATCGCTGGACGCGTTGCCGCCGGAGGCACCGAAGACTTCGGCCAGACGCTGCGCGAGTTCGCGCGCCTTGATGTACTTCAGCTCGTAGGAGTACAGGCGACTGCCCTCGCCCGCGCCGTCGATGCGCTCCAGCCATTGCTGGATCTGATCGAGATAGGCGGGCTGCGGGGTGATCACCAGCACCGCGTTCGCGCCTTCCAGCGGCATGAAGCGGAACATGCCGGCGCTGGGCGTCTTGCTGTCGTTGCCGAACACCTTCTCCAGGTCCGCGACCACGCGGGTGGCGCGGCCGGACTGCAGCGGGAACACGCCCACCGACATGCCAGACAGCCAGTCGACGTCGAAGATCTCGACGGTGCGCAGGTAGTTCTCCAGTTCGCTGCGGGTACCGGCCAGGGTGATGACGTTGCGCGTGCTGTCGACATTGACGATGGCGTTGGGCCGGGCGTACGGCTCCAGCACCTTCTTCATCTCGCTGGCCGAAATGAAACGCAGCGGCACCACGCGCGCCTCGTAGCCGCGCGCGTTGGCGGCCGGGCCCGTACGCGGGGCCACGCTGCCGGCCAGGGCCTGGTCGGCGGGGATGATGTTGTAGCGGCCGCCGGTGTAGACCAGGCGCGCGTTGTTCCAGCCCAGCACCATCTCCAGCAGGTTCAGCGCTTCGGCCGGCGACACCGGCTTGGGCGTGCCCAGCGTTACCGTGCCCTGCACGCCCGGCGCGATGACGTAGTTCTGTCCCAGCATGTCGCCGAGGATGGCTTTCACCACCGCGTGCACCGACTCGCCTTCGAAATTGAAGGTGGCCGACCCGCTGCTGGCGCCGCCCAGCGAGGGCAGCGGCGCACTGGCGGCGCTGCGATTGATCATCTGCCCGTTACCACGGCGGATCTGCGCCTGCGGACCGGCGGAGGGGGCCTCGGCGTCCTTCAGCGGCGAGGTCTGCGCGGTGCCGGGTACGACGTCGCCCGCCGTCGCGGGGGCCGTGCGGCGCACATCCGGTACCGGGGTGCTGGCGCAGCCGGCCAACAGGCCCAGGCAGAGGGAAAACAGGATCACGCGTGACGTCATGCCGGCACTCTACTGTGTCTTGCCGGGCGTTGCCGGCGGCGGATTGGGGTTGGCCTGCTGCTGGCGCAGCTGCGCGCGGCGCTGTTCGATGCGCTGGCGGATCGCGTCCATCTGCTGCTCCGTCGTTGTGGCGGGCGCGCTCGGCGGCTGGGACGATGGATTCGGTGCGGGCATCGGCACCGGAACAGGTACGGCCGACGTGGTGGAAGGCGGCGACGGCACCGTGGGCATGACGGCCGGACCTGCATTGCCACCGGTTTGGCGTGCCGCGGGCGGAACCGCCGGCGCGTTGGGGGCCGCACCGGTCGCCGGCGGAACCGCGACCGCCGTCGGCGGCTGGCCGCCGGCGCCGTTGAAGACGCGCAGCTCCAGCTCACGGCGTCCTTCCGGCCCATCGAACACGGCGCGGCGCGGCGACAGCTCGCTCAAGCGCCAGCCGGGGAAGCCCGCCGGCGAATCGCCCACCTTCACCCGTATGCCTTCACCGCCCTGGGCCGGCTGGACGATCGCCAGTTCCAGCGCCGGGGTGATCAGCACGCTGCTCAGGACCAGGTCGAAGGCCGGCGCGGCGGCTTCCTCGCCAGAGAGGAAGAACGGCTTCGGCCGGCGGTCCTCGGAAAACAGCGGGCGCTCACCGACTTCGGCGTATTGCGGCATGTCGCCCAGCCGCTCCGGTGGTGCAGGGGGCATCTTCGGCAGGGCCTGGACCAGCGAGGGATCGGCCGGCAGCGGGGTGATGCGCCCGCCCAGGCCGAACACCGCCAGCGCCAGCACCAGCACCGACCACCCGGCTACGGTGGCTAGGATCCACGTGCGCGCGCTCCAGGCCTCAGGGCGCATCGGGCGCCTCCTGCGGTGCGGCCGGCGCCGGCTTGAGGTAGCCGTAGAGGTCGAAATTCACGTCGAGCCCGCCAGCACCGCTCTCGCTGGCCTGGAAGGCGTAGCGCTGGGCCAGGATGTTGAGGTTCTCGACGAACAGCCGCGGACTGCCCGACTCGATCTGGTGCAGCACAGACGCGAGCTCCGGCGCGCCGCAGCGCAAGCGCACCTGCACCACCACGCGCGGATAGACCTCGCGCCCGGGCAGCGCCAACGGGGACTGGTTGGCGATGGCACAGCTGCGATTGCCGGGGCTGGCCTGTTTCACGATGGCTTCCAGGCGTTGCACCAGGCCGGCGGTCGCCAGTTCTACCGTCGGCTCCGGCAGGAAGCCCGGACGTTGCGCCTGCTGTGCCAGCGCCGCGGCGAGTTCGCGCTGCACCTGCGGCGCCTGCGCGAGCTGGGTACGGATACGCAGTTCGCGCTCGCGCAGCTCGCCGACGCGGGTGTTCACCTCCTGCATCGGCACCGTCCACCATGGGTGCACGAGCACGAAGTAGCCCAGCAGCAGCGCTGCCAGCAACAGGACCAAAGCCAGCGCGCGATCGCGGTCAGTCAAGGCCGGCGCCATTCGGGCCTCCCGTGGTGCCGGCGGCGGTGGGTTCCTGCTTGCCCAGCAGTTCCGCGGTCAGCGTGAAGCGGTCCATGCGCGTGCGCGGATCCGGCTGCAGCGCGCCGCTCAAGGCGGGGTTGCGCCACAGCTTCGAGCCCTGCAACCGCGCGACCAGACCGGATGCTTCGGGACTGAAGCCGATCAGGGTCAGGCGGTCGCCCTCGATCGAGAGCTTTTCCAGATAGGTGTTGTCGGGCAGCCGCTGGGTCACGTCCGCCATGACCTCCAGCGCGGTGGGGCGTCGCGCGCTCGTGGTGTTCAACGTGGTGATGCCGGCGACCAGGTCGACGAGCTGCTGCCGATTGGACGCGACCCGGCGCGCCTCGTCGGCACGGCTTTCCACTTGCTCGGCGAAGACATCGGCGGCGGCGCGACGGTTGTCCAGTACCAGCCAGGCACCGAGGACCAGGGCGACAACCGCCACAGCGGCGAGCGCCAGATGCAGCCCGCGATTCGGCGCCAGTCGTGCTGCGCGTGCGCTGTCCGGCAACAGATTGACCCCGGCGGGCAGACCCGCGGCGTCTTCGACATCGGCACCGGCCAGCCCCGGCGCGAGCGCGCCCAGTTCGGCGAGCGCGGCGTCGAATGCCGGCTTCGGCACCACGGCGAGTTCGACATCCAACTGGCCTTCCTCACCCACGCCGACCACGCGCGCGTCGAAGCAGGCCTCCTGGGCGGTGAAGGGCGTCTGCCGGTCGAGTTCGAACCGGACCACATCGCGCAGGCGCTCCGCGGCGGCGGCCGGTAACGGCAGGCGGCGGCGCAGGGCCATGCCACCCGGCACCAGCCACCAACGCGGCAACCCGGACAGGCGACTGCCGAGCACGGCATCGAGTTCGACGGGGGTCACGGTGGACGGCAGGCGCGCGAGTTCGCGACGCGTCGCGCCTTCCATCCAGCTCATGGCGATCTCATCGCCCTGGCGCTGGAAGAACAGCCGCTCGCGGGTCAGGCCCAGCAGCACGCGCCAACGCGCGGGCAGGCAACTGGCCAGGGCCTGGCCCCACCAGGCCAGGAAGCTCTTCGGCCCCGGCCCCAGGCGTGCCCGGAACTGCTGCAAGGTGTCGCGTACGCCGCTCATTGTGGTGACGCTCCCTCCTCCCAGCGCAACAAGGTATAGGCCGATCCCGGCACGGGATTGGCGCCTGCGCGCACCACCGTCCTTAGTGACGCCTCGCGGCCATCGGTCAGCCGCGCACGGCTCTCGATACTATACGTGCCGCTGCCAGTGCCGACGAGTTGGGTGTCCCCGGTCACGCCGATGGCGTTGCGCTGCGCCAGCCACGTGGCGGCATCCATGCCCATCGCCACCAGCACCGGACCCTGCGCATACGTGGCGTCGGGCTGGCCGCGGCCCGAGTACAGCGTGAGGAAGGGCACCATCCGCGCGTAAAGCGAAGGTGTCATGCCCAGGACCTGCTCGACTTCGGCCACGGTCTCGAAGGGCGCATCCTTCGCGCCATAGTCGCGACCGGCCGAAGCGTAATCGTCATCCTCGGCGCCGCCGGACGGCTGGCTGAGGTTGTCCGCATCGCGCCAGTCCACGATGGCGCCGGCGAGCGCATCGCTGACATCCGGTGCTTCGCCCAGGGCTTGCATCAGGCGCGACAGCAGGCCCGCATCCGCCTGGTTGAGATCGACCTTGCCGGTCTCGTCGATGATGCGGACCTCGATCGCCTGGCCTTCAAAGCTCCACGCATACGGCCGGCCGTTCGGCTGCCAATGCGTCTGCGGATTGCGATCGGCGACGCGGACCAGGGCGTACTCCATGCCGGCGCGCGCCACTTCCTGTGCCACCGCGCCACGGCTCCCCACCTGCCCCTGCATCGCCTCCATCCGCGCCGTCAGCGCGAACGCGCCGACGAGCGCGGTCAGCAAGGCCACCAGCCACAAGACCAGCAATAGCGCGGCACCGCGTTGATGCGTCATGGCAGCACCGGATTCGAGCCGCCCGGCAGCAGACCGCCGCCGGCGCCGCCCTCGCTGCGCGCGAGCGTCACCACCAGGTCCGGCCAGCGCCCGCCGCGGACGGCTTCCACTTCGACCTTCACCTGCAGCGGCAGCATCTCGGAGGTTTCCCATCGGTCCTGCCAGGGACCCAGGCGGTTTTCTTCGTCCAGTCCGCGGTAGCGGAAACGGACCGCGCGCAGGCCATCGGCGAGGCGCTCCGGGCGCTGCGCCTCCGCGCGTTGTTCGAGGTCTTCCAGCGACGCGTCGGGTTGCGCGACCGAGAACCCCATGAGCAGGCGACCGTCGCGATCGGCCACCACGTCATGCAGGTACGGACCGCCGTGGCCGAGATAGTCCGGCAGATCGGTCACGAAGCGCATGCGCTGCGGCGTGCCGATGAAACGCGCCTGGCGCAGCGTGCCGCGATCGGTGGCGAAGACGATGGGCTGCGCCGAGGTGAGCCGCGCGCGCAGGTAGCCATGCACGGCGCGCATGCGCTCGCTCGATTGCGCCATGTCTTCGCCGCGCGTTGCGACCGCCGTCGTCGAGCGCAGCGTCGCGAAGGCCAGCGCCAGGGCCGCCGCCATCAGTACCAGGGCGACGAGCACTTCGATCAGGGTGAAGCCTGCGGCCTGCCGTCGTGTCATGGCACGGCCGTCTGGTTGATGTCGCGCGGCGCCAGCCGCAGCGTGTGCCATTCCAGCGATTGTCCGCGCGCCGTGCCCCAGCGCATGACCAGGCGAACATCGAGCAGCTGCGGTGCACTGGGATCGAGTTGCGCGCGCGCGGCAAGCGGATCGGCGAACGGCGCCACGTCCAGGTGCCACTGGTAGCGCCCGCCTTCGAGTTCGCCATCGCGCTGCCCCGGCTGCAGCGGTTCGCCCGAACCCAGTTGCGCGAGCAGTGATTGCGCATGCAGCGTGGCACGGCTGCTGTCGGCCGCGTGCCGCACCTGCCGCGCGGCACCGGAGAGCGCGCCGAGCACCAGCGTCAGCGCCAACGCCAACAACGTGAACGCGACGAGGACCTCGAGCAGCGTGAAGCCGTGTTGGCGGCGGCGAGAGAATCGAATCACGGCGCCGCCTCGACCGACTCGCGCGCGATCCGCACTTCGCCGGTGAGCCAGGCGACATCCACGCTCCACGCCGCACGTTCGGCCTTCAGCGTCACCCGTCCACCGGTCGCGCCGCCGTCCGGGAAGAACAGGATGGCGCCGTCGCCCGCGCGCGCCTGCGCCTGTCGCGCCCCGGTGAAGCTCACCGACAAGCCGGGATGGATGCGGCCGCGATGGTCGCCCGCGGCTTCCCAGCGATGGCCGCGCGGATCGATGCGGAAACGCTGTGGCTGGCCGGTGGCGATCGCGCGTGCCCGGGTATAGCGCAGCTGCGCGGCGATCTCCTTGGATTCGGCACGTAGCCGGATGCCCTCCAAGCCACCGGTGAACGCCATCGCCGCCAGCAAGGCTGCCGCTGCCATCAGGGCGAGGACGAGCAGCGTTTCCAGCAGCGTGAAGCCCGCCAGCGACGCGCGTCCTGCAACGACACGCGCGGCACGACGCGATGGCGGGACACAGGCAGCCATGGCGGCGGACGCGAACGCTTACTCGTTCTTGATGTCGGCGTTCACGCTGTCGCCGCCGGCCTTGCCGTCGGCGCCGAGGCTGATCAGGTCGAAGCGCTGCGCTTCGCCGGGAATGCGATATTCGATCGGATTCTTCCACGGGTCCTGCAGCTCGCTTTCCTTCGCGTACGGGCCGAGCCAGCCGGTCGCGTTGCCGGGCTGCGTGACCAGGTCGGAAAGCTGCGCCGGGTAGCTGCCGGTGTCCAGCTGGTAGGTTTCGATCTTGCCGGAGAGCGTCTGCAGCTGCGACTGCGCCAGCTTCACCTTGCCGCTGTCCGCGCCGCCCATGACGCGGCTGCCGACGAGCACCAGGATGCCGCCGATCAACACCAGCACGATGATGATCTCCAGCAGGCTGAAACCCTGCTGCGAGCGGGGGGAACGGAAGGCGGGGGTGGGACGCGTGCGGGACATGGTCGCGGGCTCTCCGGTGTTCTCAGTTGATGGCGCCGGTCAGATCGTACAAGGGGACCAGCACGGCGATGATGACGACACCCACCACCGCAGCCAGGATCAGGGTGATGGCGGGGACAAGGGCGGCCAGCATACGGTCCAGCACCTGAGCGGTTTCCTGCTCGAAGGTCTCGGCCGTCTTCAGCAACATGCTGTCCAGGGCGCCGGATTCCTCGCCCACCTGGATCATCTGCAGGGCCAGGCGGGGGAACCGCTTGCCCTTGCCCAGCGACGAGGACAGGCCGTGGCCGTTCTTCACGTCCTCGGCGGCGGCATCGACATCGGCCGCCAGCGCCCGGTTACCCAGCACGTTGCGGGCGATGCCCAGCGCCGTCAGCAGCGGCACGCCGTTCTTCAGCAGCGTGCCCAGCGTGCGCGCCAGGCGAGCGGTCTCGAGCCGGGCCAACAGCGGACCGGCCAGCGGACGCCCCAGCAACCACGCGTCAAGGCGGCTGCGGAAGGCCGGATCGCGGCGTCGACGGTCGAACCACAACACCGCCAGCGCCGGTACGGCGATTAGCACGAACCAGAAATCGCGGACGAAACTGCCGATCCACAGTACGCCGCGGGTGAACCACGGCAGCGTCACGTCCAGGCTTTCGTACATCACCGCGAACTGCGGCACCACGTAGCCCAACAGGAACAGCAGCGCCAGGCCCACGACCACCAGCAGGATCGCCGGGTAGACCAGCGCATTGATGACGCGCCCCTTCAAGGCGCGGCTGCGCTCCAGGTAATCGCCCAAGCGCTGCAGCGTGTCATGCAGGCTGCCACCGGCTTCGCCGGCGCGCACCATGTTCACGTACAGCCGGGAGAAGATGCCGTGCTGGCGCTCCAGCGCCGTCGACAGCGGCGCACCGCTGCGCACGCCGTCGCGGATGTCGGTGATGACCCGTCGCGCCTTCTCGTCTTCGGGCAGGTCCAGCAGGATGCCCAGTGCGCGATCCAGCGGCTGGCCTGCGCTCAACAGCGTGGCCAGTTGCTGGGTGAACTGCACCAGGCGGTCGCCGGCGAAGGCATTCGGACGCCACAGCTGGCTCCAGCTGCGCCCTGCCCCACCGACCGCTGGCGCGGCTTCGACCGGCAGATGACCCTGTTCCTGCAGGCGCGCCACCACCTCGGCGTCGCTGGCGGCTTCCATCTGGCCTTCCAGCATCTCGCCATGCGCGTTGAGGGCCTTGTAGCGGTAAAGCGGCATGCAGGAAGGGCAACGGGGAATGCGCCAACTTACCGCATTCGCCCCGCCAGCGTCATGCGCCCACCCCGCACGGGGCGAGAGCAGGTACATCGATGAATACGCTCTTCACGGCAACGCCACGACGGGACTGATGGACGACACGCCGCTCTCGTCGAACGCCTCCACAGCGACGTGATACCCCACGCCGCGACTGAGCGCGCGCAGCTCGAGCTGGGTGGGCTGGTCGGCGAAGACCTGGTAGGTGGAGTTCAAGCGGTCGGGGGCGATGCCCCAGCGCACGTTGTAACCCACCGCGCCCTTCACCGGCCGCCAGCGGATGAAGGCCTGGCGCGGATCGTCATTGCGGCGCGCCGTTACCTGCTGCGGCACCGCCGGCATCCGGCCTTCGGCACTGCCGAACACGCGCAGGTCGCTGATCGCCAGATGCGCGGCGCCGACGTGGCCATGCACGTAGCGCACGTAGCGCGCACGCACCGGGGCCGGCAGCGGGAGATACGCGTTAGGTCGGTCGCGGCGCGGTTGCGGCGTGGTCGCCAACGGTTGCCAGTGCCGGCCATCAACGGAGGACTGCAGGGCGAACTCGGTGTAGATGTCGTCGGCATCGCCGAAGCGGCCGGATTCGTAATCGCCGAAGTTCACCTGCACCGCGCGCAGCGTCTTCACGGCACCGAGATCCAGGTCCAGCGTCTGGCCGGGCTCGTTCTTGCCGGCCACCCACAGCGTGCGCGGGTTCTCGTCGGTGACGTTGCCGGCATCGAAGCCATCCCGCGTGCTGGAGGCCGATGCGCGCTTGCGATAGGACAACAGCATCCAACCGGTGAACAGCGCCTCCGGATCCGCATTCGGACCGTCCGGCACGTAGTGCGGGAAATCACCGAAGCGCGTGCTGACCGACATCTGGCCGTCATCGCTGAAGGCCGCGGGGAACATCGCGATGCGCCGCTCGAACGTCCAGTTACGTCCCAGCCACGGCGTGCCGGTGTTCCACCAGTTGCCGTGAAGATCCTGGAAGGTGGAGCCATGCCCGGCGCCCTGCACGAAACCGCCGGGCTTGTAGCCCACCGGGTTGTAGGGCGCGTATTCGAACGGCCCCAGCGGACTATCGCCGACATAAGTGCCGGTCGCGTAGGCGTTGTGTTCGGTGCCGGGTGCGCCGTACTGCAGGTAGTAGCGCCCACCTACCCTCGTCATCCATGCGCCTTCCATGTAGTTGCCGACCGGCTTGCCGTCGGGAAAGAACGCACCGCGATGATCCTGGCCGAAGCGTTCCCAACCGTGCTTGTCGGGATCCAGTGCCAACAGCGCGCGCGGCGTGCCGAGGTAGCGCATGCCCTTCGACATGTCGAGCTCGATGCCGTACAGCGGAAACGTGTCTGACGATCCCCAGTAGAGATACCAGCGGCCGTCGTCGTCCTTGAAGAAGGCGGGGTCCCACGGGCCGGGCGGGATCTTGTCCGGCTGCGGATCGCCGTTGTGCCAGCCCGGCAAACCGACATCGCGACCGGGCGGCACCGCATTCGGCAGTTCCGGCAGCATACGGGTGAGGAAATCGAAGCGACCCTTCGCCGGATCGCGCGACACCAGCACCGCGCCGGGCGAAAACAGCGAGCGCATCAGCAGCAAACGGTCACCGTCGGAGATCACCGCGGGCGCCACCATGCTGTCGAACGGCCAGCGGCTCGGCGCGATGAACTGCCAGTCGACCAGATCGGTGGAACGCCAGTAGCCGTCCGCCAATGTCTGGAACAGGTAGTACGCATCGCCATGCCGGACCACCACCGGGTCGGCACCCGTGCGGTAGGAAATGCCGCGGCTTTCCTGCTCGAAGTTGTAGCGGTAATCGATGTCGACGGGGTTGGCGTAGGTGCGACGTTCCGCACCGTGCACGCTGCCGGCCACCGCCAGCATCCCGCACGCCAGCCATGCGGCTCCGCGCTGTGGCCACCTGTCCATTCCGCCCCCATGTAAACGTTTACATGGCGCTAGTGTTGCCGAGACGGACTCCGCGGGAAAGCCGCAGTGCAGCGAAGCGGACTCACGACAAAAAAGCCCGGCATGCGCCGGGCTTTCACGTCATACGGACTTCGGCAATCCGCTCAGTCGCAGCTCATGCGCCCGTTCGGCAGCACCCGCGGGTTGCCCATCGCGAACGCGGTGATCGGTCGTTCCCACATCTCGAACGAGGACACGCCCGGCGTGACGCCGCACGTGCTGGCGTACTCGAACCGCTCGCCATCGGTGGAGACGTACAGGTCGAACTTGATCGCCTGCGGCAGCCCGCTGGAGACCATCAGCGTGGTCTGCGTCGCGTCGCCGCTGCGGGTGCCGCGCAGGTTGCCGGTACCCTCGCCCGCCGGCACCCAGGAGGCCACCTTGCCGTCGACGACCTCCACCTGCAGCGCCAGCACCGGGGAGCCGCTGCCGATCGCGAAACCCTGCGGCAAATCGGCGCGCGCGAGCGTACGCGAGGCCTTGTCCTTGGCCGCGGCCGGCAATACCGCCAGTACGGCCGCCACCAGGCACGCCTGCATCCAGGTCTTCGTCATGCTCAACCCTCCTCGGTGACGCGCAGCACTTCCTCGATCGTGGTCTCGCCGTCCAGCGCTTTCGCGATGCCGTCCTCGTACATCGTGCGCATGCCCGCCTCGCGCGCGAGCTGTTCGATCTCGCCCATACCGGCATGGCGCATCACCGCGCGACGGATCTCGTCGTTCATGACCAGGAATTCCATGATCGTCGTGCGGCCGAGATAACCCGTCGGCGCGATGGCCGAGGCGCGGGGCCGGAACAGAAAAATCTCGCCCGCCGGCTGGAACCGGCGCAGGCCGAATTTCTCGATCTCTTCCGGCGATGCCGGATAGCGCTCGGCGTTGGACAACTCCAGCCGGCGCACCAAGCGCTGGGCGAGGATGCCGTTGACGGTGGAGGTCAGCAGGTAGTCCTCCACGCCCATGTCGAGCAGGCGGGTGATGCCGCCGGACGCGTTGTTGGTGTGCAGCGTGGACAGCACCAGGTGACCGGTCAGCGCGGACTGGATCGCGATACGCGCGGTTTCCAGATCGCGCATTTCGCCGATCATGATGATGTCCGGATCCTGGCGCACGATGCTGCGCAGCGCGCTGGCGAAATCCAGCCCGATCTGCGGCTTGGCCTGGATCTGGTTGATGCCTTCGATCTGGTACTCGACCGGATCCTCGACGGTGATGATCTTCACGTCGCTGGTGTTGAGTTTGCTCAGCGCGGTGTACAGCGTGGTCGTCTTGCCGGAGCCGGTAGGGCCGGTGACCAGCAGGATGCCGTGCGGCTGCTCCAGCACCTTCTGGAACTGCGGCAGGAACGCATCGGTGAAGCCCAACCGCTTGAAGTCGAAGACCACGGTTTCGCGGTCGAGCAGGCGCATCACCACGCTCTCGCCGTGCGCGGTGGGCACGGTGGACACGCGCAGGTCCAGCTCCTTGCCCTGCACGCGTAGCATGATGCGGCCGTCCTGCGGCAGGCGGCGCTCGGCGATGTTGAGCTTGGCCATGATCTTCACACGGCTGATCACCGCCGCGGTGAGGTTGGCCGGCGGGCTCTCGCCTTCTTCCAGCACGCCGTCGATGCGATAGCGCACCTTCAACCGGTTCTCGAAGGGCTCGATGTGGATGTCCGACGCGCGCAGTTCGACGGCGCGCTGGATCACCAGGTTGACCAGGCGGATGACCGGCGCCTCGGACGCGAGGTCGCGCAGATGTTCGACGTCATCGAGATCGGCAGTGGCGTCGCCGTCGGCGTTCTCGACGATGGCGCCCATCGCGCTGCGGCCCTGGCCGTAGTAGCGCTCGACCAGGTCGTCGATCTCCGAGCGCAGCGCCACGCGCGGGCGCACCGCGCGGCCGGTGGCCAGGCGCACGGCATCCAGCGTGTAGGCATCCTGCGGATCGGCCATCAGCACGTCCACGTGGTGCTCGCCCTCGCCCACCGGGCAGACGTGGAATTGCTTGAGGAAGCGCTGCGACAGCGCCACCGATTCCGGCGGCGCGTCCGGTGCGTCCTTGACGCTGACCAGCGGCAGGCCGAGCACGTCGGCGACGGTCTCGGCGTGGTCGCGCTCGGACACCAGGCCCAGGCGGGACAACAGCTCCAGTAGACCGCTCCCGCCACCCTTCTGGGCGACGTCTTCCTGCAACCGGCGCGCGCGCGCCAGGTCGGTTTCCTTCAACCGTCCGCGCGCCAGTAGCGCGGCGACGATGCGTTCGTCGGCGGAAAGCGAGGGGTCGGACACGGCTGCGTTCACGGGGGTTCCTAAAGCCTGTTGACGCTATCGGCCCGGACTGTATCAGGTGACGCGTTCGGCCGGCGTGGCCCGCGTCGCCGCGGGCCGCCGGTTCAGCCCACCCACACCCGCGCGTTGCGGAACATCCGCAGCCACGGCGAATCGTCCGGCCAACCGGCCGGATGCCAGCTGTGGTTGGCGCTGCGCGGCGTGCGTTCCGGATGCGGCATCAGGATGGTCGCGCGGCCATCGTCGCTGGTCAGGCCGGTGATGCCATCGGGCGAGCCGTTGGGGTTCTGCGGATACCGCGTGGCCACCTGGCCGTCGCCGTCCACGTAGCGCAACGCCACGCGCGCGGCCGCCTGGTCGACGGCGCCGTCGAACGCCGCACGGCCCTCGCCGTGCGCCACCGCCACCGGGATGCGCGAGCCGGCCATGCCGCGGAAGAACACCGACGGCGATTCCTGCACTTCCAGCAAGGCCACGCGCGCCTCGAACTGCTCGCTCTGGTTGCGCAGGAATTTCGGCCAGTGCTGCGCGCCGGGGATGATGTCCTTCAACTGGCTCATCATCTGGCAGCCGTTGCAGACACCCAGCGCGAACGTGGTGTCGCGGGCGAAGAACGCCGCGAAGGCATCGCGCAGGTCGCTGCGCTCCAGGATCGACGTCGCCCAGCCGCGGCCCGCGCCCAGCACGTCGCCGTAGCTGAAGCCGCCGCAAGCGGCGATGCCGCTGAAGCCGTCCAGGGCGATGCGGCCGCTGATCAGGTCGCTCATGTGCACGTCGAACGCATCGAAGCCGGCGCGGGAGAACGCGGACGCCATCTCGATCTGGCCGTTGACGCCCTGCTCGCGCAGGATCGCGACCTTCGGGCGCTTGCCCGTGGCGATGAACGGCGCGGCCACGTCCTCGGCGGCATCGAAGGACAGTTTCGGCTTCAGGCCGGTGCGACCGAACTGGCGCGCGATCTCGCGCTCCTGGTCCGCGGCCTCCGGGTTGTCGCGAAGCTTCTGCATGGCGTGGGTGACCGACCACCAGGCGTCGAACAGGTCTTCCCAGCGCCAGTCTGCCAGCACCTCGCCGTCCTGTTGCACGCGGATCGCCGCGGCCGTGGTCGGGCGCGCGATGCGCTGCGCGCATTCGGTCAACGCATGGCGCTCGACCAGGTCGGCGAAGGCGGCGCGGTCTTCCGCGGCCACCTGCACGACGGCGCCGAGTTCTTCGGCGAACAGCGTGCGGAAGGGATCGTCGCCCCAACCGTCGAGGTTGATGTCCAGGCCGACATGCGAGGCGAACGCCATTTCGCACAACGCGGCGAACGCGCCGCCGTCGCTGCGGTCGTGGTAGGCCAGCACCACGCCGGCCTCACGCGCATCGGCGATCAGGTGGAAGAAATCGCGCAGGCGCTGCGGATCGTCGAGATCGGGCACGCCCTCGCCGGCAAAGGCCGGCCACGCGCCTTCGCCGCCCGCCTGCGGATAGACCTGCGCCAGCACCGAACCGCCGAGGCGCTTCTTGCCCGCGCCCAGGCCGATCAGCCACAGGTCGCTGTCCTCTTCGCGGGCCAGCAACGGCGTCAACTGTTGGCGCACGTCGGTGACCGGCGCAAACGCGCTGATGATCAGCGAAACCGGCGATACCGACTTCTGCGCCTCGCCGTCGCTGTGCCACTGCGCCTGCATCGACAGCGAGTCTTTGCCGACCGGGATGCTGATGTCCAGTTCGGGGCACAGTTCCATGCCCACGGCCTTCACCGCATCGAACAGCAGCGCGTCCTCGCCCGCATGGCCGCAGGCGGCCATCCAGTTGGCGGACAGCTTCACCCGGTGCAACGATTCCACCGGCGCGGCGCACAGGTTGGTGATCGCTTCGCCCACCGCCATGCGGGCGGCGGCGGCGGCATCGAGCAGCGCCAGCGGCGTGCGTTCGCCGATGGCCATCGCTTCGCCCACGTAGCCTTCGTAGCCGCTCAGCGTGATCGCGCAGTCGGCCACCGGCATCTGCCACGGGCCGACCAGCTGGTCGCGTGCGGTCAGGCCGCCGACGCTGCGGTCGCCGATGGTGATCAGGAACTGCTTGGCCGCCACCGTCGGGTGCGCGAGCACGCGCAGGCCCGCTTCATGGAGATCCAGCGCCTCGGTCTGCAGCGCAGGCCATTTCGGCGGCGCCGGGTGTGCGGTGTCGCGGTGCATCTTCGGCGGCTTGCCGAACAGCACGTCCATCGGTAGATCGATCGGCGCGTCCGCGGGCGTGTTGCCCGGCGTCGCACCGTAGGCCACCACCAGATGTTCTTCCTTCGTGGCTACACCCACGGCGGCGAACGGGCAGCGTTCGCGTTCGCACAGCGCGGCGAACTCCGCCAGGCGCGCCTGCGGCACGCCCAGCACGTAGCGTTCCTGCGATTCGTTGCACCACAGCTGCATCGGCGATAGCGAAGGATCGTCGCTGGGCACCTTGCCAAGATCGATCACGCCGCCCACGCCCGAGTCGTGCAGCAGCTCGGGAATCGCGTTGGACAGACCGCCGGCGCCGACGTCGTGGAACCACAGGATCGGGTTGTTCTCGCCCATCGCCACGCAGCGGTCGATGACTTCCTGGCAGCGGCGTTCCATCTCCGGGTTGTCGCGCTGCACGCTGGCGAAATCCAGCTCTTCCGCACTCTCGCCGGAGGCCACCGAACTGGCGGCGCCGCCGCCCAGGCCGATCAGCATCGCCGGGCCACCGAGCACGATCACGGCATCGCCCGCCGACAGCGTCTTCTTCTCCACCTGGATGCGGTCGATCGCGCCCAGGCCACCGGCCAGCATGATCGGCTTGTCGTAGGCGCGGGTCAGCGCGTCGCCTTCCGGCAGTTCGAAACTACGGAAGTAGCCCAACAGGTTCGGACGGCCGAACTCGTTGTTGAACGCGGCGCCGCCCAGCGGGCCGTCGAGCATGATGTCCAGCGCCGGTGCCATGCGCGGGTTCAGCGCGCGCTGCGCCTCCCACGGCTGCGGCAGCGTGGGGATGCGCAGGTGCGAGACCGAGAAGCCGGTCAGGCCCGCCTTGGGCTTGCCACCGCGACCGGTGGCACCCTCGTCGCGGATCTCGCCGCCGGCGCCGGTGCTGGCACCCGGGAACGGTGCGATCGCGGTGGGATGGTTGTGGGTTTCGACCTTGATGCAGAACGCCGAATCGACGGTGGCCTCAAGGCGGTACTGACCGCTGCCGTCCGGACGGAAGCGCGCGGCCGGATAGCCTTCCAGCACGGCCGCGTTGTCGCTGTAGGCGCTCAGCGTGTGCTCGGGCGTCTGCGCGTGGGTGTGCTTGATCATCCGGAACAGGGAACGGTCCTGCTCCTTGCCGTCGATGGTCCAGCTGGCGTTGAAGATCTTGTGGCGGCAGTGCTCGGAATTGGCCTGCGCGAACATCATCAGTTCGATGTCGGACGGGTCGCGGCCCAGCTCGGTGTAGCGCGTGCGCAGGTAGTCGATCTCATCCTCGGCCAGCGCCAGGCCGAGGCGCGCGTTGGCGGCCTCCAGCTGCGCCAGCGGGATGCGCTCCAGGTCGCCGCGCGCCGGCGCGGTGAACAGCGCCTGCGCCTGCTCACGAGATGCGAGCAGCGACTGCGTCATCGGGTCGTGCAGCGCCTTGGCCAGCGCCGGCGATGCGTCGTCCCAGCCCTCCAGGTCGATGCGCAGACCGCGCTCGACACGCTTGACCCGTTGGCCGGCGCCGCGCAGCAGCTCGGTGGCCTTGCTGGCCCAGGGCGACAAGGTGCCCAGGCGCGGCGTGACGAAGCGGGAGACGGCGCCGGTCGCCTGCGGGGTATCCCCTTCGCTGGCCTGCAGCACGCGGCGCAGGGTGGCCAGGTCCGGGGTGGCGCCGGGCTCGGCTTCGACGAAATACACGTGCCAGGCGCCGCTGACGCGGACTTCGGGAACGAGGGACTGGAGCTTGGATTCGAGCCGCGCGCGGCGGAAATGCGACAAGGCCGATTGGCCTTCGAGGACGATCATGTCCGGGAACCGTGGGGGCGTGCCGTCAGGACGGGGCCCGCTATTGTAGCGAAGCCGGCGCGAGGCCGGCTTCCGGGGTTCACGGGGCGGCGCCGCCGGCCGCCGCCGGGGCCTTCTTGGCCGCCAGCTCGTCGAGCTTGGCCCGCAGGGCGGCGGGGGGCAGGTAGCCGCCCAGTTGGACGCCTTCGGTCGAGTAGATCGCCGGGGTGCCGCTGACGCCGATGCGCTGGCCCACGTCGAATTCCATCGTCACCGGGTTCTTGCAGTCGCGCGGGGTGACCGGCTTGCCGGCCTTGGCATCGGTCAGCGCGCGCTTACGGTCGGACGAGCACCACACCGAGATCATGTCTTTGTGGTCCTGGCTGCCCAGGCCCATGCGCGGGAACGCCAGGTACTCGACCGCGATGCCCTGGCGGTTCAGTTCGCCGATTTCGCCGTGCAGCTTGCGGCAATAGCCGCACTCGATGTCGGTGAAGACGGTGATCGTGTACTTGGCGTTCGGCGGCGCGAACACGATGCGCTCGGACTTCGGGATGGTGGCGATCAGCTTGCTGCGGTAGTCGGCCAGCGCGACGCTGTTCTGCATCAGGTCTTCCTGCTGCTCCAGGTCCAGCACGGCGCCCTGCATCAGGTAGCGGCCGTCGTCGCTGACGTACAGCAGTTGCCCGCCGGCGATGACTTCGCGGAAGCCCGGCAGCGGTGCGGCGCCGACGTACTCCACCTTCGCGCGCGGGTTGAGCTTGGCGATCGCAGCGCGGGCGCGATCCTCCGCCGAGCCGCTGGTGGCCGAGGCGGCGGGCGCGGGCTTGGCGACGGCCGGCTTCGCGGCGGCGGCGCCCGGCTGCGGCGCCTGCGCGCAGGCGGTCAGGCTGAGGGCACCCAGCAGGGCGGCGGTGATCAGACGGGTCATCATGGGCATCCGGACAGCGGGCCACGTCATGCGGCGAGAACCGGGATTCTGGCACAGCGGGCAACAGGGGCGGCTTAACCGCGCGCAAGTGTGACCCGCTTCAAGCGCGCGGATGGTGCCGTCCGTGCAGCTGCTTGAGGTGCTCGCGCGCTACCAGCGTGTAGATCTGCGTGGTCGAGAGCGAGCTGTGCCCCAGCAGCAGCTGCAGCGCGCGCAGGTCGGCACCGTGGTTCAGCAGGTGGGTGGCGAAACTGTGGCGCAGGCCGTGCGGGCTGATCCGGACCGGGTCGATGCCGGCCGCGGCGGCATGCCGCTTCACCAGCGACCAGAAGCGCTGGCGCGTGGGCGCTTCGCCATCGGGTTCCAGGAACAGCGCCGGCACGCTGCGCTTGCCGGCCAGGACCGGTCGCGACCGAGCCAGGTAGGTCTCCAGCCAGTGCTGGGACTCCTCGCCCAGCGGCACCAGCCGTTCCTTGCTGCCCTTGCCGGTCACCCGCAGCACGCCCTGGCGCAGGTTCACCGCGTTCGCCGGCAGGTTTACCAGCTCGCTGACGCGCAGGCCCGCGGCATACATCAGCTCCAGCATCGCGCGGTCGCGCAGGCCCAGGGGCGAGTCCGTATCCGGCGCGGCCAGCAGGGCGTCGATCTCGGTTTCCGACAGCGCCTTCGGCAGTGATCGCGGCAGGCGCGGCGGATCCAGCAGCGCGGTGGGATCGTCGCGGCGCTGGCCCAGGCGCAACCGATGGGCGAAGAACGCGCGCAACGCCGACAGCAGGCGCGCGTTGCTGCGCGGCGAATAGCCCTCGCGCGTGCGCCAGGCCAGGTAGTCGAACAGGCCCACGCGATCGGTCGCGGAAAGGCCGCCGTCGCGGCCGTTGCGCCAGCGCGCGAAGCCTTCCAGGTCGCGCCGGTAACTGTCCAGCGTGGGCCGCGCCAAGCCGCTTTCGGCCCAGATGGCATCGAGGAAGGTGGCGATCGCGGCGGCGTCATCCGCCGGAACGGGCGGCAGCGCATGGGCCTGCTGGCGGCGTTCGGCGGGGGTGCGTGCAGTCATGCCGCAAGCTTAGTGCATGGCCGGAACGCTATCCTGTGCGGATGACCGATGCCGCTCCCGCTCCCGCTGCCGAAAAACCCCGCGCACTGATCGTATGGCGCCTGCTGTCGCTGCTGTACGACGTGTGGCCCGTGCTGGCGATGTGGTTCGTCGTCGCGATTCCCTTCGTGCTCATCGACGTGGCGGCCAGCGGCAACGTGCGCCACAACGTCGAGCCCTTCAGCCTGCTGGCCTGGCTGCAATGGGGCGGTTGCTGGGCGGTGACGGGCCTGTACGCCGTTCTGAGTTGGCGGCGCGGCGGTCAGACGCTGGGCATGCGTCCCTGGCGCATCAAGGTGGTCGCCGCCGACGGCACCGCGCCGTCGACCGGTGCCCTGTGGCGCCGCTATGCGCTGGCCACGGTGTCCACGCTCGCCGGCGGGCTGGGCTTCTGGTGGGGCTGGGTGGATCGCGACCGCCTGACCTTCCACGACCGCTTCAGCGGCACCCGGATGATCCGGCTGCCGAAGCGTCGCTGAGTCGACCCGCTACCGGCTTCGCCGGCCGAACATCACCCACGAGATCGCCAACAGCGCGAGCGGCGGGACCGCGTAGGCGATGCGGTAATCCAGGCGGAAGGCGCCGGCCAGGCGCACGAACATCGTCTGCAGCGCCCAGAAGCCGACCGCGAACACGATGCCGAGGAACAGCCGCTTGCCCATGCCGCCGCTGCGCAGGCTGCCGAAGGCGAACGGGATCGCGGCCAGGCACAGCGCCAGCACGTTGAGCGGGTAGAACCACCGGCCCCAGTACTGGTCTTCGTAGTCGCGGGCATCCAGCCCGTTGCGCTTGCGGTACTCGATGTTCTGGCTCAGCTCGGTGCTGGGCATGTTGCGCGCGCGCACCAGGCTGGAGGACAGCACGGCCGCGTCCAGCTCAGATTCCCAGCGCTCGCCCAACACCGTCGTCTGGGTGGCGGAACGTTCGTTGAAGGTGGTGCGGCGCACGTTCTTCAACAGCCAGTAGCCGTCCAGATGCTCGGCGGTGGCCGCGTGCGCGATCGACGCCAGGCGACCGTCCTCGGCCAGCTCGTACATACGCACGTCGCGCAACTGCAGCGCGACCTTGCCGCCGCCCTGATCCTTCTCTTCGCCGCTCTGTGCGTACAGGAAGGTATTGCCCTCTCGCGCCCACAGGCCGGAGTAACGGTCCATGGCCACGTTGCCGGTACGCGCGCTCATCTTCAGCACGTCGGCCTGGCGCTGGCCCCACGGGCCCAGGGTTTCGCCACTGAACACCATCAGGGCGGTCAGGATGGCCAGGGCCGCGGCCACGGAAATGCTCAGGCGCCGGCGCGACAGGCCCAGCGCACGCAGTGCGGTCAGTTCCGAACTGGCGGCCAGCTGGCCCAGGCCCATCAGCGAACCGATCACGGCCGCCGTCGGGAACATCGTGTAGGCGCGGCGCGGCACGGTGTACAGCACCCAGGCCACGGCATGGCCGAAGGTGTAGTTGCCCTGCCCCAGATCGCTGACCTCGCCGGAGAGCGCCATCACCACGTCCAGGCCCACCAGCACGGCCCAGGTCAGCAGCACCGTAACCAGGACGACCTGACCGACGTAGGTGTCGTGGAGGCGCGGCAACAGCCTCATGCGCGCCTCCGCGGGCGGGACAGTTGGCCGTCGCGCAGGTAGAACCAGATCGCGACCGCCAGCAGCGGCAACGTCAGCCACCAGAGGCCGACCAGGCCCGGCAGCTTGCCATCGGCCAGCAGCTGGGTGCCGTTGAACAACAGGCTGACGCCAACCAGATAGGCCAGGAAGCCCAGCATCACCCGCCCGTAGCGGGCCTGGCGCGGCGAGCTGCGCGACAGCGGCAGCGTCAGCAGGGCGAAGGCCAGCGCCAGCAGCGGCGGGGTCAGGCGGGCATGGAGCTGGGCATTGGCTTCCGGACGCGGATCGGCCAGCAGTCGGGGCGTCGGCAGCAGTTCGGGATCGTCCTTGTCCAGCGTGTCGGCCCGGTCAGGCAGGGCGACCTCGTTGGATTTGTAGCGGATCAGCCGGTAATCCAGGCCGGCCGCATCGGGGCCCTCGACCCGGAAGCCATCGTCCAGGCGCAGGTAGCGGTTGCGCTCGCCCTCGAAGAACATCTGCCCGGATTTGGCCGTCACCACGTCGATGCGGCCGTCCTTCGAGCGGTGCATGAAGACCTTGCTCAGCCCGGTGCCATCTGGCGACAGCGCATTCACGTACACCACGGCGCCGCTCGACAACACGGTGAACTTGCCGGCATCCAACCCGGACACCACCAGGCTGCGGTTGGCATGGTCCAGCATGTCATGAGCCGTGCGCAGCGCCCACGGACCCAGCCACAGCGAGCAGGCGCTCACCACGGCGACGACCGGCACTACCAGCATCAGCAGCGGCCGCAGCAGCCGGCGCGGGCCGATCCCGGCCGCGGTCAGCACCGCCATCTCCGAATCCCGGTACAGGCGCGAGAACGCCAGCAGCAGGCCCAGCATCAGCGCCAGCGGGATGATGTAGGGCATGTAGTTCAGGAACTGCAGGCCCAGCTGCGACAGCAGCAGGCGGGCCGGCACCTTGCCATCGGCGACATCGCCCAGCAGGTCCGCCATCACGCCGCCCACGCTGACCATCAGCAGAATGATCAGGGTGGCCAGGAAGCTCTGGGTGAATTCCCGGAAGAGGTAGCGGTCCAGCTTCGGCATCAGGAGGGCTTGATTTACAATCTCGGGCTTGTGCGCCGCGCCTGCGGCGGCGGTCTCTGCGGTCCGGGATGGCGTCAGCCACCTTTCATCCGGTCCGCGATTGTACGTAACTGAACCGGGAATCTGATCAATGACGCTGGAATTCACCCTGAACCACGAAGCCCCCGCCCAGGCCGGCGTCGATTGCGTCGTGGTCGGCGCCTACGCCGACAAGAGCCTGACCCCGGCGGCGCAGGCCGTTGATGCGGCCAGCGGCGGCAAGCTTTCGGCCCTGGTCCAGCGCGGCGACGTGGGCGGCAAGACCGGCAAGACCACCCTGCTGCATGACCTGCCCGGCGTGACCGCGCCGCGCGTGCTGGTCGTGGGCCTGGGCGAAACCGCCAAGTTCGGCGTGGCGCAATACCTGAAGGCCGTGGGCGACGCTGCCCGCACCCTCAAGATCGGCCCGGTGAAGACCGCGCTGTTCACCCTGTCCGAAGTGGACGTGAAGGAGCGCGATGCCGCGTGGAAGATCCGCCAGGCCGTCATCGCCGCGGACCACGCCTGCTACCGCTACACCGCCACGCTGGGCAAGAAGAAGAACGACGACCCGGGCCTGACCCAGTTCGCCGTCAGCGGCGACGATGAGCAGGCCCTCGCGCAGGGCATGGCGATCGCCGCCGGCGTGCAGGTCACCCGCGAGCTGGGCAACCTGCCGCCGAACATCTGCAACCCGGCCTACCTGGCCGAGCAGGCCGAGAAGTACGCCGGCGAGACCGGCGCCGAGGCCGAGATCCTCGACGAAGCGCAGATGGAAGCGCTCGGTATGGGCTCGCTGCTGGCGGTGGCTCGCGGTTCGGCCAACCGCCCGCGCCTGATCGTGCTGAAGTGGAACGGCGGCGGCGACGCCAAGCCGTATGTGCTGGTCGGCAAGGGCATCACCTTCGACACCGGCGGCGTCAATCTGAAGACGCAGGGCGGCATCGAGGAAATGAAGTACGACATGCTCGGTGCGGGCAGCGTCATCGGCACCTTCGTGGCGGCCGCGAAGATGAAGCTGCCGCTGAACCTGGTGGTCGTGGTGCCGGCGGTGGAGAACGCCATCGACGGCAACGCGTACCGTCCTTCCGACGTCATTACCAGCATGTCCGGCAAGACCATCGAGGTCGGCAACACCGATGCCGAGGGCCGCCTGATCCTGTGCGACGCGCTGACCTACGCCGAGCGCTTCAAGCCCGCCGCGCTGGTCGACGTCGCCACCCTGACCGGCGCCTGCATCGTCGCGCTGGGTCGTTACGCCAGCGGCCTGATGAGCAAGCACGACGACCTCAGCAATGAGCTGCAAGGCGCTGGTGAGACCGTGTTCGACCGCGCGTGGCGCCTGCCGCTGTGGGACGAATACCAGACCCAGCTCGAATCCAGCTTCGCCGACGTCTACAACATCGGCGGCCGCTGGGCCGGCGCGATCACCGCCGGCTGCTTCCTGGCCCGCTTCACCGAAGGCCAGCGCTGGGCGCACCTGGACATCGCCGGCGTCTCCAACGACGAAGGCAAGCGCGGCATGGCCACCGGCCGCCCGGTCGGCTTGCTGAGCCAGTGGCTGCTGGACCGCGTCGCCTGATCGGCGACGCGTGCCCCACGCCATGGCCCGTGCCGATTTCTACCTGATCGCCAAGCCGCGCTTCCTCGAAGAACCGCTCAAGCTGGTCTGCGAGCTGGCCCGCAAGGCCTACGACAGCAACCAGTGGACCCTGGTGCTGGCGCGCGACGCCGCGCAGGCGGAGGAACTGGACGAGTTGTTGTGGGAGTTCGATCCGGACGCCTACATCCCGCACCAGATCGCCGGCGACGAGGAGGACGAGCTGACGCCCGTGCTGATCGCCACGCCGGACGTCGATGTGCCGGCGCGCGCGCTGGTGATCAACCTGCGCGACGACGCCTTCGCCGGCGCGTGCGAGCGCGTGCTGGAGGTGGTGCCGGCCGACCCGTCCGCGCGCGAACCGCTGCGCGAGCGCTGGAAGCAGTACAAGGCGCGCGGCTTCGACGTGAGCAAGCACGACATGTAACGCCCTCGGCGGCCCCGCCGCCGGCCCCGCGATCCGCTCTCGCGATCGCAGCAACCACACCGACACGATGACCGACCTCGCCTCCAGCTACGACCCGAAATCCTTCGAATCCCGCCTGTACGCGCAGTGGGAAGCCGCCGGCTACTTCACGCCCAGCGGCACGGGCCAGCCCTACACCGTGCTGCTGCCGCCGCCGAACGTTACCGGCACGCTGCACATGGGCCATGCGTTCCAGCACACGCTGATGGACGCGCTGGTGCGCTACCACCGCATGCGCGGCTACGACACGCTGTGGCAGATGGGCACCGACCACGCGGGCATCGCCACCGAAATGGTGGTCAGCCGCAACCTGGCGCTGGAAGGCAAGGGCGAGACCCGCGATTCGCTGGGTCGCGACGGTTTCATCGCCAAGGTGTGGGAGTGGAAGGCGCAGTCCGGCGACACCATCGAGCGTCAGATGCGCCGCATGGGTGCATCGGGCGACTGGTCGCGCAGCACCTTCACGATGGACGACGATGCGTCGAAGGCGGTCATCGAGGCTTTCGTGCGCTGGCACGAGCAGGGCCTGATCTACCGTGGCCAGCGCCTGGTCAATTGGGACCCGGTGCTGAAGACCGCGATCTCGGACCTGGAAGTGGAGAACGTCGAGGAAGACGGCTTCCTGTGGTCGATCGAATACCCGTTGGCCGACGGCAGCGGCTCGCTGACCGTGGCCACCACGCGCCCGGAAACCATGCTCGGCGACACCGCGGTGATGGTGCATCCGGAGGACGAACGTTACGCGCACCTGATCGGCAAGATGGTGAAGCTGCCGCTGACGGACCGCGAGATCCCGGTGATCGCCGACGACTACGTCGACCGCGAATTCGGCACCGGCGTGGTCAAGGTCACGCCCGCGCACGACTTCAACGACTACCAGGTGGGCCTGCGCCACGACCTGCCGCTGATCAACCTGCTGACGCCGACCGCGGCGATCAACGAGAACGCGCCGGAGAAATACCGCGGCCTGGATCGTTACGACGCGCGCAAGGTGGTGCTCGCGGACCTGGAGGAACTCGGTCTGCTGGTCGAGACCAAGCCGCACAAGCTGCAGGTGCCGCGCGGCGACCGCACCAACCAGGTGATCGAGCCGTATCTCACCGACCAGTGGTTCGTGAAGATGGACGGACTGGCCAAGCGCGGCCTGGAGCTTGTCGAGTCCGGCGAAGTGAAGTTCGTCCCGCCGAACTGGATCAACACCTACCGCCACTGGATGGAGAACATCCAGGACTGGTGCATCAGCCGCCAGCTCTGGTGGGGCCACCGCATTCCCGCGTGGTTCGACGCGAACGGCACCTGCTACGTCGGTCGCGACGAAGCCGAAGCGCGCGCGAAGGCCGGCCTGTCCGCCGACGTCGCCCTCACCCAGGACAGCGACGTGCTGGAGACTTGGTTCTCCTCGCAGCTGTGGCCCTTCAGCACGATGGGCTGGCCGGACACGCAGGCGATGGCCGCGCGCGGCTTCGACCGCTACCTGCCGTCGTCGGTGCTGGTCACCGGCTTCGACATCATCTTCTTCTGGGTGGCTCGCATGGTGATGGCCACCGACAGCTTCGTCGGCCAGGTGCCGTTCCGCGACGTCTACATGACCGGCCTGATCCGCGACAAGGACGGCCAGAAGATGTCCAAGTCGAAGGGCAACGTGCTCGATCCGCTCGACATCATCGACGGCATTTCGCTGGAAGACCTGGTGGCCAAGCGCACGGGCGGCCTGATGCAGCCGAAGATGGCCGAGAAGATCGAGAAGGCCACGCGCAAGGAATTCCCGGACGGCATCGTGCCGCACGGCGCCGACGCGCTGCGCTTCACCATCGCCGCGCTGGCCACGCACGGCCGCGACATCAAGTTCGACATGGGCCGCGCCGAGGGCTACAAGAACTTCTGCAACAAGCTATGGAACGCCACCCGCTTCGTGCTGATGAACACCGACGGCTTCACCGCCACCGGCGCGCCGCAGCCGAAGACCGATGCCGAGAAGTGGATCCTGTCGCGCCTGGCCAAGGTCGCCGCCGAAGCCGGCACGCAGTTCGCCGGCTATCGTTTCGATCTGCTGTCCCAGGCGCTGTACGAGTTCGCCTGGAACGAGTTCTGCGACTGGTTCGTCGAACTGGCCAAGCCCGCGCTCAACGGCGACGACAAGGAAGCGGCCGACAGCACGCGTCACACGCTGCTGTACGTGCTGGAATCGCTGCTGCGCCTGCTGCACCCGCTGACCCCGTTCGTCACCGAGGAGCTGTGGCAGCAGGTCGCGCCGAAGCTCGGCATCGACGGCGGCACCATCTCACTGCGCCCCTACCCGACCGCCGACGACGTCGCCGGCCAGGACTACGCGCAGGCCGAGGTCGACGTGGAGTGGCTGAAGACGATGGTCTCGGCGCTGCGCCGCGTGCGCAGCGAGCTCAACGTCTCGCCCGGCAAGAGCGTGCGCCTGCTGCTGCAGGATGGCGCCGATCAGGACCGCGCGCGCATCGCGCGCTTCAGCGCGCCGCTCTCGTTCCTGTTGAAGCTGGACGACATCGCGTGGCTCGATGCCGGCGCCGATGCGCCCGCGTCCGCGGCCGCCGTGGTCGGCGAGCTGAAGGTGCTGGTCCCGCTGGAAGGCCTGGTCGACCTGGACGCCGAGCGCGTACGCCTGGACAAGGAGATCGCGCGCGTGGCCGGCGAGAAGGACAAGAGCGAAGCCAAGCTCGCCAAGTTCACCGACAAGGTGCCGCCGGCGGTGGTCGATCAGGAACGCCAGCGCCTGGCCGACTGGAGCAACCAGCTCTCCGCGCTGCACGGCCAACGCGCGAAGCTTTAATCGCGAAGGCGGGCCCTGCCCGCCCTACAGCGGCGGCATCGTGGTGATGTCGTCGGCGACCAGTTCGATCGCCATCACCAGTGCGTCCTCGCGGCCGTCGCGGGCCGGGTAATAGCGCGGACGACGGCCGATCTCGTTGAAGCCCTCGCTGTGGTACAGCGCGATCGCGCCCGGGTTGGACGGGCGCACTTCCAGGAACACACGCTGCGCCCGCAAGTCCCGTGCGATCTTCACCAGCGCCCGTAGCAGGTATCGGCCCAGTCCGCGCCCCTGTCGCTCCGGTGCGATGCAGATGTTCAGCACGTGCGCCTCGTCGGCGGCGATGCTCAGCAGGCCGTAGCCGATGACCAGGCCGTGCTCGGTCAGCACCCACGACGGGTAACCGGCTTTCAGGCAGTCGCGGAAGATGCCCCGCGTCCACGGAAACGGATAACCCCGCTGCTCGATCGCCAGCACGGCATCCAGGTCGGCCTCGCGCATCGGCCGCAGGCTGGGAGCGGACGCCGGTGAAGCCTCGACGCCCAGCGCACTCATGTCGGCGTGCCCCGCCGCAGGCGGCGCAAGGTGGGCCACAACGCGCGCTTTGCCGCGGGATTCCCGCGCAACTCGGCCGAACTGGGCCACTGCGCGAACAGCTCAGCCGCACCCGGCGCGTTCGGATTGCAGCCCGAGGCTCGGATGAGGGCGAAATGCAGGCGATCCGGCAGCCGCGATCCCGCTGCGCGTGGCACCGGCGAGGGCCGTGCGGGACGGTCCTCCGCCTCGCGCACCGGCGGACGGGCGCGTGGCGCGGGAGAGGGGGATTCGCGTTCGACGCGTTCGATAGGTTCGACGCGCACCGTCGACGCTTCCGCGACCGTTGTCGGCGCGCCGGCCTCGGTCGGCCAGTCCGCCGGCAGGTACACCGTGTGGCCGAGCGCGCCGAGCCAGCCCTGCTGCTCGGCCGACCACAGACGGTCCGCCGCCAACGTCATGCGATGCCGTCCCGCGTGCGGCGCGTGCGCTGCCACAGCCAGTAGGCCGGGCCGGACAGGGCGTAGACCACGCCCACCGCGAACAGCGTGCGTGGCAGGTCGATGAAGAGGATCGCCAGCGCCAGCGGCACCAGCGCGAGCACCACGAACGGAATGCGATCGGCCTTCGCACCGCCTTCGCCCGTGCCCTTGAAGCTCCAGAAGCGGATCCGGCTGACCATCAACAGCGCGGCCACCAACGTCACCGCCAGGGCCACGTAGCGCAGCTCCTCGCCGGTCCAGCCCAGCTCGCCATCGGCGAAGGCCCAGACGAACGACATCATCAGGCCGGCCGCCGCCGGGCTGGCCAGACCGATGAACCAGCGCTTGTCCACCGTACCGACCTGCGTGTTGAAGCGCGCCAGGCGCAGCGCCGCACAGGCCGCATAGAGGAAGGCCACCACCCAGCCGACCCGCCCCATCACGCCACCATCGAACTTCAGCGCGGACAGCGACCAGTGGTACATCACCAGCGCCGGCGCCAGGCCGAAGCTGACCAGGTCGGCCAGCGAGTCGTACTGCACGCCAAAATCGCTGCTGGTGCCGGTCAGACGCGCTACGCGGCCGTCGATGCCATCCATCAGGCCCGCCACGAAGACGGCGATGGCCGCGTTGACGAATTGGCCGTTGGCAGCGGCAATGATCGCGAAGAAGCCTGCGAACAGGCCCGCGGTGGTGAACAGGTTGGGCAACAGGTAGATCCCGCGGGAGCGCGGGGGCGGCTTGATTTCGTTCATGGGTCGCAGTTTAGCCCAACGATTCAGCCTGCCGGCTTGCCTGCACGCGCCGGGGGTGCTGCAATCGCGGTTCCCCGGTCCCGGAGCCTGCCATGCGCCTTGCCCCCTGCCTCGCCGCGCTGGCGCTGTGCCTCACCGTCGCTGCCACCGCACAGGCCCAGCAGGTCTACCAGTGGAAGGACAAGAACGGTGTTACCCACTATTCGGACACCCCGCCCCCCAGCCAGACCGTCCAGAATCGCCGCATCAACCAGTACGGGGCCGCGACGGCGGAGACGCAGCCTGTCGGCAAGTCCGTCGAGAATGCACAGTGCACAGGTGCCCGGGCGAACCTGCAGATCCTCGCCAGCAGCAACACCGTGGTCCGCCAGGACACGGATGGCGACGGCAAACCCGATACGACCCTGGACGAAACCGCCCGTAGCAATCAGCGTGGTCTCGCCGAAGCGGCAGTGAAGGCTTACTGCCCTCCGGCTGGCTCCTGACCCGGTAGATGCGCGCCTGGCTGGCCATCGCCGCGGGCCTGGGCATAGGCGCGGGTGTCGCTTGGTGGCTTTCGCAGGGTGAGGCGGGCCCCCGTCGTCAACGAGCGGACGCCCGCCAGGCCGCCACCCCCGTCGATACCCGGCCCTCGTTGTACCGCTGGCGCGACGAGGCCGGTGTCCTCCAGATCACCGAGAAGCCGCCCAAGCACCGGCCCTTCGAACGCATCGATCGCGACACCCCCGCGGGCATCCGCGTGAGCGGCGACTCGTCGGGCACCGAACCCTAACGCCCCGCGCGCCGCCAACGCTGGCAAAATAGGCGATTCGTCCCCCTGAACGCCGATGCCGATGCGCCTGTCGCAGTTCCACCTCCGCACCACCAAGGAAACCCCGGCCGACGCCGAACTGGTCAGCCACCAGCTGATGCTGCGCGCCGGCATGATCCGCAAGCTGGCCGCCGGCCTGTACACCTGGTCGCCGCTGGGCCTGCGCGTGCTGCGCAAGGTGGAGACCATCGTGCGCGAGGAAATGGACCGCGCCGGCGCGATCGAGATGATCATGCCGACCATCCAGCCGCGCGAGCTGTGGGAGGAGAGCGGGCGTTGGGAGAAGTTCGGCGGCCAGCTGCTGAAGATCACCGACCGCAAGGAGCAGCAGTTCTGCTACAGCCCGACGGCGGAAGAGGCGGTGACCGACTTCGCGCGCCAGGAGCTGTCCAGTTACAAGCAGCTGCCGGTCAACTTCTACCAGATCCAGACCAAGTTCCGCGACGAGATCCGTCCGCGCTTCGGCGTGATGCGCGCGCGCGAGTTCGTGATGAAGGACAGCTACTCCTTCCACATCACCGACGAAGACTTGGTGCGTGAGTACCTCAACATGCACGCGGCGTACACGCGCATCTTCACCCGCCTGGGCCTGGACTTCCGCGCGGTGCAGGCCGACAGCGGCGCCATCGGCGGCGACGCCTCGCAGGAATTCCACGTGCTGGCCGACTCGGGCGAGGACTCCATCGCCTTCTCCACCGGCTCGGACTACGCGGCCAACGTCGAGAAGGCGCAGGCCGCGGCACCGGGCCCGCGTGCCGCCGCATCGGAAACGATGAACAAGGTGGCCACGCCCACGCAGAAGACCTGCGAAGACGTTGCCGCACTGCTCGGCATCCCGCTGCAGCGCACGGTGAAGTCGATCGCGGTGATGACGGACGGCGGCTTCGTGTTGGCGCTGGTGCGCGGCGATCACGCCGTCAACGAGATCAAGCTGGGCAAGGTCGCCGGCCTGGCCGACTACCGCATGGCCAGCGAAGCGGAGATCCTTGCCCACCTGGGCAGCGAGCCCGGCTTCCTCGGCCCGGTGAAGCCCCGCCAGGCGATCCGCGTGGTCGCCGATCGCGACGTCGCCGCGATGGCGGACTTCGTCGTCGGCGCCAACGAAGCCGGCTTCCACCTGGCCGGCGTCAACTGGGGCCGCGACCTGGCCGAACCGGAGACCGTGGCCGACATCCGCAACGTGGTCGAAGGCGACAAGGCCGCCGATGGCGGCGAGATCCGCCTCGTGCGCGGCATCGAGGTCGGCCATGTGTTCCAGCTGGGCCGCAAGTACAGCGAGGCGATGAAGTTCACCGTGCTGGACGATGCCGGCAAGGCGGCCGCGCCTGCGATGGGTTGCTACGGCATCGGTGTGTCGCGCATCGTCGCCGCCGCGATCGAACAGAACCACGACGCCAACGGCATCATCTGGCCCGTGCCGATGGCGCCGTGGGCCGTTGCGGTGTGCGTGATCAATCCGAAGAACGACGGCGCGGTGAACGCGGCGGCCGAACAGCTGCTGGCGGATCTGCAGGCGGCCGGCATCGAAGCCGTACTCGACGACCGCGGCCTGCGGCCCGGCGCGATGTTCGCGGACATCGAACTGATCGGCATCCCGCATCGCGTGGTGGTGTCCGAGCGCGGCCTCGCGGCCGGCACGTTCGAGTACCGCGCACGCCGTGCGACGGACGCGGAGAACCTGGAGCGCGACGGCCTGTTCGCACGCCTGACGGCCTGAAGACCGAGACCTGCGAGCGTGCCCATCTCACGCTCGCAGGCCCTCGCTTCGCCGTGGTTTGTCCCGGGATTGCACCCTCGACTATCATCGACCCCTGCCATGGACGGGCCCTCCCTTCCTGACTGGAGATAGTTGATGTCGATCGACCTGCGTAACCTGTCCGCCAAGGAACTTGGCACCCTGATCGCCAAGGCCAAGGAACAACAGAGCAAGCTGGCCAAGCGCACGCCCATCGCCACCGTCCGCAGCAAGATCACGAAGTTCGCGAAGGCCGAGGGCTACACGGTGGAGGAGCTGTTCGGTACCGCCGGACGCAGCGCCCCGAAGACGGCCGCCAAGCCCGCGGTCTCGCGTGCCGGCCGCAAGCTGGGCAAGGTGGCGCCGAAGTACCGCAACCCGGCCAATCCCAAGGAAACCTGGACCGGCCGTGGCAAGCATCCGCGCTGGATGGCCGCGCTGATCACCAAGGGCAAGAAGGCCGAAGACTTCCTCATCAAGAAGAAGTAAGCCGTTTCGGAAGCGAATACGAACGGGAGGCCTGGCCTCCCGTTTTCGTTTGCGCGGATCGCGTCAGAGATTCTTGCGCGAGGAGATCAGCAAGTTGCCGAACAGCAGGCCCGCGATCAGCGCCATCACCACGTTGGTGACGGCCAGCAGCGCCGATTGACCCACGCCGACGTCCTGCTGCTGCACCAGCGTCAGCAGGCCGCGCAGGCTGGTGCTGCCGGGCACCAGCATCAGGATGCCCGGCACGCGGATCAGCGCGCCCGGCCGGTTGGCCCAGCGCGCGAACGCATTGCCGGCGGCGGTCAGCGTCAGCGCTGACAGGAAGATGCCCACCGGGCTGCCCCAGGCCGCGCCCGCGTAGCGCGAGATGCTGTAACCGGCGATGGCGGCCGCCATCACCCAGAAGTAATCGCGCCGGTGCGCCTTGAAGAGCACCGCGAAGGCGTAGGCCGCCACCACCATCGCGCCCCACTCCACCCACTCCGGCTGCGGCCGCGAGGCGCGCACCTCCGGGTACATGCCCAGCAGCTGGGCCAGGGTCACCGCGATCATGCTGCCGACGGTGAGCTTCAGCACCGTGGCCAGTGCGCCGGCGAAACGCGCCACGCCGGACACCAGGTGCTGGCTGGTGAGTTCGTTCACCGCGTTGGTCAGCGCCATGCCCGGCAGCAGCACGATCAGCGAGGCGATGATCACCGTGTTGAGGTTCAGCGGCGCGATGAAGTTGGCCACCAGGATCGCGACAAAGCCCGCCACCAGCGCGGAGATCGCATCACTGGCTTCCTTCATCTGCGGCCGGCGCGCGATCAGTTCGCCCAGCACGCCGATGATCACGCCGATCAGCCCCGCCGTGGCCATGTCCACCCACGGCAGCCGCCACAGTCCGGCGACCGCGGCGGCCGCCAGGCCCGACGCGAAGATCTGCATCGCCCGCCAGCGCACGCTGGGCGTGCGATCCAGCGCGCGCAATGCGGTGTGTCCCTGGGCGATGCTCATCTCGCCGGCCGACACGGCGTCGGCGATGCGGTCGGCTTCGCTCAGCTTGTGCAGGTCGGTTTCGCCGGGTGCGAGGCGGATCACCCGCGTGCTATCGCTGGCGCCGAGCGGTCGCGACGGGTCGCTGAAGCTCAGGATCAGGCCGGTGGGGTTGGACCACGGTTCGCAATCCAGGCCCAGGCGGTGCGACAGGCCCACTACCGTCCCCTCCAGCCGCTGCGCGGTGGTGCCATAGCTGTGCAGGCGGCCCGCGATCTCGCAGACGAAGGCGATGCGCTGGGCATAGGTGGCGGTGGTGAGCGTCTCGTCGGGCATCGCCACAGTATCGCCGAAGCCGCGCGCCGACGCCTTCATCCGGTGGCTGCTTACACTACGCACCGACACGACAGGCAGGGGGATGGGTGGGCATCGGCGAAGCGATGGCGCTGGGCAGCGCAGCGACGTGGGCGGTAGGGGTGATCCTGGCACGGCAGCTGGGCGCACACCTGCCACCGCTCGCGCTCAACCTGCTCAAGAACGGACTGGTGCTGGCCGTACTGGCGCCGGTGGCGTTGGTGCTGCATGCCGGCGCCTGGCCGTCGCTGCCCGCCGCCGATCTGGCCATCGTCGTGGCGAGCGGTGTGATCGGCATCGCGCTGGCCGACACGCTGTACTTCCGTGCGCTCAACGAGCTGGGCGCCGGGCGGATGGGCGTCATCGGCAATCTTTACAGCCCGCTGGTGCTGTTGCTTGGCTTCGTGTTCCTGGACGAACGGCTCGGTGCGGGACAGTGGCTCGGCTTCGCGCTGGTGGGTGTGGGCGTATTGCTGGTCAGTCGCCCGCCCGGCGAATGGAAGACGCACCCGCAGCACACGGTGCGTGGCGTGATGATCGGGCTGCTGGCGATTGCGCTGATGGCGATCGCCATCGTGATGGTCAAGCGGACGCTGGAAACCCAGCCATTGCTGTGGGTGACGCTGCTGCGTCTCGCCGGCGCGGTGGTGGGCCTGCTCCTGCTGGCCGCGCTGCCGGCGATGCGGGCGCGCATGCGCTTCGTCGCTGCCGACGTGCCGTGGCATCGCCTGGTGCTGGCCGCACTGGTCGGCCAGGGACTGTCGATGGTGCTGTGGCTGGGCGGCTACAAGTTCACCTCGGCCTCGGTCGCCGCGATCCTCAACGAGTCCGCCTCGGTGTTCCTGGTGGTGCTCGCCGCGCTGTGGTTGCGGGAGCCGCTGGGCAAGCGGGCGTTCATCGGCGTGGTCCTCACGTTCAGCGGTATAGCCTGTATGCTCCTTGGCCGAGCGACGCCATGACCCCCACCCTTGCCCGCCCGCAGTACGCATCCGACCCGGACGATCCGCAGCGCGCGAAGCTGGCGGGCGACTGGACGCTTGCCAGCGCGCTGACGGTGGCCGAACAGCTCAAGTCGCTCCCCGATACCATCAAACGGCTCGATGCCACCGCGATCGGCCGCATCGATTCGGCCGGCGTGCTGCAGCTATTGCGATTCGCCAAGCGCCGCGGCATGGACGCGTCGGCCATCGAGTTCCGCCAAGATCATCAGGCACTGGTCAGCACCATCGACGATGTCGCCGACGACCGCCCGCCGCGCAAGCGCGACTACGGCGTGCTGGCCGCGCTGTCCCGCCTCGGCTATCGCGTCCTCGAGAACAAGCGGGAGATCATCGCGCTGCTGAGCTTCACTGGCGAGAACCTGGTCAAGCTGGTGCGCATGGTGAAGGAGCCGCGCCGGTTCCGGCCCACCGCCACCGTCGCGCATATGGAAGCGGTTGGCCTGGACGCGGTGCCGTTGGTGATCCTGCTGTCGTACATGGTGGGCGCGGTGATCGCGTTCCTCGGTTCCACCGTGCTGCGCGACTTCGGCGCGGAGATCTACGTGGTGGAACTGGTGAGCATCGCGTTCCTGCGCGAGTTCGCCGTGCTGATGACCGCGATCGTGCTGGCCGGGCGCACCGCGTCGGCGTTCACCGCGCAGATCGGCGCGATGAAGAGCCGCGAGGAGATCGACGCGATCCGCACGCTGGGCCTGGATCCGGTGGACCTGCTGGTGATCCCGCGCCTGCTCGCCCTGCTGGTGATGCTGCCGCTGCTGACCTTCATCTCGATGATGGCCGGCCTGGCCGGCGGCGTCACCGTCGGCGCGTTCGACCTGGGCATCCCGCCGCAGATGTACCTCGCGCGCATGCACGACACCATCGAGGTGACGCACTTCCTGGTGGGCATGTCGAAGGCGCCGGTGTTCGCACTGGTCATCGGCCTGATCGGCTGCCTAGAAGGCCTGCAGGTGGAAGGCACGGCGCAGTCGGTCGGCGAGCGCACCACGTCCAGCGTGGTGCAGACGATCTCGCTGGTCATCATCATCGACGCGCTGGCCGCGTTGTGGTTCATGCACATGGACTGGTGAGCATGGCCGACGACACTCCCATCATCCAGGTCCGCGGACTGGTCAACCGCTTCGGCGAACAGGTCGTCCACGAGGATCTCGACCTGGACGTGCGGCGCGGCGAGATCCTCGGCGTCGTGGGCGGCTCGGGCACCGGCAAGTCGGTGCTGATGCGCTCGATCCTCGGGCTGCGCCAACCGAACGAAGGCAGCATCACCGTGCTGGGCGAGGATGCGCGCTCGGAAGATCCCGTCGCGCGCCAGCACATCGAACGCAATACCGGCGTGCTGTTCCAGGACGGCGCGCTGTTCTCGTCGCTGACGGTGGGCGAGAACGTGCAGGTGCCGCTGAAGGAGCACCATCCCGAGCTGCCCGACAGCTGGCGCTACGAACTGGCACTGCTCAAGGTCAAATTGGCGGGTCTGCCGGCCGACGCGCTCAACAAGCTGCCCTCGCAGTTGTCCGGCGGCATGCGCAAGCGCGCCGGCCTGGCACGCGCGCTGGCGCTCGATCCGCCCCTGCTCTTCCTCGACGAACCCACCGCCGGCCTGGACCCGATCGGTGCAGCGGCGTTCGACCGGCTCATCAAGACCCTGCAGGAAGCGCTCGGGCTGACCGTGTTCCTGATCACCCACGACCTCGATACGCTGTACGCGATCTGCGACCGCGTGGCGGTGCTGGCGGACAAGCAGGTCGTCACGGTGGCGCCACTCGCCGAGGTGGAACGGTTCGACCACCCCTGGGTGCAGGAATACTTCCATGGTCCGCGCGCACGCGCCGCGCGCGGAGAAGACACGGCCTACGGGCCACCCCACACGCAAACGGCGGTCTGATCGATGGAAACCCGTGCCAACTACGTGCTCATCGGCGCCTTCACGCTGATCATCGCCGCCGCGCTGCTGCTGTTTGGCTTGTGGGCGGCCAAGTACTCCTCCGAACGCACCTGGCAGGAGTACCAGGTGGTCTTCCGCGAGGCCGTCACCGGCCTGTCGGTCGGCAGCCCCGTACAGTACAACGGCATCGCGGTGGGCTCGATCACCAAGCTGTCGCTGGCGCCCAACGATCCGCGCCAGGTGATCGCGCGCATCCGCGTGGAGTCCTACACGCCGGTAAAGACCGACACCCGCGCCAAGCTGGCCATCACCAGCCTGACCGGCCCGACCATCATCCAGCTGAGCGGCGGCACCCCGCAGGCGCCGGCGCTCACCACCGTCGACACGCGTGAAGCCCCGGTGATCCAGACCGCGCCGTCCGCGCTGCAGAACATCACCGACACCGCCAACCGCATCGTCGAGCGGCTGGACCAGGTGCTCAGCGACAAGAACGTGGCCAGCATCACCACGACGCTGGAGAACCTGGAGGCGATGAGCAACTCGCTGGCCAGTCGCGAGGACGGCCTCGAATCGCTGATCGTCAGCGCGCGCGATGCGGCGCAGAACCTCGACAAGACCCTGACCACCACCAACGGCACCATCGAACGGCTCGATCAGAACCTGGTGCGCGAACTGCCCGGCATCCTCGACAAGCTGGACAAGACGTTGGCGAAGCTCGATTCCGCGGCCGGCAATGCCGACGCGATACTCGGCGAAAACCGCGCCGCGATCAGCAGCTTCGCCAACGACGGCCTGGGCCAGCTGGGCCCGACGCTGACCGAACTGCGCGGCCTGGTGCGCGACCTGCGCCGGGTCAGCGACCGCCTCGAAGGCAATCCCGCGCGCTACCTGCTGGGCCGCGACGCACCCAAGGAGTTCGACCCGAAATGAAGCCGCTGCGCACTTCCCTGTGTGTCTCCCTGATGGCGCTCGCGATGGCCGGCTGCTCGGTGCTGGGCAGCGAGCAGCGCGACCCGGTGACGATCTACGCCCCCGACGTACGTGTACCCGCACGCACTGAGTGGCCGGCGGTTACCTGGACGCTGGTGATCGCCAAGCCCACTGCGGCCCGCGTCGTGGACAGCCCGCGGATTTCCGTACGGCCCACGCCCGGCGAATTGCAGGTCTACCGCGGCGTGTCGTGGGCGCAGCCCGCCACGGAACTGGTCCAGGACGCCGTGCAGCGTACGCTGGAGGATTCTGGACGCATCCCGGCCGTGGCCAGCGCGGATGCCGGCATCCTGGGCGACTACAAGCTGGTGATGGACGTCCGGCGTTTCGAGGCCGACTACGCCGGCGCCGCCGTGCCCTCGGCCGTCGTCGAGATCAATGCCAAGCTGGTCAGCAGCCGCGACCAGCGCGTGGTGGCGTCGCGCACCTTCCTGCAGCAGCAGCCGGCGGGGTCGGTCGAGGTCGCGCAGGTCGCGCAGGCGTTCGACGGTGCACTGGCCGCTGCCACCGGCGATCTGGTGGGCTGGTTGCTGGCTGCTGGCCAGGGCGACGCACCGCGTCGCCGCTGACACCATCAGCGGCGCAGGGCCGGATCGATCTGGCGAAACGTCAGGTTGATACGCGCCCCCATCGGCCGCGCCGTACGCGGCAGCGCATGCCGGTAAAGGCGCTGGGTATTACCGGACATCACCAGCAGGCTGCCCTGCGGCAAGGTCAGGGCGGTGCGCAGCGCGGGATCCTCACGGTGCTTCAGCAGGAAGCGACGTTCCGCCCCCAGGCTGATGGAGGCGATGACGGGCTGCGGTCCCAGTTCCGGCTCGTCATCGCTGTGCCAGCCCATCGCGTCCTGGCCATCGCGGTACAGATTGGCGAGCACGCTGTTGAACGGCTCGCCCAGCTCCGCTTGCAGGCGCTCGCGCAGTGATGCCAGTGCGGCCGTCCATGGGTGCGGCGTGAACACCGTGCCCGAGTAGCGATAGACCGCTGCGGGATCGCCCACCCACGCGCTGAGCCGCGGGGAATCCACCTCGCGCCCGAACAGGCGAATGCGATGCACGCTCCAGGGCAAGCCAGCGCGCAAGGCGTCAAACAGGCGATCGGCCGCCTCCGCTTCCAGCCAGTCCGGATACAGGCGCAGGGTGGCGCCGGGCAGCCCGGCGTCGATGCCATCCGCGGGCAGCGGCAGGGGTAGGGTCATGCCGGCGATGCTCGCGGATTTGCCCCGTCCCGCGCAAACCCCGAAAATACGGGCAGCCTAATGCCATGCCGGAGTTCCGCGATGTCCGATGTCGAACGCGATGTAATGGAATACGACGTCGTGACCGTCGGCGCAGGCCCTGCGGGCCTGGCCTTCGCCATCCGGCTGAAGCAGCTCAACCCCGAGATTTCGGTCTGCGTGATCGAGAAGGCCAGCACGATTGGTGCGCAGATTCTGTCGGGCGCCGTGATCGAACCGGCGCCGCTGGACGCGCTGCTGCCGGGCTGGCGCGACAACCCGCCGCCGATCTGCGTACCGGCCGCAGACGACGAGTTCTGGTTCTTCAGCAAGGACGGCGGCCGCAAGTTCCCCATGGTGCCGCCGGGCATGCGCAACCATGGCAACTTCATCGTGTCGCTGGGCGCGATGTGTGCCTGGCTGGCCCCGCAGGCCGAAGCGCTGGGCGTGGAGATCTATCCGGGCTTCGCCGCGTCCGAAACGCTGCACGATGACGACGGCAAGGTCGTCGGCGTGCGCATCGGCGACATGGGCATCGCGAAGGATGGCAGCCACAAGCCCGGCTACACGCAGGGCATCGACATCCGTGCCAAAGCCACCGTGCTGGCCGAAGGCGCGCGCGGCCACCTGACCAAGCGGCTGGTAAAGCGCTTCTCGCTGGACAAGGACAGCGATCCGCAAGCGTATTCGATCGGCATCAAGGAGCTGTGGCAGGTGCCGGAAGGCCGCGTCACGCCCGGCAAGATCGTGCACACCCTCGGCTGGCCGGCCAGCAACGACATCTACGGCGGCAGCTTCCTGTACCACCTGGAGAACAACCAGATCGCGCTGGGCTACGTCAGCGGACTGGATTACAAGGACCCGGAGTACAAGCCGTGGGAAGCCTTCCAGCAGTGGAAGAACCACCCGTTGATCAAACCGGTCCTGGAAGGCGGCAGCATCCTGTCCGCCGGCGCGCGCGCCATCGTCACCGGCGGCTGGCAGTCGCTGCCGAAGGTCGAGATGCCGGGCGCATTGTTGATCGGCGACACGGCCGGCCTGCTCAACGTGCCGAAGATCAAGGGCACGCACCAGGCAATCCGCAGCGGCATGCTGGCGGCCGAGCATCTGGTGGCCTCGCAGTTGGCGCCGGAAGGGTTCGACGCGAAGCTGCGTGCCTCGGACGCGATGGCCGAGCTGAAATCCGTGCGCAACATCAAGCCCGGCTTCAAGAAGGGCCTGTGGTTCGGCATGGCCAACGCCGCGTGGGAAACCGCCACCGGCGGCCTGTCGCCGTGGACGCTGAAGGTGAAACCCGACTGGTCCTCGCTCGAGAAGGTCGGCGAACACGAAGAACCCAAGCGCGACTACGTGGACCGTTCGCTGGCACCACGTGATCGCCTGCAGGGCGTCTACTTCGCCGCCACCGAACACGACGAGGACCAGCCGGTCCACCTGCGTGTGCACGACACCTCGGTGTGCGTGAGCCGCTGCGCCGACGAATACGACAACCCCTGCACGCGCTTCTGCCCGGCAGGCGTTTATGAAATCGTCGATGACGGCAATGGCAAGCGCCTGCAGATCAATGCCGCCAACTGCGTGCACTGCAAGACCTGCGACATCAAGGACCCCTACCAGATCATCGACTGGGTGACGCCGGAAGGCGGCGCGGGGCCGAACTACCAGAATCTTTGATCGCTATTCACGTGCTGTCAAAGCCGTCGGATCCTCGAATCGCCATCCTGAAACTAGCGCAAGCAGGAGCGAAGTAACCAGCACCACGCCCGTGTACAAGTAACGGAAGTCACAAGCAATGCTCGTCGGCAGAAACGATAAGTAAAAGGCTAAGCCAGATGCCACGTACATGAGGATGAGCAGCCGCCCTTTGCCGCTCCATCTTTTTCCGCCGATGCCAATGGCCACACCTACAATCACGAGCGCTAAGGCGTAAATCCAGTGACGGAACCACGGTGTACCGAAAATCTCAACCGCGTAACCGTAAACCAAATCGTCTCGTGAATCTTGTTCCGCCCTGATGTTGACCGCGTCTAGATACTCTGGAATTCCTGCCACCCCGACATGTATGGGGAGGCACTTCGAAACACCATGCAAAGTGAAAGTCCATGCGGATACGTTCGCACGGTGGCGCAAGTAGGCGGCAGTGTGTTCTCGAACACCGCGCTTCCACAGTTCTTCTACCTTCTGGGAATCCAGACTATTGAAATAGGTCGCGATTACCGGACTCGCCGATAGCGAATCAATGCGATCGCCGTCGTAGATCTTCTTTATCTCCTTGGCAACCAGCTCAGGCGCTCCCGACGCTGCGATTGTCCCTCGCTCCGAATAGTACTCGATACCTGCCAAGTCATAGATCATCACGGACCGCAGACCAACACTAATGTCCTGCCCTTCAGACGCGGCGATCGCGCTCTGCACGCAAAGCTTTAAGAACTGATACGAGGTTAAGAGCACGATCGCTAGGACGGCGGCGCGCACCAAGCTGGGGCCCAGACGGCCGCGCCAGGCCAGCACGAACACTGGAGGCATGGCCAGAAGCGGCAGAAGAAAAATACCTTGCTGCCTCACCATCGGAAGCGGAAGCAGGATAGCCAGCGATGCGCCGAGCGCAAACTTGGACCGAACTCCATGCGTGGCGCTACCAACGAAGAAACAGCCCATGGAAGCGGCGACGAGAGCGGCAAGCAATACATCCTTCCAAACAATACCCGAATAGATCCAGATCACCGGGTTTGCTATGAGGAACATCGCAGCAGCATATCGCGCTAGACGAACTCGACGCCTACCACTGCTTGTTAACCAGCCTGAGCCTGAGCAAGCGCTGGCGTACAGGCCGCCATACGTCATCACAGCCATCAATGCAACGAATAAGGAGGACGCCTTTGTACCTCCCCCCAACCAACGCAGCAAGGCAGACATGAACGGGGGCGCCCAGCTCACCGCCCGCCCAATACTCGCTTCGTAAAGCTGGATGCTTGAATCAACGCTCACATGGCCGGGGGCCGCATAGGCGACTGAAGTGATTGCCAGCAGGAAGCAAAACCATCGCAGACTAGCGACATCATTGGCACGGTAAGACATAGCGAGAGAATGGTCTTGGGCGCGACGCGTTGTCATGAGGATCTTTTGCTCGACAGCATGGGAATGCGTCTCCGCATCCTGCTGTACACGAACTCAAGAAAAAGGGGGCTTCTGCCCCCTTCTCTTTAAATTTGATGCTAACAACTCACGGCAGGATCATTTTCCACCGTTCTGAACCGCCCAAGTGGGGGGGTAACCGCCAACCAAATTAATGTTGAACGTGCCATCCCCGACGCTACCCCAGATCCAAAGCGTGTCGTTGGCATCATTGGTCCAAAGCATGTCGGACTTTCCGTCACCGTCATAATCGCCCAGTGACACGATGCGGTAGATGGTGCCCACCGAACGCGTCCAGATCGTTAGCTCAGTCCCAACGCCTTTGCGCCATATCGAGACAAGGCCAGCAGGGCGATTCTGGAACACGATCTCCGCGACCCCGTCACCCGTCAGATCTGCAGCCCCCACAATGGACCAGACCGGGGGGTAACCACTGACAAACTGGACGGTAAAGCCGCCAGCGCCGTTGCTCAACCAATACCAAATAGAATCATTGGTGTTGTTGGTCCACAGCAGGTCTGCCCGACCATCCCCATTGAAGTCACCGATACCTACTACGCGGTAAATGCTCGCGACAGAATTGGTCCAACTAGCCCTAACGCTCGTTCCATTCATTGCCCAGACCGACATCAACCCCAGTGCCGTGTTCTGGAACACGATATCCGCCTTGCCGTCGCCGTCAATATCGCCCGCCCCAACCACAGACCATCCTGCAGGATAGCTACCCACAGTCTGGATGGCGAACGTGCCGTCGGCATTGCTCTTCCATATCCACAGTACGTCGTTGGTGTCATTGGTCCAAAGCAAATCAACCCTGCCATCGCCATCGAAGTCGCCGGTGGCTGCAATACGGTAGATACCTGCGACAGAATTAGTCCAACTGGTAGTGACCGCCGGCCCATTCATTTTCCAAACCGACATGAGCCCGGCAGAGGTGTTCTGGAAAAGAATGTCCGATTTACCGTCCGCATCGATATCGTTTCGGACCTTGCTGGTGAGTGGGACTACGGTGCTTCGGAACGTCGCAACCACCGGTATGGTCTGGTTCAAGCTGCGGGCATTGTCCTCGCTGTTGGCCACGCCACACGCCAGGTTGGCACTCGCACCGCACGTGCTTTTGAGCGGCGTGGAGAAAATGCGATGCGCGACCTGGCCGGTGTCGCCGTAAGCCATAACGGTGTAGAAGTTGCCCGCATTCGCGGCAGTCTTGTAACCAAACGAATAGGGGTATCGGCCATAAAGTAGACCGTTCGAGGAATTTAACGAATTGGCGCGATCATGTGCCGAGCCCATGAGATGTGCAGCCTCATGTACCAGCGTTTCGTCCGCGCAGTAATACGTTTTGCCATCGGTACCCTGGTCGTAGCCATCACTGATAACTGCATAGCCCCAGGACGCATCTGCGGCAGTGATCGCCGTCTGATTTGCGCCATTCAGCCACGCGATGCCGCAACCCTCGTTCTCCGGCGTATTGAACTTACGAACGAGCACAGCAATGTCGGCACCGTACTGGTCGCGGGCAGTCCGCAGCGGAGCGAGGCTCGCAGGGATCGTGACCGCAGACTGACCGTTGCTGCCCGTGAGTTCGGATAGCGCCGCCTGGTTGGTGTTGGTATTGGTGTAACTGACTTGCACTGCGTTGACGATGCGCAAGTATCCATTTACGTCGCTGTTGACGAACGCCTGATTGCCTACCTGAACAAGGAACACGAGACGCGTCGCGGCTCCGGAGGCGCCACCATTGGCGGCCGCAAACTCAGGCGTGTAGCCCATGGCGATATCGATGGTGTTGGCTGGCGTCTGCGGTGCGCCTTGAGCCACCGCGACCGCACCCTGGCTGACCTGCGCCGACTGGGAGACGGCTGCGCCCATTGAAAAGCGCAGGGCTGCGGCTTCAGGCACCATCACATCGACATGCCCCTTGGTCGCCGAGACCACCTTGGAGGGATCGGTCACCACTGCGAAAACCGAGCCATTGCGGGTCTGCAGGCTCAATGCCGGCTTGCCGTTGGCTTGCGGGATGGAACCGAAGACGGCCTTTTCACCAAAAGTGATGATGGCCTCCTGCATCTGGTCGCCGCCGATGACGCGCCCGATCCAAGTCCAGTTGCCATCGATTTCTTCGACATGACGCTCGTAGCGCAATTTCACCTGGCTGCCGTCTGGGGCGGGCACGGTCATTTCGCCGTCCGCGATCCCCTTAAATGCATGCGCCTCGCTGATCGCGGTCGGGTACCACGTGTAAGCGCCCTCCTGCTTAGCAGGCGTCGCCTTGTTGGGATAAGACAGCAGTGCGCCACGGTCGGGCGCATTGGCGATCGATGCGCTGATAGCGCGAGCGAGCGGCACGGAGGCGGGCAAGCTACCCGTCGCCTTGCTCGCTGCGACACCCCGCATCCCTGCAACCCCTGATTCGGGGCCTTCTCCACTGCACCCGGCCAAAGCCAACACCAAGGCGCAAGCGCCAATGCGGAGTTTCATACGTACCCTCAAGAAAAAACAGTTGGAGCCCCTGAATGGACACTATAGCCCAGCCCGAGGAAATGAAAACAGCCAAGTCGGTCCACTTGGCTGTTTATCGGCAGCAGGGCGTACAGCTGAAAGTCAGAAGCGTCCAAGGCGCGTGATAGACAAAGAGTTGACGCCCGTCACGCCCCGCGCGGGCAACCGGTCAAGCGGCGGCGCGGAAAGTGACACCGGTCTTGGCCTGGAGTTCGGCCTCCGTCACACCGTCGGCGGCTTCGACCAGCACCAGGCCTTCCGGGGTCACGTCGAACACCGCCAGATCGGTGATGATCCGGTCCACCACCCCCACGCCGGTCAGCGGCAGGTCGCATTGCGGAAGGATCTTGTGGCTCCCGTCCTTGGCCACGTGCTCCATCAGCACGACGATCCGCTTGACCCCGGCCACCAGATCCATGGCGCCGCCCATGCCCTTGACCATCTTGCCCGGGACCATCCAGTTGGCCAGGTCGCCCTTATCGGTGACCTGCATGGCACCCAGCACGGCCAGGTCGATGTGCCCGCCGCGGATCATGGCGAAGGAGTCGTGGCTGCCGAAGTAACTGGCGCCGGCGCGTGCGGTGACGGTCTGCTTGCCGGCGTTGATCAGGTCGGCATCGACCTCGTCGTCGGTCGGGAACGGGCCGATGCCCAGCAGGCCGTTCTCGGACTGCAGCCATACGTCCACGCCGGCGGGGATGTGATTGGCGACCAGGGTCGGCAGGCCGATGCCCAGGTTCACGTAGGCGCCGTCGGTCAGTTCGCGGGCGGCGCGCTGCGCCATCTCATCGCGGGTCCAGGGCATCACTTGTCTCCTTGGCGGACGGTGCGCTGCTCGATGCGCTTCTCGGGGGTCGGGTTGTGGACGATGCGGTCCACGTAGATGCCCGCCAGGTGGACATGGTCCGGATCGATCGCGCCGACCTCCACGACTTCCTCGACCTCGGCGATACAAACCTTGCCGGCCATAGCGCAGGCCGGATTGAAGTTGCGCGCGGTCTTGCGGAACACCAGGTTGCCGGCCTTGTCGGCCTTCCACGCCTTGACCAGCGACACGTCGGCGCTGAGGGCGGTCTCCATGACGTACCAGTGCTCGCCGAACTGCCGGGTCTCCTTGCCTTCGGCCACGACCGTGCCGTAGCCGGTGCGGGTGAAGAAGGCCGGGATGCCCGCGCCACCCGCGCGTAGGCGCTCGGCCAGCGTGCCCTGCGGATTGAACTCCAGCTCCAGCTCGCCCGAGAGGAACTGGCGCTCGAATTCCTTGTTCTCGCCCACGTAGGACGAAATCATCTTCTTGATCTGCCGGGTTTCCAGCAGCAGGCCCAGGCCGAAGCCGTCCACGCCCGCGTTGTTGGAGATCGCCGTCAGCCCCTTCGCGCCGCTGTCGCGCAACGCGCCGATCAGCGCCTCGGGAATGCCGCACAGGCCGAAGCCGCCGACGGCCAGCGTCTGCCCGTCTGCCACCACGCCTGCCAACGCCGCCGCGGCGCTGGGATACAGCTTCTGCTTGCCTCCGGAGGCCGGGTTACCCGCCATGGCGCGATCCATTCATGAGGAAAGCCCGCATTCTACCCAGCCACCCGAGGGCGACACAGGTACTTTCGGGCAATGGGAATCCCGTGTGAGACGTGCGCGTACACTTTGGGCATGAGAACCGTCGCCCTCGTCACTGCCATCGCTGCCACCGGGCATGACGATGACCTCGTTCCCCTGCTCGATGCCTGCGCCGACGCAGACCTGCATGCGCGCGCCGTGGCCTGGGACGACCCCACCGTGCACTGGGGACGCTTCGATGTCGTCCTACTGCGATCACCCTGGGACTACACCGAGCGGCTGCCTGAATTCCTGGCCTGGGCCGAACAGGTCGACCGGGTAACCACGTTGCTGAACCCGCTGAACGTCGTCCGCTGGAATACCGACAAGCACTACCTGGCCGACCTGGCCGCGGTCGGCATTCCCACGGTGCCGACCACGTTCGTGGAGCCCGACGCCGAACCCATGGACGCACTGTCTCGCTTCCTTGAAGCCTTTCCGGCGAACGACGAGTTCGTGGTCAAGCCGACCGTCAGTGCGGGTGCGCGCGACACCCAGCGCTACCAGCGTGACCAGCAGTTCGCCGCAGGCAACCACATCGCGCGGCTGCTGGACCAGGACCGCAGCGTGATGCTGCAGCCCTACGTGGCCACCGTGGACGCCGCTGGCGAGACTGCCCTGGTCTACTTCGCCGGCCGGTTCAGCCATGCGCTTCGCAAGGGCGCGCAGTTGCCCCCGGGAGAAGGCGCGCGGCAGGCACCGATGGCAGCGGGCGACATCACCGCGCGGGATGCCCTGCCTTCCGAACTCGCCCTCGCCGACCGCATCCTGGCCGCGACCGCCCGCCTGCGGCAGTTGGATGGTCCCCTGCCGTACGCGCGCGTCGACCTGCTCCCCGGCCCGGATGGGCATCCCTGCCTGCTGGAGCTGGAGCTGACCGAGCCCTCGCTGTTCTTCGACCAGGCGCCCGGAAGCGCATCGCGGTTGGCCGCCCTGCTCGCTGCATGGCCTGCAGACGCCACCGTACGGGCTCGCATGGACCCGGCCTGACGGCTAAAATCGGCGTTCTGCCCTCGGCCAGCCGCCGCGGCCGGGCCTCTCCGTCGCACACAGGAATTCCCGCAGGATGAAGATTCTCGTCGCCTACAAGCGCGTGGTGGACTACAACGTCCGCATCCAGGTCAAGCCGGACGGCTCCGGCGTGGTCACCGATGGCGTCAAGCTGTCCCCCAATCCCTTCGACGAGATCGCGCTTGAAGAGGCCCTGCGCCTGCGCGACAAGGGCATCGCCACCGAGGTCGTGGTCGCCACCATCGCGCCCGCCGACGCCCAGGCCCACCTGCGCAACGGCCTGGCCATGGGCGCCAACCGCGCCATCCACGTGGTCACCGACCAGGCCATCCAGCCGCTGACCGCCGCCCGCACCCTGCTCAAGCTGGTCGAGAAGGAATCGCCGGACCTGGTGATCCTCGGCAAGCAGGCCATCGACGACGATGCCAATCAGACCGGCCAGATGCTGGCCACGCTGTGGCGCCGTCCGCAGGCGACCTTCGCCGGCAAGCTCGACATCGCCGACGGCAAGGCCACGGTGGTGCGTGAAGTCGACGCCGGCCTGGAAACGCTGGACATCGACCTGCCGGCCGTCGTCACCACCGACCTTCGCCTCAATGAGCCGCGCTTCATCAAGCTGCCGGACATCATGAAGGCCAAGAGCAAGCCGCTGGAAACGCTGCAGCTCGCCGACCTCGGCGTGGACGCCGCCGACACGCACAAGACGACGCACTACGCCCCGCCTGCCAAGCGCAGCAAGGGCGTGATGGTGAAGGACGCGGCCGAACTGGTCGCCGCACTCAAGCAGAAGGGGTTGCTGTAATGAGCAAGGTTCTCGTCATCGCCGAACACCTGGACGGCAAGCTCAATGCCTCCACCGCCAAGACCGTCAGCGCCGCCGCCGCCGTGCAGGCCGACGCCATCGACGTGGTCGTGCTGGCCGCCGATCCGACGGCCGTCGCCGCCGACGCCGCGCAGATCGCTGGCGTCGCCAAGGTGCTGACCGTCGCCAACGCCGCCAACACGCATGCCATCGCACAAGTGCTGGCGCCGCAGATCGCCAAGCTCGCAGCTGGCTACACGCACGTGTTCGCGCCGTCGACCACGTTCGGCAAGGACCTGCTGCCCTGCGTGGCCGCCCTGCTTGGCGTCAACCAGGTCTCGGACCTGATGGCCGTGGAAGGCCCGCACACCTTCAAGCGCCCGATCTACGCGGGCAATGCGATCATCACCGTCGAAACCCCGGCCGACCAGACCGTGGTGGCGACCGTGCGCACCGCGTCGTGGCCGGAAGCCGCGAAGGGCGGCAGCGCGGCGGTCGAAGCCGCGAGCGTGGACGCCACGCTGCCAACGCATACCCGTTATGTCGGCCTCGCCGCCGGCAAGTCCGACCGCCCCGACCTGCAGAGTGCCAAGCGCGTCGTCTCCGGCGGCCGCGGCGTCGGCTCGGCCGAGAACTTCAAGGTGATCTACGCCTTGGCCGACAAGCTGGGTGCCGCCGTCGGTGCCTCGCGCGCCGCCGTCGACGCCGGCTACGTGCCGAACGAACTGCAGGTCGGCCAGACCGGCAAGATCATCGCCCCCGAGCTGTACGTGGCCGTCGGCATCTCCGGCGCCATTCAGCACCTGACCGGCATCAAGGACGCCGGCACGATCGTGGCGATCAACAAGGACGGCGAAGCCCCGATCTTCGAGATCGCGGATATCGGGTTGGTGGGGGACTTGTTTACGCTGTTGCCGGAGTTGGAAATACAACTTTGATGAAGGGAGTCAGTAGGCGCGGACCGCTTTCCCTGGGAGCTCAAGGATGACGAAACCACGTTCGCAGGACGAGGGCACTCGTCACGCTGCCGCTGCTGATCCTGCACCTTCTTCAGGCACGCGGCCACTATTCAAGCAGGGGTTCCTCTATGGCGTTGTCGGCGCCGCTCAGCTGGGCGCCGACTGGCTGGCGTTTGTCATGCTGTCCTACTTCGGCCTGGAGCCAGCTCTTGCAAATGTCCTTGGGCGTGTTGTCGGCGCGTCGCTTGGCTTTGTCCTCAATGGCCGCTTCACCTTCCGTCAGATCGATGGATCGACTCATCTCCACGTCCGCAGCCTCTCCAGATTCGCCATATCATGGCTAGCAATGACGGCACTCAGCACATTGCTAGTGACTGCCTCTGTGTCCGTGTTCGGACTGGAGACCACGTGGATAACAAAGCCCATGATCGATGCCATTCTGGCGGCGGCCGGTTTCGTAGCATCCAAGTACTGGATATATCGATGAACTCTCGCCTCGACCCCAATCAAGAAGATGTGTCCGGAGGATGGAACTCCGGCATCGCGGCGGTGATTCCCTGCTACAAGGTGGTCAAGCATATCGAGGCCGTGATAGCTCGCATCGGTCCCGAAGTGGACCGTATCTATTGCGTAGATGATGCATGCCCGGAACACAGTGGCGACTACATAGAGAAGACCATTAGTGATCCCCGCGTCAGAGTAGTCCGCAACGCCGTCAATCTGGGCGTTGGGGGAGCTGTTATCAATGGCTACCGGCATGCGATCAAGGACGGCGCCACTGTCATGGTGAAGATCGATGGAGATGGCCAGATGGATCCCGGTTTAGTCGGGACATTTGTAGCCCCCATCTTGAACGGGGAGGCCGATTACACCAAAGGAAACCGCTTCTTCGATCTGCAGGAAATTAAGCAGATGCCGTTACTGCGCCGTATCGGCAACCTCGGACTTTCGTTCCTGGCCAAGGCATCCACTGGTTATTGGGATATCTTCGATCCAACCAACGGTTACACCGCCATCCACTCCCGTGCCGCAGCACGTCTTCCATTCGACTCGATAAGCAATCGTTACTTCTTCGAGACCGACATGCTGTTCCGACTTAACACGCTCCGCGGCGTAGTCATAGATATTCCTATGGACGCACACTACGGTGATGAAGTCAGCAACCTCAAGGTCTCTAAGGTGTTCGGCGAATTCCTCGGCAAGCATCTACGCAACTTGTTCAAGCGCGTCATCTATAACTACTATCTGCGCGACATGCCCATCGCGTCGCTGGAACTCGCGGCCTCCGGCGTTCTGTTGGCTTTCGGCTCGATCTTCGGCATTGCGAACTGGTGGATCTCCGCGCGCCAGGATGTCAGCACGCCGCTGGGCACGATCATGATCGCGACGGTATGCATCGTATCGGGCTTGCAGTTCCTGCTCGCGTTCCTCGCCTACGATACCTCCGCAATCCCGCGTCGCCCCATCCACTTGCGTCTCAAGTAGACATCGAGGTCCCACATGGAGCTGAGACCGTCCTCCCTTCACGGCCCCCTGCTGTCGCAGTACCAGGCCTTATTCGCTTCGTGCTTTCCTGACGCCACGCACCTGGATGCGCAGTACCTGTCCTGGCTCTACGGCGACAATCCCGCCGGTCCCGTAGTCGGCTTCGACGCGTGGGATGGCGACGTACTCGCGGGGCATTACGTATGCGTACCCGCCGCAGCCGTGCTGCACGGGAAGCCTTCACGCGTACTGCTGTCGTTGAATACCGCCACTGCACCATCGCACCAAGGCAAAGGTCTCTTTACCAAGCTGGCCAATGCCACGTACGAGCGGGGTGCTGAACTGGGGTTCGATGCGGTGTACGGCGTGGCGAACGCCAACTCCACGCCCGGCTTCGTCAAGAAGCTCGGTTTCGAGTTGTTGGCACCGCTCGATGCGGCCGTGGGGGCGGGTCGCCTGCCGTTGACATCAGTCTCCGCCGCGCGCGCCGCTGCGGAGTTCCATCGCGACTGGAGTCCAGCAGCATTGGAATGGCGTTGCCGGAATCCGGCGCGGCCCTATCGGGTGGTCAGGAGCGGCGACCGAATCTGCGCGGAGGCCGTTACCGGCCGCCCGGGCCTGAAGGCGTGGGCCGAGCTCGACGACGGGAACCAGGAGTCGCTGCGCCTGCCATCCGCGTCGTTCGGCCTGCACCTGCACCTGGGCCTCGTCCCGGACGTGGCCCGCACGCGCAAGATGGGGTGGCTGGACGTGCCGGCTCGATTCCGCTCCAGCCCACTAAATCTGATCTTCAAGCCCCTCGCGCCCGAGACGAAGATGCCCCGTCGCGGAGCGGTTTTCTTCGGCCAGCTGGATTTCGATGCATTTTGACGGCCGCCCCCTGGTCGCGCTGCTCGCACATCCAGACGACGAGTTCGCGATTTTCCCCTGGCTGGCGGCGGAGGCCGCGGCAGGACGACCTGTCTGGTGTTTCTGGCTAACCGACGGCGGCTGGGGCGGGCAGGATGTGCAGCGGCGCGAAGACGAGAGCCGCGAGGTTCTCGGCCTCTTCGGTGTCAACGTCGGCTCGTTCGAATTCCTCGGGCGCACGCTCGGTATACGGGATGGCCATCTCGCCGACGAGTTGGACAGGATGATCGCGCTCGTGCAAGAGCGCCTTGCGCTCGTTGGCAACACGTACACGATGCTGGTTCCGGCCTGGGAGGGAGGTCACCAGGATCACGATGCCGCCCATATCATCGGGCTTGCCAGCAGTGCCGGCTCGCAGGGGGAGGTGCTGCAGTACTCGCTTTACCACGGGGCGGGCCTAGTCGGCCCGCTGTTCAAGGTGCTAGCGCCACTGCCACAGAATGGCCCGCTCACACGGTGTCCGACGTCTGTGGGTTTCAGGCTCAAATGCCTTGCCGCGTGCCTGCGCTATCGATCGCAATGGAAGAGTTTCATAGGGCTGCTGCCCTTCTACGCTTTGCGTCTTGTGCGCCGCGACGCGTTCGTTCTTCAGCCCGTCGACGCCGCGCGCGTTCGGGAACAGCCTCATGCGGGAACACCGCTTTACGAGCGGCGCGGAGGGCCGACATGGGCAGTGTTCTCCCGAACCACCGCCCACGTACGCGAGCGAATCGCAGCAGCGCCCTCGCGCGCCCCGAACGGAGCCTAGCTACTCCAGCGCAAAGCCGCGCCCGGTACCGCAGACCGATGGTTCACCAGAAGCGCCGGCGTCAAGCAGGAAAAGACCGTAGTCGCCTTTCGAGAACGCCTGGAGATCGAGCGTCAGCTGGAATCCTGACTCCAAGTAGGCATTGTCCCCGCCGCGGCTCGACGCAACGTCGGACCTCTCAAGACGGTCTGCCACCTTGACCTCCCACTCCTGCCCATTGTCGATGCGCACGACCCTCATCGACAGGTCGGGGCCGGCATCATGTCGCTTCTCGTTGATGTACCACCCCGCGAAACGCAGCGGCTGCGCAAGCGACACCGTGGGACGGGCACCATCCATGGAAACGTCATTCACCGTTTCGATATTGCAGGACGTCGTACTCGCGCCCTCGATCTTTCCCTGCGCGGCTTGGGGGACCACGCCGACGGCCTGAGCGGGTTGCGTGGAATCGGCGCCACCTTCCGTGGCTGGCGCTGGCGAAGGATCGGCTGAGGGCGCCTCTTCACGGCAGCCCGCCACCATCGCAATCAACAATATGCCAGCCGCCATTCTCGTAAGCTTCATGGGTTTCATTCGTATAAGCCCTCTGTTTGCTGAACTAAATGGATGAAAGCGACGTCGATGATCCGACCAGACCGGTCGAATCGTAGTAGACCACCGAGCCTTGAGCGAAGCAGTGGCTCACCATCGAACGTCGGCTCAGGGACTTGTCGATCCGTACACTCCCCGCGTGCATCAGGTTTTCATGCCAGATGAGCACGCTGCCGCGTTTGGCCTTGTACACGCTCCGCTCCAGCCTCGCATCGGAGATCATCTTCGACCAACGACCCACGACCTTTTGACCGAACTCACTCCAGTCGCCCCCCACCTTCGCGCACTCCTCATCCTTGAGATAGACACGCGGCAAGCGATGGCTGCCCGGGTAAACGACCAGTTCTCCGGAGTTGTCACGCACATCTTCCAGCGCGACCCATACGCCGCACATGTAGCCGGCGGGAAACGGCGTCAGGTGGATCGTGTCCTGATGTGCATCCTGCTGGCTGCCGAAGACGTACACGAGGGATTGGCAGGGTTCGGAGGGCGTACCGAAAATCGCACCCAGCAACCTGTGTACATCCTTGTTCAGCCAGATGTCCCGGATGCCCGGGAAAGTCACGTGCATTTGTTCGAGGCGTGTGCTCTGGCCGTATTCGTAACCCTGGTACTTGCTATCGATCGCTTCATCCATGTCCCGGTTGGCCCGGTCGACCACCACATCCGGAATAAGTCCTTCGAGGACCATGAAGCCATTCTTGGAGAAACTACGCAGCGCATCGGCTTCCATGTCATTCACGACGCCTGCGTCCTGGAGACCCCTGATGTGCTCCTCCACTTGAGCAGGCTCGCGCTCGTGCCACGGCTTCAGCGCAACGTCGCTGTAGTCGTAGGCCGATGAATCGCACTGCCCGAGGAAGACCAGCGGCGTCCCGCTGTCGCGCATGGATTTCTCCACCGCCACCGCGAGAGAGCCTTCATTGGACACCTCAACAACGGAGGGAGCGGAGCGGACGCTGTGTCCGTCTCTCTCGAGCTGGAGCGCGATGACATGTCGCCCGTTCGGGATGAGATGCGTATGGATATTGACGTAGATAGCGTCGAGAACCGCGTCGCCGACCAAGGATGTCGCGGCTGCCCTTACGCCGTCCAGCTCGAGCGCCACGGCAGTGTGCTCGTCGAGGGTGGTGCCGGAAATAATGCCGCGCAGCAGTCCCTTCACGGTTCCCTGCTGCGTCCACGAAACATTAAAACCTTCCTTAAACATGGATTTCGCTCCTAGTTTCCGATAATCCGTTTCAGCTCCGCGAAAAGCCCTCTTTCACTGATGCGCGACAGAAGTCGCCGAACCAGGGGGCTCCGGGTCTCTTTCATTTTCAGGCTGAAGCAAACGCGCCGGATCATCGCCATCTTGCGACCCGGCCACGATCGCCTCAGCCACCCCCTTTTTTTTCGAAGTATTCCGGATGCTCGATCGGCCCCTGAGTCTCCATCCAACGTTTCAGACTGCGTTCTCCGCTCGCATCGAAAGGGTCGGCGTAGGCTTGCTGCAGATCCGGTCGCGCGCGGTAGAGGCGACGGTGAGGCCGCGGAATGGGACTCCCATCGCTGTATGCACCGTAAGCCCACGATCTGCCAGATGCCGGATCTTCTGCGTCGAACCGAGTTTCTTTCGCATACCAGCCGACGATGTCGCTCACCGATCGGTTCCCAGCTGCGTTCTTGTCCGCCATGACCTTGTGAGCACCACTATCAAACCCGGTGAAATGGTAGAAGCCCAGCGGCTCGCCATCGATTCTGAAGCCATCTTCATCGTTACCAGTCATCTCCCGCGTGGTGAGGTTCCAGGTTGCCACGTTGAAGCGCGGACTCTTCAGAATACCTACTTCGTCGAAGAAGGCAGGCACCAAGTCGATCCAGCGCTGGTCTGTGAATAGTCCCCGGGGAATGTCGGCGACACAGAAATGGTAGATCCGGTCAGCCCACCACTGGGCGAAACGCTTGCCCTCATTCGTCGGACGTACGCCAAGGAAGCCGAGATTGTAAACACCATGCTTGAGACTCGAGATCTCGTTGTCCATAATCGCGTCAAGCGTGGTTTCGGGAGACGTCTGATGAGGAGTCAGGACGATGCTTGAGGCATCAAGCCGCTCAAGCAGATCATCGAGCCGCGAGAACAGCACCATGTCTGGATCGAAGTAGAGCACACGCTCTACGCCTTCCTCTGCAAGCAATTGCTTCAGGACGAACGGCTTGATGGCGGTTGAAAGCTCCACAATGTCATGGAAGAACGCCCACCGGACTCGGTCTTCGATATCCAGCTGATCAAGGGACACGATACGATCGATTGGCTCGTTTTCCATGTCGATGCCGTCCCACACCTTGTCCGACAATGCGAACACGACTTCGAATTCTGGGTGGAACTTCTTGATGGAAGCGCAAAGCTTCCTCACCTTTGGCAGGTAATTGACTGCTGCTGAGGTGAAAACGACCGTTTTCATGAGATCTCCACTAGTCCTGTTTCTTCTGTTCGTTAAGCAACGCGTCTCTGAATGCCAGGAGGCTCGCTGCCATATGTTCGGGTTCCTGCGACTTCAAGATCAGTCCGTACTTGTAGTTTCGTGTTCGCTCCGCGGGCGCTCCCAAGTCAAAAACTGCAATGGGCATACCCATGTCCATGACCTCCGACGTAACGTAGGAGAATGTCTCGGGACATATGGAGGGTAGAAGGCATATGCCAATTCCGTGATCCTTCATGAGCGACGGGAGATCCTCGGTCCGGTAAGGTCCCAGTACCTCCAGGTGCTCAGACGGCTCGTTGCCCTCGATGCTGCCAAACACTTTGAAGCGCAAGGGGACACGGCTCGACGCCGAAAACGCCACAAGATCCCTCACCACATGCGCGCCCTTGATGGCACTGATGTGTCCGATCAACGCAACATTGAGGATTCCTTCCAGCGCTGGCTCGATGCGGACGCCTGACAAGTAGTCGACGCGATGGGGATTGACGACGATGCGGCCTGCTATCACATCACCAAACGCCTTGCGCATTATGTCCACGCTCGAGCGCGAGAACGCTGTAATTTCGTCGCAGGAAAGCAACAGCTGCGCCCATCGCTCCCTCCACTCAGCCGGCTGGACATCGCGATAGAACGCTCGGAAGGGAACCTTCTGGTTGGCAAGGCAAGGTGCGCAAGCACCGAGCGCTGGAACGCCGCAATACCGGCCCTCGTCATTGACAAGACTCCACGCTTGGCAGACAGAGAAAAAATCATGGACGAAGCAAGAAAGCGCGACACCCTCTGACCGTCGCTCCAGACAGAAGGCCATGATATCCAGGGGCGCCTCAAACGACACGAGATTGTTGATATAGATCCGGGACCATGCGATCGAAGCGATTCGATCCAACAGCACACCCAACCCACTGGATTCGTTGGCATGGTCGGACTTGCCGTTGCCAAATGGCTGACGAAGCTCGATCCGGTAGCTCAGCGTTGAAAGGTCCGGCGTCACGATTGTTACCGCCTGCCCCTCAGACAGCACCCTCTGGACCAACTCATCCCTAAAACGGTTCGCCCCGCCTCCCATTGCATGGTCGAAGATCAGCACATTACCGCGACCACCACCGTGCGCCGCTAACCCACGGCGCGTATGGCCGTCGGCCAGGAGGCGCTTGCATCTCGTCACACTGAATCGCAAGGCAGCGACGATCGTCGTCACCAAACCCCTGCTGCGGAACGACTCCTTCAGGCGCCAGAGCGTGCTGCGTACCGCTTCCTTCTCAGTCAATAAATGTGCAGGGAGCTCTCCCGTCTCGATCCCGCCTGCTTTCATATGGACCCGCAGGGAGGCACTCGTCACGACCGCCCCTCGCGGCAGCACGCCCTGGATCATGAAACCACTGCTCCCGGCGTAGGGGATGTTGGGGAACGCATCGATCAAATCTCGGCGCATCCCGCCTGGAAGACACTCGATCACCCAGACCCCGGCAGGCCCAGTCACGAGTATGTCGATGCTTGCCGCACGCCCCGCAGAACTGATGGCCCAGCCCCAACCAAAGAGCTTTCCATCGCGTACCACCAATGAATCGATGGAGTAATGCATGCGCGATCACTCGTTAGCGTTTGTGTCGAGCGATGCCGGCACGTCGTGGATCGGCGCTTCGATACCCGCAGAAGCAAGTAGCACGTACAACTTTTCGATGTGCGCTATCAGGTCATGCCTCGAAGCATCTAGCTTCTGGATCTGCTGCAGGCGTGCAAGCGATCTCCCTCGCTCGTCTTCCAGTTCTTCACCAAGGGATCGCACCTGCTCCACATGCTCAACCGAATACTGTTGGGCCTCCGCCAATGCGGAGTCGGTAGCCTGCCATAGGCGGAGCCGCTCCTGACCCAGCGCTTCGAGGCCCGCAATGATCGCGTTCAACTCATCCGCGCGGATACTCGAATGTTTTCGGGCCTCCGCCAGGGCGAGATCGGTGGACTCCCACAGGCGGAGTCGATCCTGGGCCAGCGTTTCGAGATCCGCAATGACGGCATTCAGCTCATCGATGCGAACACCGCGATCGAATGCCACCGCTTTCGACGACTCTAGCGCTGGTACTAGCCGCTCGATCATGGACAAGCGCTCAAGCGACAGTCGCTGCGCCTCTCCAAGTGCGGCGTCCAACTCCTGTAACTCGCTCATCCGCACGAAAGAATGGTCCTCTGCAACCGCGAGCGACCTCCTCAGCTCATCGCATGTCGTGACGGCTTCTCGCAACTTCTCCGCCTGGACCTTCTTATCACTCAGCGCACTCACGAGATCGTAGGTGATGAGTGTCAATGCAGATCGCAGCGATTTGCGCTCTACCATCGCGAGCGCATCTTGCTGTGAAATGCCACTTGCCCCGGAAGTAGCTCTCAGGGCCGCCGCGCAACGCGCCGCTAGATCCATGACCTCGACCGCATCGTTCATCGAAAATTCGAGCGGGGTATCAAGATCCCCATAAAATTCCGTCCAATCCTGGGAGAGGCAATCATGCGCGCGTCGGATACCGTGCTTCCACGATGCCCTGGCGGTAGCGAGCTCACCTAGCGAGAACGCAATCACGCCATGCCGAAAGGCGGCTTCCACCACCTTCGTGCCCAACGTCGGTGTGATGTGGACTACCTCAGCAACGGAAACAAGCTGGAAGTCCTCCGCTGCCAGATGCAACGCCCCTTCCGCAAGATGGAGACGTCCGCTAAGGAAGGTCAACGATATCTTCCACCGCGCGACATGGGGATTCGCCGCCGCGTCGCCCTTGCGCAGGAAATCCAAGTAATCGCCTCTCCACGTGGCCATCGCTGCACTATCCGGGATACGTCGTTCAAGCAATGCATACCCGGCGACGGCGAGTGACGCGCCGAATTCCGGCGACTCGACCGGAAACGACGCCCGCACGCGTCCGGCGAGATCACCAAGCAACGCCTTGTCGTGAAGTCTGTAGGGGATCTCGACCAAGGCATGGACCAGCCACGGATTCCGGTAGTGCTCCGCAAAGTCGACCAAATGGCGGCTTCCGCTGTAGCCGAGGTGGATTGCATCCCGATAAGGAAGTGACTCACCGTTCAGCAACGGGTCCTTCATGCCCACCGCAAGCCACCATTCTGCATCCAGCGCCCCACCGGACTGATCGGTCACGCGCTGCAACCGCCGCGACGCGGGCCGCCAGACCCGGTCAGATCCTTGCTTGCACCCGCTGGCGATCTGCTGCCAGGCTTCCTCCACGATAAAGAAGCCCGACATTTCGTGCCGCAAGCGCTCCCATTCGTAAACATGGAGGTGGTGCGGATTGGGATCCTTGCCTGACTCGTCCGACCAATCGTTTGGCACGCTGACCACGATCCGCCCGCCAGGCGTTAGCAACCGCGCATACTCGCGCAAGAGCGCAACGGGATCATCCACGTGTTCGAGTGTCTCAAACGACACAATGAGGTCGAAGCTCGCATCGGGATAGTCCATCAGGACGTCCGGCAGAAATCCGGTCCTGAACTTGACTCGCTCGTCGGAGAAACTGACGTCGGCGTAGTCACGCGCCCAGTCACTGCCGTCGATCCCCAGGACACCATGCGCCTCAGACCGCTTCGACATGACGTAAGTGCCATAGCCCAGCCCGCAGGCTGCATCCAGCACCCGATCACCAGGCCGTACATAGCGGGATGCCCACTCGTAGCGAGCCACGTGCGCGTCGGATCTTTCGCCTGCTTCGCGCAGCATGTCCATGTGCAGGTCTCGCTCTTCCTCAAGCACATGCAAGGGGTACTTTTTCAGAGCCGCAATAGGCAATGGCTCGAAGATGGCGCGCACCTCACCAGATTCGCCGCCCATCGTCTCGTAATCACACAGCAGGTAGGTACTCGGGTGCTTGCGCGCTCCGGCAAGGATAAATGCCCGTTCTAAAGCCGCCCTGACCCCCAGCCATGCAACGCTATCCGCCTCATCCTGTCGAATGTCGGCGCACTCGAAGTACAGAGCAACAACTAAGCGCCGCGCGCACGAAGCCACTCCACGCTGCGCGAGAGATTCAAGTTCGCTGGCAGAGCCGATCGAACCTACGTGCACCCAAGCGTCGCGCGTGCCGCCGTCGCCTTGCTCAATGATATTCGCCGCCCAGTCATTCAGATGGCTACGCAGGCCGATAGAGAACGCACCTTCGATCTCGACCGTGCCAAAGCCAGCCGCCTCCTTTACCCAGCGAGCCGTCGCTGCGGGATCTGCAAACGTCTTGTTGGCATCTTGTGTACTCATGGCAGCACTCGCACCTCACTGATGGCACCGATGTCGCAGACGCCACCGTACCAGCGAGAGAATTTGTCCATCGATACTCGGAAGAATGCCGCTTCGTCCTTCCAGTGAAGGGTGCGCTGATGACCAGGCGCCAAGGCACGCTCTTCTGTCACATACGCTTGGATCTCGTAGAAGCCCTCGCCGAGGGCGCATGCGAACCGCATCTCGAGATCGAACTCCTGGCCATACTTAAAGTCGCGATGCCAAACGCCGCGAGCGGCAGGGTCCTTCGCAATCGATGCGAGATCGTCGTTGAAAGTACCCGCAGAATAGATCTTTACCCCCTCCTTATTCCTCAAACGAATGCCCAAGTTCAACCTGGACACGTCCTTGTTGGCTCTATACCTAATTCTCAGGTGAACCTTATCGCCCGGGTAGAAGAGATCACAGCGATTACCGGCGCCATCCTCAACTCGCACATCCACCACCTCGACATCGAGATCTCCGAAGGACATCTGCGATGTCAGGCTACGTGATTCCTGACTCGCGTCGGGCAGAGACGCTTCGTCCTCTGCTGCACTGGACAAGTGAGCCAGAACCTCGCGTGCGTACTGATTCTCCTCTTCATGCAGCAACCTCCTGTACTCCAAGACCACCTCAGATGAAGAACCGAGGCACACCACCTCCCCGCCTTTGAGGAGGACCGCTCGATCCGTTAAGGTCCTGACCGCTTCCTGATCGTGTGATACGAAAAGCAACGTACCACCGCCGGCAAGAAACTTCTCGATACGCGAGTAGCAGCGCTTCTGGAACAACGCATCGCCCACAGCCAATGCTTCGTCCACGACTAGTATGTCGGGCTCAAGCTGGACCTGCACCGCAAATGCTAGGCGTACGACCATGCCACTGGAATAGGTCTTGACTGGCTGATCGATGAACTCGCCGATACCCGCGAACTCTTCAATCTCAGCGAACTTATGCTCGATCTCAGCCCGGGTGAATCCCAGGATCGCGCCATTGAGAAAAACATTCTCGCGACCTGTGAACTCTGGATTGAAGCCGGATCCCAGCTCAAACAAGCCGGCCAAACGACCATTTACAGTGACAGACCCGGATGTCGGCGCCAGGATGCCAGCAATCACCTGCAATAGCGTTGATTTTCCCGCGCCGTTCATGCCGATGATGCCGATCGACTCGCCACGTCTGACATCGAGAGATACGCCGCGAAGCGACCAGTACTCACGAAAGAAGGAACGCATTTGATAGCGAGCTTTGTCGGATTTCCGCCAACGCTTAGGCAACAATGCCCTTAAACGAGGCGCGACAAATTGCCATAGACGATGTTGCGGCTTCTCATAAACGTGATAGCACTTACTAACGTTGGATATGCGGATCGCGTAGTCAGAGGACATCAGCAAATCCTTTCTTGGTTCTCACGAACAACGCGTATCCCGCGATCGCCACCGGTATCGCAATGGCAAAGCCTACGAGCACAGAATTCCAGTCCGGTTGCTTGCCCCACAACACCACCTGCCTCATGTTTTCCACGGCTACCGCCAGCGGACTGCTTGCCGCGACCTGGCGATAGCTATCGGGCAAGGCTTCCAATGGATAGAAGATGGGGGTGAGAAACATGAGCGCCGTGGTGACCACCACCACACCTTGGCCGATGTCACGCAGGAAGACTCCCATAGCGGAGAGGCCCCATGTAAAACCCAGAGTGAGAAGAATGACTGGCGCGAGCACCAGCGGCACGAAAATCGTCGTCCAAGGTAATCCACCCCTCATCACGACGCACGCTACCAGCAACACGGCCAGACTGATCGTCGCCTGGATCACCGCCGTGAAAACCGCCATCAATGGCAGGATCTCCAAAGGAAACACGACCTTCTTGACTAGGTTCTGATGACCCAGGATCAAACTAGGGGAGCGGTTGACGCTCTCGGAGAATATGCCGAACGTCAACAGACCGGTGAACAGCGCCAGCGCGAAATCCGCAGAATCCAGTTCTGTGGCGCCCCACCTCGCCTTGAACACGACGCCGAAGACGAACGTGTACACCAAAAGCATAAGGACAGGGGTTACCAACGACCACGCTACGCCCAACAACGAACCCCGATATCGGGCTGAAAGGTCGCGCTTTGTCATCTCCCATGTCAGTTCTAGATAGTACTGGGAGGTCTTAGCTATCACTTAGAAGGTCCTGCCGAAGTATTTTTAGGAATGTTCACGTGAGGGCCAGGCCCATCATCAGATCGACCTTGAGGTCTACGATGTTTTCCACGCCCACGCTCAACCGCACCAGCCCATCAGTAATCCCGAGCTTCTCCCGCCGCTCCACGGGCACCGACGCATGCGTCATCACGGCCGGATGGTTGACCAGGCTTTCCACGCCGCCCAGCGATTCGGCCAGGGTGAACAGCTTCGTGTTCTCGCAGAACTTGCGTGCGGCATCGAAGCCGCCCTTGAGCACGATGGAGATGATGCCGCCGTACCCCTGCATCTGGCGGGTCGCCAGCGCGTGCTGCGGATGCGACGCCAGGCCGGGGTAGATGACTTTTTCGATCGCAGGGTGGGTCTCGAGCCACTGCGCCAATGCGAGGGCGTTGTCGCAGTGCGCTTTCATGCGCAGATGCAGGGTCTTCAAGCCACGCAGGGCCAGGAAGCTGTCGAACGGGCCCTGCACGCCGCCGATGGAGTTCTGCAGGAAGGCCATCTGCTCGGCCAGTTCCGTGTCACCTCCCACCACCACCATGCCACCGACCATGTCGGAGTGGCCGTTGAGGTACTTGGTGGCCGAGTGCATGACGATGTCGGCGCCGAGCACAAGCGGGCGCTGCAGGATCGGCGAGGCGAAGGTGTTGTCGACGACCACGCGCAAGCCGCGCTTGTGCGCGATTTCGCAGATGGCGGCGATGTCGACGATCTTCAGCATGGGATTGGTCGGCGTTTCCACCCAGACCAGTCGCGTTTCCGGACGGATCGAGGACTCGAACGCCGCCAGGTCGGTCATGTCGACGAAGCTGAAATCCAGCCCGGCCGTCCGCCGGCGTACGCGCTCGAACAGACGGAAGCTGCCGCCGTACAGGTCGTCCATCGCGATGACGTGGCTGCCGCTGTCCAGCAGCTCCAGGATGGTCGATGTGGCGGCCATGCCCGATGCGAAGGCGAACCCGCGGGAACCGCCTTCCAGCGACGCGACGCAGCGCTCGTAGGCGAACCGGGTGGGGTTGTGCGTGCGCGAGTATTCGAAACCCTGGTGCACTCCCGGGCTGCTCTGCGCGTACGTCGAGGTCGCGTAGATCGGCGGCATGACCGCGCCCGTGGTCGGGTCCGGGGACTGTCCGCCGTGGATGGCCAGCGTGCCCAGTGCGAGATCGCCAGCGGCCCCGTTCGAAGGGGATGATTCGTGCGCCATGTTCGGGTTCCTTGGGTCAGCCCGCCATTTTACCAGCGGGTCCTTAACGTATCGTCCCTGTCCGGCCGCCCTCCCCTGTGGACGGCCGGGTGCCGCCGCCTACTGTGCGCGGCGTCGCAGATAGTTCAACAGATCGATGCGGGTGATCAGGCCCAGGAAGGCGTCGCCATCCGTGATGATGGCCACCTGCCCACGGTCGAAGACTGGCAGCAGCGCCTCGATCGGCGAGCGCACGTCCAGGCGATCCAGTTTGCTGACCATCGCTGTGGAGACCGGATCGCGGAAGCGTGCCTCGTCGCCATAGACATGGAGGAGCACGTCGCTTTCGTCGACGATGCCGACCAGCCTGTCGCCCTCCATCACCGGCAGCTGCGAGACGTCGTACAGCTTCATGCGCTGGTAGGCGGTCGTCAGCAGGTCCGTGGGGCTGACCACGACCGTGTCGCGCTGACTGTACGGACGCAAGATGAGGTCGCGCAGGTCGCCATACTGGGGCCGGTCGATGAAGCCGTTGTCCAGCATCCAGTAGTCGTTGTACATCTTGGACAGATACTTGTTGCCGGTGTCGCAGACGAAGACCAGCACCTTCTTCGGCTCGGTCTGTTCGCGGCAGTACTTCAGCGCCGCGGCCAGCAGCGTGCCCGTCGACGAGCCGCCCAGGATGCCTTCCTTCGCCAACAGCTCGCGAGCGGTCAGGAAGCTCTCGCGGTCGCTGATCGCATAGGCCTTCTTGACCCGGGTGAAGTCCGAGATCTGTGGCAGGAAATCCTCGCCGATGCCCTCCACCAGCCAGCTGCCCGACTTCGTGCTGAGGGTGCCTTCGTTGATGTACTGGGTCAGGATGGAGCCGACCGGGTCGGCGAGCACCATCTCCGTTTGCGGCGAATGCGCCGCGAAGCAGCGCGACAGGCCGGTCATGGTGCCGGAGCTACCGCAACCGAACACGATGGCGTCCAGCTGGCCTTCCATCTGGCGCAGGATTTCCGGGCCGGTACCGAATTCATGCGCGGCCGGATTATCCGGGTTACCGAACTGGTTGATGAAATAGGCACCCGGTGTTTCGCGTGCGATGCGCTCGGCCAGGTCCTGGTAGTACTCGGGGTGACCCTTCGCGACGTCGGAGCGGGTCAGGATGACCTCAGCGCCCATGGCTTTCAGGTTGAAGATCTTCTCCCGACTCATCTTGTCGGGGACGACCAGTATCAGCTTGTAGTCCTTCTGCTGGGCAACCAGAGCCAATCCGATGCCGGTGTTGCCGGCCGTGCCTTCCACGAGCGTGGCGCCGGGCTTCAGGTCGCCCCGCTTCTCGGCGGCCTCGATCATGGACATGCCGATGCGATCCTTGATGGACCCGCCGGGGTTGGCGCTCTCGAGCTTGAGATAGAGGGTGCAGAGCCCGGTGTCGAGGCGCTTGGCCTGGACGATCGGCGTGTCGCCGATCAGCTCGAGTACGGAGGAGTAGATCGCCATGCGGCCGTGCATCCGGTGCGGAACGTGGCCCGGATTATCGCACTAGGGTGACGCGGACGGCGACGGCCGACGAGGAGGCCGTCGCCGCCCGCGACGAGAAAGCTCGGGGGAAGGCGTCAGTGGGGCTTGGCGTCGTAGATCCGGAGCAATCGCTCCTTGGCGTGCAGTTTCTCGCGCTTCATCTGGCCCAGCAAATTGTCGTCGATGGGCAGAACACCGAGTTCGGCGTCGGTGACCTTCTTGTCCAGCTCGCGATGGCGCTGGTAAAGCTGCTTGAACTCCGGATCGGCCTTGATGAGTGCATCGATTTCGGCCTGCGGTTGACCTTCGAACATGGTGTTACCTCCTTCAGCAGAAATACGAACGCCCCGGCCTTCACAGGCGCGGGGCGTTGGCTTGGGAGCGGAGTGGCTGGTCGATGACGCGGGCACCCCCCACCGGAAGTCCCGCGACAGCTTGGCTGCCAGCGGCGGTTTCCTGCGGGGTTGGAACGGGCGTCATCGGGGCGATTCTCCGGTGAGCCAAGCGACAGGGGTCGCTTGGGTATACGACCCTACTCCTCACCCCGGGCTCCGGCAACCCCAATCGTAAGTGGTTGATTCAGCGCGTTTTGCGCAGCCGCATGCGCTTCACATGCGGCCCTTCGCACAGCCCGGATCACCGTGTAAACCCATGATCCTGAAAGAAAAATCAGTGCGTGATGACAACTTCGATGGCACGTGCCTTGGTACCGGCCCCCTTGGCGGCGCTCTGCAGCCGATTCCGCTGCACGCCGCCCGCCGCCAGCGCATCCCGTAGCGCATCCGCACGCCGCTGGCCGGGCGTCTGCTTGTCGCCGTAACCCTCGATGCGCGCGCGCGCCTTCGGGCTCGCCTGCAGGTAGGCGGCGAGCGCGCTCGCCGTGGCGTTGCCACCGCCGGATAGCTTGGCCGAGCCGCTCGCAAAGGCGTCCGCGCCCAGGGTGAAGACCTCCCCCCGACTCTCGAACTTGGACGCCGGCAGCTTGGCGCCCGAGACGAGCTCGGCCTCCTCGCGCGCCAGCTTCAGCTCACGCTGGCGTGCCGTGCTGAGGCGGCTGGCCTGCTGGCCGGCCACCGTATCCAGCGTGGTTTCCGCCTCCTGACGGGCCAGCGCTTCGGCCTCGGCCGCCAGACGCAGGCGTTCGGTTTCCTCCGCCTGGATCTGGGCCTGCACGCGTAGGCGCTCGGCCTCGCGACGCGCCCGCTCGGCTTCACGCCGGCTGGCTTCGACCAGCAACTCGCTGCGGGTGCGGTCGAGGCGGTCGGCCTCGCGGCGTGCGGCCTGGGTACGGGCCGCGATCTCGGCGATCTCGACGCGGCGTTCTGCCACGTATTGCAGGGTTTCGCGCTGGCTACGGCGCGCCTTTTCGAACGCCGCCACGGCATGCTGGGCCTGCAGCTTCTCGTAGGCGGCGAATTCGGCCAAGGCGGGATCGGACTGCAACCGCGCCAGCCGCTGGTTCAGCTGCACCACCACCGGGTTGTCGGCGGCCAGTGCCGTGGACATGGTCAGACAGGCCAGCATCAGGCCCAGGACGATGGGAGCGATCCGGCGCGCGCTCATCGGCCGCCCTCCGTGCCGAGCTGACGCTGGAGGTCGGCGATCTCCGCACGGCGCTGGCCCACTTCGGCCGTCGCCACGGCTTCCTCGCTGCGGGCGCGGGCCAGGTCGGCATCGGCGGCCGCGCGCAGGGCGAAATCGAGCGCTTCTTTCTTGTTCCGCGTGGACTGGGCCTGCGCGAGGGCCTGGCGCGCGGCGGCCAACGGCTCGGGCGCGTATTGGTCGGCATCGGCCCGGTCGGCACGTTGCACGGCCTGCACCGCGGCTTCCAGCTCCGGCGTGGGCACGCTCTGGGCGAAGGCGGGTGCCAGGGCGAGTGCCGCTACTGCGGCGGCCATCACATGCAGGGGCCTGCGGAAGTGTGCGAAGCTAACAGTCATTGGGGTGCCGTGACGTTGAGGGGTGCGCGCGGCCATTGTCTGTAGCCTTCGGCGCCGTTGCAACGTGGTGCCGCGCATCGTGGGGAGCTTTGCACATGGACATCGGCTATTTCCTGAAGCTGATGACCGAGAAGAACGCCTCGGACATGTTCCTAACGACCGGGGCGCCGGTCTACATCAAGATCGAGGGCAAGCTGTACCCCTTGGGCAACACCGGCCTGCCGCCCGGCATGGTCAAGAAGATCGCGTATTCGCTGATGGACGAGGGCCAGGTGCCCGTGTTCGAGCGCGAGCTCGAGCTGAACATGGCCATCGCCCTGCAGGACGCCGGTCGCTTCCGCGTCAACGTGTTCAAGCAGCGCGGCGAAGTGGGCATGGTCATCCGTGCCATCCGCAGCGTGATCCCCAGCATCGAGGAGCTCAACCTCCCGCCGGTGCTGAAGGACATCATCATGACCCCGCGCGGGCTGGTGCTGATCGTCGGCTCCACCGGTTCGGGAAAGTCGACCTCGCTGGCGTCGATGATCGACTACCGCAACACGACGAGCACCGGCCACATCCTCACCATCGAGGATCCGATCGAGTACCTGCACCGGCACAAGCAGTCCATCGTCAACCAGCGCGAAGTCGGCCTCGATACCCACGCCTTCCACAACGCGCTGAAGAACGCGATGCGCGAGGCGCCGGATGTCATCCTCATCGGCGAAATCCTGGACGCCACCACGATGGAGGCGGCGATCGCCTTCGCCGAGACGGGCCACCTCTGCCTGGCCACGCTGCACTCGAACAACGCCGACCAGACCATCGAGCGCATCCTCAACTTCTTCCCCGAGAGCGCGCACAAGAACGTGCTGATGAACCTGGCGCTGAACCTGCGCGCCGTGGTGTCGCAGCGCCTGGTGAAGGGCACGGACGGGCGCCGCCTGCCGGCCGCGGAAGTGCTGATCAACACGCCGATGATCCGCGACCTGCTGCGCCGCGGTCAGGTGCACGAGATCAAGGCCGCCATGGAGGAGTCGCTGGAGGAAGGCATGGAGACCTTCGACCAGTGCCTGTTCCGCATGGTGAAGGAAGGCCAGATCGAGCAGGAAGAGGCGCTGCGCGCAGCCGATTCGCGTGACGGCCTGGCGCTGAAGTTCCGCCTGTCCGAAGGCAGCAAGGGTGAGCACGACCCCTACGCCGACTACGACAACGGCAGCAGTTCCCCGCGCATCACCCACGGCTTCGGCTGAGCACGGGCGACGCTCGCGATACGGACGGCAAGGGCAGCGGAAGCTGCCCTTCTCGTTTCAGGCGTTGGCGTCGGGCTGGTTCTCGGGACGCGCGCGGTCGAACGCGGGCAGCACTATGCACGCTTCCTCGATGCGCAGGATCGTCGGGAACGCGGCCAGATCCACGCCGAAGCGGCGTGCATTGAAGACCTGCGGCACCAGGCAGCAGTCGGCAAGACCCGGTGTCTGCCCGTGGCAGTAAGGACCCGTGGCGGCGTCTTCGGCAAGCAAGGCCTCCATCGCGGCAAAGCCTTCGACGATCCAATGCTTGATCCAATCGTCGCGCTCGGCCTGCGGGACGTTCCACGTGTGCTCGAAGTACTGGAGCACGCGCAGGTTGTTGAGCGGATGGATGTCGCACGCCACCACCTGCGCCAGCGCGCGTACGCGGGCGCGGTCGCGCGCCGTCATCGGCAACAGGCGCGGCGAGGGCCACGCCTCATCGAGGTATTCGAGGATCGCCAGCGACTGCCGGATAACTCGAGCTCCGTGCTGCAGGGTCGGCACGAGCTGCTGGGGATTCTTGGCGATGTACTCGGGAGTGTGCTGTTGGCCGCCGTCGCGAACCAGGTGCACGGGCACGGTCTCGTACACCAGGCCCTTCAGGTTCAGACCGATGCGCACGCGGTAGGCGGCGCTGGAGCGCCAGTAGGAATACAGCTTCAGTTGCTCAGCCATGCAAGCCGCTCCCCGCGGTTTGCGTCATCACGTGCCCGAAATCCACGTCCGTGTCCGCCTCGGTCCTTCCAGTACCCACACTGGGCCCGGGCGCGCCCTCAAGGCAAGGGCTGCGCTTCGATCCGCTGCTCGATCACGCCAAAAATGGAACGGCCGTCACGATCCTTCATTTCGATGTGGACCACGTCCCCGAAGCTCATGAAGGGCGTGCTGGGCTTGCCGTCGCGCAGCGTCTCGACCGTGCGCTTCTCGGCGAAGCAGGAGGCACCCTTCGAGGTGTCCTCGTTGGCGATCGTGCCCGATCCGACGATGGTGCCGGCCGACAACGGCCGCGTCTTGGCCGCGTGCGCGACCAACTGGGCGAAGTCGAACTGCATGTCCACGCCGGCCTCCGGCGCACCGAACCAGGCGCCGTTGATATGGGTCACCAGCGGCAGGTGCACCTTGTTGCCTTCCCAAGCGGCATCCAGCTCGTCCGGGGTCACGAATACCGGCGACAGCGCCGAGCGCGGCTTGGACTGCAGGAAGCCAAAGCCCTTCGCCAGTTCGCCCGGGATCAGGTTGCGCAGGGAGACATCGTTGACCAGGCCGATCAGCTGGATGTGGCCCGCGGCCTGGGCCGGTGTCACGGCCATCGGCACGTCGTCGGTGATCACGACGAGCTCCGCTTCCAGGTCGATGCCGTAGTCCTGGCTCACCACCTTCACCGGATCGCGCGGACCGAGGAAACCCGCGCTGGTCGCCTGGTACATCAGCGGATCGGTGTAGAAGCTCGCCGGCACCTCTGCATTGCGCGCGCGACGCACGCGCTCCACGTGCGGCAGGTAGGCGCTGCCGTCGACGAACTCGTACGCACGCGGCAGCGGCGCCGCCAGTGCCTGGAAATCCACGTCGAACGCGTCCTCGGCTTGGCCGGCGTTGAGCGTTTCGGACAGCGCGTTGAGCCGGGGTGCGAGGTTGCTCCAGTCTTCCAGCGCGAGCTGCAGGGTCGGCGCGATGCCGGTGGCGCGCACCGCACGCGTCAGGTCCCGCGACACCACGATCAGGGTGCCGTCACGACCGCCTTCCTTCAGGGAACCCAGCTTCATCGGAACTCCAGATATCCGCGCACTTGCGCCTTTGTTTCAATTGTAACGAAATACTGGGCCGGTCAGCCCGTGGCGAGGTCGCCCTGGAAATCGTCCTTGCGGAACGTCAGCACCAGCGTATCGCGATGTCCCTGCCCGTCCAGCGGCTGGATCGGGGTGGATTCGTGGATGATCCGTTCGTCGTCGAGGAACAACAACGACCACGGCGCTTCCAGCGTGAAGCGCTGGCCATCCGGCCCGGCAGCGGCGAACACCCGCGTTTCGCCGCCTTTGATGCCCTGACGGCCCAGCAGCAGCACCGCAACGAAGTCCACGCCATCGCGATGCGCACCTTCCGGCGTCGGCCGGCCGATCCCGTCGGTGGTGTCGATTCGAAACTGGTGCGCCTCAACGTACCAGGGGCGCTCACCCTTCAGCGCTGAGCACCAACGCCCCAATCCGAGCAGCAACTGGCGCCAGGCGCGGGCATCGGCCACGACCGGCTCGATCGGCTCGAACCAGCGCTGCATGCCGCCGTGCAGAGCGTTGTAATCCAATGATTGCCAGTGCGCGCGGTGCGGCGCCTGCGTGATCCCATCCGCATCCAGGACAAAGCACGAATGCCGGCGCCGCCGGTACCGGCCACCATCCTTGAGATATCCATCCACGTCCAGCCGATCCCAGCTGGGCAGCAGCATATCGAGGGCTTCGAGATCGGCGCCGACGGCGTCGGCCATAGCCCGCGGCTCAAGCACGGCGTAGCCACGTTCCTGCACGCGGCGGACGGCTTCTTCGGCCGGGCAGAACGGAGGTTGGAACATCGCGACCATGGCAAACCCCTCAACGCAAAAACCCGCCAGAGGCGGGCTTTGCGGATGTCCAGTGGACGTCAAGTTGGCAGCCCCGGAAGGATTCGAACCTCCGAATGCCTGAGTCAGAGTCAGGTGCCTTACCGCTTGGCGACGGGGCTGTGTAACCAGTGACGCGTAGTGTAGCGCGTCTGTTAACGCTTGGAGAACTGCGTGGCGCGACGCGCCTTGTGCAGACCGACCTTCTTACGCTCGACTTCACGGGCGTCGCGGGTCACAAAGCCTGCCTTGCGCAGTTCCGGCTTCAACGTTTCATCGTATTCCACCAGCGCGCGGGCGATGCCCAGGCGGATGGCGCCGGCCTGACCGGTGATGCCGCCGCCGGTGGTGGTCACGGTGATGTCGAAGGTTTCGGTGTTCTTGGTCAGCTCCAGCGGCTGGCGCACGATCATGCGGCCGGTTTCGCGGCCGAAGAACTCGTCCAGCGGACGACCATTGACCGTGATGTTGCCGGAACCCTTGCGCAGGAACACGCGGGCGGTGGAGGACTTGCGACGGCCAGTGCCGTAGTTCTGAGTGATAGCCATGATTAGATGTCCAGGACCTGCGGCTGCTGAGCGGCGTGCGGATGATTCGGGCCGGCGTAGACCTTGAGCTTGCGATACATGTCGCGGCCCAGCGGACCCTTCGGCAGCATGCCCTTCACGGCGGTCTCGATGACGCGTTCCGGATGGCGTTCCAGCGCCTGCGCCAGCGTCTCGGTCTTCAGGTTGCCGATATAGCCGGTGAAGCGGTGGTACTTCTTGTCGGCCAGCTTGTTGCCGGTGACGTGGATCTTCTCGGCATTGATCACGACGAGGTAATCGCCGGTATCAACGTGAGGGGTATAGACGGGCTTGTGCTTGCCGCGGAGGCGACGGGCCAGCTCGGTGGACAGGCGACCCAGGGTCTTGCCTGCTGCGTCGACGACGTACCAGTCACGCTGGACGGTCTCGGACTTTGCGGTAAAGGTGCTCATGTGAATCTCGTGTGTCTGGTCGGGCGGATTCCGCGGTTTCCCGGGCGGAACTTTGCCACGCGTTGTGAAGGGTGAAACGGAAGAGGCGGGATTGTACGGGGCCTGGCAGGTTCGCGCAACCTGCCCGCTGCCCCCCGAGACGGCGGGCAGGCCAACCGGCACAATGGGCCCATGAGCATGCGGAGCCTCTCTCCCCTCGACCGCTGGCTGGTGGAAGCCCAGCGCGGCCTGGACACCGTCTTCGGCAATCCGCCCGCCCAGCGGCCCAATCCCGCTGGCGACACTCCGGACGTGGCCTTGGACGAGGCCGAACAGCGCCATGCCGCCGGCCTGATGCGGATCAACCACGTAGGCGAGGTCTGCGCCCAGGGCCTGTACTTCGGCCAGGCCGCGGTCGCCCGCGACCCAGAGACGCGGGCGCACCTGCTGGACGCCGCCCAGGAAGAGACCGACCACCTGGCCTGGTGCGCCGATCGCCTGCGCGAACTTGACAGCCAGCCCAGCCTCTTCAACCCCCTCTGGTATGCCGGCAGCTATGCATTGGGCGCGCTGGCCGGCCTGCGGGGCGATGGCTGGAGCCTCGGGTTCGTCGTCGAGACCGAACACCAGGTGGAAGCCCATCTGGAAGAGCACCTGGAATCCCTGCCGCCCGCCGACCTGCGCAGCCGCGAGATTCTGACGGTGATGAAGGCCGACGAGGCCCGCCATGCCGAGCATGCCCAGCACGCTGGCGCGCGGGTGCTGCCGCCGCCGATCCCGACCCTGATGGCCGGAGCCTCGAAGGTGATGAAGGCCGTCGCCTACCGCCTCTGAGGCGACCTCAGGACGCCAGCTTCAGCCCGATGATCCCGGCCACGATCAGGCCGATGCAGACCAACCGCGCCGCCGTGGCCGGCTCCTGGAAGAGCCACATGCCGACGCAGGCCGTGCCGACGGCCCCGATGCCTACCCAGATCGCGTAGCCGGTTCCCAGCGGGATGTGTTTCAACGCGGCCGCCAGCAGCCAGAAGCTGGCCGCCGCGGCCACCGCCGTGACCACGCTGGGCACGAGACGGGTGAAGCCCTCGGAATACTTCAGGCCCACCGCCCATACCACCTCCAGCACACCCGCCAACACCAGAAATACCCACGCCATATGCCTTCTCCTCAGGGTTTGATGCCCGGGCCACAAAGCAAAAGCGGCCCGGAACTCACGTTCCGGACCGCCGTCGGTCCTGGTGCGCGGCTCGCGCCGCGGGCGGGTCGTCCCGCCTGTTTGAACCCACATTACCCCGAGCCACCCCAATGGGATGTAACCCGCCACACCTGTTACTCGGACAGGTTGCGCCCGTGGTACAGCTCTTCGATCTCCCGCTTCAGGCGCGCCTCGATCTTCATGCGCTCCTTGAACGACAGGTTCTTGGCCTTCTCCTCGAACAGGTAGTTGTCGAGGTCGAACTCCTTCAGGTGCATCTTCGTATGGAAGATGTTTTCCTGGTAGACGTTCACATCGAGCATCTCGTAGCGCGACTTGATGTTCTTGGCCAGGAAGTCCTGGATCGAATTGATCTTGTGGTCGATATAGTGCTTCTTGCCCTTCACATCGCGTGTGAAGCCACGCACCCGGTAATCCATGATGACGATGTCGGACTCGAGGCTCTCGATCAGGTAGTTCAGCGCCTTCAGCGGCGAAATCACACCGCAGGTCGCCACATCGATGTCCGCACGGAACGTCGCGATGCCGTTATCCGGATGGGTCTCCGGGTACGTGTGGACAGTGATGTGCGACTTGTCCATGTGGGCCACCACCGCGTCGGAGATGATCTCCTTGCCCGCATCCTTCTTGTCGATCACCGGTTCCTCGGAGATGAGGATGGTCACCGACGCGCCCTGGGGGTCGTAGTCCTGGCGGGCCACGTTCAGGATGTTGGCGCCGATGATCTCCGCCACGTCCGTCAGGATCTGGGTCAGACGGTCGGCGTTGTATTCCTCGTCGATGTACTCGATGTACCGGCGGCGCTCGTCCTCGGACGAGGCGTAGCACACGTCGTAGATGTTGAAGCTCAGCGCCTTGGTCAGGTTGTTGAAGCCTTGCAGCCGCAGGCGAGGCAGGGGTTTTACCACGGCGGTAGTCCCTCTTGGGGGGTATCGGATGGGGGGCAAATTATGCGCCATAAGGGGTGACAGCGAAATGTCCGTGGCCGCCCGTCGGGCCGCCGCCGCCGGACTGGCCCAGCCCTTGCATGGCCTGCGTTTGCCGTCGGCTACGTATTCGGACTAAGCTTCCGGAATTACAAGCCGCGACCACCATGAGCCCAGGCATCCCCCTTTCAGCCCCCGCTCGCCCCGCCGCCAGCCCCCTGACGCCGGACAACGCCACGCTTGAGCGTTTCCTGGCCCACAGCCACCGGCGACGCTACCCAGCCCGCGCGGATGTGTTCCGTCCGGGCGACCCGGCCGGCACCTTGTATTACGTGGTCAGCGGCTCGGTCAGCATCATCACCGAGGAAGACGACGACCGTGAGCTGGTCCTCGGCTACTTCGGCAACGGCGAATTCGTCGGCGAGATGGGCTTGTTCATCGAGTCCGACCGCCGGGAAGTGATCCTGCGGACCCGGACCCAGTGCGAACTGGCCGAGATCAGCTACGAGCGACTGCACCAGTTGTTCCTGGGCACGCTCTCGGCCGACGCCCCTAAGCTGCTGTACGCCATCGGCGCCCAGCTGTCGCGGCGCCTGCTGGACACCAGCCGCAAGGCCAGCCGCCTCGCATTCCTGGACGTCACCGACCGCATCGTGCGCACCCTGCACGACCTGGCCCGCGAGCCGGAGGCCATGAGCCATCCGCAAGGCACCCAGCTGCGCGTCTCCCGCCAGGAGCTCGCCCGCTTGGTCGGCTGCTCGCGTGAGATGGCCGGTCGCGTGCTGAAGAAGCTTCAGGCCGATGGCGCCCTGCACGCGCGCGGCAAGACCGTCGTCCTGTACGGCACGCGCTGAGCTCTCCGTGGGTCGGGCCGGTCCACCTTTGCGACCGGCCTCAGCGCCCGATACCCGTACACCCCTCGACGTCCGTCCCGCCATGCCGGGGGACGCGGATGATGTTGCACGCCTGTTGGGAGAACTGGGTTATCCCTGCTCTACCCGTGAAGCGGCCGAACGCATCCACGCCGTCGACCTCGATCGCCAGCAGGTGCTGCTGCTCGCCCGCCGCGACGGTGCTGCGTGTGGCCTCCTCGGTCTGCACTTTCTCTATTACGTCCCGCTAGGGGCGCTGATCTGCCGCATCACCGCACTGGTGATCGCCACCGAGGCCCGCGGCGGCGGTGCTGGTCGCCAGTTGCTCGAGGAGGCCTATCGCCGCGCGCGCAGTGCAGATTGCGTCCGCCTCGAACTGACCACCGCCCTGCATCGCACCGAGGCTCACGCGTTCTACCGCGCTTGCGGATTCACCGAGAGCTCGCTGCGCTTCACCCGCGCGCTCGGCGGAGCCTGATCGGCGCCACAGGGTATCCTTCGGGAACGCGATGCCGGATCCCCCACCGGCGGGAACCTGTGGATGGCGTTTGGCAGCGAGTTTTTCTGGTTCATCCTCATCGGCTTGGGCGCGCAGCTGGTGGACGGCGCACTGGGCATGGCCTTCGGCCTCATCTGTTCCTCGATTTTGCTCAGCATGGGCCTGCCGCCCGCAGCCGTCAGCGCCAGCGTCCATGCCGCCGAGGTCGTGACTACAGGCGTATCCGGTGCATCGCACGCCTACTTCCGCAACATCGACAAACGCCTGTTCTGGCGACTGACCATCTCCGGCTCGGTCGGTGGCGCACTGGGCGCTTACGTGCTGACGCGACTGCCTGGCGACGCCATCCGCCCCTTCGTCTACCTGTACCTGCTTGCGCTGGCGGTCCTGATCCTGGTGCGCTCGTTCGGCCGTTGGATGCCGCGCGAAGAGGTGAAGCGCGTCCCCGTCCTCGGCTTCCTCGCGGGCCTGCTGGATGCCACCGGAGGCGGCGGCTGGGGTCCGCTCGCCACCTCCACCCTGCTCGCCCGCGGCGGCAAGGCCCGCACCACGATCGGCACCGTCAGCGCATCCGAATTCGTCATCACGCTCGTGGTGTCCATCACCTTCCTGCTGACCATCGGCCTGCAGCACCTCGAAATCGTGCTGGGCCTGCTGATCGGCGGCGCCATCGCCGCACCGTTCGCCGCGTGGTTTGTCCGACACGTTTCCGAGCGCATCGTGTTGAAGGTAGTGGGCGTACTGGTCCTGTCGATCAGCCTGTACCAGATCGGCCGCGCCTGGTTCTTCTGAGCTCTTGCACCCGGCGTGCCGGATGGACACGCGGGCCGGCTTCCACCCGGCCCGCGCTCCTTGCAGCCCTCTCAACGTGATGGACCGGCCTGGTCGCGCGGCTGCGTGACTTGCTGATCCGTCGCCGGCGACTCTTTCTGCCACGCTTGGCCGGCCGGCGTCTTGAGGTAGTCGTCCAGCGCCTGGCGCATGGCGCGCTCGTCACTGCCCTGCATGGCGGAGAACATGCGGTCCACGAAGGAACGCTGCACTTCTTCGCTGCGCGCGGGCTGTGCCGAACCCTCTGCAGGCCCGGTGCTACGTGCCGCATCGCGCGTGGCCGATGCCATGGCTTCACGCGAGCGATCGCCATAGGCCCCATCGACCTTGAGCCCATGATCCGCCTGGAACGACCGCAGCGCATGCTCGGTCTGCGGGCCAAATTTCCCGCTGGATGTCTCCAAGGGCTGGCCATTGGCATCGTGGTAACCCAGCTGGTTGAGCTGTTGCTGCAGCTCACGCACGGTCGCCCCCGACACGCCCTCACGCAGCACCTCGGGCGCGGCGGCGCGCGCAGGCACCGCTGCTTCACGGTCCGAAGCGCGCAAGTGCGGCAGAGGGTCGACCTGTCGACCATCCCGCCACAACTCGAAATGCAGGTGGGTGTCGCCCCGAGCAGGGGTATTGCCGGAGCGCCCCATGGTGCCGATCTGCTGCCCGGCCTCCACCCGCTGCCCGTTGCGAACGCTGAACTGGTCAAGGTGGAAGTATTTACTAAGAGAGCCATCGTCATGGCGAATATGGATCGTGTTGCCCGCCGCGCCATTGTTGGGCCGCACGACTACCGTGCCACCCGCGACCGCGACCACCGGATCGCCCACATCGCCCTGGATATCGATGCCGCCATGGCGTCTGCCGCCACTGCGCGGCGTACCGAACTCACCCCGCCCTTCACGCGGCTTGTCGGCTTCGTTGATTTGGCGGTTGCCCGGTGTCGGCCAGGCCAGTCCGACTTCGCGCTGCTGTGCCTCTGCCGCGGGCGCGCGATTGCGCTCCTGCTCTGGCAGCGCCACCTGCCGCGCGATGGCCTCACGTGTACGCGCATCGGCGGTACCCGTGGGTTCCAACTGGTTCGCCGCCTGGAAAGCGCGCACAGCCTCCCCCGTCTTACCACCGTAGATGCCCGAGCGTGTTTCCAGTTCAGCACCTCGGCCATCGCGGAAGCCCAACTGGTTCAATGATGTCTGCAGAGCGCGCACCTCTTCACCCCGCTCGCCAGTCTGTAGCACCCCATCAGCCAGCGGCGACGTGCGTTCACGAGCAGCCGCGTCGGGCTGGCCGGCCTGAATGCCGCGGTCGGGAATGCTGATGGCGGCATACTTACCATTCCAGTACTCGGTCCGGCAAGGGCGTCGGTATCGTGATTCCGAACCTGCTCGATTATCGCGAATCGGCGGTGGTGCTCGACATCAAACAGGAGAACTTCGACCTTACGTCGGGGTGGCGTCAATCGATCGGGCACGAAGTCTACCTGTTCAATCCGTTCGCCGAGGATCGCCGGTCCCACCGATGGAATCCGATAACCTATGTCTCGGGCGATCCTGCGTTTCGGGTGTCTGACCTGCAGAGCATCGCGGCTATGCTCTACCCCGATGGCGACGACAAGGACAAGTTCTGGGTCAGTCAGGCGCGCAATGCGTTCTTGGCGTTCGCACTGTACCTGTTCGAGCGGCACGAGAACGACCGTTCGGCGGAGAAGCCGACGTTGGGCGCCGTATTGCGTGTCGCGTCGGGAGATGGCGGCGAGCTGAAGCCCTACCTGCAGAAGCTGGTTGAAGCGCCATTCCTCAGTCCCCAGTCGCGCACCGCCTTCTCCGGACTGCTGTCGCAGGCGGACGTGACGTTTGCCTCGATCATCGGCTCGTTTCGCGAGCCGCTGAACCCATGGCTGAACCCCGTTCTCGACGCGGCCACCAGCGCTGATGACTTCCGTCTTGATGACGTGCGTCGGCGCCGCATGACGATTTATGTCGGCATCCAGCCCAACAAGCTGGCGGAGAGTCGATTGATCGTGAATCTGTTCTTCAGCCAGCTGATCAACGTCAACACCAAGACGTTGCCCCAGAACGATGCCTCACTGAAGCATCAGTGCTTGCTGCTGATGGATGAGTTCACCGCGATCGGACGCGTGGACATCATCTCGAAATCGGTCGCCTACATGGCAGGATACAACCTCAGGCTGCTGCCGATCATCCAGTCGATGGCGCAGCTGGATGCCGTCTACGGCAAGGAGCTTTCCCGCACCATCATCACCAACCATGCCCTGCAGATCATCTACGCCCCCCGCGAACAGCAGGACGCCAACGATTACTCCGAAATGCTGGGCTACACGACGATCCGGCGACGGGCACGAACCCGATCGCATGGCCAGGGGCGGAACGTTTCCGACAACGAGGTGCTCGAGAAGCGAGCACTGATGCTGCCCCAGGAGCTCAAGGCCATGGGGCCAAAGAAGGAGATCATCCTGTACGAGGGACTCGCGCATCCGATCCTCTGTCGCAAGATCCGGTACTTCGAGGATGCCTACTTTACCCGTCGGCTGCTGCCCAAGGCCACCGTCGAGCCCTTGCGAATTTAGTGTACGAGCCCCCTTCGGCGAAGGCAGGCGTCGGGTTAGAATCCGCTCGAAACCCTGTCCACTCGCCGAGGCCAACATGCAATGCCCCAAATGCCATAGCGCGATGGAACTGATCGTCGAGCCGGAGGCCAGCGCGCATCGCTGCACGCACTGCAAGGGGCTGTGGTTCGAGATGATGGCGCACGAGACGCTGAAGCACCGCGCCGAAGAGATCGATACCGGCGACCCGGCACAGGGTGAGGCGTGCAATAAGGTCGACCGCATCAAGTGCCCGGTGTGCATCGGAAACCGGGACCTGATCCGCATGGTTGATCCGCAGCAGCCGCATATCTGGTTCGAGAGCTGCAAGAACTGCTACGGACGGTTCTACGATGCAGGCGAATACCAGGATTTCGCAGAGATCGAGTTCGCCGACCTGATCCGCGACTGGAACGCACCCGAGCGCACCTGAGGTACGGCGTCGATCAGCCGGTCGCCGCCCCGCCCCGTTCCTTGCAACCCCAGTTGAGGATCGGCGTGCCAGGCGGCAGCACGCGCTTGAACATCTCCACGCGTCCAAGCTTGGGATTGACGACGACGGGCGCACGGGCCGCCTTCAGCAGCGGCAGGTCCGCGCTGCTGTCCGAATAGGCTACGGCGATCTCGCCGTAGCCGCGCTCGCGTAGCATCCGCATCTTCTCTTCGTTGTGGCAGTGGCGCGTGGCCACCACCGCACCCAGCCGCGGCCCCACCGCCGTGCCGATCACCGGCACGTCCTCGTGGGCGACGAAACTGAGGATGGCGCGCGCCAGCTCAGGCGGCGCGCCAGTGGCGACGACGACGCGGTCGCCGGTCGCACGATGTTCGCGGAAGACCTCCAGCGCGTGCGGCAGCAGGCGCTGCTGCACCTCATCGCGATGCGAGTCCACGTACTGGTCGATCAGGGCATCGAAGCTGCGGCGCCCGTGCAGACCGAACGTGCCGATCCAGATGTATCCGGAGATCCCGCGCCGACGCGTGGGCAGGAAGGCCACCATGGGGCCGAGAACGACCGACACGACGATCGCCACCACGGCCCGCAGCGGGTTGCGCTTGATCAGCCAACTGACCAGGTGCCCGCCGGAGTCGCCGTCGTATAGCGTGTGGTCGAAATCGAAGACCACGACCGGGGCATCCGGGCGCGGCGTGGGATAAGGCGTGTCCGTCATGCCGCGAAGAATAGCTGACGCAGCGCTTCTCCGGGTTCTTCGGCCCGCATGAAGGTCTCGCCGACCAGGAAGGCATTCACGCCGGCATCGCGCATCTTCGCCACGTCATCCGGCACCAGGATGCCGCTTTCGGTCACCAGCAGGCGATCCTTCGGCACCGCATCCTTCATCGCCAGCGTCGTCTCCAGGGTGACCTCGAACGTGCGCAGGTTGCGGTTGTTGATGCCGACCAGCGGCACCGGCACCTGCAATGCGCGCTCCAGCTCGTCGATGTCGTGCACTTCCACCAACACGTCCATGCCGAGCTGTAGGGCCAATCCGGACAGGTCAACCAGCTGGCCATCGTCCAGGGCGGAAACGATCAGCAAGATGCAGTCGGCACCCAGAACGCGGGCCTCGTACACCTGGTACGGATCGACGGTGAAGTCCTTGCGCAGCACCGGCAGCGTGCACGCTTCGCGCGCTTGGAGCAGGTAGTCGTCGGCGCCCTGGAAGAAGTCCACATCCGTCAGCACCGACAGACAGGCGGCGCCGCCGAACTCGTAGCTGACCGCGATGTCGGCGGGCCGGAAGTCGGGACGGATCACGCCCTTGGACGGGCTGGCCTTCTTCACTTCGGCGATCACCGCCGAGTCGCCCTGCGCGATCATCGCGTTGAGCGCATCGGCGAAGCCGCGCGTGGGCGATGCGTCGGCCGCGCGCGCGCGCAGGTCGGCCAGCGGCACGCGGGCGCTGCGCTCGGCGATCTCGTCCGCCTTGCGGGCGAGAATGGTGGTCAGGATGTCGCTCATGCAGTCCTCAGGCGGGCACCCGCCTGTGCGGGACCCCTATTTTCGCACTATCCGCGCCGTTCGGCCGTCGCGCGGGCCCAGCCGTAGGCCCGCTCGACTTTGGCGACCCGCAGTTCGAAGTGGTCGTACCAGTCGCGTCGCCCCTGCTCGCGCGCCGCGGTGTGCTCGGCGTGCTGCCGCCAGGCGAGGATGGCCGCCTCGCTCTCCCAGTAGGCCACGGTAATCCCGAAGCCGTCGGCCCCGCGGGTGGACTCCACGCCGAGGAAACCGGGCTGCTGCTGGGCTAGCTCGACCATGCGTTCGGCCGTGGCGCCGTAGCCGGCATCGTCCTGGCCGTTGCGCAGCGACGAGAAGATCACTGCGTAGTACGGGGGTTTGGGCAGGCTGGCGAATCCGCTGGCGGCCATGTCAGTGCGCTCCCTGTTTTCCCAGCGACTGGGTCGTGGCGACGAAGCGTTGCAGCCGTTCCAGGGCCTTGCCGCTGGCGATCGCTTCGCGCGAGGCGGCGATGCCGGCCTCGATGCTCTCGGCCACGCCGGCCACGTACAGCGCAGCGCCTGCGTTGAGCACGACGATCTCACGCGCCGGTCCCGGCCGGTTGTCCAGCACGCCGAGCAGCATCGCCTTGGACTCGGCCGCATCGCCCACGCGCAGGTTCCGGCTCGCGGCCATGGCGATACCGAAGTCCTCCGGATGCAGTTCGTACTCGCGCACCTGGCCGTCGCGCAGCTCGCCGACGAGCGTGCCGGCACCGAGCGAAAGTTCGTCCATCCCGTCACGACCCCAGACCACGAGTGCGCGTTCGGCACCCAGTTCCTGCAGCACGCGCGCCTGGATGCCGACGAGGTCCGGGTGGAACACGCCCATCAGGATGCTGGGCGCTCCGGCGGGATTGGTCAGCGGTCCCAGGATGTTGAAGATCGTGCGCACCCCCATCTCGCGTCGCACCGGGGCGACGACTTTCATCGCCGGATGGTGGACGGGCGCATACATGAAACCGATGCCGGATTGCGCGATGGACTGCGATACCTGCTCCGGCTGCAGGTCGATGTTCACGCCGAGCGCCTCGAGCACATCGGCGCTGCCCGATTTCGACGACACGCTACGGTTGCCGTGCTTGGCGATCTTCGCGCCCGCCGCGGCCGCGACGAACATCGAGCAGGTCGAAATGTTGAACGTGTGCGAGCCGTCGCCGCCCGTGCCCACGATGTCGACCAGGTACGCGCGATCGGCCACGTCCACGGTGCGTGAGAACTCGCGCATCACGGTGGCGGCACCGGCGATCTCGCCGACGGTCTCCTTCTTCACGCGCAGGCCGGTGAGGATGGCGGCCGTCATCGTCGGCGACACGTCGCCGCGCATGATCTGTCGCATCAGGTCGACCATCTCGTCGTGGAAGATCTCGCGGTGTTCGATCGTGCGTTGCAGCGCTTCTTGCGGGGTCAACGGCATGGCTCAACGCTCCAGGAAGTTCTTCAGCAGGGCATGGCCATGCTCGGTCAGGATGGACTCTGGATGGAACTGCACGCCTTCCACCGGAAACTCGCGATGGCGCAGCCCCATGATCTCTTCGAAGCTGCCATCCTCGTTCTCGGTCCAGGCCGTGACTTCCAGCGCCTCAGGCAGGCTGCTGCGCTCCACTACCAGCGAGTGGTAGCGCGTGGCCTCGTAGGCATCCGGCAGACCGGCGAAAACGCCCTTGCCCTCATGACGGATGCGCGACGTCTTGCCGTGCATGATGCGGCCCGCGCGGACGACATTGCCGCCGTAGGCCTGGCCGAGACTCTGGTGGCCCAGGCAGACGCCGAGGATCGGCGTGTTCGCGCCCAGCCGCTCGATGATCTCCAGCGAGACCCCGGCTTCGTTCGGCGTGCACGGGCCAGGCGAGATCACGATGCGCTCGGGCGCGAGCTTGGCGATCTCGTCCACCGTCATCGCATCGTTGCGCACCACCTTCACCTCGGCACCCAGCGACTGCAGGTACTGCACGAGGTTGTAGGTGAAGCTGTCGTAGTTGTCGATCATCAACAGCATCGCTCAGGCTCCTTGTGCCTGCGAGGCGGCCGTCGCGGCACGGTCCTCCGTGTAAAGCGCGGAAAATGTCGCGGCGAACGCTTCTATGTCGGATTCCGGCGTCGCCCATGACGTCATCAGCCGGATCACTGTGAGGCCATCGTCGCGTCGTTCCCAGGTCTCGAATTCCACGTACTGTCGAAGGCGCTCGACCATCGCGTTCGGCAATACCGGAAACACCTGGTTGCTGGGCGAATCGACCGCGAGCGGCACACTGGCCTGCTGCAGGATCTCCCGCAGCCGGGCCGCCATGGCATTCGCGTGCGTCGCGAGGACGAAATAGAGGCCATCCTCGAACAGGGCTTCGAACTGCGCGCCGACCACCATGCCCTTGGCCAGCATCGCACCGCGCTGCTTGATGATGTGGCGGAAGTCGGTGCGCAGCATGGGGTTCACGATCACCAGCGCTTCGCCCAGCAGGGCGCCGTTCTTGGTGCCGCCGATGTAGAAGGCGTCGGCCTCCGTCGACAGCAGCGCCAGGTCCACATCGTTGTCGGGCGTCGTCAGCGCCGACGCAAGCCGCGCGCCATCGACGTAGAGCAGCAGGTCCCGGTTGCGGCAGAACGCACCCAGCGCCTGCAATTCCGACGCGCTGTACTGGGTGCCCCACTCGGTGGTGTTGGAGATGTAGACCAGCCGCGGCTTCACCATGTGCTCGCTGCTGTGGCCATCCAGGCAGGGCTGGATGAGCGCCGGGCTCAGCTTTCCGTCCGGCGTGGCGACCGTCAGCACCTTGTGCCCGCTGGCCTCGATCGCGCCGGTTTCGTGTGTCGCGACATGGCCGCTGGCCGGCGCGATCACAGCTTCGTGGGGACGCAGGAAAGCGGCCAAGGCGACGAGATTGGTCTGGGTGCCGCCGGCGAGGAAATGGATCTCGGCGTCCCGGCCGAGCCGGTCGCGGATCAACGCAGCGGCGCGGGCACTGTGGCTGTCCAGTCCGTAACCGCGGTTGGCTTCCGCACTCGCCACGGCCAGCGCCTGCAGCAGGCGCGGATGCGCGCCCTCGCTGTAGTCGTTGCGAAGGTTGATCTTCGCGTTGTCGGTGGCGATCTCCATCACAGACCCTTCGCCGCTTCCGCGACCGCGCGGAACAGCGCGCGCCCCTTGTTCATCGTCTCGTCCCACTCTTTTTCGGGGTCGGAGTCGTAGACGATGCCGGCGCCGGCCTGTACGTGCAGGCGGCCGTCCTTGATGACGGCGGTGCGGATGGCGATGGCGGTGTCGGCGTCGCCGTGCCAGCCGATGTAGCCGATGCTGCCGGCGTAGACATTGCGCTTGATCGGTTCCAGTTCGCGAATCACTTCCAGCGCGCGGATCTTCGGCGCGCCGCTGACGGTGCCGGCGGGGAACGTCGCGCGCAGCACATCGGCGTAGCTCAAACCGGGCAGCAGTTTGCCCGTGACCTCGCTGACGATGTGCATGACGTGGCTGTAGCGCTCGATGACGAACTGCTCGCCCACCTGCACGGTGCCCGCTTCAGATACGCGACCGGTGTCGTTGCGGCCCAGGTCGATCAGCATCAGGTGCTCGGCGCGCTCCTTGGGATCGGCCAGCAATTCGGCTTCCAGCGCGACATCCTCGTCATGCGTCTTGCCGCGCGGACGCGTGCCGGCGATCGGACGCACGGTGACTTCGCCTTTCTCCAAACGCACGAGAATCTCGGGCGAAGAGCCGACCACCTGCACGTCACCGACGTCGAGAAAATACATGTACGGCGACGGATTCAGCGCGCGCAATGCGCGGTACACGTCCACCGGCCGCGCATTGAACGGCACGCTCAGGCGCTGGCTCAGCACCACCTGGAAGATATCGCCGGCGCGGATGTATTCCTTGGACTGCTCCACCGCCGCGATGAAACCGTCGTGGGTGAAGCCGGAAACGAAGTGGCTCTCGTCCAGCACGTCGCGGGTGATCGGCGTGGGATACGAGCCAGGCTGGCGCAGCTTGGCGGTCAACGCATCCAGACGCGTCTGTGCCGCCTCCCATGCGCCGGCCTCGCGCGGATCGGCATGCACGATCAGGTACAGGCGGCCCTTGAGGTTGTCGAAGACGGCCACTTCCTCCGACAGCATCAGCAGGATGTCGGGCGTGCCCAGTTCGTCCGGCTTCTCGCCACTCGCCAGGCGCGGCTCGATGTAGCCGATGCACTCGAAACCGAACCAGCCGACCAGGCCACCGGTGAATCCCGGCAAACCTTCCAAGCGCGGCACCGAATACGCGGCACGCAGCGCTTCGACTTCGGCGAACGGATCATCGACCTCGCGCGCCTCGACCAACTGGCCGTGATCGCGGATCTCCAAGCGATGGCCATGGAAGGTGGCCACGCGCCGCACCGGCAGGCCGATGATGGAATAGCGACCGAAACGCTCGCCGCCCTCCACCGATTCGAACAGGTAGGTGTGCGGCGCGTCGGCGAGTTTCAGGTAGACCGAAAGCGGCGTGTCCAGGTCGGACAGCACTTCACGGACAACAGGGATGCGGGTATGGCCTTCAGCAGCGAACTGCTGGAACTGGTCGTGCGAGATCAAGCGGGCTTTCCTTCCGGGACGCGGTGGCGGGGCGGGCGACGGCTACGGGCCACCATCGCCAGCTGCGGCGTGCGGAAAGTTTGGAAAGCGGGCGCGTGGGGTGGGACACGTCCCTACTCTACCCGATGCCCGACCCGGCGGGCCACCCGGCCGTTACGACGCGACCCGCAACGGGCAGTCCGGGGGCAGGTGCATGCGGACGCGGCCCGGCACGCAGGCCACGCGGAACGCGCGCGAGCGCACGGGCTCGCCGTCCAGGTTGAGGGTGAACGGCGTCTCGGCGGTCAGTTCCACGAAGGACAGGCGCGCCCGCACGGCCACCCGGTCCAGGGCGGCGTGCTTGCCGTCCTTGACCAGCGTGCCGACGGTCGCGGCGACCTCGCCCGACAGCTCGGGGACGATGGTCAGGTCCAGCTGTCCGTCGTCGATCCACGCGTCCGGGCACAGCGCCTGGCCGCCGCCGGCCTGCCGCCCATTGCCGAGCCCAAGCGCGATGAAATCGCCCTCCCACTCGAAATCGTCGCCGCGCACCCGGGCGCGGACCGGCTCGATGCGCCCCAGCCGGGCGATGCCGGTGATCAGGTACGCCAGGCCACCAAGCATCTTCTTCAGCCCCTCGTCCGTCTCCACGGTCACTTCGGTGCCGAAGCCGCCGCTGGCCAGGTTCGCGCACCAATGGGGGCCGTCGTCGGCATCGATGCGAAGCAAATCGAGCGGTGCGGCAGGCATCTTGTGGATCAGCTGCAATGCCGCCAGCGGCGCGTCGGGGATGTTGGCGGCCGTGGCGAAATCATTCGCGGTGCCCATGGGCACCAGGCCGAGCGAGGGCAGCGCATCGGCAGACTCATCGCGATGCGCCAGCGTGGTCGCCACCTCGCTCAGCGTGCCGTCGCCGCCAGCGGCGATCACCGTGTCCACGCCATCGGTGATGGCCTCGGCGACATAGCGCTCGGCATCGCCGTCTTCCCAGGTGACGCGCACATCCAGCGCGATGCCCGCCTCGCGCATCGTGCCCACGGCCTCGCGCAGGGCATCGTCGCCAGCGGATTTTCCATTGAGGATCAGGCGCCAGCGGAGTGGAGGCATGGGTCTGGGAACACGAAAGGGAGCGACAGCTTAGTCCGCTTCCGTGAAAGGCCGGATGACGGCCGCCCTGTCACGCGCCCGTCACAGACCATCCGTAGTGTGGAAGGCCATAGCAGGGACGACGGGCGGAGGCAGGATCAGCCTCCAATTCTTCCGGGGCGGTGGCGAAGGCCATCGCCCTTCTGCTTTTTCAGACGCCGCGCGCATCGGCGACCGCGGCACGCATGCGCTCGATCACGTCCTGGTAGTCCGGCGCATTGAAGATCGCCGAACCCGCGACGAAGGCATCCGCGCCCGCTGCCGCGATCTGGCCGATGTTGTCCGCCTTCACGCCGCCGTCGATCTCCAGGCGGATGTCCTTGCCGGTCTTGTCGATCATCGCGCGCACCGCGCGCAGCTTGTCCAGCGCCGACGGGATGAAGGCCTGGCCGCCGAAGCCCGGGTTCACCGACATCAGCAGCACCAGGTCCAGCTCCGGCAGCACCCAGTCCAGCACTTCCACCGGCGTGCCGGGGTTGAGCACCAGGCCCGCCTTGCAGCCCAGCGACTTGATCAGCTGGATCGTGCGGTGCACGTGCTTCGAGGCTTCCGGGTGGAAGCTGATGATGCTCGCGCCGGCCTCGGCGAAGTCGGGAATGATGCGATCCACCGGCTCCACCATCAGGTGCACGTCGATCGGTGCGGTGACGCCGTGCTTGCGCAGCGCGCTGCACACCAGCGGGCCGATGGTCAGGTTGGGCACGTAATGGTTGTCCATCACGTCGAAGTGCACCCAGTCGGCGCCGGCCTTCAGCACGTTGTCGACTTCCTCGCCCAGGCGGGCGAAGTTCGCGGACAGGATGGACGGGGCGATGATGCAGTTCGACATGGAGGGGCTCACTTGCGCTTGCGCAGGGTCTTGATGCGGTCGTAGGCGGCGTTGATCTCGCCGGCTTTCTGTTCGGCCTGGCGGCGCAGGTCTTCCGCGGCGCCGGCCATCTTGTCGGGGTGGTATTGGGAGATCAGCCGGCGATAGGCCTGGTCGACCTCGGCATCGCTGGCGTCGCTGGTCAGGTCGAACACGCGGTACGGGTTGTCGCGACTGAGCTTGAACCAGTCCTCGTCGAAGGCATGGCCGATGATCAGGCCCACCAAGCCGCCCAGCGGGTGGCGCATCAGCAGCCAACCGGCCACGAATCCCAGCAGTTTCCCGTACCAACGCTTCATTCGGCCCGCCTTCTCCGGCAATCGCGCCATTTTACGGCACACACGGGCCCCAAGCGCCGTACACTACGCGGCCCGGTCCGGTACCCGGCCCCGCCACCAGCGGGTAGACGGCCGCCCCGGGGCACGGGCGCACGGCCTGCCGCACGCCCCCACGACGCTGTATGCCTCGCTGGTTTCCGGACTCCCGAAGGAGTGTTTGTGCCCACGACGTTGCTCCAATCCGATTTACCCGGCCTCACCCTGCGCCACCGCGGCAAGGTCCGCGACGTGTTCGACCTGCCCCGCGACCGCCTGCCTGCCGATGCCCCGGCCGGCGACTGTTTGTTGATGGTGGCCACCGACCGCCTCTCCGCGTTCGACGTGGTGCTGCCCGACCCGATTCCCGGCAAGGGCGAAATGCTCTGCCAGATCTCGAACTTCTGGTTCGCCAAGACGGCGCACCTGATGCCCAACCACCTCACCGGCATCGACGTCGCCTCGGTGCTGCCCGCCGGCGTGGACGCCTCGCTGTACGCCAAGCGCGCGGTGGTGACGAAGAAGCTCAAGCCCGTGCCGGTGGAAGCCATCGCACGCGGCTACCTGATCGGCAGCGGCTGGAAGGACTACCAGCGCACCGGCAAGGTCAGCGGCATCGAACTGCCCGACGGCCTGCGCCAGGCCGAGAAGCTGGCCGAGCCGATCTTCACCCCATCGACCAAGGCCGCCGTCGGCGACCACGACGAGAACATCGACTTCGACGCCATGGTGAAGACCGTCGGCGCCGAACTGGCCGAGCGCGTGCGCGACGCCACCCTGCGCATCTACCGCTTCGCCGCCGATTTCGCGGCCGAACGCGGCATCCTGCTGGCCGACACCAAGTTCGAGTTCGGTACCGACGAAGACGGCCGCCTCTACATCATGGATGAGATGCTGACGCCGGATTCCTCGCGTTACTGGCCCGCGGACCAGTACGAAGTCGGCACCAGCCCGCCCAGCTACGACAAGCAGTTCGTGCGCGACTACCTGGAAACGCTGGACTGGAACAAGACCGCGCCCGGTCCGTCGCTGCCCACCGAGGTCATCGAGCGCACGCGCGCGAAGTACGCCGAAGCGCTGCAGAAACTCGCCGGCATCATCGTCGACTGACGCCGCCCCCTGCCCCGCATCCACGCGAAGCGGGGCAAGCCAGGGTTCAGCGTTCCGTGCAGTAGGCTTGCCACCCCTCCAACGGGTGCATGCGCATGAATGCTTACGTCTATCTCGCCCTGGCCATCGCCGCCGAGGTCATCGCCACCAGTGCCTTGAAGGCCTCCGAGGGCTTCACCCGGACGGGCCCGTCGCTGCTGGTCGCGGCCGGCTACGGCGTCGCGTTCTACTTCCTGTCGCTGACGCTCAAGACGGTGCCTGTCGGCGTGGCGTACGCCATCTGGTCGGGCGCGGGCATCGTGCTGATCGCCGTGATCGGCTGGGCGGTGTTGAAACAGCCGCTGGACCTGCCCGCAATGATCGGCATGGGCCTGATCGTTGCCGGCGTGATGGTGATCCAGCTGTTCTCCAAAGCCGCGGCGCACTGATTCCTCGACACCTGACCGCCGGCCCGGCATCGCCTGCCGGGCTGGGGTATGCTCCATACCCTGCCGCATTGCCATCCTCGGGAGGGATGAATGAACGCAACCGCGCAACGCCCGGTGGACCGCTGGTTCGCCAGCTATTCCGGCGACCATGTCAACGAGACCAACCAACTGATCCACGTCTTCGCCGTGCCCATGATCCTGTGGACGGTGGTCGCGCTGCTGTGGTGCATCCCGGTGTTCGGCACCTGGGTGAAGTCCGGCGCATGGGCCGCGCTGGCGATGTTCGGCGCCTGGATGTACTACTACAAGCTCTCGCGCCCACTCGGCTTCGGCATGCTGGCGATCTTCATCGCGATGGCCTGGCTGACCCGTTGGCTGGAGAGCCTGCTGGGGCTGCAGAACCTGTTCTTCCTCGCGGTGACGGTGTTCGTGGTGGCGTGGATCGCCCAGTTCATCGGCCACAAGATCGAAGGCAAGAAGCCCAGCTTCCTGACCGACCTCACCTACCTGCTGATCGGCCCGGTGTGGGTGCTCAGCAAGTTCTACCGCAAGATGGGTTGGAAGTACTGAGCCGCTAGCGGCCGTTCTCGCCCAGCGCGCGCGCGTCAACCACGAACGCGCGCGGCGCATACCCGAAGTCCCGCACCGCCGGCGTCGCATCGAACACCAGGTCCTCGCGGATGCGGGCCACGGCATCGTCCGTGAGCCCGCGCATCGCGCCTACCCGCCGCGCGATCCCCAGCAGCATACGGAAGAGCGGCATCGGCAGCTCCCACAGCCGTGCCGGTGGCGACAGCGCTGCCAGCGTGCGCGCCACCATGTCCCGGTATGCCAGCGTCTCGCCGCCTGGCAGCGCGTACGCCTGGCGATGCGTGGCAGACGCATCCACGACCGCGAGCGCCGCGGCGGCGAGGTCGTCGACGTGGACCGGCTGGCGTTTGCCGTCCGCGCCACGAGGCAGCACGAAGCATCCCAAACGCCGCGCCATCGCCGCGATGCGCGCCAGCGTCTGATCGCGCCCCGCGCCATAGACCAGCGTCGGCCGCAGCAGGGTCGCTGCCGCACCCGTGGCGCTCGCTGTATCGAATACCGTGCGTTCCGCTGACTGCAGCCGGGCGACGATGTCGCGCTCGTACGCATCGCCCGAGTCCTGCTTGGTCTCCAGGCTGGTGGAACCGAAGGCGACCACGCGCGACGTCGCGACTTGTCCGCGCGCATACCAGTGCGCAAAGCCATCCAGCGGCCCGGTGCTGAAGATCACGTCGACCGACGCCGGCAGCCCGTCGATACCGGCGAACTCACCCTGCAACCAACGTACGTTCGATGACGACGTGCGCGGCGTGCGCGACACCGCCAACACCTGCCAGCCGGCCTTCGACAGTCGCGCCAGCAGCGCTTCGCCGATCTGGCCGCTGGCGCCGAAGACGAGGGCGGTGCGCATGCGCGTCAGGACGACGACGACGCGTCGTCGTCGCTGGAGGCCTCGACATCGCCCGGCATCGGCGGACGCTCGGCCATCTTCAGCGACAGGGCCGCTTTCGCCATCAGGTGCGCGCTGATCGGCGCGGTGATGAACAGGAAGGCGGTGACGAGCAACTCGCGGGGCTGCGGGTCCGTGCCCGACAACGCGTGGTAGCCGACCGACGCGATCAGCACGCAGCCCACGCCCAGCGTGCTGGCCTTGGTGGGGCCGTGCAGGCGCTTGAAGAACTCGGACAGCTTCACCAGGCTGAAAGACCCGACGAGGATGAAGAAGCTGCCCACGGCCAGCAGCAGCACCAGCAGGATGGCGAAGACCCAGCTCATTCGACGATGTCCCGGCGCAGCACGTACTTGCTCAGCACCACCGTGCCGACGAACCCCAGCATGGCGATGATCAGCGCGGCCTCGAAGTACACCGCCGTGCCCAGGTACATGCCGAACAGCATCAGCTGGGCAATCGCGGCGACATACAACGTATCCAGCGCGAGGATGCGGTCCGGCACGCTGGGACCGCGCACCAGCCGGTACAGTGCCAGCAGCATCGCCAGGCCGACGACGTGCATCGAACCGATCACGGCGTAGGTCACCAGGGCCTGCGGGGTCATGGGAAGATCTCCATCAGCGGCGCCTCGTAGCGCGTCTTGATCTGCCGGATCACTTCATCGGCATCGTCCAGGTTCAGCACGTGGACCAGCAGGTGGCGGCGGTCGTCCGACAACGCCGACGACACCGTGCCGGGCGTCAGCGTGATGATGCTGGTGAGCGCGGCGATGCCGTGGATGTTGCCGATGTCCAGCGGCACCCAGATGAAACCTGGATTGATCTTCCGCTCCGGGCCCAGCACCTGCAGGGCCACGGTGATATTGGCCTGCACGATGTCCAGCAGCAGCACGCCCAGCATGCGCGGCACACTGCGCAGGCGGCCGATGCGCGCGAACTCGCGGTCCAGGCGTGCGGCGAACAGCGGAATCAGCAGCGCCAATGCCAAGGCCATCACGACCTGGCCGACGCTGATCTCGTCGTTCATCAGCAGCCAGAAACAGAATACCGTCGTGCTCAGGGGCAACGAGGGCAGCCAGCGCTTGCGCCATCTCGCGACCATGCTCAGGGCTCCCTCAGGACGGGCGTGGCGGCGCGCATGTGGTCGACGTAGGCGCCCGGCGCCAGCAACTGCGCCGCGGTGGCGCGGGTGTAGTCGAGCACCGGTGCAGCGGCCAGCACCAACGCCACGCCATAGGCCAGCAGCAGCACGGTGGCTGCGGTCTCCAGTGGACGCGAGGGCGCATGCGCCAGGTCGCCCGCCGGCGTGAAGGCTGCGACTTTTTCGGGACTCGCGTCCGGCCAGGGTTCGACACGCCAGAACAGCCGCGTGCCGGCGCGCGCCAAGCCCACGAGCATCAGGAAGCTGGTGCCGAGCACCAGCAACCAGACCCAGAAGGTGCGGGGGCCCTCCGGCACGGCGCCGAGCAACAGCAACTTGCCGATGAAGCCCGACAGCGGCGGCAGACCGGCCAACGACACCGCCGCGACCAGGAACAGCAGGCCCGGCACGGTCTTGCCGGGCAGCGCAGCGATGACGTCCTTGCGATCGCCCGCACGGCCACGGCGACGGCGGATCAGGTCCGCGAGCAGGAACAGCGCCGCACCGGCGAAGCTGCTGTGCACCAGGTAGTACAGCCCCGCGCTGACGGTACCGGCGGTGTGGAGGGCGAACGCGACGAACAGTGTCGCCGCGGAGCCGAGCACGAGGTAGGCGGCCAGTGCGCGCAGACGGTTCGCCGCGAGCACGCCAAGCGCGGCGAGCACCAGCGTGACCGCACCGAGCGCGAGCAGCGCCGGCCAGGCAAAGCCCGCCAGCGGGCCGGCGGCCCCGAACGTCAGCGTGCCCAACCGCAGCACGGCGTACAGGCCGACCTTGGTCATGATCGCGAACAGGCCGGCGACGGCCGCGGGCGCGTGCGTGTAGGTCTCCGGCAGCCAGAAGTACATCGGCAACAGCGCGGCCTTCGCGCAGAAGACCACGAACAGCAGCCCGGCCGCCGCCTGCACCAGGGCCACGTCGCCGGGTGGCAACTGCGCCACCCGCACCGACAACTCCGCCATGTTCAACGAACCCAGCAGGCCGTACAGCAGGCCCAGCGCGATCAGGAACAACGTGGACGCGGCGATGTTGAACGTCACGTAGTGAAGGCCGGCGCGCATGCGCTCGCCGCGACCACCGCTGAGCATCAGCCCGTACGACGAGATCAGCAGCACTTCGAAGAAGACGAACAGGTTGAAGATGTCGCCGGTCAGGAACGCGCCATTCAAGCCCATCAGCTGGAACTGGAAGAACGCATGGAAGTGCGGCGCGCGCCGATCCCAGCCTGCGCAGGCATGCAGCAGGCACGCGGCACCGAGTAGCAGGCCGACCAATACCATCAGCGCAGACAGGCGGTCGACCATCAGCACGATGCCCAGGCGGGCCGGCCAGTCTCCCAGCAGGTAGACCTGTACATCGCCGGTGGACGCCTTTGCGACCAGCACACCCGCCACGGCGAGCATGGCCGCCAGCGAGAGCCAGGCGACGATCCGTTGCGGCACCATGCCGAAGCGGCGATGTTCGAAGAACAGCACGATCGACGCAGCGAACAGCGGAATCAGGATCGGCAGGATGGGCAGGTGGCTCATGCGCCGCCCTCCGCCTCGTCGGCCTTCGCGGCTTCGCGCGCCTCGTCGTGCCGACGCTGTTCGGCTGCCTGGAACTCGCGTTCGGCGCGGCGACCGTCGACATGGTCGCTGTCGTTGTCGCCGCGGCTGCGGATCGCCAGCACCACGGTCACCGCCGTCATCGCGAACGCGATCACGATGGCGGTGAGCACCAGCGCCTGCGGCAGCGGATCGGTGTAGTGGGCCAGGTCGGTGGGCACGCCATCGCGCAGCACCGGCGGTTTGCCCGCCACCAGGCGTCCGCCGGAGAAGATCAGCAGGTTGGTCGCGTACGACAGCAACGTCAGCCCGAGGATGACGTCGAACGTGCGCGCGCGCAGCAGCAGGTAGACGCCCGCCGCCGTCAGGATGCCGATCGCGCTCGCGAGGGCCAGTTCCATTACAGGGCAACCCCCATCAGCGCGTATCTCCGGTACGGGTGGAACGATCGCCGGGCTCCATCACGCCGAGGTGCGAGATGCGCGTACGCGAGGGTTTGATCGTGCCGAGCATCGACAGGATCAGCATGGCGCCGCCGAACACCACCAGGTACACGCCGGTGTCGAAGCCGATCGCGCTGGCCAGCGGCACCGTGCCGATCAGTGGAAGGTCGAGGTCGAGATGCCCGCTGGTGAGGAACGGCACGCCGAACCCCATCGAGGCCACGCCACTCAGGCCCGCCACGATCAGGCCCACGCCGATGCAGCGCACATAGTCGAAGCCGAAGCGCGACTCCACCGACGCCGCCCCCTGGATCACGTACTGCACCAGCAGCGGCACCGCCAGCACCAGGCCCGCGATGAAGCCGCCACCGGGCGCGTTGTGCCCGCGCAGGAACAAGAAGACCGACACCGTCAGGGTCAGCGGGAACATGATCTGCGCCAGGTCGGCCGGCACCGGCAGTTTCACCGGCGGACCCGACATGACCTTCTCCGGCGCCATCCGCGCGCGCCGCAGCAGCGCATGCACGATCAGCGCCGCGATGCCGAACACGGTGATCTCGCCGAAGGTATCGAAGCCGCGGAAGTCCACCAGGATCACGTTCACCACATTGCTGCCGTAGGCTTCCGGCAGCGAGCGCGCCAGCATCTCGCCGCTGATCGTCTCGACCGGGCGCGTCATCACCGCGTAGGCCAGCAGACCCACGCCCAGACCCGCCGCGAGCGAGACGACGATGTCGCGCAGGCGCCGCCGCGGCGTGCGCTCCGGTGGCGACCGCGCGGGCAGGTAGTGCAGACCGAGGAGCAGCAGGACCAGGCTGACCATTTCCACCATCAACTGGGTCAGCGCGAGGTCCGGCGCGGAGAGGAAGACGAAGGTCAGGCTCACCACCAGGCCGGCGCCACCCAACACGATCACGGCGAGCAGACGCTGCCGGTACAGACGGATCGTCCACACCGCGCAAACCACCAACACCAGCCACAACAGCCAGCCCAGCAGCGGCATCGGTTGCGGCGCGCGCCAGGTGAGCGGTGGCGAGACCCCGGTGATGAAGGGCACCGCGCCTGCGGCCAGCGCCGCCAGCACCAGGAACAGCAGGCTGCGCTGCAGGCTGCCGTTGGCCACGCGCGCGGTGAAGCGTCCCGCCAGCGCATACAGCGCGTCCATGTTCCAGCGGAACAGATGGCGGCCCAGCGAACGGCGTACCACGGCATGCAGGTCGAACAGGCGGCGCAGGCCGAAGTACAGCGCCACGCCGCCGGCGATGCCGGCCAGGCTCATCAGCAGCGGGGTGTTGATGCCGTGCCACACGGCCAGGCTGTACTCGGGTAGCGCAGGCCCGAGGATCGCGCCAGCACCCGCCTTCAGCACGGGCGCGATGGTCCAGGCCGGGAACATGCCCACCGCCACGCACAGTACCACCAATACTTCCACCGGGATCTTCATCCAGCGCGGCGGTTCGTGCGGCGTGGTGTCCAGCGCGCGCGGCCCCTTGCCGAAGAAGGTCTCGTAGACGAAGCGCAGGCTGTAGGCCACGCCGAAGATGCCGTACAGCAGCGCCGCCACCGCGATGGCATCGCGCATCGCGCGGTGCCCGGCGATATCGATCGCTTCAGCGAAGAACATTTCCTTCGACAGGAAGCCGTTGAGCAGCGGGATGCCGGCCATCGCCAACGAGGCGATGATGGCGAGCGCACTGGTCCAGGGCATGGAACGCCGCAGGTTGCCGAGCCGGCGCATGTCGCGGGTGCCGGTTTCGTGGTCGATGATGCCGGCGGCCATGAACAGCGAGGCCTTGAAGGTGGCGTGGTTGAGGATGTGGAACACGCCGGCCACCACCGCCATCGGCGTGGAGATGCCGAACAGCAGCGTGATCAGACCCAGGTGCGAGATCGTGGAGTACGCCAGCAGGCCTTTCAGGTCGTGCTGGAAGATCGCGTACCAGGCGCCGATCAGCAGCGTCAGCGCGCCCACGCTGGTCACCACGTAGAAGAACAGGTCGGTGCCGGCGAGCGCCGGATGCAGGCGAGCCAGCAGGAACACGCCCGCCTTCACCATCGTCGCCGAATGCAGATAGGCCGACACCGGCGTCGGCGCCGCCATCGCATGCGGCAGCCAGAAGTGCAGCGGGAACTGCGCGCTCTTGGTGAACACGCCGGCCAGCACCAGCGCGAGCGCCCACGGATACAGCGCGCTGCCACGGATCAGGTCGCCCGAGGCCAGCACCACGTCGAGGTCGTAGCTGCCGACGATGCGCCCGATCAGCAACACGCCGCCGAGCAGCGCGAGGCCACCGGCGCCGGTGATCGCCAGCGCCATCCGCGCACCTTCGCGCGCATCCTGGCGATGCGACCAGAAACCGATCAGCAGGAACGAACTGATGCTGGTCAGTTCCCAGAACACCACCAGCAACAACAGGTTGCCGGCCAGCACCACGCCCAGCATCGAGCCCATGAAGAGCAGCAGGCTGGCGAAGAAGCGCGGCGCGCTGTCCTTCTCGCTGAGGTAGTAGCGCGCGTAGATCACCACTAGCGCACCGATCGCGAGCACCAGACCGGCGAACATCCAGGCCAGGCCATCCAGGCGCAGGGTGAAATCCAGGCCGATCTGCGGCAGCCACGCGTGTTCGGCGCGCAGGTTCCAGCCCTGCAGCACGCTGGGCGTCAGCCATGCCAGCACCACCAGGCCCAGCAACGGGGCGAGGCCGGCCAGCCATGCGGTCGCGCCGCGCGGAAGGCCGCGCGCCAGCGCCACCACCAGCGCGAGCACGAGCGGCAGCGCCAGCAGGATTTCAAGAAAAGGGATCATCAACCGCCTTGCGTTGCAGGGAATGCGTCATTCACGAGCAATCCGCCCGAGTTTAACAAACCCGTCACGCCCTGCCTGACCCGTGGTTCAGGCGAGCAGTGCGATCTCCAGCACCAGCCAGCCGATGAAGGCCGCCAGCAGCAGACCGCCTTCCACGCGGCTTATCCGCAGATCGCCGCGCAACATCGGGTAGAGCACGATGACGAAGGCGATGGCCGCGGGCAGTTCGAAACGCACGAAGGATTCCGGCAGCGGCAGCGGTCGGAAGGCCGCCATACCACCCACCACGACCAACAGGTTGAACAGACTGGAGCCGATCACGTGCCCGGCGACCATGTCGCCCTGCCCACGTCGCGCGGCCATCGCGGCGGCGGCGATCTCGGGCAGCGCCGTGCCGATCGCGACCGGCAGCAGACCGGTCAGCAGCGGTGAGAGACCCCAGTGCGCGCCGATCACGGGCGCGCCCTGCACCACCCAGCGCGCGCCGTAGTACAGCAACGCGGCCGCCACGACGAAACGCAGCAGATTCATCCACAGATCGGTGCGCGTGGTGGCGAAAGCCTCGATCTCGGCACGCACCGCGGCATCCTCGCGCGGCGCGCGCGCCAGCAGGAACGCCAGCATCGCCACGAAGCCCAGCAGCAGCGCCATGCCTTCGATGCGGCTCACCATGCCGTCGAGCCCGAACACGATCAGCGCCAGCGTGGCGACCGCCAACAGCACCAGCAGCGGCGACAGCAGGCGCATGCGGATCACCACCGGTGCGACCACGGCGGCCAGGCCCAGGGTCAGGCCGAGGTTGACGATGTTGCTGCCGACGGCATTGCCGAGGGCGAGTTCCTGCGAACCCACCCACATCGCGCGCGCGTTGACCGCCAGCTCCGGCAGCGAGGTGCCGAAAGCGATCAGCACCAGGCCGGCGACGAAGGGAGACGCACCGAACCGCTGCGCCAACCCCGACGCGCCCTTGACGATGGAGTCACCGCCCAACGCCAGCAGCACCAGCCCCAGCGCGAAGTATCCCCAGGCTTCCGTCATGGCCCCGCACTCCCCTCGTGGATTGCGGGGATTCTATGCCGCCCCGCTTCCTTAGGAACAGCCTTCCACGTACTCCACCTGCGGCGACAGGCCCACGCGCCAGGAGGTGACCTTGCCAGCGGCATCGGCTTCGAAGATCAGCTTGGTCGGCGCCACGTCGCCGGCGTCGATGGACAGGTACTGGCCGCCCTGCACGTACTTGTGCGGCGTCGCCTTCAACGCACCGCCGTAGAGCTTTTGCAGCTCTTCCACGGTCATGCCCACCTTGCCACCGCCCGGCGCGGTCTCCTTGTCGGTGCCCACGTCGTAGCGGACGAACTTGCCTTCTTCCATCATGAAGGCAAAGTCGGCGGGCCGGCTGATCCACTTCGGCCACAGGTAGTGGCAGCTGGTGCCCTCCATCGGCGCACCGTTCAACTCGCCGCCCCAGGCCGTGCGGGCTTCGTCCACCGTGCTGCCCAGCTTCATGTCGCCATAGCCGAGGAAGCTCGCCTGGCTGACCGGACCGGCCGGCGCCGCCGTGTCGTCGACCGCCGGCACCGGTGCGGGCGTTTCGGCCACCGGCGTACTCGCTGCCGTGGTCAACGGCTCCGCATCGGCCGCGGCCGGCGCCTCCTCGCGCTGACAGGCGGACAACAGGGCAGCGACCATCACGATCGGCAGCATCGACTTCATCGGCTCTCTCCTATGCACAAACCTGAAGACTAACGTTTACGCGTTAAGTCACCGCGAACGCCCGGCTGTCATCCGCACTTCATCGCCAGCCACTAGCCTGCGCGCCGGCCCCCACCGGCTCCCGCATGCGCCCGTCCAAGACCGACCTCGCCCGTACGACGCTCCAGGCCCATGGCGGCACGCTGGGCATGCGCGAACGGCGGGCGCTGATCCTGTGCGATGGCCAGCGGGGATTGGACGAGTTGGTGCAGTTGCTGGGGCAGGATGCGCCACTGCTGATCCAGCGTCTGTTGCGCGACGGCTACCTGGCAGCTTCGAACGCGCCCACGGCACCTGCGCCAGTCGAGCGTCCCGTCGCCACCGCGCCCGTGCAGGCCGGGCCGCGACGCTCGCGGGTCGCCGCGCGGATCTATCTCACCGGCATGCTCGAACTGCAGCGCGACGAAGCCGCGCGGCCCCACCGCGAGCGGCTGCAGGCCCGGCTCGACGACGACGCGATGCTCGATGCGCTCGCGGCCGCGCTGCGGTTCCTGGAAGGTCGTGTCGCCAGCACCCTGGCCCAGCGCATCCGCGAACGTCTGCTTGAAGCCCTGCCGCAGGACGATATCCCGCTACTCCACGCGCGGCTGGACGCGCGGGACGACGCGCTCGCCCTGCCGTAGCGCTCAGCCCTGCGGCGGCGCGAAGTGCTTGCGCAGGCCGGCCCAGCAGGCCTGGTAGTCGCGCTGGCGGTGCGGCGCTTCGACGGCCTGGCGGGTGGGACGGATCACCGCCCGCGTCTCGAACATGAAGGCCATCGTGCCGGTGATGACGTCCGGCTTGGACAGGTCCGCCTGCGACGCCTTCTCGAACGTCGCCGCATCCGGCCCATGCCCGGTCATGCAGTTGTGCAGCGAAGCGCCACCGGGCGCGAAGCCTTCCGCCTTGGCGTCGTACACACCGTGGATCAGGCCCATGAACTCGCTGGCGATGTTGCGGTGGAACCACGGCGGACGGAACGTGTCCTGCGCCACCAGCCAGCGTGGCGGGAAGATCACGAAATCCATGTTGCCCACGCCCGCCGTGTCGCTGGGCGAAGTGAGCACCAGGAAGATCGACGGATCGGGGTGGTCGAAGCTGATCGAGCCGATCGTGTTGAAGCGGCGCAGGTCGTAGCGGTACGGCGCGTAGTTGCCGTGCCAGCCCACCACGTCCAGCGGCGAGTGGCCGATGTCCGCGCGCCACAGATGACCCTGGAACTTGGCGATCAGTTCGAACCCGCCCTCCACGTCCTCATAGGCCGCGACAGGCGTTTCGAAATCGCGCGGATTCGCCAGCCCGTTCGAGCCGATCGGCCCCAGGTCGGGCAGGCGAAGCGGCGCACCGAAGTTCTCGCAGACATAGCCGCGCGCTTCGCCGTCCGGCAGCTCGACCAGGAAGCGCACGCCGCGCGGGATCACCGCGATCTGCTGCGGCTCGAGGTCGATCACGCCGAACTCGGTGGCCAGGCGCAGGCGTCCCTGTTGCGGGACGATCAGCAGTTCGCCATCGGCATCGTAGAAGTAGCGGCCCTGCATGGAGCGGTTCGCCGCATACAGGTGAATGCCCACGCCGTGCTGCGCCTCGGGCGCGCCGTTGCCGGCCATGGTGTACAGGCCATCGACAAAGTCGGTGGGCGTCTCCGGCATCGGCAGCGGCGACCAGCGCATCTGGTCCGGCGACACCGGACCGGCGCTGAAGTCGCTATGCAGACGGTGTTGCGCATACGGCGCGAAGGTGCCGTGCATCGCCGCCGGGCGGATGCGATACAGCCAGCTGCGGCGATTCTCCGCCCGCGGCGCGGTGAACGCCGTGCCGCTGAGCTGCTCCGCGTACAACCCATGGGCGACCCGCTGGGGCGAGTTGCGGCCTTCCGGCAGCGTGCCGGCGATCGCCTCGCTGGCGAAGTGGTTGCCGAAGCCGGTCAGGTAGGCGCAATCGCTGGAGGTATTCATCTCGATGCCTTTAAAGCCCCTCTCCCGACGGGAGAGGGGTTGGGGTGAGGGGCGATGGTGAGACGGTTCGGCAGATCGCCTCAACCACCGCTTCAATCTGCATCAGTACGTCGTTATCCCAGAACCTCAGGACGGTGAAACCTTTCGACTCGAGGAACTGCGTTCGCGCGCTATCGGACGTTTCCGTGTGCTGCGATCCGTCCACTTCAACCACCAATCTGGTAGATACGCAGCAGAAATCGACCGTGTAAGGCGGGATGGGATGCTGTCGCCGGAACTTCAATCCGTCGATACCGCCTCCCCGGAGGACGGACCACAGCTTGCGCTCCGCATCTGTCGAACCTGCCCGCAACCCCCTTGCTTGCTCCAAAGAGCGCGTCGCCATGGGAGGCCTGCGGTGGTTCGTCATCCTTGTCCTCCTGCCCCTCACCCCAACCCCTCTCCCGCAGGGAGAGGGGCTCAAAGTGCGAGCCTACAGCACGCCGCGGCGCATCTGGTCGCGTTCGATGCTTTCGAACAACGCCTGGAAGTTGCCTTCGCCGAAGCCCTCGTTGCCCTTGCGCTGGATGATCTCGAAGAAGATCGGGCCCAGCGCGTTCTGGGTGAAGATCTGCAGCAGTTTCCGCTGCTTGGTCTCGGGGTCGGCGTCGATCAGGATCTTGTTGCGGGTCAGGCGCGCGACGTCCTCGCCATGGTCCGGGATGCGCTGGTCGATCACGTCGAAGTAGGTGTCGGGCGTATCGAGGAAATCCACGCCGGCCGCGCGCATCTGCTCCACCGTGGTGTAGATATCGTCGGTGAAACAGGCGATGTGCTGGATGCCCTCGCCCTTGTAGGCATCGAGGTACTCGTTGATCTGGCTCTTCGGGTCGCTGGACTCGTTGAGCGGGATGCGCACCATGCCGTCCGGCGCGGTCATCGCCTTGGACAACAGGCCGGTCTTGGCGCCCTTGATGTCGAAGTAGCGGATCTCGCGGAAGTTGAACAGCCGCTCGTAGTAGTCCGCCCACTTGGCCATGTTGCCGTGGTAGAGGTTGTGGGTCAGGTGGTCGATGAAGGTCAGCCCGTAACCCTTCGGCATCAGCTCCACGCCGGGCAGGTACTCGTAGTCCGGATCGTGGATGGTGCCTTCGGTGTCGTAGCGATCGACGATGTAGAGCATGCAGTCGCCGATGCCCTTGATGACCGGCGCGGCGACGGCCTTGGTCAGTTCGTCGGCGGCGTCGAACGATTCGGCGCCGTTCTTCATCGCCTGCACGCGCGCCCACTCGGCCAGCTTGTTCACGCGGATCGCGAAGCCGCACGCGCTGGGGCCGTGCTTGGCGGCGAAGCGCGCGGCGAAGGAGTCCGGATCCTCGTTGATCAGGAAGGTGCAGTCGCCCTGGCGGTAGGTGCTGATCGGGCGCGTCTTGTGGCGCGCGACCTGGACGAAGCCCAGCTTGCGGAAGTAGTCGTGCAGGTGGTGGGCCTGCCCGGCGGGCGCGGCGAACTCCACGAACTCGAACCCGTCGATGCCCATCGGGTTGTCGAACGTGGTCGGCTTCATGCCGGTATTGGGTTGTGCGTGCATGGGGCACCTCGCTAGGCTTGCCGGGATACGCTCCAATATAGTTTCAGCTGAAACCACCCACAAGTAGCAGCGCAGCATGAGCCAGCCAGCCAGCCCCGCCATCCACGCCGATTTCGACCTCGACCGCCTGTTCTCCTACCGGTTGAGTGTGCTCTCCAACCGCATCAGCGGGGCGATTTCCCGCGAATACCACCGCCGTTTCGGCCTGGCCATCACCGAATGGCGGGTCATGGCCGTGCTGGGACGCTTCCCGGGCCTGTCCGCCGGCGAGGTCGCCAACCGGACCGCGATGGACAAGGTGGCCGTCAGCCGGGCGGTGGCCCGCCTGCTGGAACGGGCCCTGATCCAGCGCGAGATCCACGGCGACGACCGCCGCCGCTCGGTGCTGGCACTGACCGACGAGGGGTTCCGGGTCTACGACGAGGTCGCGCCGATGGTCATCGAATACCACCAGCGCATGCTGGAGCCGCTGACCGCCGAGGAACGCGCAATGCTGGATCAGCTGATCGACAAGCTGGCGGGCGAAGGCGTCAGGCGCATCGAAGGCTGAGGCCTTTGGTTCGCGAATAAAAAAACGGCGGCCCATGGCCGCCGTTTTTCGTTGGCATCCGGCGAGTGCCAGGGCGCCAGGACGTTACTTCACGCCGTGCATCAGCTTCTGGATCAGCGGCGCGATCACGAACAGCAGCACGCCCGGGATCACCAGCGCCCAGAACCCGAAGGTGTAACCGTCCAGCGCGGACGCCACGTTCATGCCGCTCTCGCCACTGACGTGCGCGGCGAAGATGCCGGACAGGTTGTTGCCGATGCCGGTGGACAGGAACCAGCCGCCCATGCCGAAGCCGACCAGGCGCAGCGGGGCGAGCTTGGTCACCATCGACAGACCGATCGGCGACAGGCACAGCTCACCGACGGACTGGATGACGTACACCATGAACAGCGTCCAGAACGGGATCTTCAGCGTCTGCGGATCCACCAGGCTGGACAGCGCGAACATCAGCAGCAGGAAGGCCAGGCCGTTGAAGATCAGGCCCAGGCCGAACTTGCGCGGGATCGACGGATTTGCCTTGCCCATCTTCACCCACAGCCACGCCAGCACCGGCGCCAGCGTGATGATGGCCACCGAGTTGACCGACTGGAACCAACCCACCGGGAACGTCCAGTCGCCGAAGGTGCGGTTGACGATGTTCTGGGCCAGGAAGTTGAACGAGCTGCCGGCCTGCTCGAAGAAGCACCAGAAGATGATGTTGAAGGTGAAGATGATCAGCATCGCGATGACCATGTCGCGTTGCTTGGGTCCGTTGCGGATGCCCTCCACCAGCAGCAGCACGCCCAGCGCGATGAACAGGATGGTCAGCGGCACCTGCAGGACCTTGCTGTCCAGCGCCAGCAGGAAATAGAAGGCCGGGATGGCGGCGAGCGCGCCGATGACGGTAGCGATCACGCGACCGCCGCCCGAACCTTCCGGCGGCGTGCCCACGCCCTTCAGCTGCGCGCGACCGAACCAGAACCACACCAGGCTGATCAGCATGCCGATGCCGGAGGTGATGAAGACCACCTTGTAGGCCGGCATCGCCTCGCTGCCGAACACCTTGTCGGCCAGCCAGCCGGTCAGGATCGGCGAGATCATCGCGCCCAGGTTGATGCCCATGTAGAACAGGGTGAAACCCGAATCGCGGCGCTCGTCGCCGGTGGTGTACAGCTTGCCCACCATCGTCGAGATGTTCGGCTTGAACAGGCCGTTGCCGACGATGATCGTGGCCAGGCCGAGCTTGAAGATGTTCTCGCTCGGCACCGCGATCATGAAGAGGCCCGCTGCCATGATCACCGCGCCCACCAGGATCGAGCGCTGATAGCCGATGACCCGGTCGGCGACATAACCACCGAAGATCGCCGCGGCGTAGACCAGCGCCAGGTAGGCGCCGTAGACCTGGTTGGCCGGTGCTTCACCCGTGCCGCTGCCCTGGTAGAACTGGGCGACGATGTAGAGCACCAGCGCCCAACGGATGCCGTAGAACGCGAAGCGTTCCCAGAACTCGGTCATGAAGAGCATCCACAGCGGACGCGGATGGCCCATGACCTGGGCGTAGTCGGGAACGTGCCCCGGTTGCGTGTTGACGGCTCCGCTCATGCGGGCTCCCCCTAGAAAAAGTGGTTCAGGATTTCGGTTTCCCGTGCAACGAGCGCAGGGGACGGGCGAGGATCACCGACCCGGCCGGCCCTCGTCAAATCGCTGAAACACGGACGGTGTAACGGCCGTTTGGCCTGTTCAGCCAGTCAATCCGCTGATTTCCAAGGGATTTCGACAGGAAATGCGGCTCAACGACCGGGCCCGATGGACGTGCGCACGTCGAACAGTTCGGGGAAGAAGGTCAGCTCCAGCGCCTGGCGCAGGAAGCCCACGCCGCTGGAACCGCCGGTGCCGCGCTTGAAGCCGATGATGCGCATCACCGTGCGCATGTGGCGGAAGCGCCACAGCTGGAACTGGCTTTCCAGGTCCACCAGGTCCTCGCACAGCGAGTACTCGCGCCAGTAGCGGTCGGTGTCTTCGTAGATGGCCTCGAACACCGGCAGCAACGCGGTGTCGGCGGCATGCGACTGGCGCCAGTCGCGCTGCAGGTGCTGCGCGGGGATCGCATGGCCCCAGCGGGCGAGGTACATCAGGAACTCGTCGTACAGGCTGGGCGCGTCGAGCACGGCTTCCAGCCCGGCATGGCCCTCGGGGTCGTGGGCGAACACCTTCAGCATCGCCGCATTCTTGTTGCCCAGCAGGAACTCGATGGTGCGGTACTGCAGCGACTGGAAGCCCGACGACGGGCCCAGCAGGTCACGAAAGCCCATGTACTCGGACGGGGTCAGCGTCTCCAGCACCGACCACTGCTCGGTCAGCTGGCGCAGCACCTGCTTGGCGCGCGCCATCACCTTGCGGGCCTGCCAGACCTGGTCGCGCTGGAGGAAGCCGATCGCGGCGCGCAGCTCGTGGATCATCAGCTTCATCCACAGCTCCGAGACCTGGTGCTGGACGATGAAGAGCATCTCGTCGTGGTGCGGCGGATCCGACACCGGGTGCTGCGCGGACAGCAGGCGGTCCAGCTGCAGGTAGCCGCCGTAGCTCATCCGGCCGGAGAGGTCGGTGTGGATGCCTGCTTCCAGCGGGCGCTCGTTCTTTTCTACGGCCATCCGTCGATCAACCGGGGGCCGCCCGGGGGGCGGCGGGGGCGCCAGCGTAACCGATGAGGGCGGGCGACCCGGGCAAGGTGATGGAAAACCGGCACTTATGTCATGCCCATGCAATGCGTGTACCACAGGCTTCCGCTACATTGCGTCGGCCGGGGGCAGCATCGCTCCCGCGGGGGTCGGCGTTTAATCCACTGAGGGAGAACCCGTTACATGGAAATGCCACGGGGCCGCCTTGCGGCCGTGTTCGCGTCTTGCGCCTTGCTGTTTGCCGCCTCGTCGGCACAGGCACAGGTGGTCATCAGCCAGGTCTACGGCGGCGGCGGCAACAGCGGCGCCACGCTGAAGAACGACTTCATCGAGCTGCGCAACAACGGACCGACGGCGGTCGACCTGACCGGCTGGAGCGTCCAGTACACCTCCTCCGCGGGCACCACCTGGAGCGGGCGCACCAACCTCACCGGCACCATCCCGGCCGGCGGCTTCTACCTGGTCCAGCAGGCGCAGGGCGCCGGCGGCACGGTGGATCTGCCCACGCCCGACGCGACCGGCACCATCGCCATGAGCGGCACCGCCGGCAAGGTGGCGTTGAGCCGCAGCACCACGGCGTTGACGGGCGCCTGCCCGACCGCCGATGCGAACGTGGTCGACTTCGTCGGCTTCGGCAGCGCGGCCAACTGCTTCGAAGGCAGCGCGCCCACCGGCACGCTGAGCAACACCACCGCCGCGCTGCGTGGCGGCGATGGCAGCATCGACACCAACAACAACGGCGCCGACTTCGCCGTCGGTGCACCGAATCCGCGCAACAGCGGCGCCGAGCCGCCGGAACCGCCGGATCCGCCGCTGGCGCTGACCATCGGGCAGATCCAGGGCCCCGGCCTGCTGTCCCCGCACAACGGCAAGCGCGTGGTCACCGAAGGCATCATCACGGCGATCAAGTTCAACAACGGCTTCTTCCTGCAGGCCGCCAACGACGATGGCGACCCGGCCACCTCGGACGCCGTGTTCGTCTTCACCAGCAGCGCGCCGCCCGCCACCGCCGCGGTCGGCAACCGCGTGCGCGTGACCGGCACGGTCGAGGAATACACCCCCTCCTCCAATCCGCACCAGCTGGCCATCACCGAGATCGTCACCCCGACGCTCGAAGTGCTGGAAACCGGCGTCGCCCTGCCCGCCGCGATCGAACTGACCGCCGCCGAACTCGGCCCCGACGCCCTGCCCGGCACGCTGGAACGCCTGGAAGGCATGCGCGTCAGCGTGGCGCAGTCGGTGGTGATCGCGCCGTCCGGCGGCAGCATCGACGAGAACGACGCGCTATCCTTCAGCGACGGCGTGTTCCACGTCGCCCTGCCCGGCGTGGCGCGTCCGTTCCGCGAGCCCGGCATCGCCGTGATGGATGCCATCACCCTACCGGCCGGCAAGAACCCGCCGCGCTTCGACACCAACCAGGAACGCCTGATGGTGCGCAGCCGCGGCCAGGTCGGCGCGTCGCCGCTCTCGGCCGACACCGGTGCCGACGTCGCCGGCCTGCTGGGCGTGCTCGACTACTTCGCCGGCACCTGGGCGCTACTGCCCGACGTGGCTACGCCGCCGACGATCACCGGCGGCATGTCGCCGGAAGCCGTCAACGATGCCACCTACGATGAAGTCACCGTCGGCAGCTTCAACCTGCTGCGCCTGTTCGACGAGGTCAACGACAGCAACGGCGCGGTGACGCTGACGCCGGAAGCGCTGGACAAGCGCCTGGCCAAGGCGGCGCTTGCGATCTGCGACTACCTGAAGACCCCGGACATCCTGGGCGCGGTGGAAGTGGAGAACCTGCGCGTGCTGCAGCTTCTGTCCGAGCGCATCGACGCGACCTGCGCCGCGCGTCCGGGTTACGTGCCGTACCTGCAGCCGGGCAACGACGTGGGCGGCATCAACGTCGGCTTCCTGGTCAGCTCGCGCCTGACCGCCGACGGCGTGGCCCGCGTCGAGGTGCTGGACGTGGCGCAGTTCGGCAAGGAGACCACCATCCCGAACCCGAACGGCACCACCAGCCTGCTCAACGACCGTCCGCCGCTGCGCCTGCGCGCCCGCGTGCACCAGGACGCGACGTCGAGCTATCCGCTGACGGTCATCGTCAACCACCTGCGTTCGCTCAACGACATCAACGACACCCTGCCCGGCAGCAGCGGCTGGGCCACCGGCGGCGAGCGCGTGCGGGTCAAGCGCGGCGCCCAGGCGGTCTACCTCGCCGGCCTGGTGGAGGAGATGCAGCAGGCGAATCCGGACGAGAAGATCGTGCTGGTCGGCGACTTCAACGCGTTCGAGTTCAACGACGGCTACGTCGACGTGATGGGCATCATCAAGGGCGAAGCCGCGGCCGAAGACCAGGTGCTGACCTGGATGGCCAGCCCGGTCTCCACGCCGCTGGTCGACGGCTCGCAGTTGATCGCCGATCCGAGCGCACCGCTACTCGTACTCGTTCGAGGGCAATGCGCAGACGCTGGACCACGTGCTGGTCAACGAAGCCCTGGTGATGGCCGCCGGCCTGCGCGTGGACCACGCGCGGATCAACGCGGACTTCGGCGTGGACAACTTCGGCGACGCCACCCTGGCCCTGCGCTCGTCCGACCACGATCCGGTGCGCCTGAGCATCCGCGTGCCGTCGTTCGCCCGCGCCGACCTCTCGGCGACGGTGTCGGCCGACCGCGCCAACGCCAACGTCGGCGAGACCGTGCGCTACACCGCCACCGTCCGCAACGCCGGCCCGGGTGCGGCATCGCCGGCGGCGTTCGCCTTCGTGTTCTCGGCCGAACTCTCGCCGTCGCTGGCCACGCTGCCGGCCGGCTGGAGCTGCGCGGCACCGGAAGTCACCGCGGGCACCACCCGCGTGGCCTGCACCGTGCCGTCGCTGGCGGTCGGTGACGAAGCGACCTTCGCCCTCGACGCCGTCGTCCCGGTCAGCGCAGCGGGTGCCACGCTGGGTCTGGGCGTGTCGGCCAACTCGACCGTGCTCGACCCGGCCAACGGCGACAACACCGCGGCCGCCTCGGTGGTCGTGGCCGCGCTGCCGCAGACCCGCGCCGACCTGTCGGTGCAGCTGCTCGGCGCCGCCCTGCCCCTGCGTCGCGGCACCATCGCCACGCTGCTCGTGCCGGTGCGCAACGCCGGCCCGGATGCGGCCGAGCAGGTCACCGTGCGCCTGACCAGCAATGTGGAAGCCCGCTACGCCGCCGTGGCCGCCCCCAGCGGCTGGAGCTGCACGCGCGTGGCGGACACCACCGACGGCGCCGCCGCCGACTGCACGCGCCGTGGCGCCATGCCGCGCGGCGTGCAGACGCTGGCGTTCGCGCTGGTGGTCCCCGGCAAGCCCAAGCGCGGGACCGAACTGGAGTTCGAGGCCACCGTCAGCAGCACGACGACCGACCCGAACCCGGCCAACAACCACGATCGCCTGGTCCAGCGCATCCGCTGAACTTTCCCGCCATCGTGGGGTCGACAGGGGCGCGGGCAACCGCGCCCCTTGTCGTTTGCGCAGCCCGCGACGCGCATCACGTCCGGCCCACGCCGACCGCAGGCGGACTGACACCGAACGACAGCCGGGCAAGCCCCTGTTTCCGCACCGGTTTCCCGCCGCATCGAGACGCCATGCGCCGTCGTCTTGCTGCATTGCACGACAGGTGTCCGGGCCGTCGCTCCTAAAATTACATTTGAAACCAATTCCGCCTATCGACGAGAACGCCGTCCAGATGAGCATCGCCGCAAGCTTCGAGATCGAATACCTCCAGTACCTGGGGCCCGACGGCGCCCTGGTCCGTCCCGACCTGCCCGAGGCCGGGCGCGACATCGCCCGCCTGCGCGAGCTGTTCAAGCAGATGCTGTTCGTGCGCACCTTCGACACCAAGGCGATCGCCCTGCAGCGCACCGGCAAGCTGGGCACCTACGCCAGCTGCCTGGGACACGAGGCCACTCACGTCGGCATCGGTGCCTCGATGCGCACCGGCGACGTCTACGCGCCCAGCTACCGTGAGTACGGCGCCATGTTCATGCGCGGGGTGAAGCCGCGCGACGTGCTGATGTACTGGGGCGGCGACGAGCGCGGCAGCGACTTCGACCGCGACAGCGACGCGCGCACCGATTTCCCGTTCTGCGTGCCGATCTCCACCCAGTGCCTGCATGCGGCCGGTGCGGCGCTGTCGTTCAAGTTGCGCAAGCAGCCGCACATCGCGGTGAGCACGTGCGGCGACGGCGGCTCGTCGAAGACCGACTTCTATGCCGCCCTCAATTCTGCCGGCGCCTACGAACTGCCGCTGGTGCTGGGCGTGATCAACAACGGCTGGGCGATCTCGGTGCCGCGCAGCGCGCAGACCGGCGCGCAGACGCTGGCGCAGAAGGGCCTGGCCGGTGGCCTGCACTGCCTGCAGGTCGACGGCAACGATCTGATCGCCGTGCTCGAGGGCATGCGCCGCGCCAGCGAGCGCGCCCGCAAGGGCCAGGGCGGCACGGTGATCGAGTTCGTCACCTACCGCCTGTCCGACCACACCACCGCCGACGACGCGCGCCGCTACCGCGACGATGCCGAAGTGAAGGCCGGCTGGGAGCGCGAGCCGATGACCCGCCTGCGAACCTGGCTGACCGCGCAGGGCGCCTGGAGCGAGGCCGACGAAGCCGCGTGGAAGGAAGAGTGCGGCGCGCGCGTGGACGAGGAGGTCAACGCGTACCTCAACACGCCGGTGCAGCCGGTCGAGGCGATGTTCGACTACCTGTACGCTGATCCGCCGCCGGAACTGCTGCAGCAACGCGCCGCCGCGATCGCCGCGGAGGGCCGCGCATGAGCGCCGTGATGGAGAACAAGACCGTGGCGAAGACACAGAACGCCGAGACCGTGGCCACCCCGACCGCGATCACCCTGATCGAAGCCATCACCCAGGCACTGGCCTGGGAGATCGCGCACGACGAATCCGTGCTGGTGCTGGGCGAGGACGTGGGCGTCAACGGCGGCGTATTCCGCGCCACCGCCGGCCTGCAGCAGAAATTCGGTCCCGAGCGCGTGCTCGACACGCCGCTGGACGAGACCACCATCGCCGGCCTGACCATCGGCCTCGCCGCGCAGGGCATGAAGCCTGTCGCCGAAGCGCAGTTCGACGGCTTCGTCTATCCGATGGTCGACCACATCATCTGCCACGCCGCCCGCCTGCGCACCCGCACGCGCGGCCGCCTGCACTGCCCGATGGTGCTGCGCGTGCCGTGGGGCGGCGGTATCCGCGCGCCGGAGCACCACAGCGAAGCGAATGAGGCCATCTTCACCAACGTGCCCGGCCTGCGCGTGGTGATGCCGTCCTCGCCGCAGCGCGCCTACGGTCTGCTGTTGGCCGCGATCCGCGATCCGGACCCGGTCATCTACATGGAACCCAAGCGCATCTACCGCCAGTACAAGGAAGTGGTCGCCGACGACGGCGAAGCGCTGCCGCTGGACGTGTGCTTCGTGCTGCGCGACGGCACCGACGTGACCCTGGTGACCTGGGGCGCGCAGGTGAAGGAAGCGCTGGAAGCCGCCGACAAGCTAGCCGGCGAAGGCATCAGCGCCGAAGTCATCGACGTGGCGACGCTGCGTCCGCTCGACTTCGACACCATCGCCGAATCGGTGGCGCGCACCGGTCGCTGCGTGATCGTGCACGAAGCGCCGCGCACCGCGGGCTTCGGCGCCGAGATCGCCGCGCGCCTGGCCGAGCACTCGATGTACGACCTGCTCGCTCCGGTAGAGCGCGTCACCGGTTACGACACCCACATCCCGCTGTTCCGCCTGGAAATGAAGTACCTGCCCAGCGTCGACAAGATCGTCGCGGCGGCGAAGCGGGCGATGGCGAACGGCTGACCGCGCGTCGGCCCACGAACGACTTACGAAGAGACATCCGAATGAGCGAGAGCAAGACCTTCCACCTTCCTGACTTGGGCGAAGGCCTCCCGGACGCGACCATCGTCGAGTGGTTCGTCAAGGAAGGCGACGTGATCCGGCTGGACGAACCGCTGGTGTCGATGGAGACCGCGAAGGCCGTGGTCGAAGTGCCGTCCCCGGTATCGGGCAAGGTGGTGAAGCTGGCCGGCGCGGCGGGCGATGTCGTCGTCACCGGCAGCATGCTGGCGGTGTTCGAGCCCGACGCCAACCTGCCGCAGCGAGCGGAAGGCCAGGACACCGGCCACCACCACGGCCCGCCGAAGGAACACGCGACGCCGGCGGCGACGCCCGCCGCCGCCGCGAAGGACACCAGCGAGCGCGATGACGCCGGCACCGTCGTCGGCGCCATGCAGTCCTCCAACGATGTGCACACCGAGCAGGCGATCGCCGTCGGCGGCGTCAAGGCGATGCCCGCCGTGCGCGCGATGGCGAAGAAGCTCGGCGTCGACCTGGCGCGCGTGCGTGCGACCGGCGGCGATGGCGCGGTCACGATGCAGGACGTGAAGCAGGCGGCCGCCGATGGATCTGCGCGCGGTGCCACGACCGCCGCACCCGCACGCACGCCCGCGCCCGTCACCGCGGCGGCACCGGTCGCCAACCCACAGCGCACGGCGCTGTCGGCCAGCGGCAAGCCGATGCGTACGCAGCCACCGGGCGTGTCCGTCAGCGGCCAACCCGAACAGCTCAAGGGCGTGCGCCGGAACATGGCGCGCGTCATGGCCGACGCTCACGCCAAAGTGGTGCCGACCACGCTGAGCGACGACGCCGACGTGCATGCCTGGACGCCCGGCAACGACATGACCGGCCGCCTGGTCCGCGCCATCGTCCGCGCCTGCAAGACGGTGCCGGCGATGAATGCGTGGTTCGACGGCGAGAAGCTGACCCGCACGTTGCATCCGCACGTCGACATCGGCATTGCCGTGGATACCGACGACGGCCTGTTCGTGCCGGCGCTGCGCAACGCCGACCTGCTCGAAGCCGGTGGCGTGCGCGAGAGCATCAACCGCCTGCGTGCGCAGGTGGAAGACCGCAGCATCCCGCCGTCCGAACTGACCGGCTACACGATCTCGCTGAGCAACTTCGGCATGTTCGCCGGCCGCTACGCCACGCCTGTGGTGGTGCCGCCCTGCGTGGCGATCGTCGCTGCCGGCCGTGCGCGCCACCAGGTCACGCCGGTGATGGGCGGTTTCGAATCGCACAAGGTGATCCCGCTGTCGGTGACGTTCGACCACCGCGCCTGCACCGGTGGCGAAGCGGCGCGTTTCCTCAAGGCGTTGATCGACGACCTGGCCCTGCCGGCGTGAGCTTCCGCCGGCTAACGCCGATGCTGCGCACGCCGGACCTGCCCGGCACGCTCGCGTTCTACCGCGACGTGCTGGGCTTCGACGTGGCCGCTGGCGCGCCGGAACACGGCTGGCTGGCGCTGCGCCGCGACGGCGCCGAGCTGATGCTGTCCGCCCCCAACGACCACGAGGGCGACGGCGCACCGGCGTTCACCGGCTCGCTGTACATCGAAGTGGCCGACGTGGACGCGCTGTGGGACGCCGTGCGCGACCACGCGCGCATCTGCTACACGCCGGAGACGTTCGCTTACGGCATGCGCGAGTTCGCCGTGTACGACAACAACGGCTTCCTGCTGCAGTTCGGCCAGGCGGTCGCGGACGACGCCTGACCGCGAAGCGTGGCAGGATGCCGCGGTGATCCCACCGCAGGAGTCGCCATGAGCCACCGCAGCCGCCTCGCCGGTTTCATCATCGACAGCCAGGTCGACGACCTGCCCGCCGCGTCGGCGTTCTGGAGCGCCGCGCTCGGCCTGAAGGTCACCGATCCCGATGACGGGGGCCTGGGCATCTACGACAAGTTCGAACCGGGCCCCGGTGGCCTGCACATCGAGGTGCAGAAGGTGAAGCACGACGCCCGCGTGCACCTGGACATCGAGACCGACGACATCGAAGCCGAAGTCGTGCGGCTGGAAGCCCTCGGCGCCAAGCGCGTGCAGCACGTGCGCAACCGCTGGTGGGTGATGGAAGCCCCTACCGGACACCGCTTCTGCGTCGTGCCGATGAACGAGGACAGCGCGCGGGACACGCCGAACCGCTGGCCCTGACCGCGTCAGCGGCTGAGGATGGCCTGTTCGCTCCAGAACGTCAGCAGGCGCAACAGGCCGGGCGAGGAAGCGACGTGATCCTCCAGCCATGGCGCATCGCGCTGCCACTGCGCCTGGCTCAGCTGCTGCACCACGGTCTGCGGTGCGTCCGAGAATCCCATGTGCCAGCGCTGGAACCGGCGGGTCTCGACCCTGCCCTGCTCAAGGATTTCCAAGCGATGGTGCTGGCTGGCGCGTGTGATCCGCGCGTAGATCTGGTCCACGTCCGGGCGCGCACCCTCGAGGTACTGCACGAACGTATGGTCGCCATAGAGCAGCACGCCGGTGACGTTCGCCAGTTCGTTGTTGATGCGCGCATCCAGCAACAGGATGTCGAGGTCGGACGCATCCAGCGGACGGGTGGCCTGGCTCTGATAGACCAATGCGTGGAGCGGCGTCATGACACGGACCAGGAAAGACAGCGAGGACGCGCAGCATAGCGCGCACCACCGCTTCGGCGGTGCACGCGTTCGCCGTTATTTGCGTTCCGTCTCGCTGCGCACGCGTGCGGCCTTGAACTCCGAACCGTCCAGCCAGTGCGGCCACGTATCGCCATCGGCGATCTCGCGACCCAGCGCATAGAGGATCTCCACATCCTGCGCCTGGCCACGCGCATCCCACCCAGCGGTCCAGGCATCGCACGGCTGGTGGTAGCACTTGGCGAAGTAGGCATCGCGCAGGGCCTTGCCGCCCGCGACGCCGCCCTCCAGGCGATCCAGGCCCGCGCCGACGGTGATCGCCGGCACGCCGGCTCGCGCGAACGCGAAATGGTCGGCGCGGTAGAAGAAGCCGGCCTCCAGGTTGGGATCCGGCGAGTAGGCGCGGCCCTGCGCCTCGGCCACGCGCTTGAGGTCGCCTTCCAGCGACACGCGCCCGTTGCCCCACGAGGCGATATCGCGGGTCGGGCCGTCCGGACTCAGCATCTCGATGTTGAGCACCGCGGCGGTTTTGGCCAGCGGTGCGAGGGGATTCGCGGCGTAGTACGTGGCGCCCTGCAGGCCTTTCTCCTCGGCCGTCAGCGCCATGAACAGCAGCGTGCGCTGCGGACGTGGACCGGCAGCGAACACGCGCGCCAGTTCGATCACCGCGGCCACGCCGGTCGCGTTGTCGACCGCGCCGTGCCGCACGGTGTCGCCCGCCGCATCGGGTTCGCCCACGCCGAACGCATCCCAGTGCGCGGAATAGATGACGGTTTCGTCGGGGCGCTGCGCACCGTCGAGCCGACCAATGACGTTGCGCGTGACCACCTGGTCGCGCTTCACCGCGAAGTCGGCCGACAGCGTTGCATCGCCCAGCACCACCGGCGTGAACGCCTTCGTCTGCGCGCGGCGCTTCTCCGCATCGAAATCCAGTCCCGCACGCTTGAACAGCGACACCGCAAGGTCGCGCTGCATCCAGCCCCGCAGCAAGGTGTGGTACTTCGCCGCATCCTGACGCGGGATGTCGAACACCGCCGACAGACCGGAGGCGCGCACGGTCGCCCAGCCGTAGGCCGCCGGCGCCGTCTCGTGGACGATCAGCACGCCCGCAGCGCCCTGGCGCGCGAGTTCCTCGTACTTGTAGGTCCAGCGGCCATAGTAGGTCACCGCTCGCCCGTCGAACGCACCCGGCGCGTCGGTCTCGAAATCCGGATCATTGACCAGCACCACCGCGACCTTGCCGCGCAGGTCGACCTGCTTGAAGTCGTCCCAGCCCCGCTCCGGCGCGTCGATGCCGTAGCCGACGAAGACCAGCGGCGCGTCGGTGACGGCGACCTTGTCGACCGGACCCAGGCTCTGCAACACCACGTCTTCGCCGTTGGCGAGCACCTGAGTGGCGCCGCCGACATGCAGCGATGCACGCACGGGACCATCCACCTGCGCGCGCACGAGCGGCACCGCCTGCGTCCAGCCGCCTTGTTCGCCACCGGGTTGGACACCCGCCTTCTTCAGCGCATCGACGATGTAGGCGATCGTCTTTGTCTCCCCCGGGGTGGCCGGCGCGCGACCTTCGAATTCATCCGAAGCCAGCACTTCCACATGCTTCGACAGGTTGTCGGCGCTGATGCCGCCGCCAGGGATATTCGCGGCGAAAGCGGGTGTCATGCACAGGCAAAGCAGCATCGGGAACACGCGCTTCATGGAGCTCCACCTCGTTCGATCATCATCGCGAGTCTAATGGATCCCTGTAGGAGCGACGTAAGTCGCGACCGAAATCTGCGAGGGATCATGCGGTCTGACGGACGCGCGATACATCGCATCATGCTGCGAAGATAAAGGCCAAGGTGATCATCCGGTCGCGACTTACGTCGCTCCTACAGGGAGACGCAGCGCTTTACGGCCGCCCACGATCCAGCCACACACCCAGGCCCTGCGCATTCAATTCGATGTCCATCGCCAGGATGCGTTCGACGTCTTCGTCTGCCAGCGGGACCTGCAGGGCATGGGCGCGCTCCAGGTAGAGCGCGGTCAGCCCGGCCGTCAGGCAGCGGTGCCGGTCCGCGCGACCGTCGCAGCTGTCGGCGATCGCCACCATCGCGTCGATCTGTTCGTACAGCGATTGCGCCAGGCGCGGTACGTCGCCGACGCGGCCGTAATGGGTCAGGTACATGGCGTCGGGCGTGCGCGCGACCATGCGCGCGATGCTCGCCTTCAGGGCCTCGGGCTCGAACTGCACCGGTGTGGTCGTCGGCAGGATGAACGCGCCGCGTGGCCCGTCCAGCTCGCGATACGAGAGCCCGAACGTGTCGCCAGTGAACCAGCTGCCGCTGCGCGCATCCCAGATGCAGTGGTGGTGGCGCGCGTGGCCCGGCGTGTCGATGCACTCCAGCGCGCGGCCCGCCAGCATCACTGTTTCGCCATCGGCGACGATGCGCACGCGGGCCTCGGGCACGGGTTGGATGGTGCCGTAGCTGCGCTGCATTTCCTCTTCGCCATAGACGGCGGTGGCGCCGGCGATGAGCTTCTCCGGATCGATGAGGTGCGGCGCGGCGCGCGGATGCGCGACCAGGGTGGCGCTCGGCAGCTGCTGCATCAGCAGGCCGGCCCCGCCGGCATGGTCCAGGTGCACGTGGGTGACGATAAGCAGGTCGATGTCCGCGGGCGTGATGCCCGCTTGCTGCGCGGCCGCCAGCAGATGGGGAACGGAATGGTTGGTGCCGCAGTCGATGAACGCGCCGCGCCCATCCTCGACGATGAGGTAGGCGGCGTCGAAATGGTCGCGCTGGAACACGGTGTCGATGGTGTGGATGCCGTGGAGGCTCATCCGCGGGCCTGTGTGGGGACGGATGGACCGATTCTAGTCCCCGCGTCGCGCCGGCACGACCCGCCTTTGGTGGAACACGCTGTTCGCGGGTCTCAGCCGCGCGACAGCCACCAGCCGCGCAGCGGCACCGCCAGCGTCAGCACGAACAGGAAGGCGCCGTACGCCACCAGCGTGGCCAGCACCTGCTTCCAGATCGCCCCCGTGCCGACGTCGGACGCGCCCAGCGCATAGCCCCACTGCATGCCGATGAAGCTGAGCACGAAGGCGACGGCGAGCGCGACGAGGTCGAAACCCTTGCGGCGCGCCGTGCGCGGCTGCCGCGGGAACAGCCAGAACAGCGAGCCCAGCAACAGGAACCAGGGCAGGAACAGGATCACCGCCAAATACGGCATGGCTCAGGCCTCCGCGGCGCGCAACGCGGCCAGCGCCGCCAGCACATCGGCGACGGGCACCTGCAGCACGATCTCCGGCGTTTCCATCGCATCCGCCTGCTCGGCCTGCTTCAGCACGCCGATCAGCTTGCCGGCGTCCTTCGGCGAATCGAAGCCGTTGCTCTGCACCAGCACGTTGCCGTCGGCATCGACCAGCTTGAAGTAGAAGCGGCTGTCGGTGTCGCGGTACTGCTTGAACACCGGCAACGCGGCCTTCGCGGCGACCTTGGTGTCCGCCACCGGCTGCTGCGACAGGTCGCGCAGGCCCACGGCGTGGCGCAGTTCCGCCAGCAACGGCGTCGCATAGCGCTCGCGCAGGCGGCGCGCGCCATCGCGCAGGATGGCCTCGATGTCGGCCGGCTTCGCCATCAGCGCTTCGTACTTCTCGCGCAGCGGGGCGATTTCCGCATCGATGCGCTCGAACAGCTGCTGCTTGGCGTCGCCCCAGCTGATGCCATCGGCGAACGTCTGCGCGAACGCGCGCGTTTCCTCGGCGCTGCCGAAGGCCTGGTACAGCTGGAACAGCGCCGAACCCTCAGTGTCCTTCGGCTCGCCGGGGCCGCGCGAGTCGGTCAGGATCGAGAACACCAGCTTCTTCAGCTCCTCGCGCGGTGCGAACAGCGGGATGGTGTTGTTGTAGCTCTTGCTCATCTTGCGCCCGTCGAGCCCGGGCAGCGTGGCCACGTTGTCGTCGATCAGCGCTTCCGGCAGGGTGAAGTACTCCTTGCCGTACACGTGGTTGAAGCGCTGGCCGAAGTCGCGCGCCATCTCGATGTGCTGGATCTGGTCGCGGCCCACCGGCACCTGGTGCGCGTTGAAGATCAGGATGTCGGCGGCCATCAGCACCGGATACATGAAGAGGCCCGCGCTGACGCCCGCATCCGGGTCTTCGCCCTCGGCGTTGTTCTTGTCCACCGCGGCCTTGTAGGCGTGCGCGCGGTTGAGGATGCCCTTGCCCGCCACGCAGGTCAGGAACCAGGTCAGCTCGGTGATCTCCGGCACATCGCTCTGGCGGTAGAACCACACCTTGTCCGGCTCCAGGCCGCAGGCCAGCCAGGTCGCCGCGATCTCCAGCGTGGAGCGCTGGGTGCGGGCAGGATCCTGTGCCTTGATCAGGCTGTGCAGGTCGGCCAGGAAGTAAAAGCTCTCCGTGTCCGCGGCACGGCTGGCGGCGACGGCCGGGCGCACGGCGCCGACGTAGTTGCCCAGGTGCGGCGTGCCCGAGGTGGTAATGCCGGTAAGGACGCGGGTGGTCATGTGCGAAGCAGGGGAATGCGGGAAAGCGGCCAGTTTACCGGCTGGGGCCGGACGATGCCGGGGCCAGACCTGCGACATGGCGTCGCAGCCCGTGCCCTGCTACCGGCTTAACCGACGCCGGCCGTGTCCTCCGCGACAACCCCGTTCCCGCCTGCGGCCCGTTCCCAGCATCGTCCCCACCTGGAGAACGGACATGCTGCATCGGATCCTCGCTTCCCTGGCCACGCTGGCGCTGCTGGCCGCGTGCGCTCCCACCCAGGCCCGCCCGTTGGTCGATGTCAGTGTCGTCGATCGCGACAGCGGCGAATGGCTGTCCCAGTATCCGCACCGCGGCGATGTCTGGGTCGCCGGCACGCCCGGCCATCGCTACAGCGTGCGCCTGACCAACACCACCGGCGAACGCGTGCTGGTGGTGCTGTCGGTCGATGGCGTCAACGCGATTACCGGCCAGACGGCGAACCCGTCGCAGGCGGGCTACGTGCTCGAACCCTGGCAGACCACCGAGATCAATGGCTGGCGCAAGTCGATGCACGACGTGGCGCAGTTCGTTTTCACCGATCTCGGCGACAGCTACGCCGCACGCACAGGCCGCCCCCGCAACGTCGGCGTGATCGGCGTGGCGGCCTTTCGCGAAGCCCGTCCGTACTACCCGACGTACTCGCCGCCCCCGATCGCGCGGGGACGGATGGAGAAACGCGGTGAAGCCAGCGACGCTGCCGCGGCGCCCGCCGCGGGCGCATCGCGCGCCATCGCCAACGAAGAGTCCGCGCGCCAGCAGAGCATCGGCACCGGCCACGGCGATCGCGAATGGGCACCGACCTCGCGTACCGGCTTCGAACGCGCGACGCGGCAGCCCGAGCAGGTGAGCGAAGTGCGTTACGACGAGCACCGGCGCCTCGTCGCGCTGGGTATGCTGCCCCGCCGCCATGGCCCGATCTGGCGCGAGGACGCGCCGAACGCCTTTCCCGGCGGTTTCGTCGCCGATCCGCCGCGCTGGCGCTGACGCGCAAAAGCAGACGGGCCGCACAAGGCGGCCCGTCCTGCTCGACGCGGCGTCAGCCGGTCAGTGGTGCATGGACTTGTCGGAACGCAGGCTGCGCTGGAAATCCTCGACTTCGCTATGCGCACGGTCGCGGTCGTACCCGTAGCGTTCTTGCAACTTGCCCTCCAGGTACTCGGCATTGCCCTGGGCCACCTTGAAGTCGTCATCGGTGAGATCGCCCCACTTCGCCTGGATCTTGCCTTTCAGCTGCTTCCAGTTGCCGGCGATGATGTCCTGGTTCATGGTGTTTCCTCGCTTGGATTCGCGGCAGGGGGTGCCGCGGAAACAGCATCGCAGCAGACGCGTTCCCATCCGATCAAACGCGCGTCAACACGTTATTAGGAATCGCTGAACGATTCAGCCGCATGAGCGCGCGTTCGCACGCATGAATACGCGGCGCAAAAAAAACGGGCCGCGATGCGGCCCGTTTTCTCATCGGAAACCCGGCGCTTACTTGCCCGAGGAATCCTCGACCTTCTCGCCCACCTTCTGCACGTCCTTGCCGAACCCCTTGACGGTGTTGCAGCCGGACAGCACGGCGACGGAGAACAGGGACAACAGCATCAACGCGACGAAACGCTTCATAAGCGACTCCTGTGGACGGTATTCACGATCGGGGGCTCGGGCGGCCGGACCGTGCCGGCGGTGCTGCCCACCCGCGCAGTCTGATTCAACCACACTGGCTGCCGGCTGACCAAAAAAACGGCCCCTGAAACGCGGAAGGGCCGGGGTAGACCCGGCCCTTCCTGCAAGGAACCCCTCAAGGTCCCTGACATCACACATGGATCAGCACTTGCCGTCCTTGCAGTCCTGCGCCTTGTCTTCGACCTTCTCGCCGACCTTCTGTACGTCCTTGCCGGCGCCGGCCATGGTGTTGCAACCGGACAGCACGGCCGTCGAGAACAGGGCCAGCATCAGCAGGGTCATCGCACGCTTCATGTGTCATCTCCTGGTGGAAAGGGGTGCCGCCGCAGGTGCGTCCCACGCCGCGGCGGCGTGTGCGACCACCTTCGACGCGCCGCCGTATAGGCCGCGTGAAGCCTCCACCGGTCCGTTCAGTCGCAGTTTTCCCTGCGGCGACGGCCTCAATCGCGCATCAGCGTGGACTTGCCGAACAGGCTCTCCACCAGGTCGACCGTGAGCTTGGCGGTACGGTTGCGCCGGTCGAGCACGGGATTGAGTTCCACGATATCCAGTGACCCCATCAGGCCGGTGTCGGCGATCATTTCCATCACCAGCTGCGCTTCGCGATAGTTGGGGCCGCCGGGCACCGTCGTGCCCACGCCCGGCGCGATGCTGGGGTCGAGGAAGTCCACGTCGAAGCTCACGTGCAGGTGAGTGTCGGCACCGACGCCTTCCAGCGCGGCCTCCACCGTGCGCTTCATGCCGACCTCGTCGATGTAGCGCATGTCGTATACGTCGACCTTGTGGTCCTTGATCAGCTTCTTCTCTTCCGGATCGACCGAACGGATGCCGATCTGCCGGACCATCGACGGCGTGATCGCAGGACCGTCGCCACCGAGCTTGGTCAATGCATCCGGGCCGATGCCGCACAGGCAGGCCACGGGCATGCCGTGGATGTTGCCGGACGGCGTGACTTCGCTGGTATTGAAGTCCGAGTGCGCGTCTAGCCAGAGCACGCGCAGCTTCTTGCCGGCCTGGCGGCAGTGCCGCGCCACGGCAGTGATCGAACCCATCGCCAGGCAATGGTCGCCGCCCATCATGATCGGCAGGCGTCCGCGCGCCAGTTCGGCCGCGGTGGCGTCCATCACCGCGCGGTTCCAGGCGACCACTTCATCCAGGTGGCGATAGCCGTCGATGGGCCCGGTCCACGGGTTGGCCGGCCCCTGCACGTTACCGGTGTCGACGACGTCGACGCCGCGCGCCAGCAGCGCCTCACCCAGGCCCGCGATACGCAACGCATCGGGTCCCATGCGGGCACCGCGATGGCCGGCGCCGACATCGGTGGGCACGCCGATCAGGGACACGGGGGGAAAGGCTCGACTCATGGGTACGTCCGGCGGAAAACAGACGCACAGTCTATGCCGACGGCGATGACGACCCTGTGGCATCGCAACACGCGGGGCGCAGCACAGGGCGGGAAACTGGTGCCGCTTATCCGAATCGAACGGATGACCTACCGCTTACAAGGCGGTTGCTCTACCAGCTGAGCTAAAGCGGCGTGGGCGGCAATTCTAGCGCAGCGCCGTGCATTCGAGCGGCTGCGGTGCGGCGCTGGAGGCGCGCTTGGCCAGCGCCGCCGCATCCGCACCGTCTGCGGCACCCGCATCCAGCCACCACAGGCTGGGCCCGGCACGCCCCACCGGCTGCAGTTGCGCGGTGAAGCCGCCGGCCTGGAGTTCCGCAAGGCGACGCTCGGCCGCATCGCGGCTGCGGTAGCGGCCCAGCGCGATGCCGTTGGCCTGCTCGCCCTGACGCACGACCAGGAAATCATCGAAACCCGCGGCGCCGATCCGCGCGGCGGTGGCCTGCGCCTCGTCCAGCGACGCGGCCGGTGGCATCACCACCTGGTAGCCGCTGGCGCTCGCACCGGGTGCTTCGCGCAGCTGCACGCGCAGCAGCTCGGCGCCGAGTGCGTCACGCGCCTGGGTAGCCGCGGCTTCGCTGGTGAACGGGCCCAGGCTGAAACAGACCGCCGGAAGTCGGGGCGCCGCGGCGGGTGCAGGCGAAGGCGTGGCAGACGCCGTCGGGGCGTCCTCATCCACCAGCTGCAGGCGGGCCACACCCGCCGGGAGGTCGGGGGGCGGGGCAGGTTCGGGCGTGGGTCGGGTCAGCCACCAGGCGGCGGCGCCCAGGTTCAGCACCACCAGCAGGACGATCAGGGCACGGATCAGCATGAGTCGATTCTAGCCAGCCCCGCTCAATCGTCGATACCGGCACGTGCCCAACGCGCCAGGCCTTCCAGCACCAGCGCGGGGGCATGCACGGCGTCCGGCAACCAGGGCCGCAGCGCCTCGGCGCCGCCGCCATGCAGCAACAGGGTGGGCCGCGTGCCCAGGCGTTCCGCTGCCTGCGCCAGGCTGCGCTCGATCAGGCCCAACGCGGCGCCGTCGCAGCCGGACGCCAGCGCGTCGGGCGTATCGCGGGCGAATTCCACAAACGCGCCGCCCTGCGCCGGCAACTGCGCGGCCGCCTGCTCCAGCGCGGCGCGCATCAGCGTCGGCGAGGGCGCGATGCGCCCGCCGTGGTGCACTCCCTTCGCGTCCAGCAGGTCCACCGTCACCGCCGTCCCTACGCCCACCACCAACCAGGCCTGCGTCCCGCGGGCACGTGCGGCCAGCAGACCGAGGAAACGGTCGACGCCCAACCGCGTGGGATCCGCATACGCGATGCGCACGCCCTGCAGCATCGGTTGCGTGCGTGCGATCGAGATGCTGCCGAAGCGGCCCGCCAGCCAGTCCACGACGGCGGCCGTGCGCGACGTAGACGCGACGCTGGCGATGATGGCCGTATCCGAACGCGTCGTGGCCGGCAATGCGGCATCGAGCGCGGTCGCGCTGGCACCTTCGTCGTGCGCCAGCGCGACCACTCCACCGAGCGCGCCGTCCGCCTGCAGCGGCGCGGCTTTCACGCGGCTGTTCCCCACGTCGAATACCCACTGCGTCATGTCGCCCTCACGCTGACATCGCCGGCATGCACGCGCCGGTGTTCCGTGCCGATCCTGACCTGCAAGGCGCCATCGTCGCCGATACCTTCGGCGACGCCGTGCGCGTCGCCCTGAGGGCCGTGCACGGTAACCGCGCGGCCGGCCAGCACGTCGAGTGCGGCGTAGCGCGCGAGGAACGGCGGAAGACCATCGGCATCAAAGATTTCTAGCGCGGGCAGCAGAGCATCCAGCACGCCCGCAGCGACCGCGTTGCGCGACGGCGTGCTGCCGCCCAGCGTGGCGAGATCGGTCCACGCCTGCTCGATGCCCTCGGCCGCCGCATCGGGCATGCTCACGTTGAGACCGATGCCGATCACCGCGCGTACCGGCCCGCCATGTTCGCCCCCGCCTTCGACGAGGATGCCGCCCAGCTTGCGATCGCGCGCCAACAGATCGTTGGGCCACTTCACGCCGACGCTGTCGTAGCCCGCCTGCCGCAGCGCCTCGGCGACGGCGACGCCGACCACCAGGCTGAGGCCGCCCAGGCGCGCCAATCCGCCGGAGAACTGCCGCGATACCGAGAGATACAGGTTTGCGGCGATCGGCGATGCCCAGTGTCGTCCGCGCCGGCCCCGACCGCCGGTCTGCTGTTCGGCGAGCAACACGTCGGCGCCTCGCTCCGGCGCTTTCCTTCGCAGCAGCTCGCTGTTGGTCGAATCCAGGGACCATGCGACGTCGAGCGCGGACACCGAGGCGGCCTGTCGCATCTGCGCCCGGATCCGCTCGCCCTCCAGCAACTCGACCGGCGCCGCCAGCGCATACCCGCGACCCGGCTGCGCATCGATGCGCACACCGCCTTCGCGCAGGGTTTCGATGCGTTTCCACACCGCCGCGCGCGTCTGCCCGACGGCACGCGCGAGCGCATCGCCGGACACGGGGCCCTGTGCGAGGCGCAGCAGCAGGTCGCGTTCGCCCGTCATGCGCGCCGACGCCAGAAACGCACGCGCTCGAAGCGCGACTCCGTGCCCGCACGCAGGCGCTGCACGTTGGCGCGGTGGGTGAACAGCACCAGCAGCGCGGCCACCGCGGCGAAGACCTGAGTGGGCGCATCCGCGCGCAGCCACAGGGCGAGTGGCAACAGGCAGGCCGTGGCGATGATGGAGGCCAGCCCCACGTAGCCGCTGGCGACCAGCACGCACACCCAGACGAGGAACAAGGGCAGCAGCGCGATTGGCCAGAGGACGGCGACACCGCCCAACAACGTGCCGACGCCCTTGCCACCGCGGAACCCGTGCCAGAGCGGCCACACGTGACCGACGGCGGCAGCGGTCACTACCAGCCAGGCGACCGCGCGCACCGGCAGCGAGCCGTCCACCGGCGCGAACCGGAGCGCGAGCCAGGCCGCCAGCGCGCCCTTGCCGATATCGACCAGCACGACGCCCAACGCGAACTTCGCGCCCTGGGTCCGGAAGGCATTGGTGCCACCGGCATTGCCGCTGCCCTGGGTGCGGATGTCGACGCCGCGCAAGCGACCCAAGGTGAGGCTGCCGGACACCGAGCCGAGCAGGTAGGCCGAGACGATCAGGAGGATGAGAACAAGCATGACCCCATTATGGGCCACGGCCCGCCGGGCTCAGTCGGCCGGTGCCGGTTGCACGGCGACGATCAGCGCGCCCTGCCCCGCGTGCGCACCGATGGCTGCGCCGGTGTCCACCAGGCGGTCTTCGGCGATACTCAGGCGCTGGCGCAGCGCCGCCAGCAGGCGATCGGCTTCGGGTCGCGCATCGCAATGGCCGACGATCACCCGCCAGCGTGCGTCGCGTGGCAGCGCGCGCGCGACGCGACGCGCGAACGCCTCGGGCGCCTTGGCACGCGTCAACAGCAGGCCGGCCACGACCATGCGTCCGTCGGCGCTCATCTTCGCCATCGGCGTCAGCGCGGTCAGACGCGCGATCGGTGCGGCCCAGCGCGGGATGCGTCCGCCACGCACGGCATGCGAGATGTCCGGTGCGATCGCCCACATCCGGGTGAGCGGGCGCAGCCGCTCCAGTTCCGCCACCACCTCGGCTTCGCCCTGTCCTTGCGCCGCGAGCTCGGCCGCGCGCCAGACCAGCAAGGCCTGGCCGCATGCCGCGTTGACGGTGTCGAACACGCGCACGCGCGCGCCAGGATCGCGCGCCGCTGCATGCTCGCCCGACTGCAGCGTGCCGGACAGCGCGCGCGACAAGCCCACGTACAGCACGCGCGCGTGGTGGGCGAGCGAGAGTTCGAATTGCCGGCGGAAGTCGCCCGGCGGCGGCTGGCTGGTGCGCGGCAACTGCAGCGACGCCGCCATGCGCCGGTAGAACTCGGCCGTCGACAGCCCCACCTTGTCCAGGTAGTCGCGCCCGTCCAGGGCGACGCGCGCCGGCACCACCCCGATGGCATAGCGCTCGCCGATGTCCTCCGGCAGGTCGGCGGCGCTGTCGGTGACGATCACCAACGATTGGGTCAGGCTGGCGGCCGCCTGCTGGCGAACCATGTCGTCCGCCTTCATCCCCTCCACCTGGCCTTGCGCCGCGCAGGCGTCGAACAGCGCTTGCGGCGATCCGGTGTGCGCATGCACGCGCAGGCGGGTCGCGCCACCGGCGATGACGATGGAATCCGCGCCCGCGGCTTCCAGCGCCGCACGCAGGCGCTGCCTATCCAGCGCTTCGCCCAACAGCAGGCACTCGGTGCACCAGCGGCGCGCCGGGTCGATGTCGTGGTCATGGCCCAGCGGATCGGCGGCATCGTTCGCCGCGGGGGGCGCCGCGCCGCGCATGCGGACCGCACGCGGTCCGCCTTCGACGAATTCGGCGATGCCTTCCAGCAGATCCACGAAACCCTGCGCGCCGGCATCCACCACGCCCGCCCGCTGCAGCAAGGCCATCTGCTTCGGCGTGTCGGCCAGCGCCCGGCGCGCGCGGTCCAGCGCCCGTGCGAAGCCGCTGCGGGTGTCGGCCGGGGCCTGGTCGTCGCCGGCAGCGGCATCCAGTTCGTCCGCGAACGCGGTGATGACGCTCAGGATGGTGCCCTCCACCGGCTGGGCCAGGGCCTGGCGCGCGCTCTGCGCGCCCTGGCGGACGGCCGCGGCGAGGGATCGGGCATCGAGTTCCTGGCAGGGTCCGGACGCGCTCCGCGACGCCGTACAGGAACTGCGCCAGGATCGCGCCCGAGTTGCCGCGTGCCCCATCGATGGCGTCGTTGCCGACCCGGCTGAGCAGGTCGCCGGCGTGCTGGCTGGGCCGCGACAGCGCCCCGTGCAGCACGCTCCCCAGGGTGGAGGCGAGGTTGTTGCCGGTGTCGCCGTCTGCCACCGGGAATACGTTGATGCGGTTGAGGCCGTCACGGGCGGCGATGACGCGCCGGGCCCCCGCGATCAGCGCCAGGCGCAGGGCGGGAGCGGTCAGCGGGCGGTCCGGCGGGGAGGGCATGGGGCGCCAGTCTGCCGCAACCGGCGCCGACGACCTGCTGCGACGCAACAGCCAATCGGCGGCTTCCCTCATTCCGTCGCCGTGTATCGACGTTTCGTCGCACGGCACCCCCGGCCCATGCCGGGAAGGGGGCTTTCCGGCTATAGTCGGCGACGTCATCTGGCCGCCGTTACCGACCGACAGGAGTCTACCGATGCTTCGCGCCAGCCTTGCCCTGCTCCTCATCGGTGCCTCGGCGGCCGTGTTCGCCCAGAACGGACGCGTGGCCCCCAATGGCAACGCCACCGTCTGCCAGGACGTGGCCGACCGCGCCGTGGCCGACCGCCCGGGCGATGCCGTGCCGACCGCGCCGGATGCGCGTCGCGCTCGTGCCACCGCCGTGCGCAGCAAGTACGCCGCACCCACCGCACTGACCCCGCCCGCCTCGCGCGGCGGTGGCGACGACGATGAGACCCCGCTGCCGCGTAGCCGCGGCTCCAAGTGGCACAGCTTCCTGCCGGGCATGTTCCGCTGACGCGGACTGCTCCGACCCGTGATTGGACTGTTGCGCCGCTTGCGGCGCCCCGCCCCCTTCATCGAAGACGCTCTGTGGCACGCGGTCCGGACGGATACCGCCTGGGTTGCTGCGCTGGATGACGCACGCGCGGACCGCGTTCGCACGCTGGCTGCCCGCTTCCTGCACGAGAAGACCATCACCCCGTTGGCCGGCCTGTCGCTGGACGATGCGCAGCGCGTGCAACTCGCTGCCCTGTGCAGCCTGCCGCTGCTCGAATTCGGCGAGACCGGACTGCGCGGCTGGTCGCAGCTGATCGTCTATCCGGATGCATTCCGCGTGCAGCGCACGCATACCGATGCCGCCGGCGTACTGCATGAGTGGGAAGACGATCTGGCCGGCGAAGCCTGGGACCAGGGTCCGCTGATCCTCTCGTGGGCCGACGTGCAGGCCGACCTCGCCGAACCCGATGCCGGCTTCTGCGTGGCCGTGCACGAGATGGCGCACAAGCTCGACGTGCTGGATGGCGAACTGGACGGCACCCCGCCCCTGCCCCGTGACTGGCACGCCCGCTGGGCACGCGACTTCCAGCGCGCCTACGACGATTTCTGCATGCAGGTGGACCTGGGTCGCGAGACCGCACTGGATCCCTACGCCGCGGAAGCGCCGGAAGAATTCTTCGCGGTCGCCACCGAGTACCACTTCTCCGCACCATCGGTGCTGGCCGAGTCGTTGCCAACGGTGGCCGAGCACCTGCGCCGCTTCTACGGCCCGTCGCCGTTCGCGACCGCGGGCTGAGCGTTACAGGCCCGGCGGCAGCCGAACTTCGAACCGCGCGCCACCGAGTTCGTCCGAGCGCAACACCTGCAGTTCGCCGCGGTAGTCGCGGATCAGGTCCTGCACGATCGACAGGCCGATGCCGTGGCCTTGCACGCGCTCGTCGCCGCGCACGCCACGCTGCAGCACCTTGGCCACATCGTCCTCGGCAATGCCGGGACCGTCGTCGTCGACCGCCAGGAACAGGCCCGGCCGCCGCTGCGGCGCGGTCGCGCCGACCTTCACCGTCAGCAAGACGCGGGAACGCGCCCACTTGAAGGCGTTTTCCAGCAGATTGCCCATCAGCTCCTGCAGGTCGCCGGTCTCGCCGTGGAAGCGGGCGCGTGGGTCGATCTCGAATTCGCAGATCACGCCCTTGCCGGCGTAGACCTTCTCCAGGCCGCGCACGATCTCTTCCGCGTGCGGCTCGAGCGGCACCGGCGCCGAGAACAGCTTGTGGCCACTCGATGCCGCGCGCGCCAGCTGGTACGAAACCAGGTTGTTCATCCGCTTGAGTTGCACGTCCAGCTCCTCGCGCAGCGCGGCGGGGTCGGCATTGTTGTCCATCTGCGTGCGTAGCACCGCGATGGGCGTCTTCAGGCTGTGCGCCAGGTCGGCCAACGTGTTGCGCTGGCGCTCCAGGTTCTCGCGCTCGCTATCGATGAAGGCGTTGATGCTGTCGGTCAGCGGCTCGAGCTCACGCGGATGGCTCTCGGTCATGCCCGACGCTTCGCCACGCTGCACGCGGCTGAGTTCGAAGATCACGCGTCGCAACGGACGCAGGCTCCAACGCAACACGAGCATCTGCAACAGCAGCAGGATCACGCCGGCGCCACCCAGGTAGACCCACAGCGAACCGCGGAACACGCGGATCTGCGCACTCAGCGCTTGCGCGTCCTCGAGGATGTAGATGCTGTAGGGAATCTCGCCGTGCTGGTGGGTGGCCGGCCAGGCGTAACCCACGCCATAGCGGTACGCCTCGCTTTCGGTGCCGTCGGCGCGTCGTATCGGCAACGGGCCTTCGAACGATTCGTCCAGCGCGCCCAGCAGCTGCGGCACCGGCAGTTCCGGGCCCAGCGTGGAATTGGAGCCCCACGGCGGCGTGCCCTGTAGCACCACCTGCGCGTACATGCCGCTGTCGGGCATGTCGAAGCGCGGATCGGGCGTGTTGTACGGCGGGATCAGCGTGCCGTTGCGGCCGAACTCCACCTTGTCGGTGTAGTAGAGCGCATAGCTCTTGAGGCGCTGGCGCAGGTTGTCTTCGGCGGTATCGACGAAGGCGCGGTCCAGCGCCCAACCGGCCAGCGCGAGGAAGGCGAGCAGCGCCAGGCTGGCCGCCAGCAGCTGGCGCGCGCGCAGTGAGCGCGGGCGCCAGCCGTCGAACCGGTCACGGCCGACGGGCGCGGGCGGCGTACCGCCGGAAGGTGGCGCGGGCATTCAAGTGCAAACGATGCCGGCGCGGCGCATCAGGCCTCGCCGGTGCGCGGGATGGCGAAGCGGTAGCCGCGACCGCGCACGGTCTCGATCGGCTTCAGTTCGCCTTCCGGGTCCAGCTTCTTGCGCAGGCGGCCGATGAAGACTTCGAGCACGTTCGAATCGCGATCGAAATCCTGCTGGTAGATGTGCTCCGTCAGGTCGGCCTTCGAGACCAGCTCGCCGGCGTGCATCATCAGGTACTCGAGCACCTTGTACTCGTAGCTGGTCAGGTCGACGTTGCTGCCGTTGACGCTCACCGTCTGCGCGGCCAGGTCCAGCGCGACCGGACCGCATTCCAGCGTCGGCTTGCTCCAGCCGGCGGCACGGCGCAGCAGCGCATTGACGCGCGCCAGCAGCTCCTCGACGTGGAACGGCTTGACCAGGTAGTCGTCGGCGCCCTGCTTCAGGCCCTCGACCTTGTCCTGCCAGCTGCTGCGGGCGGTCAGGATCAGCACCGGGAATTTCTTGCCTTCGTCGCGCAGCGCCTTGATCAGCTCCATGCCCGACATCTTGGGCAGGCCCAGGTCGATGATGCCCACGTCGAACGGCACTTCGCGCCCCATGTACAGGCCTTCCTCGCCGTCCTGGGCCGCGTCCACCGCAAAGCCTTCGCGCTTCAGGCGCGCGGCAAGGGTTTCACGCAGGGGGGCTTCGTCTTCGACCAGCAGGATACGCATGGACTCTCCTTGGGAATGCGGCGCGGCATGTCGTCGCGCGGGACGGCTCGTGTTGAACCGTGATTCTACGTAAGACTACGGGCGCGGGGGGTTATCGCCGCGTGCAGGCGGCGGCACGTCGCGACGCGGACGCGAGGGCGCATCACTGTCTCGACGTGACGGACCCACGTCCATCGTGCGCACGCGGCCACGGTCGTCGACGTACTTGACGCGGTTGACCTCGCGACCGTCGTACTGCATGCGCTCGACGCTCAATACCTGCCCGCCGGTTTCGTTGCGCACGCGGCGCACCGAATCGGACATCGAGCTGCGGTGGCCGCGGTCATCGGCACGCGTCGCGCCGCGCTCGCGCGACGGCGGCGCGTCGCCACGGCCTTGGTCGTCTTGCGCCAGCACCACGGAGGTGCCCGCCAGGGCGATGAGCGCCGTCATGGCAACGGCGGCAAGGGTCGATGAACGGAAGCGCATAACGGAATCGTAACGGATACCGGGCCGCGAAACTGAACGGAACCCGAAACCGCCTCTGTGGAATGGAGGCAGAGTTTTGGCCGGCGGCGGTGAATCCGTTCTGAATTTATCCACAGCCCAACGGGCCCCATTCAGACAGCTGAACAGTCAGAAAATCTCGGCCACACAACACCTTAGCGAACCACCCCCGGCCTCGATGGCGTCCAGCGGCACGCTGTGCACCGCGAAGCCCGCCCCTTCTTGCAGCTGCGCCAGGGTGTCCGCCCCCAGGGCCTCATGCGCCCGGCGGCTCATCCACACCGATCGGTCCGTCAGGGCGATCGCATTGCCGGCGAAGGCCGCCTGTTCGGCCGGCGACAGCACCACCACCTGCGGACCGTACAAGGCGTGCAGGGCCCGGGTGACGTCACCCTGCAACGCGTGCGGGCAGACCAGGGCGGCGCGACCAGCCAGCACGGCGAGCAGCACGTTGGTGTGGTACTCGCCCGCCGCCAGGTCGAACAGCAAGGTGGCGCGCAGCCCGAAGGCTTCGTGCATGCGGGCGGCGCCGGCTTCGTCGCAGCGCTCGGACAGCCCGCAAAAGCCGATGCCGCGCGCCCGGTCGATCACCAGCGCGCCGGTCAGTTCACACGGGTGCGGCTGGCCGGACAGGTCGGTCTCCGCGTAGCCGAGCAGGTCGCGGAAGTAGCCACGGATGTCCGGCCGCTCCGCTTCGCGCTGGCGTACGGGATGGCGCATCCGGCCGATGACCAGACGCGCCTCGCCACCGACGCGGGCGGTGGCGAACACGTTGTTGGGAAACACCGCATCCGGCGTCGACTCACTGCCCGGGAAGCAGACCACCGGCACTTCCTGCGACAGCGCGCGATGCAGCGCATGGTGTTCGCGCAACGCGGCGTCGGCGTCGAACGCCCCGGCGTCGGCCATGTAGCGGTTGTCCTGCGCGGACTGTTCGGCCCGCACGAAGCCGTCCGGCGACACCAGGAACGCCGCACGCGCCGTCGCCGGCCCTGCGTCGGCCGCCAGCGTCCGCGCATGGGCGATGAAGGCATCGATGTCGCGCGTGATCATGGCTCAGGCCGCCGGTCGCAGTTCGCGCGTGGTCGCGGCGAGCGCCTGTTCCACCAGCGACCAGTCCGCGCCGGGCTTGTGCGCGCCTTCGCTGAGGATCTGCCGGAATGCACGACCGCCCGTCTGCGCATGGAACAGGCCCAGCACATGGCGGGTCAGGTGCTTCAGCGCCACGCCTTTCGACAGCTGCGTTTCGACATACGGGCCGCCAGGCACGCAGCAGGTCCGCGCGCGGCGCAACCTCACCGCCGAACAACGCCGACTGCATTTCGTGCAGCACGTAAGGCTCGTGGTAGGCGGCACGGCCGATCATCACGCCGTCGCTATGCTGCAGGTGATCGTCCACCTGCGCCGTCGTGGTGATGCCGCCGTTGATCGCCACGGTCAGTTCCGGTCGTTCGCGCTTGAGCCGGTAGGCCCAGTCGTAGCGCAGCGGCGGGATCTCGCGGTTCTCCTTCGGCGACAGCCCCTGCAACCACGCCTTGCGCGCGTGCACGAAGAACACGTTGCAGCCGGTCGCCGCCGCCGTGTCGATGAAGGCACGGAACAGGTCGTAATCCTCCTGCTCATCCACGCCGAGACGGCACTTCACCGTCACCGGGATGCTCACGGCCTCGATCATCGCCGCCACGCACTCGGCCACCAGCGCGGGCTCCTTCATCAGGCAGGCACCGAAGCGCCCCGCCTGCACGCGGTCCGACGGGCAGCCGACGTTGAGATTCACCTCGTCGTAGCCCCATTCCTGCGCGATGCGCGCGGCCTGCGCCAGGTGCGCCGGCTCGCTACCGCCCAGCTGCACGGCCACCGGGTGTTCGCCGGCATCGAACCCCAAAAGACGGTCGCGATCGCCATGGATCACCGCCTGCGCATGCACCATCTCGGTGTACAGGCGCGCGTTCGGCGCCAAAAGCCGGTGGAACACGCGGCAATGCGTATCCGTCCAGTCCATCATCGGGGCGACGGACAGGCGCAGGGCGTCATGGGGAATCGGGGGGGACGTCATGCCGCCATTGTAACGTGGGGGCTTGGGCACTCGCGGCGGCGCGCATCCCTCTACGGCGCAGCCCTGCCCGACATCTCAGCGTGCCTTCTTCACCACCATGCTGGTCCGGTCGAACACGTACATCGAACCGAGCACGAACGTCATTCCCGTAAGAAGCCCCGTGGCGAACAACGCCAGGCGCGGCCAGAAATCCGGTCTCCCGGGCTGATCCCCCACGACCAGGACGGCAATGAGCAACACAGGAATGACGGCGGCGGTGAGCGTGTTCACCAGCATCCATGCGCTCCACGCCAGCAGGGTCCAGGCAGGGCCGTCCTTGATGAAACGCACCAGGATCCAACGCATGGCGAAGCCGGAATAGATCGACAGCCCGCACACGTAGCCAGCGCCGACAAGCAGGAAGAGTTCGATGGAGGTCATGGCAGTGGATGGACTCGACGTGGATGGCAGCCTTCACTCCCGCACGATAAACCTCAACCCCACCCCCGGCTCCGTCGCGATATACCGCGGCGCTGTCGCGTCATCACCCAGCTTCTGTCGCAACTTGCCGACGAGGATGCGCAGGTAGTGGGTGTCGTCCTGGTGGGTGGGGCCCCAGAGTTCGCGCAGCAGTTGCGGCTGGGTGACCACGCGGCCGGCGTGTTGCAGCAGCAGCGCCAGCAGCGCGAATTCCTTGCGGCTCAGCACTACCGGTTCGCCGTCCAGCGTCACCTCGCGGCGGCCCAGGTCCACGTGCAGGTGGCCGTCGTCGAACAGCGGCATCGCGGCGTCGGCCGGGGCGATGCGTGCGCGCAACAGGCTGCGGATGCGCGCCATCAGTTCCTGCACGCCGAACGGCTTGGTGACGTAGTCGTTGGCGCCGCCGTCGAGCGCGGCAACCTTCTCGCCTTCGCCGTCGCGCACCGTCAGCATGATCACCGGCACCGGCGACCACTGCCGCAATTCGTGCAGCACATCATGGCCCTCCATGTCCGGCAGGCCGATATCGAGCACGACCAGATCGGCGCCGTGCGCGGCCAGTTCCGCCAACCCGGCGCGCCCGCTGTCCGCCAGCGCGACCACATAGCCCTGCGCACGCAGGCTGATGTCGAGGAAGCGCCGGATCTGCGGCTCGTCGTCGATCACCAGGATGCGCGCCGGCGGTGCGGATGCGGGCGGTGGTGCGGTGTAGGTCAAACCGGTTCCTGCGGTGTGGGCGTCAGCAGCGGCAGGGTAATCCGGATCACCGTGCCGCGGCCATCCGGTCCCGGCAACGCCTGCACGCTGCCGCCGTGCGCGCCCACCATGCCCTGGCAGATCGCCAGGCCCAGCCCGGTGCCGTGGCGGCCGCGGTCGCCGCGTTCCACGCTGTAGAACATGTCGAAGATGCGCGCGCGCTCGTCTTCCGGGATGCCCGGACCCCGGTCGCGCACATCGATGCGCAGCGCGCCGTCGACGAGCTTCGCGTCGATCTGCACCGGCTCGTCCGGCGGCGAGAATTTCGCCGCGTTCTCCAGCACGTTGAACACCGCCTGCTCGATCAGCGCCGGGTGCACCCAGATCGTCGGCACGTCCGGCGCCACCGTGGTCTGCACGCGCACATCGGTCTGGTAACGCTGCAGGCGCGAGACCGCCGAGCCGAGCAGTTCGTCCACGCCGATCCAGTCGCGGTTGAGCGTCAGCCCGCTGTGGCCCAACCGCGTCATGTCGAGCAGGTTCTGGATGTAGCGATCCAGCCGCTCGCCTTCCTGCTGGATCGTTTCCAGCAGGCTGCGGCGATCGTCCTCGCCCATCGCGCTCCAGTAGCTGGCCAGGCTGCTGGCCGAACCGATCATCGAGGCCAGCGGCGAACGCAGGTCATGCGAGACCGACGAGAGCAACGCCGAGCGCAGGCGTTCGGTTTCGCCACCGACGCGCGCATCTTCCAGTTCTGCCACCAACCGCGTACGCACGACGGCCTGCGCGATGTCCTCGGCCATCGCCTCCGCCAGCCGCCGCTGTTCCGGCAGCAAGCGCGTCGCGCCATCGTCCAGGCGCAGGCCGAGCACGCCCAGGGTGCCGCGGTCCCCGCGCAGCGGCAGGAACCAGCGGCTCGCGCCGGCCAACGTATCCGTGTAACGCCCGGTCGCCTGGCCGTGCTGCTGCGCCCAGTCGGCCGCGGCGCAGGTCGATCCCGACGAGGGTGCCGCCCGTGGGTTCTTCGCGCCCCTGCACGCGCAGCCACGCCTCGGCCGACAGCGCACGCTCCAGCGCCTTGCGACCGGCAGCCAGCACCTGGCCGAGATCCGCAGCGCCGGTCAGTTCGCGACCCAACGCCTGCAAGGCGGTGGCTTGCGTATTCGCCGCGCGCAGCGCCACCACCTGCATGCGCAGGCGCGAGGCCAGCCGCCCCGCGACGAGCGCCGCGACCAGGAACAGGAACACCGTGGTCACGCCCTGGCGCGCACCGATGTTGAAGGTGAAGCGCGGCTCGATGAAGAAGAAGTTGTAGGCCAGGAAGCTCAACAACGCGGCGACCACCGCGGCGGTCATGCGCGTACGCGACGCCACCAGCACGACCGCCACGATGAAGACCATCGACAGGTCGTTCAGGCCTACCCAGCGTTCGGCGAGCCAGGCCACGCCGACCGACAGGACCGACGCCATCGCGGCGAAGCCCAGCTCGTGGCGTGGCAGCCAGCCGCCCAGCCCCGGCGCGCCGCGACGCGCACGGGCCCGCGCTTCCGGCGTACTGATGATGACCAGCTCGTAGTGCGCGCCGCGCTGCAGGATCTGTTGCGTCAGCGTGCGGTTGATCATCCGCGCGAACGGCCGCTCGCGCGTACGCCCCAACACCAGCGTGGACGCACCGCTCTGGGTGGCGTGATCGAGCAGCGCATCGGGAATGCGCGCACTCGCGCAGCACCTCGGTGTCCGCGCCCAGCCGGCGCGCCAGCGCGAAGGCCTGGTCGATCTCGCGCTGCTGCGCCTCGTCCACCGCATCCGACACCTGCACGGTCACCACGCTCCACGGTGCATCGCGCCGTTCGGCGATCCGACGCGCGGCGCGCACCAGGTACTCGGACTGGCCGCGTCCGTCGATGGCCACCAGCACGCGCCGCCGCAGCGGCATGCCCGGCAGGCCACGCGCGGCCTGGTCCTCGCGCAGATCGCTGTCTACGCGATCGGCCGCGGTCTGCATCGCCAGTTCGCGCAGCGCGATCAGGTTGGAAGGCGAGAAGAAGGCCTGCAGCGCCTGCGAGGCCTGTTCGGGCAGATAGACCTTGCCCTGGTGCAGGCGCTCGATCAGCTCGCGCGGCGGCAGGTCCACCAGCACGATGTCGCGCAGGCGGTCGAACACGATGTCGGGCACGGTCTCGCTGACGCGCACGCCGGTGATCCGGTGGACGACATCGTTGAGGCTTTCCAGATGCTGGATATTGATCGTGGTGTGGACGTCGATGCCGGCGTCCAGCAGCTCGATCACGTCCTGCCAGCGTCGCTCGTGGCGGCTGCCGGGGGCGTTGCGATGCGCCAGTTCGTCCACCAGCGCGATCTGCGGACGACGCGCCAGCAGCGCGTCCAGGTCCATCTCTTCCAGCCATCGGCCTTGGTAGGCGACGCGCTTGCGCGGCAGGATGTCCAACCCTTCGGTCAGCGCGGCAGTCTCGCCGCGTCCGTGCGTTTCGACGATGCCGACCACGACATCCCTGCCCTGCCGGCGCAGTTCGCGCGCCCGCGACAGCATGGTGTAGGTCTTGCCCACGCCGGGTGCGGCGCCGAGGAAGATCGTCAGCCGCCCACCCTGCTCGCGCTGCAGGTGGTCGATCAGGGCATCGGCCTGGCGGTCGCGGGGGTCGGTCATCGCACTATTCTGCCTGTTGTCGTGTCACGTTGAGCGGGCGCCGACCTTGCGGGGGGCGTTGTCGAAGCAGATGTCCTCGATGGCGAGGCAGACCCGCCTCGCACGCGAGGAAAATCCCGACGGCGGCGCCCCTTCCCGGTTCGATGGCAGCGCCTTGTTCCTCGTCGTCTCACCTGAACACCTCGGACCTCCGACCCTTTCTGGTTCGGCTGCGATGAAATCCGCCTTGTCATCCTGGCGTTGAGCCTGGTGCGCGAGCAGATCTACATCGTCGTCTCACCTTTCAACCTCGTGCTCCGAAGAAAATTTCCCTGCTTACGAGCTTCCGAAGCTCATGCACGAGGCAATGTCCTCGGGTAGCGCACCTTTCTGGTTCGACGGCAGGGCAAACTGCTTCATCAATCAAACCCTGGCACTCGCCGATGCGGCACCTGCCTCATCGCGTCTGCGCATCCAGCGCCAGGTTCAGCTCCAGCACGTTGACGCGCGGCGCCCCCAGCACGCCGAACTGCCGTCCTTCGGTATGCGCGGCGACCAGCCGCTCAACCTCGCCGACGGGCAGGCCGCGGGTACGCGCGACGCGCGCGATCTGGATCTGCACCGCCTCTGGCGACAGATGCGGATCGATGCCGCCACCGGACTGGGTGACCAGGTCGCTGGGGACCGCGTCGGGCGCCACGCCTTCGCGCGTGGCGACGGCAGTGCGTGCCTCATCGATGCGCGCTGCGCAGGTCGGGGTTGGTGCGGGCCTGGTTGCTGCCGGCCAGCGCCATCACGTCGTAGCTTCGCGGCGGACGGACGCGACTGGAAGTAGCGGTCGTCGGCGAACGGCTGGGCGACCAGCGACGAGCCGATCACCTTGCCGTCGCGTTCGATCAGGCTGCCGCCGGCCTGGTGCGGGAACAGCACTGTGCCCAGGCCGGCACCGGCCAGCGAGTACAGCAAGCCGAAGCCGAGTAGCGCCACGCCAGCCAGCACGAGGGCCGGGCGCCAGACGGGCGCGGCGGCGGGGGAAGAAGCAGAAGGGGTGTTCATGGGAAGTCCTCAGGCGCCGGTGATGGCGGCCAGCAACAGGTCGATGAGCTTGATCGCGGCGAACGGCAGCAGCACGCCACCCACGCCGTAGACCAGCATGTTCCGGCGCAGCAGCGCGGTGGCGCCGGCCGGGCGGAAGCGCACGCCGCGCAACGCCAGCGGGATCAGCAGCGGGATGATGATGGCGTTGAAGATCAGCGCCGCCAGCACCGCGTTGGTCGGGCTGGACAGCTGCATCACGTTCAATGCGCCCATCGAGCCCATCCCCGAAGCGGGCGCCGCGGCGAACAGCGCCGGCAGGATCGCGAAGTACTTCGACACGTCGTTGGCCAGCGAGAACGTGGTCAGCGCGCCGCGCGTGATCAGCTGCTGCTTGCCGACTTCGACGACCTCCAGCAACTTCGCCGGATCGGAATCGAGGTCGACCATGTTGCCGGCCTCCTTCGCCGCCTGCGTGCCGGAGTTCATCGCCAGGCCGACGTCGGCCTGCGCCAGCGCGGGCGCGTCGTTGGTGCCGTCGCCGACCATCGCAACCAGGCGACCACCGGCCTGTTCCTGGCGGATGCGCGCCAGCTTGTCTTCCGGGCGCGCCTCGGCGATGTAATCGTCCACGCCCGCTTCGGCGGCGATGGCCGCGGCGGTCAGCGGGTTGTCGCCGGTGATCATCACCGTGCGGATGCCCATGGCGCGCATGTGGGCGAACTTCTCCTTGATGCCGTGCTTGACCACGTCGGAGAGTTCGACCACGCCGAGCACGTGGTTGCCGTCGCTGACGACCAGCGGGGTGGCGCCGTTGCGCGCGACCTGCTCGACGCGCGCGGTCAGTTCGGCCGGCGCGTTGCCGCCGAGCGCCTGCACGTGCGCCAGGATCGCGTCCATCGCGCCCTTGCGGATCACGCGGGTGTGGCCACGGCCGTCGTCCGGCAGATCCACGCCGGACATGCGGGTTTGTGCGGTGAAGGCGACGAACTGCGCACGTTCGGGATCGGCCAGCGCGGCGCCCTGCTCGCGCGCCAACTTCACGATCGACTTGCCTTCCGGCGTGGGGTCGGCCAGCGAGGACAGCATGGCGGCATCGCGCAACTGTTCGCGGTCGACGCCGGCCAGCGCATGGAACAGCGTCGCCTGGCGGTCGCCATGGGTAATCGTGCCGGTCTTGTCGAGCAGCAGCACGTCGACGTCGCCGGCGACTTCCACCGCCTTGCCCGACTTGGCCAGCACGTTGGCGGCCAGCGCGCGGTTCATGCCGGCGATGCCGATGGCCGGCAGCAGGCCGCCGATCGTGGTAGGGATCAGGCACACCAGCAGCGCGACCAGCAGCAGCGGATCGAGCTTGGCGCCGACGAAGCCGGCGATGAAGGGCAGCGAGACCACGACGATCAGGAAGGTCAGCGTCATCGTCAGCAGCAGCAGGCCAAGCGCGATCTCGTTCGGGGTCTTCTGGCGGTTGGCGCCTTCGACCAGCGAGATCATCCTGTCGAGGAAGCTGTGGCCGGGTTCGGCGGTGATCTTCACCACGATCTCGTCGGACAGCACCTTGGTGCCGCCGATCACGCCGCTGCGGTCGGTGCCGGCTTCGCGCAGCACCGGGCGCCGATTCGCCGGTGACGGCGGATTCGTTGATGGTCGCCAGGCCCTTGACGATCTCGCCGTCGGCCGGGATCTGTTCGCCGGCGGACACGATGACGTAATCACCGGGCCTCAGGTCGGCCGCGGGAATCCGACGCTCGGCACCGCCCAGCGGCGTGTCGATGCGACGCGCGACGAGGTCCTTGCGGGCGCGGCGCAACGACGCCGCCTGGCCGCGGCCACGCGCTTCGGCGACCGCTTCGGCGAAGTTGGCGAACAGCACGGTGACGAACAGCAGCACGGTCACCGACCCGCCGATGCCCGGCGGGGTGGTGCCGGCCAGGGTGAGGCCGGCGGTCAGCAGCGTGCCCAGCCACACCACGGCCATGACCGGGTTCTTGAAGGCGTGCTGCGGGGCCAGCTTGGTGAAGGAGCCGATGACGGCAGCGCGGAAGCCCGCGCTGTCGAGCAGGGCCGGCGCACGGCCGGCGGAGCGGGAGGAAGAAGAAGTCATGTCGGTGTTCTCAGAGCGCGCTCAGGGCCAGGTGGTCGGCGACGGGGCCGAGGACCAGCACGGGCATGAACTGCAGCAGGGTCAGGATGACGACCACGGCGATCAGGGTGAGCGCGAAGGTCGGGGTTTCCACCTTGAGCGTGCCGGGCCCTTCGGGCGCGGCGCGCTTGCGCGCCAGCGATCCGGCGATGGCCAGCGGGATGATCAATGCGGGGTAGCGGCCCAGCGCCAGCATCAACGACGTACTGAGGTTCCACCAGTACGTGGCATCGCCCAGGCCTTCGAAACCGGAACCATTGTTGGCGAACGCCGAGGTGTACTCGTAGAACACCTGGCTGATGCCGTGGAACGACCGGTTGGAATGGCCGGTGATCGACGGTACGGCCAAGGTAAACGCCGTGAAGGCCAACAGCGCCAGCGGCTGCAGCAGCACGAGCGCGGCCAGCAGCTTCACTTCATGCGCTTCGATCTTGCGGCCGAACAGCTCGGGCGTGCGGCCGGTCATCAGGCCGGCGAGGAACACGCTGAGCAGCAGGTAGACGAGGAACTGCTGCAGGCCGCAGCCGATGCCGCCCCAGATGCTGTTGACCAGCATGTTGCCGAGCGTCACCAGGCCGGTCAGCGGCGCCAGCGAATCATGCATCGCGTTGACCGAGCCATTCGACGTCTGCGTGGTCACCGCGGCCCACAGCGCGGAGGGCGTGGAACCGAAGCGCACTTCCTTGCCTTCCATCAACGCGATGTCGCTGGACGTGGCGGAGTAGCTCTCCGACCACACCGCCGCGCCGGTGGAGATCACCGACATCGTCAGCATGGTGCCGAACACGAGGGCAGTGAACTTCTTGCGCCCGGTGAAGCCGCCCACCATGAAGGCGATGCTGACCGGGATCAGGATGATGGCCAGCGTTTCCAGCAGGTTGGAGAACGGCGTCGGGTTTTCCAGCGACACGGCGCTGTTGGGCCCGTACCAGCCGCCACCGTTGGTACCCAGTTGCTTCACCGCGACCATCGGCGCGACCGGACCGACGGCGATCTTCTGTTCCGTCATGTCCGCGGCGGCGTCGATGGGTGTCGCGACAGGGCCACCCTGCAGCGTCGACGGCACGCCCTGCCACGTCAGCGCCAGCGACCACACCAGGCACAGCGGCAGCAGGAAACGCACGGTGGGGCGGATGACGTCGGCCCAGTAGTTGCCGACATCGGCGTCGCCGTTGGTGTTCGTCGTTGCGGCGCTCTTCTCGCGCCCGCCGAACAGGCCACGCAGCGTCGCCGCGACCAGCGCCAGGCCCATCATCGGCGTCACCACCTGCAGGCCGACGATGCCGGTCATCTGCGCCAGATGCGACAGCTGCGCCTGACCCGAGTAGTGCTGCTGGTTGGTGTTGGTCAGGAACGACACCATCGTGTGCAGCGCCAGGTCCCAGCGCATGTTCGGTGCGTCGTTGGGATTGAGCGGCAGCCAGGCCTGGGTCATCAGGACGACCCAGACGATCACGCCCAGCACCAGGTTGCTGAGCAGGAAGGCCTTGGCATAGCCCTTCCAGCCCATGCCCTGCGCTGGATCGACGCCGAGCAGGCGGTACAGGGGGCGTTCGATGACGCCGAACAGGCGGTCGCCACGCATCGGCGCACCGCGCATCACCGCCGCCAGGTAGCGGCCCAGCGGCCAGCCCAGCGCGATCGCGAGTGCGAAAACAAGGAAGAATTCAGTCATGGGAGTCATCCATCGGCGCGCGTGCGCGCCGCGTGATCAACAGGAACATCAGACCGGCGCCGGCCAGGACGCCGACGAGCGACAACGACAGGTGGAGGAAGTCGGTGAACATGGCGGCGATCAGAACGAGGCTTGCAGCGCCGCTTCCACGCGCGAACCTGCCAGCCCCGGGAACAGCGTCTTGGCGCTGCTGTCGGTGGCGTGCGCGGTGACGCGCAACTCGAACGGGGCCTTGAACGCCCACACCGCACCCAGTTGCGCGTGTGCGTAGCTGTCGTTGTAGGCATCGTCGAGCCAGTAGTAACCGGCCGCGGCTTCCAGGCGCACCTGTTCGCTCAAGGGGAACTTGGCGCCGAGCTGCGCGTAGGCGCCGGCTTCATCCGTCGCCAGCGCTTCGGTCGAGTAGCCCAGCTGTGCCCAGTAGTGCTGCTTCCAGGTCAGCGTGCCGATGGCCTCGGTCCAATTGAGGTCGACGGTGGTGGACGGATAGCGGTAGTGGGTGAGGTTGACGTCGAGCGCCCAGTCGTCCGACAGCGCGACGCCCCAGCCCACGGTGACGTCCAGCTCGCTGCTGGCCTGGGTCTCCGGGGCGAACTCGACGTTGGAGCCCCAGATCGACCCGTACAGGCCGTTATCGGCCGTGGCCTTGAAACCGGCCTGCACGGCGGGGTCGCCCTGGGTCTGGGTGGTGCCGCGCCAGACGTAGTCGGTGGTGATGGCGCCCGAGCCATTGAACGTGGCGGCACTCGCCGACGTCGCCGTGGCCATCAGGAGGCCGGCGGTGAGGGAGGAAACGACGAACGCAGGCACGCGCCTGCGGGAAGCGGAGGAAGCGATAGACATGTAGGCGATCCAGGCGGAGGGAGTTCCGCCGACCGCGAAAGTCTGGTCCTGGGCCGCGTAAAGTCGCTATGCGCCGCGGCGGACGCGCCGTAAATTCGGCGTAAAAGCAGGCGTCAGGATCAACCCGAGGCGCGCGTCTTCCCGCCGCTGCCCAGCACGTGCTCCGCATCCTGGTCGAAGGTGGGCGCCGCGAACGGCGCCGGCCCGGGCGTGCGTCCGAAGGTGATCGGCCGGGTGACGCCGCGATAGCTACCGACCACCGGGTGCGCGATCTCGGCCACCATGTCCTCGGCCAGCACCTGCGGATGCTCGAACATGTCCTCCACGCGGCGCGCGGCCGCGCACGGCACGTCGTCGCCGAAATGCGCTTCCCATTCCGTCGCGGTGCGCGCCTGCAGCGCGTCGTGCAGCTGCGGCACGATCTCGGCGGCTTGCGCTGCGCGCTTGCGCACGCTGTCGTAGCGCGGGTCGTCCGCCAACGCGTCCAGGCCGGTCAGGCGGCACAGCGCCTTCCAGAACCGCGGCGTGTTGGCGGACAGGTACAGATAGCCTTCGCGTGCAGGATGAATGCCGGTGACGCCCCCGGAGCGCATGTCGCGGCCGATGTCGAGCGCCTCGCCTTCCGCCCAGATCATCCGTGCCGACTGCATGGTCAGCGCGCTGCGCAGCAGCGACACGCCGACGAACTGGCCACGCCCGCTGCGTTCGCGTTCGTACAGCGCCGACGACACGCCGGCGGCCAGCAGCGCGGCGGCGTAGTAGTCCACCACCGAACCGTAGATGATTTCCGGCGCACCGCCGCGCTTGCCCTGCAGCGTGCACATGCCGGTCATGGTCTGCAGCACCTGGTCGTAACCGGCCTTGTCCTTCATCGGGCCGGTCTCGCCATAGCCGGTCACCGCGCAGTAGATCAGGCGCGGGTTGATCACGGTCAGGCTGTCGAAATCGATGCCAAGGCGCTTCGGCACGCTGGGACGGAAGTTGTGCACCAGCACGTCGGCCTCGCGCACCAGGCGCAGCAGCGCCGCGTGGTCGGCCGCCTGCTTGAGGTCCAGCGCGACGCCCTGCTTGCTGCGGTTCACTCCGAGGAAAGCACGGCTCTCGCGCTCCAGCGTGGAGGGGTACTGGCGCAGGTTGTCGCCATCCGGCGGCTCGACCTTGATGACGTCGGCGCCCTGATCGGCCAGCAGCGTGCAGCCGTACGGGCCGGCGATGTACGCGCTGAGGTCCAGCACCTTGACGCCGCTCAGTGGCCCGGCCGGGCCGGTGCGCTGGCGCGAGCGGAAGGGAGACATGTTGTCCATGGAAAGGGGCTCCTTCAGTCGCCGCCGCAGCGGCGATGGGCAGTCTGTGCCACGTGGCGGACGGGATACAGCCAGCGGCCGTAGCTTCTGCTGCCACAAATTCTTGCGAGCGCGCGGGTGGTCATGGCGGCGGCAGCGACAGCCAGGTCAATCGCCAGGCGCCATCTACGCGTCCACCGGCGCGGTAGTACGGCCAGAACAGCAGCGGCGGCCGGCTCGCAGGCTGCAGCGAGATGGCCGCGCCCTCCTCGCCGTCCGTCAGCGGCAGCACCTGCAGCCAGTCGTCCTGCGGGCCGTCGGGCAGACGGACGGTTTCTTCCGTCTTGAAACCATCGATCAGGTCGGTGGCATAGGCCAACGCGCCGCGGGTGAGGCCCACGTAGTGCAGATCCAGCACCTGCTGGTGGACCGCCGACCCATCCGGCGCGCGCGACTCCTGCACGTTGCGCAGCACCTGCCGGTGCAGCGTCGGCCGAAGCGGGAACGCCAGTTGCACGTGATCGTCGCGCCGCCACAGCCGCCGCACGCTGAGGAAGGTGCCGGGCACCACCGCCGCATCGACCGGTTCGCCATTGACCGACACCGTGGCCCCTTCCGCCCAGGACGGGATGCGCAGGCGCAGGTCGAAGGTGGCGTCATGTTCAGGGCGCACATCCAGCGACACCTCGCCGTCGAACGGATACCCGGTGTGCTGGCGCAGCACCAGCGCGCCGGCCTGTGGGTGCGCCAGGCGCGCTTCGCCCGGACCGTACAGCTGCACACGCACGGCCTCGCCGTCGACGGCGTAAGCCAGCGCCGGCAGCTCTTCCACCGCCATCGCGCCGCTGGATTTGCAGCAGCGCCAGTAGGTGGTATGCACGCGCTTCCCGTTGGGGAAGGAGTAGTAGCACCAGTCCTCGCCGTCCGGCGCCTGCGCACCGAGCAGGTCGTTGTAGGCGGTGCGCTCGATCTCTTCGGCGAAGCGCGCCTCGCCGGTCAGCCGCAGCAGCTCGCGGTTGAACTGGATCCAGGACAGCAGCGAACAGGTTTCCACATAGGCATTCGGACTGAAGCTGCCACGTGCGTTGAATACTTCGCGCGAGCGATGGGCGACGCCGCCCCATGGCCCGCCGCCCAGGGTCAGGTGATGTTCGCGGATGTTCTGCCAGATGCGCCCCAGCGTGTCGCGCAGACCGGCGTCGCCAGTAACGCGGCACAGCTTGACCAGCGCCACCAGGTTCCACAGCAGCTGGTAGGCCTTGCCGGTGGCGATCTCGGAGGCGTCGGCGCCGGCTTCCAACGCGGGCAGCAGGCGCAATGCGGGATGCGCGTTCGCCTGCGCCAGCACCTGGCGGGCCAGGGCGAGGAAGCGCTGCTCGCCGGTCTCCTCGTGCAGCTCCAGGGCCGCATCCATCAGGACGGTGGCCGACATGCCGTGATGGTTGCCGAGCGTGGTGATGTCGATGCCCGAGGCCAGCGCCTGTGCGCACAGGTCGGCGATGCGTTCGGCCGCCTGCGTGTAGCGCGGATCCTGCAACGCACGCGCCGTCTCGACCAGGCCGAGGATCAGGTAGGCATGCACCCAGATGTCCCAGGTGCGCAGCGTCGGCGCGCCGTCCCAGCTCGGTGGCTTCGGCGGCTGCGGATGGATGAAGCGGCGCTCTTCCGCGTAGGTACCCAGGTAGCCGTCGGCCGTCCTGCACGGAGAGCAGGTAGTCGGCCACGGCGCGCAGGTGCGCGCCCAGCGTCGCATCGCCGCTGCGGACGAAGGCACGCGCCGCGGCCGAGAGCCATTTGCCCGCATGTTCGCCGTACCAGTCGCCTTCGGTGTTGCGCGCACGGTGCTCCGGCGAGAACAGCACGATGGCCGGGCTGTCGGGCGCGGTGATGAAGTGCGACAGGCGGCCGCGCAGGTTGGCATCGAGGGCCGCGCCGAGGACGCCGCCGAGCATGACGGATGACGACGCAGTGGAGGCCGCCGTCGTCACGCCGCGTCCACCACGCAACGGAAGCCGATACGCCCGGAGCGGTCCTTGCCCGGCGCCATCAGCAGCAGCTTGCCGTGCTGGTCCAGCCGCTTGGCCTGCGGGAAATACCAGTGCGAGGTACGCGGCTCGTAGTCGCTGCCGCCCCGCACGATGGCGGCGCGCGTGTGCTCATCGTGGAACTCGTCCGTCCACTGCCACACGTGGCCCACCAGATCCATCACGCCGAACGGACTCGCTCCGGCGGGATGCGCACCCACATCGGCCGGCGGCGGCAACGTGCGACCGCGGAATACCGGCGGCGCCGCGTCATCGCGCCAGGCATCGCCCCACGGATACAGTCGGCCATCGGTGCCCTGCGCCGCGTACTGCCATTCCCAGCCGTGCGGCAGGCGCTTGCCCGCCCATGCCGCGTAGGCGCGCGCGTCCTCCAGCGACACCCACGTCACGGGCTTGTGCTCCCACCCCGCCTGCGGCGCGCCGTTGCGCCAGTCGCGCAGGAAATGCTGCGCATCCTGCGGGGCGTACGACGTCGCGTCCATGAAGGCCTTGAACTGCGCGTTCGTCACCGGGTGGCGGTCGATGTGGAAGGCCGCGACCTGCATGCGATGGCGATGGTGGCGGCGCGCCGTGGGTTCCCACGGGTACTGCACGTCCACGCCTTCCCACACCTGCCCTTCGATCTCGATGCCCTGCACGGCGAACAGGAACTCTCCGGCAGGAATCGTCACCATGCCCTCGGGCGCAGCGGCCTGCGGCGCCGTCGGACGATCGTCTGCAAGGTCTGCGGCAATGCCGTCCACCGCGACGACAGCGAGGCCAGCGGCGTGGCGGCTTCGTTCTTCATCTGCGCGAGGAAGTCATCCAAACCGTCCTCCTGCGTGCCGTCGCGCAGCGCCAGCAACGCGCCGAAAGCCACGACCTTCCAGCGTGGTCTCCAGGATCGCCTGGCCGTCGATGATGCGTGGTTGCAGCGACGTGCCATTCCACAGGTCGAAGTAGCGCGTGCCTTCCACGTGCGGCACGGCGAGCTGCTCGCCGGCGATCACGTACTCGTGGCGGTTGACCAGCGTCCACAGCGTGCGGCCCTCGCCCGGGAAGCGGCTGGCGAAGATGCCGGCCTGCAGCGTGCGCTCGTACGGGCGCCAGTCCAGGCTGACGAACAGCGACGGGAAGCGGCGGTAGATCGCGGCGATCCGGCGCAGCGAGGCGGCATCGCGCGGAGTCAGCTGGTTCCACAAGCCCCACACGTTCTCCCACGCGTTGTAGCCCACGCCGTTGAAGAAGATGTACTGCAGGTCGTGGTTGCGGTCGCGGCCCCAGCGGTTCTCGTAGTTGATCATGTGGCGCGGTTCCAGCCACTTGAACTTCGCCACCGGCGGCACGACCTCGTTCGGCGCCTTCTTGCCCCAGCTCTGCACGTTCCAGATCAGGTGCTCCTCGGCACTGATCGTGGATTCGGGCTGCACCACCACCGGATGGCCCAGCGCGTCACAGGCGTCGAAGAACGCGCGCGGCACGCCGTTGTAGGTGTCGCCATTGATGCCGTCCGCACCGACCGCCTTGACGATCTTCGCGATGGCCTGCCAGTCCGGCTCGCCTTCGTCGCGCGTGCCGTTGTCCCACGGCATGGTGGTGAGGAAGACGCGCACGCCGCGGCGATGGAAGTCGTCGACAGCGCCGCGCAGGGCCTCCAGTCCGCCCGGCAGACTGCGCGCCAGGTCGAACTGGTTGCGATCATCCACGCCGATGTTCGGATACACGCACCACAGCAGCACGCTGTCCAGGCCGCCGAAGCGCGCTTCCAGGTCATCGAGGTAGCGATCGACCGTATAGCGCCCGGCGACGGGATCGTAGAGGTAGCGGTCCTCGACCATCACCTGCGCATGCACGAAGTTGCGCTGCGCCCACTGCAGTTCCGGCCGACGGTAGTTGGCGTCGTCGTAGCCGATGCGGGTCAGGTGTTCGCGGCGCCAATCCTTCAGTTCGGCGACCCAGTCGTCCGCCGACGCGTTGGCGTCGATCTTCCACTGGCCGATATCGGCGAACGGCCATCCCGGCGCCTTGCCTGGCGTAGGCAGATAGCGCTGGGTGGTGACGTGCGAAAACTTGTACTCGGTCTTCACCACGTGCGGCGCGTCGTCGGCATCGGGGGCATCGGGCGGGATGGGGGCAGTCATGGGGATGTTCTTGGATCGGGATCAGGAAAGGCCGCAGTACGCCGCCAGGGCGTCCTGCTGCGAAGCGACGATCGACCTGGCCGGCCAGCCAGGCCTCGACGTCGGCGCGTGCCGGGATGCTCGCCTGCGCACCCAAGCGGGTGCAGGCCAGCGCCGAGGCTGCACTGGCGAAGCGTAGCGCGTCCGCCAATCCGGCATGCTCGGCCAGGCGCGCGGCGAGCGCGCCGCAGAACGTGTCGCCGGCGGCGGTGGTGTCGACCGCCTCGATGGGGAAGGCGGGTTGCAGGAAGATCTCGCCGCCGCGGCGTGCGAAGCACCCGCGCGCGCCGAGGGTGACGACGATGCAGGGCACCGCAAGCCGCGCGGCCTGCGCGGCGACCACGCCCTCGCCGGCCAGCGTGGCCAGTTCGCCCTCGTTGACGACCAGCACGTCGACGTTGTCCAGCAGGCCCGGCGGCAGCGGCGTCGCCGGCGCGGCGTTCAGCACGACGCGCACACCGGCCTCGCGGGCGAGCTGCGCGTAATGAGCCACGCTGTCCAGCGGCGTCTCCAGTTGCAGCAGCAGGTGGCTGATGCCGCGCAACGACGGCAGGTGATGCGGGCGCAGACCGGTGTTGGCGCCTGGCGCCACGGTGATCGCGTTTTCCGCATCATCGGACAGGCAGATGAAGGCGGTGCCGCTGGCGGTCCCGGGCACGCGCACGATGTGCATCGCCACGCCGGCCTCGGCCAGGGCGGCTTCGAGCACGCCGGCATACGGATCATCGCCCAATGCGAGCAGCATGCGCGTGGCCACACCCCCGGCGCGCGCACTGGCCACCGCCTGGTTGGCGCCCTTGCCGCCGGGGAAGGTGGCGAAGTCACGACCGAGCACGGTCTCGCCGGGCGCCGGCACGTGGTGCGCCCGCACGACGAAGTCCAGGTTCGCTGACCCCGCGACCAGCACGCCACCGCCATGCCGACTCATGGCGACACCGCCGTGTAGACCGCGCGGTAGAACGGCGTGGCGAGCTTCGGAAGCGTCGGCGCGTCGTCCGACGGCAGGTGTTGCGACAGCAGTAGGATCACCAGCCCGCGCTCGCGGTCGATGGTGAAATACGTGGACGCCGCGCCGGACCAGCCGAACTGGCCGCGCGATCCGGGACGTGCCGCGATGGCCGGGTCGATGACAACGTAGCCGCCCAGGCCGAAACCCTCGCCCGGTTCGGGCGCCGGCACGGGCGGATCGAAGCGGCCCAACTGATCGGACATCATCATCGCGACGGTGTCCTCGCGCAGCAGGCGCACGCCTTCCAGCGCGCCGCCCTCTGCCAGCATCCGCGCGAAGCGGAGGTAGTCGGCCGCGGTGGAATACAAGCCACCGGCGCCACTCGTGTACGGGCGCAGGCGGACGCCGGGTTCGCGCGCAGACGGCGTATCGGCCAGCACGCGCCGACCGTCCGCTTCGCGCGTGGTCAGCGCCATGATGCGATCGCGCTGTGCGACGGGCACCTCGAATCCGGTGTCGCGCATCCGCAACGGCTGCAGGATGCGTGTCCGCAGGAAAACATCGAACGGTTGCCCGCTCGCCACTTCGATCACGCGGGCCAGCACTTCGGTGTTGACGCCGTCGTAGCGGAAGCGCCTGCCGGGCTCCATCGCCAGCGGCGCGCGTGCGACGCGGCCGGCATAGCCGGCCAGATCCGTGGCATCTTCCGGTGCCTGCGCTTGCAGCAGGGCCGTCGCGACGCGGATGTCGTCGCCGCCGGTAGCGAACCCGGCCGTGTGCGTCAGCAGATGCCGCACGGTCAGGGTGCGCTGCACCGGGACCAACACAGGCGCCTCGACGCTGCCGCCGGCGACACGCTGCAGGCCGGCGAACGCCGGCAGGTAGGTGGCGACGGGGGCATCCAGTTGCAACTTGCCCTCTTCCACCAGCATCAGCGCCGCCACGGAAGTGATCGGCTTGGTCATCGAATAGATGCGGAAGATCGCGTCGTCCCGCAACGGTCGCCGCGCCTGCAGGTCGGCATGGCCGGAGGCACTGCGGTAGACCACGGTGCCGTGGTCGGCGACCAGGGCGACGGCGCCCAGGTAGCCGGTATCGCCGACGACCTGCGTCAGCACGGCGTCCATCGACGCGCGCGGCAGCGCGGTCGATGGTGGCGTGGCGGTCGCGCAGGCGGTGAGCGAGAGCATCAGGACCATCCAAAGCCCGCGCCGCCCGGGAGAGGGGGCGGCGCGGGAGGATGCAGCGTGGGGGAGTGCCGGCATCCGCGGATCGTGGATCAGAACGTGTACTCGTAGGTGAAGGAGTACATGCGGCCGCGGCCGGCCCAGTAGTTGCGGAAGCCCGGGACCTGCGACCAGCTCAAGATGTACTGCTTGTTGGTCAGGTTCTCGACGCCCAGCGAGAAGCGACCCCACTTCTCGACCCGATAGTTCATGCCCAGGTCGAACAGCGTGTAGCCCTTCGTGTGCTCGGCGTACGAGAAGCTCGCGTTGTCGAACTCACGCACGTCGCTACCGGTCAGATCGCGCGAGAGCAGCGTGGTCGACCCCAGGGTGACGTCGCCGGCTTCGTTGAACTTCCAGCGCACCGTCAGGCCGATCTTGTCCGGATTGATGTCCAACGCACCCATCGGCTTGTTCAAACCACCGGCGTCCCACCGGCCCGCCGGATCCTCGGTCCAGAACGCCGTCTTGCCGCGGATGCGCGAATACAAGCCGCTGAGCTTCCAGTCTTCGTTGATGTTCCAGTCGCCGGAGAACTCGAAGCCCTTGATGCGGGTCGGCGCGCGGAACAGGACGTAGTCGTTGGTGGCGGGATCGATGGCGAAGGAGGTGCCGTAGTCCGAGCGCGAGTCGTAGTAGGACGCACTGAAGGACGTCGCGTCGCCGCGCCAGTTGACGCCGACCTCGCGGTTGTCGACGACCACCGCCGACAGTTCGCGGAACGTGGAATCGACGGAAACGGGCGGGTCACCGGGGCAGCCGTCCGGCTTGGTGTCGTTGGGGTCGTTCGGGCAGGCGATGTTGCGCAGCGGGATGCCGACGTTCGGAAGGCCGAAGCCTTCGCCGTAGGCCGCGAACACCGACCACTGATCGGTGATTCGCCAGATAGCACCGAAGTTGATCAGGTTCTCCTTGTAGGAGAGCTTGCCGCCTTCGACGAAACGGCGATCGCGGAACCAGGTCGTGGTGTAGTCCTCAACGCTCAGTTCGCCGTCCTCGCGGCGGAGGCCACCGCTCAGCGTCACCGGACCGATGTCCCAGCTCAGCTGCGCATACGGCGCGATGCTTTCGTACTCCATCGGCGGCACCCACACGCGGTTGGTCAACGCCAAGCGCTGGTCGGCCTTGTCGCGCACCCAGTCGACGCCGGTGCGCAGCTCCAGGCCGTCCACGCCGAACAGTTGGCCGCGCACCCACGACGGCCGGAAGCCGACCTTGTCCGAATTGATCTCCGACTGGTCCCAGATCAGGCCGTCGGGGCCGTTCGGCGGAATCAGCGGATCCTGGCGGTCACTGCCGTTCTCCGGCGGATAGCGCATGGCCTGGTCGGCCCAGTATGCGTTGAGGTTCAGCGTGCCGCCGAGGAAGTCGCCATCGGTGTACTGCAGGTTCACCTGCTTGAAGTCGTTGAACTCGGCCTTGCTGCCGAAAATGTGGCCGCGCTCGGACGTGTTCGGGCGCGGATCTTCGCACCAGCCCGGCTCGTAACGGCAACCGTCCACCTGGATGTAGTCGCCGTTGCCTTCGATCTTGAAGTGGCTGTAGCTCAGCTGCAGGCGCTTCTCGAGGTCCTCGCCGAAGTTGAAGCCGCCCTTCACGAAGATGTTGCGCGCAACCGAATCGTTCACCGAGCCGCTGGTGTTCATGCCCAGGCGCACGCCGTCGGCGTCGTAGCCCATGCCGCGGTCGATCTGCGCCACGCCGGCGACCAGATCGTAGTTGTCCTGCTTGTAGGCGTAGTTCAGGCCGAGCTTCCAACCGGCGCTGTCGTCCTTGAACTGGGTGGAATAGCGCGACAGGAAGCGGAACTCGCTGCCTTCCTTGTTCGGCACGGCGGAGATGTAGTTGATGATGCCGCCCGCGGCGCCGATGCCCTCGGAGGCCGACGGACCGTTGATGACCTCGACGCGGCCGACAATGCCCATGTCGGTGAACGTGGCGTTGCGGCTGCCGTCACGCAGCGGCGAACCCTGCGGCACGCCATCGAACAGGCGCAATGCGACGCGGCCACGCAGCGTCTCGCCGCTGTTGCTCATGGCCTGCGACGCTTCGGCGTAGCCGGGCACGGTGCGCGCCAGCACGGCGGTGGCATCCTCGGTGACCAGCAGCGTGTGGGCGATTTCTTCCTTGGTGACCAGCGTCACTGCGCCGGGAATCTTGTCCACGGCCTTGGGCGCGCGCACGCCGGTGACGATCACCTGATCCAGGTCGACGGCGTCCTTGGCCTTGGCTTCTTCGGTCGCCGCGTCCTGCGGCGGCAGCGGCGTGTTCTGTTGGGCCTTGACGCTGGCGCTGACGGCGGCGGCGAGTAGGAAAACGCCGAACGCGGCGGGTACCTGTTTCATGGTCTGTTCTCGTAGTGCGGGGTGGGCGGCGGCGCGCAATGCGCCTGCCGCATGGCAAGGGTGTGTGCGAGAAAGGCCGCGCCCGGCGGCCGGCGTGCCCAGCGTTCCTCCCAGACGCTCGAACCCGACGATGCGGCAAGCGTAGGAGGACCTGTGTCACGAAAGAATCGCCCGCCGATATGTTCACAGGCTAGTTTTTGTAGCGTGCACTGCAACATGACGCGCGTGGCGCGGTCAGCCCTGTCCCGCGGTGGCGCGACTCTCCTGCAGCAGCACGGTGACCAGGCGGATGCGCACCGTGGAGCGCGACCACACCATGCCGATACGGCGGGGCTCGCTGGGCATCGGTAGCGGGATGCGGACGAGGTCCAGGCCTTCCGGCCATGGTTTCGCCCAGTCCGGCACCAGGGACACACCGAGGCCGCGATCGACCATCACCGCGATGGCGTTCAGCCCATTCAGTTCGAAACGCTCGTGCGGCACGATGCCGGCGCTGCGCAGGTAATCGTCCGCGACGCGCCCGCCCCACTGGTTGCGGTCGTAGCGGATCAGCGGTTCGGTGCGCAGCAGTTCGTGCGGGTCGCGGCCAGCCATGCGGGCCGGCGCGATCATCACCAGCGGCTCTTCACGCAGCAGCTGCCAGTCGCAGGTCTTGGGCAGGTTGTAGGGCGCCTGCAGGACCAGCGCCGCATCCAGTTCGCCGTTCTCGACCGCGCGATAGAGCTCGGCCGAGTAGCCAGGACGGATATAGACGTTGATCTGCGGGAACGCATCCACCATCCGCGCCAGGATGTCCGGCAGCATGCCCGCCAGCGCGGTGGGACAGGCGCCCAGGCGCAGTTCACCGGAGACTTCGCTGTCGTTGGCGACGCTGCGCATGTCGGCGACGTCGCGCAGCAAATCGCGGGCGCGCTGCAGGATGCGCGAGCCCTCTTCGGTCAGGCTGACGGTGCGGCCGGCGCGCGCGATCAGCGGGGCACCGAGTTCGCGCTCCAGCGTGCGGATCTGCTGGGCCACCGCCGCCGGGGTGATGTTGAGCACCCGCGCCGCCGCGGCCATCGAGCCCCGGTCGGCGACCACCACGAAGGTATTCAGGAACTGGGTGTCCACGCGCCTCCCCTTGCTGCCCTCAGGCTACACGAGGCGCGCGTCGGCGACGATGGGACCTATGGCCCATGCGTCAATCGGCGTCCGCCACGGCGTCCTGCCGATGGATCGTCAGGCCCTTCAGCGAGCGCGACGGCGCCGGGAAGCACAGGCTGGCCAGGTAACCCACCACCACGCAGACCAGGATGGAGATGGCCAGGTAGAAGTACGGATGCACCAAATCGAACCACCAGGCGACGAAGGTCAGCACGATCGCGGTGACGATACCGATCGCGACACCCTGCGAGTTCGCCCGGCGCGTGAACATGCCCAGCGTGTACGCGCCGGCGAAACCGCCGCCGAGCAGGCCGGCCAGTTCGATCGAGACGTCGAACAGCGAGCCGATGTCGAAGCGCGACAGCACCAGTGCGGCGCCGATGCCGACCAGGCCCACCACCACCGTCATGATCTCGGCGAAGAACACGCCCTTCTTCTGGGACTTGTCCTTGGCGAAACGTTCGTAGAAGTCGACGGTGATCAGCGTGGCCACCGAGTTCATGATGCCGGACAACGTCGCCATCGCCGCGGCGAAGATGCCGGCGATGATCAGGCCGGTCACACCCATCGGCAGTTCCGCGGCGATGAACAGCGGGAACGTCGCATCGACGGGCAATAGCGGGTTCATTCGCTCCGGATTGTTCTTGTAATAGACGAACAACGCGGTGCCGATGCCATAGAACACGAAGCCACCTGGGATCATGATGGCGGCGAAGGCCCAGACCGAGCGTCCGGCCTCCTTGTCCGACTTGGTCGACAACACGCGCTGCATCAGCACCTGATCCTTCGGGAAGGTCAGCACCACCTCGAACAGCACAAGGAAGATGAAGCCCCAGACCGTCGCCTTGGTCAGGTCGAAGCTGAAATCGAACAGCTTGGTCTTGTCCTCCGCCATGGCGATCTGGGTGAATTCGCCGAAGCCGCCTTTCAACGTCCAGACGATGAAGAGGATCGCGAAGATCGCGCCGCCCATTTTCACGATGACCTGGACGACGTCCGTCCAGATGACCGCCTTCATGCCGCCCATCGCCGTGTAGATGATGGTGAAACCGCCCATCAGCCACACGCTCCAGACCACGTCGATGCCGGTGATCGTCGAGATGGCGAGCGCCGGCAGGAACAGGATCACGCTCATCCGGCTGCCGATCTGCATGAGAATCGCCAGGGCGCTGGCCAGCATGCGGATGCTCGGGTGGAAGCGCGTCTCCAGGTAGGAGAACGTCGACATCAGATTGAGCCGACGCAACAGCGGCACGATCCAGATCGCCACGAACATCAGGCCGAGCACGGCGATCAGGTTGTTGGTCAGGTACTGCCAGTTGGTCTCGAAGGCTTTCGCCGGAATCGCGATGAAACTGATCGAACTGGTGTTGACCGCGTAGAGGCTAAGTCCCGCTGCCCAGAACGGGATCGTGCGGCTGCCGACGAAGAAGTTCTCGGTGGAGTTGCGCTTCTCGCGCAGGTAGAAGTACAGGCCGATGCCGATCATCGCGGCCAGGTAGACCACGATCACCAGCCAGTCGAGCCAGGTCAGCAGATGCTTGCCGGACTGCAGCTGCAATGTCGTGAGCGCACCCTCTTCCCCGCCCATCACCAGGCCGTCGCCCCAGGCCGTGACGCTCTGGATGCCGGACGGCGGCGTCGCGGGCAAACTCGCCCATGCCTTGGTGATCGTGTGGAAGGTCTCCAGGCGCGGCGGCGCGCCGTCGGATGCGAGGAGGTACAGCAGGTGCGCCTGGCCGAGCGCGCGCGCGGCCTGCGGCACCAGCCGGCCCGGCAGCGACGGCATCTGCGTCCAGCCCGTTTCCCGGTGCCAACGCCAGAGTGCGTCGCCCTCGGCGCCCGGCACGGTGGCGAACAGATCGCTCCGCTGCGCGAGCAGGCTGCTGGCGCCACCCGCGGGCCACGTGGCGAGCGCGATCCAGCCAGCGGAGGGCGTGGCGAGCGTTAATTGGTAAAGGCGCGGCGCACCGCTTTCATCCAGGCCACTGGCATAAAGGCGGCCGTCGGCTTCGGCCAGCGACACGTCCTTCAGTGCCGTCGGCCAGGCGGGAAGCGGGCGCAGGCTGAGGCGGTCACGTTCGAGCGTTGCGCTGGAAGCACTCGTGTAGGTCTGGCCGTTGTCTGCGCTCACCAGCAGATAAAGCACACCCTTCGCGGCACTGGCCCAGGTCGCCGGAGCGGCGACGCTGTCGGGCAGCGATAACGGCTGCCAGGCCTTGCTGCCTGCAGGCAGCTGCCATGCACGGCCTTCGTGCAGCGCGACCAGCGCGGTTCCCACCGCGTGGACGTCGCTCGCCACACCGGCAGGCAGCGCAGGCAACGCCTCCTGCTTCACCGTGGTCAGGCTCTCCGCCTTGGCCGGTACGACCGACGCCGCCACGACCAGCATGGACCATGCGAACGCGTGCCGGACCACGCGCTGGATGCGGGCGGTCACGGACCGCGTTGCCGGTTGACTCATGGGGTCCCCTTTTCCCGATCCACGAACGCCAGCACGGCGCGCGCACGCGCCAGGAACGGCGCATCCACCATGCGGCCGTCCACGGCGAAGGCACCCTCGCCGGCTTCGGCCGCCTTCTGCACGGTCCGACGGGCCGCTTCGACTTCCTCTTCTGACGGCGCGAACACCGCGTTCGCCCACGCCACCTGGCGCGGATGCACGCAGCTCTTGCCCGCGAAACCCAAGGCCCGGGCCGAATCGGCCTCCGCCTTGAAACCCGCTTCATCTTCCAAGCCCGGGAACGCTGCATCGTAGGCGAACGCACCGGCTTCCGCCGCGGCCATGCGCAGCGCGTACTGCGCGGCGTGCACGTTGCGCAGGTCGGTGCGGCGGATGCCATGCGGTTCGAACAGATCGCCCAGCCCCAATTGCAAGCCGCGCACGCGCGGATGGGCGAGCGCGATCTTCGCGGCATGCCGCAGTGCGCGAGGCGTCTCGATGTTGACCAGCAAGCCGACGGCGCGGCGCACGCCGAGGCGCGCCTCGATCGCGTCGATCTCGCTCATCGCCTGGCGAAGCTGATCCGCGGACTCGATCTTCGGCAGGTTGAGCAGGTCGATGTCGAGCGGCAGGATCGCGCGCAGATCGTCTTCCCAGGCCGAGGTGTTCCACGCATTCACCCGGACGACGACCTGCTTGCCGGTGGCACGATGCGGTGCGTTGCGCAAAAACGCGGCCACGTGCGTGCGCGCGGTCGCCTTGTCGTCGCCGGCGACGGCGTCTTCCAGATCGAAGGACAGCAGGTCGGCATCGCCGGCCAGCGCCTTGACGAACAGCGCGGGACGGCTGCCGGGCACGAACAATTTGCTACGCATGGACGGCGCTCATCATGGCGCGCAGTCTGCGGGAATCGCGCCACGGGCAAAGCCCGCGGCGGCATCTTCAAACGATAGTTTTTCCTGCGTCCGGGAATGTCGCAACGCAACATTCCCTGTTGGCCGCCTACGCGGTCAGCGTTTCACGTCCAGGCTGTTGTCGCTGAGGAACGCGTGGACGTCTGCTACACCGACCAGATTGAAGTCGCCGGGCAGCGAGTGCTTGAGGCAAGCGGCGGCGACGCCGAAGTGCAGCGCGTCGGCCACCGGCATGCCGGTCAGCCCGCCATGCAGCACGCCCGCGGCGAAGGCGTCGCCGGTGCCGATGCGGTCGACGATCGGCGAGACCTCGTGCGCGGGCGTGGTGTACACCGTGCCCGCGCGCAACGCGGTGATGCCCGACAGCACATGGTGATCGACGCTGCGCTGCACGCGCACGGTCGCCGCCATCTGCTGCAGGTGCGGGAAGGCCTGGAACGCGGCGGCCGCGCCGGCGGCGAAGCGCTCCTGCGGTGTCGCCTGGGGAAAGTCGAGGCCGAGCACCACCTGCAGGTCGCGATGGCTGGCGAACAGGATGTCGGCTTCCGCCATCAGGCCACGCAGAATGGTCGGCGCATCGCCGCCCCAGGCTTCCCACAGCTTCGGGCGGAAGTTGCCGTCGAAGGACACCTTCACCCCGGCGGCGCGTGCGGCTTTCACGGCCACCAGCACACCGTCCGCGGCTCGCTGGCCGAGCGCCGGCGTGACGCCGGAAACGTGCAGCCACTGCGCACCGGCCAGCAACGCAGGCCAGTCGTGCTCACCTCCGCCTGCGCGGGCGAAGGCGGAGTCGGCGCGGTCGTAGAGCACTTCGCTCGGGCGCTGGATCGCGCCGGGCGTCAAGAAGTAGAGCCCCATACGTCCGGAGCGCTGCTGCACCGCAGCAACATCGACGCGATGGCGACGCAGTTCGCCGAGGGCGGCTTCACCCAGGGCGTTGTCCGCCACCACGCCGACCATGCGTGCGTCATGGCCGAACCGCGCCAGCGACACCGCGACATTCGCTTCCGCGCCGCCGACGTGCACATCCAGCGTCGGCGACTGCAGCAACACCTGCCTGCCGGGCGCGCCGAGGCGCAGCAGCAGCTCTCCGAAACACACGATCTTTGCCATTGCAGCACTCCTCCCGTTGCGGTGTTGCGTCGATGCGCACGCGCCATCCTGTGTTGTCCCGAGGACAAGATAATCCGGGCCCGACAGCAGTTGTTGTTGCAGCGCACACTCTGTTAGCGTTGTTTTTGACCAGCGGTGTCATTTTATCAGCTGGCACGATCTGGAAGGGAATACACAGCGTTTTTTTGCTACCAAAACAGTCGCACACGCGGCCATGGTCCCTTGAGGAGGGGAGAACATGCCAGTCAGTCAACACCGCCGGAAGACACCGGTTACCTTGCTTGCCGTTTCGATCGGCCTGGCGCTGCAGATGAGTGCAGCCGCGCACGCCCAGGAAGCGGCGCAGACGACCGAGTCCGGTCAGGCCGCCCCTGCGCAGCAGAGCGTCGATACGCTGGATACCGTCAGCGTCACCGGCTACCGCGCGAGCGTGGAAAAGGCACTCGACATCAAGCGCGGCGAAGCCGGCGTGGTCGATGCCATCGTCGCCGAGGACATCGGCAAGTTCCCCGACCTCAACCTGGCCGAGTCGCTGCAGCGCATCCCGGGCGTGGTGATCACACGCGAGGGCGGTGAAGGCCGCCAGATCTCCGTCCGCGGCCTGCCGCCGGACCTGACCCGCGTCCGCATCAACGGCATGGAAGCCCTCACCACGGTGGGTGCGACCGACCAGAACGGTGGCACCAATCGTAGTCGCGGCTTCGACTTCAACGTCTTCGCCTCGGACTTGTTCTCGCAGCTGATCGTGCGGAAGACGCCGTCGGCGGACGTGGAGGAAGGCTCGCTGGGCGCGACCGTCGACCTGCGCACCGCGCGCCCACTCGACTACGACGGTTTCACCTTTACCGCCAGCGGCCAGGCCAGCTACAACGACCTGGCCGAGAAGACCGATCCCCGGATCGGCGCGCTGATCGCCAATACCTGGGCCGATGGCAAGTTCGGCGCCCTGCTGTCGGTCGCTTACTCCGAGCGCCAGGCGCTCGAGGAAGGATCGGGCAGCGGTCGCTGGGCGCAGGGCACGAGCAACGGCAATTTCAGTGCGACGTCTCCGTTCGCCGCGGCCCGCAGCGCGGATGTCTACCATCCGCGCTTCCCCCGCTACACGCTGATGGAACACGACCAGAAGCGCACCGGCGTGGCGGCCGCGCTGCAGTTCAAGCCGACCGACCGCACCCAGTTCGCCCTGGATGCGCTGTACTCGAAGATCGATGCGACCCGCGACGAGAAGTACATCGAAGCGATCTCGTTCAGTCGCAGCGGGACCGGCAAGCCGCAGACGATCGTCCGCGACGGCGTGATCGAGAATGGCGCGCTGGTGTATGGCCTGTTCGACGACGTCGACATCCGCTCGGAAAGCCGCCATGACGAGTGGAACACCGTGTTCACCCAGCTCAACCTGGAAGGCGAGCACGAGTTCACCGACAACTTCAAGGTCAGCGGCAAGATCGGCACGTCCAAATCGGAGCACGAGAATCCGATCCAAACGACGATCATCATGGACAAGCTGAACGTCGACAACTACAGCTACGACTACCGCAACGATCCGTACAAGCCGATCCTCAACTACGGCATCGACCCAACGGATCCGAACGGCTGGACGCTGGCGGAAATCCGCATCCGCCCGCAGTACGTGACCAACGAGTTCGACACCGCGCAGCTGGACTTCAACTGGAACATCAGCCCGGGTTTCCGCCTGAAGGGCGGCGTGCAGTCCAAGGATTACGCGTTCTCCACGCGCGAACTGCGCCGCGCGTCCGAGCTGGTGGTGCCGACGTTCAGCGGTGGCACCACCACCGTACCGGCTGACCTCACCGAGCTGGCCAGCCTGAGCGGCGTCAACGGCACGCCGGGTACGTGGGTGATTCCGGACTACGAGGCCATCGCCGACCTGTTCGACATCTACAGCAACAGCGGCATCTATGCGGTCACCGAGCGCGCGGTCAACACGCGCAGCGTGAAGGAAGAGGATCGCGGTGTTTACCTGATGGGCGAGTTCTCCGCCGATCTGGGTGCCATCCCGGTATCCGGCAACTTCGGCGTCCGTTACGTGCGGACCAAGCAGAGCTCGACCGGCGTCGCGACCGCCAGTGGCACTCCGGTCGCCACGACGGTGAGCCGTGAGTACAGCGACACGCTGCCGTCGATGAACATCGTGGCCGAGATCACGCCGGACTTCCTGATCCGCCTGGGGGCCGCGAAGGTGATGTCGCGTCCCGGACTCGGCTCACTGACGCCGGGCGTGACGGTCAATGTCAGCGGCGGTGCGCGCACGGTCAGCGGCGGCAACCCGAACCTCGATCCGGTTCGCGCGGAGACCGTGGACCTGGGCTTCGAGTGGTACTTCAACGAAGGCGCCATGCTGGGGCTGGGCCTGTTCTACAAGGATATCGACGGCTTCGTGCAGACCACGCGCGAGGTGCGCAGCTACGCCTCCAGCGGCCTGCCCGCCAGCCTGCTCGACGGCACGGGCGCGACGGTCAACGACGACTTCGTCTTCAGCGTTCCGGTGAACACGCCGGGCGGCAAAGTGAAGGGCTTCGAGGCCACCTTTATCCAACCGTTCTCGTTCCTGCCGGGCAAGTGGTCCAACTTCGGTACGCAGCTGAACTACACGTACGTGGACACGGAAATCCAGTACGTCAACAGCGCGGGCGTCAACGTGCTGAAGGCGCCGTGGACCGGCATGTCAAAGCATTCGTGGAACGCCACCCTGTACTACGAAGGCGAGCGCTTCTCCGGCCGCGTCTCGGCGACCAACCGCGACGACTACCTGCTGCAGGCACCCGGTACCGAAGCGGGCTACAACATCGATGGCGTGCACGGGCAGACCGGCACCACCACGATCGACATGGCGCTGCGCTACAAGCTCAACGACAAGCTGGAGCTGAGCCTGGAAGGCATCAACCTGACGGACGAGCCGCAGGAGTCGTGGGTGCAGAACGCCAACGGCCAACTCCCGCTGGACTACAGCGAAACCGGCCGCCAGTACCTGCTGGGCCTACGCTACAAGTTCTGATCGCACCGCCGCGAACCCCGGTTCGCCCCAAAAGCCCGGCCTACTCGGCCGGGCTTTTTTGTTGGCCGGCACAAGAGAAAACGGTTACAGGCGGAGCTTGTCCACGGAGACATTTTCTTGAGCCGAATCAACCACTTGTTGCTGCACCGCACACTCTGTTAGCGTCCATGACCATCGGTGTCATTTTCATGCGCCGAGTCTGGATGCTGGGGAGTTTCCATACCGTCGCCGGGTCGCCCGGCACGCTCACATGATTGGCAGCCCTTGGGAGGGGGACGTCATGACGCATCGGCCACACCACCGGAAGACACCGGTTACCGCGCTCGCTTTCTCGATCGCCCTCGCTTTGCACGCACCCGCCTTCGCACAGTCACAGGACGCGCAGGCGGCATCGCCCACCACCACCGACCTGGACCGCATCGAAGTGGTCGGCACGTTCCGCGCCAGCCTGGAAAAGGCGCTGGAAGAGAAGCGCTACAGCGCCGAACAGATCGATGCCGTCGTCGCCGAGGACATCGGCAAGTTCCCGGACCTCAACCTGGCTGAAGCGCTGCAGCGCATCCCGGGCGTGGCGATCGATCGCGACGCCGGCGAAGGACGTTCGATCACCGTGCGTGGTCTGGGCCAGGACTTCACCCGCGTGCGCATCAATGGGCTGGAAGCGCTCGCCACCACCGGCGGCACCGACAGCTCCGGCGGCGCGAACCGGGGACGCGGCTTCGACTTCAACGTGTTCGCCTCCGAACTCTTCAGCAAGTTGACCGTGCGCAAGACACAATCCGCGCAGATCGATGAAGGTTCGTTGGGCGCCACGGTCGACCTGCGTGGCGCGCGACCGTTCGACTACGATGGCTTCACCGCTACCGCGACCACCCAGATGGGCTACAACGATCTGGCGAAGGACTGGGATCCGCGCTTTTCCGCCTTGATCAGCAACACATGGGCCGATGGTCGGTTCGGCGCCCTGCTGTCGGCCGCCTACAGTGAGCGGCATCTGCTGGAGGAAGGCTACAGCGCGGTGCGCTGGGACAATGGTCCTTCCTCCAACGGCTTCTGCAGCCCGGTCGGCTACACGCCGCAGAACAACACCAACAACACTGGTCGCGGCACGACCGCACTGAACTGCTCCACCGGCAATCCGCGCCCCGCCAATACGCAGGCCAACAACGACGCGTACCGGCTGGCGTCGGCGGCCACCACGTTCCACCCGCGCCTGCCGCGTTACGGCCGCCTGACCCACGACCAGGAACGTCTGGGTGTCACCGCGGCGCTGCAGTTCAAGCCATCGGACAGCACGCTGCTGAGTTTCGATGCGATGTATTCCAAGCTCGATGCGACGCGACAGGAGGACTTTCTCGAGACCATCTCGTTCAGCCGCTCCAACACGCAAGGTGGCAAGTACGAGACCCACGTGCTGCAGGCCGAAGTGGACGAGCGCGGCAACCTGGTCTACGGCGTGTTCGACAACGTCGACGTGCGCTCGGAATCCCGCTTCGACAAGCTCTCCACCGAGTTCACCCAGTACAGCCTGACCCTGGAGCAGGACATCACCGACCGGCTGAAGCTGACCGCCCTGGCCGGCACGTCGCGCTCGGAATTCAATAACCCGGTGCAGACGACCGTCACCCTGGATATCCAGAACCTGGACGGCTACAGCTGGGACTATCGCGGCAACAGTCGGCTGCCGGTGATCACCTACGGCAACCTCGACGTGACCAGCCCCACGGCTTGGCGCTGGATCAGCAGCCCGGCCGCGAACACGACGGGTTCGGAGATTCGCATCCGTCCGCAGGGCGTGGACAACACCTTCGATACCGGCAAGCTCGATCTCGACTTCGCCATCAACGAGACCTTCACCCTGCGCGGCGGCATGTCGTACAAGCGCTTCGAGATGGACACCTGGGAGTTCCGCCGCAGCAGCGAGACCTCGGTGCCGGCGCTGCCCACGGGCACCACCGTGGCCGATATCTCCACCCTGGTCACCGGCTTCGGGCGCGGACTGGATGGGCGCGGGCCGAGTTCGTGGCTGATCCCGGATCTCAACGCGATCGCCAGCCTGTTCAACATCTACTGCAACTGCAACACCGGCGTGCCCGGCGGCGATTTCACCCTGAGCAGCATCACCAACGGCAACGCCCGCGGCAACAACCGCAGCATCAGCGAAGAGGACTGGGGCGGCTACCTGCAGCTGGACTTCAACACGGACCTGATCGGCCGTCCGCTGCGCGGCAACCTCGGCGTGCGCTACGCCACCACCGATGTGGAAGCCAGCGGCTATACCTCCGTCGGCGGCGGCAGCCCGGTCACGGTGACCAACGACTACAAGGACTGGTTGCCTTCGTTGAACCTGGCCTGGGACGTCACGGACGACGTCGTGCTGCGCTTCGGCGCCGCCAAGGTCATGGCGCGTCCGCAGTTGGGCAACCTGTCCCCCGGCGCCGGCATCACCACCACCGGCTCGCCGAACATCCGCGTGGGCAATCCCTACCTGCAGCCGTTCCGGGCCAAGACGTACGACTTCAGCGCCGAATGGTACTTCGCAGAAGATTCCGTGCTGTCGCTGGCGCTGTTCTACAAGGACATCGAGACCTACATCCAGGAGCTGCGCGAGAACATCACCTACCGCGACACCGGCCTGCCGCTGGAGTGGGTGCCGTCGACGTTCTGGGATGTGGAGTTCGACGTGCGTACGCCGATCAACACGCCCGGCGGTCCGCTCAAGGGCTTCGAGCTGAATTACCAGCAGCCTTTCAGTTTCCTGCCCGGCGGGTTCCGCCATTTCGGCGTGCTGCTGAACTACACACACGTGGAATCGGACATCGACTACGCCGTGCCCGGCAGCTTCCCGGTGACCTACATCGCCAACGACCTGGTCAACCTGTCGCCGGACTCGTACAACGCCACGCTCTACTACGACAACAATCGGTTCAGTGCCCGCGTCTCCACCTCGTTCCGCGACGACTACCTGCAGCGCGTCCCGGGCCAGAACAACAACGACGTGGAGGGAAAGCGCAGCGCGCGCAGCGTGGACGTGTCCATGTCGTACAAGTGGAATGAACGGCTCACCCTCACGCTGGAAGGCCTCAACCTGACCGACGAGTTCAACGACCAGTACGTGGACTCGGCGGGTGATCGCGCGTCGGTGTACCACCACACCGGCCGGCAGTACTACGTCGGCGCGCGGTTCAACTTCTGAGGCCGTTGCGACAGAGCGGGACGCGATATGCCCGGCAAGACGCCGCAACAAGCAAGGGCCCGCCTCACGGCGGGCCCTTGCTGTGGTTACCTTCGCGCGCCCTCAGCGCAGCGGCTCGCCGCGCGGATAGCCTGCGAGGGGTTCCATGGTGTCCAGGTTCCATTCGCTCGCGACGAACGGTTTGCGCGCTTCCTTGTACTGCGGGTACCCGCCGACCTGCTCCTGGCTGTCGATGATTTCGCCCCGCCCTTCGATGACGTCGGCGACAATACGGCGGTCGATCAGGTCCCGGTTCCACGGTGTGGCGCCGACGTTCTCGATGACCACGTCCTGCACCTTCTCCGAGGGCAGCAGCGTGACGCCGAACGGCAATGCGGGCGCGTTCTTCACCCGGTTGAGCTTCAACGGCGCAGTGGTGTAACTGCCCGTGTCCGCGATGCTCTTGTTGCCGACGCGATCGACGACGAGATTGTCCTGCAGATAGAGATCCAGGTCACCGGAGCCGCCGATCATGAAGAAGGCCAGCGGCTCGGTGGAGCGCCCGGCGCGCATGACGTTGCCACGCACGACCATCTCGCCACGCGAGTAAGGATGGCCCAGCCATTCCTCGGCGATCAGGTTGTAGTGGATGGCGCGCTGGCCCGGGTTGTAGATCAGGTTGTTGACGACCTGCCCACGCGCGCCGCCCTTGAACAACGGGCTGCGCTCGTAGTTGTGTGCGTACAGGTTGCCGACGATCAGCACCTCGTTGACGTGGTCATGGATCAGCGATCCCTTCGAATGCTCGCCCTTGGGGTGGGTGGCGTTGGCGAGGCCTTCGCCGACGATGTTGTTGCTGTAGGTGATTCTGCGCGAAGCATTGGCCATCCACTCGGCTTCGCTTTCGCCGTGGAAACGCGTGCTGGAGGCCGACAAGTTCTCGTCCGTCGCCCAGGTGAGCGAGCAATGGTCGACGATCACATCGTGCGCGCCGCGCACGGTGGTGATCGCATCGATGTCGCCCGACCGCTTGGCCATCCCACCGTCGCCGGGACGGATGCGGAGGTGGCGGATGACCACGTCATGGGTGGCGATGGTCAGCCCGCCCTTGATGATCGTCACGCCCGGGTGCGGGGCGGTCTGGCCGGCGATCGTGAGAAAGGGCTCGGTGATGCGCAGTTCCTTCATGCCCAGGTCGATCACGCCGCCGACTTCGAACACCACGGTGCGCGGGCCTTTGGCCATCAACGCCGCCTTGAGCGAACCGGGCCCGTCGGCCGCCAGCGTGGTCACGCGCAGCACGGCGCCGCCACGACCGCCGGGCGTATGGGCGGCACTGCCCTGCGCGCCGGGGAACGCCAGCGGTCCGGTGTCGACGGCCACGGCCGACGTCGCGGCCGCCACCAGCAGCGTGAACGCCAGGAGGCGGGTCAGCCGGCGGGCACCCGCCAGCCGGGGGATACGGATGTGAAGCATTGGCTCCCTCCCAGGAGTGGATCGATGCATCGTGGCATCGGGTCGGTTTTTGCGGCAGTGCACATTGTCAATGACACCGGTTTACCATATACAGGCCACAGCGGCGCTGTCACTCGGCAGTGCAACAAACGGAGCGGGGAGAACCCTCTTGAGCAATGACAGCAGCGCCCTGGCCCGCGAACGTGCGCAGGCCCCGGATCTGGCGAGCATCGCCGACAGCTTCGTCGCTGCGCGTCGCCAGGGCCGCGCGCTTCCCGGCTTTCCTGGCGAGATTCCTGCCGATCTGGTGACCGCATACCGGGTGCAGGATTTCGCCATCGCCCAATGGCCGGACCGCGTGGTGGGCTGGAAAGTCGGCTACATCGCGCCCGAGCGCCGCGACGCCTCGGGGGACGAGCGTCTGCTCGGCCCGATCTTCGCCCGCGCCTTTCAAATGACCACCGGTGGTCAACACGACTTCCAAGTGTTCGACGGCGGCTTCGGCGCCGTCGAGGCCGAATACGTGCTGCGCCTGGACGCTGACGCGCCGGCCGGCAAGACCGACTGGACGCCGGAGGAAGCAGCGGCGGTGCCGTCCACGCTCTTCATCGGCATGGAAGTCGCCAGCAGCCCCCTGGCCACCATCAACCAGCTCGGGCCGCGTGTGGTGGTATCCGATTTCGGCAACAACAACGGCCTGGTGATGGGCGCGGAGATTCCCGGCTGGGCGGCGCGTACCGACGCCTCGCTGACCTGCAGCACCTGGATTGATGGCGCGCGCGTCGGCCAGGGCGGCGCCACCACCCTACCGGGCGGCCTGCGCGCGGCGTTCGCCTTCGCGCTGTCGCGCTCGGCGCGCCGCGGTCGTCCGCTGCAGGCAGGGGACTACATCGCCACCGGCAATGCCACTGGCATCCACGACATCCTGCCGGGCCAAGTGGCCCGCATCGACTTCGACGGCCATGGCAGCATCACGTGCCAGGCCGTGGCCGCCACGGCCCAGGACGAGGGAGACTGGCGCGCATGATGAACCGTCGTCGTTTCCTCGGCGCCAGCCTGGGCGCCGCGGTCGCTGCGCCGCTGGCCGGCTCGCTGGCCCATGCGGATGCGGGGCGCCGCGTGCTGACCGCGTCCGACGTGCACGTGAAGGACTATCCCACTGTCGAGGCCGTTCGCTGGATCGGCGATGCGATGGCACGCGAGACCGGCGGCCGCCTGTCGCTGCGGCAGTACCACTCCGGCCAGTTGGGCCGCGAAGCCGAAGCCATCGACATGGCGCGCTTCGGCGTGATCGACATCACCCGGGTGTTCTCCGGCGCGCTCAACAACGCGCTGCCGTTGACCCAGGCGTTGTGCCTGCCGTACGTGTTCGATTCGGTCGCGCACCTGCGCCGTGTCATCGATGGCGACGTCGGGCAGGCGGTGCTCGACAGCTTTGCCGCGCGCGACCTGGTGGGCTTGGCGATCTACGATTCCGGCGCGCGCTGCTTCTACAACAACAAGCATCCCATCCGGGTGCCGGCCGACCTGCACGGCATGAAGGTGCGCGTCGCGGCGTCGGACATCTTCATCCGCCTGATCCGCCTGCTCGGTGCGAACCCCACGCCGATGTCGCTCGGCGAGACGTTTTCGGCCATGGAAACGCACATGATCGATGGCGCCGAGAACAACATGCGCAGCTTCCACTCCAGCCGTCATTTCGAAGCGGCGAAGTACTGGTCGGAAACGCGGCATTCCTATGCGCCGGACGTGCTGGTGATGTCGCGCAAGAGCTTCGAATCGCTGCAACCGTCGGACCGCGCGCTGCTGGTGCGGCTGGCGCGCGAGTCGGTGCCGGTGATGCGGGCCAAGTGGGACGCGTCGGAAGATGCGGCACGCAAGGCCGTGCTGGAACACGGCATCCAGACTAACGATGTCGATATCGCCGCGTTCCGCAAGGCCGCGCAGCCGCTGCTGGATGCCTACCACGCGCAACCGCAGATCGAAGCCCTTTACCGTCGCATCCGCGATCTGGCCTGACGAGGCACGCCCATGACCGAGACCGCCGCTTCCCTTCCGGCCGGCCCCGTGCAGCGCACGCTGGACCGCCTGGCCGACGCCGCCATCGCCGTCGCCGCCACCGCCCTGATCGGACTGGTGGTGGTGCAGGGCTGGCAGGTGTTCACCCGCTACGTGCTCAACGATTCGCCCAGCTGGACCGAACCCGTCACGCTGCTGCTGCTGAGCACGGCGATGAGCCTGGGTGCCGCCGCCGGTGTGCACACCAACCGCCACTTCAGCTTCCACCTGCTCGCCGAGAACCTGCCGCCACTCGCGCGCCGCGCGCTGGCGGTCGCCCGTCCGCTGCTGATCGCGGCCGTGGGCGCGATGATCGCCGGCTGGGCCGCGGTGCTGCTACTGGATGGCCTGGATATCAAGATCGCCGGCGCGTCGATGCCGCAGAGCATCAACTATCTGCCGCTGTCGATCAGCGGCGCATTGATCTGCGTGTTCGCGCTGAACAAGGCGTGGCAGGCCACGCAGCCCGCCCGCGAAGAAGGAGTCTGATCCGTGGCCATCGCCATCCTGTTGGGCCTGTTCGTCCTGTTGCTGCTGCTGGGCGTGCCGGTCGCGTTCGCACTGGCGGTCGCGGCGCTGGCCACCCTGCTCTACCTCGATGTGCCTTCGATCGTGCTGGTGCAGCAGATCTCGGCGGGTTCGGGGTCGGTGTCGCTGATCGCCATCCCGCTCTTCATCTTCGCTGGCGAACTGATGCTGAGAGGCGGTATTTCCGAACGCCTCATCGCGCTGGCCTCGTCGCTGGTCGGTCGCATGCGCGGTGGCCTGGGTCAGGTCAGCGTGCTGTCCTCGCTGTTCTTCGGCGGCGTGTCGGGTTCTGCACTGGCCGACGTGTCGGCCGTCGGCGGCACGATGATCCCGCAGATGGTGAAGCGCGGCTATGACGTGGACTATGCGGTCAACGTCTGCATGACCGCGGCACTGGTCGCGCTGCTGGTACCGCCCTCGCACAACCTGATCCTGTTCTCGGCGGCGGCCGGCGGCGGCCTCTCCATCGCGGACCTGTTCGCGGCCGGCATCGTGCCCGCGCTGCTGATGACGGTGGCGATGATGGTCACCGGCTACGTCGTCGCGCGCCATCGCGGCTACGGCACCGAGCCCTTCCCGGGCTGGCGCGCCGTGGCGCTGCGTCTGGTCGGTGCGCTGCCCGGCCTCGGCCTGGTCACGCTGATCTTCGTCGGCATCCGCGCCGGCATCTTCACCGCCGTGGAATCGGCGGCGATCGCCGTCGTCTACGCGCTGCTGGTCACGGCCCTGCTCTACCGGCAGCTGCGCTGGGCGGAGTTCCGCGGCGCGGTGGTGCATGCGGCGCGCACGACCGGCGTGATCCTGTTCGTCATCGCCACGGCCGCCGTGTTCGGCTGGCTGCTGGCCTACCTGCAGGTGCCGGCGGCGGCGGTGGAGTTCCTGCAGTCGATCGCCGACAGCCAGCGCACCGTGCTGCTGATGATCGTGGTGATCCTGCTGGTGCTGGGCATGTTCATGGACCTCGCGCCGAAGATCCTGATCTGCACGCCGATCTTCCTGCCGGTGGTGAAGGCCTACGGCATCGACCCGATCCATTTCGGCCTGGTGATGGTGCTGGCCGGTGGCATCGGCCTGGTCACACCGCCCGTGGGCTCGGTGCTGTTCATCGGCACCTCGATCGGCAAGATCACCGTCGCCCAGAGCATGCGCACGATCTGGCCCTTCTGGCTGGCCGCGCTGACGGTGCTGCTGATCGTCGCGTTCTTCCCCGAACTGTCGCTGTGGCTGCCGCGGACGCTGAGGGGATGAGGCGCCTGCACGCCCTGGGCGCCGCGATAGCCCTGCTCGCGGTGGCGCCGATGGCCCTGACGGCAGAACGCGCAGCGCCCTCGCTGGCGGGCTTCGAGGACGCCATCCACCACTGGCGCAACGTGCACGGCGACGCCTATCCGCGTTATGCGCCGGACCAGGTCGCGCTGATCGCCGACAACATCCTGCGCTACCAGCGCGTCGACGGCGGCTGGATCGAGAACCAGGATCCGGCGCGCATCCTCGACGATGCGGAGAAGGCGCGTTTCGATGCCGAAGCGCGCAAGTCCGGCGGCAGTTTCGACAACCGCAACATCTACACGCAGCTTGACTACCTGGCCACGGCCTACGCGATCACCGGCGATCCGCGCTACCGCGATGGCAGCCTGAAGGGCCTGGCGTTCACGCTGGCCCAGCAGATTCCGACGTGCGGCGGCTGGCCGCATACCGTGCCGGCCACCCAGTCCTACCACCCGCACATCACCATCGCCGACGACGTGACCGCCGGCGTGCTCGGCACATTGCGCAAGGTACTCACCGACACCCGCCGCTACGCTTTCGTCGATGACGCACTGCGCGCACGCGTGCAGGCGGCCGTGGACGCCGGCGATGCCTGCCTGCTGCGCCTGCAGGTCCGCCAGGGCGATACGCTCGCAGGCTGGGCGGGCCAGTACGACGCGCAGACGCTGGCACCCGCGCAAGGCCGCAAGTTCGAACTGCCCTCGATCACCGGGCAGGAAACCGTCGGCGTGGTGCGCTACCTGATCTCGATCCCCAACCCTTCGCCCGATGTCGTAAAGGCCGTGGACGGCGCGGTGGCCTGGCTGCGCCGCGTGGAGATCACCGGGCAACGCATCGAAACGTTCGACGCGCCCGCCGAGCAGTTCCAGTACCACAGCAGCGCGAAGGATCGCCGTCTCGTCAACGACCCGGCCGCCACCGGCCTATGGGCCCGCTTCTACGACACCCAGGACAACAGCGTGGTGCTCGCCACCCGCGACAGCCAGCGCGTCGCGCGCTACGAAGACATCCCGCGCGAGCGCCGCACCGGCTACGAGTGGTACGGCAGCTGGCCGAAGCGCTTGCTGTCCAAGGAATACCCGCAATGGAAGGCGTCACACCCCGCTTCGCCTTGAGGACGCACCACATGCTGTCGACCCGCTTCATCGCCACTGCCTTGCTCTACTGCGTTGCGCTCGTCGCGCAGGCAGCGGACACGCTGCCCGCATGGAAGCGCGGCATCGAGCATCAGCGCCAGGCCGATCTCGGCGACGGCACCTTCCTGAATCCGGTGTTGGCGGGCGACCGTCCCGATCCGTCGGTGTTGAAGGACGGCGACGACTACTACCTCACGTTGTCCTCGTTCACCGCGTATCCGGGGCTGCCGATCTGGCATTCGCGCGACCTGATCAACTGGCAGCCCGTCGGTCATGCCATCACCCGCAACGTCGGCTCGATCTGGGCGCCGGACCTGGTCAAGCATCAGGGTCGTTACTACATCTACTTCCCGGCTCGCGTCGGTGGCACCGAATCGCCCCGTCGCAGCAATTTCGTGGTGTGGGCCGACGACATCCGCGGGCCGTGGAGCGATCCGATCGACATCGGCCTGCCGGGCCACATCGACCCCGGCCACGCGGTCGGCGAAGACGGCAAGCGCTACCTGTTCCTCAGTGCCGGCGATTACGTGCAGTTGGCCGACGACGGCCTGAGCACCGTCGGCGACGTGAAGCATGTCTACGACGGCTGGCGGTATCCGGAATCGTGGGACGTGGAGGGCTACGCGCAGGAAGGTCCGAAGATCACCTTCCGCAACGGTTGGTACTACATGATCACCGCGGTGGGTGGCACCGCCGGTCCGCCCACCGGGCATATGGTCATCGTCGCGCGTTCGCGCTCGATCCACGGGCCTTGGGAGAACGCGCCGAACAACCCGGTGGTGCGCACGACCTCGCGCGACCAGTACTGGTGGTCGCGCGGGCACGCCACGCTGGTGGAAGACGCCGCGGGGCAGTGGTGGATGATCTACCACGGCTACGAGCGCGAGTTCTGGACGCTCGGCCGGCAGGCGCTGCTCGATCCGATCACGTGGACGGACGACGGCTGGTTCGTCGCCCAGGGCGGCGATCTGAGCCGCCCGCTGCGCAAACCCGCGGGCAAGGCGCTGTCGCCGCACGGCATGGCGCTGTCCGACGACTTCCGCAGCGGCCGGCTGGGCCCGCAGTGGGCCTTCTACGATCCGGCATCCGATGAAGCGCGTCGACTCACATTCGGCGACGGCGTGATGACGCTGCAGGGCAAGGGCACGTCGCCTCGCGACAGTTCGCCGCTGGGCGTCATCGCCGGCGACCTGGCCTACCAGTTCGAGGTCGAGATGGAGGTCGAACCCGGTGCGCAGGGCGGCGCCGTGCTGTTCTACAACGACCGCCTGTACGCGGGCGTGGGCAGCAACGGCGAGCAGTTCGTGATGCACCGCTATGGCCTGGAACGCCCGGGAAAACTGGCCCCCAGCACGAAGGGCGGCCGGCTCTGGCTGCGGGTCACCCACAATCGCCACATCGTCACGATCCATACCAGCACGGACGGCAAGGCCTGGACCAAGTACCCCGTGCAGATGGAGGTGTCCGGTTACCACCACAATGTCGCCGGGGGCTTCCTGGCCCTGAAGCCGTCGCTGTACGCCGCCGGCCAGGGGAAGGTGCACTTCCGTAATTTCCGCTACCGCGCGCTGGACTGACCCCCAGCCGCTAGAATCCCACCGACCGACGAACGGACCTGCACCGCCCCATGCCCGCGCGCAAGAAGCCCGAAAACCCTGCCGCCCTGCCCACCGGTGGCAAGGCCGCGACCATCAACGACATCGCGCGGCTCTCCGGTGTCTCCAAGAAAACGGTGTCGCGCATCATCAACCACTCGCCGCTGGTCCGTAAGGACACGCGCGAGAAGGTCGAGGCACTGATGCGGGACGTGGGCTACGTGCCCGATCCGATGGCCCGCGGCCTGGCGTTCCGACGCTCGTTCCTGATCGGCATGGTCTACGACAACCCCACCGCGCAGTACATCGTGAACATGCAGTACGGCGCATTGGACGCCCTGCGCGACTCCGGCTTCGAACTGGTCGTGCATCCCTGTGACAGCCGCAGCCCCGGCTACATCGACGGCGTGCGCCGCTTCGTCCAGCAGCAGAAGCTGCATGGCGTGATGCTGGTGCCGCGCGCCTCCGAAGACCAAGCGCTGGCCGACATGCTCGCCGAGATCGGCTGCCGCTATTCGCGGATCGCGTCGGTCTCGATGGATGAACCTTCCCGCATGGTGGTCACGCACGACCGTGACGGCGCGGCCGAGGCGGCCGAGTACCTGCAATCTCTCGGCCATACCGACATCGCACTGATCACCGGCCCGGCAGCGTATCGGTCTTCAATCGAGCGGACGGACGGTTTCCTGCAGGCGCTGGCCAAGCGCGGCCTGGAATTGCCGAAGTCGCGCATCATCGAGGCGGGCTACACCTTCGAATCCGGCGTGGTCGCGGCCGAAAAGTTGCTTTCCGGCAAGAACCGCCCCACCGCCATTTTCACCGGTAACGACGAGATGGCCGCCGGCGTCTACAAGGTGGCGATGCGCGCCGGCATCAGCATCCCGCGCCAGCTGTCGGTGGTCGGCTTCGACGACAGCCCGCTGGCCTCGCGCCTGTGGCCCTCGCTGACCTCGGTCCGCCGCAACACCCGCGATACGGGCCGCACCGCCGCCGCCATGCTGATCCAGCCGGAAGGCACCCCGGTGCTGGCGGCCGCCAGCATCCGCCCGCACCTGATCATCCGCGACTCCTCGCAGCCGCCGGAGTAAGCCGCCCCGTGCAGCCTCGCTCGCAGTGCCGCACCGCAAAATGACACCGGTTACCAAAGCCCGTAGAATCCACCCCACACCTCTTACCGACGCCGCCCCACGGCGCGTCCGCACCGACGGAGCCCCGCCCATGTTCTGCAAGACCTACCACGCCACCCACCCGGACATGATGGACGGCGCGAGCAACGACCAGCTGCGCGACCGCTACCTGATCGGCAACCTGTTCGTCGCCGACACGGTGCAGCTGAACTACTCGCACAACGAACGCTTCGTGATCGGCGGCGCCGCGCCGGTGTCGAAGAAGGTCGACCTGCCCCGGCAGACCGAACCGGCCTCGGCCGCCGGCAAGCCCTTCCTGGAGCGTCGCGAACTGGGCGTGATCAACGTCGGCGGCGGCGCGGGCAAGGTCACCGTCGACGGCACCACGTACGCACTGGGCCCGAAGGATGGCCTGTACGTGGCGATGGGCAGCGCCGACGTGGCGTTCGAATCCGACGACGCCGCCAACCCGGCCAAGTTCTACCTGACCTCGACGCCGGCGCACGCGCGCTTCGAGACCAAGCAGCTCTCGATCAAGGACGCCGTGGCGCTGGAGCGCGGCGCGCTGGAGACCAGCAACGAACGCACGATCTACCAGTTCATCGTGCCGGCCACCTGCCAGTCGTCGCAGCTGCTGCTCGGCCTGACCGTGCTGAAGACCGGTAGCGTGTGGAACACCATGCCGCCGCACCTGCACGACCGCCGCAGCGAGGTCTATTTCTACTTCGACCTGGCCGACAACGACCGCGTCTACCACTTCATGGGCGAGCCGGAAGCGCAGCGCCACATCGTCGTGCAGAACGACGAAGCCGTGGTCTCGCCGCCGTGGTCGATCCACATGGGTTCGGGCACCAGCAACTACGCCTTCATCTGGGCGATGGGCGGCGAGAACCTGGACTACACCGACATGCACGTGCTGGACATCTGCCAGCTCAAGTAACCGCGCCACCCAACATCCGAGGGGAACACACGATGGCACGCAATCCTTTCAGTCTCGAAGGCAAGGTCGCTCTGGTGACCGGCGCCAACACCGGCCTGGGCCAGGGCATCGCGCTGGCGCTGGCCGAAGCGGGCGCCGACATCGCCGCCGCGGGCATCGTCGAAGCTGCGGAAACCAGCGAGAAGGTGCGCGCGCTCGGGCGCCGCTTCCTCAACCTGGAAGCGAACCTGATCAGCATCGACCCCGTCGAGCGCCTGGTGAAGGAGACCGTCGAAGGCCTGGGCGGGCTGGACATCCTGGTGAACAACGCAGGCCTGATCCGTCGCGCCGACGCGGTGGATTTCAGCGAGAAGGACTGGGACGACGTCATGAACGTCAACATCAAGTCCGCGTTCTTCATGTCGCAGGCCGCGGGTCGCCACTTCATCGCGCAGGGCAGCGGCAAGATCATCAACATCGCCTCGATGCTGTCGTTCCAGGGTGGCATCCGCGTGCCGTCGTACACGGCCAGCAAGTCGGGCATCGCCGGCATCACCCGTCTGCTGGCCAACGAGTGGGGCGCCAAGGGCGTGAACATCAACGCCATCGCGCCCGGCTACATGGCCACCGACAATACCGCGCAGCTGCGCGCGGATGCCGACCGCAACAAGGCGATCCTCGACCGCATCCCCGCCGCCCGCTGGGGCGAGCCGTCCGATCTGGGCGGCACCGCGGTGTTCCTGGCCTCGCGTGCGTCGGACTACGTCAACGGCGCCATCATCCCCGTCGACGGCGGCTGGCTGGCGCGCTGAGTTCCCCTTCCCCTTTGCAGCAGCGACACGGGCCGCGCTCCCTCTCCGACGCGGCCCGTGTCGTTTCCGCCTTCTGCACGGTGACGCCATGATCCGTCCGCTCGCCTCCCTCGCGCTGCTAGCCCTTCTTCCCGCGGCCGCGCACGCCGCGCCACCGCGCCAGGTCTTCATCGCCGGCGATTCCACGGCCAGCCACTACGGGCCGGAGCGCGCACCGCGCGAAGGCTGGGGCCAGCAACTGCAGGGCTTCCTCGCCCCGGACGCCTACCTGGTGCGCAACCACGCGCAGAGCGGCCGCAGTTCACGCAGCTTCATCGCCGAAGGCTGGTTCGATGGCATGGCCAAGGCGATGCGCAAGGGCGACGTGCTGCTGATCCAGTTCGGCCACAACGACGAGAAGATCGAAGACCCCACGCGCTACAACGAACCGCAGCACGCGTTTCCGGAATGGCTGATGCGCTACGTGGCGCTCGCGCGCGAGAAGGGTGCCACCCCTATTCTGGTGACGCCGGTGGCGCGACGGAAATTCGATCGCGGACAGTTGCTCGATACGCACGGGCTGTATGCGCAGGCCGTGCGTGACCTGGCTCAGCGCGAGCAGCTCGGCCTGATCGACCTGACCGCCCTGAGCATGGACTGGCTGCGCGCGGCCGGTGACGAGGCCAGCAAGCCCTACTTCATGCACGTGCCGGCGCAGGACCAGCAGGACGACACCCACTTCCAACAGCGCGGCGCCGTCATGGTGGCGTGTCTGGTGGTGGCGGGCTGGAAGCAGGTCGATCCGTCGCTCGCCCGCCACGTCACCCGCGACACTGATTGCGGTGCACCGGCCACGGCGCTCGCCGACCGCAAGGCGCAGCCGAACCCGTCCCTCGTCGTGCTCGACCGCGACATCGCCACGCCGCAGCCCGGTCCGCACGGCGGTGCCGGTGCGACCACGGCGTATCCGTTCTTCCGCGATGCGCCCGCGCTGGGCTTCGAGTTCCGCAAGCGCGTGCTGCACAAGGGCGCGGGCATCGGCCTGCACCAGCACCACAAGGACGAGATCTATTACGTGCTCAGCGGTCGCGGCGTATACGAACTCGACGGTACCGCGCAGCCCGTGCAGGCGGGCGATGCGATGCTGACCCGCCCCGGCAGCACCCACGCGATCCGCCAGGACGGCGACGAGGATCTCGTGCTGCTGATCATGTACGCGAAGAAGCCGCAGTAACGCCGGCGCGCGGGCTTCGTTACGGCTGCGGCCGGTCCCAGCGACGGTAGGTCGCTTCCAGCGCGCTGCGCAGACGACGGTATTGCGGGCTGCCGGGCTCGGCTTGCAGGCGACCCGCGACGGCTTTCCAGCCACCGGCATGATCGCGCGACCATTCGCGCACGACCGCGCGGCACGGCTGACCGACGATCTGCGCCAGCGCGCACGCCATGAAGATGTCGCCCGCCGTCCAGTCCGGTTGCTGCTGCATCGCCTCGACATACGCGCGCGGTACGGCGTAGTAGCGCGACATCTCGTCGGCGAAGGCGGCCGGATAGCGTGCCGCATAGTCGTTGATATCGGCGAGGTGCCGGTCCACGGCGGCGTCGCCGCTCGCCGGCGCGTACGCCGCCGTGTCCTGCGCGCTCGCAGGGGCGACGATCGCCAGGCAGGCCAGCAGCATCAGGATGGGCAGCGCGCGTTTCACGCCGCCATTGTGCCGCAGGGCCGGCGCAGGTGCGTCATGCGCCCGGCGTGGCTTCGATCGCCGCGAGCGCGGCGGCCAGCTGGTCGGCGCCCTCCACCACCCGCAGTCGCGGGGCGTCGTGGGCGACGCCGTGTTCGGCCTCCAGCGCCCAGGTCACGTGGTACGGCATGTGGATGCCCCAGCCGCCCAGTCCGAGTACGGGCTCGATGTCCGAACGCAGCGAGTTGCCGACCATCGCGAACGCCTGCGGCGCCACGTCGAGTTCGCGCAACACGCGCGCGTACGTGGCCTCATCCTTCTCGGACACTACTTCGATGCGGTGGAACAGATCCGCCAGCCCGGATTGGGCGATCTTCGCTTCCTGGTGGAACAGGTCGCCCTTGGTGATCAGCACGACCTCGTGGTCGGCCGCGATCTGCGTGACCGCCTCGCGGATGCCGGGCAACAGGTCGACGGGATGCTGCAGGGTGGCACGCCCGATCTCGATCACCCGGTGCAGGTCGCGCGCGCTGATGCGCTCATCGGTCAGCTGGATGGCGGTCTCCAGCATCGACAGGGTCATGCCCTTCACGCCATAGCCGAAGATCTTCAGGTTGCCGCGCTCGACCTCCAGCAGGTGGCCGTGGGTACGCGGATCGCTGAGATCGACATAGGCCCCGAGGATCGCCTCGAAGTCCGCTTCCGCGTGGCGGTAATAGTCCTCGCTCTTCCAGAGCGTGTCGTCGCCGTCGAAGCCGACCCATTGGATGCGCGCCATGCCGAATGCCTGCCGTCGTGCTGGAGGGGCGCGCAGGATAGCAGCCGCATCCTCCGGCGGAATGAAGATGGCCGCCCGGAGGCGGCCATCGGGTCGTGCGCATCGCTGCGCCGATGAGGCGTGGACTCAGCCGCCGGTGGCGGGCTGCGTCGTGCTGCCATCAGCCGGAGGCGGCGTGGTTTCCGGTGCGTTCGGATTGGCCGGCGGCGGCAGGTTCGGATCGGTCGGCGGCGCGTTCGGATCCGTCGGTGCGGCCGGATCGGTCGGCGTCGGAGCCGGCGGCACGACGTCGGCCGGCGGCGTGGTCTCGACCGGTTCCGGTGCCGCAGCGGCGGGCGTGTCTTCCGGCTTCGGGCCGCAGGCCGTCAGCAGGCCTGCGCCGAGCACGGCGGTGCCCAGCAGCAGGAGCGGCTTGTCGAGCAATCGGTGGAGTCGGGTATTCATGGGTGTTCTCCAGAGGGGGAAAGATCAGGACTGGCCCTGCGCATACACCGCATATTCCTCCGGCGTGAGGCGGCCGTCGGCATCGGTGTCCAGCGTGCCGAACGCCTGCGCGAGCGGTGGGTCCACGGCGGCCTCGTCCTTGCTGATGGCGCCGTCCGCGTTCGCATCGAGCTCTTCGAAGGGCTTGGGCGAAGAAGGGGCGGGCGCGCTATGCGGCGGGTTCGAGGGCGCTTGCTCGCCGCGCGCGGCGTCCTGCGCGAACGCGATAGGTACGCACGCGGTGCTAGCCACCATCGTCAGCACGGCGGCGAGGCCGGTGGAACGGAATGTCGTCTGCGTCATGGGGACCTCCTGTACCGCCGTGCCTGCGATATCGCCGGCAGCCACGGCGCATGAAGCGGAAAAGGCGGCACGCCGGCCGCCTTTTCCGGTGATGCGTGCAGCGCGCTATCGCGCGGCGTCACGCGGTGGTGCGGCGATGCTTACTTCTGCTCACCGTAGTTCTTGCTGACGAACGCCTTGTACTCGTCGGCGGTCAGCGAACCGTCGGCATTGGCATCGGCCTGGTCGAAGACCTGGCTCAGGCCCGGGTTGGCCGCGGATTCTTCCTTGCTGATGTTGCCGTCGCCGTTGGTGTCGACGTCAGCCCAGCCCTGCTTGCCGCCCTCGGCCGCCGACTGCGTGCTCTGCGTCGGGCTCTGGGTGGCGGAACCGGTGGCCTGCTCGGTCTGCTGCGCCTGCTGTGCGGCGGCGTCGTCGGTCTTCTCCTGAGCGAATGCCAGCGGCATCGCAAGCGCAGCGCTCAGGGCAGCCAGGGCGATCAGCGGCGTGCGGGTGTTCTTGGTCATGTCAGTGCTCCGTCTGTAGGAAGTGCGTCCGATTGCGCACGGCCCCACCTTGCCGCGGTGCGTCTGAACGAAAATTGCGCGCTGACATGAACGTGCACGCAGGCTTAACCACGCGCGTCATGGCATCGGCTAGCGCGGTGTTATGGCGCGGTGATCACGCAGTTGTCACTTCGTGGAATGCGTGACGTCGCGCAGGATTGAAGTTACGTGTCCGTTTTTTCGACGCTGTTCGGCGATGTTTCGTCCGGTATTTTTTTGCTGAACCATTGCCAACCGAGGGCGACGCCGCTGAGGGCACCGGCAATCTCGAGTACGACGCGGGAGCCGAGCGATTCCGCATCGTGGATACCCTGCAACGCGAGGCGCGCGTACAGCGGCGACTCCAGCCGGCTGATGCCGAGGTAGAACAGGTTCCAGGCATCGATGCCCGCGCCGATGAGCACGGCCGTCACGCACGCCCAGCCCACCGCGTGCCCGATCGACCACCGCTGGCGGTCGCAGAGCCAATGCCAGAACAGGAAGCTCAGCAGGCCGATGAGGAAGGCGATCAGCCCGGCTTCGACCGCGCCCAGCACGCCGTAGTGGAGCGGGAGGTTCATCGGGCGCGCTCCCGGGTCGATGATTCGAAGGCAGGCGCGATAACGGAGGCAGCAGGCATGGGGTGGCGCTCCGGGCGCCGGGTTTGTGGCCGACAAGGAAGCGTAACCGAAGCGTCTGTCGCGGACGCGCCCGACTGGCATGATGCGGTCTCCCGATACGTGGAATCCCCGCATGAGCCGTCTTCTGTTGGCAGGTGCCACCGGCCTCATCGGCCAGACCGCCTTGACCCTCGCGCTTGCGTCGCCGCGCGTGACCCAGGTGATCGCGCCCACGCGCAGGCCGTTGCCCGCGCACCCGAAACTGCTGAATCCGGTGGTGGATTTCGATGCGCTGCCCGGCGACGCCGCGTGGTGGCACGTGGATGCCGTCGCTTGCGCCCTGGGCACGACGATCCGCGATGCCGGATCGCAGGCGGCCTTCCACCGCGTGGACCACGACTATCCGCTAGCCGTTGCGCGGCTCGCCCATGCCCACGGTGCGCGCGCCTTCGCGCTGGTGTCGGCCCTGGGCGCGGACCCGGCGTCGCGCGTGTTCTATTCGCGCACCAAGGGCGAGGTGGAGCAGGCCCTGGAAAGTATCGGATTCGATTCGCTTACCCTGCTACGGCCCGGACTGCTCGGCGGCGACCGCACGCAGCATCGAGCGGGCGAACGGTGGGCACAGCGGATCTTCGGTGCGCTCGGCCCCGTCCTGCCGCGCCGCTACCGGGTGGTACCGCCGGAACGCGTCGCGTCGGTATTGGTGGACGCGGCCCTGGACGCGCGCCCGGGTCGGCACGTCGTGCCGTCGGAGCAGTTGCTCGGTTGAACAGCGCTCAGGCGCCGGGATCGTCCGCCAGCACCTGCACGCCATCGGCGACGATGCGGTATTCGATCGTGGGCACCTGCGCGCCCGGCGACGTTTCCTTCGCGGTGTGCTCGCGCGCCGCCGGCGACAACGTCACCTTCGACAGTACGCCATGCACCTGGGCCGGACCGCGAACATCCTTGGGTACATAGAAGTCGTGGTCGCCGAGCAGCACGCGCGCGCCCTGCCCCGCGTCCTCGAGCATCACCCAGCAGCCCTTCTTCTGGCAGACGTCGACGACGCGGCCGCTGAAGACGCGCGCCTGCCCTTCGTGCGCGGCCGGATCGGCCAGCGCCTGCGCCAGCGGCACCACCGGGCCTGCCGGCATGTCCGCGCCGAATTTCTCCCACGCATGATCCGCTGCGCCCGCCGCGGACGCGGACACCACCAGGCCCATCATCGCCAGCCAACGACGCATCGGACGCTCCTTCCAGGGAAAGCCGCATCTTACCCGCGTCGTCGCCACCTTCAGTGCAGCAGCCCGTGATGCACCAGCTGCAGGCGCTGGGTGCCGGCCGCCGTGATGGCGTCGCTCGCCCGCTCCAGCAGGCGCTCGTCCTCATCGTCGATCACCACGAGCACCTTGCCGGCGTCGATCTCGCTTCGGTAGTCGCGGCGGACCTCGCTGGGCACGGACGAACCGGCCAGCGCCGCAGCCCACCCGCCGACGAGCGCGCCGACCAGCGTGCAGAGCAGCACGGCGACCAGCGGAATGCCTACCGCCGGGATAGCCATCGCGAGCAGGCCGATCACCAGGCCGACTACGCCACCCCCGACCAGGCCGCGCATCGCCGCCGGCATGAAATCGGTGGGCGAGCCTTCCTTCTCGGCATCGGGCATCTGGGTCATCTCGATCTCCGGACGACCCACCAGGGCGGCATGGTCCGGCTGGATGCCCATGTGCAGGGCCACATGCAGCGCCGCTTCGGCGGTATCGATGTCCGGGGCGCTGAATACGCGTCGCGTCTTCATGGCGGTCTCCTGGCCGGCGCAGTGGTCCGGCCGTGGGGGCACGGTAGGCCTGCCGGTGGGAGCGCGAAGTGAAGAAGCGGACGCCGCGCGGCGTCAGAGCGCCGGTCGTTCAGGGGCCTGTTTGCGGCCCATCGCGCGCAGGTACAGCTCGTACAGCGCGGTGACCTTGGAGACGTACTCCTGCGTTTCCGCATACGGCGGCACGCCGCCATAGCGCGACACCGTCCCGATGCCGGCGTTGTAGGCCGCCGCCACCAGGGTCAGGTCGCCCTTGTAGCGCTTCGACAGCTGGCGCAGGTGGCGCGCGCCGGCATTGATCGATTCGGAAGACGAGAACGGATCGGCCACGCCGTATTCCTTGGCCACGTCCGGCGTCAACTGCATCACACCCATCGCGCCCTTGGGCGATACCGCCTTGGCGTCGAAGTCGCTTTCCGCGTGCGCCACGGCACGCAGCCAGGCGTCGTCCACGCCGGTCTGGCGGGCGGCGGCCTTGAATTCCGAGGGGTAGCGGTCGAGGCGGGGCTTGCCGACCCGGCCCAGGCCCGGATGCGCGGGCTCGCCCGGCGGGGTTTGCACGGTGAACTTGAGGTAGGGCGTGGACCCCGGCAGCTTGCGGGTGGAGTACACCTTCTGCCCGTCCTGCTCGCGCTCGTAAAGCGTGCCGCTGAACACCCCCATCGAGCCCCACAGGTTCGGGGTGCTGACCGCGTTGTCGTCGATCTCCTTGGCCGTGCACTTGGAGCCGGGCTCCGGTGCCGTGGCCAGGCTGACCGTCCCGCCCTGTACGCACCGGTAGACCGTGCGCACGCCGGCATCGGCGCTGGCGAGGGCCAGCACCGTCAGCAAGAGGCCGGCGGCGGGTCGGAGAGGGTGCATGGGCGGCGGATTCTAGGGCCCGGAAGCTGTAAGACAGCCTGAATCACGTGGCGCGCGCCGACGGCCGGCCACCCCGGGGGACGGTCCTGCTGCGCCGCAGCAGCCAAGCGCGTAAAATGCGGGCCCTCTTTCACCGCACCCCCTCGGAGCACGCAATGGGCCTGGATCTGGTCAGCGCCGGCAAGAACCCGCCGGACGAAATCAACGTCATCATCGAGATCCCGAAGGACGCCGAGCCGGTGAAGTACGAAGTGGACAAGGCCAGCGGCGCGATCTTCGTCGACCGCATCCTGTCCACGCCGATGCGCTACCCCTGCAACTACGGCTATGTCCCGCACACCCTGTGCGGCGACGGCGATCCGGCCGACGTGCTGGTCGTGCTGCCGCTGCCGCTGATCCCGGGCTCGGTGATCCGCTGCCGTCCGGTCGGCGTGCTGCGCATGAGCGACGAAGCCGGCAGCGACGAGAAGCTGCTGGCGGTGCCGGTGGACAAGGTGTTCGCCGGCTACAGCCACATCAGCGACATCGACCAGGTCAGCCCGCATTGGCTGGAGCGCATCGGCCACTTCTTCGAGCACTACAAGGACCTGGAGAAGGGCAAGTGGGTCAAGCTGGACGGCTGGGGCAACGCCGCCGAAGCCAAGGCCGTGCTGGTCGACGCTATCGCCCGCCAGGCTGCGCAGCCGGAAGACGAGAAGCACAAGTTCTGATCGCGCCGCGCGCGCCTTCAGCATGAGAAAGGCCGCCCTCGGGCGGCCTTTCTGTTTCTTCGCACCGTCAGAGGCCCGCGGCGCGTGCGGCACGGTCCACGGTTGCGCGCCACTTCGCCAGGCGTGGTTCGATCTCCGCCGCATGCCGGCGCCACTTGTCCGGGTCGGGTTGCGAGAGCGTGTAGCGCGAGAGCGGGAGCTGCGTTCCCAATTCCCGGTCCCATGACCAACCGGCCCAGGCACTGAGGCGGCGCGCCTCACCCTGCGGATCGGCGAGGAAGCGGCCGTAGTCGACCGACGTCCGGTCTTCCGCCGGCAGGGCCTCCAGATCGTCCAGCATGATGCGCGTGGCGGTTTCCCATTGGCGCGCCACGATCTCGCCCAGCGGTTGTCCGTTCAAGGCCTGCCAACCCGGCGTGAGCAGGAACGACCAGGTGGGACCCTTCCAGTCGGGCAACGTGTACATGCGGAACCTGCCCGACGTCCAACCGTCGATCATGCTGCCCCACACCTGCCGTGGATCCCGGTGCAGGTAGATGAATCTGGCATCCGGGAACACCGCCTTCAAAAACGGAATGCGCAACGCGTTCTTCGGCGTCTTCTCCAACATGCGCACGGCGCCCCCACCCTCCGGCGTCCGGCCCTCGCGGTCGCGCAGCGCGTTCTGGAAGCGTCCCTGCAACTCCTGCACGACCGCCAGCGTGGCATCGTCCTCGCCCAGCTGGTTGGAGTGGTAACCCCGCTGCTCGGGCGCGAGACCGTTCACACCTTCAATCAGCTGGTGGCTCTCGTCGCCGATCGTGTACACCTGCGGCGCACCCGCGAGCGTTTCGAACAACAACGTCGAACCCGAACGCGGCGGGCTGACGATGAAGACAGGGCGCTCCAGGCGCGGCTTGGCCCGCGAGGACGCCGATGTCGTCGCTCGCGGCGGCGCGGGCGCATCGGGAACCGCGACCGCACCGGCGTGCACGTCGGGCTGGCCGTGCACGTCCGTCTGCGCGGCTCGGCTTTCGTCGGACAACGCCATGTCGAAGACATGCGAATTCAGTGCATGCCAGAAGCCGACGTCATTTCGCAGATCGATCCTGTCGGCACCTAGGCCCAGCAGCTCCTGCTTGATAGCCTCGAGCAAGGCCTGATAGCGGGGTCGGCCCGCCGCGTCCTCGCCGTAACACGCCCACAAGGCCTGCCAGCGCCGGGAAAAGCGCAACAGCGCGGCCTGGATCGCGCCCAGTCGCGGGTCTGCCACGCTCTCGCCCAGCAGGAACACCATGTGCTCGCGAATTTCCCATGGCGACATCACCGCCGGCGCATTGACGTGCTCGAAGTCGAGTTGCGCGCGCTTGCCCGGAACGGGCGGCTGCAGACGCGGGCGCCACTCGCCCTGGTAAGCCTGGCCGGGCGCGCGCCCTTCGGACAGCAGGTCCCAGAAACGCTCGCCGCCCACGGTGTCCGCCACCAGGTGGATCCGCTGCGCGTTGCCTTCGTTGAGTACGCGGTGTCGCCGCCACGTATCGAAGATCCAGCACTCGCCGGCACCCATGTTGATCTCGGCGTCGCCGCACTGGAAACGGACCCCCGGCGTGGTGACGATCGGGATGTGCACGCGCATCCGTTCGCGCCAGTAGTAGTTGATGTCGACGTGCGCCTTCACTTCCGCCTGGCCATTCAAGCGCATCAGGCGTGCGCGTCCCCAGGTGGCGCCGATGGCTTCCAGCACCTGGCCCAGATAGGGGCACCGTTCCAGCCAGGGCGTGGGGCGCATGTGCCCGGAGAGTGCGTCGCTGGCGGGATCGCCGTCGGTCGTGATCAGCGTCAATGCGCTGTTGCCGTCATCCCGCGTCGTCCGTCCCCGCCATGCGCTTTCCTCGATCGCCGAGACCTCGGCCAGGAGGGCGGCGGCATCGAACTGGATGGGGAGCTGGATGAACGGGACCTGCAGTTTCATGGGGGCTTCCGGGAACGAGCGGTGTGGTACCTGCCCGCGGATGATACCGGCAGAGGCTCAGTCCCGGTCCCGGTCGCGTGCCGCCGGCTTGATGCGCAGCATCGTCAGCCCGATCAGCCGCGACACCACGACGGCGATGTACATGACCCCTGCGAACTGCTCCAGCATGACCAGCGCGCGCGCCTGCGGCAGGATCGGCACCACGTCGCTCAGGCCGACGCCCGAGAGCAGGCTGAAGCTCAGGAACAGCAGCTCCATCCAGCTGCGCGCCGAGGTGGGGTCCACGGCGGCGGTGAAACTGCCCGGATACCACTGTTGGCAGACCGAGAACGCGAACGCGAACGCCCACGCCAGCAGGGTGAAGGTGGCGCCGGCGGCGTACAACTCGTCGCTGGTGACCGAGTGGTCCTGCAGCATGTAGGAAATCAGGCTGCCGGCCGTGTAGAAGTACAGGCCGCTCTCCAGCAGATGCGCATAGATGCCCAGCGAGGGCAGGTCGAACAGCGCCGCCGACACCGACAGCAGCACAGAGGGCACTGCCAGCGACCAGGCGATCCAGTTGACCGCCGTGCTGCGGTTGACGACCCACAGCGCCAGCGCGAGCACCAAGATGCCGAACGCGCCGAAGAGCGCGCGACCGGCCTGGGTGTCTTCCATCACTGGGTACAGCAGAATGCCCGCCAGCTGCACGATCAGCAGGAATGCGCACGGGTGCCGCCGGGCCGTGACCAGCCAGCGCAGCCACGCCAGGGGCATCGTCATGCAGCGACCTTCATTTGAAGTGATAGACCAGCGCGTAGTAGATCACGTAGACCCACGACAGCACGCCGTGGATCACCGCCCACAGCAGCGACTTGTTGGCGCTCCATGAAATGGTGATCGCCAGGGCGGTACCGAAGCCGATGCCGGCCTTCGCGATGCCGCTGCCGCTGCCCTTCACGGGACCACCGCCGTGGCGCCACTGCCGGCACGGTACGGGTAGCGCATGAAGATCTCCGCCACCGCGGCATCGATCTTGGCGCCACGCTCTTCCGGCTTCGTGCGACCGACGCGACCGACCGCCACGCCCGTCCAGACCAGCTTGTTCTGCTTCGCGTCCACCAGGTCCACGTTGAGGGTGCCCTCGGTGTACTTGTAGAAGTCAGTGCGGTCGCGCCAGTACGGCACCGCGACATACCGCCGCGAGCGGTAGCTGTAGTAGTAGTCGTAGTCCACTTCCGGCGTGTTGACGACGTCGGTCTTTTCTTGCATGTAGGCATTGAGGTTCACCCACAGGTCGGGCGACTGCTCGTCGTACACGTAGCCGCGCGCCTCCATCTGCGCCTTGGCCGCATCCTTGGTGCGTCCGCTGGTGAGCGTGGCGTAGCCCTGGCTTTCGATCGCCAGCGGCGCATAGAACGCGAACGTGCGGTACTGGGCGAAGTTGGCGGACGGGTCCACGTCACTGGTGACGCGAGGGCCGGTGGCGCACGCGGCCAGCAGCAGCGTGGCGGCCAACAGCAGGCTTCGGCGGGTCAGGCGGGCGATCGGGGTCATGGCTGTTCTCCGGAGGTTCGGCACGGGCCGCCGCGATCGGCGGCCCCTTTCCACCTTTACGCATCCCCGGGCTGATCCGTCGCAACGGACCCACGCCGCGGTTCAGCCCTGACGATACACCTGCGCGCCCTGCGCCAGGAACTCCGCCGATTTCTCCGCCATGCCGTCGGCCAGCGCCTGCTGGTCGTCCACGCCGTGCTCGGCCGCGTAGTCGCGCACGTCCTGGGTGATCTTCATGCTGCAGAAATGCGGCCCGCACATGCTGCAGAAGTGGGCCAGCTTGTGCGCGTCCTTGGGCAGGGTCTCGTCGTGGAATTCCTTGGCCTTCTCCGGATCCAGGCCGAGGTGGAACTGGTCCTCCCAGCGGAACTCGAAGCGCGCCTTGCTGAGCGCGTTGTCGCGCACCTGCGCACCCGGGTGACCCTTGGCCAGGTCGGCGGCATGCGCGGCGATCTTGTAGGCCATGATGCCGTCGCGCACGTCCTGCCGGTTCGGCAGGCCCAGGTGCTCCTTCGGCGTCACGTAGCAGAGCATCGCGGTGCCATACCAACCGATCATCGCCGCACCGATCGCGCTGGTGATGTGGTCGTAGCCCGGCGCGATGTCGGTGGTCAGCGGCCCGAGCGTATAGAACGGCGCCTCGCCGCACTCGCGCAACTGCTTGTCCATGTTCTCCTTGATCAACTGCATCGGCACATGACCAGGGCCTTCGATCATGCACTGCACATCGTGCTTCCAGGCGATCTTGGTCAGCTCCCCGAGCGCTTCCAGTTCGCCGAACTGCGCAGCGTCGTTGGCATCGGCGATGCAGCCCGGACGCAAGCCGTCGCCCAGCGAGAAGGCCACGTCGTAGGCCTTCATGATTTCGCAGATATCCTCGAAGTGCGTATAGAGGAAATTTTCCTTGTGGTGCGCCAGGCACCACTTGGCCATGATCGAGCCGCCACGCGAGACGATGCCGGTCACGCGCTTCGCCGTTAGCGGCACGTGGCGCAGCAGCACGCCGGCGTGGATGGTGAAGTAGTCCACGCCCTGCTCGGCCTGCTCGATCAGGGTGTCGCGGAAGATTTCCCAGGTCAGCGCCTCGGCGCGCCCATCCACCTTCTCCAGCGCCTGATAGATCGGCACCGTGCCGATCGGCACCGGCGAATTGCGGATGATCCACTCGCGCGTCTCGTGGATATGCTTGCCGGTGGACAGGTCCATCACGGTGTCGCCGCCCCAGCGGATCGACCACACCAGCTTCTCCACTTCCTCGGCGATGCCTGACGACACCGCGGAATTGCCGATGTTGGCGTTGATCTTGGTCAGGAAGTTGCGGCCGATGATCATCGGCTCGCTTTCCGGGTGGTTGATGTTGTTCGGCAGGATGGCGCGGCCCCGCGCGATCTCGTCGCGGACGAACTCCGGCGTGATGAATTTCTGGATGCTGGCGCCGAAACTCTCGCCTGGATGCTGTGTCAGCAGGTGGGCCTCGCGCACGGCGTCCAGCCGCTGGTTCTCGCGGATGGCGACGTATTCCATTTCCGGCGTGACGATGCCCCGCCTGGCGTAATGCATCTGGCTGACGTTGGCGCCGACCTTCGCGCGCCGCGGCAGGAGGCGGCCGGGGAAACGCACGCTATCGAGCTTCGGGTTCACTTCGCGCGAACGGCCGAACTCCGAACTCAACGCCGGCAGCTGCTCGGTGTCGCCACGCTCTTCGATCCACTTCGCGCGCAGCGCCGGCAGTCCGGCGGACAGATCGATGCGCGCTTCCGGATCGGTGTAGGGGCCGGACGTGTCGTACACGGTGACCGGTGGATTGTCCTCGCCGCCGAAGATGGTCGGCGTCTGGGTCAGCGCGATCTCTCGCATCGGCACCTGCAGGTCGGCGCGCGAGCCCTCGACGAAGATCTTCCGCGAGCCCGGGATCGGACGCGTCACGGACTCGGAGAGCTGCCCGGTCTGCTGGAGCAGGTCGGCGGCGGGCTTGGGAATGGCATTCATCGGCTTCGTCCTTTTGAATCCCCACACAAGGGGATCCGCATAGCGGGATACGAGGATTCGCATCACGGACGAAGCGGCGGCGCAGCGGCGGACGGAGGGCGGGCCCACGGAGGGCGACACGGCAACACGGCGCAGCCTGCGAAGCTTCCCTACGCCGGTCTCAACCGGATCAGGTTCGAAGGGTCTGTCTCAATCACCGGCCCGGCCGGCGATACCCCCGCTTCGGCGCGAATTAGACCATAACCTTGCCGCGACGCGTATTCAGTCCAGCAATGCCGGCGTCAGCAAGGCGGTCGGTGCGGGCACGAACACCGTCGCATCACCGAACTCCGGCCAGCCCGCGCGCAGCGCGGCCATCACGGCCGGCGCCTCGTCGTGGGCCTCCAGCAGCCAGGCCGTGAACTGCTGGCACGGCACATCGGCCGCGGGCCGGCACAGCAGCGGGCCGGGCGGGATGGGCTCGGAGCGCCAGAGTTCGACCACGCCGGCGGGGCGGTCGGCGTCATAGACATCAGCCGCGAGCGCGGCCACATCGGCGCGACCACTCGCCACGGCCTCCAGGGCCGCCGCATGCGAGCCAGCGTAAGCGAGATGGGCGAAGGCGGTGCCTGGCTCCAGGCCACGTCGGCGCAGCTCGTGCACCGGTACGAAGCCGCCGGAGGCGGAATCGCGACCGACCAACGCCAGGCGCAGCGTCCGCGCCCGCCGCTCCAGCTCGCCTGGCGCCTCCAGTCCCTGCCGGGCAACCAGCACGGCGCGGTAGCGATCCGCCTGCAGCGCCGGCACCTGCGGCACGGGCAAGGTGGTCAACGGTTCGCTGGCGCGCCGCGCCTGCAGATAGCCATGCAGGTTGGGCACGGCCACGTCGACGTCGCCACGCCGCAGCGCGTCGACCAACGCCGTAGGGGAGTCGAACAGACGGACCTGCACCGCGTGCCGGGCACGCAGGCCGAGATAGTCCGCCAGCGGCTGGATCGCGGCGGCGCGGTCGCGTTGCGGATACGCATAGGTGGCGATCACCCAGGCGCGCGGCGGCGCCTGCTGGGCCCACGCAGGTACGACGGACAACAGCGACAGGACGACGACAAAGAGGGCGCGGGTCATCCCGCTATCAGACACCATCGAGTAGTTGCTTGTCGCGTACCGCACCCTTGTCGGCGCTGGTCGCGAGCAGGGCGTACGCCTTCAGCGCGGTGCTGACCTTGCGCGCGCGCGGTTGCGTGGGCTTCCACCCCTTCGCATCCTGCTGGGCGCGCCGCGCTGACAGTTCCTCATCGGAGACCAGCAGCGTAATCGCCCGTTGCGGAATGTCGATGCGGATGCGGTCGCCCTCCTGCACCAGGCCGATCGCACCGCCCGCCGCCGCTTCCGGCGACGCGTGCCCGATCGACAGGCCGGAGGTGCCGCCGGAGAAGCGGCCATCGGTCAGCAACGCGCACTGTTTGCCGAGGCCTTTCGATTTCAGGTAGCTGGTCGGGTACAGCATCTCCTGCATGCCGGGCCCGCCTTTCGGACCTTCGTAGCGGATCACGACGACGTCGCCCGCCGTCACCTCATCGCCGAGGATGCCGGCCACCGCCGCGTCCTGGCTTTCGAACACGCGCGCCGTGCCCTCGAAGACGTGGATCGATTCGTCCACACCGGCCGTCTTCACCACGCAGCCATCGACCGCGATGTTGCCGTAGAGCACGGCCAGGCCGCCCTCCTGCGAGAACGCATGCTCGACGCTGCGGATGCAGCCTTCGGCACGGTCGGTATCGAGCGACGGCCAGCGCGTGGCCTGGCTGAAAGCGACCTGGGTGGGGATGCCGGCCGGTCCGGCCTTGTAGAAGGTCGTGACGGCGTCATCGTCGTTGGTCGTGACGTCCCACTTCGCGATCGCCTCGCCCAGCGACTTCGCATGCACGGTGGCGACCCCGGTATGCAGCAGGCCGCCGCGCGCGAGTTCGCCAAGGATGGCCATGATGCCGCCGGCCCGGTGCACGTCCTCGATGTGGTACTTCTGCGTGTTCGGCGCCACCTTGCAAAGCTGCGGCACGCGCCGCGACAGGCGATCGATGTCGCGCATGTCGAACGGCACCTCGCCCTCCTGCGCCGCGGCCAGCAGATGCAGGATGGTGTTGGTGGAACCGCCCATCGCGATGTCCAGCGTCATCGCATTCTCGAACGCCTCGAACGTGGCGATGCCGCGCGGCAACGCCGTCGCGTCCTCGCCGCCATACCAGCGGTGGCACAGCTCGACGGCCAGCACGCCGGCGCGCTTGAACAGCTGCTCGCGGTCCGCATGCGTGGCGACCACGGTGCCGTTGCCCGGCAGCGACAGGCCCAGTGCCTCGGTCAGGCAGTTCATCGAGTTGGCGGTGAACATGCCGCTGCATGACCCGCAGGTGGGGCACGCACTGCGCTCCACCGCGGCGACCTGCTCGTCGGACACGTTCGGGTCGGCCGCCATCACCATCGCATCGACCAGATCGAGCTTGTGGTCGGCCAGCCGGGTCTTGCCCGCTTCCATCGGACCGCCCGACACGAACACCGTGGGGATGTTGAGCCGCAACGCAGCCATCAGCATGCCCGGGGTGATCTTGTCGCAGTTGGAAATGCACACCAGCGCATCGGCGCAGTGCGCGTTGACCATGTACTCCACCGAGTCGGCGATGACTTCGCGCGACGGCAGCGAATACAGCATGCCGTCGTGGCCCATCGCGATGCCGTCGTCGACGGCGATGGTGTCGAATTCCTTGGCGACCCCGCCCACCCGTTCGATTTCACGTGCAACCAATTGCCCCAGGTCCTTGAGGTGCACGTGGCCGGGCACGAACTGGGTGAAGGAGTTGGCCACCGCGACGATGGGCTTGTGGAAGTCCTCGTCCTTCATGCCGGTGGCGCGCCAGAGCGCGCGGGCACCGGCCATGTTGCGGCCGTGGGTGGAGGTCTTGGAACGGTAGTCGGGCATGAAAACAGCCGGCGTTGCGACAGCGTGGGGAGCCTGATTCTGCGGCGTTTTCTCGGTTTCAGTTGCAACCATCTCGACTGAAATCATCCGATCGTCGCAAACGTCGCGAAAGCGCTTGACACGGTTTGGAGCGGCATGGTTTTCTTGCCGCATGTTGCAGCGCCACACGCCCACGACGACCGATCTCACCGCACCCGCTGCGGGCTCCGTCCTCGTACTCGTCCTTATTACCTCGCCCACAAGTGCGGGACGGACCGGCGTGTAAGCAGCAGAAACGCCAGATTCGCAAAACCCCGCACTGAGAAGTGCGGGGTTTTTTGTTTAAGCCCCTTCGATTCCCCATCAACCCTCAGGAAACCTTCGCAATGACCACCGCCAACGCACTCCCGAATCCCAAGATCGCCGTCGTCGGCTACGGCAGCCAGGGCCGCGCGCACGCGCTCAACCTGCGCGACTCCGGCTTCGACGTGACCGTCGGCCTGCGTCCGGGCGGCCCGACCGAAGCGAAGGCGCAGGCCGACGGCTTCGTCGTGAAAGCGGTCGCCGATGCGGTGAAAGAGGCTGATCTGGTCGCGGTGCTGACCCCCGACATGGTGCAGAAGAAGCTCTATGCCGACGTGCTGGCGCCGAACATGAAGCAGGGCGCCGTGTTGCTTTTCGCGCACGGCCTCAATGTCCACTTCGGCATGATCGAGCCGCGCGCCGACCTGGATGTGGTGCTGGTCGCGCCGAAGGGCCCGGGCGCGCTGGTCCGCCGCGAGTACGAGATCGGCCGCGGCGTGCCCTGCATCTACGCCGTCTACCAGGACAAAAGCGGCAAGGCCGAGCAGTTCGCGCTGGCCTACGCCGGTGGCCTGGGCGGCGCGCGCGCCAACATCATCAAGACCACCTTCAAGGAAGAGACCGAAACCGACCTGTTCGGCGAACAGGCCGTGCTGTGCGGCGGCGCTTCCTCGCTGGTGCAGGCCGGCTTCGAGACGCTGGTGGAAGCCGGTTACCAGCCGGAAATCGCCTACTACGAAGTGCTGCACGAACTGAAGCTGATCGTCGACCTGTTCTACGAAGGCGGCATCACCCGCATGCTGGAGTTCATCTCCGAGACCGCGCAGTACGGCGACTTCGTTAGCGGCCCGCGCGTCATCGACGCCTCGGTCAAGGCGCGCATGAAGGACGTGCTGACCGACATCCAGAACGGCACCTTCACCCGTAACTGGCAAGCCGAGTACGACGCGGGCCTGCCGAACTACAAGAAGTTCCAGCAGGCGGACAAGGACCACCCGATCGAGAAGGTCGGCAAGGAGCTGCGCGCGAAGATGGTGTGGCTGCAGGCCAACGCCGCGCGACCCGATACAGACGAGCAGGCCGCCGCATGAACGCCGCCGCGGCCACTGCCCCACGCAATGGCGCCCGCTGGCTGGCCCACGCCCTGGAAGCCGAGGGCGTGGACACGCTGTTCGGCTATCCCGGCGGCACCATCATGCCGTTCTACGACGCACTGGTGGACTCCAACCTCAAGCACATCCTGGTGCGCCATGAGCAGGGCGCGGCGCTGGCCGCGAATGGGTACGCCCGCGCCAGCGGCAAGGTCGGCGTGTGCGTGGCCACCTCCGGCCCCGGTGCGTCCAACCTGGTGACCGGCATCGCCGACGCGATGCTGGACTCGGTGCCGATGGTCTGCCTGACCGGCCAGGTCGCCACCACGCTGATGGGCACCGACGCGTTCCAGGAACTGGACGTGTTCGGCCTGACCCTGCCGATCGTGAAGCACAGCTTCGTGGCCCGGCGCGTGGATGACCTGCCGGAGATGGTGCGCGAAGCCTTCCGCATCGCGCGCGAGGGCCGTCCCGGTCCGGTCCTGATCGACCTGCCCAAGGACGTGCAGATGTCCGATGCCTCGCATCTGCCCGACCACGTGCCGGCCAGCGTCGATCCCATCCCGGCGCCGGAAGACACGAAGCTAGCCGATGCACTGGCCGCCATCGCCGGCGCGGAGAAACCAGTGATCTATGGTGGCGGCGGCATCGGCATTGCCGATGCGGTCGACGCGTTCCGCCAGTTCGTCGACGCGACGAAGATCCCCACCGTGCTGACCCTGCGCGGCCTGGGCGCCCTGCCCGCCGGCCACCCGCATTACCTGGGCATGCTGGGCATGCATGGCACCCGCGCGGCCAACATGGCGGTGCAGGAATCCGACCTGCTGATCGTCGTCGGTGCGCGCTTCGACGATCGCGCCACCGGCAAGCTGGCCGAGTTCGCGCCGTTCGCCCGCGTGCTGCACGTGGACGCCGACGCTTACGAGATCGGCAAGCTGCGCACCGCCGACATCGCCGTGCCCGGCGACGTGGGCGCCAGCCTGAAAGCGCTGACGGCGGCACGCAGCACCTGCGATGAATGGCGCAAGCGCTGCATGGGCAACCGCGAGCGTTTCGGCTTCCGCTACGACGCGCCCGGCACCGACATCTACGCGCCCGGCCTGCTCAAGCGGTTGAGCGAAGTGGCGCCGGCCGATGCGATCATCGCGTGCGACGTGGGCCAGCACCAGATGTGGGTGGCGCAGCACTGCAAGTTCACCCACCCGCGCAATCACCTGACCAGCGGCGCGCTGGGCACGATGGGCTTCGGCCTGCCGGCGGCGATGGGCGCGCAGTTCGCCTGTCCCGACCGCACCGTCATCCTGGTCAACGGCGATGGCGGCTTCATGATGAACGTGCAGGAGCTGGCGACGATCGCCCGCTGCAAGCTGCCGGTGAAGATCGTGCTGATCGACAACAGTGCGCTGGGCATGGTCCGGCAGTGGCAGGAGCTGTTCTTCGCCGAGCGCTACAGCGAGATCGACCTGTCCGACAACCCGGACTTCGCCGCCCTGGCGCGGGTGTTCGGCATTCCGGCCCGCCACATCAGCCTGCGCGACGAGGTCGAGGACGCCCTGGCCGACCTGCTGGCACAGCCCGGCCCCGCGCTGCTGCACGTCACCATCGACATCAAGGCGAACGTCTGGCCGCTGGTGCCGCCGAACCACGCCAACAGCTCGATGCTGGATGCCAATCCCGCGAAACCATCCGCCGAGCCTGCCGACGCGGCCGACGGCCCGGAGAAGAAGAATGCGTTACCGGCTTGAACTGAAGCTCAAACCTGCCGAAGGCGCGCTGATCCGCGTCCTGGGCATGATCGAGCGTCGTGGCTTTCCGCCCCATGCGGTGCATGCCACCCATGACAGCGAAGGCTATTGGGCCCTGGCGATCGTGATCGACAGCACCCGCGCGCCGGAAACCCTGCGCCAGCAGCTGCTGAAAATCTACGATGTGGAAGAACTGTCCTTCAGCGCCGTGCAGGAGCTGAGCCGGGATCGTCGCCACCAGGACCGCGCTGCATGAAGACCGCACCCGCCAACGCGGATGCCGCGGTCCGGAGGCGTCTTCTTCGACATCAGCCGTTCGCGTGCCGCGATGCCTGATGCCGGTCGCGCCCCCGCCAGCAACGAACCGGACGTAGGCGACGTCGTCGTCACCGTGGCCGACGTGCTGGCGGCGCAGGCGCGACTGCGCCGGTATCTGCCGCCCACGCCGCTGCACCACGCCGAGCGCTTCGGCGTGATGCTGAAACTGGAGAACCTGCAGCGCACCGGGTCGTACAAGGTCCGCGGCGCGCTAAACGCCCTGCTGGCCGGGCGCGAACGCGGGGACCAGCGCCCCGTGATCGCGGCCTCGGCAGGCAACCACGCGCAGGGACTGGCGTGGGCCGCGTACCGGCTGGGTGTGCAGGCGATCACCGTGATGCCGCATGGCGCACCGGAAACCAAGATCGCCGGCGTCGCCCACTGGGGCGCCACCGTGCGCCAGCATGGCAACAGTTACGACGAAGCGTTCGCTTTCGCGCGGGAGCTGGCCGAGCAGAACGGCTATCGCTTCCTGTCCGCCTTCGATGATCCGGACGTGATCGCTGGACAGGGAACGGTCGGCATCGAGATCGCGCCTTATACGCCCGACGTCGTCATCGTGCCGATCGGCGGCGGTGGCCTGGCCTCGGGCGTCGCATTGGCGCTGAAGTCGCAGGGCGTACGCGTGGTCGGCGCCCAGGTCGAGGGCGTGGATTCGATGATCCGCGCGATGAAGGGCGACACCGCACCGGTGGATCCCGTCGCCTCGCTGGCCGATGGCGTACGGGTGAAGGTGCCCGGCTTCATCACCCGCCGCCTGTGCACGCAGCTGCTGGACGACGTGGTCACCGTCCGCGAAGCCGAGCTGCGCGAAACCCTGGTGCGGCTGGCGCTGGAAGAGAACCTGATCGCCGAAGGCGCCGGCGCGCTGGCCTTGGCAGCCGGTCGCCGCGTGGCCGGCAAGCGCAAGTGCGCCGTCGTCTCCGGCGGTAACATCGACGCCACCGTGCTGGCCCAGCTGCTGTCCGACGTGCGTCCGCGCCCGCCGCGCAAGCCGCGCCGGCGCACCGCCGAGGGCGAACCTTCGCCTGCCAAGGGCCGCGCTTCCCGCGCGGCCGCCCCCCTTCCCCCGCAAAAACCGGTGCGCGCCGTTTCCAGGTCGCCACCATGGAAACAGAAGTACACGAGGAGCCTATCTGGTGAACACGCCCACCCATCCGACCCCGACGCAGATCCGCATCTTCGATACGACCCTGCGCGATGGCGAGCAATCCCCCGGCTGCAGCATGACGCCGCAGCAGAAGGTGGTGATGGCGCGCGGCCTGGCCGATCTCGGCGTGGATGCCATCGAGACCGGCTTCCCCGCCAGCTCGCAGTCCGACCGCGAAGCGCACGCGCAGATCGCGCGGGAGCTGCGCGAGACCACCCTGGTCGTGCTGTCGCGCTGCCTGGCCACGGACATCGAAACCTCGCTGCGCACGGTGACCGCCGCCGCGAAGCCGCGCTTGCACCTGTTCCTGTCGACCAGCCCGCTGCACCGCGAGCACAAGCTGCGCATGAGCCGCGAGCAGGTGTTGGAGTCCATCGACAAGCATGTGCGCATGGCCCGCGGCCACATCGATGACATCGAATTCTCCGCCGAGGACGCGACCCGTACCGAGGAAGATTTCCTGCACGAGGCGATCGCCACCGCCATCGCCGCCGGCGCGACCACCATCAACCTGCCGGACACGGTGGGCTTCACCACGCCGGAGGAGATCCGCGGCATGTTCGAGCGTGCGATCGCGCGCGTGCCGGGCGCCGACAAGGTGGTGTTCAGCGCCCATTGCCACAACGACCTGGGCCTGGCCGTGGCCAACTCGCTGGCGGCCATCGAGGGTGGTGCCCGCCAGGTGGAAGGCTCGATCAACGGCATCGGCGAGCGCGCGGGCAACTGCGCCATCGAAGAGCTGGTGATGGCGCTGAAGGTCCGCAACGCCTTCTACAACCTGGACACGCGCATCGACACGCGTCGCATCGTGCCGACGTCGCAGCTGCTGTCGCGCTTGGTCGGTATGCCGGTCCAGCGCAACAAGGCCATCGTCGGACTGAACGCGTTCGCGCACGAATCCGGCATCCACCAGCACGGCATGCTGCGCCACCGCGGCACCTACGAGATCATGCAGCCGCAGGACGTGGGCTGGCCGTCGTCGCAGATGGTGCTGGGCCGCCACAGCGGCCGCGCCGCGGTCGAACAGCGCCTGCGTGCACTGGGCTACTGGCTGGAAGAGGACGAACTGAAGCTGGTATTCGAGCAGTTCAAGACGCTATGCGAGAAGCAGCGTGTGGTCGGCGACGCCGACCTGCAGGCGCTGATGCAGGATGCCGCGGTCAGCGACGGCTACCGCCTGGCATCGATGACCATCAGCGACGTTGGCAGCCGCGCCAACGCGCTGGTCGAACTGTCCGATCCGGACGGCAACCGCGTTTCGGAAACCGCGCAGGGCAACGGCCCGGTCGACGCGCTGTTCAGCGCATTGGCCGCGGCTACCGGCGTGCAGCTGCAGTTGGAGAGCTATCAGGTGCACAGCGTCGGCATCGGTGCCGATGCGCGTGGCGAAGCGAGCCTGTCGGTCCGCTGCGAAGGCGAGGAGTACCAGGGCACCGGCACCAGCAAGGACATCATCGAAGCCAGCGCGCTGGCCTGGCTGGATGTCGCCAACCGGCTGCTGCGCCAGCGCCGCATCGAGAAGCAGGAAGCGGCGGCCGCCTGAGGCGCCACCCTGTTTTCCACCCCGTTCAACGCACCACCGGAATCCGCATGACCGCGCCACGCACCCTGTTCGACAAGCTGTGGGAAGCCCACGTCGTCGTTCCCGAGACCGACGCAGCCCCCGCCGTGCTGTACATCGACCTGCACCTGATCCATGAGGTCACCTCGCCGCAGGCCTTCACCGAGCTCGCCTCGCGCGGGATCGCGCCGCGTCGCCCCGACCGCACCAAGGCGACGATGGACCACTCCACGCCCACCCTGCCCGCCGATGCCGACGGCAAGCTGCCGTACTACACGAAGGCCGCCGAGACCCAGGTCGAGACGCTGGCGCGCAACTGCGCCCAGTACGGGATCGAGCTGTTCGACATGGCGTCGCCCAACCGCGGCATCGTCCACGTCATCGCGCCGGAACAGGGCTTCACCCTGCCCGGCATGACCATCGTCTGCGGCGACAGCCACACCAGCACGCACGGCGCGTTCGGTTCGCTCGCGTTCGGCATCGGCACCAGCGAAGTCGGCCACGTGCTGGCCACGCAATGCCTGCTGCAGCGCCGTCCGAAAACGATGGCGATCACCGTCGACGGCGCGCTGGCGCCCGGCGTAGGCGCCAAGGACATCGTGCTGCACGTGATCGGCGTGATCGGCGTCAACGGCGGTACCGGCCACGTGCTCGAGTTCCGCGGCAGTGCCATCGAGGCGTTGGACATGGAGCAGAGAATGACCCTGTGCAACATGTCGATCGAAGCCGGCGCGCGCGCCGGCATGGTGGCGCCGGATCAGACCACGTTCGACTGGGTGGCGCGGACGCCGCGCGGTCCCAAAGGGCAAAGCATTCGACGCGGCGGTCACCTACTGGAAGACGCTGCGCAGCGATGAGGGCGCGGTGTTCGATGCGGAAGTCCGCGTGGATGCCACCGACATCCGACCCACCCTGACCTGGGGCACGCACCCGGGCACCGCGATCGCGGTGGATGCGCCGATCCCCGCACCCGCCGACGCCGCCGACCAGAAAGGCCTGGACTACATGCGTCTGAGCGCCGGTCAGGCCGTTGCGGGCACCCCGGTCGATGTCGTGTTCGTCGGCTCCTGCACCAACGGTCGCCTGCGCGACATGCGCGAAGTGGCGCAGGTCCTGCGCGGCCGCAAGGTCGCCGCGGGCGTACGCATGCTGGTCGTGCCGGGCTCGGAGATCGTCAAGCGCGAAGCCGAGGCCGAAGGCATCGACCGCATCGTGCGCGAGGCCGGCGCCGAATGGCGCGAGCCGGGCTGCTCCATGTGCATCGCGATGAACGGCGACCTGGTCGCACCGGGCCAACTGGCCGTGAGCACCAGCAACCGCAATTTCGAAGGGCGCCAGGGTCCCGGCGCGCGCACCCTGCTGGCGTCGCCACTGACCGCCGCCTGGGCGGCGGTGAACGGCCGCGTCAGCGACCCGCGCGAGCTGTTCGATACGCACAAGGAGGTGGCGTGATGGCCGGCTTCCGCGAACTGCGCTCCAAGAGCGTGGTGTTGGCGCAGTCCAACATCGACACCGACCAGATCATCCCCGCGCGCTTCCTGTCCACGACCGAGCGCGCGGGCTTGGGCAAGAACGCCTTCAACGACTGGCGCTGGCAGGCCGACGGTTCCCCGAACCCGGCGTTCCCGTTCAACCAGCCAGAGAACAAGGGCCGCAGCATCCTGCTGGCCGGCCGCAACTTCGGCTGCGGCTCCTCGCGCGAGCACGCGCCGTGGGCACTGACCGATCTCGGCCTGCGCGCCATCGTCAGCAGCGAGATCGCCGACATCTTCCGTAACAACAGCCTGAAGAACGGCCTGCTGCCCATCGTGCTGCCCGAGGAGATCGTGCAGTCGCTGATGGAACGGCCCGACGACGAACTGAGCATCGACGTCGCCACGCGCGAGTTGCGCGCGCCCGACGGCTCCGTCTTCGGCTTCCCACTGGATGCCTTCGCGCAGACCTGCCTGCTGGAAGGCGTGGACGAGCTGGGTTACCTGCTGGCCCGCCATACCGACATCGAAACCTACGAGGCCACCCGCCATGCACGCTGATATCGCCGTACTGCCCGGGGACGGCATCGGTCCCGAAGTCACCGCCGCCGCCGTCACCGTGCTGCGCACGCTGGCGCGCCGCCACGGCCACAGCTTCGATTTTCACGAGTACGACATCGGCGGCATCGCCATCGACCGCCACGGCGAACCGCTGCCGCAGGCCACCCTGCAGAGCTGCCAGCAGGCGAATGCAGTGCTGCTGGGCGCCGTCGGGGGGCCGAAGTGGTCCGACCCCAACGCGACCGTGCGTCCAGAGCAGGGCCTGCTGGCGCTGCGCAAGGGCCTGGGCTTGTTCGCCAACCTGCGCCCGGTGCGTCCGCATCCGGCCGCACTGAACGCCTCGCCGATCAAGCCGCACCTGCTGACCGGCGTGGACATCGTGGTAGTGCGCGAACTGACCGGCGGCATCTATTTCGGCGAGAAGACCCGCGACGCGCGCGGCGCCAGCGACCTATGCAGCTACTCGGTCACCGAGATCGAGCGCGTGGTGCGCAGCGCATTCAAGCTGGCCCGCCAGCGCCGCAGCTACCTGGTGTCGGTAGACAAGGCGAACGTGCTGGAAACCTCACGCCTGTGGCGCGACGTGGCCTCGCGGATCGGCCGCGAGGAATTCCCCGACGTGAAGCTGGAACACCAGCTGGTCGATTCGATGGCGATGCACCTGCTGGCCAAGCCGCGCGAGTACGACGTCATCGTCACCGAGAACATGTTCGGCGACATCCTGACCGACGAGGCCTCGATGCTGGCCGGCTCGCTGGGCCTGCTGCCGTCCGCGTCGCTGGGCGACGGCAAGGTCGGCCTGTACGAGCCGATCCATGGCTCCGCGCCCGACATCGCCGGCAAGGGCATCGCCAATCCTTACGCCACCATCCTGAGTTGCGCGATGCTGCTGCGCCATTCACTGGGCCTGCATGAAGAAGCCGACTGCATCGAGCGCGCGGTGGACGCGGCACTGAACGCCCAGGTGTTCACCAACGACCTCGCCACCGGCGGCCGCGGCGTGTCCACGCAGGTCGCCGCCCAGGCCGTCATCGAGCAGATGCAGGCGCATTGCTACGTGGCGGACCTGCGCGACTGAAGCCACTCGCTCCCGAGGGAGCGGGGCACGTCGGCCAGGATGGCGCACGGCCGTTCGCCTATCCGACTCGCTGCGGCTCGCTCGACGTTGCTGACACGGACATGTCGTCGGGGCGCGGCTTCACCTTGAACCATGCCGCATACAGCGCCGGCAGGAAGAACAACGTCAGCACGGTGGCCACAGTCAGGCCGCCCATGATCGCCACCGCCATCGGACCGAAGAACGCGCTACGCGACAGCGGGATCATCGCCAGCACCGCGGCCAGCGCCGTCAGCACGATGGGACGGAACCGACGCACGGTCGCATCGATGATCGCGTGCCAGCGGTCGTGGCCGGCACTGATGTCCTGGTCGATCTGATCCACCAGGATCACCGAGTTGCGCATGATCATGCCGGCCAGCGCGATCGTGCCGAGCATGGCCACGAAGCCGAACGGCACCCGGAACACCAGCAACGCCAGGGTCACGCCGATCAGGCCCAGCGGCGCGGTCAGCAGCACCAGCGAGACGCGCGAGAAGCTGCGCAGCTGCAGCATCAGCAGCGTGGTGACCGCGAGCAGGAACAGCGGCATACCGGCGGCGATGGACTTCTGGCCGCGGCCGGAATCTTCGACCGTACCGCCGGTCTCCAGCAGGTAACCCTGCGGCAACTGCGCGCGCACGTCGTCCAGCGTCGGCAGGATCTGCTGGACCACGGTCGGCGGCGTCACGTCGTCGCTATTGAGGTCGGCGCGCACGGTGACGGTCGGCAGGCGGTCGCGGTGCCAGATGATGCCGTCCTCGAACGCGTATTCCAGGTTCGCGACCTGCGATAGCGGCACGCTGCCGCCGTTGCTGGTCGGCACCGCCAGGCTGCCCAGCAGGTCCAGCCGCGCACGCTCGTCTTCCGGCCCGCGCAGCAGGATCTCGACCAGCTCGTTGCCTTCGCGGTAGGTGCTCACGCTCAAGCCCGACAGCGAGCCCGACAGGAAGTGCGAGACCTGCGAGGTGCTCACGCCCAACGCGCGCGCGCGGTCCTGGTCGATCTCCAGACGCACGATCTTGCTCGGCTCGCTCCAGTCGAGGTTGACGTTGGTGACGTGCGGATTCGCGCGCACCTTCTCCGCCACCTGGCGCGCCAGCGCCTGCACCCGGTCGATGTGTTCGCCGGACACGCGGAACTGCACCGGATAGCCGACCGGCGGGCCGTTCTCCAGGCGCGTCACCCGGAACTGCAGCTCGGGGAACTGCGGCGCGACCTCATCGATCAGCCAGTGGCGGGTGGCCTCGCGGGACGTGATGTCCTCGGTCAGCACCACGAACTGGGAGAAGTTGGACTGCGGCAGCTGCTGGTCCAGCGGCAGGTAGAAACGCGGCGAGCCGGTGCCGATGTACGACACGTAGTTCAGCACGCCCTCGCGGGTGGCCAGCAGCTTCTCCAGCTTGCGCGCCTGTGCGTCGGTGGACTTCAGCGAACTGCCTTCGGCGAGCTCCAGGTCCACCATCAGTTCGGGGCGGACCGAGTCCGGGAAGAACTGCTGCGGGACGAAGCGGAACAGCGCGATCGAGGCCACGAACGCCGCCACGGTCACGCCGATCACCAGCCAGCGATGGCGCAGGCAGAATTCCAGCCAGCCACGGAAGCGCTGGTAGAACGGCGTGTGGTACGGGTTGTGGTCGTGCGCATCGTGCGCCTTCGGCGCGAGCACCATCGCGTACTGCGGCCAGCGGTCGGCCAGGCGCGCGCGGAAGCCGTGCCAGCGCGCGGCCAGCGAACCCGGCTTGGGCGGCTGCGGGTTGCCCAGATCGGGCAGCATCTTGTCGCCCAGGTACGGGATGAAGAGCACCGCGGCGATCCACGAGACGACCAGCGCGATCGTCACCACCTGGAACAGCGAACGTGTGTACTCACCGGTGCTCGAAGCCGCCGTGGCGATCGGCAGGAAGCCGGCCGCCGTCACCAGCGTGCCGGTCAGCATCGGGAACGCGGTCGATTCGTAGGCGAAGCTGGCCGCCTTCAAGCGATCGAAGCCCTGCTCCATCTTGATGGCCATCATCTCCACCGCGATGATCGCGTCGTCGACGAGCAGGCCCAGCGCCAGCACCAGCGCACCCAACGAAATCTTGTGCAGGCCGATGCCGAAGTAATGCATCACCGCGAACGTCATCGCCAGCACCAGTGGGATCGACACCGCCACCACCAGCCCGGTGCGCAGGCCCAGCGAGAAGAAGCTCACCAGCAGCACGATGATCACGGCCTCGGCCAGCACGCGCACGAATTCGCCGACCGAATCTTCCACGGCCGCCGGTTGGTCGGAGACCTTGCGCAGCTCCATGCCCAGCGGCAGCGTCTTCTGCAGGCGCTGGAACTCCGCCTCCAGCGTCGCACCGAGCTTGAGGATGTCGCCGCCGTCCTTCATCGCCACCGCGATGCCGATGCCGGGCTGGCCCATGAAGCGCATCCGCGGCGCTGCCGGATCGGCGAAGCCGCGCTTGATCTCGGCGATGTCGCCCAGCTTGACCGTGCGGCCGCCGGCGCGGATCGGGAACTCGCGGATCTCGTCCACCGAATCGAACTCGCCGCTGACGCGCAATTGCACGCGGTCGCTGGCGGTCTCGAAGAACCCCGCCGGCGTCATCGCGTTCTGTTCCTCCAACGCCTGCTGGACGGCGCTGAGCGGGATGCCCAGTGTGGCCAGCTTGGTGTTGGACATCTCGATCCAGATCTTCTCGTCCTGCAGGCCGACCAGTTCGACCTTGCCGACGTCGTCCACGCGTTGCAGTTCCAGCTGGATGCGGTCGGCGTAGTCCTTCATCACCGCATAGTCGAAGCCTTCGCCAGTCAACGCGTAGATGTTGCCGAAGGTGTCGCCGAATTCGTCATTGAAGAACGGCCCGACCACGCCGCTCGGCAAGGTGGCGCGGATGTCACCGACCTTCTTGCGCACCTGGTACCAGAGCTCGGGGATCTCCTTGGACTTCATGGAGTCTCGCGCCATGAAGATCACCTGCGATTCGCCCGGCCGCGAGTACGAGCGGATGAACTCGTAGTTGCCGGTGGTCATCAGCGCCTTCTCGATGCGCTCGGTGACCTGCTGCGAGACTTCCTCGGCGGTGGCGCCCGGCCACACGGTGCGCACGACCATCGCCTTGAAGGTGAAGGGCGGATCTTCGGACTGACCCAGGTGCTTGTACGACCACGCGCCGATGATGCCCAGCAGGATCATCGCGAACAGCACCAGGCTGCGGTTGGTCAGCGCCCACTCGGAAAGGTTGAACCGGCGCATGCGCTTACTCCGAGCGCGTGGCGATGGCGGCCGCGCCGCCACCGGCCGCGAGCTTCAGCGGGCGGTTGCTGCGGTCCACCGGGGCGACCACCTGGCCTTCGCGCAACAGGTGGCCGCCGGCGGCGACCACCCAATCAGTGGCTTTCACGCCACCGAGCACGGGCACCGAGCTCTCGCCGTAGCGGCCGAGCTGCACCGCCTGCGCGCGCACCTTGCCGCTCGCCGGATCGACGATCCACACGGAGGTCTTGCCGTCGTCGCCACGCTGCACCGCGGAGAGCGGCAGCTTGAGCGCTGCCTGGGTGCCGTTCTCCTGCACATAGACGCGCGCGCTCTGGCCGAGTTCGACCTGCTGGATCGCCTCACCCACCAAACTGACGCGCGCGGCATACGTGCGCGTCTGCGCATCGGCCGCCGGGGCGATTTCGCGGATCGCGCCCGGCAGGCGCTGGCCCGGTGCGTTCCACAGTTCGATCATCACCGGCTGGCCGACGCTGAAATCGCGGATGCGGTTTTCCGGCAGGCCGATCGCCACTTCACGACCGCCGTCGGCGGCCAGGGTGAAGACGGTCTGGCCTGCCGCGACCACCTGCCCGGCTTCGGCCTGGCGGCTGGCGATCACGCCGTCGCGCGGTGCGCGCAGCTGCGAATAGCCTTCCTGGTTCTGCATGACATCCATCTGCGCGCGCGCGGCGCGGGCCTGGCCTTCGGCGGCCTTGTAGGCCGCGACCTGCGCGTCGTAGGCGGACTGGCTGATCAGCTTGTCGCCCACCAGTTTCGCGTAGCGATCACGGTCGCCACGCGCTCGGACCAGGTCCGCTTCGGCCGCGGCCAGCTGCGCTTTCGCCGCCTGTGCCTGCAGGGCGAAGTCGCCGGCGTCCAGCAAGGCGAGCACTTCGCCCTTCTGCACGCGGGCGCCGGCGTCCACGTTGCGCCTGACCAGGTTGCCGCCGACGCGGAAGGAAAGCGGACTCTCTTCGCGCGCGCGTACCTCACCGGCGTAGGCGGACAGCGCGGCCTCCGCGCCGCCGCCGGGCTGCACCACCAGCGCAGGACGCGCCGATTCCGCCGGCTTCTCCGCACTGCAGGCGGCCAGGCCGAGCAGCACGATCCCGAACACTCCGTTCCAGCGCGACTGGCGCATAAACCGCTCCGTGGGCATTTCAATTAGTGGACTTGGCGGTATAGTATAAATATCGAACCGAGTAGTCTAGTATTACGTCATGGTCAGCCCGCCCCCCTCTGCCAGCCGCCGCAAGCCCACCGCCAAGCCCGCCAGCGGACCCGGACGTCCCAAGGACCTGGGCAAGCGTGCCGCCATCCTGGAAGCCGCCAAGCAGTTGTTCGCGCAGGAAGGCTTCAATGGCGTGAGCATGGACCAGATCGCCGCCGAGGCCGGCGTCTCCAAGCTGACGGTCTACAGCCACTTCGGCGACAAGGACGCCCTGTTCGCCGCGGCCGTGCAGGCCAAGTGCGAGGAGATGCTGCCGGACGCGCTGTTCGAGATCGAACTCAAGGGCTCCCTGCGCGAGCAGCTCAAGGCCATCGCCCAGGCGTTCTTCGCGCTGATCACCAGTGAGGAGGCCATCAGCACGCATCGCATGATGATGGTCCCCGGCAACATCGACGACAAGCTCAAGCAGACCTTCTGGGAAGCCGGCCCGCAGCGCACCCACGACGCGTTCGCCGCGCTCCTGCAGGCCCAGGTGGCCAAGGGCGAGCTGGACATCCCCGACGTGGCCACGGCCTCGGTGCAGTTCTTCACCCTGATCAAGGGCGAAGTACATGCGCGTATGACCTGCGGCCTGTGCAGCCAGCCCCGCCCGGCCGATGTCGGCCGCCACATCGATGCCACCGTGGACATGTTCCTGAGGGCGTATGGCCGCCGCTGAAGCTGAAGCCCAGCCCCGGGCGCAGGAGGTCGCGGTGACTTCCGGCACTGCGCCGGCCGCGACGGCTGCCCCGATGCTTGCCCAGCGCGGACACGGCCAGCCCGGTAAAATGCCCGGCCCAGCCCCCCGCGTCGGATGACCACCCCCATGACGATCGATTACACCCAGGCCCGCGAAAACATGGTCGAGCAGCAGGTACGTCCCTGGGACGTGCTGGATGCGCGCGTGCTGGACACGCTGGCCACGCTGCCGCGCGAAGCCTTCGTGGCCGAGTCGCACCGCGCGCTGGCGTACGCGGACCTGGAACTGCCGCTGGGTCACGGCCAGTCGATGATGAAGCCCGTCGTCGAAGGCCGCACCCTGCAGGCGCTGAAGCCGCAGGCCAGCGAAGACGTGCTGGAGATCGGCACGGGCAGCGGCTACCTCACCGCCTGCCTGGGCAACCTGGCGCGCGACGTGGTCAGCCTGGAAATCCAGCCCGAACTCGCCGCCGCCGCCCGTGCGCGCCTGGACGCGACCGGCCTGGGCAACAACGTCCGCATCGAGACCGCCGACGCGTTGAGTTGGGATACCGACCGCCGCTTCGACGTGATCTGCGTGACCGGTGCCGTCGCCACCGTGCCGGCCCGCTTCCTGCAGTGGCTGCGTCCTGGTGGCCGCCTGTTCGTCGTGCAGGGCGCGTCGCCGGTGATGGAAGCCGTGCTGCACGTCAACGATGTCAACGGTCCGCGCATCGAATCGTTGTTCGAGACCGACCTCCCCTACCTGGTCGGCGCCGCGCCGGCGCCCCAGTTCGTCTTCTGAAGCATTAAAAAAGGAACCCGCATGAGCCGTCGCCCCCTCGCACTAGCGCTCGCCCTGGCCCTGCCGTCCGCGGCCAATGCCACCGACCTGATGCAGACCTATGAGCTGGCGCGTGCCGGCGACACCACGCTGTCCATCGCCGAGTCCACCCGGCTGATCGACAAGGAAGGCGCCGTGCAGGCCCGCGCCGCCCTGTTGCCGCAGATCACCGGCAGCGCCGGTTACGACCTCACCCACAACAGCCGTCCGGGCGACCCCACCGGCGACGGCAAGAGCCGCAGCTACGGCGCGTCGCTGAACCAGACGATCTTCGACTGGAGCCGCATCGCCGACCTGCGTGGCCAGAAGGCCATCAGCCAGGCCGCCGATTACGACCTGGCCTCAGCGAACAACGACCTGATCACCCGCACCTCGGCCGCCTACTTCAACGTGCTGATCGGCATCGAGTCGCTGGCCGCCGCGGAAACCAACGAAGCCGCCTCGAAGAAGCAGTTCGATTACGCGCAGAAGCGCCTCGATGTGGGCCTGGCGCCGATCACCGACGTGCACGAAGCCCGCGCGCAGTACGACAGCGCCCGCGCCAACACGATCCTGGCCCGCAATTCGCTGGACGACAGCTACCGCGCGCTCGCCGAGATCACCGGTCAGCCGATCAGCGGCCTGAAGGGCCTGCCGGATGATTTCCGTCCGGAACTGCCGGCCGAGCAGAACGCGCAGGCGTGGGTCGATCGTGCCGTCGAACAGAACCCGGACCTGAAGTCGGCGCAGTACCAGTTGGAATCCGCGCAGCATGGCGTGTCCAGCGCGCGTGCCGGCCACTACCCGACGCTGAACTTCCGCGGCAACTACTCCAACGGCACCGATTGGGACAGCGTGCCGGGCACCCTGTCGCAGGATGGCGAAGGCTATTCCTGGGGCGTGACCCTGACCGTGCCGATCTTCTCCGGTGGCGCCACCCAGTCCGGCGTGCGCCAGGCCCTGGCCCAGCGCGACCGCGCCTCGGATGGCCTGGAGCAGACCCGCCGCGCGCTGATCCGCAACACCAGCAACGCCTACCAGGCGCTGGTCGCCGGTGTCAGCGAAGTGGAAGCCCGCCGCCTGGCCGTGGTGTCCGCGCAGAGCGCGCTGGATGCCTCGCAGGTCGGCCTGGAAGTCGGTACCCGCACCGTGCTGGACGTGCTGCAGAACCAGCGCACGCTGTTCCAGGCGCAGGTCGAGTACGCGCAGGCCCGTTACAACTTCCTGCAGAACCGCCTGCTGCTGGAACAGGCCGCCGGCACGCTGGACGGCACCGATGTGCAGGACGTCAACCGCCTGCTGACCGCCGACGCCGAAGCGCGCCTGTCGTCGCAGCCGGTGTCGCAGTAACCCCTCGCGCATCCGCGCGATCGCGACGGCGGGCTTCGGCCCGCCGTTGTCGTTTCTACGCCAGAAGATTCAGCAGGTGCGTATCAGATCGCACCGCTTGCCCGCAGCGCCGCGATCTCGTCGTCGCTGAAGCCGGCCTCGCGCAACACGCTGTCGGTATGCTGTCCCAGCATCGGCGGCGCACGCGGCGACGTCACCGGCGTCGCCGACAGTTTCAACGGACTGCCCACCATCGGCACCGCGCCCGCCAGCGGGTGCGCCGTCTCGACGATCATGCCGCGTGCGCGTACCTGCGGGTCGGCCAACACGTCGGCCAGGTCGTTGACGGGGCCACAGGGAATGCCGGCTCCTTCCAGCGCGGTCAACCACGCGTGTCGTCCACGCGCGTGGAAGGCTGACTGCAGCATGGGCACCAACGCGTCGCGATGGCGCACACGCGCGGCGTTGGTCGCGAAGCGCGCGTCCTGCGCGAACGATGCCAGGCCGAGCAATTCGCACAGACGGACGAACTGGCGATCATTACCCACCGCGACGATGACGTGTCCATCGGCCACGGCGAAGACCTGGTACGGCACAATGTTGGCGTGCGCGTTGCCCTGCCGCGGCGGCACCTCGCCGCCGACCAACGTGTGACTGCCTAGATTGGCGAGCATCGCGACCTGCGCATCCAGCAGCGCCATGTCGATCACCTGTCCCTCGCCGGCAGCGTCGCGGTGGCGCAGCGCCGCGAGGATGGCGACAGTGGCGTACATGCCGGTGAACAGGTCCGCCACTGCCACACCGACCTTCTGCGGTTCACCGCCTGCCTCGCCGGTAAGGCTCATCAGGCCACCCAGGCCTTGCACCGCGAAATCGTAGCCGGCCCGCTGTGCATAAGGCCCGTCCTGCCCGAAGCCGGTGATCGAGCAATACACCAGGCGCGGATTGAGTGCGCGCAGCGTCGCCGCATCCAGGCCATGGCGCGCCATGTCGCCGACCTTGAAGTTCTCCACCAGCACGTCGCACCGCATCGCCAGGCGACGGATCACGGCCTGACCGTCGGTGGTCGACAAGTCGACCGTCAGCGAGCGCTTGTTGCGGTTCGCGCAGAGGTAATAGGCGGACTCGTCCGTTTCTTCGCCCGACGCATCGCGCAGGAACGGCGGCCCCCAGCCACGCGTGTCGTCGCCGGTGCCGGGGCGCTCCACCTTGATGACGTCGGCGCCGAGGTCGGCGAGCACCTGCGTGCACCACGGGCCCGCCAACACGCGCGTGAGATCGAGCACGCGCACGCCGGCCAATGCCTGCGGCGTGGGCGCACCGCTCATGCCACCGGCGCCGGCAGATGGGGCGCGATCATCACCAGGGTGCGGGCGAGCGCACCGCGGCCGTGTTCGACCAGGGCGCGCCCATGCGCGGCCATCTCGCCGCGCCGCGCGTCGTCGGCGAGCAGTTCTTCCACCGCTCGCGCGACACCGGCGGTATCGGGCGCGATGACGAGCGCATCGGCTTCTTTCAAGCGACGCGAAATCTCGCTGAAGTTGTGCAGGTGCGGACCGGTGACGGCAGGCGTGCCGACGGCGGCGGGTTCGAGCAGGTTGTGCCCACCGATCGCCTGCAGGCTGCCACCGACGAAGGCGACGTCGGCGCAGGCGTAGAACGCCATCAGTTCGCCCAGCGTATCGAGCACGAACACGTCATCGTCACCGGCAGGCCATTGGTCCGCGCGACGCGTGCCGACCTTCCAACCCGCCTCACGCGCGGCCTCGGCCACGCGCGGGAAGCGCTCGGGATGGCGGGGCGCCCACAACAGCAACAGATTCGGCCAGCGCTGCCGCAAACGCGCATGGATCTCGCGCACCGGCGCTTCTTCGTCCTCGTGCGTGCTCGCGGCGATCCAGACGGGACGGCCATGCGCGAGGTGTCCGCGGAAGCCCGCCACCACCTCCTGCACGTTGGGCGGCACCGGGATGTCGAACTTCAGGTTACCCACGTCGCGCACTTGCTCAGGCATGGCGCCGAGCTGGATGAAACGGGCGGCATCGCCTTCCGACTGCGCGGCGACGCGACGCACCGTGCGCAGCGTGCGTGCGATCAGCGGACGCAACACGCTGTAGCCGCGCAGCGAACGCGCCGACAAGCGCGCGTTGAGGATGTAGACCGGCACCTTGCGATCGTGGCAGCCGAACAACAGGCTGGGCCACAGCTCGGTCTCCATGATCAATGCCAATCGCGGCGGGAAATGGTCGAGAAAGCGCGCCACCGCGCCCGGCAGGTCGTACGGCGAGTAGACGTGCAGCACGCGCTCTCCCCACAGCGCGCGCACGCGCTCGGAACCGGTGGGCGTGATGGTGGTGACCAGCAGGCGCAGCCCACGGTGCCGCTTCAGCAGGGCGTCCACGACGGGCGCGGCCGCATTCACCTCGCCGACCGATACCGCGTGCAGCCACACATCGACCGGCCGCGGCGCCGCATCGTAACTGCCGTAGCGCTCGTTCCAGCGCTGGAAGTATTCGGGATAGCGGAAGCCACGCCAGATCAGGTGGTAGACGGTGACCGGCGTCAGCACGTACAGCACCGCCGAGTACAGGGCACGCAGCAGGCGTTCGGCGGTTCGGTTCGGCATCGTCGACAAGGATACCCGGGGCCGCCGCTACAATGGGCCATGGCCGACCCCGAGAAGCGACCCTCCGACGCCGATGCGCGTCCGCCCATGGGCCTGCGCCAGTGGCCCGCCTGGGCCGGCATCGGCCTGGCCTGGCTGGCCGCGCGCCTGCCGTGGGCCCTGCAGCGTCCACTGGGGCGCGGCATCGGCGCCGTGCTGTTCGCGCTGATGCGCGGCCGTCGCCATGTGGCCCAGCGCAACATCGCCCTGTGTTTCCCCGAGCTGGACGCAGCGCGCCAGGACGCACTGGCCCGCGCGAGTTTCGGCGAACTCGGCATCGGCTTGTTCGAATTCGCGCGCGCCTGGTGGGGCAGCGTCGCGCCTATGCGCGGCGGCGTGCGCGTCGAGGGCCTGGAGCACCTGGCGGCAGCGCAGGCCGGCGGGCGCGGCGTCATCGTCGTGTCGGGCCACTTCACGACGCTGGAGATCTCCGCGCGGCTGATGTGCGACTACGCACCGCTGGCCGGCATGTACCGGCCGCACGATCAGGGGGCGATGGAGTGGGCGGTGAAGCGCGGCCGCCTGCGCTATGCCTCCGCGATGTTCACCCGCGACGAGTTGCGTCCCGCCCTGAAGCACCTCAAGCAGGGGGGACTGTTGTGGTTCGCGCCGGACCAGGACACACGCCGCGGCGAGAGCGTGTTCGTGCCGTTCTTCGGCCATCCGGCCTACAGCCTGACCTCGACGCACCAGTTGGCGCGGCTGTCCGGCGCGGCGGTCATCGCGTTCTCGCACGTGCGCCGCGAAGACGGCGGCTACACGCTGAAGCTGTCACCCGCGTTCGAAAATTTCCCTTCCAACGACGCCACCGCCGACACCGCGCGCGTGATCGGCGCGATCGAGGCCATGGTGCGCGAAGCGCCGACCCAATACCTGTGGATCCATCGGCGCTTCAAGCGCCAGCCCGACGGCCGCGGCGAACTCTACCGGTAGAGATCCGGTTCGCCTGGCGGCCGCGTCTTGAAGCGCCGGTGCACCCAGAGGTATTGCTCGGGATGCTGGCGCACGACCGCCTCGAGTTCGGCCATGTAGCGCGCCGCGTCCTGCGCGGGATCGCCGCTGGGCCAACCGTCCCAGGTCGGCTCGACCCGCAGCACGTAGCGGCCATCGGCTTTACGATGGAACCAGAACGGCAACACGGCAGCATTGCTGCGCCTTGCCAGGTCCGGCGTCGCCACCAGGGTAGCGGCGGGAATACCGAAGAACGGCACGAATGCGTTCTGGTAGTTGAAGTCCTGGTCGGCGGAGTACGCCACGATGCCGCCGCGCGACAGCGTGCGCAGCAGGCCGCGGACGTCTTTCTTGCCGATCACGTCGGCGAAGGCGCGCCGGCGCGCGCCGTCGAGCCAGCGTTCGATGCAGGCATCGTTGTTGTGCCGCGCAACGATCGTCACCCGCTCGCCCAGCGCTTCACCGAGCAGGCGCGCGCACAGCTCCGAGTGGGGAAAGTGGCCGCCGAACAACAGCACGCCCTGCCCTCGTGCGCGCGCGGCACGCACATGTTCCAGCCCTTCCACGTCCGCCAGTCCGCGGAGTCGTTCGGAGGACGCGAACCATCCCCGCACCAGCTCCAACACGCCTGTCACCGTGGCACGCAGGTTGGCGCGCAGCAGGCGCGCCTGCGCTGCCGACTCCAGCTCGGGAAAACACAGGGCGATATTGGTCGCGGCGTAGCGGCGCCGCTTGCCCAACGCAGGCCACAGCATCCAGGTCGCCAACGTGCCGAGGGCGAGCAACAGGCGCTGGGGCAAAGCCGCGATCGCCGTGGCGATCAGGTTCGCGGGCGCGACGAAAACGCAGCGTCGCGCAGGCCCAGCCTCATTCGTCATCGCGCGCCAACAGGCTGCCGGCGTACAGCGCCGCCAGCATCAGCGTCAGCCCGCCCCAGAACGTCGAATAGAACGCGAGGTGCGTGTTGAACGGGAAGACCGTCACCGCCAAGGCGAGCATCGCCGGGCGTGCGCGCTCCTTCGCCTGCGGCGTTGCGTAGCGCCATGCGCGCCACGCCAGCGCGGCACCGGCCAGCCACAGCAGCAGGCCGACGATGCCGGTCTCGCTGAGCACCTCCAGCACCAGCTGGTGCGCGTGGAATGCCGGTCCCTGGCCCCAGGCCGGTCGCGACCCGGGGCTGGCATCGCATTCGGGATAGGCCTGGCGGAAGCCGCGTGCGCCGACGCCATTGATCGGATGCTCCACGATCATGCAGCCGGCGGCGGACCAGATCTGCGCGCGGCCGGACAGCGCGGTGTCCACACCGGCTTCGTCGGCGGTCAGCGCGTGCGTGGTCAGCAGCATGCGCTCGCGCACCTGCGGGGACGCGAGGGTCAGCACACCCAGCAGCACGAAGCCGAAGCCGAATACCGCCAGCAGGCGCTTCCAGCCCAGCAGTTTCCAGCCGGAGAACACGAGCACGAGCGCATAGGTGATCCACGCGGCACGCGCGCCGGCGAGCAGCACGACGACGCCGATCGCCGCCGATGCCAGCAGCCAGCCCGTTACGCGCATGCGCGCGGCGGCGGCGAACAGCAGGAAGGGCGAGAGGCTGGCCATCACCACGCCGAGCTTGCGGTTGCAGGGACCGAGGAAGCCGCTCAAGCGGTCGATGCCCGCCATCTGCTCGACCGTGCACATCGGTCGCCCGCTGATCAGTTGCTTGAGTTGGTCCAGGCCCCAGAACAGCGGACTGGTCCCGAAGGCCACCTGCACCAATGCGTCCAGCGTCCACAGGCCGACGATCACCGCCAAGCCGTTGAACGTGGTGCGGCGCGCGCGCGCATTCGCCACCGACGCCGCCACCAGCCACAGGAACGGCAGATAGCGCAGATCCACGGCCGCTTCCCGCAGCGCACGACCGACATCGACGGCATCGATCGCGGAAAGGGCCTGCGGCAACCAGTACGCGGCAAACAGCGCGCTGGTCAGCGCCCAGGCGGCGCCACTCAGCAGGCGCGTGCCGCCTCGGAACCGTCCCAGCAGCAGGCGCACGATCGCCGCCAGCGCACCGAGCACCATCACCGCTTCCGCATACCCCGGCGCCGGCCACAGCGCGACGAACGTCAGCACCCATGCGGGCGCCCAGCGCCAGCCGTGCCGGTCGCGGGATGCAGACGTGTCAGCGGTCGATGGCGGGTCGGCGGTCATCGGCAAGATCGTGGTAGAGGGCGAGTGTGGCGTCCTGCATCGCGCGCAGGGTGTAGGCATCCATCGTAGCCAATCGCGATGGCGGATGGGCGAGCATCGCCGTCACGGTATCGCGCAGGCGCTCCTCGTCGAAGGGTGGCACGGCACCCTGCGGCTGCAGCTCGGCCAGCAGTTCGCCCACGCCGCCATGCGCCCACCCCACGACCGGTCGACCGACCGACAGGCTCTCCACTACGGTGCGGCCGAACGCTTCGGGTTTGCGCGATAGCTGCAGCACGACATCGCTGGCGGCATACGCGCGTGCGATCTCGGACGTTGGCGCGGTGATCGCGAGGGCGTCCGCGACGCCGCCACGCTGCGCCTCGGCTTCGAGTTCGGCGATGTAGGGCGCCCGCCCCGGTTCGCGCGCGCCCGGCATCCACAGCCGCGCATCCACGCCGGCCTGGCGCAGGCGTGCCAGCAACGACACCGCATCGCCATGCCCCTTCAATCGCGTGCCGCGTCCCGGCAGCAGCAGCAAGGGGCCTTCGCCCGCCAGCGCAGGATGCTGCGTGGCCGCCCACGCGCGCGCGTCGCGATCGGGATGGGCGGCACGCGGGAAGTGCGCCGGATCGATGCCGCGCGGAATCACCACCAGCGTTGTGGGATCGGTCTGCGGATAGTGCTGCAACAGGTAGCGGCGCACGGTGTCCGATACGCAGATCACGCGTTCGCCGCGCGTCATCACCGCGCTGTAGCGGCTGGGCGAATTCAACCCATGCATGGTGGTGACGAAGCGCGGACGCGATGCCGCAGGCATGCCGCGCAATGCCCACCAGCCAAGCCAGGCGGGCAGTCGCGAACGCGCATGCACGATGTCCGCGCCCACCTCGGCGAACACGCGGCGCAGCGCGCCGACATGGCGCAGCGTCAGCAGCGACTTGCGGCCGATGTCGAGGGTGATGTGTTCAGCGCCGGAGGCCAGCAATGTCGGCACGAGCCGGCCGCCGGCCGAGACCACGATGGCGCGAAGGCCGGCGCGCACCAGCGCATCGGCGATCTCGAGGGTGGAACGTTCGACGCCGCCGGATGCCAGCGCCGGCAGCAACTGGACGACGGTCAGGCGGCGCATGCAAGACCGGGCGCGCGCGTGGCCCGCATCCGGGTATCAGTCGGCCAGGACGAAATGCGAACCGCAGTACGGGCACTGCACCTCGCCACCGGGCGCGTCCTCGATGGGCAGGTAGACGCGCGGATGCGAGTTCCACAGCGCCATCGACGGCAGCGGGCAGCTCAGCGGCAGGTCGGCGCGGCTCACGGTGTAGCGCTTCTCGGCGTTGGCGGGCGCGTTGGCGGTCTGGCTCATGGCGGTGGACGGTGGCGAAACAGGGGGCGCCAGTCTACCAGTCACCCCGGGACGCCCCAAGGCGCGGGACCGGGCCCGGAACGGAAAACGCCGCCCTGCGCAAGCAGGACGGCGTTTCGACAAGCATCGGCCGGGGTGAGGACGGCCGGATGCGACGGCTTACTTCTTGGCGGCGGCCGTGGCTTCGGTGGTGATCTTCAGGACCACCTCGTCGCTGACCATCGGGGCATAGGCGCCCACGCCGAAATCGCTGCGCTTGACCGTGGCGGTCGCGTCGAAGCCGATCGCCGGCACCTTCTTCATCGGGTGCTCGCCCGCCTTGTTCAGGGTCACGTCCAGCACGACCGGCTTGGTGACGCCCTTGATGGTCAGGTCGCCGGTGACCTTCAGCTTGCCTTCGCCCGCGGCTTCGACCTTGGTGCTCTTGAAGGTGGCGGTGGGGTACTTGGCGGCGTCGAACCACTTGTCGCTGGTCAGGTGGTCGTAGAACTGGTCGGCGAGCGCGCTCAGGCCGGTCAGCGGCAGGGTGACCTGCACGCTGGAGGCGGACACCTTGTCGGCGTCGTACACCAGGGTGCCGTCGACCTGGCCGAAGTTGATGCTCGGGTTGGAGTAGCCGAAGTGGTTCCAGCTGGCCAGCACGTTGGTGTGGCCGGGGTCGAGCGTGTAGGTCACCGGCGCGGCGAAGGCGGAACCGGCGAAGGCGAACAGGGCGGCAATGAGCAGGGTCTTGCGCATGGGGAATCTCCAGGTGGTGGGGTCAGAGGATGCGTGCGGCTTCGTCGAAGCCCAGGCGCGGGGAACGGGGGAACAGGCTGGCCGGGTCGCCATGACCCAGGTTGACCAGGATGTCGGACTTGATCGCGGTGCCGGCGAAGAACGCTTCGTCGACCTTGGCGCTGTTGAAACCGGTCATCGGGCCGGCATCCAGGCCCAGCGCGCGCGCGGCGAGGATCAGGTAGCCCGCCTGCAGGCTGGCGTTGCGCAGCGCGGGCTTGCCGCGGTTCTCGCGCGGGCCGTCGAACCAGGCCTTGGCATCGGTATGCGGGAACAGGAACGGCAGCTTCTCGTGGAAGTCTTCGTCGCGGCCGATGATGACGGTGACCGGCGCTGCCATCGTCTTGGCGTAGTTGCCCTCGTCCAGCGCCGGGCCCAGCTTGGCCTTGGCCTCGGCCGACTTCACGAACACAAAGCGCGCCGGCGTGGTGTTGGCCTGGGTGGGGCCGAACTTCAGCAGGTCGTACAGCTGGCGCAGCGTCTCGTCGCTGACGTCGCCACCGAAGGCGTTGTAGGTGCGTGCGGTGCGGAACAGCTGGTCCAGCGAAGCGGCATCGAGAGCGTGGGGCATGGGAAACCTGCGGCAGGAGAAAGGCGGGGCCCGGGACACCGGGCCGGCGAAACGCGGGGGCAGTGTAGAGTGTCCTGACTATGGCAACATCCAACCGCTCCGGAACGGATTGTTTTAACCAGTGGAACGAAAAAGCCCCGTGACGGCCGATTCGACCCGTACCTGCACGCTCACCGACGGCCATGCCGGCAACGTGCGCCAGGCGCTGGCGCTGGCGCGTGCCCTGGGCCGGGTAGCGGACGAGATCGTGCTGGCGCCGCGTGCGCCCTGGCGCTGGGTCGCGCCACGCGTGTTGCCCGGTAGCACGCGAGGCCTTCGGCGCCGCAGTTCCACGCCGCGTGGGAGGCGCCACCCGCGCTGGCCATCGGCTGCGGACGCCAGGCCGCGCTGGCGACGCGCCTGCTGCGTGCACGCGGCAGCCGCGCCGTGCAGATCCTCGACCCGCGCATCGATCCCTCGCATTGGGACCTGGTCATCGCGCCCGAGCACGACGGACTCACCGGACCGAATGTGCTGACCCTGCTCGGCAGCCTGAATCCCGTGGACGAGGCCTGGCTGGCCGATGCACGCGCGGCCTTCCCCGCCTTCGCCACCCTGCCCTCGCCACGCACGGCGGTCCTGGTCGGCGGCGGCAGTGCGCACTACACCTTCGACATCGCCGCGTTCGAGCGCCTCGCGGCCCATCTCGACGAGGCCGCGACGGACGGCAGCCTGCTGGTGACGACCTCGCGCCGCACGCCGGCCGACGTCGTCGCCGCGCTGCGACGACGCTTTGCCTCACGTGCCGACATCGTGCTCTGGTGCGATCCGTCCGATGGCCCCAATGCCGTACGCCGGGCTGCTAGCGTGGGCCGACCGCATCGTCTGCACGCCGGATTCGGTCAACATGCTGTCCGAAGCCTGCGCCACGGCGGCACCGGTGCACGTGTTCGAACTGGAGCGCGTCGGTGGACGCCCCCGTCGCTTCCTGGACGCCTTGCAACAGCGCGGACGCATCCGCGCATTGAGCGGCGCGATGGCGCCGTTCGCGGTCGAACCTCTGCGCGAAACCGCGCGCATCGCGGCCGAGGTGCAGGCGCGACTGACGCGCTGACGCGTCAGAGCGTCGCGTCGAAGTCCAACCCGTGCGCGGCCGTCGTCCGCATCACCAGCGCGCGGGCCGCGGCCAGCGCGGCGTTCTCCACCACCAGACGCGGCCGCCGGTCCAGCGTGCAGGCCAGGCCTTCGGCCACGAAGGTCGCGTGCACGGCATCCAGTGCAGCCGCCTGCTCCAGCGACAGCACGCCGGCTTCCGCCAGCGCCACCAACAGACCGGGCGTATCGCGCGGCCGCTGCAGGCCGGGACGACGCCCCGCATCGCGCAGCACCAGGTACTGCAGCAGGAACTCCAGGTCCACCAGACCACCGGCGCCCTGCTTGAGGTCGAAGCGCGCGACATCGCTGCGATCCAGCTCGGTGCGCATGCGCATGCGCATCTTCACCACCTCGGCGCGCAGGCTGTCCGCATCGCGCGTCGCCGCCAAGGTGACGCTGCGGATCGCTTCGAAGGCATCGCGCAACGACAGATCGCCCGCCATGGCGCGCGCACGCACCAGCGCCTGGTGCTCCCAGGTCCAGGCACGATCGCGCTGGTACTCGGTGAAGCTGGCCAGCGACGACACCAGCAGTCCTTTCGCACCGTCGGGGCGCAGGCGCACGTCGACGTCGTACAACCGGCCCGCCGCGGTGACCGCACCCAGCAGAGCGACGATCTTCTGCGCCAGCCGTGCATACCAGCGCCCGGCTTCGAGCGCACGCGTGCCGTTCGACTCCGCACCGGCAGGCGCATCGAACAGGAACACCAGGTCGAGGTCGGAACCGAAACCCAGTTCCTCGCCGCCCAGGCTGCCGTAACCCACGATCGCGAAGCGCCCGTCCGGCACCGTGCCGTGCGCGGCGGCGACATCGCGCGTCGCCACCTGCAGCACCACGCGGACGACCTCATCGGCCAGCCACGCCAGCTGGCGCACGCTATCGCGCGCCGCCTGCCGACCGTCCAACGCCGCCAGCGCGACACGGAAGCTCAAGGGCCAGGCGGCGCTCGTTCAACACGCGCAGGCAGGCCTCGGGGTCGTCCTCGAGCAGCGCCGCCTCGCACTCCGCGCGCAGCTCGGCGCGATCGGGCATGGGACCGGCGACACGCGTATCCAGTAACTCATCCAGCAGCAGCGGGTACTGCGCCAGGCGCTCGGCCAGCAACGCGCTGCGCGCGAGCACGTCGACCAGGCGCGCGAGCGCACTGGGTTGTTCGTCGAGCAGGGCGAGATAGCTGGCGCGGCGCAGGATCGCCTGCAGCAGCGGCAGCACGCGGCGCAGCGCGGCATCCGGCTGGCGCGAGCGCACGCACGCATCCAGCAACGACGGCACCACACGATCCAGGCGCGCACGCGCCGCATCGGACAGTGCGCGCACGCCGCTGGACTGGGCGAACTCGCGCAGCGCGTGGTCCGCGCTTCCCGGATCCGCGAATCCCGACGCCGCCAGCGGCGCCGCGTCGCTGCCTTCCGGCAACGCACGCCAATACAGCGCCAGCGCACCGGGCTCGGCATCGCGCTGGCGCGGCGCGAGCAGTTCGGCGAACTCCGCCGACACCCGCGTCCGCTGCACATCCAGCGCCGCGCGCAGCGCATCCCAGTCGGGATAGTCCAGCCCGCGCGCGATGCGATGGCGGTCCAGCGCCGCGTCGGGCAGTGCATGGGTCTGCGCGTCGCGCAGCATCTGCAGGCGATTCTCCAGACGGCGCAGGAAGCGATAGGCCTGCGCGAGCATCTCGCCTTCTTCCGGCGACACCTGCCGCGTCGCCACCAGCGCCGGCAACGCCACGCGCAGGCGCCGTTCGCGCAGTGCGGCCTCGCGCCCGCCTCGTATCAGCTGCAGCGCCTGCACGAGGAACTCGATCTCGCGGATGCCGCCCGGACCGCGCTTGATGTCGTCGGCCAGTTCGCGGCGCGCGACCTCGGCGGCGATCGCCGCCTTCATTTCGCGCAGGCCATCGAGCGCGGTGTAGTCGAGATAGCGCCGGTAGACGAACGGCCGCAGCGAGTCCAACCACCGCTCGCCCGCCTCGATGTCGCCGGCCACGGCGCGCGCCTTCAGCCACGCATAGCGCTCCCAGTCGCGGCCTTCGCGCTGGAAATACTGGTCCATGCCGGCGAACGACAGCGCGACGCGTCCCGCATTGCCGAACGGCCGCAGGCGTAGGTCGACGCGATGGCAGAAACCCTCCGCCGTCGGTTCGTCCAGCAGCTTGGCCAGCCGCTGGCCCAGCCGCATGAAGTAATCCTCGGCGGCGAGCGAACGCGCGCCATCGGAGTCGCCGCCTTGCGGATAGGCGTAGACCAGGTCGATGTCGGACGAGAAATTCAGCTCGCCACCGCCCAGCTTGCCCAGGCCGAACACCACCAGCCGCTGCACACTGCCATCGGCTGCGCGGACAACGCCATGGCGCTGCGCGAACTCCGCTTCCAGCGCCTCCAACGCGGTCTGCAGGCAGACCTCGGCCAGGCGCGTGGTGCCGGCCAGCGTGTCGTCGACGGTGTCCAAGCCATGCACATCGCGCCAGACCAGGCGCGTGGATTCGGCGGTACGGTAGCGGCGCAGCAGGTCGGGCCACTGCGCGGTGTTGTCGGTCGTCAGTGCAGGGACCGGCCACGGCGCGACACCCTCGTCGCGGAGCAAGGCGGCCAGCAGGTCGGGCTGCCGGCGCAGGGTTTCCAGCGCGAAGTCGCTGGTCGCGATCACCCGCGACAGCCGATCGACATGATGCGGATCGGTCAGAAGCGCTTCGGCATCGGCGGACGCGGCGCGTAATCGCGCCAGACCGCGTTCGATCAGTGCCTCACGCTCTGTGTCCACGGACAAGGTTGCGTCGTTCATGCGGCGATTCTGGCACGCACCACGGCTGTTGTAGGAGCGACGTAAGTCGCGACCGTAGTTCGTCAGACCACAGCGACGTCGAGCCGCTAAGAATTCACTCTGACCATCTCCCCACGCACACCGGCTCCTCGGCCGTGCGGTCGCGACTCACGTCGCTCCTACAACAAGCGGTATTACGCCGCCTGCGACAGGTCCGGCAACGCGGTCTCGTGCTGCAGCGACAGGCCGAACTGGTCCGCCATGTGCTTCAGCAGCACGGGTTTCACCTGATCCATCCCGCCCGGGCCGCCGAGGTCGGCCAGCGAGACGACCTGCAGGCCCTGGTAGCCGCAGGGATTGATACGGTGGAACGGCTCCAGGTCCATCGCGATGTTGAAGGCCAGGCCGTGGAAGGTGCAGCCGCGGCGTACGCGGATGCCCAACGCGCCGATCTTCGCGCCGGCGACGTACACGCCGGGCGCACCGTCCTTGCGCACGGCGTCGATGTTCCATTCGGCCAGCGTGTCGATCATCGCCTGCTCGATCTTGCAGACGTAATCGCGCACGCCGACCTTCAGGCGTTTCAGGTCGAACAGCGGGTAGGCGACGATCTGACCGGGACCGTGGTAGGTCACCTGGCCGCCGCGGTCGACATGCACCACCGGGATGTCGCCCGGCGCCAGCACGTGTTCGTCCTTGCCGGCCTGGCCGAGGGTGAAGACGGGGTCGTGTTCGACCAGCCACAGCTCGTCGACGGTGGCGTCGGTACGCGCATCGGTGAAGCGCTGCATGGCGCGCCACACCGGTTCGTACGGCTGGCGGCCCAGCTCGCGGACGAGGCAGGGCGTGCTCACAGCGTCCACTTCACTTCCGGATGCTCGCGCAACGCGTTGTGGGCGGCGTCGTATTGCGCGCGATCCTCGGCACGGAAGCGGATGCGCACCGAGACGTACTTGCCGTTGCTCGAGTGCTTCCAGCTGAATGTCCTCGTGCAGGACCTCCACACCGGCCGATTCCAGCAGGCGCGGCAGTTCGCTCTCCAGCCCGGTGCCGGCGGTGCCCATCGCGCTGAGCTCGAAGGTGCCGGGGAACTGGAAGCCGTGTTCGGGGTTGTCGGATTTGATTTCCATGCGGGAATTATTGGGACGCGGGGCGTGAAAGCCAAGCCGCGGGCCCGGAAACGCGAAGGGCCGCCCTGGGGCGGCCCTCCGGCAGGCAGCGGGGCGGCTCAGCGCGCCAGCTGCACCAGGCTGGACGAGACCCAGCCCTTGTTGCCGAGTTCGTCCTCGACTTCCCACATGACGCCTTCCTTGTTGCCGGTCGGGTACAGCAGCATGCCCGGGTCGAGGTCGCGGACCGCCTTGCCGGTGCCCTTGGCGTTGGCGAACAGGCGGCCCGGCTTGGTCATTTCCACCGCCTGCTGGGCGTTGGTGGCCGAGGCGTTGGCGGACACGCCGCCCAGTTGGGCGACCAGGTCGGTGTAGGCCTGCAGATAGGCCAGCGTGATGACCTGGCCGATCTCGGTGTTGGCGTAGCCGCTGGCACCGCCGCCGCCCCAGTGGCTGCCGGTGAACAGGCTGCCGCCCGCACCCCAGCCGATGTCGGTCTTCTTGGCGCTACCCTCGGCCATGGCGACCTGTTCGGACGAACGCACGTCAGTGACGGTCAGGACGACGTCGGCGGTCTTCTTCTTGAAGTCCAGCCCGCCGACCACGCGGCCGACGTTGCCGCCCACCAGCCCGCCCAGCAGGCCGCTGATGGCGTTGCCGCCGGCGTTGCTGTTGTGCGAGATAAGGTCCGGCACGAGCACGTAATCCGCCGCGCGGATCTGGCCCTTGCCGATGTTGGAGCGGTTGCGCAGCTCGCCGCTGGAAGCCAGCGCGCGCTCGCCCATCGCCGCGTCCAGGCCCGCGCCGCGATCGACCAGGGTGAAGCAGCGCGATTTGTTGACGAACACCTTGATCAGCTTCGACGGCGCCGGCAGTTGCTGGCCGCTCCACCAGTTCACGCCGTCTTCGGGTTCGATCACCGAGATCGTGCCCAGCGGCTTGGCGCAGGTCGGGATTTCCGCCATCTGCTGCTTGCGCTGGTCCTGCGCGCTGGCGCGCTGGGCGAAGGCCGGTGCCGTCGCGGCCACCATCAGCAGGCAGGCCGTGGCGATGGCCGTGTTGCGTGTTCCCCTGTTCACTCGTGCATCTCCTTGAAAAGTGGTGATCCGCGTGGCGCGGGTAGTCCGTGGTGGGCGACCGACGCCATGCGCGTCGCGTCCCCGGGTCCGATGATAGGCGATGATCGCCGTCCTTCCCGCTAGGTACGGGAAGAGGCGAAGTCGGCGGCCAGCGACGTCCGCGCCGCACGGCCCCCGTTCAGGCGCGATAATCGCGCGCCTTCCCCTCGAGTCTTTCCGTGGCCTACCTGCTCATCAGCGTCGCCTGCAGCGTGCTGGTCTCCGTGCTGCTCAAGCTGATGCAGCGGCGTGGCATCGATACCGCGCAAGGCATCACCTGGAACTACCTGGCCGCCTCGCTGCTGTGCTTCGGCCTGTTGGACCCGCCCCTGGCTGCGCTGTCGCACGCGGGCGCACCGTGGGCCGAGCTGGCGCTGCTCGCGCTGCTGCTGCCCGGCATCTTCCTGGCGCTGTCGGCGTCCGTGCGCGCGGCCGGCATCGTGCGCACCGACATCGCACAGCGGATGTCGCTGGTGCTGTCGCTGCTGGCGGCGTTCCTGTGGTTCGGCGAACAGGCCAACACGCTGCGCATCGCCGGCCTCGTGCTGGGCGTGGTGGCGATCGCCTGCCTGGTGGCGCGGCCCGAGCGCGGCACGCGCAGCGACGGCTGGCAGGCCTGGGCCCTGCCGCTGCTGGTGCTGGTCGGCTATGCGAGCGTGGACGTGCTGCTCAAGCGGCTCGCCGCCGCGGGCACGCCGTTCGCGGCGTCGCTGCAGGTCGCGTTCGTCGCGGCGTTCGTGGTGATGCTGCTATTGCAGGGAGTGCGCGCCTGGCGCAGCCGAACCCCGCCGACGCGGGCGGCGCTGGGCGCCGGTCTGCTGCTGGGCACGCTGAACTTCGCCAACATCCTGTTCTACGTGAAGGCGCACCGCGCGCTGCCGGATCATCCGGCGGTGGTGTTCTCGATGATGAACATCGGCGTGGTGGTACTCGGCACGCTCGTCGGCGTGTTCGGCTTCGGCGAACGGCTCAGCCGCCTCAACCTGCTGGCGATTCCTCTGGCGATCATCGCCATCGGCCTGATCGCCGCCGGCATCGGCTGACGCCGGAAACGAAGAAGCCGGCGTTCGCCGGCTTCTTCATCCTCATCGGGCGGGACCGGGACGGATCACTCCGACTCCCACCACATCCAGAACGCATCCCACAGGCGCTTGAAGAAGCCGGCCTCTTCGATCGCCGTGATCGCCACCAACGGCGACTGCGCGACGACCTTGCCGTCCAGCGTGACCTTCACCGTGCCGATGGCCTGGCCCTGCGTGATCGGTGCGACCAGCGTCTTGGGCACGTCCATCGTCGGCTTCAGGTCGCCATAGCGGCCACGCGGCACGCTGACCAGCATCGGCTGGGCGACACCGAGCTGCACTTCCTTGGCCTGGCCCTTCCACACGCGCTGGCTGGCGATGACCTTGCCCGGTTCGTACAGGCGGTGCGTTTCGTAGAAGCGGAAGCCCCAGTTGAGCAGCGCCAGGCTGTCATCGGCGCGCTGCTTCTCGGAGGTGGAGCCCATGACCACGGCGACCAGGCGTTGGTCGCCGCGCTTGGCCGAGCTCATCAGGCAGTAGCCGGCGGCCGAGTGGTGGCCGGTCTTGATGCCGTCGACGCTGGCGTCGCGCCACAGCAGCAGGTTGCGGTTCGGCTGGGTGATCGTGCCGACCGTGAATTCCTTGATCTTGTTGAACGCGTACTGCTCGGGGTAATCGCGGATGAAGGAGCGTCCCAGCAGCGCCAGGTCGTACGCGGTCGAGTAGTGCTCTGGCGCGGACAGGCCGTGCGCGTTGACGAAGTGCGACCCCTTCATGCCGATCTGCGCAGCGTAGTTGTTCATCAGCGACGCGAAGGCTTCCTGGCTGCCGGCCGCGTGTTCGGCCAGCGCGATGGCGGCGTCGTTGCCCGACTGCACGGCCATGCCCTTTTCCATGTCCAGCAGCGGCGCGGACTTGTTGACGGCGAAGCCGCTGTAGCTGCCATCGGTGCCGGCACCGCCCTCGCGCCAGGCGCGCTCGCTCATCATCACCTGATCGTCGGGCTTGATCTTGCCGTTCTTCTGCTCGGCCGCCAGCACGTACGACGTCATCACCTTGGTGATGCTGGCCGGCTCAACGCGTTCGTTGTAGTTCTCGCCCGCCAGCACCTGGCCGGTGATGTAGTCCACCAGGACCCACGCGGTGGCGGTGGGCTTGGGCGGCGGCGGGATCTCGACAGGCGCGGCGGGCGCGGCAGCGGCAGGCGCCGAGGTCGGCGCGGGTGTCTGGGCGATGGCCAGGCCCATGGCGGTGGTCGCGAGCGCGGCGAGGGCGAAACGGAACTTCATCGGCGGAAAACTCCTGGCAAGGCCGTGGGCCTGACGATTCAAGGCGGACATTGTAGGGAGACAGGCCCGTCCGTGGGTTGGAAGGACGTAAAAATCCGGCGGATTCCCGCGATTATTCGCGCACCAGCTGCGGCCGGCCGAAGCCCAGCCCGGCGATGCGGCCGGCCAGCGCTTCAGCCGTCGCGGCATCGGGCGCACCCACGCGCAACCGCCACAGGGTGCCTCCGTTGCCGGGCACGTCGGTCAACCGCGCGTCGGCGATGCCGGCCGCTGCCAGGCGGGCGAGCGCGCGGTCGGCATTCTCCCGGCTGGAGAAGCTGGCCACCTGCAATTGCAGCGGGGACGGCGCGACGGGGGTCGCAGCGGGCACCGCCGGCGCAACCACCGGCGTCGAGGACGCCATCGGTACCGCGGCACCGCCAGGCTTGCCGGTCGCCACGCGCACGCCGTTGGCCTGCATCCACTGTTCGAACCCCTGCGCACTCGTGGCCGTGGCCTGGGGCAGCCGGTCAACCAGCGCGTCCATCGCTGACGGTGCCGGCGGGGCGGCTACCGGCGCCGGAGGCGCATCGGCCAGCGTGCGGCCGTCCGGGGCCAGGCCACGCACTTCCACCCGCCCGGTGCCACGCTGGGTGATGCCCAGCTTCACCGCGGCAGCGTAGCTCAGGTCGATCACACGACCCTCGTGGAACGGGCCGCGATCGTTCACGCGAACGACCACCGACTTGCCGTTGTCTAGGTTGGTGACGCGCGCGAAGCTCGGCAACGGCAGCGACTTGTGCGCCGCGCTGTAGGCGTACATGTCATAGACCTCCTGGTTGGAGGTGCGCCGACCATGGAACTTGTTGCCGTAGTACGACGCAGTGCCCTGCTCCACGTAGTCGTCGACGCGGTCGAGCACGCGGTACTGCTTGCCGAGCACCGTGTACGGCGACTTGTTGCCCACGCGCGAACGGGCCTCGGCGGTGACGACCGGCTCGCGGATGCAGTCCAGGTCGGGCACGTGGTCGGGCGTGGTATCGGCCACGCCGGGCTTGTACAGGCCACCGGCCTTGTAGTCGCCGCGCGTGGAGAGGTCTTCCTGCGCCGGCGCGTAACGTGAGCAGTCCTTGCCCGGCGCCGGGCGCGACGAGGCGGTCGGCGACGACGACGTGCTACCGGACAAGGGCGGCGGCGGCGACTTCTTCGGTGCCGTGCTGCACGCGGCCAGGGCAACGGCCAGCATCGGCAGCGCGAGCCACCTCATGCCGGTGGGATCTCGCGGCCGGCGATGGCCTGCGACAACTGGTACACCGCCATCGCGTACATCTTGGAATTGTTGTAGCGGGTGATCGCGTAGTAGTTCTGGAAGCCCAGCCAGTACTGCTTGCCGCCGGCGCCATCGAGCTGCACCAGCGTGGCGGTGGCGTCAGGCGTCACCGGATCCAACGGGCGATAGCCCTTCTCTGCCAGCTGCGCGAGCGTGTAGTCCGGCGTCCAGGTCTCCGGGTTGAACTCCGCGTAGCCGTCCTGCAGCTGCGCGCGTGCGACCACGGCACCGCCGGGCACCCAGCCACCGCGCTCGCCACCCTTCTTGCGGAAGTAGTTGGCGATGGAGGCGAAGATGTCCGGATACGTCGTGAAGAGATCGCGGCGACCGTCGCCGTTGCCGTCTACCGCGAACTCGCGATAGCTCGACGGCATGAACTGGCCCAGGCCCATCGCGCCGGCGTAGCTGCCGGTCAGGGTGGCGATGTCCAGTTTCTCCTCGCGGCCCAGCGCGAACAGCTGCGCCAGTTCGTCGCGGAAGAACTGTTCGCGGCGGTATTCGTAGGCGATGCGCTCAGGGTTGCCGCTGCGCGGGTAGCGGAAGGCCAGCGTGTAGAGCGCATCCAGCACCTTGTGCCGGCCGGTGAACCCGCCGTAGTTGGTCTCCACGCCGATGATCGAGACGATCACTTCCGGTGGCACACCGTACTGCTGCTCGACGCGTGCGAGTTCGTCGCGGTGCTGGGCCAGGAACGCCCGTCCGCCGTCGATGCGCGTCTGGGTGAGGAAGCCCACGCGATACTCGCTCCACGGCTTCACCCGTTCGGCAGGCCGCGACATGGCCGCGACCACGCTGTCGAGGAACTGGGCCTTGCCCAGCGTCGCCTCGATGTCGGCCGGCGCGATGCCGTACTTCGCCGCGGTGTCGCGCACGAACTGCGCGCGTGCGGTGGGGAAGTCGACCGGCGCGAGCGCCTCCGGCGGCACATCGGCCACGCGTTCCACCGAGGTCTCGGCGGGCGTCGTCGTCGCGGCGGGGGCAGTCGCCGACGAAGCCGGCGGCGGCGATTGCGGTGTGGCGCAGGACGCAAGGGCCAGCACCAGAAGACAGGGAAGTACGCGTCGCATCATCGGCGCGAGGGTAGCACGCGATTTTCCGTGCAGGGTGAACAGAGCACTGTGCTGCGTGATCTCAATACCCGTGCACGGGCCGGTGCGCGCGCACCGCCATCACCAAGCCCAGGCCGGCCAGCAACGACACCGCCGAGGTGCCGCCGTAACTCAGCAGCGGCATCGGCACGCCCACCACCGGCAACAGGCCGGACACCATGCCGCCGTTGACGATCACGTAGACGAACAGCGCCATGCCCAGCGTGCCTGCGACGAGGCGCGAATATGTGTCACGCGCATCCATCGCGATCCACAGGCAGCGACCGACGACGAACAGGTACAGCAGCAACACCACGGCCACGCCCACCCAGCCGAATTCCTCCGACAGCACGGAGAAGATGAAGTCGGTGGTGTGCTCGGGCAGGTAATCCAGGTGCGACTGCGAGCCCTGGCCCCAGCCCTTGCCGGTCCAGCCGCCACCGCCGATCGCGATCTTGGACTGCAGGATGTTCCAACCCGCGCCGAGCGGATCGTTCTCCGGATCGCGGAAGGTCAGGATGCGGTTCTGCTGGTACTCGCGCAGGAACGAGAACCACGAAATCGGCGCGAACATCACCAGCCCCACCGCCGTCCCGCCGAGCACGCCGGCGGTGATGAACCACCACCACGACAGGCCCGCCAGGTAGAGGCCGAACACACCGCTGGCCGCGACCAGCATGGCGGTGCCGAAGTCGGGCTGCAGCAGGATCAGGCCGGTCGGCAGGCCGATCAGCAGCGCCGACACGATCGTCGTGCGCCAGCCCGGCGGCAGCGGCTCGCGGTGCAGGTACCAGGCCAACATCATCGGCAGCGCGATCTTCAGCAGCTCCGAGGGCTGCAGGTAGAAGAACTTCAGGTCGATCCAGTGCGCACCGTGCTTGCCGGTGCCGATGAACAGCACTAGCACCAGCGGCACCAGCGCAACCGCGAACACGCCTGGCGTCCAGGCGCGCAGGCGCACCGGGGTGACGCGCGACAGCGCCCACATCGCCGCCAGGCCCACGCCGAAGCGCACGCCCTGCGCCAGCACCAGCCGCGCACCGAGGGCTTCGCCGCCCGCGCTGTACAGCACGGCCAGGCCGATCGCCATCAGCGCCAGCAGCGCGCCCAGCAATGGCCAATCCAGCGTACGCAGCAGGTAGCGCAGCAGGTCCAGTCCCCAGCGCAACAAGTCACTCATCGCCGTTCTCCCTGCGGTGCGGCGGGGAGCGTCGCCGACGGCGGCGGCGTGGCCGGCGCCGCGGCGGGTGCCGCCGGCGGCGCGACCGTGGCATCCGGCGTGAGGGGGACGCCTGCCGGATCCACCTTCTCCGGCATCTGGCCCAGCAGGTAGGCGTCGAAGATCTTGCGCGCCATCGGTCCCGCGGTGCTGCCTCCGTAACCGCCGCCCTCCACCGCGATGGCGATGGCGATGGTCGGGTTGTCGGCCGGCGCGAAGCCGACGAACAGCGAACGATGGCGCAGGTGCATCGGCAGGCTGCGCGGATCGACCGCCGCGGTGCCGCGACGGCTGATCACCTGCGCGGTGCCGGTCTTGCCCGCCATCAGATAGGACGCGCCCTGGGCCACGCGCCAGCCGGTGCCGCCCGGCTGCATGGTGTCCTGCATGCCCAGCCGCACGACCGCGACGTTCTGCGGATTCGGACTGATCGGAATAGGCTTTGGGCTGCGGCATCGGCTCCCACGGGCGGTCGAAGCCGATGCGCGACTGCGCCACCAAGTGCGGGCGACGCATTTCGCCGCTGGCGATACCGGCGGTGGCGCGCACCAGCTGCAACGGCGTCACCTTCCAGTCGCCCTGGCCGATAGCGACGTTGACGGTATCGCCGGGGTACCAGCGTTCCTTGCGCGCTTTCAGTTTCGCTTGCGGCGACGGCAGGATGCCGCCGATCTCGCCGCGCAGGTCAATGCCGGTAGGCTCGCCGAAGCCGTAGTAGGCCATGTACTCGTCGAACTGCTGGATGCCCAGGTCCAGCGCCAACCGGTAGTAGTACGTGTTGACCGATTGCGAGATCGACTTGCGCAGGTTGGTCACACCGTGGCCGCGCCGGCTGGCATCGCCCCAGCCGCGGCTCGTGCCCGGCAGGTAGAACATGCCGGTCGACACCACCGTGTCTTCCGGCGTGCGCTTGCCGCTGTCCAGGCCGGCCAGGGCGATCAACGGCTTCAACGTCGAACCCGGCGCCACGCCACCCAGCACCAGGCGATTGAATTGCGGTCGCGACGGGTTGTCGTTGAGGATCCGGAAATCCTTGCTGGAGATGCCGTTGACGAACAGGTTGGGGTCGTAGCTCGGCAGGCTGACCATGGCCAGCACTTCGCCGGTGCGCGGATCGACGGCGATCGCCGACCCCTCCAGCTCGCCGAAGGCATCGACGATGGCCTGCTGCAGCGTCGCATCCACGCTCAAGCGCAGGTCGGTGCCGGCTTGCGCGGGCACGCGGCCGACCACGCGCAGTGCGCGGCCCTCCACGTTGGTCTCGACCTTCTCGTAGCCGATGCGTCCGCGCAGCTGTTCGTCGTAGTAACGCTCCAGCCCGGTCTTGCCGATATGCGTCAGTGCGCTGTTGATCTCGCCCAGCTGTTCCAGGTCTTTCTCGTCGACGCGGCCCACGTAGCCGACGATGTGCGCGAACAGCTCGCCGTACGGGTAACGCCGGGTCAGGTAAGGCACCAGCTCCACTCCCGGATACCGCCAGCGGTCCACGGCGAAGCGCGCCATCTCCTCTTCGGACACGCGCAGCTTCAGGGTGATCGGGCGGAATCCGCGCGAGGCCTTGCGCGTCTCTTCGAAGCGTTCGATGTCCTCGGGCGAGAGCGCGATGATCTTGCCGAGCTCGGCGACGAGTTTCGCCGGCTCCTTCACCTTGTCGGGCGTGATGTCGAGGCGGAACGCGGGCACGTTCTCCGCCAGCAACCGGCCACTGCGGTCATAGATGGTGCCGCGGCCGGGCACGACGGGGCGCGGACGGATGCGGTTGGCCTCAGAACGCGTGGCGTACTCGTCGTGGTCCAGCACCTGCAGCTTGAAGTACCACGCCGCCAGCGCGACCAGGCAAGCGCCGACGACGGCGAAACCGATCACTGCCCGGCGACGGAACTGGTCGGCCTCGGCATGCGGATTCTTGCTGCGCCGGCGCAGGCCCGCCATCGCTCAGCCCCGCTTGCGGCGGCCGAGCCGCAGCGCATCCATCAACACGAACAACGGCGGCCAGAACAGCATGCCCACCGCCGGCGCCCACCAGTACATCCACGGCAGCGTCGGCTCGCCGAGCGCCAGGTGGACCACGGTGGTCACGATACGGTCGTTGAGCAGCAGGCCGCCGATCGCCAGCGCCTGCTGCGATATCGGAAAGAAGCGCAGCCGCGCACGGAAGCGCTGCAGGATGAACGCCATGATCAGCAGGCGCAGCGCCTGCTCGCCCAGCAGCGTGCCGAACATCAGGTCGGCGATAAGCCCGATGACGACGGCGAAGCCGAGGCCCGCGCTGTCCGGCGCCTCGATCACCCAGTAGGCCAGCACGAGCGCCACCCAATAGGGGCGCAGCGGCTGCACCAGATCCGGCAATGGCAGCAGACCCAGCAACAGGGCGACGACGAAGCTGAGCGGCATCAGCCAACCGGTGCGTGCGCGGCTCATCGCTGCGGCTCCTGCGGCGGCGTGGCGGCGGGTGGCGTGCCCTGCGCAGGCGTGGACGACGCGTCGGTCGGCGGCGCATTCGCAGGAACGTGTGCCTGCGATGGCGCCGGCGTCGCCGACGAGGCGGCCGGCACCGAGGGCCTCGGTGCCTGCGGCCGGAGGCGCAGCCTCGGGCAGGAAACGCGCGGGATCGGCGGGCGGCAACGGCTGCGGCGGTGCCGACTTCAACAGCAAGACGTCGCGACCGCGGTCCAGGCGGGCCGCCGGGGTCACGTCGCCGACCAGGAAGGCATGGCTGTCGTCGGGCCGCAGCGCGGCCACGGTGCCGACCGGGAAACCGGCCGGAAAACGCCCGCCCAGCCCCGACGTCACGAGGATGTCCCCTACTTCCACGCCACTGTTGAGCGGCACGTCGGCCAGTTCCAGCAGGTCGCTGCGGCCGCGGCCGTAGACGATCAGGCGCACCCCGTTGCGCGCGACCACCACCGGCACGGCGTGGTCGGGGTCGGTCAGCAGCAGCACGGTGGCGTGCGCCGGCGTGGTGTCGATGATCTGGCCCATCAGGCCGCCCGCGTCGATCACCGCCTGGCCCAGAGTGGCACCGTCACGGCTGCCGGCATCCAGGATCAGTCGCTGCCGCCCCGGGGCGAGGTCGATGTCGAGCACGGGCGCCAACTGCACGTCCAGGCCGCGCGAGGTCTTCACGCCGAGCAGCGCGCGCAGCTGCGCGTTGTCCGCGGCGGCGGTCTGCAGGCGCGCCAGGCGCGCATTGGCCACAAGCATGTCGTTGCGCAGGCGGCGGTTCTCTTCGATCAGGCCGGTGCGCGTCGCGGCATCGTCCTGCACGCGCGTGGTCACGCGCCCCGGCAGGCCGGCCAGCCACCACAGCGGCTGGGTGACCACGTTGGCCTGGGCACGCAGCTGCGATAGCCAGCCGCCGCGGTGGTCGAGGACGACCAGGGCGATCGTCAGCGCCAGGTACGCGAGCAGCCGCAACGTGCTGGCGACTTCACCGGGGCGGGATGCGACGGGAGGACCGGCGTAGGAAGGCACTGGGGGGCCGTCAGGAGGAAGGTCGGCGGCGACGCCGCCCGCAGGGAACAAGGGTAACGCGCACTTCGGCGGGAAGGCGTGGACGGACCGGTTCCGCTCCGCCGCTGGCGCGCATCCGCGAGCCCCTCCCCTGTACCGCCCGCGAGGCGGGCGGCCTTACCGCTGCGCCGTTCACTCCGGCGCGAAGAACTCGTTGCCGTGCATGTCGACCAGCTCCAGCGCACGGCCACCGCCACGCGCCACGCAGGTCAGCGGATCGTCGGCCACCTGCACGTGCAGACCGGTCTCCTCGCTGATCAGGCGATCCAGGTCGCGCAGCAGCGCGCCACCGCCGGTCAGGACGATGCCGCGCTCGGCCACGTCGGCGCACAGTTCGGGCGGGGTCTGCTCCAGCGCCAGCTTGACCGCGCTGACGATGCCGGACAGCGGCTCGTGCAACGCTTCCAGCACTTCGTTGGAGTTGATCTTGATCATCTTCGGCACGCCCTCGGCGAGGTTGCGGCCGGAGATCTCCATTTCCTGCACTTCGGCCTGCGGGTAGGCGCAGCCGATCTCCAGCTTGATGCGCTCGGCGGTGGCTTCACCGATCAGCATGCCGTGGTTGCGGCGCACGTAGTTGGTGATGAACTCGTCGAAGCGGTCGCCGCCGATGCGGACCGACTGCGAGTAGACGATGCCGTTCAGCGAGATGACGGCCACCTCGGTGGTACCGCCGCCGATATCGATGACCATCGAGCCGCGCGCCTCGGTGACCGGCATGCCGGCGCCGATCGCGGCCGCCATCGGCTCTTCGATCAGGTAGACGTCGCGCGCACCGGCCTCCTCGGCCGATTCCTTGATGGCGCGGCGCTCGACCTGGGTGGAGCCGGCCGGCACGCAGACCAGCACGCGCGGGCTGGGACGCAGGAAGCGCGACTTGTGCACCTTCTTGATGAAGTACTTCAGCATCGCCTCGGTGTAGGTGAAGTCGGCGATCACGCCATCCTTCATCGGGCGGATGGTGGTGATGTGGCCCGGGGTACGGCCGAGCATCTGCTTGGCCTCGGCGCCGACCGCCGCGACCGAGCGCGAGCCGCCGATGGCGCGGTCCTGGCGCACCGCCACGACCGAAGGTTCGTTCAGCACGATGCCCTGCCCGCGCACGTAGATCAGGGTGTTGGCCGTGCCCAGGTCGATGGACAGGTCGTTGGAGAACATGCCGCGGAGCTTCTTGAACATCGGGGGACGGGTTCCTGCTGGGGGCGGAAATCGCGCGGAATGGCGATTTTTTGGGCAAAAAACGAAGTCGGCTAGCCTAGCAATCCGACATGGAGCGGGCAAGGAAAAATCTCGTGAATCCGCGGGGAAAACACCGCGCGCCGCCGCCGCGCCCGCGCTCGGGCGGCGGCTTCGGCGCGGGTGGCGCCGGCGGCCCAGACTGGCCGCCGCCGGCCCCAGCCGGTAACCTTCGCACCGGCGCGCCGGGAATGGGGCGCACGTCCCGCTTTTTCCGGGCGGCCCGGGACGGCCGCACCCTCTCCAGCCGAGTTCGCCGATGTCCGCACTGATCTGTGGTTCCCTTGCCTACGACACCATCATGGTGTTCCCGGACCAGTTCAAGAACCACATCCTGCCGGACAAGGTGCACATCCTGAACGTGTCGTTCCTGGTGCCGCGCATGCGCCGCGAGTTCGGCGGCTGCGCCGGCAACATCGCCTACAACCTGAAGCTGCTGGGCGGCGACCCGATCCCGATGGCGACCGTGGGCCAGGACTTCGGCCCGTACCGCGAGCATTTCGTCGAGCAGGGCATCAACCTGTCGCAGGTGAAGGTGATCGACGAGCTGTTCACCCCGCAGGCGTTCATCACCACCGACCACGACAACAACCAGATCACCGCCTTCCATCCGGGCGCGATGATGCGCAGCTACGAGAACCACGTGAAGGACGTGGCCGGGGTGACCTTCGGCATCGTCAGCCCCGACGGGCGCGAGGGCATGCTGCAGAACGCGGCCGAATTCGCCGACGCCGGCATCCCCTTCATCTTCGACCCGGGCCAGGCCATGCCGCTGTTCAATGGCGAGGAGCTGCGCCAGTTCATCGAGCTGACCGACTACGTGACGGTCAACGACTACGAATCCAACCTGCTGCAGGAACGCACGGGCTGGAGCGAGGCCGACATCGTCAAGCGCGTGAAGGCCTACATCACCACCCGCGGCCCGCACGGCTCGCTGATCCATACGCCGGACAAGACGTACGACATCCCGCCGGCGCACGAGCGCCGCGTGACCGACCCCACCGGCTGCGGCGACGCCTTCCGCGCCGGCCTGATCTACGGCATCGAGAAGGGCTACGACTGGCTGACCATCGGCCGCATGGGCAACCTGATGGGCGCCCTGAAGGTCGAGCACCCGGGCACGCAGAATCAGCGCTTCGATTTCGACGAGTTCAACGAGCAGTTCAAGCAGCAGTTCGGCTACGCCCTGTAAGCCTCGCTCCACCGTCTGCCCGCGCTGCGTTGGCACCACGGGCACTTGCCTGACCGTCACGCCCTTGGCGTAAGGTAGCCCCTGGGGGAACCGGGGATGGTCGTACCCCCGCGCAGTCGGTCATCGGGCAGGGGCAGCATGGTCGGGCAGGTTCGGCATTCCACTCCACGGGGCCCCACGGTTTCCGAATCGCCGTACGCGACGTTCCGGCGCCTGGCCCTGCAGGCTCTGTTGGTGGCCGGTGTCGTCTTCGCCGCCAGCGGCCTGGGCATCCTGACCCGCCCCGAGCACCAACTGGCCTCGTTCTGGCCCACCAACGCCCTGCTGCTGGGCCTGTTCGCCCGCAAGCCCGGGCTGGCCTCGCCCGCGGGCTGGGCGGCCGCCGCGCTGGGCTATGTGGCGGCGGATCTGCTGACCGGCACGTCGCTGCCGACCACCCTGCGGCTGACCCTGGCAAACCTGGCCGGCGTGCTGGCCGGCTATCTGCTGTTCCGCCACGTCCGCCACGAAGACCGCCGGCTGCAGCACCCGCTGTCGATGCTGTGGGTGCTCGCCGTGTCGGCTGTCGCGGCGCTGGGCGCCAGCCTGGCCGGCAGCCTGACCTCGCACGCGATGCTGCGGATGGGGTTCCTGAGCGCTAGCGGCTTCTGGTTTTCCGCCGAACTGGTCAGCTACGTGGCCATCCTGCCGGTGGTGTTGCTGGCACCCACCCCCGCCGGCTTCGTACGCACGCTGCGCGGACAGGCAGGCCGCGTGCGGCGGCGGCCTGCCTTGGTGCTGCCCGTGGTCGCGCTGGCGCTGGCGATCCTGCTGGGCGTGGCCATCGGCGGGCCCGGGGCCATCGCCTTCCCGGTACCCGCGCTGCTGTGGTGCGCGCTGGCCTACCGGCTGTTCACGACCGCCCTGGTCACGATGCTGCTGTGCATGTGGACGCTGATCGCCATCGCCACCGGCCTCATCGACCTGCAACTGCAGGAGACCAGCATGCAGCCGGTGATCTCGCTGCGGATGGGCATGGCCCTGCTCGCGGTGGCGCCGCTGACGGTGGCCAGCGTCAATGTCGCGCGCAACCACCTGCTCGCCACCCTGAACCACGCCGCCGACCACGATGCGTTGACCGGCGTGCTCAACCGCAGTGCGTTCCTGCGCCGTGGCCGGCAGCGGCTCGACCAGAGCCGCGAGGACGAAGCCCCTATCGCGGCGATGATGCTGGACCTCGACCACTTCAAGTCCGTCAACGACCGCCACGGCCATGCGGCCGGCGATGCCGTGCTGGCGGCGTTCGCGCAGCGCGTGCGCACGCACCTGCGCGAGGACGGCCTGTTCGGCCGGTTCGGCGGGGAAGAATTCGCTGTGCTGCTGCCGGGCGTGGATGCGGAGGCCGCCCTCGTCGTCGGCGAGCGGCTACGCCTGATCGCCAGCGAACCGGTGATGCTCGATGACGGCCGGATGCTGGACGTGACCGTCAGCGTCGGCGTCGCGGTGTCGTCCGGCGGCAACCCAGGGCGCCTCGAGGAGCTGCTGCACCAGGCCGACAACGCGCTCTATCGCGCCAAGGCGATGGGGCGCAACCGCGTCATGCCGTCGGCGTGACGCGGCGATCCAACGCACTCAATCCCAGCCCGGCATCTGGCTGCCATCAAGGCCGCCGGTCTCGAACACGGCCTTCCGCAGGCTGCCGTCCTTCACCGGGAATTCGATCTCCAGCACCTTCGTCTTGCGCGCGAGGCGCCACAGCGCCTTGTTGTCGTCGACGAACATCGCCGTCGCTTCGTCGGTATCGGGGCGGTTGGCCGACATCTCCCGCGCCGCGGCGCCGTCGGCGACCACGTTGACGCTGCAGCGGCTGTAGCAGGCCTTGGCGAAGTCGCTGGCCTGCAGCACGAGGTAACTGCTGCGCTTCCACTTCGGGTGGTCGCGGAACACCAGCTGCACCGGCTTGGCGCCGCTGCCGTCCACGTCGACCGGATCCTTGCTGAGGATCGCCGCCGAGCGTTGCGTACCGCCGTCCGCGGCGACCTGCGAGTAATCCCACAGCGATTCCATCCGGCGCTGCTCGCGCGCACCCTCGGCCTTGGCCTTGACCTCTTCCAGGCCGGGGCCGATGCGCTTGGCGGCGGTGCTCTCCGGATACTGGTCGAGCAACGCGACACCATGGATGCGTGCCATGTCCCAGTCGCGCGAGGCCAGCGCGCTGTCGTACTTCTTCGCCACCTCGTCGGCCTGCTGCTCCTGCGCCGCCGCCTGCACGGCGGCCGCCGCCGCGCGCTCGGCCTCGCGATCGCCGCATCCCGCCACCGCGACGGTGCACGCAGCCAGCAGCAGTCCCTTCCACACATGCTTGTTCATCTTGCCGTTCCTCGTTGGATCAACAGGGCGACCGAGGCCGCCACGTCATCGGGTCTTTCGATAATGGACATATGGCCGCAACCATCGAGTGAAACCTGCAGCGCATGCGGCATCTGCGCGGCGTACAGCGCCATCGCGCTGGCGTCGATCACCCGGTCCTGCCGGCACCACAGCAGCAGCGCGGGCTGCCGGATCGCGGCCGCGGCCTCGCCCGGCAGGAAGCGCTCGCTGCTGCGGCCGATGCGGTCCAGCACCTGCTGTTCGAACGGCGCCTGGGCGATGCGCCAGTCGATCACCGCCCGCGACACCGGCCACGGCAACGCAGGCTGCGCGGCGCGATCGTTGAACACCGTATCCAGGTAGCGCTGCAGCGAGGCTTCGTCATGGACGGCGAACGGGTTCTGGCCCGCAAGCACCGCCTGTCCGAAACGGTTGTCGCGGAAACGCACGCCGGCCGCGTCGATCAAGGCGACGCGGGCGACGAGGTCGGGATGGTCCGCCGCCACCAGCGCGACGATGCCACCCCCCATCGAGTGCCCGACCAGCGCGATCGGACTGCCTTCGCGCTTGATGGCCTTCAGGAACTGCGCCAGGCGATCGGCCTGCGCCAGGAATCCATAGTCCGCGCCCGCGATGCGCTGGCTTTCGCCCCAGCCGGGCAGGTCCGGGATCACCAGTCGGTAGTGCCCACCCAGGCGCTCGGCCAGCGGATACCAGTTCTCCTTGCTGCCGGTGAAGCCGTGCACCAGCACCACCGTGGGTGCGCCGGGGGCTTCCGCTTCGCGCTCGTCGTAGGCCCAGCGATGGTCGCCGATGCGCACGCGCGCTTCCGTCAGGCCGATCCACCAGCCCTGCAAGGCCATCGCGCCGCGCAGGGGCGCCATCGGGTCGCGCCAGACCCACGCGAACAGCCCGCAAACGAGAACGGCCGCCACGAGGGCGACCGTCCTTGCACGGGTCGAACGGACCGGCATGCCTTACTTGCCTGCCGAGGCCTTCGCCAGCACGGCCTCGACCGAACCGGTCGTGATCGGGTGGTAACCGGGCTTGGCGCGAGCGAACGTTTCCTGCGCGAATGCCAGGCCGTCCGGCGTCTTCACCAGTTCCTCGTAGATCGGCATGATCAGCTTGCGACGGCCGACGCGCTCGATGAACTTGGCGATCTCCGGGCGCGCGTCCACGTAACCGCTGCGGATCGTCAGCGGATACCAGCGCATGGCGATCTCGCCATTGGCGGTGCCGGTGAAGTGGTAGACGTCATCGAGCTGCTTCACCTGTTCGACGGTGAGCTTGTCGCCCATGCCTTCGATGAAGTGCACCCACTGCTGGGTGATCCAGGTATTGGTGACCTGCGGGTTCGGCAGCTGGCCGCTGCCCTGCCAGGCGATGCGCGCGGTGTCGGTGTTGGAGAAGCCGCGCGACTGCACCTGCGGCGCGCCCGCCGGGATGCCACCCGCGTAGATCCACTCCTGGATCTCCGCATCGCTGATCAGGTTGGGATGCTTGTCGAACAGGTTCTTCTTCGCGTAGTCCAGGAACTGCTCGGTGGTGATGCTCTGGAAGGCGAAGTGGTCGAAGTAGCCGCGCAGGAAGGCGTCGAACTCCTGCCGGCCGAAACGCTCCTCCAGCATCTGCAGGAACCAGGCGCCCTTGTCGTAGGACACGGCGCTGAGTGCGTCGTCGGCGTCCAGCTTCGTGCCCGGCTTCACCGCCAGCGCCTGGGTGGCCTCCGGCATGGTGCCGATTTCCTTCTTCAGGCTGTTACGCGCGATCGCGTACTCCATGCTGGACTGTTCCTTGCCATACAGGGATTCGACGATGCGGTTCTCCACGTAGCTGGTGAAGCCCTCGTTGAGCCAACCGTGCTTGGCGCTGGAGAAGGTCACCAGGTTGCCCGACCAGCTATGCGCCAGCTCGTGGGCGATCAGGGAGACCAGCGTCTTGTCGCCGACGATCACGGTGGGCGTGATGAAGCTCAGGCGCGGGTTCTCCATGCCGCCGTACGGGAACGACGGCGGCAGCACCAGCATGTCGTAGCGGTCCCAGCGGTAGGGGCCGTACAGCTGCTCGGTGGTGGCGATCATCTTCTCGGTGTCTTCGAACTCCTTCGTGGCCTTGTCGACCATCGCCGGCTCGGCCCACACGCCGCTGCGTGCGGAGATCGGCTTGAAGACCAGGTCGCCGGCGGCGATCGCCATCAGGTACGACGGGATCTTCTGCGGCATCTTGAAGGTGTAGTCGCCGTCGCGCACCGCGGCCGGATCGTTGTCGGCGCTCATCAGCACCATCACGTCCGGGCGCGAGGTCACGTGCGCGCTGTAGGTGTAGCGCACCTGCGGCGTGTCTTGCAGCGGCACCCAGCTGCGCGCATGGATCTGCTGCGACTGGCTGAACATGAAGGGCAGCTGCTTGCCTTCGGTCATTTCCGGCGTCAGCCACTGCAGGCCCGAGGCCTCCGGCGAGCTCTTGTAGGTGACCTTCACCTTGGCGTTCCGCGCGGGCGTCTCGATGGTCAGCTTGCTGCCCAGCACCGGATCCTTGGCGGCCAGCGCGTACTGCAGCGGCGCCCAGGCGTTGTTGGCTTCGCCCTCGACCTTCTCGATGGTCAGGTCGCGCGTATCCAGCACCAGCTGGGTAGCGGCCTTGTCCTTCCAGTCCAGGGTGTAGGTGGCGGTGCCACCGATCGTCTTGGTGTCGAAGTCGACCGCGATGTCCAGCGCCAGGTCGGCGATGGCGACCTTCTGCGGCTCCGCGTAGGAGTGCTCGTCGTGGTCGGCGGCCTGGGCCACGGCGGGTTTCTTGGGCGTGGCCACGGGGGTGGTTTCGGGTTCCTTGGAGCACCCGGCCGCCAGAACGGCGACGCAGGACAACAGCAAAGCCAGTGAACGCATCAGGGGACTTCCAGCGATCGGGGGAAGCCCCAAGTTTACCGCGCCGCGCGGCGGTCAGCCCCTACAACCCCTGACCGGCGCGTCCTCAGACCTTGTAGCCGGTGTGGATCGCCACGATCCCCGCGGACAGGTTGCGGAAACTGGTCCGGGCGAAGCCGGCGGCATCCATCATGCCCTGCAATTCGGCCTGGGGCGGGTGCTGGCGGATGCTCTCGGCCAGGTACTGGTAGCTGCCGGCGTCCTGGGCGAACAGCTGGCCCAGCTTCGGCAGCACCTTGAACGAGTGGAAGTCGTAGACCGGCTTGAACCAGTCGACGGTCACTTCCGAGAACTCGAGCACGCGCGCCTGCCCGCCCACTTTCAGCACGCGATGCATTTCGCGCAGCGCGGCGTCCTTGTCGGTGACGTTGCGCAGGCCGAAGGCGATGGTGACCAGGTCGAAGCTGGCGTCCGGGAACGGCAGCGCCTCGGCGTTGCACTGCACGTATTCCAGGCCCTGCACCAGGCCGCGGTCGGTCAGGCGGTCGCGACCCACCGACAGCATGCCGGCGTTGATGTCGCCCAGCACGATCTGCCCGGCGTCGCCCACGCGATCCTTCAGCAGGGCGGCGATGTCGCCGGTGCCGCCGGCGAGGTCGAGCACGCGGTCGCCGCGCTTGACCTGACAGGTGCCGACGAAATAACGCTTCCAGACCCGATGGATGCCCAGGCTCATCAGGTCGTTCATCAGGTCGTACTTGCCGGCGACCGACGTGAAGACCTCGCCGACCAGCTTCTGCTTCTCTCGGGCGGCGACGTCGCGGAAGCCGAAATGGGTGGTGCCGCGCTCGTAGGGGGATTCGCTCATGCCCCGATTATCGCACTACGACGGCTAGGCCGGGCCGTCCCGGCCTTCACTGCTCCAGCAGCGCGCACAGGGCCGGATGCCGCAGCAGACGGGGCAACACATCGCACCGCCCCGCCGGCGCGGCGGCGCGCGGCGTCGCCACAGACGTGGCAGGCGTGCCCGTACTGGCCGGCGGTTGCGATGACGCCGTGGGCGTGGCGGGCTTCACCAGCGCCGGCGCCGGCGAGCTCATCGACCGCGGCCGCGGACCCACACGCACACGGAAACCGTCCGCCGTGGCGGCGACGACCTCGACCCAATGGCGCTCGTCCGGCGTGTTCCAGCGCTCGCCGACCTTGAGCATCGAGCCCTCGTTGTTGGACACATCGGCCGCCGGCGTGTCGGTATCGATGCTGTAGGCGATGCCGTAATCCTCCAGCGTGTGGATGATCACCGCATCGCCCGCGAGCTTCGATTCGTACGTCCCGGTGCGTCGGCGCGCTTCCAGCGTGTAGATCACGGTCTTGTAGGGATCCGGCTGCGTCGGCAGCGCGAGGATCACCAGCTGCGTGTTGGATGAATCGCGCAGGCTGCCGGCATCCAGGACGAACTCGTGCGTCTCGCTGTTGTATGCGTCGATCGTGCGCTTGCGTGCGGCGGGCAGCCAGCCCAGACGCTCGCGCTGGTACATGTTGACGTGCTTCGGCAGCGTACCGAACGTGGCATCGCTGGTGGCGTTGCGCCAGGCGTCGCTCATCAGGTCCCACGGGTTGTCGTAGGTATCGGCGTCGCCATCGGAGTTGTTGGAATGCGGCAACCCATAGCCGTGGCCCATCTCATGGGCGAGCGGCGCCAGGTTCGCGAACGACCACGGCGGGCTCCATGTCACCCGCGTGCAGGTGTAGACACCATCGAGGGTGGCGCAGGCGCCACCGCCCCAGGCGTTGCCGTCCAGTTCGCCGTTGAACATCAGGTTGACGCCCTGGACGCCGCGGAAATCTACCTCGGCATCCGCCGCCGACGCGCAGTCGGCGAAGAGCTGCGACAGCTGTGCCTTCTGCTTGCCGTTGACGAGGGCCAGGTAGGCCTCGCGAGGTTGCGGCAGCGTGTACCAGCCATGCGCGGAACTGCCGGCCAGGTCGATCTGGCCGTACGACACTTCCGACCAGTAATGACCGAGCTGCCCGGGCGCGTTGCCGTACTGGGCCTGGAAGAACTCGCGCGGTTTCTGCTCGGTGGCGATGTCGGCGAACTTGCACATCAAGGTGACCCAGCGCGTGCTGCCCAGCACCGGTGCTGCGGCCATCACGCGCGCATCGGCGCCCACTGCCGTGGCGCGCGCGGCCACGCGTCCCGTGGGTACGATCGCATCGATGGCGGGTGAGGCCGACGCCAGGCGCTGCGTCTTCGCGATCGGTGCCTGGTAGGACACGGCGACGTGTCGATTGGCCAGCGCATACAGGTCACCTGCCGCGCGTCGCGCCTGCGCGGGATCGAGCGCGACGCGTTGTCCGGGAGCGGTTTCGAGCCAGACGTCGAGATGCGGCGCGGCCTGCGCACGGCCCGCCGCCGCGCGCGGAGGGTCCGCCCACTGCAACTGCAGGATGCCCTGCACGACGTTGTCCGCACGCGACGGTGCCGCGACGAACATGCATGCCAGTGCCAGCACGACCCCGGTAGCCCACGCATGCGCGCGCGACCACCGCGCGTCGGCGGATCGTTGATGAACCACGCGCAACTCCACTCACGGCAGGCGGGCCGAAATGGCACCGCCATGCTGCGGTGTCGGCCGCTACGTGGGGGGCTTGAGGGTTTCTGTTCGCGGATGTTCCGAACTGCGATGCGCGTCCGCAAAAGCGATGGCGCACCGTCGTCGCGGTGTAGGGAATTTCCTTACACGTCAGCGTTCACGCGTGGCGCATGCCGTCGCGCGCGCGCCCCCCGACGCACCGCATCGCGTCGGGGGCGATGTGCGCGTAGCCGCAGCAGGAACGACCTGCGTTCCCGCCGATGCGGCGGCCGAGGATGCCGACACGCCACTGGCCTGCAGGCGGGGCGGCAACGGCTTGCTCATGACGCGTGGCGGCCCCACCGTGAGAAGGAACCCCGTGGCGGTCTGGGCGGTCACGGTGACCAGGTGCGAACCCTCGGGGGTCGTCCAGCGCTCACCGACCTTGAACATCGAACCTTCGTTGTTCGAGGTGTTCGCCGGCGGCACGTCCGCGTCCACGCTATAGGCCGTGCCTGATGCCTGGATCTTGTGGATGATCACCGCATCGCCCGCCAGCGAACCCTCGTACGCACCTTCTCGCTTGCGGGCTTCCAACGTGTACACCACCGTGGCATAGGGATCGGCCTGCGGCGACAGCGACAGCACGAGCATCTGGATGTTGGTCGATCCGGCGATGTGCGCGTAGTCGAGCGCGATCTGGCGCGTCGCGATGTCGCCCAGCACCAGCACCTGCTGGCGCGCGGTATCCACCCAGCTCAGGCGATGGCGCTGGAAGATGTTGATGTGCTTGGGCCGGGCGCCGTAGGTGGCATCGCGCACCACGTTGCTCCAACCATCGCTCATCACGTCCCACGGGTTGTCGTAGGTGTCGTCGTCGCCGTCCGAGTTGTCCGAATGCGGCAGGCCATAACCGTGCCCCATCTCGTGCGCGAGCGGCGCGAGGTTGCTGAAGGACCACGGCGGGTTCCAGGTCACGCGCGTGCAGAGGCTCGACTGGCCTTCCAGCGGCGCGCAACTGCCGCCCCCCCACGCGTAACCGTCGAGGTCGCCATTGAACATCATGTTCACGCCTTGCACGCTGGCGAAGTCGACCGTTGCATCGGCCGCCGCGCCGCAGTCGGCGAACAGCTTGCGCAGGTCCGCCTTGTCCTTGCCGTTCTCCTGCGTGACATAGGCACTGCGGGGCTGTGGGAGTGTGAACCAACCATAGGCACTGCTGCCCGAAAGATTGATCTTGTTGTAAGAAACTTCACGCCAATAGTGTCCCAGTTGGCCGACCGTCTCGCCGTACTGGGACTGGAAGAAGGGCAGCGCTTTCTGTTCTGTCACGATGTCGCTGAACTTGCACATCAGCGTGACCCAGCGGGTGACGCCGTTCACCGGCGCGGCGGCGGCCACGCGCGCGGTGGCCGCCGTGACCGGCGCGGATTGGGTTGCCCGGTCCACGGGTACGATGGCCTCGATCATCGGTGCCGACGACGCAGTCTTGCCCGGAGCCCCGAACGCAATCGCCACGCGACGGTTGGCCAGCACGTACAGATCGCCCGCGGCCTTGCGCGCCTGCGCAGGATCGAGCGCGATGCGGCTGCCGTCGCCCTTCACCAGATGGGCGTTGAAACGGGACTTTGCCTTCGGCTGACCTGGCGCCACCGGGGCCGGATCGCCCCACTCCAGCTGCAGCAGCCCCTGCTCCATGGTCTGGGCGCGCGCGGAAGCGGTACCGGCGATGCCGAGCATGAGCGTGGCGACGATCGCCCACGCGCGACCCGTCGTCGTGCTTGTCTTCGTGTCCATGGTCCCCTGGCTCCCTGACGTGGCGACGCAGTCCACGGCCTCTGGATGCCAGAGGGTCCCTGTCCGTGCTGCGAGTAGCGTCACAGTAGGCGATATGTGAAGCTGGATTCCTAGAGCCGTGTCACGCTCCCCCGCCCGAGAAGCCCATGATCGACTACCGCGCCCTGCTCGACACCGCCATTGCCGAGGCCCGCCAGGGGCTGGCCGAAGGCGGCATCCCCATCGGCGCCGCGCTCTACCACAACGACGGACGCCTGCTCGGCTGTGGCCACAACCGCCGCGTGCAGGAAGGCGACCCCTCCGTGCACGGCGAGACCGATGCCTTCCGCAAGGCCGGCCGCCAGCGCCGCTACCGCGACACGATCATGGTCACCACGCTGGCGCCGTGCTGGTACTGCAGCGGGCTGGTGCGCCAGTTCAACATCGGCACGGTGGTGGTGGGCGAGTCGGTGACCTTCCAGGGCGGCATCGACTGGCTGCGCGAGTCCGGTGTCAACGTCATCGACCTGCAGAGCGATGAATGCATCACGATGCTCGGCGACTACATCCGCGCCAATCCCGAGGTGTGGAACGAAGATATCGGCGAGGACTGAATTCCCCCGCGACCCTCAGGCCGGCTTCATCACCATCAGCCAGAAGATCGCGATCACGCTGACGAAGGCGGGCCAGCCCAGCCAGAACCACCAGCGCATCGCGCGGTAGTACGCCGGCGGCAGCGGTTGCGAGGCCGCCACCGCCTGCTCTGCCAGGTCGCGCGCGCGGATCTGCAGCCACAGTACCGGCAGCCAGCACGCGCCGATCACGAAGAACAGCACCAGCGCGGTCTTTACCCAGAAGACATCCAGGGGCAGGCCCAGCAGCCTGGTCAGCCACCAGCCCGTGGCCAGTTGCACGATGACGGCCGGGGCCGTGAAACAGGTGTCGGCGATGACCACCGTGCGTGCGGTGGAGGCGATCACGCGTGCATCGCCGCGCAGGTGCGCCAGCCACATGAAGAACGCAATGCCAAGTCCCGTGCCGAACAGCAGCGTAGAGGCCAGGATGTGGATCCATTTCACCCACAGGTTAGTCATCTCAGCGTCGCTCCGTCAGGACCCACAGCACCGCCAGGGCGGGCAGCAACACCAGGTTCTTGGCCATGCCGCCCAACGGATCCCACCACAGCACCGGGACCATGCCGCCGAGCACCAGCGTGTACGCCAGCAGCAGGAGCAGCATCGCGCCGATGGCCACGCGGGGCCGCCAGCCGCTGGCCAGCCAGAGACCCAGCAGCAGGTCCGCTGCGCCACCCACGTGCGCCAGCATGACGGGGTCCCACGTGGCCAACGGCGTGCCTGCCGACAGGCGCAGGATGTCGACGGCCGGCGTGACGAAGCCCGCCACCGCCGACAGCAGCCACAGCGCCACCACCGCCCAACGCAGGGCGGGAGCAAGGAAATACAACTGCGCCTGCCAGCGGTCCTGCACCTGGCTGGGCGCGTGCGCCAGGGCCTGTTCGAGCGTACGGGGTCGCACCCCGAACGCAGCCTCCAGCCGACCGGCTGCCTCCGGCGCTGTCGTGTTGCCCCTTCGCAACATGCGCCACATCGTTCGCCCCACCGGCCCCCGCCCCACGGCTTCCATCACCGATACCGCAAGCGAGACGCAGGCTTCCGGCACGGCCACCACACGTTCGCCTGCAACGCGCAGCCAGCGTCGCCATTGCCGCTGGTAGTCGCGCAACGACATCGGCACGGGGCCGCCCACTTCGTAAATGCCGGAGACCGAGCTGTCGGCCGCGCGCGCGACCAGTTCGCCCACGTCTTCAGCCGCGACGGGCTGTACCTGCCATCGGCCATCGCCCGGCAACCACTGCGCGCCGGGGAACCCCGCCAACGCGCGCAGCAACGACGTGCCGCCATAAGAACCGCTGACCGAATAGACCACCGACGGACGCAGCACGACGGAGGAGACAGCGAGTGTGGCGAGCTGTTCGTCGAAACGGTGCTTGGAGGCGATGAAGGGTCCGTCTTCGGGCAGGCCGAGCGCGGAGACCTGCACGAACCGCTTCACGCCGCGGCCCATGCAGGCCCGTGCAAGCGCAAGCGGTGCGGTCACGTGCACGGCCTCGAACGTCTGTCCGGCCTCCTCGCGCAGAATGCCCGCGGCGTTGACCACCGCATCTACCCCGTCCAGCAACGGCGTCCAATCCTCGGGACGCTGCATCGCCATCAGGTCACAGGGGCGTTCGTCTGCCGCGAGCGGATGTCCTTTCGGACGCACCGCACGCAGCACGCGCCAGCCATGACGATGGAGCGCCGCCACCAGATAACCCCCGATGAATCCTCCACCCCCGACCACCAGCACGGTGCGTCCATTCCCCTCGGGTAATGCGGTGCCTGCCATGCGGTCGTTCCGTGTCCGTGGGAATGAAGGGCGACGAGGACTCAAGCCTTGCGGACGAACTCCGACTTGAGCTTCATCGCGCCGATGCCGTCGATCTTGCAGTCGATGTCGTGGTCGCCGTCGACCAGGCGGATGTTCTTGACCTTGGTGCCCACCTTCACCACCAGCGACGAACCCTTGACCTTCAGGTCCTTGATGACGGTGACGGTGTCGCCGTCCTGCAGCAGGTTGCCGTTGGCGTCCTTGATCACGCGCGCGTCGTCGCTGGGGCCGGCAGGTTCAGCAGACCACTCGTGGCCGCACTCCGGGCACACCAGCTGCGCGCCGTCCTCGTAGGTGTAGGCGGAGGCGCACTGGGGACAGGGAGGCAACGTGCTCATGGAAACGAAGACGGAAGGAAGAGGCGTCGATTGTAACCGACGGGTCCGAGCCCTCCGGAAACGAAGAACCCGCCTTGTGGCGGGTTCCGGTGATCACAGGATGTAGCGGCTCAGGTCCGGGTCCTGCACCAGTTCGCCGAGGTGCGCATCCACGTAAGCGCGGTCGATGGTGATGCTCTGGCCGTCGCGGTCAGGGGCTTCGTAGCTCAGCGTGTCCAGCAGGCGCTCGAGCACGGTGTGCAGGCGGCGCGCGCCGATGTTCTCCTGGCGTTCGTTGACCAGCGCGGCGATCTCGGCGAGACGGTCGATCGCATCATCGCTGAAGCGCAATGCGACGCCTTCGGTCTTCATCAGCTCGACGTACTGCTTGCTGAGCGCGGCCTTGGGCTCGGTGAGGATGCGGATGAAGTCCTCCTTGCTCAGCGCCGACAGTTCGACGCGGATCGGGAAGCGGCCCTGAAGTTCCGGGATCAGGTCGCTCGGCTTGGCCAGATGGAACGCACCGGAGGCGATGAACAGGATGTGGTCCGTCTTCACCGTGCCGTACTTGGTCGAAACGTTGCTACCTTCCACCAGCGGCAACAGGTCGCGCTGCACGCCCTCGCGACTGACATCGGCGCCGCCGACGTTGCCGCTGCGCTTGGCGACCTTGTCGATCTCGTCGATGAAGACGATGCCGTGCTGTTCGCAGGCCTCGATCGCGGCCGCCCGGATGTCGTCCTCGTTGACCAGCTTGCCGGCTTCCTCTTCGATCAGCTGAGGGCGCGCGGCCTTGATGGTGACGGTGCGCTTGTGGGTCTTTCCGCCGCCCAGGTTGGAGAACATCTGGCGCAGCTGCTGGCCCATCTCCTCCATGCCGGGGGGCGTCATGATGTCCACGCCGACGTTGGCAGCGAGTTCCAGCTCGATCTCGCGGTCGTCCAGGTCGCCGTTGCGCAACTGGCGGCGCAGCTTCTGACGGGTCTCGGACTCCTTCGACGACGGCTCCGCGCCGATATCGACGGTGGTGGTGTTCGCGCCGAAGCCGAAGCCGCCACCCGCGCCTTCGCGACGCGGCAGCAGGGCGTCGAGGATGCGGTCTTCGGCGCGCTCTTCGGCTTGGGTGCGCATCCGGGCCTTGGCCTGCTCGCGGTACATCTTCACCGCGGTGTCGGCCAGGTCGCGGACGATCTGCTCGACGTCCTTGCCGACGTAGCCGACTTCGGTGAAGCGCGTGGCCTCGACTTTCACGAACGGCGCGTTGGCGAGCGTCGCCAGGCGACGGGCGATCTCGGTTTTGCCGACACCGGTCGGGCCGATCAGCAGGATGTTCTTCGGCATCACCTCGTTGCGCAGGCTGGCGTCCAGCTGCATGCGGCGCCAGCGATTGCGCAGGGCAATGGCGACGGCGCGCTTGGCGGCGTGCTGGCCGACGATGTGGCGGTCGAGTTCCTGCACGATCTCGCGCGGGGTCATCGTGGATGAAGTGTTTTCTGTCATGGGGATGTATTCGTTGGGATGCGAGCGGGCGTCGGAGCTCAGAGCTCTTCGACCACCACGTTGCGGTTGGTATAGATGCAGATGTCGCCGGCGATGTTCAGCGACTCGACGGCAATGGATTTCGCATCCAGCTCCGTGTGCGCGAGCAGGGCGCGCGCGGCGGACAGCGCGTACGAACCGCCGGAACCGATGGCGATGATGCCGTCCTCCGGCTCGATGACGTCGCCGGTGCCGCTGATGATCAGCGAGGTTTCCTTGTCGGCGACGGCCAGCAGCGCCTCGAGCTTGCCGAGGCGGCGCTCGGTGCGCCAATCCTTCGCCAGTTCGACGGCGGCGCGCGTCAGCTGGCCGTGCTTTTCCAGCTTGGCTTCGAACAACTCGAACAGCGTGAACGCATCGGCCGCGGCACCGGCGAAACCGGCCAGCACCTGGCCATCGCGGCCGAGCCGGCGCACCTTGCGCGCGTTGCCCTTCATCACGGTGTGGCCGAGCGTCACCTGGCCATCGCCGGCGACGGCGACGCGGCCGTTGCGCCGCACGGACAGGATCGTGGTGGCGTGGAAGACGTTCGGATTCTGGCTGGGGTCCATGGAGGTCTCCGGGGTGTTCCCCCCAGAGGTGGGGACGCCGCCCGGCGGTTCAAGCATGACCTTTGGCGGAACGGTTCAGCCCTTCTTCCGCTTCGCCCGCGGATGCGCCGCGTCGTACACCTTGGCCAGGTGCTGGAAGTCCAGATGCGTGTAGATTTGCGTGGTCGCGATGTCGGCGTGGCCGAGCAATTCCTGCACGCCGCGCAGGTCGCCGGAGGATTCGAGGATGTGGCTGGCGAAGCTGTGGCGCAGCATGTGCGGATGCACGTGCTTGAACAGCCCTTGTCGCTGTGCCAGCTGCTTGATGCGGATCTGCACGGCGCGCTGCGAGAGCGGCCCGTCGCCGCGTCCCGGGAAGACAAAGGCGTCGTTGCCGGCAGGGCGCTCCTGGCGCCATTCCTCCAGCGCGCGGCGCGCGTGCGAACCCACCGGCACGCGTCGTTCCTTATTGCCCTTGCCCAGTACGTTGACCATGCCGCCGGCCATGTCCAGGTCGCGCCAGCGCAGCAGGCACAGTTCGCTCAGGCGCAGGCCGGAGGAATAGAACAGCTCCAGCAGCGCGCGATCGCGCAGACCGAGCGGCGCATCGGTGGGCACTTCCACCAGGCGTACCGCTTCGTCCGCATCCAGCACTTGCGGCAGCTTGCGCGGCGCCTTGGGAGCGCGCAGCGCGGCAGCCGGACTGGCCGCGATGCGGCCATGCTTCAGCAGCCACTGATAGAAGCTGCGGCACGCCGAAAGTCGCCGCTGCAGGCTCTTGGGCGACAGGCCGCGGCGATGCTCGGCGGCGACGAAGCCGCGCAGCTGTTCGGCCTGGATATCGGCGACGTCGGCGATCTCCTGCGCCTGCGCCCATTCCGTCAGCGCGGCGAGATCGCGGCGGTAGGCGTCCAGTGTGTGCGCGGAAACGCGACGCTCCACGTCGAGATAGGCGAGGAAACCGTCGACCGTCATGCGCGCATGTCCGCGCGATGCGTCCGGCTCAGGCGAACCGCTTCAACGCCGTCGCCAGCGTCTCGCCCATCATGCGCAGGAACAGCGTGCCCATGCCGGGGTAGAAGCGGTTGCTGTCGCGGCTGCCGACCGCGACCAGACCGATGCCAGGCAACGGCAGCAGCGCCGATGAGGCGACCTCTTCGGCGCGCGACCCGTACAGCAGCACGTGCTTCTCCGGCTGCAGGCGTCCGCAGATCGGCTCGCCATCGCGCAGGCAATCGCGGAACGGCGCCATGTGCGGATTGTCGGCCGGCACGACCTGCAGCCACTCGTTCTCTTCCAGGCCCGCGATGGGCGCCAGCAGGACGATGCTGACGCGGTCGCCGTTGAAATCTTCCGCCAGCGACGCCGCCATCGCACGGACCGTGTCCGCGGCGCTGCCCTGCTTCATCAGCGTGAGCGCCAGCTGGTGCGTGCGCACCGCCAGGCGTTCGTTCTCCTGCGCGTTGCCGAACAGGTCGTTGAGGCGCTTGGACAGTTCGCGGTTCTTGTCGCGCAGGACCTCCAGCTGGTAGCTGGCCAGCGACGCGGTCGGGCCGTCGTCGCGCGGCACCACCAGGCTCAAGGCGAGGTCCGGGAACTGCTTCAGGAACGTCGGGTGCCGCCGCAGCCAGGCCGCGACTTCGTGGGCGCCCAGCTTCTCGAGTGTCTCGCTCATGCTTTCCATTCCCCTTCGAATACGAATGCCGCCGGCCCGGACATGATGACCGGCGCGTCGTCGGACGGCCAGCGGATGCGCAGCTCGCCGCCGGGCAGCGCGATGGCCACGTCGCGATCCACCCGTCCGCGGCGCATCAGCACGGCCGCCGCCGCGCAGGCGCCGCTGCCGCAGGCCAGCGTTTCGCCGACGCCGCGCTCGTAGACGCGCAGGCGCACGCGGTCGCGCGCGACGACCTCGGCGAAGCCGACGTTGACCGACTCCGGAAAGTGCGACGAGCGCTGCAGCAGCGGACCGTAGTGGTGCACCGGCGCGGTATCCACCGACGGCACCTCGATCACGGCATGTGGGTTGCCCATCGATACCGCGCCGAAACGCAGCTTCACGCCTTCATCGACATCGGCGTCGTACTCGGCACGTGGCTGGTCGAACCCCCGCAGCGGGATGCGCGCCGGCGTGAATTCCGGCACCCCCATGGCGATCGCGTAGCGATCCTCGCCGATGCGCTCGACACCATGCGTGGCCAATGGGCTGTCGACGACGAACGTCTCGCCCTGCGCCGCGCCGTCGCGTACCAGCCACGCCGCGACGCAGCGCGCGCCATTGCCGCATTGCTGGGACGGCGAACCGTCGGCGTTCCAGATGCCGTACGCCGCGACGGCGCCGGGCGAACGCGGCGGCTCGATGGTCAGGATCTGGTCGCAGCCCACGCCGCGGTGGCGGTCGGCCAGGCGGGCGGCGAGCGCGGCATCCGGCGGCGGCAGGCCGTCGCGCAGGTCCAGCACGACGAAGTCGTTGCCCGCGCCGTGCATCTTGGTGAAGCGCATGGACGTCCCCCGCGTGCGGGCCGGCTCAGCCATTCCCGTCGGTGGCCGGCACGGTGGCCGGATCGATCGGCGGTTCGGCCGGCAGCACCGGTGCAGGCGGGGTCTCGGGCGTCGTCGCCGGCGTGACCGGGGCCTCTTCAGCCGGCTTTTCCGGCAGGAACAGCGGGCCCTTGGCTCCGCAGGCGGACAGGGCCGCCATCAGGGCGGCGGCGGCGAAAAGACGGGCGTTCCGGTTCATGCCGCGAGTATAGCCACAGGGCGATGAACGCGGCGGCGTGCGCTCAGCGAGGCGGTTCCGGGCGCATCCACAACCAGCTGGCGACGACCACCATGCACGCGATCGGCAACGCCACCATCCACCACCGATGCGGCCCGACCCACACCATCAGCGCGAGCAGCACCGCCGCGCAGATGGCCATCGCCGTGGTCGCCGCCCACTTGGCCTTGCGCGAGACCGCACGATGCAGGTGCCAGTCATGGATCATCGGCCCGAAGCGCGGATGCGCGACCAGGTAGCGGTGCAGCCGGTCGGAACCGCGCGAGGCCGCATACGCCGCGATCAGGATGAAGACCGTCGTCGGCAGCCCCGGGACGAACACGCCGAGGATGCCCATGCCCAGGCTGGCATAGGCCAGCAACCACCAGGCCCAGCGGAAGCGGGGCGGCCGGGGTTCGGGAAGGTCACGCGCGGGCGGGGGAGACGTGTCGTGCACGGCGACCTTGTACCCCAAATCGGTGGCGGACGGCGCAAAGACGAGTTGCGCGGACCGGACGACCGCACCCCACCCTGCCATGACCCACCCCTTTTACCGTCGACGTCCCTTGCTATCGGCCACGTCCGCGGGGACCTGAGCGCCACCGGTCGGCGCAGGCTGCGCCAAACGGAACGAGCCGGGTTTCCCCGGCTCGTTCGGTGGTGCTGCGTGCGTGCGACGGTTACTTCGACGCGACGCCCAGCTGGTCCAGCATGAAGGCGAACATTTCGGCGCGCTCGCGGTACTGGCGGAAGCGGCCCGACTTGCCGCCGTGGCCGGCTTCCATGTTGGTCCGGAACACGACAGGGCCCTTGCCGGTGTTGAGGTCGCGCAGGCGGGCGACGTACTTGGCCGGCTCCCAGTACTGCACCTGCGAATCCCACAGGCCGGTGCCGACGAACATCGACGGGTAGGCCTTGGCCTGCAGGTTGTCGTAGGGCGAATAGGTCAGGATGTAGTCGTAGTATCCCTTCTCTTCCGGATTGCCCCACTCGTCGTACTCGTTGGTGGTCAGCGGAATGGTGGGGTCCAGCATCGTGGTCGCCACGTCGACGAACGGCACCAGGGTCAGGATGACCTTGTACTTTTCCGGCGCCATGTTCGACACCGCGCCCATCAGCAGGCCGCCGGCGCTGCCGCCCATCGCCGCCACGCGATCCTTCGCCGCGTAGCCTTCCTTCACCAGGTAGTCGGTGACGTCGATGAAGTCGGTGAACGTGTTGACCTTGTGGTACAGCTTGCCGTCGTCGTACCAGGTGCGGCCCATTTCCTGGCCGCCGCGGATGTGGGCCAGGGCGTACACCACGCCGCGGTCCAGCAGGCTGACGTTGGTGACGCTGAAGTTGGGGTCCATCGACGCGCCGTAGCTGCCGTAGCCGTACTGCAGCATCGGGGCGGTGCCGTCGCGCTTGAAGCCTTTCTTGTAGACCAGGGTCACCGGGATCTTCGTCTTGCCGTCGCGGGCGGGCACCCAGACGCGCTCGGTCACGTACTGCGAGGCGTCGTAGCCCGGCACCGGCTGCTGCTTGAGCTGGCGGCGTTCGCCGGTCTTGACGTTGATCTCGTAGGTCGTGGACGGCGTGGTCATCGACGTGTAGCCGTAACGCAGCCAATCGGTGCCGGTCTCGGGATTGGCGGACAGGCCCATCGAATACGCGGGCTCGTCGGCCTTGACGTAGTCGCTGCTGCCATCGGCCTTGATCACGCGCAGGCTTTCCAGCGCATTGGCGCGCTCGGACACGACGCTGAAGCCGTCGAACAGTTCGAAACCTTCGACGAACACGTCGTCGCGGTGCGCGATCCAGTCCTTCCAGTCCTTGCGCGACGTCGAATCGGTCGGTGCGGTGACCAGCTTGAAGTTGGTCGCGCCATCGGCATTCGTGCGGATCACCCAGCGGCCGCCGAGGTGGTCCGCCTGGTACTCGACGTCGCGCTCGCGCGGCGCCAGCACGGTGAACACGCCCGGGCTGGCGGCCGGCGTGCAGCGCATTTCGGAAGAAACCGTGCTCTCGACGCTGATGCAGATGAACTTGTCGTCGCGGCTGCGGCCGATGCCCATGTAGAAGCTGTCGTCTTCTTCTTCGTAGACCAGCTTGTCCTGGCTGGCCGGCGTGCCCAGCGCGTGCGACTTCACGCGCTTGCTGAGCAGGGTCTCCGGATCCTTGTCGACGTAGAACAGCGTGCGGCCGTCATCGGACCAGACCAGGTTCGGCTCGGCGTTGGTGACGGTGTCCGCCAGCACTTCGCCGGTCTGCAGGTTCTTGAAGCGGATCGTGTACTGGCGACGGCCGTTGGTGTCGTCGGCGTAGGCCAGCAGGGTGTTGTCCTGGCTGACTTCGTAGTCGCCGACATTGTAGTAGTCCTTGCCGGCGCCCAGCGCGTTGACGTCCAGCAGCACCTGCTCGCCGGTGAAATCACCGGCCGCGTTCGCGGCCTGGATCGACACCGCGTCCACGCCCGGGCCGTCCTTGCGGCGCGCATGCACGGGGTAATCCTTGCCGGCGATGAAGCGCGCGTAGTACCACCAGCCGCGCTCGCGGTACGGCACGCTGGCATCGTCCTGCTTGATGCGGGCGACGACCTCGTTGTAGAGCTTGTCCTCGAGCGGCTTCAGCGGCGCCAACAGCGCATCGGTGTAGGCGTTCTCGGCGTTGAGGTACGCCAGCATCTCCTTGTTCTCGCGCTTGTCGTCGCGCAACCAGTAGTACTCGTCGTTGCGTTCGGCGCCGTGCGGCGCCTTTACCACATGCGGCTTCTTCGCCACATCGGGCGGCGTGGCGGTGGCGGCGAGGGCGGAGGAGATCGGGGTGCTCATCAGGACGGTGGCGGCCAGCAGCAGGAAGGTCGGTTTCATGGATGGGGTCCGGTAACGCGGGATGCAATGGCGACGCCCCTCCGGAGAGGGGCGTCGGACGCTTACTTGGCCAGCTGCTGCCAGAGGAAGGTGTAGGCCAGCGCGCTCATGTGGGCGGCCTGGGCGTTGTTCGCCGCGCCGCCGTGGCCACCTTCGATGTTCTCGTAGTAGCGCACGTCCTTGCCGGCCTCCAGCATCTTGGCCGCCATCTTGCGGGCGTGGCCCGGATGGACGCGGTCATCGCGGGTGGAGGTCATGAACAGGGTCGGCGGGTAGTCCTTCTTCGCGTCGAACAGGTGGTACGGCGAGAAGGTCTTGATGAATTCCCAGTCGGCGGTGTCGGGGTTGCCGTACTCGGCCATCCACGAGGCACCGGCCAGCAGGTGGCTGTAGCGCTTCATGTCCAGCAGCGGCACCTGCACGACCACCGCACCGAACAGCTCCGGGTACTGGGTCAGCATGTTGCCGGTGAGCAGGCCGCCGTTGCTGCCGCCCTGGATGCCCAGGTGCTTGGGCGAGGTGATCTTGCGGGCGACCAGGTCCTGCGCGACCGCGGCGAAGTCCTCGTAGGCCTTGTGCCGGTTGGCCTTCAGCGCGGCCTGATGCCAGCGCGGGCCGTACTCGCCACCACCGCGGATGTTCGCCACGGCGTAGACGCCGCCCTTCTCCAGCCAGCCCTTGCCGACACCGCCGGAATAGCCGGGGGTCAACGAGATCTCGAAGCCGCCATAGCCGTACAGCAGGGTCGGCGTGCTGCCGTCGTACTTCAGGCCTTCCGGACGGACCAGGAAGTACGGCACCTTGGTGCCGTCCTTGGACGTGGCGAAGTGCTGCTCGATCTTCTTGCCCGAGGCATCGAAGAACGCCGGCATCGACTTGAGCTGTTCCGGCTGCTTGCCGATCTCGGCGAGCGACAGCGTGGTCGGGGTCAGGTAGTCGGTGACGGTCAGCCACACCGCGTCGCTGTCGTCGCTGTCGACGTCGCTGACGCCGATGGTGCCGAACGACGGCGCGCCGACGAAGGCGCTGGTCTTCCAGCCCGATGCGGACGGCGTGAGCACGCTCAGGCGGTTCTTCACGTCCTCCAGCACGTTGAGCACCAGGTGGTTCTTGGTCCACGTGAAGCCGGCCAGCGAGGTCTTGTCGGTCGGGGTGAACAGCACATCGAAGTCGCGCTTGCCGGCCATGAAGTCGTCGAACTTCGTCGCCAGCAAGCTGCCCGCGGCGTAAGTCTTGCCACCGACGGTCCACGGCTCGCGCAGTTCCAGCGTCAGCCATGCCTTGTGCACGCCCTTGTTGGCCGAGTTCTGGACGTCGATCTTGACCAGCTTGCCGTCGGCGCTGCGCAGGTACAGCTCATCGTTGTAGAAGGCGATGGTGCGGCTGACGAAATCGCGCTGGAAGCCCGGCGTATCGTCGTGGAACGCGGCGATGTACATGTCTTCGGTGGTGCCTTCGTACACCACCGCGGCCGAGGCCAGCGGGGTGCCGCGCTTCCATTCCTTGACGATGCGCGGGTAACCCGAGCTGGTCAGGCTGCCGGCGCCGAAGTCGCTGTAGACGTAGACGGTGTCGGCGTCCTTCCAGCCCAGCGCGCCCTTGGCTTCGGGACGGTAGAAGCCGTCCTTCAGGAACACCTTGTTGGCCAGGTCGAACTCGCGGGTCTCATCCGCGTCGGCACCGCCGCGCGACAGCGCGATCAGGCAGCGCGTGTAGTCCGGCTTGCGGCAGTCCGCGCCGTGCCAGACCCAGTTCTTGCCCTCGGCCTTGTTCAGCGCGTCCAGGTCCAGCACGGTCTCCCACTGCGGCTGCGCCTTGCGGTACTCGGCCAGCGTGGTCCGGCGCCAGACGCCGCGCTCGTGCTGCTTGTCCTTCCAGAAGTTGTAGTAGAAGTCGCCGATCTTCTGTACGCCGGGGATCTTGGCGTCGGAATCGAGGATGGCGCGGATGTCCGCTTCCAGCTGCTTGAAGGCCGGGGTCGACGCGATCTCGGCCTCGGCCTTGGCGTTGACACCCTTCACCCAGTCGAGCTGTTTCTGGCCTTCGACGTCTTCCAGCCACGCGTACGGGTCGTTGGACACGTCAGCCTCCTTCGCATGGACAGGGGCGGACAGTGCGCCCGCAACGGCAAGGCCGGCGGCCAGGCAGGCATGGGTGAGTCTGGGCATCGGGAAGGGCTCCGGAGGTGCAGTTCATGAACATGTCACGCTAGCACAAGGCCCGGAGGCCACCCCCATGCCGAAGGTCAGGCCGCCCGCACCCCGGCGGCGCGGGGCATCCGGACCCGCCGCGCCTGCGGCGCGCGGCGGCGCCGGGCCACACGGGCCGCCCAGCCGGCCGGCAACCGGAACCGGTGCAGCGCCCACCACGCCACGGCCGGCATGCCCACCAGCCACAACGGCAACCAGCCCAGCGCATCGGTGCTGGCGCGCGCCAGCGGGACCAACAACACCAGCACCAGGCCCGTCAGCACCGCCCGCCGCAGCACGCGGTCCAGTGCGGCGTCGGGACGATCGGAAGCAACGGGGCGGGACAACGTGAATGACGCGGTGGACATGGCGAGTGATTCCCGTGAGTTGATGTCGGTACGGCGTCACAGTCGCGCATGCGCATCTCACGGGTTGCGACATCCCCGGTTAACATCGCCATCGCATCCTGATGACTAGCGTGTCCGTATGACGGGGAGGAAGGAGTCCCACATGCTCATGCCGTTGATTCCCCGCGTGGTTCGTTTCGCCCTGCTCGCCTGTTTGCTGGTGGCTGCTGCCGGCTGTGCCAGCCGGGGCGAGGTGCCGCAGGGCCCCGCGGCGGTGGACCTGCCCCGTTTCATGGGCACCTGGCATGTGGTGGCGCACATCCCCTATTTCGCCGAACGCGGCCATGTGGCGGCGCGCTACGAGTACGCCTTCCGCGATTCCGACAAGGTCGGGGTGGCCTATCACTACCGCGAAGGCTTCGACCAGCCCGAACAGGTGCGCGAAGCCCGCGCGTCGGTGAAGGAAGCCTCCGGCAACCGCGAGTGGACGTTGTGGTTCGTCGGCGTGGTGCCGGCGAAGTGGCGCATCGTCGATGTGGCGCCGGACTATTCCTGGGCGCTGATCGATTACCCCGGCCGCGACATGGGCTGGATCCTCGCCCGCGACCCGATGATGGACGATGCGCTGTACCAGGACTTGGTGAAGAAGGCGCGCGACCACGGCATCAACGCGCGCCAGCTGGTCCGTGTGCCGCAGGTGCCCGCCCAAGTGGGCACGCCGGGATTCGGGGAACCGAAGGGGCCTTAGTCGCCTTCGGCATCGGCAGCGAAGCCTTACTTCTTGTCGTAGTTCGACAGCGCCAGTTCCAGCAGCGCCTTCGCCTGTTCGCGCAATACCGCCGGCTCGACGATCTCCGCGTCGGCGCCGTAATGCAGGATGTCCATCAACAGTTCGCGGGACACGCTGTAGGGGATTTTCAGCTCGTAGCGACCGTCGGCCAGGTGGCGGCCCTGCTGCTTGGAATGCCATTGCTCGTCAGCGACCCAGCGCGCGGCCTTGGCGCTGAACAGGATCGTCGCCCAGCCCTTCGGCTCGCCCGAGAAAATGCCGTAGCTGGACGCCAGGTGCTGGTTGAGTTCTTCGTTGGGCAGGTCGCGTGCGACGTCTTCGCCCAGGCGTGCGTTGCCCACGCGATCGACGGCGAAGCTGCGCAGTGCGTTGCGCTCGTGGTCCCACGCGTCCAGGTACCAGTTGTCGCGGTAGTGGGTGATGCGCTGCGGGGACACGGTGCGGCGCGTGCGCTCGTCGGTGGAACGCGCGCGGTATTCGAACTGCAGCTGCTTGCGCTCGAGCACCGCCGAGGCGACGGTACGGAAGCTGGCTTCGTCCAGTTTGCGGCCGCGGTGCGGGATGACGCGCACGCGGTCGACCGGCCATTGCGACACGCCGGCGTGGTCGGCCAGCAGGCCTTCAATGCGCTTCTGCAACGGCGCCAACGCGCCCGACAGCACGCCGCCGCCGGTGCGCACGAGCAGCTGCTGCGCCGCCAGCAGCGCGTACAGCTCTTCCGAACTCAGCCACAGGCCCGGCAGTTCGAAGCGCTCGCTCTCCGCGGCGTGGTAGCGGAAGCCGGCCTCGCCGTCGCCTTCGATCGGCGCCATCAGCGCGTCGCGCAGGTAGGCCAGGTCGCGGTAGACCGTGGCGCGCGAGCAACCGAGCTCTTCCTGCAGCCGCTTCACCGTGACCGGGTAGCGGGCCGCCTTGAGGATGCGGTGCAGGGCGGTGATGCGTTCGATCTTGTCCATGGGGGGCACGGCAGGGGGCGTGGCCGGATTATCGCCGACGGTTGGCCGTTTTCGCCGCCCGCCTGACGTTGGGCGGAATACAGGGGACGAGCGCCGGCGGCGTCTTGGGCCCGTGCGGTGCCAGGCATCCCGGCGTGTACTCGCCGCCGGGTTGCCCTCAACGCACGGACCCAAGGCGTCGCCCTTTCCACAAGGCCCATCGCCATGCCTCCGCGCACCGCTTCGTTGTCGCTGTCCCTTGCCCTGCTGCTCGTCGTGGCGGCCTGCCAACGCCCGGCGCCGGTGGATACTGCGTCGGCACCCGCGGCCAAGCCGGTCCCGGCACGGGGTGCGGCGTCCGACGCGGTGGCCGATGTGAAGGCCTCGATGCACCGCTTCCTGGATGCGCGCAGCTTCCATGCCCGGATGGAACTGGAAGGCGCGCATCCGATGACCAGCGACATGGACTATGTGGCGCCCGACCGTTACCGGATCACCTTGCCGACCGGCACGCAGACCGTCATCGGCAACGTGCTCTACATGCAGGTCAATGGCCGCACCACCCGGGTGCCCCTGCCGCCCGAAACGCTGGCGCCGTGGCGCGACCCGCTGAAACTTCAGCAAGCCCAGCAGGGGCTGACGGCCGAATTCCTCGGCGAGACGGAGATCGACGGCGTGTCCGCCCGGCACTATCGGGTCCGCAACACCGTGCCCGAGCCCGTGGCCTTCGAGTACTGGATCGGGACCGGTGGCCTGCCGCTGCGGCTGCGCCACGAAGGCACCGACAACGAGGGGCGCGCCTATACCGTGGTGCAGACCTATTCGCGCTACGACGATCCGGCCATCGCCATCGAGACGCCTCTCTGAACGGATGCTTCGATCACCACCGAAGCCGGTGCCGCAACCGTGACGGGAGTCGCCGTCCGTCCGTTCATCCATGGCACAATCCATGTCGCAAACCTGAATCGGAACAAGCACTTGGCTTGTGGCTCCGGCAGGTGGCGCCTACCATGTAACCGATTACACCCTCCCCCCGAGGCCCCATGTCCCCGTCCGCGCCCTCTTCCCTGCTGACGCTTGCCCTGCTCACCGCCCTGGCCTCACCGGCCTTGGCCGCCGATGTGCTGCTCCCGCGCAACGAGAAGGTCGACGCGACCAAGAGCACCAAGTCCTTCGGTAAGGAGGCGACCACGCTCGTGCCGGTGGTGGCCATGGCGGTGCGGCCGATCCCCGAGGCCCCGCCTGCGCCGCCGCCGCCCACGCCGAAGCTGACCGGTGGCGGTGAGCTGGGCTTTGCGGCCGCCAGCGGCAACAGCAACACCGAGAGCTTCAACGGCCGGCTGGACCTGACTTACACCGACGGCGGTGCGTGGCGCCACAGCGCCAGCCTGTTCGGCCTGCATTCGCGCTCGGAATACACCCGCACCAACGACGACGGCAGCATCGTGCGCGATACCCGCACCACCGCCAACCGCTACACGGTCAACGCCAACAGCGCTTACCTGATGGATGGCCGCGGCACGCTCAACACCGCGCTGCGCCATGAAGAAGACGACTTCGGCACGTACAGCCGCCAGCAGTCGCTCAGCCTCAGCTACGGCAACCGGGTGATCGAAAACGAACGCGCCCACCTGGACCTGCAGGTCGGCCCGGGTTATCGCCGCGCCTACGACACCGTCGATGGGCGCACCGAGGCCAGCTTCATCGGCCGCGGCCTGATCGACATGCGCTACGCGCTCACCGACAGCACCGAGATCGTCAACAAGCTGCTGGTGGAATCGGGCGAGTACAACACCTTCGCGCAGAACGACCTGGGCGTGTCGGTGACGATGAACTCGCATCTGGCCCTGAAAGCGGGCTGGCAGGCGCGCCACAACAGCGACGTGGCCGAAGACATCAAGAAGACCGACACCCTGACCACGATGAACGTGGTCTACCGCTTCAAGTAAGCGGACGTCAGGCCAGGAACGCGCCCGCGCCCTGGTCCAGCAGTTGCGCCGCCACGCGGCGCCCCAGCGCGTCCGGATCGCTCGCCGCACCCTCGCCTTCGGCGCGGATCACCTGTCCTTCCGCCGCCGAGCCCACCAGGCCGGCCAGCATCAGGCTGTCGCCCGCACGTTGGGCGAACGCCGCGACCGGCACGTGGCAGCTGCCATGCAGCGCGCGATTCATCGCCCGCTCCGCTTCCACGCACACGCGGGTAGCGGCATCGTCCAGCGGCGCGAACAAGGCATGCACGGTGGGATCCTCGGCGCGGCATTCCACCGCGATGGCGCCCTGCGCGGGCGCGGGCAACCAATCCGGCGCTTGCAGGCGAACGCGGATGCGCGCATCGAAGCCCAGGCGCTGCAAACCCGCGCACGCCAGCACGATGGCGTCGTAGTCGCCGGCATCGAGCTTGGCCAGGCGCGTGTTGACGTTGCCGCGTAGGTCGAGCAGCTGCAGGTCCGGGCGCAGCGCGCGCAGCTGCGCCTGCCGGCGCAGCGAGGACGTCCCCACGCGTGCGCCGTGCGGCAGCGCGGCGATGCCGTCGTAGTGATTGGAGACGAAGGCGTCCGCCGGATCGGCGCGCGGCAGGATCGCCGGCAGCGCGAACGGGCCTTCCAGCTCCATCGGCACGTCCTTCAGCGAATGCACGGCGCAATCGGCGTCGCCGCGCAGCATCGCCAGTTCCAGTTCCTTGAGGAACAGGCCCTTGCCGCCGATGGCGGCCAGCGATCGGTCCAGCACTTCGTCGCCCCGCGTGCTCATCGGCACCAGCTCGACGACCAGACCCGGGTGGGTGGCGCGCAGGCGGTCGGCGACGTGTTCGCTCTGCCAGAGGGCGAGCGGGCTCTTGCGGGTGGCGATGCGCAGCGTGGTCATGCAGGCATTATCCCGCATGCCGTGGCCCGCGCGGCGCTCAGAGCGTCTTGACCGTCTCGCGCAGGCCGGCCACGCAGCGCCGGCTGACCTCGAGCGGGGCCTTGCCATGGCGCAGGATGGCCTGCACGTGGCCATCGCCGACGCGCTTGATCTCCACCAGTTCGTGCCGTGCGACCAGGCAGTTGCGGTGGATGCGCACGAAGCGCCCACCGAACTCCTCCTCCAACGACTTCAGCGATTCCTCGATCAGGTCCTCGCCGCGCGCGTGGTGCACCACCACGTACTTCTCCTCGGCCTGCAGGTAATGCACTTCGTCGACCGGGATCAGGCGCAGGCTGCCGCGCAGGCGCGCGCACAGGTGGGTGCGCGGCTGGCTGCTTGAGGTGACCGGCGCCTGGGTCTCGCGCCCGGCGATGAAGGTGCGCGCCCGTTCCAGCGCGGCGGCAAGCCGCTCGGCGCGGATCGGCTTCATCAGGTAGTCGATCGCCGCGGCTTCGAAAGCCGACAGCGCGTGTTCGTCGTAGGCCGTGCAGAACACCACGGCCGGCCGCGGATCGAACGCGGCCAGGTGCCGCGCCGCTTCCAGCCCGTCCACGCCCGGCATGGCGATGTCGAGCAGGACCATGTCCGGCCGGTGCTGCGAGCAGGCCTGCAGGGCATCCAATCCGTTCTCGGCCTCGGCCACCACGTCGACCCCGGCGTGCTCGGCGAGCAACGCGCGCAGGCGTTCGCGGGCGAGGGGTTCGTCGTCGGCAATGACCACTTTCACGGCAAAGGCGTCCTCGATGAACGTTGGCGTGATCCCCCGTGGCCTAGGTTACCCATGGCGGCGCCACGCGTCACCCGGGTGGGGACGCATGCGGATTACAACGCAAACCGCTGCGCCATCCAGTCACCCAGGTCACGGATTTCCTCGGCGCATACCTGGTGCGCCATCGGATACCGGTGCCAGGCTACATCGAAGCCCAGTTCCCCCAGCGCGCGGGCGCTCTGTTCGGCATGGACCAGCGGGATCACCGGGTCGCCGACGCCATGGGCCATGAAGACCGGCTGCGCGGTGGCCGCCGCGGCCAGGTGCGAGGCCGCCTGCGAGGCGCCTGGCAGGTAGGTGGACAGCGCGATCAGGCCGGCCAGGGGCACCTGCCGGCGCAGGCCGGCGGCCAGGGTGATGGCGCCCCCTTGCGAGAAGCCCGCCAGCAGCAGCCGCTCCGGCGGAATGCCGCGCGCGTGCTCGCGTTCGATCAGGGCTTCGACCTGCTGGATGGATTCCTCGATGCCGGCGCTGTCGGCACGGGTCGGGAAATCCATGCCCACGATGTCGTACCAGGCGCGCATGCGCACGCCGTTGTTGATCGTCACCGCGCGCACCGGCGCATGCGGGAACACGAAGCGCAGCGCGGGCCAGCCCGGTCGCACCAGTTCCGGCACGAGTGGCGCGAAGTCATGGCCGTCGGCACCCAGGCCGTGCAACCACAGCACGGACCATGGCGGGGAAGGACCGGTGTCCTGTTCGACGGTTTCGAGAAGCGGGGCATGGGAGGTCGTCATGCCGCCATTCTCGCCGCAGTGCGGCACGGATACCAATCAGTCCGCGCCGCCCTCCGCCTCGGCCGGCAGGCGGAACCGCACCGTGCGCTGCGATGCATGGGCCTGTCCGCTGGGTTCGAAGCGCCAGCGTTGCGCCACGGCCAGCGCGGACGAGTCGAACAGACCGGCCGGCGTCGACGACAGCAGGCGCACGTCGCGCACGCGGCCATCGGGTTGGATGGTGAAGGCGACTTCGGCCTGGCCTTCGATGCGCGCACGCAGCGCCGGCAGCGGATAGCGCGGCTGGGCGTCCTGCACCAGGCGGGGCGTGCGGATCGTCGGCACTGCACGGGCGGCGGCCACCGGTGGAGGCGGCGGCACGTCGACGACGGCCGGTGCGGGAGGCGGTGCGGCGCTGGCCGTCGCGGACGGGATGACCGATGCAGGTGCAAGTTCGCTGGCCACCACGGGCGGTGGCGGTGCGGCCGTCGGGCGCGGCGCAACCGTCACCGAAGGCGGCGGTGTTTCCAATGCGGCGATCGTCGCCTGCGCGGCCTGTTCGCGCTGCAGCGCGGCGATGCCCGTGCGCAAGCGCGGCAGCGCGGGCGCGCGCGCGTCGATCCGTTCGATCAACACCAGCAGCCGGTCGGCCTCGGCGGCATCGCCGCGCGCGATGGCCTGCTCGGCCGCGATCAGCACGTAGGGCTGCAATTCGGCCAGCGCGGTCTGCGCACGCGTGGTCTCGGCCGCGTCTTCGCGGGCGGCCAGGTAGTGCTCGATCGCGTTGTCGCCGGCAGGCGACATCATCCGCTGCTCGGCCAATGCACGTGTCGCGCGTGCGTACGGCGTTCCCGCATCGTCGATGCTGTCCGGCAGCACCGCCGGTGCGGACGCCATGGTCGCCCGTTGCCCCGACGCCGGTTCAGGCGCCTGCCCACACGCTGTCAGGACCGCCACCAACGCCAGCCCCACTCCGATCTTCTTCATGCTTGGATCACCCCCGTCATGCGGGCCGCAAGCCTAGGCGGGCTTCATGACGCCGGTGCGTCAGGGCGAAGCACCGACCACCCCTGTCCTTTCGGACACTGGACACCGGCCTCGCCTACACCGCGTCGGCAAGGCCTCGGGCATGCGCATGACATGGAACCGTTTGCATGCATCCGACCCCGTGTGCAGCGCGCAAGTTCGGGTAAAGTGCGGTGATCCGGGGCCGATACCGTTTCGTATGGCCCCACCCCGGGGCGGCGTAGCAGGGACTGCCGTGGCGAACCCGGACCATCCGACGGATAACGTTCTTGGGGAAGACGCGACCGTGAGGCCCACCGCCATCGCCATGCCTGCCTTTTCTGCGCCTGCCGAACCCGATGTGTCCTGGGTCATCGACCACAGCGACAACGCCGTCGTGGTCTGCGACGACGACGCGCGCATCACCTACATCAACCAGGGCTTCACCCGGATGCTCGGCTACACCCTGGATGAAGTGGTGGGCCGTCGACCCAGCGATTTCCTCGCCGGGCCGCATACCGATCCGGAAACCGTCGAATGGGTGCGCGGGCAGTTGAATGCGCAACAGGGTTATCGCACCGAGCTGCTGGTCTACGCCAAGACCGGCGTGCCGCTGTGGATCTCGGCGGTGGTGAACCCGGTGTTCGACGGCGATCGCGGCACGCGCTGCCTGCTGGGCGTCTACACCGACATCACCCACAGCAAGCTGCACGAAGAGCTGCACCGCAAGGTCCTCGGCGCGATCGTCCGCGAACAGCCGTTGCAGGACGTACTGACGCTGGTCTGCCGCGAAGTGGAGAAGGTGATGCCCGAGGCGGTGGCGTCGGTGATCGCCCTCGACGATTACGGCCACCTGCGCGTGCTGGCCGCACCCAGCCTGCCCGACCACATCGCCAGTGCGGTCAACGGCGAGCGCGCCGGCCCGATGGTGGGCGCTTGCGGCTCGGCCGCATGGAGCGGGCAGCCGGTGGAGTGCACCGACATTGAGCGCGACCCACGTTGGCAGGCCTACAAGGCGCCGTTCCTCGCCCTCGGCATCCGCGCCTGCTGGTCCAGCCCGATCAAGGGCCACGACGGCCGCGTGCTGGGCACGTTCGCGCTGTACTACTGGGAAAATCGCGCGCCGGATGAGTTCCACCAGCGCGTGGTGGACGTCTGCCTGCATCTCTGTGCGCTGGCGATGGACCGTGAGCGCGCCCGCGTGCGCATGCACCAGCTGTCGTTCTTCGACACCTTGACCGGGCTGCCCAACCGGGCGCTGTTCAACAGCAAGGTCGAGCAGATGCTGCTGGACGCCGCGCGGCGCGACAGCGCGGTGGCGTTGCTGTTCATCGACATCGACCGCTTCAAGATCGTCAACGATACCCAGGGCCATACCGCGGGCGACGCCCTGCTGCGCGAGCTGGCCCGACGCCTGAGCGGCGAACTGCGCGAGGCCGACGTGGTCGCGCGTCTGGCCGGCGACGAATTCGTGCTCGCCGTGCCCGACTACGACGCCGAAGACGCCGCCAATCTCGCTGACCGACTGATGGCGCGCCTGTCGCAACCGGTCAATGCCGGCCGGATGATGCTGGCCCCGCAGGCCAGCGTGGGCGTGGCGATGTTCCCCAGCGACGGCTGGGACGTGGATTCGCTGGTGCGCCACGCCGACATCGCGATGTACCGCGCCAAGTCCGAGGGCGGTGGCCGCATCGTCTTCTACAGCGTGGAGATGAACCAGGCCATGCAGGAACGGCTGGCGCTGGAGAACGCGTTGCGCGAAGCCGTGCGTAGCGGCCAGCTCCGCCTGCATTACCAGCCGCAGGTCGGGATGGTCGACGACACCCGGCTACACGGCGTGGAAGCGCTGCTGCGCTGGCGGCACCCGGAGATCGGCGAGATCTCGCCCAGCACCTTCGTGCCGATGGCCGAGGAATGCGGTCTGATCGATGATCTCGGCCGCTGGACGCTGGAAGAAGCCTGCACGCAGATGGCGGACTGGCGACGTCGTGGCGTGCCGGTGCCGCGCGTGTCGGTCAACCTGTCGGCGATCAACTTCGAGCAGCAGGACCTGCCCACCTTCATCGGCAACGTGCTGGGAAAATGCGGCCTCTCTCCCGACGAGCTGATGGTGGAAGTGACCGAAAGCGTCATGCTGGCGCAGAAGCCGGAAGTGCTGGCCAACATCGATGCGATCCACCGCATGGGCGTGCACCTGTCGATCGACGACTTCGGCACCGGCTATTCCAGCCTCAGCCACTTGCACCGCCTGCCGATCAGCGAACTGAAGCTCGACATGAGCTTCGTCCGCGACCTCGAGCACAGCGAATCGGCGCGCGCACTGACGACCTCCATCCTGCGCATCGGCGAGAGCCTGTCGCTGAAGGTGGTGGCGGAAGGCGTGGAGAACCAGGCGCAGCGTGCGGTGCTCGCGTCGCTGAACTGCGACATCCTGCAGGGCTATTACGTCTCGCGGCCGCTGTCGCCGCACTCGCTGGAACGCTGGCTCAGCCTGCAATCGCCGGCGGAATGACGCCACGGCTTCCGTCGGCCTCCAGCAGGAACGCTAGCGCGTCCCCGCACGGCGCCGCCACCCGGAACCGCAACAGGTCGTCGGCCCGCGTGCGGCCTAGGTTCACCGCCGCCACCGGCTTGCTGTCGCGCACCGCGGCGTGCACGAAGCGCAGGCCCGAGTAGACCATCAGCGACGAGCCCACCACCAGCATCGCATCGGCGCGCGCGAGGTGCGCCATCGCCATCTGCACGCGCTCGCGCGGCACGTTCTCGCCGAAGAACACGACGTCGGGCTTCAGCATGCCGCCGCAGACCTCGCACGCCGGGATGCCGAAGGCGCTGAAGTCGCGTCCCTCCAGATCGGCATCGCCGTCGGGTGCGGCGGCCGCCACCAGCCCGACCCACGCCGCATTGGCTGCCACCAACCGATCCTGCAGGTGCGCACGCGACGAACGCGCCCCGCACCCCAGGCAGACGACGTCGTCCAGACGACCATGCAGGTCGATCACCGCGTGGCTGCCCGCGGCCTGGTGAAGGCCATCGACGTTCTGGGTCAGCAGCTGCTCGCAGCGGCCCTGTGCTTCCAGGGCCGCCAGTGCACGATGCGCCGCATTCGGTCGCGCCTCCGCGATCCGCGGCCAGCCAAGCAGGCTGCGAGCCCAGTAGCGCTGCCGCGTGGCGACGTCGCCCACGAACGCCTGGTAGGTCACCGGCGGCGTGCGCTTCCACGCGCCCTGCTCGTCCCGGTAATCGGGAATGCCGGAACCGGTGCTGCACCCGGCGCCGGTCAGCACGAACAGGCGGCGGTGGGCCGCGATGAAGTCTTCGAGTCGTGGATCGTGCATGCCGGCAGCATAGGCCATGCGCCGGCATCGCGATCAGGGCTTGGGCGCGGGACAGTAGCTGCGCAGGTAATCCATGTGCGCCGGCATCCGCTGCACGTTGCCCAGCACCCGGCTGCGGATGTCATCCAGGAAACGCTGGAGGTCCGCCAGCGGAATCACGTCCGCCGTGGGGTGGTAGCGCTTCGGCATGATCCCCTGGCCCATCATGACCTGGATCCACGAGTTCTCGCCGAACAGTTCGCCCGGCACATGGAAGACGGTGCCGGTCTCGCGGAACAGCTCGATGCGGTGACGCAGCGTGGACGGGATCTCCATCTCCGCGATCTCGCGCCAGTACGGCGAATCGCGGCGATCGGTGGCGTGGTAGTGCATCACGACGAAGTCGCGCACGTGCTGCAGCTCTTCGTCCAGGCGGGCGTTGTACTCGTCGATCGCCGGCGGGGTGATCACCTGCGGAAAGTTCTGCAGCAGGTGCACGATGCCGCGTTGGATCAGATGGATCGTGGTCGATTCCAGCGGCTCGATGAAGCTGCCTGCCAGGCCGAGCGCCACGCAGTTTTTCGCCCAGCACTGCTGTCGCTGGCCGGGCTTGAAGCGGATCGGCCAGGGCTGCTTGATGACCTCGCCTTCGAGGCTGCCCAGGAACTCTTCGCGCGCCTCGTCGTCGCTGATATGCCGGCTGGAGTAGACGATCCCGTTGCCGACCCGGTGCTGCAGCGGGATGCGCCATTGCCAACCGGCTTTCCCCGCGATCGCGCGCGTATACGGCACGGCGTCGCGCACAGCAGTGGTCTGCGTCGCCAATGCGCTGTCGTTGAACAGCCAATGCGACCAGTCGGTGAAACCGACACCCAGCGTCTTGCCAATGAGCAGCGCACGGAAGCCGGTGCAGTCGATGAAGAAATCGCCCTCGATGGCGTCGCCGTTCTCCATCTTCAGCGCCGTGATGTAGCCCGTGTCCGCATCGGTCAGCACCTCGGCGATCTTGCCCTCCACGCGCCGGGCGCCGTGGCGCTCGCTGAAGCCCCGCAGGAACTTCGCGTAGAGGCTGGCATCCATGTGGTAGGCGTAGTTGATGCCGCCATTGGGAAGATGCGCGAAGCGATCCTCCAGGGCCGCCTTCAGCTCCAGGCAGTAGTCCTCGTAGCCACTGGCATAACCCTCCTTGCGCCCGCGTAGCCAGAAGTGCTGGAACCCTGTCGAGCCCCGGTCCTTGCCGCTGAATCCGAACGAATGGATGTAGCGATGACCGACGTTCAGCCAGTTCTCGAACGAGATTCCCAGCTTGATCGTGCCCTGCGTGGCCGACATGTACTCCTGTTCGCCGATATCGATCATGCGATGGAAGCTCAGCAGCGTGGGGATGGTGGCTTCGCCGACCCCCACGGTGCCGATTTCCTCCGACTCCACCAGCGTGATGTCCAGCACGCCGCCCAGGACCCGCGATATCGCCGCCGCCGCCATCCAGCCGGCGGTGCCGCCGCCGGCGATCACCACCCGCTTCACGGGTCGGGCGGTCATGTCGTGGGTGTGGTCGCTCACCGGCAGGTTCCTTTCGTCGTGTTGTCAGCGATTGATGCGCTTCAGCAGACGCGCGCGCAGATCGCGAGCGCGCGTTTCATCCAGCGGGGAGAGCAGCCGGCGCGCATGCTCCGGGATATGGGCGACGGTGTCCGCGTCGGCCTCGAACACGTAGTGCCGGAATACGTCCTTCCAGGTTTCGCGTTCGTGCGGCGGCAGATCGCGGATGGTCATCAACGCGTACATGAGGACGTTCATCGGCGTATCCATCCAGTCGGGAACGTCCCGCCACCAGTAATTGACCAGCACATTGAACGGCGCGAGGCCTTCCATGTGGTGCCACCACATGGAGGGGATGAGGACCGCGTCGCCGGGTTCGAGCTCGGCCACCTGGGCATGACGCATCGCCTCGGCGAAGCGAGGGAAGCGTTCCAGGTCCGGTGCCGCGAAATCGACCAGGCTGATCGCCTGCCCCGCCGGCGTCAGGTCCAGCGGGCCGATGTACAGGTTGCGCAGCTGCTCGGGCGGGAACAGCGTCACCCGCCGTCGCCCGGCGACCACACAGGCCAGGTTGTCCGGCACATCCTGATGCGCAGCGACCCGCGTACGGTTGCCGATCCAGATGCTCGCCAAAGGATCGCGCTCGCCAAGGGATAGCGCGTTCGCATCGCGGAACCCCGGCAGCCACGTATCGAGCGTGGTCGAAGCGACATAGATCATCGGTGCAGACGGGCGATCCGCGTACTTCAACAGCGTATCCAGCACCGTGCCGAGCCGGATGTGCTCCTGCCGGAAGGTGAACCCGCTCAGGTCATCGTTGTAGAACACGCGACCGCCGACCTCGGGCGCGGCGACCGTCGCGACCACGGGGGGTGCGTCCGCACGCGCGAAGCCATGCAGATAGTCCACGGCCGCCTGCATGGATGCGCGCGCCGCGGCGACCATCGGCCAGTGCGCCACAAGACCCCGCAACACGACCGGCCCGGACGACGTGGCCTGCAACGCCTGGGTCAGCGCATCGGGCGCGTCGCCACGCAGCTCCCGGATGGGCTTAGCGTCCGCCAGCACGGCTCCGGTTCATCCTGTCGATCAGGCCGCGGAAATTCGAGATCGATGCCACCGCCATGAAGATCGGCTCCAGATGGCCCGCCGCGTGCAGCTGGCCCAGTGCCCCGGCATCGAGACCCCGCAGGCGGTCTTCGTTGATGATGTAGTAGCCGGCCAGACGGTTGAGCGAACCATCGTCCAGCTCGACGTCGAGCGCGAACGACTCCAGCAGATCCAGCGCCAGCAGGGCGTTGACGAACGCCGGCACCCGTTCCAGTCCGTTGTGCAGCGTGAGCAGCACCGAGGCGATGCGCTCGAGATACTCGCTGTTGCCGCCATGCTCGCGGAACAGCGGCTCACCGGTGGCGCTGCCCACCCGGGGGTGATCCAGGTCGATGTGCACCGTCAGTTCGTCGCCACCGCGTCCGATCAGGAACGGCTGCCGTTCGATCGCCAGCGGCAGGTAGTGCGCATCCCAGCGTTCGCCGTCGAGGAACAGGTTGCGCCCCTCCTCGAACCCGAGCAACGCGACCGGCGACAGCGCCCCGTGCGAATCCTTGCGGAACACGATGGGGTAGTAGGTTTGCAGGTCGCGGAACTCGGCGGGGAACGTATCGGCATACCCGACATCGTCCCCCAGCGGTGCGCCGCGCCGCGTGTCGATGCGCAGATCCCTGTGCTCGATGTTGTTGACCTGGGCGTGTCGGGTCATCGGTGTACGTGTCCTAGATCCGCGGCATTCCGCGCTTCATCACATGATCGAGCATCTCGCGATGCCCAGGCAATGCCGGCAACATCTTCCGCGCGATGTCGGCGGACTGGCGGAAGTACTCCTCCGCCCGCCGGACATCATCCATGTGCCGCGTGGTCGGCCGGGCATCGGGCATGAACCCCATGCCGTAGAGGATGAACTGGTAGCTCGCCGAGGGGAACACCTCCTCGACCCGGTTGAGGTCGTACCGGGAGGGCGGCTGGTGGCGCCAGAACGCCAGCAGCTCGCGCAGCCGGTCCGGGATCGTGTCCGGCCTGCGATTGTCGCGCCAGTAGTCGCTGTCGTCCCGCTTGCTCAGCACGTAGTGCAGCTTCAGGAAATCGACGATGCGGTCCCAGCGGTAGCTGAAGGTGTCGTTGTACCGCTTCGCAACAATGTCCACCGCGGCGCGCGTCGCGGGCATCTGGTCGGCGAGCATGCCGGCGGCGAGCTCCACCATGACCAGCGAGGACGCTTCCAGCGGCTCCATGAAACCGCTCGAAAGCCCGATGGCCACGCAGTTCCGGTGCCACGCGCCCCGCCTGAAGCCGGGACGGATCACGATCCTCGGCAGCGTGTCGATGTCCTGTTCGCGGCCGCCCGTCGCCACGATGTAGCGCCGCAGCGCGGCCTCCGCCGCCTCATCGCTCGTATGGGTGCTGGAGTACACGTGGCCGATACCGCGCCGGCTCTGCAGCCCGATGTCCCAGATCCAACCGGCCTCCTGTGCGGTCGAGATGGTCTGGCAGGCGATCTCCACGTTGGGATCCGCATACGGCACGCGCGTCGCGATCGCGCGGTCGTTGAACAGCACATCCTTCTGCGATTCGATCTCGACGCCGTAGTGCTGGCCGATCAGCAGGGCGCGCATGCCGCTGCAGTCCACGAACAGGTCGCCTTCGATCGACCCGTGCTCGCGCGTGCGCAACGCCGCGATGTCGCCGTTCTCGTGCGTTTCCACTTCGACCATATGGTCCGCGACGTGACGCACGCCGAGCTTCTCCACGCAATGCCTGCGCAGGAACACGCCCAGTTTCGCGGCGTCCAGGTGGTAGGCGTAGTTGGCCACGGACGCCCACTCCGGCGTGGCGAACTGCTTGGGCGATTTGCCCGCCTCGCACAGGTGCGCCTGGAAGCACGTCAGCATGCTGAAGGGCACGTCGCGGTGCGCCATCCAGCCAGTCGCCAGGTGGGTTTCCAGGAATCCCGGCGGCAGCACGAAAGGATGGTGGTAGTAGTCGCCGTCGACCTCTTCGCGCCAGCGGACGAACTTGGACCCCTGCTTGAACGCTGCGTCGCACTCGCGGATGAAGTCCGTTTCGCTGACGCCGGTCCTGCGCAACGTGTCGCGCATCGTCGGCCAGGTGCCCTCGCCCACGCCGACCGTCGCCACTTCCGGCGATTCGATCAGGGTGATCCGCAATCCGGTGTCCAGAGCGGTCTGGTGCTCGGCCGCGAGCACGGCGGCCGTGAGCCAGCCTGCCGAACCACCGCCAAGGATCACTACATGCCTGACAGGAACATCCACGCCGCCACCTCACTCATGCACTCGTCCAGCCCCACCGCGAAGCCCGCTCCAAAACCAAAGCCGCTGGAAACCAGCGGCTTTGGCGATGCTACCCGGACCCGCCTCGGATCCGGGCAATCCATCGAACGTCAACGGAAGTTGTAGCGGAAGCCGAGCATGTAGCGCGGACCGGTCTGGGTACCATAGAACAGGATGTTCTTGTGGCGCTCGCTGAGTCGGGCGGTCTCATCCGTGAGGTTGATGCCCTCGAACTGCACCGTGAAGCGATCGTTGAACTTGTAGCCGACGCTCAGGTCCCACTGGCCGTACTCTTCCACGTACACCGGGTTGTTCTTCGCGATGTCAGCGGCATCGCCGTCGTACTGGCTGTTGAGGAACTTGTCGCGCCAGTTGTAGGCCAAGCGCACCTGCCACGGCCCCTTGTCGTAGAAACCCACCAGGTTGGCCGAATCGCTCAGGCCGATCAGCACCTGCTGCGGCCCCTTGGCATTGTTGTCGTACGACAGGCTGTCGCTGTCGACGATGGTGTAGTTCGCCGCGATACCGAAGCCACTGTCGCCGAACATGTGCTGCAGGCTGAGTTCGTAACCGTTGAGGGTATGCGAACCCGCGTTGCCCGGGATGGTGATGTTGTACACCGTCAGCGGATCGCCTTCGATGCCGGTGATCTCGCCGTTGGTGCCCGCCGTGCTGTCCACGCCCGGCTGGCCATCGAAGTTGTCGAAGATGTACTGGCGGATGCACCCCACGTCGGCGCTGCCGCAACCGGCGCCGATCGCGGCATTCCAGTACGCGCCACCCACGGGCGTGGGCAGACTGAACAACGTGTCCTGGAACGAGCCCGCGCCGCTGTCGATGTAGTTGGAGATGTTCTTGCGGTAGTAGCCCACCGAGAAGTAGCTCGCTTCGGCGTAGTACCACTCGTACGACAGGTCGATGTTCTTCGACAGCAGCGGCTTCAGGTTCGGATTACCCGAGTTGCCGCTGCCGCCGTTGATGCGCAGCAACGGACTGACGGTCTGCCCGCCCTGGATGTCCTGCCAGCCGGGACGGCCGAGCGAATGGCCATAGCTGGCGCGCAGCACCATGTCCTCGGTCAGCTCGAAGCTGGCGTCGATGTTCGGCAGGAAGTAATCGTACTCGCCGGTCATGGTGGTGAACGACTTGTCGCCCATGTCGGTGAAGAACTCGTTGTCCGCCACCCAGCGCACCAGGACCGGCGTATCCACCTGGGCCGAGGATTCGATCTCGGTCTTCTCGTACCGCACGCCGATCGCCAGATTGATGGGGATCCGCGTCTCCCAACTGGTGCTGTACTGCAGATAGGCGCTGCGGGTCTTCTCGGTGGTGCGCAGGTCGGCGCGGTTGTAGTTGTCCGGAGCCCGGGCCAGGTCCGGCCTGCCCGTGAACTCGCCCACGGCCCGACGCATGCCCTCGTAGTCGAAGACCAGGAACTGGCTGTTGAAGCGCGGATCGTTGTACCCCGGGAACGCATCGAAGTACCGCGACATGTTGTCGATCTGCCAGAGGCTGTCGGCGAAATCGGACGCGTTGCCGATGCCGCCCCAGTCCGCCGCTTCGTTGATGCCCCAGGCGGTCCGGTTCTTGACCTCGGTGTTGGCCACGCCGAACTTCAGGTCGGAGAAATCGCCGAACTTGAAGCTGCCGCTCAACTGGCCCTGGTCGACCTCACCACGCGAATAGCCGTTCACGAACTGACGACCGGTCGGACGCGCCTGCGACGGATCCACGCCGCTGACGCCCGGCGCGAGGTCGTAGCTGAGGATCGGCAGCTTGCCGTCGAAATAGACCGTGGTATCGCCACGGATCCAGGCGGCGGTACCGATGTTGCCCTGCGAACCCCATTCGCTGTCCGGGCTCAGCTCGGCCGTGGAGCGGTGATAGTCGAACGCCAGGTCCAGCGCGTCCGTCACTTCCCACTCGACGTTGAAGCCGACCGATTCGTTCTCGGCCTTGGTTGCGCTGATGCCGCCCGCCATGGCCAGATCGCTGCACCCCTCATAGGTGCCATTCGGGTTCTGCGTGCCGGTGCAGGCAATGTTCTCGCGATAGAACACCGGACCGGCCGCAGGGCCGTCCGTCCAGGCGCTTTCCTGGCCAACGAAGTTGAACCACACCGACATTTCGTTGCGACGCTGCTGGATCTTGTTCTCGGAGTACGTGTAGTCCAGCGTCGTGGTGATGCGGTCCGTCGGGGCCCACTGCAGGGTCACCTGCCCGTTGGTGCGCTGGCGCTGGATGCCGTTGACGCTGTAGTTGAGGTTCTGAGGCACCGAGTACAGATCGGTCGGGCCCGGCAGATTGTCGTTGCCCGGCGTTCCCGGGGCGATCGCGCCCCAGCCGCCTTCGCCGCCGAAGTGAGTGCGCCAGCCGGCGGTCACGCCGACCTGGCTGAATCCGCTATCGCGTTCCTGATAGCTGCCGGTGACGGCAACACCGAACTTCCCGTCAGCGAAGGTCTGGCTGAAGATGCCGGACACCTCGGGGGTGTAATCGTCCCCCTGCATGATCTTGGGCAGATTGTCGTTTGACGTGTCGTGGACGGTCTTCACGCCGAGATTCAGCAGCGGCCCGCTTTCCAACGGGCGAACCGTCTTGATGTTGATCGTCGCGCCGATGCCGCCGGTCGGATTGGCGGCCAGGCCGGTCTTGTAGACCTCGATGCCCGACACCGCTTCCGATGCGAGATTGGCGAAATCGAACGCGCGCGAGTTCGAAGCGGAGAAGCCATTCAACAGCGCGCCCGGCATCTGACGGCCATTGAGCAGCACCAGGTTGTGGTCGGGCCCGATACCGCGCACGGTCACCTTCGAGCCTTCGCCGCTGGGCGTGCGGTCGATCGACACACCGCTGATGCGCTGCAGGGATTCCGCCAGATTGGTGTCGGGGAACTTGCCGATGTCTTCCGCGACGATGCCATCGACGACACCTTGCGCATCGCGCTTGAGGTTCATCGAGGACTCGAGGCTGGCGCGGATGCCCTTCACCACCACTGTGTCCAGCGTGGTCGGATCGGCTTCGGTGGCCGTCGTCGACGGCGTGGCGGTGGTGCTCTGCGGCTCGGCCTGTTGCGCCCAGGCGGGACCCGCCATGGCGATCAGCAACGCGGACGTGAGCACCCGCTTCCTTGGAACGGACTGCACTTGCTTCATGGACTTTCCCCTCTCCGGAAATTCACGAATAGCGTGTTGTAGGTACGTGTGGCGTACGTGCTCGAGGCCCCTTCCTCTTGCATTGGGCCGCATTGGACGCGCGATTGACAGCGTTGTCAACTTTTAGTGATTTGAGCTATGAGGCGCACAAAACCCCTTGTTTTCAGCTGTGTTGTCGATGCTGCGGCGCAGCTGAAATCGTTTTCCATTCTTCGCGCGGGATGACCGCATGGAAGAAATTTTTCGTCCGATCTCGCGGAAGGTTTTTGATTGGTATGGCGTTCCGAGCTCGCGAGACGGGCGCGGCCGGGCCTCGCGAAACACGCGATCGGCAACGCGGAACAAGGGTTGATCAGCGCCGCGTAGGCGCCTGGGTCGATTCCCGGAACACCACCTCGTGCTCGACGTGCACCATGCCGCCGGCTTCCGATGTGCGAATGCGGGCCAGCAGTTGGAGCGTGGCCAGCCGGCCCATTTCGGAGGTGGGCTGCCGGACCGTGGTCAGCGCGGGATAGATATGGCGTGCGATCGGCGTGTCGTCGAAACCGCACACCGAGATGTCGCGCGGCACAGCCAGGCCGCGCTCGCAGGCGGCGCGGATGACGCCGGCCGCCATGTCGTCGTTGGCGGCGAAGATCGCCGTGGGCGGCCGCTTCAGGTCGAGCAGCTGATTGCCGGCCTCGATGCCCGATTCGTAAGAGAACGCCCCTTGCACCACCAGGCCCTCGTCGTAATCGAGGCCCGCTTTCCGCAGCGCGTCGCGGTAGCCCTTGAAGCGCCACTGGCACGCGCCGTGCGAGGGCGGACCCTTGATGTGGGCGATGCGGCGATGGCCCTGCGCGATCAGGCCCGCCATCAGCTCGAGCACGGCGGCGGTCTCGTCCATCGACACGCCGATACGGTCGTGCGGATGCTTGGGCGCGATACAGGCGAACGGTACGTCGTGCTGCTCGAGGAACTCCAGCACCGCCGGATCGTCGGTGAGCGGCGGGATCAGCACCACGCCATCGGGGGCGAAGTGCTCGAACACCACCTTCAGGTCCTCGGCCTTGCGCTGCTTGGCCGATCCCACCGGGGCCAGCACCAAGTTGTAGTGGTTGTCGCGGCAGGCTTCCAGCATGCCGCTCTGGATTTCCATCAGGTAGTTACGCGACGGGTTGTTGTAGACCAGCGCGATGACGTAGGAGCGCTGACCGGCGAGGCTGCGCGCGGACAGGTTGGGACGGTACTGGAGCTTCTCCACCGCCTTCATGACGCGCTGGCGCATCTCGTCGCGCACGTTGGGCTCGTTGTTGAGCACGCGCGACACGGTCTTCATGGATACGCCGGCGGCGGCGGCCACGTCCTCGATCCGACTACGCATTCGGCTGCTCCCGCTCCACTCCGCACATCCTCCTGGCAAGACCCCGGATTCTGACAGCGACGCCCATTCCCTGGATACCGCAGCGCACGTCTGCACGGTGCGGCAGTTCCCCGACTCCACGATTCGCGCGTGCGACGCGCGCAAATCGTTGTTGCAAAGCAGCACATCATTGCGGTGGATACACGATGCGATGTGCACTGCATCGCGCGTTCTACCGCTCAACGCCGCCTGCGGTTGACACCAACATGTACCAACGGTATGACAGCGCTGTCAACTACCGCGTGTCCGGCGCCTCGAGGCCGGTGCCGCACCCACCCTCGAGAGGCACCACGATGCAATCCACCCGTATGTTCGCCGCCGTCGCGCTGGGCGTGACGATGGCCGCCGGCCTGACGCATGCCGATGCCGCGCAACCCCGGGAGACCCCCATGCCGACGTCGGCCACCGTCACCATCTACACCACCGCGCAGGACACTGGACAGCGCCTGGCCAAGACGGGCACCACGACCCTGCAGGCCGGGCACAAGCTGACGGAAGTCGAGAACTCGGTCTTCGTCGATCCCGCCAAGCGCTTCCAGTCGGTGCTGGGAATCGGCGGCGCGATCACGGACTCCACCGCCGAGGTGTACGCCACGCTGTCGCCGGCGAAGCGCGCGGAGTTCATGAAGGCGTACTACGACAAGGACGCCGGCATCGGCTACTCGCTGGCGCGCACCACCATCCACAGTTCGGATTTCAGCTCGGCCAGCTATACCTACGTGAAGGAAGGCGACAAGGCGCTCGCGTCGTTCTCGATCGACCACGACCGCCAGGCGCGCCTGCCGATGATCAAGCAGGCCATCGCCGCCGCGGGCGGGGACCTGCCGCTGTTCGCCAGCCCGTGGAGCGCACCGGCCTTCATGAAGACCAACAAGCACATGTTGCGGGGTGGCGCGCTGCTGCCGGAATACCGACAGGCATGGGCGAACTATTTCGTCAAATTCATCCAGGCGTACGAGAAGGAAGGCATCCCGATCTGGGGCATCACCGTGCAGAACGAGCCGATGGCCACCCAGACCTGGGAGTCGATGCTGTACACGGCCGAGGAGGAACGCGACTTCCTCAAGGACTACCTCGGCCCGACGATGCACAAGGCGGGCTTCGCCGACAAGAAGATCATCGTGTGGGACCACAACCGCGACATGATGCTGTACCGCGCGCAGGTGATCCTCGGCGACCCGGAGGCCGCGAAGTACGCGTGGGGCCTGGGCTTCCACTGGTATGAGACCTGGGCCGGCTTCGATCCGATGTTCCGCAACGTGGCCGCGGTGACGCAGGCCTTCCCCGACAAGCCGGTGCTGCTCACCGAGGCCGCGGTGGAGAAGTTCGACCCCGCGCGCTACCAGTACTGGCCGAACGCGGAGCGCTACGGCACGTCGATGATCAACGACTTCAACAACGGATCCGTGGGCTGGACCGACTGGAACATGCTGCTGGACGAGAAGGGCGGCCCCAATCACGTGGGCAACTTCTGCTTCGCGCCGCTACACGCCGACACCCGCACCGGCGAGCTGATCTACACGCCTAGCTACTACTACATCGGCCACTTCTCGAAGTTCATCCGTCCGGAAGCGCGCCGCGTCAGCGCCGCCACCAGCCGCAGTACGCTGCTGGCGACCTCCTTCATCAATCCGGACGGACGCCTGGCCACGGTAGTGATGAATCCGACCGACAAGGAGATCGCGTACAACTTCTATGTCGGCCAGGCCTCGGCCGTGGTCACCATCCCGGCGCGCGCGATCCAGACGCTGGTGAACTGAGCCACGATGGCCCTGCATCGCGCCATCGCACGCGGATGGGCGCTGGCGCTTCTGCTGGCGGCCGGGCATGCGGCGGCCGCGGAGCCGTTCGCGTGGCCCGACGGCCGGCGCGCGGCGGTCAGCCTGGCCTACGACGATGCGCTGCCCTCGCAGTTGGACCATGCGATTCCTGCGTTGGATCGGCATGGTCTGAAGGGCAGCTTCTACCTGACCCTGGCATCGGACACGCTGCGCACGCGCAGGCAGGCGTGGGTGGATGCCGCGCGCCATGGCCATGAACTCGGCAACCACAGCCTCTTCCATCAATGCAGGTCGTCCCTGCCGGATCGGACCTGGGTGCCGCCGCACCGCGATCTCGATACCACCACCGTCGCGGAGATGGCCGACCAGGTGCGCCTGGCCAACGTCATGCTGGCTGCGCTGGATGGGCGCACTTCACGCACGATGACCGTGCCCTGCGGCGATACGCAGGCGCAGGACGGCAACTACGTCGATGCCGTGGCATCGGACTTCGTCGGCATCAAGCTGGGCCAGGGTGGCGTGGTGGCGGACATGGCGCGCCTCGACCCCGCCGCCGTACCGGTCGATGTGCCGGTGGAGGTCACCGGCGAACAGCTGATCGCGCGCGTCGAGGAAGCGGCGCGGCGCGGCACGCTGGTCAGCTTCACCTTCCACGGCATCGGCGGCGATTACCTGTCGGTATCGAACGAAGCGCATGACGCGTTGCTGCAGCACCTGGCCGCCCATCCCGACGTGTACTGGGTGGCGCCGTTCGTGGACATCATGCAGCACGTCGCGCGCGTGCGTTCCGCCCACCCTACGACGCCATAGCCCGCGCTCAACGATCGCAGGACGCCAGCTTCTTGCGGGCGTGCCACAGGGCGCGCCGCGCCAGGGTGTAGGCCATGTCCGCTTCGCGTGGCAGCAGGTGTTCGGCACGCACGGGATCGGCACCATGCGCGAACGCGTACTCGATGCCCTCCAGTTGGGACAGGTGCAGGCGCACCGGCCGCGCGAAATCAGCGAACAGCGACGCTTTGCAGTGGGCGAAGTCCTGGCCGAGCAGCGCCAGTTGCCCGCGGATGGCGCGGCTCGCCGCACCCTCCAGTCCAGGCGCGGGTTCCTCCGCGATCGGCGCCGCCTTGTACGCATCGCCGGTGGCGTCACTGCCCAGGTCCGCGGTCCGTTCGTGCAGGGCGGGATTGAAGCGCACCGGCGGCGGTGGCCGCGCACGCGCGGGCTGATCGCCCGTGCCGAGCGGGATGCTCACCGCCCCGCCCGTGACCGTGCCGTGCGCATTCTCCAATGCGACGTCGCCCGCCGTGCCCTTCCCTCGCCACACGCGATCGAAGCGCGTCTCGCGGTACTCGACCGGATTGACGCGATCGAACGGCCCACGCGCGTTCGCCTGGCGCCCATTCGGTGCGCTACCGGGCGGTTGCCCGGCTGCGGGTGGCGAGCGGTCGATGCCCTCAGGCACGCGCAAGCGTCCGTCACGCTCGTACAGCCGCATGTGAGGTTGCGGCGCTTGCGTCGACGTCACGACAGAGGAAGTGGGCCGCGCCATGGGCGGCGCGTGCGACGCCGCACCGCGATGCGATGCAGCCTCGACATGCGCGGATTCCATCGCGGGGTCCGGGAACGCCCGCTCCCGCGGGATGAAACGCAACCGCAGTGGCGAGGCCTCTACGTCATCCACGTTCGCGATCGGGTGCTGGAACAACAGCACCATCCATGCGAGCGCCACCACGGCCGCACTGGAGACGCCCGCGATGAGGCGATCCAGCGCGTCCGACCTCAGCGCGCGGACGCGCCGCTCAGTCGGCACGCACAGCCGCGCGTGCCGACGAACGATGGCGATCCGCTCCCGCCTGCAGGGCCGCCGGGGTCACACCGGATCTTCGCGGTCGTCGGGTTCGCCCGGCGGAGGCGGAAGTCCCTGATCCTCGAGGCAGGCGTCCAGCAAGGCCCGCTGGTCATCGCTCAGGGCAGGCGGCGGCGCGTCGCGATCACCGGAAGCGGGAGGCGGCAAGTCGAGTTCGTCCGCACAGGCCGCGATCGCTTCATCGAGGTCGGGGGGCGGGAACGGCATGTCGCCGTAGTCCGGTGGCGGAGGCGGCGGCCCACCGGGTCCGAAGGCGTGAGGCGGCGGTGGGCGATGCGCATGGGGAGACGTCGTGCAGCACGCCGCGAGGCCGATGGTCAGCCCGGCGAGCGCCAGGCCACGCAGGAAAGGAACGTAGGACAAGCGATCTCCTCGGTGGGTCATGGATGGCGCGGTGACGGTGCGGCAAAGCCGGCACGGGGGACGGAACGGGGCGTGGGAGAGGGTGGCCACGTACCGTCCCACCATGCCGGGCGGAACACGGATGCAGCCTGAATCAGGCGTGTGGCACGCGGATGCCGGTCTGTGTCACGTCGTTGCACGCGATGCCGGCAGGTGCGCGACCGCGCGCATGCCCGCGCGGCTGGCAAGGGCGGACTCCACCCAGCGACGCTGCGCGGCATCGAGCACGTCGCCGAACGCCTCGCGCGCCTGCAGGGGTTCCAGGTTGCCCGCCTTCCACGGCTCGTCCGCGCGGATCAGGCCGCCAGCGAGGGTGCGATAGCGCGACCACAATGTGTCGTCGGGTTCGCAACCGAGAAAGGCCAGCACACGGCCCACCGTATCGCGCGGCGCCTGCACCAGCGCTTCGTAGCTCACGTGCAGGTGACGCGGATCGCCACGCCAGCGTTCGCTTTCCCGTCGCGCCGTCTCCCAGCGGTCCACGCACTTCTCCAGCGACAGGAATGGGCGCCAGCCGGGATGATCACGAGCGGCGCGATATAGGGAGCCGACGACCTGCGCACCCTCGCGTTGCACATGGATGAAGCGGGCATCCGGCACGCCGCTGCGCAGATGGTCGATGTAGAACAGGTGATCGGGCGTCTTCTCGACCCAGATCGGCTTGTGCAGCGCCAAGGCGTGCGCATCCAGCGTACGCACGAACGCCTGCAACTGCGCCGCGAGCCGCCATCGACCCCGGTTCGGCGAATCCACAGGCAGCGCGAGATCGCTCAGGAACGACCAGGCACGTGCGGCACGGCGCGGATCGACCAGCGACCAGCGCGCGAACGCATCGCGCCGCCAGCGCCTCAAGCGGGCCACCGGCGCGCGCGCCCGGTCGGCATCGCTACGACGGTGCTCTTCGCTGCCCAGCAACAGGGGCAGGAAGTGCGTTTCCGGCAGCGAACGGATCTGGCGGTGCGCATGCAGCAGCGACTGCAGCAACGTGGTGCCGGAGCGAGGGCAACCCACGACAAACACACGGCGCCGGACATGACCTGAATGCGTCGGAGTTGCGGCTTCCCTGAGCGCGTCGGCCAGGCAAGCATGCTGCTGCGCGCGCCGCGGATTCACGACACGCATCCGGCGGCCAGGCTCGGCGGCGTCTCGCCAAGCAGCGCCGGTACGATCGCCTGCACGCGCGCATGGAACGCGCGACGACCCGCCAGGAAGTAGGAGCGCGCCGCCTCGCCCATCGCGGCGCGCTGCCACCCGGTGAGGCAGAGCGCGTAGTCGACCGCACGCTCGATCGCCTCGACGGTTACCTCGTGGGTCATCGTCAGCCCCTGCCGCCGCCCGACCTGCGCAGGGATCAGGACGCCACGGTCAGGCGTGACGTGCTCGTTCATCGGCGCCGCATCGGTGGCCAGTACCACGGCGCCGACACTCATCGCTTCGACCAGGTGGTGCCCGTACCCTTCCACCTCCGACGGGCAAAGATGGAACACGTGCCGGTTCTGCAGCCAGCGCAGCGCACTGTCGTCGAGGTAGCCGATGTGGTGCTCGATGTTCGGGGCCGCCGGTCCGCGGCGCGCATGACGTTCGGCCTGGACGACGGTCAGTCGCGGCCACTCCGGATGCTGGCGCCATGCCGCGAGCAACACCTCGGTCCCCTTCGCCGCGCTGCTGCCGGCCAGATGGAAGAAGGCGCGCTCGCGTGGCACCGACACATCGCGCCGGTCGTCGCTGGTGAAGCCGAGGTAGGCCGTGGGGCACCCGCGTGCCTCGAGGAGGCGTTGCGCGTGCCGGGTCTTGCACAAGACCAGGTCGAAGCGCGGCAGCAGCGGCTGCCATTTGTCGAGCAGCCATTCGGGATTGGGCACCAGCACGTTGCGCTTGGACAAGGGCAGGCAGCGCGGATAGACGCGTTCGAGGAAGACCTGTACGTCGGCGCGGCCATGCCGCAACCGGCGTGCCCAGAGGTCCAGCTCCATTGCCTTGCCCGAGCGGCCGCCGGCACCGAACGCCACGCGTTCGCAGTCCAGACCGGCATGGAACAGACCTTCCGCCATCAAGCGGAGATCGCGGCTGAGACCCACACCGTTGTCGCGGGTGAGCAGGCGCAAGGAGGGAGCGGGCATGGCATGCACCGGTGTGTGGGGGAGTCGTGAGCCTGCGTGGGCGATGTCGCGTGGATTTGCCCCCTTGTCGCCGTGCGATTCGCGGGACGACACACGGCGCCACAGGCCGACACACCGCCGCCACGCACATCAGGCACGCTGCCGCGGTGTTGGCGTCAGACCAACCGTGTCCTCAATCCCCGGAAATCCTTGCCGCCACGTCGCGTGGCGGCATTCTTTTCCCAGGTCGGGCCGGGTCGAGGATGGCGCATACTTCCTATGGACGCCGCCCGCGACGCTGCACGATGGACCTGAGTTCCCACATCCTGGTCGTTGACGATGACCCCGAACTGCGCACGCTGATCGGCGATTTCCTGCGCGACCACGGCTATCGCGTCGAGGTGGCGGCCGATGCGGCGGCGATGCGCGAGGCGATCGCGCGCCGGCGGCCGGACCTGGTGGTGCTCGACGTGATGATGCCGGGCGAAGACGGCCTGTCGGCCGCCCGCCGCCTGGCCAGCGAAGCCGGCCCGCCCGTGATCATGCTGAGCGCGCTGGGCACGGACACCGACCGCATCATCGGCCTCGAAGTCGGGGCCGACGACTATCTCGCCAAACCCTGCAATCCGCGCGAATTGCTCGCGCGCGTGCGCGCGCTGCTACGGCGCAATCCGCCCGCGGCAGAGAGCGAACCGGTGCCGTCGGGCGGGTTGCAATACCGCTTCGACGGGTGGACCCTGGACGTGGCGCGACGCGAACTGCGCGATCCCACGGGCACCCACATCGTCCTGTCCGACGGCGAATTCACCCTGCTGCGCACCTTCGCCGAGCATCCGCAGCGCGTCTTGAGCCGCGACCAGTTGCTGGACTACGCCCGCGGCCACAACGTCGACGTCTACGACCGCGCCATCGACAGCCAGGTGAGCCGCCTGCGCCGCAAGCTCAGCGAGCGCGGCGGTCCGGACATGATCCGGACGATCCGCAACGAGGGCTACATGTTGCTGCCATCGGTCGTGCGCCGATGACCGCGCGCCTGCGTCGCCTGCCGCTGTTCGCGCGCACGTTCCTGTTGCTGCTGGCGGCCCTGGTGGTCGCGTATGCGATCGGCATGGCAGTGCTGCTGTACCGCCCGCCGGTGGACGGCATCGCCTTCAGCGAACTGACGGCGTTGCTGTCCTCGCGCATGCCCGCCACCGGACCGGACCTGAAGGTCTACGACGCCGAGCAGCCGCCGGCACCGGATCCTGCGCGCTTCCGCGCGTCGCCGTTCTTGCGCGACCTGCTCGCGCAATGGCTCGGGAGCGATGCGCAGCAGGTGCGCTTCTACCACCTGCAGGGCCCGCAGCCGTTCGGTCCCTCCGCGCGCGTACCGGCCGGGCCGCCGCCGATACCCGGCGCTGGCATGCAGGCGCCGCCGATGGACGGTCCCACCGGTCCGCCGCAGGACGCGGGCAATCCGGGCATGCAACGTTTTCCGCCGGGCTGGCGTCCGGATGCACCGCTGCGTGGCGATTTCGTCGCCGCGTTCCGCCAGACCGACGGGCGCTGGCGGGTGGTCGAGAACACGCGCAACCGCGCCAGTTTCATCACCCGGCTCGCCACCCTGTTCCTCGCCGGCATGTTGGCGCTGCTGCCGCTGGCGTGGTGGTTCTCGCGCGCGCTCGCCGCGCCGATCCGCCAGTTCACCCGCGCGGCTGATCGGATGGGCCGCGAGACCGCCGCACCGGCGCTGCCGCTGACGGGGCCGAGCGAGTTCGCCAGTGCGGCGGCAGCCTTCAACGCCATGCAGGCGCGCCTGGATCGCCTGCTGCAGGAGCGCAGCGAAATGGCGGGCGCGATCGCGCACGACCTGCGCACGCCGCTCGCGCGCCTGGCGTTCCGGCTGGATGCGCTGCCCGCGGAGAGCCGCGCCAAGGCGAGCGCCGACATCAACGAGATGTCGCAGATGATCGACGCCACGCTGGCCTTCATCCACGACCAGAACCGCCGCCCGGTGCGCGAACCGCTCGATCTGCGCAGGTTGGTGGAAGGCGTGGCCGACAGCCTGCGCGACATGGGCCATGACGTGCACGTGGACGCGGGCCCGGCCGCACAGATGGAAGGCGATCAGGTGTCGTTGCGGCGCATGGTGGGCAATCTGGTCGACAACGCGCTGAAGTACGGGCAGCGCGCGCGCATCGCGCTGTCGGCGGAAGGCGACGGCTACCGCCTGGACGTGGACGACGACGGCCCCGGCATCGATCCCGCGCAGGCGGAATCGTTGTTCATGGCCTTCGTCCGTGGCGAAGCCTCGCGTAACCGGAGCACCGGCGGGATCGGGCTGGGCCTGGCCATGGTGAAGCACACCGTGCTGGCGCATGGCGGCGACGTGCGCCTGGTCAATCGCACGGAAGGCGGCCTGCGGGCCAGCGTCTACCTGCCGCGCGACCTCGACTGACGCATCACGGCGAGGCCCAGTGCCAGCGGGCACCGAGCGTAAAGGTGCGACCCGCGCCAGGCTCGTAGAACCGTCCGTTGCCTTCGTTGACGATCACCGAACCGATGTGGAAGCGGTCCATCGCATTGTCGATACGGGCGAACACCTGCAGGCGACCGCTCGCCCACGACCAGTCGCGTCCCGCCTCCAGGTGCAGCAGGCCGTAACCCGGCGCATGTTCGCTGCCGGTGTCGTTGACGGTGACATGATCCATGCCCACCAGCTGTGCGCCCGCCTGCCAGCGCTCGCCCTGCCAGCGCAGCCGCAGCGAGGCCTGCTGGCCCGCGATGCCGGGAATGCGCGTACCTGCTGCGACCTGCACGCCGGGCGTGGTGCAGCCGGCAGCGGTGCAGATCGGGAAGCTGTCGCGGAACGTCGCATCCAGCCATGTGTAGGCGAACTGCAGCTGCCAGGCATCGCCCAGCGGGACGTCCGACTGCAGCTCCAGTCCCTGCCGGCGCGCCGCGCCGACATTGCGATAGCTGCTGCGGCCCCCGACGTTGCGCGCCACGGCCAGTTCGTCGTCGGTGTCGGCACGGAACACGGCCGCCTCGAGCGTACTGCCGCCGGCCGCGCGCCACTTCGTTCCCAGTTCGACATTGCGGCTGACTGCCGGGCGCAAGTCGAAGGCCAGGCCGGCGCCACCATCGGCGCGATAGCCCAGCTCGTTGAACGTCGGCGTTTCGAAACCGCGCCCCACCGACGCGTATACGCGCAGGGCATCGCGCGGCGCGAACACCAGGCCCGCCACCGGCATGACGCGGTCGTAGGTGACGCGCCCGCTGTCATCGGGATTGGCGCCGGTGACGTACGCGTCCTCGGATGAAAAGGTGATGCGGCTGCGACGCGCGCCCGCCAGCAACGACCAGCGCGGCGTGAAGCGCCACCATGACTGCAGGTACTGGTCGGCGTTCTCCACTTCGTTGCGCTCGTCGCGCCGCAACGCGCCGCGCACACCCAGTGCCGGACCGACGAAGTTCTCGTAGCCGCGCCGATGCTGTCGCTGGCGATCGGCATTGGCGCCGGCGGTGATCTCGACCGGCCGGTCGGCGATGCGCCCTTCCCACGACCAGCGCAGGTCGGCGCCACCGTAGGTGTTGTCCAGGTCGATCACGCCACCGGAGTTCAGCGGATTGGCCTGTGCCGCGACCGGCAAGGCGAGGAACTGTTCGACGTCGCGCTGCCCGCCGTAGCCCATCACCCGCACGCGATGCCCGTCGCCGAAGGGCTGGCTGTACACCGCCCCCACCTGATCCTGGCCGACCGACTTGCGCGTGTTGAACGTGATGGCCACCGGCGATGCCTGGTGGGCCGACTGCCAGGCCTGGGCACGCGTCAGGCCGAGGGGATCCTGCGCAGCGGGCGCATCGAAATGATTGGCGACCAGGTCCAACGTGCCGGTACCGGGACGCAGGCGCAGCAGCACGTTCAACGACTCGCGGCGCGCGGACGCATGATCGCGGTAACCCTGCGTGTCGAGCACCGAGGCCGCGACGTTGTAGCCCAGCGTGTCGCCCGCGCCGCGCAGGCGCGCGCCGAGCAGGTAGGTGTCGTGGCTCGCGGCGCTGGCTTGAAGCCGCGCATCGCGCCCTGCTTCGGGGAGATCGCTCCAGGCCTGGATCACGCCGCCGGACGAGTTGCCGTGCAACGCCGAGAACGGGCCGCGCAGCACTTCGACGCGATCCGCGCCGAGCATGCTGAAGTGCGAGACCTGGCCCTGTCCGTCCGGCATCGTTGCCGGCACGCCATCGGCATACAGCCGCACGCCGCGCACACCGAAGGTCGAGCGCGCGCCGAACCCACGGATCGACAATTGGGCGTCCTGCGCCAGGTTCTGCCGTTCGCGCGCCTGCACGCCCCGCACGCCGTCCAGCGTCTCCGACAACGCAGCCTGCGTGCGCGTCCCGCCATCGCCCAACGCGATGACATCGATCGAGGCTGGCGTATCGAACGCGGTGACGGTGTCGAGCCGCGTGACGGTCACCACCACGCGGTCGAGGGTTTCGGCCGCGAGCACCCCGTCGTCAACGGCGATCGCCGCAGGCGAATGAAGCGCGCCGCCCATCAGCCACCAGAACCGCGACGTCGCACGCATGAAACCGGACCGGGTCAGAGAACGGAGTCCGATTCTCCCACAACTTCCCGCGCGTCCCGCGACGGGACGTTCTCGCTCTACGATGCGCCGACCCTATCGTTCAGCGCGCGACCTGCAACCGCACTTCGACGCGACGGTTGGGGATCAGGCATTCGCGCAGCGCGGCCTGCGGCTTCACGCCGTCGCACTGCTGAACCTGCTCGCCATCGCCCTTGAAACTGTAGGTCACCTTGGCGGCGTCGATGCCGCGCTCGACCAGCAGCGCACGCACGGTCTGCGCACGACGCTCGGACAGCGCCTGGTTGTAGTCGTGGCCGCGACCCTGCAGGCGATCGGCGTGGCCCACCAGCTCGATGCCGGTCAGGGTCAGGCCTTCCTCGCGCACGCGGGCCAGTTCGCGATCCAGGCCCTGCAACGAGTACGCACGGATGTCATGGCGACCCGAGCGGTCGAACTCGAACAGCACGTTCGCGGTCAGCACGGTATCCGCCGGCAACACGGCGGGGCCCGTCGGTGACACGCCGCACTGACGCGACAACGCTTCGGCATCGCTCACCCAGTCTTCGGCGATCTGGATGTACGGCTTGGCATGGCGCCACTGCTGCTGGTTGAACTCGTTGCCGGCGTGGACCAGTTCCACCTCGCCGCAGGCGACGGCCTGCTGCGCGCAGGCGAACCCGGGCGTGCCATGGATCGCGCCCAGGCGCTTCCACAGGTCCTCGCGCACGCGTGCCGCCCCATTGACCAGCGGCGTATCGGTCGGCAGCGGCGAGACGCCCTGCTCCATGCCCACGATCAGCTTCTCGGACTCGGTCAGCGCTTCCTGCGGGAAGGCGCTGCGGTCGTTGCGCGAATACTCGTGGAAGGAGACGTCCAGCCAGCACTGCGCTTTCGACAAGTGGTAGTCGCGGACCGGACGGCCGCCATCGTTCAAGGCCTGGATGCGGCCCTGGGTGTGCTCGTAGCCCGTCAGGTCGGCATGGATCGCCTCGTCGGTGATCCGGTCGCGCGCCGGCGTCAGCTGCGTCTGCTGCGCATGCGCGGTGGAAACGAGGCCAGCCAGCACGGCGGCGCACAGGAGGGAGGTTTTCGTGTGGGTCATGTCGTTAATCCTCAGCGCACCGGATCGCGGTAGCGGGCGTCTTCCCTGCGGAAGAGGTCTTCGTCGAACTTGAAGCGCAGGCGGATGAACGCGCCCTGCTGCGTGTACTCGTAACCGGTCAGGTCGTCGTCGCCGCGGAAGCCGGTGGCGTTGTAGCCCACCGACAGCCACAGGTTCTGCCGCAACAAGCGACCCACTTCCATGCCGAACGCGTACTGGTTGGCGCCGTCCTGGCCGCGGAACGTCGAGCCCAGCACGCCGATGTCCCAGTTCTCGGTGATGTCGTAGACGATGCGGCCGGACAGCAGCACGGCGTTGAAATCGTCGTCGACGCGACCGGTGTCGGCGTAGAAGAAGCTGTCCTGCTGCCACTTCGCCGCCACCCGGCCGGTCAGCCACCACGGACGCGACGGATGCCAGTCCGCGTGCGCCGAGATGATGTGCGCGCTGCTGCGGATGTCCTGGCCGGTGTCCGAGCCGAAGCCGGAGCCGTCCATGCCGCTCTCGTCCTTCTCCAGCTTGTACTCGTAGCGGGCCAGCGCGTTGACGCGGTTGGTATCGGTGTCGCGATACGCCGCGCCGATCTGGAAGCGGTCCTGCAGCACGTCGCCGCGCGCGTCGTACTCGGTGCGCAACAGGTAGTTGCGCGCCAACAGCGTCCAATCGCGGCTCAACTTGCGCGCGGCCAGGAACTGCAGCAGCGTCGTGTTGTAGCCCTCGTTGGTCGGCGTGCCGGCGACGTCGTCGGAGATGCGATGCTCCAGGCGCACGTTGCCGCGCCACAGCGGGTTGGCGCTGTAGTCCAGCGCGAAACCGATGCCGGTGGAGTCACCGATATTCCCCGAGATGACGTTGGTGTGCTCCAGCGTCGTATCCAGGCGCAGGCCCTCGCGCAGGTCCCAGCGGTTGCGCATGCCCGAGGCGGCCTGGATGTCGCGGCCGGCGATGGCATCGCGCAGGCGGTACTCGGAGAACAGCTGCGTGTCCTTGATGAAGCTGGTGTCCACGCCCAGTGCCACCGTGTCCGCCTCGCGCCCGTCCTGGGTCAGGCCGTTCACGCCGCTGATGCCGGTCTGCTTCTCGTAGCGGCCGTAGAGACGGCTGCGTTCGCGCAACTGGTAATCCATGCCCAGCGCCACGCGGTTGCGGTCCTCGCCGTGGATGTCCTGCTCCACTTCGCCGCCGAGGCTGAAGCGGTCGCTGGCGCGGTAGCCGAGGCCGATGCGCAGCATGTCCGACGACAGTTCGGTGCCCACCGGCAGGCCGCTGGCCACGTCGTTGGGATTGCCGCTGCTGATGATCGGCAGGCCGGTCAGCGGATCCAGCGGTTGCTGGCCGTAGCCGAGCGCACCCCCGCCGGAACCGGTGGCGTAACCGCCCGTGAGGCCGCCGATGTTGCCGTAGCCGCTGCTGGTCGCCCACGTGTAGTACGCGCCGACCGTCTCGCGGATGGCGCGATAGCCGACATCCAGCGTCAGCCGATCGGTGAGCTTCACGCGCGTGCCCGCACTGGCGGCATCGCGTTCGCCGCCATCGGGGTTGCGGTCCTCGCTGCGCAGGCCTTCGGCGTACAGCTCGAAGCGCTCGTTGAGGCGCCAGCGCGTGGTCAGGCTGTACTCGCCGCGGCCGCCGTACAACGGCGAAGCCGGGTTGTTGAACGCCGGATCGGACTGGCCGGCGAACAACTTCAGGCTCAGCGCTTCGCCCGCATGGCCCAGCTCGACGCGCCACGCATCGCCTTCCACCAACCCGCTCAGGCCTTGCAGGCCCGGCGTGCCGTACTGGTTGACGCTGTTGGTGTTGACCTCGCTGCGCGTGCGCGCGGCTTCGGCCACCAGCCAGGTGTTCGTACCCAGCTTGTAACCGATGTTGGCGCTGCCCATTTCGAACGCTGCGAAGGGATTGCGGTCGTCGACGTAGGAACCACCGATCTCGCCCCGCTCGCCCACGCGCAGTTGCGCGTCCGCGCCCAGCACGAGGAACTTCTCGGTGCCTTGGTCCAGTTCGTAGGTGATGCGCAGCGACACCGGATTGAGGTCGCTGTCGAAGGAAGGCAGGAAGCTGTTGAGCAGGATGCGGCCGGAGAACGGCTCGAAGCTGTAGTCCACCAGGCGGCCCAGCGGACGCACCGAGACGATGCGCGAGGGCTGGTTGCGGTCGCGCACCACCACTTCCACCCGCTCGCTGCCTTCCAGCACCGCGTTGTTGCGCAGCCCATACGGGCCGCTGCCGGCGGCCGGCAGTTCCTCGATCACCTGGCGCAGCGAGTCCTCGATGGCGAAGACGTTGCCGCGCACGCGCGCATTTTCGAAATGCCAGCCCAGGCCGGTCGCGGTGCGGTTGTAGGTGCCCAGCACGCGCTGGCCCGCCTGCGTGCCGAAGTCGACACCGGTCTGCGTGGCGATGTTGTCGCCAGTCTGGAAGTCGCCGTACAGCAGGTAGCTGCGGTCCTTGTCCACGCGCACGTACAGGCGCTCGGCCGAGCGCGCATCGAAGCCGCGCAGCGACGCATCGCCGTACACCGGGTAGAACTCCTCCGGCTGGATGTCGCGCAGCAGGCGCGCCCGCACGTCCTTGTCGGAGTCGTAGGCCGCGGTCAGCAGGTACTCGCCCTTGATCGTGCCCTTGACGAAGAATGCGGCACGCGCGGCACCGTTGGCCTTGCCGTTGTTGAACTGCTTCTCCCAGCGCCGGATCTCGCGCTCGAAGCCATCGCCCTGCTGCGTGCCGTTGATCAGGCTGTCGCCCTTGCGGCGAAAGTTGATGACGCCCTCGATCAGGCCGGTGGCGATCAGCTCGCGCATCTCCGGCACGAAGCCGATCACGCCCTCGGCGCTGTGGCCGCCCGAGGTCACCCGCAGCAGCACGTCCTGCGGATCGTGCGGGGCGAGCAGTTCGAACTCCGCGCGACCGTTGTGCACAGCCAGCTGGATACCGGGGGTGACCTCGTCGGCATCCAGCCGACCCGGACCGAATTCATCCGTGCGGCCATCGGCCAGCTTGATGCGACCGCCACTGTGCTCGATGGTGGCGAAGGCGTCGCCGGCCATCGGCTTGCCATCGGCACCGTACAGTTGCACGACGACCTTCACCGGCGACTGCCCGTCGGCGGGCACGCCATCGCGGTCCACCTCGACCAGCACGCGGTCCACGCCCACGTTGACGCTGTAGTCGACGTTGCCGGGCTGTGCGTACAACGGTTGCGGCGCGCGGTCCTGCGATTCGGGCGACTGCGGATAGAGCGGCGTGGCCTGGCCGAGGACCGGCGTGAAACGCTGGTCGCCGGACACGGCCTGCGCCTGCACCAGCGTCGGCGTCACCGCCAGGGCCAGCGCCAGTGCGAGGGGGTGGAACGAAGGACGCGATGCGCGCATGGCACGGGATTCCATGAAGGTCGACGGACGCGGGGCGGAGCGGCTCATGGCTGCACCTCCCCGTTGCGCGCGTCATCCGTGCCGGTCGGCGCGCTCGTCGTAGGCCTGGGTTCGACGATCGGCCGCTGGTTGGCCGAGTCGGTGCCCTGCTGCGGGGCACGCGCCGGCTTGCTCTCGAAACGCAGCGGCTGCTGGTTGCGCTCGGTTTCCGGCGCACGGATCTCGCCCTGCGTACGGCGCGCCTTGACCTGCTCGATCACCGGGTTGGAGCAGCTGCCCTCGATGAAGTCGGCGCGGTGCAACTCGCCGTTCTTCAGATCGATGAACAGGCTGTCCGCATCGCCCAGGTTGCGGTTGCTGCTGGTGGTCAGGCGCGAGCCCACGGGCAGGGTCGACGGATCGACCTTCAGCGTGTGGCTCTTCGGCGGCAGGCCGCAGTAGCTGTACTTGCCTTCCGAGTCGCTCACCATCCAGGTGCCATCCTCGAAGTACATGCGCACGCCGGGGATGCCGAGCTCTTCCTTGTCCTGCAGGTGATTGACGTTGCAGTCCACGAAGATCTTGCCCAGCACGCAGCCTTCGTCGGCGAACACACCGCCGCTGATGATCACGCGGTACTCGGCCGGGTTGGACGGCACCACGCCCCCGTTCGGGTACGGCGTCAGCGTGGTCGGATCCACGCAGCCGCCGTCGATCGAGCAGCCGTAGGCACGCGCACGGTTGATGCCGTCGCCCTGCTGGCTGCCCACGCCCACGCGCACGCGGTACGTCAGCACCTTCTGCTGGCCGACGGCGAGCGCACCGACGTCGAACACCAGCGTCGGGCCCGGCTTGCCGAGCGGATTGGCGATGCCGGCGTTGTCGACGCGCGCGGTGCCATCGATGTAGGTGAAACCATGCGGCAGGCGGTCGATGACGTTGACCGTGCCCATCGACGCACCCGCGGTCTGGCGGATGGTGATGGTGTAGACCAGGCTGTCGCCCACTTCCACCGTCTTGCGGTCGCCGGTCTTGGTGATGACCAGGCCGGGCGCGATCTGCGGATCCAGCGGGATGTGGTTGTGCACCGGCACCGCCACGCCCGAACCCAGGGTCAGCTCCAGGTAGTACGTCGTCGACGTGCCCACCGGGCCGGTCGGCGCGGTCGCGTTCGTCTGCACCGGGTAGCCCTCGCCCGGGGTGGACGGCGGCGTCAGCGACGAGGTCTCCGCCGGGATCATGCCGGACTCGAACGTGTAGCCGGCCGGCGGCGTCACCGCCAACTGGAAGCGGCACGAGGCCGGGGCGTTCGGGCCCAGCAGGAACTGGTAGAAGCCTTCCGCGCCGACCGTCATCGAGATCGACGTGCCCTGCACGCTATAACCACCGAGCGCGGCGTTCAGCACGTGCTGTTCGGGCGTGTAGCCCGCGCACGTGCCGATCGGCGTCAGGGTGACGCGCGAACCGGGGACCGGCGTGCGCGTCGTCGCGTCGTAGACCACGCCACCGGGATTCAACGGCAGGCTCTGCTGCGGCAGGTTCGCACCCGGCGCCAGCACGACGGCCAGGTGCGTGTTGCCACCCTCGTTGCTGCGGCAGGAGCTGGCGGTGCCGTTGGCGATGGCGGTGCTCGCATCGCACGGCACCGGCGCACCGGCGATCGTGTCGCCGCTGACCGGCAGGCCCCACACCACGCCCGTCGCCGGATCGCGGAAGCGGATGCTCAGCGGCACGCCGGGCACCTGGTCGGCGATCGAATACGTGCCATCGACACCGGTGGTCGCCGTGCCGACGACCTGGCCGCTCTCGTTCACGACTTCGACGACCCAGCCGGACAGGCGGCGGTCGCCGCCGTCGATGCGACCGAAGTCGCTGCCCTGGTCGAACCACACCGTGCCCGACACCGACGCCGACAACTGCACCGGCGTGGGCAGGCGGCACGCGTTCTGCGTGATCGCCGGGTCGCACACCGGCAGGTCGCCCGGGTTGCCTTCGAAGTCGGCACGTTCGTCCGGCGTCGGCGTGCGGAACTCGTTCTCGCCGCCACCTTCGACGATCACCGCGTTGTTCACCGGCGATCCCGTCGCGGCGGAGGCCGCCACGCGCACCTGCGCGATGATGCTGTCGGCCGACGTCGCGCCCGCAGCGATCACCGTGCTGCTGGCGCAGCGGAAACGGTCTTCGCCCGGTGCACCGGTACAGATCCAGCCCGCGCCCGCGGGCGTCGCGGCGAGCGTCAGACCGGCCGGCAGGCGGTCTTCCACCACGTATTCGCCCGCGCTGGGCTGCTGCCCGATGTTGCGCACGCGCAGCGTGTAGGTGGCGGTGTTGTTGACGGTGAAGATGGCCGGCGTGGCGGTCTTGCTGACCACCAGGTCGGGCGAATCGCCGATCTCGCCGAAGTTGTTGTCGACCGACTCGCCACCCGGCGGCAGCACGATGTCGCTGATCGCCGACGGCGTGGTCGTCACCGGCGTCGCGGTACCGACGGCGGTGCCGTCGATGGTGCCCGCGCTGGTGATGCCATTGAGCGTCTCCGCCGGCTGCGTGGGTTCGGTCACGGTGTACGTGCCCGGACGCAGATCGTCGAAGCGGTAGCGACCATCGGCATCGGTGGTGACGGTGACGTTGACGGCCTGGCCCAGGTCGTCGGTGCCGGTCAGCACCACCTGCACGTTCGCGTAGCCGCCCTCGCCCGCATCGATCACGCCGTTGTTGTTGCCGTCGTTGTAGACACGGCCGCTGATCGCGCCGGCCGGCACTTCACCGAAGTCGTTGCCGGTGACGTCTTCGCCCACGCCCAGCGTGATGGCGCTGATGACCGACGGCGTGGAGGTCGGCGGCGTCGCAGCACCACCGCCGGTGCCGGCGTTCGTGATGCCGTTCAACGTGCCCGCCGGCTGCTCGGGTTCGGTGATGGTGTACGTGCCCGGCGGCAGCTCGGTGAAGGCGTAGGTGCCATCCGGCTGCGTGGTCACTTCGCGGGTGATGGTGTTGCCGGCCAGGTCGGTGCCGGTGAGGCGCACGACCACATTGCCGATGCCGGTTTCGGACGGATCGATGACACCGTCGTTGTCGGCATCGCGCCACACGCGGCCGCCGATGGAACTGTTGAGCGGGATCTCGCCGAAGTTGTTGCCGATCGAGCTCGCACCGGGCGTGGTCAGGTTGATCGCACTGATCGCGCTGGGCACGGTGGTGATCGGCGTGACGGTGCCCGACGGCGTGCCGCCAATCGGTGCCGGCCACGGTCTGACCGTTGCTGGTGCCGGCCGGCTGCGTGGGTTCGGTCACCGTGTAGGTGCCCGGACGCAGGCCTTCGAACGTGTAGTCGCCGTTGGCGTCGGTGGTGGTGGTGAGCGAGACCGTCGCGCCGGTGTCGTCGGTGCCGGTCAGCGTGATGGTCACGCCGTCGATGCCGGTCTCGGCCGCGCCGGATTGGGTACCGTCGTTGTTGGCATCGAAGAACACGCGGCCGGACAGCGCCACGCCCAAGGTCTCACCGAAGTTGTTGCCGATCGACGCGCCGCCCGCAGGCAGCACGATGCCCGACACCGCGCTCGGCACGGTGGTTACCGGCGTAGCGGTGCCGCTGGGGCTGCCGCCGATCGTGCCGGCCACGGTGGTGCCGTTGATCGTGGTCACGCCGCCCACCACGGGCTGCGCGGTCTGTTCGCTGACGGTATAGGTGCCCGCCAGCAGATCGTCGAAACGGTAGTTGCCGTTGGCGTCGGTGACGATCGCGGCGACCGCATTGCCCAGCGCATCCACAGTGCCGGCCGGCAGCGAGACGCTGACGCCGGCGATGCCGTTCTCGCCCGCATCGCGCACGCCGTTGTTGTTGGCATCGAGCCACACGTTGCCCGACAGCGATGCCGCGCGCTCGCCGAAATCGTTGCCGCTGGAACCGCTCGCCGGCAGGTTGGTGACGACGATGGTGTTGGTCGGGTTCTCCTGGCCGTTCGCCAGCCCGGTCGGCTGGGTTTCGACGATGCGGTAGTTCTGGCCGGTGATCGCACCGCCATAGCTGTAGCCGCCGTTCGCGTCGGTGATCAGGGTGACCGGCGGCAGGTCGTCCGGCGTGCCGAACACGCCATCCGGGCCCGCGCCCTCGATCACCACGGTGACGCCGGGGATGCCCGGTTCGCCCGCGTCGCGATCGCCATCGTCGTCGCGGTCCAGGTACACGGTGCCGCTGATGATGGCGTTGGCCAGTTCGCCGAACAGGTAGCCCGTGGCCGCCTGGCCTGCGTTGATCGCAATGCCCTCGATGACGTTCGCCGTGGTCGCCGTGCCCGGCGTAGCCGCGTTGCCCGGCGTATGCCGGCCGTCGATGTAACCGGTGGGCTGCGTTTCGGTGATCGTGTACGTGGTGCCGGCCTGCGGCGGCAACAGGTCGCGGAACACGTACGCGCCGCTCGCGTTGGTCTGCACGGTGACGTTGACCGCATTGCCCAGCAGATCGGTGCCGGTCAGCGTGAGCGTCACGCTGGCGATCGGGTTCTCACCGCCATCGAAGCTGCCGTTGTTGTTGTTGGCCGGCGTGGTCGAGAAATCCTCGAACACGGCGCCCGCCAGCGAACCCAGGGTTTCGCCGAAGTCACGGCCGGTGACACCGGCGGACGGCAATGCCGTGACATCGATGACGTTGGCGGTGTTCTCGGTGCCGTTGCCGTATCCGTCCGGCTGGGTCTCGGTCACCCGGTAGTTCTGTCCGACCACCAGGCCGGTGAATTGGTACGCACCGTTGGCATCGGTCTGCAGCGTCACCGGCGCCGGGTCGTCGCCATTGCCGAAGATACCGTCGGCGCCCGCGCCGGTCAGCGTCACGGTCACGCCCTGCAGGCCGCCGTTGGGACGCGAGTGCGTCGCGCCCGCGTCGCCGGCGTCGAAGTCGCCATTGCCGTTGCGATCGACATAGACGCTACCGCTGATGCCGGCCACGGCGTCTTCGCCGAAGTTGAACACGGTGCCGTCCGTGCCGGCGCCCAGGTCGATGCTGCTGATGCGGTCGGTCGTGGCGGCATCACCGCCGACACCGGTGCCCGGCGTACAACCGGTCACGCATGCGGCGCCGCCGATCAGGCCGGCGTTCACCGCGGTCGGGCGGTTCTGGTAGTTGCCGGCGGGCAGCGCCTCGCGCAGCGTGTAGACGATCAGCGGATCCAGGTTGGTGAAGCTGTAGGCACCGGACGCATTGGTCGTGGTGGTCGCCACCACGGCACCGGTGCCGGCGTTCAACAGTTCGACCGTCGCGCCTGCGATGGCGCCGTCGCTACCTTCGCGCACGTTGCTGAAATTGCCGTCGATGTAGACGAAGCCCGACAGCGAGGGACGGCGCACTTCCGGGAAGTTGTAGCGCACACCGGTGTCGTTGGCGCCGACCGGGATGGCGGCGATCACCGAGTTCGGCGAGCCCGCGCTGTAGGTGCCGCCCACGGAAGGCTCGCTGCCGCCCGTAGTGGGCAGCACGGACGGGCTGTTGACGTAGCCGGCCGGCTGCGTCTGCGTCAGCGTGTAGCCACTGGCGTCAGCCGGCGAGAGGTTGGCGAAGCTGTACGTGCCATTGGCCGCCGTCGTCGTGGTGCGATTGACCGCATTGCCGTAGGCATCGGTGCCGGTCAGCGTGATGGTCACGCCGGCGATGCCGGGTTCGGTACCGACACCCTGGTGGGTACCGCCGTTGGCGCCCGCACGGTCGCGATCCTGGAACACCACGCCGGCCAGCGACGAACGGGTGACGAGGATGTCTTCCGTGCCGGTGTTGTTGCCCTGGTTCGGATCCACCTGCTCGGTCGTGATGCTGGTGGTGTTGATCTGTGCCGCGGCACCGGGATAGGTGGTCCAGCGCACCGGGATGACGACGCGGACCTTGCCGGTCACCGTCATATCGCCCAGGCGGCAGGTCAGCGCCAGGCCGACGGCGGTGCAGGCGCCGGTGCCGTTCGGCACTTCGTCGCCACCTGCGGGCGGACCCTTCTTCTGCCACGTGGCGCTGCCCAGGATTTCCAGCCCTGCAGGCAGGGTGTCGGTGATCACCGTACCCGTGCCGTTCAACGGACTGGTGCCGGTGCGGTCGCGCGACAGGCTGGCGCCGGGACCGTTGTTGGCGCCCTCGATCACCCAGTAGAACGGCTGGCGCAAGGCCACCGTCGTCGCCGGCGATGCGGGCAGCGCGACATCGGGGTCGCTGTTCGGCGCTTCAGTGAACACGTGCTTGGTCACACCGACATCGGCGCGCGCACGGATCGAGGTCTGTTCGTCGACACTGTTGTCGGCGGTGTTCAGATCGGTTTCTGCGCCCGACACGTCCACGTAGTTACGGGCGGTATCGCCGCTCGCACCCGGTGGCGTTTCGTAGCGGTACTGGATGTAGATGTAGCTGGTGGCGTTCACGCCGAGGATGCCGGCCGTGTCGCTGGCGCCGAAGCCCGCGCCCGGCACATCGCAATCGATGACCAGTCCGGTATCGGCGGGCGTCGTGCCGGTGCCGGTGAACGGGTTCGCGGAAGAGACCGTGCAGCCGGCCGTGCTGAAGCCGGCGGACGGACCGCCGATCGGGCCCGGCGCGATGCCCATGAAACGCACCTGGCGTCCGTTCGGCACGCGGTAGGTGTCGTGGATGCGGACGTTCGTCGCCACGGACGGACCGACGTTCCGCACCGAGATACGGTAGGTGATCAGGTTATTGGCGGGATTGAGGGCGTCGTAGCCCAGCGGATCGACGCCGCCCGTGAACCCGAGATCGGTCTTGTTGACGATCAGGTCGGCCACGCCCTGCTGGAACGTCAGCGAGGCGGTCTTCTGGTCGTCCGCCGCCGACGTGTCGGTGTTGTAGTCGTACGCGCCGTTGGCATCGCTGCCCGTCGCGCCACCGCTGATGGTGAAGCCTGCGGTGTTGTCGAACTGGCGACCGGCGGGGTTGTTGCCGCTGTTGACGTTCGGGCGGATGGTCACCCGCAGGTCTTCGCTCTGTCGATGCGACATCGCCAGTGCGGGGCATTCGATCGCCAGTTGCAGCGGTGCACCGGTCGGATTGGCGTACGACATGCCGCCCGCCGTACTGGTAGCGGTGAGGCCCCCGGCCGGCGTCGCCGTACAGGTCACCGTGCCGGGGGTGCGCGTGGCCGACACAAGCACGAAGCCGGCATCGTTCGCGGGAAGGGTGAAGGTGTCGCGGAAGACCAAGCCAGGCACGGACGCCGTCCCCTCGTTGAGGTAGGACATCACGTACTGGCTGTTCACGCCCGCGCGGCCGACATTGCCGGTGGTGATGTTCTTGGCGGTGGTGCGGATGTTCGCTTCGCGCTCGATGCGCACCCAGTCGCTGGCCTGGTTGTTGGCGCCGTTGACCTCGCCCACCGAGTCCGGCACAGCAGGGTCCACCGCCACGCCGGCGGTGTTGCAGAACGCACCGGACGCGGGCGCACCCGCGCCGCAGCTGCCCGGGTTCTGGCCGATGCTGTCAAACAGCGGACGCGAGACGGTGATGACGATGTCGGCGAACGCGCCCGGCGCGAGGGCGGTCGCGTTCGAACGGCAGACGATCGAGGCGCCGCTGACCGGACAGTTCCAGCCGGCGGGCGCACTGACGGAAATGCCGGTGCTGGGCAGTCCGTTGGAGGCCGGCACGAAGCCGGGAAGCGTGTCGTTGACCACGATGCCCGTGGCGGGCACCGCATCGGCGATGGCCAGGTTGGTGACGCGCAGCGTGTAGGTGAAGCTGTCCACGCCCACGGCGATCGTGTTGTCGCCGGCGCCCGGCGCGTTGGTCCATTTTTCGAGCTGCAGGTCGACGCGATCGTTGGTCGTGCGCGTGCCGTCGCCGGCGCAGTCGTTGGTCGTGTTGCGGTCTTCGTCGATGCTGCCGGTGAGCGGCTCGAGCGAGCCGCCGGAACCGCCGGTACAGGCGTTGTTCGTCAGCGCGATGTCGGCCGTACGGGCCCGCGTGATGATGCGCAGGTCCGGTGCATCCTGGTTTCTCGCCAGCGGATAGCGGGACGGATCCAGGTCGCAGGTGACGACCTGGGTCGGACCACTCGCGTTCCAGGTGGGGGGCGCGACCGAGCAGGTCCATTCGCCCGCGTTGCCGCCGCTGACGTACTCCTCGCCCGGCGCGAGCGTATCCACCACACGAACGTTGCCCGTCGCAGCGCGCGGGCCATAGTTGTGCACGGCGATGGTCGACGTCATGCGGCTGTCGCTGTCGTCGCCGGTGCCCGGCCAGATCGCGACCAGCGCCGGCGCCTTGCTCTTCGCCAGGCCCAGGTCGGCGCCATCGGGCACGACGCTGAACGTGGTGCTGCCGGTGTTGTTCGTCGACACTGCGTCGGCCGTGTCCGACGTCACTGTGGCCGTGTTGGTCACGTTACCGCTGCTGTTGGCGCCGTTGGACGGCACCATCGCCTGGATCGTGAAGTTGACGATGGAGCCCACCGCCAGATCGCCCGCAAGCACGCAGCCGCGCACCGTGTCGCCCGCGCTGGTGGTGCAGGTCCAGCCCGCAGGCTGGTTGCCGCCGGTGACGATGAAGCCGGCGGGCAGGGTATCGGTCCAGCGCGGATTGGTCGCCGCGCTGGGGCCGAGGTTGCGGACCTGGATGGTGAAGGTGATCGGTTCGCCCGCGATCGCCGGCGCCGGGTTGGCGCTCTTGCTGATCATCAGGTCGGCACCGGGCGTAACCGGCGTGGTCACGTCCGCGGTGTTGTTACCGACGTTCGGATCGGGCATCGCGCCCGCGTTCACGACCGCGGCATTGGTGATGTTGCCGCTGCCGACGTTGACCTTGGCGCGGAAACTGAAGGAGCTGCTGGCGCCGTTGGCGAGCGAGCCGGCGTGCGTCGCCGTCATCGTGCCCGTGTTGAAGGTCCAGCCCGTTCCCAGGAAGCTGCCGGCCACGAGGCTGACGCCGGCAGGCAGCGTGTCCACCACGCTGAAGCCTGACGAGGCGTCGGGGCCGTCATTGAACACCTGCAGCGTGTAGGTCACCTCGCCACCGCCGATCACCGGCGACGGTGTCGCCGTTTTGATCAGGCGCAGGTCGCCGGATTGTTGCAGGGTGGTGCCCTGGCTCAGGTGGTTGTTGTCGGTGTCGCTGTCGCTGCCGTAGAAGGGGTGCGTAGGCGACAACGCGTTGAGCGATTCACCCGCGCCAGGCAGCGCGCCGGCGAAGCCGACCGCACCGTGGATCTGCACGGTACCCGCCGTCATCCCGGCGGTGTTCATCTGGATATCGAAGGCGGCCGACGACGATGCCTGCGTCAGGGTCGGGATGTCGCAGCGGATCCGCACCGGCGATCCGCCGAGGCTCGCGCAGAACGCGGGCAGCGTACCGGGGGTGGCGCCGACAGGCAGGTCGAAGAGCGCAACGGCATCGGAGACCGTATCGATGTCGCCGTTTTCCACCACCACGTGGTAAACGACCGGACCACCTACGGGTGTCGGGTCGTAGCCGGTGTCGGACAGGTTGCTGATCTGGAGGTCCGCGCCCCACGCAGCGGGTGCGACGCAGCACAGCGCGAGCAAGGCCAGTCGCCGCCAGGACGCGATGGTCCGCGAGGGCACTTGCGGATGGAGCTGAGAGGGTAATTCAGATTTCGCACGTACGAACGCAGCGACGCCTGCCGCCGGGCCAGATTGCTTCATCACTTCGGATTTCCCCTGTACCGCACCCACCGCCGACTGCGATGTCAGCTTTTCTATCCCGGCCTCTCGGGCGCCTGGGATCAGGAAAAGCAGTGCGTCGATCAAACTTTATGCAGGCGGCAAAGCACGTCCGCATACCCCGACTACGGGCAAATTGTGTAATTCGAATCACACTTGGTCAAGATGAACATCACAAATGTTATGTGATTCATGTATGTGAATACACGGGTTTCAGGGCGCGTACCGCTCAAAAGACGGCCGGGCCGCCCTATCGCGCGCCCAGCCGGCGGCTGGCCTGACCACACCACGGGCCCTTGCAGACGGTTCAGCGCCCCTGCCCGCCTACGCGGGCCGCGGCGTCACATCGCCGGTGCCTTGCAGTGCCGATCGATGAAGGCCTGGTGCGGCGGCATCTCCGCCGCGCACATCGCCAGGGACCGACGCACCCGCTCGACATGGTCAACGAGGGCCTGCTCCGGCATGTCGTCGACGATCGGGTGGTAGCCGGTGGGAACGATGCCCTGGCCGAGCATCACCTGGACCCAGCTGGGCAACGCGAAGAACTCATCGCCGGTGCGGAAGTACCGGCCTCCGTTGCGGAACATCTCGATCTTGTGGCGCAAGGTATCGGGGATGGACATGGTCCGGCAGTAATCCCAGAACGCGCTGTCGTTCCGCCGGGTGGCGCAGTAGTGGAGGATCAGGAAGTCGCGCGTGCTTTCGTATTCGAACGCGGATTCCTCGTTGAACTGGCGCTCGAGCAGCGGATCGAAACCCTGGTCCGGGAACAGGGCCAGCAGGCGCTGGATCCCGGACTGCGCCAGGTAGATGCTGGTGGATTCCAGCGGCTCCATGAAGCCGCTGGCCAGGCCGAGGGCCACGACGTTCTTGTTCCACTGCTTCTTGCGCACGCCAGTGGTGAAGCGCAACGGGCGCGGGTCGGCGAGGGCGCGGCCGTCGAGGTTCGCCAACAACGTGGCCGCCGCTTCGTCGTCGCTGATGTGCTCGCTGGAATAGACGTAGCCGTTGCCGACCCGGCTCTGCAGCGGAATACGCCATTGCCACCCCGCCGACAGGGCGGTGGCGCGGGTGTACGGCGTCGGCGGGCCCACCGTGGCGCACGGTACCGCCATCGCCCGGTTGCACGGCAGCCAGTGCGTCCAGTCGATGTAGCCGGTGCCCAGGGTCTGTTCGATCAACAGGCCGCGGAAGCCGGAGCAGTCGATGAACAGGTCGCCCGCGACCCGCTCCCCACTCTCAAGCACCACGGCTTCGACGAAACCGTCGTCGCCCCGCTGCTGCACGCCGGTGATCTTTCCCTCGATCCGCTGCACGCCTCTGCTTTCCGCCAGGCCGCGTAGGAACGCCGCGTAGAGTCCGGCATCGAAGTGGTAGGCGTACGCGATGTCGGCCAACGGCGATTCCATCGGCACGTTGGCGGGGCTGGACATGAACTTCCCCAGCGGCGCGGCCACGGTGGCCAGCGAATAGTCGCCGATCGGCGAGGCGCGACCCGCGAGGAAGAGCTTGAGCCAGAACTGGTGGAAGGGCAGCGGTCCGACGCCCTGGCCGATCTTGCCGAAGCCGTGGATGTACGAGTCGCCGATGCGGTCCCAGTCGTTGAACTGGATGCCCAGCTTGAACGTGCCCTGGGTGCGGGCGACGAAGTCGAACTCGTTGATGCCCAGCAGCCCCGCGTTGAACTGCTTCATGTAGGGAACGCTGGCCTCGCCGACGCCGACGATCCCGATCTCCTCGGATTCGACCAGGCGGATCGATGCCTGCTTGCCCAGGTATGTGGCCAGCGCCGTCGCGGCCATCCAGCCCGCGCTGCCACCTCCCACGACGACAACGGACGTGATGCGGTTGGGGGTAGCCGTCATGCTGGGCTCGATCGGTAGGGAAGCGTGGCCCGCCGGACGCGGGGAGGAGGTTGCGCGCAGTGGGTTCTAGGCCAGCAGCGCGTCCACTTCTTCGACGGACGGCATCGCGGCGAACGCGCCTTTGCGCGTGACGGCGAGCGCGCCCACCGCGGCGGCGAACCGGATGGCGGCCGCCACCGCATCGGTGTCGGAAACGAACGATGCGAAGCCGGCGCGCAGCCTGTCATCGCGCGTCATGTGGAACAGCAGCCCACCCACGAACGCATCTCCCGCGGCCGTGGTGTCCCGCGGGGTCACCCGGAAGGTCTCCACCGTGCCGCGCGCGGCGCGCGTATACCACCTGACCTGGCTTGCGCCATCGGTGATCACCAGGAGCTGTGCGCGATGCTGCCAAAGGCGCGCCATGACGGCGTCCTCGCCGCCCAACGGGCCCGCCAGGTACTCGAGCTCTTCGCGAGAGAGCTTCACCAGGTCGGCCTCGACGAGCGCCTGCCACAGTCGCGGCGACGGATCCTCGCTCTGCGGCCACAAGGCCGGGCGCAGGTTCAGATCGATGCTAACGACCGCACCGCTCGCGCGTGCGAGACGCATCCCTTCGTAGGTGGCGTCGGCGATGCCGGCTTCGGTCAGGCTGTTCGAACAGACATGGAAGACGCGCGTGCCATCGAAGCAAGCTGATCCGAAGTCGCGCGCACGGAACAACAGGTCCGCCGCCGGAGGCCGGTAGAAGCTGAAGCTGCGCTCGCCATGTTCGTCCAGCGCCACGAACGCCAGCGCCGTCTTCGCTTCGCCGGTGCGCACGATGCAGTCGGTGGCGACGCCGGCCGACGCAAGGCTGTCGAACAGGAAGTCGCCGAACATGTCGTTGCCCAACATGCCCGCGAAGTGGACATCCGCGCCCAAGCGGGCTGCGGCCACTGCGACGTTCGCAGGCGCGCCGCCGGCGTACTGCAGGAAGTTGCGCGGCTCCTCCGGCGATGCCGGCGGCTGCGCCAGCATGTCGATCAGCGCCTCGCCGAAGCAGACGATCTTGCCCGTGGAAGGACTCATGCAGCGCCTCCGGATCGGTCTGCACGCGGCAGGATCGGGGCCGCAGTGCGGACGGAGGACGGCGTGTGTGATGCGGTGTGGTTCATGGGCACGGAACGAGGGAGAAGAGGAAGGATCGCGACCGCGATCGCACGACGTCGCGTTGTAGGAAGGCGCGCGGCGTCGCAAGCGTCATTTCTGGCGCGCTCCGCTGCTCTCGCGAATGGATAGCGTGACCGGGGCGATCGTCCGGCGCGGCGACGCGCCGGCTTCGAGCTGCCCGAGCACGAGCTGCGCCGCTTGCCGTCCGCGCTCGCGCGGCTGCGCGGCCAGCGTGGTCAGTGGCGGCGTGGTCACGGCCGCTTCGGGAATGTCGTCGAAACCGGTGACGGCGAAGCCCTTGCCGGGCTGGATGCCGCGGGCGACCAGACCCAGCATCAGGCCCAGCGCAACCGTATCGTTGTAGCAGACCGCTGCGGTCGGGGGCGCGTGGTCGCCGAACAGTTCGCCGGTACGCGCCGCCGCCTCCAGGCGGTTCGGCGCCGACTCGATCAGCCAGGCCGGATCGATGGGCAGGCCCGCTGCACGCATCGCCTGCGCATGCCCCGCGCGTCGTTGGCGGCACGAACTGGAGTCGGCGTGGCCGCCATAGAACGCGATGCGGCGATGACCCAGGGAGATCAGGTGTTCGGTGGCGAGCTGCGCACCATGCTGGTTGTCCAGCCCGAGGAAACCCCAGTCGTCAGCGCCGGTCAGTTCGCGGTTGAAAAGGAGCACGTTGGCGCGCGCATCCAGCACTTTGTGCAGCTGCGTGGCGTCGCTGCCTTCGGCGGGCGACAGGATCACGCCGGCCGGCGTGTGTTCCATCAGCGAACTCAGCACGGCCTGCTGCCGCTCGGGCGACTCGCCGGTGCTGCCGAGCAGGGTCACGAAACCTTTCTCGCCCAATGCTTCGTCGACACCGGCCGCGAACTCGGCGAAGAAGGGGTTGGCCAGGTCGTTGATGACCAGCGCCACGCTGGACGACGTGCGGCGGCGCAGATTCGCCGCGCCGCGGTTGTAGACGTAGCGCTGCCGCTTGAGTTCGGCTTCCACCCTCGCCCGCGTGTCCGCGTGCACCAGCGGACTGCCGCGCAGGACCAGCGACACCGTGGCGCGCGAGACGCCGATCGCGTTGGCGATGTCGGTGACCGTGACCACGCGCTGCGGTTCGCGGGCGCGTTCGGTCGCAGCCGGTTTGCCAGCCTTGGCCTGGGCCGCCGCGCCTGCCTTCTTGGCCGCTTTGGGCGTGGTCGCCTTGGGCGTGCGTGCGGCACCCGGCCGGGACGGGCGTTTCTGGCTCATATGGATCGATCCATTGCGACGGTACGCCCAGCGTAAACCATCACGTCGACCTCCACGCTCTCGCGCCGCAAGGACTCAATGCCCCACTCCCGACGCCGCGATCGGGCCAGCGGCGCAGGGCGATGCCGGTAGATCGTCCGGGCGTGTGCCCCAGCCCTGCGGCTGCGGCGTGTCGCTCAGATCGAAGCGCAGACGGCCACCCTGGCGCAGGCGCTCCCAATCCAGCCAGACCGTCGCGTGGGGGCGACCGTCCAACGAAACGCCACGGATATACCGGGGCTTGCCATCACCGGCTTGCGGCGCTTCGATGCGCAGCGTGCGCCCCGGGGCCACATCGACATCGACGCGCGAGAAGCGCGGTGCGTGCAGCACGAACTGCCCCGTGCCCGGCACCACCGGGTACATGCCCATGGCGCTGAACAGATACCACGCCGACATGGTGCCGAGATCGTCGTTGCCGGTGACGCCATTCGGTGCGTTGGTGAACAGTTGCTGCGCCGCATGCAGGACCGTGGACGTCTTCCACGGCTGGCCGATCAGCGTGTACATCCACGGCACGTGCAGGTCGGGCTCGTTGTTGGGGTTGTAGCGGAACTGGTTGTAGTAGCTGTACGGCCCCACCACCCATTCCTTGCGTGCCCCGCCGGCCGGGTTGGACACCAGCGCCTCATAGGCGAAGAAATCATCCAGGCGACGGCCGGCTTCCTCCGGCCCGTGCATGGCCTGCACCAGACCCGGCACGTCCTGCTGCGCCAGCCACTGGTACTGCCACGCGGTGCCTTCATGGAACCCATGGTGCGAGCGCGGGCTGTAGTGGCCTTCGGAGGGCGTGTACCACGCACCGTCGCCGGTACGCGGACGCGGGAAACCGCTGAAGCCGGCCTGCTCGTCGCGCACGGAGGCGTCCCAGAGCGTCTGCCAGTTCCGGCCACGACGCTTCAGCACGGCCGCATCGTCGCCATGCCCGAGCGCGCCGGCCATGATCGACAGCGAGCAGTCGGCCAAGGCGTACTCCAGCGTGGCCGAACCGCCGTGGTGGGGGTCCACGTCCATGCCCTTGGAAGGGAACGCGCGGTCGTACTGCACGAATCCCTGGGCGAGGTAGTTGGGATTGCCGGAGCGCCCGGCATGCCGCGAGTTCAGCGGCGGCACGTCGAAGGCGTTCTTTCGAAGCGCGGTGTACGCCTCCGCTTCGCGCCCCTCGAGGGCGCCGAACCGCCACAGGTCAACCAGGAAAGGCGTTACCGGGTCGCCCGTCATGATGTTGGTCTCGAAGCTCGCATAGCCCCAGCGCGGCAGCCACCCGCCCTGCGCGTCGATGGCCAGCAGCGAGCGCGCGATGTCGGTGGCGCGCTGCGGTCGCAGCAGCGCGATCAGCTGATTCTGCGAACGGTACGTGTCCCACAGCGAGAAGTACTCGTAGTAGGTCCATCCGTCCGCACGATGGACGACATCGTCATAGCCGCGATAGCGGCCGTCGGCATCGCTGCCGGTTAGCGGCTGCAGCAGGGCGTGGTAAAGCGCGGTGTAGAACACCGTGCGGTCGTCGCCCGTACCACCGTGCACGCGTACGCTGGACAGCTCGGTATCCCAGATCTTCTGCGCGCGCGCGCGCATCGCGTCGAACCCGAGCAGCTTGCCGCCCGCCATGCCGTCGCTGCGCAGGTTGTTGCGTGCGCCTTCCGCATCCACGTGCGAGATCGCCGAGATCGCGGTGACGGAACGGTCCTTGCCCAGGTCGAAGGTCAGCCACGCGCCGCTGGGCTTGGCCTCGCCTTCCATGCCATGGCGCGAACCCGGCACGCCCCCTGCCTCGCCCCAGGTGCCGAACGCCTTGAAAGGCCGATCGAACTCGAGGCGGAACCAGGTCGTGTACTGGTGGCCGCCGCAGAAACTCTTGGTGACCAGCTTGCCTTCCACCGCCCGATCACCGACCACCGTCAACGTGCTTCCCGTCACCGCGTGGCGTTCGTTGGCCTGCCCGATGTTGACCAGGACATGGCCTTCGCCCGTCGCGGTGAAGGTGTAGCGCTCGGCCGCAGCACGCGTCAGCGCCGTGGCTTCGGCATCGATGCCGCCGTAGTCGGTCAGTCGAACCTTGTAGTAACCCGCCTGGCCGCTCTCGCCGTCGTGCCGGTAGCGCGACCCGTAGCGCTTGTGGTCGAACGCCTTCGGGTCGGCCGTATCGAAATCGCCACCCGGGCCGATGCGGCCGGTCACCGGCAACACCGACACCTGCCCGCCCTGTTCCCAGCAGCCCGCACCGGACAGGAAGGAATGTCCGAACCCGCGGATCTGGGGGTCGTCGTAGCGCCAGCCCGAGTAGTGCGAGCCGATCGGACTGACCTGGATCATGCCGAACGGCGCGGATGCGCCGGGGAACGTGTTGCCGTCGTCCTTGCTGCCGATGAACGTGTTGACCTCGGCGCTCGGCCCCTGCGTGGCCGCCGTCGCCGGGACCGCCAGGACAAACAGCAGCGGCAACGCGCGGAACAGAGGAAGAAGCGAGGAGGGGTTCATGCGTGCTCGACCTGTCGTGATTCAGCGCATGCGACGGCGAACGCGCCGCCGCATGCGAAGGGAAAAGTGGCCCGGCCTGAGCCGGGCCGTTGGCCCCACGCCGCCCGTCGCCGGGCGGGAGAGAAAGCATGGGGCCAAAACACGAAACGACCTCAGAACTTGTACGTCAGGCCCAGGTACGCCATGCGGCCCGCATACCCGTTGGTGTAGAAGCGGTCCTTGGTGTCGTTGCCCAGGTGCGCCCGCGTCTCCTCCTCGGTCAGGTTCAGCACCGACGCACTGATCGTGAGTGCCGGGGTGATGTTGTAGGCCGCATTGAGGTCGATCTGGTAGTACGGCTCCTCGTAGACGTTCAAGCCGTTGACCAGGCCCTGCACCACTTCGCCGCGGCGGTTGTACGAGGCGCGCAACAGCAGATCCCGCGCTTCGTAGAACACGGTGAAGTTGGTCTGGTTCTTGGCGCTGCCGGGCATCGAGGTCTTGCCGACTTCGGTACCGTCCTCGAGGGACACGGCCGCCTTGCTGGCGTCGTTGTAGGTGTAGTTGAACTGGAAGCCCAGGCCGAAATCCAGTGTGTGCTGTGCATACAGCTCGACGCCCTGCGAGACCGCATCCTGGCCGCCGGCCTGGGTGCTGTAGTTCTGCACGGTGACGGTCTGGCCACCGACGACCATGTTGACGTCGGTGATCACGTTGACGGCGAAGTTCTGCACGTTCTTGCGGAACAGGCCGACGCCGGCGACCGAACCCGGCCGGAAATACCACTCCAGCCCCAGGTCGAACTGGGTCGCCTTGTAAGGCTCGAGCCCCTTGTTGCTGCCCGAACCGTACCAGCCCAGCTCACCCGCGCCACCGGTCAGGCGGCGGTCGTCGACGTACTCCTGGCTGTAGTACTCCAGGCTGCCCGGCGAGGCGATGTCGCCGTAGCTCGGGCGCGACATCACCTTCGACGCGGCCGCACGAAGCACCAGGTCATCGGTCAGGTCGTAGGCCAGGTTGAAGCTCGGCAGCACATCGGTGTAGGTGCGGTCCAGCGCGGCGATCTCGTACGACTCCGGTCGCGCCACGCGCTCATGCAGCCTCCAGTAGCCCTCGCTGCCGCAATAGGTATCGGCGGGCGCGCCGACCGGCGTCGCCGCGCCCTGCACACAGGCCAGCGGGTTGCCGTCGGCACCGTCGAAGAAGTAGTCGTCGTAGGACGTGATCTTGTCCGTCGAGTCGGCGTGCTGCTTCGTGCGGGCGATGCGCACGCCGACGTTGCCGCGCAGGCGGTCGGTACGGAAGTTCGCCTGCAGGTAGGTGGAGTAGATCTTCTCGTCGACGTTGTAGACGAAATTCTCTTCCTCGCGGGTCTGCATCGCGCCATAAGTGCTGTTTAGGTAGGCGATGTAGCCCGGGAAGTTGATCGCCGGGAATGCGCTGGCGCTGATGCCGCCCGGCAGATTGCCCAGCTGCGTGATCAGGCTCGGCGAAAACTGGGTGGCGACGCTGTTGCAGCGGCCGGCCCAGTAGCGATTGTCGTAATCGCTGGGATCCGTACCCGGGCACACCCAATAGCTGTTGCCGGTGCTGCGGTGGATGCCGCCGTCACGACCCTTGATGCCGAACTGGAGCGATTCGAAAACGTCGCCATCGAAGTGCCACGTGCCGTCGATCTGGGCGTACTTCTGCTTGGTGTCATTGCGGGTCCAGGACGAACCAGTGGAGCCGAGATCGACCTGCAGGATGCCGTTTTGGAGGTTCTGCATCAGCTCCGGCGAGAACGTCATCGTCGGCGTGCCGGTCAGATCCCACGCGCTGGCGTAGTTGCCGTTCGTCCAGCTGCCATCCGCATTTTGCAGGCGCGGCTTGATCGGCAGCGAGAACTGCAGCTCGGGACCGCCCTTGGCCCACGTGCGACCGACCTTGAAGGACACGTCCAGCTTCTCGCCTTGCCATTCGCCGCCGAAATCCGCGGTCTGCGACAGCGACTTCTCGATGTTGTAGCTGCCGGTGATCTGCGGCGTCGGCACGGTGCAGTCGTCCGAACCCCAGCCACCCGGCGCCATGCCAGCGGCGGCGGCTTCGTCCTCACTGCAGTAGTAGGGCTTGTTGGGGTGCAGGCTGTAGTTCGCACCGGTGACGATGGTGCCGCTGGGGTCGAAGGTGAGCCCGTCGAGCAGGCGCCCGCCGCGCCAATTGCCGTCGCCGTAGTAGCGCGCGATGTTCCATTCCGGAATCTTCAGCGTGTTGGTCTGGGAATCCTGCGACAGGTCGAAGCGGAAGTAGTTCGCCGTCAGGGTCAGGTTGTCGGTCGGCTTGAACTGGAACGTCAGCTGGCCGCCCTTGCGCTCGCGTTCTTCTTCCTTGACGTTGAAGTTGACCGACGTCGGCATCATGAAGCCGGTGTAGTAGTTGCCGTTCTGGTCCCAGAAACCGGTGCCGCCCCACCAGTTCGAATTGAAGTCGGACGGCTTGCCGTTGACGTCCACCGCCGTGCCGCCTTCATCGCGGCCGTACCACTGCCAGCTCTCAGTGCTGGCCCCCATGGTGCGGGTGGTGCGCTTCTGCTGCGTGTAGCCGACGAAGACGCCGAAGCGGTCTTCCTGGTCGTGCCACGAATAGGAGCCGGAGATCTGACCGTCGGTCTTCTTGGTGGTATCCGCCCAGGTGCCTTCGATATTCACGAAACCGGAGTTCGGTTCCAACTCGAGCGGACGGCGGGTATGCAGGATCACCGTGCCGCCGATGCCGCCTTCGTCGATGCGCGCTTCCGGCGTCTTGAACAGCTCGGCGCTGCCCAGCATGTTCGAGGGAAGCAGGGTGTAATTGAACGAACGGGTCGGGTCGCCGTTGGACTCGGCGCTCGCGATGTAGTTGCCGTTCAATTCGGTCAGCACGAGTTCCGAGGACAAGCCGCGGACGCTGACGTTCTTGCCTTCGCCGCCATCGCGGCTGATGAGCACGCCCGGCACGCGCTGCAGCGCATCGGCGACGTTCTTGTCGGGGAACTTGCCGACGTCCTCCGCCGTGATGACTTCGACGACGGCGTTGGCGTTGCGCTTCTGTTCCAGGCTCTGTTCGATCGAGTAGCGGTAGCCCTTGACCGTCACCGTGTCCAGGTCCGTGGCCTGCGCCGGCGCCTGGTCGGAAGCGGCCGGCGCAGCGTCAGCCTGCTGGGCGAACGCGCTGCCGGAAATGGCGGCGGTGGACAACGCGATGGCGATCCCGACGTACAACGTGCTGCGATTGCGTGCGTGTGGCGTGCATTTCATTTCAATCACCCTCTCCCAAGATTGATCGGCTGCTGACGCGATGGATTTGTATCGATCTAAATTTGCGGAAAATAAAAAAGAACCGCTGCTGCGAGACACCCCGGGTTCCTGGAACGGCACTCCGCGGCAGCCTCGCCTCCTCCCTGACTCTGGATCGAATTAGATCGGTCTAATTCGACGGATTGCATAAGTATCACAGCCCTCCGCAGGATGCATGCTGCCTCGCAGCAACCCCGAGTGACGGGTCGACAAGCAGAGCGAGCCGGCGTTGCCCGGCCGGCACTCCCGCCGGGCCCGTCCGCTCACTGCTCGGACCGTTCGCCTGCCGGCCGCAACAGCTCGATCTCCGACCAAGCCACCTCACCGCCACCGTCGAAGCGCAGGCGGTATTCGGCATAGTCGCCCGGCCGTTCGATCCGGAACGGCCGCAGTTGCCGGGCCCAGCGGAACGCTTGGTCGCGACGGCGGTCCAGCTCGACCCAGGCGCCATTGGCATTGCGCGCCTCCAGCGTCCAAGACGCGCCCGTGATGGTCGTCTCCGCGCTGGAGAGCGTGTAATGGCTCGCGTGCAACGGCGCAGCGAAACGGAAATCGACCTCCGCGCGCGCCGGCAATACCTGCGACGTGGCGGCATCATCGTCGACCAAGTCCGCCGCCCGTCGCGTCGCGCCTTGCACCGTGACCCGAGCGCTCGATGCCGCATCGACCAGGCCACGCGGCGTATCGCCGACCGCGGTCAGCGACGGCGGCAACGCATCGACACCGCTGCCCCACGTGGACGGCGTATCGCCCATGACGAACTCCAGGGTGGCGCCGCCGGCGATGTCCTCATGGCGGATCCAGGCTTTGTTCCAGGGTTGGCCGTTGACCTTCAGCGACTGCACGTACACGTTGGCGGCGCTGTTGTTGTGCGCGATGACGGTCAGGTTGCGGCCGTGACCCAGGTCGACGCGCACGCGCTCGAAGGCGGGCGAGCCGATGACGTACTCGGGCGCGCCCATCCGCAGGGGATACAACCCGAGCATGCCGAACAGGTACCACGCCGACATCTCGCCGTTGTCCTCATCGCCGGGATAGCCCTGACCGATCTCGCTGCCCAGGTAGAGCCGGCGCATGATGTCGCGGGTGATGCGCTGCGTTTTCCAGGGCTGTCCTGCCGCCACGTACATCCAGGGGATGTGGTGCGAGGGCTGGTTGCTGTGCGCGTACATGCCCATGCGCACATCGCGCGCTTCGGTCATTTCGTGGATGACGTCGCCATAGGCGCCCGAGAACCGCTTCTCCGCTGTTTCCGGGGTGGCGAAGAACGCGTCCAAGCGCTCCGCCAGCCCCTCCTCGCCCCCGAACAGCGAGGCCAGCCCGGCGCCGTCGTGGGGCGCGGTGAACGCGAAGGTCCATGCATTGGCTTCGGTGTAGTCGCCGCCCCAGACGCGCGGATCGAACCGGCTGGCGGGCGTGTGCCAGTCGCCTGCCGCCGTCCGGCCGCGGAAGAATCTGGTCGCGGGATCGAACAGATGCGTGTAGTCGGTCGCACGGGCCTGGAAGTATTCGGCCTCTTCCCGATAGCGCTGCGCGCGCGCCGGATCCTTCTCGTCGGCCGCGAGCGCGAGCCCCAGTTGCGCCAGACCGAAGTCGTTGAGCGCACCCTCCAACGTCCACGACAGGCCTTCGTGCACGCTGCTGTCGGCGTAGCCGCGGTACATCGACCGCACCAGGCCCTTCCGCCCCACGTTCGAGACCGGAGGCACGACCGTGGCATTGCGCAGCGCGGCCTCGTAGGCTTCATGCGCGTCGAAGCCGCGGACACCCTTCAACCACGCGTCGGTGAACGCGACATCGGAGCTGGTGCCCACCATCAGGTCCGCATAGCCGGGCGAGGACCAACGGGCAATCCAGCCACCGTCCCGGTATTGCTGCAGGAACCCATCGACCATCTCACCCGCACGCTCGGGCGCGAACAGCGCGTACGCGGGCCAACTGGTGCGGAACGTGTCCCAGAACCCATTGTTGACGTAGATCCTGCCTTCACGGACTTTCGCAGAGGTACGCAGGGCATCGCCGCCGGTGTTCTCCTTGGACCAGCTGTTCTGGTCGGCATGCCGCCAGTCCGGCATGTCGGCGGTGCCGACGTTCTCGTGCGCGACATTCGGATACAGGAACAGCCGGTAGAGGTTGGAGTAGACCGTCACCCGCTGATCTTCGCTGGCGCCGCCCAGCTGCACGCGACCGAGAAGTTCATCCCAAGCCGACTGCGCGCGCGATCGGACGCCGTCGAACGTCGCGCTGCCGATCTCCTGCTCGAGGTTGCGCTGCGCCTGCTCCACCGAGATCAGCGAGGTCGCGATGCGCATCGTCACCTCACCGGTCGCGTCCGGCGAGAACTTCACGTAGCCGGTGGGCCGACCGGTCTCGATCTTTCCGCTGCTCCGCCAGGGTTGGTCGAAGCGCGCGTAGACGAACATCCGCGTCGCGCCGTTGGACAGGCCGCTGCGGGTGTCGGTGTAACCATGCAGGCTCTGGCTGGTCGCGTCCAACGTCAACCCACCGCGCGCATCGACATTGTCGAACAGCAGATTGGCGTCGCCCTCCTTCGGGAAACGGAAGCGGAAGATCGCGGCGCGCTCGCTCGGTGCCAGCTCGGCACGGATGCCGTTATCGAAGTCCACACGGTAGGTGTACGGGCGAGCGTCCTCGCGGTCGTGCGAGAACGACAGCGACCGCTTCTGCCGGTCGGCGTCGGGCACGCCGATCGCCGTCGAAGGCATGACCTGGAAGGTCTGGCGATCGCCCATCCAGGGGCTCGGCTCATGGCTGATCGATAGCGCCTGCAGTCGCGGCCGGTTGTCGGGGCCGTTCTGCTCGTTCCACCGGTACAGCCAGCTCAGCGATCCGGCGTCGGTGACCGGCGTCCAGAAGTTGAAGCCATGCGGTATCGCTGCCGCGGGGATGTTGTTCCCTCGCGAGAACGTGCTGTTGGACTGCGTGCCGCGCGTGGTAAGCACATAGTCGCTGGGGCGTCTATCGGCGGCCTGCGCACGTGGGGCGATCACGATGTCGTCGATCCAGCCGACGGCCGCGCTGCCCGCCCCAGGCTGTACGTGCAGCTCGACGGCCCGGATGCGCCTGCCCCGCAGCGCCGGCACATCGCCCACCCGCACCTGCTTGTAGGCCCATTGCTGCGGGTAGAGCGTCATGGAAGCCGCCTGCCCGGCCGCCGTGACCGATGCGCCGTGCTGGTCGGACACACCGAGCGCGGACAGGCGCTGGCCATCGTCGAAGACCAGGTCCAACGACACGCCCGTGGAGGCTGCCGCGTCATCCGCGACGATCTCGGGCAACACCATCCACGACAACGTCGTGTCCTTCTCCACCGTGATGTCGACGTCGAACAAGGTCATGCGTCCGGCAGCGTCGGCGTGGTAGTTCAGCGCATGGTCGCCGCTGTAGCCCTTCCCCGCCTTGGCGGCGTACGGTCGCGCGGGACCATCGCCGATCGCGACCCGCACCGCCCCGGTCGCCGCGCCAGCGGGCGCCGACTCTCCCGCTTCGAACGAGGTGGCGAAGCGCGCGTCGCGTGCCCACGCCACGTTCGAGGCCAGCAGCATCGCGATGGCGATCGGAAGGATCCGGCCGCGCACGACGGTCGGCTCAGCCACGCGCGCGCAGTACGGCCAGGACGTCATGGCAGGCTCCCATCGTGTGGTAGTCGGTCTTCCCCGCGGGGCTCTTGTCGTCGTCGTACTTGCGGTTGCGCCGGTCGAGAATGCGGAACCAGGCACCGTGGACATGGTCGACCATGTGCGTCCAGGCGTAGTCCCACAGCCGGTCGTACCACTGCCAGTAGCGCTCCTCGCCCGTGGCGACAGCCAATCTGGCCGCACACGCCAGCGACTCCGCCTGCACCCAGAAGTACTTGTCATCGTCGCAGATGAAGTAGCGACCATCGGGAAGCGAAGGGCCTTCGATGTCCTTGCGCAGGGACTCAGGCGCGAAGCCGTAGACCAGGCCGCCGCTCTCCGCATCCCACGAGGCCGCCATCGACCGGTCGAACAGTTCCTTGGCCTTCGGTACCAGCCAGTCCGCCGGCGCGCCAGCACGGCGCAGATGGACGTCGAGGATCAGCAGTAGCTTGGCCCATTCGGTCTGATGGCCCGGCTGAAAACCCCACGGGCGGAACAGGTGCTTCGGATCGTCGCGGTGGTAGTCGGTGTCCACGCGCCACTGCAGGTCGTAGTGCTCCCAGACCAAGCCATCGGTCTGGGCCGCCTGGCCCCGCGTCATGCGGTCCGCCAGCTGCAGGGCGCGTTCCAGATACCTTGCCTCGTGGCTGGCCTCGTACGCGGCAAGCATCGCCTCGCACATGTGCATGTTGGCGTTCTGCCCGCGGTAGTTGCTGAACTGCCAGTCGCGCGTGGCTTCGTCGCGGTACAGACCATGCTCCGGTTCCCAGTACCGCGTTTCCAGCAGCGTCCAGTGCGCCTCCATCCACGGACGGCAAGCTTCGACGCCGGCCTTCAGGGCGATGGCGTACGCCAGCAGCACGAAGGCCGCGCCGTAGCAATGCTGCGTGGTGTCTTCCGGCTGACCGTCGCGCAACGTCCAGAAGTAGCCACCGCTCACCGGATCCAGGTGCCGTTCGCGCAGGAACGCCAAGCCGTGGCGCACCGCGTCCATGTAGTCCTGGCGCAGCGCCGAGTCTTCGCCTCCGAACTCGATCGCCGCTGTCGCGTAGTTGAAGACGAACCGCGTGCTGCTGACCAGATGACGATGAGACGCGTCGTAGACGCGGCCGTCATCCTTGAAGTAATGGAAGAAGCCGCCCGCCGGATCGATGCAGCGCGGGTGATAGAAAGCCATCGTGCGGCGGATGTGATCGCGCAGGAACGATTCACTGCGGAAATCATCGTGCGCGGGAACGGTCGGACTCATGGGGTTGCGGTACTCCGTGGAGAGGAAGGCGCGGACAGGGCGTCCGCCAGGGTGCTGACATGCAGGGCGTCGCGCAGCGCGTCCGGTGCGGCGGGGGACGAGATCCGCAGGGCGACGCGCTCGCCGGGCAGTAGCGTCATCGCGTTGTCGGAGATATCAGCGTCGAGGCCGCCAAAGTCGACCCATACTGCGCGCGCCAACGCGTCCGTGGTCAGATCGAGCGTCGTACCCTGCCGGTCATGGCGCAGCCGTGCCTGCACAGGGGATGAGGGCCATGCGATGTGCTTGGCCTCGGTGAAATACACCACGTCGCGCGAGGGCGGCTCGCCGGCGACACTCAGGTCGAAGACCGCCACGGTCCGCGTGGGATCCGCATCGCCCAGCAGCGCCGCGTCGTCGTAGGCGCGCAGCCGCACGGACGACAGCGGCGACAGGTCGATCGTCGTTCGCTCCTCGCGCAGCACGCGGCCGTGCAGGTCCATCACCCGCATGCGCCATTCGCCTCGGCGCGGTGTGGTGCGATCTGACACCACGCTGACCGTCGTGCGCCCTTCCTTGCGCAAGGCCGCGACGGCCACCGGCGCGAAGAAGCGTCGCGCATGGAACTGCAGCGCCTTCCATCGTCCGAACCAGTCGATACCCGACCATGAAGCACCCGGCCAGACATCGTTGAGCTGCCAGTAGAGCGAGCCCATCGTATGGGGGCGGCTGACGCGATGGTGCCGCGCGGCCAGTCCGATGCCTTCGGCCTGCATCACCTGGCTCAGGTATACGAAGTCACCGAAGTCCTTCGGCTCGCCGAACTCCATACGGATGTAATGCAGCAGGCGCTCATTGCCCTTGCCCGCCATGAATTTCTGATGCGCCTCGACCGTTGGCGAGTCGACACGCTGGTCTGCGCGGCCGATCACGCGATCGATCGTGCCTGCGCACCGGCCAGGCCTGGAGGCCGTACTCGGACATGAAGCGTGGGGTGATATCGAGGTAGGCCGACGGCGGCCGCGCCGGATTACCCCAGACTTCCCAGTAATGCATGTCACCGCTGGCCGGCGTGTTCGCCACCTCTGCCATGTCGTCGCTGGGCGAGCTTGGCCAGTAGGCGATGCCACCGCCCTCCTCGGCCACGACGCGGCGCAGATCGCGATCGAACAATTGCACATAGCCGTCCCAGACCCGGGCCGCAAACGCAGGATCGGCGTCCTTCAGCGTCTTGCCGTGGCCCCAGTACTTCCAGGCGATCTCTTCCTCGTTGTTCCCGCACCACAGTACGAGGCTGGGATGGTTGCGCAGGCGCCTGATCTGGTCTTGCGCCTCTGCGACCACATTGGCTCGGAAGGCGGGGTCGTAGGCCGGCTGCATGCCGCCGCCGAACATGAAGTCCTGCCACACCAGCACCCCGAGCTCGTCGGCGATATCGTAGAACGCATCGCTTTCGTAGTAGCCGCCACCCCAACTGCGCACCATGTTCATGTTCGCATCGACAGCGGACTGCAGGACGCGCCTCAGCTGCGCGGGCGTCACGCGCGAAGGAAACATGTCGAACGGGATGGCATTCGCGCCCTTGGCAAAAACCGGGATGCCGTTGACGACGAAGGCGAACTCCCGGCCGCCCGCGTCGGGTTCGCGCCGTAGCTCGATGCTGCGCAGGCCGGTACGCACGCTGCGGTGATCGGCAACGTGCTCGCCCTGCAGGATTTCGACGTCGAACGTGTATAGCGGCTGCGCGCCATACCCGGCCGGATACCAGCGCTCCGGGTGCTCGATGCGCAGCGTCTGCGGGACGCGGCTGACGCCTGCAGGCAAGGCGACGCGGCGCGTGGAAACCACGGCCCTCCGCCCTTCGGGCGTCGTCTGCCAAACACGAATCATGTACTCGCCCGGCGTGACGACATCCACCGTCGGGATCGCCGTGATGTCGGCGACATCGGCCGTCACGCGGTCCTGGCGCATCTGCAGGTCCTGCACGCGCGCGACGTCCCAGCTGGTCAGCCGCACATCTCGCCAGATACCGGCCGTGACGTAGCGCGGGCCCCAATCCCACCCATAGTGGTAGCCGGGCTTGCGCACGAAGTTCGCCGTCAGGACATCCTTGGGTTCGTCACCGTAAGGCGACGGGTAGTTGCCGGCGATCCGATGCGGCATGGCCTGCACCTGCGGCAACATGCGCCCGATCGGCGATCGCAGCACCACGCGCACTTCATTGGAACCTTCGCGCAAACGTCCCTGCATGGGGATGCGCCAGGTGCGGAACGCGTTGTCCGCCTCCAGCACTTTTTCGCCATTGATGAACACGTCGGCAAACGTGTCCAGGCCGTCGAAAGCCAGTTCGCTGCGCGCTGCGCCACGCATTGCCGCGGTCGCCCGGAAAGTGGTGCGGTATTCCCAGTCGGCCAGGCCAATCCATTGCAATCCTGCCTCGGGCGCGCCGACGTACGGGTCGGGGATCAGGCCGTGCGCGAGGAGATCGGTATGCACGGTGCCCGGCATCGATGCCGCGCGCCATGTCGTGAGATCGCTCGACGCGGCCTGTCCGGTCGACGGCACCTGCCGGAACTCCCAGCCCTTGTCCAGGCGCTGCCGGTCGACCGCGTGGACGGTCGTCGCAAGCGCCAGCAGCACGATCACGCAGAGCGCGCGGACCCCTTCCAGGCGGCACAACGCGCGGAACGCGACGAACATCGTGGATCGTGTCTGCATGCGGGTTCCTGTGGCGGCGGCCAACACCTTGGCGATGCCTCGCCTCCTGCAAGCGCATACAGGATGCGGTCGCAGACGGTTTTGGATCGATCCAATACGAGATAGATGTACCACGCCCTCCGGCATCTTGCATGCTGCTCCGCAGCAGCCGGCGGGGGCGCGCGGGAAGGATGATCGAACGCACGTTCCGTCGCCCGCGCGATGATCACCGCTCCAGGCCTGTGCTAGCTTTCCGCGGGATTCGACCGATCCAAAAGGTGCGGCAATGAAGCAACTGGGCGTGATGGCGGCAATGTGGATAGGGCTCGCGGGGGCATCCGCCTTCACGTCGGACGGTGCGCTGGCAGCGCCGACGGATGTGGGCGACGCGGCCTATCAGGCGGTCGATCCTTTTATCGGCACCGGAGGCGAGGGCCACACCTACCCCGGCGCCACGGTGCCGTACGGCATGGTGCAACTCTCGCCGGACACCCGCATCCAGCCCAGGAAAGATGGCTACGGATGGGCGGCCGGCTATCGCTACGACGACAGGACGATCGTCGGCTTCTCGCATACGCACTTCTCCGGCACGGGCCATTCCGACCTGGGCGACCTGCTGCTGATGCCCACGACCGGCGAACTGAAGCTGGAGCGCGGCGACCCCGCCACGCCCCGCAGCGGATACACCTCGCGCTTCCGTCATGCCACGGAAACCGCGCAACCCGGCTACTACGCCGTCACCCTGGACGACCACCAGGTGCGCGCCGAACTCACCGCCAGCCTGCGCGTGGGCATGCATCGCTACACCTTTCCGAAAGGGCAACCCGCACACGTGGTGCTCGATCTGCGCACCAGCATGTACGACTACCCCGGCAAGGTGTCGTGGTCGCGGGTGCGCATGCGTCCGGACGGTACCGTGACCGGCTTCCGCGAAACACGCGGCTGGGCACCGGGCCGGCAGCTCTACTTCGCGGTGCGCTTCTCGCAGCCGGTCACCGGCCACCAACTGCACAACACCGAGCAGGACATCCCCTACAAGGGTTTCCCGCCACCGGGAGAGAAGGATCCCTCGCAACGCGCGCAGATCGAAGGGCGCGAGCTCGTGGCCGCCTTCGACATCGCGCCGCCCACCGGCCAACCCGTGTTGGTGAAGGTGGCCATCTCGCCCGTCAGCGAGGAAGGCGCCATCGCGAACCTCGACGCAGAAGCGCCGGGGTGGGACTTCGACGGCATGCGCTCCGCGGCCAAACAGCAATGGCGCGAGGCGCTCGGCGCCGTCGAAGCTCAGGGCACGCCTTCCCAACGCAAGAGCTTTTACACCGCGCTCTACCACACCTTGCTCGGTCCCACGCTTTTCATGGACAGCGACGGACGCTATCGCGGGCCGGACAACGCCGTGCACCAGGCGAAGGGATGGACAAACTATTCCACCTTCTCGCTGTGGGACACCTATCGTGCCCTGCATCCGCTGACCACGTTGGTGCAGCCGGAACAGCGCACCAACGACTTCGTCAATTCCCTACTCGCCTCGCGCCGCGAGAGCCCGTATGGCGTGCTGCCCGTGTGGTCGTTCCACGGTCTGGAAACGTGGTGCATGATCGGTTACCACGCGGTGCCGGTCATTGCCGACGCGTACATGAAGGGCATCCGCGGCTACGACGCCGACGAAGCCCTGCAGGCGATGGTCGCCAGCGCCAACTACGGTCCGTACGACGGCATCGCCGCGTATCGCGAACTGGGTTACGTGCCGATCGATGAGGAAGGCGAGGCGGCGAGCAAGACGTTGGAGTACGCCTACGACGACTGGACCATCGCGCAAATGGCGCAGGCGATGGGCAAGCACGACGTGGCGGATGCGTTCAACCGTCGCGCGGGCAACTGGAAGCATGCCTTCGATCCCGCCACGGGCTTCATGCGCGCGCGCAAGCGGGATGGGGCATTTCGCGAACCGTTCGACCCAGCCGCCAGCGGCTATGGCACCGACTACACGGAAGGCAACGCCTGGCAGTACTCCTGGTACGTGCCGCAGGACATCGCGGGCATGGCGGACGCACACGGCGGCAGCGACACGTTGCTGGAGCGCCTCGACGCGGTGTTCGATGCCAAGGTGGACCCCACGGTGTTCGAACACATGGAAGACATCACCGGCCTGATCGGCTGGTACGCGCACGGCAACGAGCCCAGTCACCACGTTGCCTACCTGTATGCCTACGCAGGCCAGCCCTGGCGCACGCAAGCGCGTTTGAAGCAGATCATGGACACCCAGTACGCGCCGCGACCGGACGGCCTGGCCGGCAATGACGACCTGGGCCAGATGTCGGCCTGGTATGTGTTCACTTCACTGGGCTTCTATCCGGTCACGCCGGGCAGCAACCAATATGTGCTGGGCCGTCCTTTCCTGCCTCGCGCCACCCTGCACCTTCCCAACGGCAAACGCTTCACCGTCGTCGCCGACGGCTTGGACGATGCGCATCCCTACGTGGGCGGCATCACGCTCAATGGCAAGCCGCTGGATCGCACGTATCTGGAGCACGCGGAGATCCTTGCCGGCGGCGAATTGCGTTTCAGCATGCAAGCCACTCCCAAGCAGACGCGCATCGGCCAGTCGGGATTACCGTACTCGATGTCGCAATGAGGCGGCGAGGGCGCGCTACACCGGATCGCCCGTGTCCAACGCGATGCGCAGCGCACGGACGCGCTCGGGGTCGGTCTCCGACCAGTCGGACGCGAGTCCTTGGAGGATGGGAGCCTGGAACCGCATCGCCGACGAACGGGATGCCTTGGCGGAGGCATGAAACTCACGCGCGCCCGTAGCGCGGGCGAGCGCGACGACATTGCCGGCCGTGATGCCTGCACCCGGCATCACCACGATCCGTCCCGCGGCTTGCCGCACGCGTGCTGCGATGGCGTCGGCACCTTCCAGGGCCGTGTTCGCCCCACCCGACGTCAGCAGTCGCGCAAACCCCAGTCCGATCACCTGCTCCAAGGCCGCCGCAGGATCACGCACGACATCGAAGGCCCGGTGGAACGTCACCGACAACGCCCCTGCCGCGGATATGAACTGGCGGCACAGCGATGCATCGACGTCGCCCTCCGCATCCAGCGCGCCCACCACGATGCCATCGCATCCCAACCGGACGCAGCATTCGATGTCGCGCAGCATCACCTCCGCGTCCTGCGGCGTGTAGAGGAAATCGCCGGCACGTGGGCGCACAAGCACGAATATGGGAATCTTCAACTGCTCGCGCGCCGCGGCCAGCGTGCCGTAGGAAGGCGTCGTGCCTCCGGATTCCAACCCTTCGCACAGCTCCACGCGATCCGCTCCGGCCCGTTGTGCCGCGCGTGCGGACGAGAGCGAGCCCGCTGCGATCTCGAGCACGTGCCGCGCCACGGCGTTCACGCGCCCTCGCCGTAGATCGAGGCCGAATCCCGCAGTACGTCCTGCCGGTCGGCGTCGCAGACCGCATACACGAAGCCCGCGTGCAGCGCGAAAGCGCCCACTTCGCCATGCCGGTTCATCGCGAGGAAACACACCTGCAGCGACTTGCTGGCATCCGGTCGCTTGCGTACCACCCGCTCGATGGCTTCGCGGCATGCCTCCATCGGCGTGCTTCCCTGTCGCATCAACTCGACCACCAGAAAGCTCGCCGCGTTGCGGATCATCTCCTCGCCCACGCCCGAGGCCGTCGCGGCACCGACCTCGTTGTCGACGTAAAGGCCCGCGCCGATGATGGGGCTGTCGCCCACGCGCCCATGCATCTTCCACGCCATGCCGCTGGTCGTGCACGCGCCGGCGAGACGACCATTCCGGTCGATGGCCAGCATGCCCAGCGTATCGTGGTTCTCTTTGTTGCCTGGCTTCAGGGTGCGCTCGGCATTGAGCTGCGGCGCGTACTTGGCGCGCTCGCGCCATGTCTGCCATGCCTGCTCGGCCTCCGGGGTCAGCAGGCGTTGCCTGCTGAAACCCTGCGCCATTGCGAACTGTTGCGCGCCCTCACCGACCAGCATCACATGCGGCGTGTCTTCCATCACCCGTCGCGCGACGCTGATGGGATGCGCAATATCCTCCAGCGCCGCGACCGCACCGCAGCGGCCATCGCCGTCCATGATGCTGGCGTCCAGCGTCAACACGCCGTCCCTGTCGGGGTTTCCGCAACGGCCGACCGTCGGATTGCACAGGTCGGCCTCAGCCCAGCGTGCGCCTTGTTCGACGGCATCCAGCGCACTGCCTCCGGCTGACAAGCGCGCCCACGCCGCCTGGTTGGCGCCTACGCCGAAGTCCCACGTGGACACCACGCGCCCACCTTCAGGCCCGCGGCGATCCTGAGACCCGGCGACGCCACCACGGGCCATCGCCATCGTCGCGGTGGAAAGGGCCATCTGGCCCAGGAACCTTCTCCTGCCTTTCATGCGTACTCCTCGGGGAGATGCCCAGGGCGGGCGACGGAATGCGTCCGCCAATACATGGCCGCACCCGACAGTCCCAGTTGCCCATGATCGATGCGCCAGATGGGCGGCGGCAACCGATGGGTCGCGAACTTGGCGGCGTAGCGTTGCTGGAAGGATCCGGCCTGCAAGAACGAGGCGATGTGCGCCGTCACCCCACCTGCCAGATAGACCTCGCGCGCCCCCAAGGTCAGCGCCAGGTCTGCAACAAGATGGCCGAGCCAGCCGCAAAAGACCTCCAGCGTCTCGAGAGCCAGGTCATCGCCGGCCAGCGCCGCGCCAACGATCTGTTCCGCGCGTTGGTGGCGCGGGGACTCACCGCGCATGCGGGCCAGAACGTCATACAAGTTGATCATCCCGGAGCCCGACAGCACGCGTTCGTTGTCCACGTGGCGCCACCGCGTGGCGAGGCAGCGAAGCACCTCCAGCTCCCGCGGTGTGTTCGCCGCGAGGGCGGCGTGGCCAGCCTCGGTCAGGAGCACCTCGGAGCCCCTGCGATCGAGGCACATCGCGGCGCCGAGGCCGGTACCCGGCCCAAGCACCAGCGCGGGTGTCCGCACCCCCTCGTCGCGCTGCTCCGGCAGCAGTGCAACAAGCGCGTGCCGCGGGATACCCGGCAGGGCATGGGCCACCGCACCGAAATCATTGATCAGGGCCAGTGATGCAAGCCGTGCCGCCTCTCTGGTGCGCGCGACGGAAACAGCCCACGGCAGATTGGAATTCACCAGGCGGTCGCCGTGCAGGTAACCGGCGATGGCCACCACGGCGTCCCAACCCGCACGCCCGGCCTCGCTCCCTGCCATCCGCCCCAGGTAGGCCTCCAGGATGTGCGCCAGCGACGCATGCTCCTCGCAGCGATAGACCACCACGTCCTGTATCGCGCGGCCATCCTGGGTCCATCCCAACCTCGCATTCGTCCCGCCGACGTCGGCGACGAGACAGGCATTGGCGTGGCTTCGCACAGCATCCACCGATGACCCTCCTATGCAGGCATGCGCTTCAAGGCGAGCGAGGATCATCTCATTTAATCGATCCAAAGCGATGCCCGCACCTTCTGCTGGAAGGCGCTGTGCACTGAACCATTGAGGTAGCCGCTTGCCATCAAGCGTTGAAACAGCGGTTCAACTTGTGCGGCCCGAAGGAGCAACCCTCGCATCAGGGCGCATGGTGGGCCCACCAGGACTCGAACCTGGAACCAAAGGATTATGAGTCCTCTGCTCTAACCATTGAGCTATAGGCCCGCTGCGCCGGGATTGTACCGGACGGGGCCTGGTCGGTCGTGGCGTCGGCGGGTGCACCGCGCAGCTGCAGGGCACGCGTGAGGACCTGCGGCGGTGCGGACTCTTCGGGGATGCGCAGCCATCCGTGCGCGCGCAGGTAGTGGCCCACGGCCGGCGACGAGGTGAGCACGTTGATGGGGACGGACAGCACCATGCCCAGCACCACCGGCGCCATCCATGCGGCGAGCGCGGGCGACACCATGTAGGCCAGCACGCCGCTCAAGGCGCCGAACAGGGTCAGGCCCGCGTACCGGCGCACGAGGCTGCCGAGCGGCACGCTGCCATCGTCGCGACGCTGCGTCTCCCAGCCCGAGTCCCGCCCGGCCAGCACTTCCGCCACGCCGCGCGACTGCACGTACATGGTGACGGGCGCCATCAACGCGGCCAGCACAGTCTCCAGGATGGCACTGCCAATGATGCGAAGTGCGCCGCCGCACTGCCTGCGGAGCTCGGGTTGCAGCAGCGTGGCCACACAGCCCATGACCTTGGGGGCCAGCAGCACCGCCATCGTGAAATAGAAGACCCACAGGAAGCGTTCCGGATCGCCACCGCGCCAATACAGCGCGGGTGTGAATCCGTCCAGGTGCGGCTGCGCCAGCGAGAAGCCCGCCTGCTGCAGCGGAATCGCCAAGCCCGCCAGCATCAGCATCGCCCACATCGGCGCGGTGAAGTAATGGCCGATGCCGACCAGCAGGTGCAAGCGACTCACCCAGTGCAGGCCGCGCGCCGGCAGTACCGCGCCGTGCTGCAGGTTACCCTGGCACCAGCGACGGTCGCGCACCAGCATGTCCGTCAGCGATGGCGGCCCTTCTTCATAGCTGCCCGACAAACCGGGCGCCATGTGCACTGCCCAGCTACCACGACGGAGCAACGCGGCCTCGACGAAGTCGTGGCTGAGCACTGCGCCCGCGAAGGGCTTGCCGCCCCCGAGGTGCGGCAGGCCCGCGTGCGCAGCGAAGGACGCGGTGCGGATCAGCGCGTTGTGACCCCAATAGTTGCCCTCCGCGCCATGCCACCACGCCACGCCCTGGGCGAGGACGGGACCATACACACGCCCGGCGAACTGCTGCATCCGTGCGAAGAAGGTGCGCCCGTTGACGATCATCGGCAGCGTCTGCACGAGCGCCAGCTGCGGGTGCCGCTCCATCGCCGAGGATAGCCGCACCAGCGTGTCGCCGGTCATCAGGCTGTCGGCATCCAGAATCAGCATGTGCGGATAGGCCGCGCCGAAGCGGCGCACCCACTCGGCGATGTTGCCGGCCTTGCGCTCGGTGTTCTTGTCGCGGCGACGGTAGTACACGCGCGCTGCCGGACCCAGCCGATGCGCGAGCTGCGCGAACGCGCGCACTTCCTCGCGCGCGATGTCCGGCTTGGTGGTGTCGCTGAGCACGAAGAAATCGAAGCGATCGAGCTGCCCGGTGCCGGCCAGCGATTCGTGCATCGCCTGCAAGCCCGCGAGCAGGCGGTCGGGATCCTCGTTGTAGGTGGGCAACAACAACGCCGTGCGCGTCGTGAGCACCGGCAATGGCGCGTCGGGATCGATGCCCAGTGGCATCGCGCGGCGCGACACCACCTGGACGAACCCGGCCAGCGCGCTCGAGAACGCCAACGCGATCCATGCGAACAGCGCCACGAACAGCACCAGCACCACGCCCTCCAGTATGTCGATGCCACCACCGCGCAGCACCCACCAGACCTGGTACGTCGCCAGCAGGGTCAGCAGCGCCGCGCCTCCGATCACCACCGCGCGCCGTGCGCCAATGTCATCGGGCGACGTGGGCAACGGGCGCGTAGACGATGCGCTGCTGGCCAGATCCTGCACCGGCATGGCGAGGGGCGATTCGGAAGGCAACCAGACCTGTTGCGTCGTGGCGTCGTGGCGGATGTCGTTCATGGTCAGGTGCTCCAGCGGTACAGCCAGGTTTCGGACAGCGGCGCGTGCCCCTCCAACACGCGCGCATGCAGCTCGACATCGCGCCCTTCGGCGCTGTCGGTATTCGGGCGGAACTCGAAGCTCAAGCGCCAGCCCTGCGTCTCCGGATTCGGATACACCACGGCGCCGGTCACGTCCCCGCGACTCGCCCACACGTCGGGCACCAGCTTCGCGTCGCGCGGCAACGACGCCAGGCGTCCGCCATCCAGATCGATCACGACCAGACGCCGCGCAGGATCAGGGGCCGCACCGATACGGGTGTCGTTGACCACGGCGAGTGCCGGCTGCCAGGCGTGCGTATCGCACCAGTGCATGCGGTAGTCGAAGCGGTGCTCGCGGCCTGCACGCAGGGGCTGCGCGGGACGCCAGAACGCGACGATGTTGTCGTGGTACTCGTCGCCGGTCGGGATCTCGACCAGCGTCACCGCGCCCTTGCCCCAGCGGCCGCGCGGCTCGATCCACAGGCTCGGGCGCTGGTGGTAGCGCGCTTCGATGTCGGCGTAGTCGCCGAAGCCGCGCTTGCGCTGCATCAGGCCGAAACCGCGCGGGTGCGTGTCCATGAAAGCACTGCTCTGCACACGCGGCGGGTTGCTCAGCGGCCTCCAGATCTGTTCGCCGTGGCCGTTGAAGATCGCCAGGCCGTCGGAGTCGTGCACGGCGGGCCGATAGTCGTCGGTGCCCACACGGTCACCGGCGTCGAACTCGAACATGCTGGTGAGCGGCGCGATGCCGGCACGAGTGAGCTCGACGCGCGGATACAGGCGCGACTGCACATCGATGATGGTTTCGGCACCGGGCTTCATGTCGAAGCGGAACGCACCCACCACGCTGGGGCTGTCGAGCAGCGCGTGTACGACCAGATGATCCGCGCCCGGCGCGGGCTGTTCGATCCAGAACGCGCGGAAGATCGGGAACTCTTCTGCGCCCGCATCGCCACTCCCCAGGGCCAAACCGCGCGCGGACAAGCCGTATGCATGCCCCTTGCCGAGCGCACGGAAGTAACTGGCGCCTAGGAAGGCAATCAGTTCGTCGTAGACGTCTGGCTGGTTCAGCGGCGTATGCACGCGGAAGCCGGCAAAGCCGAGGTCGCTGCCCAGTTCTGGCTTCGTGCCCGGCGGGAACGAGAACAGATCGGTCGCGTACGCGATCGAGGTCGCGCGGCCGCCGTCCACGCGATACAGCTCGACACGCTGCTTGAACAGGAAGCCGCGATGGAACATCTGCAGCTGGAACGGCAGTCCTTCCTTGCGCCAGATCGCCTGCTGCGGATCGAAGCGCAGGTCGCGGTAGGCGTCGTAACCGGTGTCCAACGATGCGGGCAGGCGTTCGTCGGGCGCGCGATACGGCTGCCGGGCCAGCGCGCGGGCCAGGCCTGGAACCGTTTCCATCGTGAAGCGTGTCGAAGAAGTGGCGCTGTCCGCCGTTGTCGTTGCCTGCGCCAGCACGCGGGGCACGCCGCCCAGCAGTGCGATGGCGAGCGCGCTCTTGAGTGCGTCTCGTCGCTGCACGCGGTTCTCTGACCGTGGTGATGGCGTCAGTGTAGAGAACGTGATGTGAGGGTCATGACAAGGCGACACCGCCCGCACTGCGCACCGATGCACCAAAAAAAGCGCGGCCCCGAAAGGCCGCGCCTGGATGGTGCAACACCGCGCGCTGCGTCAGTCGATGTCGAGGAAGCTGCGCAGCTGTTCCGAACGCGACGGATGGCGCAGCTTACGCAGGGCCTTGGCTTCGATCTGGCGGATGCGCTCGCGGGTAACGTCGAACTGCTTGCCGACTTCTTCCAGCGTGTGGTCGGTGTTCATGTCGATGCCGAAGCGCATGCGCAGCACCTTGGCTTCCCGCGGGGTCAGGCCGGCCAGCACGTCGCGGACGGTTTCCTGCAGGTTGATGTTGGTGGTGTTCTCGATCGGGGACTCCACGTTGGTGTCCTCGATGAAGTCGCCCAGGTGGGAGTCTTCATCGTCACCGATCGGGGTTTCCATGGAGATCGGTTCCTTCGCGATCTTCATCACCTTGCGGATCTTGTCCTCGGGCATGTCCATTTCCTTGGCCAGCTCTTCCGGCGTGGCCTCGCGGCCGTACTGCTGGAGCATCTGGCGGGAAATGCGGTTGAGCTTGTTGATCGTCTCGATCATGTGCACCGGGATACGGATGGTGCGCGCCTGGTCGGCGATCGAGCGGGTGATCGCCTGGCGGATCCACCAGGTGGCGTAGGTCGAGAACTTGTAGCCGCGACGGTATTCGAACTTGTCGACCGCCTTCATCAGGCCGATGTTGCCTTCCTGGATCAGGTCGAGGAACTGCAGGCCGCGGTTGGTGTACTTCTTGGCGATGGAGATCACCAGGCGCAGGTTCGCCTCGACCATCTCCTTCTTCGCCTTGCGCGCCTTGGCTTCGCCATAGGCCATCGCACGGCTGATTTCCTTGATGTCGGCCAGGGTCAGGTGCATCGCCTGTTCGACGGCGATGGTGGCTTCCTGCTCGGCGACGATCTGGTCCTTGACGTCGCGCAGGCCCGAGGACCACTTCTGCTTGCGCTTCAGGACTTCGTCCACCCAGCCCAGGTTGGTCTGGTTGCCTTCCCATGCGCGCAGGAATTCCTTGCGCGGCATCTTGGCGACGTTGGCGCACAGGTGCAGCACGCGGCGCTCATGGTCCTTGATCTGGGCCATCACCTCGCGCAGCTTCCTGACCAGCGTGTCGGTCAGCGGCAGCGGCAGCTTCAGGGTGACGAAGGTTTCGCCGAGTTCGCTGCGCAGCTTGGCGACGGCCTTGTTCTCCGGACCGTTCTTGGCGTACGACTTCTTGAACTTGGCGTAGCCGTCGGCCAGCACCTGCATGCGGCGCGCGACTTCTTCCGGATCAGGACCGGTCGGCGCGGCTTCTTCGGCCACATCGTCGCCGCTGTCCTCGTCTTCGTCCTCATCCTCGCTCGCGTCGGCGGTCTCTTCGGCCACCGGTGCGCTCTCGACAGGTTCTTCGATGTCGTTGAAACCGACCACGACTTCGGCCAGGCGCTTCTTGCCGGCCTTGTGCAGTTCGTAGTCTTCCAGCAGCAGCTCGATGGACCACGGGAAGTTGCCCAGCGACGCCTGGACCTGGGCCAGGCCTTCCTCGATGCGCTTGGCGATGGCGATTTCGCCTTCGCGGGTCAGCAGCTCGACGGTGCCCATCTCGCGCATGTACATGCGCACGGGGTCAGTGGTGCGGCCACCTTCGGTATCCAGCGACGTCAGCGCCGCAGCGGCTTCTTCCGCGGCGGTCTCGTCGACTTCGCGGTTGCCGGTGTTGCCATCGGCGAGCAGCAGGGTTTCGGCGTCCGGCGCGACCTCATGGACGTCGATGCCCATGCCGTTGATCATGCCGATGATGTCCTCGATCTGCTCCGGATCGACCAGGTCGTCCGGCAGGTGATCGTTGACTTCGGCGTAGGTCAGATAGCCCTGCTCCAGGCCCTTGCTGATCAAGAGCTTGATGTCGGACTGCTGGGCAGGACGTTCGTTGGCCATGGAGGTTGCGCCACCGTGAGGAAGGAAGGGAGAACCCCGTATTATACCAGCCCGGACCGGGTTGGGCTCCTGAACCCCGGCCACCGACAAGGGGAGAACGTCATGGCCGCAGCAGGAAGGTCACCGGCCCGTCATTGACGAGGCTGACCACCATATGGGCGCCGAAGCGCCCGGTTTCCACCCTCCCGGCGTGGTTTTCCCGGCACAGGTCCACCAGTCGGTTGAAGCCCTGTTCAGCCTCGGCGGGTGGTGCCGCCGTCGTGAAGCTGGGCCGCATGCCCGAGCGGGTGTCCGCGGCCAGAGTGAATTGGCTGACCAGCAGCAGGCCGCCCCCGGTATCGGTGAGGGACCGGTTCATTCGCCCCGCCTCGTCCGCGAACACCCGGTAACCCAGCAGGCGCTCGGCCATCCGCGCGATCTGCGCCTCGCCATCGCCCGGCTCCATCCCGACCAGCGCCAGCAGGCCGCCCTCGATGGCGCCGACCGACTCGCCGTCGACGGTGACCGAGGCCGAGGTGACGCGCTGGATCAGGGACAGCATGGGCGGCTCCGCGGGGTGGAGCGACAGGATAGCTGCCGCCTGGTGCCACGGGCGCGTCGTCCCGGTTGGCTACACTGCTCGGATGAAACCGGACACCCTCGCCTCCCTCGGCTACCACGCGGCTGCGTTGGTGGGCCGCCTGCCCTGGTCCTGGCTGCGCGCCCTCGGCGACACGATGGCCTGGGCCTGGCGCCGGTCGGATGCCCGCGAAAGCCGGGTGGCCCGGCGCAACCTCGAGATCGCCTTCCCGGACTTGCTGCCCGGCCAGCGCGAAGACCTTCACGAGGCCATCCTGCGCACGACCTCCCGGCAGGCACTGGAAACCCTCCGCTTCTGGACCCGTCCACCCGCCGAGAACCTGGCCCTGCTGCGCGAACGCCATGGCGAAGCGCTGTACGACGCGGCCTTGGCCAGCGGCAAGGGCGTGATCGTGGCGGCGCCGCACTTCGGCAACTGGGAGCTGCTCAACCAGTGGCTGGCCTCGCGCGGACCCATCGCGATCGTCTACCGCCCGCCGGAGTCCGCCGCTGGTGACGCCTTCCTGCTGCGCGTGCGCGGCGCGGAGAACATCCGTCAGGTCCGCGCGGAAGGCCCCGCGGTGCGCCAGCTGTGGAAGGTGCTGAAGGACGGTGGAGCGGTGGGCATCCTGCCCGATCAGCAACCGAAGGCTGGCGATGGCGAGTTCGCGCCGTTCTTCGGCACCCAGGCGCTGACGATGACGCTGGTCTCGCGGCTGGCGGAGCGCACCGGCGCGACCGTGCTGTTCGCCTGGTGCGAACGAATCGGCCCGGGCCCGGACTTCGCACTGCATGTGCAGCCGGCACCGCCGGCGATCGCGGATGCCGACCCGATCGTGGCGGTGACCGCGCTCAACCAAGCGGTGGAGCGCATCGCGCGACGCGATCCCGCGCAGTACCAGTGGACCTACAAACGCTATACCCTGCGGCCTGAGGGCAGCGGCGAGGACAATCCCTACCGCTGAAGGGGATCCACGACGGGGGATGCGATGCGCATGCGTAAGTGGCTGACAGGACTGTTGGCGGGATGGCTTGTGGTTCCGGCGCTGGCGGCGCAGGACCCGGCCGCGATGAACCAGGTATCGCGGGCCTGGGACCGCTATGCCGAGCTGAGCAGCCAGAACAAGGCGGAGAGCGTGGATCTGCTGGCTGCCTCCAGCCTGCTCCACTTCGGCTTCCTGCGCGACATGGCGCTTTACGCCTCGCCGGAACAGGTCCGCCGCTTGCCCAGTGGCGACCGCATCGTGGTCTATCTGCTGCGCGCCACCCAGCAACCCGACACGCTCAAGGCGATGGACAACCGCGCGGTAGCCACGCTGTGCATGGTCGAAGGCTGGTCCGGCGTGGAAGCCGGCAACGAGGAGCGGCCCATCTTGTCGCTGTCCAATGTCACGGTGATCGACGACCTGGCCGTGGGCGAGGTCGCGCCGCCGACGGAGACCCAGTTCCAGTTCGGCCCCATCCTGGTGCGCGAGAACGGGCAATGGCGCTACCGCTACGAATCCCTGATGCCCGACGTGTCGGCCTACATGGACCAGGCTTTCAAGCAGGCCGGGCTTGGCGAGGTCCGCAGCATGGAAATGGCGCTGGCCGGCATGCTGGAAGACGAGGCACCGAGTCTGGCCCTGCTGGACCGCACGCCGCTGGACGATGCGGCCATGCGCACGCGCCTCAACGAGACGTGGCCGGACTACGCTGCGCCCTTCCGCTTGCGCCTGCGCGCGGTGCGTAGCAAGGCCGAGGCCGGGGACGCCTTCGCGCAGTTCGTCATCGGGGCGTTGCAGTACGGCGGCGGCATGGCGCAGCTGGTGCCGAAGAACACCGCCGAGGGACTTACGTGGCTGGAGAAAGCCAGCGAAGGCGGTCACGGACAGGCGGCATGGCTCGCCTCGATGGCGATCACGGAAGAGGGCAAGTATTCCGACGACGCTATGCAGCGCGCCCTGCCCCATCTCAAGCGCGCCACGGCGCAGGGCGTGGACCCGCAGGCCCTGCTGGCCATGGCCCAGTACTACCACGATGGCCTGGCCGGCATGGACCGCGATTGTCGACAGGCCGAAGAGTGGGCTGCGCGCGCGGAAGAGGCAGGCGCGATGCACGCGCGCAACGAGCGCGTGTGGATCCTCGCTACCTGCCCCGTCCCCGGCCAACGCGAGGCCGCCCGTGCGTTGGAACTGGCGCAGTTCATGATCCAGCGCAAGGACGAACTCGACTGGCATGAGTTGGATACCGTGGCATCGGCGTTGGCGGCGAACCGCGATTTCGCCCAGGCCGTGCAATTCCAGACGCTCGCGGTCGAGAAGATGAGCGCCGACGAGGAAGTATCCAAGGAGGCGCGCGGCGCCATCCAGAAGCGCATGAAGGCGCGCCTGGCCAACTACCGCAACGGGCGCGATTACGTGCTGGACTACCGCGCGATCGACGAGACGCGAGCGAGCAAACGTTGATGCAGACCGACCACGACACCACTGCGGTACCCGCACCCTCCTCCTGGCAGGCCTTGCCGTCACGCGGCGCGTGGCTCGCCGCGCTGGGCGGCGCTGCGTTGCTGTTTCCGCTGGGCTTTCCGGTGTTCTTCATCTCGCGCAGCACCGATCTGGTATCGCCCTGGGTGGCGGTTCCCGCCGCCGCGATCGCCGGCGCGCTGCTCGGCGCTTGGGTGGCGGTCAAACGGCACCGCCGCACGCGCTGGCGTTTGGACGAACAGGGCCTGGCCGTGCGCCGCGGCAACTGGTGGCAGAGCGAGACGCACGTGCCGATCTCGCGCGTGCAGCACCTGGACCTCAAGCGCGGTCCGCTGGAACGCAGCGCGCGCCTGTCGACGCTGGTGGTGCACACCGCGGGCACGCGGATGGCGGCAGTGTCGATATCGGGCCTGGACGTCGATGACGCCGAACGCCTGCGCGAACGCCTGGCCACGCAGTTGGACCACGACGACGCGCTGTGATGAACGACGACGCCGTGGATGCCACCCTGCCCGAACGCCGCCTGCATCCGTGGTCGTGGCTGTTCGTGCTGCTGCAGCAACTCAAGCAGTTCATCTTCCCCCTCGTCGCGCTGCTGGTGTTCGGTGCGCGCAAGGGCGACGATGACCTGTGGATCTCGCTGGCGCCCTTCATCGGCATCGTCGTGCTGGTGGTGCTGGCGATCCTGCAGTTCTTCACCTACCGCTATGTCATCGGCCGTGACGGCCTGACGGTGCGCGAAGGCCTGCTGCACCGCTCGCGGCGCGAGATCCCGTTCTCGCGGATACACAACGTGGTCGTGCACCAGTCACTGCTGCACCGGGTGTTCGGGGTCGCGGAAGTGCGGCTGGAATCCGCGGGCGGGCAGAAGCCGGAAGCGCAGATGCGCGTGCTGGGCCTGCGCGACGCGTTGGCGCTGGAGGACCTCGTGCGCCACCAGGCCCGCGGACCCGCGGTGTCGCACGATGCATCGCCGGAGACCTCGGCGGAGACGGCCGACGCCACGTTGCTGTCGCTGTCCACGGCAGAAGTGATTCGGCTGGGGCTGATTTCCAACCGCGGCATGATCGTCGTCGCGGCCGGCTTCGGTGCCGCGTGGCAGATCCTGCCGGAGCGGATGATCGAGCAGTTCTTCCGCCAGGGCGCGAAGCAGGCCTTCGGCTATGCCGAACAACTGCACCTGGGCTGGCTGGCCGGCGCGGCCGGCGTTGCAGCGCTCGTGCTGCTCGCCCTGGGCCTGGTCCGCGTGCTGTCGGTGGTGCTGGCGCTGCTGCAGTTCCACGGATTCCGCCTCAGCGAGGACACACGCCGGCTGATGGTGGAGCGCGGCCTGCTCGCACGCCTGCGCACCAGCGTCGCGCGTCGACGCATCCAGGCCTGGACGCTGCACGAAGGCGTGCTGCACCGGTGGTTCGGTCGCCGCTCGCTTCGCATCGACACCGCCGTGGCCGAACGGGCCGGGCAACAGGACCAGCGCGCCTTGAAGGACCTGGCGCCGATCGCCACGCCCGAGGCCTGCGATGCGCTGATCGGCCACCTGCTGCCGCACACCGCGTGGCCGCGCTCGGACTGGCAGCCCGCGGCCTCATCGGCACGCTGGCGCCTGCTGTTGCCGACCCTGGCCTGGCTGCTACCGGTGACCGCGATGGCCGCCTGGCACCTGGGTCCCTGGGCGTGGTGCGTCCTCGCTTGGCTGCCCGCAGCGGCTTACGCCGCGCACCGTCAAACGTCGCGGATGGGCTGGTCGCTGGACGACCAACTGGTCGCCGTGCGCAGCGGCTGGTGGTCGCGGTACTGGCGCTTCGCCGAGATCGACAAGCTGCAGGCCTTGCGGCTGTCGCGTTCGCCGCTCGATCACGCCTGCGGCACGGCCTCATTGTGGCTGGACACCGCCGGCGCGAACGGCATCGCCGCGCCCCTGGCGCTGCGTTTCGTTCCGGAAGCCGAGGCGCGCGCCACCTTCGACCGCCTCTCGCTGGCCTTGTCGCGCCGCCGTCTGCGCTGGTGATCTCAGCTCCCGTCCGCCGTCAACGGCGGACGCACAGCATCCTTACGCCGGGCCCCAGTAGCCGATGCGCTTGCGGATCTTGAGCTTGCGCCAGAGGTTCATCGGCTTGGGACGCGGGTTGCGCGCGCCGCCGGCGATGAAGGTGTCGATGGCATCCAATACGCGTTCGCTGGAACGGCCATCGCGGTAGGGATGGATGCTGTCGGCATAGGCGACGATCGCTTCCATCAGTTCGGGCGGACGCGACAGCGCGCGGCGGATCGCCGGCTCGAACTGCGCCGCATCGTCGATGTCGATCAGCTGCGGGCCCGGACGGCGGTTCTTGAAAGTCACCACCGGCTTGTGGGTCAACAGGAATTCGTTGAGCGCGGACGACGTGTCCGAGCACATCATGTCCACCTGCGGGAACAATTCGAGGATGTTGTCGTCGTCGGCGAAGCGCAGGTGCTCGTTCTCCAGCGCGCGGAACTTCGCCACGGTGGCCGGATCCATCTTCGGATGGAAAGTGACGATCCACTTCCACTCGCCGGTGCGCGAGAGCCGCTTCACCTCCTCGTACAGCGTCTCCGCCGCGCTCCACGAAGGCGAGAACGTGGAGTGGTAGAGGATGACGGGCGGCTGGCGCACGGGCGGCACGCCGCCGGCGATCTCCTTCATGAAGGGATCGATCTTCGGCCACCCGGTCTCGATGACGCGGAAGTGACCCACCTTGTCGGCGATCGCCTGAAACTGCGCGGTATCGCGCGGCCCGGTGGTGCAGTACAGGTCGAAGAACCCGCGGATGTAGATGTGGCGCGGCTTGCCCGCGTCGAACCCATGGAAGGTCTCGACCTTCACGCCCGGGAAGAAATGCGGCACCGCGTTGCTGCCGGTGATCACTGCGATGGCGTTCCAGCGGCGGACGTCCTCGGTGGTGGTCAGGAGCTTCTCGTCTGGCCGCAGGTCTTCGGCGCCCGGACCGTCGAAGAACCACGCGGCCTCGCCACCGCGCGCGCGGATGGCCTCTTGCACCGGGCGCAGGATGGCCAGCGCATAGCGCTCGGAACCGTACAGGAGGTAATGCTTGGCCATCAGTGTTCGAGTCCGTGTTGGGCGAGCTTGGCATGCGCGGCGTCGATCGACGCAGGATTGCGCTGCATCTCGTAGTACCGCATCCGCTTGTAGACCGCGTAGCTGGCCGCCGTCTGCGCGATGATGAAGCCGCGCCAGCCGTCCAGGCAGGCCAGGCGCAGCACATAGTCTTTGAAGAAGGACGACAGGTAGACCAGCGGCGTGAGCCACATCCGCACCGGGCGATGCTTGTCGCGCCAGTCGAGCGCCTTCAGCTCGCTGTAGCGCAGCACCTTCAGCTGCTTGTGCACCAGGCTGGGATTGTCGGCATGGTTGAACGGCGCCTTGAACTCGGCCGCCGCGCCTTCGAAGCGCAGCGACTCGTGCACGCGCGCATCCGTCCAGCGCGCGCGTCCGCGATGGTAGACCCTCGCCATCCGCTCGCCCACCATCGGCCGGTACCAGCGCATGGGGGCGCCCATCAGCCAGGTCCGCCGGCGCAACCACGCCCCGGACTTCTCCGAGGCCATCAGCCCGGGCAGGTCGCGTTGCAGGTCCTCGGCCAGTTCGGGCGACAGGAATTCATCTGCATCCAGCACCAGGATCCAGTCATGCGCCGCGTGACCGCTGGCGACGTTCCGCTGCGGGCCGAAGCCGAGCCAGTCCTGGTGGACGACGCGCGCGCCGTGGGCCTGGGCGATAGCGACGGTACCGTCAGTGCTGCCGCTGTCGACGATCAGCTTGTCCGCGGCAAACGGCACGCTGTCCAGGCAGCGGGCGATGTTGGACGCCTCGTTGTGGGTGATGACGACGAGGGAGACGGGCAGGAGGGGCATGCCACGATTCTACCCGCAGCCGTGGCCGTGCCTGCGCGCTGCGGGACCGGGAAGAGTCCGGGGACTAGGCCTGTGCCGCAGGCAGCGGGGCGTAGCCATCGCCCACGGCGGGGCGCACCTGTAGGGCCGGATCGACTGCGCCAGTACCCTCGATCATCGCCGCCACGGCAGCGGCCAAGCGCTCACGGAAGGCGCGGTCGTTCTGCAGGTAGAAATCGCGGGCCGCGGTTTGTTTGGCCTCGATCTGCGCCGGATCCAGCGCCAGCGCCGCCATCACCGCGCGCTCCAGCGCCTCCGCGTCGACCAGGTAGCGCGTGGCCAGTTGCTGCTGGCCGGTCTGCGAGAAGGGGATCAACACGCCGCGCTCGGCGGTCACCAGTTCGTTCATCGGCTCGGCATCGGTGGTCAGCACGATCGCACCGGCACTCAGCGCCTCGACGATGTAGTGGCCGAAGCCCTCGGTCTCCGACGGGCACAGGTGGAACAGGTTGGCGTTCTGGATCTCACGCAGTTCAGCGTCGTCCAGATAGTCCACGCGATGGACGATGTTGGCCGCCTGCGGGCGGAAGTCGGCCATGCGCGGATGCTGCACGACGGTCAGCACCGGCCATTCGGGATGGCGCGCCCAGGTTTCGAGCACCAGCCGGGTGCGCTTGGCGCTGCTGCGTCCGGCCAGGTGCAGGAAGCTGCGCTGGCGCGCCACGCCGGCCAGGTGCCGATCGGTGCTGGTGAAGCCGACCGGCGCGACCTCGCAGCCCTGCCGATGGAAGATGCCGGTGGCATGAGAGGTCTTGGTCAGCACGCGGTCCATCTGCGGCAGACGACGTACGTCGCGCGGCAGGCACCACTCCGGGTTCGGGATGAAGGCATTGCGTTCGGCCGCCCCGAGGAACTCCGGGGTGATGTGTTCAAGCATCAGATTCAGGTCGAAGCGCTTGCGACGCGTCAGGCGCCGGCCGGCGATCGCCGCGCGCTGGACCCAGGGGCCGAACCATTTGCGCAGCTTGCCCCGCCCGCGCGCGGGCTGGATGGCGACCTGGAAGCCGGCGTCACGCAGGGCCTGCTCGATCAGGCGCAAGTCACGGCTCAAACCGACACCGTTGTCCCAACCGATCAGGTTGACGTGGGGCATAGGGGGGCACTGCAGGGGGGAGCGCAGAGTGTAGGAATCGCTTGATGACTCGAATGTGAGAGAACGCCCGGTATTTGACGGCGTTCCACCAGCATTTAGGAATGTGAAACGAAACTTCAGCTACGCTTAGACGGCTCATCCACCGTCGGAATAGGAGCCAATGCACCTCCCAGCAGGAGGCCCACGATGACAACGTAGGCACTGGTACTCAGGGCGTGCGAGAACATCGACTGGGTCAGGCCGGAGATCAGGTATACCGCGACCAGCATCGCCGCCGTCCAGCCAGCCCCCACGGGGACATCCGGCTTCAGCCGACGGATCTGGCGCGCAGCGATCAGCAAGGGCATGCCGTACAGAAACAGCAGGGCGACGATTCCGCCGACCCCCATGGTCGCCCCCCACTGCGCGAGATCGTTGTGCGCGTGCTCGAGGCCGCAGAAGTGTCGCGATGCCTGCTGGCAGTAGCGGCTTTCATCCACGCGCTCCGCGAAACTGCCCACGCCCACGCCCGCCAGCGGAGCGGACCGGAAGGCGTCCCAGGCCACCGTCAGCAGGCCCATGCGGGCGCTGATGGGCTGATCGACCTGATCGTTCGCATAGCCCGAAACGTCCGCGTGCACCTGGTCCAGCCTGAACTGCGTGGACAGCCAGGGCACCGTCCACAGCGCGACGAACAGCCCCGCAAAGATGCCCGACACCATCGCCAACCGCTGCCATCGGCGCTGGGGAGCGCCCCCGACGAAAAGCATGAGCAGGATCAGGCCCAGGCCCAGCAGTGCGCCCCGGCTCCCGCTCAGGGTGACCGCCACCACCGCCAAAGCCACCACGATGGCCAACAGCAACTGCATCGAGAAGCCAGACCGCGCCGGACGCGCGAACACCGCGACGACCAGAAGGACCAGTACGGCGTTGGCGAACACGATGGGATTGGCTTCGCCGCCAGCACGCGGCGCACCCGACCATGTTTCGACGATCGAGAGGAAGAAAGCGAGCAGCAAGCCGGCGAGCGCGCCGTACCAAAGGCACGAGATGCGGACGCGCGTCACCCAGGCCAGCCACGCGCACCATGGCAGAAGCAGGCATCGGGACGGGTAGTCGAACGCAGAGAGACCCGCGTCGCTGGCCCACATGGAGACGGCCGATATCACCAACACGACGAGCGCAGCCAACGCCAGACCCACCACGGCACGCGGAACCCGATCACGACCCGAACGCCAGGCGTCCGGCAACGCGACCAGCGTCGCCACCACCAGCAGCGCGGCAAAGACCGAAAGTCCCTTGGGCACAACCAGCAGGGCGGTGGCACTGAAGCCCGCCAGCCACGCGAGTGCGCGTGCGACATCCTGTCGACGATGGCTCCTGACCTGCATGACCTCGGGTTCTGCGTAGTGCGACGGCACGTTCAAAGATGCAGTGACCAGACCCGGCGGATCCCGAGTCTGCGCCTTCCGCCCCGCCCGCACGTCAAGCTCGGGTGAAGCTACGGTGACACCGCGTCAGCAGTATCGCCGATCCGCCCATCCTGCATCTCGTGCGTTGTCACATACCCGCGACGCGATGTCGCACCCTGAAAGCGCGCTCACGCTTTCCTGAGGACGGCGTAGAAGAATCCGTCCATGTCACGTTCACCAGGCAAGCGCTGGCGTCCGCCTGCGTCTTCGCGCCCCCAGGCGTCATAGAGCGGCTCGATGGTCGCATCGGGATGGCGCGCGCCGAACGCTTCCACCTGCTGGGCGTTTTCCGCACGGAGAACGGAACAGGTGGTGTAGACCAGGCGACCGCCCGGTCGCAACACCTGCCACGCGGCGTCGAGCAAGCGCGCCTGCAAGCGCGTCAGGGCGTCCAGGTCTTCCGCACGCCGATGCAACAGCACGTCTGGCTGGCGGCGCACGATGCCGGTGGCCGAGCACGGCGCATCGAGCATCACCGCGTCGAATGGCTCGCCGTCCCACCACACGGTGGGATCGGCCGCATCCGCGGCCTTCGTCTCTGCACGTAAGCCCACCCGCTGCAGCGTCTCCTGCACGCGTTGCAGCCGACGCGCATCCACGTCAAGCGCCAGCAGGTGCCGCGCCGGGTCGCGCTCGAGCAGGTGCGCGGACTTGCCGCCGGGCGCGGCGCACATGTCGAGCACGCGCGCACCAGGGGGAAGCCCATCCAGAAGATCGGCGACGCGTTGCGCAGCGCCATCCTGCACGGACACGTCGCCCTGCGCGAAACCCGGCAGCGTGGTCGCGGCCAGCGGTTCGCGCAGGACGAGGGCGTCCGGCAGGCCCTCGGGCGCTTCGGCCAGGAGACCGATGTCGGCAAGGCGCTGCACGTAGGCATCGCGACTGCCGTGCTGCCGGTTGACCCGCAACCACAGCGGCGCTTCGCGCAGACTCTCGGCGAAGACCGTGTCCGCCTGGGCCGGCCAATCCTTCCGGACCTCGCCGCGCAACCAGGCTGGCCACGCGGCCTCCGGTGCCGACGCGGGCAGGCCGTCCCGCTGGGCGCGCCGCAACAACGCGTTCACCAGTTTGTCCTGGTGGGGGCGCCCGAGCACGCGCACCGCTTCCACGGTCGCCGAAACCGCGGCATGCGCGGGTAGCTGCAACACGACCAGCTGTGCGAAGCCGACATGCAGCAGCGCCTTGAGTTCGTTGTCGCGTGGACCGAGGGGGCGGGACATCCACTGCGCCAGCGCCGCATCGCTCCGCGGCCGTGCTCGCAATACGGAAAAGCAGATGGCTTCCAGCAGCGCACGGTCGCGGACGTCTTCGATCTGCGGCAGGGTGTTCGCCAGTTCGGCCTTGAGGGATCGTCCGCGATGCATCACAGCGTCGACGACGCGGGTGGCGAGCACACGGACTGCGACGCCGGCCTGTCCGCTCACGGCGTCACCAAGTCACGCCGTGCATTGAGGTAGTCGGCGGCGGTGATCGCCTTGCCGCCCTCGCGCTGGACTACGCGCAGGCGCAGCACGCCCCGTCCGCAGGCGACATCCAGGCCCTGCCGGCTCGCGCCCAGCAGCGTGCCAGGCGCCGCGTCGTGCGCTTCGTCCAGCGAAACAGCACCGTGGATACGCAACCGCTCGCCCGCGAGGTGAGCTTCGGCCACTGGCCAGGGGTTGAACGCGCGCACCTTGCGCGCCAATACCTCCGCCGGCTGCGCCCAGTCGAGTTTCGCTTCGGCCTTGTCCAGCTTGTGTGCGTAGGCCACGCCCTCTTCCGGCTGGGGGTGCGGCGGCAGGCGGACGCCCGCTCGCAGCAGGCCCAGGGCATCTCGCAGCACCTGCGCGCCGAGGTCGGACAGGCGATCGTGCAGTTGCCCACCGGTCTCCTCCGCGCCGATCTCCAAACTTTGCGCCAGCAGCACCGGCCCGGTGTCCAACCCGGCCTCCATCTGCATCAGGCAGACGCCGGTCTCGTCATCGCCGGCCTCGATCGCGCGCTGGATCGGCGCGGCACCCCGCCAGCGGGGCAGTAGCGAAGCGTGCACGTTCCAACAGCCGTACTGCGGGATATCGAGTACCGCCTGCGGCAGGATCAGGCCGTAGGCCACGACGATCATCACGTCCGGCTGCAGTCCGCGCAGTGCGTCCTGGGTGGACTTCTTCTTCAGCGACAACGGCTGCAGCACCGGGATGCCGCGCTGGATGGCCTCCAGCTTCACCGGCGACGGCGTCAGCCCACGGCCGCGACCGGCGGGACGGTCGGGCTGGGTGTAGACGGCCACCACTTCATGATGGGCGTGGGCGGCGCGCAAGCTGGGCACGGCGAACGCCGGCGTGCCGGCGAAGACGATTCTCATGGGGCGTGTTCCGGAGGAGGAGGGACGGAGCGGGCGGGGCAGAGCCCGCGTATCCCGTCCCGTCGGTCGCGTCAGGCGACGTGCTTGCGCTGCTTGGCCAGCTTCTTGCGCACCATCTCGCGCTTGAGCGGCGAGAGGTAGTCGACGAACAGCTTGCCTTCCAGGTGGTCCATCTCGTGCTGGATGCAGACCGCCAGCAGGCCGTCGGCGCGGAGTTCCTGCGGCTGGCCCTGGCGGTCGAGGAAGCGCACGGTGATCTCATCGGCCCGGGTGACGTCGGCAAAAATGCCGGGCACGGAGAGACAGCCTTCCTGATAAACCTGTTCGCCCACCTGACCGCTCAGCTCGGGATTGATGAAGACCTGCGGCTGGTTCTTCTCCTCGCTGACGTCGATGACCATGAAGCGCTGGTGCACATCCACCTGGCTGGCCGCCAGACCGATGCCCGGGGCGTCGTACATGGTCTCGAACATGTCGTCGAGGAGCCGCTGGAATTCGTGCGTCGTCACGTTTCCAGCGTCGACCGGCACCGCCTTCGTGCGCAGGCGGGGGTCGGGGAATTCGAGGATGGGGAGCAGGGCCATGGTACGTCTCGAGATGGGGGTGCCTGCGGAATCCGGCAAGGCCTCACGAATTCTAACAAGGGCGCTTGCGTTGCGCCGGGTTTTCTGGACTATAGTGCTGACCACCTGTCGGGGAATCAGGTAGATACCGCCATGTTTAAATATTTTCGTACGGTTCTCGCCGTTGCGGTGCTGACCGTCGGCACCTACGCGACCGCGGCCGAGATGGCGGGGAGCCATCCCGACACTTACGTGGTCAAACGGGGTGACACCCTGTGGGACATCTCGGCCCGCTTCCTGAAGAAGCCGTGGCTGTGGCCGGAGATCTGGCAGGCCAACCCGCAGATCCAGAACCCGCACCTGATCTATCCCGGCGACGTCATCAGCCTGGCCTACCTGGACCGCGTCGCGGTGCAGCCCGGTCCGCGGCAGGATGCACCGCTGAACGCGATCCCGCTGGCCGACATCGAGCCGTTCCTGAAGGACCGCCGCGTGGTGGACAGCTTCGAGGGCCTGCCGCACGTGGCCGGCCTGGACGAAGATCGACTGCGCAGCTCCGGCGGCCACAACATCTACGTGCGCGGCCTGGACGGCGCCCAGCCCGGCCAGCGCTTCGCCATCGTCCGCCCGACCGCGCGGTTCACCGACAATCCGCGTGCGCAGGACCTCGATTTCCGCGGCAAGACGATCCGCGGCGAAGTCGACATGTGGAAGGACATCATCGAGCAGACGGGGAAAGGCGAGTTCCTGGGCTACGAACTGGCCAAGGTCAACCTGGCCACCTTTACCCGCGGCGTCGTGCCCGGCACCGAAGTCAGCACGCTGCTGGTCGACATCGGCGGCATGGAAGTCCGCGTGGGTGACCGCCTGATCCCGGTGGACGCCCAGCCGTACGACCTGCACTTCTTCCCGCACCCGCCGGCGACCGATCCGGCCGGCAAGCTGCGCGTGCTCGCTGTGGCCGACGCATTGACGTCGGGTGGTCCGCGCGACGTGATCGCCATCTCCGGCGGCCGCTTGAACGGCGTGGACAACGGCACCGTGTTCTCCCTCTGGCGCAATGGCAGCCACACCGCTAACCGAATGGCCCACCCCGAGTCTTCTCGCATCAGTGAGTCGCCGAAGTCAGGCGCCGGTCGCGTTTCGCTGCCCGACGAGTACGCCGGCCATGCGATGGTGTTCCGCACCTTCGACAAGGTGAGCTACGCGCTGGTCATGGAAGGCGTGGAAGCGACCCGCGTGGGCTACGAACTGAAGCACCCCGACGCAACTTACTGATCCGCGTCAGGCAACTCCTACGCTTCATCGCGACGGCGCCTTAGGGCGCCGTCGTCGTCTGGTGCCTACGCTGGCCGGATGCCACACGACGACACCCTCGCACTGGCCCGGCTGGTCCTGGCCGGTGGCCCCGTTCTGCCCCGGCGCCGGCTGCTGGAAGCGCACGACGGGCCCTCCGCAGCCCTCGCCACCGGGCCCGCCATGTGGCGCGATGCCGGCCTGACGCCCGTGCAGGTCCATGCCCTCCAGGCGGATGAGGACGACGGCCTGGCGCGCACGCGCAAGTGGCTGCAGACGTCAGGGCATCACCTGATCGGCTGGCACGACGCGGACTACCCGGCCCCCCTGCGTCGCAGCGCCAGCCCGCCCCTCGCGCTCTTCGTCGAGGGCGATCCCGGCCTGCTCTGGCGACCGGCCGTGGCCATCGTCGGCAGCCGCTCGCCGACCCCGGGTGGGCGCGAGAACGCGCAGCGGTTCGCCCGTGCCCTCGCTTCGACCGGGATTGTCGTTGCCAGCGGCATGGCGCGCGGGATCGATGCCGCCGCCCATGAAGCCACGCTCGCCACCGCCGACGGCGCCACCATCGCGGTCGTCGGCACCGGCACGGACGTGGCCTATCCCCCGCATCACGCCGGCCTGCGCGAGCGCATCGCCGTCCGCGGCGCGGTCGTCAGCGAGCATCCGCCCGGCACCCCGGCGCTACGCAGCCATTTCCCCGCCCGCAACCGCATCCTTGCGGGCCTGGCGCTGGGAACGCTGGTGGTGGAGGCCGCGGAGCGTTCGGGCGCCCTGATCACGGCTCGCCTGGCCGCCGAGGCCGGTCGGGAGGTCTTCGCCGTCCCCGGCTCCATCCACAACCCAATGGCGCGGGGCTGCCACCGCCTGATCCGCGAGGGGGCGGCCCTGGTCGAAGGCGCCGAGGACGTGATCGGCGCACTCGCGCCCCTGGCCGCCGACCTCGCCAATGCCCTGCGCGAACGCCTTGGCGAAACTGAATGGGGGCCCCCTCCCGGCGGCGCCAATGCACCGCGTGCGCTAGCGCCCGACTACCAGACCTTGTGGGAGGCACTAGGTCATGACCCAACAGGTATGGATCAGCTCGTCTCACGTACCCGATTGACGGCCGCGGAACTGTCCTCCATGCTGCTGGTCATGGAACTGGATGGCTTAGTAACGGCGGAACACGGCCGATACCTGAGAAAGACCGGTTTCTTCACCTCCACAGCGTCGTTGACGCAGGCCGAGGGGCAATGAAAGAGAGCATCCTGGACGTACTGCTGTACCTGTTCGAACACTACTTCACCGAAGACGCGGACCCCGTCCGCGACCGCGACTCTCTTCAGAACGGCCTGATCCAGGCCGGTTTCAGCCCCACCGAGATCAGCAAAGCCTTCGATTGGCTCGACGCCCTGGCCGACCAACGGCCCAGCGCCGCCACGCCGCGCGTGGGCGGCCCCACCCGCGTGTTCCATGGTCCGGAGCTGGAAAAGCTGGACGTGGAATGCCGCGGCTTCCTGCTCTTCCTGGAGCAGCATGGCGTGCTCGACGCGGACCAGCGTGAACTGGTCCTCGACCGCGCGATGGCGCTGGACCAGGACGAGCTGGACCTGGACGACCTGAAGTGGGTCGTGCTGATGGTGCTGTTCAACCAGCCCGGGTCCGAAGCCGCCTACGCGTGGATGGAAACCCAGATGTTTGCCGACGAGCCCGAACCGGTACACTGAGACGTCGGTCCGCTTCTGGGGGAAGCATGTCGGGTTGGTATTACGCCGACCGGAACCGTGAACAGCACGGTCCGGTGACGGCGGACGAATTGGGGACGCACTACCGCTACGGTCGCATCACACTGGACAGTCTGGTGTGGCGCGAAGGCCTGCCGCAATGGCTTCCGCTGCGCGATTTCGCCGAGGAACTCGGCCTGCAACCGGCTCTCGAAGAGGCGACGGCGCCACTGCCGCCGCCGGTACCACCAACGGTCACGCCGGCGCGCCCCGCCGCGCCGCGACCCGCACCGGCACCGCCCCAGAAGCAGGGCATGTCCGGCGGCAAGATCGCGCTGATCGTGGCGGCGGTGATGGTGGTGCCCTGCCTCGGCATCGCCGGCATCCTTGCCGCGATCGCCCTCCCCGCCTATCAGGACTACACGCTGCGCGCCAAGGTCGTGCAGGCGGTCAGTGAAAGCCAGGCGCTGAAGGCCGACGTACAGGAATTCCACATCAGCCAGGGCCGCTGCCCCAGCAACGGGGAAGGCATGTTCGGCACGCCCGAGAGTTACGCCGGCACCTACGTCACCCGCGCCACCATCGGCGAGTTCGACGACGGCACCTGCGGGTTCGAACTGGAGTTCGGCAACATCGGCAACACCGGCATCGACGGCCGCAAGCTGTGGTGGGATCTGGGCAGCGACCACACCGAGTGGCACTGCTCGTCCGAAGTCGATGACAAGTGGCTGCCGATGGAGTGCCGCGGCTGACATCGTCCGCGCGGCGACGTGGGCCGCGCACCTGACAGGGGAAAAACCGAATGACGCACTGGTACTACGCCGACGCCAGGGAGCAGAGGCAGGGGCCGTTCACGGCCGATGAGCTCGCCGCGCACGCGCGCAACGGCCGCCTCACCGCCGAATCGCTGGTCTGGCGGGAAGGCCTGGACGACTGGCAGCCATTCGGCAACTTCGCCTCCGAACTGGATGTGCCGGTCACCGCACTGCCCCCGCTTGAGCCTGTCGTGGAGGAAACGCCCGACGCGACGCACGTGCCCTATGCGCCGCCCAGTGCCCAGCTGACCTCGACACACGCCTTCGTCACCGGCGGTCGTATCGTGCAGGCCGGCCTGTGGAAGCGCTTCGCGGCGGCGTTCATCGACAACATCGTCACCACCGTCATCAGCTATGCACTGATGATCCCGTTGATGCTGATCGGTGTCGGCATGATGGGCGCTGGCGGTAGCGACAATCCCATGGCGGCCGGCGCGGGCCTGGCGGCCATCCTGGTGATGTACCCGATCCTGATCCTGGCGCCGTGCGTGTACTTCGGCTGGATGCAGTCCTCGTCGATGCAGGCCAGCCTCGGCAAGCTGGCGGTGGGCATCAAGGTGGTGCGGACCAGCGGCGAACGCGCCGGGTTCTGGCGCAATTTCCTGCGTTCGCTGGCCTACGTGTTGTTCAGCGCGCTGACCTGCGGCCTGGGCGTGCTGATCTCCGCGCTGATGGTGGCCTTCACCGAGCGCAAGCAGGCGCTGCACGACATGATGTGCGACACGCTGGTGGTCGACAAATGGGCGTTCACCGCGCATCCGGAGCGCCAGCGGGAAGAGCTGGGCACGGTGACCATCGTGATCCTCGTGCTTGCGGCCGTCGTGATCGTCGGTGCCATCGCCATGTACGCGGTGATGGGCGCCATGATGCTGGGCAACCTGCCCTCGTAACTCTTCCGCACTCCTCCCCACTCTCTCCCCTTCAGCGCGGGCCCGTTCCCGCAGGCACCCCATGACCCAGTGGTACTACGTCGATCCGCAACACCAACGCCAGGGCCCCGTCACCGTGGAGGCCATTTCCCAGCTCTATCGCTCCGGCGCGCTGACACGCGCCTCGCTCGCCTGGCGCGAAGGCATGTCGCAGTGGACGCCCATGGGCGAGCTCGCAACGGAACTCGGCATCGCCGACCCGGCACCGGTCAGCGCCCCGCCGATGCCGCCGGCACCGCTGGCCGTCGAGACCGACACCCCCGTCGAGCGCCCGCTCACCGGTCGCGCGGTGTTCACCGCCAGCGAACCCACCTACACCCAGTACACGCCGCCGCATGCCAGCCAGTCCGAGGCCGTGGCGGCCGCCGCCATGGCGGCGCGTCCTGTCGCGTCGGCGATCGACGGCGGCACGTCCGCGTCCTCACCGTACGCCGCACCGCGGGCCGACATCGGCGGCTACGCCACCACGCCGGTGTACGAGGGTCATGTGGTCTACGCCGGCTTCTGGAAGCGCGTGGCGGCCAGCATCATCGACGCGTTCGCCATTGGCATCCCGGTAGGCATCGTGGCGGCGATTGTCGGCGGCCTGCTGGGCTTCGGCAGTTCGTTCGCTTCCGGCCTTTCCGGCGCAGCCGACGTGTTCAACCCGGGCGAGACCATCACCTCCTACCTGCTCACCGCGATCGCGTTCGCCTGGTTCCATTCCACGGCCGGCCTGACGGCCACCCCCGGCAAGCTGGCGATCGGCATCAAGGTGGTCCGGACGGACGGCGAGCGGATCAGCTTCCTGCGTGGGTTCGGCCGCTACTGGGCTTACCTGCTCAGCGGCCTGCTGCTCTGCATCGGCCTGATCATGGCGGCCTTCACCAGCCGCAAGCAGGGCCTGCACGACCTGATCTGCGACACCCTGGTCGTCGACAAGTGGGCCTTCACCTCGCATCCCGAGCGCCAACGCGACGAGCTGGGCACGGTGACCCTGGTGGTGCTGATCATCTTCGGCGTGCTGCTGGTAGGCGCCTTCATCCTGCTGGCGGTGGGCTTCGCCGCCCTGGCCTCGATGGGCCGCTGAGGCGCGCCCCGGGGCGCGACCCGGTTCACGGAACCCGCCCCCCGTCCGACGATCCGGCTTGACACGCCGGGCCCGGGCGTGATTCCACTATAAATAGGAAATCTGAACGCCCGGGGCCCCTACCCCGGGCGTCCGCTTCTCTGGCGCCCGCGTTTGGGCCACCCTAGCCGGCCCCGGACGGCCCCCTCGAATCCCCCGAATCCCCTGACATGCCCAAGCACCTGCTCATCGTCGAGTCGCCCGCCAAGGCCAAGACGATCAACAAATACCTCGGCAAGGACTTCACCGTCCTGGCGTCCTATGGCCACGTCCGGGACCTGGTGCCGAAGGAAGGTGCGGTGGACCCCGACAACGGGTTCGCGATGCGGTACGACCTGATCGACAAGAACGAGAAGCACGTCGACGCCATCGCCAAGGCGGCCAAGGGCGCCGACGACATCTTCCTGGCGACCGACCCGGACCGCGAAGGCGAGGCGATCAGCTGGCACATCGCGGAGATCCTCAAGGAGCGCGGCCTGCTGAAGGACAAGCCGCTGCACCGCGTGGTGTTCACCGAAATCACCCCGCGCGCGATCAAGGAGGCGATGAACCAGCCGCGCCAGATCGCCGGTGACCTCGTCGATGCGCAGCAGGCGCGCCGCGCGCTGGACTACCTGGTCGGCTTCAACCTCTCGCCGGTGCTGTGGCGCAAGGTCCAGCGCGGCCTGTCCGCCGGGCGCGTGCAGTCGCCCGCGCTGCGCATGATCGTCGAGCGCGAGGAAGAGATCGAAGCCTTCATCGCGCGCGAGTACTGGAGCATCGAGGCCGAGTGCGCGCATCCGCGCCAGGCCTTTACCGCCAAGCTGACCAAGCTGGACGGGCAGAAGTTCGAACAGTTCACCGTTACCGACGGCGACACCGCCGAAGCCGCGCGCCTGCGCATCCAGCAGGCCGCGCAAGGCACGCTGCACGTCACCGACGTGGCCAGCAAGGAACGCAAGCGCCGCCCGGCACCGCCGTTCACCACCTCGACGCTGCAGCAGGAAGCCTCGCGCAAGCTCGGCTTCACCACCCGCAAGACCATGCAGGTGGCGCAGAAGCTGTACGAAGGCGTGAACATCGGCGACGAGGAAGGCACCGTCGGCCTGATCAGCTACATGCGTACCGACTCGGTGAACCTGTCGGCCGAGGCGCTGACCGAGATCCGCGACGTCATCGCGCGCGATTTCGGCACCCAGGCGCTGCCCGACAAGCCCAACGTCTACCAGACCAAGGCGAAGAACGCGCAGGAAGCGCACGAAGCCGTGCGTCCGACCAGCGCGCTGCGCACGCCCGCGCAGATGGCGCGCTACCTCAGCGACGACGAGCGCAAGCTCTACGACCTGATCTGGAAGCGCGCCGTCGCCTGCCAGATGGTGCCGGCCACGCTGAATACCGTCAGCGTGGACCTCGCCGCAGGCAGCCAGCACAGTTTCCGCGCCAGCGGCACCACCGTGGTCGATCCGGGCTTCCTCGCCGTCTACGAGGAAGGCAAGGACCAGAAGAACGCCGAAGACGAGGATGAAGGCCGCAAGCTGCCGGCGATGAAGCCGGGCGACACCGTGCCGCTGGACAGCATCCATGCCGACCAACACTTCACCCAGCCGCCGCCGCGCTTCACCGAAGCCGCGCTGGTGAAGGCGCTGGAGGAATACGGTATCGGCCGTCCCTCCACATACGCCTCGATCATCCAGACCCTGATCTTCCGCAAGTACGTGGAAATGGAAGGCCGCGCATTCAAGCCCAGCGACGTGGGCCGCGCGGTCAGCAAGTTCCTGTCCGGCCACTTCACCCAGTACGTGGATTACGACTTCACCGCCAAGCTGGAGGACGAGCTCGACGCCGTCTCGCGTGGCGAGGAAGAGTGGGTGCCGCTGATGGAGAAGTTCTGGGGCCCGTTCAAGGAACTGGTCAACGAGAAAGCCGAGACCGTCGACCGCAGCGAAGCCACCGGTGCGCGCGAATTGGGTGCCGATCCCAAGTCCGGCAAGCCGGTCAGCGTGCGCCTGGGCCGCTACGGGCCGTATGCGCAGATCGGCGACAAGGACACCGACGAGAAGCTGGAGTTCGCCTCGCTGCGACCCGGCCAGTCGATGCACACGATCACTCTGGAAGACGCGCTGGAGCTGTTCAAGCTGCCGCGCAAGCTGGGCCAGGACAAGGACGAGGAGGTCAGCGTCGGCATCGGCCGCTTTGGTCCGTTCGCCAAGCGCGGCAGTACCTACGCCTCGCTGAAGAAGGAAGACGACCCGTACACGATCGACCTGGCACGCGCGGTGTTCCTGATCGAAGAGAAGGAAGAGATCGCGCGCAACCGCATCATCAAGGAATTCGATGGCAGCGACATCCAGGTGCTGAACGGCCGCTTCGGCCCGTACATCAGCGACGGCAAGCTCAACGGCAAGATCCCGAAGGACCGCGAACCGGCGTCGCTGACGCTGGAGGAAGTGCAGAAGCTGCTGGAAGAAACCGGCAAGCCTGCACGCCGTGGCTTCGGCGCCAAGAAAGCCGCCGCCAAGAAGGCGCCGGCGAAAGCCGCGGTAAAGAAAGACGCCGCGCCGAAGAAGGCCGCGGCCAAGAAGGCGCCCGCCAAGAAGGCGGCGAAGAAGGCCACCAAGAAGACCGCGACGAAGAAGGCGGCGACCAAGAAGGTGGCGAAGAAGACCGTCGCCAAGGCCGCCGTCGGGGACGACGCGCCCTTCTGATTCCACACGACACGCGCGCCATGCCCATCGAAAGGACCATCGAGGAAGCCGCGGAAGTGATCCGCAGCGGCGGGATCGTCGCCTACCCCACCGAGGCCGTGTGGGGCTTGGGATGCGATCCCTTCGACGAAGGCGCGGTGCACCGCCTGCTGGCGATCAAGCAGCGGCCGGTCGAGAAGGGGCTGATCCTGATCGCCGCCACGCTGGAACAGCTCAAGCCGCTGATCGATGTCGCCGCGGTTCCTACCGAGCGCCTCACCGAGGTGCTCTCCAGCTGGCCCGGCCCGCACACCTGGGTGATGCCCGCCACCGCGCAGGCGCCGCGCTGGATCACCGGCCAGCATCGCGGCATCGCCGTGCGCGTCAGCGGCCATCCCACCGTCGTCGGCCTCTGCCAGGCCTATGGCGGCGCGTTGGTATCCACCAGCGCGAACCTGAGCGGCCAACCGGCCGTCAGCACTTACGACGCGCTGGATCCGGCCCTGCTCACGCGCGTGGACGCGGCCGTGACCGGACAGACGGGCGGCCTCGCCCGCCCCACCGCCATCCGCGACGCACTGACCGGCCAAGCGCTGCGTGAATGACCGGCGGCCGTTCACGGCGCCCGACTTTCCATCCCTTGCCCGCGCGCGCACCATGGCGGCATGCCGCGCCTTGCCCTGCTCCTGCTGCCGGTCTTCCTGATCCCGACGCCGTCCTTCGCGCAGGCGACGAAGGCGACCGCCGTTCCCGCCGAGGTCACGATCTATCGCTGCACGAACGCCAGCGGTGGGCTGACGATTCGGGATTCCCCCTGTCTGAAGGGCGAGAAGCAGGACGTCCGCACCATGCAGCGTCCTCGCGACCCGGCACCGGTCGCGCGCCCGGTCGCGGCGCCCCCGACGCCCGTCGCTCCGGTCTCGAACACCTCTGTGCAGGTGGTGTACGTCACGCCGCCCCGCCCCATGTACGAGTGCGTGACGCCCGACGGCGAGACCTATACCAGCGACGACGGCGAGGGCAATCCGCGCTGGGTGCCGTATTGGTCGACCGGCTACCCGATGCGGCCGCGCGACGGCTACACGAGTTCCGCCAGCATCTCGGGCAACGTGTCGATCGGCAACGGCACGCTCTCGTTCCAGAGCGGCGATCCCCGCCCGCCACACCCCCATCCCCCGCGTCCCGGCCACGGTGGTGCGGGATACGCGCCGGGCGGCGTATGGATTCGCGATACCTGCCACGTTCTGCCGCAGGCAGAGGTCTGCGCGCGCCTGTCGGACCGGCGTTACGAGATCCTGCGCCGCTACGGCAGCGCGATGGCGAGCGAACGCCGCACGCTAGACTTGGAGCAGCGCGGCATCGACGCGCGCATCGCCAACGATTGCAGGAATCCATGAGCCGTACCGCACGCCCCCTCGCCCACCGCCTGCTGCTGGCCGCCTGTTGTGCCCTTGCCCCGTTCGCCGCACAGGCGGCGGAGGTCGTCATCTACCGCTGCACCGATGCCAGCGGCGCGCTGACGCTGCAGAACGCGCCGTGCCCGAAAGGCATGAAGCAGGAACAACGCACCATGCAGGGCGTGAACACGGTGCCGATGGCACCCGCCGCAGCTGCAACGCAGGCGCCCACGACGGTGACGAAGCCGATCACGCGGGCGACCGACGCACCACCAGCACGCGCCGCCGACGCACCGCGGTTGCCGCCGCCGGTGCTGTTCCAGTGCACGACCTACGACAAGGACACCTACGTCACCGAAGACAGCGAGCCGGCATCGCGCTGCGTCTCGCTGCGTACGACCGGCCTTGACGGCAACCCACAGGCAGGCGCGGGCCAGGCCTGCGAAGTGGTGCGCGACACCTGCGCCCGCGTGCCCGATGGCAGCCTGTGCGAGGCATGGAAGAAGCGCGGCGACGAAACCGAAGTGGCCTATCGCTTCGCGCGCCGCGAGAACGTCGAGAAGAATCGCGCCGAGTACGAGCGCGTGGCGCGCATCCTGTCGGAAAGCAACTGCGGAAACTAGTCCCGTCGGCTCAACGCTCGCGCCAGCGCCTGGAGATGCCACGCGTCACCCAGGCGTCCCTGCATACCGGCCACCAGCGCATGCATCAGCAACAGACGCTTGTCCGCATCTGGCAGGGCCGCCCGCAGCGTGCGCGCCGCGTCGATGCCCTCCCGGTGGTAAGCCGCCATCACACGCACCGCCTGCTCGTCGCGCCCCGGCGCGCGTGCGACGGGCGCGTGGCCGAGCGCATGGACCATCGCCTCGGCCGTTGACCACGTCGACCACGGGTTCTGACCGGTGACGAGGCGACCATCGACCACCGTGTTGTCGAGATACATCGGCCCCTCGACGTAGCGTGCGCCCTTTTCCAGCAACCGATCCTGCAGCAGGTAGGGGAAGCGCGTGCGGGCATCCTTGATCAGGAACAGTTCCTCATCATTGCTGAAGGCCGCCACTCGCCGCCCGCGCAGGAGGGGAGCCCCATCATCCAGCGTCACCTCCAGCAAGGCGGCCGGACCATGGCAGACCGCGCCGATCACGCCCCCGCCCTGGTAGACCGTGCGCACGATGCGCTGCACGTCCGGATCATCGGGAAAATCGAACATCGTGCCCTTGCCGCCGACGAAGTAGACCGCGGCGTACTGCTTAGGGTCGACGTCGCGCAACCGCAGGCTCGCATCGAGCGCCTTGCGCGCTCCCGTGTCGTTGAGGAAAGCGTAGTCGGCGGCCACCGCGTCCTCGTCATCCAGGCGCATCGGCGGCGATCCCCCTTGGGGGCTGGCGATGTCCACCTGGTAGCCGTTGGCGCGGAACACGTAGTACGCCCGCGCGAGTTCGCTCAGCTCGAAGCCCGCTTGCTTCTGCCCATCCGGGAAGTGCGCCGTACTGGTCACGACCGCGAGGATTCTTCCCCGCGTCGCCGGCAGCGCCCCGCGCATGAAATCCAGGTCCGCCACCGTGCTGGCTGCATTCGTTGGTGGCTGGCTGTCCAGATCCAGCGCGCGCACGTAGGCGAAGCCGCCGACGCAAAGGATCAGGACGAGTGCTCCACTCGTCATTGCGATCCGCTTGATCCATCGCCTCATGTCCGTGCCCTCGCTTCTTCGAAGGGTCCACGCTATCGGCCATGCATCAAACGAACGTCAATTCAGAACCCGTAACGCAGGAACCCGCCATCCACCGCGATGCACTCGCCGGTGATGTAGCTGGCCGCGGGCAGGCAGAGGAATCCGACGGCGGCGGCGACTTCTTCCGGCTCGCCGATGCGGCGCATCGGGGTGCGTGCGACCACTTCGTCGTAGTAGTCCGGATCCGAGAGCGGGCCTGAGGTGCGGCGCGTGCGGATGTACCACGGCGCCACCGCGTTCACGCGCACGCCATCCTCTGCCCATTCGGCGGCCAGGTTGCGGGTCAGCTGGTGCAGCGCGGCCTTGGTCATGCCGTAGGGCGCGCCGCTTCGCACCGCCGTGATGCCCGACACGCTGCCGACGTTGACGATGCTGGAAGCCGCATGCCGCGTGAGCAGCGGATGCGCGTAGCGCGACAGCTCGAAGGCCGAGAACAGGTTGGTCTCGAAAATGCCGCGCCATTCGTCCTCGGTGTAGTCCACCGCAGCGCGGGTGACATTGCCGCCGGCGTTGTTGACCAGGATGTTGAGACCGTCGCCGTGATCTTCCACCCAGTCGAGGATGGCGCGGCGGTCCTCGTCGTCGGCGACATCGGCCGCCAGCGTGCTGATCTCGCGCTCGGGGAATTCCTCACCCAGGTCGGCGCGTGCCTCCTGCAGGGCGTCGACGTCGCGCGCCACCATCAGCACGTCGGCGCCCAAGCCCAGCAGCTCGCGCGTGATCGCCAACCCGATGCCCGCGCTGGCGCCGGTCACCAGCGCCCGCTGTCCGTCCAACCGCCACCGGTTCGCCGCCACGTGCGTCTCCTTCGTCGTTGGGCGTAGCATAGCGCCACGTCACACGAGGATCGTCGTCATGCCCGGGATCCGCTTCGCCCTGCTCGCCTCGCTTGCCCTGATGGCCGCGGCCTGCCGCGCACCGGAACCCCCGCCGACCGACGAGCCGCCGGAGCCCCAGGCCACCGCATCCACGACGACGCCCAGCGGCACCGAGCTGCGTGACGCCGTCCAGGCGCCTATCCAGAAAGCCGAAGCCGTCGAAGCGCAGGTGCAAGCGGCGGCCGATCGCACGAACGCCGCTGAAGCCGACGCGACGGGCGATGCCAGCGCGCCCTGACGTTCACGCTTCGCCGTCGGCCGTGAACTCCACCCAGCGCCACTGCCCATCCACCTGCGCGAAGTAGAACAGGTAGGGCGCGCAGAACAGGACGTGACGGTCGTCCTCGCGTACCGGCACCGCCGTGCGCAGGCAGCGGCGGACCTCGGGTGTCATCAGCGCCGGCACCGCTACGCGTGCCACGCCTTCGCGATCACGTCCCCGACCTTCGTACAGGAACGGCGCCTGCGTCATCCGTGCGATCGCGTCGGCATCATTCGCCGCGACCGCGGCACGCCAGCGCGCAAGGAAAGCAGCGAAGTCTGCATCAGCGTCCCTCGCGAGCACGGGCGCGACGATGCCGGCCAACGCCAGCCACATCGCAAAGCCCATCCGCTTCACACGGCTCATTCCGGTGCTCCCTCGCAGGCTGCCGGCGGGTTCTCGCCTGCGCAGGCGCGCGGCCAGCTCGGCAGGCGCAGCGCGATCCACGGGTGGTCGTCAAAGCCTTCGCAGGCCGCCGCGGGCGCATGCCCGGCGGGCGGCTCAGCACCCGGCATGTCGCACACGCGGGGCGCGGCCGCATCGCGAGATGCGCTGACCACCCGCTGCAGGCGTCCGTTGCGGAACCACAGCGTGGCCCAGCGCCACGGCGCAGGATCGATATCCATCACCCAGAGCGTCTTGCAGCCGGTGTAGTCGTACGGCAGATCGGCATTGCGCGGATGCACCAGCATGAAGCCACCCGGTGTCGCCACCAATCCGGCATCATCCGGCGCCGTCGCATGCGTGCACGAAGGCACCTCCGGCAGGCCAGGTTGTGCGGCGTGCGCCGCCTGCATGCACGCCAGCGCGACCAGCGCCATTGCACCCCATACCCTGCATTTCATGCGGTTCCGACTCCTGCATCGACACCGCATACAACGCGGAATGCGCGACGGACGGCCATTCGCGTGCGCACAAACGACACGGGCCGCCTGGTTGCCCGGGCGGCCCGTGGGTTCACACGATGTCGCTGGGAATCAGAACCCGCAGAAGCAGTACGCCAGCGTCTTCACCGGTGCACCGTTGCGGTCGTTCACGGCTTCGTCGACGAAGCGCAGCTGCGCTTCCATCTCCGGCAGGCTGCGCGCCAGCAGCGCGCGGGCGAAGTCGGAATCCTTCAGCCAGGCCGCGCCCAGGCGGGTGCCCGCCAGGCCCGACATGAACTGCGAGAACGGCGACGCGGCCTTCTCGATGTAGCGCACGCGGTAGCCCTCGGCATCGGTGAGCTTGGCGCGCTTGGCGGCATCGGCCAGCGCGGCATCCAGGCCCGCCAACTCGTCCACCAGGCCGCGCTCCTTGGCCTGCGCACCGCTCCACACGCGGCCACGCGCCACGGCGTCGACGTCCTCGACGGGTTTCTTGCGTGCATCGGCGACCTTGCCGGTGAAGTCCGCATAGCCCTTGTCGATGACCGACTGGATCACCTGGCCGACGGCCGGGTCCAGCGGACGGGTGATGTCGAACGCGCCGGCGAAACGCGTGGTGCCCACGCCGTCGGTGTGCACGCCGATCTTCTCCAGCGAGCGCGGCACGGTCGGGATCATGCCGAAGATGCCGATCGAACCAGTGATCGTGGACGGATCGGCGTAGATGCGATCGGCATTCATGCTGATCCAGTAACCACCGGACGCGGCCAGGTCGCCCATCGAGACGACCACCGGCTTGCCGGCCTTCTTCAGCTCGGCCACTTCACGGCGGATCTGCTCGGAAGCGAACACGCCGCCACCCGGCGAGTCCACGCGCAGCACGACGGCCTTCACGTCCTCGTCGTCGCGCGCTTCACGCAGCAGCGCCGAGGTGGACAGGCCACCGACGCGGCCGGCCGGCTGGTCGCCGTCGGTGATTTCACCTTCGGCCACGACCACGGCGACCTGCGGGCGGCTGTCCAGCGGATTCTTCTTGGCGTCGATCTGGGTCAGGTAGCCGGCCAGGCCCACGGCACGGAAGCCGGTCTCGGAATCCTCGTCAGCCACGCCGCGCTCGATCAGCAGGTTCTCGACTTCTTCCTGGGTCTTCAGGCCGTCGACGAGCTTCTGCTGCAATGCGTACTTGGCCAGATCGCCGCCGGCGGCGGCGACGCCCTCGGGCAGCGTGTCGATGCCCGCGGCCAGCGCTTCGGGCGTGGTCTTGCGGACCTTGGCGATGTCGGCGAGCAGGCGCTGCCAGACATCGTTCATCCAGAACAGGTCGGCTTCCTTGGCTTCCTTCGACGCCGCATCGAGCACGTAGGGTTCGGCGGCCGACTTGTACTCGCCCACCTTGAACAGGTGCACGTCCACGCCCAGCTTGTCCTGCAGGCCCTGGCGGTAGTACTGGCGGTAACGGCCCAGGCCCTCGAGGACCAGGCTGCCCATCGGATCGATGTAGACCTCGTTGGCCTGCGCGGCCAGCAGGTACTGCGTCTGGCTGAGGTTCTCGCCGAAGGCGACGATCTGCTTGCCCGAGGCGCGGAACTTCGCCAGCGCCGCGGCCACTTCGCGCAGCGAGGCGTAGCCGGTGGGCTGCAGCTGGTCCACGCGCAGCAGCATGCGCTCGATCTTCTCGTCCTTCTGCGCGGCCTCGATGGCGCGCAGCAGGTCGCGCAGCTGCACTTCCTCTGCCACTCTTGTCGCCCAGCACCTTGGCCAGCGCGCGGGTGGCGGGATCGGCGGTGAACTGCTCCACCAGGCGGCCTTCCGGCGCCAGCACGAAGGTCGTGCGTTCCATCAGCGGCTTCACCCCGCCACTGCCGGCGGCAATGATGAAGAAGATGAAGATCAGGAACAGCAACCCGAAGAAGATCAGGTTGAGGACGAGCTTGCGGGTGAAGTTCATCACGTCCCACAGCCCCACGAAGAACGTGGCGACCGGGCTGCGGCGGGGTGCGGGTGCGACTTGGTTCATGGAAGACTCCGGGAAACTGGGGCCACTGTAGCGTGTGCCCGGGGGGCTTTCATGCCCCGTTGGTCACCGTGACGCTGGCAGGGGGTCCTGCGCGCCAGCCACGTGGCGCCGGCTGCTGCGCTCGAAACGCCAGCCCAGCAACACCGCAGCCGCGGTCAGGCCCACGATCAGGCCCGCCCACATGCCCTGCGGCCCCCACCCGAGGCCCAGGCCCAGCCCGGCGCCCAGCGGCATGCCCAGGCCCCAGTACGAGACCACCGCCAGCCACATGGGTACGCGGGTGTCCTTCAGCCCACGCAGCGCGCCGGCCGACAGCACCTGGATGCCGTCCGGGAACTGGAACGCCGCCGCGAACAGCAGCAGCGTGCCCGCCAGCGCGGCGACGGCGAGGTCGTCGGTATACAGCGCCACCACCAGGTCGTGGCCCAGCAGCAGGAACAGCGCCGACATCGCCTGCGTGGCCAGCACGATGAGGTAACCCGCATGCGCCGCGCGGCGTATGCCCAGCGCATCGCCCGAGCCGACCGCATGACCCACGCGCACCGTCGTCGCCTCCGCCACACCCATCGGCACCATGAAGCACAGCGCCGACACGTTGATGGCGATCTGGTGTGCTGCGGCCGGCGTGGCGCCCAGGCGCGCGATCAGCAGCGCGGTGACGATGAAGAGGCTGCCCTCCATCAGCACGGTGATGCCGATCGGCAAACCGGTGCGCAGCAGCTGCAGGATCGGCGCGCGGCGCGGCGGATCGAAGTGCGCGAACAGGTGCAGGTCGGCGAACCGCTTCGAACGCCAGAGATAGATCGCGAACGCGATGGCCTGCAGCCACATCGTCAGCGCCGACGCGATGCCCAGGCCGCCCGCGCCCATTTCCGGGAAGCCCAGCTTGCCGAACGTCAGCACGTAGCCGACCGGCGCCAGCACCAGCAGGCCGCCGAAGCCGAGGATCATCGTCGGCAGCGTCCAGTGCGTGCCCTCGCTGAGGTAGCGCATGCAGAAGTAGAACGTCAGCGCCGGCACCCCCCAGCGGATACCGTGCAGGAAGGCGGTCGCGCCGGGAATGATGTCCGGTGCGATGCCGAACCGCGCCAGCGCATACGGCGCCAGGCTGAGGAAGGCGAACATCAGCAGGCCCAGGCCCAGCGACAGCCACAGCGCCTGGCGGAACAGCGGCGCGATCTCGCTGCGCCGGTTCGCCCCGTCCAGCTGGGACACGGAGGCCGTCAGCGAGATCAGCGTGCCGATCGGCACCATCATCGGCAGCCACAGCAGGGCCGTGCCCACGGTCACCGCCGCCAGCGTCTGGGTGGCGTGGTGGCCGGCGATGACGTTGTCGACGAAGCCGATCAGGCCGGTCGAGACATGGCCCAGCACCAACGGCAGGGCGAGGGAGGCCGTCGCACGCACTTCCTGGCCGAAGCGCGGGGTCGGGGAGGCAGACAAAGACATGAGGGGCAACCGCCGGACTACGGTCGCGCGGTCGCGCGCTGGCACCGGGTCACGGGAGGCCGGTATCTTACCCGCTCGCCACCCGCACCGTCCGAACGCCCCATGACTTCATCGCACGAAGCCGACACCGTGCACGCCAGCGCGTGCGAGAACTGCCGGACACCGCTGCAGGGCGGGTTCTGCCACCAATGCGGGCAGAACGCGCACAACCCCCTGCGCAGCTTCGGGCACGCGGTGGAGGAGGTGTTCGAATCGTTCTGGCACCTCGACGGCCGCATCTTCCGCACCCTGCGCACGCTGCTCTCGCCGGGCAAGCTGGCCAACGAATACCTGGCCGGCCATCGCGCGCCGTTCGTGGCGCCGCTGCGCCTGTTCGTCATCCTCAGCGTGCTGACGTTCTTCGTGGCGAAGCTGACCCTGCACTTCGAAGAGGTCAGGTTGCCGAACCCGCCGCCGACGGCCGACGGCAAGACCAATCTGGTCGCCAAACCGAATGAGTCCGGCATCGACTTCTCCAAGCAGACGACGGTCGAGGGCGTCATCAAGCAGCGGGACCAGACGCTGGAAGGCCTGGTATCGGCACGTGCGGGCGTCCCTCGCGGACTGGGCTTCGTGCGCAAACCCATTGAGGAGAACATCTATGCCACCCAGCGCCTGGCACGTGAGCGGATCATCCAGCTTCAGCCGGATCATCCGTCGCTGGCACAGCCTGATCGTTTCCCGGTAGGCGCACCGCTGCCCGAGATCCCCATGCGTGCGTTGATCACCATCGACGGCAAGGCATTCGATGCCGAGAGCAACCCGGTGCGCGTGGGCTGGCTGCCCGACTTCGCCAATCGCTGGTTCAACAAGAAGCTGGCGCGGGCGGAAGAGAACGTTCCCCGGGTGGCGCAGGACCCGGACTATTTCGTCACGCGATTGATCGGCTCGGTGCCGTCGGCCCTGTTCGTGCTGGTGCCAGTGTTCGCCTTGCTGTTGAAGCTGGCCTATATCGGAACGGGGCGCGGTTATCTGGAGCACCTCGTGGTGGCGTTGTATAGCCATGCCTACCTGTGCCTCTGCTTCCTGGCGATCTGCCTGGTACAAGCGATCGGCAACCTGGTGGCACCCGACAATTTCTGGCAGGCGATCCCGCATCGGGCCGTGATATGGCGCCTGCTGGTTTGGATGGCGATCTATCTGTTCTGGATGCAGCAACGTGTGTACCGGCAACACGTGATCGTCACGCTGCTGAAATTCTCGGTGCTGGGCACGCTCTACTTCATGATGCTGATGATGGCGATCATGTTCTTGGTGCTGACTACCTGGGTCAACGCCTAAGGGCTTAGCGCTCGCGGCGCGCGTGCAGCCATGCCGCGCGTTCACCCGCGGGTACCCTGACCAGCTCATGGCGGAAGCGGTCGCGCTCCTGCGGCGGAATGCGCTGCGTGAGCGCGGCAAGATCGTCCAACGCATTCGCATCAAGCTGGCGCAGCAACACCAGCAGCGGTTCGCGCTCGCGCTCCGGCACGTAGGCGAACATCGGCTGCAGGCGCGGCCACACCGCGCCCAGCGCAGGGCCCAAGCGCCAGCCGCGATGCTCCATCGCATCCAGCGCGGCAAAACGCGTGCGCAAGGCCTGTTGCGCATCGGCAGGCTGCGCCGCGACATCGCGCGCCGCCGCGCGCAGGCGCGCGCGGTCCACCTCGTCCAGCGACAACCACGCCGCATAAGCGGCGCGCAGGCGGGTCCGCGCCTCAAGCGTGAGCGCTTCCCACGGCTGCGGCGCTGCGGGAACCACGGCCACCGGAGCGGGCGGTGCGTCGGCACTGTCAGCGCCCTGCGTGGGCGACGACGACTCGGGCGCGACGTCGGCCGTGGCGGCGACGGCGCGCTGCACGACGTACCACGCCAGGAAATCCGCGTCCGGGATCAGCGTGGCCGCTTCGGGATCCGCCCGCAGCGCTGCATCGCGATCCGTGCGTGCCGCTTCATCCGCATCGAAGCGCGCCGCGGGCGGTTCGGCCGGTGGCAGGGCTTCCTGCAGGATCTCGGGGTCGGTCAGGGTGACGGTGCCGGCGGCCGGCGCGGGCGCGGCGGGCTGCAGCAGGTCCGCCCACGGCGCCCCAGGCCACCAGGTGGCGGCCAGGGCGGCGGCCATCAGCACGAGGACCAGCACCACCCAGGGCCACCGACGGGCTGGCCTGTCCGATGCCTGTGCCTTAGCGGGCGATGCGGTGACCCGGGCGGGCGGCGGCATCTTGGTGCCGGCCAGCGCTTCGTCGCGCAGGCGGGCCAGCCGCGCGAGGCGTTCGGGCGGCAGATCGCGCAGATGGGCCTGCACCGCCTCGGCCAATCGACGCCAGGCCTCGGCGTCAGGCCGTCCGGTCGCGTCCCGCGGGCAGGCCCGGGTCAGCGCCGCGCGGTAGTCCTCGACGGATTGGCCCAGCACGCCGGCGGCCTCGTCCTCCTGCAGCCCGCCCGCCAGCCGCAGCAGCAGGGCGGCACGGTCTGACGGGGTGATGCCGGCAAGCGGCTGCAAGGAAGGCGCGCGCTGGGCGACGGGGGATTCGGCCCTCAAGGGCGGCGCGGCGACCAGCAGGCTCCAGAAGCGTGCCGGCCACGCGGCCATGGGCAGTTCGGCCGCATGGGCGCGGAACGCCCGTAGCGCCGCCGCCAGCGCGACGTCGCCCCGTTCGGGGTCGCCGCACTGGAGCGCGGCGAAGACCGCACCCCGTCGCTCGCAGCCGCGGAGGAAGGCGGCCAGGGCGGCGGGCGGTGGGTCGGGGGGGGGGTTCGGGGCCATGCGGAAACCGGGGTCTGACGGGGTCGATCATAGACAGCCTGCGGGGCCGTATGGACGCTTGACAGCGCGCAGGAACCTGCTCTCTTCGGCGGCACAAGGGTTTCGACGAAAAAACGTTGTGCACAGCGGTCATCTAACCGTCACGCGGCCTGGCAGGCACCGCGTCGACCGCCATGTTTCAGCTGGGTTTCACGCATAAATAATTGATATTAAAGGAAATATCTGCGATGGCGCTTTTTTCGCCAACCTGACTGGAAGGCTTGCAGGGACGTCATCGCGCCGTGAAGCATCAGCGCCATGCACAGATTTATCCACAGCAGATGTGGATAAACCCAATTCTCCTTGCCAGATCAGTACTTGCGTGAATTTCGTCAAGAAATTGGCAGGACAACGGTGCAACTGCACAACCACCTGACCTCGCCCGGGCGGCCCGATAAACTGCGTCCGATGCCCTCGTCCCCCGTCCTGCGGATCGCCCTGCCCGTGCCCCTGCCGCAGGCGTTCGACTACCTGTCGCCGCCCGGCCATGCCGCCACCCCGGCGGACGTCGGCAAACGCGTGCGGGTGCCGTTCGGCAACCGCGAGCTGGTCGGCGTGGTCGCCTCCGTCGAACCCCGGACCGACGAGGTGCCCGAACTGCGCGAAGCCTTGACCGTGCTGGACGACGCGCCGCTCGTGCGGGGAGAGCTGCGGGAGTCGCTGCAGTGGCTGGCCCGCTATACCCATGCCCCGCTCGGCGAAGTCTTCGCCACCGCCCTGCCGGCCGCCCTGCGCCAAGGCGAACCCCTGCCCGACACGCACGCCTGGCAGTGGCGACTGACCGAAACCGGGCTGACCCAGCGCGACCGCCTACGCAGCGGCAGCCGCCCGCGTCGCCTGGCCGACCTGCTGGCGGCGACGCCCCTGGACGAGGACGTGCTGGACCTGCATCTGGAGGAAGGCCGTGCGACGGCGCGGGCCCTGGCCAAGCGCGGACTCGCCGAGCGCGTCGCCGTGCCGGCCACGACGCCGGTACCCGTGCCTCGCGCAGGCCCGCTCCTCAACGAGCAGCAGCGCGAGGCGGCCGACGCCATCATCGCCTCGCACGGCTTCGCCGCGCTGCTCCTCGACGGCGTGACCGGCAGCGGCAAGACCGAGGTCTATCTGCAGGCCATCGCGGATTGCCTGGCGCGCGGGCGGCAGGCGCTGGTGCTGGTTCCCGAGATCGGCCTGACGCCGCAGACGCTGTCGCGGTTCCGCGACCGCCTGGGCGTGCCGGTGCACGCGCTGCACTCCGGCCTCAACGATGGTGAACGCGCGCGCACCTGGGCCGCCTGTCTGCGCGGTGAGGCGCGCGTCGTGGTCGGCACGCGTTCGGCGGTATTCACGCCGCTGCCCGAGGCTGGCCTGATCGTGGTCGACGAGGAACACGACGGCAGCTACAAGCAGCAGGATGGCATCCGCTACCACGCCCGCGATTTCGCGCTGGTGCGCGGCAAGGCGCTGGACGTGCCGGTGGTGCTGGGCAGTGCGACACCCTCGCTGGAGACGCTGCACAACGCGCGCAGCGGCCGCTACGCGCATCTGCGCCTGTCGCGGCGCGCCGGCGAGGCGCAGCCGCCCAGCGTGCGCGTGCTGGACATGCGCAAGCGTCCACAGCAGGCGGGGCTGCTCGCCGACACGCTGCAGGCCCTGCGACAGGCCGTCGACGCCGGTGGCCAGGCGCTGGTGTTCAAGAACCGCCGCGGCTATGCCCCCGTGCTGCTCTGCCACGACTGCGGCTGGAGCGCGCATTGCAAGCGCTGCGATGCCTCGATGACGGTGCACGCCGGCGGCAAGCGCCTGCAGTGCCACCACTGTGGCGCGCGCCAGCCGGCACCGCTGGCCTGCCCGGACTGCGGCGGACTGGCGCTGCAACCGCAGGGCATCGGCACCGAGCGGCTGGAAGAGTTGCTGGCGGAGACCTTCCAGGATGTGCCGGTGTTGCGCGTGGATCGCAGCACCACGCAGAAGCGCGACGGCCTGGCGCAGCAACTGGCGAAGCTGGGTGAGGCGCCGGGCATCCTCGTCGGCACGCAGATCCTCGCCAAAGGCCACGATCTGCCGCACCTCACCCGCGTGGCCGTGGTGGGCGTGGACGAGGGCTTGTTCTCCACCGATTTCCGCGCGACCGAAAAGCTCGCGCAGCAGCTGATCCAGGTGGCCGGGCGCGCCGGACGTGCGGGCAAGCGCGGCGACGTGTGGCTGCAGACGCACCATCCGGACCATCCGTTGCTGGACACGCTCATCAACGGCGGCTATCACGCCTTCGCCGATGCCGAACTGGAGCAGCGGCGGATGGCGGGGTTCCCGCCGTTCGCGCACCTCGCCCTGTTGCGTGCCGAAGCCCAGCACGTGGACGCCGCGCAGCAATTCCTGCAGGCCGCGAAGCAGGCGCTGCGTGCGCACGATGCGACCCTCGAACTGCATGGCCCGCTGCCCGCACCGATGCCGCGCCGCGCGGGCCTGCACCGCGTGCAGTTGTTGCTCTCCTCGCCCGAACGTCGCAGCCTGCATCGCACGCTGGATCTGGCGCTGCCGCAGATCCATGCCTTGCCGGAAGCGCGCCGCACGCGTTGGTCGCTGGACGTGGACCCGATGGATCTCTACTGATGACGCACGCGCCGCCCGATGCGATGACGCCCGCCCGCCGCCTGCGCAGCATCTTCAGCGGCTCGGTCGGCAACCTGGTGGAATGGTACGACTGGTATGTCTATGCGGCCTTCTCGCTGTACTTCGCCGACGTGTTCTTCCCCGGTGGCGACCGCACCAGCCAGTTGCTGAAAACGGCCGTGATCTTCGCGGTCGGCTTCCTGATGCGCCCGCTGGGCGGCTGGCTGCTGGGCCGCTACGCCGACCGCCACGGCCGCAAGCGCGCGCTGATGCTGTCGGTGGTGATGATGTGCGCAGGCTCGCTCATCATCGCGTGCACGCCGGGTTACGCCAGCATCGGCGTCGCCGCGCCGGTGCTGCTGGTGCTGGCCCGGCTGCTGCAGGGCCTGAGCGTTGGCGGCGAATACGGCGCGTCGGCGACCTACCTGAGCGAAATGGCCACGCGCGCGCATCGCGGGTTCTGGTCGAGCTTCCAGTACGTCACGCTGGTGATGGGTCACCTGATCGCGCTCGCCGTGCTGATCGCGCTGCAACGCGTCTTCCTCACCGACGAGCAACTGCGCGAATGGGGCTGGCGGATTCCGTTCGCGATCGGCGCGGTGGCCGCGCTGGTCGCGTTGTGGCTGCGCCGGAACATGGTGGAAACCGAATCGTTCGTGCGCAGTGAATCCGATGCCGGCGACTCGCAGCAGCAGGCCCAAGGCACACTGCGCGCACTGATGCGGCATCCACGCGCGGTGTTCAGCGTCGTTGGCCTGACGATGGGTGGCACACTGGCCTTCTATACGTACACGACCTACGTGCACAAATTCCTCGTCAACAGCGCCGGCATGGCCGCCGAGACGGCCAGCCTGATCAACGCGTCCACGCTGTTCGTCTACATGCTGCTGCAGCCTGTCGTCGGTGCATTGTCCGACCGCATCGGCCGCCGCCGCATCCTGATCGCCTTCGGCGTGCTGGGCACGCTGTTCACCGTGCCGATCCTCAGCCAGCTCCAGGATGTACAGAGCGCCACCGAAGCTTTCTGGCTGGTGATGGCCGCGCTGGTCATCGTGAGCGGCTACACCGCGATCAATGCGGTGGTGAAGGCGGAACTGTTTCCGGTGGAGATCCGCGCGCTCGGCGTGGGCCTGCCCTACGCGCTCACCGTGGCGATCTTCGGTGGCACCGCGGACATGGTGGCGCTGTGGTTCAAGCGGGCCGGCATGGAGACCGGCTTCTACTGGTACGTCAGCGCCTGCATCGCGTGCTCGTTGCTGGTGTACCTGTGGATGCCCGACACGCGGAAGACGTCGCTGATCGACCGCGACGCCGGCTGACGCCATGCGACAATCGACCGCGGTGACAGGAGAACCGCGCATGCAGGCAGCACCTCCCCACGTCGTCATCGTCGGCGGCGGTTTCGGTGGCCTCTGGGCCACGCGGGCGCTGGCAGGCGCCGCCGTGCGGATCACCCTGATCGACCGCCACAACCACCACCTGTTCCAGCCGCTGCTGTACCAGGTGGCGACCGCCGGCCTCTCCGCGCCCGACATCGCCGCACCGCTGCGGCACATCCTGCGCAAGCAGCGCAACGTCGAAGTGCGCCTGGCCGAGGCCGCCTCGATCGCCCCGCACGACAAACAGGTGGTGCTGGCCGATGGCAGCACCCTCGCGTTCGACTACCTGCTGCTGGCCACCGGGGCGACGCATGCGTACTTCGGCCACGACGAATGGGCCGAGCACGCGCCGGGGTTGAAGACGCTCGACGACGCGTTGCGGCTGCGCCGCCACCTGCTGCTCGCCTTCGAGCGTGCCGAAGCGGAGACCGACCCGGCGAAGCGCGCGGCCTGGCTCAGCTTCGCCATCGTCGGCGGCGGCCCGACCGGCGTCGAGCTGGCCGGCACGCTGGCCGAGATCGCACGGCACACGTTGAAGAACGAATTCCGCCACATCGATCCCTCGCAGGCGCGCGTCCGCCTGGTGGAAGCGGGCCCGCGCGTGCTGGCGTCGTTCCCCGAAGCCCTCTCGGAAAAGGCGCGCCTGCAGCTGGAAAAGCTGGGCGTGGAGGTGGCGACCGGCGCGCCCGTCAGCCACATCGACGCCGACGGCTACCGCCTCGGCGAGACGTTCGTGCCGGCGAAGACGGTCGTGTGGGCCGCTGGCGTGGCCGCGTCCCCACTGGCACGCGCGCTCGGCGTACCGCTGGACCGGGCCGGCCGCGTCCACGTGCAGCCGGACCTCAGCGTACCGGGCCATCCCGACATCTTCGTCGCCGGCGATCTCGCTTCCTTCACCTCGGATGACCGTCCCGTTCCCGGCGTCGCGCCTGCGGCCAAGCAGATGGGCGGCCATGTGGCGAAGGTGCTGCGCGCACGGTTGTCGGGAAACCCATCACCGACCGCGTTCCGCTACCGCGACTACGGCAACCTGGCCACGATCGGTCGCATGGCGGCCGTCGTCGACTTCGGCCGCTTGAAGTTCTCGGGCCTGCTGGCGTGGTGGTTCTGGCTCACCGCGCACGTGTTCTTCCTGATCGGATTCCGCAACCGGCTCGTCGTACTGTTGAACTGGTTCTGGGCGTACTGGAGCTACCAACGCGGCGCCCGGATCATCCTGGGCCGCGACGACGACGACGCTCAGGCAGGATCCACGCGCGCCGCGTAGCAACCCGGGCGTGCGTTGTGGATGTGCAGGTAGGCCACACCCGGTATCGCCAGTAGGCGCGTGAGCTCAGGCGCGGCGTCTTCGCCCTGGACAACCTCGGCGCCGCGCATCATGCCGTCGCCGTCGTACGCGCGCAGCGACAGCAGCCGGTGCAGGAAGGCGAAGGGAAGCGCGTCGTGGAAACGTGCCGGCGCACGTTGCGTGGCCGCTTCGCGCACATAGATGGGGCCGCTGGCGCGGTAAGGACCGGCGACGTCGTGATGGTCCCAGGGGAGCAGCAGCAGCGTCTCGCCCTGCGTGGCGTCTTCCAGCGAGAGGCGGCACGGAAAACCGCGGTCGGCATCGGCGACGACGCGGCGGACGTTGCGTGCCGCCAACGCATCATCATCCAGGGCGAACAGTGGCAGGAAGGGCGCGGGTGACAGACCGCGGATCACGAACGACATGGCATCACTCCAATGGACGTGACGCCATGGTCGTTCGGCGCCTACAGCGCCGCTATCCGGATCTTGCGCCCGTCACTCCGTGCCCAGCGAATGGCGCTTGCCATCCGCCATGACCAGCACGCCATTACCGATGCGCTCGTTGTCGGCGTCCACGGTGATGAACTCGGCCTCGAGCCGGCCGGCGCCCTTGCTGCCCTTCAGATCGAAGATGTAGCGCTCGCCTTCGGCCGCCCATGACGCCTCGCGATCGAACGCGGCTTCGCGGATGTCGCCGATGTAGCGCTTCACCACCGGATGCGCCTGCATCGCGGCGTTCGCCTGCAGGACGAAGATGCCATCCTGTCGCGCGAAGGTTTCGGGAATCTCGGGCGCGTCGACGGCTTCGGTTTCGATGGCCTGGTCGCCTTCACCCGGAAACGGTGCTTCGCCTTCGAACGGAAGTTCGCGGCCATCGTCCAGCGTCAGCACGCCTTTGCCCAGGCGCTCGGTCTCCGCATCGACGGTGATGAACTCCGCCAGCAGGCGGCCACGACCCTTGTCGCCTGCCACCGCGAACACGAATTCGTCAGCGCCTTCGGCTTCAGCGCTCGCCCCCAGGTCCAGCTCGAACGTCGACAACGTGCCGATATGCTGCTGCACCAACGGATAGCGCTGCGCAGCGACGCGCGCCTGGCGGGTGAAGATGTTGTCCTGCATGCCGCCGAACAGCGATTCCGTGTCCTCATCGGGCTCGTCCGCACTCCGCGGCTCGCCCTCGAACGGCAGGCGGCGTCCATCCTGCAGGGTCAGCACGCCCTTGCCCAAGCGTTCGGTCTCGGCGCTCACGGTAATGAAGTCCGCTTCCAGCGTGCCGCGTCCTTTGCTCCCGATGAGATCGAACACGAACGTGTTCACGCCCGCTGCTGCGCCCGTGGCCTCGGCGTTCAACACGAAGGTCTCGATCTGGCCGATGTGCTGCTGCACCAGCGGATACCGCTGTGCAGCCTCGCGCGCCTGACGGGTGAAGATGTCCTTGCCTTCCTGAAGCATCCCTTCGTCGTCATGGCCATGATCATGGCGAGCCTCCGCGGCCAAGGCCTCGGCATTGCCCTCGATGGCATGCTCGGTGCCATCCGCCATCACCAGCGTGCCGGGACCCAGCACCTCTTCGGTGGGACTGACGGTGATGAAGCGGGCGGTGACGCGACCCTTGCCGCGGCTGCCTTCGACGTCGAACACCAGCACATCGGGGCCGGGCTCATCCATGCTCGCGGACTCGTCCAGCGCCACGTGGCGGATCGCGCCAAGGTGCTTGGCCACGACCGGGTCCACCTGCATCGCCGCCCGCGCCTGCGCGTCGTACTCCTCGCGATCGATGCCGAAGGTGATGCGACCCTGCGTGTCGGACGCTTTCGCTCCGTCCGCCCCCGTCGTCGCGGCGTGTCCCGCCGCCATGGCGCACGTGCCGACGATGAGCCACGCCACACCCACGATCCAGCGCCCCTGTATCCCCCACCGCATATCTTGCTCCTTGTGATGTCGTCGTCCGGTCCGGACTGCGGCGTAGTGGATCACACTTTCAGCGGCGGATGCATCCGCGAAAAACGAAAGAGGCCCCTTTCGGGGCCTCTCCGCGGTGCAGCGCGATGACCAGCTGTGATCAGGCAGCGAACAACGCCTTCATCTTCTTCAGCGCATTGGCTTCCACCTGGCGCACGCGCTCGGCGGAAATGCCGTACTCGTCGGCAAGTTCCTGCAGCGTCACCTTGCTTTCGCTATCCAGCCAACGACGCTTGATGATGTCGCGCGAGCGGTCGTCCAGGCCTGCCAGGCCTTCACGCAGGAGTTCGAGCTGGTTGTCCTCGCTGTCCGCACGCTCGTAGGCCTGCGACGGATCTTCATCGTGCGCGACCAAGTAGCTGGCCGGCGACGGCGGCGCATGATCGTCGTCGTCGTCGGACGATGCATCGAACCCGATGTCGCGACCCGACAGGCGCGCTTCCATCTCGAGCACTTCGCGCTCGGACACATTGAGGTCCTTGGCGACCGCGCTGACTTCTTCCGCGTTCATCCAGCCCAGGCGGGTCTTGGACTTGCGCAGGTTGAAGAACAGCTTGCGCTGCGCCTTGGTCGTGGCGACCTTCACGATGCGCCAGTTCTTGAGGATGAACTCGTGCATCTCGGCACGGATCCAGTGCACCGCGAAGCTCACCAAGCGCACGCCCATGTCCGGGTCAAAGCGCTTCACGGCCTTCATCAAGCCGATGTTGCCTTCCTGGATCAGGTCGCCCAGCGGCAGGCCGTAACCGTTGTAACCGCGGGCCACGTGGACGACAAAACGCAGGTGCGAATGCACCAGTTCGCGCGCCGCGTCGAGGTCTTCGTCTTCGCGGTAACGATTGGCGAGCTCGCGCTCGTTCTCGACCGACAGCACGGGGATCTGGTGCACGGCGCTGATGTAGGCGTCGAGCGAACCCAGGGCGCTGGGGATCGGGAGATTGTTGGGGACCAGGGCGGTGGTGGGGGTGATCTGGCTCATGGGCAAGGATGTTAGCAGTCGGGGGGTTCGACTGCTAACCACATGGGAAGTTCCCTTTGTCCCACCGATGCAACAATGGCCCGGTCACGAACCCGCGAGAAAACGACCATGTTTTTCAATGTGTTAGCGAGAGCGAGCGCTCAGAACCCCGGACCAGGCATGTCAGCGGAGTGCATTCATTCAGCTTTGGCGGCCATGGCCACGATCACCGGCGGGCGGGCCGCCGCTTGCCGGGTCAGGACATCCGCTGCAAGCCCGTCACCCCCCAGTTGCGAGGGGTGGAAACCGGGGCGCAAGTAGTTCAAGAGATGACGAAGCGTGCGCCGCCCCATGCGGTGGCCAGCGCCGACGTGCGCGACGGCCTGGCGCAACGTCGCCTTACGCCAGAACAACCCGTCCTGGGCCAGCAGCGCGACCGCCAGTCCCGTCATCAGTAGATAGAACAGGACCGCGGTCGTCAGCGCGCCCGCCAAGCGGACGACATAGTGCGGTGCGACGGCCTGCAGCAGATCGAATGCCACCGCGCGATGCTCGATCTCTTCCGCGAAGTGCCACTCCATCAAGTCGCGCACCCGCGGATCGGCGTCCGCGAGAATGGCTTGCGACAGGAATTCATAGCCGAGGTAGGCATTGATGTGTTCGACACAGCTGACGAGCGATGCACGTAGCCAAAGAGGCCCCCAGCGGTCCATCGTCCTGAAGACGGCGCGATCAACGACGCGCTCGAAGCCACGGTACGCGTAACCCTGTGCATCCAGGTTGGCCCAGTAGCGCTTGTGCGCCACGCCATGCTGCGCTTCCTGGCGGATGAAGGCCTGGCATCGTGCACGCAGCACCGGATCCGTGATCCGCGACTGGCAGGCGTTCAATGTGCGGATGTAGAAGGCCTCATTCGCGGGCACGAGCACCGTGTAGGCATTCAGCAGCGATGAGACCACTTCATTGCCAGGCAGCCAGTGCTTGGGGACGTCGTCGGACAATGCCTCCACGAAGCGACGGGGCGTGATTGATTCGTCCATGAGTCCATCTCCCGTTCAAACGACAGGCACTATCTCTTTACGCCGACGATCAAGCAGTCGCCGCGCCGGACGTCGGCACGGCACGCGGATGCGGACGCGCGGTCAGTCCGCGGCGCTCGGGGCTGCGATCGCCTGGGTCTCTCGCAGCACCCTCAGCAGGTTGCCGCCCCAGATCTTGCGGATGTCGTCTTCACTGTAGCCCGCGGCAAGTAGACGCTGGGTGATCAGCGGCAAGGCGCTGACGTCTTCCATGCCGACGACACCGCCGCCGCCATCCCAGTCCGCGCCGACGCCGACATGATCCACCCCGGCAACCTTGATGATGTGGAGCAGGTGCGCCATGTAGTCATCAAACGTCGCGCGCTTCACCGGATAACGCGCTTCGATGGCGTGCCGCTCGCGCAAGTACGCAGGCGCGGCTTCCACCGACAGCCGACTCTCCGGTCCGTACTTCTCCGAAAGCGCGTTCAGCGCGGCTTCGCGCTCGGGTCGCTTGGGAATGCTGACCAAGTAACCGCCGAATGCGTTCACATGAATCACCCCGCCTTTGTCGGCCAGGCGTCGGATGCGCGCGTCATCGATGTTGCGGGGATGGTCGAACATGGCGTCGGCGCTGGTATGCGACAGGACGATCGGCGCGCGTGAGAGATCGAGGAGCTGGTCGAATACGGTATCGCTCGCGTGCGAGGCATCGAGCACGATGCCCAGACGGTTCGCGTCGGAGACCAGCGCCTTGCCGGCAGGACTCAGGCCGCCCCACTCGGGTCCTTTCGCGTCGGTGGACGAGTCGCCGAAATCGTTGTTCAGCACGTGCGTAATGCCCAACATGCGCAGACCGAGCTTGTGGTATGCGACAAGCAGACTGGAGTCCGCCGCCAAGGGCGCCGCATTCTCCATGCTGATGAAGGACACGCGCTTGCCTGTCTTCGCGATGCGCAGTGCATCATCCGACGTCAATGCGAGCTCCATGGAATCGGAATGGGAGGCGAGCATCTCGCGGATCGCGACCAGTCGCTCGAGACCATGGTTGCGCGCAGCTTGTTTGCCCGCGTCGTCGCGCGCGCCCTGTGCGGTGTAGATCACCCAGAAGCCGCCGTCCAAGCCGCCGGACTTCATCCGCGGCAGGTCGACCTGCGACAGATCGCCCTCGTGCGTGTGGTCAACCGCGATGTCCCATCCCGGACGCGCCAAGTTGGCGGGTGTGTCGAGGTGCGTATCCAGCACGAGGGCCGCTTCGTGCACGCGACGCGCGTCGGTGGACACCGGCACCGCGGCCGATGCGGACGAGCAGATGCTTCCGAGAACGATGGCGCCGACAAACAAGGATCGCTTCATGCATCGCCCCCTGACGTGAGATGAAGAGCGATTGTTGGCGAAACCGATGCAAGAAAAAACCCCCAGCCTTTAGGGCTGGGGGTTTCGGGGTAAAGCCCCTGGCGATGACCTACTCTCGCATGGCTTAAGCCACACTACCATCGGCGCGGCTGCGTTTCACTTCCGAGTTCGGGATGGGAACGGGTGGGACCACAGCGCTAATTTCACCAGGGAGACGGTTGGAGCGTCGCCATCCAAGGAACGGATTAAGGCGCCAATCTCTCATAGGGTCTTGTGACGTAGCGGGCATTGGATTTTCTCTGACGATATCGTCGAGTCCAAGGCCACTTGAGGTTATATGGTCAAGCCGCACGGATCATTAGTATCAGTTAGCTCAATGCGTTGCCCCACTTACACACCTGACCTATCAACCACCTAGTCTTGATGGTTCCTTTAGGGGGCTTGTGCCCCGGGAAATCTCATCTTGAGGCGCGCTTCCCGCTTAGATGCTTTCAGCGGTTATCGCTTCCGAACATAGCTACCCGGCAATGCCACTGGCGTGACAACCGGAACACCAGAGGTTCGTCCACTCCGGTCCTCTCGTACTAGGAGCAGCCCCTCTCAAATCTCCAACGCCCATGGCAGATAGGGACCGAACTGTCTCACGACGTTCTGAACCCAGCTCGCGTACCACTTTAAATGGCGAACAGCCATACCCTTGGGACCGACTACAGCCCCAGGATGTGATGAGCCGACATCGAGGTGCCAAACACCGCCGTCGATATGAACTCTTGGGCGGTATCAGCCTGTTATCCCCGGAGTACCTTTTATCCGTTGAGCGATGGCCCTTCCATACAGAACCACCGGATCACTAAGACCTACTTTCGTACCTGCTTGATCCGTCGATCTCGCAGTCAAGCACGCTTATGCCTTTGCACACAGTGCGCGATGTCCGACCGCGCTGAGCGTACCTTCGTGCTCCTCCGTTACTCTTTGGGAGGAGACCGCCCCAGTCAAACTACCCACCATACATGGTCCCCGATCCGGATTACGGACCTAGGTTAGAACGTCAAGCACATCAGGGTGGTATTTCAAGGTTGGCTCCACCGAAGCTAGCGCCTCGGTTTCATAGCCTCCCACCTATCCTACACAGACGAACTCAACGTTCAATGTAAAGCTATAGTAAAGGTTCACGGGGTCTTTCCGTCTTGCCACGGGAACGCTGCATCTTCACAGCGATTTCAATTTCACTGAGTCTCGGGTGGAGACAGCGCCGCTGTCGTTACGCCATTCGTGCAGGTCGGAACTTACCCGACAAGGAATTTCGCTACCTTAGGACCGTTATAGTTACGGCCGCCGTTTACCGGGGCTTCGATCAAGAGCTTCGCCTTGCGGCTGACCCCATCAATTAACCTTCCAGCACCGGGCAGGCGTCACACCCTATACGTCCACTTT
>JASGKE010000001.1:0-2500 GCA_047600885.1 Pseudoxanthomonas sp. | reverse complement strand
CTCGCAGTCAAGCACGCTTATGCCTTTGCACACAGTGCGCGATGTCCGACCGCGCTGAGCGTACCTTCGAGCTCCTCCGTTACTCTTTGGGAGGAGACCGCCCCAGTCAAACTACCCACCATACATGGTCCCCGATCCGGATTACGGACCTAGGTTAGAACGTCAAGCACATCAGGGTGGTATTTCAAGGTTGGCTCCACCGAAGCTAGCGCCTCGGTTTCATAGCCTCCCACCTATCCTACACAGACGAACTCAACGTTCAATGTAAAGCTATAGTAAAGGTTCACGGGGTCTTTCCGTCTTGCCACGGGAACGCTGCATCTTCACAGCGATTTCAATTTCACTGAGTCTCGGGTGGAGACAGCGCCGCTGTCGTTACGCCATTCGTGCAGGTCGGAACTTACCCGACAAGGAATTTCGCTACCTTAGGACCGTTATAGTTACGGCCGCCGTTTACTGGGGCTTCGATCAAGAGCTTCGCCTTGCGGCTGACCCCATCAATTAACCTTCCAGCACCGGGCAGGCGTCACACCCTATACGTCCACTTTCGTGTTTGCAGAGTGCTGTGTTTTTGATAAACAGTCGCAGCGGCCTGGTTTCTGCGACCCCCCTCAGCTATAGCCCGCATGGGCCACCAAAGGGGGTGCACCTTCTCCCGAAGTTACGGTGCCATGTTGCCTAGTTCCTTCACCCGAGTTCTCTCAAGCGCCTGAGAATTCTCATCCTACCCACCTGTGTCGGTTTACGGTACGGTCTGCGTGAGCTGAAGCTTAGGAGCTTTTCCTGGAAGCGTGGTATCAGTGACTTCGTCCTAAAGGACTCGTCTCGGTGCTCGGTCTTAAAGGATCCCGGATTTGCCAAAGATCCAAACCTACCGCCTTTCCCCCGGACAACCAACGCCGGGTACACCTAACCTTCTCCGTCCCTCCATCGCACTCACGCGAGGTGCAGGAATATTAACCTGCTTCCCATCGACTACGGCTTTCGCCCTCGCCTTAGGGACCGACTAACCCTGCGTCGATTAACGTTGCGCAAGGAAACCTTGGGCTTTCGGCGTGCGGGCTTTTCACCCGCATTATCGTTACTCATGTCAGCATTCGCACTTCCGATACCTCCAGCAGCCTTCTCAAGCCACCTTCGCAGGCTTACGGAACGCTCCTCTACCGCGCATAACAAAGTTATGCACCCCAAGCTTCGGTTTCGTGCTTAGCCCCGTTAAATCTTCCGCGCAGACCGACTCGACCAGTGAGCTATTACGCTTTCTTTAAAGGGTGGCTGCTTCTAAGCCAACCTCCTGGCTGTCTGTGCCTTTCCACATCGTTTTCCACTTAGCACGAAATTTGGGACCTTAGCTGTGGGTCTGGGTTGTTTCCCTTTTCACGACGGACGTTAGCACCCGCCGTGTGTCTCCCGTACATTCTGTCTTGGTATTCGGAGTTTGCCATGGTTTGCTAAGACGCGATGTCCCGCTAGCCATAACAGTGCTCTACCCCCAAGAAGATTCATACGAGGCGCTACCTAAATAGCTTTCGAGGAGAACCAGCTATCTCCGGGTTCGATTAGCTTTTCACTCCTAATCACACCTCATCCCCTACCTTTGCAACGGGAGTGGGTTCGGGCCTCCAGTACCTGTTACGGCACCTTCACCCTGGGCATGACTAGATCACCCGGTTTCGGGTCTACTGCCCGCGACTATGCGCCCTTATCAGACTCGGTTTCCCTTCGCCTCCCCTATACGGTTAAGCTTGCCACGAACAGTAAGTCGCTGACCCATTATACAAAAGGTACGCAGTCACCCTTGCGGGCTCCTACTGCTTGTACGCACACGGTTTCAGGATCTATTTCACTCCCCTCTCCGGGGTTCTTTTCGCCTTTCCCTCACGGTACTGGTTCACTATCGGTCGGTCAGGAGTATTTAGCCTTGGAGGATGGTCCCCCCATGTTCAGACAGGGTTTCTCGTGCCCCGCCTTACTCGTCTTCACTGAAAAGGCCTTTTCGAATACCGGGCTATCACCGTCTATGGCCAGTCTTTCCAGACTGTTCTTCTAAAACCAATCCAGCTTAAGGGCTGGTCCCCGTTCGCTCGTCACTACTCAGGGAATCTCGGTTGATTTCTTTTCCTCCGGTTACTTAGATATTTCAGTTCACCGGGTTTGCCTCCAGCAGCTATGTATTCACTGCAGGATACTGCCGAAGCAGTGGGTTTCCCCATTCGGACATTGCGGGATCAATGCTTGTTGCCAGCTCCCCCGCACTTTTCGCAGGCTGCCACGTCCTTCATCGCCTCTGACCGCCAAGGCATCCACCGTGTGCGCTTATTCGCTTGACCATATAACCCCAAGTCGCCTCGGAGTTACATGCCGTGTTAATGGGGTACAAAGCCATTAACGCGAACATACGACTCAATTTTTAGGGACTCGAAGTCCCCGCCTTAGCCTCAACGACACGTCTAGATGAAAATCTAAAACGCTCGCTACGTCACAAGTTGTTAAAGAACAC